>CAVYYU010000001.1:0-65805 GCA_963772805.1 uncultured Gammaproteobacteria bacterium
CAGATGATGCAGAAATTCACCGATCGCGGATTGAATAATGGCACCACCACTCGGGCCTATCTCATTAATCACGGCGATACCAGCATTGGCCAGAGCAGCAGCAACCATCAAGGCGTGCTGCTGGTGGATGAGACGGCAGCACCGCCGCGTATCAGCCTTGTCATTCGCGGCATGAACCCGTCGCGCGACTGGTTTTCCCCTATCAGTGGGATCTGGAATGCACTGCTTGGCCGTAGCTCGACGGAGTGTCAGGCGCAGGCCGATCAGTTCTGGCAAGGGGCGCAAGGTGACATCACCCGGATTGTGAATGAGGTGGCAGCGCGCCACCCGGGCACGGCGCCTGAAATTACCATCGCCGGGCATTCCTATGGCTCGGATGCGGCGGCACGGCTGATCCCAAAATTCGCGGAGAGCTTCCCGCAGTATCAGGGGCAGTTGAATCTCATCGGCTATGGCGCAACGCGCAGCTTTACGGGCGCCGAACGCGACCAGATCATGGCGATTCTGGGCAATGATGATAATCGCGCGCGACAATACATGACACGTGATGATTGGATCAACACGGGGCTGGGCCAGATTGTCGGGCGCGAGCGCGACATCCCGATCGATACGGGGCATAACGGCTATGCCCAGGCCTCCGAGGTGCAGGTGATGATGGACGCGGTGCGCGCACAGATGACGCGTGACCCGGCGACCGCCGAAGCCCGCGCACGCGAACTGGTCGAGCAATATCGCAATAACCCGGATGCGACGCTGGCGAGCCTTGCCGCGTATGCTTCTGCCCCGCCTGCTGGGGCAATCCCCCAAGCCAGTGGCACTACCCGCGCCGTTGTTTAAAAAACTCTGTCAGTAATGCGCCACATTCAGCCTCCATCACCCCGCCGATGATTTCCGGCCGGTGGTGGCAGGTGGGCTGCTGGAAGATGCGCGCGCCATGCTCGACCCCGCCGCCCTTCACATCATAGGCACCGAACGCCAGCTTGCCGATGCGCGCATGGGCGATGGCTTGCGCGCACATGGCGCAGGGCTCGAGCGTGACATAGAGCGTGTAGTCCTCAAGCGATTTGCGGCCCAATTTGCGGCAGGCCATCTGGATGGCCAAAAGCTCCGCATGGGCGGTAGCATCGCGCCTCGCCTCGACCTCGTTATGGAAGGTAGCGACGGCCACGCCATCTGGCCCCACTAAGGCCGCTGCAATCGGCACCTCGCCTATCTCGGCGGCGACGTTAGCAATGGCGATGAGTTTTTGCATGGCGAATGTCATATATTCTTCATGCATGGGTTTACGCAAAAATGCTATCCTTGAGATATGAAAATTGAAAAACGCCCCCCTGCCATTCCCCCGGTTGAACCGGTAGTGTCCATCCAGCCGATGGATGCGCGCAACCCGGCACGCACGCCGCAGAAAACATTGGCATTCAAAGGCAAGCCCGCAACACAGGCGGGAACCGCAGTGCCCAAAGATGAATGGCTGCGGGGCACGGCAGAGCGGAATGCAAATACGGGTCTGTATGGCCCAGATGGAAAGATGCTAGGCTAGTATTGCCATCACCGCATCTAGCCTTGTTTCTCAATCCATGTATCCTATACTGTGCGCATGGAATACACGCTTATATTCACGATTATATCCGGAATTGTTGTCGCGTTTATTTTTGGCATGGCGGCAAAAACCCTTAAATTGCCTGCTATTTTTGGGTATCTGCTTGCCGGGGTGGCGATTGGCCCCCATACGCCGGGCTTTGTGGCCGATGTTTCGCTGGCCAAGCAACTCGCTGAAATTGGAATTATCCTGCTGATGTTCGGTGTTGGTCTGCATTTTTCGTTGCGTGATTTGCTTGAGAGCCGAAAAGTAGCGTTACCTGGTGCTGTTGTGCAAATGCTCGCGGCGACAGCGATTGGGGCGTTATTGGCAATGCAGCTTGGGCATGACATGGTTGCAGCCATTATCTTTGGGTTTGCGCTTTCGGTCGCCAGCACGATTGTATTGATCCGCTCACTTGAGCAGCGACAGTTACTTGAAAGTGCGGGTGGTAAAATTGCCGTTAGCTGGCTCATCGTTGAAGATATCGCCGATGGTGCTGGCCTTGGTGATGCTGCCGGTGCTGGCGGAAATGTTCGCTAGCAAGACGGCTATCTCGGCGAGTATGGTTGGCACCTTGCTGCTTACGGTCATCCTCAAAATAGGTGCATTTTTTGCATTCATGCTGATTGTCGGGCGGCGCGTGTTGCCATGGATTTTAATGCGTACTGCGGCCGTTAAATCCGATGAGTTGAACACGCTTGGCACACTTGCGATTGCTTTGGGCTTTGCACTCATTGCCTATGTCGTTTTCGATGCATCGCTGGCGCTTGGCGCATTCCTCGCGGGCGTGATGCTTAATGAAACGGAGATCGGTCGCCGCGCTGCCGATAGTTCGATTCAAATGCGCGATGCATTCTCGGTGCTATTTTTTGTCTCGGTGGGTATGTTATTCGACCCGCATACACTACTCGATCAGCCGATTGGCGTGCTGACGACATTTCTTATCATTGTGCTGGTTAAGGCAGCGGTGGCATTAGTGATCACTGGCTGGTTCAAGCAGCCGCGTGACGTTGTCTACCCGGTTGCGATTGGTCTTGCACAGATAGGCGAGTTCTCGTTCATTTTGGGCGGCCTTGCCTTGAGCAAAGGGCTTATCACACAGGACTTGTACAACCTAATTCTCGCTGGAGCGATGCTGTCGATCGTGGTGAATCCATTCCTGTTTCGTTTTTACGATCGCAGAGTGGCGCGCAGGAAAATTTAACCCAGCGTTGCCATCAGTTCGTCCCACTCGCGTTTGGTGAGGCCTGAAGTCTCCTGCGTTACCTTCTCACCTGCGATCATGCGTTTGACGACGGCGAGGCCCGTGCGCGAGAGGCGGCTGCCATGCAGGCGATGCTCCTGGAACGCATCGAACGCGAAGGGAACCCATTTCTCGACGACCTTGATCATCGCATCGGCATAGACGCGGATCTCGTATTGCGCGTGGGGGTCGGCGCGCAGCATGAGGAAATGCATGAGGTTATGCAGGTCAATTTTCCAATACCACTGGGTGTAGTAGTTCAGCGTCAGGTTCATGCGCGCCAGTTCGCGGGCGATGCCGGATTTGCTTTCATCAAGCACGGTGCCTTTTTCGTCGCAGTTCATCAGCTCTTCGTAATGGCCATAAACCTGCTCGGAATCGCCCTTCAAAATCTCAAGCACGCGCTTGGATTCCTCGGCGCTCAGGGTGTCGCCACCGCGGCCCTGATGGTTCTTTTTCGATTGCGGCGCGAGTTGAGATGCATCCGGAATGTAGAATTCCTTGTCCATGATGGAGTAGCGCGCCGAATATTCGTTTACGTTCGCAGTGCGGTGGCGAATCCATTGCCGCGCCACAAAAATCGGTAGCTTCACATGGAATTTGATTTCGCACATTTCAAACGGCGTGGAGTGCCAGTGGCGCATGAGGTAGTTGATGAGGCCTTTATCCTGGCTCACCTGCTTGGTGCCACGGCCATAGGATACGCGGGCGGCCTGCACGATCGCGGCGTCATCGCCCATGTAATCGATCACCCGAATGAAGCCGTGATCGAGCACCGGGATGGTGTCGTATAAAATTGCCTCAAGGGCGGGCGAGGTCGCGCGTTTGGTGGTGAAGGTTTCATCCATGGGTTGGTTGTCCATCGCGTCGTCCTTGATTGCGGTTACCGCCATAGTCGTGCTCCTTATATTGAAGGGGGCATCGCCCCCTACGTCGCTGCGCTCCTTACCCCCTCCGAGCATTGCTCGGCTCGCCATGGAAGGCTACGCGGGCCTAAAACCAGCAGTTAAAATGCTACTATTTAATTAAAACCATGCTAGCGCAATGGCAGGGCCACGCAAGCAGTGCGGTAGCCTTACCCACATGTGTGAGCAGTAGGGCAGGGTCAGACGTTGAGACGAATCACCTGAGGACGCTGGCCACCGTTATTTTGAACCAGCGCGGAGCCAGCGCCAGTTTGTAGCCCGCTAAAGGCGTTGGCATTGAAGGCCACCTGCCCGTTGCCGGCACGGCCTGTGGCCATTTGCAGCTGCTGCATGAGGAGCTGATTCTGCGCCATCAGGGCAGCGACGGTTTCATCGTTTGAAAGCCCAGGCTGAGGCGCATTGACGACGGCAGCGACTTGCGGTGCGGGTGTCGCGCGTGGGGCGGGCGCACTGGCCGCTGTCTGCGGTGCAGGGCTTTCACCCCAGAATATGTTGTAGATCGCGCGGCCAGCGACGGCCAGGCCGCCGACAGTTGCGCCGATGGCAGCGCCGGCGGGAACGGTTGCCGGGGCAAGCGGTCCACCAATTGCGCCCGCTGCAGCACCAATCGCTGCACCGCCACCGATGAGGCCTAAATCAATGCCAGAGCTGACCATGCCGTTACGGTCGCCATGGGCCGCAGCATTCACGAACTCACCGCCTGAAACAAGGCCGCCGACAATCGGGGTGGCGCGGCTGAAGCCGATGCGTGCCATGGTGCCTGCAATAGCGGCGGTTTGTGTGCCATGGATTGCTGTACCTGCAACATCACCTTCATTGAAATTCGTGAGGGTTTGATTTGCAGTGTAAAGTGGCGCGAACGCATTCAGTCCACGCGATGCCCAGCGACCGAACGATCCAAAGAATCCTCCTGGTGATGGGGTATTCGGAGTGATGGCACTTGCTACCCCGTTGACCGTACCTGTGACAGCACCGGACCCAGCATTGAATGTATGGGCAAGACCAGCCCCTAATGGGCGACCAAACGAAGTGACACGGCTAACGGCACGCTGCCAGCGTGAAGCGTCGGCAGGGAGTGTATGATTCGCATCGTCCGCCAAGTTACCCAGCGTGCGTGTGATACGGCTGGATGAATTCTGTGCATCGGCAATTGGATCAGCGGGTAAAGCAGCCAAGCGGTTTGCCGCTGTATTGCGCGCGTCCTCAGCGAGGTCGACTGCATTTTGCAGCGCGGCGCGGTCAAGCGGACGGCCACGCCAGTTCGTTGTTCGCGTGCCGTCGTCAAAGGCGTCAAGCCTTGCTTGGGCAGCGTTAAGTGTGCTGTTGGTAGAGCGCAGCGTCCGCTCAATTCCCGGGCGGTTACCTATGACCATCGTGCGGGCAAAGCCTTGCGCTGCGCCGCGATAGGTGAGGGCGGCACCGCCAACTGCGAGACCAGTCGTCGTGAGGCCAGATATCGAGCGGTCCTGACCGAGTGAGCCTGGGACGCCTTGTAAGTTTGTCTGTTCAATTTGCCCGGCTTGCAGCGGGGTGGTTCCGTCGGGTCCCATGATAGGGGTGGGTGCTGCATCCTGGCCGTTGAAGGTAGAAACGGTACCGTCTTGCCCCACAATGAGGCTGCCATTCTCGACACCCAGATAGGGCGCCATGTTAACGCCATTGATGGTGGTCTGACGCAGGCGTGCTTCAACTGCAGGGCGCACCTCGTCAAGCGACGAAGCAACCGCATTGGTTTGCGCAATTTCTGAAGCACTACGAAGCCCTTTACCTTCTGTCCAATAATTTTCGGCATCAGCCCACGCTTGATCCCAGTTGACGCGCTCGCCTGTGAACCAGCCTTTGACAAGATTCCAGACCGCAATTCCACCCACGGCAACATAATTGAACGCGGACTGAATGCCGCCGACGGCCGTACCGACCGCACCGGGGGCTTCAGTGCGTGTTTCTCTGGGCGCGAATTCTGACTCGGTCGCCATATACATCATGCCCTGATAAGCCGTTGCCATGGTCAAGGCTTGTTCGCGTGAGAGCACGGGCAAGGCGTTTAGCTCGTTGCTGATTGCGCCACCAGCATAGATTAGCCCGCGCACGGGGAGGGCTAGCGCATCAATATACTGACCGGGCAAAGAGGTAACGATATTGGCACCACCAGCGATGAGATTGCCGATGGCATCGGCGGTTTGATAGCCTTTGAATAAACCACTATTGCGCGAAGCCTGCCGCGTTTGGACCGTCAAGGAAGGCCCGCACAGCAGGGGAGGTCTCTTCGCTTAGGTAGCCTCCTTGTTCACGCATGGTATTGAAGAGTCGCTCGAGGGCACCGGGTGCGCGCAGCTCTTCAGGAATGTCGCTAATCGTACGTTGATAGTTCTCGAAGAATGCAGCTTGTGCCTCAATCCTGCTCTGCCAGTTCGTGGGTAGTAAGCTGAAAACATCCTCGGCGGAAGCGGTATCGAAACTATCGATGGAATAATCATGCAATGCTCCGCTCGCGTCGCGCAGGCGGATGATGCCATCGACCACGGGTGGATTACCCTCGGGGGCGGATGCAGGTGCTGCAGAGGCACTTGCAGCAGGTGCGGGCGCTACAGGTGCTGCCGTTTCCTCTGCTGGGGGTTGGGGTGTTGCTTGCGGGTTATTGTTGCTGCTCATGGTATTTTCTCCTACTCACACCCTAGCAAAGAATTGTGACAGCATGATGACGGTGCGCGCAAATTTATGTGACGGTTTGGTGACGAAAGTGCCGGTTGAACGCCGCCTTGCATTCGCTGCGGGGGTGCGCTATATTTAGAGCGTTACGCAAGTAACTATGGTGATAAACGCGACGTGGAATAGTCGGATTGGACCCGGGGGCAGAGCCCGGCGGCTCCACCAGGTGTTTGCGGGGTGGTAAATGGCAGTAAAAAGGCGAGGGCAGTAGCTCACGCGAGCCATCATTCCGCAAGGCGGCGTTTCATGGTGATTTTTAACAGAAATCACCGGAAGCAAAGCAAAGTCTGGGGCCGAATTAGCATCGACAACCGCAATAAAGACATCGTCTTTGCCTGGGGTGATCTCCCATAATCGGGTCAATTTCTAAGTGCAAACGACAACGTAGCACTCGTTGCAGCTAACGACAACAACGTCGTAGCAGCCCGTCTCGCGGCTTAGTGTCGCCTGACAGGTTCTAGCCTGTAAACGCAGCCCGAGGGGAGCTGGGCAACAGAATCCCCTCACCTGAATTTTCTTTTAAGTGGCGCAACGCCTCAAACCGCGCTATAAGAGGCTCATGACACACGACACCATTGATTATCCCGGCCTGATTGACGCAGCCATGCGTGGTGTGGTGCGCGAGGCGCTCGTGCATGTCGATAAGTTTGGGCTGCAAGGCGAGCATCACTTCTTCATTTCGTTCCAAACGAATTTCCCCGGTGTGAGCATCAGCCCGCAGCTCAAGGCCCGTTACCCTGAGGAAATCACGATTGTGGTTCAGCATCAGTTCTGGGATTTGAAAATTTCGGATAAGCAATTTTCCATTATGCTGTCGTTCAATAATATCCCCGAAAAACTGGTGGTACCGTTCGACGCGTTGACGGCATTTGCCGACCCTTCGATCAAGTTCGGTTTGCAGTTTCATGGCAAGCAATTTGCGGCCAACTCAGGCTCGGATGAGGCGGTTTCCTGCCCTGCCACTGGCCGCACGGCGCATGAAAAACCCTCCATGGCCGCGTTTGAAGAAGACGCACCCAGCCGTGCGGATGAAGCAGCGAATGACGAGAAGGTCATTAGCCTTGAGGCGTTCCGGAAACGTCCTTAACCCACTTATTCCAGATTTATTAATTGCTTAATCAGGGTTTGGCCCACTTAGAGCCATGCCCGTTTATTTTTTGTGCGGCGCACAAATTATGCTGGACATGTTGCAGTGCAGCATGTATGCAGAATACACTATCAAGCCAAACAAAGGGCTGATTATGAAATCGCTGGCTGCCGTGCTGTTATTTTTGTTAAGTGCTCATGCCGCACAGGCACAGCAGGCGACGACGACCCCCCCAGTCCAGCAACAACAAGCCAGTGTTGATCCCTACATCGCTTCGATAACCCCGCAACAACCGGTGGCGCAGGAGCATCCCGCCCCTCAGCAACCCGCTCCTGAGGCACGCCCTTGGGAATATGGCCAATCGGTCATCACCGACATCCGTCAGATGAATTTTTAGATAGCGTCGCTAATTCTACTATGCCCTGCTGCAAACATTAGGCTACTGCGCTTCCGCTACGCATGTACTTTAACGTACACTTGCGTTGCGGTTCTCGTAGCCTGCTGTTTTCGCAAGAAGCCTAGCGAATTATCGACACTATCTAACGCGCGCGAACTATTGTTTGAGGCGCTTAAGCATTTTCCACATGATTCTTAAGTATTGCAAACTATACACTTGCGCCTGTGATGTATGGCGCGCTAACGTTTTTGTCGACGTACAACTCCGCATAGTGAGGACTTATGAAACACATCACCCGCACCACGATGCCACTCGTTGCAGCAATTATTGGCTTTGGGGCATCCACCGCATGGGCAGCGGCTGCAGATACAAAATCGAATCAGTTCTGGTGGCCCGAAAAGCTCGACCTTGCGCCACTGCGTGACCATGATGCGCGTTCGAACCCGTATGGCAGTGACTTTGACTACGCCCGTGAATTCGCCAAGCTCGACCTCAAGGCGGTGAAGCAAGACATCAACGCGGTGCTCACCACCTCGCAGGACTGGTGGCCCTCGGATTGGGGTAACTATGGGCCCTTCTTCATTCGTATGACATGGCACAGTGCGGGCACCTACCGCACCAATGACGGCCGTGGCGGTGCAGGTGGTGGTCAGCAACGCTTTGAGCCGCTCAATAGCTGGCCGGATAATGCCAACCTTGATAAGGCGCGCCGCCTTTTGTGGCCGGTGAAACAGAAATATGGCCGCAGCCTTTCATGGGGGGATTTGCTCGTGCTTGCTGGCAATGTGGCGATGGAAAACATGGGCTTTGAGACCTATGGCTTTGCCGGTGGCCGCGCCGATGACTGGGAGCCGGATGTGGTCTATTGGGGCCCGGAAACAAAAATGCTTGAAAGCAATCGCCGCGATAAGGATGGCACGCTCAAAAAGCCGCTCGCTGCGGTGCATATGGGCCTGATTTATGTGAACCCCGAAGGCCCGAACGGCAAACCTGATCCGCTTGGGTCGGCTAAGGATATTCGTGAATCATTCGGCCGCATGGCGATGAACGACGAAGAGACCCTTGCCCTCACCGCAGGTGGCCATACGTTTGGCAAGATGCATGGTGCGCACAAGCATGATTGCTTAGGTAAGGAACCCGCCGCCGCAGGCGTTGAAGAGCAAGGTCTTGGTTGGAAAAACAAATGCGGTAAAGGTCACTCGGAAGATACGACGACCAGCCCGCTTGAAGGCGCATGGACGCAAGCACCGACGCAATGGAGCATGCTGTATCTCACCAACCTATTAAAGAATGAGTGGGTACAAACGCGCAGCCCTGCGGGCGGTATTCAGTGGATACCGAAGGATAAGGCGATGCACAGCGTGGTGCCTGATGCGCATGTTAAGGATAAGAAAAACCCGATCGTGATGACGACGGCGGATCTGGCATTCAAGGAAGATCCGAAATACCGCGCGATTGCGGAGCGCTTTTGGAGAACCCGGAAGAGTTCCAAAAAGCATTTGCGCGTGCGTGGTTCAAGCTGACGCACCGTGATATGGGGCCTAAAAAGCGCTATCTTGGCAGTGAAGTGCCAAAAGAAGAGCTGGTCTGGCAGGACCCGATTACGGCCGTCGATCACCCGCTGGTAGTGGCAAGCGATATCGCGGCACTTAAGCAGCAGGTGTTAAGCAGTGGCTTGACTGTGCCACAACTGGTGCGCACGGCATGGGCCTCGGCCTCGACCTACCGGTCAAGCGATGGGCGTGGTGGCGCCAATGGCGGTCGTCTGCGTCTTGCTCCGCAAAAAGACTGGGCAGTGAATGACCCCAAAGAGCTGGTGACGGTGCTGAGTAAGCTTGAGGCCATTCAAAGCGAGTTCAACAGCAAAGCCGCTGGTGGCGTGAAAATCTCGATGGCGGATTTGATTGTGCTTGCGGGCAACGCAGCGATTGAAAAAGCAGCGAAGGACGCTGGCACGCCTGTGGAGGTGCCGTTCAAGCCCGGCCGTGGCGATGCGACCCAAGCACAGACGGATGAAGTCTCGTTTGGCTTTTTGGAGCCGGCAGCCGATGGATTCCGTAACTACTACACCCCGGCAAGTTACCTTTCGCCTGCGGAAATGCTGGTCGATAAGGCGGATTTGCTTGACCTCACCGTGCCGCAGATGACGGTGCTGGTGGGTGGCTTGCGCAACCTCAATGCCAATGTGGGCGGCAGCAAACATGGCGTGTTCACCGATAAGCCCGGCACCTTGAGCAATGACTTCTTCGTCAACCTGCTCGATATGTCGACCAAATGGCAAAAGGCGAAAGCGGATGGGGTCTATGACGGTGTTGACCGCAAGACAGGCAAAGCGAAATGGACCGCCACCCCGGTTGATCTCGTGTTCGGCTCGAACAGCGAGCTGCGCGCCGTGGCGGAGGTCTATGCCTCAAGCGACGGGAAAGAGCAGTTTGTGCGTGATTTCGTTGCCGCTTGGACCAAAGTCATGGAGAGTGACCGCTAGACAATAGCATTCACGAGCTGCTGAAACGCCTGGGCGGCGGGCGACTGCGCGTGTACCGGTAGGGAAGCTGTTCTTGCCGATGGAGGTCAAAAGCGATGGAACTGCTTAACTTCGATGACCATGAGATTGTGTTTCTTCAAGTCGAGGCTTTGAAATGAGCACGCGCACAGCCTCGCGCGTGAGCGGACTAAACCACATCACGCTAGCCGTAGCAGACGTACAGCGGTCTGTGACATTTTACCGAGACCTGCTCGGTTGTTCGGTTCGGGCGTTGTGGAAGGATGGTGCCTACCTCGAGGTTGGTTCACTCTGGCTATGCCTATCACGCGACGATCTTGTAAGAACGTCGCCACATCCAGACTATACGCATTTCGCATTCAGCATCCCTGACGTGGAATTCGCCGAGATGAGTGAAAGATTGAAGGAAACTTGTGGCGCCTGGAAGGAAAACCGAAGCGAAGGGGCTTCGATTTACTTTCTGGACCCGGACGGACACAAACTTGAGATTCACCTTGGCGATATCGAGACGAGATTAGCCCATTACCGAAGTGATCCATCGAAAGGCGTACAGGTTTTCGACGACTGATTGTGCAGCGAATTCCAGGGAGGTTGTTCTGAAAATACCAACGCAAGACTACGGCATTAAACGCGAGCGCTCGAGGCTCTTTGCCCGATTAATCCTCGCCTTGTCTTCACACAGCGTAGCGGGGCAAATGAGATATCAAATGGCCTTGGCTCGATACATTTTGAGCCTCCTGCTTGTGGCGGCCGGTGCCGGGATGACCGGGGCATTTTTCCCGCAACCTGCCACATCCGCGGAGGTAACTAGCGCGCCTGTGCTAAGCGGTGGCAAGTTTGTCCGGCCCGGGCCCTGGGTACCACCAGCCGGGCTTATCCAGACCCCGCTCTGGCCGGACCAGGCACCTGATATGCAGAACGTGGACTTTCAGCCCGAAACTGTGCTCGTGAACCCAACCCCGAAAGCCCTGTTTGGCAGCATCTCCGAGGCTGCACTCGATGTGTCTGTGCCAACCATCACGGTCATAGCCGCGCGCGGCAAGCCGAACGGCGCGGCGATCCTTGTCTTCCCCGGCGGTGGCTTTAAGGCGGTCGTCCTTACTTTGCAAGGAACTGAGATCTGCGACTGGGTCAGCGCACAGGGTATCGCCTGCATTCTAGTGAAGTATCGCGTCCCCAGAACTGGACACCACTACGATGCGTCATGTGACTGCGGGGTCGAGCCCGACAGGCCACGCGCCTTGCAGGATGCCCAGCGTGCCATCCGATTGGTCAGATCGCGCGCGGAGGAACTGGGCATTGATCGAGACCGCATCGGCGTTATGGGCTTTTCCGCCGGTGGCTATCTGGCGGTGCAGACGAGCAATATCTTCGCGCCGGCCTACATGCCTGTCGATGACATCGATACCATCAGCAGCCGGCCGGACTTCGCGATTGCCTTCTATCCTGGCCACCTGTGCCGGCCCGGAGAGATCCTCCCTGCCAACCTTGAGGTCACATCGAGGACACCTCCCACCTTCCTGATTGCAGCCTGGGACGACGATGTGAACCCAATCTGCAACAGTACACTATATGCCCGAGCACTCGACGCGGCAGGTGTCCCGGCAGAGGTACATTTCTTTGCCTCCGGTGGTCATGCCTTCGCGCGGCGGACGCCCGAGGCGCGTCATGCGATCTGGCCCGAATTGGTCAAGGGTTGGCTCACCGAGCGCCAGATAATCGGGCAGAAGCCGTGAAACAGCTGTTTGGTGAGCTCGCGCTCGGTCCGTTCTGGCCGAGCGTGTAATCGTCAGACCGTAACCCAGGTTGATCTCGTGTTCGGCTCGAACAGCGAGCTGCGCGCCGTGGCGGAGGTCTATGCCTCAAGCGACGGGAAAGAGCAGTTCGTGCGTGATTTCGTTGCCGCTTGGACCAAAGTCATGGAGAGTGACCGCTAGATATAGTCATTTGAATTTAGTGTGATACTCGGCTGCAACCCTCACGTTTTTGCGCTTCCGCTGCGCATGCACTCAAACGTGCACTTGCGCGGCGGTTCTCAAAACGCGAGCGGTTTCGCTGTCGTCTCACACTAAATTCAAACAACTATCATCGCCTTCACGAGCTGCTGAAACGCCTGGGCAGCGGGCGACTGCGTGTGCATCGCAATGTAGTTCTGCCCTTGGTCGGCGCTTACACCAATGGCGGGGTCAAGCGGCAGTTTGGCGATGAGCTTGCTGTTATATTTAGTGGCCAGTTTGGCACCGCCGCCTGCGCCAAATAGGGCGTGGCTGTTGCCTTGAGGGTCGGTGAAATAGCTCATATTCTCGACGACACCGAGGAGCGGCACCTTGAGCTTATGAAAGGCGCTTGCGCATTTGTCGGCATCAATCACCGCCACATCCTGCGGGGTGGTGACGAGGATGAGCCCAACGAGTGGCGCATTCTGGGCGAGGCTTAAGGTCACATCGCCGGTGCCGGGCGGCAAATCAACCAACAAAATATCGCATGGTTCTTCGGCAGTGCCCCAGCGGGTGAGGCGCAGGAACTGCACAAGCGCTTTGGTAATCATCGGCGCGCGCAGCACCGCTGCTTCATCCCCCGTGATCAGCGCCATCGACATCGCGCGGATGCCGTGCGCGATGGGCGGCACCATCAAGTTATCTGCGATTTCGGGTTTCAGATAGGTCTCAAGCCCGAGCATGCGTGGAATGCTTGGCCCGTAAATATCCGCATCCAGAATACCCACGCGTTTACCAGCCGCCGTGAGGGCATGGGCGAGGTTGACCGTGACCGTGGATTTGCCCACACCGCCTTTGCCTGAGGCCACCGCAATAATGCGCCCCACATGCGGGATGGGAGAATGATTGATACTCGGTGGGCGTTGCAGTTCGGGCGCTGGTTTCATCGGGGTTCTCTCTCACGCTACCTATTAGATTGCTTGAAGCAGGAAGCAATTCACCCTATATGTCAAAAAAACAAAACGCGCACGAGGAAAACATGGCCGATAATCAAAGCCCGTGGGGGAAAAAGCCAAGCGGTGGTGCGGGTGGCGGCCATGGTGGTGGCAATGCAGGCGGTGGCGGCGGCAAAGGCCCTGGCAACCCGTTTGAGAAAATCATTCGCGACAGCAAGGATAAAATGCGTGGCGCTATCCCCAAACCCGGCGATGGCAACGAGCGCGACCTCATCATTGTTGTCTTCTGTGTATTTCTGCTGCTCTGGCTTGGCTCGGGCATTTACCGCGTGAATTCCGATGAGCTTGGGATCGTGATGCGTTTTGGCCAGTATAGCCGCACCGCGCTGCCCGGCCTGAACTATCATTTGCCAGCACCGATTGAATCGGTGCTCATCCCATCCGTCACGACGGTGAACACGGTCGAGATTGGTAACCGCGCAGGTAGTGCCGAGAACCCCAGCATTCGTATCGCAAAAAGTGCTTACAGTGACCGTGCTGGCAGTGTTGCGCCAGCGCAAAGCGAAGGGCTGATGCTGACGGGCGATCGTAACATCGTGGATATTGATTTTACCGTGCAGTGGAAAATCGATGCGACGAACCCCGAGAAATTCCTCTTCAACATGCGCAACCCGGCGGGCAATGTGCGCATTGTGGCCGAATCCGCGATGCGTGAAGTGATTGGCCGCACCAAGCTCGATGATGTGCTGACCGGTGCACAAAGCCAGATTGCCGAGGACACCAAAACCCTGATGCAGCAGATGTTCAATGAATACGATGCGGGGATTGAGATTATTGCGGTGAACCTGAGCCGCCCGGATGTGCCGCAGCCGGTGATTGGTGAGTTCCAGGATGTGAAACGCGCCGAGCAGGACAAGCAAACGGCGGAATCGGTGGCCGAGGGCTATCGCAATGAAATCATCCCCCGCGCGAAGGGAGACGCCGCAAAAATGATTCAGGATTCTGAGGCATACAAAGCCAAAGTGATTGCGGATGCGCAGGGTAATGCCTCGCGCTTCAAGCAGATCTACACCGAGTATGCGCAGGCGAAGGACGTGACAAAGCGCCGCATTTACTTGGAGACCATGGAAGAAGTGCTCAAAGGCATGCCAAAAATCATCATGGAAAAGGGCGGCCAGGTTTCGGTGCTGCCGCTGACCATGCCAGTGGCCAAACCAGCGAGCGAGCGCGAGGCCGCGCCTGCCACCTCAACTGCGCCTGAAGCGCCCGCGCAACGTTAGGAGATTTGCCATGCAAGCCATTGTCATTAAAACCGCGATTGCCGCTGTCATCACCTTGGTGCTGATGACCTCAAGCCTGTTCATTGTGCCGCAAACCAGCCAGGCGCTAGTGCTGCAGTTTGGTGAAATCAAGCGCGTGGTGAAAACGCCGGGCCTGCATGTGAAGGTGCCCTTCATTCAGGATCTGCTGATGTTCGATAAGCGCATTTTGGAATTTGAAACCAAGCCCGCCGAATTCATCAGCAAGAACCGTGAGACGGGGGTCGATGAACGCGTGGTGATCGATGCGTTCGTGCGTTATAAAATCATCGATCCGGTGCAGTTCTATCAGGCCGTGAAAAACGAAGCGAACCTCAATAACCGCCTCACCAGTGTGGTGCTTTCGAGCATGCGCCGCGTGCTTGCCGCCCATTCCTTAAGCGATTTGCTCAGCACCTCGCGCGCGACAATCATGAAGCAGATTCAGGTTAATGTGAATGCGCAGGTCTCGGCGGCAGCCGGGGTGGTCGCGCGCGAGAATAGTTCTGGCCCAAGCAAAAATGTGCAGGGCTTTGGTGTCGAGGTGGTGGATGTGCGCATTGTGCGTGCGGAGCTTCCGGCCGATATTTCGCAATCGACCTATGAGCGCATGCGCAAGAACTTCACGAAAGAGGCGCAACGCTTCCGTGCCGAAGGGGAAGAAAAAGCCACCGAAATTCGTGCGACTGCGGAACGCGAGCGCACGGAACTTTTAGCCGAGGCCCGCAAAACTGCGGAAATCACGCGCGGGGAGGGGGACGCGATCGCCACCAAAACCTATGCGGAAGCTTTTGGCCGCGACCCAGCGTTCTTCAAATTCTATCGCAGCATGCAGGCCTATCGCAGTACGTTGAGCCGGGACGACACCTCGGTCATCCTTTCGCCAAGCGATGGCTTTTTGGATGAGTTCAGGCAGTAAGCGGCGGATGATTGCCCGCTCGCACGGGTGAAAAATTTGCATGCGCTTTACCTTGATTTATGACGCGAGTGCACCCTATGTAATGGTTGTCCTAATTGCCCTTCATTTAAAGTCGTTTTGTTTAACAGCACACCAATGACATTGTCGCTCATATCCAAACGTTCAAGTAACTTATCAATCAAATCACTTGCCTGGCATCTTTCAACCAAAAGAAGCAGCAAATCTTCATTCATAGCGCCTGTTTTTTAGGATCAACCGATAATTGAAGCCCTTTTTCATCTGCATCATTAATTAAGGCACGTAACTGCAAACCTGCAGCAATGTCCTTACCAAAAATAGTTAATAGTTTGACTTGCAGTGCCTTACTCAAGCTCATTTTACTTAAATTGGCATTTAACGCACTCATTTGCTTATTCTGCTTACAGTGCTCACATATTAAAATGAAGCATTCTTCCCATTCGGAACGCAAAGAGTCAGTCACTGCACGATTATATTGTTGATGAACTGCTTTAATAAGTTCGACCAGTACAGAATCTTTATTATTTACTCGTTCAACAATTTTTCTCGCTATTTGCATTGAAAAGCTTTGGTGTGATATTGCATCAAGCAACATTTTTGCAGTTGCCTGGGAATGAGAAATTAAGAGTAATAACATTTCAGGAGTTTTAACCACTGCAACACTGTTCTCTAACGCATTCTCGTCAAATTTAGGATATTCTAAAATAGCTTGAAGCCCTTCCACATCACTGGTGTTATTTTTTAAAAAGTAAACAAGAAATTTTCCAGGAGAAAATGAAGAAGTACTAAATAGCGTTTCGCGAACCTTAACGCTGACCAATTTATGAGTGAAAATTTTATAAAAAAATGTTTCATTCGCAGCAAGCGCCGCAAATTTTATTAATTGTTCTTCGTTTAAACTATCTTGACCCAATATAAAATCAACAACATACTCAGGAATCATCGTGCCCGGTCGGGCCAGAATTTTGCTAATAAATAATTCAGACTCTGTTTTTGACCGAGATTTGCTAAGCAGAAGGCTCCATGCTGCATCATTAATCATGACCGAAGAATCAAGTAGGGCGATAACCACGGCTTCATCACAAAATTGACTCTCAATAATTTCATTAGCAAATACTGCCGAACTGTAATTTATCTTTAAAACCGTCTGTAAATCTTGTGCTGACGTTGCTTTTCGGAGAATCATTGGACAAACAATATCATTTATTGAATTCCCGCCTTGAAATAAAGGATGAGCCCGCAGCAGAAGTAGCGCTTTAAAATCAGCTTTTACCCCTGTCAGTCCATCATTTAAATCCCCCCCCAACTCTTGGGTCAAGTGACGAAGCGGCATGCCAAAATAGTCTTCAAGAACCTTAAATTCATTTGAATCTAACCCCCTTAAAAAGGGAGTATTAAGACCGGCTTGCGCCAAACGCAAGATAATATTGTTCAATACCCCTAATTGAATTGAATGCTCATGGAGAAAATCAAGACTATTTAGCGGTAGATCAAATTGTCTTTGCAATTCACCAACTTCAAGCCTTTCTTTAGTCCATTGCCGATTTATATATGCAAAAGCTTGCGCAGCCCTGCTGCATTCAGCAACCTGCACTGCACTAAATTTAGGGAAAAATCGTTTCCAATTGAACTTGCTTAAATCGTCAAAACGATGTTGAACAATATAGATCAATCCTTCCATACTTGTTTGCGATAACGCTGTTTTTAACTGTGGAAAATCGGCCTCACTTCCTGGGCGATAGGGCATCAGCTCTTTTTCAAATAACGCCAGTTTCTCTGGAGTACGCTCTTTTAACCATTTTAATGCTCCCTCTTGCGCTAAAAGACTGGAAATTTCTCCATTAAAAAAGCGAACTTGCTCACGCAGCACTTGATAACGCTCACTATTAAGTATATTTTTCGGCCTTTTTCCGCCAACTACCGTATCTTGCGTAGTTGCTAACCAGCTATCACTCATTTGTGGTGAATTAATGTGTTGCGCTATGCGCTTTGCTTCTTGGGGCGTAACGATCATGGCATGCAAAATACCTTGATGTATGTGATACCAAACAACAAGAGCAGGTTTTAAAAAGGCACCGGTATATTTCTGTTGACCTCGATAGGCTGAGGCATAATTTATACTTGCTCTTAATTCATTGCTAAATAAATCAGACTTGTCTTCAAAGAAACAGACTTTATTCAAAGGCCAAGCATAGAAGCTCATCGACATTTCATGCATATAAATGATTTTTGCGTCACGCAGATCTATTACATGAGTTTCTGCAAGCCTAGAATCAAAAGTTTCATGAATTGCCGCAACTTCCATCTGCGTTTCCCGTTGCATCTCAGTTTGAATCTCTACTTCCATAGCCAATGCACTTTGTTCAGCAGCTTCATATTCTTGCAAGCAATTAGGTAATGCCTTGGCAATGATTCCCTGAAGACTTCGCTTTATTTCTTCCTCAGCTCCAGCCGTGAATTTTGCTAATTTAATGCATTCATGCCAACGCATAATTAACGACTCTTGATGATGTTTAAGAATATCTGCCGTAGCTTGCGGTTTATTCAGCGCCCCATAAAGCTCAAAGAAGTTCACTGAGGGTTTGTCCGCAAAAAAAGAATTAAAAATCTGGGCTAATTCCCTTTTTTTAGCGGCGTTAGCAGCAGGCACACTATGAATAAATGCCAGACCTCTACTGCGCATCAAATTCGTCATTTGTAATTTTGCCGCAATAAGATTGTCCTGTAATAAGCTAAGATTATCGATGTTCGCAAATTGCTTGAACAACGCAGCACGTTCAATGTCTTTCAGCTTTTCAGAAACAACAAGTTCCATGGTTTGCTCTAAACCTAAGCCACGCATCCGCATACTTCCTTGTAAAAAGGCTTGTAAGGATGTTTTTTCATCAGCAAGAACAATGGCATGGGCTTGGAGCGCTTGCGCTATATCAGTGCCTAACGTATGGGGTTGATCATAATAGGTAAACCGTTGCTCAGGAGTCGAACCTAACAAACGACTGATTTCTTTTTCATCTGTTGTTTTCAGAACAATTGGCTTATTCGGTTTGTTAATATCGATCGCACATAAGAGCTGGTTTTTATCAAAATAAAGGATGTGTCTGATCGTTTTATTAGCAGTATTATGATGGAAACGTGCAAGTTCCTGGGCAACAAAGAAATTACTCACCCCTTGGAATTTGGCACAGATATCAATAATTGCGCGTGTACGCTCAGGTGCTTGCGAACGCGTCAAAATACGTTCGATAAATTGATAAACATCTTTATAATCAGCACCAGAAATCCGTATATTTTTATTATGAAGGACTTCGATAATGTAGCCATCTGTACCTAGAGACGAGGCTTTATTGTATTTAAGGCGCTGATGAAAGGTCGTATGATTTGATGGCGTTCCCGAAACCGCTTGCGCACTGCGATAAAGATCAATATGGTTAAATGAATTACTGGAAATTGTTCGGCTGTCTTGTTGAATTTGTCCTAAAGATTGCTCTTGTAAAATAGTGAAAATAAGCGCTTCATTATACTGAAAATGAGCATGAAGTTTTTTCAGCTGCTCTGGATCGCTTAAATTAACTTGGGTTAAAGTCAAACCTAAAGCACGAGCCAGATGTGCAAATCCCTTGGCCGTAGGGGTATCATCTAAATGGCGTAAGGCCGAGTTTTGAAACAGCTCTTTGCGTGCTGCAGCGTTCCACTGCTCAATTCTTTGCGTCAGTAATTTTGTGCTAACCCCCTTAATAAGCATCATTTGCACTGTATAGTTAATGGACTCCAGTTGATTTCCAAAACGATTACGCTCATTGACAATATTATTTGCCGCATAAGGAAGAGCCAAAGTTCGCTCTAAAGCACTAAGGTCTTTGCGTTTGGAAGAACCATAATGTTCATTGAGACGACGAGTCAATGTTTGCGGCAACAAGGTAATTTCTTGCTTGAAAAAGGCAAGTGTCTCTTTTTCTTCCAGATTGGCTTGAACAACAGCTACAGGAATTTTTTTTGCCGTATTGGTGAGGTAGGCGATCAATTCTGCACTAACCCCATCCCCATAGCGTTGACGCGCATTTTCAATAAATTGACTAAGCGGACTCGTCCTCTCTCTAAGCAGTTTGTTTGCCAGTTCTTTCTTAAAATCAGTCCAATCATAATCAGGACTAAAGCCAGGCGCGTCTTTAATCAATTGCGGGTCAATTAAGCGAAACAACGCAATTGCATTATGAATTACATCAACACCAATGGGTTGAGTATCTGTTCCCGTATAATTTAGCCGTTTTTTAATCGACAAACCTTGATGCGCCTCATCAATAACACAATCACCATGATGACGCACAAGACTCGTGATCTTATCTAACCAATAGATTTGTTGTTCCCAGGTCTTATCTGTTTTGCCCTCAGAAAGTAAGAGATCAAGGTATTTAAGCTCTAATGACTGCATGGCTTCGCCTGTAGTCACAAGGTAACTCTTGTTTGTCGTCACCTCGACAAACAACTTATAAATTTGCTCCAAACGTTCCGGCACAGCATTACTGTCGCGATTAAAATCAAAACGGTACGCCCGCTTTCCATATAACCGCTGCGAACTACGATTTAAATCTTCATAGTTAGTTTCTAATAAAGCCTGAGGAACCTCAACAATAACCAAGTTATCCCCTTGCGCTTTCATTTCAGCAAGAATGGGAAGAATAACCTTCGATTTACCGCCCCCCATGATGATTTTTTCAATTACCGCATTAAAACCATGACGTTTATCTGGAACGGCCAATAACTCGTTTAACGCTCTGACTTGCCGATCATGCAACAGGATTTGCTCTTCATGTTGTAAAAGAACTATTGCAGGCACATCCAATGCGGGAATTTCCGAGCGTGCCAATAGATCCAACGCCACAACAGCACTGCTTACATCCTGTTTAACCACTGTTTCATGGAGCTTACCCCTGATTTTTTCTGCCGATTGATAACAAATGCCCTGAACCAATGCTTGATGAATCACATCATGCAGTTTTTGTGCATTTTGGGGACTTAAACCTGTTTTCGTAATGGTGTAAGTAAAATCAGCTCGTGTATAAAGTGATAAGAGATCGGCATGCGTTAAAGTTGCCCGAGTTCGTGATTCTTTTTCAACAGTCCATGTTTGTGCTAATGCAAAATCTTCCGGCCCTTGGTTGGCAAGATTTAATGCCTCATCCCACAATCTTTTCGTTGCTAATTTAAGTTGAGCTGAAGCCTTGATAGCCGACTCATGCACTGTGCGAACACTATTCATGTCCTCAATTAAACCTATTGCTAATTCTTTTTTTTGTTTTTCAGCATCAATAATTTTCTTACCGGCATCTTCTTCTATAGCAAACTCATCCTCTAAGCTATTCGCCGGCTTATTACCTAATACCTCAAGTTTTTGTGCAAGTGCGTCTTGAATCTTTTTATAATGTACGATGTATTGATCGACAGAGGTCAATTGAGTATCAATTCCCATTTTTACACTTAAGGATTGCTTTGGCAAAACGGTAGTACTAATTGGTTTAGGGATCTGATGCTCATACTCTTTTATAAGCTGTTCAGGTTCCGCCAGCAACGTTGCATACACATCTTTTGCCTGATAAACCTGCAGAGGTGGTACATTGTACCAACGAACAATATTTACCAAATCGCCGAATTTTTTATAATAACTATTGATTAAACGTTCATTATTATGTGCTGCCCGATATAAAATATTGCATAAAAATGGAATCTGAGAATTTTGCTTGTCTAAAGGTACATGACGATTGGCAAGTAAAGTTCGCGTACAAAAATCGAGTAAGGATTTACGAAACGCATGAATCGTTATTTCATTAACATTAGAAAGTGCTATGCGCAAATAGGCTGGAAAATGTTCGACAAAATCCTCATCAATCATCGTCGATGAAAGCAGAACCATCGCTCGTTCATAAGCCTCACTACTTAGACCGTTATTATTCGCCATAAGTTTTTCATATACAGAATCGCCACTCGAAGTCTTCTTCATCGCAGCCGCTTCTGGCAATGATAAATCGACCGCGACTAACTCCAAGCTGGTCGACTTGGAAACGATAGGCTTTAACTTTTTAAGTTGCTGTTCTATATGTGCTATTCGTTCCTGTTCAGCAAAAGATAATTCGCCGGTCTTTTCTTGAGCAAGTAAAAATTTTCGCTCCTCCAATAAGGCTTCCAGACTTAAACGTGTCCATTCATAGCCCAGTGCACCTAAGGGTTTAAAACCTGTGGGCAGTGATTGATGGTAATAATCTAATAAACGTTTGCGTTCAATTGTTGAAAGCTGATATTGATGTTCCAGATGACGCCCCATGGTTTGGAGGCGCTCAAATGTCTGATAAATTGTTCCAGGAAGCGTTCGTAAAAAACAATCTATTTCTTTATATTGCAATTGAGCATATTCAGAGTTAGCACTGTTATCTGAATCTGGAGCCTTCAGATCAAATGTCCGGTCCTGCACCAGATAATCGGATAAAAGACTCATGGCCTTAAGTTGGCATGCAACAAAAGGGGGAGTATTTCTGATGGCATTTTTCTCAGAATTCTGATGTTTATCAACGATATAAGGTAAATCTTTGCACATCCATTTAATGTACTGTAATTCTGCTGGCTCCCCCTTTAAACCGCCCAAGCGCTTAATACAATCTTCGAGGGTTTTCCATGCTTTTTCGGGCTGATTAGTAACCAAATACATATATGCCAAATACAATGCATCCGCGGCAGTATCTGCAATGGGTTCACCATCAACTAATTGGAAACTTGTATAGCGCTCACTGTCTTGATAATTCCATTGCGGCTCTTTAACCGGTGGTGTAGCTTGCCAAAATTCTTTAAGACTATCCTCGGCAATGACACCACGTTTATCATGGATTACAGGATAAAAGTCACTTTGCACACCAAAATCCAAATCATAAAATCGGCTTACTGGCACTAAAACACGTTGTTGACCTTTTCCTTGTAAAACAAGACCGGCTACTGAAGCATGAATCGGTGAGGCGATGTTAATCACTTCCTCTTCGGTTGCGTCATTAATCACAGTCTGGGTGCTTGTATCGATTTGAAAACTTAGACCATAACGAGGTAATTTGACGAAAGCCTTATCTTGATCCCCATAAGCAAGGATAAAGCGATTACTTTCAAAGGCATTAAATAGCTGATAATTATCAGGATTAAGTGCACCTACCGAATACACTATCTCTAATCCTTGCTCATCGAGAGGTTTTCTGATTTTCCCGCCAGTAAGGGAGTAAACGGGAACATTATCACGCGTCAAAATGCCGGTACCAGCAGTAGACGCAGTATGTTTCCAATAGTTCATTGCCCCATCAGTCAAAAGAGCGGGGAAATCAGTTTGAATTACTCCACCGCGTTGATTCGCATAGTATGCCTCATGATGATGAGTCAAGGCTTGCAGTTCATACCTTGCTGTCTTACCATTAATAGTCCAATCTTTCTGAACAATAAGCGTATTACCTTGATAAAATAAATGAACATCACCTTCCTGTCTTTGAAGAATAAAATAACTACCCGCATGATTCATAAGGCATACGTGTACGTGATGCAAACCCAATTGTTTAATTAATGGATGATTCCGAATCGCCAAGGGCACACCCGCTTTAGCAAAACCTTTATCAAAAATTTTACCTTTAAGCGCATCAACATGAAGTACGGCGCCTTGATTATCCGCTAGCGAATAATTGGGAAACTTGCCGGTTAACCCAGGTTGCAAAGACATTCCTGCAGCAACTAACGTACGTTTTACCGCTTCATCCACACGCTGCTCGGGTTGTTGACTGGTAAAAATTTTAAATTTCCCTACAGCAATGTCTACTTCAACACGATGGGCTCTGTCTTCAAGAATAGAGGGATTGGTATGTCCCATAATATAGAAATAGGATTGCATTGCCTGCTCAAGAAGCTCATTTGCTGCGTCACCTTCTTCAATTCGAGCCATAGTGGCTAAGAAAAGGTATTGTTGCAGCACATAAATTACATCAGGTTCTGAGGATAAGGACAATTGCTTGATAAGATCTTCTTGTACCGTCTTTAAACGTGTGAGTCCTTCGTTCTTATTTAATTGCGCAAAGTAGCGACTTACCAATAAATCCAAACGAAAGAAGAACAAAGACTCACGCGTATGTTGCCCATTGTGAGCAAAAAAACGTTTCCCCGTTTGTAAAAAATGATCCAATTGAGGGATGAATTCTGGGTTGGTTAGTGCATCAAGCAAAAGTCCTGGTTGGAAAATATTCGCTTCAACATAACGCTGATTATTTACATCATTTAATCGGCTTACATGCAAAGTAAAATAATCCACGGTTATTGCAATTTGTAGCGCAGGATTCCCCCTTAGATGACAGTAATCACGAGCAAGAATATCGGATGTTGTGACTTTCTGAGATTCTCGTGTCGCCTTAAATGACGTTAATTGAATGGCATTTGCTGTTTTTGACTGAATATGCGTTCCTGATCTAATCGCTGATTCATTAGAAAGATCAATATCTAAAGCCTCATATGCCGGAGAGTCTTTTAAGTCATATTTGTCCTGCTTCACCGTTGTTGACAACGGTTGATAGGGTGTAAAAATTGCATATAAAGGGGCGATTACTCTAAATTGTTCATGAACATATTGAAAAGTCAACGACTTAGAAGAATTCAACTGTTGAGTAAAAAAAGGATTAATAGCACGACGAAGCGCTGATTCATGATCAAGATGTGCTTGAATTTTATCAATGAGGGGTTTAAATTTTGTATCAAGGAGGTTCGTCTTTTGAAGATGCAATGAAATCATAAATAAAGACTGCAAACCGTTTTTTCTAATGTCTGTATGCAGTTTTGATGCATCGGCACTATATAAGGTTGCATACAACTTATCTAATTCAGCATTAAGCTGAGACTCTGTTTGCAAAATACGTTGAAAATAAAAAAACAAATTAATATCACCATAGACCTCTGGTGCTTTAAAGCGTGCTCTTAAAAGCATTAGGCGCTGGTCAACCTGTGCGTTATTAGTTGCATCGAAAGGATCACGGTCATGATTATCAATTAAAGTGGCCATCATCATGTCAGTAAACCGTTTAAATGAAGGTAAACCACCACCTTTTTTTCCTGATGAAGTAGCAATCGCTTCATAGGCGTCCACCTGCAATGAAAGCACACTCAAACTTAGGTGATTAAACAAGGGAACTTGGGCTTGGTGCAGCCAGCTATTTCTTAGCTGAATTAAGGCATCCTGAATGTTATTCATCTGTTTTAGGAAAACCTGATAGTCTTCCATGGCTTCGGGTGAGTTATCAGTATCAGCGAAAATATCTAACAGCCCATTAGGTGTGAGTGGTAAAGACAAAATCAATTTTTCAAGATGTACATATTTAATTGCAGGGTCGTCTAATTTTGCGATATCGGCAATAGTATTTTGCAAACGATAAAGAAGTCCCGAATCATTATAAGAACCAACAAGCCTAGGTTTCTGCGAAAAAGAAGTCGCACTACCCGTATAAAATGTCGAACCAGCAAGAGCATTATCGCGCAATGTAAATTGCTGAACGACATCGGTGGTTTCGATTGGTGTTTGAATACGACTCCGAGGCGCCTGGTCTACCAATTTTTTTAACTGCGTTAATGTGGCAAGATTCTTCTGAAGCTCATGCGCGGTAAACAACTCAGGAATATTTGCTATTTTTAAGCTATTATCAATTGCCAAATAAATTTGATCCGCAACGGCATTGTTAAAAGCTTGTTTTCTATTAAGGCATGCCGCAACATATTCCTGTAACGAATGCAGTTTAAATTTAAAGATAAAACGCTGATAGTAACCACCTGTTGGGGAATTAATTTTTAACATTTGATGAAGACTGCGTTGTGTACAGGTACCAGAAAGTTGCCCTCCAGTGTAAGCATGTTTTGGCATACCTTCATCGTCATCTATTTCTTTGCCATTAAGGTAACTAATTTGAGGAAAAATCTCTTCATAAAGCACTTTTTTATCAATATTTTTCTTTATATTATGCCTAGAAGCTGGAACTATAGCTTGCAAAAGCCGTCCAATAAAATGCTCTAATTCCGCGCTCTCTTTTGCACTTGTCGGAGTAGGTATTGACCAAGATTTTATAGGGTTATAAAGCTCTTTATCACGGATTGATTTTTTAGAATGATACTCAAGTCCAGACCCTGCATTAAAAACAGTAAAAAAGTACCCATCAGCCCCCTTGGTGAATTGGTAAACCATCGCATGGCCGCCCTCACTATTTTGCCATCCCCCCGGAATTAATAGGCTTTCTTGTTGTGGTAAATGACTCAGATCCCTGGCAACCCGTTGTGCCACTGGTTTCGTACCTACGTCCAAATAGATGTTTTGCATGTCTTTTTCAATTTGATTCAGATATGCCAAATTTTTTAACAACTCACGGTATGATGGAGTAATGATTTCGCCGTTTTTATCAAGCAGATCAAAATACTCATTAAGATACGAAATTGCGTTTATAAATGAATTGCCTTGAAGTTTATAAGTACCGGAAAGAAATGCATCATTGTGAATATGGGCAAATAATGTAGCATCTATAGTCATAAAGGAGCTCTTAAATAATAAATTTATATACGCGAATTATAGCGCACCATGCCTTATTTATCGACACAAAGATCTCCGGAAAAGCAAGTGAATCAAAAATAAAAACCACTTGACTCGTTTTTAATCTAGATGAGATGCCTTGATACTACAAATTATTATCGTTCACAAAGGATCGACTAGGATAAGATATGCAGCTCATCAACCCTAGGCTGTTTGCAAGATCAATAAACTCGTGTAACATCATTAACAAGTCTAATTAAGTTAGAAAAATCATGCGATTAAATTTAATAAGCATCAGTTTGGCAGGAAGCCTCGCCTTAGCAGGCTGCGCAACTAAAGGAACAAACCCCGCGGATCCTTATGAACCATTTAACCGCAAGGTTTATAAGTTTAATTCAACATTTGACAAGATTTTTTTAAAACCGCCAGCAAGGCTCTATAAAGCAGTTTTTCCTGCTTTTGTTCGTAAAGGTGTAAATAATTTTTATAACAACCTGGATCTGATCCCAACCGTTGGTAATGATGTGCTCCAGGCTGAAGGAAAATGGGCAATTAGAGACACCTGGCGTTTTATAATTAACTCTAGTTTGGGTGTCGGTGGCCTAGTAGATGTAGCCCAGACCTTTGGTTTACAACCCCATTCAAATGACTTAGGTCTTACCTTAGCTAAATGGGGAGATAAACACTCGCCTTATTTAGTTCTGCCATTCTTAGGCCCAAGCACTATTCGTGACGGCGCAGGATGGTTATTCCAATTTGCACTCTATAGTCCTTATGTTTACATTAATGAGGATGCGGTAGTTTATAGTTTACTGGCTTTACGTTACGTTGATCTGCGTTCGCAATTGTTTGATACTGAGCGCTTGATGGATGAGGCTTTAGATAAATACTCATTCATGAGGGATGCTTATTTGCAACATCGCAACTACCTTATTTCTGGCGCAGAGCAAGATAATGGTGCGCTTTATGTTGATGATGAAAAGGCAGATGCAAAAGCAGCGTCTAATGCTGGTAGTGATTATGTAGAATAAAAACGCCCTTCTTCCTGGGAAGCCTCTAGGCGTCAAGTTGACGCCTAGAGGCTTTACAGCCCAGCCTAAAAAAGATATCAGACATAAACCAGAACAAAACAATACACTCAGGCCAAACAAATTTTCTCAAGAGAACGCAAAAAATCACCAGCAATATCTAATCCAGTTTCAGCAGTAATTTCGCGCAAACATGTTGGACTAGTTACATTGATTTCAGTTAAATAGTCTCCGATCACATCAATCCCAACAAAATAAAGCCCTTTTGCTTTCAGTGTCGGTGCTATTTGCTCACATATCCAGCGATCACGTGTGGTAATTGGAACCACCTCACCACGCGCACCCGCCGCTAAATTTCCACGCAACTCGCCTTTGGCAGGAATTCGCGCCAAAGCATAAGACACGGGCTCGCCATTAATGACCAAAATACGTTTGTCACCTCCAGTTACAATTTCGGGGATGTAACGTTGCGCGATAATAGTCCGCGTTTGATGTTCAGTCAGTACTTCCAAAATAACCGATAAATTTCTTCCCTGCTCATCGACATGAAATACTGAACTTCCCCCCATACCTTCTGCGGGTTTAAAAATTACGTGTTGATGCTCTTGCCAAAAAGCCCTTAGCTTTTTCATATCTCGAGAAACAAGTGTTGTCGGACAGCATTGAGGGAATTTTAATGTAAAAAATTTTTCATTAGCATCACGTAAACTTTGTGGCCTATTCGCGACAAGAACACCTTCGCGTTCAGCAAGCTCCAAAAGATAGGTCGTGTAAATATATTCGGTATTAAACGGCGGATCTTTGCGCATTAAGATAATATCAAAATCACCTAAAGGTTTCTCTCCTAAATCCTTTGTTCTAGCCCAATCGCTGCTATGCTCATCGCCAATCTCTATATCATAGACTCGAGCATAAGCCCGCCCTTCACTACAAAATAAATCGTTTTGCGTAAAATAAACACAAGACCAACCTAGCTCTTGGGCACGCTTTACCATAGCAACAGACGTATCTTTGTATGGCTTTAAATAATGTAATGGATCCAGCAAGAGCGCAAGTTTCATTACTCGCCCCCAATAGCCGCGCTTTCGCGCGCAGCAGCAAGAGCGGCTAATCGTGCAATCACACCATAAACATAAAAACGATTAGGACAATCAACCACCTCTAACTCATCATTTGGCATGTTACACGCTTGAGCAAATGCCAGTGGTTCAAAATGCATTCCTGGCGCATTGAGATTCTCATCAATACCTCGTTCTTGATGAACACGGTAAAATCCACCTACTACAAATTGACCAATCATATAGACAACAGGCTCAGCAACGGCACCATTGGGCATAGTCTCAAAAGTATAAACACCCTCTTGAATAATAACACGATCAACTTTTTGGCTACCTTTGCTCGCCGACATTTTGGTCCGCTGTTTACGATTTAATTGCCGCACTTGCTCCGCCTCATGGACCATCATCACACTCATACCATAGGTGCCATTATCTGCTTTAATAACCACAAAGGGTTTTTCTTTAATCCCATAAGTAGCATACTTGTCCTGAATCATTGTCAAAATTTTATCTACTTCTTCTGCTAATTGGTCAATACCTTCTTGCGCCATGAAGTCAACACCATCTATAGCGCTAAAATAAGAATTAATTAACCAAGAATCCATGCCCAGCAGTTCAGAAAACTCATTTGTCACATCATCAAAAAAACCAAAATGGCTGGATTTTAATCGCGTCGACCAACCTAATTTGGCCGTTGGTCTGATTTTTTGCTGTAATCCTTGCAAAACGTCAGGAATACCTTGCGATAAATCATTATTAAGCATTATAAAACAAGGATTAAAATCAACCAGACCGATTCGATCACCTTGTCTTTCGATCGGCTCAATTAATAATGTTTCGCCATGTTCAAGAACAACCTCTAGGGGTTCTATAAGTTCAGGATCTAAGCTACCAATCCGCACCACAAAACCTGCTTTGACAAAGATTTTCCGCAATACGTAAAGGCTTTGCATGTAAAATTTATTGCGCGTATGGCTTTCTGGAAGCAATAAAATTCGTGTGCAGCCAGGCACATAATCGGCTAATACGGACTGCACTGCCTGAATACACAAGGGAAGAAACTCTGGATTTAAATTATTAAATCCAGCTGGAAATAAATTAGTGTCTACCGGGGCTAACTTGAAACCTGCTTGACGTAAATCAACTGACGAAGTTAATGGTGCGGGGGTTTTCTTCCATTCTCGCCTGAACCATGCCTCAATTGCAGCAACCTGATTTAAAACGATTTTTTCGACATGATACAACGGACCAGTATTAGCTATGGCCAGATGAGGAACAGGGACTTCAGAAGCGTTCATGTTATCTCTCTTATTATTTTTGTTAACCGATGTTACCGGGGTTAAGAAAGAAATAAAAGATCTTGATTGTTTTCTGTTATTATATCCCTAATCTGCTTTTAGTACCCTAGATCCCGCGGGCAAGCCATGAAACATCGAATTTGGGGTAAATTCAAACAATTATAAAAGGAAGTGTATTTATGGTAAGTGAACTGGCACAGCAATTTGCTACACAAATCCAAACTTTTTTTTATCTCATCATGCTAATCAACGGTATTTTACATTTAATTTTTGCCGGCGCTGTTGCTCGTGATGGCGGAAGCATGAATCGAATGGGGCAAAAAACAGTCCTGGTCTCAGCCTCAACCTGGGCATTTGCAACTTTAATTGGCGGTGTATTTACAGCAACAATTTATTGGTTGCTACACCATTCTACATTAACAAGACCCACAATAAGAGAAGCACGTTATGACAAACCCTAAGATTAAAACCATTGATGTTCATCAACTAAAAAATAAAATGGAACAAGATGCCAAGTTATGCCTAATTGATGTGCGCGAACAAAACGAATGGCAAGCTATACGTATTCCCAAAGCTATTCATATCCCTAAGGATAGCATTTCGTCACAGATTGAAGCACAAGTTCCTGATAAAAGTCATCCGATTTACTTACATTGTAAAGGCGGTGTAAGATCCTTATATGCAGCACAATGCTTAATAGATCTCGGATACAATGAAGTCTATTCAATGGATGGTGGCATTATGGAATGGGCTATGTCTGGTTATCCTATTGAACAATAACCTCTTAGGTGAACGACCGTATTTGGCACATCCTATTGCCCCGATGCAGCTCTGGGGCAATAAACTACAATAAGTTAACAATTCACTTTTATCGGCATATTGCCAAGCTCAGGACTTTCTACCGCGCCGCAACAATTGATAGAGGCCGATTCATCTAAACCATTTGTATCCGCTACCGCAAATAAGCCCAAGCCAGAATAAGCAGATTGCTGTTTTACTTTAATTTGTTCATTCTCATCCTGAGCTAAAACCTCACTTTGACTATGCACACATTGTTCTAACTTCGCTATTTTTTTAGTTAAGCGCTCGAGGAATGTCTTCGCATCAAAATCTTCAATCTTTTTTTCACTAAAAGGATTATTAGCAGATAGATGTCCTTTCCTTAGATCTGTAGGGTCAACATAAATATAGGACAGCATGAAATTTTTTAATTTAGAATACATAAAACAAAATTCAGCATCAGAAGGTATATTATCTACTCTAAAATCCAGTGAAGTAGCTAATGAAACATAGAATTTACTATTATTCTCATTCGTTGCAAACGAGGAAAAATAATTTATCCAAGATCGTTCAGGATCATAATCATGAAAAATACTCCCATGTACATAGCAAGCTAAAGCGTTAAGTATTTGTTGTCTGTCTTCTATAGCGATAGAAGATGCATCCAAACAACGTATTGTTGTTAATATAAAACCGCTTTGTGTTCTTCTCTTTTGGGGAATATTAGCATACCGATGTGCTAACTCATTAGGATCAGCCTTATCTTGTTTGTAATCCTCAATAAGCTTTTGAGCGTTATGCTTATATTTTTTTGCTAAGTGTTGGATACTTTGCAAAATTTTTTCCTTTAGTACATCATAGTCTACGTATTGAAAACCCATTTTTTTCTCCTTAAACTCCATAAACAGGATTAGTAAACTCCATTGCCAGTGGTGAAGTTTAAACTAATTAATTAATTACGTCATGATCTTTCTTTTTACTTGTTAATGAATTTTTAATCGCTAAAGCGATACTTAAAATTTGGCTAAATTAAGACAAAACAGATTATATTTCTGCCTTAATAAATAAAGTAAAAGTCTCCGTCAACCCTAAACTTTATGTGTTTTTAATTGCTTTATTCTATTGCATTAAGTTAATTTACACCTTGTTTATCCAAATGAGGATGCGGCTTTTATGAAAAAATATCTCTACTCGACCCTGTTGGCTTTTAACTGTATTAATGCGCAAGCGAATACGAATCAACCGACGTTGGTTGTTCAATTAGTCGTAGATCAATTGCGCGGCGACTTAATTCAACAACATCAACAACAATTTGGCAATTCTGGTTTTACTTATTTATTAAACCATGCCATTAATTACCATAATGCCCATCACCCACACGCCAACACGACAACCTGTGCGGGACATACGACCATTGCAACCGGAAGCTATCCTGCCATGCATGGCATCGTAAATAATGATTGGTATGATCGAAAATCAAAACAACTGATCTATTGCATGGAAGATTTAAAAGCAAATATCTTACCAACTCAACATACTAAGACCATTATTCCAGGCCGCTCGCCACGAAATATCTATGCATCAACCTTAAGTGATGAAGTCATCTTATCGAACAAAGGACGCTCCTTTGGCGTTTCATTAAAAGACCGCTCAGCGATTGCACTTGCAGGACATGCAGGCAAAGCCTTTTGGTTTGATACAACAAATGGTGGTTTTGTTACCAGCAACTATTACTATGATGAATATCCTGTGTGGGTGCAAAATTGGAATAAACACTATGAGTCCCCTAATTTTGATTGGAATCTTGGACGTCCAGAGACTGAATACCAAAATGTAAATTCACCCGTGTTTCCACAAATAGATCAAACCTTTGGCCAAAATTTCCCACATCATGTGCGCCATAATGAAAATCAAGACTATTTTAAAGCACTGTCCAAAACACCTAAAGCCGATCAATTAACAGGGAATTTTGCAGAACAATTGTTAATTGAAGAACGGTTAGGATTAGCAACGAATAAAACAGATTATTTAGCCATTAGTTTTTCTGGAGTTGATGCAATTGGCCATCAATTTGGCCCGCATAGTCTGGAGGCAGAAGATAACCTACTGGAATTAGATAAAACGCTAGCCCATCTTCTTGGTGTAATTGATAAACAAGTAGGGCTGAATAATACTCTGATTGTCCTCACCGCAGATCATGGCGTAAATGATGGCCCAGCTTATCTCAAGGCCCATCATATTACTGAAATTAACCCCATTAAGATTGCTGAGCTGGAACATTACATTCATAAGGTATTACAAAAAAAATATAAGCTTCCCGCACAAGCACTTATGTCCATTACCCTGCCTTATATTTACCTTGATCATAAAATCATTAGTCAGCATAAAATCAATCTACATGAAGTGAGTCATCACTTAGCCCAGGCATTAACGCTACAACCTGGAATATTTAAAGCCTACACACTTCCTGTTACACAGATTGAAAAAGATTGGCTCAGTGCTAAGGTAAATAAAATGTCATATCCATACCGAACAGGAGATGTCTATATAGTACAGCCCCCCAATCAATCGAATGGCGCGAAAGATATGTACCGCATTACCCACGGTAGTCCATGGAATTATGACAGCTATGTTCCTTTATTATTTGTTCATCCAAATTTTAAAGCGCAACGTATTTCCCGACCAGTATATACTACAGATATTGCGCCAACTTTATCGGCCTTATTGATGATAAAATCACCATCCGCCGCGGTTGGGCAACCGTTAGAGGAAGTATTGTCCGCATCAGAACAATTACCCCAATAATTGGGCTTCGCGAGTAATAGCCGTCAGAAGGGGCGTGCTACCTCGTAAAGATTCCGGGACATGTATGGACTCCACCGGTTTTGCAAGAGGTAATTTTAAAATTTTTAGCCATTTAGGTTGAGATTCTGTCATGTATTCGGTCTCTTTATTGAGTGATATACGTTCACTCTGGCCCTGATAGCATCCGCGTTCTTTCTCCTCATCATCCCAAAGGTTCTATTACCACCCCTTGTCCCACATAGGTTTTGAAAGAACTGGTCTTACCTGTTTTGCTATCAATCTTGGTTTACCTTAAGCAATCTCCTGAAGAGTTTGTCGCTCTTAACTTATTTTCAATCGCCTAATTTTGTTGTGTTTTTTTATACCTAAAAAAATTAGATGAAACATTGTAGTTCAATCATGACACTCTATTCATTCATGCCACTTGAACATCAGTAGATGCTGCTTTTCGATAACATTCCCCTGTTACTAAGAGTGCCCAGACAACGCGGGCATTTTTGTTGACCAGAGCCACTGTTGCTTTGTTATAACCACAACATTGTTTTTTGTCTGCCACCCATTGGCTTTTTCTATCTATTTTATTATCACAACTATTCACAACAGAATGTGCGCCATGAACAAGTAACTTCTTTATAAAAGGATCACCTCGTTTGGTAATTCCCCCTAAAACTATTTTAGTACCGCTCAAGTGCTGCTTAGGTGTCAGGCCTAACTAGGCTGAAACTTCACGCCCATTTTTAAACGTATTGGCTTCACCAATCGTAACCACTATAGCTGACGCTGCTATTGGTCCAAATCCTTCTATTTCTTGGACTGCCACACAGCGTAGAGCCGTAGCAGCATGAACGTGAATTTTCTTCTCATAATAATCAACTTGTTCAAAGTACATTTTTAATTGTTCATGTAACTGTAAAAATACCTCTTTTGAAGCGCTACTTAATTTGTTTTCTTCTTGCTCTAAAATCGCGGGTAGCTGATTAAGATAAGATAACCCCTTTGCTACAATCCACGAAGCTGATTGCCATGCGCTGTTCTTTGTTTCATTGCTAATTCTCTAGCTCGATGAAGCAACAAGATGTCTTGTTGAGCCATCGTTTTTTTAGGAACAAATCACATAGTTGGCCTTGTTACCGCCTCAGCAATTGTTTCTGCATCGCGATGCATCATTTTTAATCGATTTTACATAGGGTTTTACAAATTGAGGGGGACATTATTTTTACTGTATGCCCATATTCCTCAACTCGAGCCCAATGATGTGCTCCACCACAAGTCTCTATACTCGCTAAACAGGGCGTAATATTAGCCATATATTCAATCAGTTTTACTCGTTTCATTAATATATGACTCTTAGCAAGATGAACTATTTAATTTCCTAAATTAGGTGTACTGCTCCTTGGTACGTCCTGATACTGAGCGTTTTTTTCGCCTTCCTGGTGAAAGATGGAATAGGGATTTTCTGCAAACGTTATTTTATTTGCACTGTTAAAATCTAATTTTTTTAATACCGTATCGATGTCGACATAGATACCCTGCGCCATTAATTCGTTGAATTTAGCGTTTTTTCTATCCTCATAGATAGAGGAAAATTCATCGAGGATGCGCAGTTCTACCTTGGGCTTAAGATACTCCCAAATTGCTTCCACACCATCTTCCTTGAGTTTCTCCCAGACATCATTACTTAGAGATGAATATTTTAAGTACGTTTCAGCTTCTTCTTTAACAATATTGGGAAACTTAAGACAAGCCACCTCATGGGTAATAAAGAGTACTTCCACCTCAGAATGGATGCCGTTTAATTTTTCGACTAACTTGTTAAAAGTACCTGCACTGCAAATGGGGCGATCGCTTCCACCCTCATCAATTCCTTGCTCGGTAAGATTGTATCCTCGCTGAATTTCATATAATCCTTCAATCAATTGCACTTGGGCATCTTCCAGAGTACCTTGCCGTCTGCTTTCATCATGAATTGCAAACCAGAATAAGGCGAGCAATTGCTGGGTGGATACCTGCGATGAAGTATCTTCAAAATGATAATCAGGAGCTAAAATGCGCTCGAGACAGGTTCTTGCCGCAGTTAATTGAGTCTGTTTGAGGTTTGAATTTTCAGGGAGTTTAGTTTGGTTACACCAAATAGATAATTCAGTATAGAACTTATCCATGCCGCGACCCAACATGTTTTTCCCATAACAGGCAAGTAAGTTCTTTGCAGATTGAGAGACTGAGCGATGGACGCTTGCAGTATGTGTACTCTGGTTTTGATTTAATTCACCAGCGGCTAAGGGAATATCATTCAGGAGTTGGCGATTGACGTAATTGTGGAGTTGTCTTTGCCCTTCGGGTATGTCGTTTTGATGTGTTTCTGCGATAGTTATCATGGCATTAAAATGCTCAAGAGTGAATTGATGTGCAGGAATACGATTCCAAACATCTTTTATATCGAGCAGAATACTGGCACGTCTGAGTAACACGTTAAATTGTTCCTGAGCATTGTCTGGCGTGAGTAAACCTGCTTGTCTTAGTACTCCAAAGGCATCCAAGATATGAAGCGGCTGGTTAAGTACCGTTAAGGCCTCGCGATTTGCTGCAGCAAATTCGCCTGTGAGCAAACCTTCTTCATGCAGCTTTATAAGCGCCCAAGAAAGATTCGAAGGATTTTCATGATTTGCTACAGCATTAAAATTGGCATCCGTAAGCAACTTAGCTTTATGCAACGCTATAATCGCATCAACGAAAAAAGAAGGCTCGTTAAACTTCGTTAAGGCTTCGCGAATTGCTACAGCAAATTCGCCATCGTGTAAGGTTTCTTTATGCAGCCTTATAAGCGCATCAGAAAGAATGTAAGGATTTTCATGATGGACTACAGCTTCAAAATTTTCATTCATAAGCAACTTAGCATTGCGTAAATTTATAATCGCATCAGCAAGGTAATTAGGATCAAGATGCTCTACTAGAGCATTACTATAGATTTGTGCAGCCACATCAACAAGGAGTTCAGCTTCATATAGCTTTGTAAGAGCAAGTGCGAGGCTGCGAGGGGCTTTAGAGTTTATTACAATGTCATGATAAGTTTGAGCTAAGTCGCCGCTTTGTTGCAGGAGTCTAAGAGCGTCAGCAAGGTTTTCTGGCTCACTGTTCTTTGCTACAACAGTGGCATTGGCGACAGTAAGCATCTCCCATTGTTGTAAATTGCTAAAGGCAACCAAAACGCTCTTTGGTTGTTCATGGCGCACTACAAGGTAAAAATGATCTTTAACAGATTCTTTCGTAATTTCCTTTAATTTTTTTAAAATAATTGGTAGTAATGAACCATTGTAGGAGTCTGCCAAATCACTAAATACATAGGGAAAAAGATTAGTCTGTTGTGAATAGGCATCACAAAAAGCCCAGGCATCTTCTGCCGTAAAAGCATCTTTCTGATTAAGTATGTTACTTAGCTGCTCTGGGAAGAAAAGACTCTGATGCCATGCTAACTTAAGGTAGTCTGCACGAAGTTGCATAAAGGTTTCTTGAATTGTAATATTCATAATTTCCTGAAACGTCAGTTGGTAATTTGTGCTTTTAATTTTAACACAAAGATTATTTAATAGCCAGAACCCATGTCGTTTAGATAGTGTTAATTCCGTATGGTTCTAATGTGATGAACGGTCCCCCCAAATATAATCCTCAGCATAAAAAAACCTTAAATTAACAAGGTAACTCGTTTGCTTGCTAAACAAGATGTCCGGCTATTCGAGGGGAGAAGGAAATTTAACGGGCTATGGGCTTCGTAAACGAAGCACCATAAAGCTCAGTTCAGCTATGCTACTCTTACAAGCAAATACCCTACTTGAGATAAAGATTGAATTTAACACAAAAAACATTTACCATTTGTGCGAAAATTTGAGCGATATAATCATGAACAAAGAAGCAATTATAATTGGGATTTCAGGCCCATCAGCATCAGGTAAAAGCCTTTTCGCAAACACTATCGTTAACGAATTAGGTTCAGATCATGTAGTCGTTATTTCTGAGGATGCCTACTACAAAGATAACGGGCATTTACCCTTCGCTGACCGAGAAAAAATAAACTACGATCATCCGGATTCTTTTGATCATACTCTGCTTTGTGAGCATTTACGCCAACTGCGTGAAGGCAACTCGGTCGAGATTCCCATTTATTCACACTCCAAACATCAGCGTTCAGCGGAAACCAGGGCGGTAGGCAAGCACGCGATTATTATTTTAGAAGGCATATTGCTCTTTAGTGATAAAGAATTACGAGAACTAATGGACATCCGTATTTTTATGTCTACCCCTTTGGATGTTTGTTTGACGCGACGTTTAAAAAGAGATGTTGTGGAGCGCCATAGAACATTTGAGTCCGTAGTACATCAGTATGAAACAACTGTACGGCCCATGTACTTACAGTTTATTGAACCATCAAGTCGTTATGCGGACATCATTGTTCCTCGGGGCGGTGAAAATAGAATTGCTATCGAAATGATTCAAGCAAAAATGCGTGAATTATTAGCATCACATACTTAAATAGTAAAGGAGAACACCGTGGGCTTTTTAGCGGGTAAAAAGGCACTTATCATTGGTCTGGCGAGCAATCGATCCATTGCTTACGGTATTGCTAAAGCATTTCATGAACAAGGAGCTGAATTAGCATTTACCTATCAAGGCGAACGCTTAAAAGAGCGTGTGGAATCAATGGCTGCTGAATTTAATTCAACGCTGACTTTTCCTTGTGATGTAGCTAATGACGCAGAGATCACTGCCCTTTTTGCAAATCTGGGTAAGCATTGGAATAAATTCGACATTCTGATTCACTCTGTTGCTTATGCTCCGGCCGATCAAATCAGTGGCGACTTTGTAACATCCTGTACTCGTGAAGGATTTAGAATTGCTCACGACATCAGTGCTTACAGTCTGATTGGTTTAGCGCAAGCGGCTTTGCCGATGATGGAGGAAACCCAAGGCTCTATTTTAACAATGAGCTATTATGGTGCTGAAAAAGCGGTCCCTAACTACAACGTTATGGGCATAGCTAAAGCCAGCTTAGAAGCTTCTGTACGTTATTTAGCGTCAAGCTTAGGCAGTCGCGGTTTACGTGTTAATGCCATCTCCGCAGGCCCAATTAAGACGCTAGCTGCCGCAGGCATTAAGGATTTCCGAAAAATCCAATCCGCTTATGCAAGCATTACCCCACTGCAAAGAAATATCACGATTGAAGAAGTTGGTAATACTGCTGCATTTTTATGTTCGAACTTAGCTTCGGGAATTACCGGGGAAGTAGTGCATGTGGATGCGGGTTATCATGCTGTTTCGACCATGAGTGATTTAACTTAATATTCGCAACATGTTGGGTCATTTGGCCCAACAACCATGCTCATCAACAACCTCATAACCAAGATAAACCGCGTAGATTGGGTCAAACGACCCAATCTACGCGGTGGTTTGGGCAAGGGAAAAGATTTAAACAATTTCCCCTGTCTTTTTATAAACCGCATCAATTGCTATTAGAGACTCTAACAACTGCTTCATTTTATCCAAAGGCCAACTATTAGGACCATCACTTAAAGCTTTGTCGGGATCAGGATGGGTTTCCATAAAAATACCCGAAATTCCTGCAGCTACAGCCGCACGTGCAAGCACAGGTATAAACTCTCTTTGTCCGCCAGAAACACCATTATTACCACCAGGCAATTGCACTGAATGGGTGGCATCATAAACAATGGGACATTCGGTTTCGCGCATAATGGCTAAAGAACGCATATCGGAAACTAAATTATTGTAACCAAAACTCACGCCGCGTTCACACGCCATAATTTGCTCATTACCACCCGATTTTGCTTTTGTAATGACATGCTTCATTTCCCACGGTGCTAAAAATTGGCCTTTTTTGATGTTCACTGGCTTATTCATCGCCGCCACTTTTTGAATAAAGTTTGTTTGGCGGCATAAAAAAGCCGGGGTCTGTAATACATCAACCACACTGGAAACTTCCACTAAGGGCGTGTCTTCATGCACATCAGTTAACACAGGCACACCAATTTGTGCCTTTACTTTTTCTAAAATTACCAAGCCTTTCTCAAAACCTGGGCCGCGATAACTGGACAAAGAGGAGCGATTTGCTTTATCAAAAGATGATTTGTAGATAAAAGGAATGTTTAATTGACCACAAAGTTCTTTTAAATAACCTGCAGTTTCCAATGCCAATCCCTCGCTTTCAATAACACAAGGGCCTGCTATTAAAAATAAAGGCTTATCCAAACCTACTTCAAATCCACATAATTTCATGCTTGACCCTTCTCTTGATGTTTATTTCGTGCAGCAAGTACAAATTGTTTAAATAGCGGATGACCACTTCTTGGCGTAGAAGTAAACTCTGGATGGAACTGACATGCTAAAAACCAAGGATGATCTGCAAGTTCAACCATTTCCACTAAAGTATTATCAGCAGAGCGTCCTGAAATAATCAATCCATGCTCTACCAAACGTTCAACGTATTTATTATTCACTTCATAACGATGACGATGACGCTCAATAATTTGCGGTTTATCATAGACCTTGCGTGCCAGCGTACCTTCTTCCAATTGACACAATTGAGCACCTAAACGCATCGTGCCACCTAAATCAGTATGCTCATCACGAAATTGTTTGGAGCCATCAGCTTCCATCCATTCGTTAATTAAGCCAAGAACAGGATAAGGTGTGTTCTTATTAAATTCAGTAGAATTTGCTCCAGTCAAACCAACAACATTGCGCGCAAATTCAATGACTGCCGTTTGCATCCCCAAACAAATGCCCAGGAATGGTATTTTATGTTCACGGGCGAATTGAATTGCGTTGATCTTTCCTTCAACGCCACGCTCACCAAAGCCACCGGGAACTAGAATAGCATCCACATTTTCTAATAATGATGGGCCATGAGTTTCAATGAGCTCCGCATCCAAATACATAATTTCAACTTTAGTTTGAGTATGGATACCGGCATGCAATAAGGCCTCGTTAATTGATTTATAGGCATCATTCAATTCAATGTACTTACCAACCATAGCAACTTTCACGGTCATGGTTTGAATTTTTTGCATGTCAACAACATGTTGCCATTCACTAAGGTCTGCAGGTTTGACATTTAACGCTAATTTCTTAACCACAATGTCATCTAAACCTTGCTCATGCAATATCATTGGAATTTGATAAATACTTGACGCATCTTCAAGAGAAATAACCCCTTCTTTATCCACATTTGTAAACAAGGCAATTTTTGCTCAATCCGCCATGGATAGCGATTTCTCAGAACGACAAATTAACACATCAGGTTGAATGCCAATAGAGCGCAGTTCTTTTACAGAATGCTGTGTAGGTTTTGTTTTCGTTTCACCAGACGTAGCAATATATGGCACTAAGGTCAAATGAATAAAGAGTGCTCGTTGCGAACCTAATTCAATACGCATTTGACGAATGGCTTCTAGAAATGGTAAGGACTCAATGTCCCCTACGGTTCCACCAATTTCAACCATAGCCACATCAAAACCATCAGCGCCTAATTTAATGCAACGTTTGATTTCATTGGTGATGTGTGGAATTACTTGGACTGTGCCCCCTAAATAATCCCCTTTGCGTTCTTTTTTAATAACATTTTCGTAAATTTTTCCGGAAGTGAAATTATTCCGTTTGGTCATTATGGTATTAACAAAACGCTCGTAGTGTCCCAAATCCAAATCAGTTTCTGCACCATCATTCGTAACAAACACTTCACCATGCTGAAATGGGCTCATGGTGCCGGGGTCGACGTTAATGTAAGGATCTAGCTTAATTAATGTAACACTAAGACCGCGTGCCTCAAGAATGGCAGCTAAAGATGCGGCAGCAATACCCTTCCCTAAGGAAGAAACAACACCACCAGTAATAAAAATAAAGTTTGTCATATTGACCCCGTTTAAAATGCTAAATCCACCAAGGCCTATTAGCGCCCCTTAATTCATGAAATTTACATTTGCATGTAAACGGGATTTAATTCTACCAAAATGAAGATAAAAATGACACAAATTTCTTAAGGAAGATTTGTGTTTCATTATAAATCAAGATAAGAATTACGCTGTGAGGCCTATTCATTGTGTCTATCCGGCGCATAATACCTGAACTAAACCGCAAATGTTAGACCTCTCAGTCAAAGGAAAATAGCGACAGCCCCTAACTAATGGCCAACAAATGCCCCATCTTCTCTTTCTTCGTTTTCAAATAGCGATGGCTTTCCAGAGTTGGCTCAACCTCTAAAGGCACCCGCTCAGTTACCGTCACGCCATAACGATCAACTGCAGTAATTTTTAATGGATTATTCGTCAACAGACGTATTGCATCAATACCAAAATGTTTGAGTATCTGATAGGCAATCGCATAATCACGATTATCAACCGGAAGACCCAGCTCATTATTTGCATCGACCGTATCTAATCCCTTTTCTTGCAAAGCATAAGCTTTTAACTTATTCGCCAGGCCAATGCCGCGCCCTTCCTGACGTAGATAAATTAACACGCCCCCTTCGGCGGCAATCAAAGAAAGAGACTGTTCTAACTGCTTGCCACAGTCACACTTGCACGAACCAAAAATATCGCCGGTAATGCATTCAGAATGGATACGCACCAAAGGAACTTGATTGGCAAATTTTGGCGGTTTAACCAAGGCAAAATGCTCCGCAGAATCCAAATCATTGGCAAACACCGTCATGTTAAAATCCCCTTTATCTTGCAAGGGAATACGGGTTGATGCTGCATCACGAACTAAAACTTCATGACGCACACGGTATTCAATTAAATCTTTAATAGTTACCAAGGGAATATCATGTTTTTGTGAAAAGGCAACCAACTCCTCAAAACGACTCATGGTTCCATCTTCATTCATGATTTCACAAATTACCGCCGCAGGTATTAAGCCCGCAAGCCTTGCCAAATCAACACTCCCCTCAGTTTGGCCAGCACGCTCTAAAACACCTTTTTTGCGCGCCCGCAAAGGAAATACATGTCCAGGGGAAATAATGTCTGCCGGCTTACTCTCAGGGTTAATTGCAACCTGAATAGTATGTGCCCGATCATGGGCCGAAATACCCGTTGAGACGCCCTCTACTGCTTCGATGGATACAGTAAACGCCGTGCCATAAGGTGATTTATTGTTTTGCGCCATCATGGGCAACTGTAATTGATCAATTAATTCCTCTGCCATAGGCAAACAAATTAATCCACAACCATAACGAGACATAAAGTTAATTACTTCAGGGGTGGCAAATTCCGCAGCCACGATGAGATCCCCTTCATTTTCTCTATCCTCATCATCGATTAAAATAACCATTTTACCGGCTTTGAGTGTTTCCACTGCCTGTTCTATTGTAGCTAATGAATGCTTCATAACGCGACCTCATTAAATCCAGAGTATAGGATGCCCCTAGCTCTCTTGCCAATCAATACATGCCATCATATTGTCACCCATAGCATGCCAAGACACCGTGTGCGGACGGTCAAATATCCCACTTTTCTGATATGCTGAAATTGCATTTTGTTCCAAACTGGTTGGAACGAGATACAAATAAGTACGATGAACTAATCCTTCCTGATGCAAGGCAGTAAAAATAGCACCACCCGCTTCGACCCAAACATCATGATATCCTAGTTCGCCTAAATGCCTAATTACAGCACTTAAATCCATTACCCCATTCTTCATCGGCATGCGATACAAACTACTCTTTGAATAGGAAATCTCGCGCTCATCACAATAATATACATGACAATGAGCGGCAGTTGAAAAAATATGCGCTTCTTTATCAAGCGTGAGTTGTCTATCAATAATTGCCACGGGCTTTGATTGCTCTTTAGCCCCTAAGCGCACATTCAACTTGGGATTATCCACTTGAATGGTTCGCGCGCTGGTAAGGATCACATCCGTAGCCGCTCGCATTTGGTGAGTAAACTCCCCGCATAAGGAATTGGACAACACTACGCGCTCACCGACTGCCCGACCAATTTTACCATTTAAAGTTTGGGCAATTTTAACCGTAACCCGAGGTTTTTTAGTTACCGTCCAATATGTATAACTTTTATAAAACTCAGTGATCTCTGCCACCGGATAATGCGTCACCTTAATGCCTTGGGCGCGCAATTTCTCCGTTGAATTATTTTGCGCAACGATGGGATTAGGATCTGCATAAGCAAAAATCACATGCTCAATACCGCCATGGTTAATAATGACGTCAACGCAAGGAGGCGTTCTCCCCCAGTGATTACAGGGTTCAAGTGAAATATAAAGACTTACCCCTGGTGTTTTAGGCGGGATCTGTGCTAACAATAGTTGTTCAGCATGCGGAGTCCCTGCACCATGATGACAGGTCTGTGCTATAATATTTTCGTTTTGCACAGCAACAGCGCCAACACAAGGATTGGGAGCGCAAAAACCTTGTCCAAGACGGGCTTGTTCGAGAGCTGCGAGCAGAAACTTTTTATGCATTGATTACGGTACCTTTAAAATCCGGATTAATGATAACAAATTATTCAATTTTTGAGTAGCCTAATGATTAAATTGAAGATCAAGAAATATATTTGCTGGCTGTTATTAACCAGTGTTTTAACTCAACCTGTTGCTGCAGAAGGATTATCTCCGTATTCAACAAGTGAGCTGGATCAGCTGGAAAAAGAATTTGTTCAACAAATTAACCTCTCAGACAGTGTAGAGCGCAATCCCTTAGCAAAACAATACATTAATCGCATTGGCAAAAACTTAGCGCATCAAGGACATATTAGAACACCCGATTTTTTTATTGTAAAATCCGGTGAAATCAACGCATTTGCCGGCCCCGGAGGCCATATAGGCATTAACACCCAGCTCATTCTCATCACCAGTAATGAAAGTGAATTAGCCGCGGTAATGGCTCATGAGATTGCCCACGTTCGTCTCCATCACCTCTACAGCGCCATCGAACACCAAAGACAAATGCGCATTCCCATGCTTGCCTCCATGCTGGCGTCAATTGCCTTGGGGGTCATTAATCCTACCGTAGGTATGGGCGCAATGATGGGGTCATTATCTGGTTTTTCTCAAGATAATATTAATTTTACCCGCTCAAAAGAAAAAGAAGCAGACCGAATCGGTATCGATATGCTGATTAAAGCTGGCTACAACCCACACAGTATGGCCGCCTTTTTTCAAAAGATGCAGGAAAATACCCGTTATTCCTACACAGCGCATGTACCTGCTATTTTACGCACCCACCCCTTAGATTCAGACCGTATCGCCGAAGCACAAAACCGTACTACACGCTTTGGGAAAAAATATTATCCTGATTCAACCGATTATGCCTTAGTTAAAGAAATCATTCGTACGGATGTAGCACGTGATCCCAGAGAGTTACTGGAGTACTATGAACGTCAATGCCGAAGAGTCAGTCCTGATAATGCCTGTCAATACGGTCATGCACTGACATTAATCAATACGAATAATTTTGCGAGAGCGCACGATCTGCTCGCACCGCTCATTGCGCAAAATAATAATCTCTATTTTCAAATCGCTATAGCACAAACAGAAACTGGTCTATATCAACATCAAGCAGCCCTCACCCGACTGACAGAAATGCAAAATAATCATCCGGATAATTACGCCGTCCTTATGGCTTATTCCCAAGCCTTATTAGCGGCAAATCAACATGAAAAAGCAGCCAGTATTTTGCTTAAAGGCAGTAGACAATATAAGCAAGACCTGCCGCTGTGTAGAGAATTAGCGCGCGCCCAAGCAAAAACCAATCAAAAAAGCTATGCCTATTTTACACAGGCACAGTGTTTATTACTTGAAGGACAAAAAAGAGCGGCCGTAGCCCAGCTAAAAGTAGCACGCGATCTGGCGAAAAATGACGAGTATTTACAAGCACGTATTTCTGCAAAAATTGAAGAGATTACGAATTAGTGATACAGCCCCAATTGATGATATAGATAATACAATTGTCTGCAACAAAAAAAACTTTGATCAAGGGATGATAATGCATAAAACCCGGGTGCAGTGCAGCGAAACCCGGGCTTGATTTGCCTTCACGTGTAAGAAAATTAATCGCGAAAATTCTCATACTGTAGAGGCAGCTTAACATCTGATTTCTTTAACAGGGCAATTGCTTCTTGCAAATCATCGCGTTTTTTCCCCGTAACGCGCACCTTATCTCCCTGAATGGAACTTTGCACTTTCAATTTAGCATCTTTAAGCAACTTCACAATGTCTTTTGCTATGGGCTGATCAATCCCTTGTTTAAACGTCATATTTAAAGAATAAAACTTCCCACTATGCACTGGCTCATCTTCTATATCGACTCCAGAAACATCAATATTGCGTTTTGTGCAATGATTACGGAATAAATCTTCTAATTGTCGCACTTGAAAATCGGATTCAGAACGCAGAGTCACTGTAAGTTCTTTAATCTCGATACTTGATTCCACACCACGAAAATCAAAACGTGTTCCCATCTCGCGAATAGCATTATCTACGGCATTACGTAGTTCAACTTCATTAGTTTCTGAAATAATATCAAAAGAGGGCATAAGATACTCATTAAAATTTAAAACGGTAATTTAACAAAAAAAATAGTGCTTCACCACTTTTTATCGCAGATAAAAGATAGGAGAAAAATAGCCCGATTCAGAGTTATTACTAATAACCAAGGCCAAGCTTGGGCTATCTTTGGTACTGATTCGGGCGATGAAGCAACCTCTACGCTTTTTTATACGAATCTATCACTCAGCTTCAAAGAGATAAGTGCAACATCCCGGCAGCCCCATTACAATCCATCAAATAAAGTACATTTTAAATAGTAAAAACAGCCCTATAAGTAATATTATAACACCCGAAATAGTAAATGTTTCGGGTTTAACTGATATTTTACGCCACATTCGATGAATGAATTCTGGACAGAATAATCTAATTATACCGCTAATCAAAGCAAGCCAACCTATTATGGTTATGATCACGGGCCATGACATTACCCATACATTGTGACTGACAACGATCATCAAACCGGCAATTAGCGTTATAAATGCAATTACAAATAATAATCCTGTCTGTGCCATAATATCGCTCATTGCGGCTATTACTACACTACGCCTGACGATTAAAAACAGCCCCATAATCACTAGATACCAACCAAGAACGCAGGCCAAAAATACCGTCACCATGATAATGCTCCTAACAATCTTCCCTATTTAAATTATAGCTCAATAGCACTTATTTATTGTTTAATTAATTGGCAATTTGCCCGAATAACAACTAAGCTTATACTGAAGAGTTGTATCAGAGGATCCCCAAAATGAACGAGCAATATACTGCATCTGTGTACACTGGTAGTGAACAATTTGCAAAACAGGTTGGGAATGATCTTGATGAACTCTACACGTGGATGCTTATTCAAGGCAATATGTATTTTGGCGATGTTCACGGTGAAATCATCGATAATAAAACTAAAAAAACCATCCGAACCTTTCGCAAATGTGCGATTGAGTAATTTCTGTTGACTAAACCCCACAAGTACCTACAATAACAGCCCTTCAGCAAAATCCTATATGCTAAGGATTGTTATGAGTACTAAAACAACGTCCTCGTTTAATCTTATTTGGTTATTAAGTTATATTTCGATTGCATCAATATCTGCAGCGATTATTACTCCCTCATTACCTAAAATCCAGGCTCAATATGCCTTAAACCCAGGAATGGTGGAATGGATAGTCTCTGCGTTTTTAATTGGGTACATGGCTGGCCAATTAATTTATGGACCGCTTGCTAATCGTTTTGGGCGCTTAAAAGCATTACGTATCGGTTTAACCATTAACCTCTTAGGCATTGGAGTTTGCCTTAGCGCCTTGACATGTGAAACGTATGGACTTTTAATCATCGGTCGTTTAATTACAGCCTTAGGCGCTGCCAGCGGATTAGCCTGTACTTTTATGTTAATTAATGAATGGTTGCCTGAATCACAACGAAAAAGCGCCATGTCTTATTCGGTATTATCCTTTGCTCTGGGCATAGGCATTGCCGTGGTACTTGGTGGCTTAATTACCGATTATTGGCATTGGCAAGGTTGCTTTTGGTTTTTACTGATCCATGGAATCATCATGCTCATTGGCACCGGTGTATTTAATGAAACCTTAGTTACTCCTAAACCAATTCATGCCTTAACCATCATAAAAGATTATTCAGCAGCGCTTTCTTCATCAAAACTGGTTATCTTTTCATTGGTTGTAGGCACCTGCTCAGCAATCTCTTATTGTTTCTCAGCAGCTGGACCGCAAATTGCAGAAGAACTATTAAAACTGTCTGCTGCTGAATATGGTTATTGGAATAGCCTTAATATTGTGGGTATGCTGTTCGGTGGTGTATTGGTCAAACAATTACTCACGCGTTTATCAGCAAATCAAGTAATCGCCATTGGTTTTTTGGGTGTTGCCTTGGGCATTATTAATTTATTTTTTATGTGGTCCATGGGCAGTCAATCTACATTATGGTTTTTCCTGATTACCGCCAGTTTATATTTATTTAATGGCTTGATGTTTTCCAGCGGCTCATTAGTTGCCTCTAATGCACTTACAGACAAAGCCAGCGCAGCGGCCATGATGAGTTTTATTAATATGTGCTTTGCAACACTTGCAGTGATTTTAATGGGCTACTTAGCGATAAACCCCTTATTAAGTTTGATTCTTATCCTAAGTCTTGTTTGGGCATTGGTTGTGGTGCTCTTACTTATAGAAAATTACCGAGGTACAAATTAAACCAGGATCTGTTAACAGACTATTTTGGACAAAATAAAGGCAACTAAAAAAGAAAAGACTATACTTAAGTTGTAGGGAAAAAAGTACAAACAAAGGAGAATGTAATGAATACAGATTCTATGTACCTTTCCAAATGCTTGCGTACTGTACTGATGGTAGGAGTTTTAGGTTTCATGGCAAGCTATACAACTATTGCCAGTGCAGCCCAAGGCTGTGGTCATGGATTTCATCGTAATATCTATGGGCGCTGCGTATTTAATCATCCTGGCCCACGAGCAACTCCAGCCCCTTATCATCGCGGCTGTTGGCGAAATGCTTGGGGACAATTACGTTGCTATAGATAATTAAAAGAATACAGCGTGGGCTAGCATAGCATTAAACCTACGCTGTTTTATTCAAGCATTACTCTAAATATTTCTTATCAAAATGCCAACAGTTAAAATAGCCCGTCTTATACTAGGGGCTGTTGCCCTTTCGCTAGATCAAGCCAAAATCGGTTGATTTTTGAGCGAATGAAATGAATTTTAATTTGACAAAAGAGAAATTTATAATACAGAATAATCATATTAGATACGAACAGCTGACTATTGTGAACGATAAACGAGATGTTTTACCTACGAGTGACATTACTGCACAAGCGGTGGTGATCGGATGCTCGCATAATAACCAAAATTGCAATCATGACATTCATCCATCTTCCCAATATTTTTATACTATTGATGTTAGTGAGGCTTTAAAACCAGATTGTATTATGGATATTACAAAAGACAATATTCCAACTTTCTTGCAAAATAAATTCCAATTAACCATTTTGGAATATTTACCTTTCGATACCTACAATTATAGCCCTTTATCTGAAAAAATCATGGGTATAAATGGGCAAAGAGGTCTTGATAATTCAAGAGAGTTGACCAGCGAAAATGGTTTTATCATGGTGGTAGGGAATTCCAGGAACTATCGTTTTCGTAATTCGGTAGCGAATTTAAACTATCTTGAAATTGCGAGTAGTAACGCTGGAAATTATGTTCTACTAATTCCAAATAATCAAAATCGCTCCGCTCCCGAGGTAATGCAAGATATACAAAATTTACCAGACGCTCTGCAACAATCCATTTCTACAGCAACTACACAAGGATATAAACCCGAAGAACCATTGGAATTTTGTAAACTTAACTATCATATAAAATCAAGTAATGAAGATTTTATTGATCATCTTAACCACTATATTATGTTGCGTTCTTTCCAAGAAGAGTACAAAACCAGATTTAATATTTTGGGGATCGAACTTAATTTTGGTTACTCATCACATCAAAAAATTAGTGCAGCAAATGCTTTAATACACGTTTTACTTGGCAATGCCCCTGAAGAATCTTTGGCGCCGCACAAACCATCCTTAACGAACGGTGTATTAGGCCAAATTTTAAATTTTCATTTAAAAGGCAAAAACCTCAGTCAATTAATCAATGAGAGTCAAGTAACAGAATCGTCCCTTAATCGAAATACAACAAATGATTTTAAAGAAAGGTTTAAAAATTTAAATTCCGATCTAGAATTAAAGAATGAAATAAACCCCGATCAAACCAGACGGCGTCTCTAAATTTTATTTGGTTAAAATCTCACCTATAATTAACGAAAAGGTTAAATGTAATACGCGACGCTGTGTCCAGTATGTCCGTGGATCAGAATTTCAATACTAAATATAAAGCCCTGAGTAAGTGCCTTTCGGAATAAACAGATTTTGCAGCTCATGATTGTAAAAGAGATAAGCATTGCTTGCATGATACGCCATACACATAGATCCCCAAACTGCTCACAGAGATATCCACAGAAATTGTGGATATCTAATCTATGCTAAAAATAATAAGTTCTATACAAACCCAAGCACAGCAAGGACTATTTAAAATAAGTTAGATAAGTAAATTAAAATACAAGAAATTATTAAATAATCTATCCACAGAAAGGGATGAATTGATGAGTAAATTTTCAACCCAATGGTAACAAAAAAAGAATAAAAAAACAGCCTTATTTTAAATTATTTTTCTGCTTTTCCTTGAAAACACAATATATTGTGCTTATGACCTCATTAGCAGCGCAATGATTTTTAATCCAGCATCTGAGTATAAACGTAGCCGTATTAGCGTAGCGTAATTCATGATGTCCTTTAATTCAGGTCAGGGCTGTAATTGACACTGCTCTAGAAAATAAATAGCCACTGAATCATGGGAATCCTGAGCAATAACCTCTTTAAAAAGACAGCTGGCTTCTTGAAACCGTTTTTCTTCATAATGGTTTAGAGCCTGGGTAAAAAGCAAAAGAGTATTCTTTTTCAATTGTATTTCGCTGACATTGTCATGATTAAAAACTTCATAAACTTTAATCGGTAAATTCTTACCTTTCACAGAAGTTAAACCTAAAGAGCGTAAATGATAGTTTTCTATGTATTTTAATTGTTGGTATGTTTGTCCGCTAATTAAGAGTTCAATATTAAAGCTTCGGGTTAATGATTCTACTCTGGAAGCAATATTGACCGCATCGCTAATCACACTGCAATCCATGCGCGACTCAAAACCAACCGTACCGACAATTAATGAACCGGTATTAATGCCAATACCTACATTAATTGGCAGTAAATTATTACGTGCACGAACCTCATTAAATACATTGAGCGCATCAAGCATACCCAATGCTGCAGATACAGCATTATCCGCATCATCAAATAAGGCCATCAGCGCATCACCAATGTATTTATCAATAAAACCACCATTTTTAACAATCACTGGATCCAAATAACTCATCAAGCTATTTACCAAGTTAAAAATTTCAACCGAAGACAGCTGTTCTGCCAGAGTAGTAAATGATTTAATGTCTAAAAATAAAACCGTCATAACTTTTTCAACACAATCACCCAGTTTTATATCTGCTATATTTTTTCGATTAAGCACTTTTAGGAAATTTTGGGGTACAAAGCGTGCTACTGCAGCAGCGTTTTGCTGAATTTCCACAAGCTTATTCACAAGTTCATCATTTAATGCCCGTACCTTTTTCTCAGCAACCTGCAACGCCTGAAAGTAAGAACTGGTACGAACCATATAGCAAACACGATAACCAATTAAATCAGCATTAATAGGCTTTGTCGTAAAATCAGTAGCGCCAGCCATAAATGCTTGATTAATCGATTCATAGTCTTCCAATCCAGTAACCATCATGATAGGGGTGTATTGATAATCAGGTAACTTGCGTATTGCGCGGCATACTTCAAAGCCATTTAAGCCTGGCATCTCCACATCCAGCAAAATAATATCTGGCCTTTTCGTATTTAATAATGCTAATGCGGTTTCACCATCTTCAGCTTGAATAACTTCAAAACCATATTTGATTAGGGCATCACTAGTGAGCAAACGCATTGTGGCGCTGTCATCAACAATCAAAACTAAAAAGCTTTCTTTTTCCATAAACGTTACTCGACTTTAGTGGTGCAAATATTCGTTAAATAATTGGCAATATGTTCCAAATCAATCACCAGATCTACTGCATTCAATGATTGTGCAACAGCCCCCATACCAAAAACAACGGCACTTTGAGGATCTTGAATTAACGTATGCCCTTGCGCTTTTTTTAGTTCTAATAAGCCCTCAGCCCCATCATCACTCATACCGGTTAAAAGCATACCTATAGCCTTAGGACCTGAAACTTGAGCTACAGACCGCAGCAATATTGTGATCGAAGGACAAAAACCAGAAACAGGATCTCCATCGACTAATTTACAGGTTAATTGATCCTGAACACGCTCTATCAGCAGATCTTTTTGCTCTGGAGCAATGTAGACGGCTCCTTTGTGTAATACATCATGATTCACTACATTTTTCACTTTAAGGCGGATATTTTTTGCAAGCCATTGTGAAAATCCACAAATAAAACCATTGCTCATATGCTGAACAATCACAATTGGCACCGGAAAATCAGCTGGCAATTGGGACAAAATGGTTTTCAATGCCATAGGGCCCCCTACTGAAGCGCCAATTGCAATGATTTCATACGCTGGTGTCATTTTTTGGAGCTCGGCCTGTTTGTGTTCTTTTGCATAAGTGAGTGTCGTTTTTAATGGTTTTTTAGCGACGCAAATTTCTGAAAGACTACGGATGGTATCAATAATGTAATTACTGCGCTCCTTAAATGATGATGAAAATGCATTAACCGGTTTAGCCAATGCAGTTAATGCCCCTGCTTCAAGAATATGAAAGGTAGCATGAATTGATTCATCATTCACCATAGAGCTAATCACAATAATTGGCGTGGGATTTTGTGACATAATAATACGCGTTGCCTCAAGTCCATCCATAATCGGCATTTGAATGTCCATCGTAATCAAATCGGGCTTTAATTTCGCGGTTAACTCAACTGCTTCTTTGCCATTTTTAGCAACACCAATCACCATCATGTCTTTTTCAGACTCAATAATGTATTGAATTAATGCAACTTCGGTGGGTGAATCATCAGCAATTAAAATTCTTATCATAGGCAGTAATTCACATGTATTTAAAAAGTTAAGATAACAATGCTTTTTTAATTATTTCAGAAGAATTTAGTACAAAGTTAATTTGATTACTGCCTGTCAAAGTAGCACCAATGACAAAAGGCATATTGGTTAATGGCTCTTGCAACGGCTTAAGCACAACTTCCCTTTCGCCAATAATTTCATCGACGAGCAAAGCAATACGCTCCCAATTTTTCTTAACGATAACTACAGACAGATACTCTTTTGAATTGCGTGTATTTTCATCAAGATACAATATCCTGGCCAAAGAGCTTAACAAAACCGGTTGCTGCTTGACAAGAACAGTAGGGCTTCCTTCCACCTCCACAATATCGCTTTTTTTTAGCAATAAAACACTTTCTACAGAGCTGGTAAGAATCACAAATACTTGCTCATTGCATGAAACAATCAAGCCACGTTCGGTTGCCAGGGTAATGGGAACGCGCAAGAAAAAATGTGTGCCATTGCCTGGCTGGCTGGTTACACTAACTAGCCCTTTCAACTGGGTCAGGTTAGAACGAACAATATCCAAGCCTACACCTCGTCCAGAAATACCTGTTACCACCTTACGGGTAGAAAAGCCTGGGCGAAAAATAATATCTAAAATGTCCGTAGGGCTCATCATATCAAGCTCAGTTTGCGTGATAATATTTTTTTCCAAGGCGCTACGAGCTAAATTATCTGGGTTAATCCCCGCGCCATCATCAGAGATTTCGAAGATAATTTGATGATCTTCCTGATACACCTTAAGACGAATGTTCCCTTGCAATGATTTACCTGCTGCCTGACGTTGTTCCGCATCTTCGATGCCATGATCAATTGCGTTACGCAAAATATGCACAATAGGATCTTTTAATCCTTCCAAGATCATCTTATCAATTTTTACATCATTGTTTTTAATATCAAAATTAACTGGTTTTTGTAGTTCATTAGCTAAATCACGCACCAGCCGTGGCAAATAACGCAACTGGCTGTCTACTGAAATCAAACGTATAGTACGAATTTCATCCTGCAGCGCATTGAATAAAACAGATAACTCATTAACCGGCATACGCAATCCTCGCTGTAACCGATGGGTGGCATTGCTGATTTCAGAAAGCTCTGAAAATTGGGTAGAAAATAACGTGTCTAAACGCTCTTCTTCACCATCAAAAAGACGTCTAAAACTTAATATGTTTTTTTTCCAGGCTTTAATAAAATAATCGATTTTGCAATTTATTTTGTTAAGATCTGCATAATGTTCCTCAATGGCAATTTTAACGCCCTGGATTTCTTCCATATCGGCTGAAATACGATCCAAATTTTGCAGAGGTACGCGGATGGATTCATACTCATTCACTTTGCCTTTCGTTACAAAACGGTTAAGTGCCACATCAGGCTCAAGGAGCTGTTCAACGAGCGGTTTTACTTGCGTGGGGGCTTCTTGCTGAGAAAACTCAGTATATTTCCGCAGCTGCAACAAATGATTTTGTAGATCAAAAGATAAAGGTATTTCCTCACTATAACATTGCATTGCCTCATTCATGTAATCAATCGATTGCAAACAAAGATTAATTATTCCGGGAGAAATTCTAATGCTTTTTTGCTCAATTGCCGTAAATAAAGTTTCCAGATGATGTGCGATTTCACCAACGTTAATCGCACCAACTCCGCGAGCAGAACCTTTAATATTATGCGCTGCGCGAAAAAGCTCTTCTAAGAGCGCTACAAATCGCTGCTCCGATATGCCATCTTTTTCAAGCTGCAACAAACCATCAGTAATTTTGATTAGATTTTCCTGAAGTTCTACTTTAAAAGTTGCAATAATTTTTTTTAAAAACTCGCGTTCAGAGGTATTAGAGGACTGCGTAGCCAACGGAAGAAAAAACCCTTCAGGAACGGATGGTTCTGGTATAACTGCAGCCTCCTCCCCTTTTTCGCTCAAATGTACTTGTTGCTGCAATTGATGTAGTAATTCACGAATATGAGCAGAACATGGTTTTTTTTCGACGAACTCTTGCATGACCTCACGCATACCCTCCACAGAGAGAAAGACTAAATCAACGCATTCAGCGGTTACCTCATGCTCTGACACAAATAATTTTTCAATGGACTCAGCCATCTTCGCAAGATCATTAATCCCAACCGAAAGCGCAGCAACTTTAATATTACGGCCAGAGCGAGAAATTTCAGCAATAATGGGCTTTAAATCATTATCTGAGGTGCCTGACTTAATTTTTTGTAAATTATCCGTTATCACCGAAAGTAGCGATTCCAACTCGGCATTAAAGGTTACAATTAACTGTTTTAGCAAGGGCTCATCTGGAATCATAGCGCCCCCTAAACTTTATAGATGCTTACATCATCTTTAAGATGCTTCGCAATTTCATCCAATTTATGAATGAAATCCATCATTTCCTTAATACCGCCGGAGAACGTCGATGTAGTTCGATTAATTTCATTCATACTTTCAACGATTTGTTCGATACCGACCGCTTCTTGACGTATGGCCACTTCGATATGTTGGCTTGAAATCGAAGCCTCATTAATCATTTTACTTAAGGTGTGGATCACCTCCCCCGCTTTTTCAATTAATTGTGTGCCAGACCCCAAGGTTTTTGCCCCCTCTTCAGTCACGGTAACTGCTTTTTCAGTAGTACGACGAATGTCTTCGAGAATTTTTTGCACTTGCACAGTAGATTGCTCTGATTGTTCTGCTAAATTTCTTACTTCGGTAGCTACTGCAGCAAAGCCTTTTCCGGCCTCACCTGCTTTTGATGCCTCAATAGCTGCATTCAAAGCCAGCATTTTTGACTGTTGCGCAAGGCTATTCACCACAGCCGTGATTTCCCCGATTTGTTGCGTGTGAATACTTAAATCAAGAATTGTTTGCGCGATAAGTTTCATTTTTTCTTCTGAAGCTTTAATGCCATGAATGCTTTGTACTACAGATTCCGTACCGAGCTTTCCTTGTTCATAAGTATTTTTAGCAACATCACGTAAGGCTTGAGCTTTATTCATGGTTTGTTTTGAACTCTTATCAATTTCCTCCAAAGAAGCACTAATTTCATTAATTGCTGAAGCCTGTGAATTAATACTCTCGGTCTGCTCACTTGCAGAGGTGATCACTTTATCTACCATAGTAACAATTTCATTACTCACTTGAGTAATTTTTTGAGTACTCGATGCCAAAGCATCGGTCATCAAATTTAAATCATTACCTAAATCTTGCAATACATCTTCTTTATCAAGTACGAGTCGCTCCCTCAGATCGCCAGCAGCTACTTTACTGCTATGCAGACTGAACTTATTCGATGAATTCACCAATTGTTCCAGAAGTCGCCGTGATTGCTCTTCATTTTTACGCATTTTCTCTTCATTTTCTTTAATTGCTTGTTGCATGCTTTTAAGTGATAACAGCATCTTGCCTAATCTATCTAAAGTATGAATTTGAATATCGATATCACGCTCACCTGCAGCAATACGTTCAGCAATTTCAATCACATTATCTATTGGACCTGAAAGAGTACGTTGTGTTATTAGAGGGACAATAATTGTTAACACAATTGCGAGAATTAACAGCGCATATGCCGATTGTTTGAGTGTTAATAAAGTTTCATCAATATGGCGCGTGTTTTTGGTAATTTCTTGCCTTATATCACTGTATAATCCACCAACTCGTTGTCCACGTTCATTAGAATAAGCACCATCAATAATATCAATCAAGTGGCTGCTAAGGGGTCTTACCTTCTCTGAGGCATGCTGCAAGCCCTCTATTGTGCTTGCATTTCTTAGCATATGCATCACCGCCAATTGCCCCTGATATACCGGCTCATAAAGTTGTGTTAATTGTCGCCAATTCTCCAGGATCTCTTGATTACCTAACTTAGTTAATGCCTCATGCCATATTTCTTTGGTCTTATTAATTTCATCCCAAACACGTATAAATTCAAGCTCATCATTAGGATCTCCGGTCATTATCCAATGCGCAACGATATCTCTAGTCTGATAAATCTGGGTATCTAATACCGCAGATAAATTAACCTCATAGATTTGTTTACTAGAAAAAATTATGGAGTTAATTTTGGGTAATAAAAGCATAATTAACAGCACAAGAGGCAGGCTTAATGATAGAAACCCTATAAATAAACGGGTTCGGAGCGTAATAATAAAATGTGGCTTCCTAACTGTTTCCATAAACATCTCCTATCTTGTATACGCTTTTCTTAATTTCTTGACTTAATCCTAAGACAAGAGCATCAATATTCAGAATGGCAGTAACGGCTTGATCTAAGCCAAGAATGTATTCAGTATGAGCAACATTCACCGAAGTTAAAGGAACACCTAACCGACTCGGTTGATAAATACCACTGCCCTCAACACAATTAATCAATAGACCCAAAGTAACATCATTTGTATTAATAACAATAATAATTTTACTGCATGATTCCAAACGAGCTGGATGAAAAAACTTCATCAGATCAATTACGGTAATCAAAGCACCGCGCCAATTGATTACCCCGGTAATAAAATCAGGAACAAAAGGCGGTTTGGCTATAGAAACATAATGTAAAACTTCATGAATATGTTGATAAGCAATCCCATAATGCTCATTTGGACCAAGTCTAAATCGTACATAAGCAACACCATTTGGCTCACTTACACTCTGTTCATACTGAGCAAGCTGCTCCGCACGTGCTTGGAGTACACGTAGTGCCGCATCACCCTTGGGCATTAATTCTGAAGCATGTTTTTGTACTTTAGTCATTGCTGCCAAAATTCCTTTCGCGGTTATTTAGAGTCTATTGCCCTTTCTACTCTCTTGGCCAAATGAGTCAATTTTCTGTACCCCGATGCACACGTACTTGATGTATGCTCCGCTTCGCTGCGCAAAAATCAACTCACGGTGACTCAATCTAACGAAATATCAACAGAGCCTAAAGAAAAATAGATTGCTCCATTATGGTGAAAAACAAGATTTGTTTCTGCCGTAACAATGGGATCAGAGGCACCCAGTACAAGATAAGCGCTCTCGGCCATAGTTGCACTTAATTTTTTCATGATTTTTACAACAAACTCACTATCAAAATAAATTAGCACATTGCGGCATAAGATTAAATCAATCTCATTGATTCCATTAAGAATAGATGGATAACTATTATCACTCAAATTAAGGTATTTAAAGTTCACCAAATTACGAATCTTGGGGGAAAGAACATAAGTACGCTCCTCTTTAGAGAAATAGCGTTGCAAATAGAGTTCTGAAATAGAGCGCATTGACCACTGCCGGTAAACACCTGCCTGTGCCTTTGCCAAAGCGGTCGTGTTAATATCAGTGCCTAATAGTTGCAAATTCCAACCATCAATGTTCGGTATTAATTCAGACAACAGCATCGCAATAGTATATATTTCCTCGCCTGTTGAACAACCTGCACTCCAAATTTTTAAAGTAAAATTATTTTTCTTTTGCTTTATTAACTGCGGCAATATTATTTTTTCCAATAAATGCATTTGATTTTTATCGCGAAAAAAATAGCTTTCCCCGACAGTAATTGCCGCAACTAAATCAGCCAGTAAAGAGGAACTATTGGAGCAACGCGTTAATTGATGCAAATATTCTTGAGGTGAATAATTGAATTTATGACACGCATCGATAATTGTTTTCACCAGCGCCCGTGTCTGATTAATATGAACAACAAGCCCAAATCTTAGACGAATTAATTCAATAAATTCAGATTCCAAAATTTTTATACTATTCAATAAATTATTCATGATCTGCAGAATAGTGATGAGCTTCTTGTGTTAGTTTCAGTGCAAACACCCAAAGAATATTCAGCAACAGTGAAACGCCTGTTGCCAGAGTAACTGCTCCTAAAAATGGCGAATGCCCTTCTGTAAGCTCTTCATGTATTTCAATGTTTTCTTCACAAATCGCACCAAGTCCAATCACTTTATCTACAATCAAAGCAACATGGTGTATTCCATCAGAGCAAAGCAGAATGGGTATATTTAAAGAATATATTTGCTCACGTGTCAAACCAATACAAACTGCTAAATCAAAAACAGGAACACAGGTATTTTTAAGATTCATCAACCCGACAAAATAGACCGGACTACCTGGAATGGTTTCAAGCATAGGTAAAGGAAGTATTTTTTCTACATAACGCAAATCCAAACAGCAGTGTACGTCTTGCAAGAGAAAATGAAGAACATTTATGCAATTACCGTCCTCTTCAACCACTTAGCCCCCGTCCTAAGAAGATTTCTTTTTTATTCTTATATTTATAGACCTAATCTACACAGCACACAAGGTAAAAAATGAACAATCTAGCTATAAGCCGGAGGGAGTGTTTCTTTTTCGAAGTTATTCTTGCACCCGAAGCCCGTAAATTGGGCGCTTTCCCTGAGGTATTGCCAATGGTTAATATCTGTTATTCCCCTTAGCTCAAAAGTAGATTGTGCAAAGTCCAACAACGGAGCGAAACGACCGCCATAATGTTGGGCGACTCTGCAATCCGCTTATATTATCCTTTTTTAACAAACTGTGACTTTAATTTCATTGCACCAATTCCCTCAATTTTACAATCAATGTCATGATCACCATCAACCAAGCGAATATTCTTAACTTTCGTACCCACTTTAACTACCAGTGAGGAACCTTTAACCTTGAGATCCTTTATAACCGTAACTGTATCGCCGTCTTGTAGAATCTGACCATTTGCATCTTTGATGACTCGGGCTTCATCGCGCGATTCTTCGGCATCATCCTTTGCCCATTCGTGGGTGCATTCTGGACAAATAAGCAGGCTGCCATCTTCGTACGTGTATTCTGAATTACATTTAGGGCATGGGGGTAATGTATGCATGTTTTTTCCTAATAATAAACCAAGACCGTATTGTACAACCTAAGAATGCAATTAGCATCCCATAACAGTAATTTTCAGATGCCGTTGATGCGGTTGGTAGCGATGTTCATAAAGATAGATCCCTTGCCATGTACCTAAAGCTAATTTTTTATTCTGTAGCGGAATGGTAAGACTTGTCTGCGTTAAAATGGTACGTATATGCGCAGGCATATCGTCCTCCCCTTCAATGATATGCTTAAAAAGTGGATCACCATCAGGGATTAGGCGTGCCAGAAAATGTTCTAAGTCTTTGCGAACCTGGGCATCATAGTTTTCGCACAACATTAATGAGGCGCTGGTATGTTGAAGAAAAAAATGACATAGCCCCTGTTGAATCGAGGTATTTGCTAAAACGGCGGCAATTTTTGCTGAGATATCCGTTGTTCCTCTTCCTGCAGTCTCAACAGTCATGGAAAATTGTTCTAGGTTCATAAATGAATCTCCTTACGTTTTATCAGGATAACTCCATAACAACTGTCATCCCATATCTGGCTAAATTTGCTTGATAAGACAAGCCAGTACTGAATTATTGTATAATTAATCTTTTTTTCCTATAATCCCCCTTGATTTTTTGTCAAAAATAGGCAAAGATGCGCAAAAATATTCCACAAAGCCATTTTTTACTGCGCTTTATTTTGAAATTGGTGTTTGCTGTAAACACCTTTTCTCATTTTTAAGTGGGAAAAGGTTTAAAATATTGCGGATGAATATAGCATTGCTTCATCATCTTTAACTAAATAATGTGAGAAATAAACAGCCTGTGAATAATCGTAATTCAAAAACAACTAAGCCCATTAAAGACAGTGGTTACAGCCGAGGATTAAAAGACCGACATGTTCAACTAATTGCCCTTGGTGGGATTATTGGCTCAGGTTATTTTTTAGGTACTGGTGAGGTAATTAACCTCGTAGGTCCCGCGGTATTTCTAGCTTATGTGCTCGGTGGTTTAATTATTTTTCTAACGATGCTGTGTATGGGTGAGCTTGCGGTAGCAATCCCCATTTCAGGTTCTTTCGTAACCTATACCGCCGATTTTATATCACCGTCTGTTGCCTGCGGCGTTGGGTGGTCCTATTGGATTAGCTGGGTGGCCTATATTCCAGCGGAATGCGTCGCGGGGGGTATCATCATGGAGATGTTTACCGGAGTCAATGGCTATGTCTGGGCTATTTGTTTTGGTTTATTAATTACCTATATCAATCTCGCTAAAGTAGATACCTTCGGTGAAATAGAGTTCTGGTTGGCCTTAATTAAAATTATGGCGTTGATGGGATTTGTTATTTTATCCCTTTTAATTTTCTTTGGCCTGGTTCATGGCAGTGAGCCTGCTGGCGTTATTGGGAGTAAGTACATTTTGGGTGATGGTGGCATGCTACCCAACGGGGTCATGTCCTTATTAACCGCCATGGTGCTTTTACTCGTTAACTATCAAGGCTCTGAAATCATTGGTCTTGCTGCTGGAGAATCTGAAAATCCTGCGCGCATGATTCCCCATGCTATTCGCAATGTGACCTTTAGAATTCTTTTTATCTATATTATCCCTGTATTTTGTCTCGTTTTAATTTTTCCTTGGCAAAAGGCCGGTTTATCGAATTCGGTCTTTGCTGATGCGCTTAATATGTATGATTTAAAATGGGCGGGAATAGTAACAAGTTTTGTTACGCTGAGTGCGACCTTATCTTGTGCTAATTCTGGATTTTATGGCACCGTACGTGCTCTAAATGCGCTGGCACGTGATGGTATGGCTCCTCATACTTTTGCTAAATTCAACCATAATTCAATCCCACAAAATGCGGTCATTGCGACCTTAATTATGATCTGGGTTCTTTTAGGTGTTGGTTACTTCTTCGGACAAACAAAACTATATATCGCCTTACTTTTAGTATCTGGCTTTACCGGTACTCTCGCCTGGATTTCATTGTGCGCGTCACAAATTAGATTCAGAAATAGATTGTATCAAGCCGGCTATACTACAGCGAATCTGCGTTATATAACGCCCTACTCCCCCTATACAGGGATTTTGGCAATAATATTGATGTGTATTGCTCTCTTTTTCCTAGTGCTAAATAAGGATCCCACCTATAAATGGGCATTCTATATTGGTACGATAAGTTTTGTGATTCCAATCGTAATCTATAAGGCATTCGACTTATCGAAAAAGAGACGCAAAGCATTGCACCTTAAAACTAGAGTCAAATTCCAGGATTTATTCCCCCCTGTATAACTTGAGCCTGAGTGTCAGCTGGGCCGTATAAAGCCCAGCACCATATCTAATCTCTAAACATCAATTTGTTGGATTAAATTCTTCCCAACCCTGTGCCAGATTCAATACTAAACATTACTTAGCTCTGCCTATTTCTTCATCTATTCTAGGGGCTGTTGATATTTCTACTATCTTGGTTCAAATAAATTGATTTTCTGTGCTCCGATGCTCACCTGCTTGATGTATGTCAAAAATAAATTTATTTGGACTCAATCTAGCGAAATGGCAACCCCCCTAATTTAATCAGGAAAATTGGACTATAATTTAATAAACTGATTCCTATAGAGACAATTGGAGATTAGCTCTACTCCAAGCAATAATTAATACAATAAGTCGCGAGTCAATTTGGGGAATTAGAAAATGTCGTCATTAGAAATGGAAAATGAAATAAGACAATTAAAAGAAATAATTGTGCAATTACGCCTGAAGTTAGAGTCAAATTATATGGACATGCAAAGAAAAATCGAAAAAGAACGTTCGGATTATAACCAAATTATCATCCAACTACAGACGTCAATAGTTGAATTAAGGTGTGAGCTTGAAGCCATAAGGACACAAAATCTAAAAAATGTAGAAGAAATTAAAAAAGAAAAAAATAGCGAAATTTATCAATTGCAAGAAACAATAAAAGAAATGAGAATAAAGCTTGAGGTGGCAATTAATGATTCTACTAATCAATAATAGCTTCAATGATTTCATGTTTTTTAAGTTATTGAGATATAAATATGCAAAATATCGTGCCTTATAAACATATGAGTTCTAAAAAGTTTTATACGTTATTATCAGAAATCTATCGCGATTTATCAGCAACATCCAACTTGAAAGAAATAACCAAAAAGCTAATTGATGTAACCGTACATATAATTGGCTGTGAGCGCGGTACTATATTTTTGAATGACTATCAAACAGGAGAGCTATATTCATTTATTGCCCAGGGCGATTTGCACTTTGAAATTAGAATACTCAATACTACCGGTCTCGCGGGTTGGACATTTACGAAGAATGAACCAATTATCTTAGATAATGTAGACGGAGATGAGCGTCATAATAAACAAATTGATAATATGACTGGATTCAAAACAAAAAGCATACTCTGCGTCCCTTTAAGAAATGCTAATAGTGAACTTATTGGCGTTACTCAAATGTTAAATAAAATCGACGGTGATTTTACTGAGTCAGATATCAAGTTTGTGCAAACGCTAACTGAGCATGCGGCAATGGCAATTCAAAACAAGATGACCATTGAACACATCGAAAATTGCCACCAAAAAGACTTGTACTTTCTAGAATCGATTTCACGAGTTTCTTCAGAAATTAATTTATCCTTATTATTAGAAAAAATCATTGATACCGTAACCAAAGCGCTGGATTCAGAACGCGCAACTTTATTTATTAATGATGAAAAAACGAATGAATTATTTACTGAGGCCGGTATTGGTTTAGAAAAGAAACAAATACGTTTTCCTAATCATCTGGGGATTGCCGGTTCCACATTCACCGCAGGCAATATAATTAATATTCCTCATGCGTACACCGACTTAAGATTTAATCCTGCTGTTGATAAACAAACAGGATTTTTTACACGATCAATACTCTCTGCACCAGTTAAAAATAAAAATGGCAAAATTATTGGTGTTACTCAGGTACTCAATAAGAGGCGCGGTGAATTTAATTCCGATGATGAGTCACAACTCCTCGCAATAAATTCACAGATATCCATGTCCATTGAAAACGCAAAACTTTTTGATGAAGTACAAAGCATTAAAAATTACAACGAAAGTATCTTAGAAAGTATGACCAATGCGGTATTAACGGTGAATACAAATAATCAGATTGCAACCTGTAATCGTGCAGGAATGAAGTTAATGCAACTCGATTCCATAGAGAAACTCATATTCAAAGATATTGCTACCTTATTTCCAGAAGATACAAATGGATTAATTGAAAAAGTTACCTTAATTAACCATGAATCCTCAAAGATGAAACAAGATGTCTTAATGGATATTGAAGTAGAAATTGCCAATATTAAAATTACTGCCAATATTACCATTGTCCCCTTAATTAACGCCAATGATGAACGTTTAGGGGCAATGATCATGATTGAGGACATTAGTTCTGAAAAACGAATGAAATCAACCATGTCCCGTTACATGAGTCCTGATCTGGCAGAAAAATTAATGCAATCAAGCGACTATTCTTTAGGGGGTACAAGTACCATTGCTACCGTTTTATTCTCAGATATCCGTGATTTTACCACCATTTCAGAATCACTTGGTGCTGAAGAAACGGTGAAACTATTAAATGAATACTTTACACTAATGGTCGATTGCATCCAAAATGAAGGAGGAATACTTGATAAGTTTATTGGTGATGCCATCATGGCTGTTTTTGGTAATCCATTCCCGCATGATGACGATCCTGACCGTGCCCTACGCTCCGCGCTTACCATGATGAATGCATTAACTGAGCTTAATCAAAAACGACTAGAACGAGAATTACCGATTATCGATCACAGCCTAGGCCTTAATACGGATAAAATTGTTGCTGGTAATATTGGCTCCAATAAACGGATGGACTTTACTGTGATTGGTGATGGAGTAAATCTTGCATCACGAATCGAAGGGCTATGCAAACATTACGGCGCGCATATATTAATAAGTGAGTTTACTTATGAACGCCTGAAATCAACCTACCGCATGCGCCACATAGATAAAGTAATTGTCAAAGGCAAGAACAAAGCCGTTTCTGTTTATGAGGTACTTGATTATTATGATAAAAAATTATTCCCCCACCAAATAGAGGTGATCAATCATTTCAATAATGGCATTGAACTGTATAACAACGCCCACTGGGATAAAGCTATTTCCAGTTTTGAATCGGCATTAAAATTGCACCCAAAGGATAAACCATCGAAGGTCTATATTGACCGCTGTCGTATATTGAAAGAAAAACCCATTGATCCAGAGTGGTGTGGCGTTTGGAAAATGCTCAGTAAATAGATCCACTTTATTTAAGGCTTTTTATTTAGCATTGCCCCCCCCCTAGCAGCCCTAATGTAACTTTTGTCCGTTAAGAACCCGAGGATCTATTGTAATTAAACAGATTGCCCCTGTTGCATCAGTGAAGCCTACCAACAGAAATTGAGACGTAAATCCAGCAATGTTTTTTTCACCTAAATTAATACAACCCACGACAGAACGGCCTAGAAGAGTTTCTGGAGTATAGTTCTTAGTCACTTGGGCAGAAGTTTGTAAGATGCCAATATCTTCTCCAAAATCAACCCATACTTTATAAGCAGGTTTTCTGGCGCGCGGAAACTCTTCTACTTTAACTACAGTACCGGAGCGTAAATCCACTTTCTCAAAATCATCATAAGATATTATCATTTAAAAAAATCCCTTACTAAGCAACCACAGGTAAATCAGTTGAACGTAATTCCGGCACTAAGCTCTTTAATAAAATAAATAATTCTACAACTTGATATTCAGCACAAGCCATATTGAGCAAATGCATCGCCTGTGATAATTCATCCCAATCTAATTCGCGAAACTTGGCTTTAAAGAGCTTTTCATGTTCTGTAGACGCTAATTGTTCTGATTCGTGGAATAATTCTTCGAATAGCTTTTCACCTGGCCGCAATCCAGTATATTCAATCATGATGTCCTTTCCAGGCTCTTTTCCTGCCAAACGAATCATTTGTTCTGCCAAATAACTGATTTTAACTGGTTCTCCCATATCCAAGACAAAAATTTCGCCCCCCGAACCATTAACCATTGCTTGCAAAATCAACTGGCTGGCTTCTGGAATGGTCATAAAATAACGTTGCATATCAGGATGGGTTACCGTGATTGGTCCACCCCTCTTTAATTGTTTTTGGAATAAGGGCACCACGCTGCCGGCCGAACCTAAAACATTGCCAAAACGCACTGTAATAAATTGCGTCTTCACACGACGATCTAAATTTTGACAATAAATCTCAGCAACACGCTTGGTGGTACCCATAATATTTGTAGGATTCACTGCCTTATCAGAGGAAATTAAGATAAATTTCTCGACTTCTGAAGCAGCACTGGCTTTCGCTACAATCTGTGTGCCAAGCACATTATTCAATACCGCCACACGAACCTGATCCTGCAATAAAGGAACGTGCTTGTAAGCGGCGGCATGAAACACAATTTCTGGTGAAAAATCCGCAAATAAACGCCCAACAGCAACCTCATCGGTAATACTAACCAAGCT
>CAVYYU010000002.1:0-267500 GCA_963772805.1 uncultured Gammaproteobacteria bacterium
TAATCTCCCCGAAAAATAACTGATGCCAAAAGTAGAATTTTCTCGTAACCTATGCACAGGAGATTCTGCATGAAAAAATCAAAATTTACAGACAGCCAAATACTGTCGATTCTAAAACAATCCGAAGGCGGAACCCCTGTTCCAGAGCTTTGCCGAGAACATGTCATCAGCTCGGCTACATTTTATAAATGGCGCGCTAAATATGGCGGAATGGATGTGTCCATGATGTCGCGACTAAAAGAGCTGGAAGCTGAAAATAGTCGTCTTAAAAAGATGTATGCTGAAGAGCGCCTGAAAGCCGAGATTCTAAGGGAAGCCATTGAAAAAAAGTGGTAACACCGTCGCGCCGGCGTGAGCTGGCACATAAGGCGGTGATTGATAAAGGCGTCTCAATTCGTTTGTCATGCGACCTGTTTAGCATCAGTGAAACCTGTTATCGATATCAGCCTAAACTAAGCGATGAAAACACCATAATAGCGGATTGGTTAATGCGTTTAGCTCAGAATCAACGTAATTGGGGTTTCGGCTTATGTTTTTTATACCTTCGAAATGTGAAGGGCTATGCTTGGAACCATAAGCGTGTTTATCGAATCTATCGGGAATTGGAGCTCAACATGCGAATCAAACCCAAAAAACGGTTAATCAGGGAGAAGCCTGACGTATTGGCTGTGCCAAATGCAATCAACGAATGCTGGTCGATGGATTTTATGCATGATCAGTTAGAGGATGGCCGTAGCTATCGCTTATTTAATGTCCTTGATGACTTCAATCGCGAAGGCCTTGCCATCGAGGTGGATTTATCTTTGCCGGCAGAGCGGGTTGTTCGGGCTCTGAATCAAATCATTGAATGGCGTGGAAAGCCAAAGCAGATACGTTGTGATAATGGCCCGGAGTATATCAGTAAATTGCTGGGACAATGGGCTGATAAGAATCAGATACAGTTGGTCTTTATCCAACCAGGAAATCCACAGCAAAATGCTTATATTGAACGGTATAACCGCACAGTTAGGTATGACTGGTTAAGCCAATATTTATTTGAAAGTATTGCTGAGGTACAACTACATGCGACACAATGGCTTTGGACGTACAACAATGAACGACCAAATACTGCAATTGGAGGAATTCCCCCAAGGCAAAAATTGGTACTAGCTGCCTAAACCTCTACTTTTAGCTTCGGTTAAAAATGGGGGGATTACCGAGCCATTGAAATGACCCCCACTGTCTAGACCACGATCTTAAAAATATTTAGGAGCCTCTAGCCCGTTAAAAAATAATAAAAAAATTCCTGTTATTCAGCCTGTGGGTATGTGGTCGCGAAGCCAGAGAGTGTGGTCAATGTGGTACGGGGGTTATGCGTTGTCCATGGCTTGTCCACACGTCCCGAAGGGCGCTGGCTGATCCGGAAGACGCGTCCACATATCCATAAGCATCCCTTTCCTGCTTAAAGTAAACTTCAGCAGGTGTTTCATAATTTAACGACTGATGCCAACATCGTTGATTATAAAATTCGACATATTCTTCAATGGCGCATCGTAGGTCTTTTACCGTACGGAGGGTATTGTACTCATTAAGATAAAATTTTTCACGTTTAAAACTACGCCAGAATCGTTCGATATAAACATTATCAAGGCAGCGGCCTTTGCCTGTCATGCTTATATCAATACACCATTCATTTAAATAATCTACCCAATCTTCGCTGGTGAATTGACACGCCCTGATCACTGTTGATAATTTGTCGAGTAACCGCCCCTCATTGCTGAAGGGCAGTCCTCTAAGAACGGTGCGGGCTAGTTTCCCAGCACGCCGCTCAAGCCCTCATAAGGTTGGATATATCTCAACCCGGGTATAGGTATTTCAAAGCACCTATTTTCCTTTTTTCAGAAGTATCATGCTTAAAGCACTAACAACAAACCACTCTTTTTTATTAGCACCCAGCCCGTTTTCATGAAGAGTTTCCCACATTGTCCCAGCAATACTACACTTTTATGTTCTATTTGTGCTCATTTATAAATCCAGGACGACAGCAAGGCACACACTGTTTCCATGCTCTTTAGGTCTTTGCTTATGTCAACAATTATTCATTGCCATTTGGTTAACTATCTTGCTTGGCGGTGCCCGAATACCTGATGAGGCATTGAATAATACCTGCGAATTTTGATGTTGATTAATGTGCGCCAAAATCTTGTTAATCACCGGTTGCTCTTCAATACAAGCAATGATTCTTACAAAACCCTGGCAATGCCTGCAAACCGTAACATCAATGTTGAACACTCGCTTCAAGCGCATCGCCCAGCTCATTTTTGAACGGCGTTCTTCACAGCTCTGAGGAACATCAATGGCTGTTAATTGATTTTTATTTCTTTTAGCCTCACCAGTCACCCTGCCGCGATGCTTGCTGTTCGGCGCAAATAAACCATGAAATCGCGTCAAATGAACTCGTGGTTTAGGTACTAAGGCCGCCAGACGGGCAATAAAATCCAACGGCTCAAATACCACATGCGTTGTGCCGTTTTTATAGGGAGTCTTCAACTCGTAACTGATTTTTCCATCCGGAAAACGCTCTAACCGATGTGTGGATACAGCGGGCCTTGCAATGTATCGACAAAGTCTCTCGACCTTGTCTCGTTGATGAGCATTCGCACTGACTCCAGCGTGCAAAGAAAATCCGCCGGCTTTTGACAGAGCCTGACCGGAGTCATCCAGCTCATCTCTGGATGGCAATGTCTTTAACGTCAATACCTTCCGGCCTTGCTGGGAACCAACCGCAATTCGGTAGGTAATTGAGCTGCCTTGAAGTTGATTCATTACCTCATAGAAGTGGACCCTTTTGAGTGATTATGAAATGGTCCTATTAGGATGATGAATAACACCTCTCCTGGTAATTTTAATTATGTTGAAAATATTATAAGGGGAGCAGCAGAACTCTTCTAACTAATGTGTTAATAGAAAGGGGGGTCTTTTCCAACAATTGTCTTAATCCATGGCATGTGACTAAACATATCTTTTGGATGACCTGTAGCAAGATGAATTTCAGTAAACCCTTTATTAAAAAGGTATTTCGCGCAGATTTCGCCCTTGATATTGTTTTCTAGATCAGAATCCATATAAATGATGGTGCTCTTATTATAGTTGTGTATCTCATTTACAAACCCGTCAAACGAAGAATATGTTGAAATACTTTTTCCCGCGACCTCCGCAGCAAAGATCCAAGTCTCTCTCATCATTTCATTGTCATCAATAAAGACTATGCTATTTGTATTCTCATTGTTGGGAATATTACTAATTTTAATATATGGAACATAGGATTTTGGTATGATTTGAACGCCCATATTTTCGCAGCGAGTTCGTATAGCAATATCTTCAAAACAACTAGTAACCAAAATGGCCATATCTGTTAGTTTAAACTCTTCAATGATGTCTAATCCATTTTTAACATCTGCAATCAGTTCATAATCAACTAAATATAGTATTGGGATCCACGGTTCTATTTCTATTGTATGTTGAGAAAATTCGGATACGTTATAGCAATGGGTTATTTTAACGTTTGATATATTTTTGAATTTTTCGTCCCATACATCATGGATAGAAGGATCATCATCTAAAACCACAATTATGCAACCGTGTCTAATATGCAATGCATCACAAAACCAGCCAGGCTGATTCGATCGAATTAATTCCATTGTAATTTTTGTACCTACATTTACCTCCGAATGAATGTGGAATTTACCATTAAGTTGGTCTACATATTGTTTGGCATATGATAACCCAATACCGGCACCATTTTTTTTATTAAGGCTAAACCCTTGCTCAATAACCTTCGGCAGAATTTCAGGAGGGATACCGCGACCATTGTCTGCAATCGTTATTTCAACATTGGTAGCATTGCATGTTAATGAGAGGACAATAGAACCTTCAGAATTAACAGCTTCAATACCATTATTAATAAGATTAGACAAAACTCGTTTAAAAGAACTAAGGTTAATATTAGAGAAGCAATTATATGAACAGTCTGATCCATTTAATTTGATGTTCACATTGGTTTTATGATGCTCATATCGTTTTTCTGCAACAATATTGTCTAAAACAATAAACATTAACTCTGGAAAATTATTCTTCTCTATACGACTCTCCTGTGCGTTATTCAAATTATTTTTTGATTGAGAAAGTAGATTGTTGGCAATATCATTGATTCTCCTGGCCGCATTTCTAATCATAGTGCGTTTATTCTCAGGTACTGATGCTACATCAGATATTGCTGTATTTATTGCCGCTAAGGGTGAGCGAATATCATGGGCTACTTGTGCAGTTAAATTAAGCAAAGCTTGCTGGGCCAGATCCTTTTGCTCTTTAACCTCAAAAGCATCGACAATGAATCTTTGCAAGAAAATAAACTCTTGCGTCGAAAAATTATCATTAATTTTACTTTTATCATTATGCAGCATCAATGCTTCAACATTGGCAGTAAGCAATTTGAAGGGCGATTCAAACCGTCTTCCCATAAAGATAGAAAGAAGCGCAACGATGACCGAATACATCATGACAAAGAGCGGTAAACCTAAAAGCAATTCTTTATTAATCACAGAAAAGAAATAGGCGATCGAAAAGAACAGTAAAAAACTAAACATGGTTGTCCCAAAAGACCAAAAAGCCAATCTATTCTTAATGGTGTTTGTCCGACTAAACCAGTCTCGAATAGCATAGCTTTTGTTTTGGTGTATGAGAACGGCGCCAAAAAAAATAAAAATTAAGCCTAACAACCATAACAACTCGCCATAACTAAGCAAATGTGAAGTCTGTGAAAGGAATGAATAGTTAACAAAAAAATCCCCTGAAATAAGGGTAATAAAACCAAACAAGGAGAAGGATATTCCCGTATTTTCTGAATAGATTAAACATAACAGGGCAACATCAAAAATAAAAAACTCACCCATAAAACTTATAACATGTGAAATACTTTCCCAGGATAAAAAATTAAACGCATAATGCACGGAAGAAAAAAACAGGAAAACAATTAGAAAATTAGTGAGAATAAAAAAAGGAATGGCTTTAAAAAAATTAACTAAGCTAAAAATATCCCTAATTAATATTTTAGCTAAAAAAACACTTATTGAAGAAATCCAAATTAGGTAAGGGACGTATCCTAACACTAAAGTAAATAATGAAGCAGATAGAATATAATTATTAGGAAAATATACTGCGAGATAAAAGGTCAAATCATTTAAGAACAAACAAACATTAGCAAGAACAAACCATTTTAAGATTGTACGATCTTCCAAATTTGTTTTTTTGTATTGTGTAAAAATCACCAACAAAGTAAAAACATGCACGAAAAATTCTACTTTCGCCGCGAAATTACTTATTTTATCAAAGGTCATCCAGTGCGATATTTGTAAAAAAAATAATCCCAACCAAAAAATGAACAAAAGTCCAAAGAGATAAGCTAAATAATTTAACCTTTTAAGATAAAGATGCATTAGTATTCTGACTGGGAATAGTCGATAAGGTCGCGATGTTAACACAAAATTTGAGTACTTGATTTGGTCATTCCTCCGAATTTGTTGTAGCATTCCCATTCTATAAAGTAAGTTGAGGTTTGCATGCAAAAAGAAGTCCGCTTTGCCAGTATTCAAGATCTTGATTTTATATATGATTCCTTGCGCGAAGATTTAGAAGAGCAAGGAGTACTCCATCGCTTCAAGTATTCAAAAGAAGACTTTAAAAATGCCATTTGGGGTGAACGACCCCCAGCTATTTTTTTAATCCTACTGATGGATGGCCTGCCTGCTGGTTTTGCCAATTACTCCATTGATCATCGCAATTTCACCGCAAATTCTTTAGCAAATCTTTACGTTAATGATCTCTTCGTCAAAAAACCTTATCGCCGCATGAGGGGAGCTACTTTATTGGTAGATAAACTCAAAGATATTGCCAAACAAGAACACTGTGGTCGCATTGAAGGGATTGTACTTGCAGAGAACACTGAAGCCTTAGAGTTTTATGAAAAATTTCTCAGGAGCAAAATTATTAGCGATAGACTTCATTATATGCGTTTGGAATTAGACACGTAAAAACAACGTCTTTGAATATGTCACGCTTAGTTGGAACGGCTCAAACCAAGTAGTGGCGCGGGTGCCCCGCTCGTCCCTTTGTCCCGCGCATTCTTATTCTAGAAGATTATTAATCCCCTTTTGCCGATTCATTTAACTCAGCTTCAATTTCTTCAACTGTCGGTAAGCTGCCTTTCAAATCAGTGGGAATTGATTTAGATAAGGTATATTCTGAAACACCTATTGGAGCACTAATGTTCCGTAAAGCGTATTCTGCAATGACTTTATTTTTCGATTTGCACAGCAAGATTCCAATAGTTTGGTTATCTCCGGGCTTTCGTAATTGATCATCAACAGCAGCAAGGTAAAAACCTAACTGCCCTGTATGTTCCGGTTTAAATTTCGTATTTTTCAATTCGATGACAACAAATGCTCGTAATTCGAGGTGGTAAAACAATAGGTCAACAAAAAACTCTTGATCATCACAGGTTAGGGGAACTTGAGAACCAACAAAGGCGAACCCTTGACCGAGCTCAATGAGAAAATCACGGATATGGGTAATTAAAGCATTTTCAATAGATCGTTCATGGGCTTTGCCTTGAATGGTCAGAAAATCAAAGTTATAGGGATCCTTTAAAATTTCATTAGCTAAGTCAGATTGTAATTCTGGTAAGTGCTTATGGAAATTGGAGATTTTTTTACTGTCTATAGCTTGGCGTTCATACAGCCCACTTTCAACTTGCATCTCTAAGACAGCTCGCGACCAGCCATTTTTAATAGTTTGAACTGCATACCATTCCCGCTTATTCTCATCTTTAACCATCTGCATCAGGCGTACAATATGCCCCCACGGTAATTGCGGCACAGCTTGTGCCGTAATTGAAAGGCTAGGATATAATGTTGCAAATTTCTTCATCCTCTGAAGATTACTAACAGAGAATCCCTGCATTTCAGGGAATGCTTCGCGCATGTCATGCGAAAACTGCTCTAAAAACCCAGTACCCCACTGATGGTTTTTTTGTTTCTCAATGAGCTCCATGCCAAGCCCCCAATAGAACTGAATTAATTCACTGTTGGCTGCAAGGGCTGCGCGGATCTGAGCCGTTTGTAACCGTGTTTTGATATCGGATAAGAAATGCTTGTAATCTTGGTTTAAGCGCAATGCGTCATCTTGAACTTTAATTTCTTTACTCATGAACTGCTCCTTGTGGTTGGATTGCTATTAGTGTTGCGGATGGTTGGACACCCATACACTTTAAAAAATAATCTGTAATTTGTTGCATTGGTTTTCTCAACCGCTCAACGTCGGTCACGATATACCCAGCAGTGATATCACCGTTCATTTTATGGTTCATCAAACGTTTTAAAGCATAAGCCGAGATATCCAGCCCCTCAGCAATGGTAATAATAAATCATGAACCGTAAAATGAATCCCTGAGAGCTCGGTTACATTAGCCATCTGCTTACGCGGCTCAATAATATGACCTGCTGCTCCCATGCCAGGAAAAACATACTCATTAATCTTTTTTAGGCTGCGTGATAATAGCAGTTCATAGAGGTAGCTAGAAAGGGGAAGTGTATGAGACTCATGATTTTTAGTATCAAGTACGGTTAATGTTTTAGCGTTTAGATCAACTCGATCCCAACGTAAAGTGGCTCCTTCCTGACGGCGCAATCCCGTTAGTATTATTAACAATAGGTAATCTCGCAAAACCTCACTCTGTAATTGTTGTACGCCAAGGTACCAAGCAGCTAATTCATGGGCTTTAATAAAACTTTGACGACGCTCAACCCGATACCAGGCTCTAGTTTGTGATAAGCGTTTAACAGGATTTTGTTAATCAGCATGCAGAAATTCCCCCTTTATAGGATAAAACAGCGTCCAAAGTTAACCCCGGCATTCAATACGCAACCCACTGATTATTGTTGAATAATTACTGAGTTATAGGGGAGGCGGTTTTAGGCGCTGAAGCAGGGTCAACTCATCGCGCTGATTAACAGCATGGATGGCGGTATCAGAGTACCGCAACTCTAATTGGCGACTTCGTGTCGCACGGGGTGTGACAAGCAATGGAACGAAAAGTTACTCTAAGGATTGCTACTATCACAGCCCTTCAATCATGACCTTGATTTAAAGTTGTTATTTTCTGCATTCGTACACAATACTAGAGTCACCCTCATGGGGGTTCTGTGGAGCAACTGACAGCGGGAAATGTTTCTAAACCGGCGCAGGGTTGGGTTAACCCATTAAAAACCCGCGTGCTTTTTCAGGAAATTCAACTCATCAAAGGTAGATTTTCTCCCTAGTATTGCATTTCGATGAGGGTATCGACCAAATTTTTTAATAATATCCATATGTTGGATTTCAAAATTCATATTATTTTCTAATCCTGGATTTGAAAATAAATTTAAAGATTTCTCATGAATCATTAACGATTCACTGTGCATATAGGGCATATATAAAAAAGCCTGCTTAATCGGATCCAGCTCTTTGTCTAAATCACGTCTGATGGCTTCCTGCGCCAAGACCAAAGCCATACCATCAAATGCAAAACTTTCGGGTTTATTTCTATAAATATTTCTAGAGAATTGATCTAGAATAATAATTTCGGCAAGGCACCCTTCCGCATCTTGTCGCCATGAATTTAATTCGCCTAACGCTGCTTGAGAATGGATGGATTTAAAGCGATGGGTAATCTCCGCATCAAGGACTCTATCTTTATCCCACCACTGGGTTGGCTTTAATTCATTGAACCAGAAATTTATTATATCGTGGTTTTCCATGTTCCTACCTTAGAAGCTCTATATTACTTCACCAGTCAGATTTACTCTGGCAAAGTTTGTTCTTAATCAATTAAACGAATTTCAACATGCTTGCCCATAGCATTGGCGATGCTAACTAAAGCTTTGAGACTAATATTGGTATTTTCAGGATCAAGCAGCCTATCCAATTGAGAGCGACTGGTACGCATTTTTTTTGCAAAGTCTGTTTTATTGATATGGTTTGTATCAATAAATTGTTTAATCTGCCAGGCGATAACTCGCTTTAAAGCCTCGGCACCGGTCTCAGCAAGCAAGTTTTCTTCTTCAAGAAAGCTATCAAAAGAACTACCTATATGTTTGTTCATTTTAACCCCCTAGCCATTGAGTACTAAATCTCGTCGGTCTTTGGCAATTTTCAAATCATTGGGTGGTGTTTTCTGAGACTTCTTTTTAAATCCATGTAACAGAATCATCACGCCGCCCTTCACTGTAAATAAAACTCTCGCTATTTCTTTATTAAGAAGGTCGGATCGCACTTCCCACAAATCTTTATCCAGTTTTCGAACCAAAGGCATACCCAATGGCCAGCCATATTCAACGGTTTTAATATCTTCGCCAAGGATGGTTTTATCTTCTTTAGAAAGACATTTTAACCATTCTCTGACAGGCTCATTGCCCGTTGCAGACTTAAAAAAGTTTACAGTGATTGTCTTCATTATTAAGTGTACCGTATCTGGTACATAAGTCAAGGCCGATGTACCTTTGTTGTTTGACGTAATAGTATGGATCCCTCACCTTGATTGAATGACTGTTAACATATTCATTCTGGCTCAAATAGAAGCCTTTCGATAGGTGGCGGGGTCCATACTATTACGTCATGCCTCGAAGGGTTACTTATTTAGGATTGTAAGCGGGTGTCTGGTGAAAAGAACCCAAGCAACTATTCAAACGTTTCGAGAGCAGGGCTAGAGTACCTTGATTACCACGGTTGATTAAACCAATCTCCCCACGGTCGCTCACGCCCGCGCCCCTTGTAATTATATAAGGGGCCACTCTCTTACTTCCTAATATATCAAATCCGAGACTTACAACCCCCCCCGCTTTAATCGCGAAAATTGGGCAAGTTCTAGAGTTGAGAACTCAATGGCTTTTGTTTTGGAGAGCAAAACCTTGATTATGTTGCGTCGCATCGATGCTACGCTTGCGATTGCCCTATTGCCCTATTGCCCTATTGCCCTATTGCCCTATTGCCCTATATGATAATTTGCGCAACAAAATTTCTGAACGCGTTAAACATCAAAACAATGAAATACAGGAGGTAATGTAATGATAAAAAAAGGGATGATAACGATAGCGGGTTGTGCGCTGTCTTTCAGTGTAATGGCAGGTACAATGGGTACGCCACTAACGGAGGAGTATCGTCCTTGGTCCGTCATTGGTAGTCTTGGATATACTTGGTACGATAACTTCTATAGTGGTGGTCCAACGGCTGACCCTTCCGCGCAAGCAGCCATAGGTGATGGTCAAACAGCCTTGGTCGATTTGCTATTAATAGAGATTTGGGTGCTTATAAAACAATACGTTTTGGTGTGGAAGTAGGGGTTCAAAACGGTAATACAGCACGACTTGCTATTCCTCAAGTGACACTAGATGCCATCGGTGGGCTGCCCCCACAAGTTACGATTAAACCAATGTTAGACCTCTTGGCTACAGCATCATGGCAACCTGTAGAGAGTATTCCCGTATTTGGCTTAATTAAGCCTGGTATCGCTTACCGTCGTATGCAAGTCAATGATCGTGTTACCTTCAATGATCTCTCAGAACTAGCCTTTGAACTTCAAGCAGGATTGGGCATGCACATCTCTGACAAGGCAAGTTTATCGCTAAATTATCAAGGTGTTTTTAACGGGAATACGACCTATACGATTAACACCACAACATTCACCGGACATATCTCTAACGTTCCAGTGCAGAATGGAATATTGTTAAGCTTTTCATATGCTGTTTGAAGTAAATAATATGAAACTGACCCTGAAATTTTCAAAATTATCAGATGATAAATCCAGGGTCTTTCAACCAACGCAAGTATATTGTAAAAGCAATTGGTGTGCGTTATTGTAAAAAATATTGTTTTGTTAATCATTAAGTTACAAATTTGGGTTTTGTCCGAGGAGCAATACACAGCAGGACTAGAGAGTATCTAAAATTTTCTTCCCACTGGCGTTTGGATATATTGGAGAACATCATGAAATCAAAAACCACAGAGCTAGCACGAGCGATTGCGACTTTCAGTTTATGCATCACCACAAGCCTGGTTGCGGCACAAGGGAACCCTGCCTCAGTGGGCTATGTTAATCAAGCAATAGCCACGGCAACGGCCGCTATAGAAACGTATGTTACTCAAGCAATAGCCACACTACCGACACTTACGCAAGCAGATGTTAATCAAGCAATAGTTGCAGCAACGACGCTCACGCAGGCAGATTGGCAAGATGTGTGTCAAAGTGGAAATATAAACACAACAAACGGCTGCAATGGAGACGCTGGCTCTCAAGCTTTCGCCAAGATAAATCGATTAGGAGGTAACCCTCTTGGATATGCAGGTATCACGGGTAGTGCTGCAAACTCCGTGTGGGTTCGACAGCTCGGTGTTGGAACGAGCTGCACAACTACAAATGCCCAGCTGCGTATCCTAAATACAGCCGTGGACCCGAATTCTACGATCTGGATTTGTGGCGCAGAGTTGACTAATGGCTCACCTGTTAGCTCCTCAGCAGGGTTGGGCGCCTTGATAAACAACGCCGCAGTCAGCCCGTCCAGTAACCAGGCAGGTATCCTTTTCTCAACGATAGCAATTGGCAATATGGCGGGAGGAGGCAATACAGCAATGACAAATGGCGAGCTCTACTTTTCAGGTAGCACGATCCTACCTACCGTATACGTATTTTGCATATCCACGACGAACACAAGTGCTGCCAAGGCGTTTGAACAAGCTCCGGGGACAAGTTTAAACGGTGCGTGCTAAAGCTGCGCTGGGGCTTAACCAATGAAATCAGCGTTAAATAGTCAGCGGCGTTGGATTCGCCCTAGTCTGCAAACTAGACCGCTAGTAAATATAAAACCGGACGCAAGCCGTCAAGGCCGCGCTTGCGCCACCAAGAATTACTAACCCTGCCTTAGGATGTAAGCCAAGGCAAACAGTATTAACAACATCGTTATCAATAGCCCGATAGAAATATAGGTGGCTTTTTTGGCTCGACCTTTTTCCCACCAACTTAAAGGCCTGATCCCCTGGATTAGAAATATGAACACGCCTGCAATGTTCACGCAAATTAGGTTCACTAAAAAAAGCAACAATGCATTCGTAGCCAAAACAGTGAAACCAGCACCAAGCAATAATCCGACAGTCACGAGTGGGGGCAATAAAGCCACGGCTACCATAACCCCAATCAGTACTGCAGAAACACCGGAGGTAAATGCTAGCGCGCCGGCGCAACCCGAAGCTAAAGCAACTGCTATGTCACCCCAGCCCACTCGAGCGCGTGATGCTATTTCAGGGATGCTCGGATCTATATCCACCGACATCCCAATGATAAAAGACAACATGAGTGCTAAAGAAATTCCCGCCAAGCCTGTTAGTAATGCTTGACGTACCAAAGTCAAGTCACCCAAAGTCGTGCCGAGTGCCAAGGCGATGCTTGGCCCCAGCATGGGTGCGATAACCATAGCCCCAATAATGATTGCTACGCTGTTATTATGAAGCCCCACAGCCGCCACAACAGTCGATAACATAATCATTGCAAGATAAACCCAAGTACACTTTGCTGAGTCTTTAATATCCTCATAGAGCTCTTCTCGACTAATCCGCTCTGAAGATTTTTCTATGGGTTTAGTCTTAGCGGCCTCTTTAATACGTGGTAATGTTGCCTCAACAGGAAGAATCAGCACTCGATTCTCAAGCACATTGGCATAATTCTTTTCCAGTACATCCAATATGGGTTCGTTTTGTTCTGCATCCAATAAAATACGCACTAATACTTCATTGTTGGATAACTTAAGTTCTCTGTACTCCAGAGTCGGGTGCTCTTTAATTAGCTCACGGATAGTTGCAGACTCTTTGTTTTGTAAAACCATCTCAATTAATCTCAACGACATAGCAGTTGCGTCCTCTTCATTGGTTTTAACTATCCTGGACAGTTCATAGTAACGATTAAAATTGATATGCAGTGTAATACCACTTCACGGCATTACTCCGCACTTAAACCTTCGCATACAGTTTCTTCACCAACGGTCCAATCGTTAGGCCCTGAATTAATATAGAGAAAATCACCACCATATACGTCATTATCAAGATGGCTTGGAAAGCAAATTCATTCTCTTTCCCAATTGTGTCGTGCAGGGAAAGGGCTAGTGCAACTGAGATCCCGCCACGCAAGCCACCCCAAGTGAGAATTTTAATGCTGTGTGGCAGAAACTGTCGTTTACGGCGCATCAAGGTTAGTGGAACAGCCACCGAGATCCAACGCGCCAGCATTACTACCGGAATCGCAATTAGTCCATCGATCAGATAGTGCTTGTTGACGTTTAGTGCCAGTACTTCCAGGCCGATTAAGACGAAAAGCACGGCGTTTAATATTTCATCCAGCAATTCCCAGAAATTATCCATGTGTTCGCGCGTGTTCTTCGACATCGCAAATGACCGCCCATGATTGCCGATTAGCAAACCGGCCACCACCATTGCAATAGGTGCCGAGACGTGAATCCGCTCTCCCAGCGAGTATCCGCCCATCACCAGCGCAAGCGAGAGGAGAATTTCAATTTGGTAATTATCGATTGATTTGAGCATGCGGTATGCAATATATCCAATCACTAATCCGAACACAGCGCCACCAATTGTTTCTGTAATAAACAGCATCAGCAAATATGAGGCGCTTACTTCATGCGTGCTCGAGGCTATATCCAGAATACCGAGGAAGAGCACCACGCCCACGCCATCGTTAAAGAGTGATTCACCCGTAATTTTAATTTCCAGACTCTTGGGCGTCCCCAACATTTTTAAAATCCCCATCACCGCAATCGGGTCTGTGGGGGAGATGAGCGCGCCAAAGAGTAGACAATCGATAAAGGGGAGTTGAATGCCTAATGCATTGAGCAACCAGTACATTAACATGCCCACAATAATGGTGGAGACGAGGGTGCCAAGTAGAGCCAGTACAGTGATGGCAACTTTCTGCTTTGAGAGCTGCGCAATATTAACGTGAAGCGCTCCGGCAAAGAGCAGAAAGGCCAGCATCCCATGCAGTAGCGCTTTGTTAAAATCCACCAACTCCAAAAAGCTTTTGGCGGTGGAAATAATATCGGGCCAAATAGCTCCTGCTATATTCAGGCTTACGGAAAGAGCCAGGGCTAGCGCCATCACCCCGATCGTTGTAGGGAGTTTAAGCAGTTTAAAATTGATATAGCTAAGCAGCGCTGAGAGGGTGATCAGAACCGCTATAATTTCAAAAAGGGACATATCCACTCCTCTGTCTGAAAACAGCTGGCCTTAGGTGATGCGTGCTCCGACAACTAATCTTGAAAAAACGCCCCATATAGAGCTTATCATGCTAATTTGCTACTGTAACATAATAAATACTGTATTTGGCAACGTCGGTTTTCGAACAAATAATTAATGCTGTACACTCGATTCTGCAGTTTTTCATTTACTCCCATTCTGCCGATAGCATCCCGTTATCTGGAATTTGAGCACATTAAAAACGTATAAGCGTTGATGGATTTAGCGTTGAAGAATGAAAAGCTTGATTATACTTCGCCGCATCAAGGTGCGCCTGTTTTTGCGGTATATTCTTATCCTTGAATCATATCAATTTTCGCAGGATATAATCGCTTCGGCTCGTCTTTTAGCCCTCCTGACCCGCTAAAAAAAAGCCCGAGATGATCATAATAAGCTTTTTCACTAGGATAACTCGTATAGTCTTTTACGCCGTGATAAAAAATCACATTAAGATTTCCATATGCTGCTCGTAATTTATGTGCAATATAAGACTCCAATACAAAAACAGATTTAGGCGCGAGGTCGGTGCGCAAATAACGCCCTGACGCAAGAAGCACGCTTATTTGGTTTGTCTCTTTTTTTAAATAACCCGCATAATAAGTACCAACGCAGTTATTCTCAGATAACGTTAATGATGGATGTCCAAAGCGATCATCCCAATTGATGAATTGATGCAACGATTTAGGGAATGCTCTTTTAAGCCCGTCATAACCCAACAAATTTTGGTAAGCATTTTTAATTCCGGTGGCTAAAATAAAATCCTCCCGCAACACAAAAATTCGCATGTCACCTACCCCAAGTTTTGTATTCTTGGTTGATATATCCTCATAAGCCGGGTTGATATTTGATTCGCTATTATAATTGTAGCGTGCTGCTATAACGGGTATAAATTTTTTGATATAAGATTCGGCTCGTATAATACAAAACACAGTGCTTTCTCCAACTATAAAATTTCAGGGATAAACACAGGCTCGACTTCCATTGAATCAGGAGCAATTGATGGTGGTAGTTGCGCATGACATGTCTACGTTGGCATTAACCAAATCAGATCATGCAGGTATCATCTCAGCCCCCAAGTGGGCACCCTGTGTCATAGGCTATATTTTATCAAGCTAACAGGGAAAATCTACTTTTATCAGCATATATTGCCGTTACTCAATCCGCCATCGGGCTAAATAGGATGAAGGATGGTGTTTTCTCGCATGGATTTGCAAAATGTTTCTTTAATTAAGGTTGAACTAATAATTAAAGCAAGTACGGTTAGGCCGATTAGGATCAGAAATGCGCCCTGATAATCTGCTAAAGAATATCGGCCTCCTGTTTGCGAAGCATGTGAGAGCACATAACCCACCAGTGGTGCATTAACAGCCGCACATAACATTATCATTGCATTGTTAAATGCCAGACCAATGGCCAAATAACTATCTTTGCAATACTCTGCAATGATCGCAAAGGCTATAATATGGCCACTAGCGCCGAAGCCCATCAAGAGGAAACACAATGCTGTCAATAACGGACCCAGCTGGAAATAAATAATCCCGGTAAGTCCTATAAAGATCGAGAAGGCAGCGACGATCATAACAGGCTTACGTTTTTCCAGGCGATCAGAAATAAAACCAAGAAGTGGGCAGCTTATCGCAAAGCCCAGCCAGGCAACCGTGATCATGTAAGATGAGAAGGTTGATGTAAATCCTTTGGCCATCAAAAACGCCGTGCCTTCATTTTCAGACAAATACTCAATTGAAAAATAAATGCAGGCTGAAAAAATAGCGATGAACCATATTTGTGGTTGCCGCAACAATCGAAATAAATCACGAACAGTTGATGATTCACGGCTTAATATTAAGAATTTTCCGGTTGTTTCGCGTTTATTCTCAACTACTCCAAAAATTAATACGGCAAGCACACCCGCAACAATTGCCAGAGAAAGGAAAAAACCGCGCCAACCCACATAATGGGACTCTGCCATCATATTCAATGGGCCCGCAGCCAACATTGGGCCCATTGTGCCAATGAGTTGTGAAAGGCCAATAAACAAGGCTATATTTTTACGGGGCATCCAATCGTAAACAGCGACCAAGAGGCAGACGAACCCAAATGACGACCCTAGACCCATCATTACCCGTAACAAAATAGCAACACTATACTGATGAGTAAAAGCAAAACCGGCATTGGCAACACCACAAACAACAACTGCGGCAAACAACGTTTTCTTAAGTCCAAGACGTTCAGTAATTATTCCCACCGGTAATTGCATAATCCCATAAACTAACTGAAAAACAGTAGAACTTAGAATTGCATACTTTATAGGTGACAGTTGTAAATCGTCCATAATTGAGTGTTGGAATGTACCGAGTACCGTTCTCATAAGGAACTCATACATAAAGAAAACCGCACAAACGCCCCATATAGCAAGGCCACGGAAGCTAATTTTATTTGGATTCATAGGTTATTTTCGTCTTGCTGCGACTCACTCCATTCTCCGAGAACCATCTCAGCGCGATTGTTATCGATGAATGTTGCGATTTTGAAAATAGTTTGGCCCTCATGTATCAGAGGATGACGATTAACGCCAACGACAATGCCATCCTGCGGCGCTTTTACAGGCTCAACTGTATCGGCACTAAATGGGTCATTGATCACACCTATAATTTCATTTTTGCGAATCATTTGTCCCAATTCAACCCGAGACTTTAAAATTCCGCTTCGATGAGAGTGGATCCAATCTTGATCTTGAGAGAGGACAGGCTTAAAGGCTTTGTCGTCATTAGTATCTGAATCAAATGCAATCATATCTAATGAACGCATGACATTTTTGATGCCGGCTAAACCCAACGAAATTGCCGATTCATCAAAGCGCATAGCCTCTCCGCCCTGATAAACCAACAAAGGAATGTTCAAGCTTTCCGTGGTTTGGCGCAATGTATTATTTTCTGTTTCCACGTTGGTGATAACAGGCGCTGCAAATATTTGAGCCAACGCTTTGCTTTCTGCATCAGCTAAATTGCAATAGACCTGTGGCAAAATATCGTGATTTAATGAGCCGGTTCGCAACTCAATACAGTAAGTAGCCTTAGACAGGATTTCTTTCGTATAAACATAAGCGATTCGCTCACCATACGTTCCATCTTCCTGCCCCGGAAAACATCGTTCAAGAGTGGCCTCATAACTTGAGTTTTTTGCATAATTGACCAAGCCCAGAACATTAAGAACAGGAACGACGATGAGAGTACCGTTTAAATTTTTTATTTCATCAGCAAGAAGCAACTGATTGATTATCTCCAAACCATTTAGTTCATCACCTTTAACGGATGAAAAAACAAGAAGGCAGGGGCCGGCATTCTTGCCGTGCACTACCTTAATTGGCATATAAAAAGAGGCACAAGAAAAAAATTCTGGCAAAGGCAGCGCTAAATTGGCTATCTCGCCGGGATGAATGGTGGCATCACAAATTTGTAGATTCGAGTTCTTCATAAATAAGAGAGTTTAACCCTAATCTCCAGTGCAAACAAAAAGTCAGTCTAGCAAAAATTGCAGCACAGATCAAAATAACGATGCTGGGCATGATCCGCGCTTGCTGTTTTTCAAGTCCTGAAGTAATTCATATCGCGCTAAAATTGAAAAACTATTGCGAATTGCCGCAAAGAAATGGAATACTAAACATTGAAACATTTTTGACTGGATGTCTTAATGTTAAAACGAGATATAACAAGAACAAACATTTTAATTGCTTCCGCGGGGGGAATGGTTGGTTCGGGATGGTTATTTAGCCCATTTATTAGCGCGCAGATCGCAGGTAGCAATTCCCTGATTAGCTGGGTAATAGCCGCTCTTTTCATGCTCTTTATCGCCCTACCCTTGTGTGAATTAGGCAGCATGTTTCCCGTCTCTGGTGGAATGTCTAATTACCCGACCTACACGCATGGCCAAGAGGTTGGCTTTCTGTTCGCGTGGGCTTCCTGGTTATCCTACGTGGTGATGACACCAATTGAAATCCAGGCCATTCTTCAATACTCAAGCCATTTTTTCCCCTTCCTAACCACGGGCAATTCTGCAGCACTTGAACTGTCAGGCTATGGCTATCTTGCTGCTTTCTTTATTATGCTATTGGTGGTCATTCTAAATTCTTATGGCATTAAAATATTGGCTGAATGCAATAAATATGCCAGCATTATCAAATTCATATTACCCAGCATTGCAATTATTGCCCTTTTATATAGCGCACCAACCTTAGGCAACATCAATATTCATCTGTCTGACAAAAGCGATTGGGTAAATATCTTCAGCGCCCTTTCTACGGGCGGCGTTATATTTGCTTTTACCGGATTTCAAAACGGCTTGGTTCTGGCGGGTGAAGTAAAAAATCCTCAACGCAATATTCCAATTGCAATTCTGGGTGCCGTATTAATAGGCTTCGTTTTATATTTTATGCTTGAGTTTAGCTTTGTTGCGGCAGTTCCTCAAAAATATCTGGCTCATGGTTGGCATGCATTAAGCTATCCGGGCGACAGTGGCCCTTTAGTCGGCTTGACTTTAATATTGGGACTTGGAGCCGTCGCTACCATGCTGATGATTGACGCGGCTTTTTCTCCTTTCGGAACAACACTGGTATATACCGCCGCGACATCACGCATTCTATATGGCATGTCTTTGAATAATCATTTGCCTCAAGTTTTTTTAAAAGTAAATCGCCACAAAATACCTTACGTTACACTCTATGCAAATTTTTTAGTGGGTCTTTTATCTTTTCTGCCTTTCCCTGGATGGCAAAAATTAGTGGCCTTTCTTTCTTCAGCCAGTATTCTATCCTACAGTATTGGACCAATTTGTATATTGGGGATGCGCAAACTACAGCCGGATACCCACCGACCATTTCGCTTGTCAGCCAGTCTTCTTTGCTCGCACCTGGCATTTTATTTCTGCAATCTCATGCTGTATTGGTGCGGATTTGATATCATTTGGAAACTGGATGTTGCCTTAGTGATTGGCCTGGCAATTTGTTTCGCCTATAACCGCCGAAGTGTTTTCGTAGGCAATCGGTTGTTGTACTGGTTCTTATTTTACATGGTAAGCATGCTTATCATGTCTTACCTCGGCTCATTTGGCGGGATCGGCGTACTTAGCTTTCCAGTTGACCTCGTCTGTATTCTGCCACTCAGCATCTTTACGCTGTCATTATCACAGTTTTTATTAAATCACAGCACCCATGAAATGATAAATTACGAAGCAGAGGATATACTCAGAGCATAATAACCACCGGCTAACTATCGGTTGCTGCATACCAGGATAGGTGTACCACCGTATCGACATCCATTACCGCCGTTTATTTATCCAAAATTAAAGGTCAATTTTAACGAGACCGAATCCTTCGAGCCCTTATTTACGCCAGTAATCGAACTCCTCGCACTGACGATATTAATGTTTTCATTTTGAATAAACGCATGGGCATAGCTGCCGTCAATAATAATATTATCGGTAATTTCATACCCAGCGGATGCACCCGCAACAATACTGTCACCGTTTATTAGTTGATAATTATGGTTTCCAGGCGATTGATTATAAGTACCTGCAACGCGGATTATCCATTTAGGCGTCATTCGATAATGACTACCCAGCGTTAACAACCATGAATCATGTAAATGATAAGGAACATCTGCATCTAAAATAACAGCCTGCGAGCCAAGTTGCGTCGCGATGCCATGAATCGTTACGTTTTTAAATATACTCCATTGCAGGTATTGAATAGTGCCAATGAATCCTAACGCCGGTGTTATTGCCTGATTTATCGAAAGCACGCTTCGCGCCGGGGTCCAAAATTTAAAATGATAATCATCAGAAATGACGACAGAACTGCCTTCCAAAACGCTGGTGCCACTGAGTCGATACGTAATCGCGCTGCGGTAATTAAAACCAATGGTGGTTGAGGCGCGGGGCCTTAATAACACACCCACATCGCCACCGAAACCTTGACCATCAGCCTCATTACGGCTTTGACTGTCAGGAATATTCAGGCTTGGGAAACCGGTGATGGGTTGTAAAAGAAAGTCGGCTTTTGTAATATTTATCGCCGCGCCTAATGAAAGAAATTCATTTAATTTAACGCCTATTCCTGGAACAAAATCTATGCTTTGCACACGACTCCCAGATTGGCTATAGCGTAGAATTGAGTTTTCGTCGACGGCCTTGTTAAACGAATTGGCGACTACAGCCAACCCTATTGCGAGCTTATCTGTGACAGGTTTACCCCAATAGATTGAAGGTAGAAAATAATTCGTCTTTGAAACCGCATTACCTGATTGTGTAAAATCGGTTCTTGTTTGGATAAACTGACCCGCAAAATCGCTATGCGCATAAGCCAAGGATCCCAGCGTTATCATTTGCGATTTTTTTAATAACGTTAAAGCAGCAGGGTTGTTATACGTTGCAGTCGCATCATTAACTACCGCAGCACCAATCGTTGCCTCGATGAAGGAGGCGTGCAGTGTGTGTGTGCACAATAATAACCCTGGGAATATTAAATTTTTAACCTTCTTAATCACTGTCAATAATCCACGCCCATACCGATAAATCCTATACTAGCAGGTAGTATAATACAGCGACACAGGAGTATGACGATAAACATCTATACCCCTCATGAAACTTGCCACTGCATCCTCAGCGTTTAAATTCATGACCAGTTGATGAGGCGGAATAGTCCGAGTTATCGGGAGGTTCTATTTGTGGATTATCGCGAGGAAGACAGGCTACCTCTTTCAAGAACCGACGGAAGTTCTGTGCCGCAGAACTTTCACTCGCATTAATCTTTGGTGCAGGCACTGATGATACGCTGGATGAGCGGTTATCCCTCGGATGATTTAAGATAGATGATTCAGAGCAACTAAAGGCTCTTGCGCGTGTTTGTGCTTTTTTATCTAATTCCGTTGAACTAAGCCTCCGTCTCCCACCCATAAATGGCGACAAACCATCGGAAGACTCGCGCTCGTCGGATGACAATTCACTCATTCTATCCTCTACTCTTTTTATCAACTCCTTGTTATCCAAATACAAGCCCGGCTGATGGGCTGCAAAGAAAAACAGTATTTTTGCAAATTCAATTTTAGCAGGCGCATTGGTAATAGATTGGTAATGTTTTTTAAGCTCGGCCAGATAAATTACATGACGCTCCCAAACATTATCGTCTATCGCCAATGAGTTAAACTCGGTAGCATTTATTTCTATATTTTCGGCCAATATTCGATAGTATTCTGGCGCTTGATTCTTCGCAAAAGTAATTTCGCCATCCAGCTTATCGATAAAAATATCCATGACCGTACGCCCGTTACACTCGGCTCTTAATAAAGTAACCAATTGCTCATCGTTGTGCAGCCGCGCTGCCTCTATCGCAAGATTCCATAAATCAACACCGTCTACTTCTTCTTTATCTATCTCAAACATCCTTTGTTTCAACTCGCCTTTCCAGGCATCATGTAGCTCGGAAAACATGCGTACATTTTGACCCAAAAGCAAACCCGTCTGATTGATGGTTGATTCACCTTGCTTCTCTTCGCTTTCACTCACTTGCAAGATGATGCGAGCATAGTTTCGCTCACCGCTGGGCAACAAAAATAGTACATTTTGTGGTAGATGCAAGCCCATCTGCGGGTGAGTTTTTAACAAAGCAACCAAAGCCGGTAGATTTGAGTCAACCAAGCTTAATGTAAAGGCCAAGCGGTCTAATGAGGTCACCGGGATTTTCTTACTTCCGGCTTGGTTCTCCAGAAAATTTTGCACCGCGAAGATAGTCGGTTGCCCATCTACTGTTTTTAACATCGTTGTAGCAGAAACGATCATTTTCCAAACGATATAAGGGATAATCTTTCGGTAATCATTAATAACACCTCTCGCCATTGCGCGTAAATCAGTATTGATTTTATTATCCGCTGCAATCATTGTCGTTAAATCAAGCAATGCATTTATCCAATCATGAGCCAACATATCCGCACTTTCTATTTCGTTTAGCCCGGGCGTCATTACATCCCGTTGGATAATATCATGATATTTAAAACCCACATTAACGAACACCTGCTCTTCTTTGCAGCGGTGCTGGTCTCCTTGAATTTGCTTAATCACCAGGGCGGCTAATTCTGCTGATTCACGCGGATGGTAACTACGATGATAATTGCTCTGCGGCCCTTCATGCGCAATATGCTTAAGCTCACCGACGCCATTCAAATTATTTAATATATCTAAAAACACGTCGGGCTTGCCAACTTGAGCTAGCCAACTCTTTATTTTAGTTGACCGTTTTTCATAATCTGCTGCATAACGCTTATCAAGCTCTATGCCTAATGCAATCATTTCTTGCAGATTTCTTGAAAGCGCTCCAAAGGTCGACGGCGTTTTTCGACCTGGATTAATAACCGTATTTGCGTGCGTGCTTATCGTTTCAAGCAAGTTATCAACAAACTTATCATCCTGTTTTGCAAGACTTAAAATTTGGAAAAGGATGCCATCATATCGTTGATTTGCAACCGAGCCCAATTGACTAAGGGAAAGACTATCTACACTACTAGGCATTTTTCATTACTTCAAACACAACATATCTATATTATAGCAAAGTGAGCGATTTTTGCGCAATTTGCAGCGGAATAGGCTGGCAACGGGTGATTTTCCATCAAGGTAACACGTTAAGCACACTGGATCAGAATAAATAGAACTACTCCGTAAGAACATTAAACCTGAAACCGACTATTTCATACAAACTACTTTGCCAGAGATTTGCAGGGATGATAGCGCGCGCAATATTGATGTCCAGTTTATTTTAAACAAATTGCCGCTTGCATCCAATTCGGCGTCGATTATCGAGCCGGGCATGTCATTAAACCACGCATTAACCTACTTCAGACCGTTGACAGCCTGGTATGAGCATGTCATTATGGCCGCTCATTTTTTGTCCATATTGGATTGAGAAAACAAATTTCCGCTGAGGGGACGATGTTGATGACAATGAATTCGGCATGGTGTGTATGGCTGATCGCCTCTATCTTTTATGCTTATCAATATATTTTACGAGTCATGCCCAATATTATGTTGCCGGATATCATGCAACAATTTCATATTAATGCGGCAGATTTTGGTCAATTTTCGGGTATTTATTACATTGGTTATTCACTGATGCATCTGCCGATTGGTATCATGCTTGACCGCCACGGCCCCAGAAAAGTCATGACAGTTTGTATTCTGCTTACCGTCATTGGTCTAATTCCCATTATTTTTTCGAGCCATTGGGTATATCCGGTACTTGGCCGTGCGTTGATTGGTATTGGCTCATCCGCAGCGATTTTAGGCACGTTTAAAGTCATCCGCCTAAGCTTCAGTGAGAAGCGATTTACGCGCATGTTAAGTTTTTCAGTGACCATTGGTCTGGTTGGTGCCATCTATGGCGGCGGGCCCGTGCGCTACTTATGCAGCACCTGGGGTTACCAGGCAGTAGTGCAACTTTTTATGGCCATAGGGATTTTATTAGCCGCGCTGACCTATTACTTTGTGCCGGAAAGCAAGCCTATGCGAAGCACCGCGGTTTTGTCAGACATTCGCGCCGTCTTAACCAATGGCCGTGTTTTGCTGCTGTGCCTGGCTGCAGGAATGATGGTGGGACCGCTTGAGGGTTTTGCTGACGTCTGGGGGTCTGCCTTTTTAAAACAGATGTATGGTTATACGCCATCCACCGCTAGCTATCTGCCGTCGCTCATTTTTATTGGCATGTGTTTTGGCGCGCCGGTTCTAAGTTATGTCGCTGAAAAATCAGGGTATTACATAGGCACCATTATTGCCGCAGCCAGTGCGATGGCCATTATCTTTACGCTACTGATTGCCGGCTCATTAACAACAAATGCCATCGTCATTGATTTTATATTAGTTGGTATCTGCAGCGCTTATCAAATTTTAGCAATTTATAAGGCCTCTACCTACGTACCTGAATCGCTGGTAGGACTGACAACAGCGGTAGCTAATATGATTATTATGAGTTTTGGCTATGCGTTTCATAGCACCATAGGCTTTATTGTAAATGCTTACGGCGGTCCAAACTCGACCCAGGCTCTCGCTTATGGCATTAGCATTATTCCGATCACTTTATGCGTAGGTATTGCTGGATTTTTAGCCGTAGGCTTGTTAAGCAGGCCCGCGAAATTATCGTTGCATGACACTGGCACGGCAGGCGCCACATAAAACCATGATTCGCGCGCGTTATGCAAGAGACTTAGTTAACGGATGAGCATCAGACCGCTTAGTGTCTCCAACTAGGTCTCATACAATATAAACATCAGCAGAACATTCGTCACCAGCATCTTTCACCGAAATACATTCGCTGTTTTAGTAATTACACTATAATTCATTACATACACTTAACTTTCTGATAGCGAAGTCTTGTCTATGATGAACATTTTTCTTGATAAAACCTCCAGCTTAACACCTGTGGCACGGCGCATCATCTGTAACAAAGCAACGGAATATCCACATACGGGTATTTATGATGCAACGGCCATGCAAGGCAGTTATTTGTGCCGGCGCTGTGGTTTGGCATTATTTCGTGCAGACAGCCAATTTAGTAGCGGTTGCGGGTGGCCAAGCTTTGATGCCGAAATACCACATGCGGTTAAACAAACACCCGATGCCGATGGGTCGCGGGTAGAAATTCTTTGCAGCCGCTGCGATGGTCATCTTGGACATGTGTTTACTGGTGAGCATTTCACAACAAAAAATCGCCGCTATTGTGTGAATTCTGCCGCTATCGATTTCATTGCTGACAGTGATGCGCTGGATAGCGCGGAAGCCATTGTCGCTGGCGGTTGTTTTTGGGGGGTCGATTATTATTTACGCCAAATTCCTGGGGTGCTCAAGGTAGAGTCGGGGTATACCGGCGGCATGATTTCTGAGCCCCGTTATGAGCAGGTATGTCAAGGTAATACGGGTCATTATGAGGCGGTGCGCGTGGTTTATGACGTAGCTAAAACAGATTACCACACGGTGCTTAAACGATTTTTTGAAATTCATGACCCGACTCAACGTACAGGGCAAGGGCCCGATCTAGGTCAGCAATACCAGAGTGCCATTTTTTATTACGATAACGCGCAATATGCTGAAGCGCAATCCCTGATTCAGCAGTTACAGCAGAAAGGCATGGAGGTGGTCACTCATTTATTGGCGGCACAACCCTTCTGGCCGGCAGAAGACTATCATCAGAATTATTATGCCAAGCATAGCAAAGCCCCTTATTGTCATCATCCTGTCGCACGGTTTGATTAACACCTCATTTTACTCAAGATTTGCTCGCCGATACCGATAAGAAAAATAAAGGAGTCGACGATGAACAAGACCGCAAAATTTAATATCGGCGATGTGGTAGTACATACTCATCAAGGCTATCGAGCAATCGTGGTGGATATTGACCCCTTGTTCCAGGCTTCTGGTCGTTATAATCCGCAAGCATGCAAACGTGATTTTGCCCAACGCAATCCCTGGTATCGCTTGCTGGTAGATGGCAGCAGTCAAGTAACCTATGTGGAAGAATGCCTATTAGAAAACGATACTAGCGGTCAGGAGATAAATAACCCCAATCTTGACTCCTATTTAGTAAAGCGGGGCGGATATTATCAGAGCAACTCCCGCCACCACTAGGAATGATTAAGCAAGAACACCAGCAGCGCCACAAAACCAATCAGTATTAAGGCCAGCATGCCCATGCTTGAAAAGCTCTTATGCAGGTTCGCGCGACTAAATTGTTCTGGACGACCTTTGATGGTGCGATACAACATCCAGACGATAAAACCGGCCGCAACCAGCCCTAATACTTGATAAAGGGTTTCCATAATTAGTTCCTGTGAAAATTTGTCCTAGTGTATCAGGGTTGGAGATAACTGTTAATTTCTAGCATGATCTTCAGATTGACACTTGGTTTATCAACGACTTTCGCTTCATGGGACATGTGTTTAAAAATACCCAGCGTTGTCGGTAACAAATCGCGTAATTTAGCATTTTTTCGCAACAAATGACTGACTCCCGGATGTTGGTATTCGGCTTTTTTTTCTAACGCACAGACTTGCCTGTATATAGCATCACGTTCTTTTGCTGAACGTGACATGATCCGTATGGTGCCATAAGGATTCAGATCGCTGCCTGCTTGCTCATTTTTTAAACCACTACTCACCAAAATGATGGTGCTGATATTTGGTTTCGCAAAGAGTTCCTCGCAGGCCACCGCCATTTTTTTGGTGGATGCGCTAGTGGTATCAAGAACACAGATTGGGAAGGTATCTGGAATTTGCTCCGCCACTGCAGGTGTCGCTTTATGACGGGTATTGCAATGATTCAAGTCATATAAATGCATTTCAACGTTCGACGTTGCCGCCAGCTCATCAAGCGATTTTAACTCAATCGGAATCGCATGTTTAGTCAACGCATCTTTGGTTTCATAATACATATAGTTTGTTGCAACCTGTAGGTTGCGAAAATTAAGCGTTGACTGCTCCTGCCAATAAAGTTTTACTGCCGCAAATGTCAGTTGTATGGCGCGCATTCCGGTTGCCGTGGTGATTTTTTTTACATGAAGCCCAACGGGCTTCTGCGCAATATATACTTCATCCTCAATATCCGAATCGGAACCATAACCATCCGCGCTTTTCATCATCACAGGGTTAAAAAATACGTTTCTGCTCGCCGTCTCCAAATACTCATGCAGTCCTTGCAGTGTTTTCTGCGCTGGGTTCTGGTGAGTATCCAGATCATATATTGCATAAAGACGCGTTAGGACAAGGGTAAACTCAGGGTCATTGACGTCCAGAGCCGGACGACGCCATTGATAGGAGGGCAGACTCTCTGCCGGTGGTTGTATCGATAACACCTTTTTTTTACCCACCGAATTAACACCAACATTACTCAAAATTGTTAACCAGGGTGGGACAATAACCGACATTAATGTGTCCGCATCATCTGGGACACTTTCATGTTTGCGTAAACCATCGGTTAGCGTATTGATGATCCATTCGGCCGTGATTTGACGCCGCATAACTTGTGCGATCAATGAACGACCTTTGGCATCAAATTTCGCCCACAAGTTCTTCCACAGCGTACTTTGGACAACAAGTTTCCTGGCATTTTTCAACTTTCTCGCCTCATTGTATGCGAGGAGATTGTCATGCAACGTTGGTATCGATGGCTTGTGGTCAAAAACTTTACGATGTTCACCGCAAAAAAGTGCATGTGTTTTTTCTAATGCACTCACCAGAATATCGGCATAAACTTTGGGAATAAACCCTACATTAATGCGCAGACTGGGGGCAGTTTCACAAACGGAAGGTCTTAAATGCCCAAACCCGGAACGCCTTACCAGTTCGCAATTCAAACCTTTTTCTTCGCTTAAATAATTGGCAATGGCGATAAAATGCAAAATAATGGTATTAATCCAGTCCACCGGCTTTGCTTCAGTTGGCATGGGAAATTTCACCAACACGCAGGTGTAATCATTGTCGGCATTCACAGACAAGCCCAGCGCCTTCTGCGTCATTTTTTTTACGATGTAATTGGCCATCTGGCGTTGATAAGCAAGGAGTTCATCATAAGAATTGTTGGGGTAAATGACGGCTTGTCCCCGCTTGCTGGGCTTAACGGCTTGCTTGTATCCTGAAAAATGAAACGGTGAGTAATAAGTTCCCGTTTTGCTTGCTTCAGTAATTTTTTTTTCTGGTTGATCTGGGTGAAATGAATTAGCTTTGGCTTGGGCTCCCGGAGGACGCTTAAACTGGCTGCGGTGATAGGTAGTCCAGTACCGACTGTCCTGCATGGACTGTGGGTTCAGATTCGGGTAACGCTGATAAAATTCGCAGCGTGGATTTTTGATCTCGTTTTTATCAGGCATCGTAGTTATTCGCAATAGCATAAATACAGGGTCTATTGAACCCACTTGTTTCCGCCATCCTTGCGCGAGCAAACTAAGAATGTATTATATCATATAGCTTGACTGTTGAGCCGGATAAACGCTTGATTAAAAAAACAGGCAACCCAGAGGCCACCTGTTTATAATACCGTTGGCACCGCTGTCAGTGCGCTCGTTGTCTTTAAGCCCGATCTGTTTCGAAACTAAAGGCATCGGAAAATAAATTTTCCGGTTTTGCGCCATGGGCGACCAGCACATCTCGCGTGTTATAAACCATGTCAAATGGCCCACTGATGACGATTTGCCAGTCATTCAAGTCATGTTGATGTAGGGAGATGGCTCGCGATGCCAATGTTTCCTTATTGGCATCTGACAGCAAGGAGGCATAATGGAAATGTGGCACATGCGCCTGCCAACGCGTAACCACGTCATCCATATAAAGATCACTTTGCGAACGCGCACCCCATAATAATTCGAAAGAACGCATTTCACCGGTAGCCAGCAGTTGCTCTATCATCGCTTTGATAGGAGCGAACCCGGTACCGCCGGCAATAAATAAAATGGGTTGTTGCAGGTTAAGACGGCTTAAATGACACTCGCCCAAGGGTAGTTGAATCGTTACCGCGCCCTCACGCTTGATATGCGCCAATAAAGCCTGGTTATAAGGATTGTCATGGCTGTGGCGAATATGTAACTCATAAGTATGTGAGCCCAATGGCGCATTAGCGATTGAATAACTGTGCGCCTCATCGCCAAGAAGTATTTGTAAATATTGACCGGCCTCATAATCGATATACTCTTCTGGCGCCAAGATAAGCTGTAAAATACTGTCCGTCAAAGGCGAGATATGGGCGACGTGCGCCAGAATTTGTTTATTGCTCATCAATCAAGCCCCAAATGAGGCCAATATTCATTTACGCGCTGCAGTACTTCTGGGTCCATGGTAATTGCCTTTCCCCATTCACGTTGTGTCTCGCCAGCCCACTTGCTGGTTGCATCCATCCCCATTTTCGAACCCAAGCCGGAAACGGGTGATGCAAAATCGAGGTAATCAATCGGCGTATTGTCGATCATGACCGTGTCACGCAGTGGATCCATGCGTGTAGTCATGGCCCAGATGACATCTTGCCAGTTGCGCGCATCGATATCATCATCACAAACAATGACAAATTTTGTATACATAAATTGACGTAAAAAAGACCAGACCGCCATCATTATCCGTTTAGCATGCCCCGGGTATTGTTTTTTGATAGTCACCACCGCCAAACGATAAGAGCATCCTTCCGGCGGCAAATAAAAATCAACGATTTCAGGAAATTGCTTTTGTAATAATGGAATAAAAACTTCGTTTAAAGCCAGGCCAAGAATAGCTGGCTCATCCGGTGGTCGTCCGGTATAGGTACTATGATAAATAGGTTGTTCGCGATGGGTAATGCGCTCCACCGTCAAGACTGGAAACGATTGCACTTCGTTATAATAACCGGTGTGATCGCCAAAAGGACCCTCTGGCGCCTCCACCCCCGGCTGCAAATAACCCTCTAAAATAATTTCCGCATGAGCGGATACATGCAAATCACTGCCAATACAGCGCACAAGTTGTGTACGCTGACCACGCAGCAAACCTGCAAACGCATATTCTGATAAGCTATCTGGAACAGGAGTCACCGCAGCCAGCAAGGTCGCCGGATCAGCGCCCAGGGTCACGGCCACCGGGAAACGCTCGCCCGGATGCTCTTGTTGCCAGGCTTGATAATCAAGCGCACCGCCACGGTGCGATAACCAGCGCATAATAAGGTGGTTTTTATCCAAGACCTGTTGCCGGTAAATACCGAGATTTTCACGGGTCTGGTGCGGGCCCTTGGTGGTAACGAGTCCCCAAGTAATTAAGGGGGCGACGTCACCGGGCCAGCATGTTTGAATCGGTAACGTGCTTAAATCAACCTCATCGTTTTCCCAAACATGCGTTTGACAATCAGCATTACTGACATATTTCGGCGCCATATTGAGCGCTTGCTTGAGTAAAGGCAATTTACTGAAAGCATCTTTAAAGCCTTTGGGCGGCTCCGGTTCTTTTAACGCCGCCAGCAATTTACCCACTTCACGCAACGCGCCAATACTTTCCTCACCCATACCCAAAGCGACACGCTCCACGGTACCAAATAAATTGGTAAGCACTGGCATATGATGATGGGTAGGTTTAGTGAACAATAAGGCAGGACCTTCAGCGCGCAGAACTCGGTCGCTTATAGCGGTCATCTCTAGATAGGGTGATACCTCGTGGTCAATCCGTTTTAGCAAGCCACGCGTTTCCAACTGGGCGATAAAATCGCGAAGATCGCTATATTTCATGCGTACCTTGATCTCGTCGTAATAAATTCTAGTCTTGATGCAGCGCAGCGTAATCAAGGTTTAAAAACGCCCCATTAGCAATGTCTGTATCGGTTGTATATTCACAACCGATACAGACATGATTACGCATGCTGAATTTTAAAATAATGACCGAACCACTTATTCCTGACGCTTCATCGCATCAAAAAACTCGGCGTTGGTCTTGTGATTTTTCATGCGCTCAAGCAAGAACTCGATAGCATCACACTCGTCCATAGATTGCAGAATTTTGCGCAAGATCCAGGTACGGTGCAACTCTTCCGGACTCAGTAGCAAGTCTTCACGACGAGTACCAGAACGGTTGATATTGATCGCAGGGAATACACGACGCTCGGAGATATGGCGACTCAAGTGAATTTCCATGTTACCGGTTCCCTTGAACTCTTCGTAAATCACTTCATCCATTTTAGAACCAGTATCGACCAGTGCGGTTGCAATAATCGTCAAGCTGCCGCCCTCTTCGATATTACGCGCAGCACCATATAAACGCTTGGGTCGTTGCAAAGCATTGGCATCAACACCCCCGGTCAACACTTTTCCTGAAGAAGGGATAACGGTGTTGTAAGCACGTGCTAAACGAGTGATGGAATCAAGCAAAATAACTACATCACGTTTATGCTCAACCAAGCGCTTGGCTTTTTCAATGACCATCTCGGCGACTTGCACATGACGGTTTGCTGGTTCGTCAAAGGTACTGGCAACCACTTCCCCTTTTACGGAGCGTTGCATTTCAGTCACTTCTTCCGGACGCTCATCAATCAATAAGACAATGAGGTAACAATCGGGATGATTTTTTTCAATCGAATGAGCAATATTTTGCAGCATCAGCGTCTTACCCGCTTTAGGGGGAGAGACAATCAACCCACGCTGGCCACGACCGAATGGTGCGCACAGATCGACCACACGTGCAGTTAAATCTTCTGTACTGCCATTGCCCTGCTCCATCACTAACCGCTTGGCTGCAAACAAAGGAGTTAAATTTTCAAATAAAATTTTGCGTTTGGCGCTATCAGGGGCATCAAAATTAATTTGATCTACTTTTAATAGCGCAAAATAGCGCTCACTGTCTTTAGGAGGTCGAATTTTACCGGAAACGGTATCGCCTGTTCGCAGACCAAAGCGTCTAATTTGGCTTGGTGATACGTAAATATCATCAGGCCCTGCGAGGTAAGACCCTTCTGAAGAGCGTAAAAAGCCAAAGCCGTCAGTCAAGACCTCAACAACACCATCACCGTGAATATCCTCACCTTTTAATGCATGGGCTTTGAGGATGGCAAAAATAATATCTTGTTTGCGCATACGGGAGATGTTTTCTACGCCCATGTCCTGAGCGATATTGACGAGATCAGCAATAGGTAACTGCTTAAGTTCACTAAAATTCATACTTCTCACTTGATGTGTTGGTTAAATGAAATGATTATCCAAGGTAGTTGTCACAGGAAGGTCAGCTTTGCTAGCTGCTATCTAATGGTATTTCCTTAAACGCTGTTAGTTTTAAGAAAAATATACTTAGAGCAAACAGCATAGCAGAGGTTTTTAATGAAAACAACATCTGTCGTTTTAGCGACGATCACCTTGTTGGCAATTACCTCATCGCCATCTCCCAATCCTTCCGGCGGTTCAAGCTTGCGTTTGGTTGATGATAAAATCATCATATTTTAAATTAATCAATAGATTGGACTATTTTTTATGTTAAAAATCATCGCCACAAAATGTCTGGCTTTATACTTTATGGAAAGGATGTGTAGTCTAGCAGATGAATATTAAGGCATCCTTAATATGCAGTGGCTTAATCCCTTCATTTCCGGGTACACTGAAAAGGCTCCTGTCACGTTAATCACCAGAGAATTAGAGGTCTATACCATGCCTGTTCGAATTTTTGATTTTGATCTAACCATTACCAAGCAACATACATTTCAACGACCCTCTCATTATAAACCGAGTAACAATATAAAATCGGGGATTCAACATATTTTTTTGCACACAGGTCATCATATCGCCGCCGTTGCCACCTTTCATGACAAGCCCAACTATGTCAAAGCTTATATTGAGCATATTCTAGGCAAAACGCTCACGCTACAAAAATCGACCGATTTTGAACACGACAAACTCTCCGTCTACCACGTCTCCGGCGAAGAAATCCCATTGCTCATTTCAACCATTCATAGCGCGCGGTTTATTTTTCATCGCGGTGAGTTAGAAAAGACAGGAAAAAACACTCAAATCAACCGAATTTTATCTTCCCTCGCCCAAGATCAATGCATTGATATTAGGAAAACCGAAGTTCATTTTTATGATGATGATAAAAAAAATATCACACATAGCCAGACTTTGGATGATGTCGGCCGCCTGCGAACCTTTTTGGTCAGTGCAAAGTCGGTCAACTCTTTTTCGCTTTGGCAAGGCACTGCTAAAGACGGAAACTACGTCAAGGAATTACAACGTGCAATCGATGCGCTCCACCTATCAATCGCCAGCATGTTGAGGTATGGGGAGCATTTAATTACTATCGGTGAAACGGAGAAGGGCGCGGAAGTTAAAGCCCTGGCAGCAGTACTGAACAGTGACATTGATCATTTCTTCAATGCATTTGATCCTGGAATGGCCGATTCTGGAGAGCTTTTTAGCCACTTTATCGCATCCTTCAAAGCCACGTCACACAGCAAAGATGAGCTGATGAACGCTCACCGCGAAAGCTGGAAAGCGATTATCGCTAATATTTGTATCGCCGTAACTATGATTGGCTTGTTATTTCAAGGGGTCAAGGCACTTACAGGCCTCGTTCAGAACCATGATACACAGAAACCGGGCTGGATAAACAGTTGCTTTTTCTTTGGTAAAACAGCCTCGCAAGATCATATTGAAGCGATTGATGCCTCATTGGAGCAAATTACCCATATACGTTAACACGTGAACACGCCGGATTTCGACTTCATCTAATCTGGACTACACTAACTATATGTATACGATCAACTGCAGATAAAAAATGCCAATTGAACGTAGTAATTTAAAACGAATTTTAGATCTAGTCTCTCTGTTAACAGCGTTGATAGCCTGGCTCTATCTGTTCATCGCGCTACTCCCCCTAAAACCAGGAATTCACGTCTTCTGGTTAATCTCCTCTCTCTATTTTTTAGCAGCAATTTTGGTTGATTTTTTTTCAGGCTTGATACATTTCCTTGGAGACAACCTCCTTGTTGAAAACAAGTTCGTCAATAACTGGTTTATCCAGCCATTTATTAACCACCACATGGCCCCTCGCGAGATGACCCAGCATGATGTCTTCAAGACCAACGGCTCCAATGCTTTGGTCGCATGCTTGGTTCTATTGCCAACCATGGCCTTTTTCCCCATAAGTACTGGCCTCGTCAACATCGGCGCTCATGTTTTTATCCTGTTTTTTTCAGGATTTGCATTGTTAACCAATCAGATACATAAATGGGCGCATACCAGCAAGCCCCCTAAAATAATTAAGTTTTTACAGCGCTACAGATTGATATTAAATCCTTATAATCATGCTCTCCACCATATGAAACATGATAGAAACTACTGTATTACAATGGGCTGGCTAAATACGCTGTTTTATAAAACACAACTTTATGAGCGTATTACTCGTTTAAGGAGAGTCTCTTCAGAGAGTTAACAACAGGCAAGGACTTACTCCCTACCCACACAACCGCACCAACCTTAGCTAATCCCCAAAAATAGTGATAAACTCGCGCAGCAATCTGCACTGAATGTACAATATTAGATCAGTCGTGTATAATACGGTCAATGATACCCCCAATTTGAGGCGAATAGATGTTAGACATACGAAGTATAGGCATGGAATTTGGAAAGAAATCCTTATTTCAGAATGTTGATTTAATCTTGTTGCCTACACGACGTTATGGGGTTGTCGGCGCAAACGGTACTGGAAAATCCACCTTTCTTAAAATTCTCGCCGGTGAGGAGCCATCGACCAGTGGCACTGTCGAAAAAGCGAAGAGTCTCAATGTCGGGATTTTAAAGCAAGATCATTTCCGTTATGAAGACGATCGCCTCATTGATGTTGTAATTCGCGGTAATACCATTTTATGGGATGCCATGCTCGAAAAAGACAAGCTCTATGCGGCCGACGATTTCAGCGAAGAGGATGGTTACCGCCTGAGTGAACTTGAAGAAATTATCATGCATCAAAACGGCTATGAGGCAGAACCAACTGCAAAAAACTTACTGCTGGGCCTGGGAATTGCTGAAAAATTTCATCACGGCCCGCTCAGCGCACTGTCTGGGGGATACAAGCTGCGTGTTTTATTAGCGCAAGTCTTATATCAACAACCAGACATCATGCTACTCGATGAGCCAACCAACCATTTGGATATTTTATCCATTGCCTGGTTAGAGCAGTTTTTAACAACAAGCTTTAATGGCCTGCTGATTTTTATTTCGCATGACCGCGGCTTTCTAAATAATATTTCCACCAATATTCTTGATATTGATTACGACACCGTTACTGACTACCACGGCGATTATGACAAATTTTGCCAGGCAAAAGAAGAACGTTTATTGTTGAAACAAAGTGAATTAAAAAACCAGGAAAAGAAAATCGAGGCGATGCAAACCTTTGTCGACCGTTTTGGTGCGAAAGCCAGTAAAGCCACGCAAGCGGCGTCTCGACAAAAAATGATTGACCGCATCGAGCGTGTTGAAATCAAAGACTCAAATATCGCAACGCCCCATTTTAATTTCCAGCAGAAAAAACCGTCGGGTAAATCAATCATTAAAGTAGACAATCTCCATAAAAAATATGATGAAAGAATCCTGTTAAAAGACGTCTCGTATACTATCCAGCGTGGTGATAAATGCGCCATTATCGGTCCAAACGGCATTGGTAAATCAACGTTATTAAAAATTTTACTCCATGAAGTTGCCGCCGACCAAGGGCACTTCGAATGGAGCGAGACGACAAGTGTTGGTTATTTTGCTCAAGACTATCGCACCCAACTGGACCCGGAACAAACTGTATTGCAATGGATGGAAGATAACATTGTTGCCCCCTCGCAAGAAATCAGAAAAGTATTGGGGCAAGTATTATTCCGCGGCTCGGATGTCGATAAGAAAATTGGCATGTTAAGCGGTGGCGAGTCTGCCCGCCTGATCATGGGAAAATTGATTTTAGAAAAACACAACGTTCTCATCTTCGACGAGCCAACCAATCACCTGGATTTGGAATCGATTGACGCGTTGATTGAAGCCATACAAGCTTTTCCAGGTGCCGTATTATTTGTCAGTCATAATCGCTATTTCATCGACAGCATCTCAACGCGCGTTTTAGTGTTAACCGAACAATATGGTGTGCAGAATTATCTGGGCAATTATAATGATTATTTGCACCAGTTCGGCAAGGATTATCTCGCAACAGCCTAGCCATGGGATTGCAGATTTTCGCAGCCCACCCCCATCTTACTTTATGGCGTCATTCCCTTTTGTTCATCAGACGACGCCATGATAAGCCCTTGTGACAACTGCCCCATAAACGCTTGCAGCGCTATATTCAGCGTATTGAACAGCGCCGAGCCTTTGGGTATCGCTTGACTGTTTTTAAGGGGGACTTCAACGTCCTCATCAATGCGCCGTTTTAACGCATGCAATGCCCCTTGCAACCGTTGTTGCTGCTGCACTGTAAACGGGTTGTTTTTATCCGAAAAACTGACTTGCAGTGCCGTAAGCAGCGTCTGCGCGCTATCAAAAATACGGCTATATTTCTCCATGTACTCGGCCATTTTTTCATCTCGTGAGCTCTTAAACATCGTCCAATGTGGAGTAGCATAGTATTGAAGGCCACCTAAAATACTTTTCCCACTCGTGGAAAAAGGCTTCGATAATTTATCCAGTTCACGCCCCAACTCCTCCAGCACATCATCCGCCAGACGCGCTATATCCAAGGTATCTAGCTGACAAGCCCGCTCTGCATCATCAGGCTTCGCTGCATGCTGATTCGATACGGCTGTAGACAGAAACACCAGTGAGCTGGTTTCAGGCACGGCGGTATGAGGAAATTTGACCACAAATTGCTGCAGATGAGCGACCAGTCTCTGATCCAAGACAGGTGTATTCTCAATGAATTTATTTAAAGAGGGCACTTGTCCAATAGCGCACAGTTTCATATTAAGCTGCTGGGTAAATGCTACATTTTCCTCAGTAAAAAAAGCAGGTGAGAGACTATGAGCCACAAGTGGTAAATTAGCTAAGGTGCATTTCCCCAGCTGATCCAGGCGCGCTTTTAACACCAGGAAATTTGCGGATTGAGCATCAAGATTAGCAATGTCCCATCGTATTCGCGGGACTTGTCCGGATAGTGCATAGAAGTTTAAGCCCTGGATGGTTGACTCAGAAATATTGCCCACTTCATTACGATTTAAAAATCGCATCACGTCTTGCGTAAACATACGCGCATCCAGATTAGCCAATTTTTTCAAGTTGTCAGGCTGCCACCAATTCTCATTCAGTGTTTGCAACAGCTCATAGCCTGCATCATAACTTGGCAAGATTTGCTGCAGCGCGAGCGCGAGCAGGGACTCAACACGCTCAGTCATGCCACGAGCTAACTCCGGAGATTGCATTAGTAGATGACCAATCATCACCAGCATTTTGCGAGGCTCGGCTTCAGCAAACCAAGGATTGGCAGGAAGCAATAAAAACCCTTCTCTGATTGTTAATAATTGATTGAGATAATCCAAATCAACCGTATCCAGTGTTATATCAACTGGCGTTGTGCGCTGCTGCAACAGGCCTATTTGCAGCAGCGCCGCACTCAGCGGCAGCGTCACAATAAACGGGCTCGGAGCTCCTGGCAAAGCCTCTAGCGCCAAACGAATATAGGGCGCACCATCTGGTGCAAGCGTTGCCGCCAGGGTCAGGGCATGTTGCTTTTTAAGCGCAAGTTCACTCGGTTGAATGGCTTGCAGTAATTCGGCAATATGCCTTGCTTTATCATCCAGCCGTCCTCGACCGAGCGTGAGAATATCAATGGGGTTAGCTGCAAATTCAGCTTGAGTAAGTCCTAACTCATTTACCAAGTTTAATCCTTCAATATGAGCGAGTGAGAACTCATTGGGATTAATCGTTGCGCACAAGGTAATTATGCCTGATTCTATCTTGCTGCCTGTATAACAAAGCCACCAAGATGCGGTCTTTTCGGTTAATAGTTCGGGGGGAATTTGTGGCGCCAATTTCATGAGCCGCTGATAACTCTTGGGGCTGATGCTCCCTCTATCTTTTAATTCGGTTAAAAAAGCGGCATTTATCTCTTCATAAAATGCGGGGATATCACGCAACAAAAGCGTGTCTTTATTAACCGTATCATCCAGCTTGCGATAGTCCAGCTTTAAATAGCGGGTAATGACCCTCGCCTCAGCGAGAGATAGCCTATTAAAAAAAGAAATGGCCTCATTTGTTTGATAATGAGCAGGTAGGCTTCGTACCAGCTCGCGAATACTTTCATTAGGTATTCGTGCGAGTTGGCTCGCCATGTCCAGCTTAAAGGCTTCATGGATATCAAAGGACTGAAAATTAAAATGTTCAATCTGGCATAACCCCTGAAGCTGGCGTTGAAAATCCTGAATCTCTAGTTGCAGATGACTTTGAAATAAATTAAATTCCGCCGCTATTTCTTTATCAATGCGCACCAATACTCCGATTGAGCGCAATATGTTCTCAAAAATTTTGTCTTTTGATACATAACGCGAAGCCAGGAGTTCAGTGATATCATGTGCCGCGGCCGTCAATGCAGCGCATTGTGCAGCGCGGGCAGCATTCTGCGACCCCTTCCACCACAAAAAAGATCGTTTGTTTCTATAATTATCAGCTGTTTTTTGTAAGCCTTTAGCGATCGCACTTAATTCGATTTCAACCAACGGTTTTGGGGAGTGTCTTCGCCAGATGTTGATTGAACGAATCCGTTTATCAGCAATATCACGCCCAAGCAGGTTTAAAAGATCCTGTTTTTGCGGCAAAGGAATAGACGGCGACGCGAATAACTGCCTTTCAAGTGCTGGCCACGCACGATGGTAGGAAATGAAGTAATGCATCTCATCTGTCAACTCAAAATAATTAGGCGAGCCCGCAGATGTATTCGCCACCAAATAAGCCAATAGCGTATCAGGTGTAGATGCCAGCTTTTCAAGCACTTTTGTTCGGAAGATTATCTGTTCCGGCTCTTTCATCACAATATTATTCTTGTGATTCAAGCGACTCGAACGCCTTTGTGCTATCCCGTCAGCATGGTGTCTAAAACCAGGCTCCAGCACGTAATGAGGAACATGACGATGAAAAAAATCTAAAAAATGACAACTTATCCTGTTTTTGTGCACACAAATTTTGCCAGGCAGGTCAGGATTAACAACGAAGAACTCATCAAAGTGCGGCGAGTCCTTAATAATCGTATAGTGCTGGTTGAATTTTTTGGTGATGTCTTCTTGCTGCGGCAAACTCAAGGGAGCCGTAAGACCCAGTGCAGACCAGATGGTATTAATATAAGCAAAAATTAACGGCTCTATCGCATCGCCATTTTCCAGACCCGTTTTAACGCTGATGGCAATCAAGTAACCATGCCACTCGTCGTCAAATACAGCACCAAAATCCTTGTCTGTAAGTTGGTGTGTCCGGCAATAACCATTAACCTCGCCTAGAAAAAACTGCACTTTTATTGATAACCGCTCAGCTTCTTCAACCGTAGTTACTGCGAGCAGATCATCATAAAAGACACTGCCTGCTTGTTGCTGCCAAAATGTCTCGTCTGGCACCGCAAGACGCACAAATCCATTCGCCCACTCACGTACAGTATCATTTTCATCGTATTGCAAACTTGCGGTAACACCCGCAAAATCAAGCAGATTGCCATAGTTGTCACGCTCAAGAGATACATCGGGATTAATTCGTGTTAGCTCACGCCGGATGATGTCTTTCAATGCATCAAAATTTTCATCATTAATGATTTGCAGATGGGGGCTTGTTTGATTAACTCGAGCAACAACAGTATCTATTAATTGTTCTCTAGCTGATTTTCGATTGAGCCGCATTATAGTACGGCCGATTGGTGAAAATGTAGTGCGCAAACGGTATCCAAGACCCGCGTTAAGTGGCTGTATGAGTCCTCCACTGATGTTACGCGCTAATTTAAAAACAGGATCAGTAAAGCGCATGTAGGAATCGGGTCTATGTGGCGAAAGCTGGATAGCGAAACCATTTTCAGCAAACTTTAATACTTGTAATATACCCCTGGGCAATACCGGAAATTGCTGCAAACCCAGGTTTGCAATTTCACCATCTCTATCGAAATTAATTTTTAATAACGCCATTAAATCAAGATAATAGCGAATCTGTTGCAGCCGTTGTGTTTTTTGATTAAGCACCGATTGGTAAGCAATCGTAGGAGTAGCATTTTTCAGCGCATTTATCGTCGCGATGTCTGTTTGAATGTTTTTGATATATGCATTTAAGATTTGTTCCGCAGAGAGTCGGACGTCTTTGCCATAAAAAAATGCCGCCAATTCAAGCGTTGTTTGACAGGTATTATCCAGCCCTATCTCTTCCCCCCCAATAATCGGCAACAGTAAGTGCACCCGATTCGCATCATCAATGTAGAGATAATCACAGTGTGCTGGCTCTCGAAAGTTTATTTCAGGCATGTTTTAAACCAAAATTCTCGACGACGTGCGTATTGTAGCACACAAAAAGTCATCCCTGTACACAAATGACTCAGCTTAATTTTCCCAAACACACACCGCATCAGCTCCACCCTCGTCTACAGTTGACTATTCGCAAAATAGCAGATAAGCATTAAGAGCACCCCTTAGCAAAAGCACCTTCACCGTATTTAAATGCGCCGTTTAGGGCAAGGGAGAAACAACCATGCTGTCTAAAAAAGATATTGAGCTGATAATCGATGCGTGTCGTAAAGCGGCTGAAAATGGCCTCGGCAACGGCAACAAAGCAACCATACAACAACTAACAGTCGATTTTTTAAAACCACCGATGGATTTTCTCGGGGTCGGCAACAATCCGGCAATTTTTGTTAATCAATCCACCCACAGTCTTTTAGGCAGGTTTCACCAGCACTGGGAGCTCAATAAAACCATCGCCGTCAAAGAAGATTTCCTCAGCAATGAGGCGATCACGGTGATCGGTGTTATTACCCATGAAACGGGGCATGCATTTAATGTTGCTGCCAATATTGAAAACTCGGAGGCGAATGCGTATGTGTTTGAAATTGAAATCATGTCGCTGTGGTTTAAAAGCAAAACCCCACCATTATTCGATGCGCTAGCATGTGATCTGCAATCCTACTTTGCAACCCGCCTGCCTTATTATCGCAAGGAGAGCAAATATCATCATTATCTGGCAAAATTAGTCGCGGAAATTGAGCAAGATAACGCGACGAACAAATCCGCGTCATTCTCGCCAGAAACTAAAATGGACTCACCCAGACTTGTTGTGCCAACACCGACTTTTCTGGATTTAAAGCCAACGGCTTTCTTTAAAAACGAAACCGACGAGCAAACCCGAACACCCGTTGAGGAAAAACCAACGGTTCATGACGATTGTGTCATTTCCTAACATTTGCACAGTCAGGCAGATTGGCCATCAAGTCAACCTGCCTGCAAGCGCTAACATCAACCGCAGGCGAACTGAAAAACAATTAAAAACACTCGATTCTTTTTTGCGCACATTGTCTATACTGATACTAAGGCTAACAACCAAAGAAATATAATGCCTATTGATGAAAATGCTCAAGCTAAGGCACAAGCGGAATTCATGACTGCTGCGATAAAATGCGCGCAAAACATTGCATCCGCGAAAGACCCCCTTGCTTTTGACCCACAGGGGCGTGTTTTAATCGATGTGGCGTTGTCTGATATTTATAACGCAAATGAACAAAAGCAAGAAAAATGGCTTACAGAAAAACTTGGTAGGAGCGTTTCTAAAACGATAACCATTAGTCTTGATATAAATCATATCCCAGAGCTCAAGGCAAAATTTACAACGGCATTAGATGAAAAATTAAAAGCGCAAGAAGCCTCAGATGATGTTCGTAAAGATATTATTAAGCAGTTATACACACCAGCTGAAAGCAAAGAACATAAAAGCGAAGCCAAAGCAGCTGAAATAGCATCCAAGGTTCATGAAGGTCTCCCTAAAGGCAGCATCATTGCGTTGCAACAAGAATATCATTTCCACCTAAGCCTGGCGCTGCGCACCTGGAAAACGTTTTTTCATCCCAAACTGGAGAAAAAGGAAACGCAACTGGATGCCGCCTTTACAGAAACCATGGTCAAGGTAAACAGCCTGGTTTTGGATGCCTATGCTAAAGCGCTGGTAAAGGCGAATGTCTCAGATAAAATAGATATTGGCATATTAAATAAAGAATTAGACCTCGCACGTAAATCCATGACGAAGGAGGCGCACGCATATTTATTTAAACATATTATTCAAGAAACCAAAGTTAAGTTTGATCGCGACGAGTTAGAAAAACTGAGCGAAAAAGGTCAAAAAAAATTAAAAAAGATCGCAGAAACAACCACCGCCACACCTAATGATATTATTCACACCAGCAGCAGCCAAGGCCTTGCCACCTGGATTTCTGGTTCGGAAAATACTGCCCATCACCGTGCAAAAGGATTTGAGCACTTACCTCAACGGCAAATTATAACGCACCGATATAACGCTGATGGGGTAACGCCTAATAAATACGAACGCCTGCAAATTCGCACCGCATCGCTCGATGTGAAAGAGGGTGTGACAAAAGAAAACCGCCAGGAGTTCATTGATGACATCGCCAAAAAGCTTGCGGGAATTAATTCAAAATATCTTTTAAGTGAACGTCAGTCTTTGGGTGAACCGCAAGCATTTATTTATAATTTACATACTGCATCCAATGATAAAATTGGCTTCCTCGCTGTCGGTGATATGAATGGAAATAAACAAACGCAGGGGGCAGAACTCATCCTACAAGGAGCGCATCAATATAATGCCACGCAATTATCAAAAAAAGCCCCGGTATTTTGTTTTGTGCAGAATATTTCTGTCAATGGTTTTGGCGATACATTAGGTTATGATGGCAATCCTCTTCGTCAAGAAACAACTTTAATGTCAGAAATGGCGATGATGCATACCTTGCGCTCCGCATGCAACGAAGAACAACGGGCTAAAATTAACACGATAATGTCGACATATAGCGCCTATCTGACAACGAGTAATCGTGAACCTTCTTTTTCAGCCAGCAAGGAGGGTAAAAAAACCATTAAATTAATCTCGGAGATAAAAAACGACTGGAAAGAAAAAAAAGCACCTGTACAGGGTGAAGAAAAATCCGCGCCGCCTATAGAGCCTGAACCAGACCTGATGATTACCAATGCAAAAGCCAGTTTAAAAAACATCATAGGCAATAACCTGCATTTTTCCCATGACTATGCCGTATTAATCCAATCTTTATCTGTTTTTGTAGAAAAAGCGTCTATTGCAGGTTGCAAAAGTGGTAATGAACGGGCGCAAATGATTAATGGTCGAGTTGGAATTTTTGACCAAGTATTGAACTCAGATACGAGCCAACAGCACACCTTAATTAAAGGCCTTGCAACCGCTTTAGAAACAATGGCCAGGACTACAAATATAAAAGACCTAAAGACAGCCCTGAATGACGCCTACCAAAAACATGGTGCACAACAAGCGGCTATATACGTGAGCCTGAGTGACCAAGGTGGCCCATCTAAAGTGAATGAACGACCCCAAGGGGGAAGTATAAATCGAAATAACGTGGAAGAAATTTCCATGAATCAAAAACACGCCGATAGCATGCAAGCCCATAAAGGCATGACTAAATCCATGGTTGCAGGCGCGGAGAAAGCATTTGAATATCTGCATATAGAGCAACTGCGAGAGAAAAAAATAAAATCCGGAAAGTATAATGCATACTTAAATAATTCGTCACAGGTCAACGTCGTGCAAGGCGAGACTAGTAAAATTGAAGCTCGAAAAAATTTTGTAACACACCTTCTCTCACCGCAAGTTTTGCGCAAATCCGAAATGGACAAGGAAATACGAAAAACTTTTATAGACAAAGGAACACCAGAAAAAGCGGCAATTAATATGAAAAGTTTACTGGGTGCCGAGGGTGTGAAACTATATAAAGAAGCACTGGAAGAGGAGCGCGTAAACGGGAAAGAGTTGTCTTGGGAAAAAGCTACTGACGTGACAATGCAGACTGATTTTCCATTTAAAAGAAGGTTCGTCGCACAAATCTTAGGTCCAGCCGGTGTTGGCAAGACAGGCGCGGTAAATATGCTGTTACCAATCTTAGCCGCTTTTATGGAAAAAGATAATAGCAAATCCAAAGAGACACCCTTGGTTGCCAAAATTGATGGCGGAGATTCCCGCGAAAACTCGAAAGTCAGGGAGTGGGCGGTGCAGCACGCCATAGACATGGGATATACGGGTGTTAAAGATATCTATCATATTGGTGATGAGAAAATTTTAGGTAAGGTAAAAAAAGATATCGAAGCAACGGCATCCGCCAAACCTCGCTGTAATATGATCATCCCCACCACCAGCTTCAAAGCGAATATGACCAAAAATTTTACGGATAAAAACGATGTACAAGAAGTATTTGTCCAGGTCATGGGAAAACAAGAAGTCATTGAGTTTCAACAAAACAGCAGAGCATGGAAAAAAGATTGGAACAATGAAACGGAAACGCTACCTGAATCGAAAGCTCCGCCATTGTCTCCACTTCTTTCGTACCTTAGCGGGAAGCATCAGGCAACCAAGGCCATCAATGCTGCCAAAGAAAGAGAGGCACTGGCGTTTATTGTCATCAATGACTCCATTTTGGTGAAGAAACACAGCAATGGCTGGGTACCTACAACAGATACCACAGGAGAAATTCTACAAGTTTCAGAGCGCGCTTTTAAAGAATGGCAGGCGGACACATCAAGGCCTGATTTAAAGAATTACAGTAGAAGAAGAGACCCGATAATTACCACACCTGAGCTCTTGGAAGTGGATACGACGCTACAAAATCTGGAAAAAATCACAACCTATTCGAATAACAAAGGATTGCTGGAGATTATTGCAGGAACCAAAGCGCTGCAGCCAACCTGGGCCGCTCAGGACTGGAAGGCCTATCAACAAAACGTTGATACCCTGAGAAACAATATTACAGTCCTGCTGGATACATACCCGCCCTTCGCCGAAGAAATACAAAATGAATTACAACAACTCAATAGCCAACTGCACGACGCAAGAGACAAAGTTCCAGAAAAGGAAAAAACCCCAGTTCTCGCACAAGTTAATACGCCAAGGAAAGAAGGCGCGCTCTTTACAGTGGAAGCAGGGAAAGAGGATGAGTTACATTTTAAACATACCCTTTTTACCGATAGCCAATTAGCCGCGACAACGCGTTCAGAAGCACAGCACTCTAATCCTGACAGAATGCAACTCACGACGGCCGAGTCCATGGTTACAAAATATCAGGAAGTAGTCTTGCAAAAAGACCAAGTCATTCAAGCATCGGTTGACTTTGGTAACGGCAAAAACGGGAGATTGGTTCAAAACAGTCAGGGCACGGTAACCGACTTTTCCTCAAAAAACCTAGCCCCCAAAGAAAAAGCGCAAGTTGCTCTTGAACAAGCAAAAATGTTTTTAGTCAATTGGAAGCCTGGTGACGGTGATATTATTATTCGTGGTCAAGACCCGGTGATGGCAAATATGGTTCATGCCGCCTTGCTCTCACTTAAAGACTGTCACCCCAAATTTAAGGACATCCAAATCAAATGCCATGTTTCCGATAGCGACCGTCCGGGTTGGCGTGGCATAAACCATTTTGTTAATCGCCATATAGGAGCGCATGTAGAGAAAGATTTGGTCGAGCAGGTTAAAAAAGAAACGTCCATCTTAGTGGGAAACACAGGAGCCCATGATTATAAAGAGCGGGTTTCTACAACGCAGGAATTTAAGGCTCGATTACTCCACGCAAAACCAGTCGACGACACAAACCAGCCGTCGATAGATACACCAAAAACAGGTCATCAGACAAGTTGAAATTAAAGACCAACTTCCCCGTCTGATGCTACCCGCCGTGAACTATGAAGGCATTTTCCTTTTGCCGAGCGCGTTGCTATCATAGCCGCCTCCCTAACCACACCAGGATTTACCATGACATGGGCGCAAGCTTTACCGTTATCAGCATTACAACAAAATACACGCCATAAAATGACCATCAACAACCACGATATTTTATTGTTATGGCATAAAGATGAAGTACACGCGATTCAATCGCAATGCCCGCATTTCAAACTGCCGTTGACCAAAGGCGAACTAACCGACGATTGTGCGATTATTTGTCCTTTTCATAAAAGTGCTTTCGATTTAAAAACAGGCGACGTCGCCTGCTGGTCACCCTGGCCGCCGGTAGTCGGAAAACTGCTTGGAAAAATATCGAAAGAAAAGCAATTAAAGGTTTATCCAACACGCATCGAAGACGACATGATCTGGGTTGATGCCTAGTACCGCATCACTCTGATTTAAACCGGCTGTTGTAGGTTGGTGTTGAGCGCAAGCGATGCCCAACATCGGCGTGCCCCGTGCCGTGATTGTTGGGCTTCGCTAACGCTTAGCGCCAACCTACGGTACGAGTACCCGCGTCGACCTGATTTTGACCGGCTGTTGTAGGTTGGTGTTGAGCGTTGGCGATGCCCAACATCGGCGTGCCCCGTGCCGTGATTGTTGGGCTTCGCTAGCGCTTAGCGCCAACCTACGGTACGAGTACCCGCGTCGACCTGATTTAAACCGGCTGTTGTAGGTTGGTGTTGAGCGTTGGCGAAGCCCAACATCGGCGTGCCCCGTGCCGTGATTGTTGGGCTTCGCTAGCGCTTAGCGCCAACCTACGGTACGAGTACCCGCGTCGACCTGATTTAAACCGGCTGTTGTAGGTTGGTGTTGAGCGTTGGCGAAGCCCAATAATCAGGGCACGAATACATGATGATTCAAGCTAAGGTTCTAAACGGCCACTTGTTTTACAGCGGCTATCCGCAACAATACAGTGAGCCAGCTCATGCTTGTTTCTTTTGTAGCCATCGACGAGTAAATCATAGTCAGGATGGTGTTTTATCACATTTTTTTCAGCGTAATCTACCGCCAGGGTACCCAGCTGCTGAAGCTTTGCATATACCTTATCGAACTCTTTCGTTTTCCCGGCAACGCTGGTAAACAACGCCAAAGACTGCAACATGCGCGCATAACGAACGGGATAATCATTCCATCCGTTTTTTTCCAACGCATTGATATATTTGGTCACGCTGCATGAATAAGTTTCAACAAACCCCTTGTCTTGCAGAAGGATTTTCGCTTCACCGGGGGTAATCGATGCATCATAATTACGTTGCTCCCACCCCCACTCAGCCGGAACATGCATGGGAAAAATCCACCAATCGTAATGATGCTTCTTGGTAAAAAAATCTTCTTTTTTCTTGAAAACATGATCAAATGTATGTTGTTGGATGCGTCGAATAATACTTAAGCGGTCATTTTGATTTAAACTAACAAGGCTTATTTTTTCCCTTGATTGCAAATTCGGGTCTTGTAACGCTTTGTCTGTGTACTCCTTTATGGCTTGTTGCTGCTGACGTAATAGTATGGACCCCGCCACCTATCGAAAGGCTTCTATTTGAGCCAGAATGAATATGTTAACAGTCATTCAATCAAGGTGAGGGATCCATACTATTACGTCACAATGACGTGTTCAAGCGCCTTGAGAAAACGACTCTGATTGATAAGTGCTTTCATTTGATAGATAACCCTCTTAGAGCGCCCACTACATCCACGCCTTTATGGTTGTAATAACACCTTCTAAGATTAATTATATCACCAATTAATGCACTTTGTGCTCTTCTAGCACAATTTGCGTGTGTTGTGCGTTTGATTGGTTAATTATTAACCTGCCCGCAACTTAATTAATCACAGGTTTTGGTAGCCTTGTTTCTAACTGTTTGATAACTATCGAGCGCCCTATGCCGAGCCGTTTTGTGATCAAGCATTGGACCCGGGTAGTCTTTATCCAGAGTCAGCCCAAGCGTTCCCGGCGCTGCCTCCCATGGTTTGTGCAGCCATTTGTTCGCCACACCTGCCAACTCAGGCACCCAGCGCCTCACATAATCACCGTCGGGATCAAATTTTTTACCTTGCAGAACCGGATTGAAGATGCGGAAGTAAGGTGACGCGTCAGCACCGCTGCCGGCCACCCATTGCCAACTGGCGGAGTTATTCGCCAAATCAGCATCCAGCAAGGTATCCATGAACCAAGCGGCACCAATACGCCAATCGATGAGTAAATCTTTAGTCAGAAAAGAGGCGACAATCATACGCACCCGATTGTGCATATAGCCAGTTCTCCACAACTCTCGCATCCCGGCGTCAACGATCGGATAACCCGTCATCCCTTGCTGCCAGCGTTTTAGTGCCGCATCATCATGCTGCCAACTAAACGCGTCAAATTCACGCTTGAAATTGCTATCGGGTAGGGATGGATAGTGATAAAGAAGATGATAAGAAAATTCCCGCCAGCCCATTTCCGCGAGAAAATGATCCGCCGAAGGTAAATCACAATGACGTTCCTGCTTTGCCTGCTCAATGGCACGCCAAATTTGCCATGGGCTGATTTCACCAAAATGAAGATGTGGGGATAATCTCGAGGTTGCAGGGATAGCAGGCAGGTCACGTAATGCCTTATAACCCTGTAAATGGTAGTCAATAAAATCGCTCAATCGTTGCTGCGCGCCATACTCTCCCGGCTGCCAATGCTGTGAAAATTCACCCGCCCAGTCTGGTTTCGTGGGTCGCAATCGCCAATCATCCAGTTCTTCGCTAGCGACACGCAATGCCCCAGGGTTAACATCGATTCGCGCAGGAGCAGGAATGATGGTCTGGCGTAAGCATTGCCGCCAAAATGGCGTAAATACTTTGAAATAGTGCCCACTTTTATTTTTCACCGTCCACGGCTCATGCAGCAGACTGCCATTAAAGCTTAAGACCTCAACGTCCTGCTCTTTTAACGCTGTTTTAATCTGCTGATCGCGCTGAATCACCTGTGGTTCATAACAGCGATTCCAGTAGACCGCATCGACATGATGTTGGCTAATGACCTGCGACAAGAGCGCAAACGCATTCCCCCGACGCAAGCAGAGCGGTAAACCGTGTTTTTTTAATTCTTGCGCCAGAGACTGCAAACTATGATGTAACCACCATTTTTGCGCACCGCCCAGCGGCATGCTTTCATCATCTTTGATGTAGAGCGGGATAACCACTTGGTGATGATTACAAGCCGCCGCAAGCGCGGGATTATCACTACAACGGAGATCCTGTCGAAACCAGACTATTGCGATAGACATGCATAAACCTCATTGCTCTCATGTAATGTTGGGCGGCAGTGCGTTTAGCACCAACCGACAACAACTCAAATGTAGGTTGGCGCTGAGCTTGCGAAGCCCAACAACGGAGCTTAGACCACAACGTTGGGCTGCACTGCGTTTAGCACCAACCTACCTTACCTAACTATCCATTTGAATCACAATATCGCGTGCGTCCGAGAGGCCATGATCATCCAGCACGCGTACCACAAATTTGCCCGCCTTGGCCTGCCATAAAAACGGCTGATCAGGGCGGGTTTTAGCCACGTAAGTTTCATTGATAAACCAATAGATAGACGCAACATCAGCATCAGTCACGGCAGTTAACGGAATTTGCGCTTGTTGACTGGCATTCGCGCGCACAATGTAACGTAACCCGGTCTGCGGTGAGGTGATTTGCGGGCTTAAGCCGCGATTCCCGGCTAATGAGCAGCCCGGCTCATAGGCTGGTGGTGCGCGGCGTTGAATACCGGCCTGTTTAAAAATATTAAGTAAATCCGTCGGCCAAAATTCATAAATTTCAAAACGGGTATTACGGTCAAAATGGCAGGTGCGTAGGCCACTGTTTTTATCAACAGCTACCTCACGATAAATATTATCCGATTTTATCGGCGATTTTCCGGGTATAAACCAGGTCATTTCAGTATCCTGGCAAAAACGCGTGGGCAACATGCCCGATGCCTTGCAGATTTCCACCCGCTCCAAATGCATCATTTCGGGGCGCTTGGCAATAGCCGCTAACGGGCCACGTTCGTGCTTTATTGCATCAATTAACTCAAAGAATAACGGCGCCGCTATGTTTTTACCAATAAAAGCAGGATTGCTTTGATTATTAAAATTGCCTACCCACACCGCTAAAACATAAGGCCCAAACGCACCCACCGACCAAGCGTCGCGATAACCCGAAGACGTGCCCGTTTTCCATGATACCGGCAGTGTGTCCGGATTAACGGCCGCAAAACCCAATTCAGGCCGCTTCGTTTCTTTTAACATATCCAATACCAGAAAACTTGCCTCCGGACTTAGCAAACGCACACCGCTACTAACGGCGGAATCACGGCGCAGACGTAGTGGACGCCACATGCCGTCATTGACCAACATGGCATAGAGGCTGGTTAGTTCCTGCATGGTTAATTCAGCCCCCCCCAGATTCAAAGCCAAACCATAATAGGATTCTGGTTTCAACGCACTGACCCGCGCTTTTTCCAATAACTGATATAAATTCGGCGTGCTTAATTGGCTGGCAAGGTAGATCGCTGGGATATTACGGCTGAGCACCAGTGCATCCTTCGCTTTGATGGGGCCCATAAAATCATAATCAAAATTCTCAGGGTTATAACCACCAAAACTGTGGGGTACATCTTTTAACACCGTGTCGGGATGGATCAAACCTTGATCAAGCGCCAGACCATATATGAATGGTTTGAGTGTCGAACCTGGCGAGCGCTTAATGTCTGTACCATTAATTTGACCGTCAATGTCTTTGTTGAAAAAATCAGCGGAGCCCACTAATCCCTTCACGCTCATGTCACGCGTATCAACCAACAACACGGCCGCATTATAAGCTCCAACATTTTTTTTGCGATTAATATAATGACGGGTAATGCGCTGTAACATCGCTTGCAAATGCGCGTCTAATGTCGTGGTTATTTCTTGTTGTTTGATTGAAAAATCATGCAAAACGGTATTAACCAGGTGTGGCGCCGTGAATGGCAAGGCATGTAGATTGCGCATCTCCAAGGGCAAGTTGAACATGATCGTTTTATTTTTATCGTCGGGATGGCGTTGCAACCAACGTGCAAAAAGTTTATCGCGACTGTCTTTAAGCGCGTTATTATGCGACGTTCTTTGGATTGGATTTTGTGGAATAACACTCAATGTCAGCGCTTCCAGCAACGTGAGATCACGTGCTTGTTTATGAAAATAAATCAAACTCGCCGCCCCCACGCCTTCAACATTATTGCTATAGGGCGCAAGGTTCAAATATGCCTGCAAAATATCATTTTTGCTGTAATGCATTTCAAGCTGAACAGCACGCATAATTTGCAACATTTTACCGGAGAATTTTTTGGAATTAATACGATAACGAATACGTGCCACTTGCATGGTAATTGTTGACGCGCCCATACGCCGTGATTTAACTACATAGGTTTGCCATCCAGCCTTTAACATCGCCAAAGGATTAATGCCGAAATGCCCGCGAAAATATTGATCTTCCTGCAATAACGTTGCTGCAACAAGCGCCGGCGATATTTGCGCTAATGGCGTAAACAAACGATATTTATCGTCATGACTCAGGGTCAGGCGCAGCAAATGTTGCTGATCATCGTAAACTGCAGTCGAGAAACTGATGCCACTCAGCAGGTGTGGTTTTGGTAAAAAAAATAGTACGCCGCAGACACTGACAAACAGCCCTACTAACGCTATGCTAAGTGTTCTATAAAATGATTTCATGCGCACTAATATACAGCAGGAATCGTTATAAATTAAGCGGCTTTTGATAGAGCTAATGCGTGGATCTTTAAGCTTATCGTAGAACGATCCCGAGTTGCGCAGCACTCCATCCAGACTACGTTAGCCCCGTTAGCTAATTTCCCACCTACTCTTGAGGTAAGAAAGGAATGAATGCTGATAAATACTGTTTGCCCCGGCGAGGATAATTGATGAACAAAAAACAAGCCCCTATTATTGCAGCTATCGGTGTTTTTTTTGCAGCGACCTTAGGTCGGTTTAACTGGACTAGCCCACCCTGGCTCACTTATTTACACCGTAAAGCGACCGCACGGCCAGCCCTGTTTTGGTCGACAACCGCCGGTATTCTCATGATGTTGCTTGTCGCAGGATTAGCTTATAGCTGGTACCAAAACCAGCCCAAGCCACAATTAATTACCGCCGCCATCACCGCCCCCAAAATTACTGTTATCGATGGCGATGAACCGATCGTCAGTGATTTAATCATCGAGTTTGGCAAAAAAGATTCCGAAGGTACGCTGGTACCCGAATCCGTGGCACCGCTTAAGCAAATCGGCCAAGAAGTAGAGGCCGGCATAGACCTGTCACCGACCATTGAGGGCACATGGGTTTGGCAAACGGATAGCAAACTGGTCTTCACGCCAAGCAAAGATTGGCCGGCAGGGCAAACCTACGACATCCATTTTGCTAACGATGCATTTGCCACTGGTGCAAAAATGGCAAGCCACAAATATTCATTTGTTACCCAACCCTTCACGGCCACCATCGCTGACTTCAAATTTTATCAAGATCCCGTTGACGCCAAACTGAGGCAAGCCGTTGCTACGATTAATTTTAATTTTCCAGTTGATACCAGCAGTTTGGAAAACGACACCTCGTTGATGCTGCAAGCCCTCAAAAATGGCAAGCTGGATCTGGCGGCTCAACAGTATAAATTCACCATCACCTACGACAAATACAAACGCGTGGCATACCTGCGCTCCGAACCGTTAGCACTGTCTGACGTAGCCCGTTATTTGCTGTTATCCGTCAATAAAGGCCTGCAATCAGCTACTGATTCAAAAAATGAAACCACAAACACCGTCAGCCAAAACCTGCTGATTCCTGATATCAGCAGTTATTTCAAAGTCGCCACCGTCACCGCCACCATCGTACGCAACGAACAAGACCGGCCAGAACAAGTACTGGCTTTGGAAACCTCGCTGGGGGCGACCGATGCTGCGATTAAAAAATCGCTGCATGTCTACCTCTTGCCGCAGGATTATCCGGCCAACGACCACAGGCAAGAGCAAAAAAATTATGAATGGCAAAACCCAGGTGAGGTCAACGCCACAATTTTAGCGCTGTCGACGCCGCTAACCCTGCACGCTATTCCAAGTGACAGAAACTATGCAACCCTGCACAGTTACAAATTCAGCACGCAAACTCCGCGTTATATCTATGTGAAAGTCGATAAAGGAACCCACGGTTTTGGCGATTTTGTGCTAACCCAAGATTATGTGGCCGTGATAAAAGCACCGGATTACCCCAAAGAAATCGGATTTATCCACAAAGGTGCATTGCTTGCTTTAAGCGGTGAAAAAAAACTGTCGGTGCTGGTGCGCGGATTATCTGCAGTCAAATTCGAATTTGCACGGGTGATGCCTGGCAATGTTAATCAATTAATAACCCAAACCCAGGGTGATTTTAATAACCCCTACTTTATCAATCAAAGTTTTAATCAGCAGAATATCAGTGAAATATTCACTGATATTCAACAATTTGATGCCGCCGACCCCAGTAAACAACAATACACCGCCCTGGATTTTGCCAAGTATCTATCAGCAGCCGCCAACACCGGCGGCCCGCAAGGTTTGTTTTTATTGCAAGCCAGCGGCTGGGATACTGAAAATCAACAACCGCTCGATGTCCAAGCAAACCGTTTGGTATTGATTACCGATATGGGCTTAGTGGTTAAAGATAATCAGGACGGCAGCCATGATGTATTCGTGCAGTCGATTACCCAAGGCACACCGCTGCCTCAAGTTGCCGTGTCCGTTTTGGGTAAAAACGGCTTGTCGCTGCTCACCTATTATACCGACGCACAGGGGCGCGCCACGTTTCCGACTTTAAAAGATTACGTCAATGAGCGTGAACCGGTCGTCTATCTGGCAAGCCTTGCTAATGACGTTTCCTTTATTCCCTACAATAATGCCAACCGACAATTAAATTTCTCCCGCTACGATACCGGTGGCGTGTATAGCAATAATCAAGAGCAACACAGTTTAAGCGCCTACTTATTTTCAGACCGCGGCATATACCGCCCTGGTGATGCGGTTCATCTCGGCATGATTGTTAAACAAGCCTATGCCCAACCGCAGCCGGCGGGGTTAATTGTAGAAGCCACCGTGACCGACCCGCGCGGCACAACTATCCAGGATAAAAAATTTACACTAGACGATCTGGGTTATCTGAGTTTTGATTTTGAAACCAATGCGGCCTCACCAACCGGACAGTATTATGTCAGCCTTTATATCGTTAAAGACGATCATGCTGACAGCTTGTTGGGTTCAATGACCCTGAAAGTATCAGAATTCCAACCCGATAGAATGCGGATAAAAGCCAGTTTATCGCAACCGCAAACGGAAGGCTGGATCGCACCAGCAGGTCTGTTGGCCAACGTGGACTTGTGGAATTTGTATGGCGCTCCCGCCACTGACAGGCGTATCGCCGCTAAAATTTTACTTGAGCCTAAGCGCGTGGAGTTCGCAAAATACCCTGACTATATTTTTGCTGACCCGCTGCTGGACCCGACTAAACCGGCCAAAGTTTTCACGGATAATTTAGCGGACGCCACAACCGACGATAAAGGGCAAGTTGCGTTTAATCTGAATTTACAACGTTTCGATAGAGCCACCTACCAGCTGACCTTTTTTGCTGAAGGCTTTGAGGCCGAGGGTGGTCGCAGTGTGGCGACGCAAACTAGCGCACTAGTAAGCCCGCTGTCTTATTTTGTCGGCTATAAAGCAGATGGTGATTTAAGTTATATCAAACAAAACGGCCAGCGTAGCGTGAACTTTATTGCGGTGAACCCCCAACTACAACAACACGCGGTGAATGATTTAAAAATTCAATTGGCAGCCTTGCTGCCTGTATCAACGCTGGTTAAAAATGCCAACGAAACTTATCAATACCAGTCTATTATTCAAACCAACGTAATGAGCACGACACCGTTTACAGTCTCTGAGCAGGGAACGCCGTTTACGCTACCTACGGATCAAATCGGCGATTTCGCCATTACTATCCTAGATGCTGATAATAATGAATTGAGCCATTTTAAATTCAGCATCGTCGGCGCCAGTCAAAAACCATTAGCGCAAAATGCCGAACTCAATGTGAAACTCAATCGAGAAGAATATAAAGCTAATGAAGACATTGAACTGCAAATAACAGCGCCATTTACCGGTGCGGGCTTAATCACTATTGAGCGCGACAAAGTCTATGCCGTGCAGTGGTTTAAAACGGACACCACCAGTTCAGTGCAGAAAATTCATATTCCTGCTGATTTCAAAGGCAACGGCTATGTGAATGTGGCCTTCGTGCGCGATTGGAATTCACCTGATATTTTCATCAGTCCATTAAGTTATAGCGTGGTACCTTTTAGTATCGATCATGATGACCACGCCATTCATATCGACTTGAATACGCCTGAACTGGCAAAGCCGGGTGAGCCGTTTGTCATTCAATACCAGAGTGATAAACCAGGTAAAATTATCGTGTTCGCTGTCGATGAAGGCATATTGCAAGTTGCCGGCTATCAAACCCCCGATCCGCTTGCCTTTTTCTTCCAAAAACGCGCCCTGGAAGTATTAACCCAGCAAACCGTTGATCAAATTCTGCCGCAGTATATCCAATCGCGCGAACTCTCAGCGGCGGGAGGTGATGACGGCGAGGCATTGTTATCAAAATACATTAACCCCTTTAAGCGCAAAAGCGATTTACCGGTAGCGTTCTGGTCGGGAATTGTTGATACCGATACCACGCCACGACAATTAACCTATGATGTCCCAGATTATTTCAATGGCACCTTACGCGTGATGGCGGTCGCCGTCGCACTTGATTCCGTGGGCTCTGCGGATAAAAAATCGGAGATTCGCGGTGACTTTGTAATCAATCCCAATACCCCAACTTTTGTGGCCCCCGGTGATGAATTTGAGATATCGGCAAGCATTGCCAATAACGTCAAAGATTCAGGCGCTAACGCCAATGTATACGTGCAGTTAACCGTTAGCCCTGAGTTGGAAATTATCGATGCGGCGGATGAGTCGTTAACCATTAGCGAAGGACGTGAAAAAACCGTACGCTTTAAACTGCGTGCCCGAGCTGATTTGGGTTCTGCCAAAATAACCCTGGTTGCCCGAAGTGGTGAGAAGTCCAGCGCCATGGACGCAACGTTAAGCATCCGCCCGGCAAGCAATTTTGTTACCACTATCACCAGCGGCAGCAGACCATGATGCCCAGACAACGCTAGCAATTGACCGTGTTCTCTACCCTGAATATCGTCAGGTGGAGGCGGCGGCATCTAGCAGTCCGTTAATTTTAGTCATGGGTCTGCAACGCTACCTCGACAATTTCCCTTATGGCTGTACTGAGCAACTGACCAGCAAGGTATTCCCCTTATTAGCGATGGCCGACCAGCCCAGGTTTGCTCATGATGCACAGGCGATAGCCGATAAAATACAGGCCACCATACAAATGCTCGGTCAACGGCAAATGTCGAGTGGCGCGTTCAGTTATTGGCCTGGACTGGGTGACAATAGCAGTAATGATTATATAACAGTCTATGCCATGCATTTTTTAACCGAAGCGCGTGCACAAAACTACAACATACCGGGTGATATGTTCAGCACCGGTCTCAGTTATCTGCAGTCGCTTGCCGGACAAAATGTAAACACCATGGAGATGGCCAGAACACAGGCCTATGCCATTTATATTTTGACTCGCAATGAGATGATCACCACCAATTACCTGACCAATCTCCAGCTTTATCTGGATCAAGATAAAACACAAGCTTGGCAGCATGAGTTGATTGGCGCCTACGTGGCCGCGACTTATCAATTAATGAAAAGCACTACCGAGGCCAACCAATTAATTGATAAATACCAAATACAAACTCAAACCGCCGGCATGAATAATTTTTATGATAACAATATTGCCAATGCGCAATATCTCTATCTACTTGCCCGCCATTTCCCTGAACGTCTACCGCGTGCAGGTGATAAACTGGTCTTGCAGTTAGTGGCCGCTATCAATAGCGATGATATCAACACGCTATTTTCATCCTTTGCGAGTTTAGCGTTAAGTGCTTATGGGCAATCCGCCGACACCACCAACACGCACCTGTCAATCAGTGAAGTACTTGCTGACCATAAACAACAATCATTGGCAAACACCAATAATATCGATGCCAAGGCAAATATTGATATGGGTGCAGTCCAGGTTATCTTTGCCAATCCCGATAAACAACCTTATTTTTATCAACTGATGCAGGCCGGTTTTGATAAGAAACCACCCACTGAGTCGATACAGAATGGGTTAGAGGTTTATCGCGAATATCGCAATAATGGCGGCGTGGTCGAGTTAACCCCTCTGGGTACTGAGTTAGAGGTGCATATCCAGGTGCGCGCATTGGCTGATCGTTATTTAAGCAATATTGCTATCATTGATTTATTGCCCGGTGGTTTTGAAGTGATCCGTGAATCAGTCAATAATGAAGAGATGGAATATATCGATATCCGCGAAGACCGGGTGATTTTCTTTGGGAGCGTAGGCTCCTCTGCAAAAGAAATTGTCTATCGGATAAAAGCCACCAATCCCGGGAAATATACAGCACCTGCCATTTACGCGGAATCAATGTATGATCCGAATGTGAGAGCTCGCAGTGTGGCGGGCACCATTACGGTAAGCAATGCGCCTTAAATATTGGATATATGCACTATGCGACAACCAGGTTTACTTGATCAATTCATCAGCGAAGTCGATACGGCTTTGCGGACGCTATTCGTGCCCAAACAACGTGCCACTCAGCGTGCCGTTCCAGGGCACGCACTGCAAGACGCTCCCATGAACCGCGAGGAAAGACGTCATGTTGCCGGCTTAATGCGTGTAAATCACGCCGGCGAAGTCTGTGCCCAGGCTCTCTATCAAGGACAGGCCTTGACCGCCCAACTCACTGAAATAAAAGTGCAAATGGCACAAGCCGCGGCTGAAGAGGTTGATCACTTGGCATGGTGCGAACAACGATTGCGCGAACTAAATAGCCAACCCAGCCTGTTGAACCCCTTGTGGTACAGCGGTTCGTTAATGCTTGGTATCCTTGCCGGCTGGGCGGGTGATCGCTGGAGCCTTGGCTTCGTTGCAGAAACCGAGCGCCAAGTCACCGCTCATTTAGAAAAACACCTGCAGCATTTACCCAATCAAGATATTAAATCCCAGGCGATTTTAAGCCAAATGCAGGAAGAAGAAACGCAGCACGCCGAAGCAGCAGTTGGAGCCGGTGCGGCTGACCTGCCTTTTGTGGTTAAACAATTAATGCGTGGTATATCAAAACTGATGACTAAAAGTAGTTATTACCTATAAAAATAAAATAATAGAACTTACGCGAAACGATTTTTGCATAAGTACTGGACGGCTTGAGGATATCCCATGGATCAGGGCACACTCTTTATTCTATTCGTTATCTTGATAGCCTACATCTTTGATTTCATCAACGGCTTTCACGACGCCGCAAACTCAATTGCCACCATTGTCACGACCGGTGTTTTAACACCGCTGCAAGCCGTATTATGGGCCGCGTTTTTTAATTTTGTAGCCTTTATGTTTTTCAACTTGATGGTTGCCAATACCATCGGACAAGGCCTGATTGACAGCAGTGTACTTGATGCCAAACTGATCTTTGCAGCACTCACCGGCGCTATATTCTGGAATTTGCTAACCTGGTACTACGGTTTGCCGTCAAGCTCATCGCATGCATTAATTGGCGGCCTTGCGGGAGCGGCTATCGTGCGCGGTGGATTTGCCACCCTCAAGTTGGCGGGTTTTGTAAAAGTAGCCATCGGCATATTCCTCTCGCCAGTCCTCGGATTGCTGTTAAGTTTGCTCTTGACCTACACCTTAAAGCGACTATTAAAAAACCATAACGAGCAATCACTAAATAAAATATTTAAAGGCTTTCAATTACTGTCTTCGGCCTTGTTAAGCTTAACGCACGGGGGGAATGACGCGCAAAAAACCATGGGGATCATTGCGGTACTGCTGTTTTCAAGCGCCTGGCTACAAGGTGAATTTTACGTGCCCTTTTGGGTCGTCATTTCCTGCCATGCCGTCATTAGTTTGGGAACTTTGGCCGGTGGCTGGCGTATTGTGCATACCATGGGAACTAAAATCACCAAACTCAACACCATGCGCGGTTGCGCCGCGGAAACGGGTGCGGCGGCGATTATTTTCGCCGCCACAGAATTTGGTATACCCGTATCAACTACGCAGACGGTAACGGGTGCAATTGCAGGGGTTGGCTTGGTTCAGGGGACGGGGGGCACACATTGGCCGATGGTGCGAGTAATCTTCTTATCCTGGGTCTTCACGCTTCCCGCAGCAGGGATATTCGCAGCTTTTGTGCTGTTAGTTATTCATTAATTACCAATATCTTTTTTACAAAACAAGTCCATGATAATATGATTATTGATTGATTAATTTGCGTAAAGAGATTCCTCGCCCATGTTGAATGACAAATGAAGCGCCTGATTATTTGCTGTTTATTTCTGTCTATTCACAACGCGTTCGCTCAAAGTGATGAGACCTGTAGCGGCTGGCCATCTTGGTCAAAGCCGGCTTGCCAGCGTCTGCACCAGGTCTGGACTGAGGGTGACAACGAGCTATACCTGACGGGATATGCCTGGCACAACCGCTATACCTACTCAAGGGAAAAGATTAACACCTACAATGAGCAGGCTTGGGGCGGGGGACTTGGAAAAGGTTTTGTTGATGAAAAAGGCAATTGGCATGGGCTTTATGCCTTTGCCTTCCTTGACTCCCACAGAAACGTTGAGCCGATTGCTGGCTATGCTTATATGAAAATGGCTCATTTAAGTGAGAATATCCGCTTTGGCGGAGGCTTGTCAGTGTTTCTCACCGCCCGCCCCGACATCTTCAATAACATTCCCTTTCCGGGCGTGTTACCGTGGATTTCATTAAACTACCGTAAAGCATCAATATCCGCAACCTATATACCAGGCAGTAGCGGTGCTGGTAACGTTTTGTTTATCGTGACCAAGTGGACGTTACCCATTTAGCATGCTTTAAGCCGCGTGTGTAGCGCTAGTTAGTATACCAAATATGGCGTAGGTCAAAAAATCACGCAAAAAAAACTTGACCTGACAGACATTTCTTGCGAAACAAATAACAGTCAGATCAAGCCTCAATTTTTACGTTTTATTTTTGCGCTTTATAAATAGCTGCCAACTTTCTGGCATACTCCATTTCGCTATTAATACTTGCCTGCCTTAGGTCATAAACTGCTTCCAAATGCTCGATATCGAGTTTGTCTCTTGCATCCTCAAGATCTCGAAGTAGTTGCGCACTATTACTACTGGCATTGCTGCTACTAAGAAACGCGTGTGGATTATTACCCAATTGCACAGCTGAGGGTTTCAGTTTTGAATCAAACCAGGCTTTTACATTTTTATTAGATGCCGTAAGAAGGCTATCAGGTGACTTGCCATCACTAAATTTTTCGGTGGGCTTGGCCCCTAATTTGTCCAAATCATCAAGGATTTTAGTATTATCAGTTTTGATGGCATAACGAATTGTTGCATCACGTAATAATTTGGTGATTTCTTCTTTCTGGAGATATTGGGATTGTATATTTTTTGTAATTCCGGAGTTTGGGTTATTTATCAAACTTCAATCCAGCGTTTCTTTCACTAAATCCAAATGTTTCTTCGCTTTGCTATAGCTTAACTCGCTTTTATTAAATAAAAGGGCGTCATTACCAATAATACGTTTTACCACTTCAACGTGATTGGAAGAAACCAACACATCTATATTAGTTATAGAAGACTTAGCATTTTCATAAATAAAATTAAATTTTGGGTGCTGCAGCAACGATAGAATTAAATCGTCAATCTCTTTTCCCTTGAAGGGAGATACGGATTGAAACAATGACCGGCCATTTTCAGGATTAACAGCATTGATTAAACTATCGTCAGAATCTATGACTTTGTTAATCTCCTCGTATTTTTTTTCTTTTAACAATAAAAATAGATTTTCGGCTGGTGTCGGCATTGTCTTCTTTCCTTAATTAAATAAACTAAAGTGATCAATATTATACCATAACTGACCAACATAAGCCCATATGTTTATCAGACTGACCCAAATAAACCTAGATCAGATTCGTGCCTGTAAATCCCTAGAGTTAGGCTCCAGCAATTGTTTGGATTTTTCTGATAACTGATAATCACCGCAAATAGACTCTAAGATAAGTATATTTTCATAAAATGACGTCTTAATATTATTTGGAACATCATCATAATTTGCATATTGTCTAATTTCAGCTATTTGATTTTCCAATATTCCGGCAATTTCTTGCTGATCAGCATCAAAACTATCATTAGTAATAATATCGCTAATGGCCGTAGAAATTTCTTTTAGCTCACAATCAATTTCATCCGGTTGAGCAGGAGCTATTTTCGCCTCTTGTTGGATGCTTTTAAGTGCAGATTTATAGGCATTATTTTGCTCGCCTAAATTATCATGCCCATTGGACGGCATTGCGCTTTTTGACTCCTTCGCATTGTATAAATCAGTGGAGCCGTGCGGCTTATCTTCTACACCATAGAAGGGCGGTGCACTCGGCTCAGGTGGTGAGCCTTTTAACTCATGTAATCGTGAACGGTAGTCATCTGCCTTGTTTGATGGATGCGCACTTTTTGATTCTGGATGATAAGGCGCGCTTGCAGAGATATCCTGTTTATTTTGCAGATCAAAGAAATCCGGCGCACTGGGCTGGTTGTTATCTTTTGGCCACGGCATTGGGTCATTCTGATATTCTTTCGACTCCCGCCCCTGACTATTGCTGACTGAATGATCGTATTTGGGAGGTAGAATTAATTTCTCAAGATCATGAATATCGTCTTTCAGTTCAGCATACAGTGCCGGGAATTTATTCTGCAATTGCGACAAGTAATGGTTGCGCTCTTGCAACAATGTTTGCACCACATCAAAATTAGTTTCCTCTTTTATTTTACCCTGGTTGCTGCGTAACTTGGTAATAATGTGCTCAAGATCATTTTTTGATCGTCACCAACACCATGGGTGCGTATTTTATCAATAACCTTCCCCCCAGCTTGCAAAATCTCTAGTTTTAAATTAATTTTTGCTTGGTGAATATGAGCCGATAATTGACCTTTTGCCGTGTGATGATTTTTGTTAACGGCAATAATCATTTCTTCTGCCTTATGACGCCCCTGAAGCCGCTCCAACTGCAAAGCTTTAACGTTTTGATCTACAACTGGTAATGTATCAACAAATTTAATTATTTCATTTTGAAATTTCTCTATTTCTTGAGCCTGAATTTTCTCTGATACCATGTCTTTGCTACCATCAGCCCGGAATGGATTGATCGCAGCAATCTGCTGATTGTTTCTTTCAATATAGTCATGAAAACTCTCTATTTTCGCTATTTCATTTTTATATCGGATGGGATCCTGTTTATATACAGCCAACATATTATTCATATATTGAACTTCTGATTGTATGGCCGCATTACGTATACGGAAAATCTCACCATGATAGTTTAAATCGATCCGTTCTAACTCCCGTTGATAATGCTGTAATTTATCGCAGTTTGATAATGTGGGCGCTGGGTGTGTCCAATAAAACATTGGCTGCGTGTCTTGCCAGTTGCTATAGTTCGAGACACTGGCGTCATTCACTTTAACGACTACCGGATGAATAACGTCCAATGGTGGCAAATTCATGGTGTCGCGAGCATTAAGTTCATAAACTATTTGATTTGTGCGCGCTATTTCCTCAGGGTCAGTGAACAGCCTTAAATACAAGGAATACTCCCCGGTTACTGCATAGCGAAACAGCAAGTCTGTATTTAATCGATACATTATCATTTCAAACAATAATTTATTTTGTGTGTCGACATCTCTTAGGGTTGATTGAGCATGTAACTGGTTTCTAATAGCGGTAGCTACTCCATGCAAATGCGGAATATGTTCAGCGATTTCAAGCGGGTATGGCTCCCCGGAATAATGCACTTCCTTGGAAATCGCCAGCCGTGAAGATACCATAGCTAAATACTCCCATCCCTTTTTGCAAAGTATAGTGCATTTTAGCCAATCTGCATTATTTCTAACTGTACAGTTGGTTTTCTGGGCAATGTGATTTGATTATTATGAATAACGTTAAAAAATGGTGTCGATATCGCAACCTCTTGGGTCACGAGCCATCTTTCATTAAAAACACGTGATTAATGGTCGACTTTTAGCTCAGATCGCATTGAAATTGTCATTGCAGTAAAACACCTGTTGCTAATTTATAGAATTCCGCTCACAACCGCTTAAAAAATAGAAAAATTCAAGGTATGCTACTGCTTGGGTTATCAACTACATAGGAAGTATCGATGATACCGTTTACTGATCAAGCTTATCTGTTCGCTGAATACCATCAAAATCAAAAAAATTGCTATTTCCATTTGGCTAGCACGATTTTTATTTATCTGGCGATGATGATTCTATTGGGGTTCGTGCATGTAATTATCCCAGGTGTGGTCGAAACCAATCTTGCCACGATCACCGCTTTTGCCTTGCTTGTTTATTATTTTCGCTTAAATTGGCGGCTGGCGCTGGTAATTTTACCGGTCCTTATTGTGCTCTTGTGGCTTGCCTCACTGTTTAGTCACGCAGGCCCTGGCGCGTTTTCACTGTGGTCATTTTTGATAATCTTGATTATTGGCAGCGCATTGCACTTTACCGGCTATATAATGGAAGGAAGACGACCACCATTGTTGTCCGATTTGCAGCAGCTTTTGTTAGCACCGATGTTTTTGACTGCTGAGATGTTTTTTATGGCAGGTAAAATGCAGGCATTGCGCGAAATGATACAGGGTAGGAAGGCAGAGTAAATGTGGCGGGCATAGAAATAACTCGTATAAAAATAGCCCGGGCTAGCTATTGCTAACACGGGCTACAATAACTACTTCATTTTTTTCCGAATTTTCTGAATTGCACGAATTTGCGCCACGGCGCGCGCCAACTCGGCGGCAGCAATCGAGTAATCTATCTCACCACCTTTATGGGATATTGCTTCTTCCGCACGCGCCTTGGCGGCGAGGGCGGCTGCTTCATCCAGACTATCGGCACGTTCTGCCGCATCAGCAAGAACAGTTACGTAAAACGGTTGTACCTCCAGCATGCCGCCGGAAATATAATACACGTCTTGCTCACCGCCGGGGAGAGTAACACGTACTTCACCCGGTTTAAGCATAGTCAACATGGGTGCATGGCCGGGAATAATCCCTACCTCACCCAGCTCACTCGTCGCTACTACCATTTCTACGATGCCAGAAAAAATTTCATGTTCGGCACTAACAATATCCAAGTGCGTTGTTATAGTCATGTCTGACTGCCTCATAGAGTTTTAGCTTTCGCAACCGCTTCGTCAATGTTGCCAACCATGTAAAATGCCTGCTCAGGCAAGTCATCGTATTCACCCGCTAAAATACCCTGGAAGCCCTTAATGGTATCTTTCAGTGATACGTATTTTCCAGGCGAACCCGTAAATACTTCGGCTACGAAGAATGGTTGTGACAAGAAGCGTTGAATTTTACGCGCACGCGTAACCACACGCTTATCATCTTCAGACAATTCATCCATACCGAGAATGGCGATAATATCTTTCAACTCTTTATAGCGTTGCAATGTTTGCTGCACACGGCGTGCTGTGTCGTAATGCTCTTGGCCTACGATTAAAGGATCGAGTTGTCGTGATGTTGAATCTAACGGGTCTACCGCCGGATAAATACCAAGCTCGGCAATTTGTCGGGACAAGACAACCGTCGCGTCCAAATGCGCAAAAGTGGTAGCTGGCGATGGGTCAGTCAAGTCATCCGCCGGTACGTATACCGCCTGGATCGAGGTGATAGAACCTGTCTTGGTCGATGTAATACGCTCTTGCAGCATACCCATTTCTTCAGCCAGCGTTGGTTGGTAACCAACTGCTGAAGGCATACGGCCTAGCAATGCTGATACTTCAACCCCTGCCAATGTATATCGATAAATGTTATCGATAAACAGCAACACGTCACGGCCTTCGTCACGGAATTTTTCTGCCATGGTCAATCCTGTCAACGCAACACGCAGACGGTTACCCGGTGGCTCATTCATCTGTCCATATACCAGCGACACTTTGTCCAATACATTTGAATCTTTCATTTCGTGGTAAAAGTCGTTACCTTCACGAGTACGTTCACCAACACCGGCGAATACGGAATAACCACTGTGTTCGATAGCAATATTACGGATTAACTCCATCATATTTACAGTCTTACCCACACCAGCACCGCCGAACAGACCTACTTTACCGCCTTTTGCGAAGGGGCAGAGCAAATCAATAACTTTAATACCTGTTTCCAGCAACTCTTGGCTGCCAGCCTGGTCTTCATAACTAGGCGCTTTACGGTGAATAGCCCAGTGCTCTTCAGCACCAATCGGGCCCGCATCATCTACAGGACGGCCAAGCACGTCCATAATTCGGCCCAGTGTTTTCTTGCCGACTGGAACCTGAATGGGCTCACCAGTATTTTTGGTTTGCACGCCGCGCTTTAAACCATCGGTAGTACCCATGGCAATAGTTCGCACAACGCCGTCACCTAATTGCTGCTGTACTTCAAACACCAGGTCGCCGTCGACCAGCTCTAATGCATCATTGATCTTAGGTACGCTGTCACGTGGGAATTCCACATCCACTACCGCACCAATTACTTGTACTACTGTTCCTAAGCTCATTTTTTACCCTCTTAAATAGCGGCTGCTCCACCGACAATTTCCGCCAACTCTTGCGTAATTGCGGCTTGCCGGGCTTTGTTGTACGCCAATTGAAATTCTTTGATTAGGTCACCCGCATTATCCGTAGCGCTCTTCATTGCAATCATCTTTGCGGCTTGTTCACACGCGATATTCTCAACCACGGCCTGATAAACCTGCAATTCGATGTAACGCTCGAGCAAACCATCGAGTAAATCCTTGGCATCGGGCTCATAAATATAGTCCCAATGATGACCCAGCGTTTTAGTGTCTTCTTCTGCTGTAGGCAGTGGTAACAACTGCTTGATCGTGGGCTTTTGCGTCATGGTGTTTACAAATTCGTTGTAAACGATGTGCAAGGCATCAATTTGCCCCTGGTAAAAGGCATCCAGCATTACTTTCACTGCGCCGATCAAATCGGTAATGCCAGGTGTATCACCCAAATGGTCAATCGCAGAAATCACGTTTCCGCCTACACGTTTGAAAAACGCCTGGCCCTTACGTCCGACAACACACAGATCGACTTCTTTGCCTTCTGTGTGCCAAGAGCGTATGGCGTGGATCGATTCACGCAGCAAATTAGCGTTAAGACCGCCGCATAAACCACGGTCAGAGGTAACTATTATCATACCAACACGCTTGATTTCACGAACACTCATGAAAGGGTGCCGATATTCAGAATTAGCGCGCGCAATGTGTTTAACCACATCATAAATTTTGTTGGCATAGGGTTTGGATGCACGCATTCTATCTTGCGTTTTGCGCATCTTACTTGCCGCTACCATTTCCATTGCCCGCGTAATTTTTTGCGTATTTTTAATACTCGCAATCTTTGAACGGATCTCTTTCGCACCAGCCATAATCTTGCTTCGCCTCAGTAATACTTACCAGCTACCAGTTCGTTTGAACTCCGTAATCGCTGCTTTCAATTGTGATTCGATCTCATCATCGTAAGCACCAGTTTCGTTAATCTTTTTCATTAACGCTTGATGAGAACTGCCGAGATAATCCTGCAAGGCCGATTCGAATGCGCTGATTTCTACAACGGGTATGTCATCGAGGAAGCCTTTTTCAGCAACGAAAAGCGATGCACCCATTGCGGCAACAGAAAACGGTGCGTATTGCTTTTGCTTCATCAGCTCAGTAATTCGTTGTCCGCGCTCCAATTGCTTACGTGTGACTTCATCAAGATCGGACGCAAATTGCGAGAAAGCCTCTAGCTCACGGAACTGTGCAAGTGCCAAACGTGTGCCACCACCGAGTTTCTTCATGATCTTGGTTTGTGCCGCGCCACCTACCCGTGATACTGAAAGGCCAGAGTTGATTGCTGGGCGAATGCCTGAGTTAAACAAGTCAACATCAAGAAAAATCTGACCGTCAGTAATCGAAATTACGTTGGTCGGCACGAATGCAGACACGTCGCCTGCTTGCGTTTCAATAATAGGTAACGCAGTCAGAGAGCCTGTTTTGCCTTTAACTTCACCATTTGTCAGCTTTTCAACTTGTTCCGCGTTAATACGCGCTGCACGTTCCAGCAAACGAGAATGCAAATAGAAAATATCACCAGGATAAGCTTCACGACCTGGTGGGCGGCGTAATAGCAATGAAATTTGACGATAAGCCCATGCCTGTTTGGTTAAGTCATCATAAACAATCAGTGCGTCTTCACCGCGTTCCATGAAATATTCACCCATGGTGCAGCCAGAATAAGGCGCTAGGAATTGTAGTGCCGCAGAATCTGATGCTCCGGCTACCACAACAATCGTATGAGCCAGCGCGCCGTGCTCTTCAAGTTTGCGCACAATGGCCGCAACCGATGATGCTTTCTGCCCAATCGCCACATAGACGCATTTAACGCCGGTGTCTTTTTGATTAATAATGGCATCAATTGCAATTGCTGTTTTGCCCGTTTGACGATCGCCAATGATCAACTCACGTTGGCCACGGCCAACCGGAATCATCGCATCAACCGCTTTCAAACCGGTCTGTACAGGTTGGTCAACTGATTTGCGGGCAATAACCCCAGGTGCTACTTTTTCTATAGGAGAAAGAAGCTCAGCTTCGATTGGACCCTTGCCGTCGATTGGATTACCCAGCGCATCGACAACACGTCCAAGCAGGTTTCTGCCTACTGGAACTTCAAGAATACGACCCGTACACTTCCCTTTTTGACCTTCGGAAAGACTGGTGGCATCGCCAAGAATTACTGCACCGACAGAATCACGCTCCAGGTTGAGCGCCAGGCCGAAAACACCGCCAGGGAACTCAATCATTTCGCCCTGCATGGCATCAGCCAGACCGTGCAAACGAACAATACCGTCTTTTAAACTGACGATAGTACCTTCATTACGCGCTTCGGAAACAACATTGAATTGTTCGATTTTTTTTCTGATTAATTCACTGATTTCAGATGGATTTAACGCTATTTGTTCTGACATGGAATCTATCCTCTATATTACACGGCCAAGTCGGTGCCAAGTTTGTTTAATTTGCCTCGCACCGAGCCATCGATGACTAAATCGCCTGCACGAATGACAGCACCGCCTAGGAGTGATTTATCAAGGCTCACATCCAAGGTAATTTGCCGCTGTAACCGCAGGCTTAGCGATTTGATTAAATTCTGCTGTTGCTTTTCGCTCAAGTCAGTGTAGCTGCTGACGCTAACGTTTAGCGTTTTTTCCTGCTCAGCGCGCAACACTTCAAATTGAGTGCTGATATCCGGCAGCAACGGTAAGCGCTTGTTGCTGGCCAACATAGTAATGAAACTCTCTATGGCTTGCGCCTCCCCAGTTTTGCCTGATTTGGCAAATAGAGATAACAGCAACTGGCTTTGTTGCTCGGCGGTAGTCGCTGGATCATCGATAAAGCGGCTGGCTTGTGGGTTCAGTACAGCCTGTGACAGATCACTCAGAATCACGGCCCAAGCAGCCAATTGCTTAGCTGCTAATGCGTGTTCGAAAATTGCCTTAGCATATGGCCTAGCGATTGTAGTCGTATCTGACATATCAAATCTCTTCGATCAAATTATCAAGCAACACACCGTTTGCCTTATCATCAATTTCACGCTTCAGTATTTTTTCAGCGCCGGCAATCGCAAGAACAGCCACTTGCTTGCGCAACGTGTCTTTTGCACGATTTACTTCTTGTGCAATTTGCTCTTGCGCCAATTTAGCCAGCTTCTGTGTTTCCTGACGCGCATCGTCTTTCGCTTCTTCTACAATCTGAGCCGCTCGACGACCGGCCTTTTCAATAATTTCTGCCGCCTGTACTTTAGCTTGCTTCATTTCGTCCTTGACGCGATGCTGAGCCAATTCGAGCTCACGTCGACCGCGTTCCGCAGCAGCCAAACCATCTGCAATCTTATCTTGCCGTTCTTCCAACGCTTTAGTCAGCGGTGGCCAAACAAATTTCATGGTAAACCATACAAATGCACCAAAAACCAGCATTTGTACGACCAGTGTTAAATTGATTTCCAAGGTCATTTCTCCTGTAACATTCAGAGCGCTGACGCGCTCCCTGTATGTGTTATCAAGAACCCAAATTGCTTAGGAAGGGATTAGCAAAGGTGAAGAACAACGCAATACCCACGCCAATCATTGTTACCGCATCAAGAAGACCTGCAACGATAAACATTTTAACCTGTAACATAGGAACCATTTCAGGTTGACGGGCAGACCCTTCAAGAAATTTACCGCCTAACAATCCAAAACCAATAGCAGTACCCAACGCACCCAAACCAATCAACAGCGCGACCGCAATGACAGTCATGCTTTGAACTTGTGCTATTAAACTTGCAGCTTGCATATAAATCCCCTTAATGGATAGTAGTGTTTAAATAAAAAATTGCTTAGTGTTCTTCATGTGCCAGACTGAGATATACAATCGTTAACACCATGAAAATAAATGCCTGCAGGGTAATGACCAGGATATGGAAAATTGACCATGCTAGCGACAATAAAAATTGCGCTACACTCAACGTCGCATTACTGGCAAGATTTCCTTCAGCCGCGTGTAGTGTCAGCAGCGCTATCAGAATGAAGATAAGCTCACCTGCATATAAATTACCAAATAACCGCAGTGCCAGTGAAATAGGTTTGGCAATTAACCCGACCAGTTCTAGCAGCAAGTTAAACGGAATAAAAATAGGATTATTGAAAGGCTGCATGGTTAACTCTTTGACAAAGCCCTTTATGCCTTTTACTTTCAAACTATAAAAAATGATCAAGAAGAATACTGACAATGACAATGCGAAAGTTAAGTTCAAGTCATTAGTCGGCACAACTTTCAAATGGTGAACACCCGCCATGCTTGCCGCGGCAGGCATCACATCAACAGGAATAATATCCATAAAATTCATCAGGAATACCCAGATAAAAATAGTCAGCGCCAACGGGCCTATGACCTTATTTTTACCGTGAAAGCAATCCTTGACTTGGTTATCCGCAAACGTCAGCATGAGTTCTGCAAAATTCTGCAATTTACCCGGGATGCCTGTTGTAACACGGCGAGCACCAAGATAAAGCATTAACAATGCAATAGAGCCCAACACTGCTGAAAACAGGAGCGTATCCAAATTCAATGTCCAGAAACCACCCTCTGAACCTAAACTCATCGTTTTAAGGTTATATGTCAGATATGTTAGGTGATGCTTGATGTAATCGGTGCTTGATACCATTTCAGTCTCTTTCCGGCCTATTCTGTTTATTAGCAAATAGTAACGGCGCAAACCAATACACCATTTGCACCACTATGTATGTGATAAAAAATACGACAGGGTTAACGTTAGAAAATATAAAAACCAGTGCAAACAACAGGATCGATAAGATGATTTTCATCGCCTCTCCCTTGTAAAAACTATTAACTATCTGTTTTGCTGCCTGCGCGCCCTGGTATTGAAATAATTTCCTGGCGAAATAGGCACTCGGCAGAGCGCTAACTAACCCGCCCAGCATCGCCGACAATGCGCTTTTACCACCTGAAATCACCGCGACAATCACCGCAACTAGCAGTGTTATAGCCAACTGCCATGCTAGCAATCGATTTGCCCCGCGCAAGCCCTGCTGATTTTTCACAATACCACCCATCTATTCGCGCGGATTATAAAGTAAACAATTTGGATGCGCAACGCCAATATCTGTATTCTTCGGCTATAATTTCAATATGGGTTATGAATAGTTCGCGGGCCCGGTGTATATTTTTGCAAGTCCAAGTTAATATCCAGATGGAAAAGCTGGGGAAGTCGCATAAAATAATTACATTGAGTCTGGTGCAATTTATAAAACCCTTGAGGCAGTGCTAGACAAGCACCGCTTACACTCAACCAGCAGAAGGATGATGTATCATGTCCGAAAAGCAACAGCACACAGCCGCGAGTATGCGGGAAAAAATGCTCAATCGCTACGGCGATGGCCTACACCACAAACACGACAAATATCACAACCCGTATAGACAGCACTGTAGATCCCACCCATGCAAGCCACACAATGGCATAGATGATGCAACCAAGGAAAATCAAGCGACGGGTCTGTTAAGACAATTTAAATTACAAAAAATTCGTAAACGACTGGATAAAGGTCGCATCCATTGATAAAGTATAAGTATCCACATCAGGTTAGCCACTTTCCTGATTGTGAATAGTAGCGAACGGCCTGATCTTATCAGGCCTTTTTTTTTGAGTAATTTATACGATTTGCGATTACCGCCGAGGAACAACCGAGGCAGTCATTCTTGAAACACACGTTGGCTTTCCTTGCTCATTATAGATATCAATATGCCACACTTGTGTTGTCCGACCGATGTGAATAGGACGCGTGATTGCTGTGACCCAGCCCTCTTTTACTGATCTGATATGATTGGCATTAATCTCGAGACCAACGCAATAAAATTGTTCCAGATCAACCACAGCATTGGCCGCCGTGCTAGCAACCGTTTCTGCAAGCACAACATTTGCACCGCCATGCAGAATACCGATAGGCTGTTTATTGCGAGCAATAACCGGCATGGTAGCGGTTAGCGAATTATCCCCAACTTCGGTGAATTCAATGCCCATAAATTCGGAGAGGGTGTCCTTCCCACGCCGATTAAGCTCGTCAGCTGTAATTGTTTTAAACCAAATTGCCATTTATTTCATTTCCACCTGTTATTGTACATGCACGTCCTAGGTCAAACCAACGATACACAAACCCCAAACCCCAACCACGGCATGTGCGGTCGCTGAAGCAATAATATTTTTGTATTTATAGAATAACCAACCGAAATACAATCCCGGGATTAATACCATGATAGCGATCATTGGCGACATAAATACATGTGCTGTCATGAAAATAATATTAGAGGCAATAATCGCCCACACCACTCGAAAACGTCCAGTCAACAGATGCTCCAAGGGTGCCTGCAATCCACTACGAGTCATTAGTTCCTGAAAGGGTGAAATTAATAACCCATAAATAAGTACAGCCATATACCAAGCCTCCGTTGGATTTTGATAAGATGCCGGATTAATGCCGGCAAAGGGCGTAAACAGCTGTTGGCCGCTATAATGATCGACATGTTGAATTAGCAGCCATTTCACTAACACTGTTATCGCACAAATCGGAATTGAATAAAAAATTCCGCCCAAAAAAGCTCGTCCAGCCCCTTTCGTCGTAATTCCATATGCTGCAAGCGGCAGTCTTACAAACTTGAAGATAGCAATTAAAAAAACTGTCATAAACAACATCAAGGGTATGGTGATGTAACTGGAGCTCGCCACTTTCTTCATCTCTTCTGAAGCAATTAAATTAAAAAATGATAAAAAGCTCAACGCAATAACAATCGACACCATTAGTCGGCCCATACTCACCTGAATTTTATAGATTTCAATTTTTTCGCGTAGTGCTTTAACCGTGGTCTCATTGGTTTGCCGAAATTTCTCACAAACGTTGGCGGCAATATTTTTTATCACCCGGTAGTACTCTTTATCTTTGGCAATAAGTTTATCCAAAACATCCTGACTGATGATTAAAAGTTCGCAGTCTGACATACAGCGAACCGTAGCCGACCTGTTCTGATCATCCAGTAAGACGATAGCACCAACAATTTCACCCGCGTCCAATTGCGCCAGCTGATGCGACATTTGCCCTGAGTCTATTTTAATAACCTCAAGCTTGCCCTTTAATATTAGATAGCATTGTTTATCGCTATCACCCTCTCTCATCAAAATATCACCCGCTTTCAATTCCATTTGCGTGCAGCTCTTAACGAGTGTTTGAATTTGCGCAGGCGAAAGGTTGGCAAATATAGGGTGATTGACAATGAGTGACTGAAATTCCTGACTCTCTAAATCCATTATTTTTCTCCGTCCCTTTTGAAACGCTCAAAGTTAACAAATACCTTGCTCAATATGGCCTCGTATCCTGTACAAAGAGCATTGAAACTCAATTACCTTAATAAAGAGTCTAGGATCTATACTCAGCTATTACCAATGGAGATGACAAAATATTTATCAGCCAACTGTGGGGCTTGTGATTAATTTTTTTACTTTATCAACAAACAGTAACCCTGGATCCGTTTTGTCGGTTTGATAAGTTGGATCTTTTTCTAACCACAACTCGCTACCCTTATAGTTCAAGTAGTCATTATGGCCAATCACATGCTCGATACCGGGATATTTGTTCTGCAAATAGCAAACAAGGAATGCATTTGCCCGAGCTTGTTCGTCAGTCAAATCATCTTTGCTATCGACGCCGCCAATGTTTTCAATACCAATAGCATAATGATTAAGACCGATGACATGTCTCGCCATCCATGTTTCAGGCATGAGCTGATAAATACTACCATCGCGATCAACCAGAAAATGACTGGAAACATTTAAATCGCCAGGCAAATCCGCTCGTCGTGGAGAGTTACTTGGTAAACTTGCTGGGTCAAATACTCTAAAGGTGTTATCCAGTGAGGGTATGCATGTCCAATGCAAAACAATCATTTTAGGTTCAATTTCAATTGATTCAGAATCAATACCGTAATGGGTCAATTGATATTCACGCGTTAACGAAATACGCTCAGCACCAAACTGAATAAATTTTTCGTTAATCACCTGAGGATCATGGCAAGAAAATGCATGCGCCGCGGTTGTGATGAAGCATAAAATCAAATAAAACTTTTTCATAATTAGGTTTTCATTGCGGTGAAGTAAGTTTCTTATAAAAAAAATACATGGTTGAATTATACAGATAACCGACTCGTTCGAACTCTGGTTCAAACCCGAGTTTTTGATAAAAAAGAGGCGCTTCCCAATCCATTGTATCAACAGTAATCAAGCGACAATGTTTTTCACGGGCGAGTAATTCCGCCTGTTGTATTAATTGGCGACCGAATCCTTGACGACGTAGCGCGCTGTGCACCCACATCTGGTCAATATACATACAGCCATAGTAGATTATGCCATTACAGCCGCCTTTGATGCACTGTTTGTCATCTTTGATAAAAAAAGCAAAACGCTCGATAACGTCTTGATTTTTTTTTGCTTTAGCCCAAGTGTGAATACCGTCTGTTAATGTTTGAATATCTTCAATACTTGCATCAGGCTCATAAGTAATGTTCATATATGCTTGATAAAGTTAACTAAAAATAAGTTTAAGGTGATTCAAGCAGGTGCGCAAATATTATCGTCAAGGATAACTAATTTGGATGAATAATACTTGCGTTTATTCTACCCCTTTGCTGGGTAAGTTATTTTCAAAGAGCGCTTTCATGGTATAATTGACCATGTTTTTTACTTTGTGGCGCACAAATGCCAGTTGCAAAGCTCGATGAACAAGACATTAAGAACTTAGTTCAAGATGATAATGTAACGGAAATATCATTTAGCCAACGCTGGATAGCCGACCACTCAGTTGAGGAGTTACAAGAATTATCGGTAATTTATAAAAATATAAAAAAAGCAGATATTTCTGAGATAAATATTACAAAGTTTGAGCCAGATATAATTAACGCGTTAATTAAAGCATTAATCCCTGCCTTTCCTAATCTGGAAGAGTTGGTTATACATCATGAGGCAAACTGTCGGTAATCCCCCCATTTTTAACCGAAGCTAAAAGTAGAGGTTTAGGCAGCTAGTACCAATTTTTGCCTTGGGGGAATTCCTCCAATTGCAGTATTTGGTCGTTCATTGTTGTACGTCCAAAGCCATTGTGTCGCATGTAGTTGTACCTCAGCAATACTTTCAAATAAATATTGGCTTAACCAGTCATACCTAACTGTGCGGTTATACCGTTCAATATAAGCATTTTGCTGTGGATTTCCTGGTTGGATAAAGACCAACTGTATCTGATTCTTATCAGCCCATTGTCCCAGCAATTTACTGATATACTCCGGGCCATTATCACAACGTATCTGCTTTGGCTTTCCACGCCATTCAATGATTTGATTCAGAGCCCGAACAACCCGCTCTGCCGGCAAAGATAAATCCACCTCGATGGCAAGGCCTTCGCGATTGAAGTCATCAAGGACATTAAATAAGCGATAGCTACGGCCATCCTCTAACTGATCATGCATAAAATCCATCGACCAGCATTCGTTGATTGCATTTGGCACAGCCAATACGTCAGGCTTCTCCCTGATTAACCGTTTTTTGGGTTTGATTCGCATGTTGAGCTCCAATTCCCGATAGATTCGATAAACACGCTTATGGTTCCAAGCATAGCCCTTCACATTTCGAAGGTATAAAAAACATAAGCCGAAACCCCAATTACGTTGATTCTGAGCTAAACGCATTAACCAATCCGCTATTATGGTGTTTTCATCGCTTAGTTTAGGCTGATATCGATAACAGGTTTCACTGATGCTAAACAGGTCGCATGACAAACGAATTGAGACGCCTTTATCAATCACCGCCTTATGTGCCAGCTCACGCCGGCGCGACGGTGTTACCACTTTTTTTCAATGGCTTCCCTTAGAATCTCGGCTTTCAGGCGCTCTTCAGCATACATCTTTTTAAGACGACTATTTTCAGCTTCCAGCTCTTTTAGTCGCGACATCATGGACACATCCATTCCGCCATATTTAGCGCGCCATTTATAAAATGTAGCCGAGCTGATGACATGTTCTCGGCAAAGCTCTGGAACAGGGGTTCCGCCTTCGGATTGTTTTAGAATCGACAGTATTTGGCTGTCTGTAAATTTTGATTTTTTCATGCAGAATCTCCTGTGCATAGGTTACGAGAAAATTCTACTTTTGGCATCAGTTATTTTTCGGGGAGATTACCGAGGAGAGATACTGCTTTAAATTATCGGATTCGCATGAAACATCATTAGCGATTTCCGGTCGGCCATCAATTACCGAAATAATATCTTCCAGATCATGGCTTAATAAAAAATCCTGCTGTCCACGATCTTTAAATGCTTCCAGCTTAGTTGCCAAAAAATAAGGCGCAGAAATAACTTTTATATTGATATTATCAGTAATATTGTGACTAATTGCATTTTCTTGCGCATTCTTATACCACTTGTTAGAAAAGCCCAACACACTTTTATCTATAGGCATGACGTCAATTAAAATTCCATCACAATCCCAACGACATATTGGATGATCACCAGAAATTAGTTCTTTAAATCCTTTCTGGCGTAATTTCTCAGCAATAGCATAATAACTCGGCCTAGTGATAACATTTACTATACAATCTACGTCCACAGTAAAGCGTACATCAGGCGCGGCTTTGTCTGTTATCAATAAGCCTGTGATACTGCCACCGACAAAAGTTACTTCATCACATAAATCCCCAAGTCGATGTGCAATTAACGAAAGGGATTCGATATTTCTTTGAGCTGAGCTTCTAGTCATTTGATACCAACTTTTTTGATTTTAATATTGCAGATATTTTTTGTCCGGCAATTTGTCTTTCTCTTACGCGCCCAGAACGGATAGCATCAATTAGCGTTAATAAATCATAAAATAGTGGATCGGGGTGTCTTGTCACAGATTCAGGCACTGAAGAATATAAAGGCTTTAATGCAAGGCCACGATCATTGCCTTCGCCATACGGCCATACTGGGATTGGATCACCACCCGCAACAATTTGATCACTTAGACTAGGTGCAGCATAACTAGTTGGAATACCACGAACTAGTTCGCCTAATTTAGCAGGAAAGACATACTTTAATCCATGAAGAAAAAACTCTTCACAAGCCTGAATAATGGGTTGTGCCTTGGCCGGAGGGTGGTATGGTGTAATTAACCCTACTGCTACCAATCGCTTGAATGCACTATTGATTTGAGAAGGACTCAAACACAATTCAAATGCAATACTATTTTGAGACCAGCTTTTATCTGCTTGGTAAGCTAACAGTTTGGCTAGAACTACGATATCTTGGGATTTAATCATCAGCATCATCCTTTATTCCATATTCTAGAATTTAGAATAAAGAATGGCTTTAGTCAAATATTATGAATAATAAATAGCTAGATATACACGTTGCTTCATAACTTACGTCTCGATAGATATATCTAGAGCTTCTACTCTCCTACTATTTAGTATATTCTCACGGCCGATTTCTTTTAATGCTTCTTTTGCGTTACTAACAATTTGTTTTTGTTTATCAGTAGGATTAGCATAACGCTCAAAATCAAGACAACAGCCAACATAGGATTTTTTTGTTTTAAATAAATCACGAAAATCACTAACACTTAAATTACAAAGAATATCCAAATCTTGCTCCCCCCAACTATTTGTTGATACAATTTTATCCAAAACATCAGTTGGAGTCTTGACTTCATGTTTTTCTAAATAAGATTTTGTAAATCGCTCAATTAATTTTTTATCCTTCACATATTTTTTAAATGAAAAATCATCTATGTTAAAATAACTTGGGTCTTCATGGGATGAAATAGCTAATTCGATTAATTCATCAGCCTCTTTATCAGCACCAAGATCGCGCAATAAGCATATAGCACTATTAAGGTTCGGTACTGAAATCAACTGTATATGATTTTTAGTAGCCTCGTACATACTACTTATTAGCACATCTCCATTATCTTCAAAACCATCATGAAATAAGCTCCACGCTTTATTAAACGACTCAATTTGTTTTTCAGTTTGGATGAGTTCATCATATTTCTTAATAACCTTTTGCATAGAAGGGAGATCAAAATACCCATTTTGTACGAAATCAGCTATTTGAAGGTCGAGTTCATCCGTATTATTGTATTCGTAATGCCTTAAGAATCTGTGCCACTGTTGATGTAGCTCGCTTGTACCATTACTATCGTCCCTTTTTTTATCCATTAAGAGCTCAACATGCCTACTTATGTTCAGTTCTTTTATAAAATTAAAATCAGGGACACTTCCATCTTTCACATAATAGCAATAACAAAAAAGAACTACGGAAGACAAAACATTCTGTATTGTACGCTCCTCACAACCAACCAATAACGGAGTGAGGGAGTCCCTCATCTGTTTTATTTTATTTATTACTCGAATATTCTTTATTCCAAGCCTACAACAGCGTTCTTTTAAAATATCATCATTTTGTTCGTTATTTCTCAATACCAGAGTTACACATTCTTCTGGCGTTGGGGCGAAACAAAACTCTTTATCAATAACTTTTTCTTTGTAATTATCGTATTCCTCTTTATTCTTCTCATGAAGTTTTTCATCATTCATGATGAGTACAATTTTACACCGCTTTGTTTCTCGTAAATCAGATATTAAGCCTAATAAAGCTTGCGCATCAAGATTAGTTCTTTCAAAGTCATCTAAACAAATTATCATGTTTTCTACCATCGAGAACGCAATCAGTTTAAAGTCAATATTGATAGGTATCGTCTCAGCACTCAAAGACTTAATTAAACTATATGCCTTAGCCACAAATTTCGTACCATCTTGCTTTAGCCTTTCCAATAACCGCGTACCATCGTAATCATCATCAAATAGTTGGGTGCTTTCAAATATGGCATACTTAAGCTCCTCAATTGTACGCAAACCAAACAGTGATACATAAGCATACTTTTTTAATGCGATCGTGGATTTAGACTCTTTAAAAAGTTGATGCCAAAAATAGGTTTTTCCTGTTCCCCACGCTCCTCGTATAGCAATTACTTCTGGAGAATCTGACTTTAGAAATACGTTTAGCTGTTCTTTAATAATTTTTATAGATACCATGTTTATAAACACCCTACTGAATTAATTGCCTAAAAATTCCTGCGTATGGCTTAGAGAAGTGGACCCCAAAAATGAGACAGTGGTGTAGAATAGAAACCATTGTAGTTGGGGTTAAAAAATGGCTCATAAGAAGTTCAGTTCAGAATTTAAAGCAAAAGTTGCACTAGAAGCCTTGAAAGGTCATAAAACGACCAATGAAATAGCATCGGAATTTGAAGTGCATCCAACGCAAATTAATCAATGGAAAAGGCTGTTATTGGAAGGCAGTAAGCATTTATTTAGTGGCAAGAATGAAAAGGACGTGGAGTCACTAGAAAAAGAACGAGAGAAACTTTACACCCAAATAGGCCAGTTAGCCGTCGAGTTGGATTGGCTTAAAAAAAAGACTGGCCATTTAAGTTAAGTGTGAAGGAGAAAAAAGCGATGATCGACCCAACACATGCTGTTATCAGCATTGCTCGTCAATGCGAGTTAATTCAGTTATCACGTGCCAGTTATTATCGGGCGGCTAATAACGACCCAATTGCCGAGACCCCTGAAAATTTGGAGCTAATGCGATTAATTGATGAGGAGTATACCCGGCATCCATTTTATGGCAGCAGACAGCTTCGTAACTACTTGCGTCGGCAAGGGTATCCTGTTAATCGTAAACGTGTACAACGCTTAATGAGGCTTATGGGCATCATGTCCGTCGCCCCTAAACCGAATACCAGCAAAAAGGGGAAGGCGCATAAAATATATCCATATCTGCTACGAGATTTGGCTATTGTTAAACCTAATCAAGTTTGGTGCACAGATCTGACGTATATCCGCATGCATGGTGGCTTTGTGTATTTAGTGGCTGTTATGGATTGGTACAGCCGTAAAGTATTATCCTGGGAGGTATCCAACACCATGGATGATAATTTTTGTGTGAGTGCGCTAGAAAGCGCTATCAGACGCTATGGCGCACCTAGTATTTTCAATACGGATCAAGGCTCCCAATTTACTGGTAAGGCTTTTATTAAGGTGTTGGAGGACAATGAAATCAAGATCAGCATGGATGGAAAAGGATGCTGGGTGGACAATGTGTTCATTGAAAGACTGTGGCGCTCTGTTAAATATGAAGATGTGTATTTAAAAGAATATCCGACGGTGATAGCATTGCGTCATGGGTTACGTGAGTATTTTCGGTTTTATAATGACGAAAGGCCCCATGAATCACTTGGAAAATGTACGCCATCAGAGTTTTACGATGGACTTAGAGTAGCCGCATGATCGTAGAAAACGGCATGCTCTTAATGACTAAAATACCTTACGTGCAAGCAGTATCAACGAGCTTCCTTCGTTCCTCAGGACTCCTCATTGACACCGCTTTCTCTACAGGTAACCTGTCATCAGACGCAATGCCTCGGTGTTCCAATATATTGGACACTATCTAAATAGTAAGGGATCGTTGTCTCACCGATGGGGTCCACTTCTCATATAATAAGCCGCTGTATTATTTACTGCGCTCCATATAAAGCCATAGATTTGTGCAACAGAATACTCTTCAAGAGCTTTCGCCAGTACTAATCTAGTTTTTTCTCCAGGGGTAAATGGTAGTTTATGTTCATCCATTTTATATTTTAAATAAGCTAAACACTCTCTCAATGAAATATCTTTACAAAATTCAATAACCTCATCGTAATTAGTTTCTAAGTAATCGGTGGATGCTAATTTTGTTTCTAATAAAATTGTAAACTCTTTAAAGGTCTGCTTTTCTGGCAACGGTAAAAGCCACTTTACGGATTTAGGATAAAAGGATAGATTATTATTTTCAGCTAGCGTAAGAGTGTCAGGATTTGAAAAAGGAGCAATTGATATATGTCCATTCCTGTAAAGTTCTCTTAAAAAATCCAGATCATCATCTGTATCAGGGGAAAAACGATCTGTTTTATTACTCAGATACTCATTAATGAAAGTTAAAGGCTTCTTATTGTTGAACTTGGGCTCGCCGAACACATAAGTATTACCCTCATATTTAAGCGGACGGATGATCTTCTCACCCGTAGCTTGATTTTTTAACCTTACTCGATGATAAAGTATCTTTTCATCAGCATCTGTATAATTGTGAATTGCTTCTAACTTAAAACCCTTGTTTAACTGTTTCGAAAATAATCTTGATACAGCATCCTCAATCACTTCTGCTTTAATAGACATTATACTTCTCCCTCCCATGCTCCAAGTTCAACACAGGCGTCTTTAAACCCAAGTCCATACTTCATGCGGTGAAATGCCAGAACATCTCCACCTTTAGCTCCACAGGCCATACAACAAAAGCAACCTTCATCAAGGCGTACTCGCAAGCTTGGTTTTGTATCTTCATGAAAAGGGCAAAGAACGGTCTTCCACTCAAGCCCTCCGGATAAATTTAATCCTTGCCCCTTAAAGTATTTGGATGGAGATGGTAATCGTTCACGATTAAAGTTTTGTTTTTTCATTAAAACATGATCCCTTAGCTATTTGGCTTCTTGAAGCTTCCAATTGCTTAACAAGTACACGAACTTCATCATTTGGAAGACCTGCAATACGAGCTGCATTTAAGGCTATGATTTCACTTTCTGGCCAAGCAACTGAGCGGCCACCTAGTGAAACAGGTTTAGTCCATAGTCCTTGGGAGATCCGTAGATAGAGAGTACTGCACGAAAGACCTGATGCCGATTGTACCTTTGGTCTTCTTAATTGTAGACAGTGCTAATAACCCGCGAATAAATGGCGCAGGCCATTAATAATCCCTCTAATCCCATTTAACCTGAAATATCCCTACATAGACCACATTAAGAACAATCCGATAAATTAATCTAAAATTAAGGGACTAATGAAACCCGTTTGATACCGTTCGTGATTTAGAGGTCGCCTACGATATCAAACGTTAGCCAGTCCCTTGATTTAAGCTTATCACGTGATCACATAAATACCAGGTTTCATTAGCAAAGGAATGCTATGGAACCCACACCAAGACTATTTCTGTGCGCGCGCTGCTTTGAGCAGGTCATTATCTGCACCCACTGCGATCGAGGGAATATTTACTGTGGTTTTTCTTGTTCAATTGCCACACGCAAAAATTCGTTACGTGAAGCCGGGCGTCGCTATCAAAATAGTATCAAAGGCAGGTTAAATCATGCATTGCGCCAACGTCATTATATGCAACGGCTACGAGATTTTAAAAATAAAATGACGCATCAGGGTTCCCGCGAAACCACTCCGGATGGTCTACTGTTCTTGGTTAAAAACAAGGCAACAAAGACGGATAAGAGACAAGTAAATCACCCGACAACATGTTATTTATGCCACACATCTGTCTCTTCTTTGCTTCGTTCAAGGTTTTTGCGTTATGGAGCCCCCAAAAAAACGCATTCTTTATCGTCTTGTTCGCGACCACCTTGATAAATATCTAAATGAGGAGCAGAAGCATGAGCATTTCAGATGAGTTACAAGCCAATATATTGCGTTATTATCACGTTGAAAAATGGCGTGTGGGGACGATTTCATCCCAATTAGGCGTACATCACAGCACAATAAAACGTGTCCTGTCAGAAACAGGCATACCTAAGAAAAATATCCTCGTACAATCGTCAATGATAGATCCGTATTTATCGTTTGTACTGAATACGTTGCAACGTTATCCAAACCTGACTGCAAGCCGTCTGTTTGCCATGGTTCAAGAACGGGGTTATCCCGGCAGGATTGATCATTTTCGCCATCTCATCTCGTGTTATCGACCGAGGCCAGCAGCCGAAGCCTATCTACGATTAAGAACCTTGCCGGGTGAGCAAGCGCAAGTTGACTGGGGGCATTTCGGTTATATGACGGTCGGACTCGCAAAGCGACCACTAATGGCTTTTGTCATGGTATTAAGTTACTCCCGGAAAATTTATTTGCATTTTTACTTCAATCAACGCACAGAAAATTTTTTACGTGGCCATGAAAATGCCTTTCAAACCTTTGGTGGCGTGCCTCGCGTACTGTTATATGACAACCTCAAGAGTGCTGTATTAGAGCGACAGGGAGATGCCATTCGGTTTAACCCGACCTTGCTGGCGTTTGCTGCTCACTACCACTTTGAACCAAGACCCTGTGCTGTTTATCGTGGCAACGAAAAAGGACGGGTGGAACGGGCCATCCGCTATGTTCGTGATAATTTCTTTGCAGCGCGCACGTATCGCGATTTAGATGATCTGAATGCTCAGGCAATTCATTGGTGTGAAACACAAGCTGCCAACAGACCTTGTCCCGAAGATAAAACAAAGTCTGTCCGCGCTGTGTTTCAAGATGAGCAACCACGATTGGTCGAATGCCCCGATAACCCATACCCGGTCGATGAAATAGAAACCGTGCATATCGGTAAAACACCCTATGCCCGATTCGATATGAATGACTATTCTGTTCCGCATGACCATGTGCGAAAAACGTTAACCATTCACGCCACGCTTGATGTGGTGACCATTCTGGATGGAACTACCGTGCTCGCGAAACACCCTCGCAGTTATGACAAGGCCAAACAAATAGAATGTGCAGAACACATTGAAACGCTCATTGAACGCAAGAAACAGGCACGATTGCATCGTGGCCAAAGCCGATTAACACACGCGATTGACTGTGCAGGCTCTTTCTTGGATGCAGCAGCTCTGCATGGTTATTCCCTGAGTTCGACGAGCCGCCAACTGTTGTCTTTACTGGACGATTATGGAGCCAGCGAACTGGATGAGGCGATGAAAGATGCACTGGCTCGTGGCGTACCGCATCCCAATGCAGTGCGGATGGGTTTACAACGACGGCAAGATGAGCGACATCAACCGCCACTGGTCGTCTTGCCTGTCTCTGACGACAAACGCATCAATGAACTCATCGTAAAGCCCCATAAATTAAGTGATTACGATGTGCTCAATCAGCCTGAACCGATAGAGGAGAAATAATCATGTTACCCGATTTATTTATGCAGCGCGCAAAAGCACTCAAGCTTCACGGCCTCATCAACCACTGGGATGAGGTAGTTGATGCTGCATGGCTTGAAAAACTCATCTGTTGGGAAGAAACCTATCGCTCCCAAAAGAGCCTGGACAGTCGTCTACGCAGTGCACGCATCGGTCGCTTCAAACCATTAGTTGACTTTGACTGGGGCTGGCCAAAACGTTGTGACCGGGATGTCATTGAGGAATGGATGCAGTTGAATTTTATGAAAGATGCGACCAACGTCATTTTATGTGGTCCCAATGCAGTGGGCAAAACAACGATAGCCCGTAATATCGCATATCAAGCTATCCTGAAGGGACATACCGCACTGTTTACAACGGCTGCGGGGATGTTAAATGAGTTGGCTGCTATCGACAGCGATAGCGCATTGCGCCGTCGTATCAAAGGTTATGTACAGCCCGCATTGCTCATCATCGACGAGGTCGGTTATCTGTCGTACTCCAATCGTCATGCGGATTTGTTGTTTGAAATCATTTCTCGGCGATACGAAGAAAAATCGACGATTATTACCACTAACAAACAATTTAATGAATGGCGTGAAATCTTCCCCAATGCTGCTTGCGTGGTATCCATTATCGACAGACTTGTTCACCACTCAGAAATCGTCAATATCGAGGCCGAATCATTCCGGCTCAAGGAATGGAAAGACAACAGTGCCAGAAAGACAGCCGAGCGAGCCAGAAAAAAGAAGCCAGTTAAAACGGAGGAAACCGAACATGCGTGACATGATGCTGGACGCTCTACTGCCAGAGTCCATGTCTGATGAGGCCGCATATAACCTGGTGAACTTTCTTGGCGACCTGACCCGTACTCTGGAGTGCATTTACCACACCCAGATTCGACGCCACCATCAGAAGGTTGAATCGGAATTTTATTATTCAATGTCAGATGGGGTCATGGAGGACCCGCCGTTTTAGTTGTAGCTGGCAGCTTTGGTAGAAATTAGTTCAAGGTGGGTGTTGTACGTTAACCTTGATCAATTTAAGCCTGCGCCATATATCCGCGGTTTTGAGACACCGTTAACATTAATAAAGGGCTAACCATATTATGCCTCCTTAGGCGTTGTTAAATATGGTTAGAGTTTGATGGATCTATTTTTCTGTCACATCATCTGTCATATGACAGGACATCTGACAGGCAAAATGTGTTCCGTTATTAGAGCTCTTCGAAAACTTCTGTCAGAACTTTTTTTATTAGCGCTATTTCACGTGTTTGTAGGCTAGTTAATTTTTTTAACCATTCACTAAGCTCAGTTTCTTTAGCTATTTTAGCGCTAGGTTTTGGCCTAGAGTCCTTCCAAGAGGGAAATTTTTTTACAGCCAGCTCAATTTTACTTTTTAAATCTTGCCAATAAGTGCATTTTGCCAATAGGCAATCTTCCTGTATGGATGGTAGTGCTACAGGTTTAATAGTAGGTGTAGACAATTTAACCAAATCAGATGTTTGTATCCTTAGGTCATCAAGTGAAGCTTTGATAGCCCTGCCTTGATTAAGCCAACTGTCAGCATAATCTGGTGAGATATATAACTGAGTAGTATTTCCATCAGTTGTAACTACGCTCTTATCGGGGTGATTCATTTTTATATGTGCAATCTGGCCTATATATAAAGGAACCAACCCCACTTCGAATCTGGTACTCATACCATACAGCCTTATTCTTTTTTCTAAACCAAACTTTACAGCTTGCTTAACAAGCTCATTGTCTAGTTCATCAAGTCCCACTGTGTCTTCATACTTAATCATAAATTACACCTACCTTTTCAACTCATCTAAATAATCCGCCCACTCTTGCATCATTTTTTTACGCTCGGGCAAGTGTTTGGTGCGGTTATATGCCCTACCATTGGGATCACGCACAGCATGGGCTAGTTGATGCTCTATGATGTCTGGACGAAATTCTAAGACTTCATCAAGCAATGTTCTTGCTGTTGCTCTAAAGCCATGGCCTGATGCTTGATCTTTATCTATCCCCATGCGCCTTAGGGCGGCTAGAATTGCGTTGTCACTCATTGGTCTTTGGTTACTTCGAGCTGAAGGAAAGACAAATTGTGCTGAGCCAGTCAGAGGTTGTAGTTCTTCTAAGATGCTAATTGCTTGGGTAGATAGGGGTACAATATGAGGGGTATTTGTTTTTGAAACTGTGTAACACCATTCTGATTTTTCAAAATCTATATCATCCCACTTGGCATGACGTAGCTCACCAGGTCTGACAAATACCAATGGAGCAAGCCTTAACGCACACATAACTATCAGAGAGCCTTGGTAGTCGTTAATAACTCTAAGGATTTCACCAAAGGATTTAGGATCAGTTTGAGCCGCAAAATGTTTGGGTTTAACAGGCGGCAAAGCGCCTCGTAAATCTTGAGAAGGATCACGCTCTGCTCTACCAGTGGCAATAGCATAACGAAACACTTGGCTGCAATTTCCCATTGCCCTATGTGCTGTGTCTAATGCACCTCTTTCTTCAATACGTCTAATGGTATTGAGTAAGAGAGGCGGCGTTATTTCTGAGATTGGTTTATCACCTATCCAAGGAAAGATATCACGCTCAAGACGTTGTATGATTTTATCAGCGTGGCTATTGACCCAGTTGGGTTTGTGTTTGACAAACCATTCGCGTGCTACCAGCTCGAAACTATTAGCGACACGATCAGCCGTGGCTGTTTTCATTACCTTTCTGTGCTCGCCAGGATCAATATCCGTCGCTAATAATTTACGGGCATCATCTCGGCGCTCACGAGCTAAGGCTATGGAAACATCTGGGTAAACACCTAGAGCCAATAATTTCTCTTTACCTAGAAAGCGGTATTTAAGTCGCCAGTATTTGCTACCATTGGTGGTTACATAAAGAAACAAACCTTTTTCATCAGAAAGTTTATAAGGTTTTTCTTTGGCTTTGGCGGTACGTACTTTGGCGTCAGTTAATGCCATTGGGGGTATCTCCTTCACAACTTGTCGAAGTACCCCCAGATATACCCCAATATAGGATTGGCTTTTGGGGGTACTTATAAGACATTATGGGATGGAGATTAAGGCATAAAGCCTTGCAGATCAAGGCCTGTAAGATGTTATTGAATGTTCTTGGAAGTGTAAGTGGTGGAGGCGGCGGGAATCGAACCCGCGTCCGCAAATCCTCTGCCGTCAGCTCTACATGCATAGCCGGGTCATTTAAGTTTAACTGAGGACTCTCCGACAGGCAGGATAGTACACAGCGATTCCCTGAGTTTCGCAATTTGACGCGGGACGAGTCAAACCACTAGCTTATCTTCTATGACCGTTGATTCGATACCGGTAAGCAAGCTCGGTCAACGGGGCGCCGGTTTTAAAGCAGCGCACGGTGTGGTTGGCTATTACCGCTTACGCAGCGATAGCTTCTCCAGCAAAGTTTTCATCGTTTGCATTTGTGTTTATTTGAGTCTGTTTTACGAGAGTTCTCATTCTCGGCATGCACCTCAGGTTTCGCAACCCACGTCGAAGCCAGGTCGCCCCCATAATTGTACACCTTAATTATAACATATTTAGACCCAAAATAATGAGATTTTGTGAAATTATTAATGTGCGACATTAGCAAGGCTGCCGATATCGCACATTACTTTACAAGTTATCCTACAAAAACTACGCCATATCTGCAGTTTCTCGGCCAGGATAAGCTTTCTTTCTGTCAGTCGCACCGCCTAACCATTGCGGGCAAACCTCTAGAATCTCTGCAATTTTATCCAACTGTTGTTCAGAGGGTAAAATATGGCCAAAAATCATGGCGTTTGCCAAGTGTCGTGTTACATCAAACACTTTGGAAACGGCTTTGGTTTTCTCAGTTAAATCTTCCGGAAAACCGAGCACAGACAACTCCCTGTTAAATCGCTGCGAAAATACCTTGCTTTTCATTTTTTCACTCCATGAAAAAAATAATATTATCAATTGGCTGAAAGAGAGGCTTTGTTGTCTATCTCCTTTACAATGCAAGTCAACCTAGCTTCTCAATCCTTGATACAAGCAAATCTGTTATAACTTATTTCGTTTCCATAAAATAGTGTTTTAGAAAAATAAAATCCATTATTTTTAGATGGTTACACCAAATTGCATCACCTCATTGCGTTTGAAAATAATTCAAATCCAATTCTCTTGCGGCTTTCACGTCATCCAGTCGAGTGACTGGTAACGTGTGAGGCGCTTCATTAACTAGCTTTGGATTTATTTGCGCTTCATGACGAATGGCCTTCATCGCACTGATAAAACCATCTAGTTCTTCCTTGGATTCAGTTTCTGTCGGCTCAATGAGTAAACACTCAGGGACGAGCAGCGGAAAATAGGTTGTTGGTGCGTGATAACCATAATCCAACAACCGTTTGGCAAGATCCATAGCATTCACACCGAATTCTTTTTTCTCCGGGCTTAACGTCAAGATAAATTCATGACTGGCGCGCCGGCCAGGATAAGCTGGGGTAAATCCTGCTTTGCTGAGCTCAGCAAGTAAATAATTAGCATTCAACGTAGCGTATTCCGACACACGCAAGAGCCCCTCTTTACCCAAAACGCGAATGTAAAAATAAGCTCGCAGCAAAATGCCGGCATTGCCCATGAAACAGGACAAACGACCAATACTTTGCGGGTAATCACTATTACTTGCCCAACGGTATTTTTCATTTTCTTTTATCACTACCGGCCGTGGTAAAAATGGCAACAGTCTTTTGCCGACAGCGACGGGACCGGCACCAGGTCCGCCACCGCCGTGCGGTGTGGCGAAAGTTTTATGGAGGTTCAAATGAATAACGTCAAAACCCATATCTCCGGGCCTGACTTTCCCCAATATAGCGTTGAGATTGGCGCCGTCATAATACAACAAGCCGCCAGCCTGATGCACAATATCAGCAACCTCTTTAATTTGGCGCATGAATAATCCCAATGTCGAGGGATTTGTTAACATAATACCAGCCGTCTTAGGCCCAACTTTTTTCCTTAATTCGTCAAGGTCAATGTCGCCATCTTTACCAGTAGGTATTTCAACCACGTTAAAACCACACATTACCGCGGAAGCAGGATTTGTTCCGTGAGCAGCGTCTGGAATGAGCATTTCGGTGCGTGCACTATCACCGCGTGATTGATGATAAGCCTTAATCATGGCAACACCTGCAAACTCCCCTTGTGAACCGGCCATCGGCGTTAACGATACCCCTGCCATACCAGTGATTTCAGCCAGGTAATCCTGCAGCTCATAGAGCACGGACAAAAAACCTTGGCTGGTTTCTGGTGTCGCCAAGGGATGGCGGCCAGTAAAACCAGGCATGGAGGCCGCTTTATGCACACCACGCGGATTGTATTTCATGGTGCATGATCCCAATGGGTAAAAATTGGTATCAATGGAAAAATTCTTCTTTGATAAGCGGGTAAAGTGGCGCACCACTTGCAGTTCCGAGCAAGCAGGCCAGCGGGGTTGTGTCTGGCGTAAAAATTGCGCGGGAATGGCAAGCTTGTCGGCACTGACTGTCGGGGCTTGTGCGGGTGCGGTACGGCCTGATTTGGATTGTTCGAAGATCAACATAATTTACCTTCCGTGTTATTAATGAGATCTTTGATCTCATCCCGATGTTTGACAGGCGTGAATTCAATCAATTGGTAGTCCGCGATTTCAGCAAGCGTGTAGGGATCTTGCTGCAAGATGGATTCCAAATAAGCGCGGTCTGTGGTGATAGCAATAATAATTCCGCCCGTACGCGGTTTCATCGGACCTGAAGCTAAGAGCAGTCCTTGCTTGTAATAGTAATCAAGGAATTCGCGGTGCGCTTGTAAATATTTATCAACTTCACTGATCGGCGCTTTGTAGGTTAATTGGATGATAAACATAATTTCAACTCCCAAGAATTTGTTTCAAGGCCTGAACATATTGCGCCATCTCTTCCTCAGTACGCATTTCCGTCGCACAAACCAGCAAAGTATTCGCCAGCTGTGGATAATGAGAGGCAACCGCATACCCTCCAGCAATACCCGCTGCATGCAGCGCATGCAAAACTTCATCCACCGGTTTATCTAAGTGCAACAACGCCTCATGAAAATAGGGCGCCTTAAATGCCAACTCCACCCCGCGAATTTGCGTTAAGGCCTTGACCAATTTATGGGTATTATAATAACAACGATTCGCGACCTGCATGAGGCCTTGTGCGCCCAGCAAACTCATGTGGATGGTTGCAGCTGTCACCAACAATCCTTGGTTGGTGCAGATATTGGAGGTGGCTTTGCCGCGGCGTATGTGTTGCTCGCGCGCTTGCAAAGTAAGGGTATAACCGACTCTGCCATCTCTATCCAAGGTACGGCCAATCAGACGACCCGGCATTTGTCGCACATGCTGCATCCTGGTGCTAAAAAAGCCAAAATAAGGACCGCCAGATGCCATTGGCGACCCAAACGGCTGCCCCTCACCACAAACTATCTCAACGCCCCTTTCACCCCAAAGACCCGGTGGCTTCAACAAGCCGAGAGAAACTGGGTTAACACAGGCAATGGCGATAGTTTTATTGGTATGCGCCCAATCCGTCATCGCATCAACCTGTTCCAGACAGCCAAAAAAATTCGGTTGTGCAATCACTAGCGCCGTGATGTCCTCGCCAGTATATTGTTGTAACGCATCCAGTGGGGTAACGCCTTGTTCCTGATCAAATGGCAGCGTAATTACTTCAATGTGTTGATTACGAACAATAGTTTCCACGGTTTCGCGATATAGCGGATGAATAGTACCGGCGACCAGTACGCGATTAGAGGTACTTTGGCGATTAATACGAACCGCCATCAGCACAGCCTCAGCCAGTGCCGTTGCGCCATCATAAAGGGACGCGTTGGCAACGTCCATTGCCGTTAGCTCCGTGATCATCGTCTGGTATTCGTAAAGCAATTGCAGCGTTCCCTGACTTGCCTCGGCCTGGTAGGGCGTATAGGCGGTAAGAAACTCTCCGCGCGAGGCTATATCCCACACTGCCGCTGGAATATGATGCTCATAACTGCCGGCACCAATAAAACAGATACCATTCTGATTTTTATCAGCTATTTGCTGTGCATGCTTGAGCATCGCCATTTCGCTCATGCCTACCGGTATATTTTTAAATTCGCCATATTGCAGTGACATGGGAATTTCATCAAAGAGCGCTTGCGTATCTGCGGCCTTAATGCTGGCGAGCATAGCCTCTTTATCATCAGCGGTGTGTGGAATAAAGGGCATAATTAATGATCCCCTGCTATCTCGTTTTGATATTGGTCAGCATCAAGCAAATTGTCGATCTCAGACAAATCGGACGCTTTTAATTTAACTAACCAACCGCTGCCATAAGGGTCGCTGTTGACCAGCGCCGGATCGTCACTCACTTGTTGATTGATTGCGATGACGGTACCACTGATTGGCGTATAAAAATCGGAAGCCGCTTTGACCGACTCAACCACGCCTAGCTCATCGCCCGCACTCACGGTAGCACCCACCTCCGGCAACTCGACAAAAACCATATCGCCTAATAATTCCTGGGCATGCGCCGTTATGCCGATGATTATTTCACCATTGTCTTTCTTTAACCATTCATGGGTTTGCGTGAATTTTAAATCTTGGGGCATATCGCTCATCATCTCGTCCTTAATTGAAGTCATCATTCTAAAACTAAAAGCTTGGCGAATGGATTACACCGGTTCACCCTGTTTAACAAAGCGCGGCTTACCAATCTTGACAGGTAGCAGCTTACCGCGAATATCAACCATAACTTCCTCACCAGCGGCCATAGGAACACGCGCCAAGGCGATGGAATAACCCAATGTTGGCGAGTAGGTTCCGCTGGTAATCACTCCATCAGCATGCCCTGGCACCACAACACGCTGCCCTGAACGCATAATACCTTTGTCTTCCAGAGCCAGCCCCACCAATTTACGTGTAAGCCCATGTTGTTTTTGCGAAAGCAGTGCTCCCATACCGATAAAATCGCGATCGAGCGGTTCCCATTTGACAGTCCAGGTCAGACCGGATTCCAGTGGTGTGGTTGTTTCATCCATATCCTGACCATAAAGCAACATACCTGCTTCTAAACGCAAGGTATCACGCGCGGCCAATCCACAGGGGTACACGCCAACGTTGAGGAGTGCAGTCCACAAACCTGCTATTTCCTCTTGTGGTACAACAATTTCCAAGCCATCCTCACCGGTGTACCCCGTGCGTGCAAAAAACCAGCCGTCTACGTCGACACATTCAAAATTGGTGAGCGTTGAGATGGCATCAACTTGTGCCGGGTTTAATATGCTTAATGTTTTGGCTATCGCCTCAGGGCCCTGCACGGCAAGCATGCTAAGTTCATTGCGCTCCTGCAAACCTGCGGCAAAACCTCTGATTTTATCTCGGATCCAGGCCAGATCATGCGAACGGGTTGCAGAGTTTAATACCAGACGATAATTATCAGAAGCGCGCTGGTATACGATCAAATCATCAATAATGCCGCCATGTTCATTGCACATGCAGCTATATAAAGCACGTCCGTTGTGTTGCAGCTGATCGACATCATTGGTCAGGAGTTTACGTAAAAATTGTCGCCCGCCGGCGCCCAGCACATCGACTATCGTCATGTGCGATACGTCAAACATCCCGGCATGCTGGCGTACGTAATTATGTTCATTTAATTGTGAACCATAGTGCAGTGGCATTTCCCAGCCATGGAAATCAACCATTTTGGCAGCAAGTGCCAAATGATTAGCATGTAGAGGTGTTTTTGCAATCATTGCGATTCCTTCATTCCGCTCAATGGAAGAGACGATTATACCTCGATGGCAGCGGGCTTCAAGAGATAAACTTTACAGATAGCAATTCCTGCCTGGATACCTCAACTGCCATATGGATCTGTGGTCGCGCGTTGAAATTTTGCATAACTTCGGCGCTTGCTCTACCATCAATAAATGTATGTAGATAAGGATAGGCATGATTGCGCGCTATATCTCCTGGCAGAATTTTTTTGATTTGGGATGGTTGTTATTTTTAGTATTTATGTTCATCTATTTCTGGCGTGATAGGCGCTCGATGCTGCAAATGAGGCTTTGGCGAAAGGCCTCTGGGCGGATTACTCACTGCGAATGGACCCACCACGGCAACAACGTATGGCCTAAAATAGAGTATGTTTATCACATCGATGAAAGGGAGTATTGGGGGGAACACTTATTCCACGATAATGTTCACAATAATACCAATAGCGCTTACGCACGCAAGGTAGCTTATCAGGTGGCATGTGCATACAAAGACTCGGGGGAAATAGACATTTATTATAATCCGGAAAACCCTGAACAAGCCGTTCTTGATGTGCACATACCTTGGAAAATAAATTTTATTCTACTTTTTGTTGCGGGACTCATTGCGCTGCATCTAGTGATGATGGCACTTAAGCTAGTGGCTTAAAACAAACCCTGGCCCATCTTGCGGCAATTATGAGGCAATGTGCAGAAAAGAAGGCATCATTGCTTCGAACTAACCCCATTCACTCCATCGCTGCCTGTGTTATCATCTGCCGAGTTATCTGACGAACATTTACAAGCAGGTTGTGTGGTTTTCGCTTGTAAACTGGTAATAGCTAAACCCCGTACACCCTGTCCAGATGGCACCGTGGTGAAGCCCAGGGTAATTTTCAACGTTTGTTTTTGTTGAAATTGTGGATTTTTGTAGATGACAAGTAATGGCATCACTGCCTGCCAATGATTATCACCCAAGGTTTTAATTTCAGGCGGCATGGTAGCAACTGCCGTGACATAATAAGCGTTTTTCTGCACAGCATCTGGTAGTTTTGAGTCATTCAGTGCATTGCTGTAGGCCATCCAGCCTGTCGAAGTAAAATAGCGGGCAATTTCTTTTTGCCGCGGCAGAAAATTTTGATAATTGAAGGTATAAGTGGCAACGATTGCCTCATTAGCCCAAACCGCCAGTTGCGTCTCATCGGCGGCAATGGCTTGCAAGGGTACCGATAGCAATGCTATCCATAGTAAAATAACGCGTTGAAAATACATGACGGTTCCTAAAAATTGTCTATTTCTTAATTGTAGACAAGTTTAAGAATTAAAAAAATCATAACTATCAATGAATATGAACAATTCACTACACAATGACATGGGGAGAGGCTTAGTGGTTAATAATCGTTTTTACTTTGCCAATCGCGACAGTGTCAGCCGTTTTGTTAACCGTTGGGATTTGCTGCTGTTAATACTGGTATTCTCAGTGCTCTTTTTTTTAGGCTGGGCTGGCAAGCAGATGGCCACCCCCTACGCACTTGGCGAACCGTTACCCATTACACTAGACCCTGCTAAATTACCATTTTATGCATTGCGTACGGTATTACGCATGTTCATCGCGCTGATCTTGTCAATTTTATTTACGTTTATAGTTGGAACTTTTGCCGCCAAAAACAGGCGTGCCGAGCAGGTGATTATACCCGCCATTGATATTTTACAATCGGTACCGGTTTTAAGTTTTCTTGCAATCACCATTTCAGCGTTTATCCATTTTTTTCCTGGCAGCTTACTAGGGCCTGAGTGCGCGTCGATTTTTGTAATTTTTACCGCGCAAGTTTGGAATATTACCTTTGGATTTTATCAATCCCTTAAAATGGTGCCGCATGACCTGCGCGAGGCCGCCGCTGTGTTTCAACTTTCGGCCTGGCAACGTTTTTGGAAGATTGAGGTGCCTTACTCCATGCCTGGCTTACTGTGGAACATGATGATGTCGATGTCCGCAAGCTGGTTTTTTGTGGTGTTGTCGGAAGCAATTGCAGTATCGCATCAAACAATTCGTCTCCCAGGGATAGGTTCATACATTGCCCTAGCGATTGAACAACGGAATTTATATGCCGTTGGCTATGCCATCCTGGCGATGGTGGTGGTGATATTTCTTTATGACCAGATTTTGTTTAGACCGCTAATTGCGTGGTCCGAAAAATTTAAAATGGAGCCAGCGCCAGATGATAGCGAATACCAATCGTGGTTAATCGACTGGATTCGTGGCAGTCGCCTAATGAAGCGTGTCAATATAGGTTTGCGCATATTAGCAAATCGCTTTGTCAATGCCCGCTGGCTTAGCAAATACGGCTATAAATTAGCCAACGATGTTGATTTCCATCAACAAAAACGCATGGATTGGCTATGGAATAGTTTTGTACTGCTGGCCATTGGCAGCGGCGGTTATCTGCTACTCACCTTCATTCTCACCGAAGTGAAGCCGAGCGAAATGTTACATGTGTTTTTTTTAGGTGCGGCGACCGGGACGCGAGTCATTGTACTGATTATCCTTAGCTCGCTCATCTGGATTCCAATCGGTGTATGGATAGGACAGCGCCCGCGTTTAACGCAGCGAATTCAACCAGTCATTCAATTTGCTGCCGCCTTCCCAGCCAACTTATTTTATCCACTATTTGTAATTGCCATTGTCAGTTTTCACTTGAATGTAGAAATTTGGTTAACGCCATTAATGATTTTGGGTACGCAGTGGTATATTTTATTCAATGTTATTGCAGGCGCCTCGATGATCCCGCGCGATCTTTGCCTGGTGGCGGATAATTTCGGCGTTAAAGGTTGGCAGTGGTGGAAACGCCTGGCCTTGCCCGGAATTTTCCCTTTCTATATCACCGGGGCTATCACCGCGGCAGGCGGTGCCTGGAATGCCAGTATTGTGGCCGAGTGCGTAAGCTGGGGCGATACCACCCTAAAAGCCACCGGTCTTGGCGAGTATATACAAGCTAATACCATCAACGGCGATTTCCCGAAAATTGCCCTGGGCACAGCGATGATGTGTACTTATGTATTATTATTTAACCATATCCTTTGGCGCCCCCTATACCGCTTGGCGCAAGAGCGTTTTAATTTGAATTGAGGCATCCATGTCAGAAACAATTATTGCCATCGAACACCTACGCAAAGCGTATAAAAAAGCGGCGACACAGGATTTACTGGTATTGGATGACGTCGATTTTGAATTGCAGAAAGGGGAAATTGTAGCCTTGCTGGGGAAATCCGGCTCCGGTAAATCAACCTTGTTACGCATCATTGCGGGGCTGGTGGCGCCAACTAGCGGGCGAGTGACTTACCGCGGTCAGGCGGTGACCCAGCCTGTGCAAGGTATTGCGATGATTTTTCAATCATTTGCGCTGATGCCTTGGTTAACCGTGCTTGAAAACGTGGAGCTAGGATTGGAAGCGCAGGGTGTTGGTCGCGAAGAGCGGCGGCGGCGGGCGATTGAGGCAATTGATATCATCGGCCTCGACGGCTTTGAATCGGCATTTCCCAAAGAGCTATCCGGCGGTATGCGCCAGCGCGTGGGCTTCGCCCGCGCCCTGGTGATCAATCCAGATGTGCTATTGATGGATGAGCCATTCTCAGCACTCGATGTATTAACGGCAGAAAATTTGAAGTCTGACTTGCTGGAGTTATGGCAGGAAAAGAAAACCAATACCAATGCTATTTTGCTGGTGACGCATAACATTGAAGAAGCTGCAATGCTTGCTGACCGAATTGTTATTTTAGGCAGCGATCCAGGATATATTCGCGCAGACTTGCCAGTTACCCTGCCACAACCCCGCGATGCAGAGAATCCGGAATTTCGCGCGCTGGTTGACCGCATTTATACCCTGATGACGACAGGGCTTAAGGAAAAAACAAGGCATCATTTGCGTGAGCGCCAAATTGGTTTAGGGTATCGGCTGCCAGATGTGGAACCGTCGGAATTATCAGGATTGATTGAAACGATGACCTCTTTTGAAGAGCGCATAGACTTGCCGGAGCTTGCTGACGAGTTGATGATGAATGTCGACGACTTATTCCCGATTCTGGAAACGCTGGAAATTTTAGGCTTTGCGCAAATACTCGATGGAGATATCCACTTGACTGATTTAGGGAAACAATTTTCAAAAGCTGATCTGCAAGAGCGCAAACCGTTATTTGCCCAAAGACTACTGGAAAAAGTACCTTTAGCACGTTATATCCGCAAGATATTGGACGAAAAAAGCGGCCATCGTGTCTCTGAGGAGCGTTTTTTAAGCAAGCTTGAAGATTATTTAAGTGAGAAAGAAGCAGAACGTGTTTTGCGCACCATGATTGACTGGGGTCGATACGCCGAGCTTTTTGCTTATGATTTTAATACGGGAATTTTAAGCCTTGAGAATCCCGGTATGTCAAACGTATAACGATATAGCCAGGTTTAGACACCATCATCATCCTGGCTATAATTTTACTTATACTTTCTCTTTATTTACTTTGCTGATTAGAAAATCGAGTATTGTGAACAGGCGCTCTTGTGTTTTAGCCATTTGCAAATCGGTTTTGAATTGGTTATTCACGATCAAGGCGGGGACACCGCTAATCTGATATTGCGCCATCTTTCTTTTGCCGACATCAACTTCCAGATCAATAGCAGGTGAGCTCTGAAAGGCGCTTTGTGCCGTAGCAGCATTCACACCCTGGCTGATAAAGAATTCAATCATGGCTTGGGTGCTATTAAGTGCACGTTTGTCATCCAAAACAGCTTTAAACAAGGCCGGTGTTAATTTTGACCCTTGCGCCAGCGCTTGTGCCGCATAGTAGGCTTTTGCGTAATATTCCCAATCTTGATTAAAAACTACCGGCACGCGATTGTAGGCTATTTTTGTGCCTTGTTGGGTGACCCATTGATTGAGGGCCGGTTCAAGGCGGTAACACCAAGGACAACCATAACTGAAAAACTCGGTGACCGTGACTTTATTTTTGTCAGTGGCTGGTTTCTCGCTTGTTTGAATAATGACATAGTCTTTACCTGCGACAAAATCTTCAGCGAAGGTCATGACTGGTGCTAAGACTAACAGAATTGATAATACGTATTTTAACATCTGATTTCACCTTGTTATAAATTGTTATTAATCTTGGTGTTATGTTCTTCGCCCTGATGAAGAGAAGTACATAGCAAACCTCAGTGCAAGCCGGCAACATAATTAGCAACGGCTTCCATGTCCTCACGGCTCATGCGCGCGCTAATATCACGCATGATGGCGTTCAGATCATTACGGCGTTTGCCCTGTTTAAACGCCTCCAATTGTTGCACAGTATACACCGCTTGCTGGCCGGAGAGTACTGGGAAACCCGCTTGGCCGTTGCCTGTACCTTTAGGGCCGTGACACGCGATACAGGCGGTAATATGCTTGCCATAATCTCCGCCGCGGTATAGTTGCTCACCGCGTATGAGATATTGTTTTGGTGTTGAACCTTCCGGCAGCGGTAGTGCCGCATAAAATGCGGCCAAATCTCCCATATCTTGCGCAGTCAAGCCCGCCACAAAGGATATCATCACCGGTGCATTGCGGGTGGCTCCTTGTTTGAAATCACGTAATTGTTTAACAAAATAGCCTGCGTGCTGGCCGGCAAGACTAGGCCATGCAGAATTGGTGCTGACCCCTTTTGCTCCATGACAAGCGGCGCAGACAGCCGATTTTTGTTCTCCGGCCTGCTCATTGCCCGCAGCATGTGCTAGCAAGGCGTGACACAGGACAAGAATAAACGTAATTTTTTTCATCATGGTCTCAAGGGTTTTTGCTGATTTAATGGTACACTAAACTTCGAAAAAATCCCAAAATGAAATCTAAAGATGATAGCCAATCCATATTCACAAGCCAAATTTTTAAAAAGTGCCGCCCTTGTCGAGCAGTTACCGCAAGATATCGGTTATGAAGTCGCGTTTGCCGGCCGTTCAAATGCTGGTAAATCCAGCGCCTTGAATTGCTTAACGGGTATTCGTCAGTTAGCACGTACCAGTAAAACCCCCGGACGCACCCAACTCATCAATGTGTTCACCTTGGCTGATACCGATCGCCGCTTAATCGATTTGCCCGGCTATGGCTATGCCAAGGTCCCCCAGAAAATCAAACGAAACTGGCAAGAAAATCTGGCACATTATCTGGAAGTGCGGCAAAGCCTCAAGGTTTTAGTATTGTTGATGGATATTCGCCATCCGCTTAAAGAGCTTGATCAAATGATGATTAATTGGGCGCTGCAGCGGAAATTGCCGGTTCATATTTTGTTAACCAAAGCCGACAAACTAAGCCGCGGAAACGCACAAAGCACCGTGCTGCAAGTGCGCAGTCATTATAAAATCTATGCCGGGTTGCTCAGCGTACAAGCTTTTTCATCATTGCATAAACAAGGTGTTGATGAGCTTATCGTGGTGCTTAATCACTGGCTAGCGTTATGCGCTGACGATTAGATCTCCATACTGAACATTGAACCATCATCCATTTCCAGCGCTGGCTCAGCTACTGGCATGGAAGAATCGCGCATACAGGCTGATTTGCCGTTGACTCCATCGCTAGAGTTACGCCTCGACAGGAATAATTGCGCTATACATGGACCGGACTGATTAGAGTTCACATCGCCGTCCGACACGCCCCTCGCTCTTGAAGACGAGGTATAGCCCTTCATTCGTGGCGGTCTTATATCCATTTCTAAAGGTAGAAACAAATCAGCTGCAACGGACGGCTCCTCTTGCGGCGATTTGGCTAATTGGCTTAAATGACTTAAATTGCGCAAGGATTCTCGCCTTGTGAAAGCATCCTCCTGCCTAGGTGAAAAAAAAACAGGTTGATTTTCAGTCTGTTGATTATCACTAACGGACACTTCCCTGGTGATTGAAATTGGGGATGATCTATTTGAACCTATATCATCGGTGGTTTCATTACCTTTCCTTAAATCACCCTCACTTGCAGATAAACCAGAAACCACCAGCGGTGCATCATCACTGTCAGAAGTATCAGAGTCGTGATCGGAGTCAAGCAAATTCCCTTCACTGCGAGCTCGTTCTTGACGCGTATTATTCTCATTCGAACAGCCTGTTTGGGATTTAAACACCGTAGTCACCTTAAAATCCATGATTAAGATGAAAATTTATATTAAAAATGAAGTGGTTGTCAATAAAACAAACACTGGCGTGGCGATATATTTTACTCAATGAGTTTAATTATCGCTGAAAAATCAAGCCCACCCATGCCCTGATCATTGAATTGGCGATAAAGCTCAGCTGCCTGTTCGGCAATTGGCGTATGCACACCAACGGCTGCCGCAGAGCGCTGGCTTAAATGTAAATCTTTAAGCATCATCGCCGCGGTGAAACCCGGTTGATAATCACGATTAGCAGGCACATTTTCCAGCACCCCAGGAACTGGTGCATAATTACTCATCGCCCAACATTGGCCAGATGAGTTAGTGACCACTTCAAACAGTTTTTCTGCCGCCAACCCCAGATGTTCTGCTAACCTAAATGCTTCAGAAACCGCAATCATCGACACACCTAACACCATGTTATTGCAAATTTTAGCGGCCTGTCCGCTACCGGCATCACCGGTATGAATTATTTTTTTGCCAAGCTGTGCGAGAATCGGTTTTGCTTGCGTGAAAGCCGGTTCAGTACCCCCGACCATAAAGGTCAAGCTTGCCGCCATGGCTCCCGCCACACCGCCCGATACTGGCGCATCAACGTTAATTAAATGGTAGTGATTGGCTTGCTGATGAATATCGCGGGAACTTGGAACGTCGATGGTGGAACAATCTATATGCAACGTATTGGCAGACGCGACCGCGAACAAGCCATTTTCACTCAAGCACACTTGCTTTACCTGCTCTCCTGTTTGCAGCATGGTGATAATTACATCCTGGTTGCGGCTTGCCTGTTGCAGCGTCGGTGCCTGCCACCCACCCGCCGCTGTCAAGGCGGCCAACGCCTCCGATTGCAGATCAAAACCGGTGACGATGTGGCCCGCTTTAATTAAGTTAATCGCCATGGGCAGGCCCATATGGCCTAATCCGACAAACCCTATATGAGCCATAATTTCTCCCCTAACGGTGACTTGGCATTGCGAATGAACTTTCACGCACATCCGAAACAGGCCATTTACTGGTCACCGTTTTACGTCTTGTATAAAACTGAATGCTCTCTGTGCCGTGCATATTGGTATCGCCAAACGAGGAACGTTTCCAACCACCAAAAGGATGACTGGCAACTGGAACGGGGATAGGAACGTTGATACCAACCATACCTGCTTGTACACGTTGACTGTATTCGCGCGCGCTATAGCCATCACGAGTAAAAATTGCTGTACCATTACCATATTGATTACGGTTAACCAGGTTTATCGCCTGTTCAAGATCAGGCACTCTCACAATGACTAACACCGGACCAAAAATTTCATTTTGATAAATTGCCATGCGCTCGGTGACTTGATCCAATAACGAGGGGCCCAGAAAATAGCCTTGAGGAAAACGAGGGTGCTGGTAATGGCGGCCATCGATCAGCAGTTTTGCACCATCCATAACGCCTTTATCAATAGCCGCTATCACGCGCTCGCGATGCACACTGTTTATCAAGGGCCCCATGTCGCATTGCGGCGCATCACCTGAATCAATGCGAATTTCATGAATCAGTGGCGCCAGTTTGGCGAGTAGTTTATCTGCAGTTTGCTCACCGACCGCCACAATCACCGAAAGAGCCATGCAACGCTCGCCTGCTGAACCATACGCTGCACCAACAATAGCACTGGCTGCTCGCTCCCAATCTGCATCGGGCATCACCACGCAATGATTTTTGGCACCACCAAACGTATTCGCACGTTTGCCGTTTTTTGTAGCGGTAGTGTATATATGCTCGGCTACCGGCGTCGATGCAACGGCGGTGAAGCTGGAAATGCCAGGATGTGCCAGTAAATGCTCGACCGTACTTTTATCCCCCTGAACACAATTAACAACGCCAGGAGGCAAACCTGCGTCATTTAATAATTCCATTAACCGAATTGGAGCAGAAGGATCTTGTTCGGATGGCTTAAGAATGAAGGTGTTGCCGCAGGCAATGGCGGGAATCATCATCCAGACAGGCACCATCACCGGGAAATTAAACGGCGATACGCCGGCGCAAACGCCCAGGGGTTGGCGTAAAGTGTAGCAATCAACCTGATTGGATACATTGGCCGTATAGGTGCCTTGCAGTTGCGTCACCAACCCACAATGAAACTCAACAACCTCTATTGCACGCGCTACAGATCCCTTTGCATCATCTAAGGTTTTACCATGCTCACGGGTAACAAGATGAGCGAGATCAAGCTGGTATTTTTCTAACAACTCACGAAATTTAAATAAAATTCGTGCGCGTTTAACAGGCGTTGTTTCTGACCACGATAGAAACGCCTCGCTGGCAGCGCTGACAGCTTGTTCACAGATGGCCTGATCGGCAAAATACACTTGCCCGATTGTTTCACCCAGCGCGGGATTATGGATCTCGTGACTTGCCATTGTCTTTTCAGTAAGCTTTCTGCCAGCAATATAATGAGGCACAATATAAACCATCGCTAAACTCCTTGTTAAAGCGGTAATCTTGATTTTTAAATAAGCTAATCCTTACTCAGCAAATGTTCCAGTCCATAATACAGAGAGTCGATCTGCAGCACACCTTGGCATGCAAGCAGTACGCCCGGCATAAATGATGCCCGGTCGATACTGTCATGAGTAATTGTAAGTGTTTCCCCTTTGCTGCCAAAGATGACGTGTTGCCGAGCAAGCACGCCTGGCAAGCGCAGTGAGTGGATATTCACATCGTGATGAAGTGCGCCGCGGGCACCGGGGAGCAGTTCTTTCAGGGCTAATTGATTCTTGCTGCTGCGCCTGGCAGCTGCAATCATTTCTGCGGTTTTAATTGCCGTGCCTGAGGGCGAATCCAATTTTTGTTGATGATGCATCTCGACTATTTCAACTTCAGGTAAATAACGGGCAGCCACGGCGGCAAACTGCATCATTAATACCGCACTAATCGAGAAATTCGGCACAATAATGCCACCCATTTTTTTTTGGGCACAAAAAATTTGTAAAGTCTGAATTTGTTCATCAAGCAAACCGCTGGTGCCAATCACAGGGTGGGCACCGTTATCAATAATTGTTAAGGCATTTTCATAAACACAATCAGCACGAGTAAGATCGATGACAATCTGCGCTTTAGTACTGGCAATCGCTTGTTGCAGATCATCCGCGCGTCCTAGAGCCGCGACCAGTTCAAAATCAGGATGGTTGCCAATTGTCTCACAAGCCAAAACACCCATTTTTCCTTGCGCACCATTAACAATCACTCGATGTGGCATCATGTCTCCAATTCAATCTTTGTGCGAAGTTGGCATTTTTTCATTGCTTGTTTTATGGGGCTCGTGACTTTTATGGGGTTCAGGGCGGTGTACAATTCGCCATGCCCAGACACTGGCTGGAATCCAGCCGATGGCAGTTGCCTGCATGAGTAACGCAACTAATGCTCCGCCAGGATTATCATCTAACAGCACAATTATCCACGGGAAGGCTATTGCCACTATTGACATTAAAATACGCTTTAATTTTTTCATTGGAAAAGCACCTGATTTAATGATACGGGTTCGTTATATAGATATAGCCTTCTGCCCTCTTGCCTGTCAATCCAGAACTTGCCATTTAGAGTAACAAAGTTCTGCACTTATGAAAATGCTAGCTGTAATTACTTGCAAAACAAGGATAAACGCTGTACATTGCATGGTCATTTTTTACCACTCTCGCCAGTCAATTTATCAGCCATCAAACAAGGGTTTCAGCATGAGAAAACAAGAGCTGCATCCACGCACAGCTGTTATTAATAATAAACAAAAAAATCAGTCTAAACTGATTCGTCACGAGGCACTGCGCTGGCTTGCGGCGACTTTCCCACAAGTATTCGACAACAGCATCTGCATCCAGCCACTGAAGTTAGGAATAATGGCTGATATTTTGTTGCACGCTGATGAAGCGGCACAAGCCGGTATTTCCAAAAGTAAACTGCGCGAAGCCGTGGTGCTGTTTTCTCGTCGCATTGATTATTTAACCTGTCTGAAAGCGCGTGAAATGCGTGTTGACTTGCAGGGTAATCCCATCAACCTGGTCACAGCAGAGGAAGCAGAACAGGCGGCGGACAAAATAAAAAAACAAGTCGAAAAAAGAGCGCGCAGCGCACGCAAAAATTTATCAAGCAACGCATCGAGCTATACACGCCCACCCGCGGCTAACCAGGCAGACCCTCAGGATGGGCAGGAGTTCGTCCCTTATTATCCAGAGCGCGCCCCTGCTTTTAGTGCGCAAAGTGCTGCTGTGCAATCCTCAAAGGCATCTGCTGTAATCATTAGGCATAAAGCCACTCGCCAGTATGATCCCGATGCCATTGCCCGTCTGAAAGAAAAGCTGGGGTTATCGTTAAAAAATGAAGCACTGAAAGAAATCGTTGATTAGTGCGCAATAAACTTGCAGTACAAAACTCAAGCGCGCACGATTTCCATACAATTCGTGCCACCCGGCTTGCCTATGCTAATGCCGCGGGTCATCAATATGTGCGTGTCTTTTTCCACCAGGCCTTTATTAAGCATGTGTTCAATCACGTGCTGCTTCACGTCGCGACCCTTAAGGTGGCGGTAGTCAAAAAATAGCGGGAACACATTGTTTGCCAAGCTCAATTTGCGCACGGTCGCTTCATTATCACTGATGGCAAAAATAGGTACGGTACTGTTTAAACGTGACATCCATACCGCAGTAGCACCTGATTCGGTGAGAGCGATAATAGCTTTGATGGGGAAATGGTTGGCAACATGCATCGTTGCCATTGCTATGGCCTGATCAGCACGTTGATAGGAACAAGCTTTCTGTTCAGCGTGGTAGGAAAAAGCCGCGTGTTTTTCAGCACTAAGGCAAATTTTATCAACCATAGTGATAACTTTTACGGGATACAAACCACGTGCCGTTTCCGCGGATAACATCACCGCATCGGTGCCATCAAGAATAGCATTAGCGACATCTGAAACTTCGGCGCGGGTAGGCTGTGGCAATTTAATCATCGATTCCATCATTTGTGTGGCTGTAATGACTATTTTATTTAATCGCCTGGATTGCTCGATAATACGTTTTTGAATTGCCGGCAGCTCAGCGGCACCAACTTCGACGCCAAGATCACCACGGGCAACCATCACCACATCTGCTTCCTGAATAATTTCCGTCAAATTCGTTAGCGCTTCCGTACGTTCGATTTTAGCAATAATCGGGATGTCTTTTGCCCCCAACTCACTTAATAACTGTCTTGTAGTACTTATGTCGCTGGCATCTTTAACAAATGACAACGTAATGTAGTCAACCCCGGCAGCAACAGCTGATACCATATCAAGCCTATCTTTGTCAGTCAGTGCTCCCGCGGCCAAACCGCCGCCCTTGCGGTTAATGCCTTTGTTATTGCCTAGCACGCCTCCTTCAATTACCACGCACTCAATCAAAGCGTGTTTAATGGCAGTTACTGCCAACTCGATCAAGCCATCATCCAGTAATAAACGGTCATTAACAGCAAGCTCATTCCATAAATTGGGGTAGATAACTGCCACGCCGTTTTCATCACCCGACTCCGTATCGCCGCTACAGCGAAGCGTAAACGTTTGCCCATCCACTAGCGTGATCTGCTCATTTTTAAAGCGACCTATGCGAATTTTAGGGCCTTGCAGATCAGCCATCACCGCTAGCGGGCGGTTGAGTTCGACCGCAATTTTCCGTGCGGTTGCTATTGTTTGCGCAAAAGCGGCATCGGCATGAGAAAAATTAATACGTAAAACATCGACCCCTGCAACGAGCATAGCGCGTAAGATTTCAGGGTCGCTACAAGCCGGCCCTAACGTTGCGACAATTTTAGTTCGCCGCAGCATTGGCGCGCTCCTCCAGTATCGCTACCGCCGGCAAGGTTTTTCCTTCCAGGTATTCAAGAAAAGCACCGCCGCCGGTGGAAATGTATGAGATCTCAGTGGTTAGATCATATTGATCAATTGCGGCCAAGGTATCACCGCCGCCAGCAATGGTAAACGCATCACTTTTAGCGATTGCAATCGCTAGTGCACGGGTGCCATAACCAAACTGTGGAAATTCGAAGACACCAACCGGACCATTCCAGATAATGGTTTTTGCGCCTTCGAGAATATCAATATAACGAGCGACCGTTTCAGGCCCTATATCCATAATCATGTCGTCATTCGCCATGTTAGCCAATGATTTATTATAAGCGGGACAGCTATCACTAAACGATTTACCAACAACGACGTCTGAAGGTAGCGGAATCAAACAGCCTTGTTCAGCAGCAGTGGCCAGGATGTCACGCGCTTCCTCGAGCAACTCATTCTCGCAAAGCGAAATACCAATTTCATGGCCCTGAGCCTTCAGAAAGGTATTAGCAATGCCGCCGCCTGTAATGAGTACATCAACAAAACCCACCAGTTGTTTGAGCAACGATAATTTGGACGATACTTTCGCGCCGCCAACAATTGCAATAATCGGTTTTTCTGGTGCCTCAAACACATGCCGTAAGGCCTCGAGCTCACGCACTAATAGTGGTCCTGCCGCCGCAACAGGTGCAAATTTTGCAACACCATGGGTCGATGCTTGCGCACGATGGGCCGTACCAAACGCATCCATAACAAAGACATCACATAACTGCGCGAGTTGTTTGGCAAGCATGTCATCATTCGCTTTTTCACCCGGATTAAAACGCACGTTCTCACACACTACGAGCTCACCTGGTTTAACTGCGACGCCATCCAGGTATTTACCCGCAAAATGCACCGGATAATCCAAATGAGAGGCGAGATAATCAGCGACTGGTTGCAAAGAAAAACGTTTTTCCACTCTCCCCTCTTCAGGACGGCCAAGATGCGACAAAACAATAACCGCAGCCCCCGCTTGCAGCGCTGCACGCAGGGTTGGCAGGGCGGCTTGCAAGCGCTGATCACTGGTGATGATGCCGTCTTTAATGGGAACGTTTAAATCCTCGCGAATTAAAACCCGTTTACCGCGCAGATCAATATCGCTCATTTTAATCAGATTCATCGCTAATCCTTAAAGACTCATCATGTGCTGTGCAGTATCGAGCATACGATTTGAAAAACCCCATTCATTATCATACCAGGCAATAACTTTAACCAGATCGCCCATAATTTTCGTTTGTGTGGTATCAAATACTGCGGAAGCGGGGTAGTGATTAAAATCACAAGAGACCAGCGGTTCTTCATTAATATGCAGTATGTCGCTTTTGGCGCGACGCATAATGTCATTGACTTCGGCAACCGTAGTCGAGCGCTTAGTGGTGAACGTTAAATCAATCACTGAAACATTTAATGTTGGTACCCGCATCGCAAAACCATCCAGACGACCATCCAGCTCAGGCAATACCAGACCAAGCGCACTGGCGGCTCCCGTTTTAGTAGGTATTATCGATTGCGTGGCTGAACGCGCGCGGTGCAGATCAGGATGACTGCCATCCAGCAACATTTGATCTTTGGTGTAGGCGTGAATTGTATTCAACAAGCCATATTCAATGCCCAGGGCATCATGCAGTGGTTTAACGACAGGTGCGAGACAATTGGTCGTGCACGAGGCATTAGAAACAATTACATCGGATGCTTGCAACGTATGATGGTTAACGCCAAAAACGATAGTCGCATCAGCATTTTTTCCAGGTGCTGAAATCAATACTTTTTTAGCCCCAGCGGTGATGTGTTGCATCGCCTCCTCACGGACAGTGAAGCGACCGGTGCATTCCAACACCAAATCAATATCCAAATCACGCCATGGCAACTTAGAAGGATCGCGTTCTGCGATGACCAAAATAGGATGCCCGTCAACAACCAGCTTATTGCCGTCGACTTCGACTTTGCTGTTAAAACGCCCATGTGTTGAATCATAACGAGTCAAATGCGCGGTGATATCAATGCCTGATAAATCATTGATAGCGACCACATTGAAATCATGCTGACGCTGATATTCAAAAATTGACCGTAAAATGCAACGGCCAATGCGGCCATAACCATTAATTGCGACACGTATTGTCATATTATTTCTCCGAATTACAGATGTAATTGAATAAATTGCTTACTCAATTGCACCCCAAATTAGAGTGCTCTAGGCACGTTTGTCTGTTATTTAAACAATCCATGTAAAGCCGCAACTGTTTTTTCAACAGTAACGCCTAAATATTGATAAGCCTCTGCCGCTGGTGCCGAAACTCCGAAGCGGTCGATACCAATGACTGCGCCATCAAGGCCTACAAAACGATACCAGTACCCTGTTGTGGCCGCTTCAATGGCAACGCGTTTGCGCACGGCAGATGGTAATATTTGCTCCTGATAGCTGATATCCTCGGCGAGAAAACGTTCCGCGCATGGCATGGATACCACCCGCACCTGCACGCCTTCCGCTTTCATCTGATTCGCTGCCGCAAGCGCTATCTGCACTTCCGAACCCGTTGCAATCAGAATAGCCTCAGGCCGCGTATCACAATCCTGCACAATATACGCCCCTCGTTTAATACGCTCATGCGCATCAGGCGTATGGGTTAGCGCCGGTAAGTTTTGCCGCGTCAACAGCAAGCAAGAAGGTCCATGATGATGCTCTATAGCTTGCTGCCATGCAACTGCCGTTTCCAGTAGATCAGCCGGACGCCAAACCTGCATACCTGGTGTCATACGCAACATCGCGGCATGCTCTATGGGCTGGTGAGTAGGGCCGTCTTCACCGAGTCCAATGGAATCATGCGTAAAGACATAAATAACCCGCTGCTTCATCAATGCACTTAAACGTATCGCATTGCGGGCATAATCAGCAAAAACAAGGAAGGTACCGCCGTAGGGAATAAAACCACCATGTAGTGCGATACCATTCATAATTGCTGCCATTGCGAATTCACGCACGCCATAATTAAGATAATTGCCTTTAAAATCGTCGTGTGAAATCGCTTTGCTGCCTGACCAGTTGGTATTATTGGAGCTGGTCAAATCGGCAGAGCCGCCAAACAGTTCAGGCAGTAACGCTGCAAATTCCTCTATACATTGCTGCGACGCTTTACGTGTTGCCACAGCCTTAGCACTACTTTGACATTGTTCAATAAATTGCCTTGAGACAGCAGACCAACTATCAGGCAAGTCGCCATTAATACGGCGTAAAAATTCATGGTAATCTGTTGGACGCCGTTGTTGATATTCATGGCAGGACTGCAGCCAATGCTGTTCTTCCTGTTGTCCCTGTTCCACATGGCTCCAAGCCGCATAAATTGTATCGGGGATAAAAAAGGGAGGGTAGGGCCAATGCAAACGTTCACGAATATGGCCAATATCCGCCGCTCCCAGCGGCGCGCCATGCGCTTTTTCACTGCCAGCAACCGCCGAGCCATAACCAATGATCGTTTTACAAATAATTAGTGTTGGTTTGGTCGTTTCACGCTGAGCACTTGCAATCGCTTTTTCGATAGCGCTAAAATCATGACCATCGATTTGATCAATGACATGCCAGTTATAAGCTCTGAAGCGCGCGGCAGTATCGTCGGTGAACCACGAATCTACTTTGCCGTCGATAGAAATGCCATTATCATCGTAAAAAACAATTAGCTTACCGAGACCTAAAGTTCCAGCCAGTGAGCAGGACTCGTGAGAAATACCCTCCATTAGGCAGCCATCGCCTACGAAGGTATACGTATAATGGTTAACCAGCGCAAAATCGCTATCGTTAAATTGGGCTGACAGATTTTTTTCAGCAATCGCCATACCCACGGCGTTGGCAAGGCCTTGGCCCAGCGGGCCGGTAGTGGTTTCAACCCCAGGAGTATCCGTGCATTCTGGGTGCCCTGGCGTTTGGGAATGCAGTTGACGAAAATTTTTCAGCTCGTCAATGCTGAGCTTGTAACCACTCAAATGCAGGAGTGAGTATAACAACATGGAGCCGTGACCGTTGGACAAAACGAAGCGATCGCGATTAAACCAACGCGGATTCGTGGGATTGTGTTTCAGAAATTTCTGCCACAAAACGGTAGCAATGTCAGCCATGCCCAGCGGCATGCCAGGATGCCCTGATTGAGCTTGTTCGACTGCATCGATACTTAAAAATCGAATAGCGTTTGATAAATCGGTGAGTGAACTCATGTGCTTTCTTGGGCGGTCAACAGGGGGCGTATTGTCGCTCAGATGCCCGCTTTCGGCAAGTCACTGACTTTCGGCTGGAGTGAAAAAAATTTTACTCTTTGTGTATTTTCTAGGATAATTGCCTAGTTTAACTAACCAGTTAGGATGTATGGCAGCAATTTTACGTCAGCTACAGTTTTACAGACCTGATTTCCCTACATCATGGACTGATGAAACTGATGACACTAAAACATGGACATTCACCCAGTTCATCAATGAAAAAAGTAGCTCTTTTTTTATTGATGAACTGGTTGAGAAGCACAGCCTGTTGAGCTTTGAATATAATGCCCATTGTACTCATTTAGCTCACACGTTCTCGCGCATAGAAAAAGACAATGTAGCTGATTACACTGAATTAGCGCGCCAACTGGAAGCGGCGCTAATGATGGCCGAACTGCTTGAGCACATCCAGCGCTACTATCTTAACACCCCCCTGGAGGCGCTGCGTCTGGCTCGCGAACAAGAGCTCTATCGTCAGGCACTATCAAAATGGGGGTATCAGTTTGGCGTAGTGAATAGCAAAGACTTAAATGCTGAAACGACCTTTAGCGATACCGTCCGTGATTTAACCGCCAGAACCAATTGGCCACGACTGCTCATTGTGCGCACCAGACGCTTGCTGCTTTCAGTTGGCGCATTAATTGAGGGGCTTGACGGCCTTCGTCGTCCGCTTAACAGTATCGATACCGTTGCCCGCCCGGTTCTTACCTATCTTTCCTGGATCTTTTTTGTCCCCAGATTGACCACCAATCTATTTTTAACCGCCAAAAACCTGATCCCAGGCGATTGGATGAGCAAGCAACAATATGCGCTAGGCTGGCAAAAGCGGTTACAGATACAATGGCAAGGTCGCTGGTTTGAATTGGGCAATGACTCCGTGTGGATGATTTCAGGTCTGCTCAACTGCTTTGTTTTAACAGGCACACTCGCACCACTAAGCCCTTATCTTGCCGTTAGCCTACAAGCTTATGATGTTCTCTTGGCGTGTGTACGCGCAAGTGTTGAAATAGCGCGCTTACAAACGCTTGAAACACAGTATGCGGCAATGCTGAAGCAGCCAGAGCTTTCCAACGACACAAAAGCTGAAATCACCTGCCACCTGTCCCATCTGCGCAAACGCATCAACTGTGAACAAAATCGCTTTTACCAAGGTATGATTAATACCAGCGCCTTGTTGCTAGCGATCTGCTGCACGCTACCCACGATGGCGGTTTATCCGGTAATTCCTATGCTGGGCGCCATACTCGCCGTGTTAACGACCATTTTGAATAACAAGACGACACAATGGTTAGAACAACAAAGACCAATAGATAGAGTTACTAAACAACAAGTTGAGAACCTTCCTAGCGTCATTAGGCATGGTCTATTTAATCACTCGCCTCCTTTGCCGCCACCATCACCAGAGCAACCGTTGCATCCATCGCATAGCACCCCAGACATGCAAATTTTGACACAAGAAAATACAAGAGAACCCGATGCTCCTGGGCTGAAGTAGGAACCCGTTCACGTTCAATGCTATGCTATGGCAAATCTAAGCATTCACCTCCTATTTCGAACCCCGGTGAAATGTTACTGGCAATTTTTATTTGACTAACGGGATCATCATGGCAACCCATTCCTTACCACAATTTACCACTATTGATATTGATAATTTCGCAACCCACCTTGACGAGCTTTTAGACGCTAATTTGCAGCAGATAACCGCTATCTTGCAAAAAAACAGCCAATATAGCTGGGATAATCTCATGCGGCCACTGGAAGATATGGATGATGCACTGGAACGTTTTTGGTCGCCCCTGTCGCATTTGCATGCTGTAGTAAATTCGCCGACATTGCGTGCATGTTATCAGGCATGTCTGCCTAAATTATCCGCCTATGAATCGGCTATTGGTCATAACCAGGCTTTGTATGATGCAATCAACGCGCTGGATAAAAGCAGATTAAATCGAACCCAAATCAAAATAGTAGACGACACCCTGCGTGACTTCAAGTTATCCGGTGTCGCATTATCGCCTCAGAAAAAACACCGTTTTGAGGCGATACAAACACAACTATCAGCACTGTCCAATCAATTTGAAAATAACGTATTGGACGCCGGACTTGCCTATAGTTTGCAGATTACCGATAGCAACCGCCTGACAGGTTTGCCCGAGCATGCAATACACAATGCGCATGCCTTAGCGGCAGAAAAAGAGTTGCCAGGCTGGGTTTTTAACCTTGAGTTTCCTTGTTACCTTGCCCTGATTACTTATGCCGAAGATCGCGCATTGCGTGAGGAGATTTATAACGCCTATGTGACCCGTGCGTCGGATCAAGGCCCTTTTGCCGGTAAATTCGATAACTCAGCTGTTATGGATGAAATTCTGGCGTTGCGGCACGAAAAAGCGCAATTATTAGGCTTTGCGAATTATGCGGCGTTATCATTGGCCAGCAAAATGGCGGAATCCACAACACAGGTGCTGAGCTTCCTCTCTGACTTGAGTAGTCGTGCATATCAGCAGGCGAAAACGGAGTTTGATCGTCTACAGGCATTCGCCAAAGAGTCCGCGCAACTTAACGAAGTGGCTCCTTGGGATATTGCCTATTTATCAGAAAAGAAACAACAAGCTCGTTATGCCATATCACAAGAAGAACTGCGCCCATATTTTCCGCTGCCCAAGGTGATGCAGGGGATGTTTACTACTGTTAACCAGTTGTATGGCATTAAGGTGCAGGAACATAAACCTGTCGATCGTTGGCACCCGGAAGTGGTTTGTTACGAGCTGCTGGATAATGACAACAGCGTTCGCGGCTATATATACGTCGATCTTTTTGCCCGCCCGAAAAAACGTGGCGGCGCCTGGATGGATTCCTGTCAAAGCAGACGTCTACTCGCCGATGGCAGCGTGCAACTACCAATTGCCACCCTGACCTGTAATTTCGCAAAACCTGCCGCGGGCAAAGTGCCCACCTTATCTCACGATGAAGTGTTAACCCTGTTCCACGAATTCGGCCATTGCCTGCATCATGTGTTAACTAAAGTTGACTACTTGAGCGCATCAGGCATTAATGGCGTTGAGTGGGATGCCGTAGAGCTGCCCAGTCAGTTTTTTGAGAATTGGTGCTGGGAGGAAAGTGCATTGCAATTGTTAACCGGTCATGTCGACACGGGTGAGCCCTTACCGCAAGCAATGTTTAATAAATTACTGGCGGCGAAAAACTTTCAATCAGCTATGGCAATGATGCGACAACTGGAGTTTTCACTGTTTGATTTTCGCATCCATCTGCAATATGACGCAGCAAAAGCAAACTTTATCTCCACCATTCTTGCCGACGTGCGGGAAAAAACCACGGTCGTACCCATCGCACCCTATAATCGTTTTCAACAAAGCTTTACCCATATTTTCGGCGGCGGTTATGCGGCCGGATATTATAGCTATAAATGGGCGGAAGTACTGTCTAGCGACGCCTTTGCGCGTTTTGAAGAAGAAGGGGTGTTTAATGCCAAAACGGGCGGCGACTTTCTGCATTGCATTCTTGAGGTGGGCGGTTCACTCAAGGCCGCTGAAGCCTATCAAGCATTCAGAGGACGCGCCGCTACGGTGGATGCCTTGCTGCGGCATAATGGTATTGAATAATCATGAAGATACGCCAGATGTTGGGTTTCGACCCAACATCTGGCGACATAGACTACTGCGCGCTGCTGGCCGGTGCACTGCTCGTTGCCGGAAGGAATGCAAACGGTATTGAAGTTTTCAATGACCCAGACACTTCACCTGAATAAATTTGGCCCTTAGCCATATCAAGTTTCTTGACTGGCGCACCTTTGTTGAAGTTCAGCTTCTGAAAGTCAACCCAAAAAGCATTCGGCGTCGTTGATGAATCAAAGTAATAAACCATGTTTTTTTGATCAGAAATGGTGCGCCACAACGTCGATGCAATATTTGGCTCGTTCGGTGTGGTAATACCTAATGGCACGCTCACCCCACGCATCACACTCAATACGCCGGCGATCGCTTGATGATCATAGCTTTGTTCCGGTACGGCTTGAATGAAATTCTTGTCCAATGCTTTAGGAATAGCATCGATAAAAAATGATGCTCTGGCGAAACGGTCAGCCGCACGGCTAGTGCCTGGTAAAAATACCGTACCACCTATTGACTGCCAATAAGTATTTAAAGCCAACTGCTGACTGTATACTGGTGAGTTAGTCATCACATTGAATTCCTTGCCGTGATGAACAACCAATTGGCCGTCAATGTATTCGAAAATCGCGGAATCCCCACTTGGATCAGATAGCGACAAATGCACCGTACTGGCAACGCCATTAGGCAGGGATGGACTCAACAGATAAAACGGCTTAGCTTGCATCGCCGTAACCGCTTCAGCAACTGTTGCAAAATTATCTAATGCATACTGTCCCCAGAGGCTGATAGACAAAGGCAGATGATCAGCGGCAGGCTGTCCATAATCTGATTCAGCCAGGTAGAGCAAATTCATCACCAAACCTTTTTCATTCATGCCGTCAGCACTGGCGATATTATATGCGGTGGTGACAACACTGCCGTATTTTGCCTGCCAGGTTGGTGAACCAGCACCAGCTTCGCCATTGCGTTCTATGCCGCGCGGCAGCACCCAAATTTCCGAGCCCATGTCTTGCGCCCAGTCCATGGTACGACCCGTGATCACCATATTGTCAGCACCGGTATACAATGCTCGCGTACAAGCATCTGCAGTGCAGACACCAAGTGCGCCGGCGAGGCCGACAGTTAGTTTTAGTGCATGAAATCCTTTCATAATTCGTCCCTTTCTGGTTGATTGCTTTATCGAGTATAGACTAATAATTCACCTGTTTTTTCTTTCCCTTAGAAAAGGGCAGGCGACCACACCTTATAAATGTGGGACATAACCAATTACCTATCTTACGATTTTTTCGTGGGGCGTACCCAGCCTGGAATTGTTTTTTGTGTCGATCCCGTCAACGTCAATCCACCCGCAGGCACATCTTTACGGATAGTGCTGCCCGCACCAATTGTAGAATTCGCACCAATCGTAATTGGTGCTACAAACTGCGTGTCGGAGCCGACAAAAACACCATCTTCGATGGTCGTATGATGCTTGTTGGCGCCATCATAATTACAAGTAATCGTTCCTGCGCCAATATTCACCTTTTTACCAATGGTTACATCACCTAAATAACTAAGATGACTCGCCTTGGTGCCGGTATCAAATACCGCATTTTTGGTTTCTACAAAGTTACCTATTTTGCAATTTGCGGCCAGTGTTGTGCCAGGTCTTAGACGAGCAAAAGGTCCAATTTGACAATCATCGCCAATATGGCAATTTTCAAGGACGCTATTCGCTAAAATATGACAGTTCGCTCCTAACGTCACATTTGTCAGCATGCAGTTCGGATCAATTACACAGCCGTCACCAAGCACTACACTGCCAATAAAAACATTATTCACATCAATAAACACATCCGAACCACAATTAAGTGCGCCACGCACATCAATACGGGCTGCATCAGCAAGCGTCACACCAGCTAACATCAGCTGGTTGGCCGAACGAAGCTGGCAGGCGCGCTCCAGCTGCTGTTGCTGCATCCGGTTGTTAACCCCTAGTATTTCCAAATAATCGTTCGCCTGTAGTGATGTGATGGATAAGTGCTCCGCTACAGCCATGGCAATGATTTCTGTTAAGTAATACTCACCCTGCGAATTGTTGCTGCTGAGTGCAGGCAGCCAACGCTTAAACGCCGAAGCGGACGTGCAGCAAATGCCGCTGTAAATCTCTTTGATTGCTCGTTGCGACTCAGTTGCATCTTTTTCCTCAACAATTGCATAAATTTGATCATGCTCATCGCGCACAATCCGCCCCAAGCCTTCAGGATTAGGAACCGACGCCAGTAATAGCGCCAACGACTCATGTTGTTCTTCTGAGTTGCAGGAGTTAATCAGCGCTCGCAAAGTACTCGCCTGCACCAACGGAACATCTGCTGATAACACCAAAACCTGGCTGCTAGCTGCAATGCCTGGCAGAGCCTGCATCACCGCATGCCCCGTACCTAATTGCTCCTCTTGCACCACCCAATTAACCGGAAGTGTAGACAGGGTGCTGCGAATTTGCTCACCGCCATGACCAATGATTACATGAATATTTTCTGGGTTTAAACTCTGCGCTGTTTCCACGACTCGCTCGATCATTGATTTTCCAGCGATTTGGTGCAAGACTTTTGATGTTTTGGACAGCATACGTTTACCTTGCCCTGCAGCAAGAATGACGACATCTAATAACATGATTTATACACTTCCTGTTTTAATTGAGTACATGGTGATATAAGTTAATATTGTATATATTGTATAGCTTGAAAAAAAAATTGCGACTATAGGAGCCATGTAATGACAATTTTTCTTGAAATTGCCAAACAATTTCTGCAACGGGAAATTACGGAGCTGAGTGAAGCCTCGTATCGAGCTGATAACTCGACGATGAATACCACCCTGACTTTTTTTGGTTATGGCCGTAATGTTGAGCTGTCTTCTGAAAAACGTACGTTGCTAAGCTCATTACATGTTGAAATTGGCAAATTAAAAGATGGAAAAAAAGACAGCAACACCCTGGATTCATTGCAAGAACTTATTATTACCTGTAAAAAAGAAGGTGCGGGGAAAAGCCTGGATAAAAAATTTGACGAGGGCAGCTTCGGTCAAGGAATGCAACACTTGGAAAATATAGTACGCGCAATTTTTGATAAACTAGAAAAACTGCAACTGATTGGAGTATCCCATGACGCTGATCCGCTAAATAGTTTTCGATATTTTGCAGCATTATATTGCACACAAAAAATTATAAACCTCTATAAAGCAGCGACACTGGAGCGCTTAGTAGAGCACCCTCAAATTTCATCAATCCGCGAGTTGGCTGGAGAAAAAGAGGAGTTGATCACGAACACGATTGAAGCATGCATCAAAGATTTGGACCTTCTCGATAAAAAGCATCTCCGTTACAATGAAGCCCGGAAAGATCGGGTTTTAAACTGCATTGCCCAACTCCAACGCGACAATGTAACATTATGCGAAAAATTCACCTCAAAATTGTTCCGGCCCACCGTCGGCTACTTGGGAGAGTGCTTAAAACAGGCTACTACAGAAATTGAAGGAAAGCCGGCATCAAAAGATGACGCGAGCGCCGAACAAAAAAGCTCGAGCAATAATCGCGCTTTTGCTTAACACGTAGCAAACGTAGTCATGCTTGGGTTGCATATTTTTGCAATCCAAGCAGCTATCAAGATATGACTCCTTGTGTGTTACTGAGCTCCCCACACAAATCTGACGTCATCAATGCTTTTACCCGGGTATAGTCTGTGTTTTTACTAAATAAATACAATAGCTTGCAGTGAGCGGCCTCTGGAGTCATATCATACCCACTGATTAGCCCCGCCTGTTTTAAGGTATAGCCTGTCGCATAGTGATCCATTTCAACTTTACCTTGCTGACACTGACTACAATTAACAATGACCACCCCGCGCGCGCATGCATCGGTTAACAACGTTAAAAAACGCGGATCATTGTTTTGTGCATTCCCCGCACCGTAAGTCTCAAGCACCAGGCCATGCAAGGGCTGCTGCAAAATGTACGCTAGCACATCCGTGGCAAACCCCGGAAACAAACGAAAATTAGCAATAAAATGCGGAGTGATTGTTTGCAAATGAAAGGGATTGCGTGACGATTTAAGCAACAAATGATGATGCAGCTCAATATCGATGCCAATTGTTGCCAGATGTGGGAAATTAGGCGAATCAAACGCATTAAAACGCTGAGCGCTTACTTTTTGCGCACGATTACCGCGCAACAAACTCTGGTTAAAATAAATACATACCTCGGCTATTGGCAGATGCGCGCAAAGCCACAATGAAGTTACAACATTATCAATGGCATCGTTACGTACTTCCGATAGCGGAATCTGCGAGCCCGTCAAAATAACCGGCTTCTCAAGATTTTCTAACATAAATGACAACGCCGATGCGGTGTATGCCATAGTATCTGTGCCGTGAAAAATCACAAAACCGTCATAATTGTGGTATTCATCGGCGATATCTGCAGCAATACGATTCCATTCATTGACTGTCATATTCGATGAATCCAGCAAGGGCTGATATTCCTTGATGACATAATGAGGCATTTCCTTATGGCGAAGTGCCGGGATTTGGCTTAAAGCGCTTTGCACATAACCTTGCATAGGTTCATAACCGTGATTGGTTTTGACACTGCTAATAGTTCCACCGGTGTTTAAAATCAGAATGTTTTTTTTCATGTGATTACGCCTTATCTGCCTCGCATTTATTATATTATAACAATAACCTCGGTTTTATTTGCCAACGTCTTGCATTATATGAAAAAATCAAGGAATTAGTGGTTTATGTAAGCAGTAGTAATATGGTGATTGATCGCGCCGGTTATCGTTTGAATGTTGGCATTATTTTAGTCAATGACTCTGGACGGGTTTTTTGGGGAAGGCGACATGGACATGATGCCTGGCAGTTTCCGCAAGGTGGGCTCGCCACAGGTGAAGAAGCCATCGATGCTATGTATCGTGAATTACGTGAAGAAGTCGGTTTGGAGCGTGAAGACGTTGAGATCCTGGGGGCAACCAAGCGTTGGCTCAAGTATCGTCTGCCCAAACAATACTTGCGCCATGGCAGTTCACCCTTAGTCATTGGCCAAAAACAAAAGTGGTATTTATTAAAGCTGGTGACCAGCGAGCAAAAAGTTCGTCTCGACTTGAGCGATACACCAGAGTTTGATAGTTGGCGCTGGATCGATTACTTTGAACCGCAAGAGCAAGTTATTTTTTTTAAAAGACAAGTCTATATGCTGGCATTAAAAGAACTGGAACATTTTCTTAAAAAACGCCGCACACCTTTTGGGATGCGCCGCAAACGAGGTAATCATAGTCGTTAGATGTTGAAAATATTAAAACGTATCGTACAGGCTGTCACGACAGTTAACCATTTAGCGGATGCGCTCACTATTTTAGTGCAGCAAGTGCGTAAAGCCGTTGCAGCCGAAGCTGTTTCGGTTTATCTCATCGACAACAAACTCGCTGAATATGTATTAATTGCCACTGAAGGCTTGAATAAACAAGCCGAATCACGGGTGCGTGTCGGCATGGATAGTGGCTTGATTGGCCTGGTAGGCCGTCGTGAAGAGCCAATCAACATTGACAATGCTCCCGCCCATCCAGACTACCATCAGAACTCCCTGCTTGGTGAAGACCACTTTAAAGGATTCCTGGGCGTACCCATCATTCAGCATCGCAAACTATATGGCGTTTTGACGGTACAAGGAACCGAGCAACGTTCCTTTGATGATGCCGAAGAAGCCTTTTTAATTACACTTGCCGCACAATTGGGTGGCATTATTGCTCATGCCGAGGCAACCGGCGAGCTCGCCGAGTTAACGCAGGTACAGCCCACGGGCATCACAAAACACGAAGTATCACAAATTGCGTTGGCGGGCATCGGCAGCGTGCCTGGCGTTGGCATTGGTACCGCTGTCGTCGTATATCCGCGCGCAGACATTGACGCAGTACCTCGGCAACTAACTGATAACGTAGAACATGAAGTCGCTATTTTTCACACCGCCCTGCAAGCTGCCCGCGAGCATATGCACCGCTTGAGCCGGCGGATGAAGTTAAGTGTGGGTGATGATGAGCACGCTTTGTTTGATGTCTATTTGCGCATTTTGGACGATGACAGCTTAGGCGCTGATGTCGCGCAAACCATCCGTGGTGAACAGCTCAGCGCGCAAGCCGCGCTTGCCAGTGTCATCAAAAAGCATGTATTCGAATTTGAGAACATGAAGGATGAATACTTACGCGAACGTGCCAGCGATTTTCGCGATCTTGGGCGGCGTGTACTTGCCGAGCTGCAATCATCAGAACAAGAAGAAATCATCTATCCGCGCCGCACAATATTGGTGGGCGAGGAAATCACCGCCGCAGCACTTGCCGAGGTACCTGAAGGCCAGTTGGCAGGAGTCGTCGCGGCCAAAGGCTCAAATAACTCGCATGTAGCCATTCTCGCGCGCGCGCTGGGCGTACCTACCGTTATGGGTGTGCGTGGGCTTAAGATTGAACAGGTATCACGGCGTGCCATGATTGTGGATGGTTATTATGGCCATGTATTCATCTCCCCATCCAAGCCGCTGCTTGCTGAATATAAGCAGTTGGCACAAGAGGAAAACGAGCTGAACCAAAGCTTGGTTAGCTTGCGTGATAAACCTGCTGAAACAATCGATAACTATCGGGTCTCGCTGCAAGTGAATACCGGTCTCGCCATGGACTCTGGCTTGTCCATGAGTGTCGGCGCTGAAGGGGTCGGCCTGTACCGCTCCGAAGTACCCTTTATGAGTCGCGACCGCTTTCCTTCAGAAGATGAGCAATACATCATCTATCGCCAGATTCTAAAAGCCTTTGCACCACGTTCAGTGACCATGCGTACACTTGATATTGGCGGCGACAAAATACTGCCTTATTTTCCCATGAATGATGAAAACCCCTATCTGGGCTGGCGCGGAATTCGAGTTACGCTCGATCATCCCGACGTATTTTTGTTGCAAGTGCGGGCCATGTTGCGTGCCAGCGAAGACTTAAATAATCTACGTATCATGCTGCCCATGGTCACGACCTTAAGCGAAGTTGATGAAGCCATTTTTTTGATTAACCAGGCTTACGCTGAGGTGCTGGAAGAAGGATGCATGATCGAAAAACCACCCATAGGAATGATGATCGAAGTGCCCGCCGCCGTTTATCAGGCACGTGAATTCGCCAAGCGCGTTGATTTTCTATCCGTGGGCAGTAATGACTTAACCCAATATTTACTGGCCGTGGATAGAAATAATCCACGCGTAGCCAACCTTTATGACCACCTTCACCCCTCGTTGTTACGAACGTTGGTTAAAGTCGTCGAGGGGGGGCATGCTGCCGGTGTTGAAGTAAGTATTTGCGGAGAAATGGCGAGTGATCCACTTGCGGTGATCTTGTTATTAGCCATGGGCTTTGACACGCTCAGTATGAACTCGTTCAGCTTGCCTCGTATAAAATGGGTAATTCGTAATTTCTCCATTGCCGCTGCCCGCCGCATCCTCGCTGAGGTTTTGGAGTTTGAAAACCCGGGTCAAATAAGACTGTATTTACAAAAAGCGCTGGAAGATGAGGGCTTGGGTGGTTTGATCAGAGCAGGAAAGTCATGATGATCACCACGCTTCTTGAACATGCCGCCATTTATGGGCTAACAGGTATAGTTACCGGTTTGATAGCCGGCATTTTAGGTATTGGCGGCGGTATGATTGTCGTTCCGGCGTTGCTCTATATTTTTCAACATACCCAGACCATTCCTGCAAGCATGGAAATGCAAGTCGCTGCAGGCACCTCGCTGGCAATCATGATTTTCACGGCTCAAGCTTCTGTCCGTGCACATTATAAACACGGTGCAGTCCTCTGGGATATTTATCATCGCTTATGGCCTGGTGTTATCATCGGCACCCTTGCTGGCGCATTCCTTGCGCATCGCTTACCCACGCATTGGCTTAAAATTATATTCGGTTTGTTTTTGCTTTTTATTAGCATTAACATGTTATTAACTATTCACATAAACCATCCACAACGTTCCCCTGGTAAATGGGTGAACCGCCTGGTCACCTTTTTAATTGGCTTTAAGTCGGGGTTATTAGGAATTGGCGGGGGCGCATTGATTATCCCTTATCTCGACTATTGTGGGGTAGGAGTGAAAAAAATTCCGGCCGTATCCGCATTATGCACGTTAACCGTCGCCGTGATTGGTACTGTCGCGTTTATGATTACGGGAAACAATGAACCAGGCTTACCTGCTTATAGCACCGGATATATTTACTGGCCTGCGGTAATTTTGGTGGCGATTAGCAGTGTATTGTTTGCGCCACTGGGTGCGCGCCTCACCTATATACTACCTGTGCAGCAATTAAAATATGGTTTTATTGTCATTTTATTAATAACGTCAATTAACTTGCTGTTTTAAAAGGACTTTTAGAGAGGCTCCTATGCTAATGTTCCCACATATTAACCCAATTGCTTTTTCCATAGGCCCGGTGAAGGTGCATTGGTATGGCTTAATGTATTTATTAGGCTTCATGTGCGCATGGGGATTGGCACACTGGCGGGTGAAACGTTATAAGTTGCATTGGACCTCTGAACAAATTGGCGACCTGATTTTCTACCTGGCGATGGGCATCATTCTTGGTGGCAGATTGGGTTACATGCTTTTTTATCAGATGCAAGAATTGATCCATCAGCCCTGGATAATTTTTAAACTGTGGGAAGGCGGCATGTCGTTCCATGGCGGTTTGCTTGGTGTGGCCGTGGGGACATTCTTTCTCTCTCGCAAGATAAAGAAACCGTACCTGGAGATAGGTGATTTCACCGCACCACTCGTACCGCTTGGCTTGGCCGCAGGACGTGCCGGCAATTTTATTAATGGTGAATTATGGGGACGCGTTACCGACGCCCCCTGGGGCATGGTTTTCCCGCAGGTCGACATGCAGGCCCGCCATCCCTCACAACTTTATGAGTTTGGCCTTGAAGGCATAGGTTTATTTATTTTGGTATGGTGGTACGCGGCTAAACCAAGACCCGCCGGTTGTGTGTCCGCTATTTTCTTAATTGGCTATTCAATCTGTCGCCTGATTATCGAGTTTTTCCGCGAGCCCGATCAGCAGCTCGGCTACATCGCATTTAATTGGTTAACAATGGGGCAATTACTCTCCATTCCGATGCTGGTATTCGGATTGGTTCTCTGGTGGATGAAACGAAATGAAAACATACCTACAGTTAGTTGAACATGTTTTAAATCATGGTGTAACCAAATCGGATAGAACGGGTACGGGCACACGTTCAACGTTTGCCTACCAAATGCGCTTTAACCTTGCCGATGGCTTTCCTTTGTTGACCACGAAAAAACTGCACATGCGTAGTATCGTCCATGAGTTACTCTGGTTTTTACAAGGCGACACCAATATTGCCTACCTGCGCGACAACAATGTCACCATTTGGGATGAATGGGCCGATGCAAATGGCGATCTCGGACCCGTGTATGGTAAACAATGGCGCAGCTGGCCAACAGCGGATGGCCGGACGATTGATCAATTAACCGAGGTTGTACAACAAATCAAAACCAACCCCGATTCTCGCCGGCTGATAGTCAGCGCCTGGAACGTAGGCGAACTCGACAAAATGGCGCTAGCCCCGTGTCACGCACTGTTTCAATTTTATGTCGTCAACCATCGCCTCTCTTGCCAATTATATCAACGCTCTGCCGATGTGTTTCTCGGTGTGCCCTTTAATATTGCCTCATACTCACTATTAACTCACATGGTTGCCCAGCAATGTAACCTCGAAGTTGGTGAATTTATTTGGACAGGGGGCGATTGTCATTTATATCTCAATCACTTGGAACAAGCAAAAACACAGCTGCAACGAGATCCCTTGCCGCTGCCGCAATTGCAAATCAAGTCTAAACCGGCATCTTTATTTGATTATCGCTTTGAAGATTTTGAGTTCGTCAATTATCAATCGCATCCTGCGATAAAAGCACCGATAGCGGTTTGAAAAGCTCGTTGTTAGAAAAAATTTTTAATAATTACTGGCAGTTGCTCTGATTGCCGCTAAAATAATAGAGAACTATCGTTAGGAATAACAACATGAATAATAAAATGTCCAAAATGGTTTATATCAGTCTGTTACTCTGCCTTTTTAATGGCGCGTGGGCGGAGGGGTCCAAAGAGGTCAAGAGTCCAACCATAAATTGCACGCTTACCGACGAGGTGGCTGGTGATAACGCCCTCGCCGCAAAAGATACGTTTAAGCCGACTACTGAAATGCTTTATTACGTTTGCATTTCCAATGACGTTAAAAAAGGACAACGCGTCAAAGCATCGTGGATTGCCGTAGACACCAACAAAGTGGCACCTGACAATTATAAGATTGGTGAAAAAACACTTGATGTCACTGACGTCGTGGGAGAGAACCAGGAATGGACCGTAAAATATTCATTATCTAAGCCCACTGCCGGCTGGCCGGCTGGGAAGTACCGCGTCGACCTTTTCCTTGATGAACAACCTTTGCAATCGAAGGATTTCAGCGTTAAATAATCTGGATTGATTGCCCCCGGCACCGCGGGGCAATCCCTATTGGGCACCTTATCCCGTTGCGAAGATGTAAAACCTAGCATCAACCTGGAAATAAAACCCGAATCGCCTCCGGCAACGGAATCGACTTGCTCTCTTGATAATCAACCCAAACAACCTTACTAATCCCCTGCGCCATTAATACATCCCCCTGGTATAAATCATGATCCATCACCAGGCTGGAACGGCCCAAGCTATGAATGCTGCTATTTAATGTCAACGTCGCCGGGTAGACAACAGCCTTTAAGAAAGTACATGCGACATGGATGACTACCGGGCCCTGATTCTGTTTCAAATCCAAGTGCAGGCCTTGCAGCCATTCAATCCTTGCTTCCTGAAAATAATCAAAATAACGGGCATTATTAACATGCCCTAACGCATCCATATCACCCCAGGCGATATTAAATGTTTTGTGATGAACATTAATTTTATTGGTCATGATAAATCCATTGGATCAACATCGATATTCCAGCGAATACCATTATTGATACTGTTCAGAGTTAACCAGTCACGCATATGACTTAATGCAGCACCCAGCTTTTTGCGTGATGATGATTTTACCAGCAATTGCAAACGATGATTATCGGCCTTGCGGGCCAACGGTGCTGGCGCTGGACCCAAAGTGTGAATACCGACACCATGCAATCTCTCTTTCAGTGTATGCAGAAACTGCAGCACACCATTTAAATTTTTTCCTTGTGCGCGAATGATGGCCAGAAAATGAAACGGTGGCAATTCCGCTTGTTGCCGCATAGGCAACAATGATTGCGCAAAAGCATCATACCCTTGTTGTATCAGCAAGTTAAGCGCCGGGTGTTGCGGCAAATGGGTTTGAATCAGCACCTGCCCGGGAAACTCCGCGCGTCCGGCGCGTCCCGCCACCTGCGTTAATAACTGCCCCAAACGTTCAAGCGCACGAAAGTCCTGATTATAAAAACCATTGTCAGCATCCAGCACTACAACCAAGGTCAGGCGTGGGAAGTGATGACCTTTAGCCAACATTTGCGTGCCGATTATTAACTGCGCCTCACCACTATTGATACGCTGCAAGTGCTCTTCCAATGCCCGCTTTTTTCGTACCTCATCACGGTCAATGCGCAAAATCGACGTAGAGGGGAATTGTGTTGATAAAAACTCATGGATACGTTGCGTACCGGCACCAACTGGCAATAGTTCGCGGCCTTTACACACTTTGCACTGCGTGGGTACTGATTGCGTCAAGCCGCAATGATGGCAAACTAATTGCCCTAGCCGACGATGCACCGTCAAATGACTATCACACGCTCGGCAATCCGCCATCCAGCCGCATTGGTGGCATAACAGCACCGGTGCAAAGCCACGGCGATTTATAAAAACTAAAACCTGATTTTTCTGCTGCAGATGTTCATTGATCCGCTGCAGGGTGGTGCTCGCCAAGCCATGCTGCAACGTTTGGTTGCGAATATCCAATATTTGGTAATGCAGTGGGGTGCTCGTTAATGCTTTTTGAGTTAGCGGCAGTAAAGTATATTTTTGTAATGTGCAATTATGCATGCTTTCCAGGCTGGGCGTCGCGGTTCCAAGTACGATGGGGATGTTTGCAGCATGCGCTCGCATCAGCGCGGTGTCGCGTGCCGAGTAGCGCACGCCCTCCATTTGCTTCAATGACGAATCATGCTCTTCATCAATTACAATCAAGCCCAGTGCTGGCATAGGCGTAAAAACGGCGGCCCGTGTGCCAATCACCAATTTAACCGCATCATCACTTGCCAACTGCCAGGCAACCTGACGCTCCGTGTCATTTAAATTAGAGTGGATTACCGCCATAGGCACATGAAAACGGGCACTAAAACGCGCTAGTAATTGCGGGGTCAAACCAATTTCGGGTACTAAAATCAATACCTGTCGTCCTGCGGCCAGCACTTGCGCTATGACCTGCAAATAGACCTCGGTTTTACCACTGCCCGTCACCCCCTGTAATAAAAAACAATTATACAACTGCAGCCGGGCAAGAATTGTGTCCACCGCAGCAGCCTGTTCTGCATTTAATAGCAAAGCCTCGCTGCGCGCGCCCACTTGCACTGCCGGCTTATCGGCTTGCTCATCAACGACAAGGATAGCGCATGCCACTAATGCCTGCAGTTGCGCCATTTTGAATCCTGCTTGCAGCACCATTTTTTGAGATAAAGAGGTTGGTTGGCGAATGAAAAAATCGAGTAACTCATGCTGACGACGTACGCGTTTGGGCAACAGGCTACGCGCCTCGTTGGGGCTCATGGCTAAAGAATAATAATTACAGGTTGGCCGCTGGCAGGGATCGCCATTACGGTATTTTTTCGGTAATACCAACGGAATAACTTCTGAAAGCGGTGATTGATAATAGCGGCTGACCCAACGGCAGAGCGCTAGCATCTCGGTTGATAAAAGTGGCTGCTCATCAATGAGCGCTGAAATGGGTTTAATATTGGTCTTGGGATTTTCCGGCTGATCATAACCAACCACCACCCCCAAACGCGTTTGCTTTCGAAAAGGCACCCAAACTCTGGCGCCGATGCTCAGTGTAATACCGTCGGAAGAATAATCAAAAAAATCACGGCTGGTATTAGGAACACAGACCTTTAAAACAGTGGAATAATTTTCGATTTCAATACCCCTTGGGGTGATCCGTGCGCCCTAACGCTGCCATGAATGACTAGCCGACTGCCCTGGTGCTGAAAATACCTTAACCAACATATTTTCAATACGATGACGCGTCAACTCATCCTCGTCCTTAATTAGCTCATTGATAAACCAGCGCGATAATTCCTCGACAGTAATGTTACTTAATGGCATCAGCGTCACATCTTCTTTCAGAAAAGGAATTTTTTTCTTATTAAAGGTAAAATAATAATAGCTGTCGTCTTCTGCATACTCCAGAAACGGCGAAAACTGCGGCATCAGAAACGTTTGATTCAATTGCTTGCATAACTTATGCACGCGCTCCTTGTAATAGCGATAATCAAACGTCATGCCATTATCTTCTACCCACGTGCTTAAAGCCAGGTAGACACCATACAGATGACCGTGTAATGGCTCGCGCTCCGTCGCTGAAAATATGGTCGTGTGACCCGCTGAGAACTTCATCGACTCTTTCTGCAATTCTACTGTAGTTAAATATCTCGCCATTATTACAAACTCGCTCGTTTATCATGTAATTGAAAACCGTTAAGTGGCTGATCAACGCCTTTGCTCAAGGCTATCACCTTAAATAATTCGCCCATTTCATTCGCCTGGAGCAATTGTTTTACAGCCTGCTGACTACGCACACGTTCAGGTTCATCTGCAATTGCAGCCAACAAGCTTAACAAACCATTCGCCAGCAAAAAAGAGGCGTGATTGCTAAAACCCGCCACATGAAACCCCGCTGCATCAGCCGCCTCGGCAACGTGTGTAAAATCAACGTGTGCGGTGATATCCTCTTCACCGGGATGTGCCAAAGGATTACTGTGTGCCTGATGACGGTAATGGCACATCAACGTACCACCCGTTCGATCAGGATGATAATACTCATGCCGTGGAAAGCCATAATCAATGATCAATACCACACCTTGTTTGAGCATGGTATAGCATTGCAATACCCAATCATCGATGAATAAATTAGCTTCCGACTGATAGGGGTATAAATCCGTTGGCAAAACTGTGCGCAGATATGCAAGCAGACGCGCATCCGTGCATGGTTTCAATACCTCAGCAAGCACGCTATCCTCTTTCAGGCTTATATAGCTTTCAAACAAGCCATCCTGCAATTGCATAAAGCGATGCACCGGCATTGCATCCAAGACCTCATTGGCAATAACCACCCCGTTAAACGGCTCGTCCGGCCAACCTGAGAGCCATTTAACCCGATCGGCCAGATGCGGAATCTGCTCGTTAGCCAGCGCTTGTTGCCGCTGGCGTAAATCCGCACTAACCTCGAGAATATGATATTCCCGCGGTAGGCAATTCAGGTGCTCAAGCTGGGTTAAGATATCCACGCACAAACGACCAGAACCCGCACCGAACTCCAGTAAAATCGGATCATCGAGTGTGCTTAATACCTGCTGGCATTGATTGGCAAGCGTCTGCCCAAACAAGGGTGTTAATTCGGGGGCGGTAATGAAATCACCAGAAGCACCAAATTTCTGTAATCCCGCGCTATAATAGCCAAATGCGGGTGCATACAACGCTTGGTGCATGAATGCCACAAACGGCATATCGCCTTGTTCACGCAATTGCTGGCGCAAGGAGTCAATTAAGTTCATGTGTGTAAAAATTGTAAAAAAGAGGAACATACCTTGAATCAATCAGACATACAAGCACCTGTGGCATTGATTACGGGTGCGGCACGACGCATCGGTGCCGCCATCGCCAGCTATTTGCATCAGGCAGGCTATCGCATCATCATTCACTATCATCACTCTGACAGTGAAGCCCATGACTTGGCGCAGGCGCTCAATCAGCAAAGAACCAACAGCGCGCTGACGCTAGTCGCCGATTTATGTCAGCCAAACGCAGCAGACATGCTCATTGCAAACACGATAGATTGGGCCGGAAAACTTAATTTGCTAGTTAACAATGCGTCCATTTTTATGCGCACCGATCCCGGCGCTGCGGATATTATCGCCTGGGATAAACTGTTTAACACCAACGTCAAAGCACCTTTTTTACTCAGTCAGGCCGCCTTTCCTTATCTTGCCGCACAACACGGCGCCATCATCAACATCACCGATGCGCATGCAGATAAGCCATTAAAAGACTATGCCGTGTATTGCCAAACCAAGGCAGCCCTCAACATGCAGACCAAGGCGCTGGCGCGTGAATTTGCGCCAAACGTACGCGTTAACGCGGTAGCGCCCGGCGCTATTGCCTGGCCTGAGGGAGAAAACGCCTTGAGTAGCGTGCGGCAAAAAAAATCATCGCTAAAACAGCGCTGCAACGGCATGGCGAGCCTGTATTCATTGCGCACGCGGTGCTTGCTCTGGCAGAAAATCCATTCATTACCGGCGAGACGCTCACCATAGATGGCGGTCGAAACCTGATTTAACGTTCGTCATTCCAGTGCTTGTGAGGAGGGTTGGATACCACAGAAACGAGTACCGTTGCCATTTGCTTTTGACCTGTTGTTGTAGGTTGGCGCTGAGCGCAGTGCAGCCCAACAGGGGAACTCCTCCGTGCCACAATCGCGGGGCTTCGCTAGCGCTCAGCGCCAACCTACGGACGAATAAATGGTGGACCGGCTCACGGTCATAACTAGATACTAACTATCCAGCACATCTGACTTTTCGCCTAGGTTCGAAATTTGTGGCGACTAGATGTTAATCGGTATTTTTAAGGAGCGATATAACATGGACAAACAATTTCTCACGCCCGTTGATATGCTACAAATTGCGGCGCAACATGCTTATTGTGCTGATCACTTATTACAGCACAATGGCGAGCTAAGCATGGATAACGATCTAACCATTGATGCACTATTACCGATCACTACACTAATCCACAGCGCATTTGAATTAACACTCAAAGCATACCTACTGCATGAGCATCGGCAGATTCGTCATTATAAAAATTTGTTTGAACTGGTGGAACTCAATGCGCACCTTGGTTTATCCAGACATGAAACTCAGCTAATCGGCACCCTATCGCGGCAAAATGCCTTTCATAAAGGAGTGGATTATCTACTCTGGGAAAACCGTCAACAAATGCATGTATTTTGTGTGCAAATGATGGCGTTGTATGGTCGCTTACAAGAAATAATGCCAGTGGAGTTACAAATTGACTATCAGTAAAACTAAAATGTCCCTACACAATGCAGGTCATCCCTGGACGCTCCTCCGCTGTTCACGCGGGGGTCAATCAAATCACGGTCGCGCGCAGAGGTCCGTCCAGAGATGTCTACTCTATTTGTTAGTGATAGTATGCATAGATGGTAATAAGAAACACGCCGGACGCAATCAAAAAAACAGCGGAAAGCACTGAATGCTTGTAAAATCCCCCGTCACTGAATACCCTTCTATCCAGATACTCACTCAGCTTTTCTATTCTGCCCGGACAAATCAACATACAAACGCCAACAACGATCGCGAAAACGCCCAATATCAGTAATCCAATCATGATAGTTATCCTTCATCAGTTACTTGCGCAGACCCTTGCGCCTCAACCTCGAGATGAGGCATTAATGCCTCATCTCGAGAACGCGAGCAGCTACTATCACAGTAAAACTGCAACCATACTGGCTTACAAAATACCCGTGCCTGTAAAGGTAGACGTTTCACCACCAGTTGTTCTTGTTACTGTGCAGGTAGCCGATACACCAGCACCAAGTACCACGCTTCCCACAGTGTAACCAGTAGGCGCTGCCCCGCCTGCCAGCGCTGCTGACACATCAGTACAATTTGCGACAGCCACGCCATTCGCGCTGTTTGCACTGCGTGCGGCATAGTTAATTGCTGAAGCCGATCCCAAGGCACCAGCAACACCGTCGGTGGCGGCTTGTCGCGCATCTCCTTGCAAATCAATATAAGTTGGTATAGCTACCGCGGCTAAAATACCCAAAATCACAATAACCATCACCAGCTCAATCAATGTAAAACCTTTATTTAATGTTCTCATTGTTCCATCCTCTTAAAGTATCCACCCTCTAGTTAATCATAGCTCACGGACCATATATAATCAAACTGACTGCAAACGAGCTAATTGGTGCTGGTGTTGCTCGATTACGTTCTCCGAAATAGCGCCCATCCCACATCAAACTCAAGAACCACAGTGCCCCCTACTTGACCATATAACGTGAGTCTGCGTCTCAACGCCTGATCTACAGGCCAGCACTTCTCACCATTGACTACACCCCCAAAACGCCATCTCGCGGCACCATTGGTGCGGGCTTACAACCATGTCGATTTTGCCTCGCTGACAATGAAATCCCAGCATGATTTTTTGCGGTGGATCAGCGCGAAAATAGTCACTGCTACGTACGTGGTAAGTAAGCACGTGCGCCACCGGATCATAGCTCCAAGTTAAGGGCAAACCATTATCATCATCAAGCGAGGCCGTGTGCAGCCCGCCAACCGACGCCTGCTGAAACAAGTCAGGATTATCAAAAGCCGCACATACATCCTCGCCCTCATGCGTTAGAATTTGCCTGATTTGAAACAAACGATGAATAAGCTGGACGTTATTATCAAAAACCGTACGCTCAAGACTTGCCTGTACCATCGAGGCATAGCGCAGGATAAACCAAACCATAGTCGCGACCAGCGTAATCACAATAGCCGTGTGGTAGTGATTTAAACGGACCGACTTTGCGAGCAGCGTTCTCATTTGGGATGCATCATTTGGGATGCCATGCTCCACATCGGCAAAAACACACCCAACGCTAAAATCAACACCATGACCCCCATAATCACCAGCATGATTGGCTCAATAGCATCACTCAGACGCACTAGATCATACTCAATTTCTCGCTGATAAAATTCGGCAACATCATCCAGCAAGGTGTCAATATTCCCCGACTCCTCGCCCAAGGTAATCATTTGCACCACAAGCGGCGGAAAAAGTTGCGTTTGCGCAATCGAATTGGCAATACTATTGCCACGACCAACCATACTAGATACCTGCCGAATTTGTTGCTCAACAAACGCATTTCCTGTAGAAGCACCGACCAGCTCAATGCCATCAACCGCCGTCAACCCGGAGCGCAGAACCAATGCATACAAACTGGCAAAGCGTGCCAAGATGATACGGTGAATCAGCCAGCCGATGACGGGAATTTTTAATTGCAGCCTCGACCATTTCAATTCTCCGGCGGTTGTTTTGATATAATAGCGAATCGCCACGATCGCAAGAATAATGCCCGCAAGTATGATATACCAGTAACCAATAATGAAATCGGACGTTGCAATCAGGATACGAGTTGGTAAAGGCAACGTGCCTTGGAAACTTTTGAACAAGCCGGCAAACGCCGGGATAACAAACGCATTGATGATGAGCAAGGCAACGAAAATCGCGACCAAAACCATCAGCGGGTAGCGCAGTGCGGATTTTATTTTTTTACGCGTATCGACTTCCAACTCAAGGTATTCCGCCAAATGCAAAAACACATTGTCAAGCTGGCCGGTGCTCTCACCCACCTTGACCAAATTAACAAAAAAATCTGAAAAAATATCAGGGAACTGGGCAAGCGATAAATACAAGCTACGCCCCTGGTTCAGGCTAGCTAAAATTTGCTGCAGTGCTTTCGCCAATTGCTTATCACGAGTTGTCTCAGCAAGCTTGGCTATGCTAATACCTATAGGAATACCGGCTTTAATGAGCGTATACAATTGCCGACAAAGCATCTGCAGGTCATCCTGCGATACTTTCTCTTTGAATATCGTAATCTTCAGAGAACTACCAGCAGGTTTTTCTGTTTTTTTTTCCGCCTTGCTGATGTCAAGTGGCGTTAGTGCTTCAGTCTGCAATTGCGCCGCCAAATCCTCAGCCGACAATGCATTTCGCCTGCCCGTTACCTGCTGGCCACTTGCATCACGCGCACTAAACTGAAATTCCGGCATATCCTTGTGCTCATATAGTTATTGGGAGGCAAAAACTACCCCCTTAAACTTCAGTATAGTGCTACTTTAGAATATTTGGGAAATATAGCCATCAAGCGCTATCATAATCCGGGCTACAACTATATTAATTAAGCAGCACTCGGGTTATCACGGGTCAACTGTGCCAGTCCTTGCCTGAACTGCCCCCAGTTCAAGACCCGCGCAATTTGTTGGTTGGGATTCAAATAAAGCACACCGCTTTTATTGTTCACGCCCATTGCCGGGAATAGCAACAGCTGATTGAGTTGTGTCGCCAATGCATAACTATCCATGCCTAAAGCATAAAGGCGATTATAACTATTGAACTGCTCGGGCCAGTTCTTGTTGCCCATCTGGTGCGCAAAGACCCAAGGCATATCACAGAAGATGATGCCGTTTAAATCGCGATCTTTCATTGCATTCGCACTTCCCGCATAGACATTCGAAGTGGCATATACGGGTACGTCGCCAGCATAATAATATTTCAACATCGGCATAATTTGTCGCGCTTTAGACGGATAGGCCAGGAGAAAAATCATATCAAAATCCTGGCGGCGTCTGGGTGTCGATTCGATGTGTTGCCCCAACAACTGTTTCAATTTTTTGCTGCGTGCCTCACTGTCGCTGATCTGCAGAAAATCACGCATTTCCTTGTTCATGTCATCCTTGGCGCGATAATGAAAAGTATCAACAACAAGACCGCCGCCAGTCTGCCATTGATTTTTAAACGCAGTGGCAACTTCCTCACCCCAGGGACCATCCGGCGCTATCACCAGCGCACGAGTATGGCCACTATTGTGCGCTTTCGCCGCCACCTGTCTCGCCTCATTACTTGGCGACAAGCCAAACTCATAGGCGTTTTCACTGGTATTATTGTTTACATCATTTAATAACAAAGTCGGTACAGGATGATTCATCGCAGCAACGGTGACCACATCGGCCTTGCTCAAGGGGCCAACAATATAATCAGCGCCCTCGGTGACCGCCTGATTATAGAGGTCAGCGACCTTCGCCGAATCCGTATTATAAAATTGGACCTTAGCATCCACCTCACCCTTGCCGGATTTATAAGCCGCCATAAAACCATCGCGAATCGCGCCCCCCGGACCTGCCAACGGCCCGGTTAGTGGTAATAACACGGCCATTCGTTTAGGTGGCGCCAACAAATGCTGGGTTACACTTGCTAGCGGTAAAATAGTATTGGCAGGATGCTGTGGATAACGCGCTTGCCATTGCTCAATCTCGCTCATCATCGTCTGCGCGTTAGCATTGTTTTTACGCGAAATCAGCGACAACTGCATCCAGCCGCCCAATTCGGAACTAACCGGCGTTTCGGCAGCCAACGTATCGAGCTCAGCCATCGGCAGGGTGGTCAAGGTCAGCCACAGGGCACGAAGGTTATTGGTTTTCATTGTGTCGTCTGACAATAAGCGCTCTAATTTGATGCGCTCTGCAACCGATTCAGGCGCGCTACCGGTGGCTTGATAGGATTGCGCCAACATCTCGTGGAACTGCGCTTGATAATAACTTGGCATGCTATTAATTTCGCGAACGGCAGCAAGTTTAGCAATAGCCGCGCGTGGCTGCTGACGTATCAGATCGACCTTAGCCAGCAATAAGCTTTTTTCTCTGGCAAGATCAGCGGATAAATCGCTGGTTTGTGATAAAATCGTCTCACCTTGTTGCCATTGTCCGTCGTAAATTAATCGACCGGCAGCCATCATGAGCAACGATTGTTTCTCAATACCGTCTTGTTTTTTTGCCAGTGCCAAGTAGGCATCTGCAGGCATGGTGTAAGGACTGGAGACGGGTTGGTTTACTTGCAATTGTGCATCCGCCACCTTAGTGCATTGCGAAAGAAAAATTACACAAAAAATCAACGAAATCAGTTTGTAAAAAAGTGAATGTAACAACATGAAAATAGATCCAGTACGCAGGAACGCAAGAGGATAAACCATGATAGCCACTTCAGCAACTTCTACAGGCACGCTCTTCATCGTTGCCACCCCCATTGGCAACCGTGATGACATCTCGCGACGGGCGCTACATACCCTGCAAGAAGTTGATACCATCCTTGCCGAAGACACGCGCCACTCGCGCCAATTACTCACCGCACTCGGTATTAAAAAACCGCTCGCCTCATTGCACGCCCATAATGAAGCAAGCAAAAGTGACGCGATTATTGCCGCCTTGTTACAAGGAAAATCGTTCGCACTGATTAGTGATGCCGGTACGCCGCTAATTAGCGACCCCGGCTACCCCTTGGTGAAGCTGGCGCGCGCCCATGACATTACGGTCACCCCAATTCCCGGTGCCTGCGCCCTGATTGCCGCCCTGTCAGGTGCAGGCGTTCCTTGCGACACCTTTACCTTCGCGGGCTTTCTACCGGCCAAACAGGCCGCCCGACGCCAAAAACTTGAAAGCTTCAAGGCCCTCGATCACACCTTGATTGTTTACGAATCAACCCACCGCATCCTTGAAAGTATTGACGACATTGCCCATGTGTTTGGTGAAGCATGTGAATTGGTGCTGGCCAAGGAATTAACCAAGACCTTCGAACGCTTTGTTTCCGGACGTTGCTCACAAGTAAAGGATTGGCTGCTAGCCGACAATGGGCGCTGCAAAGGCGAGTTTGTACTGATTATCCCGCCAAGAGTGCTTGAAAAAAGCGACCAGTCCAATCTTGAAAAACTGCTATCGGTTTTATTGGCCGAGCTACCCCTCAAGCAAGCAGTAAAAATTGCCTGCCAACTGACCGGTGAGCATAAAAACGATGTGTATAAACTGGCTCTGGATTGTCGTAGCCCCGATTAGGTCCAACTATAATTTGGCATAGCGTAAATTTTAGATCAATTTAGATCAATATAGTGCCATTAAGTCACACTTGTATTAATATGCGCCATCCAGCCTAACTAGGAATAAAAACCAATGAAGCACGCTATTCTTAAAATCATCGCGCTCACCCTCTGCACCTCTTTTTCTGCAGCGATGGCAGTGACCCTGGGCGAAACGGTAATTAACGATCCAATACTTGGCATGCGCACCATCGTTTTTGCCAACATTGATAACTATGCTTTAGTCGAAGGGGATATCCTCATGGGCCGAGCAGACGAACTCTCTGCGAAAAGCGCGTCGATACTGCCCAAGCTCAGCGGTGCCCGTTGGCCGAATGGGATTATGCCGTTTGAGCTAAGTGAAGATTTACCTTGGATGAATAAATTGGCCGTACTGCAAGCCATGGATATTCTGCAAAAAAATACCAACATCGAATTTGTTGAGTTAACCTCCAAAAATCGCGAAAACTACTCCGACTACCTGTTCTTCATACCAGCAAAAGGCACAACCTGCGCATCAGCTGTGGGCAAACAAGGGGGCAAACAGGATATTTTATTGGCTCCACGCTGCAACACCATGAATAGCGTGCATGAAATCGGCCACGCTCTGGGTTTATGGCATGAACAATCGCGACATGACCGCGATTCTTATGTGAAAATTATTTGGGAAAATATAGAGCCGGGTTATCGCTATAATTTTAACCAGCATTTAACCGACAGCAGAGATTATGGCGACTATGATTATCAGTCTATCATGCACTATCCAGCGTATGCCTTTTCAATCAATGGTCAAAAAACCATTATCCCATTACGAGAAGACATAACGATTGGACAACGCGACCACTTAAGCGAAAAAGATATTATTGCGATAAATGCGATGTATCCGGCAGCGTAAAAAAGCAATGCGATGCGACCCTTTTTCTAACGATCTCCCGCAGCATGGCCGCGGGAGATCGTGATCAGCCTAGAGCCGGCATCGATGCGGCTTGTTCCTCAGCAAAATACCCCTTGCCACATTCATAGCTAAGATACAATGTCGTAAACAACAACGCGGCGGGCATAGAAACTGCGACCGTTGTTAACAAAAACATCGGCATGAAGGTATTTTTTGTCAACGATATCATTAAATTATTGCGTGCTGAGCACAGCGCTTTCTCCGCGTCAGGCGTAGCCCCTCCCGCATCCTTTACCCGCTGAAATAACAGCGATTTTTCCTGATACGTACCATACATTTTTTCTGAGAGATACATCGCCACAGCAACCGTGCAGGCAAAAAAACTGACCGGGACCGCAAGTGGCGTGGCCAGCAAAAATGATGCCGGATAACCACTCATGAACAATACCGCCGCCCCGACATTAAATTCATTCCTAGCGCTCGTGACCTGCCAATCCAGTTCAAGTTGCGCCAGTTGCTCAGACAGCAAATCGCGCTGCTCATTCAGCCGCGCAATGTCCTCGTTATTACCAGCCGCTCGCGCGAGAAGAACACCACAATTATCGTCCTCAGTGAGGTACTGCTCTTTTTTCGTCAAATAATCCTGCTCGGCAAGCTTGCGCGAATACAAGAGCATAGCCACATCAAAAAATAAAAACCCGGATAATATCCAGTTGGCAGCAGGCCCCGATATATTAAAATAGCTGGCGTAGTTCGTTATACCATTTACTGTGCCCCAAACAACGTCATTAATAAAGACCCCATGGCGCGCGTTAAGCTCCGCACAGAAACGCTCTGTCATCGTTAGTGACTGTTCGGCATCCGAAGGCATAAGCGTGTGTTTAAGCAACATACCCGTATTAATGATAAAACGTGCGGCAAACAGCCCAACACTGAGCGCATTAAAAACATCGGCAGGCGCGTTAAGAACAGAAACCATGCCATCCACATCGATAGCCTTTCCCAGCATGCTTTCCAAGCCATCCAGCCAATGCAACTGTTTAGCTAAAAGCAAAGATTCTCTAACCGTAATCCGACAAAAAACAACTTGCAAACGCGTAATATTGGCAAAGGCAACCCAATCACGGATTTTGGAGGTGTGTAACGGTACGCTGACGAGCGCACCCAAATCAGCGCTAATTTTTCTTCGCAACGACTGCAGGAACGTTTCTTCAACAATCGGGGTGGCATGAGCGGGGTTATTGCGGTTGCGTATCGCTTCACTAGCTTGACGATACTCCTCGGCCTTAGCGACTTTTCCATAAGCGCGATAATAGGATTCCAATGTCAAACTGCAGTAAAAACAATAAAACCACAGCTTCTCGCGATCTTGCCCATTTCTCTGAAGGTAGCTGTATGTATGCTTAAATTCTTGCTCGAGCAACAACTCATTATTGGCAGCAAATCTATAGCTATGCTGCTGTGCTCTGAGCGCCGCATGTTCTGTGGTAGTCACCTGCTCGAAAAAAAATCGTTTGTCTTTAGCAAATTCGCGGAAAGAATAAGGCATGATTCATCCAACCAAAAAAATGAACAATAAGTTAAAAATATAACCTTACCATTTTACCAGATAGAGGATCAAGTATTTTTGTATTTATTATTTGCATATTGTGTCGCCTTAACGACGGTGTATCTGTGGTGCTCGATCATCAGTAATTTGAATTTTTGGTGGACTTATCATGGAAGGAGGGTATGGTTTATCTTACAATGAAAAAAATTTGTATAGACTTGTCAGCGTTCTAATAAACAAGGATAGCTCGATGAATACCATTCTCAGAAATAAGTTGCGCAAAGTTCCCGGGTTAGACTTCTCTTCTGGATCATTAATATCGCAGCAACGACGCCAGGAGCGACAGCCAGCGACGCCGTGCTCCTGATGTTCATCAATGCCTGCATCGTTTTACTGCCGCAAAGAGCATGCAGGGCAAAATAAAAACCATGTGCTATTATAATAAACACGTCATGCTAGCATTGGTATTAATATGAAATATTCACTAGGCCTGCTCCTATTATACGCGGCCACTTGTGCGGCAAATAATATTTATCTGGTTAACAAAACCGCTTCAAATATAAATATAACGTATATAAATTGCCGCATTTTCGAAACCTGGGATGGTGAGACACGCACACAAAACGATGTAAACTGTGAGCCGGAGAAACAAACACTAACGATACCCGCAAAGCTCAATATTTTATCGCCCTTTACCTCGGCGCCTGATACACCCAAAACACCTGGAAGTTTTGATTATCTTTCTTCATACATTACGGAAATATCAAGCCCTACCAATAGCTTCAAACCATTACTAACACCCAATACACCGATGGATTATGTAGACAGGTGTAATGTCACGCCACAGAAAGACGACTGCTCTTTTGTTAATTATTTCCCGATATCACCATTTCCATCAACGCAAGATCTGGCAATAATTTTTGATGACTTTGGAATTGAGGGCTTTATCAACGCCAGTATCGCAAGATATGGCCGATAAGGACGCATCGCCAATCGTATAACTTTTGTCTTGCAACGTGAGAGCAGGTTCTGCTGCAATAAAATTGCCCCAGATCATAGGGTCAAAAAAAACAGACAACGTATGCAAAGAAATAATCGTAGTATGGGTTACACAGGAGCTCCTTTGCTAAGGCTTACTTTTCCCAGGCCATAACTTTATTTCTTCCTGATTTTTTTGCCATGTGGAGCGCCTGGTCGGCGCGCTGAATAATTGTATCTAAGGTATCGTTCTGCTGAAAGGCACTGACCCCAAAGCTCGCGGTAATATGACCCACGTGCGAAAAAAAGGCTTGATTTACTTGCTGGCGTAAGGTTTCCGCCAATTGCATCGTTCGCACTAATGATGTTTTAGGCGTGATGATAATAAATTCATCACCACCCCAACGCGCAACAATGTCACTATTTCGTACCGTGCTTTTTAAAATCAAAGCAACGTGTTTCAATACAGAATCGCCGACTAAATGCCCGAATTTATCATTGACCGTTTTATACGCGTCAATATCAAATAAAATAAACGACAACTCCGTGTGATAACGAATGACTTGTTCCTTCTCAAAATCAAAAATCACTTGTAATTTGTAACGATTATTTAATCCAGTTAATTGGTCAGTAAACGCGTGCTCGCGAAAAGCCTGCTGTTCAATCCCTAGAGCCTTGTTTGCCAGCTCCAATTTCTTTGTTCGTTGTCGTACTTTTTTTTCTAATTTCGCATTCAGGCCGGCTAAGTATTTATTTTGTTCCTCTCTAATCCGCTCATAACTGTCACAGATAAGAAATAACGCCAATAAATATAAACAGGTTGTGAAAATATCAATATTCGAATAATCCGTCTTATCTGGATAGATAAAATGTCCCAATATAATAGACAAGATTATAAAAGCCATCCAAATGAAGCCGATTTTTCGCCCTTTTAAAAATAGCGCGGAAGCACTCAAAAGAAAAAAAAGTGACAAGCGGGCTGTATTATATGAAGCAAATAGATAAATTGCATAGAACAAAATAAATGAACACACTAAGGCAAGAGAGCCCATGAATTCAACTTTTTCTTTATGACGATGAAGATAGTAAAGCTGGGCAAAGCTTACTACGGCAAATCCAAAATCCATCATTGCCAAAACATGACTTTCTCCCCAGCGCATAAAGCTCATAATCAACGTGATAATGCCGGCTAAATAATAAACACTGTTAAGGAATATAAATTTATGTCTATGCTCTATATCCATCCCTTTGAAATTAGGTTTGAATAGCACCAAATAATCGATTGCTTTTTTCACAAGGACCCCAAGGCACGAGCTGTTATCTTTAATTATATAGAAATTTTTGGACTTTGCTTGGAGCCGACCAAAACGAACGGCAGCATTCTATTAATTTTTGCGATACAGTCCTACTAGCTCACTACTGGCAATAATATGACCGCTTATCGCTTGCAACAGCTCATCCTTGTTTGCCGATTCACCTAAGCTCAACAGAGTATCTAGGGCATAAAGTTTGAACACATAACGATGAGTACCGCTTGGCGGGCATGGTCCACGGTATCCACCTAAACCCCAACTATTTTGAAGACTAATTGAACCCGCTGGTGCGCCACCGCCCTCAGCTAACTGCCTGACGTTTGCCGGGATATTAATTAATATCCAGTGATCCCATGTACCTCCCGGCGCATCCGGATCCTCAACAATTAATGCATAGGACTGTGTATTGGACGCCAAATCTTGCCAGGCCAACGGTGGCGAAAGATCCGCTCCCTGGCAAGTAAACTCGCGTGCAATCAACGTATTTGTAGTAAAAGCCGCGCTTTCAAGGGATAAACTCATCGCAAGACTCCTGAAACTGATACCAACAAGTAATAAAAAATACGGTACAAAAATCCTTTTCATACGATTTCTCCTTCGGTTTTGGGCAACGCCTGATTGTCCATGCACCTGTTTTTAGATGCTCATTGCTGGCATCACTGGATAGTGTCCTGATTGAGCACCATAGTGGCTCGTTTGAAAAAAGAATGGTTTTCTTTTAATTGACCGCCTGTTTACCAATTTGTGACACCATTTCTGAAATAATATTTTCATCCCGATCATTTTTTCTTCGACACGTTCAAAAGGGCCGAAAACTTGCTCAAGTAAGTGTGTTCAGTGGAAGACATCCAGGCCCAAGGGTCATAGCAAAAATTAATTTCCGCATAAATACATACTTTTTGCAACCAAGCGCTCATTGCTCGTAAATCAGCCCCCACCCAAAGCATAAATTAACTTAAATTTACGGTGTTTGACTGGCATGAGAATTTCCTTATTATAAAGCATCTTAACTTTACGATATGATGTTGCCATATTGCTTCATCTAGAGGTAAGTTTGTCTGCACCATAAGGAGAAAATGATGCCGGGATTGGAAATGAAAAAAACAGAGATTCAAGAGGAGATGGCACTACTAGCATTAGCAAGAGAACTAGTAAAACTGAGCCCCAAAGAATTATTGTCTTGTTTATCCATGACGAAACCCGTTATTAAAGTTTTAGAAATGTGCCTGCTTAATAGCGAGCAGCTGGCCTTTACCATCGCAAAAGAAGAAAAAACAAACTTGGCACGCAGTATGCTGCAGTTATTCAAAACTTACGCAACAAATAATCCAAGCGAGATACTCTCTTTCTTGAAAACTGAAGATACATATGGCGCCACAATAGGACATTGGATTTCGCTCTCACAAGACGAAGAAGCAAACTTATTGTTTTTAAATATCCTTTTAGATTTGGCAAAAAATAATCCGAAAGAAATATTAGAAATTTTAGCGATTCAGATCAAACATTTATCAAAATCAGGCACAAATACATTTATTCCTGGCGCAACTATCGGCCAAATAATTGCTTGTCAAAAAGAGAACCCTAACTATCAACTGTTTTTCAACTTATTGATAATATTATCCTCAGCTAATCTAGATGGCGTATTGAGTATTTTAATGAATCAGGCATCCTCAGGCGAAAACATAGGCCATTTTTTTGCAGCACAGCAGGGCGCGGCCGAAAACCAGGCGTTCATCTCACTACTTGAAACGTGGGCCCCAAAAAATCCGAAAAGCATCCTAGCAATTTTAGCGCCTCTGAATAGCACCGGCATGACGATCGGCCATATATTATGCGAGGAACATGATACAGAGACTAACCGGTTATATTTTAAGCTTCTTGCAAATTTGGCGACAAACCATCCAAGATACGTTTTAGATATTTTGGGAGCGCCGAATACAATGGGCGAAACGACGGGCCATTGGATGGCGCTGCAACAGAATGACGAAACTAACCAGCTATTTTTAAAGTTGCTTATTAAGTTAGCTGCAAACAATCCGGAAGACGTAGTGACATTTTTAACGTCTTATAGCAAATCTGGCGAGACGATCGGCCATTGGATGGCATACAAACAAAATGATGAAACGAACCAACTATATCTATATTTGTTAGTTCATTTAGCTACACTCAAGCCCAAAGATGTGTCGGTCATTTTAGCATCACAGGAAAGGTCCGGCGCGACGATCGGCTATTGGATAACGCAGAAACACGATGCCACAACTAACCTGCTATTTTTAAACCTGCTTGCAAAGTTAGCGGCAACCAATCCGGAAGACGTGCTGGCAATTTTAAGTTCTCATACAAAATCCGGCGAGACGATAGGCCATTGTATGGCGTATAAGCAAAATGACGGCACGAACCAGCTATATTTAAACCTGCTAGTTAATCTAGCTACAAGCAAGCCCAAAGAGGTGCTGGCCATTTTAGCATCACAGGAAAAGTCCGGCGCAACGCTCGGCTATTGGATAATACATAAGCAAGATGTCACAACCAACCAGCTATTTTTAAACCTGCTTGCAAAATTAGCCATCAACTATCCCAAAGAGGTACTGGCAGTTTTAGCCACCAAACATAAATCGGACAATACGCTCGGCCATTTAATCGCGGAGAAGCAAGATGAGGCAACCAAGCAGCAATTTGTAACCCTTCTTTCAACTTTAGGAAAAATTTACCCCAAAGAAATAGCTGCAATCTTAGCCACGAAAGCTGCGAGTGGTGGATTAATTAGCCATTCTATTACCACTCCGATGAAAGAACAGCTCAATTATGCGCTAATAAACGCATATACCGCCCTATTAGACTCACTTAACGATGCTAAATTAAAAGATGCGTTTATAGAGAAACAAAAGAGCCTTGCCATGGCAGAAAAATTAATTAACTTCCTGTCAACTGAGCCACTCTATTCAAAAGAAAAATTATATTTAGCACAACGTGCGTTAACTGAGGGGTCAACACTAAATGCCATCTGTAAAACACCTACAGCTGAACAAAAAAAATATGAAGATACCCGTTTCACGCTCTTTACAAAACTCCCAAAGAGTTACATAGAAAAAATACAAAAACACCTTAAGAAAAAACCCAGTGAAATTGAAGCAGCGTCTGGTCCTGAAATAGCGCAAAGCAAGAAAAAGACACGGGCTAAATCGTCAGGAAATGGCGCGCAATGTGAATATAAATCAAATGGAGATCATGATACCGCTTCAGTTAGCTACCATCGACTAAATGATTTTAATAGCCCCAGGGAGACTCATGCTTTCTTTCAATCAAGCGCCACTAATTCTTCCGATAATGGCTATCAGGTGGCGGAGCCTCATCGAAATCTCGGCAAAGGCGGAACAACCCAGTAATTATTTGACATAAAAATCAGCTATACATATGGGAAGCTGAAGTGAGCGTCATGATGCTATATGGCGCTCACCCCTCCCAAATAAAAAACGTCTCAACACATGTAATCATTCAAGAGACCTGCTTTTTAAGAACAGACTCGACCGAAACAAATAGGCTTAACATCAAAACCAGCGTAGCGCGAGCCACTGACCTGCGTGTCGCTTATTATCTATTTGTGCTACAACCTCGACTCTGATATATATGCTTCCGCCAAAACTTAGGTAGGCAAATCACTTGATATAAATTGAGGTATATACGTTCATGAAATTTCCACGCAAAGATGCTGTGACGGAGCTCGCTCTCACCATGAGAAAGGCCATTGTGGCCCGTCTTACTTGGACCCTTACACGCGAAGCAGAAACACTAAAAAAAATAACCACTAGAGCCAATAGTGCTCTTGAGTTGAAAACAGACATTGAAAAAAACTCCGGCGTAGTAGCAGGCGGAGACAAGAAAGAACGGTTAAGGGTAGAGATAGAGGGGCTGCTAACAGGAACAGCTGCTGTATCTAACCTTCAGGAGCGCTCAAAAAAAGACTTTGCATATTTATTCCACAATAAAAATCCCAATAGCAATAAGGAAAAAATTAGCTGTCTTAAAATGCAGCATAGCAACTGCCTGGAAGAAACCAGGGCAATGCGCTTTTTTATAACGTTAGGAAATAATAACGAAAATTCGCCATTAACAGCACAAATGAACAAATGCAAAGAAATAATGAAGAAAATTAATACAATACAGACCGCGAGCTCCTCGCCCGCAAAATTTTAACCATAGCTCTTATTTAATAATCAGTTGCTTTTAGCAAATGCACTGCGATAAATTCTTAAATGAGGGCACGTGCAAATAAGACCGCAGAAACATTCGTTCTTGTTGGCACAAAATGCTGATAACTGATCACAGAGAAAATTTGCTGTGATCATCCATGAATTTTCCAACTGGGGCAATTATGAGTAAGATGTCATCTTTATTGTTCGCGGCAATCCTGCTCCTCATGTCCACTGGGCATTGCTCTTCAATCGTAGATGACGAAATTATTGCAAGGCAATGCTGTATAGCATCAAACAAACTCTTACTGCTCGCTAGATTACAAACAGATTCATCCTGTGAAACCCTGCTCAGACTAGCGTCTAAAGATGTGGAAATAGCTGGCAAAGAGATCATAAATCAACAGCATGAGGAGGCGAAATCATTCATAATAAACGCCTTGCTAACATTGAAATACACAGAAATTCTTGATTGTCGTGCCGAAGCTGAAATAGAGGTCTTACAAAATGACATAAGTAAAATAAATGACGACCTTGATGCATAACAAATATAGGCGGGTATTTAAAACCAGAGGCTCCCTAGCAAACGTTTTCTCCACCATCAATACAGTTGTTATTCAACCCTATTAATAATATGCCCACAGACTTACCCACAGAATTTGTGGATAACTCACGCCGAAGTATTAAACGAGAAATGGCCTACAGACGTTATTTTTATTGGAATTCCAAGTTTGAATAGCCTTTGTCAATAAATATTAGTGGGGCAGTCCCAAAAAATATCCACAAGTGCACCAAGGTCTGCTTAATAATACGTGATCGCATATCGTATCAAATAAATAGTTTAAAAATAGCTAGGCAAAATAAATAACTTAATTTCATGGCGTTAAACATAACGAAGCCCCAACAGATTTAGCTGGCCAATTATATTGTTTGATAAATGCTTAATAGTTATGTACAATTATTGCCCACCAGCACCCATCAAGTGCCCGCAATTTAAATACCCTAAACTGTGCATCACGGAGTAGCATGCCAAACGAGACCAGCTTATTTCTAGAGAAGACACTAGGCATTTTGCCTGGCGATATATTGATTTCTGAAACACCGTTCGAAGATGCTATAGAAGATGACATCTTTCCTTTTGGCTCACTTAATCAATTTAAAGCGACTCATGTTGCTTTATGGGTAGGTGGTGAGAATCCCGTCTGTCATGCTGTTACAGAAGGCTATAAGTTGCCGGGCTTACGACTATCTAAACTGCCTTATGGAAAAATAGCAATATATCGATACGATACTCAACCAGAAATCGCCCTTAACGCCGCTAAAATTATGGCGCGTTGGGCAAATGTATCACGAGAGTTCTCGAAGAAAGACTATTTGGAAGCCTTTCCCCCGAAGCACTGGCCTGAGCGTAGTAATCTTGATTTAAATAATTTTTTCCAAAATAGTAATAATACGGTTAAGGGCGCCGCCACGCCTTATTTGAATCAGCGAGCGTTAGTTGATTTAAGCTGTCGGGCACGAGACAACGACCTATTAAAATTTGATGATGAAGCGATTCGCCGGGCAATTAAATTCAGCAGCCGTAGGGAGCTTGATAGCGAGGGAGTAAGCAAAGGTCAGCGATGTACGCCCATATTGGTGGCCGCCTACCAAGCCGCCATTTTAGCACCTATTGTTAAAGCCTCTCAATATAAAGAGCCGTTTAAGCAATTCAAAAATAAACCTTTTTTAAAGTATGCCGATGATGTGTTATGCGAGGGATGGCGAGAGACAAAAACAGGGGCGTTATTGGCCTCCAATCCAAGCAAACTATTTGCCGCCCCATTCACTGTAAATCAACGTTATGTAGTGCCCAATGATTTGTTTAAAACCGTGCTTAGCGATAACAATAACTTCAGTTTAGTCGGTCGGCTTTCGTTTTTTTCTAAACGATTGGAAGTGATCCACCCAAACAATAGACTTGAAGTATTCAAATCCAGATTGACAGCACCCACCCCTTCGCCTGAAAACTATTTCAAAGAAAATGCTTTAAAAAAAGATGAAGACCTGTCGCCCGCATTCGCTAACAAAAAACAAGAATTTAAGCCGATACAGCGTGCCTAATAGAATACTTCTCAAGAGAGCTCAAACAATAGTACTGCGCGCTCTTTCCAAGCATAGAATAAGTCTGTCCGATGAGTGCCATACAAGATCCCGTCTAAATTCAAAGATGCCCAAGAATAAGCCGAGCAACTCATGCATGACCTTCTATCTTACGTTTGAGTCGTTTAATATCAGCCTCGGCAAGCAGCAATGCGGTCCTTAACACCGACAATTCTTTGTTAATCTTACTTAGTGGTTTTCTACCAACATATTTAGAAACAATCACCGAAATGGTAGCAATTACCGCCGTATAACCCGTTACCATAATTTCTAACTCGTACATAAGACGGCTCCTTATTTGCTATCAGTTCAAAATTTAAAATTGAATAAAACACCTGCAACCCGCGATTTTCAAAAAAACAACGTGTTTGAAGGGAGCGAATTATATTACAATCCACCAAAATTTCATTCGTTAATATGGAAAGAGTGGATTTATAAATAGTCATGGACAAGACGAACTATAGCTGTAATCACCGAGGAATTAACTCATGACTATTTTAGAGGCTAAAAAAATGTGTTTCTTTCATCCACTCAAATTCGTTTTTTTAGATGATAACCTCTCTTTTTTGCATGCATTAGAGCTCGAGTTTGGTGATCAGATTAATATGCTCACATTTACAAATCCTGATGAAGCACTAACCGCCATTAACAGCTCTGGTTCGATTTCCACTCAATCAACATTTAAGTTCATAAATAATATTAATGCGGATACTTCCTCCGATCATTCGCTTGGATTTGAAATAACAAACATGTTGCACGTTATTTATGATAAATCTCGTTTTGCTCGTGTGGGTGTGGTTATTGTTGATTATGAAATGCCCAATACAAATGGCGTGGAATTCTGCCAAAGCCTTAAAGATAAAAATCTCTTTAAAATTATGCTAACCGCGGAAGCTGATAAAGATACTGCGATTAATGCATTTAATACCGGTGCTATCGATAAATTCATTCTTAAAACCAGCCCGCATTTATATCAAGAATTAATAAGTGCAATGAATGAGTTGACGCAACGCTATTTTAAAGAACTATCACGCCCTATCATTGATAGTTACGGTAATTTCATCAAACCTTTATTTGATAATCAGCTGTATCAGCAATTATTCAACCAACTATTATTAACAACAGAGGCTGTTGAATATTATCTGGTTGATAACTATGGCAGCTTCTTGTTTCTGGATAAAAACGCCAATCCTACATGGCTCATGGTGCGACACACTAACGAACTAAATGAGCAATTGAAATTGTTACAAGGCTATGAAATTCCAAACCAACTTCTTTCTGCAATAGCTCAAAAAGAAAAAATATTATTTTTGTTGTCGGAAGATGACTATAAAAAGCCGGCTGAGGAATGGGTTCACTATATTTTCGAATCCACAGCATTAGATAACGACTACTATTACAGCATTGTTAAAGGCCATTTGACGGATTCAATACAATGGGAAAAGGTTATTCCTTACCTAAACAGCACAAACTAATGCAAGTCACACATCGCGCCGTTCATTCAGTAATATTTTAAAGTAATTTTCAAGCTTGGCGGCTTGCTCCTGGATGATCCCCATCGAGCATGAAAATCTATCTAACTGATTTTGATTAATCGCATTACCATCCGTAGAATTTGAAATTTTACTCACAAAACTAGCAGAAGATTTTGCGATACTGTTGACGATAACAATTGCGTTCAAAAAATCATGCTCCAGTTTTCTTTTATCATCGATGTTCATGTTAAATTCTCATGCCAAAGTAAAAAAGGGTGGCTCCTTTCCTACAATTGATTTAAGCCAGGGCATTCTATCAAATTGATCCGGCGAATGCCCGGTAGCAAGATGAATTTCAACAAAGCCCATGTCAAAAAGTTGTTTTGCACAAACCTCCCCTTTTATGTTATTTCCCAGATCGGAGTCAATATAAATGACAGCGTCTTTACTGTAATGATTAATTTCTGCAATGAACGCCTCAAACGAGGAATAGGTCGACACAGTTTTTCCAGTCTCCTCAGCGGCAAATGACCAAATAATTTGCATCATTTCATCATCATCAATATAAACAACTTTACAGCCATCCTTTATGCACGGTGTTTGCACAATTGGAATACATGGAACATTCAATTTTGATTTCATTTTTACACCCAAATATTCACATCAAGCTCGCATATCATCGTCAAAATAGCCTGTCAGCAGAACAAGTCTATCAATGAAGCATAATAAGCCTCTGAACGATGCTCTAAAACCCTGGATGGAATACAATGCACCTGTAATAAATTTTCACTTAGGTATCACTTTCTCGAAAAATTTTGCGCATCCAAACGATAGGGGCTGCATATTTAATGGCCGTATTTGCTATTTCTTTTTTTACAAATATCGTATGCTCATTGAGACAAATTAAATCATAACGTGCGGGCTCTTTTCCGTGTTTTAAAATCCTAACGAATATTTCGTCATTATCCGCGACAATAATACAGTTTTTTCCAATAGCATTCTCAATATTTCGGACAATTATTCCACCAACATAAGTACCAGGATATAAAAATGGGATCATGCCATCATCCCTTATCACCGTATCAATTGAATGTTCTAGCTCTCTAAACAGCAGCAATTCTTTGGCAATATGATTTTCATCACCTTCTTCAAGATTTAGGTCTTTAGTAATCTGCGTTGCACTTCTGCCAATCCCATGCATTAGCCAGGGCTCGGTACAATAAACATTTAATTCTCTAGCTCGCTTAACGACCTTAGCCGCTCCTGGTGAGGATAAACCACCGCCCCAAGCCAATTCCCAACCCTTAAGTGATTGCGCCGTAATATTAGAGTCACGACAAAAATCATCTCTTGCCAGCGACAAAAGATGTTCACGAATAAATCGTATTCTTTTTCCACGGGCTTCGGGGGATGACGGACTATCTGTGACAGGATTACCCATACTGCAATCATTCAACTTACACATGCGATATATACATGATATACCAAAATAGGTAAAAAATCTTAGTTAAATTTAACCATCAAGGAAGCATTATAAAGATAATAAAAACAAGGGGTTGCTTTAACAGTGAGTTATATATTGCCAGTGGATCCAACCCCCAGGGTAAAAAATCCTTTGACAAATTAACCATCGCTATTTACTATTCAACCCAAGCAGACAGTCTGGTGAAAAAAACCACATGTTCCTGTTTAGTAGAAATAGACAATGTCCAACAACATGGATTTCAGGAAGAAGCACAAAAAATTACTTAACAACGAATGGATTGTAATTGTTAAGTTCCAACAAAAAAGGAAATAAACATGGAAAATAAAAAAGAACGAGTCATGGCATATAACTTAGCAAAAACAATTAATAAGGAGGAGCTAACCGAAGTGTCTGGTGGGACAGTACAGGTATCCACTAAACAGTCAGTTCAAGCAACCAGTGATAGCGCGCGAGGTATTGATACCCCATATGACACTATTATTGATTGGTAACTTAGCTCTGAATTGAGAAGGGAAAGGGCTCGACATGCAGAGCCCTTAACTACTCAAAGTTAAGTGGCTTGTAGCTATTAAATACCCCCATCCTAAAACATGATTTAACGAGAGAAAGACATGAAGTTTTTAATCCCAACAGAACCCGATGATACACACGCCATACTGGTTAAAATCGCACTGGAGAACATAGGGCATCGCGTCCGACTTGTATTTACCGCCGACCAGCCTACACGTCAGAAAAATTCTGTATTTATTGACAATACTAGCTATCAATGGAAAAGCACCGATAAATACCACTCGATTTTGGATAATGATTATGACGTAGTCTGGTGGCGGCGTGCTCGCAAACCTTATCTACCCAAAAATAGCGCCCATCCAGACGATTATAAATTTGTAGTACGTGAGAATGCCTTATTTTATGAATCATTAACAAACAACATGGCACCGGATGCATGGTGGGTTAACACAAAGGTGGCAGCGACCCGTGCAAACTCAAAGTTACTGCAACTAAAAGTCGCTAGTGATTGCGGACTATCCATTCCCGAAACGCTGTGCTCTAACGATCCGCACGACATACGCTATTTTCTTCTAAGGCATGAGACAGGGGGTGTTATTTACAAACCACTTTGTTCCAATTTCTGGTTTGAGGACGAGAAAATTAAAATCGCGTACACCTCCAAAATATCCTTCTTGGCGTTGCCAACCAACAAATTACTGCAGCAAACACCTGGCATCTATCAGACAGAAATCAAGAAAAAATATGAATTACGGGTCACCTGTTTTGGCGATTATATCGTCGCGGCCAAATTAAATTCGCAAGCCCATGATTCAGGAAAAATAGATTGGCGTGCAATCCCGGTAGGTGAAATGAGCGTCGACCCCTATACCTTGCCAACCCGTCTTGAGGATCAAATACGACAATTTATGCGCAAAATGGGATTGGTGTTTGGCTCACTGGATTTTGTGGTTAGCACTGACAATGACTACATTTTTCTCGAAATTAATGAGCAGGGGCAATTTCTATGGCTAGAAGAGTACAACACCGAATTAAAGATGCTGGATATCTTTGTTAATTTTCTACTAAGCAAGAGCTGTCAATTCCACTGGGATAGCAAAAATGTACAACATTCTGTAGCGCTTTATAAGCAAGAAATGATGAGCATGATAGATCAAAATATGAAAAGGCATGTTGACTTAAACAATGTAGCAGCATACAGCGCGTGAGGACTATTTTGTGAAAAAATTACGATTAATGGCAGGCCAATACCACACCAGTCAAACGACAAAAAGAATTCAGGAAGAAGCACTTAAACCAGCTTGGCAATGAATGGATTTTAATTGTTAAGTTCTAACAAAAACAATGGAGTTAAGCATGGAAAATAAAAAAGAGCGCGTCCTGGCTTATAACATGGCTAAAGTGATCACAGATGATGCGTTAATAGAGGTATCAGGGGGAAAAGGTTATTGTCAATGTAGCCGCAAAACAATAGGCGGTTCTGCTGGTAGCGGCCAGCCCACCGAAGTGCACTTTGAGATGGTTTGGGATTTTGATTTATAGGTGTCATCCCAGACATTCAGGTCTTCTTAAAAGACTTGAATCTCTGGGGTTAAGAACATGCATTAATTGACTTATGAGAAAACAAACATGAAGTTTTTAATTACCACAGAACCCGAAGATACACATGCCATTCTTGTAAAAATTGGGCTAGAAAGCATGGGGCATCAGGTTCGATGTTTATTTACCGCAGACCACCCCACAAGATTAAAAAACTCCATCATCATTGATAACGATACTTATCAATGGCGAAGCACAGACAACTATGACTCTATCGAAGACAATAGTTTCGATGTGGTCTGGTGGCGGCGTGCACGTAAACCACACGTACCCAAGGATGCCACACACCCGGACGATTATAAATTTGTTGCCAGAGAAAACGCTTTCTTTTTCGAATCGCTAGCCAATACTATGGCACCGAGTGCCCGATGGGTAAACAACAAAGAGGCCGCTTTTCGCGCGAATTCCAAGATACTCCAACTTAAGTTAGCCGTTGAATGCGGCATGACTATACCTCGCACTCTTTGCTCTAATGATCCACAAGATATACGCAGTTTTCTTTCACAGCACCGTGTAAGCGGCGTTATCTATAAACCACTCTCTTGTGGTTTTTGGTTTGAAGGGCAGGACTTGAGAATAACCTATACATCCAAACCGTCATTTTTGGAGCTTCCTAGTGATGAATCATTACAATTAACGCCAGGCATTTTTCAAAAAGAAATCAAGAAAAAATATGAACTTAGGGTCAATTACTTCGATGGCTACATAGTTGCAGCAAAATTAAACTCTCAAAATCATGATGAGGGCAAGATAGATTGGCGTGCTATTGGGGATGAAATGGTTGTAGAACCCTACATCTTACCTAGTAATCTCGAAAATCAGATACGGGCTTTCATGAAAAAAATAGGGCTAGTATTTGGGGCGCTCGACTTTATTGTTAGCGAAGATAATGAGTATATTTTTCTTGAGGTGAATGAGCAGGGGCAATTTTTATGGCTAGAGGATAGAAACCCTGAGTTTAAGATGTTGGATATTTTTATTAACTGTCTTCTCAATACCGCCCCATCATTCCACTGGGATCGCCGTAACACCATACATAGTATAGAAAAATATCAAAATCAAATAGACGGCATTTTGGCTCAAAACATGCGGCGTCATATTGCATTAAACAACTCAAAATCCTACAACGCTTAAGGTGTATTATGATAAAAACATTGCTATTGATAACAAGCTTAGCTTTCTCCATGACCGCCAGTGCTGCTGTCGATATTTATGGGACTTCCAACAGAAACGTACAGAATATTTTGAAAAAGCACAACAAAGAAATCGCTGAACTTGAAGCAAAAATAAAGGAAGCCATACAGAGCGCTCCCGCAGGCGATAATGACGATAGACCTGAGCCGCCTTTGGTGAGCGATATTAAAAAAAGACAAAGAGCATTAATTGATGAATTAAAAAAGGAAAACGGCTTTTTATTTGTTGACATGCAGGTGGTTTTTTTCCCGGACACTCAAGAAGTTCACTCGACAGTTGAAGTTGTCGATAAAGAACATCCTGAACGTTTGCGATTTTTAGCGCCGAAGAGGAGTCATGACGGGCCCGGAAAAAGGAAAACTCATACGCCAGATTTAATCGATACAATGATCAAATACGACAATATTACATTCGATATGATGCGCTTAAATCAGTTGAAATCAGTGCCTCCCTGCCCTGTTTATCATTGTGCCTTTGACTTTGAAAATCCTAAATTAAAGCCCTATTTGGCGATATTCAATAAAGGTGCGATCAAAGAAAAAACATTTATTCTTGATACACTACAGCATGATCCTGATCCAGAACGACGCGCTGCAGCGGCTTTTTTAGTCGGTCATTTCCAAGATCCGCATCAAATTTTATCGGTGTTACTGCCTCAGGTTACCGATAAAGATGACGGTGTTCGCAATAATGTGATGCGGGTAATTGGAACCACGATGGAAAAGGCAAAAATACACGACATAGATGTCAATCCCTTCTTGGAAGCCATAGATTCACCATATGATACTGACAGAAACAAAGCGCTGGTTGTTCTTCTTAATGCCGCAGAATCCAAATCCATTCAAAAACAGATTATTCAAAAAGGCGGTAACAATCTTCTTGCTTTACTGCGATTAGAGCAACCCAACAACCATGACTGGGCTTATCTCATCCTAAAGAAAATTAGCGGTAAGGATTTCGGCAGCACGAATGTGACCGCGTGGAGTAAATGGGTTGCTGCGGCGAAGAATAAAGTCTCATAGAGATAGAGGGTTTTTCGTTGCAGGGGAAGATGGGTGTCCATGGATTTATAATACACCTCATCCGCCCTGTCAGGCACCCTCTCCCGCAAGGGGAGAAGGTGCTCTAGCTAACCTTCTTTGAACAACAAAATATTACAAAACACACTGAATAATTATTTATCGGAAGCAATGGATAACCTCATGAACGAAAACCGCCTGTTTAGACAAGAAGTATTTGAAAATCAAAAAAATCGTAATTATGGCTCCGTTTCGATAAACACCCCTATGCAATACACCGCGTTAACTTTGGGTTTTACACTGGTAGTTATCGCAATTTTCCTGTTCTTAATCTTAGGTGAATTTTCTGAAAAATTCATTGTCACCGGCTACCTTGAATCGACGAAAGGTATTGCTCGTGTTTATGCGAGCAAAAACGGGGTGATTGCACGCAGTTATGCCAAGCAGGGCGACAAAGTAAAAAAAGGCGCGCCTTTATTTTTGATCGACACCTCAGAGACGGGTGTTGCAAAACAAAGCCGGCAAGATGTGCTGTCCCAATTGGAAAAGCGGCAAAAATCAATTGCTGACGAGATGACATACAAGAGACAACACCTGCAGGTGTTACATGGATTGCTGGATAAAAAATATATCTCGGTGACTACCTATAATGAGTCACATGACCAGTTTGTAGCACTTGAAAACAGCAAAAACAGCATCGACCTGGAAATCATGAATTACAAACACAGCAAAGCCTATCTCATCTGCGCCCCAATAGACGGCGTGATTTCCAGTGTAATTTATCAACAAGGGCAATACACCAATCCAACAAAACCACTGGTAAAAATACTGCCTGACCAAGCAACGCTCATGGCGGAATTATTTATACCCGTGCGCCAATCTGGATTTTTACAACGCAATAATGAGGTGATTATTCGCTTTGATGCCTATCCTTATGAACGCTTTGGCACATCCAAAGCACACATCCAACAAATTAGCCGCAGCGTTCTAACCGACGAGGAAGAAGACAAACCAATTCGCATTGGTCAACCTTATTACAAAGCAACAGCGCTACTAGACCAGCAGTTTGTGACTGTTTATGGCAAGCACAAACTTATTCATCACGGCATGACGGTTTCGGCTGTTATCGTCGGTTCAAAACGAAAAATTTGGCAGTGGATACTCGATCCTCTGTATAGCTTTTATGGAGGATTATTTTTATGAGCCTAAATGTGGCGGCACTTCATTTTAACCGCAAACCAAAATTACCGATGATTATGCAAGATGAACGCGCTGAGTGCGGACATGCCTGCGCGGCAATGATTAGTAATTATTTCGGCCATAAACTCGATTTGTATAGCATCCGCCATGTCAGCGGCACCTCGGCGCGTGGCGTAACGCTGTTTGACATTAATCAACTACTGGAACGCCTGGGATTTGTGACCAGACCATTACAAGTTCCTATGGAAGAACTGCACCTGATCAAATGCCCCGCTATCTTGCATTGGAACTTGAATCATTTTGTAGTGCTCAAACAAGTCAAAAAAAATGGCGTGGTCATTCATGATCCCGCTCTTGGTGTTCGCCACTGCAGTTTGGAGGAGGTTTCGCAATCGTTTACCGGTATTGTACTCGAGGTTGAAAAAGCAAACGATTTTTCGCAAATCCGCAGTCAACACAAACTAACACTTTTTGAATTGGTTAAAACCATCCGCGGTGTAAACAAATTTATTGTTTTACTACTATTACTGTCCTTATCCATTGAAATTCTAAGCTTGTTAAATCCACTATTTCTGCAATATATCACTGATGATGTGATTGGGTTCAGTGAGAGCCGCAATTTGTATGTGATTGCGGCGGGATTTCTGCTGCTCACCGTGATCCAGGTATTTACTGATTACATCCGCGGCACCATGGTTATCTACTTTACCAATAATTTAACTGAACAATTTTCCTCGAACGTCGTGCAACATATATTAAAGCTGCCTTTGGCCTTTTTTGAGAAACGCCATAAAGGTGATCTACAATCAAAATTTCTCGCCATTGACCAGATCCAGAAAAAGATAAGTACGGATTTTATAAATACTATTTTAGATGGACTGATGATCGCTATTAACGTGATAGTCATGAGCATTTATAGTTCGGTATTGACGATGCTGGTGATCATGGCATTGAGTGCCAGTTTGGGCATTCGTTATCTTTCCTACCAGCAATTAAGGAAACAAACCGAATCATCCATCCACCAACATGCAAAAGCTTCATCAGTTTTTCTCGAAACCCTGCAAGGTATCATTCCTATTAAATCATTCCTGAAAGAACGGGTGCGCTTTAACACCTGGCGTAATTGCTATGTCGATGCTTTGAATGCTGATATTAATGTATCTAAAATGCACGTTGTCTACCAAGCTGTTAATCATCTATTGTTTCATGTGGAACATATTGTGGTTGTATCGATTGGTGCGATGCTGGTGTTATCCAATACATTTTCAGTCGGTATGTTAATTGCTTTCCTTTCTTATCGCCTGCTATTGGTTAACAAAGCATCCTCCTTCATCCAAAACATAGTCGACTATAAATTGATTTCAATACAATTAAACCGCTTGAGTGACATTTTATTTCAACAACCAGAAGAAATCCATGTGGGTCGTGGTGAATTGTGCCAGGTTAAAGGCGCTTTATCGCTGCAAGATGTATCGTTTAAATATAACCCACATGATAATGCCATTTTACAGCGTGTTAATTTACACATTAAAGCCGGTGAAAAAGTCGCTATTATCGGGCCATCCGGATGTGGGAAATCTACCTTGCTCAAAGTAATGATGGGCTTGCTGGAAAAAACGAGCGGTGAAATTTGTATTGATGATATTCCTATCAACGATTTTGGTTTAAAAAATTATCGCGACTTAACGGCATCGGTGATGCAAGAAGACACGCTATTAAGCGGATCCATTCTTAACAATATTGCATTTTTTGATGAGCAGATTGATATAGAGCGCATTTATCACGTCGCCAAACTTACTTATATCCATGATGTCATTGTGAAGCTTCCCATGGGATATGAAACGATGGTCGGGGATATGGGCTCCACTTTATCGGGCGGGCAAAAACAGCGCATTTTATTGGCGAGAGCTTTATATAAGCAGCCGAAAATATTATTTCTTGATGAAGCAACCAGTCATTTGGATATGAATAATGAAAAAAACATTAACAATTCGTTAAAAGCGTTGGAAATTACGCAGGTTATTATCGCTCATCGTATTGAAACCATTCAAATGGCGGATCGCGTAATTGACCTGCAAGCAATAAACAAATCCCATTAAAAAAAAGAAGGCGCGGCAACTGTTAATAAAAACATAGCAGCGGTGCATTTTCCGGTCTATTCACTGATTTAAACAAACAGCAATCTCCAGCTGAGCTATTACGGAAAACGCCAGCCGCATTATGGAGGAAGCAAGAGGCTGCTCGGGATAGCATTGCCAAAGCAGACGAAGTACCTGAGCACACATTACGACTAACTTTTTGAACTGCCGCGTTTTAATTTTAAAATGGTCACTCCCTATTTTCAGAGAATAAATTTATACCAAACTTGGTTTGAATCAGACCTTGTCAAAAAAAGCATCATAAGGGCCAACACGTCCTCCGCTAGACGAGAGGACAGCATTACCTATTTCCCGATACAAAAACTGGAAAAAATCTTGCCGAGAAGATCATCTGAGGTAAATTCTCCCGTTATTTCACACAAGGACTGATGAGCCAGACGCAAATCTTCTGCCAGAAGCTCTCCGGCCCGATGAGCTGATAATTGGTGCTGACCTGCCAGTAATAACCTTGTCGCTTCATCAAGCGCTTGCAAATGCCTTCTTCTTGCTAAAAACAACCCTTCGGTGGGTTGGTAACCGACAACCGTTTTAATTTTTTCTTTTAGTAGTGGCAATCCCTCACCTGATTTGGCGGAGAGATAAACAGCATGTTCTTCACTTTTAGCCGCATGGCCGAGCGCGTCAATTTTGTTAAAAACATGGATAATTGGCACTTGCTGCGGTAGGGCTGCGCGAATTTCGTTGCTTAATTGCCAGGCTTCTTTGTCCGCAGCGGTATCAATTACCAGCAACACACAGTCTGCACGGCTCACTTCTTGCCAAGCACGCTTAATGCCCTCTTTTTCGACCAGGTCATCACTGGCACGCAATCCTGCGGTATCAATGAGGTGCAGAGGAATATCATCGAGCATGATATGTTCGCGCATCACATCGCGAGTGGTGCCCGCCACATCAGTGACGATGGCGACTTCGCGGCCGGACAAGCAATTGATCAAGGTCGATTTTCCAGCATTCGGTCGCCCGGCAATAACTACGGACAAACCTTCTCGTATAATCGCACCCTGGCCGGCGCTGGCACGAATGGCATCCAACTCGGTGATAATGGTATTGAGCATTCGCGCTATTTTACCGTCATTGAGAAAATCAATTTCCTCTTCCGGAAAATCAATCGCCGCCTCGACGTATAAACGTAGATTTATCAGTTGCTCATTAAGTTGATTAATTTTTTTGGAGAAATCACCCTGTAGAGAGCGTATCGCCATACGCGCGGCTGTTTGCGAGCTGGCATCAATCAAATCGGCAATAGCTTCTGCCTGAGTAAGATCAATTTTATCATTAAGAAAAGCGCGTTCTGAGAATTCACCGGGTCTTGCCAGACGCGCACCCAGTTCTACACATTCCTGCACTAGGCGATCAAGAACAATGGGTGCGCCATGCGCTTGTAATTCAATGACATCCTCACCAGTAAATGAATGCGGTCCTTTGAAATAGAGCAACAAACCCTTGTCAATCAATTCCTGGTTATGGCTGAAAAATGAGCAGTAGCTTACCAACCGCGGTTCGAGCTTGGTAATGGTGGTCAGCTGTGTGGCAATAGTACACGCAAGAGAGCCGGACAGGCGGATGATGCCTACCCCACCACGTCCGGGCGGGGTGGCAATCGCCACGATTGAATCTTCAATCATTTGCTTTTTACGGCAGCCAGTTTTTTTGTTGGCTTTGTTTGTGGCTTGTCTTCGCTGTATTTACGGGTGATATACCACTGTTGCAGGATAGACAAGGTATTATTCACAATCCAGTACAGGACCAGACCTGATGGGAAATTCCAAAATAAGCCGGTAAATAATATTGGTAAAAACATCATCACTTTTGCCTGCATTGGATCAGGTGGTGCAGGATTTAATTTTTGCTGAATAAGCATGGTCAATCCCATAATTACCGGCAATACATGGAAGGGATCAGGGGCTGCCAAATCTTTAATCCAGAAAATAAACGGTGCTTGGCGCAATTCAACACTTTCTAACAATACCCAGTACAGTGCTATAAATACTGGAATTTGGATGATAATAGGTAGACAACCGCCAAGAGGGTTTACTTTTTCCTGACGATATAACTCCATAGTGGCTTGGCTTATTTTGGCCTTGTCATCACCATAGCGTTCACGTAACGCCGCCAATTTAGGTTGCAATTTACGCATGCCTGCCATTGATTTATAGCTGGTAGCTGACAGGCGGTAAAATGCCAGCTTAATCAGCATGGTTACCAAGACGATAGACCATCCCCAGTTACCCACTACTGAATAAATCGTTTTCATCAATGAAAACAACAGGGAGGAAACGAACCATAACCAACCGTAATCAACAGTCAAATCAAGACTTGGAGCAATCGCTTTTAGCGTACTGGTTACTTCAGGACCTAAGTATAAACGTGAGCTTATTTCCTGTTTTTCTGCCGGCGCTACAGTAATCGGAGGGCTCACTGCACCTATGGTGTAATCACCCTCAAAAGAACGGGTATAAAAACGATTTTTACTGTCAACAACAGGCACCCAAGCCGTGAGAAAATAATGCTGTTGCATTGCAAGCCACCCGCCCTGCACTTCAACATCCAGATTAGACTTGGTCATATCCTTGAAATTTACTTTTTGGTAGCGGCTCTGTCCCGGGTTGGAATAAGAGGCACCAGTGTATGATCCAACATGGAACATACTGGATTTGTCTTCCTGTGGAGACGTGCGCAATAGCTGGGTATTCATATACCCTTTCCAGGACGCTGCCCCTTCGTTAGCTACGAGGTAGCGTACTTCAATAAGATAATTACCACGGCTAAACCTAAATTCTTTCTTTGCTTCCAGACCATTAGCCGTTTTGCCGCTTAAGGTAACAACAAGTTGTTTTTGGTCGGCAGTTAACTGGTAGTCTGATTGTGCGCTGGTAAAATTAAAATCGATATTTTCGATTTTATGCCCATCAACCTGAAACAAGCTGCTGTTAGCTACGTAGCGCTCGCCTGGCCTATCCTGCAACAACGTAAATGGCGTGTTTTTTTCTTCCGCATTTACTGGGTAATCCACTAGCAATGCGCTAATGATATCGCCCTGTTTCAAATCAATCACCAGATTTAATACATCTGTTTTTACTGTGATTTTTTTTGATTCACCAAAGGCCTGAGTATTAACAGCCATATCAGGATTAGCTTTTACCTCGGACTCTGACTCACCGGGAGCCATCATCGGCAACATCGGATTATCATTTATTGCTTTAACAGAACTTACCACTTGCAGCACGGCCGGCGGTGGATAATCACCCTGCCAACTCGTCCACAAGGAATAGATAACCAGCGCTAACGCTGAGAATAATACAATACGTCGAATATCCATCAATGTTTCTCTTCATTAGGTAAAACGGGATCATAACCGCCGGCTGACCAGGGGTGACAGCGCAACAAGCGCCGCCCTGCAAGCCAAAGTCCTTTGCTAATGCCATGATGTTCAATAGCCAACAAGGCATATTGTGAACAAGTGGGATAAAAACGGCAACAAGGTTTTATGAATGGGCTGAGTAAATACTGATAAAGCTTAATGGGAATGCAAATCACTTTCCGCATAGTGCCGACAATTTGTCCCATGTTTTACTCAATCTAGCAATTACTGCCGTATTTTGTACTTTGGCGACACCACTTCTGCCTAAAACAACGATATCAACTGCAGGTAAGTGCCGGGTACGGAATGTCTCACGCAATATACGTTTGACGCGATTTCGGTCATGTGCTTTTGGAATTACTTTTTTTGATAACGCAAGGCCTAGTCTGGCATGACCTATCGTATTGCAACGATACAATACGATAAATTCAGAGGTCACCACTTTTTCTGCTTGTTGGAACACGTTATCAAATTCGCTTTTTTTTAACAGCCTACGTGTTTGGTCAAAACAATACACTTAAGCGCTTAAACGTTTACGACCTTTTGCACGACGACGCTTAATAACTAAACGACCTGAAGGGGTAGCCATACGCTCACGAAATCCGTGATCGCGTTTACGTTTCAGGTTACTGGGTTGGAATGTACGTTTCATGATGTACCTATAATTAATTTTTCAAAGGGGGCAATGATAGAAAACTTTGCACCTGCTGTCAAACAAGATGCTGATTATTTTTAGTGCAAGCTGGTTTTGCTTAAAATTAGCCCTGTTAACATGAGCTGCTTTTTTGATAGCAGAAGTTATACGTCCAGTTATTATTATTAATTTACTTATTTAAACCCTTATTTTTATTATATAGCAAGCACTTTTCTGTTGGTAATCACGCAAAACGCATATAAATCAATAAGATACGAGCATATTTAGCTTGTTAGTAACCCCTTGTTTAAACGTTATTTAGATTCTGGATAACTTCTACCTATAAAATTACCACCGGCTTATACCCTGCTCTCTACTGTTTTTATACCGAAGTTATTCCATGATATTAACCCTAAAATTGCTATGCGCTGAATGATTTTGTGAAAAATGAGTGACCCTGAATACCTTCATACTTATTTGTGGCATCGTGAGCGCAAGCTGATTTGGTCTTGAATAGAATGCATGAGGTTAAATTAAGTGAAATGTAATTATGCCTATTGCAAGGACCTATGTTTAGCCTTAAAACACACGCGGTTATTATTATTAATTTACTTATTTAAACCCTTATTCTTATTATATAGTAAGCACTTTTCTGTTGGTAATCGCTATTATGCATTAATAATCATGATGATACGTGTCAATTTAGCTTGTTAGTAACCTCTTGTTTTATGGTTAGCCAGATTCTGGATAACTTATCTCTGTAAAATTCTCACAGGCTTATACCCCTGTCTTTACGGTCTTTATACCGAAGTTATCCCATGCAATTAGATGAATTTAATCTACGCATTTTTAATTAAGTTCTATATAATGTCTTTTCGTTTTTATTAGCTTGTGTCGTTTCCGCATAATTATTGGGTGCTTTAGACAATCCCACTAGCACAACGAATTGCTGATTTGCTGTGCTAGGTTTCAACGCGTTTAAATTAATTATATTCATCGTCATCTTGCCCACGGGGTTTTTCAATGGCACTATTTGGTGTGCTGTTTGATTTGCCTGTTCGATATTGAGGAGTTTTTGTGTCTGCGAATGTTTGGCATGAGTGTTTGGCACTCTTAAAAGAAGAGTATCCCGCTCAGCAATTCCATACTTGGTTGCGCCCGTTGCAGGCTGAAATTGATGATCATAGTTTGATTTTGCTTGCGCCTAACCATTTTGTTGTTGAGTGGGTAAAAAAACATTTTTATGCGCGTATCAAGGAACTGGTTACCCAACTGAGTGCTGACGCGATTAAATCAGTGACGATAGAAATTGGCAGCAAAGTTGCACAGCCCGTTGTTGTTAAAGATCAAGCTGTAAAAGAAGAGGCAGTTGCCCGAACAACACCGAAAAAAACAGCTGACCACTATAAAAACAGTTATCTCAATAAGAAATTGTTGTTTGATAATTTTGTTGAAGGAAATTCTAACCAGTTAGCTCGAGCAGCGTCTTTGCAGGTTGCAGAACGTCCCGGCGATGCTTATAACCCACTGTTTATTTATGGCGGTGTTGGTTTGGGCAAAACGCATTTAATGCATGCTATTGGCAACACCATTTTAAAAAATAATCCGGAAGCCAAGGTCTTGTATCTGCATTCAGAGCGCTTTGTGGCCGACATGGTTCGAGCCTTGCAGACAAATTCTATTAATGAATTTAAACGGTTTTACCGTTCCCTTAATGCTTTGCTCATCGATGATATTCAATTTTTTGCTGGAAAAGATCGATCGCAGGAGGAATTTTTCCATACATTCAATGCCTTACTTGAAGGTCAACAGCAAATTATTTTAACCAGTGATCGCTACCCTAAAGAAATTGAGGGCGTTGAAGAGCGGCTTAAGTCTCGTTTTGGCTGGGGATTAACGGTTGCTGTTGAACCACCGGAGTTGGAAACACGCGTAGCCATTTTAATCAGTAAGGCGGAGTTATCGAATGTCGAACTGCCTTATGAGGTTGCTTTCTTTATTGCAAAACGCATTCGTTCTAACGTCCGCGAACTGGAAGGTGCTTTGCGTCGCGTTATTGCTAATGCTCATTTTACTGGCAAGCCTATTACTATTGAGTTTGTTAATGAAGCGTTGCGTGATTTGTTGTCCTTGCAAGACCGTCTCGTAACCATTGAAAATATACAAAAGACCGTTGCTGAGTATTATAAGGTCAAGGTGGCTGATCTTCTCTCAAAGCGTCGTAGCCGCTCCATTGCCAGACCACGACAAATGGCGATGACCTTGGCTAAAGAATTAACGAATCATAGCTTGCCGGAGATTGGTGATCATTTTGGTGGTCGCGATCACACTACGGTGATCCATGCTTGCAGAAAGGTCAAAGAGTTAGTGCATGAAGCAGGTGATTTTGCTGAAGATTATAAAAATCTGATGCGCACCTTATCTTCATAAGGTATTCTTAACTATTTTTAACCCGAGTGGGCTTTTTTAAAGCATTATTGGCTCTGCTGTGGCGTGAGGCAATCAAGGTTTTGTTGAGTAGTAAATTAATTATTGATTTTGCTTTGATAATTGGCCGTTGTTAAACCTTGATTCCGCCATGCTGTATCACAGCTACATGTTAAATTATTTCGCTGGCGTATCTTAACTCGAGATTTTCTATGTTCGAACTCACCATTAGTAAGCAGCAACTTTTAACTCCCTTACTGACTGTTGCCGGAGCTGTTGATAAAAAGCAGGCTCTGCCTATCTTGTCCAATATTTTGTTGAAGCTCACTGATAATCAATTGCAGCTGACTGCTACCGATCTCGAAATTGAAATTTCAGGCCGTTTAACCTGCACGTCCAGTAAGGATGAGGGGGCGATTACGGTGCCTGCAAAAAAAATGGTGGATATTATTCGATCTCTCGAAGACGATGCAAATCCAACTATTTCCTTTGATGCCGGTATCGTCACCATCAAAGAGGGTCGCAGTAAATTTAAATTAGCAACGTTGCCCGTTGATAATTACCCCAATAGTGAGGATGAGGTTAGTGATGTTGAGTTTTCATTACCGAGAAGTGCTTTAATTCACTTATTGCAATCCACGCATTTTGCAATGTCACAGCAAGATGTGCGCGTTTTTCTAAACGGCCTGCTTTTGGAATTAGATGGACAAACAATAGCCGCCGTTGCGACGGATGGCCATCGTATGGCTATCTGTCGCCTGCCATGCGAGGTAGCCAGCCAACATCACCGATTGCTGATCCCTAGAAAAGGTGTTCAGGAAATATTGCGCTTGCTTAATAATATAACTGACGAGCTAGTGTCGCTCTCGGCAGGTAAAAGTCATTTTAAAATCATTACCAGTCAGTACACGTTTTTGTCTAAACTGATTGAAGCCCGTTTTCCTCCTTATGCTAAAGCAATTCCGCGCGATCAGGATAAACACGTTATCATCAGTCGCGACTTGCTGCGTCGTGCCTTGTCGCGAATTATTATCCTTGCTCATGAAAAATCGCGTGCCGTCATGTTGCATGTCCAGTCAGGGCAATTAACCCTGGTTTCCAATAATCAGGAGCAGGAGGAAGCGATTGAATCAGTGGAAGCAGATACTCAAGGTGGCGAAATAAAAATAGGTATTAATGCGAGCTATTTGTTGGACGTACTCAATCACGTGCAAGAAGGCCCGCTACGCTTGTCGATGTCGACAATGGAAAGCAGCATTCTTGTCGAATCATTAAATGACCAGCATTATCAGTATATTATCATGCCTATGAAAATATGAGCCTTGTTGATTTACAAATTCATCACGTGCGTAATATTACGCACGCTCGCATCGCTCCACATCCACAGTTCAATATTTTTTTAGGTGCTAACGGCAGTGGTAAAACATCGTTGCTGGAAGCAATTTATTTGTTGAGTACCGGTCATTCATTTCGCACCCGTGAAATTTCACCTTTAGTTAGTAATAACGAACCAGCTTTAACTGTTTTCGCCGCAACGGTGAATGGTGAAACGGTTAGTATCCAGAAATCATGTTCTGGCCCGACACACGTAAAACTCAATAAACAGCCGTGCTACAGCAATAGTGAACTCGCGCGCTTTTTGCCATGCCAGGTTTTTTATCAGGATATTTTTCAAATTATTGATGCCGGTCCCGGCATTCGCCGCAGTCTTCTTGATTGGGGGTTGTTTCACGTGAAACATTCCTATCATGCGTTGTGGAAAGATTATCGGCGTGTGCTCAAGCAACGTAACGTTTTGCTACGTAAAAAAGCTCCGCGGCAAGATTTTATTCCCTGGGATAATCAGCTGGTTAGCTTGTCTTATCAACTGGATGGGCTCCGTTCAGATTATTTCAAAGCCTGGGCGCAATCGTTCCATTTTTTTCTGACGCAATTAACTGATATATCCTGTACCATTAGTTATTATAAAGGTTGGGATAGAAAAGAAGGCGGCAAGGATTTGGCAACGATACTTGCTGAGCAATTTGATTCAGATTGCCAACGCCAATTCACACAGTCGGGCGCGCATCAGGCGGATATCTATTTCGATACGAGTCTTCATAAAGCAAAACAGACTTTATCACGCGGACAGCAAAAAATAATTTTGTTCTCCTTAAAATTGGCGCAGGCAGCCATGCTGGATAGGCCTTGTGTTTATTTGTTTGATGATATTACCGCGGAACTCGATCATGGGCATCTTCAGCGTCTAATTGATTGCTTGCTACAACTTAAAGGACAGTTTTTTTTAACGGCAATTGATTTACCGGAAATTCCCGCCCTTGTAAATCAAAATTTAACCCTTTTTAAACTTAAAAATGGGCGGCTCAGAATTGTTTCACGTGAAACAGAAGTTAGTATCTGATCAAAAACCCAAATTACTAGCAGATGCGCCTAGGCTGATGCAGGAAACTGTTGTTGCCATGTTATTGCGCAGGTGTATAATTCGCTTACTAAAATTCCTATTGCTAATTATTATATTGAGGCAAGTATGCCCTATTTTTTTAACAAACCCGATCCGAATAAAAATTTTGTTCTGAACTACGTGGCTCACATAAAGTGGAAAGGCTCTAAAATTGCTAGGATATCTGACGATTCGATGAGTATTTCTGCTGAAGTGTTAGCAAGCATTAATTTTCTTGATCCACTTCGTGATGGCCATGATTATATGGATGAATTTATAGGGGTTACGATCGTTCCAGCTCTTTGTTCAATTGCGGCGGTAGCCCTGCTGCTGTGGTCCGTTTGGAGCGGATTATATGCGCTAGCGACGCTGCTCTCACTTGCTGAAGGCAATGGCCGGCATGATAACACGATGTCAATCGTCTTGCTTGGCTGTGCAGCGGCAATATACGCTGTGGTCAGTACAATAGAGTCGGCCATTGGTTTGCTGACCAGACCACTTATTACTATTGTTGGAGGTTACAAACCACAGAATACACCACGGTTTTGCAGCGACGATAAACCTTATGATGATAAAGTCGAGGTTTTCAGCGCGTAAATTTGGCATACAATCAAAGCGCATGGCTTCCGCCTAGCCTAGGGCAGCGCAAATCCATAACTGTTTCAAAAAAAAACAACTATACCAATATGCCTTTTATCTAAGCTATATTTTGACGTATGGCGCTTGTTCGCAGGATACTGTGATCGAGAAAAATCTCTGCCCGCGGCGAATAAAGCACCGCACGTGGACGCTTAGGTTAATTTGTGCGCATGCATGCGCTTACTCTAAGAGCCGGGTTGCTTGCCTATAAACCGCAGCCGAATACTGCTATAATGATTGTCATTTTCGCCCCCCATTTCGGTAACGAGGAATTCTGATGAGTGTTGATACCAGTTATGATTCAACCAATATTAAAGTACTAAAAGGACTGGATGCAGTACGAAAGCGTCCTGGGATGTATATTGGCGATACCGATGATGGCACGGGCTTGCACCACATGGTGTTTGAAGTGGTAGATAATTCCATTGACGAGGCGCTTGCCGGACACTGTCATGCAATCAATGTCATCATTCATGTCAACGAGTCGATTACCGTAAACGACGATGGCCGTGGGATTCCTGTTGATATTCATAAAGAAGAAGGCCGTTCCGCGGCTGAAGTAATCATGACCATTCTTCATGCTGGCGGTAAATTTGATGATAACTCTTATAAAGTATCCGGTGGATTGCATGGTGTTGGTGTGTCGGTCGTTAACGCGCTTTCAGATGAGCTGCATTTGAGGATTTGCCGCTATGGCAACGTCTATGAACAACATTATCGCAATGGTGTTCCTGATGCGCCGTTGGCAATTACGGGTGATTCAGATACTACAGGTACGCAGATTTGGTTTAAACCGAGTGCTGATACATTTACCAATATTGAATTTCACTTTGATATTTTAGCCAAGCGCCTACGTGAGTTATCATTTCTTAATTCTGGTGTTTGCATCAATTTACATGACGAGCGCACGGATAAACACGAGACATTCAAATATGAAGGTGGAATTAAAGCATTTGTTGAACATTTGAATCGCAATAAAGCGCCGATTATTCCGGTGGTCTTCACCATGATTGCGGAAAAAGACAACATTATGGTTGAGTTGGCGATGCAATGGAATGACACGTATCAAGAAAACATTTTTTGTTTTACCAATAATATCCCGCAGCGGGATGGTGGAACGCATCTTGCCGGTTTTCGTGGCGCACTTACGCGCACTATGAATAATTACATCGAAAACGAAGGCTATGCTAAAAAGGCAAAAATAGTAACAACGGGTGATGATGCACGCGAAGGTCTGACGGCGGTATTGTCTGTTAAGGTTCCCGATCCAAAATTTTCATCACAAACGAAGGACAAATTGGTTTCTTCCGAAGTGAAGGCGGCAGTGGAGTCACTGGTTGCTGAAAAATTCAATGATTTCCTCTTAGAAAATCCTGCAGTAGCTAAAGCTATTGTTGGTAAAACGATTGAGGCCGCCCGTGCGCGCGAGGCGGCGAGGCGTGCGCGTGATATGACGCGGCGCAAGGGCGCGCTTGATATTGCCGGCTTGCCTGGGAAGCTTGCTGACTGTCAGGAAAAAGATCCGGCGCATTCTGAATTGTATCTGGTTGAGGGAGATTCGGCGGGAGGTTCCGCTAAACAGGGGCGTGATCGGAAATCGCAGGCTATTTTGCCGCTGAAAGGTAAGATTCTTAACGTTGAAAAAGCGCGTTTTGATAAGATGCTAGCCTCGCAAGAGGTGGCAACCTTAATCACGGCACTTGGGTGCGGTATCGGACCTGATGAATATAATCCCGACAAAGTTCGCTATCACCGTATTATTATCATGACCGACGCCGACGTCGACGGCTCACATATTCGTACATTGCTGCTGACGTTTTTTTATCGCCAGACACCCGAGCTGATTGAGCGTGGCTATATTTATATTGCCCAACCACCGCTTTATAAAGTGAAAAGTGGTAAGCAAGAGCGTTATGTTAAAGATGATGATGCTTTGTATTCTTATTTGACCCAAAGTGCCCTTGATGGCGCCGAGTTTCATCCGGCTAAGGATGCACCGGCGATAACGGCGATGGCTTTGGAGGAGTTAGTACATCAATTTCGACGCGTAGAAAAAATAACCAGACGCTATGCACGTCGCTACCATACGGTTATTTTGCAAAATATAGCGTACTTACCGCTTTTACAGCCGGATGCATTTAGCAGTGCTGACGTAATTGGCGAGTGGGCGAAGACGCTTGATGCGCGGATGCAGCAGTTGAATAGCAAAACCCAGAAATTTAGGGTTGATGTTGTTCACAATCCGGAAAACAATTATTACATGCCACGGGTCAATATTACGCAGAATGGGATGGAAACTCCCGTGTTGTTAAATACCGAGTTGTTCTTTTCAAAAGATTACAAAGACATGGTCACATTGGGCAGCAAGCTGCATCAGTTGATTGAGGAGGGCGCTTATGTCAAACGTGGTGATAAAGTCAAAGCGGTAGATAGTTTTGAGGGTGCGCTCGCCTGGCTGATGGAAGAAGCAAAACGCGGACAAACGATTCAGCGTTATAAAGGGCTGGGGGAAATGAATCCTGAGCAATTGTGGGAAACGACCATGGATCCCAATGCGCGCCGCATGTTGCAGGTTACTATCGAAGACGCGGTCGCTGCAGATGAAATTTTCACGACATTAATGGGCGACAATGTTGAACCAAGAAGGGAGTTCATTGAAACGAATGCCCTGGAAGCAGAAAATATTGATTTCTAATTGCTAGCCTTGTTGCAAGGCTGACGGAGCCTCTTATTTCCTATCAGGTGTTGGTTTTCCCCTGAAAACAAGAGGCTTCCGCTGCGTATGCGCAGCGAGCCTAAGGCGATGGGTGTGAACTTCCCCGTCCACCAACCTCGTCGAAAACAAGATAAACACTGCTCGCCAAACCAAAGCGCAATAATTGCCCATATTTTGATTCTGTGGTTTAATTTCGCGCACTCCATTTGCTATCCAGATAGAATTAAGTTTTTTAAAAGAACATTGTAATGAGGTTTAAGTTATATGCCTATAAAATTATCAGTTGTGCGTTCCTCAAACAATTGGAGTTATGTTGCTCTATCTTCTGTAGAACAAGCCGTTGCGTGTGGTATTCAGCAAGCCATCCAATTTTATAAACAGCGAGAAATTGATGAGGGTATTAAACATGCTTTGGCGAAGAGTGATCATGAGGAAAAGTATTATGAAAATAATATAAGCAAAACGGAGCAGAGAATAACAGAGATTCAAGCTCTTTATTATGATGTTAAGATTTTGGCAAAGCAAATTCCTGTTGAGAAGCTTAAGGATCATCTAGAGTATAAAAATATTCGAGGTTTAGAGTGCTTTACTATCATTTTTTATAAAGACAAAAACAAAGCAGAAAATATTGCCTTTTTGCAAGTGTCATTATATGTCTACGAAAAACATAGAATTTTGTATCTGGCTGAAATTAATGTCGAAGAAAACTATCAAAACTCGGGTTATGGCGCCATCTTGATAAATGCATTTAATAGCTTAGGTGATGAGATAGCAGATTGTCAGTTATTAAATGTGTCGAGTCAGAAATTATCAGCGGCGCAATTTTATATTAGAAATGGATACCATGTAACAGCTTCAGCTGAAAAAGCGATAAAGGAAGGAGAACAGAATGGAGGCCCGACTAGAGACCAGGTTTTGAATTGTTCTGCTAATCAGGTAGATCTAAGGATGTCTAGAACAAGTTTTTTTCATAGAAAACTGGATGCGTTATTGAGCCGCGCAGAATCATCGCACCCAACGCCCACCTCGTAAAAACGTGCAGAAACTCAAGAAAATACATTTATTGCGTTGTATAGTCATAAACGTTAAGCGGTTTAATAAAAAACAACAAATTAATAGGCAAATTTTTCAGGCTGAATAAATGAGATTTTACTGTGGATTTTAAATTTGACTGATTTGTTTAACGCTAATTGCGCGGCGCGCCATTAAGACTACTTTGCCTGAATGAAAACCCTAAAACCCGCATCCTTGCGGTTGGGCACATCCTTTGTGCCTATCCTTGAATTGTGACATCCTGTCAGACAATCCATGTCATCCCTTATGCCTAAGTATAACTTTTCCACAGTCTGTGTCATCATGGCTAAGTCTGATTGTCTTGTAAGAAATGTCTTGAAAACGCCTGTGCATTGTCTCTGCTGTAGCACGAAAACAGGATGCATTCTGATAGCAGATCAACCTAGGCTAGTGTTTTGGCGATAGCTTGTAGCATTTTTTCTCGGGCACTCGCTGCGATGGTTAAAAAAGCAAGCTGTCCGAATTGTTTGATTGTTGTAACAGTGTGGCGTTGTTGGCCACTTTTCCATCCTATGATGAATGCGGGGATTAAAATGGCGACAAGCACCAGGGGGTTTTCCCTAATCAGGTTAGAAAAATAATGTTGATGCTTGAGCATCCTATTCTGATGGCACCGCAATGTTTTTTCCGTCGCAGCTATCGCCATTATCACCTGCTTTCTTGAAGTCATTGTTGTCATTTTCCTTGTGGCGGGCTAAATGCAGCCGTGTTTTTTCAAAACTCATTTGTTTTAAATTAAATAACAGGTATTTCAGCAAGATGCCCAGCAATAGGCCGTTTAGTAATAACACAGCTAAAGTGGCAATTATGCCGCTATTGTAAGCTTGTATGATCCCGTAACCTACCATTACCATGGTAGATAACCAGACAGTTAACAAGACAACGAGTAACATTAACACGTTCAACAATAGCGGAAAAATACTCAGTCCCGCTAACGTTGCTTCCAGTTTTATCAGTGATATCAATGATAAAAGAGCGCTCCACTTACTGGAAACAAGGCCTTCAATCTCTTCAAAGAACTGCATTATTTTCTGAATAATGAAGATAATAAAAAGCCAACGCCGGCTGCAATTAAAACCGAGGTTAAAGGATTTTTTTGTATTTTTATTGTAAACTCGTCGGAGTATTCTTTGGCCGTTTTTTGTGCGGTGGATACTTTCTCTATCCCTTCATCATATAACTCACCCACTAACTTTCGGCCTTCATTGACCAACTCATTGGCTGCATCAGTGATATGAGCCTTTCTGCCATTCGTGCTTGGTCTTGCTTTGGTATTTCTGTCCATGTCTTACTCCTTGGTTATGTATAGGCAATTTTAAGCATAGTAGAATAATGCCGTTTGTGATAATTTTTATGGCAATTAGTTGGCTTGGGTGTTTTGGTTTTGTTGTCATGGCGACGTTGCGCCATTCGCCATGACAAGATTACTACCAATAGGCTAACCTGGGCCCATATCCATTTCTGCATCATCAAATACCGCCGCTGTTTTTTGCTCGCCAGATGTGCATTCATAGGGAAACATCCTGTAGTTTGGGATGGTGGCAACTGGCATTACCTTTAATAAGGCGGCTTCTAGCGCGATTGCCAGGTCACTGCGTTCGCCAAAAGCCAAATTAACGTTGCGCGCCATGTGGCCGCGATTATCTCTTGGGGTAATTGCAACCAAGTGTGTGGCAAATTCGACGGCATTTTTTTCAGTGAGCGTATTGCATAAATCACGAAACTGGATGAACAAATCAGCGTTAAACTCTGGGGGTAAAAGCAACTGGTATGGGGATAAAGCTTGATCATTGAAGATTACTTCAATGCGTTGGCGTACTTCAATTGCTTGACTAATAAACTCATGAATACTGTTTTCTTTATCCTCTTCTTGGGGGCGTAGTACTTCAATGGCATCATAGAAGTCGCTTAACTCTTCGCTTGAGAATAACATTACAATGTGGGTAGAAAATTCAATTTTTTCATCAGTGGATAATATTTCCAGTGCTTCTTTGCATGCCTCTAATTGTTCAGGGCTTACATCTTTTACGAGCAGTTTCTCAAGTTCCGAGTCCATTATTATTTCCTTATATAAATAGCGTGGCGAAAAGCGGGCTTTTTTATCATAACGAATTCAATCTGTGCTGTCATGAGTATTGTTTTGCATAACGAAGTACAGTCAACAACTTTGTGTTTATATTATTTTTAATGACTAATATTTGCTAAAGTTTTATTTTTTTAGGTCGATTACTACTGTATATGTTGTTGCCTTAAGAATAAAAATTACAAGGAGTAGGCAATGTCTGAGAATCAAATACTACAAGATTCCTTTCTAAGCGAGTTGGCAAAGGAGCAAATCCCGGTATCCATTTTTTTGGTAAATGGTATCAAACTGCATGGTATTGTCGACAGCTTTGATAATCATGTGATTATGTTGAAAAATGCGGTGACGCAAATGGTCTATAAGAACGCTATTTCCACGGTGGTGCCAGCTCGTATGGTGACTGTGAGTCTGACTAAATAGTTGACGGCCGGTTAGGTTTTATTCACTTATAAGACGTTGTTTCGAGAGTGGATCGGGATAATGTCTTATGGATTGGTTGATGTACTCGAGACATTGTGATTAAATTGTGGTCATTGGTGCGCAGAGCGAGATCATGACCATGCCGGGTAAAGATAGAGAAGAAAAACAAGGTGCAAATGAATATCTTGTTCCTTCATGCGATAACTGTATGGAGAATCAAGCTGCAGTTACTGCTGTTGCAGACATTTCACACATAGCTTTTAGAAATGAAAAAATTACTGATGATACTATGGCGCATATCATTGGGTTTATAAATACAGAAAAACCACTCTCGGTCGATCTGAGCCACACCGGAATTACAAAGGAAAGTATAATGGCATTGGCAGAGGGCCTTAAAAATAATAATACCTTGAGATGTCTTAATTTACGCGGGAATAATCTTGGTGGCGTCGGTGCTGCTTATCTAGTGTCGCTGCTGCGAACTAACAAGACTATTATCTCATTCGATATAATGGCTAACGCAATTCCACCTGAATATATGCGTATACTGGCTCATTATATAGCAAAAAATAATTTGATATTTTTAAAAGAAAATAGATATATTAGCGCCATTCCAACGGGTTGTTTTAATATGGCCTATACGCTTTATTGTGCATTGGGAAAAGATAAGTGCGTGCAAGCGTTGAAAAATATGGCGAGTTATAGCTTTGTTGATGGTGCTTACCTAAAACTAGCTGGGAAAAATGATAGCGCCCCCAGTTCTGTAACGGAAATGACTAGCCAGGCGAGTTCAACACAAAACAGCCAAAGCGATTTTGAAATGAGCCCATTTGATACAGCAATGCTAATATCAGGTACCGCTAAATTTTTTCGACCAGGGACTGCTTTATCAGCAAGTTCACCCACTTCGGCAAGCCGCGCAAGTGGCATGGGAATTTGTGTACACCAAGCAGCAGAAAAGAACCAACCCTAAGTTAGCAAGGTTGCAAAAAATTAAATATTAACGCCATTTTCCACGGCATATTTCCGCGGGAGCTTCCCGGGACGGGCTTGCAAATAAGAGCGGCTCATGGCAACCAGGTTATATAACAGAATAACTAAGAGCAATGAGTGCAGCCAAGTGACGGTTAACTTGGTAAATACCGGCAAGGTAATTAAAACGCCAACGCAGCCAGCCAGACTTACTATCAACGTCTTTTTCAAAGGAATTTTATCGTGCTGCAGAAAAACCAGGGTTGTTAGTGGCTGTTGCATCGCCCCTGCGGTCGTCATAATCGGGAATGCCACCAGCGGTGAGACATTCAACAGGAATAATACCCCTTGCACCATTACAAACAAACCGATGCCAACGGAGGTCAGCGCACCGCAGACCACCATAGCAAAAAATCCAACGATGAGCTTCCACGAGTGTAATTCGGCTACATCGCCACCTACGGGTAATAGGTGAAATTGGTGACATAACAAAAGGCCAATTATTAAGGTAAAGCAACAGATCATCGCCAGGCGAATGGCTTGCTTGCTTAATCGGCTAACCACAGAACCGCCAAGCAGGCCGCCCAGGCACGTGCCGGCAACCAGGGTTAGTAGCGTTGTTAGTTCGACATCGATGAGATGCATAAAGTAGAGGGATTCTATCGTGCCTGGGATGACCTGGGCACCATTATTCATCGCAGGTAATTCGTCGTCGCTGAAGGTGCCTAGTAGTTTTGCCAGGGCAACATTAACGGCAAAACTGCCTATGCCCACGGTATCGGCAATAAAAGCAATGACGCCGCTTAATCCGAGCTTGCAGTATTCCTGTGGTGATAAGGTAACAGTCGGTTGCCGCTTCAATTTGTATAACATGACAACGATACAAAGCAGACTGAGTATGGATATAGCGAGGATAATTAAATGCAAAGTCATCATGCTCTCAAAATTACTTAACGCGAAATTGCGATGCTCCCTGCGGCGGAGCGGATGTCGTATTTGGAGGGAACTTTACCAAAAATACATTAAGGGAGCATTAAGTCTTTGTGTGGGTTGCAATTTTTATCGTCTATTACATCGTTTTCTGTTCTAAATTGTCAGTATTGTCAGTATTGTCAGTATTGTCAGTATTGTCAGTATTGTTAGTATGAGTTTGCGTGGCAACAATTTGAATTAGGTCGCTATTGTTATTCTGTGGATTTATCCGATCATAAGAGCCATGATAGATTGTCCTGTCATTAGTAGAATAAAAGTAGGGTGTTGTGGCTATTGATTCGCTGGCAAATGAGCGTCTTAATTTAGGGGGGTGAATAGGCATGCTCGCATCGGGTTCGCTGACTTTTAGAAGGCCTTCCTCATTAAAGTTCACGCCTTTTGCAACGTTATGCAAAGTACCTGTTTTGGGATCAAAAAAACGTGGCATAAAGCACTCCTTGGTTTGCTCCATCAGAACGGAGCTGGTTATAATGTGAGGATAAACCAAAAATTCGCATGGTCATTCTGGCAGCGGGGATTTGACGTTTGACTGCTGATTGCGAGTAGCTGTCGTCGGTATCGGCGCTTGTTATTTGGTATATTTTGCGCATTCGTTGTTTGAAAATCAATTGATTGACTGAAATTAAACCAATCATGTTAGAATAAATAAATAAATTTTATTTCGATGAGATTATTATGTCGGTACAGAACTACTTTTTCAGGGCTGCTATTTTGCTGATTTTTGCTACTTGTGTGCATGCTGACGTGGTTTTGCAGGACATGCAGGGCGTGAAAATACCATTTTCCTCGTTGCAGGGTAAATGGGTGTTTATTAATTATTGGGCCAGTTGGTGCAAGCCGTGCCTGGATGAAATTCCTGAACTAAATCAATTTTATGAGCAAAACAAGCCGGGGGGTAATATTGCAATGTATTCAGTCAACTACGACGCGTTGTCGTTGGATGCGCAAAAAATATTACTGAAACAGCTTGATATACGTTATCCCGCCTTGGCACAAAATCCGGCAGACTCGTTGCAATTGGGTAATATCAATGGCGTGCCGGTGACGTTTGTGTTTAATCCGCAGGGGGATCTTGCTGATACCTTATACGGCGGACAGACAGTCAGGAGCTTGAGTCAGGTGTTTTCGTCAAATTAAACAAGCGCCGCTTTTCATCGCGACTTATGCGAATAACCAGCCGCCAGCCGCCGCTATCGGTCAGCTCTTCATGCAGCACGGCATCCAATTCATATAACTGTGCGCGTAATTTGGCATCGGTGGCTGTGAGTTCAACTTCCTCCTCAATCACCGTGCCATGTAATTGTTGTGCAATGGTATCGCGTAGCAAATCAAGACCCGCGCCGGTTGCGGCTGAAACCCAGACTTTGCAGTTTTTCTCGTTACAGTCCGATTTGGCATCCCAGCCTTCCTGACGATCTATTTTGTTGAATACCTGTATGCGTTGTACGTCATTGGCGCCAATTTCTTGTAGAACCTTTTCTACCGCGGTGACTTGCTCGCGCCAGTTTGGATCGGAAATATCAATAACGTGTAATAACAGGTCGGCTTCTTTTGTTTCTTCCAATGTGGCATGAAAGGCATCAACTAACTGATGCGGCAAGTCACGGATAAATCCGACTGTATCGGTGATAATGACGGGGGCTGCGCCTGGTATATCCAGTTTGCGCATGGTGGGGTCGAGCGTTGCGAATAATTTATTGGCCGCATAAATTTCAGCACCGGTGAGGGCGTTGAATAAGGATGATTTGCCAGCATTGGTGTAGCCAACCAGTGATAGCGTCGGCATAGCGGCTTTGCGTCTAGCGCGGCGATTTTGATCTCGACTGCGGCGCACTTTTTCGAGGCGTTTGTGGATGGTTTTAATGCGTTCGCGCAGTAAACGACGGTCAGTTTCCAGCTGCGTTTCACCGGGGCCACGTAGTCCGATACCGCCTTTTTGGCGTTCAAGGTGTGTCCACCCCCGCACCAGGCGGGTGGAGAAATGCTGCAATTGCGCCAGTTCGACCTGTAGCTTCCCCTCGAAGGTGCGGGCGCGCTGTGCAAAAATATCAAGAATCAAGCCGCTGCGGTCGACTACACGGCATTCCAGCAGGCGCTCCAAATTGCGTTCTTGCGAGGGGGATAGTTCGTGATTGACCAGCACCAGCTCAGCCTCGTGTGCCAGAACGAATTCGCGGATTTCCTCAGCCTTGCCAAGCCCGACATAGTATTTGGCTTCAGGGGTGGCGCGCGCGCCGCGCACGCAATCGAGCACGTCAGCGTCCGCCGATATCGCCAATTCTTTGAATTCAGCCAAGGCGGTTTCAGCATCTATCCCGGGAAGGGCTAATTGGACAAGAATGGCGCGTTCGCCACCTTGTGGTCGTTCAAACAAGGGTATATTCCTGTCAATTTACAAAGACGGTCAGTCTGCCATAGTTTTGGCGTGCTCACCAGACGTGTTCAAGTGATAGCTATGAGGTTATGTGTTTTCACAAAGTTTACCTGATGCCAATTGGTATAGAATAGATTGGTCTTCGTCGCAATGACGAAATTTTTAATGGGGCGATGTTATATGCAAGACGACTATAATTGCCGTGAAATTAGCCAAACTCCAATAGAGTGCTATATAATCAGTAACATTTATCAATTCTAGTTATCCTGATGGACGAGCCTAAAAGTAAATCATTAAAAAAGCGTGAAGCAGATGCTTTGCAGAAGGTAGGGGTTAAACTCATCGAGTTGAGCATGGACAAGCTTGATTCCTTGCCGCTTTCTCAGCCGCTAAAGCAGGCGATTGTTGAGGCCAAATCATTACGAAGTCATGGTGCAATCAGGCGACAGGCGCAGTTGATTGGTAAATTAATGCGCTCGACTGACAGTGATGATATTTTGGCTGCCTACGAAAGCATGTTGTTAGAAGAAAACGCACAAACCGCCTCGTTTCATGAATTGGAGCTTTGGCGTGATCGTTTAATCAAAGAAGGCAAGGATGCGTTAACCAAGTTTATCGATGCCTATCCATTGGCTGATGCGCAGCAGCTACGCCAATTAATTAAAAAAGCGGTTGATGAACAGCAGCGTGAACAACACACTGGTGCAGCCAAAGCACTGTTTCGTTATCTAAGGTCTTGTCTACAATGATTTATTCTTTATTCGTGAGTTGTCCCAGAGGGCTTGAGTATCTTTTGGAAGAGGAGCTAAAAGGCTTAGGTCTGCACGTGACCCGTGTTAGCCCGCAAGGCGTATATGGAGAGGCGAATTTGACTGTCACCTATCAGCTTTGCCTGTGGTCGCGTTTGGCAAATCGTGTACAGCTTATTTTATTTGGCGGTGAAGCCCATAACGAACAAGCACTTTATCAGCTTTGCCACCAATTTCCTTGGCAAACTGTCTTTGTGGCGGATAAAACACTGGCAATTGAATTTCATGGCTCATCTACTCATATTCGCAACTCCATGTTTGGAGCGCAGGTTGTCAAAGATGCCGTAGTTGATCATTTTCGTAATTTGCAAGGCGAGCGCCCAACGATAGAGCGCGATAGGCCGCAAATTTTGCTGCACGCGCATTTAAAGAACGATGAATTGACAGTAAGTCTGGACCTGATTGGCTACAGCCTGCATCAGCGCGGATACCGTACTGAGGCGGGTGCCGCTCCCCTGAAAGAAAATGTCGCCGCGGCGATGTTGATACGTGCAAATTGGCCGAAATTGGCGATGGAGGGCTTTGCTTTTCATGATCCATTTTGTGGGGCAGGAACTATCGTAATTGAGGCCGCAATGATGGCGGCGCAAATTGCCCCAGGTTTGTTGCGAGATGATCAATCGTTACATCATTGGGTTGCGCATCAACCGTCACTATGGGAAAAGGTACGAGTGCAGGCTTTGGAGCAGGTAAAAGCGGTGCCGGTAAAGTTACGCGGCACTGATGCCAGTTCCAACCTGATTACGTTGGCGCATGCGAACGCTGAGCGTGCCGGTGTTACCCGCTTGGTAGAGTTTGAAACATTGCCGCTTGCTGATTGCAACGCGCCAGCAGAAAAAGGGCTGCTAATCTGCAACCCGCCATATGGTGAGAGGCTGGGCGATGCTACGCAGTTGATGCCCTTGTATCAAGAGCTGGGTCGTGTGTTGCACGATCATTATCAGGGGTGGCAAGCGGCGTTTATCACCTCTAATCCATTGTTGGCAAAAGCGACGGGCTTGCGCGCAGGCAAGCAATACACCTTGTACAATGGTGCGTTGGAATGCAAGCTATATTGTATCGCGCTCGAAAATAATGAGCTGCGCGGTGGCATGAGCGACAAATTGTCTCCAGCGGCACAAATGTTTGCCAACCGTTTGCAAAAAAATTATGGCCATTTGCAGAAATGGGCGAAAAAAAATCAGATATCCTGTTATCGCGTATATGATGCCGATCTGCCGGAATATGCGTTTGCCATCGATATTTACAATGATCATGCGGTATTACAGGAGTATACGGCACCTGCGTTGATAGCGGCGCACAAAGTAGAAAAACGCAGCCTGGATGTGGTGCAAGCCGTGCCACAAGTATTGGGTATCTCTCCTGCAAATATCGTGGTTAAGCAACGCAAACAGCAAAAAGGCAGCAACCAATATCAAAAAATGGACCAAACGCGCCAGACCTTGGTTGTGGATGAGGGGCGTGCCAAGTTTAAAGTTAATTTATATGATTATCTGGATACAGGTTTATTTTTAGACCATCGTTTGCTGCGTATGCGTTTTGAACAGTTGGCGCCGGGTACGCGTTTTCTTAATTGCTTCTGTTACACCGCGACAGCCAGTGTGCATGCAGCCTTAGCCGGGGCATTGACGACGAATATTGATTTATCCAACACTTATCTGCATTGGGCTGAAGAGAATTTTAAGCTTAATCAGCTTGAGCTATCACGACACCAATTCGTGCAATATGACTGTATGGATTGGTTGAAGGTGGCGCGCGATCGGTTTGATGTTATTTTTCTTGATCCACCGAGCTTCTCGAATTCAAAGCGAATGGACGAGACCTTGGATATCCAGCGCGATCATGAGATGCTGATTAATGCGGCGATGCGTTTGTTGAATAATGACGGCACCTTGTATTTTTCGACCAATTTTCGGCAGTTTAAATTATCGCAGGTTATTGCCGAGCACTTTGTTGTGCGTGATATTAGTGCCGAGACGATCGATGTCGATTTCAAGCGTAACTCGCGTATTCATCAGTGTTTTCTGATTAGGAAGAAGGGTTAGATTAATATTATTTGTAGCCGTATTATGCTGACGCTAATCCGCGCGACAAAACAGCCATACAATAGTGACATTTTTTGAATGCTTACAATTAGTTAGCTGTATTATACCTATTCATCCACATAGTTATCCACAGGACGTTGATTTATTTTAGTATGATATTTATATATTAATATATAAATATCAATAAGTTGCGATTTCATAGGGAATTTCAAATAAAAAAACAACAAAGTTATTCACATCTAACAACCTGATGATTAACGCACCATAATTTTTTCTGTTAAAATATATTTTTGCCGTAGGTCATGATTTGCACTACGATGATCTTGGTTTCTCCTTTTAATAATACTCCACTGCGTGAACTGAACGACCATGAATGATGTAATAGAGCGCCAGCCGCTGACTGAATTTACTGAAAAAGCGTATCTTGATTACTCGATGTATGTCATTTTAGACCGCGCTTTGCCGCATATCGCCGATGGTTTTAAACCGGTGCAGCGCCGAATTGTTTATGCGATGTCGGAGCTAGGCCTTAAAGCCACGTCCAAGCACAAAAAATCAGCGCGCACGGTGGGGGACGTATTGGGTAAATTTCACCCGCATGGTGATCAGGCTTGTTATGAGGCAATGGTGCTGATGGCACAGCCTTTTTCTTACCGTTATCCTTTTGTTGATGGCCAGGGAAACTGGGGCTCTCCGGATGACCCTAAGTCGTTTGCTGCCATGCGTTATACCGAGGCGCGCTTATCTGCTTACGCTGATACCTTGCTCGCCGAATTACAACATGGCACGGTTGATTGGGTTGATAATTTTGATGCCACCTTGCAAGAGCCATCGTTATTACCGGCGCGGTTACCGAATGTGTTGTTAAATGGCGCCACCGGGATTGCGGTTGGTATGTCGTCGGATATTTTGCCGCATAATTTAACTGAAGTTGCCAATGCCTGTATTCATTTGCTTGATAATCCTGCGGCTGATTTGGAGGCTATTCAACAGTTTATTAAAGGCCCTGATTTTCCAACCAACGCAGAAATTATTTCCTCGCAGGCTATTATTCGTAATGTATACGCTACCGGCAATGGTTCAATTAGAATGCGCGCCATCTATAGCCTGGAAAAACACAATGTTGTAATTAACGCACTCCCCTACCAAGTCTCCGGTAATAAAGTTGTTGAGCAAATTGCGGCGCAAATGCAGCTGAAGAAATTGCCGATGGTTGAGGATATTCGTGATGAGTCTGATCATGAGCACCCTACTCGACTGGTTATTATTCCCCGCACAAACCGTGTTGATACCGATGGTTTGATGTCGCATTTGTTTGCGACGACGGATCTTGAGCGTAGTTATCGCGTCAATTTTAATATGATTGGCCTGGATGGCAAGCCACGAGTGAAAACATTGCTGGGTATTTTGCAGGAATGGTTAGTATTTCGTTTGAGCACGGTAAAAAAACGTCTGCAATACCGTCTGGAAAAAATACTCGACCGATTGCATGTACTGGAAGGTTTGCTGATAGCGTATCTGAATATTGATAAAGTGATTGCAATTATTCGTGAGGAAGACAATCCGAAGCAGGCATTAATGGCGCATTTCATGCTTAGCGAGCGTCAGACTGAGGCTATCCTTGACATGAAACTACGTCATTTGGCCAAGCTCGAAGAGTTTAAATTACGGGCTGAATGCGATGAGCTCAGTACGGAACGCGATTACATCCAGGAAATATTGGCTAGCGAACAGCGCTTGCGCGCTTTAGTGCGTGATGAAATCATCGCCGATCGCGATCTGTTTGGGGATGTTCGTCGCTCCCCGATTATCGAGCGCCAGGATTCGCAGGCGTTAAAAGAAGAAGATATTCTGCCGAATGAGCCGATTACTGTCGTGCTTTCGCAAAAAGGTTGGGCGCGTGCGGCTAAGGGTAATGATGTCGATGGTCGCGGATTAAGTTATAAGTCGGGTGATGATTTCAAAGCACAAACGAATGCGCGCAGCAATCAGCAGGTCGTGTTTTTTGATACAGAGGGCAAAGTTTATACTTTGCCGGGTCATGTCTTGCCCTCTGCCCGTGGTCAGGGCGAGCCGCTTACTGGTAAATTAAATCCCGCCGACAGGATGTCATTTGAGGCGTTGATAAGTGGCGAGCCTGATGATTGGGTGTTGTTGGCCTGTGATGCGGGATACGGGTTTTTAACCCAGTTAAAAGAGCTGTATGTTAAAAATCGTAATGGCAAAGTGTGTTTGAAATTGCCGGCACATAGCCAAATCTTGCCGCCACGAGTGGTTAGCGATAAAGATACTCAGCAGGTTGTTTGTGTGACCAACACGGGCCGCTTGTTGGTATTTCCCGCCAGTGAGCTTCCTGTTCTGACTCGCGGTAAAGGCAATAAATTGATGAATGTTCCCGCGTTGAAAGCAGCGCAACGCGAAGAATTGGTGATGGATGTGCAATTATTGGCGGCGGATGACGCGTTGACTGTGCATGCTGGCAAGCGTCATTTCACCTTGAAAGGTGCAGATCTGTTACCGTATCAGGGCGAGCGCGGACGCCGTGGCAGCCGATTACCTCGGGGCTTACAAAATGTTACCGAGTTGAAAGTGGTAACGAGCGACAAAGCGCTATAAATGCGGGGTCACGGGTGTTGCTCGACCATTACTACTGCGTCGGCCTTCTAGCGAAGGCTCTTCATCATCTCGCTTGTCTTCCGTATCAATTTGTTGGTTCTGCTCAACTATCGCGGTTTTGATGATATTTTCGCTAGTCTCTGTCTCCAGGCATATAACTGTGCTGGCGCGAATGACTATGTTGAGTTCGTCTCTAATATTACGGATGCCTTCGGTAATTACGTTGGTTAGTGGTTTGAGACCAAAGGTGTTCTGTAGGACAAAGCCGATTGCTTGAAATAGATAAGCCACAGCGGCTACGACATATTTAAAAGGGTTATGGCCAAGATTTCCCAAAGCATCATGTATTCTTCGGCCAAAATCGTGTAACCATAAACCAATCCCAGATAATATAACGCCACCAATATGCCCTAGGTTACCAACGAAACTGATGGTTTCTTTCAGTAAGGTAAGTGTGACATGCAGGAATACTGAGAGCAGTTCTCTTGGCAAAGAGACTTCTGATTCGCGATAGCGGCGGCCATGTGCAGCTAGGCTATATTGTAACATAGCAGCTAATGCACTGGTGTTGCCTGATTTAACCAGGGCTTCATAGTGTTTTTCCAAAACATTCAATACGCCAATACGTCTGCTCTCTCGATCATCTGCTTCCTTATTAGTATTAATAATGTGCCACACTTCGTCGCGAATCAACCGCGCGCGCCATGCTTGGGCTCGCTTGGAAAAAGGACTGAATTCTGATTTTTCCCGCTCATAACGCAGTGTCAGCCGGTAGACTTCTTGTTCGAGTTTCGGTAATGCAACTAAGTCCTTTGCACATTGTGCTAGCTCTTTTGGTCCCAAATTGGGAGAGTATTTTTTTATACTATCGGTTAACAGCGTTGGAAATAATTGTTGCAATGTCTCGCATGACTCAATGCAATATACGCCGTGAGGTTTTTTATATATGAGGATAATCTGTCCAGTTTTCTTATCACTAGCAACAGCACCAAGATATATTAAGCGCTCAAACAAGCCAGAATTTTCTTGCGACAACTCGCATAACTCCTTGACTACATCTTCTTGTCTTGCCGCATTGCCAGAGGGAAAGCGTAAATCGCCTTGATTCTGTTCGAACAGGTAATTAAACGTTAGAGGATAGGATACTTTAAATAATTCACGCTCGAGCTGATTTACGAAAAATTGATATTCGCATTCATTAGCTATAAATTTTGGACTCTTTACATACAAATTCAGATGGTTGTTTAAGCTTCTAGGTCTCCTAATCATGGGCAGGCCGTCGGCAACGTTAATGGTCGCACCAGATGTTAAATAATCATCCCGTTCCTGATGGTGCTTTACGAATAATGTTAGCATTTTTTTGCTGTTTATCTTTGGTTCCAGATCGGAAAGCACGTGGTTGTTGTTAACGTTGGTAACAATTTGCGGGATTTGATCATCTTTAAAAACCGTGCCATGTTGATTTAAAAACTGATGTAATACATACCATGATAACGTAGCACCACTTTGTTTCTTGTGGCTTCTGATTTTAACGGCGTCTGAGTGACTGCCATAAAACGGCAACATTGATACTCGTGTTTCGGGTGAGGTGATGATGGTGCGAGTCAAGTCCTGGGGTTTGAAATCGCGGCGCCTTTCATCCATTTGAAAGGTGGCCACATAACTCTTCACATTGCCGGGTATTAGCCTTGAAATAATGTGACCTTTGGCACTGATGCCCGCAACCGGGTCCATAGCAAAGATATGAATTTTCAAGGCATGTAATTGCAGCAGTAGGCTTGCTTCGGTTTGACTTAATGGCGCTTCTCGTCTTAACAGCTGATGTTCATACTCTTTCAGAAAGTTAGCTATCTGAATGCATGTAACCGCACCACGACTATAGCCGGCTAAGTTAATATTAATTTCAGCGTCTGTTTGTTGGTCTAACCACGCAAGGATGTGTTTCGCGGCATTTATGGCATTTTGTTTGACTTGCAAGCCTAAAATATTGGGGCCATCAATTACGAGTGATGCGCTGATGCAGGCTGCAGAAAATTGAGAAATTATATCTTTCTCTTTCATTGCCTTATGCTTTCCTGTGCCGAAAGCAAATGCGGTGAATGTAGCCATTATCTCCCCAAGCCCATTAAGCAGTTACGTCAACGTGTCTGTTATCTGCTCATCTAAATAATATTATTTATTAAGTGGAGATTAACGGCATTATTGTATCATTTTGCCGCCACATGAGTCAAAGTTTGAGCACTGGCGGTATTGGTCTTCGCATTAGCTCTTGGCTAGAATCAAGTGCTATAAATCATTGGGGACTGGGAATGAATACTCTTAATCTTAGATGTAGCGCATAGGCCGGGAGCCATTTCTGTTTTGGCATCCATCATGGTATGGCAAATATAGTATTATGCCATCGCGAGGAAAGATGGGGTATTTTTCAGCGTATGGGCCCTAGGCGAGCTCTGGCAGTGATATATCCGCTGTTGCCTGGCTTATTTTGTTTTCCAGCGAGCTGATAAACAAGGCTAATTGTTGCCGTTGTTGCTCCTGTTGCGATTGGCAGGTAATTACCTCATGGCTGATATGTAATGCTGCCAGTAACAGGGCATCATAATCCTCCAGTTGCCTGTATTTCTGCTTTGTTTCCAGCACTTGTGCGTTCAACTTCAGTGCTGCCTGCGCTAAGCTGTCTGTTTCATGTTCAGGGCACTTTATTTCGTAGGACTTATTAAGCAGACGAATTGTGCACGATTTTGTTGTTTTCATTTTTAAGCCCTTGTGCCGTGAAGGAACCCTGGCGGGAATAGTTGTTCAAATGGTAACAATTTTGGCTTGTTCGGGCAAATCAGTTATTATTACCGATTTCCCTTATATGAGCTTACTATGCCTACTGACAGTATCTCCCTGCATTTACCTGATTATTATACTTTTATTGAGGCGATAGCCTCCCTGGCATTACCGATCTCGGCGAGTGAGTTGCATGGCGTGATGTGTGGCTATTTATGTGCAGGTGCTACCCGTGATGGCGAAGCCTATTTACGCGCGCTGATGACATCGCAACCTGAGCCGGCTAAACGAGCGGCAACTGTAGCTTTATTTGGTGTGTATGCGGTCAGTCATCAACAGATTGTAAATTTTACGTTTGAATTTCAATTGTTGCTACCTGATGAGCAGGAGCCATTAGCCGATCGAGCACATGCATTTAGAGAGTGGTGTGAGGGCTTTATGCAGGGTATTAGGATGGCCGGAGCAAGCTATGATGAGTTGCAGGAAGAAGAAGCACAGGAAGCAATGCAGCACTTACTTGAGTTTTCGCAACTCGATTGTGACGAGTTACAAACCGATGAAGAAGACGAGCGCGCATTGATGGAAGTATGCGAATATGCGCGCATGGCAGTATTGCATATATACAGCGATTTACAGAGCAGTAAGTCGAGTGCTGAATTGGCAACGGCGCACTAGTACTTTTAATCAAAAGGATGTTTTGATGATTACGCAAAAAGAATACCAAACAAGGCGGCGTGAATTAGCGCGCCAATTGCCTTCAGGTTCGGTGGCGGTGATTCCAGCGGCGCGTGAATCGCTTCGCAATGGCGATGCTTATTACCGTTTTCGACAAGATAGCGATTTTTATTATTTGACGGGTTTTAATGAACCGGATGCGTTGTTGTTGATTAGTGCCGGCGCTGACGGCCAAAGTATCTTATTTAATCTGCCACGCGACCTGATGCAAGAGCAATGGACGGGTGCGCGATTGGGACAAGATGGTGCCTGTGAGATATTGGGTATTGATGCGGCCTATCCCTTAGCGAGTTTGGACACGCAGTTGGTTGAACTGCTGGCTGAAAAACAAGCCGTATATTATGCGATCGGCCGCCATCCCGCTTGGGAAAGGCGCATTCTTGCTGCTTGGCTACGAATTAAAAATCAGGAGCGGCGTGGCGTAAAGGCACCAGAGTCGTTCTGCGACCTTGCACCAATCCTGGGGGAGATGCGCCTTTTCAAAAGTGATGCTGAAATTGCTTTGATGCAGCAAGCGGCAACCATCTCGGTGGCAGCGCATACGCGAGCAATGCAGGTTTGTCGGCAGTTACGTTATGAATATCAATTGGAAGCGGAGTTACTGCATGAGTTTACTCGCCAGGGTTGCCGTAGCGTGGCTTATGACCCGATTGTCGCCGGGGGGCAAAACGCCTGTGTTTTACATTATACTGCTAACGACCAGGTATTGCGTGATGGCGATCTGGTGCTTATCGACGCAGGGGGTGAGTTTGAAAATTATGCAGCCGATATCACCCGCACCTACCCCTTAAATGGTCATTTTAGCACCGAACAACGGCAAATCTATGAGTTGGTTTTGCGCGCACAGAAAGCGGGTATTGCTCTCGTGCGCCCAGGTTGTCTCTGGAATGAAATACAGCAAGCGATTGTGCATACGCTCACCAGCGGGTTAGTTGATTTAGGTTTGTTAAAGGGGCGCGTGGACGATTTGATTACAACGGAGGCTTATAAGTCTTTTTACATGCACCAGTCCGGTCATTGGTTAGGATTGGATGTGCATGATTGTGGTCGTTATAAAGTGCAGGATAAATGGCGTCCGTTGCAAGCCGGAATGGTGCTTACCGTTGAGCCGGGTTTGTATATTTCAGCGCGTGATGATATTGATAGCCGCTGGTGGGGTATCGGTATTCGTATTGAGGATGATATTCACGTGACCGATGATGGCCATAAAAATTTAACCGGTGCCTTGGCAGTAGAGATTGATGATCTTGAGGCATTGATTCGTGGCTGATGAGCAAGTTGATATTCTGATTGTTGGCGGCGGTTTGACGGGTGCGGCGCTGATGCTAGCGCTTGTTGATTCAGGTTACAGTACACGTCTGGTTGAGGCAAAGCCTTTTGCTGATAAGGTACGTGCTGATTTTGATGCACGCTCCCTGGCGTTGGCCCCTGCAAGCGTGCGTATTCTGCAAATGCTCAATATATGGCCTTATCTAGAGGCGCACGCGACAGCAATTGATACCATTCATGTTTCCGAACAGCGGCGTTTTGGCAGTGCTTCTTTGCACGGTGAAAGTGATGGTCCGCTGGGCGTTGTGGTGGAAATGCAGCATATTCATCACGCTTTGCACCAACTGCTTTTATCGCAACAAATCATTTCTCCTGCCACACTTCGCGCATTTGATGTGACTAACGGTATCGCTACATTGGCTACCGGCTTGGGTGAGCTCACCGTGCAAGCGCGTTTGGTTGTCGCGGCCGACGGCGCGGATTCGCACATGCGCCATTTGTGTAATCTTCCTGCTGAAATTAAAGACTATGAGCAGCAGGCGATCGTTGCCAACATTGGCTTGGCGCGTAGCCATCATCATTGTGCCTATGAGCGTTTTACGCCATCAGGACCGTTGGCATTATTACCGATGACGGGCATGCGCTCTTCACTTGTATGGTCATTGCCGCCATCGGATGCGGCAGCGTTAATGGCAATGAGTGAGGGCGAGTTTTTACGTGCCTTACAACGGGCATTTGGTTACCGTTTAGGGCGTTTTATCAAGACGGGTCATCGTGCTTTATTTCCGTTACGGCAAGTCATAATGCCGCAGCAATCGGCATGGCCTGTGGTATTTGTTGGTAACGCCGCTCATACGTTGCACCCAGTCGCGGGGCAGGGCTTTAATCTTGGGTTGCGTGATGTTGCCTTGCTGGCACAGTGCATAACTCAAGACGGATTAAACCAGGCGATGTTGCAAACGTATCAGCAGTTGCGCCGTCATGATCAAGTGGCGATCACCCGTTTTACCAATGGTTTGATTGAATTATTCACCAATCAGCTGCCTGGCCTGGGTGTGGCACGCGGCGCAGGCTTGCTTGCGCTGAATAATGCGGTTTTTTTGAAAAAATTACTGGCGCGCTATGCTCGTGGTTTTGCAGGTACTACGCCTGACTTGGTTTGTGGAATTCCATTGCATGTCGGAGAGAACGAATGAACGAGTGTTTTGATCTCCTGGTTGTAGGAGCTGGTGTTGTTGGTTTGAGTGCAGCTATAGGCATGCGTATGCGCGGCTATTCCGTTGCTGTGGTTGATGCAGGTGCTATGACGGTGGATGCCAACCTTCCTGACATTAGGGTCTATGCAATCAATCAGGCATCGCGAACGTTATTAGACGCGTTGGGCGCCTGGTCGCAAATAAATAAGACGGGCGTCTCGCCCTATAGTCACATGCACGTCTGGGATGCTGCCAATGGGTCTGCTATTGATTTTGATGCGCGTATGGTCAGCCGTGATAAATTGGGTACGATTATTGAAGAATCAGTTATCAAGCAAGCTTTGTTGCAGCAAGCAACAGCGCAGGACGTTGTTTTTTTTCCACATAATAGCGTGACCGCGCTGCAGGTGACCGTTGATGATGTTGAAGTGCACTGCGACCAGGCTGTGAGGCGCGCTAAACTGCTTATTGTGGCCGATGGCGCGCGCTCGGCGACTCGAGAATTACTTGCTGTTGAGGTAACAAGCTGGCCTTATCATCAGCACGCACTTGTCGCCACGGTGCATACAGAAAAATCCCATCAGCATACGGCTTACCAAGTCTTTAATTCTGATGGTCCACTGGCGTTTTTACCGCTGGCTGATTTACATCAATGCTCAATTGTGTGGTCAACGACCCCGGCTCATGCGCAAGCTTTGTTGACGATGCCCGCGGAAGCGTTTAACCAACAATTGACAGAGGCCTTTGCCGGTACTTTAGGCGACTGTCGCCTGCAAAGTATGCGCCATCAATTTCCTTTACACATGCGCCATGCTCGACAATATTCCGGTAAGCGCTGGTTATTGATGGGGGATGCTGCTCACAGTATTCATCCCTTGGCGGGGCTTGGTCTGAATGTTGGGTTGGCTGATGTGTCGGCATGGCTGGCCATCCTCGATAGCGGTAGAAATTCAGCGTGGTCTGCTAAACGTCTTGCTGCATATCAACGCCAACGCAAACATGCTGTGTGGCAAACTATTGTGTTGATGGAAGGTCTGAAGACGTTATTTACTAATCCACTGTACCCGGTTACCGCCTTGCGTGGTCTAGGTTTGAGCGTCTGTAATAGCCTGCCTTTTTTGAAGCGATTTTTTATCGAGCAGGCTGCGGGATAAATTTTTGGTTTGATCAAATTGCGATCATATGTTACGCTTTCTGAACTATATGTTTTAACAATCCAGAAGGGTAGCTTATGAAATTGATGTGTTTAACTTGCTTTTTGATGTTCATAACCGGTAGTGCCGTGGCTGCAGAAGACATTGCCGTTGTCGGTCACATCAAACAAACGGTAACCGTTCCGTCTAGTCGCTTGTTCAAGGCTCAAAGTGCTCCGAAACAAATTACTTTATTAAAAATACAATTATCTGATAAAGCAAAACACACGATAGCGGATAGAGTGAATAATGTAGTTAGCCAGGCTCAGGATGTTTCTGTAAATTCAGAAAGCCCTCTCGCTGTACAATTAGGAATGAATAACGTACCGGTATTGAACCAGGGAGGCCATGGTACTTGCGCGACCTTTGCAAATACGGCAGCAATTAATGCGACGTTGAATAAGGGTGATTACATCAGTCAATTGTGTCAATTGCAATTAGGGCGTTTTCTTGAAAGCTCAGCGTATACGCCAAGTGGCTGGGACGGTTCGCTAGGCCAGATTGTTTTAAATCAGATGGTAGTATTTGGCATCGTGAGTAAAGAGCGTCAGCAGGTAAGCGGTTGCGGTGGTTTGAATGAATATCCTCTGTATGAAGAGGATCCTGTGTCGGAAATGACGGTAACAGACTATCATCAGCTCAGTGAAGAGGTAAACAAGGTTGCCTGGACATCTCTTCTCGATATTTACCAAGCCGTTTTGGACCAAGACTTGAGCCGAACGCTCAATGATGTAAAAGTCTCGCTTAATAAACGCGATCGAGTAACGTTTGGCGTTATGCTGGTTGATGTTGATTTGGGGGTTGCTGGTGCTGTCGGAAAGCATCATGCGGTCAATGACACATGGATACTGACACCTGAAATGGCAGAGCACGCGGCGGCAGGAGAATTGTACGCGGGCCATGAAATGATTATTACTGGTTACGACGATAATGCAGTAGCTATAGACGATCAAGGCCTTGAGCACCGCGGATTGTTAACGTTGCGAAACTCTTGGGGGCCCGCGGCAGGGGACAAGGGTGATTTCTATATGTCTTATGATTATTTCAAAACGTTGGTGATTGAAGCGCAGCGCATTCGGGCGTTGGTGAGTTGATTGTCGGTTGGGTTGCACCTCTCAACCCAACACAATTTTTATCTGGCGAAGTGTTGTTTGCTGAATGCAACCCGTGCTTCTACTGATTCTTTTCCTAAGGCCGCGCGTGCTTCTATCGCACGATAGCGTTTAAGGCCACCCTCGCGGTTAGCAATTTGAATATTCAAGCCCGGGCGGGCGTTCAGTTCCAGCATGAGCGGGCCTTTATCCTTATCCAAAACAATATCTACGCCTAAATAACCCAAGCCTGTTAGCTCATACGAGCTGGCGGCAATTTCTAAAATTTTATCCCAATAGGGAACTTTGATATCCACAATTGGATTTAATGTATCGGGATGGAAATCGATAGCATCGTTATGAAATACTCCGCCTAGCGTCAAGCCATTCGCAATATTAACTCCAGTGCCAATTGCTCCCTGGTGCAGGTTTGCTTTGCCGCCTGACAGGCGGGTAGGTAAGCGCAGCATTGCCATTGCCGGATAGCCTAGCAGGGTAATGATGCGGATATCCGGAATACCTTCGTGGCTGACTGCAGCAAAAACTGGATCGACGACCACGCGATGCTCGATAATGGCATAGTCTGCATGGCCACCTAAACTATAAGCGCCGGATAATAGACATGACAGGTGATAACTCAGCTGCTGAGCTGTTAACAACTTGCCATTGATCTGGCGGTAACGGCCAAAAACACGATCAGTGATTACCAAGATACCATCGCCGCCCGACCCGCGGGCTGGCTTGATCACAAAATCTGAATAAGGCGCTAATATCTGCTCCATATTTTTGATTTGATGTTCGGTTTCGATGAGTTCATATAAGGGGGGGACTGCAATGCCTGCTTGCAACGCCAAGCGCTTGGTTAACAGCTTGTCATCGACAAGAGGAAAAAGCTTGCGTTTGTTATAACGTAATACAAAATCGCTATTGCGTTGATTAATACTCAAGATGCCGCGCTCACGCAAGCGACGATAGGTCCTGAACATGATTATTTCGCCTCTGCAAGAACTTTAAAGCGCACAAGCTCCATCAAGCGGTATCCACGATACTGGCCAAACCACAACGTAATGGCGAGCAGCACCAGCAGTAACTCAGGGAATGCAAAAACCAAGTATTGTAGCGGCGCATAATTCATTACCCAAAAGCAAATGACGGCGGCGACCATGCTGCCTACGCCCGATTTGATTGCTTCGTAAGCACCGCGCTCATCCCAGGTGATACACATGCGTTCGATGGTCATGGTAAGAATAACCATTGGGAACAGTGCCACCGAAAGGCCCGATTCCAGGTTGAGATTTTGACAGATCACACTGATGAATATCATCAACAAGATAACGACGGTCAAAATGGCGGTGAGCCTCGGTACCAAGAGCAGGCGCAATTGATCAAGATAGAAACGTGCCAGCAGACCAAAAGAGACAATAGTCGTGAATAAAACTATTCCCCAGACCACATGCGTTTCACGAAAAGCCAGCGCAATTAACACCGGCATAAACGTACCAAACGTACTCATACCAATGAAGTTACGCAAGATCAAAATAATAAAGGCGCCGATCGGCACGGTTAATAATATTTTGTAGGTTTCTTGCACATTGACGGGTAATTGCAGCAATGAAAAGCGCAATAACTCAGATGCTGTCTGTACGCCACGTGCCTTGGCGATGCTAAGGGCATTCATCGGGGTGGGTGAGACGGTGAGCGTGAACAGTGGTTTTTTACCACCGACTACATTAAATACTGGCTCCTTGCCATATTGCCAGATCAGGAAATTTTTAGGTAATCCAATCATTCCTGTGCGTGGGTTGATATAAATCCATTCTTTTTCATTGTAGACGGCAAGAAATAAATTCAGGCCCGTTTTATTATGTTGACCCAAATACAGTCCTTGTACGGGCATGGCTGAAATTTTAGCTTGGTTCAATACGAGGATTGCCGCATTTACCACGTTATCATCGTTGAAATTACTACCAACTAGCAATTTGGCATTGCCATCTTTTTTAGTCAGTGCACTAAGGGTGCCTTGCGCAAACGTTTGGATATCGGCGGATGATTGGCGCGCCTGGCCAATAATGGTGTCCACTGCTGTTTTTTGACTTTCTTCCAGCACGAAGGGTTTGAGTGCGGGTGGCTTGGGCAAATAGGCTTCATTATTGTCGGTTTCACGGAAAATGGCGCGATAATACAGTGATTGTGCGCCATGGCTGCGCCTGAGTGACCAAACCACATGACGGTTATTACCACTCAAATTAGTGGTTACTCCATAATTCTGGGAAATAAAATACTCATCCAGGATTGAGAAGTAAGGCGAAACGTAAGGAATGGTGAAACTCGCTTTTACCGGCATATTGGGTTCGGCCGCAAAACGCAAATTAGCTTCAATCATCCAACTGTTAACACTTTCCGTCTCAGTTAATGGAACATCCAGGACTAGGTGACGGTAGAAAAAAATGCCCATGCCTACTATAAACAGGGTGATTATCAAGCCATACAAATGGCGTTTATTGGAATTCATTTATTATTTGTCCGATTTTTCTATTTTAATGGTGTATTTTTTGCTGGGGTCGATTATACCATCAAAAGCATTGATTGCCTGCCTGCCTAGAAGGAGAGGGTAAATAAAGCGCTTACGATTGGTCAGATTAACACGAACCAGACGTTCTTTATTAGCAATTCGAATGCGCATCAAGACTACCGGCCGTTTAATGGTTTTGCGTAACAGCGAATTTACGTGGGCTTCGCCAGCACGAACTTTGATGTTGACTTCACCGACATATTCGCACTTGAAAGTGATATCGCCTTCCTTGCTTGGCACAATAAAATGCAGGTATGGTTTCCCATCAATCTCAATTTCAGTGATATGGGCGGCATTTAATGATGCTGATTTGGCTCCGGTATCAAGCTTGGCTGACAGCGTTAAATTGTTGTCAATTAAGGTTGCTTTTTCAATGAAGCCATAAATTATTTTTTCATTATTTGCCATGGCGTTTCCAACTAACAATGACCAAGAAAGAAATAAAAACAAAGATACCCGCATTAAATCTCCAAAACTTGTTAACGACTGCTGATCCTAGCAGGTTTGTTCCGCTGGTCACAGTATGACGTATGATGATAACTAAATGGAAGCAGGGCCAAATAAAAATAGCCAAAAGATCAAAGCCACCAAGTTGAAATTCTGAGGCTATACTTAAAGTAGGTGCTAGGAAAAACTGCGCTCATCTTGATCTGAAAAGACTAACTCAGCTACGCGCTGCAGGCAAGGAATACGGCATATGGACTATCTGGACAATTTTACGGAAGCAGAGGTATACAAGGCTATTAATAACGTTTCTGTTTTCGCCGGTATTGGCCTACACGAACAGCATATGCTTTTCAATAAGCTGGTTGTTGTTCATCGAAAACCGGAAGAGATAGTCATAGAACAAGGTGATGTGGGTGACACACTTTATATTATTATGAGGGGTCATGTAATCGTATCTCTGAAAAGAAAATCCAGTGCTTGGCTGCCAATAAAAAAATTGGGACCTGGGGACGTGTTTGGTGAAATTGCTATTTTGCGCAATATTCCAAGAACGGCTCGCATTACTACCGAAACCGCTTGTACTTTTTTAGCCGTCAACGCCAAGGATTTTCTGGAAATTTACCAATACTTTCCTCCCGCTGCGCGCGATAATATTCAGCTTGTTGTTAAGAAACGCTTGGATGAAAATCGCGACAGGTGGGGTATTGCGTAATATACCTATCCCATATAAAAATCGGGATCTTCCTGTGGAATGGGGTCTTAATGGCGTCTGATTTATTTTTTATTATATCTTTATATCTTATGATATCATTATAGATGGGCATGTATTTTTTGTAAAAAATTATTACATTTTGAAATTTTACTTGTCATTAAGTGTGAGTCCCTGTAGAATTTGCAACATCGTAGCCGTTGCCTGTGATGAGCATGACGACCGAGTCTCAATCTGATGTACCCGCGACAGAACGTGATGCTTCAAGATCTATTGGTGTGGGCGCCGGGGAGTCGGATGCCAGTCAATTCTTAGCGCAAAGACTACATGAACTAGGCTATATCTACGCGCTTTACGGTGCCCTCGACGGTATGAGTCTCTCATACAGCATGCTCAAATATTTATTTGATCTGCGGTACACAACCTCAAATGTTTTCTCCTCTGATATGATGCATGAATGGATGTTAACGCCAGCAGGTATAGCGGCTATCACCGCTGAATCCATTACTATCATCGGTTTTTCCATTCTTGCCAGTGTCTATGATGAAAAGGACGCGACCAACGCATTCAAGCAACAAATCTCTATTATCTGGCCTTATTGCCGCGAAACGATGAAGGGCCTGAAAAACGCTTACAAAGGTGTTCGTAGCACCGTCCAAGTTGCAGGGCTGTTTACCGATCTTGATTTACGCAACATGATTGTCCCCGCGGGACTGTTGCTTGGGGTGTTCGCGTCTGCAAATCGAATCTGGTATCGCTCGATGAGAAATGAGCGTAAGGAGATGATGAAGGTTAATGAGGCTTTTCTTAAAAACGTATTCAGCTCCGCATGCCTCGATGACGAGATAAAGACATTTTGTGCAGCCAAGGTAAAACAGGATAAATTTTTAACAGACACCCAGTATATGGGCCTTGCTACACAGGTATATAGCGGATTTATAGATGGTTTGTACCTTTATATGGGAGTGATGAGCCTGGCAACATTAGCGCCAGCCGTTTCTGCCGCTATGTCCATATCCTGTGTGCTTTTTGTCTCCATGTGTATCGTGACGCGCGTGTACGAAGAATATGAATACCAGCGTATGCTCAAAATCAGCCAGGGCAAGGTTGAGTTGGCAATATTAGGAAAAGAACTAGAAGCGACGTTTGAGACGTTTTGGGCAACACTGCGTTCGCCAATCATTTTAACAGACCATCAGCAGCGCGATGCATATGCGCTGTTCATGGCAAAATTAGGGGAATTTGAGGTCAGGCGAGAGCAGCAGCGCGAGTTGTTAAGGCGGTCTTATACCTCGGCCGCAATTTCTGGTTTGAAAAATGGAATGGCTGCTTATGGGGTGATAGCAAGTTTTCTATTTGCATTGGCGACTATTGCAGCGATATTGGTGGTGCCATTACCGCCTATGTTTCTAATAATGTCGACGATTGCCGGAATAGCTTGTCTAATTAGTTTTATGGCGCATGCTTTGTATGAAAATCATCTTTATTTAACTTCTCAGCAGGAAGCGAGTGCATCATCTAAAAAGAGTGAGACAGAGATGACTCCGCATGAAAAATTCACCCTGTTTTTAGAAAACATGAAACGAACCCCAAATGATATCAACGCCAGCTTAAAGCCCGATACGGTTAAAAAAGATATCTTTAATGGCTTGTTGCTTGATCCTTCTCCGCAATTTTTTGTTCAAGAGTGGTGCGAAGTAGCACGCTCATTTTTTTCAGGTGTCGCCAAGGGACAAAAGTGGGTCGATTATGCATTGAACCCTTTGCAGGAGGCTGATGAGCGCGGGCATTATCATGACACACCAACGTTGAATTACTTGACGATTTTATGTTCCACCACCTTTACCTTGGGTTTGGCACTCAGAGCACATGTCAAGGCTTTTGGTCGTCCCGCCTTAGTTGACTCAGAGGTTTATTCGAAGATTCTGGGAGCCCCAACGGCGTGTGAACTGCCCGCAAAAGCGGCGGAAGCTGTCGAATCGAATCCGCCAGCATCGAGGGGGATTCCCGATGTCGTCACCGATTTAGATGAGCCACCTGTTGATGGAACGCCCAAATCCTTGAGCGTACTTGAGGATGGTGAAGTGGTCCCAGAGCTGCCAGATAATAACCGCCATTCTCCACGACTCTTTCGTTCAATAACCCCCGACCCTCAGCCAGTATCTGTATCAATTAGCGGTCATAGTTTTTTCCAACTACAGCGCTCTGCCAGTGCCAACGGTATACCCGTTAATTTACAAAGAGCGGTCGTTAGCGTGCAGCAGGGCTATACAGCTCCGGATTTAGTGTAGGATCATTGTACATTTTAAATTGATGGTAAACTCTGAAGGTGCGTGTTTTGTTGCTGGTCTCAATTAATAACGATTGTAGGCAATGCTGCAGCTGTGTTTGCTGTTGTTCCAGCGTTTGAAATTTAGTTAGACAGGTCTGCTTGTGGTTTGCGTCAACATCGTCGCGCGCAATTTGCAATCCCATGTGGTAGGCCTTTAAGGCGAGAATGGACAAACGGTCGATCATCATGCCAGGTGTTTCTGAATGTACTGGACAGGTGCTGGGGGCTGCTGGTTGCAGTAGTGTATAGAACCATTCATCCATTGCTTCCATGCGGTTATTGCGTTGCTGGTTGCAGAGATCGATTTCGCGTTTGGCATGGTATACAAATTCAAACCCTTGATCATTGCGTCGGGCACGATCTTCTGCATGCCAGAGTTGATAATTAAAGGCATGATTTTCTTCTACCAGCCTTAACAAACCGGCTTCTTTTAATTGAATGTCAGTTTTTTTCCAGTTAATGATACAATCGCGCTGTAGGTTTGCGATTTGAGTTACAGTATTTTGAAAAGTCATAATATTCCTAACGGATGTGCCACTTAGTAATTCTTATTGCCCTAATGGACATTATAAAGGTTCAGATACCATAAATAAATTGCCTTTTGTGTTTACAGCAATTTGCGCACGCATTCTCACGCTGGCAAACATTATTACCAAATGGGCATTCGTGTTAAGCTCGACACAAGATATTAAGTTTTTTGGAGTATCACGTGAAGTATATTTTATTTCTCATGCTAACGTTGATTACAGGGAGTGTCTGTGCCGATGAGATATTTCCCTCTGGCTGCAAAGCCATTGTGGTAAAAGACGAGTCGGTAAAGTTGTCTATGAAGAAACCGTCGATAGTAATGATTCATAATCTTTCTGACGGAGACATATGGATAACACATCCGGTTGCTGAGCCTAGTGCAAGTGCAGGTTGGAGTAGCCGATTGCAAGGAAATAACTGGTCAGCCCTGGCCTTGAGTGATAAATTATTCGAATTAACTTGTATTGAGTCCAAGCCCGGTCATGAGCAGCAAGTCCCCTGTGCGGGGGTGCTGGCCGTTTGCAAATGGAAAATAAAGAAAGCGCCATCCAGTGATGCGGGAACCTATTGGGCTGGCGAGGATATGGTCCTGTCGGCGCTGACGGCGCACATTTCGCGTCGTGGCTTCGTATTACCCGCAGCATCAAAATAGATGCTAGACTTTAATTAATATAATAAACAGATGGTGAACAGTGAGTAAAAAATCTAAAACTCCCTTTTATAAACAAGATCCTTTTTTAAGCAGGGAGAAGGAAAAATACGCAGACCCCATTCCTAGTCGCGAGTTAATCTTGCAAGTGCTAGAAGAATTTGGTCGCCCGACGTCGCGTAATCAGTTAATCGATAAGTTGGAAGTAGAAGAGGAAAGCAAGCAGGAGGCACTGGGTTTTCGCCTGCGTGCGATGTTGCGTGATGGTCAGTTGATGCAAGACCGACGCGGACGTTACTGCTTGTTGCAGCGTATTAATCTGCAACGAGGCACAATACAAGGCCATCCCGATGGCTTTGGTTTTTTCATTCCTGATAGTGGCGGCGCTGATATGGTGTTGTCGGCCGTAGAAATGCGCTCAGTTATGCACGGTGATGTTGTTCTTGCCTATCAAACAGGCGTTGACCGTCGTGGTCGTCTTGAGGGAAAAATACACGAAGTAATTGAGCATGCCAATGCCAACGTCGTTGGTCGTTTTTTTTCAGAGCACGGTGTCGGCTTTGTCGCTCCTGATAGCAAGCGTCTGACTCAAGATATATCCATTCAGCCCGAGCAAACACTTGGGGCGAAGAATGGTCAGATAGTGTTGGTCGAGTTGTTAGCCTATCCGAGTAAACGCACACAGGCTGTTGGTAAAATCATACATATTCTGGGTGAGCACATGGCTCCGGGAATGGAAATTGAAGTCGCTATTCTTGCTCATGGTCTGCCTGCAGAGTGGCCTGATGATGTATCGGCGGCCGTTGCCAAGATTCCACTGCATGTTGATAAAGAACAATTGAAGGGGCGAACCGATCTCAGCCATTTGCCCTTTGTCACAATTGATGGCGAAGATGCCAAGGATTTTGATGATGCGGTTTATTGTTACCCAAAACCCAAAGGCGGCTTTCAGCTTTATGTGGCGATTGCAGATGTCAGTCATTATGTGAAAATTGGCACACCGTTGGACAAAGAAGCCGCCCGACGCGGGAATTCAGTTTATTTTCCGGGCAAAGTTGTTCCTATGCTACCAGAGGCATTGTCCAATGGCATTTGTTCCCTTAACCCACATGTCGATCGCTTGTGTATGGTGGTCGAAATGGCGATTAATACAGACGGCAAAATAACCCGCTCTACATTTTATCGTGCGGTAATTCACTCACAAGCGCGGCTAACGTATAATCAGGTAAACGACTGGATTACTCAGGGTGCTATTGATCTTAAAACACATGAGCACCTTTGGCCAATGTTGCAGTCGCTCCATGAACTTTATGAAATTTTATACAAAACGCGCAAGGCTCGCGGTGCGATGGATTTTGATACGACTGAGACGCGCATCGAATTTGATGAGAATAGAAAAATTCAGCAAATCGTACCGGTGATTCGTAATGATGCTCATCGTTTGATTGAGGAGTGTATGTTGGCCGCTAATATGGCTACCGCTACTTATTTATTGCGGGCAAAAATTCCAACTTTGTATCGTGTGCATCCGGCCCCTGAAGAAGATAAGGTTCTGGCGTTGCGGAAATTTCTCGGTGAGCTTGGTTTGCAATTGGGCGGCGGCAAAAAACCCAGTCCAAAAGATTTTCAGCTTACTTTGTCAGGCCTCGGTGATCGGCCGGAAAAGCACTTGATTGAAACGGTTATGTTGCGTTCGTTAAAGCAGGCGCAGTATGTTGAATCGAACGATGGTCATTTTGGTCTAGCTTATTCAGCGTATACGCACTTTACCTCACCGATTCGCCGCTACCCTGACTTGTTAATACATCGGGCCGTGGGACATTTGCTTGACAACAAACTTGTTGCAGACTTTGAATACAATGACGATGACATGAATAAATTGGGCAAGCATTGCTCATCTACCGAGAGGCGTGCCGATGAGGCAACACGTGAAGTGGTTGCCTGGCTCAAATGTGAGTATATGCAAGATAAGCTGGGGCAAGTATTTCCTGGCCGAATTTCGGCGGTTACGAGCTTTGGTATATTTGTCGAACTCGATGATATTTATGTGGAAGGCCTAGTGCACGTAACGTCACTTAAAAGCGACTATTACACGTTTGACGCAGTTAAGCACCGTTTGGTTGGTGAGCGTGGCGGGCATGTTTATCGCTTGGGCGATAAGATGACCGTGCTGGTTGCGCGCGTTGATTTAAACGAGCGTAAAATAGATTTTGAACCTGCTGAGGCCGAGACCGAGTCTGCTGATGAGTGAGAACTATGTATATGGTGTTCACGCCGTCACCGCCTTGCTAGCCAGTCATCATCGTGCGACTAAAGTGCTCTATGTCAGTGAGGATCGTGACGACAAGCGCATACATGATTTGCTGAATATGGCAGAACAAAAGCATATTCCGATTCAGCGTCTTTCCTCACAAAAAATGAATCAGCGTTTTGCGGATTTCACCCATCAGGGGATCGTTGCCAGTGCCGGCGCGCTGCCAGAGTATGTTGAACGTGATATCCCGCTTTTGCTGCAAGCGAGCAAGCAGCCTTGTCTCATTCTTATTCTTGATGGCGTGACTGATCCGCATAATCTCGGTGCTTGTTTGCGCAGTGCCGATGGTGCCGGTGTTGATTTCGTGGTTATCCCAAAAGATAAAAACGCCAGCGTGACCCCTGTAGTCAGTAAAGTCGCCTGTGGAGCGGCTGAGTCTGTGCCTTTGGTGCGTGTGACCAATTTGGCGCGTACGATAGAAATATTGAAAGAGAAAGGCGTATGGATCTACGGCGCGGCTGGTGAGGCAGAAACCTCTATTTATAATCTTGATTGTAAAACATCCATTGCCATGGTGATGGGTGCCGAAGGCACAGGCATGCGCCGTCTAACCCGTGATCTATGCGACGGTTTATTCTCCTTGCCGATGCAGGGTACAGTCTCCAGCTTGAACGTGTCGGTTGCCACCGGCGTTTGCTTGTATGAAGCAGTACGTCAGCGCACATCTGCATAAAATTGCAGGTCATAGCCATGATCCCGCGCCGCGTAATCAAGGAAAGGAGCTAGTACCGTATCCATTTAGTTTTGACATGTTGCCCTGTACAAAATGATCATTATTTATTCGTGCCGTAGGTTGGCGCGGAGCGGTAGCGAAGCCCAACAGTCGTGGCACAGGAGGCTCACTTGTTGGGCTTCGCTACCGCTCCGCGCCAACCTACAACAACCGGTCAAAACTAAATGGAAACGGTACTAGTTGGAAAAATAATGTGGCCGTTTACAGTTAAACAAACCAAAAGTCTCACTTCTTACCAGGTATGTTTTTATCTTTACTGTTATCATCCCGCTTATGCTCACGAGCTATTCGCTCACCCGACTGAGAAAACATCCCACTATTGGAAGGTGTAGTGTTACTTGAACCATAAGCAGGTGGCACTTCTTGTTCTGAGCTTGAACTTGAGCTACTGGAACTGGAATCGGCACTATATGCGGGTGGTGTTTGTTCTGAGCTTGAACTACTTGAACTTGAACCGTAAGCAGGCGGCATTGGCCCTGCCTCTGCCCACATACCCTGCTGATTACTTACATAATCACGAGCTTCTTCATAACTCGGTTGGGATATACTTAATACCCCATCTTTCACTTCAATCGTTCTTTTATAAGGTACGTATTCACCAAATTTAACTCTAGCAATAAATTTTATAGTAGATTCAGAAAGAATATTACAAGATGCTAAGGTCTGTTCATTTTTCAACTGTTTCAAATCGTATATTAACGTTTGAACTTCTGGTTGGATGCCACTTGCTTCATAAATCATATTTTTAAGTTCTGCTACCGTATCTGATAAGTTAACATCGAGAAGCAGAGTGCTGCCACTCATTGATTTAATCCTGGCTGGCTGGCGACAGACTTTTTTCTTCTATATTACCTCTATCCATGGGAATCCCCTCGATTTTTGTACACATATTGCAATTATAGATCAAATTTCATACGAAACATTGGATATTAGAAATCATAGTCATAACTATTTGAAAATGTCCCATTCGGGCGCTATTGAAATAAAATTAGCGCCTGTTAATTCGCGTTAATTGTTAACGTTTGAACCCTTATTAATAGATGTAGATTGCAAGCGAGGCGCGCCCCATTATCGCAATTAAAATGTCCCCATATAGTCACGTTTACCTATAGCAACACCCTTGTTGCGTAAAATATCGTAAGCTGTTGTAACATGGAAGAAAAACTGTGGGAGCCCGTAGTGGAGCAAGTATGTTTGTCCTGAGAGCATTTTTTCTTTCGGGGTTCCCGGACGAAGCGTGATCTCGCGTTCCTCACTACCCTCAAATTTTGTTGATGCAATGCTGGTAATAAAAAGTATGGTTTTAGCTAGTCTGGCTTGCAGTTCTTTAAAACTGGTTTCATTGTCTTCATAAACGGGCACGTCAATTCCGGCTAAACGCGCCGTTACACCCTTGGCAAAATCAGCGGCGATTTGTACTTGGCGCGTTAAATTAAACATATCCGGGTATAAAGAGGCTTGCAGCAGTGCCTGGTCATCTAATTTATTTTCTGCCAGGTGTTCTTCGGCTTTCGTTAAGATAGTACTTAAACTGTTCAATAATTGCTTAAAAACTGGAACGGAAGCGTTGTGCATTGAAATAGTCATTAATATCGCCAGTGAAGTGGGTTGGGTCGTGACCCAACTTACGTTGTTACAAACTCATTAATAGTCTTAACTAGTCGTGTTACCAACTCATTAATTTCATCTTCATTAATAATGAGCGCGGGTAACAACCTGATCACGCTATCTGCGGTCACATTTAATACCAGGCCATTTTTTAATGCGGTTAAACGCAAATCCATCGCTGGTCTATCCAGCTCAATACCCAGCATGAGACCTTTGCCACGAATAGCGCGTACGTTTGGATGCTCCCCTAACTCACATTGTAGTTTGTCTTTTAAAATAACCCCATTGCGAGTTACTTTGTCACAAATTTTGTCCCGCTCAATTACTTCCAGTACGGTTAGTGCGGTGGCACACGCTAACTGGTTGCCGCCGAAGGTGGAGCCGTGATTCCCTGGTTTAAATAAATCACACGCTTTTTTGCTCATTAAGCATGCACCTATAGGCATGCCGTTTCCTAGCCCTTTGGCTGTCGTTAGAATATCCGGTTTTATCCCCACGTCCATGCAGGCAAATAATTTACCAGTGCGCCCATTTCCGGTTTGAATTTCATCAAGAATTAATAGCCATCCGTGCTGTTCACAGAGCTTGGCTAATTCACGCAAATACATTTCATCGGCAACAATAATACCGCCTTCGCCCTGGATAGGTTCCAGCATTACGGCAACAACATCATCGCGATTGGCAGCGATAGTGTGTATCGCTGCGATATCGTTATAAGGCGCGCGCACAAAACCAGGTACTAATGGCTCAAAGCCGGCTTGTACTTTGCGGCTTCCGGATGCGGTTAGGGTGGCCATGGTACGGCCGTGGAAAGCACCCTCCATCACGATAATGGAGGGTGTTTCAATCCCTTTTTTATGACCATAGAGACGTGAAAGCTTAATCGCGGCTTCATTTGCCTCGCTGCCTGAATTGCTAAAAAAAACCTGCTCCATGCCGGTCATGGTCGTTAACATTTCAGCCAGCAGCTCCTGCTCTCTGATATGCACCATATTGGATGTATGTAACAGCTTCGCCGCCTGTTGTTGAATCGTGCGTGTGACATCAGGGTGAGCGTGTCCGAGGCCGCAAACAGCTATACCACTGAATCCATCAAGGTATGCTTGTCCTTGTTCATCATATAACCAAACACCCTCGCCATGGGTAAAGGATATCGGCAGTGGGTTATAAGTCGTGATTAAAGCCATAATAACTCCTTGATAGTGGCTCGCTGTGTACAGCCTCTAGTGTAATTAACCCAAGTTACGGGCTACAAATTCCCAATTGACCAGTTTCCAAAATGCGTTGATGTAATCAGGACGAACATTACGGTAATCAATGTAATAAGCGTGCTCCCATACATCACAGGTTAGCAGGGCGGTTAAGCCTTTGGTCATCGGTGTATCGGCATTGCTGGTGCTGGTAATTTTCAGATTACCTTCCTTATCTAGCACCAACCAAGCCCAGCCCGATCCAAATGTGGTGGCGGCAGTTTGCGTAAACTGCTCTTTAAATGCGTCGAGAGAACCGAAACTCTTGTTTATAGCGTCAGCCAATTTTCCACTCGGCGCACCGGTGCTTGTTGGTGTCAAGCAGTGCCAGTAAAAGGTGTGGTTCCATACTTGTGCGGCATTGTTGAATATTGGGCCGGATGATTTTTTAATAATGTCTTCTAGGCTGAGGCTCGCAAATTCAGTGCCTTCAATTAGTTTGTTTAAGTTGTTAACATAAGCTTGGTGATGTTTTCCATGATGGTATTCCAGCGTTTCTGCAGAAATATGGGGCATGAGTGCGTTTATTGCATAAGGTAATTCTGGTAATGTAAATGTCATGTAGTTCTCTTCAGTGTTTTTCGAATGGGTAAGTGTAGCAGGATAAACTACAGTTTCAATGCTGTTACAACTGAGCACAGCTCATCTCATTAAAAAAATAATGGCAGGAAACATTTATGAAGAATAAGCACGCACTGCCGGAAGGCTATTAACTTCATGGCAGTGTGTTTTAGATTAAGTACGCTAACACTAACGTATTTTTTTTATCGCAACCTTTCGGCCTTTGAGCTTGCCATTTTGAAAGTATTGATAGGCTTTGTCAGCCAGACTCCGGTGAATAGCTACATAGGAATACGAGGCTGCGATATCAATTTTTCCAATCATCGTCGCAGGCAATCCTGCGTCCTTGGTTAATGCCCCCAGAATATCACCAGGACGAATTTTATCCTTTTTGCCGGCAGCAATACTGAGGGTTATCATCGGCGGCGGGGCGATTTTTTCGTTAGTGGTACTTAACTCACTAATATTACCCCAAGTAACAGGCTGGGTTAAATTAATCTCAATTGCGCAAAGACGTTGCCCATCCGCCGGTGTCGTCAGGCTTAAAGCCAGACCTTTATTGCCAGAACGCCCTGTCCTGCCAATGCGGTGAATATGAGTATCATGCTCAAAGGCTAGATCAAAATTTATAACAGCGGGGAGTTCTTTAATATCCAGACCGCGGGCAGCAACATCTGTTGCAACCAAAATAGGTGTACTTTGATTTATAAAGCGCACGACAGCCAAATCACGCTGGACTTGTTCCATATCGCCGTTTAAGGCTTCAGCGCTAAAGCCCTCGTTGATTAATTGGTCCGCTAAATCAGCAGTTTTTTGCTTGGTGTTACAAAAAACCAGCACCGCGCCTGGTTTATAGTGTAATAACAGCGATCTTAAAACCGCGAATTTGTCGGTCTGGCTCGCTACTTCATAAAAGCGTTGTTCGATATCATATTCTGCATGAGTTGACTCAACCTGGATTTCAGTTGGATTTCGCATAAACTGTTTCGATATCGTTTTAATTTCCGCAGAGTAGGTGGCAGAAAATAATAGCGTTTGTCGCCGTTTTGGACAAATTGTGATAATGCCTTTGATGGCGTCAAAAAAACCCATGTCAAGCATGCGATCGGCTTCATCTAAAACCAAGGTATGTAATTTATCCAAGGATAATGATCTTTTATCCAAGTGCTTTTGCACGCGTCCAGGGGTACCAACGATAATATGCGCTCCGTGTTTTAAAGAATCCAGTTGTGGTTTCATAGGTGTACCGCCAGACAAATTGAGGATTTTTACATTTGCCATCAAGCGTACCAATTGACGCAAAACCTGGCCAACCTGGTCTGCCAGCTCACGCGTTGGACATAGGATTAGTGCCTGCACGGCAAACAAGTTAACCTGCAAGTTGTTTAACAGCGAGAGCCCAAATGCTACTGTCTTCCCGCTTCCTGTTTTTGCTTGTGCGATAACATCTATATTGTTAAGCATCAGGGGGAGGCTTTGTTCTTGAATGGGGGTCATGGTCACATAATTGAGTGAGGAGAGATTTTTTAGTAACTCTTCACGCAAGGGCAATGTAGAGAAGGATGGTGTATTCTTGAATTCTGTATCGGGTGTCGCGTTATTCATGATGAGGGTCGCAAGTGTTTGTAATAGGGTGTTATACTAACACATAGAAGGTTAATTCAAATCAGTTTGTTTTTTTGTTCGCCATAGACAGGGTCAATTAACTTGAAAATGATGCTGTTTGTCTCGTTAGTCGCGCTAACTAGCGCTTGATTTTAACGGGAAAAGGGTTTGCAAAAAGCCACGGTAGTTGCGGTGGGCGCTGATTTTCGCCATAATTGGCAGGTTTATTTACTAGCAGGTGAGCTTGTGGACACGATAGATAAAATTAAAAAACAGATTTCTGAAAATACCATTCTCTTATATATGAAGGGCAGCCCTAAAATGCCACAATGCGGTTTTTCGGCGCGTGCGGTGCAATGCATCGATGCTTGTGGCGTCGATTTTGCGTCGGTTGATGTTCTTGCTAATCCGGATATTCGTCAAACTTTGCCACAATACGCAGACTGGCCTACTTTCCCGCAATTATACGTTAAGGGTGAATTGATTGGTGGTTCTGATATCATAGCCGAAATGTATGAGCAGGGTGAGTTAGAACTGTTGTTGCGCGAGGCTGTTGCTGCCTAAGCTCATTCCCAGGCCAGTATACCCCCTTTTTTTCGCTTGCGCATCGGCGTTCATTAAAAGGGTGAGGCTGGTACACAAAGGTTTAACGTACTTAAAATAACGGAGATTTGCCATGAGTGTTTTAGTTGGGCGCAAGGCCCCTGATTTTACAGTTTCCGCAGTATCAGGTTCTGGCGAAATTGTTGATAAGTTTAATTTGCATGAAGCACTAAAAGGCAAGTATGGCTTGGTGTTTTTCTACCCGCTTGACTTTACCTTTGTCTGCCCTTCAGAGCTGATCGCATTGGATCACCGCATGGATGAGTTTAAGAGCCGTAATGTAGAAGTGGTCGCTGTCTCGATTGATTCTCAATTCACCCATAATGCTTACCGCAACACAGCGGTTAAAGATGGCGGAATTGGTCCGGTAAAATATACGATGGCAGCTGACATTGCACATACAATTTGCCAGTCTTATGGGGTCGAACATCCCTTGGCCGGCGTTGCTTTTCGCGGTGCATTTATAATTGATAAAAATGGTGTCGTGCGCTCCCAAATCGTTAATGATCTGCCACTTGGTCGTAATATCGATGAAATCCTGCGTACTATCGATGCTCTTGATTTCTTCGAAACACATGGCGAAGTTTGTCCCGCTGGCTGGAAAAAAGGTGATGCAGGCATGAAAGCATCTCCTAAAGGCGTAGCAGATTATCTTGCCAAGCACTCAGACTCACTTTAATTAGCAGACGTTACTAACGTGGTTTTTGAGATAGGCCGGTGTTGAATACCGGCCTATTTTTTTCGCAGAAAATTGACTTCATCCCAAGCATTAACCATACCACAGAACAATTCGGCCGTTTTTTTTGCATCATAAATAGCAGAATGGGCTTCAGCCGCATCAAACGAAATCCCCGCTGATTTTGCGGCCTTAGCCAAGACGGTTTGACCATAGACCAATCCACCAAGCGTTGCCGTATCAAAACAGGTAAAAGCGTGAAATGGCGACTTGACTCCGGTGCGCAATACGGCTTCCTTGATAAACAGCAAATCAAACCAGGCATTATGACCAACCAGGACGGCTCGTTGACAGCGGCTTTGTTTTAGGGCGAGGTTGATCGGTGCAAACAAACGCTCCAGTGCTTCTTTTTCATCGATAGCAAAGCGTAACGGTTGATAGGGATCAATTTGATTGAATGCCAGGGACTTAGGATCGAGCTCCGCATCCTTGAATGGCAAGATATGCTCAAAATAGGATTCATCGGTAGCAAACTGCCCTTGTTCATCAATCTTCAGCAATACAATGCACATTTCGAGCAAGGCATTTTTTTGTGGATTAATACCTGCCGTTTCTACATCAACAACAACGGGTAAAAATCCGCGAAAGCGATTTTTCATTTGTTTAACCGCCCCGGGCTCATTTTGTTTCATGAATACTCCATTGCAAGGTTTCTCCTGCGTCCATGGGTACAACTTGTTCGCAACCGAACGGCAAAATATGCGGGATAACCTGTTGTTGCTCAATTAATTCGATGCGTTCATGATTAATTGGCAGTTGATAAAAATCAGCCCCAAATCGACCCATAAAGGCGTCCAGTTTGTCTAGTTGTCCCAGGTGCGCAAATACTTGTGCATACATCGCAATGGCATAAGGGGCAGAGTAGATACCAGCACAACCGCAGGCACTTTCTTTGGTTGCTTGGGCATGAGGGGCGCTATCTGTGCCCGCAAAGAACTTGGGGTTGCCGCTAATTGCCGCTTGTTGTACCGCCATTTGATCGCGTTCGTGCTTTAAAATAGGTAGGCAGTAGTAATGGGGCTTGATGCCACCAGCCAGCAGTTGATTACGATTATAAAGTAAGTGATGTGGGGTAATCGTCGCGGCAATGGTGTCAGGAGCCTGGCTTACGAAATCAACCGCTGCACGAGTGGATATATGTTCCAATATCACGCGCAGTTTAGGGAAATCACGGATCAATTTGATCAAGTTCTCTTCGATAAATAAGGCTTCGCGTGCAAAAATATCGCCATGCGCAACTTCACCATGAATTTGTAACACTAGATTAATGTTTTGCATTACTTCAAAGAGCGGGTAAAGGGCGCGGATTGAGCGAACCCCTTGTTCTGAGTTGGTGGTAACACCCGCGGGGTAAAGTTTGGCTCCTAATATATAGGAATGATTTTTCGCATGCTCCAACTCCTCTTCTATAAGTGATTCATTAAGATAAAATGTCATATACGGTGTGAAGTGCAGCGTATCATCCTGTGCGGCTATGATACGTTGCCTGTAGGCATTAATCGCCTCAACAGTTGTCAGTGCTGGTTTTAAATTAGGCATGACAAGCGCGCGGGCAAAATTTCTTGCGGTCGCGGACACGGTATGGGGCAGTGCCTCATTGTCGCGGAAATGAACATGCCAATCATCAGGACGGGTAATAGACAATTTACGCACGATAAACGCATTCCTGTTTTTTGAAAGTCGTAGGATATCATGTTTGTTAGTGTAAGTGATTAGGAGAAACTTGATGTTTTGCGTAATGATTTACACGATTGGCACAAATTAACACCGGCAATCAAGCACCGATGCACTTAAAATTCTTACAAAAATCACAAAAATTAGGATGAAAAACTATTGACAACCAAGTGATCTATATAAATAATGGATAAATTACACGCCTGTTTTACATGGTGTGTTTTCTCTAAAACCCGCTGCAAGTAGTGGCTTGAAGAGGGAGGGGAGAGGGCACTCCGTGGATGCAATGTGTGATTAAGCTCAGGGAAAGCAGTGTCTGATTTTCATGGCTGTAAGCAACATTAACCAGTTGATTTGGATAAAAATTAGTGAATTTACAGCAATGTTGTTGACAATGATAAAATGAGGCTTGATAATCGTCCCATGTACGTTTTCGGATTAGAGCGATGATGGCGTACTGAAGTCAATACAAAGTTGTGGCTTGACGAAAAAACGGAAATTAATAATAAAAAGTGGAGAAAAGCATGTTAAATCTGAAAAAAACAGCTGTAGCTGTTCTTGCCTTTAGTAGCAGTGCTGTATTTGCTGGTACCATGGGTCCTGTGTGCACACCTGGTAACGTAACTGTTCCATGCGAAAGCACAGCTTGGGATTTTGGTATTCAAGCACTGTATTTGAAAACTAATTATGATAGTGGTTTGGGTTATGTTGCGCACCAAGTTACAGCTAACTCAACAAGCTATGTTGAAAACGAACCTGATTGGAGCTGGGGCTTCAAGTTAGAAGGTTCTTACCATTTCAGCACAGGTAACGACCTGAACCTGAACTGGTACCATTTAGGTGGCAAAACAACATCGCGTACTTTAGCTGCTAATACAACTGTAGATATTCTGGGACAAACAGTTATCGCAGGTACTATCGGCGTAAAACCACGTTGGGATGCTGTAAATCTTGAATTCGGCCAACACGTTGATTTCGGCGAATTCGAAAATATCCGCTTCCATGGTGGTGTTCAATACGCTCGTCTAAAAACAGAATTCGGTGCTGCTGCTCTAACAGGTGTTACACCTAACACTGTTGCTTGGGTTGCTGGTTCTAATCATACATTCAACGGTTTCGGTCCTCGTATCGGCGCTGACATGTCTTATGATTTGGGCAATGGCTTGTCTGTATATGCTAACGGCGCAACTGCAATTCTGGTTGGCACAAGCAAAGCTAGCTATGCTGTTGGATCTACACCTGGCGTATCTGCAACATTCTCTGCTAGCAGAAATGCAATGGTTCCAGAAGTTGAAGCCAAACTGGGTCTGGGATATAGCTTCGCTATGGCTCAAGGCGACCTGAGTCTGGATCTGGGTTACATGTGGGTTAACTACTTCAATGCTCAGCATACTGTTAGCTTGACTGACGATTCTGACTTTGCCCTGCACGGACCTTATTTCGGCGTGAAATGGGTAGGTACTGTTGCTTAATTGTAACTGACCCTTATAAAAGCCCATCACTTTTGTGATGGGCTTTTTTTTTGCTAATATATTGTTTGTATTGACATAGTTCTTGTAGGAGAATGTAGGACGAATCGAGAATAGCATGATTATCTTTATTCTCTTTTGATTCCCGATTACATTCATATAGAAATGGAGCAATTATGTTACAAAAAGTTATTTATACGGTATTAGGCTTTGCTGTCAGCGGAATCGCAACAGCAGGCGCAATGGGTCCTGTGTGTACTCCTGGGAGTGTAACTGTACCATGTGAGGCCAAGGCATGGTCTTTGGGTGTTCAGGCACTGTATTTACGCCCACTTTATGATTCTGATCGCGCCTATGTAGTCTCATCTAATAACATCTATGAAAAACAAGATAAGTGGGGCTGGGGTTATGAATTAGATGGCGCCTACCACTTTAGCTCGGGCAGTGACCTCGCGCTTAACTGGATGCATTATGATGTAGATAGCCATATTGGTAATTTTATTGGCATTACACCTGTTGGTGTTACCGGTTACTCCATGGATCATACTAACAAGTTTGATCAGGTTAATTTGGTAATGGGACAACACGTCGATTTTGGTCAGTTGAAAAACGCACGTTTTTATGGTGGCCTTCAGTATGCAAATATTCATAGCCATGATTTTCGCGATTATGAATTAAATGCAGTGGCAAGGGCTAATCATATCACTGGTATTGGTTCGCATGATAATTCTGATTTTAATGGCATTGGTCCCGTCATTGGCATAGATTATTCTTATGATTTGCCTCATGGGATTAGCATGACTGCAAATACTGCAGGCTCAATTTTGTCAGGTACCAGTCGCAATAGTACCGGTTTTGCTTATGCTCCCAGCGGATTAGTACCAACAAATACTTATCAAAGTAAAAAAGCAATAGTCCCTGGGTTTGGGGCGAAATTAGGCTTAAGCTATGCGCATGCAATGGCGCAAGGTGTATTAAATATCTCTGGTGGCTACCAAGTCGTCAACTATTTCAATGCCTTGACAGTATTAAAGACTGGCGCGCGTACCGATAGCGACTTTGGTCTGTATGGTCCTTATTTTGGCCTGAGCTGGTTAGGAAACGCCTAATTATATTGGGATACTCCCAGGATTTTTTACAAATACTGGGAGTTCTTGTTTTCTTTACAAATTACTTCTGCAACAGTAATCCCTCTTTTTATAACTCTTTCGAATTTTTCACCTAGTAAGCTCATCTCCTGCGCGATATAATCGCCGCGAAGTAAAAATAATAAACAGGAGTGCCTGCGTGAAACACAAAGCTCTTATTGTGGCCATGGCCGTTTGCTCATTTCCATTGAACGCTGCAACCGATGATCAACAATTGCAGCACCAGGTTCAGCAATTACAACAGCAAGCCCAAGCGTTACAGACACAATTGAATCAATTACAAAAACAACTTACCGCTCATAAACAATCAAAAATTGGAAAGTCGACAACAGCGAAAATTCAGCGAACGCATAAGATAGCAACTAAAACCGTAGCAGCACACATTGATACCAGGGAAAGGATAGAGCCTATTCATAGCAGTATGGTGACCGTGCATTCGCTTGATGCCCATCCTGAGTCACTGGAGTTTTATCCAACGGCACTGGTTGCGGATAACCAGCTGGTAACCTACATTGCCGGTACACCGGTTGTCTCTGCTCCTTACTTAGGAAGTCGGCCCGCATTTGACGGTTCGGACTATATCGTCAACATCTCAAGTATTAACCGTGATATCAGGCTGATGCAGCAGCGTCGTCGTCTGGAGCGTGCGTATCAGCGCATGGGCTACCCTGAACCCAATACACCAATTATTGCGCTAAGTGGTAAGACAGAGCCCGTTGCAACATGGAATCAGCCCTACTATGGCAATGCAACGGGTGATTTGTCACTTGGTTCAAGCGAGCTGGATGTAGCTGCAGTACTTAATGATAAAGTTGAGGCCTATATCGGCATTGCTTATGACCAAATTCCGCTGGCAGTGGGTGGGCAACGGTTGGCGCATTCGGCATTTGGCTTAAATATGGGCTTTGTCAATATTGGTAACCTGGATGAGTCTCCTCTCTACTTCACTGCTGGACAATTATATGCACCATTCGGGCGTTTTTCTTCCTCGATGGTTAGTGCACCTCTGACGATGCGTCTTGCACGCACCAAATCAAGGCCATTTATTCTCGGTTATAAATCACAATACGAGACAGGTCCTTTTGCGGCAGTCTATGGTTTTAAGACAGACACAACATTGGGAACGTCAGGCGCTGGCGGTTTGAATGTGGGTTATATCTTTGGGCACGGCGACGTCACCGGTGAAATTGGGGCGAGTGTTATCAGCACATTGAATGATTCGACCGGTATGCAAGTCAACGGCTCCGCTCCTGATTCAACGTTTGCCGGCTTTGCGTCGTCCACCAATGGCAGTGAATTGGTACACAAAATTCCTGCTCTAGGCGTCCATGGTAATCTTCATGTTGATCGCTTCAATTTTACGGCAGAATGGGTGGGAGCCCTCGACAGGTACAGATTTGAGGATTTAAGTTTTAATAATCGGGGAGCACAACCCCAAGCGGTGCAATTGGAGGCGGCAGTCACATTTATGGTTTGTAACAAACCATCTTCCGTCGCGATTGGCTATCAATGGTCTAAGGACACTTTGGCAATGAATCTACCCCAGCATCGTATTAGTGGAGCATTTAATATGTCAATTTGGAAAGACACCGTGGAAAGTCTTGAGTACCGGCACGACATAGACTACAACATTTATCAATATGCCAATGGCGCGGCACCGGCTGGAATGGTGAATGCAAATACTTATGGTAGCGGTAGATCATCGGATATTGTATTGGCTCAGATTGGTGTCTATTTCTAGGTTCCTGATAAAGTGGGCGGACTGTGGCCGCCCAACGGTCTCTTTCCCCGCGATCACCTGAGTAAAAATCAGTTTTTTTCAAATTGTGCTATCTTTTAAACAGGCAATAAAATCTTAAGCGGACGTGACGAGTGTATTATCGACAGTTATTGTTTGTATGGATTACGCTACTACTAATTTCCTCCTGTTCGGTTGCTGCAAGCGTGACCGAGTTGCGAGTGCGCGGAAGCATAGGACCTGCAACTGCCGATTATTTAGTGCGTGGGATTGCTAACGCACAGCATGCCAATTTAATACTAATCGAAATTGATACACCGGGCGGACTAGATGCATCGATGCGCCTAATTGTTCAGTCCATACTAACCTCGAAAGTCCCTGTGGCCGTCTATGTTGCACCAAATGGTGCAAGGGCTACCAGCGCTGGAACTTATTTACTTTATGCGGCAACGGTGGCTGCCATGGCGCCCGGTACGCATCTGGGGGCAGCAAGCCCGGTAAGTTTGATGGGAGGAGAGGATGAGACTGGCAAGTCGCCGTCGACCGTGAGTAAAAAAATAAGCAATGATGCCGCGGCTTATATCCGTTCGCTGGCACAATTGCATGGCAGGAATGCGGTGTTCGCTGAAAAGGCAGTGCGGGATGCGTCAACCATGACGGCGTCTGAGGCAATAAATGCGGGTGTGATTAATCTGATTGCCAAAGATAATAACGATTTATTAATGCAACTTGATGGTGTAGTCGTCACGCAGGATGGACATCAAATAAAACTGGCCACCGCTAACGCTGCGATTATGAGTATAGAACCCGACTGGCGCGTACGATTTTTACAGGTAATCACTGATCCGACAATGGCCTATTTATTATTGTTGCTGGGTGTTTATGGCCTATTTTTTGAGATGGTCAATCCAGGATTTATTGCACCTGGTGTTGTTGGTGCCGTAGCGATGTTAGTCGCTTTATATGCGTTGCAATTACTACCCATTAACTATGCCGGATTAGCGTTGATACTGCTCGGTCTAATCTTTACCGTGGCAGAGGTATTTACTCCGAGTTTCGGCGCCTTAGGGCTAGGGGGATGCGTAGCGTTTGTTGTTGGGTCGCTACTACTTATAAAGACCGAGTCGGAGGTTTATCAAATAGCCTGGTCTGCTATTTTGGCAATGGCTGTTGCCAATGTTATTGTGCTAATAGGCCTGTTTAGTATGGCGTTGAAATCTCGGCACCAGCCTGTTCAGCATGGAACTGCCGCATTGATTGGCGCTGAAGGTCAAACTTTGGGAGATGTTAATTTGCAGGGGCAGGCAGTGATTCATGGTGAGATTTGGAATGTACATGCCAAACTAGCTATCCGCGCACATAAGCCAATAAAAGTTATTGCTGCTAAGGGGTTAGAGTTGGACGTTGAAGAAATTCAAGGAGAATAAGATGGTCTCGTTTTTGGGCATTTTGGTCATTATTGTGATATTGTTGTTCACGTCAATGTTTCGCGTATTGCGGGAATATGAGCGTGGAGTTGTGTTTATGCTGGGCCGCTTTTGGCGAGTAAAAGGCCCGGGGCTGCTGATCCTTATTCCCGTGGTGCAGCAAATGGTGCGGGTAGATTTACGCACCGTGGTGATGGATGTACCCAGTCAAGATGTTATTTCGCGTGATAACGTATCAGTACGCGTGAATGCTGTCTTGTATTTCCGTGTGATTGATCCACAAAAAGCGATCATTCAGGTCGAGAATTTTTTGGAAGCGACCAGTCAATTAGCACAAACCACGCTACGTTCAGTATTAGGACAGCATGAGCTTGATGAAATGTTAGCTGAGCGTGAGCGTTTAAATAGCGACGTGCAAAAGATACTTGATGCGCAAACGGACAGTTGGGGCATTAAGGTATCAAATGTCGAAATCAAGCATATTGATCTTGATGAAAGCATGATTCGTGCAATCGCCAAGCAAGCCGAGGCCGAGCGTGATAGACGAGCAAAAATTATTCATGCTGAGGGGGAGTTGCAAGCCTCAGAAAAACTTCTGCAGGCGGCGCAAGTGCTCTCAGGGGCGCCCCAGGCGATGCAGTTACGCTATTTGCAAACGTTGGCAGGACTCGCCGCTAACGGTAATACGTCAACCATTATTTTCCCAGTACCAATGGATTTGACTGAGTTGCTTGCTAAGGTGGTCAAAGGTAAATAGGTTCTACAGTACGGAGCCGCCTCGTGAGAAAACGCTTCTGCTATAAACTGACTATGAATAACCAGAGTGGGCTAGCGTGGTTTTTTAAACATCGTGCGCCATGATGGTTATTCATGGGATGAGCCTTTGGAAATCATTTTATAGTTTCTCATGAAGTACCTTGTGGGTTTTATCGGGGTGTTCTATTTAAATAAGGCTAGCCACAAGATTTCGCAATACACTTCCACTCGTTAATAATTTATGATAGAAGCTTATTTTTAGGTTACAGCCATTACAGAGGTAGTTATGTCAATTAAATCCGACCGTTGGATAGAAAAAATGGCCATGGAGCATGGGATGATTTCGCCATTCCAGTCAGGGCAGGTGCGTGAAAATGAATCTGGGCGTATTATTTCTTATGGCGTTTCCAGCTATGGTTATGACGTACGCTGTTCAAACGAATTTAAAATTTTCACTAATATCAATTCGGTTATTGTCGACCCAAAGGCGTTTGATGAGAATAGCTTGGTTGACGTGCAATCAGACGTTTGTATTATTCCTCCTAACTCATTCGCACTCGCGCGCACGGTAGAATACTTTCGAATACCGCGCAATATTTTGACCATTTGCTTGGGAAAATCAACCTATGCTCGTTGCGGTATTATTGTAAATGTCACACCATTGGAGCCTGAATGGGAAGGGCATGTTACGTTAGAATTTTCCAATACTACCACACTGCCTGCTAAAATTTATGCCAATGAAGGTGTGGCGCAGATGTTGTTTTTAGAAGCGAGTGAGGTTTGTGCGGTCTCTTATCGTGACCGTGGCGGTAAATATCAAGGACAAACGGGCGTGACGCTACCGCGCACTTAGACAGCACACCTGTGCGTTCGTGGGTGTTGTCAGCTCAGACAACGACCGTGCAAATCCGTGTGAAAAATTGTGGGCCTGCAAGGGCATCACACATTCAATCGTCTTTGATAGGGCGATGTTGTCGGGATGCATCCACACGTTCACGCAATTCTTTGCCTGGTTTGAAATGAGGGCTATATTTCGCCTCAGTTACTACTTTTTCCCCAGTTTTAGGATTGTGTGCATTGCGAGGCGCCCTGTAATGCAATGAAAAGCTGCCAAAGCCACGAATTTCGATACGTTTGCCATCAATAAGTGCATTACTCATTAGCTCGAGAAGGCAGTTAATACTTTCAGTGACCTGTTTCTCGGGCAGATGTGTCATTTTTGCAGCAAGTCTTTCAATGAGTTCTGATTTAATCATATCCACCTCGGTTAATCCGCATCATGCGGATGTCGGCACCTTTGTATATAGGGTGACTACCATTTAACTCATCAATTTCAGCTAGCAACCATCCATGTTTAGAGAGCCAAAGTTGCGTCAAAAATATAGTTGAGTCGATATTTTTTTATCTTACTTTATTAGTATAGACGCGAACAGGAATTATTCAATGTTATCAAGTAAGTTAAATAATTTTTTATGTTTTGTTTGTCATGCGGAGGTGGTGGCTTGAATGTTTTCATTGGATGTTATTGGGCGCTGAATGTAAGCCGTAACTACTCCCCAGCTCATTTGAACCATCACGGTTTTAATGACGAAAAAAGAAGCGGACGATAGTTTTTTAGTGGTGGTGATAACCGTGGTGGCGGTTGTCATCGCGTCCAGGCGTTGATTCAGCGCGCCCCACGTTTCGCCAATGAATGCCGTGGCGTTAATGAAAATATGGGTGGCATCACTAAAGTCTACCTGCAAAAAATTAGCATTAATAAAGTGGATGTTGTCAACGGCTGCAGAATATGCAGGCAGCTGTTGCAAGCGTTGTTGTTGTCGTAATGCGCATTGGTGTAACTCACTGAAGAGTTCAATGCCGCAACTTTTTTTTACAGTAAAAACCATCGCACAGGCCAATACTGCTTTGCCTACTCCGCTGCCTAGGTCATAAAACACGGTTTCTTTGTCCGGATTTGTCAGAGAGAGTAAGGCGATAAAGGTGGTAAAATCAATTTCTCCATAGATATATTCTATCGCATCATGGTTGGTTCGCGCTTGACGCGATAGCGTGAAACCATCGATATCAGCGAAAAGATGCTGAAAAGCAATGGCATGTTTGTCTAATGCTAATGCATTGCGCCAGCGCCAAATGGCGACCCGTCGCTTTATAGAGAGGTAAGTCAGAGCCAGACAGCCTAAGGCCACGAACAAGGCAATCCCCATCTTAATTTATCCTTTAAGCTGTCCCTGGTCACCCAGAATTTTTGTGCGCTCTTGATTGGATAAACCTGGCCATGCGCTCATTAGCATTTTTCCGGCACTGCGTTCATTCATCGCATGTTGGTGGATTTCCCACGGGTACTCATCACTAATATATAATCCAATAGCAAAAGCCGTGAGCAATGTCGTTAAGAGTGCCAATGCTACCGAACGCCACTGGAAAAGACGCAATAGTTTTCCACTTTTGACAATGACGCTTTGCGCTGATTTTTCAACCTGTTCGCAGCTTTCGCTGGCAACACGGCGAAAGTGTTGCACATCATATTGTGATAATTGCGCATCAATGCGATCAATGGACTGCGTGGCATGTTGGTTAATTTCATTAACGGCGACTGCAATGAGCATTTGTACATCATTCTGATGGTCGGATATTTGTTTTATTAACGTTTGCTCAGTTCGTTGCACCGCGAGCAAATGCTCTTTTCCTTGGGCCAGGGCATTGTCTGCGGCGATGCGAAATCGTGCTAAACCAGCTTGTGTGAGTATTTCATGAAATGAGGCTAGCTCGGTTTGCAAGGCGTGCAGTTGCTGCTGGAATTGCTGCTGTTGCGTTAAGGCGTTTTGTTCAATTTCTTGACGCCACTCAATCATTTTAGCTTCTGCTAACTCAAAATAGGCAATAAACTCACCCGTACGCCGTAGCAGCTCTTTTAACCTGACGACGTCTTGCTCATCCATGTGTTCCATACGTCTCCCTGCATTCAAATCCGACGTTAATGATCTTGGTTGGGTAATGCCTCTGAGTATGTGGAAATTGCGGATTAATTCCTAATCATGTTGCGAGCAGCGTATGCTCGTTGTCAAATTAGATTATACCGCTATTTTATCCGATTTTGCGAGGGAGCTACCGTGGCATGATAAATTACAGTTTACGGAGGTAATACAACAATGATTGAGCCATTGATTTTTTTCAGCGCCGTGATTGTTGTCATTATTTGATCTTTTTGTACGTGGCTACGGGAGAATGTCTGTAATTTGCCCGCTTGCATTGCGAATTTTGCACTATACTGTAAATCCAACGTTAATATTTCCTTAATCTCCACTCTATAAAATGGAGTTAATGCGAATAAATAGATGGATGATCATCATGACTACCGCAACACCACCTACGAACCCAGGTTTTTTTGGACAAGTACTTGTTCAAACGCCGTTTCAGGTAGCGAAATCTGCAAAAAAAACTGTTTTGGTTGATGTTGGCGGTCAGGGAGATTGTGGTTTTCGTGCGGTTGCCGCCGGCCTGGTCGATAATTTTGTGACGAATCCGCGCATGCGTGGTGATTTACTTAATAAGGTACTACCGCAGCATTTTAATTATTTCCCGCAGCATCGCCCCACTGTCGTTGGTTTGACAACGCCTGCAGAGCGTATGCAACAGTTAATCAATCAGGTACGTATGCCAGAATTGATCCAGAGTTTAGCGTATACCCTGCGCCAAATAGCGGTCGATGAACTATGTGCCCATCCGGCGAACTATCGCGGCGCTTTTGCCAATCAGCATGAGTACACCTCGCCCGAACAGATGCGCAAGGCTTCCACGTGGATTGATGAGAGTGCAATTGCCGCATTGGCACAAGCGTTAGATGTGCCAATTGAGGTTAAAGTGGTAAGTAGGGGCAAAGAATTGCCTTTGCGTCTGCAATATAATGAAGCTAGCAGAAATGCACAGCTGGTGGTGCAGTTGCAGAATGGGCATTATATTGCGCATGTTACTCATGGCGAACTATTTATGACTGTAAAGCAGCGGCCGCTGACAAACGTTAAGGTCTTTGCTGACGATGCCAAGCATGATAGCAGCCTGGAGGATATACTTGCCGTTATTGCGGAAGAAGACAAGTATCTATTGCATGAGTTTGAGAGCACACATAACCGATTAACGGCAATGGTGGTAGCGGGTGAGCTTAGCAAACAAGATTTACTTGTGATTTACATCAAAGGCATGACTAGCAGTGATTATTTACATGGCCGTGTGAAATACGTGGGCACTGAACATGGCCATCAGCATTTTTTTGCAGCACTTTTACAAGCGCAGAAAGGTACTGAAGTGGTTGAGTTGCCGACGGCGACGTATGAAGATCAGGTTGTTAATGAACTGGTGCGTGGGATTGCGCGTGCGGTCAGCATTGGCCAAATGAGTATGGTTGATGTGTTTGCTGCAATTGACAATAAAGAAGAATCCAGATCCCAGCGTATTCTTGCTTGATATGCAGGGATCGGAGATCTTCCGCATAAATATGCAAAGGAAATAAATCATAAACTCTAGACTCTAGACTCAAATTGGCCATAACCATCAAAAATATGGTTAATAAATGATACATCGTTCCGAGCCCATTAGACCACGTTAGACATCCTTATTGAGGTTACATTAAAGCCGCTTAAGTTTAGAGACACCTCCTTATCCGCTTAAAATTACGTATCGACCTTCGTGCTCATTTCATTTTGAAAAACGCTTGATGTTGACTTTGATAAGCACCGAGATTAGAGTCCTTTAATTATTTGTTATTTATAGGCACAAGATGAACATTGATCATTTACGAGCATTAGTGAATGATGACTTCGAAGCAGTTAATGATTTAATTATTGAAAAAATTAAATCACCCGTGCGTATTCTCGATGATGTAGCAAATTATGTAATTCAAGGTGGAGGTAAACGTTTACGACCCTTGTTAGTCCTGCTAGCAAGCCGCGCTTGCCAGTATGAAGGCAAAGATCACATCAAGCTCGCAGTAATGATTGAATTTTTTCATACAGCGACACTATTACACGACGATGTTATCGATGATTCAACTCTACGACGCGGTCGAGAAACGGCCAATCTAATATGGGGCAATAAAGCGAGTATTTTGGTTGGTGATTATTTGTTCACAAAATATTTAGAGCTTATGGTTGATGTGGGTAACATTGATATCATCCAACTTCTTATCCGTATTGCACCTCAAATGGGTTGTGGTGAAATCCAAGAATTTTCAAATCGAAATAATATGGACCTGTCTATTGAAGAGTATTTTGATGTCATTCAAGCAAAAACGTCTCTTTTATTTGCCGCATCCTCTAATGTTGGAGCCCTAATAAGCAAATTAGGTTATCCAATACAGCAGAGCTTATACGCCTATGGATTACATTTTGGAAATGCATTTCAATTGGTTGATGACATACTTGATTATACATCAGATGCTGAAACCATCGGTAAAAATATAGGTGGTGATTTGGTCGAGGGAAAAGTCACCCTTCCTTTACTGTACGCTATAAAAAATGGTACTAAAAAGCAACAATTACAGATTAAAGAAAGCCTGGAACAGGGGACTCTTGATTATCTACCAGATATATTAAAGGCTATGACAGAGACCAACGCTATTGAGCAGACCCGCACTATTGCAAATGCACAGACAGAGTTGGCTATTTCTTCATTACAAATTCTTCCAAATTCAATATATAAAGATGCTCTTATAGAGCTCTCCCAGTATGCAACCAATCGTAGTCATTGATTTATGACAAGACTGAGTTATTATCTTGTATAAAATAATGCCGCATGTGGTCATGTTTCAAACGTCTTGACGTTATTTTCCATGGTAGGATAGTAAGCGTTTGTTACTACCCTAATTCGTTAATATAAGGAGAACCAAATGAAATTTGTAAAAATCAACCCAGTTGCAATAGGTATAACTTTAGGCGTTTTATTGGGCTTAAGTCTTTTTAGCCTTGGAATGTTGACTCATACCCTTGTATCTGGAGTACCCATTTATGTCGCAATAGGATCGCTGTATTTGACTTACAATACATCGTTTTTAAGTGCTTTGGTTTTTTGTGGCATGGGTTTAATTAGTGGCTTTGTTGTCGGATATATTTTTGCTAGTTTATATAATTTGTTATCTGAGCGAGTCTAGTAAATGACATTTATGCCTCAATTTAACTTTCTTATTATGGTGAGGTCGCCTGAAAAATTGAGCCCTATTTTTTCTATATTAAAAGGGATTTATCATGAAAGAGCTTGAAGCGATGCTAAAACCCTTGTGGGGAACTGAAAAATGGATTTTAGAAGGTTGGAATAAAATAAACGCTGATGAAAAGAAAATTATACAAGCTCGAGTTGAGCACTTATTTAAGGATGGCCTTCCTTTTGAAGTAAATCACGATAAATTATTGTACATCTATGCTTTTTCTTTGATGGCACAATTGGAAATTTTAGGTATTCAACTACCAATGCGCTTTGAAGATAAAATGCTAAAGCCCAAGTTTAAGGAACAGATGCGCGCGCAGCTGACGGATGAAATTTTTCATGCCATAGTGTTCTCTAAAATAGTATTTATGTTATGTAAACCATATGGCTTTCCTCCTGCTTCTAACGAACATATTGAGAAGATCTGTAACTTTGTTCGCTCACAAGATTGTGTCAAAATAGGCATGGTTGTCATTAATTTAGTATGTGAAGGCCTGGTTGAAGAAGTTTTTACAATATTTTATAAAAATAATATTGCTCCCAATCTTTTTAAAATTATACTGGACGATGAACATCGACATGTTTCCGAAGCAGATTTGTACGGTGAAATTGGTTTGCCTGATCGCGATCTCTTGGTCGATACACTGCAAGAATTAGAAGAGATTATTATTTCATGTTTTTCTTTGGAACCTAAATATTCGATTGCTGTCAGCTCATTATTAGGTCCACATGCAACCGCATCTTTTCTTTCAGCACTGCATGAAAAACATACTCGCCAACTAAAAAAAATTAACATGGTCCCCAGTGAAAAATGGGATATTTTTTTTCAATTAATCCCTGCCATATATTTAAAACCCTATTCTGAGGAATTGGTTTGCGAAGCCAACAATGAACTATATGAAATTGAAATGACTCCCATTAGAAAAATCTTGATGACACAAATGAATAGTCCGGGAGACCCAAGTATGGTTGGTCAATTCAACATTGATGTAAGTGCTTTGAAATTTTTTGAGAAAAAATATCCCAATGAAACATTAACAACATTAATGATGCAAACTGTTAGTAATGCTTTGAGCACCCAGCCTTCTTTTCGTAATTTTTTAAGTTACACAAAATTGTATCAAAGCCGAGGTGCTTATGTGTCGATAATAGAGAAACTGCCTGGGTGCGGCGATCATATTGGTACCATCTACTTTAAAGATTGTCACGAAATCACGAATAGTGAGCTATCAAAAAGAATAAAGAGGGCAAAACACATTATGGTGTATTGCTACAAAAAACGTGAGGAAGTTGAAAAAGAACACCCCCATCTTAAAAGCCAATTAGATGCGATGCTCTATGATATAGCACACGATAATCTATATCCTTATCCAGTTCCTGGAAATTATAGTATTCATTTGAGTAATATTGGATCATATGGTTACACGCAAGCAATATCACCGCTATTAAAACAAAGCAAAATGCACATTTTATTACTTGCTATAGAGCGAAAACCCGTCTGGTGCAATAACGATCAATCTTTTCAGGCAAAAGATTTGTTGCCTGTTTCCTTAAGTGCTGACAGCCGGATTTTTGGCGGTCTTTTACCTATTCCGAACCTACTGAATAATGCTTTTCAAACAACATTTCAAAAAATGAAAGAACAACTTAATGAACCCTTAATAAACAACGTATCACCTGAAATAAATAATTATAAGGAAAGGGTAGATAAAATTTCCGATGATTTTTTATCAAAAACAACGGTATTTAGTCGTAAAAAATTGCTGAATCATTTGATTAATAAAGGAAAAGATGGGACGTTAAATAAAGCATGCGATATTTTAGGCGGCGATTTGGAACAAACGCTATCTGAACCGTCTGATTATAAGGATATTGCGGATAAAGTTTTGCTTGATTATCTAGAGTTCGATGCGGAAGTTGCGGAAAAAAATGAAAACCTTACCAAAAGGGTTAATAAAATGTTGTCGGAAGATTTGGAGTTAGGATACCGCATGTTAACAAATTTACAAACTGTATGGCTAGATTATGTGGATATCGAAAATTTATTTAATGCGGCTAATGAAAAAATTGCTCACTCACGACTTCTTAAATTATCAAAATTTATACCAACTATTGGGGTGTGCACAACGTGACGTGGTCTAACGGATTTGGACCTCCAGGCTAACGCTATTAATAACTCATAAAATAACGGGTTATAGCTTAATTACACAGTGGTCGTTTTGTCGATAAAATGCACATGTAAAGCAAGTTGCACCGACGGCGAGCCACTTGCTCCCTAAGCTATAGAAAACCGTGCTCTTTCATCCACTCATCGTTGGCATGTTTTGACATGTAATTGCGAATTGAATCGGGGAAAATAACCAGGCATTTTTGTCCTGGTTTCAAGCTTTTTGCAGCTTGTAATGCCGCCCACATCGCTGAACCGCTTGAGCCTCCGACCAGTAAACCTTCTTCACGAATCAAACGCCTTGCCATGTGAAACGAGTCGGCATCGTTGGTTTTTACATAGCTATCAATCAAGCTGTTATCGAGTACTTCGGGGAAAAAATCATAGCCTATGCCTTCAACATGATAAGGTTTGATTTCATGGCCGCCACCGAGAATGGAGCCAATTGGGTCAACACCGATAATTTGTATGGCCGGATTATGCTCTTTTAATCGTCGTGAAATACCGGTAATTGTGCCACCTGTACCGACGCCTGCAACCACCATGTGCAAATCATCACCAAAATCATCAATAATTTCTTGGGCAGTACCGTGATAGTGCGCATTAGGATTATCAGGATTGGCATATTGATCCAGAATGTGCGAATGGGGTGTTTCTTGTTGTAATTTTTTGGCCAGCGAAATATGGCTGTCCGGATCGCTCGATGCGGCTTCGGAGCGGGTGCGGTAAATGATGGCGCCTAATCGCTCAAGAACAACTTGTTTTTCAAGGCTCATTTTATTGGGCATAGTGATTACGACCTTGTAGCCCATAACTGCACCTGCAAGAGCAATACCAATTCCCGTATTACCGGAAGTAGGCTCAATTAAGGTATCGCCTGGTTTTATACGCCCATCCCGTTCGGCATTTTTTACCATTTCATAGCCAATCCGGTCTTTAATAGAGCCACCGGGATTGAAAAATTCGCATTTACCATATAATTCGCAGGGAAGTTCTACGCCTATGCGATTTATTTTTACTACTGGAGTTCGTCCTATGGTGGCAAGAATATTCTCATAAATCATAACAATCCTTATCGTGATGCTATATAAAATTATACTCATATTTATCATGATACCAAATTTAAATAGCAAATAAATTTAAGGAATACCTTCAAACAAAATGTTCCTTTCTCTGGCGGGAAGCGCGTCCAACAAGGTGGATAGCAGGTATTAAAATATTCTTTAACAATTTTGGATAAAATCTATCGAAGACGCTAGAATGATTGCTGAATAAACTGCCGAGAGAACAAATGAGTGAGTTGAAAGCTAACGTGGCGAAGGCCGCATTGGCATATATTGATGATAATATGATCGTTGGCGTAGGCACCGGTTCCACCGTTAACTATTTTATCGATGCGCTGGCAACCATTAAACATCGTATTGATGCCTGCGTCGCCAGTTCCAAAGTGACAGAATCACGCTTGCGTGCACTAGGTCTCCCGGTGATTGATCTGAATGTTGCTGATGAGGTGGCAATTTATATTGATGGTGCTGACGAAGTTAACTCGCGTTGTGAAATGATCAAAGGCGGCGGTGGTGCGCTGACCCGCGAAAAAATTATAGCAACTGTTGCCCGCAAATTTATATGCATTGTCGATGAAAAAAAACTGGTGCACAACTTGGGTGCGTTTCCGATCGCCATAGAGGTGCTTCCCATGGCACGCAGTTTGGCTGCCCGCGAGCTGGTGCACCTCGGCGGCAACCCACAGTATCGGGAAGGATTTATTACCGATAATGGCAACATTATTCTCGATGTGTTTGGTTTTAATTTGGATGCACCAAAATCTTTGGAAGATGCGATTAACATCATACCGGGTGTTGTCGAAAATGGTTTGTTTGCAAAGCGTATGGCGGATGTTGTCTTGGTTGCAAGTGGTAATAAGGTGGATAAGATAGATAGGCAATAAGCATTTTTTGTAAAAAATTCATTGAATTTCAGGACTCATGTCATTTCATGTTAGGGGAGTAAAAAATGCCAATAACTACGATTATAGTTATGCCAAAACCAGCCTATGATATGCCTCCACCAAGAACGCTTAGGACTATTTTTAAAAAACATATCGAGGAAAAAACAGTAGAATACCCTCTTTACGCTCAATTTTGTGAAAGAAATACTAGAAGGGATATTTTTGAACCATTCTGTATTGGTGGGGCGTTAATTTTTTCCGTGATTGATGCCGATCTTGCAAATCCCAATGAAGAAGCAGCTGAAATATTTAGAGATATCTTTAATCATGAGTCATTCCGGGACTTTGATCAGTATCCGGAATTATTATCGGAAATAAGAATGGCAGCACAACATGGATATGCTTTATTTGGGAGGCATGGTAACCAAGATTTAAATGTAACTTCTTCTTCCTTGCCAGCTTATCAAGAAAAAAAAATATCCGTGTCTAGTCAAAGCCATGTAAGCAATCGAATTGGCTTTTTCGCATCCACGCCAAGACTAACTACAATACCCGCTCTGGTGGAGCAAATACAGCGTGAGAAAAGGCATGAGAATAAAAAGTTAGTTAATGACGTTGCTAACGAGGAAAATCACAACTGTTGTTTAATTAGCTAACTTATTTGTTAATCAGTGTTATATGTAGACCCTGCTTCAACGCTTTAAACTGAGCCCCTATAACTCAGTAATTATCCGCTAATAATCAGTGTGTTGCTGATTTCCGGAGTTAACTCTGGACGCTGTTTTATTCTAAAAAATGGGTGTTTCTGTATGCTGATTAACACATCATCACCGAACCAGTGCTAATATTCAGCCAATTAGATGGCTTCAACCATCCCAAAAGTGAGTTGTATGGGCTTTATCTGCACACCATCTCTTCATCATCACCAGAACCACGTTTTCTGAAGCGGCTTGATTGCTAATATGATTATTATGATTAAATAAATCCACCAGTCACCGCGAATAAGAATCGGGAGCAATATAGCAAGCATGCAGGCAATAAAAAAGACAGTTAGAAATAACAATACTTGCAGTGCAGGAGTATTAGATTTTATGCAGGATTGTAGTTTAGATTTTAGATTGATACCCGTTTGTGAAAATAGATGAACGATTAGGGGAAAGGCGCTTAAGAACGTGAGAATTAAATAAAACCACCAATCTATCTTGGTTAACTTAGTATAAAACGATATAACTAATAAACTCACAATTAAGTAAACCATCATTACCAAAAAATATTCTATTAAGTTAAATCGACGAAGTTTATCTGAAAAAAAAGTTTCTGCCGTCATGATATTCACCAAGGTGGTTGTTTATAAGAATTATAGACTATTAGCTTAAAGTTGAGCGGTCATGATGACGTCTATGAAGGCTGGCACTTGTCTGTTGAATTTGAATCCGAGTCTTTTCGCTCGCAGATGATAGCAAAGATGCCTTTTAGCATCAGTACCGTTTTATCCTAAATCACGAGAACGTTGTCTATACGTGGATTTCTCTATTTCCCTCTCCCTAACCCTCTCCGCGCGAAGGACCTTATCATACTATTCAAATACCTAGCGAGAGAGGGGGAGCAGATCGAAGTATACTGAAAAATAGGTGCTTAGATTACAGTTTAGATAACTGCAAAAAACGTTAGGGACGTAGCCTAATTATTCAATGTGATTCTTTAATTAATTGTGCCAAGAACTTTCAAGCTACTACCAACCCTTTTTCTTAATCTTCCCTTAAGGTTCAGCCGATATACTGCCAACTATTGACATAGGGGGCAGTGATGCGAGTGTTAATTGTCGAAGATAATGCGTTTAACGCATTTTGTTTAAGCCGTTTATTTGAAACGACGTATTCTCCAGTGCGCGTGACGGTGGTCAATAATAGCGCGGCCGCAATGAACCAAATTGAAAGGAACAAGCCGGCACTGGTTATCATGGATGGCGATCTTGGCGCGTGCGTTCCATATTGCAATGGCCCTGTTTTGACCGATATTTTGTGGCAAAAATATCCTGATCTTCCTGTTGTTGCCTGGACGGATTGTGATGCTATGCGCTCAGCATTCGCTGCGGTTTTCAAACGACATGATAAACATTTCAATGAGTTTAATAATTGGTCCAAATCTGTCGGTGTGGGTCAAATTCAACGATCGTTAGTTTATTTTGACGAAGATTTTGCTCAGTCTACAGCTACAAAATCAAACAGATATGTCACCTCTGCACATAAGCATCCATTGAGCTTTCCTTCGCAGTTTGCGGAAGATTGTGTCCGACAGAACGGATGAGGGGTAATCATTTAATTTGAATTCTAATGCGCCGCATCCCAATCATGCCCGGTACCTATCGATACCAGCAAGGGAACCGAGAGCGGTACAACGTTTTCCATCAGTTCGCGAATTGTGTTTTGTGCTAACTCAATCGTATCCTCATGTACTTCAAAAACAAGTTCGTCATGTACTTGCATGATCATTTGCGCCTGTGGCATTGACTGTTGATTTTGCCAATCAGCGACGGCTAGCATCGCTTTTTTAATGATATCGGCCGCCGTGCCTTGCATTGGTGCGTTAATCGCGGTGCGTTCGGCAGCTTTTTGCCGCATCATGTTGCGCGCGTTGATTTCCGGTAAATACAGGCGGCGGCCAAATATTGTTTCAACATAGCCCTGTTGATGCGCCTGCGCGCGCGTTCTTTCCATGTAGGCCAATACGCCAGGGTAGCGGTTGAAATATAAATCTATGTACGATTGCGCGTCTTGCCGTGATACACCTAGCTGCTTCGCTAGGCCAAACGAGGACATGCCATATATCAAGCCAAAATTTACCGCTTTTGCGCGCCGGCGCTGTTCGTTGCTTACTTCATTGATATTAACGTCAAAAATTTCGCTGGCGGTTGCTGCGTGGATATCCCAGCCGTTGGCAAAGGCATTCAGCAAACCTGCATCCTGGGATAGGTGCGCCATGATACGCAATTCAATTTGCGAATAATCCGCGGCTAATAATATATGGTGAGGGGGTGCTATAAAGGCTGTGCGAATTAGACGCCCTTCTTCACTGCGCACAGGTATATTTTGTAAATTGGGTTCACTGGATGAGAGTCGCCCGGTTGCTGCCACCGCTTGGTTATAAGAGGTATGCACTCGCCCCGTTTTGGGGTTGACCCGCTTAGGTAAAGCATCGATATAGGTTGATACCAGCTTGCTTAAACTGCGATATTCGAGGATAACCGCGGCTAAGCGATAATCAAACGCCAACTCTTGCAGCACTGACTCAGCTGTTGACGGCTGGCCGGTGGGGGTTTTGGCAAGAATAGGCAGTTGCTGTTCGTTATAGAGGATATCCAGCAATTGTTTAGGGGAATTTAAATTAAATTCTTTCCCCGCCAAGGCGTACGCCTCTTGCTCCAAGACGTATATTTTCGTTTTAAGACGATCGCCATGTTCTCTCAGCACTTCAGTGTCTATAAGCACACCGCGGCGTTCAATATCGGCAAGTACTGTGAGCAACGGCATTTCAATTTCATGCAATACCCGGCGCAGTTTTTCATCCATCATCGGGTAAAGCGTTTGGTGCAGCTTTAGGGTAATGTCGGCATCTTCAGCGGCATAAGGGGCGGCTTTGGATATCGGGACTTGATCAAAGCGCAATTGCTTGGCGCCAATACCGGCAACGTCGGTAAAACTTATGGTTTTATAGTCTAAATATTTTAATGCCAGCGCATCCATATTATGCCGTGTGGCGGTGCTGTTTAAAACATAAGATTCCAGCATGGTGTCGTAGGCAATGCCTTGCAGGGTAATACCGTGATTTTTAAAGACGTTGTAGTCATATTTTAAATTCTGGCCTATTTTACTGATCGCGGCATCTTCAAGAATGGGTTTGAGTGCAGCTAGCACGTGCTCACGTGACAGTTGTTCACTGCCATCAGTGTGTGTGAGTGGAATATAAGCCGGCAGGCCGGTGTCAGTTGCCAGGGAAATGCCGACGATTTCAGCTTGCATGGCATCGAGGCTGGTCGTTTCCGTATCTACACAAAAATGGGCACTTGCACGCAGGCGATCGAGCCAATTACCCAGTTGTGATTGTTGAGTCACCACCTCGAAATCAAATTTGGCTGGCGGTAATGTTGCGGGTTCTGTCGGCGCTTGTTCTTCGGCACTGAGCAGTTCTTTCAGCCAGTTTTTGAATTCCAGTTCGCGTGTTATGGCTATCAATTTCTCTTGGTTCGCCGGTGTGGGTGTAAGCTCATCAAGGCCAAGTGGCAGGTCAAGGTCGGTGACGATGGTAACCAGTTTTTTCGATAAAGGTAATTGCGGCAGGCTGGCACGCAGATTCTCGCCAATTTTGCCGCCGATGTCATCTGCATGTGCTATCAGGTTATCCAGGGTTTGGTATTCGCTCAGCCATTTTACTGCCGTTTTCGGGCCGCATTTGCTCACCCCGGGTACATTGTCGGAGGTATCGCCGACTAAGGTTAGATAATCGATAATTTGTGCCGGCGTCACGCCAAATTTTTCCTTAACGCCATTGCAGTCCAACATTTGATTGCTCATGGTATTAATTAAGGTAACGTGCTCATTGACTAGCTGTGCCATGTCCTTGTCGCCGGTGGAGATTACGATGGGTATGGCTTTCTCGGTGGCGTGTCGTGCGAGGGTGCCGATTACATCATCGGCTTCGACTCCGTCGACAATCAATAGCGGCAGGCCCATGGCGGCAAGTAATGTTAACAATGGCTGAAACTGGCTGCTTAATTCCTGTGGCATAGGTGGGCGATGGGCTTTGTACGCGGGGTACCATTCATCGCGAAACGTTTTACCTTTGGCATCAAATACCACGGCAATCTGCCGTGGCTGGTAATCTTTGATTAAGCGCTTAATCATGTTCGCTACGCCATAGACAGCACCGGTGTGTTGCCCTTGCGAATTAGTCAGCGGCGGTAAGGCGTGAAAAGCACGGTAGAAATAAGATGATCCATCCACCAGAACTAAAGGAGGCTGCATGCTTAGTTTTTCCCTTGTTGTTCAACTAGTTCCATCAATTTCGCCACTTTTTCCGTTAATGCGCTCAAGTTTTTGCGCATGAATGGTATGCGTGTTGCGGCGAGCTCCTGTTCAATGGCCTTATCTTTGGGCCTTGCGGGATTCCCTAAGTAAATGTTGCCTTGTATTAAATGTTTTTTAGGCGGAACACCAGCGCGCGCACCTAATATCACACCGTCATCAATGCGTACGTGGTCGCTTACACCGACATTGGCAGCAAAAATGACATGATTGCCGCTGGTGGTGCTGCCAGCGATACCTGTGAATGCGCATAGAATATTATGTTGGCCCAGTTTAACTGAATGGGCGATTTGTACCAGGTTGTCAATTTTTGTACCTTTACCAATAACGGTGGCACCTAAGGTGGCACGATCAATGACGGTGTTTGCGCCAATCTCCACATCATCCTCTATATTAACGCAGCCGACATGCGGTAATTTAATATGCTGACCGTCATCAAAGGTATAACCGAAACCATCCGACCCGATGACCGTTGATGCGTGGATGCTTACACGTGCGCCGATTTGGCAATGATCGTAGATGGTGACTTGCGGTTGAATGGTGCTATCCGCGCCTATAATAACTTGATGGCCGATATGAACATGACTTTTGATAACGCAATTAGCGCCGATACGGCTACCCGACTCAATTATCACGTAGGGGGCAATCGAAACGTTATCACCCAAGATTACATCCTCGGCAATTATAGCCGTCGGATGAATACCGGCTTTGGCTTGTGGTTGTGGGTGAAAATGGGTTAGCAGTTTAATAAATGCTTTGAGGGGATTGGCGACTTGAATCACGGGCTTATAGGCAGAAATAACATTATTACTTACCAGAATAGCCGCGGCATCAGAATCTTCCGCTTTTTTTAAATTATCAGTACCGTCAGCAAACACAATGGAATCGGTTAGGATATTATCAATAGGTGATAATGCTGAGATCATTACTTTTTCATTACCAAGCACTACGCCTTCGACGATGGCGGCTATCTCTAATAGCGAAGCATTCATGGATGTCTTTTATCCCGCAAAATTGGTCAATTATAACGTGATGCTGCTGAAGTTGCGAATTTGACGGGCGTTTTTTCACAAATAGTGCATATATGTTTCGCTATGTTGGTAATGATCGAGTCGGAGAGAACTATAAGCCGCTAAAATCGCCGCAGTACCAATGCCGCATTGGCACCGCCGAAGGCAAAGTGATTGGATAGCGCAATATCAATACGTTTGCTGCGGGCGTTATTAGCGACATAATCCAAATCACAAAGTGGGTCGGGATTATGAAGATTAATCGTGGGCAACAAAATGTCATGTTGCAGGCATAATGCGGTCGCAATGATTTCCATCACGCCAGCGGCACCAATGGTATGACCGGTCATCGCTTTTTGCGCGGTCACCGGAATCTCATACGCACGTTCGCCAAAGACGGCTTTGATGGTATTGGTTTCGGTGAGATCATTGAGCTGTGTGCCGGTGCCATGGGCATTAATGTACTGAATGTCACCGGGGGTGAGCTGCGCGTCATCCAGTGCTGCTTGAATAGCCCTTGCTTGCCCCTCTGTATTCGGTGCCGTCACGTGATAAGCATCACAACTGGCGCCAAAACCAATGATTTCAGCATAAATGTGAGCACCGCGTGCTTGTGCATGCTGTAAATCTTCGAGTACTAAAATTCCTGCACCGTCCGCCATGACCATGCCATCACGGTCTTTATCAAAGGGGCGACTGGATTGTGCGGGATTTTCATTCTGGGTAGACATGACGCGTAATTTGCACCAGGCGGCCATTATCGTTTCCCAAACCAGTGATTCGGTACCACCACACAAGGCGACAGCCAGTCGTCCTTGCGAAATTTGCTGGTAGGCTTGACCAATTGCTTCAGCTGAGGAGACGCAGGCATTTGATAGTGTTGAATTGGGGCCGCCAATACCAAACGCAATTGCAACATGATTAGCGACGGAGTTCGGCATACCGCGAATGACACTTAACGCGGGGATTTTTTTCCAGCTGTCAGTATAGAATGACTTATAGGCTGACTCTAGTTCTGGTGTGCCGCCCAGACTTGTGCCGATATAGGTACCTGCAGTGCGCAACTCTTCGGCGCTTAAACCTGCCCGCTCAATAGCGTGGTGGGCGCAATATAATGCGTATTGTGCAACCTTGGGGAAACGTTTTTGTTTGTTGAAGGCGGGTAAATGATCTAGGGATAAGTCATCAATTTCACCGGCAATTTGGGTGGTGTAGGGCGATGGGTCATAGAATTTGATACGTTTAATGCCGCAAACACCGTGTGTTGCGGCCCGCCAAAATGCGTCAAGTCCGCTGCCAATTGAGGAGGTGATATCCATGCCTGTAATTACAACCCGTTTTTTCATGTGTCCCCTCATTTGGTTTCGTGCGCGACTTTGAATCGCAATACTAAAGGTGCGGTGGAAAAGCTGTCAAGTTAAATGGTAGAGCGAGCATAATGTCTCGACTGAAATGGTCCAGTAGTCGCACGCATTGTGAACAGAAAAGCCAAGATCCAAATATAAGTTCAGCGCACTTTGATTGCTTGTTTCAACATCGAGATTAAGATTGTACTTATGTTTAGCCACGGCATAGTTTATGCAATGAGCCAACAGGGCTCGACCATAGCCTTGCCTTTGCATGGAGGGTAAAATAGCCACATCAACAATGCGCGCACCATTCTCCTGCCAAGCTATATGTGCTTTGCCAATCAACCTATGCTGATGACTCGCCACAAAGATACTGTAGTTCGCATCGTTGATCAGCGCGTGAAAGCGCGCGCTCGTGGTAGCGACTTGCTTGGGGAAGCAGGAGCGGTCAATCGTACACAAATCGCTTAGGTCTTCATCTTGTGCCAAATGAACCACAAGTTCTGAGTTTTCGACGACGAGTGGCAAGTTATCATCCCGTTTCATCGCGTATTCGCTGAATTTGTAGCGAAAATTAGTCGCTAGCAAGCTGGCATTCTCACGATAGTGACTTGCTGAAAAAATGAGGGTAGTTATATGCTCAGCACGGATTAACGGCAGCACCTCTTTGAGCATCTGTAGCGCTATTCCCTGTCGACGATGGTCGGGATGGATCAGGAGCGCAATTTCACAGGCCTCTTCATAGAAGAAATAGACACTTAAAAATCCGACTAATTGTTGTTGCTGGTAGACTAAGATGTTGCTTGCCTTGGTGCGCTGTTGGCAGAGCAGATGCTGGTAGAGGGGAATTGCATTGCCATCAGTTTGTTTGCAGGCGGCACACAGCGCGTCGAGGTCGGTGAGTTGTTCGTTGTTAAGTTGATGATTAGAAATTAGTGTCATGGTTCAGTGCCACCTGATATCGGGCTAGGAGCCCGGCTTGTAATTAAGTTAACTAATGAGAAAAAATACCACAAACACCAACGCCAGGATAAGTACCAGCGGGTTGATGCGTTGGCGGGTAAGGAGTTTAAGTAAGGCATAAAGAATAATACCGCCGCCAATGCCATCGGCTATTGATGCAGTAAATGGAATCATCATGATTGTGACCATGCAAGGTGCGGTTTCACTGATGTTGGTTAGTTTCATTTCACCCAAGTGTTTCATCATACAACACGCGACATAAAGCAACGCCGGGCCGACAGCGAAGCTTGGAATAGCTTGAGCCAGCGGGAAGAAAAATAACATCAAAATAAATCCGGCAGCGATGACCAGCGCAGTTAATCCGGTACGCCCACCTGCTTCTATACCTGCGGCGGACTCAATATAGGGCGATGTACTGGCCGAGCCTAGCAGCCCTGCTAAGGCAGACGCTGCGGCATCGGCGGTTAAGCTTTTACTTAAGCGTCGCGAGTGATCCGTCTGATTTTTGAAAATGGGTTGATTCAGCAAGCCTATCAGTGTACCCGTGGCATCAAAGACGGCTATTAGAAAAAAGGCGAAGGTAGCTTTAATCGCGGTGATTTGGCTCAAACCTGAAAAATCAAGCTGCAGGAAGGTTGGTGCCATTGAGGGGGGGAGACCGACGACACCATGCCAACTCGTTAATCCGAATAGCAGACTAACAGCGCTGATAGTGATAATACCGATGATAATCGCCCCAGGAATATGGTAATAATCGAGCGCCAAAATCAATAAAAACCCGGTAAAAAATAATAACGTTTCCGGGCGGCCGATATCGCCTAAGTGCATGAGCGTATGATTGCCGCCGATAATAATATGATTGGTTTCCAGGGCGATAAGTGCTATCAACAAGCTTATCCCGATAAGAATGGCAATTTGTAGATTTTGTGGAATTGCTTCGAGCAATAAGCGTCGTAAGCGGGTCATGCTTACAAGCAAGAACAAAATACCGGAAATAAATACCATAGCCAGTGCCTGTTGCCAGGCAATGCCCATGCCTTGCACAACACTGTAGGAAAAATAGATATTCAATGCCATGCCAGGTGCTACCCCAATAGGCGTATTGGCATACAGTCCAGTCAAGGCGCAAGCAAAAGCGGTGACTAGACAGGTGGCGGTGAAGACGGCACCTTGATCCATGCCGGCATCATGCAGAATGGCTGGATTGACGAAGGCTATATAGGCCATGGTGAGGAAAGTTGTGATCCCGGCCAATACCTCGGTTCGGCGTGATGAACCCATGGCTGTATAAGATTTGAAAGCGTTCATGTGCCCCTAAAAATGGAAGTTGAGTACGGCAAAAACAATTTCAATGGTGATTAAAACAATAATAATGACTTCCAAACGCTGGGAGTGACGATTTTCCAGATAGCTGTTAAACATATCAAAAATTTCATTGAGGGTATCCAGGCGATGATTAATTGCATTGACCCGTCTTTGAATATGTAAATAGCGTTCAAGCATGATGTAATGCTCTTCCAGCGTTGGATGTTGCCAGAAGTACTTGGGGTGATACAGGAAATTACTGATTAAATTCATTTCACTTTTTGCTTCTAATAACTCGCTAATAATCTGGCGAACTTTATTGCGCGAGAGCGACATTCCACCTTTTCGTGACAGGCTGCGAATCAAGGGGGTGTATTTATCGACCAATGATTCAAGAATGGTTTCAAAATACTGTAGTTTAACCGATTGGGAAAAGCCGTATGACAAACTAAGTTTTAATTCGTCACTGTCGGAATCGATATGAATGCAGTCAACGTCAAAATAGTCGTGTGGTTCAATCGATGTTTTATTGCCATATTGATAGCTGAATTCATCGTGTACCGGAATGGTGACTAGTTTATCGGCGAAGAGCTTGATGGTGTCCAGGTAAGTATTAATCTCATGGCGTTTAATTCCCCATGAAACAACGGTGCCGTTTTTAAATACAAACACCGGATTTTTGGAACTGCCATGATTTAACTTTAATAAATCACGTAATTTAACAGATGAATAACCTGCAAGCGTCGTCTTGTAATGGTTGTCTAGACGCGAAAGGTCAATAGTATTAGCGATACAATAACTCAGGCATTCCATGATTAAATTCTACCGTAGATGAAGAAATGGCTCATTTTGCCGTTGTTTTGATTATGAAAATTTAAGTTGGCAAGTAATGAATTATAACCTGTGGGCTACTATTAATTCCACTAAATTGTCAAATTTTCAACATTAAATGAATAAGGGTTTCCTGTGGTACTGAATTAATGATTTTGATTTACCATCAACTGTCAGCTAACAGGGTGTCATACAAGGCATTATTTATGTGTTCGTACTACTTTGTTGCCCTATCCTTCTGATAAATATATTTTTTTAGTAAAAGCATAGAATAAAACATAATTCGGTTATAAGCTGATATTACTGTTCACCCGATAGTTTATAACATTAATTATGAAATACATTGAACTCCCACCATCTGTTAACGCCGTGCTGATTGATACAAATGGATTTTATTTTTTTGAGAACGATGATGCCCGCTATTTGTTGAAAGACATTGTTGAAAAGGCCAAAAATGGAAAATATGAAATGGCGATGGGCCTTCAATTAACCGTTACTGACAACTGCCCCCGAAGAGATCAACTCTATGCCGAATACCTGGAAGCAAGTGATTTACCTAAGCTAAACTGTAAGTCTACGGGCTGGTGTAAATTGTTTAACGGCATACAAAAACAACGTGATAATGAGCGACTAGCGCACACAAGTCTTTCTTGGTTGGCCTCAGAGCATTATCAATTTTTATCTCCGAAACGCAAGGAAGAAATACAGAGTGCGCGCGAGGAGCAACGAGATGATCGTCGTCAAAAAGGGTCAAAAAGTTTTTAGTTAAAATGGTGGCTCCCTTCAACGTGATTCAATTCACGCTAAGGTTGTTATTCGCAACCTGGAGGTATTTTTGATGCTTGATTTTTAAGATGAGAGAGGATATAAAAAATAGGACTTTGCCACGTTCAATGGCACATAAGGACTACTCATGGCCAACCAGCCAACCAAATTAATATTTTACCTGTTTGTATTGGCGGTGTTCTTTTATAGCATCGCTCATCCCTTTATAACGTACCCACTAACCACATTATTGAAGCCAGTCCCCATACTGCTATTAATGATTGCCGTATGGCAAAGCGTGATAACAAGGCAATGCAAATCGTTGCTCATGCTAGCCTTGGGGTTTTCTATGCTAGGGGACATGACGCTGACGCTGCCGGTTACTAGCGCATTGGAGCTTGGCATCGGTTTTTTTATGCTGGCTCATGGTTCTTACATTGTGTTGTTTTTAAAAAATTATGCTTGCAACATGCGGCAAATGGTCTACTTCTCCCCCATTTTAATTTTGTCGCTCTTTATGTTTTTCTACCTGCAGCCTTATGTGGGTGATTTATTGCTGCCGGTTAGTATCTATATCGGTGTGCTCACTACGATGGTTTTTTGTGCATTTCAAAGCAGGAAAAATACGGTTTTGCTCGTGAGTGGGGCATTGTTATTTATGGCTTCTGATTTAATGCTCGCGATCAGTAACTTTGTGTCCCCTCAAAGCGCCATCGGTGTGTTGATTCTTCCTGTCTATTATCTTGCGCAACTTCTTATCGTACTTGCTATTATTACGCCTGCGCGCTTAAAAAATTCATGCGGAATTCTATACAACACGCATTAAAAACAAGGAAAGTTATGTCGTTACAATCACAATTTTCGAGTTTACAGGAAGAGCATTGCCTTGCGCCTTATTTATCCTATAACGTGCGAAGACAGACCATTAAAAAAATCAAATTGCTGCTGCAACAACACGCCGACGAGCTCGCCACCGCGGTGAGTGAAGATTTTGGGCATCGTTCGCGGGATGAAACCTTGTTTTTAGAGGTACTTCCGGTGATTAATGCCATTAATTATTGCCTGAAAAATCTGCGTGCGTGGATGAAAAAGCGCAATCGCCATGTGCCTTGGCAGCTGCAGCCGGCATCCGCTTATATATTTCCACAACCATTAGGCGTGGTCGGTATTATGGTGCCGTGGAATTATCCACTCTACTTATCGTTAGTACCGTTGGTGTATGCGTTGGCGGCGGGTAATCGCGTGTTGCTTAAAATGTCGGAATTATCGCCACACATCGGTATTACGCTTGCGCAATTATTGCTGGAGTGCGGTATTGATGAACGCGAAGTAGTGGTCGTTAATGGACCTGTTGAGCTTGCACAGGAGTTTGCGGCATTGCCTTTCGCACACCTTTTATTTACGGGGTCCACTGCCACAGGCAGGCATATCATGCGCGCGGCGAGTAATAATTTAACACCAGTGACCCTAGAGCTTGGCGGGAAATCACCGGCAATTATCTCATCATCGGCAAAGCCTGATTATTTTAACCGCGTATTTTTTGGCAAACTGGTCAATGCGGGGCAAACGTGTATTGCGCCAGATTATTTGCTGATCTCACCCGAGTTGGAAGCGACGATAGAACAGACATGCGTTGATTTCCTGCATACTCATTATCCTGATTTAATGAACAATGATGACTACACCAACATTATTTCAGCACAGCATCAGCAACGTTTGCTAGCGTTGTTGGATGATGCTCGCGAAAAGGGTGCACGGATTGTCGCCGTGGGTAAACGGGCTGAGCATAGCCAAAAACTACCGTTTTATCTGGTGTTCGAAGCGACACCGAGCATGCGTATAATGCAGGAAGAAATTTTTGGTCCTCTACTACCGGTACTGACTTATCGCTCATTTGCCGACGCTTTAGATTTAATTAACACCAGACCCAAACCGTTGGCCTTGTATTATTTTGGGGAAAACAAGGATGAAATCAATCAATTACAGACGCAAACGCTCTCCGGTGCGTTGGTTATCAATGACAGCATTACGCACGTGGCAATAGATGATTTACCCTTTGGCGGTGTTGGTGATAGTGGCATGGGGCAATATCACGGGCGTGAGGGGTTTGATACGTTTTCACAATTAAAACCGGTGGTAGTCAAGGGACGCATTTCCTCCTTGTCCTGGTTTTATCCGCCTTATGGAAAATTGCTGCGCTTTTTTTTGACATGGGTTGGTGGGATGAGCGTGACAAAAAAGGGTCGGTGACATTTTAACCCTTATTTCTTTATTAATGGTGAAATTTTTATTTGCAGAAGGGCTTTCATAGGGAAGATGTAGGTGCTTGTATAGCTCCTCCCTTTGTAAAGTGAGGCAGGGAGGGTTTGGGCTTTACTTGGTTTTATCTTTATATTCACACAAATCGTGAATGACGCATGTAGGGCAATGCGGCTTGCGGGCAGTGCAGACGTAGCGCCCGTGTAAAACTAGCCAATGGTGAGCGTTCGCTAAAAATTCTGGTTCTATGTTTTTAAGCAACCCTTGCTCGACCACTAATGGAGTTTTGCCCCTGGCTAGTCCCGTGCGGTTTGCCACGCGAAATACATGGGTGTCGACAGGTATGGTTGGTTCGCCAAATGCGGTATTGAGCACTACATTCGCCGTTTTGCGCCCTACACCGGGCAGGGTTTGCAGTGCCTCGCGATCAGTTGGAACTTCTCCCTGATGTTTGTCGAGGATGAGTTGGCAGGTCTGTATAATATTCGCCGCTTTACTATTAAACAAACCAATGGTCTTAATGTAGTCTTTGAGCCTTTCCTCACCTAAATCAAGTATGGCTTTGGGCGTGTTTGCATGCGCAAATAGTTTGACGGTCGCCTTATTGACGCTGGCATCGGTTGCTTGCGCCGACAAGATAACTGCAATCAGCAACTCAAACGTTGAGTTATAGTGCAACTCGGTTGTGGGATTGGGGTTTTGCGCGCGCAGGCGCTCGAAAATTTCACGGCGTTTTTGCTTGTTCATTATTTTTTCGCCTGTACCCGCGCCAACGCTTGCGTAATATAATCTTGTTTCGCCAGCTTGTTTTGTTGTTGACTGGCGTTCATCGCCGCCAGTTTTCTCTTTTCGCGATAAGCTTGCTGTTGCTCATGCTCTGCGCGCAAGTTGCGAACCAGGCGGGCATTGTAACGTTGCCGCGCGAGATCCTGGTCATAGCTTGCAGGTGGCGTGCTCACCATTTCAATACAATCCACTGGGCAGGGTTCTACACAAAGGCCACAACCCGTGCATTCATCGGTAAGGACTGTATGCATCAATTTACCGCTGCCAATGATGGCATCGACCGGACAAGCTTTAATACATTTAGTGCAGCCGATGCATTCAGCCTCGCGGATTAGCGCCAATGTCGGCTGACGTGTGTTGGCCGTGGCGCCAGCCAGAAATGGCTCGGCATCGATGTGCAACAATTGCGCCAGTGCTTTAACCGTCTGAACGCCGCCTGGCGGGCAGCGGTCAATGGTCGCGGTGCCTTGCGCCAGTGCTTCGGCATAAGGCATACAACCCGCATAGCTGCATTCGCCGCATTGAGTTTGTGGTAACAGCGCGTCAATGTTTTTGGCCGTTATCATTATTGCACCTTGTTTTGCGCCAGCATGGCATCGATCTTTTCTTTTTCCACGCGCGTTATTAACGGTATAAAGGTGTTAATGGTGTGGTTGAGCAGAGGCGTATCAATACTGCTCCAGGTTAGGGGGGCACAACTTAAAAACTGCTCGGCTGCGATTGCCATTTGTGGTAACACCGGTTTTAAATAAGTGATTAACACACGAAACAGATTCAGACCCATAGTGCAAATCGTTTGTACTTCATGCAGGCGCGCAGGCTCCTTTGCCAGTAGCCAGGGCTTCTGAATATCAATGTATTGATTGACCCGATCAGCACACTCCATGATTTGACGAATGGCGCGAGCATAATCGCGTTGCACATAGGCCTCGATAATGTCAGCACGGGGTGCTAGCACATCTTGATATAATGCAGGGTCGCCCAGCGCGCTTGCTAATTGGTTATCAAAGCGCTTGTTGATGAATCCAGCACAGCGGCTGGCAATATTCACGACTTTACCTACCAAATCAGCATTGACGCGGTTGGTGAAGTCTTCAAAGTTGAGATCTAAATCATCAACACGGCCATTGAGTTTGGCCGCAAAATAATAACGCAAGTATTCGGGATGCAAGTGTGCCAGATAGGTTCGTGCCTCAATAAATGTGCCGCGTGATTTAGACATTTTCAGGCCGTCAATGGTTAAAAACCCATGGGTAAAGACGGAAGTGGGCAGACGGTGGTCGCTGCCTGCCAATAATGCTGGCCAAAATAGCGCATGGAAATAGACAATATCCTTGCCCACGAAATGATATAACTCGGTCGTTGAGTCTTTATCCCAGTATTCAGCGAATGATGCGTCATGCTCATCGCAATATTTTTTAAAGCTGGCCATGTAGCCAATCGGCGCATCAAGCCATACGTAAAAATATTTGTCTACGGTTCCTGGAATGGCGAAACCAAAATAGGGGGCGTCACGCGAAATGTCCCATGGTTTTAGGCCCGCGGTAAACCATTCATCAAGCTTGTTGGTAACTTCGGCTTGTAAATGGCCGTTGCGTGTCCATTCTTTTAATAATTGCTCGTAGCGCGGCAAATCAAAGAAATAATGTTCTGATTCTTTCTCAATGGGTGTAGCACCTGATATCGCTGATATTGGGTCGAGCAAATCAGTCGGGGCGTAGGTGGCGCCACAGGACTCACAGCTATCACCATACTGATCGAGCGCACCGCATTTGGGGCAGGTGCCTTTTACATAACGGTCGGGTAAAAACATGTTTCTGACCGGATCATAGGCTTGGCTTATGGTTTTCTTGATAATGTCGCCGCGAGCCTGTAATTTTGCATACACACTCTCAGCCAGGGCGCGATTTTCCGCCGAGTGGGTGGTGTGGTAGCAATCATAAGCGATATTAAATGCGGCAAAATCGCGCTCATGACTTTGCTGCATTTCGGCAGTCAGCGCTTCAGGCGTGATCCCTAACTGTTCGGCTTTCAGCATAATGGGGGTGCCGTGTGCATCATCGCCACAAATACTGATGCATTGATGCCCCAGCATTTTATGGGTGCGCACCCAAATATCAGTTTGGATGTGTTCCACCAAATGGCCCAAATGCAGATGACCATTGGCATAAGGGAGGGCGCTGGTAACCAGCATTTTGCGAACAGTTGTCATAGGGCTTATCCACGGCAATAAAAATGGTAAATTATAACGCATCCATTTGGCAATTGCTGTATATAATTAAAGTTGGGATGAGATTCAATCGCTAATTTGACTCGTGAATAAAAATTGGAGCATGTTCTTATGAGTAACCCACGTCTTATCATTGGTATCAGCGGCTCGTCGGGTATTATTTATGCCATTCGCCTGTTGCAGGTTTTGCGCGACATGCCGGTGGAAACGCATTTAGTGGTGAGCAAAGCCGCGCAATTAACGCGTGCGTATGAAACGACGATGAGTTTGGCTGAGCTGAAATTGTTAGCAGATGTTTATCATCGTTACAGCGATATTGCCGCACCGATTGCCAGTGGTTCATTTAGAACCATAGGTATGATCGTAGCCCCCTGCTCGATGAAGTCGTTAGCGGAAATCGCCAACGGCATTGCCGGTAATTTGCTGACGCGTGCGGCGGACGTGGTGTTGAAGGAGCGTCGTCGCCTGGTTTTGATGCCGCGTGAAACACCCCTGCATCTGGGGCATTTGCAAAACATGGTCGCTGTGACGCAAATGGGGGGTATTATCTGTCCACCGCAACCGGCCTTTTATAATAAACCGCAAACTATAGAGGACTTGGTCAATGACAGTGTTGGCCGCGTATTGGATTTGTTTGATTTGGACAGCGGTTTGGTGCGCCGTTGGGGCGAATAAAAAACGCGGCCTTGGCCGCGTTTTGCAATGGAACTGCAGGAGAAAGTACTTATTACATGCCTGGGGCAGGAGCCGCGACTTCATCTTTACTTTCTATTTCTTCATCTTTTGGTTCGTTGGCAAACATGCTATGCGTTGCCAATGCGCTATCAGCCGTTGCAGGTTTAGCCGTATGTGCTGGTGTCAATGTTGGTGCAGAACGCTTCACGGCGTCAGCTTCGACGTCATCGTCATTAGCGCTAACACTGGGTACTGTTTTTGGTTGGGTGTGAGCAATTACAGGTTCGTTATTGCCGAACAGTTTGCCGAAAACCCAGCCTGCAGTAAGCAGAAATGCCGCGGTGCTTGCAACAGCGATAGTGACAACTACGCCAGTGGCAATTGTGGCGGCTGCACTACCAAAAACAGCGAATAGAGGTGATGAGGCAAGCAGCATCATAGCCGCGGTAATGGCTGTTGGTGGGGCAACGATGCATAAAGCGCCGACTGCAAGGCTCGCAGATACTGCTAGTAGTTTATAAAACATGTTTTGCTCCTTGGTTAAAATCGCTGAAAATTGTATCACTTATTTTGGCTATGACGCATTAAGAATAAGCACCATATGGCTGTATCCATGTAACTGCTTGTATTTTATAGCGAATAAATTGGATGCCAGGGGTGATTAGTATGAATTATTCATAATAAGTCGGATCGGCGGTTTGTGCTGCAGAAAAACCCTTGGCCCTGAAGGTGCAGCTATCGCATCGTCCGCAGGCAGCACCATCCTCATTGGGTTGATAACAGGAAATAGTCAGGCTGTAATCGACACCCAGGCGAATACCTTCCTGAATAATTTCAGCTTTGTTTAAATGGAGCAAGGGGGCGTGAATGGTAAAGTGCTGCCCCTCAACGCCAGCTTTGGTAGCCAAATTGGCCAGTGTTTGAAACGCATTGATATATTCCGGACGGCAATCAGGATAATTCGAATAGTCAACGACGTTGGCACCAATAAAAATATCGTAGGCACCAATGGTCTCGGCAAAACTCAAGGCATTGGCTAAAAAAATGGTATTTCGCGCTGGCACATAGGTTATTGGGATTTCATCGCTGAGATGAAAATTAGGCACGGCGATGCTGGTATCGGTGAGTGCTGAGCCACCGAACTGCCCCATATCAAGATTGACCACCCGATGCTCGCAGACACCAAGCATGGCCGCCACGCGACTTGCCGCAGTTAGCTCACACGCATGCCTTTGCCCATAGTTAAAACTAAGCGCGTGACAACTGAATCCTTGGGCATTGGCCATTGCTAGACACGTGCTTGAGTCAAGGCCTCCAGAAAGTAATACCACTGCTTTTTTCATCATTAATAACCCGTCTTGCAACCAATGTGGCTTGATCGTAGCATTTTAAGGCAACTAAATCTTTAACTATTTCATGTTGGCTTAATTTGGCTTGTTTGAAAATTAATGCTATGTTATTACATATGGTATAAAATAATACAACCTGCTCTTTTGAGCAAGCCAACTGGGCCCGCCGGACGACAGATCTTAGGGTGATAACATGACCACGAATAACATATTGGAAAAAATGGCATTTAATACCCTGGATAACGCTGGCCAAAAAGCCATTCGTCGGTTGTTTTCTAATCAGTATCTCAAGGGTAAAAAACCAGACTGGAATACGCTCGAACTGTTCAGACAGCGACAATCATTAGCCTCGACCGTGAGTTTTTACGATAATCGTTTGGGTGACCTTATTCCAGCAACGTATCAATTTTTGTCTGAACATCAAAAAAAGGCGGTTGAGCAAGAGCTGCTTTTCATGTTCTACGTTTTTTCGGCACAATACCAGCTTGATGAGGCGGAACATCGTCGACAAGGCTTGCAAGAGCAAAGCGTGCGAATCTTTGAGTGTGTGACGCTTCTCAAGCAGCTGCGCGAGGATAAAAGCAAAACGCCGGCAGCAATGCTTGCCAGAGCGGCGGCAGATTCTGAAAAACATCTTAAATACTTAGGTCTCACGATAGTCGGACCTTTTATGGTTGAAAAAATGCTGCAATTGAGCAGTGGTAAAACCACAACCATTAAAGAGTGGATGGGTGAGGTCAACAGTCGACGTCTCTATTGGGTTTGGGGTGGTGGGATGCTTGCTAGCGTGATAGGCATGTTGTCCGATGACTTTCTCAATAAACCACAGGCACAACAAGCGCTCGCCGTGCCATCTACCCTGTCAGGTTATATGAGCTGGATGCTTTATTACACGCGTTTTGCCATTAATTTAGGCTTGTTACTCAAGCATACGATCGCAGGCTCGTGGATGAGCGCTGAAGAAAAGGCCGTTCCCGCCTGGGAGCGCTTCCAAACGCAATGGCAACAACGAAAGTTCGATTTGCTGAACGATTCAATTTGGGCCACTGCCAATATGGTGTGTTTCTTCTGGTTAACCGGCAGTGGCATGCCTGGTTATTGGGGTAACGTGTTAACGGCGGGGCTTTTGATACTCGACATTTCATTGACTATCTGGCGCATGTGTGAGGAAAGCACGCAGCATAATAAGGAAATGCTCCGGTTAACGGGCGAGATAGCCGATTTAAGGGCAAAAATCGCGGCAACTCCATTGGATATAGATGAAGATAGGGAAATATTGCAACAGCAGCTGGCAGTTTTGCAAAAAGGCAGGGACAAATGTGAATTTGATTGGACTTATAAAAAATACAAGCAGATCAATGATCTTGTTTATGCCATTAGCTTGTTGGCGGCGTTTAGCGTTGTGTGCTGCATGTTCTTCCCGCCAGCGGCTATCGCACCTGCGACGGCGATGCTCCTTGGTGTGATTGGCGCCGCGCTATGTTTTACTCTGAATGTTGCATATGCCGCAGTTAGTGGTGCCCTCGATATTGCTAAAGAGCGAGCGGTAGGTAAGTTGGCTAAACACGAGAAAACGCAACTGCTGGCGCAATTTAACCAGAATCCCGATGAATTACAGAAAAAACAATGGTATCTGGATATTAAAAAATTAGAGGCCAGTTCTGATTATCAGCAACGCGTGGTCGATTACCAAAAAATGCAGTTGGTGAAATCAGTGTTGATTAGTCTGCTGGTTCCGCCTTTGGTCTTCGTCTCTTTTATGTTTATGCCGCTGGGCATAGGGCTGGCTGTTGTCAGCGCGGGATTGGCGCTCGCACTGATGGCGAATATTATTCTCAGTCGCTTTGAACCTGAGGCCGATAAAATGCCGGCGTTCAACGAGAATGAATACCGCAATTTTGAGCGCAGAGTCGGCAATGCACGCCTTGGTTTTTTCCCACCAGCAGTACGTGATGGCGCAGAGCAGGGAGCGGGTGATGATTTGGTCCTCGGCGCTAATCCCGCTGGTAGCTAGCCGCGGTTGGGTTCGGTATTTTTTCAACCCAGCATCACCCATGTAGGTTGGCGCTGAGCTTGCAAAGCCCAACATGATGTTGGGCGGCACGCCGTTTAGTACCAACCTACATATTGCCTGGATGGTTGGAGTGCTCTTGGGCCGCGTCTTCTTCCTTTTCTTCATTAATACGGCTAAGTTTTCTATGATTTCCTGGCTCTAGCGGCGGTTTTGGCTCACTGGTTTGATTTTCCCGTTCGATAAGACCCATGGCGTTTAAAATGTCATAGGATCCAGCTACCGGTTCGTCTGCCGTTGTTGCGGCCTTTAAGACTTCTTCGTCTTTGGGTGCAGCTTGCCGTGCTGTTGCATCAATGACGGTGCCGCCAGCAAATCCTGCTAAAGCGCCAGCTGCCAAACCTGCGGCACCAGCAATAATTGTCGTGGTGACTACAGGCGTAAGACCGAGCAGTGCGATGCCTAATGGCGCTAATACGCCGGTCAACATCAATGCAACCCCGGCGGCAGCTCCAAGTACACCGAGTATTGCCGCGCCAATAATTTTGCCTTTATTGCTGCCCGCGCGCGTATCGGCAAATAATTGCCCGCTACCGGCAAGCCAGGCACGGGTATTGGCAAAAGGGGTTCGTGCTTCGGAAAAACGAACAAAAGGCAATAAATTTGCCCAGCCCTTAAGTGATGCAATGACTGGGGTATACCAATGCTTATAGGTGACTGCCCGACCGGCATGAGCTCGGTCATAATTGCTCCAAACGGTCACTTTATCCAAAGGATATTGTTTGAGGTCAAATTGCGTTAATAAATTCTGTGCCGCCTCAATTAACACTAAAGGGTCTAATTTAACTTTTAAATGGTCAACCGGTTTGCTTACGCCGTCGTTGCAAACGACTTTGGTGTCGTGCACATCCCGTCGCAAGTTCTCCCACAGTTTTTCGGCATGTTTATGATATTCACCCAGCAAGCGACTTATCTCGATAAGATTGACATGTTCGCGTCCCAGCTGTTGCTGGATAGGTTGCCACTGTTCATTCCATGCTTTATCCGATTTCTCAAAGAATGCCGACCAAATCGGCGTGAGTTTTATACGGTCTGCAGGCTTGAGTTCGCTAAGCATTTTGTTATAAAAATTATTCGACAAACCTTTGATGAAGTCGCCGACGGTATTTTTAATTAAACGTTTGCGTTGGCTTGTTCTATCCATTAACGCTTGTTGACGTTCAATATACGCTTCTGTATGGGTATAGAATCCGTCTGTTAACGTGGTCTTGCCCAGTGCTTTTTTCAAGCGTTGTTTATCAAGAACCAAGCGCGCACTCCCGGCCGCGCCAAAGCGTCCTGCGCGCCCGAAAATTTGTTGCATGTCTCGTGGTCTTGGCAAATAGGTTGTCATCACATGCAGGCCACGTTTTTGGGCAGACCCTTTTAAAATAATATCTGTGCCCCGGCCAATCATCGCGGTAGAAATGGTCACTTGTCGTGGTAGTCCCGCTTTGGTAATTCTGATTTTTTGTTCTTTGTCAGGTAATTGGTCGTGAACATGTTGTATGTTTTGATCTTCTTTGAAAAACGCGCCCAACTTTTTAAACAATAGCTCACTTTCTTTATCATCTTCTGCGACGATAAGAATCGGTTGGTTATTCGCACGAGCTTCCTTAATTTGCTCAACCAAAGCCCATAATTGCTGGTAGTTGTCAGCCGTTAAACGTATGGCTTTATCGCGACGATTCAATCCGCTGCCGCGGGGGACATCAATAAAATGCATTTGCTGCGTGTCTAGGCCATAAAGTTGTCGCGCTTCTTCGCGTTCAATAATGGAGCCTGATGTGCCGGTGACCGCTTTCAACGACCCATTTTTATAGTCGTCCAACAAATTTTTACTCGTTGAGGAATAGACGATCTGTTTTTCATCGGGCACGTAAAATGCCTGCTCGCATTTACTCAATGCGTCCGTGAGTGGCTTATCGCTCTCGCCATCTGGATTAGTGCGCGCAAGGTTTAAGCGCGCATGCAGGCACTGATGCACGCCAAAGGAGAACTTGGAGTTTTTGGATACGCGATTGGCAAAGATCAATTGCGCCTCACTGGATATTTTGGGGCCTTTGGGGGTGTTGATGAGCACGTCGGGTTCAATCACAAAGTCTTCTTTAAATTTAAGTTGACTGGCCGTTACCGCAGAGGCTTGCCATTGTTCAATTTGCGCCGTGGATAATGCTTTTAGTCTCATCAATTGATTAACCGGGCAGCGCCCGCTTGCACTGACAAATTGCAGGAATTTTTCGCGGCTGAGATCGATATCCTCATAATATAAATCCAGAGGGGAAATACTGGTTTTTCTATCAAGAGGCGTTATCAACTGAACAGCATTTTGCGCAAGATATTCCATTAATAACGGATAGACCCACTCCATGCCGCGAATGCTTGCCTCACCCTCCCTTGAGAAATTAAAGCGCGTATCCGCGACATCAAAATAAGTTTTGTCAGCCTCGTCCAACAACAAGGCGCGGTTGGTATCAAGATCAGCAATAACCAGCTTGTCTTGTCCTAAACTGCGTGCCTTATTGCGAAACAGGCTTAGATTAGATGGGTCAGAGAAATTGATACCGCCTTTTTTATAGGTTGCAGGAGCGGAGTCTGCCAAGATCATGCCTGTTTCAGCGCCCATCATCTCAAAATAAGTCTGATATTCGACAAAATCGCGCGTGGCCAATTGTGCGTCACTGGTGACAAAGTCAACGGTTTTGCCTCGGGCAAATTGGCAGGCGTTGGCAATCATCATAATCCGCGACTTACCCTCGCCTGTACCTATTTGGCTGGTGACGTGTCCCGGTGTGGCCAGCATGGAATAAATGGCTAGGTACTGGGTGGTGTTGATTTCCATGCCCTTGCTGCGATAAAAAAGTTCAGCCGCTACAGCAACCAGGGTGTCTTCTTTAAGGGTAGGATCATAACTGGCATTGGCGGGATTAAATTGCGCAAAAATAGCTAATAATTGTGCCGTGGTTTCCTTTTGCATCTTATCGGTTATATTTTTAAATTGCTCCAAATCTATTGTATTGGGATCGAAGCCTTTTAATTTTACAAGTTGCGCTTTTGCTTTATCTACATTAAACCCATTCAAGGAATGATCCCTGAGGCTTGGAGCTAAATCAAACGCGTTGTAATGCGCGTTCATGGCGTCGTTATAGTTAATGCCAGTATTGCTCGCCTCTGCGTGCCACGCAAGAACCTGCGCAATGCTTGGAAAGGGGGGGGTGTGATAGATTTTTAATAACCGTTGTGCAAATTGCGGATTTTTTTTGGTTACGGCACATAATTGTTTAAATGCCTCAAAATCATAATCGTGGGCATTATTGATTAATGAAATGGCAATTTTTAAAACAACGGTTTGGTAGGTTGCAGGAACCGATACTACTTCTGACAATAGCGTTAACAAACTTTCAGGTTGCAGTTCTTCCTTGTCATCGCTGTTAAATTGCAGACACAGGGATAAAACAATATTTTTATCGGTGATTTTAGCAAAGGTTTTTTCTAAGGTGCTAACAAAATCAGTTAGATATTCAATTAATTCACCGTGTGCGGCGGGTCTTAAACCCGGGCGGTAATGTTGCAAGTAGCGGTCGAGTAATTCCATGAACTGTTTTTTACTGCTTGGATTGGCGGTGACAACGGTGTTAATTTTGGTAAATAAGTCAGTAAAAACATGAGGATAGCTGTTTAGCTCGGCTGTGGCTTTGAGCATTTCACTTTGCAATTCCTGCGTTTGTCGCTGGAATGTCGCAACGCCCTCTAAATCTTTCGCTAACGCTGCAGCAACCAGGTCGAGTTTCTGATCATTATCCAGGAGATCGCGAGATTCCGCAGCGTCCAGGACGTTTCTTTGTGCGAAGGCATGCAGAAAATCATAATTATTTATAATAACGGTGACTAAACCTTGATTCATTAGCAGCGATGGGTATTTCTCGGTTAATTGCTTAATTTTTGGTTCGTATTTATCGCGTTCAGCCGTAGTCATCGATTGGGGGGCAAGCAGCTTTTTAAATGCCGGATTCGCTGCCAGCCAGACTTTATCAAGGAGTCCAATCTCATCTTGTTGTTCTTGCAGACTCTTTTCAAAACGACTCAATGAGGCTTTATCCTTGAGCCCACCATTTTTAACTAGTGTGGCAGTTGTTTTTTGCGCGGCTAGAAAATCTATTTTTTTGCCATCATTCAGCGCTGTTAGAGTCTTCGCCAGAGTCGCGTTTTGTTGCTCGAAATAGATTTTTTCATCTTTTTCTATATTACTTTGGCCTTGCAACTCGTCTAGCGATGTTTTAAGCAGCGTATCGAGAACTATGGGTGTTAGTTCGATAGCTGAAATGTTGAGATTATCAATAGCTTTGATTGACGGTAAAAGGATTTGCAGATAGAGAAATGTTTTATCAGCCAAATTTTCAATCACGGGCTCTTGCGTTCGGGGCTCTGGTTTAAAAAATGCCTGGACTTGCTCGCTGTCGCTATGACGCAATGAATGGCGCTCAGCGGCAACAACATTAATAAACTCATCAGTAGAATCACGGGCAATGATCGCATCCAGTAAATTAACAAGTGGATTGTCCTGGTCATTTAATGATTTGAGATTGGTGTATAACCCCTGCGCTGAAGCTAATTTACTGAGAAAGATATTTTTTTCAACGGCACTTAGTGGCTCACAAATTGCAATTAACTTATCAACAATCTCACCATGTTTTGCGGCATCACCGTTGGCAGAAAATTTGCTGAGTATGTTGCTGATTTGTTTCCTGTGAGCATCCAGAGGGAATTTGCTATCTATCTTATTCAAAACATCCTGGGGTGTTTTGGGATTGCCATAATTTTCCAGAAGGCTCGCGGGAAAATAGTTTGCCAACGGCGTTCCATTGGCAAGCATCAGCGTTTTAAACACATCAACTACAGGCGTATTTCCCCGATTTTTAACAACCGACAAAATACCATCAAGATTAGCGGCCTTGAGTGGAGTGAGTTCTGGGATGATTGCCAGTTTAGTTAACAGCATCAGCGCTTCGGCGCGTTCCGGGTCATTTGCAACAGTAAAATAGTTGGAAATTATACTATCCAGATCGGCAGCTTGCAGATGAAAAGAGCTAATAATACGGATCAAACTGGTACGGCTATTAACGTCTATGTTTTTTTTCTCGTCTATTTTATTAATCAATGCCATGTGATCATAAAATAATCCGCCCGTACCATAATCAGTAGCGCTATAATCGCGCATACCTTCATAAACGGCAGATCCATACTGCTTTACGTTGGTCGACAAATCGCGACATGCCTGCCCCAATCGCGTAAAGTTTTGATAGAATCTAGTCATGCCGTTTAAACTGCTGGTGATTAGCATAAAAAGACGATTTAATACTGGCAAGGGTGGGATATCAGGTAAGATCACGAGACCTGAATACAAGTTAAGTCTGACCATCTCTTTAATGCGCTCGATATCCAGGATTGTTCCTTTCAAGGGGGTATCGGTCATCGATTTTATTATTTGGTTCGCGTCCTGTTTTGCCGCTTCTAATGACTTGATGGTTGCTACCGTCTTGGTTTCAGTGGTGGCCGCGGCAATCAATGAATATAAGGATTTGCGCACATCTGTGCTTAATCCGCTGGCGGCAATTGTCTGATGGACGTGTTGGTAAAACTCCATGGGCAGCTGACCATTTTTAGCCTGAAATGCGGTGAAGCGGAAAAAGGTCTCTTCATCTATAGCATTCTTCCAGGATGATGGGACGGTATACCCTTTTGTCATCCCCATTATTCCTTCGGGGGACTCATGCTTGGCATTGATATTCATTTCAGGGGTAATAAACGCCCATTTCTTATCTTTAGTCGTGGTAATGGGATTGATCATGCCGGTACTGGAAAGATCCAGTTTTTCGACCAGTAGCCATTGCGCATGGGCATTATGCTCGCTGCTCAGTGTTAACAGCGTTAAGATTCTCGACAAAGCTGTGGGTAAACTCTTAACACCCGTTAGTTCGCAACTCGCTGGAAATTCATAAGATTTAGCATCATGTTTTAAATCGTGCAGTTTCCCCTTAAATTTCACAAAAGCATTGGTAAAATCAACTAAATCAACGTCATGTTGCGCCGAACAATGTTGTTGCAGCAGGGTATCCCACCAGCGGCGCTCATTGGCATTGAACCCTTGAATGGTTGTTAGTGTGTCTTTATAGTCTTTATCAAACAAACGCGCATAAGTTTTGCTTTTGGCAAACAGATGGCTATTCAACTGCTTAAAAAGCTTTGGATTGTCTTTTTCACGTGCGGCTAATTCGCCGATGCCTTTTTCACCCCATTCGACATACAACTGCAATAACTGGTTTATGCCAGCGCCCGCGTTGAGCAAATGCTGAATTTTTACGCTGGTGTCTTTATCGTTGGCAATTAATAGATTTAATAAGTGATCTTTGAATTCAGGTGTTTTTTCTTCAAAGGTGACTAAAAATAATTTTGCGGCGCTTGGGTCTTTAAATAATGCTTGCAGGCTTATCATGGTGCTGGGGTTATTGGCGGAATTGCCTGATAACAGTTGCTTTAACAGATGACGATGCTCCATCAGCAGCTGTAATTTTTTACTATCAAGGCTGCCATCTGGATTCTGGGTGAGTTGAAACAAAACATCTAAGTCCTTGGGTCTTAATAACAGCATGTCGGGCAAAAACTGCTTGAACAATCGTTGTGCCGTTTTATCATAAGTGGCCGCACTTATTTGTTCCCAGGCTTTTTTTACAGGATGCGCTGCATCGGTGTGACTTAACCATAGTTTAAATTGGCTGTTGGTGAGCCGGTTTCCCTGAGTCGAATCGTGGGTTTGTACTTGCAGCGGATTATACGGCGCAATTAATTTTAGATTCTCGTCAAAATGAACAACGTTATCCGAGCCTTGAGATGTTATTGAAAATCCTGCTGGCAAGTTTTTTAAATCAAGCCCATATTGAAATTGTTCATAATGTCGTAACAGTTCTTCGCAAGCCGGTTTTGACATTTTCAAGCCCCTGGCACTCACCTCGGCAAGGGTTAAGGCGCCAAACCAGTTACACCATAGACGCAACCCATCTTCCAGCCCGCTGCTGACCAGGTGGCTATTCGCCTTGCTGTCCAGTAAACCGGTATTTAGAGCCAGGGCGAATTCGTCGGCGGTATAAAGCGTGATTTGACCGGTATCTGGTAGCGCTGCATTGCTACTGATTGCGGCCGCCGCTTCTACCGCGACGTCTGCTTGTTGCTCTTGTTGCAGTTCGATGTCGATAGTCAGATTTTGTTTACCGGAAAGTTTGGGTCTTTTTCTGACTTCAGTTTGCAGTGTCGCGACGTTATCGCTCTGGGGATATTGTTTATGCAGCGCGGCAATCTTTATTTTTCTCATGTTGTCAGAAACGGCGTCATCAATTTCTTGCTGAGCCTTGCTGCTCTGGAATCGTGCAGGCAAATTGATATCGATGCCAACGGGTCTAAATTTGATGAACTCTGCCAATTCGCTGATGTTTTCATCGGATAATTGTTTATTCTCATCAACAATATTAAAAGCCGGCAAATTATTATTGGACATCGTTAACAGCATCGTTTTTAGATGAATGAGAAAGTTTGCACGCACGGTCTTGTCGGTTAAATCGAGCAATTCAAGATCGAGCGTCAGTGCTTTAAAGGGCAGAGGTTGTCTGCTTTCGTTATAGGCAATAAGTCCTGTCAGCGCATTACTGCTGTCACAAGCTATCGTCATCTCATCCAGCACTTTGGCAATACCGGAGCTTTTGAATTTATGTTGTACTAACATTATCCAGTGTTGATAGTCAATGCTGCTCAGGGGGGTGTCTGCTTGTTCGCCGGGAAAGGTTATCACCTTATGATAGAGCTGTAAGTTGGAGAGCCTTTTTGCAACCGAGGGGTTGGGCGGCCCTACCAGATTGGCGCCAGGGTATCCCGGCAATTGATGGTGGCGGTCCAGCATTGTTTTTTGCAGTGTTGTAATTATGGCGGCGAGGGCTGGGTGTTGATCAAAGACAAAGCTGTCGCCGTTATCATTCGTTTTGAAGCTTTGTAAGAGGATAGCCTGCAACTCAGGGCTGATTCCATTTTGGCTTAATTCATCCCAGTTAAAATATTTTTGCAGATTATCTTCGATAAATTGGCAGGCTTTGTCAAAATCAGCTGCCGCCAGGACGTCTGCTGATTTAAAGCGTGGATTTTGGCGGTACATGTTGAATAACGTTTTCAGAACAGAGTTATCAACTTTCATCGAAGCATGCCCCTGGTTTAAAAAGATATGTTTTGCGCATTTAAATAACTATATAAATCAAATTTTAGCACATATAAAAAACATCGTGGTGCATAACTTTTTTGACTGTTCAAAATATAGCATGAGATGCTTAAGTAAATATTAAGCAGTCTGTTATTCGTAAACCATTACGCATCGCCATAAAACTGTGTATAATTACACGATTTGTCTCCTATTTAAGCGTCCGTTATGAATCTTGAAAAACAATATGATGTCATCGTAGTTGGCGGCGGTCATGCCGGAACTGAAGCAGCGTGTGCTGCGGCACGGATGGGTGCGTCCACGTTATTGCTTACGCACAACATGGATATGCTTGGACAAATGTCTTGTAATCCTGCCATCGGTGGTATCGGCAAAGGGCATTTGGTCAAGGAAATTGATGCCCTGGATGGCGTGATGGCGCGTGCCGCGGATGCGGCGGGTATTCAATTTCGTATACTTAATGCCTCAAAGGGGCCAGCTGTGCGCGCCACACGTGCACAGGCCGACCGTGTTCTTTATCGCCAGGCTATTCGCCATCAACTGCAAACGCAGGACAATTTAACCCTGTTTCAACAAGCCGTAGATGACTTGATAGTCGAGGGTGAGCGCGTCGTTGGTGTGCGTACCCAGATGGGTTTGGTTTTGCGCGCACATGCTGTCGTTCTGACCGTAGGGACTTTTCTTGGTGGTAAAATTCATGTGGGCATGAGCCAATATGCAGGCGGGCGGGCGGGCGATCCGCCGGCAATAGCCTTAGCGCAGCGCTTACGCGAATTAGACTTCCCCGTTGGGCGTTTGAAAACCGGCACGCCGCCGCGTATTGATGGGCGCACGCTGGATTACAGTCAAATGACGGTACAACCAGGCGATACGCCATTGCCGGTGTTTTCATACCTAGGCAATGTTGCACAGCATCCGCAGCAGGTCGCCTGCCATATTACCCATACCACGACGGCGACCCATGACATTATTCGTAACAATTTGCACCAGTCTCCGATGTACGCCGGTGTGATTGAAGGCGTGGGTCCTCGCTATTGCCCCTCGATCGAGGACAAGGTTGTGCGTTTTGCCGACAAGCTTTCGCATCAGATTTTTGTCGAGCCTGAGGGGTTGACGACGGAAGAAATTTACCCCAACGGCATTTCTACCAGCCTGCCGTTTGATGTGCAGGTGCAATTCGTGCGCACCCTCAAGGGCTTTGAAAATGCGCATATCACCCGCCCCGGCTATGCGATTGAATACGATTATTTCGACCCGCGTGGTTTGACACCCTATTTGCAAACAAAACCGTTGCCTAATCTGTTTTTTGCCGGTCAAATTAATGGTACTACCGGGTACGAAGAGGCAGCAGCACAAGGCATCATTGCTGGCATGAATGCGGCATTGCAAGTTAAAGAGCACGCAATGTGGAGCCCGCGCCGCGATGAAGCGTATATGGGGGTGTTGATTGACGATTTAATTACCTGTGGTACGCAGGAACCTTATCGTATGTTTACTTCGCGCGCTGAATATCGCCTGCTGTTGCGTGAGGATAATGCCGATCTGCGTCTGACGGCGAAAGGGCATGAGTTGGGCATGGTGGGTGATGCGCGCTGGCAGGCATTTTCTGAAAAGCGTGAAACCATTGACAAGATGAATATTCAGCTCAATGATACCTGGGTTCGTGTCGGTCATAATGAAGCCTTGCAAGATGTGTTGGTCACGCCGTTACAACATGATTGCCGTGCCACTGATTTATTAAAGCGCCCTGAAATCACTTATCAGGTTTTGCAGGGAATCGACGAGCTAGGGTTGCCGATGATAGATTCAGCAGCTGCTGAACAAGTAGAAATCCAAAGTAAATATGCGGGTTATATTGATCGTCAGCAGATGGATATTGCCCGTTTGCGCAAACATGAGAACACACGTTTGGCTGACGATTTGGATTACCGTCAGGTGTCGGGCTTATCGTCAGAAGTTATTCAAAAATTAAACCAGATTAAACCGGCATCGATCGCACAAGCGGGTCGTATATCAGGTATTACCCCAGCGGCGTTGTCTTTACTACTGGTACATTTGAAAAAACAACGGTTGATCGCATGAGTGAGCCTGATGTAATAAAGCACAAATTACAGCAAGGCATACAACAATTTGGTCTTGATCTCGCGGTTGACCCATTGATGCAGTATCTTTTACTGTTGCATAAGTGGAATCATGCTTATAATCTGACGGCAGTGCGTGACCTGGATGAGATGGTCACCCGTCATCTGCTTGATAGCCTGGCTATTGTGCATTGGATAAAAGGGCCGCGCGTGCTCGATGTCGGCAGTGGCGGCGGTCTTCCCGGGATTCCTTTGGCAATCGCATTACCGCATGTGCAGATCGTGTTGCTGGACAGTAATGGTAAAAAAACGCGATTTTTGCAGGAAGTGAAGCGTGCATTGTCGCTAAATAATGTTGAAATTGTACAAACTCGTGTTGAGAACTACCACCCCGCTCATGGTTTTGATACAGTAACCAGCCGGGCATTCAGTGAATTACAGCAAATGATAAACTGGACCGATCATCTGATTGCAACGAGTGGTATTTGGGTAGCGATGAAAGGTCGTTCTCCAGATGCCGAGCTGGCAACTATCAATCATTCTTATCGGGTAGAACAATATCCCGTAGCCGGGATTGATGGTGAGCGCTGTTGTGTCATCATTGAAAAGGAATAACCATGGCAAAAGTAATAGCCATTGCCAATCAAAAAGGCGGTGTAGGTAAGACGACGACGTCAGTCAATCTGGCCGCGTCGCTGGCTGCAAATCATCAACGGGTTTTGCTTTTTGATCTCGATCCGCAGGGCAATGCCACCATGGGTTGTGGTGTGGATAAAAATACCTTGGTGCATACCGCCAATGATGTATTGTTGCACGACTGTTTGGCCGAACAGGCCGCCTTAACGACAGCGGGCGCTTTTGATGTCATTCCTGCAAACGGTGATTTAACGGTGGCTGAAGTCAGTTTAATGGAGCGCGATCACCGTGAAACGTTTTTGTTCAAGGCGTTGCAGCCGCTGCAAAGTGCTTATGAGTATATCTTGATCGATTGCCCCCCAGCCCTAAATACGTTGACGATTAATGCTTTGGTTGCCGCGGATTCGGTATTAATTCCAATGCAGTGTGAATATTATGCGCTGGAGGGGTTGGCGGCATTGTTGTCTACTATCGACCAGATCAAGCGTTCGGTAAATCCTCGCTTGCACATTGAGGGTATACTGCGGACCATGTACGATGCCCGGAATCGTTTATGTTCGGATGTTTCCAAGCAATTGTTGCAACATTTTAATGCTAAGGTTTACCGTACCGTGGTACCTCGCAACGTGCGGTTGGCTGAGGCTCCCAGTCATGGTATGCCGGCGTTGCAATATGATCGTTTCTCACCTGGAGCGGCAGCTTACATGGTGTTAGCATCCGAGCTTATGGGCAAACAAACAGTAGCTGGATAATTGAGGTGTCTTTATGGTAGTAAAACGCGGTGGCTTGGGACGAAATTTATCAGCATTGTTAAGCCAGGCTGAGGGTGTAACCCTTACCACGGATAATCAGACATCAGATCGATTAACGCTGGCAATCACTGACTTGCAGCCAGGAAAATATCAGCCTCGTCGCGACATGGATGAAACGGCTTTAACGGAGTTGGCAGAATCGATTAAGAAGCAAGGTTTACTGCAACCACTGGTAGTGCGTGCAGTTTCTGGCGGAGGTTATGAAATTATTGCTGGTGAACGACGTTGGCGCGCCTGTCAACTGGCGGCGATGACAGAAGTGCCTGTGATTTTACGCCAGGTTGATGATGAAACAGCAATGGCCATGGGGCTTGTCGAAAATCTGCAGCGTGAAGATCTGAATGCCATGGATCAGGCGCGCGCCATGCACCGCTTGACGACTGAGTTTTCCCTAACGCATCAACAAGTCGCGGAACTGGTGTGTAAATCACGAGCAGCGGTCAGTAATTATTTACGTTTATTAAATTTAGCCAGTGATGTCAGGCGCATGCTGGAAAACGGTGATTTGGATATGGGCCATGCTCGTTGCTTGCTGATGCTTGACGAGCATCAACAGAACCATGTTGCCCAGTTGGTGGTTGCCAAAAATTTATCGGTGCGTGAAACTGAAGCGTTGGCTGCCAGGGTAAAGGCTGGTGCATTAGTTACACCGACGCAAGAAATAAAGATGGACATCGCCCCGTTGTTTAAGGAAAAATTACATACCCTGGCGCAACAATTACAGACCAAGGTCAAACTCAAGCAGGGGAAAGCGGGCAAGGGTACGCTGGTTATTCATTATGATGATATGCATACTCTAGAACAAATGGTCGCGCAGTTGGTTAAAGCCTAGATATCGAGTACGGCTTCCCGTTGATTTTGACAAGTGAGCCGGTAAGGTGGTCATTATTTATTCGTACCGTAGGTTGGCGCTGAGCACAGCGAAGCCCAACAATCGCTGCACAGGAAGCTCCCTTGTTGGGCTTCGCTACCGCTCAGCACCAACCTACAACAGCTGGTCAAGATTAAATGGACGCGGTACTCGTTATTATGGAAGAGTGGATGCATGTCACAAAAAATTGGGTTTGCAGCGGAAGAGCAGGCATTACAATACCTGAGCACACAAGGGTTGAAGTGGGTCGCCAGCAACTATCGCAGTCGTTGCGGTGAAATTGACTTGATTATGCGCGATGGCAGCTATCTGGTATTTATTGAGGTGCGAGCACGTTCTTCCATGGCTTTCGGCGGTGCTTTAGCCAGCGTGACTTACAGCAAAAGACAAAAACTAATCAAGACGGCATTATTTTATTTATCTGCGCATCGTTTGCACGACAAACAGGCTGTACGATTCGATGTAGTTAGTATCGAAGGTGTGCCGGCCAGCGTTAACTGGATAAAAAATGCGTTTGGTTCCGATTTTTGAAGGATAGAACATATGACACAAATGGAAGACCGGGTCAGGCATCTTTTCGGTGTTAGCATTGAGGCAAAAATTGCGGTGGCTGATACCTTGTCGACCGGCATCTCAAAAGCTGCACTGCGTCTGGTGAACTGCTTGTTAAATGATAGCAAAATATTTTTGTGTGGCAATGGTGGCTCAGCCGCTAATTGCCTGCATTTTTCTGCAGCGATGCTCAATCATTTCGAGGTTGAACGTCCTCCACTGCCGGTAATCGCGCTGACAACGGATATGTCCGCTCTGACGGCAGTCGGCAACGATGGTCATTACGATCAGATTTTTGCAAGACAAATTCAAGCGCTTGGTCAGCAGGGGGATGTGCTGCTTGCCCTGTCGACGTCCGGTAATTCTGATAGTGTATTGCACGCAGTAAATGCAGCCAATGATCGCGGTATGGATACTATTGCGCTAAGTGGGCGTGATGGTGGTGTGCTTGCCAATCATCTGGGCCCGGAGGATATTGAGCTTCGCGTCGCGGGTGATAATGCGGCGCGTATTCGTGAAACGCATTTATTTATATTGCATTGTTTTTGTGATCTGATTGATCAATCATTATTTGGCCAAATGTTGGGGTAAACATGAAAAATAAAGCAATATATTTGTTGCTGTTGAGCAGCTTATTGAGTGGCTGTGTAGCGGCGGTTGTGGTGGGCGCGGCAGGTATCGTGGGTTACGATCGACGTAGCGTTGTTGTTATAGAAAGTGATGCGCGCATTTTTTATGTGGTCAATAAAACCATTGTCTCCGATCCGCGTTTTCGTAATTCCCATATTGTGGTCAGTAGTTTTAACCAAACAGTATTGTTGGCAGGTCAAACGCCAACGGCGTCACTACGTGTTCTTGCTGAAAAAGTGGCGCAAAGTACGCCAAATGTCAGCCGAGTATACAACGAAATTACTATTCAGCCGTCTACTCCCCTTTCGCAACGGAGCATGGATAGCTGGATAACTAGCCAGGTTCGTGCCCAAATGCTCACCCAAAAAGGTCTGGAGTCGGGGTCAATTCGAGTGGTCACTGAAAACACAGTTGTGTATTTGTTGGGTATTGCGACACATGAGCAGGCTAATTTGGCCGTTAATGTCGCAAGACAAGTGAATGGTGTTAGTAAAGTGGTTAAAGTCTTTCGGTATATTGTCTGACTATGAGCAGGCAAGCATGGCGAGCTTTGCTGCTTGTTATAACGAGCCTGCTACTGTCGGGCTGTCTTACCAGTCTATGGACAGGTGGCTCGCTATTTTATGATCGCCACGATGTGTATAAAAAAGCGAGCGATTTTTACTTGGGTGCTAACGTCAGTAGAGCGTTGTACTACAAAGATGAAACTTTCAAGTGTAGTGATTGTGTTATCGATCTGGCGATCTTTAACGGTGATATCTTGTTGGCTGGGCACGTACCAACCAATAATTTGCGTAGGGAAGCACAAGCGCGAATTAAGGCGGTATCTGGTTATCGCCGATTATTCAATCAATTAGCGGTCAAGCAGAGTGCTGATGACACTGTACTGGATACCTGGATCACCGCTAAAATTCGCACGGGGATTTTGACTGATGCATCGATAGACCCTAACCAATTCAAAATTGTGACCGCAGATCAAATTGTTTATCTGATGGGGGATGTTATTCCGGCACAAGCCAGGCGAGTGATTCTCATTGCCAGAAAGACGCAGGGAGTGCGCCGCGTAGTGAAGCTATTTAAATATTATAATTTGAGCGATCAGGCGGCTGATGATGTGGGAGCTATAAATAGTTGAGCTGCAGCCAAAGGTTTAAGAGCATTTAGCTGCCGGTCAGGGGGGCATTTCAAAAAAACAGTTTTAAACGCGTAACAATTCTATTTGGATTTGGTACCAGTAACGTCCACCCTCACCTTGAGCATATCTAATTTAGATAGTGTAGGTGGTAGGCAACATATAGATCTTATCTCGCTTTTCAAGCACAACAGACTTGCCTGCATCGATGATTTCATCGGCTAATGGTGACACACTGAACATCATTAGACACAAAAAAGAACCTTTCAACACAGTAGATTTCATAACAATAGGGTCCATTATCTAATTATTATAAAATGAAATAAGATATAAAAACCAACATCATTTTCCATTGGCAAGGGAGTTGGATTCTTATTTGTATTGCATATTTATCATAGAAAAAAGTTGATTGATTTTTCTTGCTAAAAAAAAGCACTCTACTACTATTAACAAAATGGATGATTGCGCCTAAAGGTTTAAACAGTAGAATAACAAGGAATCAGATGATGGATAAATTTGTATTGTTAAAAGCTATAGCAATAACTCTATGTACAGGCATGGTAGGTAGCGCAATCGCGGGCGATACCGTTAAGAACGTCAATATAGTTCAAAATGGCAAAGCGACAACAGCCAAACCCAATGATGTGACAATCTTAAACGGGGTAAAGTCAGCACTTGCTGATTATGCGGGTCAAGTGAGCGTATTCAGTAAGAGCGGAGTTGTTTTTTTATCGGGCCAGATTGCTACTGATGCAGACTACAACCAGGTTATTACTGTTGCAGAATCGGTAAAAGGTGTCAGTGATGTGAATGTGGATAAGCTTACAGTTAAAGAGAGCTTTAGTCCTTTATATGATGCCTACCTTAACGCCAAAATCCAGGGTTTTCTAATACAGTCTAATCTTGTGAGTCAAGATATCCCTGCCTGGTCTTTCGGTGTTGAAACCAAAGACGGTTGTGTAATTCTTACAGGTAAAATTGCTACCCAGGAAGAAAAACAAAAGGTGCTCAATGCGGTCAAAGCTGTCAGTGGCGTGAGCAACGTAAACGATAAAATTGAAATTGGTGTTATCGACGCGGTAGCTGAAAAGACCATGGCTGATGCATCTGCTACAACAAGCACGGAAGGCGGTTCTGGTGAGATCGCAGATGCTGATGACAACAACTCAGATGGCAACGAAAATGACAAAGAATAGTGCAGTTTCGGTTAACAAGACCGAAAGCACTACAAACGGTAGCAGCGTCTTTTTATTACCCTTAGCCATCCACTAGTTAAATAATCACATCCAGGAGTTCATATGTGCCGATTAGTTGCGTATTTAGGACACGATGTGCTTTTGGAAGACGTATTGGTTAAACCGATAAACTCTATAGTCATGCAAAGTTTACGTGCACGTGAGTCAGAAATTCCCACCAATGGTGATGGGTTTGGTTTGGGCTGGTATGCTCCGGAAATTAGTCCACTAGCGGCGCTGTTCACATCGATTTCTCCAGCCTGGAATGACAGAAACCTGTTGAATTTAACGGCTAAAATTAAATCGCCTTGTTTTTTTGCCCATGTTCGCGCCGCCAGTGCCGGTGGTGTAACCAATTATAATTGCCATCCCTTTATTCATGGACCATGGATGTTGATGCACAATGGCGAAATCCATGATTTTATTATGGTAAAACGTCATCTGCGCCACTTACTCGACGATGATATATATCACTGGATTCAGGGGGATACTGATTCAGAGCACCTGTTCGCATTGTTTTTACAGATGGCTAAAGGTAAAGATCTCACGCAATTGTCAGTTGTTGCTGATGTGCTGGAGACAACATTCTATGAAATCACGCAGCTGGTAAAGCAATTTAGTAAACACGGCGCATCTTTTTTTAATATTTGTCTGACCGATGGCAAGCGCTTGATTGCTACCCGTTATTGCAGTGATAAAAATCGCACACCTGAGTCTATGCATTATTCAGTGGGCAGCCGTTTTGTAGCACAAGATCGCCACTATCATATGTTGCAAGAGGGTACTAAACACGGTGCGGTATTAATCACTTCAGAAAGGCTGACGAATGCAGACGCCGAATGGCACGATGTGCCTGTAAACCATTTGTTGATGGTCGACACCGGTTTGGTTGTCCAGTTGCGCAGGCTATAAATAATCTATCGGACGTGGGTTTTTGTTGGCATGAACTATATACAAAGATGCGTGATAAATTTATAAGACAGTCCTAGTCGCGCGCGTTGTACTTGATGAACATTTGATACGGTCAAGGTATAATGCGATGAAATTTGAAAATATTGCTGCCTGAAGATGGTTTTCTAAGGCATTTTTAAAGGAACTCAAAACTATGCCATCATTTGATATTGTTTCTGAAATTAATGAAGTGGAACTGCGCCACGCTGTAGAAAATGCTATCCGTGAAATGGGTACGCGTTTCGATTTTCGCGGGGTTGATGCCAGCATTACTTTAAATGAGTTAACCGTGACGCTAAAAACGGAATCAGATTTCCAAGTGAGACAATTGGAAGACTTATTTCGTAATCATTGCACCAAACGTGGCCTAAGTTCATCCGGTGTTGATATTGAGGATAAGCCAGTTCATAGTGGCAAAACATATTCACTGACAATGACCTTTAAACAAGGTATCGATCAGCCTACCGCAAAAGATATAGTTAAGCGTATCAAAGATCAAAAACTTAAAGTACAGGCGTCTATTCAGGGCGAGAAACTGCGGATAACGGGTAAAAATCGTGATGATCTACAAGATTGCATCGCTTTTTTGAAAAAATCAGATATTGAGTTGCCGCTGCAATTTGAAAATTTTCGCGATTGAGTATGAATGCAGGGTGTTGGTTTATGGATAAAATGCAACCCCTGTTCTTTTAATATAATATGTTCAAACCAGTTTGATTAAAAGTTTGGGGGGGTTGATTGCTACTTTTAATCATTTCCATCCATATCTTGCCCGTGGAAAAAACAAGTATTGAGAAGAGCCAAAGTATCAGACTGAAGTGTAAGCAGATATGATCTATCTGCTTACAATCTTTAATAATATCGCGATGTTAAATTCACACACTAAACTTTCAGGTGCATTAGCGAGATGCCTCAACCGCTTGTGTGAATTCGTTTACAACATTGTTTTTTCCAAGTAAGTCGATAAGACCCGCCTTACGCAATTTGTGCTCAACCCGTGGGTTGGGACCGCTGATTATCACGCGAATGCCGCGCTTGTGTAGATCGATAATGATTTCCTCTAGCGTCTGCAAGCCAGTAATATCAATAAAAGGTACCCAGCGTAAGCGGATGATTAATACCCTGGGATCGGTGTGTGTGTTAGCCAACGCATGTTCAAAAATCTCAACTGAACCAAAGAAAAAAGGACCCTCGACGGCATAAACAACGACGTCGTTTGGCAAAGCGGGCATTTGTTGCTGCGCGAGTTCTTTTGAAAGCTGCTCACGGGTCAGCTGGTTAACTTCAACACTAGCTGCCATGCGCCGCAAAAAGTGTAAAATGGCCAGAATGACCCCAATATTGACCGCTACGACCAAATCCACGAATACAGTCAGAAAAAAGGTAACCAATAAAATGATGATATCGGCGTATGGCGCGCGTCGGATAAGTTTGACGAAATGATGGGCTTCACTCATATTCCAGGCAACAACAAAGAGAATTGCCGCGAGTGCCGCAAGCGGCACATTCATCGCGAGCGGTGCGAGGAACACAATAATCAACACCAACGTCAGCGAGTGAACAATACCGGCCAATGGGCTGGTGCCGCCATTCCGGATATTGGTCGCGGTCCGTGCAATGGCCCCAGTCGCAGCAAAGCCTCCAAATAGTGGCGTGAAAATATTTGCAATCCCTTGTCCTACTAGCTCGCGGTTCGAGTCATGACGTGTTCCAGACATACCATCAGCGACAACAGCGGACAACAACGATTCAATGGCACCCAGCATGGCTATCGTAAAAGCAGGTCCTATTAGCTCGATAATCCGATTGATACTAATATCTGGCATATGAAAATCAGGAAGACCCTGTGGGATACCTCCAAATGCACTGCCAATGGTTGCCACACCTGGAAAGTGAAATATAGCTTGTAGTGTCGTCGCAATGACTAATGCTACTAGTGGTCCTGGAACCCGTTTGAGCGCAGGCAGGCGATTGGAATAGATGACTACTAATAAAGATACAAGCGCTATTAAAGTAGTAATCAGATTAAACTGGGGGAGAAATTGCAGGGAATGCCATAGTTTTTCATGGAAATGAGCGCCTTGTACTGCTGGAAACCCAAAAAAATATTGCCATTGGCCCACCCAGATAACCACAGCAATCCCTGAGGTAAAGCCTATAATAACTGGATCTGGAATGAATTTAATCACACCGCCCAAGCGAGCCAAACCAAAAAACAGCAGCATGAAACCGGCGAGCAGGGTCGCTATCTGCAAGCCATCAATACCATATTTTGCGGTAATGCTGGCAAGTACGACGATAAATGCGCCGGTGGGGCCTGCAATCTGCAAGCGGCTGCCACCAAATACAGAAACCAGGAAGCCTGCGACAATGGCTGTATAAATTCCTTGTTCAGGTTTGGCTCCAGACGCTATGGCAAAGGCCATTGCCAAGGGCAAGGCAACTACCCCAACAATTACACCGGAAATAATATTGGTTAACCAATATTTTTTTTGAAACAATCCAGCTTTATAGGATTCAATGATAATTTTCATAGTGAATGACATGGAAAAACAGGCGTTCATTATATAACATTATTAACAATATATGCAGAGTGTATATTATTGACTGTATTATTTTCTATTAAGTCACAGATTGCATTGAAACTACGCATAAATTTGGCTTTTTGGTAAAAATAAACTCCCAGTTAGTACCAAATTGAATGTATATGGTCTAATATAATACATATGGGTGATGGTGAACCCTGGCTGAACCAAAATACAATGGAAGATAGGGAGATTAGTTTGGTGTGTTGTGTGTAGATCTGCCACGAGCAGAGAACCTGATGCATATCATAAATCACCCACGATGAATGTGAATTGCGGCTCAGATGCGCAGGGGATCATTGCCTGTTATTACCATCATAATATTGATAAATGAGATTTTAGCTTGACCTCTGCGTAGATTCTTTGAACTATCTATTCATCACGCCTTTTGAAAAATTTTGCAATTTGCCAGAACATCCGATAAAATGCATCAAACCTGTCCGTAATGAATAAAATTAAGCATGAAATATTGTTGGTTTGTATTTATTGTAATGTTCCAGGCGGCCCATGCTACTAATTATCCAGTAAAGTTGGGTGGCTCAACGGTAATTATTCATGTGCAGCAACAAGGAAAAGGGAAAGCTTTTGTTCATCTGCACCAAAATGAAACAACAGCGCTAACAGCTGCAAAGGCGATGATTAAAGTTGAGGGCGGAAGTTTGCTGACGCTGATCCATGCAGGTAAACGAAACATTGTTTTTTATTTAAAAGGTCAACGCTATGAATTTGATCCAAATCGCATCTTCTCTGACTATGGTATTCAAAAAACACTAATGCAATTCGGCGGCAACACACCCGCGGCACAAAAGGAAGTGAAAAAATTAGCTAATAAGCTCAAGACACTTCTACCAAAGGGAAAAATTGTTGCGGTACATAATAACCGTGAATACTCTTTAAAGAATTATCTACCTGGACATGATATGGCGCACGATGCTCAGGAATTGCATTATTGTGATAAGTCCGGGCATCGCAATTTCTATTT
>CAVYYU010000002.1:270000-387500 GCA_963772805.1 uncultured Gammaproteobacteria bacterium
GCGAAAAGCTTTGGGGAGCTGGAATCGAGCTTTGATCCAAAGATGTCCGAATGGGGGAACCCGGCTGTACGTGAGTATGGTCACTATTAACTGAATACATAGGTTACTAGAGCGAACTCGGGGAACTGAAACATCTAAGTACCCGAAGGAAAAGAAATCAATTGAGATTCTCCTAGTAGCGGCGAGCGAACGGGGAAGAGCCTGGCGTGATTTATGTTTCACTGAAGTAGAACAACCTGGGAAGGTTGACCGTAGGGGGTGATAGTCCCGTATACGTAAGGTGTAGCAAGAACTAGGCACGCGAACAAGTAGGCCGGGACACGAGAAATCCTGGTTGAATATGGGTGGACCATCATCCAAGGCTAAATACTACTTACTGACCGATAGTGAACCAGTACCGTGAGGGAAAGGCGAAAAGAACCCCGGAGAGGGGAGTGAAATAGAACCTGAAACCGTTTGCGTACAAGCAGTGGGAGCCTAAGATTCGTCTTGGGTGACTGCGTACCTTTTGTATAATGGGTCAGCGAGTTACTTTCAGTGGCGAGGTTAACTGAATAAGGAAGCCGTAGAGAAATCGAGTCTGAAAAGGGCGCGAGTCGCTGGGAGTAGACCCGAAACCGGGCGATCTAGCCATGTCCAGGATGAAGGTTGGGTAACACCAACTGGAGGTCCGAACCGGGTAATGTTGAAAAATTATCGGATGAGGTGTGGCTAGGAGTGAAAGGCTAATCAAGCCCGGAGATAGCTGGTTCTCCCCGAAAGCTATTTAGGTAGCGCCTCGTGAATGATTACTGGGGGTAGAGCACTGTTTCGGCTAGGGGGCTGTCATGGCTTACCAAACCGATGCAAACTCCGAATACCGGCTAATTGAATCACGGGAGACACACGGCGGGTGCTAACGTCCGTCGTGAAGAGGGAAACAACCCAGACCGCCAGCTAAGGTCCCCAAGTACTAGTTAAGTGGGAAACGATGTGGGAAGGCATAGACAGCCAGGAGGTTGGCTTAGAAGCAGCCATCCTTTAAAGAAAGCGTAATAGCTCACTGGTCGAGTCGGCCTGCGCGGAAGATGTAACGGGGCTAAAACTAGTCACCGAAGCTGCGGATGTGCACTAAGTGCACGTGGTAGGGGAGCGTTCTGTAAGCCGATGAAGGTGTGTTGAGAAGCATGCTGGAGGTATCAGAAGTGCGAATGCTGACATGAGTAACGATAAAGAAGGTGAAAAACCTTCTCGCCGGAAGTCCCAGGTTTCCTGCACGACGTTAATCGGAGCAGGGTGAGTCGGCCCCTAAGGCGAGGCTGAAGAGCGTAGTCGATGGGAACCAGGTTAATATTCCTGGACTTTTTATAAGTGCGAAGGGGGGACGGAGAAGGCTAGGTGAGCCAGGCGTTGGTTGTCCTGGTACTTGCATATAGGTTGGTAGACTAGGCAAATCCGGTTTACCGTTAAGACTGAGGTGCGAAGTGGTTCTGACCCTTTGGGGTGCAGAGAAGTCATTGATGCCACGCTTCCAGGAAAAGCCTCTAAGCTATAGCTTATAGAGAACCGTACCGCAAACCGACACAGGTGGACAGGTAGAGAATACTAAGGCGCATGAGAGAACTCGGGTGAAGGAACTAGGCAAAATGGTACCGTAACTTCGGGAGAAGGTACGCCCTGATTGGTGATATATTAACTTATTGAGCTGAGCAGGGCCGCAGAGACCAGGTGGCTGCGACTGTTTATTAAAAACACAGCACTGTGCAAACTCGTAAGAGGACGTATACGGTGTGACGCCTGCCCGGTGCCGGAAGGTTAATTGATGGGGTCATCTTCGGAGAAGCTCTTGATCGAAGCCCCGGTAAACGGCGGCCGTAACTATAACGGTCCTAAGGTAGCGAAATTCCTTGTCGGGTAAGTTCCGACCTGCACGAATGGCGTAACGATGGCCACACTGTCTCCACCCGAGACTCAGTGAAATTGAATTCGCGGTGAAGATGCCGTGTACCCGCGGCTAGACGGAAAGACCCCGTGAACCTTTACTATAGCTTTGCACTGAATTTTGATAATAACTGTGTAGGATAGGTGGGAGGCTATGAAGTTTGAACGCTAGTTCAGATGGAGCCAACCTTGAAATACCACCCTGTTGTTGTTGAGGTTCTAACTTAGACCAGTAATCCTGGTCGAGGACAGTGTATGGTGGGTAGTTTGACTGGGGCGGTCTCCTCCTAAAGAGTAACGGAGGAGCACAAAGGTACCCTCGGTACGGTCGGACATCGTACCAAGAGTGTAAAGGCATAAGGGTGCTTGACTGCGAGACCGACGGGTCGAGCAGGTACGAAAGTAGGTCTTAGTGATCCGGTGGTTCTGTATGGAAGGGCCATCGCTCAACGGATAAAAGGTACTCCGGGGATAACAGGCTGATACCGCCCAAGAGTTCATATCGACGGCGGTGTTTGGCACCTCGATGTCGGCTCATCACATCCTGGGGCTGCAGCAGGTCCCAAGGGTATGGCTGTTCGCCATTTAAAGTGGTACGCGAGCTGGGTTTAGAACGTCGTGAGACAGTTCGGTCCCTATCTGCCGTGGGCGTAGGAAAATTGAGAGGAGCTGCTCCTAGTACGAGAGGACCGGAGTGGACGAACCTCTGGTGTACCGGTTGTGACGCCAGTTGCATCGCCGGGTAGCTAAGTTCGGACGGGATAACCGCTGAAAGCATCTAAGCGGGAAGCCTCCCTCGAGATGAGTTTTCCCATGAAGCCCGTTGAAGACTACGACGTTGATAGGCAAGGTGTGGAAGCGCAGTAATGTGTGAAGCTAACTTGTACTAATTGGCTGATTGTCTTGACCATATAACCTGAGTTATTTCGGGTTATGCAAGAGACAGAGAAATACAAATTACCGAGACTTGCAACAAACTCAATTTCTACCGTAGGTTGTTCGAGAGCCAACAGCATGTCTGCTGGGTCTCTAAAAAACCTGCAAACAGTTTTCCTGGCGACAATAGCCGTTTGGACCCACCTGATCCCATCCCGAACTCAGAAGTGAAACAAACGAGCGCCGATGATAGTGTGGGGTTTCCCCATGTGAAAGTAGGTCATTGCCAGGTTTTTATTCCTAAAAGCCAGCCTAATATTGCTGGCTTTATACTTTTATGCTGGCGTAGCTCAGTCGGTAGAGCAACTGACTTGTAATCAGTAGGTCCCGGGTTCGACTCCTGGTGCCAGCACCATCTTGAAGCTTGAAACTTAAAGCTATTGACTTTATGAAGCTCATGAATGAAAATGACGTTCTTTTTGGAGGGGTTCCCGAGTGGTTAAAGGGATCAGACTGTAAATCTGACGGCTCTGCCTTCGAAGGTTCGAATCCTTCCCCCTCCACCAGTTTGAAATAGAGTTGAAAAAAGCGGGTGTAGTTCAATGGTAGAACTTCAGCCTTCCAAGCTGATCGCGTGGGTTCGATTCCCACCACCCGCTCCAAGTTTAAGTGGCAACAGAAATAAATATTTAGTACGATCTGGTGCTTAATGCCCACATAGCTCAGGCGGTAGAGCACTTCCTTGGTAAGGAAGAGGTCGCTGGTTCGATTCCAGCTGTAGGCACCATAAATTATCTAACTAATTAAATGGGAGATTTTTCGATGGCGAAGGAAAAATTTGAACGTAATAAGCCCCACATAAACGTAGGCACGATTGGTCACGTTGACCATGGTAAGACAACGTTAACGGCTGCTATTACGACTATTATGGCAAAGCTCCACGGTGGTACAGCGAAAGCTTACGATCAAATCGATGCGGCCCCAGAAGAGCGCGAGCGCGGAATTACCATTTCAACAGCACACGTTGAATATGAATCAGCGAACCGCCACTATGCTCACGTTGATTGTCCAGGCCATGCTGACTATGTAAAGAACATGATTACCGGCGCGGCTCAAATGGATGGCGGTATTTTGGTTGTTTCTGCGGCTGATGGTCCTATGCCACAAACTCGCGAGCACATTTTGTTGTCTCGTCAAGTTGGCGTGCCCTACATTGTTGTCTTTTTAAACAAAGCTGACATGGTGGATGACGCAGAGTTGCTGGAACTGGTCGAGATGGAAGTTCGGGATCTGTTAAGCTCTTATGACTTCCCTGGTGACGATATTCCTATTATTGTCGGCTCAGCTTTAAAAGCGTTAGAAGGTGATACCAGTGATATCGGCATACCCGCTATCGTGAAGTTGGTTGAGACAATGGATTCATATTTTCCTGAGCCTGTTCGTAATATTGACAAAGCATTCTTGTTGCCAATTGAGGATGTATTCTCAATTTCTGGCCGTGGCACAGTTGTTACTGGCCGTGTTGAATGCGGTATTGTAAAAGTTGGTGAAGAAGTCGAGATTGTCGGGATTCACGACACGATTAAAACCACATGTACTGGCGTTGAAATGTTCCGCAAGTTGCTTGATGAGGGACGTGCTGGAGATAACGTTGGTGTGCTGTTGCGCGGTACTAAGCGTGACGAAGTTGAGCGCGGCCAAGTATTGGCTAAGCCAGGTTCGATTAAACCACATACCAAGTTTGAAGCAGAAGTTTATGTTCTATCTAAAAATGAAGGCGGTCGACATACACCATTTTTCAATGGCTATCGTCCTCAGTTTTACTTCAGAACAACTGATGTAACAGGAACTTGTGATTTACCTGAAGGTATTGAGATGGTTATGCCAGGTGATAACGTACAAATGGTTATTAATCTGCATGCTCCAATTGCAATGGATGAAGGTTTGCGCTTCGCTATACGGGAAGGTGGTCGTACAGTCGGTGCCGGTGTTGTTGCTAAAATCATTGTTTAAGACGTTCGGGGTGGAGCAGGTTAGCTTCACAATCACTTCTTGCATCCTTGGTCGGGTGCGGGAAGTATAAAAAAATAGGCCAGTAGCTCAATTGGCAGAGTGGCGGTCTCCAAAACCGCAGGTTGGGGGTTCGATTCCCTCCTGGCCTGCCAACTACCTGAGAAATATGAATACTACAGAAAATCCCAGAATTAAGTCGCTTGAACTTTTGTCTTGGTTAGCAATTGCAGTGATAACTGCTGCTGCTTTCATTGGAACATATTATTATGGTTTTTCTGGGCCCATAAAGGCGTTAACCTGGGTTTTTTGGCTGGTATTAACGTTAACCTTCGGTTTTTTTACTGCCCAAGGAAAGCGCGTCTTTGTATTTGCAAAAGAAGCAAAATTAGAATTGCAAAAAGTCGTATGGCCTAGTCGTCAAGAGACAATACAGACCACATCAATCGTAATGATTATGGTTGCGGTTACTGGATTCATACTTTGGGGTATTGACTCAGGTATGATGTGGGCTATCGGTAAAATAACACATTTGGGTTGATAATACGGTGGAAGAGCAAAAATCTAAACAGTGGTATGTTGTTCATGCGTACTCAGGGTATGAAAATTTTGTTATGCGCGAGATTATAACACGCACAGAACACCATCATCTTGAAGCCAAGATTGGTGAAGTAGTTGTTCCATCGGAAGAAGTTGTTGAAATGCGTGCTGGTCAAAAGCGCAAAAGTACCCGAAAATTTTTCCCTGGGTATGTACTAGTTAATATGATGATGGATGATGAAACTTGGCATATGGTTCGAGCAATACCGCGTGTCCTTGGTTTTATCGGCGGAACTAGCCAGACTCCAACGCCCATATCTGATAAAGAGGCGCAGGCTATCATGCAGCGTGTTGAGGATGGGGTGACTAAACCAAGACCGAAAGTTTTATTTGAGCCGGGTGAACTAGTCCGTGTCAAAGAAGGCCCATTTGTAGATTTTAACGGTGTAGTAGAAGAAGTTAATTACGAAAAAAGTCGGTTACGTGTGGCCGTATTGATTTTCGGACGTTCCACACCAGTGGAACTGGAATTTAGTCAAGTTGAGAAAACCTAGAGCTGGTTCAAACAGGTTCTATATTTAAACGGGAAGCTAAAGTAATTCGTGAAATAGCGCTATACCCATTGAGGAGTAGTTATGGCAAAAAAAATAGAAGCATATATCAAGCTGCAAATTCCAGCCGGTAAAGCTAACCCTAGTCCACCAGTAGGCCCCGCATTAGGCCAACGTGGTGTTAATATCATGGAATTCTGCAAGGCATTCAACGCTGCTACCCAAGGTATGGAGCAAGGTCTGCCAACCCCCGTTGTCATCACTGTATATAGCGATCGCAGCTTTACTTTTGTTACAAAAACCCCACCAGCTTCCGTGTTGTTACTGAAAGCAGCAGGACTTAAAAGTGGTAGTGGAATGCCCAATACCAAAAAAGTTGCCACTCTGCAGCGCGCTCAGCTTGAAGAAATAGCAAAAACCAAAGAGCCTGATCTTACAGCAGGAAGTTTAGATGCGGCTGTTCGTAGTATTGCTGGAACTGCGCGCAGTATGGGTATTGTGGTTGAAGGGTTATAAGGGGTCATCATGTCATTAAGTAAAAAACAAAAGAAAATTCGAGAAAAGATCGTCATTAATAAATTATATAAAGCTGCTGAAGCGATAGATGTGCTGAAAGAGTTCGCAAGTACAAAGTTTGCAGAGGGCTTAGATATTGCGGTTAACCTGGGTGTCGACCCTCGTAAATCTGATCAGGTCGTTCGCTCATCGACGAACTTGCCCCACGGAACAGGTAAAACTGTACGTGTTGCTGTTTTTGCACAAGGCGATAATGCAACTAAAGCAAAAAACGCAGGTGCTGACCTTGTTGGCTTTGAAGATCTTGCTGAACAAATTAAGGCGGGAGAAATCAACTTTGATGTTGTGATTGCAACGCCTGATGCAATGCGTGTCGTTGGACAGCTTGGACAAATTCTAGGCCCAAGAGGTTTAATGCCTAATCCAAAGGTTGGCACAGTTACAACAAACGTTGAAGCTGCTGTTAAAGATGCCAAGTCAGGACAAGTTCGCTACCGCACAGACAAAAACGGCATTATCCATTGTTCAGTTGGTAAGATTGCTTTTGATGCAAATGCACTAATCGAAAACGTAGCAGCTTTATTAGTTGACCTTAAAAAGGCCAAGCCTGCTTCTTCTAAAGGTATGTATATTAAGAAAATATCACTATCTACTACAATGGGGCCGGGAATAGCTATTGATCCATCGTCCATTCCCGTGTAAAATATACACCCATTTTCAAAGATTCCACGGCATAGACTTCGGTTCAATGCCGTCGAAGACCGCAGGCGCGAATGCTTAATATCCTGCGCAGACGGTGAACCGGCTCCAGATATCTTGAGACGGCCACCATAACTGTCAAATCCATGTGATTTGCACAACTTAGGAGGTCAGTAACGTGACGTTAACTTTAGCTGCAAAAAAAGCCGTTGTGGACGAGGTGACAGCTGTTGCTTCCAAGGCTATTTCAGCAGTTGTTGCTGATTATCGTGGTTTAACCGTAAATCAAATGAACCTACTTCGTGCTGGTGCACGAAAAGCAGGTGTATATCTGCGCGTAGTGCCTAATACGCTTACACGTAGAGCATTTGAAAAAACGGAATTCTCTTGTTTAAGTGACTTATTAGTTGGTCCTTTATTCCTAGCATTGTCTCTGGATTCACCTGGTGATGCAGCAAGGCTATTAAAGGAATATACAAAAACATTTGAAAAGCTGGAAGTCAAGGCATTAGCTATTGGTGGAAAAGCCTTCGGTGCAGAGCAACTAGAACGAATTGCTAGCTTGCCTACACGTGATGAAGCAATCGCCAAGATGATGTACGTGATGAAAGCACCAATCGAGAAGTTCGTTCGTACGCTTGCAGAACCACAAGCAAAATTGGTAAGAGTTCTGGCTGCAATTAAGGTTCAAAAAGCGGGCTAACACGATAATCATTAATTAATTTTTTAACTTAGGAGCTAGTAATGGCTGTATCAAAAAATGAGATTCTGGAAACTATCTCTAACATGTCTGTTATGGAAGTGGTTGAATTAATCGAAGCAATGGAAGAAAAATTTAATGTTTCAGCAGCAGCTGTTGCAGTTGCCGCACCAGCTGCTGCAGCAAATGCTGCTGTTGCTGAAGAACAAACCGAATTCGATGTTATTATGACAAGCTTCGGTGAAAATAAGGTTGGCGTAATTAAAGCAATCCGTACAATCACAGGTTTGGGCTTGAAAGAAGCGAAAGACTTGGTTGAAGCTGCACCCTCTACAGTAAAAGAAGCCGTTTCAAAATCTGAAGCTGCTGACATTAAGAAACAGCTTGAAGAAGCTGGTGCTGCTGTAGACGTTAAGTAATTTTTCCATTTAGTACGTTATGACCCAGCCATGGTTACATGGCTGGGTTTACGTGTTTGAAGACATCAATAATTTATAGAGGAAACACCATGGCCGAAGCAGTTGCTAACCCTCAACATACCCATGCTGAGAAAAAACGATTTCGCAAGAGCTTTGGTACACAAGCTGATAAAATGGCGATTCCAAATTTGCTTGAAATTCAGCTTAAATCATACAGAGAGTTCTTGCAGGCTGATTCCAAAGTAGCGAATCAAACTAATGGTGGGCTACATGCTGCTTTCTCATCTGTTTTTCCAATCCAGAGTTTCTCTGGTAATGCACGACTTGAATACATCAGCTACACGTTGGGCGAACCTGCTTTTGACGTACGGGAATGCAAACTCCGTGGTCTAACTTATTCAGCGCCCCTTCGAGTAAAAATACGCCTAGTTATTCTCGATAAAGAAGCATCGGGCGAGCCGAAACCAATTAAAGATATTCGTGAACAAGATGTGTTTATGGGTGAAATTCCATTGATGACAGATGTTGGTACGTTTGTTATTAATGGTACAGAGCGGGTTGTTGTTTCCCAGTTACACCGTTCTCCAGGGGTTATTTTTGAACATGACCGTGGCAAAACACATTCTTCCGGTAAACTATTATATTCAGCGCGCATTATTCCTTATCGTGGCTCATGGCTTGATTTTGAATTTGATCCCAAAGATTGCGTGTTTGTGCGTATCGACAGACGACGCAAGCTGCCGGTCAGTATTTTGTTGCGTGCATTAGGCTATGGAACAGAAGAGATCCTGGCACAATTTTTCGAATTTACATCCTGCCATATTAAAAATGGTGAGTTTCATATCGATCTTATACCTTCACGTTTACGCGGTGAAATAGCGTCCTTTGACATTGTTGTTCCTGCTACGGGAGAAATTATTCTTGAACAGGGTCGCCGGATTACAACGCGACATATCAAAATGATGGAAAAGGAAAACATGAAGGATCTTGTGGTTCCTCGTGATTACCTGGCTGGTAAAGTTCTTGCTAAAAATATGATTGACACCGCAACCGGTGAAATTTTAGCACAGGCCAATGATGAGATTTCTAGTGAAATGCTTGATTTAATTATCAATCATGGCATTCATCAGTTTGACATGATTTATACTAATGATCTTGACCATGGCTCATATATCTCTGACACAATCAGAGTTGACCCAACGGCATCTCAGTTAGAAGCGCTGGTTGAAATATATCGTATGATGCGTCCTGGCGAGCCACCAACTAAGGAAGCAGCTGAAGCACTGTTTAAAAATCTGTTTTTTGCAGAAGAACGTTATGACTTATCGGCTGTTGGACGCATGAAATTTAACCGGCGCGTGGGTCGAAAAGATGACACAGGCCCAGGTACATTAACTCAGGAAGATATTCTTGCCGTAATCAAGACTTTGATCGATATTCGTAACGGTAACGGCATGGTGGATGATATTGACCATCTTGGAAATCGCCGTGTACGTAGCGTTGGTGAAATGGCTGAAAACCAATTCAGAGTTGGTTTGGTGCGTGTTGAACGCGCCGTGAAAGAGCGTTTGAGTCTGGCGGAATCAGATAACCTGATGCCACAGGACTTAATTAATGCTAAGCCGGTCTCTGCAGCAGTCAAAGAGTTTTTTGGATCGAGTCAGTTGTCGCAGTTTATGGATCAGGTCAACCCTTTATCCGGTGTTACTCATAAACGCCGTGTTTCTGCGCTTGGGCCAGGTGGCCTAACACGCGAACGAGCTGGATTTGAAGTCCGCGACGTTCATACAACTCACTATGGTAGAGTTTGCCCTATTGAGACACCTGAAGGACCAAACATCGGTTTGATTAATTCTTTGTCTGTTTATGCGCGCACAAATGACTATGGCTTCATTGAAACACCATGCATAAAAGTAGTAGATGGTCGTGTCACAAGTGAAATTGAATATATCTCTGCCATTGAAGAAGTCGATCAGTATATTGCACAATCCAGTATTGAAGTTGATAAAGACGGTATGATTGTGTCTGATCTCGTACCTTGCCGTCATCAGAATGAATTTTCATTAACTACACCTGATAAAATTAATTACATGGACGTGTCGCCCAAGCAAATCGTGTCAGTAGCGGCTTCGCTGATTCCTTTCCTTGAGCATGATGATGCGAATCGTGCATTAATGGGATCAAACATGCAACGCCAAGCTGTACCAACACTGCGTGCTGAGAAGCCACTGGTAGGTACCGGTATGGAGCGTACGGTTGCATCGGACTCTGGCGTCTCTGTTGTTGCTAAGCGTGGTGGTATTATTGACTTGGTTGATGCTTCACGCATAGTGGTGCGAGCGAATGATAATGAAACCACTGCGGGTGAAACCGGTGTGGATATTTATAATTTGACAAAATACTTCCGTTCAAACCAGGACACTTGTATCAATCAGATTCCAATTGTAGAGAAAGGTGATCGCATTAATCGCGGTGATATTCTTGCCGATGGGCCTTGTACCGATTTGGGCGAGCTTGCTCTTGGTCAAAATCTCCTTGTCGCTTTCATGCCTTGGAATGGATACAACTTCGAAGATTCTATCTTAATTTCTGAGCGTATTGTCCAGGAAGATCGGTTTACGACTATTCATATTGAAGAATTGACTTGTATCGCACGTGACACAAAATTAGGTACAGAAGAAATTACAGCTGACATTCCAAATGTTGGTGAGTCAGCTTTAGCTAGTCTTGATGAATCAGGTGTTGTGTATATCGGTGCTGAAGTATCAGCAGGTGATATTCTGGTCGGTAAAGTTACACCTAAAGGTGAGACGCAATTAACACCAGAAGAAAAACTGCTGCGCGCTATATTTGGTGAAAAAGCCTCGGATGTAAAAGACTCTTCTTTGCGCGTACCGTCAGGTATGAATGGAACTATTATCGACGTTCAGGTGTTTACGCGTGATGGTCTTGAAAAAGACGCGCGCGCAAAAAGCATTGAAGAAGAGCATTTGGCTCGTGTCCGCAAAGACTTAATTGATGAGCGGCGAATTCGTGAAGAAGATATTTATGCGCGTGTCTATAACTTACTGTTGGACAAAGTTGCGACTGGCGGTCCTGGAAGTTTGAAACCTGGATCAAAGGTAACAACCGCCTATCTGGACAAAACAGAGCAAGAAAAATGGTTTGATATTCGTCTTGAAGACGATGCGGTAAGCCAACTGCTGGAGCAATCCTCCAAGCAACTTGAATTACTGGCTAAGGAAATTGAAAAACGCTTCAATGATAACCGAAAAAAAATTGTTCAGGGAGATGATCTTGCTCCCGGCGTGCTCAAAATTGTTAAAGTTTATCTGGCTGTTAAACGACGCATTCAACCTGGCGATAAAATGGCTGGTCGTCATGGAAACAAAGGTGTTGTTTCGATCGTTGTTCCTATGGAAGATATGCCTTACATGGAAGACGGCACACCGGTTGATATCGTGCTTAATCCGTTGGGCGTACCTTCGCGTATGAATATAGGTCAGGTACTTGAAACCCATCTGGGTCTAGCCGCTAAGGGATTGGGTCACCGTATCAGTGAGCTTCTGGACAGCAAAAAATCAATAGCAGAAGTCAAGAAATTTATACTTAAAATCTACAATCATGATGGTCGTGAACGTCTCAATTTAGATTGTCTAAATGATGAAGAATTTATGGTTCTTGCCAATAATTTACGAGCAGGCGTTCCCATGGCGACACCAGTATTTGATGGTGCTACTGAGGAAGAAATCAAGGCTATGTTACAGCTTGCAGGTTTGCCACTTGATGGCAAAACAACATTGATAGATGGCCGAACTGGAAGAAAGTTTGATAACCCGGTAATGGTTGGCTACATGTATATGCTCAAGTTGAATCACTTGGTTGATGACAAGATGCATGCCCGTTCAACTGGCTCGTACAGTCTGGTCACTCAACAACCGTTGGGTGGTAAAGCACAGTTTGGTGGTCAGCGCTTTGGTGAGATGGAAGTGTGGGCTCTTGAGGCATATGGTGCTGCTTATACTCTGCAAGAAATGTTAACGGTTAAATCAGATGACGTTGGCGGAAGAACCAAGATATATAAAAACATTGTAGATGGTGATCACCGTATGGATCCCGGAATGCCCGAATCATTCAACGTGTTGTTGAAGGAAATTAGAGCACTAGGTATCGACATAGAATTAGATCACGATTAAACAATATTGAAATCTGACCGACCCCTTTTGGAGGCATAAACTTGGCTATTCTAAGCAACGACCCAATGAAAAAAGCGCCTGTAATGAGTGATTTGCTTGGCATGCTCAGACAACAAGGTCAAAAAGATGAATTCGATGCAATTAAAATTGCATTGGCTTCGCCGGAACTAATTCGTTCATGGTCTTATGGAGAAGTTAAAAAGCCTGAGACTATTAATTACCGTACATTCAAACCTGAGCGTGATGGTTTGTTTTGTGCCAAAACTTTCGGTCCGGTAAAAGACTACGAATGTTTATGCGGAAAATATAAACGCCTTAAACATCGTGGCGTTATTTGTGAAAAATGCGGCGTGGAACTTGCTTTAGCGAAAGTTCGACGTGAACGCATGGGACATATTGAGCTGGCGAGCCCCGTTGCTCATATCTGGTTCCTCAAATCGCTTCCATCCCGTATAGGGTTGTTGCTAGACATGACGTTGCGCGATATTGAGCGTGTTTTATACTTTGAAGCGTTTGTGGTTGTCGATCCTGGCATGACCGAATTGGAGCGCGGACAGTTGCTTAATGACGAAGTTTATTTAGAAGCGATGGAGCAGTATGGTGATGAATTTGATGCTCGTATGGGTGCAGAAGCCATTCGTGATTTGCTGCGTCAAATCGATTTAGAAGAAGAAATCAAATCATTGCGTGAAGAGCTTCCAACGACTAACTCTGAAACTAAAATAAAGAAGATTACTAAACGGCTTAAACTTCTCGAAGCATTTTACGATTCTGGAAACAAACCAGAATGGATGATCATGAATGTTTTGCCGGTATTGCCGCCTGATTTGCGTCCTTTGGTTCCCCTCGATGGTGGTCGTTTTGCTACTTCAGATTTGAACGATCTATATCGACGCGTTATCAATCGTAACAATCGCTTGAAGCGACTGTTGGATCTTAGTGCGCCAGATATCATTGTTCGCAACGAAAAACGGATGCTGCAAGAGTCGGTAGATGCCTTGTTAGATAATGGTCGACGTGGTCGTGCGATAACAGGAACCAACAAACGCCCTCTGAAATCACTAGCTGACATGATTAAAGGTAAACAAGGTCGTTTCCGTCAAAATCTGCTCGGAAAGCGAGTTGATTACTCTGGACGTTCAGTTATTGTAGTAGGACCGACACTGCGATTGCATCAATGCGGTCTTCCTAAGAAAATGGCATTAGAGTTATTTAAGCCCTTCATCTTCAGTAAGCTGGAATTTCGCGGTTTGGCGACTACCATTAAGGCCGCCAAGAAAATGGTTGAACGCGAAGAACCCGTTGTGTGGGATATATTAGAAGACGTTATTCGTGAACATCCAATCCTTCTAAACCGCGCACCAACATTGCACCGATTGGGTATTCAGGCTTTTGAGCCAGTCCTTATCGAGGGTAAGGCTATTCAATTGCATCCTTTGGTTTGTACGGCATACAACGCTGACTTTGACGGCGACCAAATGGCAGTACACATTCCTTTAACTATTGAAGCGCAGCTAGAAGCACGTTCATTAATGATGTCGACGAACAATATTTTGTCGCCTGCTAGCGGTGAGCCAATAATTGTTCCCAGCCAAGACGTGGTGCTAGGTTTGTATTACCTGACGCGAATACGTGTAAATGCACTTGGTGAAGGAAAGATATTTGCCAGTGCACAGGAAGCACAAAACTTCTACGAAGCTGACCTGGTTGATATTCATGCCAAGATCAAAATTCGTATGCCTGCAGATACAGCGGAACATCCATTAGGTTACGAGCTGGTGGAAACAACTGTAGGTCGAGCCATTTTGTCTGATATTTTGCCAATAGGCATGCCGTTCGCCAATATTAATCGAATAATGACCAAAAAAGTCATATCCAAAGTTGTTGATAATTGTTATCGTGATTTTGGTCTGAAAGAGACGGTTATTTTTGCTGACCAGCTGATGTATATGGGGTTCAAATACGCTACGCGTGCAGGTGCATCGATCGGAATTGAAGACATGCAAATTCCTGATGATAAGCCAGCAATTATTGAACAAGCCGATAATGAAGTTCGAGAGATTGAATCACAGTTCCGTTCGGGTCTCGTAACTAACGGTGAACGTTACAATAAAGTTATCGATATCTGGTCGCGCACAAATGAAATGGTTGCCAAATCGATGATGGCAAAAATTGCAACGGAAGAGGTTATTGATCGAAACGGCAAGCTGGTACGACAAGACTCGTTTAATCCCATCTTCATGATGGCTGACTCTGGTGCGCGTGGATCCGCTGCACAGATAAGGCAGTTGGCCGGTATGCGTGGATTGATGGCGGCACCAGACGGCTCGATTATTGAGACACCTATTACTGCAAACTTCCGTGAAGGTTTGAACGTATTTCAGTATTTTATTTCTACTCATGGTGCGCGTAAAGGTCTTGCCGATACGGCGCTAAAAACTGCTAACTCTGGTTATTTGACACGTAGACTTGTTGACGTTGCACAAGACGTGGTAATTACTCAAGATGATTGTGGCACTGAAAAAGGTATTATGATGCAACCGCTGATTGAAGGCGGTGATATTGTTGAGCCATTGCATGAGCGGGTCCTTGGTCGTGTTGTTGCGATGGATGTATATGTTCCAAATCAGAACGAGCCTGTTGTTACAGCCGGTACTTTGCTCGATGAAGCTTGGGTTGAGCATTTGGAAAAAATCGGTGTTGACCAAGTTTATGTGCGCTCACCAATTACCTGTGAGACACGCTTTGGTTTATGTGCTCAGTGTTATGGACGTGACCTGGCGCGCGGACATCTGGTTAATACTGGAGAAGCTGTAGGAATTATCGCAGCACAATCAATTGGTGAACCGGGCACACAGCTAACGATGCGTACTTTCCACATCGGTGGAGCAGCATCGCGGGCAACAGCAGCGAACAATATTCAGATTAAGAATAAAGGTGTTATCCGTCTACACAATATTAAAACGGTAACCCGTGAAAATAGTAACCTTGTGGCCGTATCACGATCAGGTGAAGTAACTATCGCCGATGAGTTTGGCCGTGAGCGTGAACGTTATAAACTACCGTATGGTGCAGTACTGTCTGTTCATGACAATTCAGCCGTAGAAGCGGGTCAAGTTATTGCAACGTGGGATCCGCATACTCACCCAGTTATTTCTGAGGTGAGTGGTAAGCTTAAATTTGTTGATTTGAGCGAAGGCATGACCATGAATCGCCAAACGGATGAATTAACAGGTTTGAGCAATATTGTAGTTATCGATGCTAAACAGCGTGGTTTAGCAGGTCGTGATCTGCGTCCAATGGTCAAGCTGGTTGCTGACGATGGTGAAGAGATCTTCTTGTCAGGTACCAATGTGCCGGCACAGTATTACCTGCCAGTCGATGCAATTATTAACTTTGAGGATGGTGGTCGTGTAGGTGTGGGCGATGTTATTGCTCGTATACCACAAGAGCGTTCAAAAACACGTGACATCACTGGTGGTCTACCACGGGTAGCTGACTTGTTTGAGGCGCGTAAACCTAAAGATTCATCTGTCATGGCTGAAGTATCGGGGATAATTAATTTTGGTAAGGAAACCAAAGGAAAGCGTCGTTTGATGATTACTGCATCAGAGAATCAAGCTCATGAAGAATTGATCCCAAAATGGCGTCATATATCGGTCTTCGAAGGAGAGCATGTTGAGCGCGGTGAAGTTGTGGCTGATGGCCCACCAAATCCGCACGATATTCTGCGCTTGTTAGGTGTTGGCGCTCTGGCGAATTACATTGTGAATGAAGTACAGGATGTCTATCGTCTCCAAGGTGTAAAAATTAATGATAAGCACATTGAAACTATCGTAAGACAGATGTTACGTAAGCGGATTATTACTTTTACCGGCGATTCAAAATTTTTGGTTGGCGAGCAAGTTGAAGACACAGTAATGTTGCAGGAAAATGACAAACTGGTAGCAGAGGGCAAGATGCCAGCAGATGGTACGCCAATACTTCTTGGAATTACCAAAGCTTCATTGGCAACGGAGTCGTTTATATCCGCGGCCTCGTTCCAGGAAACAACACGTGTACTCACTGAAGCTGCGGTAAGTGGTAAAACTGACGATCTGCGCGGTTTGAAAGAGAATGTGATGGTTGGACGCTTAATTCCAGCTGGAACAGGTTATACGTACCATCAAGCGCGCAAAGCGCGACGTGCTAAGGCTGCAGCTGCAGCTGAGCATGGAACGCATGCGGTAACCGCTATTGACGTTGAAAATGCATTGAGCGAGGCGCTCAATGCAGATAATCGCAATCAATAAACGATAGTAAAATCCTTATGCCCCACTGGATTAGCTGGTGGGGTTTAGAAGTAATCAGAGTACAAGGTATTATTTACAGCTACTGAGTAATGCGGTGTCTCTGAAGTCCAATCCTGGTCAACATGTGATATAAGCATGAAGACGTTAAGTGATTAGGCGCTTATAAATGTGGATATAGATTGCTGAGGGGTTCTCCGGCAGAAATTGCTGTGAGAGAAGATCTTCTGAAATGGTATTTAACTTGACAAATCGGTTTGACCTATATAGAATCCGGCCTCCTTATGCATACGAAAATAATTTTAAGTTAAAGTTCGGAGTTAACAATAAATGGCTACTATTAATCAGCTGGTAAGAAAGCCTCGCGTAGACGTTAAACGAAAAAGCAACGTTCCTGCGCTTGAATCTTGTCCACAGCGAAGAGGGGTATGCACCCGCGTCTATACGACAACACCTAAAAAGCCTAACTCAGCTATGCGTAAGGTTGCGCGTGTTCGTTTAACTAACGGGTTTGAAGTTTCATCGTATATTGGCGGTGAAGGGCATAATCTACAAGAGCATTCGGTGGTCCTGATTCGTGGCGGCCGGGTAAAAGATTTGCCTGGTGTGCGTTATCATACCGTGCGTGGAAGTTTGGATACCTCTGGTGTGAACGACCGTAAGCAAGGTCGCTCCAAATATGGTACTAAAAAGCCAAAAGACAAGAAATAACCTGAATGTAGGGAATTGAGATGCCAAGAAGAAGAGAAGTACCCAAAAGAGAGATTCTACCTGATCCAAAACATCACAGTGAATTGCTCGCTAAATTCATCAACGTTCTGATGGTTAGTGGAAAGAAATCCACTGCCGAGAAAATTATTTATGGCGCTTTAAGCGTTATGGAAGAACGTATTAAGAAAATTAAAAAATCTGATGATGAGAGCGGCGACTCAGCATCAACAGCTGGCGCTACTGTGTTGCGTTATTTTGAGCAGGCGCTTGATAATGTTAGGCCAACAGTTGAAGTTCGTTCACGTCGAGTTGGCGGCGCGACTTATCAAGTTCCCGTTGAAGTCCGGTCTGACCGCAGTATCGCTCTAGGCATGCGCTGGATCGTACAAGCTGCGCGTTCGCGCGGTGAAAAGGGAATGATGCTGCGACTTGCTGGTGAATTGCTTGATGCATTCGAAACAAAAGGATCGGCTGTAAAGAAACGTGAAGAGGTTCATAAAATGGCAAAAGCCAACCAGGCATTTGCTCATTTTAGATGGAATTAAAAGAGAGACTGCCGTGTCAACAACACCTTTAGAATTGTATCGGAATATTGGAATTGCCGCGCACGTTGATGCGGGAAAAACAACTACAACTGAACGTGTATTATATTATACCGGTACTTCTCATAAAATGGGTGAGGTGCATGACGGCGCGGCAACTATGGACTGGATGGTTCAGGAGCAGGAACGAGGAATTACTATTACTTCGGCTGCTACAACCTGTTACTGGTCCGGTATGGATGCGCAGTACTTGAAGCATCGTATTAATATTATTGACACGCCTGGGCACGTTGACTTTATGATCGAAGTTGAACGTTCTCTGCGCGTATTAGATGGCGCTATTGTGGTGTTTGACTCAGTGTCCGGGGTTGAGCCGCAGTCGGAAACTGTTTGGCGTCAGTCTGATAAGTACGGTGTGCCACGAATCGTATTTGTCAATAAAATGGATCGTATGGGTGCTAATTTTCTACGCGTCGTTACCCAAATAAAGCAACGACTGGGATCAACACCGGTTGTAGTACAGCTACCGATTGGTGCTGAAGAAACATTTGAGGGTGTGATAGACCTCGTTAAAATGAAAGCTATCTACTGGGATGATGAAAGCAAAGGAATGAGCTTTGAATATCATGAAATCCCAGCAAGTCAACTCGAACAATGCAAAGCATTACGCGCTCAAATTATTGAAGCAGCGGCTGAAGCAAATGAAGGACTGATGCATAAATACCTTGATGGTATCGAGTTCACTGAAACAGAAATCAAAGAAGCAATAAGGCAGCGAACTATTAACAATGAGATAGTACCGGTGTTTTGTGGTTCGGCCTTTAAAAACAAAGGTGTTCAAGCAGTGTTAGATGGTGTTATTGATTATCTGCCAGCACCGATTGATGTTCCAGCAATTAAAGGTCTGGATGAAGATGGTGAGGAAGCTTTTCGAAAAACAGCGTATGATGAGCCGTTTTCTGCCTTGGCCTTTAAAATTGCAACGGATACGTTTGTTGGTACTTTGACCTATTTTCGTGTTTATTCAGGTGTGTTGAAATGTGGCGATACAATCTACAATCCAGTTAAAGGTAAAAAAGAACGCATCGGTAGACTTCTGCAAATGCACGCTAATTCACGTGAAGAAATAAAAGAAGTAAGAGCAGGCGATATTGCTGCGGCGGTAGGATTAAAATCAGTTACGACTGGTGATACGCTTTGTGACCTGAATAAAATAATTACGCTCGAGCGGATGGATTTCCCCGACCCGGTTATCGCTGTTGCTGTTGAGCCAAGAACAAAAGTAGACCAGGAAAAAATGGGGGTTGCGCTTGGTAAGCTCGCCCAAGAAGATCCTTCATTCAGAGTTCATACTGATGAAGAGTCTGGTCAAACGATTATTGAAGGTATGGGTGAGTTGCATCTTGAGATTATTGTTGACCGTATGCGGCGTGAATTTTTGGTTGAGGCAAACGTTGGTAAACCTCAGGTTGCATACCGTGAAACGTTGAAAAAAGCTGTAGAGCAAGAAGGAAAATTTGTACGTCAGTCTGGTGGTCGTGGTCAGTATGGACATGTTTGGTTGAAAATTGAACCCCAAAACCGCGGCGACGGGTATGAGTTTGTCAATGCAATTGTCGGTGGTGCTATTCCCAAAGAATATATCCCGGCAGTTGATAAGGGCATTCAAGAGCAACTGCAAAATGGCGTTATCGCTGGATACCCTGTTGTTGACGTAAAAGTAACGCTGTTTGATGGGTCTTACCATGATGTGGATTCAAGTGAGATGGCGTTTAAGATTGCAGGTTCATTAGGGTTTAAGCAGGGCGCGCAGAAAGCAGACCCGGTAATTCTTGAGCCAATTATGAGCGTGGAAGTAGTAACTCCTGAAGAATATATGGGCGATGTGATGGGTGACCTAAGCAGACGTCGTGGGATGTTACAAGGTATGGATGAGTCCCCAGCTGGACGAGTAATTCGTGCTGAGGTGCCACTTGCCGAGATGTTTGGTTACTCAACAGACTTGCGTTCTGCAACGCAAGGTCGTGCGACGTATACCATGGAATTCACAAAATATGCAGAAGCTCCGGCGAGTATTGCTGAAGCAATCATCAAGAAACAATAAAAGCTAACGAGGTATTGACATGGCGAAGGAAAAATTTGAGCGTAATAAGCCCCATATAAACGTAGGCACGATTGGTCACGTTGACCATGGTAAGACAACGTTAACGGCTGCTATTACGACTATTATGGCAAAGCTCCACGGTGGTACAGCGAAAGCTTACGATCAAATCGATGCGGCCCCAGAAGAGCGCGAGCGCGGAATTACCATTTCAACAGCACACGTTGAATATGAATCAGCGAACCGCCACTATGCTCACGTTGATTGTCCAGGCCATGCTGACTATGTAAAGAACATGATTACCGGCGCGGCTCAAATGGATGGCGGTATTTTGGTTGTTTCTGCGGCTGATGGTCCTATGCCACAAACTCGCGAGCACATTTTGTTGTCTCGTCAAGTTGGCGTGCCCTACATTGTTGTCTTTTTAAACAAAGCTGACATGGTGGATGACGCAGAGTTGCTGGAACTGGTCGAGATGGAAGTTCGGGATCTGTTAAGCTCTTATGACTTCCCTGGTGACGATATTCCTATTATTGTCGGCTCAGCTTTAAAAGCGTTAGAAGGTGATACCAGTGATATCGGCATACCCGCTATCGTGAAGTTGGTTGAGACAATGGATTCATATTTTCCTGAGCCTGTTCGTAATATTGACAAAGCATTCTTGTTGCCAATTGAGGATGTATTCTCAATTTCTGGCCGTGGCACAGTTGTTACTGGCCGTGTTGAATGCGGTATTGTAAAAGTTGGTGAAGAAGTCGAGATTGTCGGGATTCACGACACGATTAAAACCACATGTACTGGCGTTGAAATGTTCCGCAAGTTGCTTGATGAGGGACGTGCTGGAGATAACGTTGGTGTGCTGTTGCGCGGTACTAAGCGTGACGAAGTTGAGCGCGGCCAAGTATTGGCTAAGCCAGGTTCGATTAAACCACATACCAAGTTTGAAGCAGAAGTTTATGTTCTATCTAAAAATGAAGGCGGTCGACATACACCATTTTTCAATGGCTATCGTCCTCAGTTTTACTTCAGAACAACTGATGTAACAGGAACTTGTGATTTACCTGAAGGTATTGAGATGGTTATGCCAGGTGATAACGTACAAATGGTTATTAATCTGCATGCTCCAATTGCAATGGATGAAGGTTTGCGCTTCGCTATACGGGAAGGTGGCCGTACAGTCGGTGCCGGTGTTGTTGCTAAAATCATTGAGTGAATAAAATGAGCAATCAAAATATTAAAATTCGTCTGAAGTCTTTTGACCATAGGATGATAGATGTATCAACACGTGAAATTGTTGATACAGCTAAACGTACCGGCGCACAGATCCGTGGGCCGATACCGCTGCCAATTAGAAAAGAAAAGTTTACTGTATTAACTTCACCGCATGTCAATAAAGACGCGCGAGATCAATATGAGTTACGTACGCATAAACGACTGGTTGTAATTGTCAATCCAACAGAAAAAACAGTTGATGCATTGATGAAGCTTGATTTGGCAGCCGGTGTAGATGTTCAGATTAGCCTGGAAGATTAGGCAGAAGAACACAGGAAATTTAATGAGGTGTTAGTATGACGATCGGTTTATTAGGCCGTAAAATCGGTATGACGCGAGTATTTACAGCAGAGGGACAATCCATTCCTGTGTCTGTTGTGGAAGTTCATCCTAATCGCGTTTCACAACTGAAAGATGTTGAGAGAGATGGTTACACTGCGATCCAGCTCACTGGTGGTAGCAAGAAGGCAAGCCGTGTTAGTAAGCCTATGGCCGGACATTTTGCAAAAGCAGAAATTGAAGCTGGTGATATGCTTGGTGAATTCAGAATTGATACCATTAATGGATTTGCACTTGGACAAGTTGTAACTGTTGCAGACGTTTTTAATGAAGGGCAGTTCGTCGACGTAACAGCCACTTCTAAAGGCAAGGGGTTTGCTGGTACTGTAAAACGCCATAACTTCGCTACACAAGATGCCACCCATGGTAATTCCCGATCGCATCGCGTACCAGGCTCTATTGGTCAGAACCAGAGTCCAGGTCGTGTATTCAAAGGGAAAAAAATGGCGGGTCACATGGGTAATGTACGTTGCACGACTCAAACACTACAAGTCGTACGAGTAGATACTGATCGCAATTTACTGTTGATCAAAGGTGCAATCCCTGGTGCTCCTGGCGCCCGAGTTGAAGTAAAGCCCGCAGTTAAAAAGCAGAATAGGGGCAAATGATGCAATTAGTTACTAAAGATACAAACGCTAAAATTGATGTAAGTGATATAATTTTCGCCTATGACTATAACGAGGGTTTGGTTCACCAAGCCGTTGTTACCTTTATGAATAATTCTCGTAGCGGCAACAGTGCACAGAAGACGCGCTCTGAAGTTCGTGGTGGTGGTAAAAAACCGTGGAATCAAAAAGGTACTGGTCGTGCTCGCGCTGGAACCATTCGTAGCCCGCTTTGGCGTTCAGGTGGTGTGACATTTGCCTCTAAGAAACGAGATTATTCACAAAAAATTAATAAAAAAATGTACAAACGCGCTATGCGTAGTATAATCTCCGAGCTTCAACGAACAGGAAACCTGATTGTTGTTAGTGATTTCCAGTGCTCTACTTTGAAAACAAAGGATTTCATCAATAAAATGAATGACTTGCAATTAAAGAATGCACTTATCGTTATGAGTGAAGTCGGTGAGTTTGAATATTTGGCGTCTCGAAATTTGATCCAATATGATATTTGCGATGTAACTACGTTGGATCCTGTCAGTTTGTTACGTTATGAGCAAGTGTTGATGACTGAAGATGCCGTCAAAAAATTAGAGGAGCAGTTACAATGAATGCTGAAAGACTGTTGATGGTTCTTCGTGAGCCACATACCTCTGAGAAAACAACGGTTATGGCCGACAAGTTTAAGCAATTCACATTTAAGGTGCTGAAAACGGCAACTAAGGGTGAAATTAAACTGGCTGTTGAACATATGTTTAATGTGAAAGTTAAAAAAGTATGTGTCCTTAATGTAAAAGGAAAAAGAAAGCGATTCAAGCAACTGAGCGGAAAACGCAGTGACTGGAAAAAAGCTTTTGTTTCTCTGCACACAGGTTATGACATTGACTTCACAGTTACTGAATAATAAGGCAGATTAAGATGGCATTAATAAAATCGAAACCAACGTCGCCTGGTAAGCGTGGTCAGATTCGTGTTGTTCACCATCATCTCCATAAGGGCAAACCTCATGGACCTTTGGTTGAGACATTAAACAAATCCGGTGGACGAAACAATCAAGGTCGTATTACCGTACGACATATAGGTGGCGGTGTTCGCACTCAATACCGGATGATTGATTTTAAACGGGACAAAGACCGAATTGAAGCGCGAGTTGAACGTATTGAATATGATCCAAATCGCTCAGCCCTAATTGCTTTGCTTCTTTACAAAGATGGTGAACGACGTTACATTATCGCATCTTCTGGTTTAATGAAGGACGATGTTGTTGTTAGTGGTGATGATTCGCCTATCAGCAATGGTAACTGTTTGCCCTTAAAAAATATCCCTGTTGGTACAACAATTCACTGTGTTGAGTTGAAGCCAGGCAAGGGTGCGCAAATGTTACGCAGCGCCGGATGCAGTGGACAGATCGTAGCTAAAGAAGGCGCTTACGTAACTTTAAAGTTGCGTTCAGGCGAGATGAGGAAGGTTTTGGCATCTTGTCGAGCAGTCGTTGGTGAGGTAAGCAATAGTGAGCATAGTTTGCGTGTGCTCGGTAAGGCAGGTGCTACAAGATGGCGTGGTGTTAGACCAACAGTACGTGGTGTCGCGATGAACCCTGTTGATCACCCGCATGGTGGCGGTGAGGGAAGAACTTCAGGCGGACGACATCCTGTTACTCCTTGGGGTGTTCCTACCAAAGGATATAAAACAAGAAGTAATAAGCGAACTGATAAATTTATCGTCAGAAGACGCAAGAGAAAATAATTAGTGAGAGGATATTAAGGTGGCTCGTTCTATTAGAAAAGGTCCTTTTATCGATCATCACCTGCTAAATAAAGTGGAAGTGGCGGTCGCATCAAAGTCTAAAAAACCAATTAAAACTTGGTCAAGACGTTCGACTATCATCCCTGAGATGATTGATTTGACCATAGCTGTGCATAACGGCAAAGATCATGTTCCTGTATATATCACAGATAACATGGTTGGTCATAAGTTGGGTGAGTTTGCCATGACTCGTACATTCAAAGGCCATGCTGGTGACAGAAAGGCTAAAGGTAAGTAAGAGGCGACGATGGAAGTTACAGCAAAATTAAAAAACGCACCTTTATCTGCTCAAAAAGGTAGATTGGTTGCCGATATGATTCGGAAGATGAAGGTCTCCGGAGCGCTTGATGTTCTCAAGTTTACTCCAAAGAAAGGTGCTAAGTTGATGCTTAAGTTATTAGAATCTGCAATTGCAAACGCAGAAAATAATAACGGTGCTGATATCGACGAACTTAAAGTAGGTGTGGTTTTTGTAGATGAATCTACAACGCTGAAGCGAATTAGTCCGCGCGCTAAAGGGCGTGCAAACAGAATTTGCAAGCGTACCTGCCATATCACCATTAAAGTGTCTGACGAGGAATAGCAATGGGACAGAAAGTAAACCCAATCGGTATCCGACTAGGTATTGTAAAAGATTGGAACTCTAAGTGGTATGCAGGCAAAGATTACGCCAAACTACTAAATCAAGATATTAATCTTCGAAAATATCTGAAGAAAAAATTGATGTCTGCTTCAGTGAGTCGTATTGAGATTAAAAGACCTGCTAACAATGCGGTCGTTACAATACATTCAGCCCGGCCCGGGGTACTTATTGGGAAAAAGGGCGGTGGTATTGAGGCGCTTCGCAGTGAAATTTCTCAAAAATTAGGTGTTCCAGTTCATTTGAACATCGAAGAAGTAAGAAAGCCTGAATTGGACTCTACATTAGTCGCGGAAAGTATAGCTCAGCAATTAGAGCAACGTGTTATGTTTCGCCGTGCGATGAAGAGAGCCGTTACATCGGCGTTAAAATCAGGTGCGAAAGGTATCAAAATTTGTGTTAGTGGACGTCTAGGTGGTGCAGAAATTGCGCGCAGTGAATGGTATAGGGAAGGACGCGTTCCTTTACATACCTTTCGTGCAGACATTGATTATGGTACTGCGGAATCTAAAACCACTTATGGAATTATCGGCGTAAAAGTCTGGATTTTTAAGGGCGAGAACGTCCCTCAGAAGATTCGTAACACTGACAGTAATAAGTGAGTGAGGATTTGCAATTATGTTACAGCCAAAACGAACAAAATATCGCAAGCAAATGAAAGGCCGGAATCGTGGCCTCGCCCAAAGAGGCTCTAATATCAGCTTTGGCGAATTTGGTTTGAAAGCGATGGAAAGAGGTAGGTTGACTGCGCGCCAAATTGAAGCTGCTCGTCGAGCTATGACCCGTCACATAAAACGTGGCGGAAAGATCTGGATACGTGTGTTTCCTGATAAGCCAATTACACAAAAACCACTGGAAGTTAGGCAGGGTAAAGGTAAGGGTAGCGTTGAGTATTGGGTAGCCCAAATTAAGCCAGGTAAAATCCTTTTTGAAATGGAAGGCGTTACCAGAGAACTGGCTATTGAAGCATTCGATCTCGCAAAAGCGAAACTTCCGTTCAAGGTATCATTTGAAGAGCGCAAGGTGATGTGATGAAAAAAACAGACGAATTAAAGAAAATGACAGTTGAAGAATTACAAACCGAGTTGCTCTCTCTGCGTAAGGATCAGTTTGCACTGCGTATGAAAAAAGCTAATGGTAGTCTTGAAAAAAATCACTTGGTAACAATGGTGAGAAGATCAATTGCCAGAGTAAAAACAATTATGACTGAAAAAGCAGGAGATGGTCATGTCTAATCCTGAATCAAAAGGTAGAACACTACTTGGTAAAGTAGTTAGCGATAAAATGCAAAAGACTATTGTTGTGATGGTTGAAAGAACCGTTAAACATCCAAAGTATGGTAAAATCATGAAACGCAGAACAAAACTGCACGCTCATGATGAAAATCAAGTATGTAAAATTGGTAATACTGTGAGAATTCGTGAATCTAGGCCTCTTTCTAAACTGAAATGCTGGGTGCTAGTCGAAGTAATTTGCTGAAATTCATAGTTGTTTTACTTTCAAAAAATCCAGAGGGCTGATATAATCAGCAACCTTTTTCTGGTCGAATTTAGAGCTGGGGAATAGAATGATACAAATGCAGACAGTGCTTGAAGTTGCAGATAATAGCGGAGCACGAAGAGTGATGTGTATCAAAGTGCTTGGCGGATCGCATAGACGATATGCCCGCGTTGGTGATGTTATCAAAGTAAGCATTAAAGATGCTATACCACGAAGTAAAGTCAAAAAAGGCGCTGTGATGAATGCGGTAGTTGTACGTACATGTCAAGGTGTTCGTCGTGACGATGGTTCTTTGATCCGTTTTGATGGCAATGCAGCAGTGCTTTTAAATAACCAGAATGAGCCAATTGGTACCCGTATATTTGGGCCTGTGACTCGCGAGTTAAGAGAGCGGTTTATGAAAATTATCTCTCTTGCTCCTGAAGTATTATAAGAAGGATTGTTTATGAAACGCATTAAACGAGGTGATACTGTTATAGTTATCGCTGGGAAAAGCAAAAACCATGTCGGAAAGGTGGTTTTAGTAGGTGATGGTGAAGTTATTGTTGAAGGTGCTAATTTGATTAAAAAGCACGTAAAACCTAATCCACAAATCGACCAGAAAGGCGGGATTATCTCGAGGGAAGCTCCTTTAGATATATCAAACGTTGCGATGTATAACCCGATGACCAAGAAAGCAGACAAGGTTGGCTTTAAGTTTCTTGAGAAAGAGGGTGATTCGCGAAAGGTAAGATACTTCAAATCGAATAATGAAGTAGTTGACCTTATTTAATTAGGTGATGGAAATGGCAAGACTTAGAGAGTTTTATAATAAAGATGTAGTCGGAATGATGATGAGTAAATTCGGCTACAAAAGCGTTATGCAAGTGCCAAAAATTCAAAAAATAACACTTAATATGGGTGTTGGTGAAGCGGTAGCTGACAAGAAAGTCATGAATTTCGCATTGGAAGATATGTCAAGAATCGCAGGTCAAAAACCTGTTGTGACTCTGGCCAAAAAATCTATTGCCGGTTTTAAAATTCGAGAAGAATGGCCGATTGGTTGTAAAGTAACTTTACGAAGCGATCGTATGTATGAGTTTTTAGATAGACTGATAACCATTACATTGCCACGTGTACGCGACTTTCGTGGTCTGAACCCCAAGTCATTTGATGGCACAGGCAACTATAGTATGGGTATTCATGAGCAGATCGTTTTTGCCGAAATTGACTTCGATAAGATCGATGTGATCCGCGGGCTTGATATTTGTATTACAACAAGCGCCAAAACTAATGAGGAAGCGAAAGCTTTATTAGAAGCATTTAATCTTCCTTTAAAAGATAAACATCGAAAATAAGAAGGGTATAACTGTGGCTAAAAAATCAATACTGGCACGAGAAAATAAAAGAGGTCTCTTAGTAGACAAATATAAAACTCGACGAGACGAATTAAAGCGAACCATCAAATCATCTGATGATTTTGATGCTATTATGGCAGCGCAAGCGAGCTTAGCAAAGTTGCCTTTAAATTCGAATCCTGTACGTCATAGTACACGATGCCAGCAATGTGGTCGTCCGCATGCAGTATATCGAAAATTTGGACTATGCAGGATTTGTCTGCGTCAGCAACTGATGATTGGTAACGTCACTGGCGGCCGAAAATCAAGCTGGTAAAACTTTTATAAATTGGAGAACGACTGTGAGTATGCATGATCCAGTTGCTGATATGCTGACTAGAATACGTAATGGCCAGCGTGCTAAACATCAGCATGTAAAAATGATTTCATCTATTTTAAAAGAAGAAATCGCAAAAGTATTAAAAGATGAAGGTTATATAGCCGAATATGCTGTAGAGACTCTTGATAACAACCTGAAGTCAATTACACTACACCTGAAATATTATCATGGACGCCCTGTTATAGAGTTGATTAAAAGAATCAGCCGTCCAGGACTACGTGTATATAAGTCTGTTAAAGAATTATCTTCTATTCCAGGCTTTGGTATTTCTATCCTGTCAACATCTAAAGGCGTAATGACGCATGTTGCAGCTAGAACAAAGGGTGTTGGCGGCGAAATTATTTGTGAAGTTGCGTAATACGAACGAGGATAGATATGTCTAGAGTAGCTAAAGCCCCTATTATACTGCCTGCGAATGTTGAGTTATCAGTCAACAAAGACACAGTTACAGTAAAAGGGCCTAAGGGATCGTTAACCCAGCATTGTAATAAATTGGTGAGCGTTAGCAAGTCCGACACAAACGACAAGCAAATTATATTTAAACCAGCGGTTGTTGATCCAAATGCATGGGCGCAAGCTGGTACGGTTCGTGCCTTGGTAAACAACATGATCCAGGGTGTGACAACTGGGTATTCTAAGACACTAGAACTAGTCGGTGTAGGTTATCGTGCACTGGCTAAAGATAAGTCAGTAACCTTGTCTCTGGGTCATTCACATCCAATTGAATATGTTTTGCGACCTGGCGTTGTGGCCGAAACACCGAATAACACAACTATCATATTAACAGGGATAGATAAGCAGCTTATTGGCCAGGTTGCTTCAGAAATTCGTGCGTTTAGAAAGCCTGAGCCTTATAAAGGCAAGGGAGTTAAATACGCAGGGGAAGTAATCGTACGCAAAGAAGCGAAAAAGAAATAAGGTGTAAGAAATGAATAAAGAAATAGCCAGAAAACGACGAGGCGCCAAATCAAAAGCAATTATTGGTCATTCAAAACGGCCAAGATTGGTTGTGTATCGAAGTGGTGCGCACATTTATTCGCAAATCGTTGTGCGTGGAGAACAAGGAGATCAAGTGATCGTATCTTCATCCACAGTTGATAAAGAAATAAAAGCAAATTTGACTGGAAATAAATGCGACCAAGCGGTGCAGGTCGGAAAACTACTTGCGCAACGCGCAGTGGCAAAAAATGTTTCTGAAGTAGCGTTTGACCGTGCTGGCTACAAATACCATGGTCGAGTTAAAGCATTGGCTACCGGTGCTCGTGAAGCTGGCTTGAAATTTTAAGGAACGGTTATGGCATTTGATGATTCTACAAAAACAGATGGTTACCAAGAAAAGCTTATATCTGTTACACGTACTGCAAAAGTAGTGAAGGGAGGACGTGTATTCGGCTTCGCTGTACTAGTAGTAGTTGGCGATGGTAAGGGCAAGATTGGTTATGGACGGGGTAAAGCTCGTGAAGTGCCGGTTGCCATCCAAAAGGCGATGGAACATGCTCGAAAGAACATGATCTACGTACCTTTAGCAGGAACTACTATACACCATGAAATTACATGGAGTTATGGTGCGTCTAAGGTGTTCATGAAGCCTGCAAATGAAGGTACTGGAATTATCGCGGGTGGTGCAATGCGCGCTGTTCTAGAGGTTCTAGGCGTTCAAAATATTTCAGCAAAAAGTATTGGTTCTACGAATCCAAGTAATATTGTTCGTGCAACCATTGGCGCTTTAACACACATTGGCACACCTGATTATGTAGCAGCTAAGCGCGGCAAATCAGTAGCTGAAGTAATGGCGGGATAATAATGAGCAGCAAAATTAAAGTTACTCTTGTTAAGAGTTTGATTGGACGTATACCCAAGCATGTTCTAATTGCAAAGCAATTGGGTCTGGGAAAAATGAACAGTTCAGTTGTTCATCAAGATATTCCTGCGATTCGTGGATTGACTAATCTCATTCACTATCTGCTGAAAGTTGAGGAGTGTGCATAATGAATTTAAATACATTATCTCCTGCACCAGGATCAAAGACAAACCGCAGACGTCTTGGCCGAGGAATTGGCTCTGGATTGGGAAAAACCTGTGGTAGTGGTCATAAAGGTCAAAAAGCACGTGCGGGTGGTTTTCACAAGATTAACTTTGAAGGCGGTCAGATGCCGATTCAACGTCGTCTACCAAAAATGGGATTTAAATCTCGCAGTGCCAAACTGGTTGATGAAGTTAATTTAAGTGAATTAGCAAAGCTTTCTGTCGAAATTATTGACCTGGACGCTTTAAAAGCTGCTGGTTTAGTAAATAAATCAATCCGAGAAGTAAAGGTAATTCTTTCTGGTGAAATTACTACACCTGTTAAGATTAAGGGACTACGTATTACCAAAGGTGCACGTAAAGTCATAGAAGACCTAGGTGGCAGCATAGAAGAGTGACTATGAACAACCAGAAACAGAATAGTAAAACATCTGGCGGTGGCTTGGCCGAACTAAAATCGCGACTATGGTTTGTAGTAATCGCGATTCTAGTTTATAGGCTAGGAGCACATATCCCAGTTCCAGGTTTGGATCCGCAAAAATTGGCTAATTTCTTCAATGAGCAGCAAAACACAATTTTTGGTTTGTTTAATATGTTTTCTGGTGGTGCACTGTCGCGAGTTACAGTGTTTGCAATAGGAATTATGCCCTATATTTCAGCCTCGATTATGATTCAGCTTTTTTCTGTCATCGTGCCAACGTTGGAACAGATTAAAAAAGAAGGAGAGTCTGGGCGACGGAAGATTAATCAATATACTCGCTATCTGACTGTTGTTTTATCTATATTCCAGTCGTTGGGTATGGCGCGTTGGCTTGCGGGTCAACACATAGCTTTGCAGCCGGATTTTATTTTTTATTTTACGGCAGTTGTAACCCTTGTTACTGGAACTATGTTCTTAATGTGGCTTGGTGAACAAATTACAGAAAAGGGTGTCGGTAATGGTATATCATTGATCATTTTTTCTGGAATAGTATCAAGTATGCCTAATGCTATCGCATCGGTATTACAACAAGTTAAAGAAGGTCAAATGCAGGCGCTGACACTGTTGTTCATCGCAGTAATTGTCGTGGTTGTGACTGGTTTCGTGGTTTTTATGGAAAGAGGCCAGCGGCGCATAAGGGTTAATTACGCACAAAGAACACAAGGCAGAAAAATATATGCTGCACAGTCAAGTCACTTGCCGCTAAAAATAAATATGTCTGGTGTTATACCACCTATCTTTGCATCTAGTATTATCTTACTACCTGCAACCCTTGCTCAGTTTTTTGGGCATGGAAAGGGGATGGATTGGTTGGCTGACATAGGTATGGCATTGTCTCCTGGACAGCCTCTCTATCTTATAGTGTACGCAATAGCCATCCTGTTTTTTGCATTCTTTTATACCGCCTTGGTTTTTAATCCCAAGGATACGGCGGATAACTTGAAGAAATCGGGCGCATATATACCTGGAATTAGACCTGGTGAGCAGACCGCACGTTATATTGACCTTGTCATGACGAGATTGACTTTGATTGGGTCGTTATATTTAGTGCTTGTTTGTTTACTGCCCCAAATTTTAATGTATACATGGCATGTTCCGTTTTATTTTGGTGGTACCTCGTTGTTGATTATTGTTGTTGTAATTATGGATTTTGTTGCACAAACGCAAGCCCATTTAATGACCCAGCAATATGATTCGTTAATGAAAAAGGCGAATTTTAAAGGGACTAAATTGCCTGGTCTGTTATGATTTTTTTCGGAGTTAGTAATGAAAGTTAGAGCATCAGTAAAGCGTATATGTCGTAACTGCAAGATTATAAAGCGCAACGGAACCATCAGGGTAATATGTAAAGATGCGCGACATAAGCAAAGACAAGGTTAATCTGCGCTTGATTTTAGTTAATTAAACTAGTATTCTTCTGTCCCTTTCGGCAGAGCAAATAACAATCGGAGAATTTAATGGCTCGTATTGCAGGTGTTAACATCGCGGATCACAAGCATCTTGTGATTGCGCTTACATCGATTTACGGTATTGGAAGACCAACCTCACTAAAATTGTGTGAGCAAGTTGGCATTGATCCCGCAACAAAAGTTTCACAGCTCACTGATGACCAATTAGAAACGCTGCGTAATGAAATCGCTAAAATGACAATAGAAGGTGATTTACGTCGAGTGATCACTATGAACATTAAACGTCTTATGGACCTTGGTTGCTACCGTGGTCTTCGACACCGCAGGGGCTTGCCGCTACGTGGTCAACGAACAAAGACGAATGCGCGCACCCGTAAAGGACGTCGCAAAGGCACCAATACTTGATTTTTTATGTAGGAAAATAAGATGGCAACTAATAAGGCAAAGCAACAAAAAGTACGAAAAAAAGTTAAGCGAGTCGTATCAGATGGTATAGTGCACGTTCACGCATCATTTAATAACACGATTGTAACGTTTACTGACCGTCAAGGTAATGCTTTATGTTGGGCTACATCAGGTGGTTCTGGTTTCAGAGGTTCGCGTAAAAGCACACCCTACGCGGCGCAGATTGCGACAGAGAGAGCTGGTGCGGTTGCCAAAGAATACGGCATGAAATCTGTTGCAGTATTTGTGCATGGTCCTGGACCAGGTCGTGAATCAACTATTCGCGAATTGATCTCGCAGGAATTTAAGATTGTAGAAATAACCGATGTTACCGGCATACCACATAATGGTTGTAAGCCGCCTAAAAAACGTCGCGTATAAGATTCAGGAGTGTTCAATGGCTAGATATCTTGGTCCAAAGTGTAAGTTATCACGAAGAGAAGGCACCGATTTATTACTTAAAAGTGGTGTGCGTGATCACAAATCAAAATGTAAGTCAGAAAAACAACCTGGCCAGCATAGTGATAAACGTCCGCGGTTGAGTGACTACGGCGTTCAATTACGTGAAAAGCAAAAAATTCGTCGCTTGTATGGCGTTTTGGAAAAGCAATTCCGTAATTACTATAAATTAGCAGCAAGCCATAAAGGTTCTACAGGTGAAAACCTGATGGCCACCTTGGAGCGTAGACTAGACAACGTGGTCTACCGTATGGGTTTTGCAAGTACTCGTGCAGAAGCACGCCAGCTGGTATCCCATAAGGCAATTATGGTTAACGAAAAGCTCGTTAACATTGCATCTTACCTGGTAAAAGCGGGTGATATTATTGCAATCAGGCAAAAGGCAAAGGCACAGGGTCGTATCCAAGCTGCCGTAGCTTTATCTGAGCAACGCGCTTCATGCGATTGGCTGACTGTGGATTCAACGGCATTTAAAGGAACTTTTACAACGATTCCTACGCTAAATGAAGTATCCGCTGATTATAACGTTAACTTGGTGGTAGAACTTTACTCTAAGTAAAATCGGAGACACAGCTGAATGTATACTGATATTAATGAAATGCTGACACCAAAGGTTCTTAAGGTTCAGTCTGATACGCCGAATCATTCACGTATCGTTCTTGAGCCCTTAGAGCGTGGTTTCGGTCACACACTCGGTAATGCATTAAGACGAATTTTGATGTCTTCCATGCCGGGTAGCGCTATAACAGAAGCTACGATAGATGGCGTGCTCCATGAGTACAGCACTATCGAAGGTGTTCAGGAAGATGTCGTAAATATTCTTCTGAATCTGAAAGATATAGCAATTAAAATGACAGTTGGCGAAGAGGCCAGCTTGAATTTAAACGTGCAGGGACCCTGTCAAGTAACGGCCGCTGATATTCAGCTTACGCATGGCGTGGAAATATTGAACCCAGAGCATATTATTGCCAATCTAAATGAACATGGCAAAATTAACATGACTCTGAAGGTCGAAAGAGGCATAGGTTTCCATACAACGGATACTTTTGTACGTTTGCTTGACGAAGAAGTAGAGAAAAAATTAGTTGGAAAACTTAAAATTGATAATACTTTTTCTCCCGTTAAGAAAGTGGCCTATTTTGTTGACAATGCACGCGTAGAAAATCGTACGGATTTGGATAAATTGACTATCGATCTGCAAACGAATGGCACTATTGATCCAGAAGAAGCCATCCGAATTTCAGCTAGCATTTTGCAACGTCAATTGCATTCATTTGTTGATATGAAATTTGAAGAATCAAGAGCGGATCTTAAAGAACGCAATGATTTTGATCCCGTTTTGTTACGACCTGTTGATGACTTGGAGTTGACTGTTCGTTCAGCAAATTGTTTAAAAGCTGAAAACATATACTACATCGGTGATCTGGTTCAAAAATCTGAAAATGAATTGTTAAAAACCCCAAATCTGGGTAAGAAATCCCTGACTGAGATTAAAGATGTACTCGCTTCAAGGTCATTGTCTCTGGGGATGAAACTTGAGAATTGGCCGCCAGAAAATCTTGGCGAGTAATATTTAGGAGTCTTTGTTATGCGTCACCGAAATGCAGGCCGTAGTTTCAGTCGAACAAGCAGCCATAGAAAAGCTATGTTTTCTAATATGTGTTGTTCCTTGATTGAACACGAGCAGATTAAAACCACACTGCCGAAAGCAAAAGAATTGCGTCGTTATATTGAACCGCTAATTACTGTAAGCAAAGCTGATTCAGTTGCTACACGTCGTCAAGCGTTTGATACATTGCGCAGCAATAGTGCTGTTGGTAAGTTGTTCACAACCCTTGGCCCTCGTTATGTAGAGCGTCCAGGCGGGTATGTTCGTGTTATTAAATGCGGATTCCGTTCTGGCGATAATGCCCCTATGGCTATCATTGAATTGGTTGATAGGCCGGTTGTTAACGATTCAGAAGAATAAATAAATCATTTTTTAATAAACCAGGATTATTCCTGGTTTTTTTTTATTAAATTTTTTATTATTTTTCTGTAGGTTATTCCATGTTGTCAGGCGACAGTAACACTAATTTTGTTCTAAAACAGGTGTTGCCAAGTCGACCACTATCTCATCATACCCATCGAAAACGTTATCCGCCTCATGTAATTGTGATTTGTTGTAACTTGTTGTTAGACCGATTACGTACATTCCTGCCTTTTTAGCAGCGGCAATTCCAGGTGGTGAATCTTCAATAACCATGCATTTTGATGGGAGCACGCCCAGGCGCTGAGCAGTTAGTAAATAACCTTCAGGAGATGGTTTCCCTAATTCAACATCCGCGGATGTTACAATAACCTCGAAAGCTGCCAGCAGATTCCCATGGTTTAATTTATTTAAAGCGGTGAGTACCTCCTCTTTGCTAGAACCTGTACAGATTGCAATCTTATTTGTTTTTTTTATGCTAGCGAGAATATTGTGTTCTACGTGTTGAACAAAAGGTAGTTTTTCGCGCGCATTAATAATCTGAATATAGACTTCACTTTTTGCCTTGATCATTAAATTAATTTCATTCACTGCAAAATATTGTCCTTTGTTAGCTAGAAACAGTGGAAACATGTCTTTATCGGATAAGCCCAGATACTCACTTATATATTCATTATAACTAATCGACAATCCGATACCTGCGAGGACTTGGCGGCATGCTTCATAGTGGATGGGCTCACTGTCAAGAATCACACCATCAAAATCAAAAATTATTGCTTCATACATCGTATTCGCCTGCTAACGGAGATTTTTAAAAAAGAAAAGCCCATGTGTCCATGGGCTTTAAATAAAAAATATAGTCTCAGTTGTATTTAGAATGGAATATCATCGTCCAGCTCTTCAAATGCTTCCTGTGCGTTATTTTGTGATGCTTGTGGTTTGGTGGCAGCGCTTGCTTGTTGGGCATGATGTTGTGGTGGTGCTGATTGGTCGCCTTCATTGCTGTATGATCCGCCTTGACCCCTGCTATCAAGCATTTGGATATCAGCCGCTATAATTTCAGTTGTATAGCGATCCTGACCTTGTTGATCTTGCCATTTGCGTGTACGCAAACTTCCTTCGACATAAAGCTTGGAGCCCTTGCGAACGTACTCTCCAGCAATTTCTCCAAGGCGATTGAAGCACACCACGCGATGCCATTCGGTGCGTTCTTGCTTTTCACCAGTTTGTTTGTCTTTCCATGATTCGCTAGTAGCGATGGATAAGGTAGTCACTGCGTTGCCATTGGGCAGGTGGCGAACATCCGGATCAACTCCGACATTGCCTACCAGTATGACTTTATTAATCCCACGTGCCATTTGTATCTCCATTATGCGAAAGTTAGAAAAACGATTATAGCAAATTAATTAGTTTTCCGAAGGGTAATTTCGTTCAATAATCCGCACATTCCGAGCGGCATAATTCTCTTGCTTAAAGTGTATCAGAACCTTCCAATCTATGTCGCACGATATTTATCGAGCAGTTGATGGGCGCTGCCGTCTATATAGGCGTCTTTTGCAACGCGTAAATAGACAACCATTTCCTCCTGTGCGAGGACTACATCATCAACACCGGGCAAGTCGCGCAGCTGTTCAGCAAGTTCGTTATTACTTATTGTTAAATTTTTTAATGATAGTGTAAGTGTCACCATATAGGCATTTGGTTTAATGGCGCTTGCGATTAATAACCAAAGCGCGCCAACTACGCCATTGATGATAAATATCCCACCAACCCCCAACGCTTGGTAAATCACACCCGCTAACGCACCACCGGCAAAAATACCCAGGAACTGACAGCTGGAATACACGCCCATAGCCGTGCCTTTACTCTTGCCACTTGCCTGTTTCGAAATAAGCGAAGGCACGGTTGCCTCCAGAACATTAAATGCAACAAAATAGGCAAACATTAAGATACAGAGAGCCAGCCAACTCGTATAGGTAACGGCTAGGATTAATTGGCTTAAGCCGGTGATGATGATCGACCATAAGAAAACTTTTTTAACTTGTCGTTTTTTTTCAGCAAGGATAATGAATGGCACCATGATTAAAAAAGAAATGACAATTAACGGCAAATAGAAGTGCCATTGTTGGCTTAAGTGTCCTTGCAGCAGTTGTTTCTGCAACAACATCGGAATGGCAAAAAATGTTGAGGTAAGAATTAAGTGTTGCGCAAAAATACTGGCATTTAGCCGCAACAAATGCGGGTTGGTGATTACATCTTTAAACAGTAATGGGTTTACTTCACTTTCAGGATGAAATGGTTCTTTGACGGGTGTTGGGATGACGAAATGCAGCAACGCCAAACCAAGCATGGCCAATATTGCCGTAAGGTAAAAAATTCCGGCAAGCCCAAAGTGACTGGTGATTGCTGGACTGATTATCATCGCAAGACTAAATGACATCCCGATGGTCACACCAATAACGGCCATCGCTTTGGTGCGTTGTTCATCCGGGGTGAGATCGGCAAGTAGTGCGATTAAGACGCTGCCGATAGCGCCTGTTCCCTGCAGGGTTCGCGCAATAATCATCCCCAAAATAGAATGTGTGAAAGCACCTAATAAACTGCCACATACAAACAACAATAATCCGACAGTTAAGATTGGTTTTCGCCCGAAGCGATCGGAAAGCATACCAAATGGAATTTGAAGTAACCCCTGGCTCAAGCCATAACTGCCCAATGCCAAACCCATCAATGCTGGAGTCGAATCCTGCAACTGAGCCGCATAGATAGTAAAGACGGGGATGAGCATAAATAGACCAAGCATGCGGAATGAAAAGATCGCCGCTATAGGAAAAACAGTGTTTAACCAGGATTGTTTCATGGTTCGCAAATTCGCTTAGTAAATGATAAGCAGATGGTACAAAGATAGTCTGCTTGGAACAAGGGTATTTTGTGCAATAGTTGATTATCGGGCATGAATTTGCCTATAGCCACGACCTTCAACAGCATAAATTGCGGATTTAGTGGGCAGATAATTGACAGAGTACGCGAATCGCGATAATTTGGCAGTTTTTTTAAACCAGTAAGTGTAGCGCTAAACAGGTAAATGTGGCAGTGGGCCGACAGCGGTTAATTCCCCCTTTACGGGAGAAGGTGCCCGACATGGCGGCTGATGGGTATTAAATTGTTCATTATCAAATGTATTTAATACCCTTGTATACATCGCTGTGTGATAGCTTTTCTCGTAAAGTGAGGTTTGCTAACTTGTTTATATTAGAGCCGCATCTTTTATGCAGAGGGTTATTAAATGAGTCTGGTATTTGAAAATAAGGTTGCGTTGATTACTGGTGGTGCGCGCGGTATTGGTCGGGCTACGGCATTGAAATTGGCGCACGCCGGCTGCGATATTGCTATTGTATATTATAATAGCTCAGATGAAGCCGCCGTTCTAATTGAAGAAATTCAGGCATTGGGTCGTCGAGCGATTTCCATACAGGCTAATGTTGCTGATCAGCAATCAGTTAAAGACATGTTCACGCAGTTTCGCCAACATTTTTCGCACCTTAATTTCCTCGTCAGCAATGCTGCCAGCGGCGTATTAAAGCCGGCAATGAATATGTCTACCAAACATTGGCGTTGGTGCATGGAAACTAATGCGTTGGCGCTTAATCATTTGGTCTGCGAAGGCCGAGACATGATGCCTGTTGGAAGCCGGGTTATTGCGCTCTCCAGTTTAGGTGCGCAACGTGCAATTCCCAACTACGCATTTATTGGTGCGTCCAAAGCGGCTCTTGAAGCCTTGGTGCGCTCTTTAAGTCTCGAGTTAGCCGCAGACGGTATCAGCGTTAACACTGTTTCAGCGGGCGTTGTCGATACCGATGCGCTAAAACATTTTCCAAATCGTGAGCAACTGCTCGATGAATATCAGGCTCACGCCTTGGCAGGGCGGCCGCTTATGCCAGCTGATGTAGCCAATACGGTTTATCTATTATGCCTACCAGAAGCTGAAATGATCAAAGGGCATACTTTGTTTGTGGATGCCGGCTATAGCATTGTTGGTTAAAAGTGTGCAGAACATTGCTAATCTGCGTAGCTGCGCGCTAAAAAGTTATGATATACTCCGAGGCTTTGGAAATCTGCTGAGCTCTGAGAGGTGAAGTTATGAATGTAGAAAGCGTTTATCCTAAAGTCAGGGAAATTATTGCTGACGTGTTGGTTATTGATGAAGATGAAGTATTGCTGAGCAGTCGCTTAATTGGCGACCTGGGCGCTGAATCCATTGATTTTCTTGATCTTGTCTTTCAACTCGAAAAAGAATTTGCTATCAAAATACCGCGCGGTCAATTAGAAAAAAATGCCCGTGGTGATTTGTCAGAAGATGAATTCGAAAAAGGTGGCGTGCTCACTGTAGGAGGTATGGTCGCGTTGAAAAACTATCTCAGTGAAGTGCCTGCTGACGCGTTTAAAGCGAACATGAAGGTCAATGAAATTCCTGTGCTGTTTACCGTAGAAACCTTCTGTAAGCTGATTGCTGTTGCCGTTAATGAGCAAAAAGCTACTGAAACAGTAGCCTGATGCGGTTTTTATTCGTTGACAGAATACTGCAATTATCACCAGTTGGTACGGTGCGGGGGATAAAACACATCACGCATGATGATTATTATCTCTGCGCAGATGAGCAAGGCAGGTCGTGTTTTATCCCCTCATTAATTGGCGAAACGTTGGGTCAGTTAGCGGCTTGGAATGTGATGTTCAGCAATGACTTTACCTTCCGTCCCGTTGCGGGAGTTGTTTCCAGTGCGCGTCTTCATCGTTCCGCGTATGTTGGCGAGACCCTGATGCTGGAGGCGCATATCGATTCTCTCGATGATGTTGCTGTGCGCTACCATGGTATTGCTCGTGTTGGCGATGAAGTGGTCTTCAGCATTGAAAATGCACTGGGCCCCTTATTGCCGATGGCTAATTTTATTGACAGCGACTTGGTTCGCCGTCAATTTGCTGAAATTCACCGCCCCGGTACTTGGCCTTTTGAGCCATCACCGACCACAACCACTGATGAGTTATTGGGTCGGGATTACAAGCCATTGCTGCATCCCATGATGTTTGACCGCATTATCAGCAGTGAGGCTGGTATACGCATGTGCGCGATAAAGCATGTCGCGCTTGCCGCGCCTTATTTCCCGGATCATTTTCCCTATAAACCTGTGTTACCGATGACCGTGTTGCTTGAATGCAAGCTCAATTTGGCGCGTGAATTTCTAGCTCGAGCAAATTTTTCCATGCCCTATCATGTTAGCGAGATGCGCAAAATCAAAATGAATGAATTTGTCCATCCGGGTGATGTTGTGGTTTGTTATCTTACGGTTAAACATCACGACGACGATGAGTTGATTTTGAGTTACCGCAGCGAAGTCGAAGGCAAGCGAGTTTGTGTTTTAGACGTGGTTATGACCGCGAAGGGTAGTGAATAAAATGAAAAGACGAGTTGCCATTACTGGATTAGGCGTCGTTTCCCCGCTGGGAAACGACGTGCAGTCGACTTGGGATAATCTTCTTGCCGGCAAGTCCGGCATTGCCGAAATCAAACAATTTGATGCCAGCGCGTTTCCAACGCGCATTGCTGCTGAAATCAAACAGTTTACGCCAGCGCCCGCGTTGACTGGCAAACATAATCGCTTTGCAATGTCATTCACCCATTACGCACTTGATGCTGCCCAGCAAGCTTTTGTTGATGCCGGTATTAGACCCAGTCAACAAGATGCGACGCGATGGGGTGTAGTGACCGGCAGCGGTATGATGACTGCGGAATTTGATTATTTGCACCGCTTTCAGCAAACTTGCGCGCCAACGGGCGACATCGATTGGCAATTGCTGCAGAGCAAGGCAAGCGATTTTTACCGTTTGGTTGATTTTGGTAAAACCACGTCCAATTCAGCACTGTCTTTGCTTATTCAGCAATTTGGCATCGCAGGTTATGCGAGTTCAGTGCATACCGCCTGTGCATCTGGCGGACAGGCGTTGGGGTTAGCCATGCAAGTTATTCGCCGCGGTGACGCCGATTATATGCTCGCTGGTGGCTTTGATTCGATGATTAATCCACTAGGCTTATCGAGCTTCTGCTTGTTAGGGGCGTTGTCCACCTACAATGACACGCCAACAACTGCGAGCCGCCCATTTGATGGCGCTCGTAATGGCTTTGTGCTCGGTGAAGGGGCCGCATTTTTAATTTTGGAAGCTTGGGACAAGGCTGTCGCACGAGGTGCTCATATTTACGCAGAGTTGGCGGGCGAAGGTAATACGCTAAGCTCCTATCGTATCACCGACTCGCATCCAAATGGTGATGGTGCCATTCAGGCTATTGAACAGGCATTGCGCGATGCCGGCGTAACGCCTGCGGATGTTGATTATGTTAATGCTCATGGTACGTCAACCAAAATGAATGACTTGAGCGAAACCAATGCAATTAAAGCCGTATTTGGCGCTCATGTGCAACAGCTGCCTGTCAGTTCGACCAAATGCCAGACCGGGCATTTGATCGCTGCAGCGGGCGCGCTGGAGGCAGTCTTGTCGGTTTTGGCCATTCAACATGCTCGTGTACCCATGACCACTAATTTGACAACACCCGATCCTGAATGTGATTTGGATTATGTTACCGAAGGTTCGCGCGAAAAATCATTAGGTGTGGTGCTGTCCAATTCATTTGGTTTTGGCGGTTCGAATAGTTGTTTGTTATTCAAGCATCCAGAGTATGCAGGGGTGAGCGTATGAGTGATAGTAATCGCGTATTTATTACCGGCCTCAGCGCGTTAACGTCCACCGGTGCGACAGCCGATGAAACTTGGGAAAAAGTGTTAGCAGGTGAAAATGGCCTGGATGAAATAAAAGAATGGGATCTATCCTCCTGGACGCATCGTTTGGGTGGTGAGTTGAAAAATTTTAAGCCGGCGACGATGTTGCCCGATCGCAAGTTAATTAAAGTGATCTCGCGTCAAGATGTGATGGGCATAAATGCGGCTATGCAGGCGGTTGAGCATAGTCAACTGATCACTTACCGCGATACCCTTGAATCTGTTAATGAATTTAATGAACAAACTGGGGTATATGTCGGCTCGCCGGGTAATAAATACTTTCAGCAATACGATTTTCTGCCCTTGTTGGCAAAGACGGGCGTTGATATGCAGCAGTTTGCCGGTCAACTATTTAATGAAGTGCATCCCATGTGGTTACTGCGTATTCTCCCCAACAACGTGTTGGCTTACACCGGCATCACTTATGGCTTCAAGGGTGCGAATCATAATGTCACCAATCATGCTGTAGGTGGCATGCAGGCCATTATTGAAGCGTATCATGCGATTAAAACCGGCGTGGCAGCGCGTGCAGTCGTGGTTGCTTATGATGTGGGCACGGAACCGCAAGCTTTGTTCTACTATGACAAGCTGGGTGTTGTTAGTGCACGCCATTTAAAACCATTCGACCGCGACCATGACGGCACGATATTGGCTGAAGGTGCCGCGGCATTGGTGCTTGAAAGTGAAGCCAGCGCGCGCGCGCGTTCGGCGGTGTGTTATGGTGAAATCACCGGTGGCATGTCTGCCAGTGAGGCTGCCGGCTTATTTTCGATAACAGCAGGTGGCCAGCTATTAGCATCGTTAATGACGCAGGCGCTGGAAAAACAGCAGTTAAATGTGGCTGATATTGGTTTAGTAGTAGCACATGGAAACGGTAACCAGACCTCCGACGTGAGCGAAGCCTGCGCGATCGACGCGGTATTCGGTGACAACAACGTTCCCGTGACATCATTTAAATGGTCAATGGGGCATACGCTCTGTGCATCTGGCGTTTTGGATACGGTATTAGCGACCTACGCGTTACGCGCTAAATGCGTACCCGGAATCGCACCGCTGGAAAATCGTGCCTCAGCTTGTGAAGCCATTGATGTGAGCGCAGTACACCGCAATATGAAGAGCGGCAAGCAACACGCATTGGTTATCAATCGCGGCTTTGCCAGTATGAATGCCTGCCTGGTGATTAAAGCCTGTGATTGATTTAAATCTGCAACTTGAGAACATGCGGGTGTCATTCGCCGGCAAGATTTTCTATCATTGTCTACCTTATCGCCGGCAAGTGATCATGGCTAATATTAACCAAGTATATGGTGAGGCACTGAGCGTTACGCAAAAAACACATTTAGCTAAAGCATTTTACTCGCACCTCGCGACTTCTATCAAAGAAACATTTCACCTGCGCTTTATGAGTGAAGCAAAACTGCGTGCCCGAGTAGAGGTGCGCGGGCATGAGCGTATAATGGCGGTTGCAGCGCAAGGGCGCGGAGTTTTGGTGCTCACCGGGCACTTTGGCAATTGGGAATTTGCACCCCTTGGCGGCATTTTAAATTTCAAACAATTCCAGGGTCAGTTCCATTTTATTCGTCGCACCCTGGGCAGCAAGTTTCTTGAGCGTATTTTGTTTCGTCGTTATTACCAAGCCGGACTGCATGTTATTCCGAAGAAAAATTCCTTACAACAAGTCTGTGACGCATTAGACCAAAACCACGCGGTGGTCTTCGTGCTCGATCAGCACGCATCTTTAGTCAACCGTGATGGCGTCGCTGCAGAATTTTTCGGAAAAAAAGCAGGCACCTACCGCAGCCTGGCCAGTTTCGCGCGCCACACTGGCGTGCCCGTAGTGCCGGCAGCGGGTTATCGTCTTGAAAATGGTCGTCATGTATTAGAGTTTCATGAGCCCATTGTATGGCAAGACCACGAGACTACCCAAGAGTCGATATATCGCAATACCCTCGCTTACAATCAGGCGCTGGAGCGCATTATATTAGCGCATCCGGAGCAATGGATGTGGTTGCACAAGCGTTGGAAGTTGAAGGAATAAATCGGTTGAATTTTGACATGTTGCCTTGTACAAAATGATTGTGATTTATTCATACCGTAGGTTGGTGCTGAGCGGTAGCGAAGCCCAACAGTCGCGGCACGCGAGGCTCCCTTGTTGGGCTTCGCTACCGCTCAGCGCCAACCTACAACAACCTGTCAAAATTAAATGAAAAAGCTATCAGGCTCCCCTCCTCAGCAGCATTGTCCATATCAGACAGCGGAAGTTCCAGGCTTTAATCTATTGTAGATACGCGCGCATAGCTAATCATCCAGTAACTTTTTTTGGTGTGATTCTACCCAACTGTTTGCTGAGCGCGGGGTAGCCCATATTCAATCCTCTCCTGGAAATTTGGGTTTGAGTGTTGTTTGCAAAGGGGACGGTGAGCTACTCTTGGTTTCCACGTTTGCATTAATAACGTCGGTAGATGCTGACGCACCTCGCCTAAGGTCTGCTACAGGATTCTTAAATTGTGCCATTCTTTCTCGAGCGTTGTCTAACGTATCTGATTCGTTTGTTTTTAAATGGGAGCGGACATATGCCCCAATACGAGCAGTATCAGCCGTCTCATTTTCTTTCCATCCAGGTTCCACATTTCTAGCAAGGCCAAATTTTTGAAAAAACCAATTAAACGTATGTTTCAATTCTACTACTGGCTTTACAATTAACTCGGCAAGAACATGCCCATAACCATGCCCAGAATGATTTAAGCTTTCGTTGCCATTTGCAAAATAGACAACGCCCGATTTACTTTTCATATCCATAGCAACCCACCCACGCCACTGGTCCATATCGCCGGTATGGAATGCCGAGGTCACTTTACCCGCGTCATCGAGTTCCAGCCCAAAACCCAATCCCCATTCGAGATGTTTCGTGTCATTATCTGAAACACCCATGTCTAGGGCCCATTGGTCTTTCTGCAACGAAATTTGAGGTTTGAAGGCTTCCTGTAACGTAGGATTTATAGAGGAATGACCTGTAATGGCTGTTATCTGTTTAAGCGCCTCATCTGATAAATTACCTATTGGTGATAAACTATTATTTAGTTTTTCCTCCGCACCTGTAGAAAATATTTTGTGCAATCCTTCTAATTTGGATGCGTCTAATTTGAACACTGAGAGCTTGTTATCTAATTTGTTGTAGTAAAAAAGATCTTCTTTCGTAAGAATATAGTTTGAAGTAGCAGACTTGCTTTGATTTTCAAGTGTGGGGGTGTCAGACATTGATATCATGCCACAGCCTTGCATCCAGGCTGTGATTAAAATAGCATAATCGCTTGGCGTAGTGCTTAGCGAATTCGCGGCATTGCAATCCCGCGCAGTCTTTCCCCCGGGTACATAACTGCTATGCGTCATACCCAAAGGATTAAAAACGTCTTCTTTTGCCAGCGCTTCAAGCGACTTGTTTTGTTCTTTTTCCAGGGCTTTTTGTAAATAACGTAGCGCCATATTTCCATAGGCATAAGCTGTTCCCGGTGTAAAATCAAATGTTGATGCGCCATTAATGGGTATTCCTGTTGTATGGGACAACACCATGCGGGGGGTTATTTTTGCGCCTTCTTCAGCAAATTCCTTGCTAACCTTTGTAGCGGAATCATTCTTGTAGAAGTCCTCTATTGGATAAATTTTAGATATTGGAGTATCTAACGTAAAAGGCTCTTTAGAATTTTTATTGGCCAGTATTTTTTGATCGCCTATCATTTTAAGTACTAAATAGGAAAATACGGGCTTGCTAAGCGATGCTGCACCAAAAATTGTATCCGATTCTACATCAACAGGGAATTGGCCAGTGTGCATGTCGGTTGTTCCTAAGACCTTAGGACTAATAGGTTTTCCCGGGGTAAAATAAGCAATAGATGCGCCGGGAGTATTGCTTTCCTCCATCCGCTCTTTAATTTCAGCTTCGCTCTTCATGGTAATTTTACCTACAATGAACTGTTAATTTATTATACAACATTTTTGGGGCGGAGCTATTCAATCTGTTCAGCAGACGCCCAGTCTTGCTTAAATGTGGCGCATCTGCCGGGTGCCTTCGCCAACAATCAATGGTTTTCATGATTTTTTTAACATAAAATGCATTTTTTTTTATTTGATATTTTTGTGAGAAGGACATCCCATGCCACGGCTCGGTGCATTTGCTCGTTTTTTTTCTATGGCTCCTTATCATAACCAGTCAGCGCTAACAACACGACCGCTGCAGTTTTTTATTCATACAGTACCCTCACCAACGTTCATGATGCAAAAATTGCAACAGCAAGGCCATTTTTCCAAGCAGATTTTTCCTGAATCGAAAAAAACACTGGAAAATTATTTGCAAGCGGATGGTTTTAATTTGGAGGCAATGAAGTACACGTCAGTCGAACTACTGGAGCGGCCATTTAGACTTTCTTTTTCGGGCAAAACGTTTGTCGATATACCGAAACCTTATCAATCACTTATTCCAATATTAGAGACATATGCAGCAACGGTGGTGAATGTTTTTGCTGATAAGCTTGCCAGTCGTCTTTATGATCCCAAAGAGGTGCTACAAGAAAATACGACTGAGCGTGGGCATGGATTTCAAGCCTTTGTCATGATGCATCAGTTGCGCGCTGGCGAAAAAAATAAATTAGGTTTATTAGCACTGCTGCACGATATTGCGCGGGCTACGATGGCAGACGCTCATCATGGCGATCTTTATCATCATCAAGAAGCCGATAAAATCCTGGCGCCTCAAGGATACTCTCACGACATGGCAACACGCTACCCTCTATTGCACCCATTCGCAAAGGATATCTGGTCACAATTTTCTGGTGAATATCGCCATGAACTGCTCAGTCCAGTTTCTGCCTATTCCTTAGTCGCTCAAAAAAAAGAATCGGCTTTACTCATGCAGCAATTGGATCATGAGCATCACTCCCCTGATCCAACGATACAGCGCGAAAAATCAGAGCAACTGCTGACGTTAGTATCACGGATGATGATGTTAAGGCTAGTGGATGAGTCTGCAAAAGTTCCGATGCCAGCAAGCGATCAACTGTTAACGCCAGCACAGCTTAACCAATTGATTATTGAACAAATCGTTGACCATCTTAAAACACGTCCTCCAGAACTTTTCGCCGATTATCAGGAGTTGTTGCGAGTAGCATTGAGGTTATTGCGACGCACTGCATCCGATTCAAATTATTCTGATCGTTATCAGCCTCTTCGTGATGAAGAAGAACGCTTGAGCGACTCACCCAGTACCGTTTCCATTTAGTTTGGACAGGTTGTAGGTTGGTGCTGAGCGCTAGCGAAGCCCAACTAGGGATCGGTGCCATGATTGTTGGGCTTCGCTAGCGCTCAGCGCCAACCTACTGTATGAATCAATAATCATCATCTTGTACCATATACCTGCCATAACCAAGTGGTAACGTGAGCGTTGCTATTAAGTTAAGGACGTTTCATACAAAGGTGGTGGCTTGATTTGTATGTAGGAAAATAGGTGCTGCTGGAAAAGCCACCGTTCATTCTGGCTAGCCTCTTGTATAAATATATTTTTAATTAGTAGTGAAAATAACTCGCTTAGTATCATCAAATAATGACCTATGATTTTTATCGTTATTCGTCAAAAAAATTTGAGTTGGCATTTATTTATATTCAAAGAGTTAACCGCTATTTCAAATCCCTAAAAGAGCCGTCCAGACGTATAATTCAACTATTTAATCATTTAAATTTCATTAAAAAAATATAAATTAGGCAAGAATTTCCATGGTTAAAAAATCTTTACACCCTACTTGGTTTCTGATAACAATGGGTTGCTGCTTTTCATGCGAAGTGTTGTAACTACAAGTACAATTATCTTTAAAGAAGGAGCTTTATCATGCCAAAACGTAAATCAGATGCTAACGATCAATTAACTGAGACGACTGAGAAAAACGACAAGAAGAAACATAAGCCTAATCCTAATCCTAACGCGAATAATAGTGAAACTACTGTTACCATCACCGCACCATCTAACGCGAACCATGATAAATTAAAATACACCGAGAAGGATTTTTCTGATCTCAGCAAGAATGAACATGCTCGTTATGCGCCAAATAGTAAAAAAATAGGCCATGCGGTTGTGATTGAGCAGGGTGATAAGACAATTGCCTTGCAGTATGCACTACCGTTTAAAGACAATGCTGAAACTCCCACAGTTCGCCCTCTAATTGATATAGAAGCGATAGAACCTTTTCGTGGAATGCATCGTTATCGTGCCCAAACACCAGATGGTAAAACGCCCATGTACTCTAAGCGCATTTATTCGGGCCGAAAGGGTGATAAAAACGAAGAAGAATCATTTGAAATTGCTTGTTTTTCTCCCTCTCCAGAAGAAGGTAAGCCACCCTTTTGGGGATCAATTCGCGCAACACCTGTATTTCGGGATGATCTGTCTAAGAACGTTAAAAAAGATTTAGAAAAAGACCTAAAAGAAATGAAACGAGAAAGTAAAGGTGACGAAGAACTCTTGATTGATCTTGCGTCGATACCGCAACGCGATTTGCTTAAAACAAGAACGCCTAATCAAAATACCGTTATGGGGGAGTCGGCGCGAGATTCCTATGAAAATTTCTTTGATACTATGGTTGATGAACTCCATCCTGAAATGAAGCAGCGATTAAAACGTTCTTTTTCTGCGGATATTAAAGGACATTTTACAATAAATAACCATCGACCAGAGTGGTTACATGCCAAAGGTTGGTCATTGATGCCAATGAGCATGAATCCACAAACTAAAGACAATTTAGGTGCAGCGCCGAAGTGGGCCAATACTCAGATGATGGTTCTTGAGAGGATTATTAAATGGTTTGCGCTTAATGCGCCCGAATCGTTACTTACAATTAAGCCTAGATTTGACATGTTGCTTGATTCAGATTTGATTCAACATATTGATTTCAAGGTTAAAGTGCAAATCAAAGAAAATTTTGTTGAGCTGCTCCAATCTATTGATCCTTTTCAAGCCCATCCAATATTTGCAAAAGCATCTGATTTAGCTCAGGGGGCGGGTATTACGCACAGTATTTTGCAAGGCATTGCTCCAGTTAGCAAGCAAGAGGTTAAAGGTGTTAAGAAAACTACGGCCACAAACGCGAAAATCAAGGAACAGCAAATTTCTTTGAAAGATGAATTGCATTCATCCAGCATCTTAAATTATACAAACCCATCAAATAGTTTTTCGGGTAATACAACGCAACATGCCAGTGCTTTTCAACCCGTGAAAGCGGGTAGTAAAAGAAAAAACGACGATGCAACTCCTCAGGATTTGTCTACTAGCGAGAAAAAAGCTAAAACAATAGCCGCAGATAGTGCTGCAACAAATAATATACAAACAAATGACTCCTCAAATCCGCTAAAGGTAAATCTCAAAAGAAAACGCCTGGATGATCAAGACGTTGGTGGCGTTACTAAGCCCCCTCAAGTTAAACGAGCTGCTACGCGATCAAAATTTCCAACTCAGCAGCAACACGACCGCTCGGTTGTACAAATTTATGCAGACGGCTTTACGCCAGATTATGATAATCCCTGGCGAGATCCAGAAACATTTTCTTGTACAGGATCGGGCTCTGTTATAGAACACTTGGGTAAAAAATACATTCTGACCAATGCCCATGTTGCACAAAACCAAATTTTTCTCCAAGTAAGATTGGCGAATGATCGGCTGCAAAAATATGAAGCAAAAGTCAAGTGTGTATCTTATCAGTGCGATTTGGCATTATTAGAAATTGATGCCCCAGAATTTCATGAAATTACTGAGCCAGTTGAGATTGGCGATATGGTTGATTTACGTCAAAAAGTTATGGTAGTTGGTTTCCCCATGGGTGGAACTGAAATATCGTTATCAAAAGGGATTGTTTCACGTATTCAGGTTGATACCTATTCAGTGAGTGGACAAAATATGCTGCAAGCGCAAGTTGATGCGGCAATCAACCCAGGCAACAGTGGGGGGCCTGTTTTCTCCGGGAGTAAGGTTGTTGGCGTTGCTTTTCAAGGGTATGGTGGTCACCAGGGATTGGGTTATATTATTCCCGCACCTGTTGTACGTCATTTTCTAACCGAAGCATTTAGTGGTAATAAATATCGCGGTTTCCCCACACTACCTATTATTACCGAAGAGCTTGAAAATCCGAATGAGCGTGCATTTTATCAGCTCGGAAAACAAACCGGCGTACGCATATTAAAGGCGGATACCTTATCTGATGCTTACCATAAATTAAAACCAGATGACATTATACTTGCCATTGATGGATTGCCAGTCTCAAATGAAGGCACAGTGGATTATCCAGGTATTAAATGTATTGATTTGTGTCATGTAACCCAGTCAAAATTTATCGGTGATAAGGTTACACTCAGTATCTTGCGAAAAAATGCGGCGAGCAACAAGGCCGAGAAATTAGATGTTGATGTTGTTTTAGATACTATCCTTGGTGAGACTGAAAAAGTACCTGTTGCAGAACACGACAAATTGCCGACGTTTTACATTAACTCTGGTGTTTGCTTTGTCCCGTTGACACGTAATTATATGGAAGGCGAAGGCGGTGCATTTGAAGAGATGGTTTTAGTTGAAGAAAATTGTACCGTACCTGATGCACCTAAAAAAAATCATGATGACCAAATTGTTGTGATTAACCAGATCCTAAAATGTCCCGAGACACGAGGTTACGAAAAACACATTAATACTATTGTAAAAGAAATTAATGGGAGAACAATTAATAACCTTCACGAAGCTATTATGGCTTTGGAGGGGAATACTGATGAAAGACATGTAATTACGCTGGCCTCAAAATCTAAAATTGTTATTCCTAACATGTCGGCTGAAGAACTGAGTCGATTATTAAAACGTAATCATATTTCTCGTGATCGTTCGATTGATTTAGGTGCTAAATCAGACAAATCTGAAGGTGTAGCATCCAGTGCTCATAAGCACAATATAGGTAGGGAAGATTTGTATATAGAAGAGTTTGAATTGACTCAATTAGGTATGCATGCTCTTTTTACTCACATGGGCTATCCAAACATGACAAGTGGTTCTATCTATAACGGCAAAGCCGATCTGAAGTTAGATCTTCTGAACAAGCAAGGTTTTATGCCCTTATTAACTGATGTCGGCGCGGGGAAAGTCTCAGGCCACTGGATTATGCTGATTCGAGGTGCAGGCAATCAGTACTACCTTTTTGACCCGCTAGGTCAAGCCTCCGGCAAAGGTTATCACGACATTTTAGCCGCACAACTACCTAAAGGCGCGGCGCTATCTGTCCTCCCCAATGAAGGCGGGCTAAACAGGGGCTTATGTGGCTATTGGGTTGCATCCAGTGGTTTAAGAGCGCATGCGGCATTAAATCAGGGTGCTTCACCGGATTTAAAAACCCTAGGTCAAACCATTAGTGATGAAATGCGAGCCGAACTATCTAACAATGGGTACATGAACATTACCAACTGGTTAGCCGCAATAGCCGAGAAAATTCCAGGGGAACCCTCGATTCAGCGAATTGATGCTAAGGATTTAAGAAAAGGAACGCAACTAAAATCACAGGAGGAAAAACAGGCATCAATGGCATCTTCTCTCTCAAGCAAATCTTCTTTAACAGGTTTATTTGGTCAGCCACAAAAAGAAAGTGCTCAGGAAAAATTGCGCTTCAAAAGAAAGCGTTCTGACATGGAGTCCTTGGAGGAGCAAGAAGAAAAACCGATGTCATCTGCTAAAAGGGACGTTGAAGATAGTCTTTTAAGTAAGGACATGTTGCCAGGTTTGAAACACTTCCGACAAAAGATTGACGAAATGGAGGAGTATTATAAAAATCATCAAGAGAGTGATGAAGATGATGATGAAAATTATGTAAATACCTCTGATGATGAAAGCAGCGATGCTTCAATGCGTTCCAATGATGATGAAGAAACTGACATTGATGATGAGGTATCGGAAACAGAGGTTGAAGAAGTAAAAGCCGTGCCAGCAACCCGATCAAAATTACGTCGTCATGATGCAATGATTTTGAATCATGGACTTTTCAAGTTGTCGTTTACTGATGAAAGTGCGCCAGTTAACAAAAATCGGTCTAGTCTTTCCAAATAAGCATTTTACATCAAAAGCGCCACGGTTATTCGACGTGGCGCTTTTTTAATGTTTTAGTATGAGGGGAAATAATGCCAAAAAATATTTTGGAAATTCAACACGTCCGTGAAGCGTTAAACGATATTCATTATGATACCTGGTTGATTTTAGATCTGGACAATACGGTCATGACGCCTCGTCTGGAATTGGGAAGTGATTCTTGGTTTGGTGGATTGTTTGAGCATTTTGTCAAAAAAAACATTGATCCAGCGCTTGCTAAACCATGGGTTTTCTCAGTATATGATGCGGTGCAGCATTTTATCCGCACGGCGTCCGTGGAACCTGAAATAATCATCATTATTAAAGCGCTGCAAGATATTGGAATACCTGTCATCGGACTAACGGCACGAGGTTATTCCATTCGCCATCAGACAATGAGACAGCTAGCTGATATTGACGTTGATTTTTCTCGCAATAGTATCGCAAAGGATGATGGGGTGTTTTGTGCCGGCGGTGTCATCTATTGTGACGGTAAAAATAAAGGTAAAATATTGGAGCAATTTTTTACGCAACAGGGGCATTTGCCACGTCATGTTGGCATGTTGGATGATAAAAAGAAAAATTTAGAGCATGTCATGTCAGCATTACAACCGTCAGGGGTTAATTTCAGTGGATTTCGTTACGCCTATCTTGATGAACAAGTAGAACAATTTGATATGGCTATGGCCAATCTTCAATTGGCGCATTTATGGCAATGGCTGCCAACAGCTGTACAGGATGACATAAAAAATTTAGGTCTGATTTCTGAGTATCACCAAGCAGAGCTGAGTCCTTTTGAATTTAAGGATGATTTTTTTCACCCCAATCAGCCGTTGTATCAGCCAAACGATGCTTTGGATGACGTGACCGACGTTGGCAAGGCTACACTATTTATGCGTTCGATGAGTAGCGTGTCTTTTTTTCAATACAACAGCCAAACGGAAGCATTAGTGCCTAAAGCGGGTGGCAAAAGAAAACGAGAAGATGAGCAAAAAAGTGACGTAGCGACTTATTCATCTGAGAAATTCAGGATTGAAAACCAAGAAAAATCGCAGCCAGATAGTTCGGCATCACGAGTTTTTGCTATTCCACAGAGGCCCTCATCAGCGAGTTTATTTTGTCAGTCATCACAGGACGTGCTCAGGAAAAGCGGTGTTACAAAAGAAAGCGCTTTCACGTTGAACACTTAACAGAACATAATGATGACCACGTTGGGCTGTACGTCATCTAGCATCACCCGGGTAGATTGGTGCAGCTCAACAACGGCGGAAATTAATGCGGCTGTTTCGCAATGAGTTGAATAATGAGCTCCTTTTTGTTATCCCAATTTTTTAATACGGCTTCATTTATTATGTCGCAATTTTGATAATACCAAGAAGAAAATAGGAGCATTATAATCGGCGTCGAATCCATAAAACATTGCGCCAATTTATCCTGCTCATCAGCTAGGCAGATATTCTCACCGTGATAACATTCCTGCATGAACGAATCGGTTAATAATTGCCAATTTTGTGGGGGTTCTACTCCAAGAAACCCTTTGTGCATGATGTTTGGTAGCACCTTATTTTTTAACCAGGAAATTTGACTTGGTCTGAAATCATGGTTACAAACTGCTTGTTTCAAAATCACATCAAGTTCTTTTTCAATAGCGATGACGGCTTTGCTGTCTGGACAGACAGAATCGGCAACTGCTTGAAATATAAAGACAAACGACAAAAATAAAATACTAAAAAACAACTTCACATGTTTCAAGGTAGCTCCTGGTAGCCTTTATAACGGATTGTGTTTAAAGGCAAAAAATTAATTGTGTAAAGCACGTGTAGGTCGTGCACCTAGCCTGACAAGCACCCTGCGCGAGAATCAAAAAAATTTTGCCCTATCGTCGCCAAAACTGTGCTGATAATAATACCAATAACGAGAAAATCTCTAACCGGCCGGCAATCATCGCAAATATTAGCAGCCATTTACTAGGCAGGTTGAGATTAGCAAACGTTACACTGACACTGCCTAGCCCCGCGCCAGCATTAGCGAGCGTTGCTGCAATCGCTGAAAAAGCGGTGATGAAGTCGTTGCCAAAGGCCATGAAAACTATCATTAAGAATAAAAATAGGGCGATAAATATTGATATAAATCCCCACATGGATTGTAAAATAGATTCGGTCAGGGTGTGTTTGCCAAATTTGATCGGGATGATTGCATTTGGGTGCAACAGGCGCACTATTTCGCGCTTGCTTTGTTTGGACAATAGCAGGACGCGTAGAACTTTCACGCCGCCACTGGTTGATGCGGCACAGCCACCAATGATAGCGAGCAACATAATCAGAATTGGAACAAATGTTGGCCAGGAACTAAACGGGGCGGAGATAAAACCGGTGGTGGTTGCCATGGAAACCACATTAAATAGGCTTTTCACTAAGGCATGCGGCTGCGCGCTATAAAAGCCATAACTCACCAGACTTATCGTGACCAGGCAACTGGAGGCCAGTAGGAATCCGACGTAGGTGCGAAACTCTTCATCCTGCCAATAGTGCTTGATATTGAACGTTTTAAATGCGGTAAAATGTAGTGCAAAATTGGTGCCGCCCATCAGCATGAAGAAACAAGCAATTAACTCAATTAGGTCACTTTTATAGTAGGCCACGCTGGCCTCATGCATGGAAAACCCGCCTGTAGAAACGGTGGCAAAGCTCTCGCCCATGGCGTCAAACCAGCTCATCCCCGCCGCCCAATAACTGAGCATGCATAACAGGGTTAATATACAATAAATAGACCATAATGCTTTCGCTGTCTGGGCAATTCGAGGCGTGAGCTTGGCATCTTTCATTGGGCCAGGTGTTTCGGCACGATACAATTGCATCCCACCCACACCGAGCATCGGTAAAATAGCGACGGCCAATACAACAATACCCATTCCGCCTAAAAACTGTAATTGTTGGCGATAATATAGAATCGCATGGGGCAGTATTTCCAGATTGGTAATGATGCTGGCCCCCGTGGTTGTAAATCCTGAAACCGACTCAAACAAGGCATCCGTCATGCTATCGTTGTGGTGATGAACGGCAAATAAAAAAGGCAATGCCGCAAAAAAACAGAGCACAAACCAAAACAAGACGACGATAAGAAAACCATCACGGATTTTTAATTCTTGACGCTCCTTGCGGCACCAGAACCATAAAAGGAATCCGGTGCCTACGGTGCAGGCATAGGCGGCTACAAACGGCAGCCAAAAGGTTTCATGAAAAATAAGATTAACAAGCAATGGCGTTAACATGCTCAAGCTGAAAATCATCAACAGTAAACCAATGAGTCGCAGAATCGTTTTTATTTGCATAAATCAGCCTAAAAAACTTAAATTGACTTGAAACAGGGACTCAACTTGAGATACATAGCGTTTGTTCAGTAGTAACAAGATCACGTGATCTTCCGCTGCCAGGAGGAGATCCGCTTTTGCAATATACACTTTTTCCTGGCGGACAATCGCTGCAATCATACAGCTTGGCGGCAAATGGATTTCATCAAGACGGCGACCAATGACCTGCGAGGTTTGGGTATCACCATGAATGATTAGCTCAATTGCTTCCGCCTCATCATGCAGGCGATGAATTTTAACCATGTTGCCGCGCCGTAGTTTGGCAAGAATACTGCCAATCATAATGCGTTGTGGCGAGATGGCGTGGTCGATGGCGCTGTCATCGATCAAATCCACATAGGCATTGCGATTAATCAAGGCCATGGCATGGCGACAACCGAGGCGCTTCGCTTGCAGACAAGACATAATATTGGCCTCATCATCATTAGTCACCGCACAGAACACATCTGTGAATTCAATGTTTTCATTAACCAGCAAGTCACGATCGGCAATATCACCCTGTAAGACCGTGGCTTTATGCAATTGCGATGCAAGATAATTGGCGCGTTGCAGATTGTGGTCAATAATTTTTATGCGGTATCTGTTTTCAAGGTGTTGCGCAAGTTTGGTGCCAATGTGACCACCACCGGCGATGATGATGCGTCGGTTGGGGTGAGTGTAGCGGCCAAGAGCAACCAGTACTTGCTGGATAGCATGCGGCGATGCGATAAAGATAAGCTCGTCATCGTTGGCAATGATGTAATTATCATCCAGGGGCATCACGGTTTTTTCGCGAAATAATGCTACTACGCCGGCCTCAATCGAGCTTAGATGCTGTTCTAGTTGGCTCAGCGTTTTGCCAACCATTATGCCGCCCTTTTGTGGTTTAATGGTAACCAGCAGCACTCGCCCCTCAGAAAAATCGAGAACCTGGGTGGCGCCCGGATAATCAATCAGATTAACGATATGTTCAGTGACCAATTGTTCAGGGCTAATGCATACATCAACGGGGATGTGCTTATTGCAAAATAACTCGGGGTATTGATAATAATGACGGGAGCGAATACGTGCAATTTTATTGGGGGTGCGAAACAGGCTGTAGGCAATTTGGCATCCCATCATGTTAACTTCATCACTATTGGTAACCGCAATCAACATATCAGCCTGTTGAATGCCTGCTTCAATTAAAATATTGGGGTGTGATGCGCATCCGTGCACTGTTTTAATATCAAGACGATTTTGCAGATCGCGCAAACGGTTCTCATCAAAATCGACCAGCGTGATATCGTTGTCTTCATGGGCAAGATTGCGCGCAAGGGTGCCGCCCACCTCACCTGCACCAAGAATCACAATACGCATAATATCTCCAATTTTTAACAATCGGGCAGTTAACTGATGTTTATAACAATCGGCCTTCGTAGACAAAGGCTGCGGGACCTGTGAGAAAAATATCGCCCTCTATATCTGGCCAGTCAACGGTTAACTCACCGCCCGGCAAGCTGACTTTAACTTGTTTATCTAATTGATGATAAAGCCGGCCAACCGCGACGGCAGCCACCGCGCCGCTGCCACAGGCTTGCGTTTCACCACAACCGCGTTCATAGACCCGTAACTGGATGTGTTGCGGGCTGATAATCTGCATAAATCCAATATTGGTTTGTTCAGGAAAGAGCGGATGTTCGCTGATTGTTTTACCCATAGAATTCACAGGTTCTGCTTGAACATTGCTTACGACTAAAACAGCGTGTGGATTGCCGATATTAATAGCATGCACGGCGCACGATTTTTCTTTAGTCAGAGGAATAGCATAAAGTGGTTCTTGCGTTGCTGCCCGCAGGGGAATATCGGCGGGAGCCAGTTTGGGTTTCCCCATATTGACGGTAACAGTTTCGTCGTTATTAATCCGCAGCTGCATGCGGGTGGTATGGGTGGCGACAGTTATCAGCTTTTTATCGCTAAGCTGATAATACTGCACAAAGCGCGCAAGGCAGCGGGCACCATTGCCGCATTGACCCACTTCCTGGCCATCGGCATTGAAAATACGGTAGAAGAAATCAATACCTTCTTCTTTGCTTGCTTCAATAAGCAGGCATTGATCAAAGCCGACGCCGATATCGCGGCGACTTAAGTGGGCAATTCGTGTAGGACTTAGATCGACTTTTTGCCGTATGGCATCGACCACCATAAAGTCATTGCCCAGTCCGTGCATTTTGGTGAATTGTAGGCTCATTGGTTTGTTCTTTTGTGGTTGTTGGTTGTTCCGTTTCAGGAAGGTACAGAGGGCCTTTTTGTCCGCATGCTGCTAAAAATAAGCAAGCAATAGCGACAGAGAGACTGTTCCTAATGTATTTTGCATAACTTAATTTATTCATATTCTCACAATTTCCATCAACGATGTTGTTTATCGTTTAAAAACAATCGCGAGTATACTATACCATGCCTCGATATGAATGCAGGCAATCCTGGATCGCCGCTCACCTTGCCATGCTGGCTTACATTGGCGATAATTCGCCTTTTTTTCGGAGAAACCGGTTGAACGTTTATATGAAAGAGCCGCAAGAAAAAGCGCAGGCCTGTGTTATTTGGATGCATGGTCTTGGTGCTGATGCTCAGGATATGGCCGGGTTGGCAGACGCACTGCCTTTGGCTATTGCTGTGCGGCATGTGTTTATGGATGCACCAATCCGTCCGGTGACGCTGAATAATAACATGCCTATGCGGGCATGGTATGACATTACGGGTTTGACGTTGACGGACAGGGAAGATCGCGAAGGCATTTTACAAGCGGAGGAAATCATTCGAGCGGTGTTTGAAAGCCAGCTCGCCGATGGATTTTTACCTGAACAGATCTTTTTGGCGGGATTTTCCCAGGGTGGCGCTATGGCATTGTATACGGGCCTGCACACCAAGACTAAATTGGCAGGGATTATCGCCTTATCAGCTTATTTGCCATTAGCTGCTGAATGTAAACTGGAGATGGATAAGAACACCCCAATCTTTATTGCTGGTGGTGAATATGATCCTATCGTATCGCCCCTTTGGACCAAGCAAGGTGCGGAATGGTTGCGTGCACAGGGTTGTCAGCAAATTTCACTCCATGAATACCCTATGGAACATGCTATCTGTACTGAAGAAGTTCGAGACTTGGCACAATGGTTAACGACGCAGGTAGCAGCAATTACTCTTGATAAAGAGGATATCAAATGACTATTGTTAAAAAATCGCGTGTAGTGGCTTTCTCATGTGAGCAAATGTATAACTTGGTAAATGATGTTGAAAATTATGGTGAATTTCTGCCTTATTTCGAGAAAAGTTTAGTCCATCATCGTGACGACGATGAAGTTCAGGCAACGCTGGTCATCGCGGCCGCCGGGATGACCAAATCCTTTACCACTCGCAACCGCTTGCAAATGAATAAAATGATAGAAATCCGCCTGGTTGATGGTCCGTTCAGTCATCTGGAAGGATTTTGGCGTTTTGATGAAACACCGGAGGGCTGTCAAATTTCATTTGACCTGGAGTTTGATTTCGCCGGCCGTATGATGTCAATGCTCTTGGGCCCTGTTTTTGAACAAGTTACCGACAAAATGGTGGACGCGTTTTGCGATCGAGCCAAGGTTATCTATGGTTAAGGTTGAAGTGATTTATATTCCCGCTGTCGGTCTGCCGGTTCATGTCTCTTTATACCTGGATGCGGGTGCAACAGTAGCCGATGCGATTCATCAGTCTGGATTGCAGGACACGCATCCCGAAACGCAGGACATGGCGGTTGGTATCTTTGCCAAGCAAGTATCACGGGATATGGTGGTTGAAGCAGGCGATCGCATAGAAATCTACCGCCCATTGCAGATAGACCCCAAAGAAAACAGACGACAGAAGGCTCGTCAGGGGCGTGTGAAGTAGTCTGGTGTGAATTTTCTATATTGATGTCAGCAGTAATTATTGATGCCCCATTCTGGAGCAGCGCGTCTATTGGGTGCTTAGAGTATCAATAATTATTTTTGACCTCATGTTAAGGGCATCCATTATTGTCTCCCAAGCCTTGTCTCGTGGGGATATATCCACATGTATTGACCGCCATTTATATCCAAATTTGTTTCAGTCATAAAAGCGGCCTCAGGTGCCACTAAAAATGCTACGTCAACGGGAATCTCATCAACATTGTTCAGAATATTACTCAGCATGGGCGTCTGTGTATAGGCATGTGAGGTCGTGTTGACTGTAATTCGCGATTTCTCTTATGAGTAGAACCCACTAAAGGCTTAATATGTGCAAGTTGGATTAATCGATGAGTGTAGTCTATAAATAATGGAATCAAGTCAATAATAATCAAAGCAAGCAAAGGGGTGTGACATGACGCGTTCAGAACGAAAGGATGGCTCTGATCTGCCAACCTCAATCCCAACTATCAATTATCTGACACATAATCTCGAAGGACCAAATTCTGCAACAACAGACTCAACCGATACAAATACTGTATTCAGTTTGATAAACACAGCATTTCAAGCGAATCTTGGCAAAATGTCTCGAGGAATGAGCCCCGCATCTGTAGGAAGTACTTGGTTCTCGTGGATCTCGCAATTAGCACAATCACCTGGCACGCTATTAGAATTAATGACCTATCCTGTTACTCATGGTAATCAGGGCATCAATAAAAGTTTGTCCTCTAACTGTGTGGCTAATGGGGAAGATGTGCGTTTTCAAAAAGATTGCTGGCAAACCATGCCATGGCGTTTTTATGCGGAACAGTTTCTCCAGCTTGAGGATTGGTGGTGTCATGCCACAAAAAATGTTCCTGGGGTCTCCCGTTATGTTGAGCGCTCAGTTTCGTTTGGTGCACGTCAGCTCCTGGATGCGGTCTCACCTTCTAATTTTGTTTTGACGAACCCTGATTTATTCCATGAAACAATCCAGTCCGGAGGCGTCAATCTGATTCGTGGTACTCAACTTGCTATTAAAGATACGCTGAATAGGCAAGCCGGCAAGCCCCCTCCTGGTGCAGAAAAATTCATTCCTGGCAAGGAGGTAGCCGTAACGCCAGGGAAAATCGTGTATAAAAATCATCTTATTGAACTCATTCAATATGAACCTCAGACAAAGACTGTGGTTAAAGAACCTGTGTTAATCATACCGGCATGGATTATGAAATATTATATTCTTGATTTATCCCCTGAAAATTCACTAGTGAATTGGCTTGTAGCACAAGGCCACACTGTGTTTATGGTTTCATGGCGAAATCCAGATAAAAAAGATCGTGGTCTTGGTATGGATGATTATTATCGATTGGGTGCAATGGATGCGATCGATGCCGTATACCACATCGTGCCTGATACAGACATTCATTTAATGGGTTATTGCCTGGGTGGAACATTATCTTTGATTACTGCGTCAGCCATGGCAGGTCTTAATGACAAGCGTCTTAAGAGCCTCACTATTCTTGCGGCACAAGGTGATTTTACTGAAGCCGGCGAGTTGATGCTTTTTATTTCTAAAAGTGAAATTTCATTTCTTGAAAATATGATGTGGGATCAGGGCTATCTTGATACCAAACAAATGGCAGGGGCGTTCCAGATGCTTCGTTCATATGATCTGATTTGGTCTAAAATGGTTCAAGATTATATGTGCGGTGAACAACGAGGGATGATTGATCTGCTTGCCTGGAATGCAGATGCGACGCGTATGCCTTATAAAATGCATAGTGAATACCTTGAAAAATTATTCCTGAATAATGATTTTGCCGAAGACAGGTTTGCTGTCGAGGGAGAGCTTGTCTCTCCTCTCAATATTCATTTGCCAATATTCGCCGTGAGCACCGAAAAAGACCACGTTGCGCCTTGGCGATCGGTTTATAAAATACATGGTATGACCGCATGTGATATCACCTTTGTGTTAACGAGTGGCGGCCATAATGCAGGCATTGTTAGTGAACCCCATCATGAAGGACGTACTTATTTTATCCATGAACGTAAAGAAGGCACGCCTTATTTTGGTGTAAATAAGTGGTTGAAAATTGCAGAACAACATGATGGATCCTGGTGGCCTGCCTGGCATGATTGGTTAGTGCAACATAGCTCATCAAAACGCGTACCAAGTCGTAAAGTCGATACGTCCTTGCCTCCCGCACCGGGAACTTATGTGATGCAAAAATAAATATTACATTCATTTTAAATTCAATCAAATAATGGATGCCTATGAAACATTTGGTAATGTTAAAAATGCGCGTGCACTTAAGGTGGTTATAGATTTACTGTGAGTACTTAAGTCATGGAATGAGCTGCAATAACTAGGGAGTTTATATGAAAAATCGTATTGCCTTGATTACTGGCGGAATGGGTGACATTGGCACCGCTATTTGCCATGAATTTTTGAACAATGGGGCCAAGGTTATTGCCGCTGATCATACGGACAAAGACAACGCACTATTATGGCAAGCCGAGCAGAGGAAGCTGGGATATGATATTGAGCTAGCGTCGATAGATGTGGCTCAATTCGATAGCTGTGCCGCCATGGCAAAAGAGGTTGAGGCCCGTGTCGGCCCTGTGGATATTTTAGTCAATGCGGCGGGTACGATTAATGACGCAACCCTGCGAAACATGACTCTTGAACAATGGAATCAAGTCGTCCACATCGATCTAGACAGTATGTTTAATGTTACTCGGCAATTCATTAATGGCATGATTGAACGTGGCTATGGACGGATAATAAATATTTCTTCAGTGAATGGAGAGAAAGGCCAGTTTGGGCAAACCAATTATTCATCGGCAAAAGCGGGAGTGTATGGCTTTACCAAAAGTCTGGCTCAAGAAGTTGCAAAGCATGGCATTACAGTTAATTCCATTTCACCTGGTTACGTTGAAAGTCGGATGGTGATGTCGGTGCCTGAGCCTATCCGTCAAAAAATTATTGAGCAAATCCCTGTAGGGCGTTTAGCTAAACCTGAAGAAATTGCCTGGTCAATTGCATTTTTAGCATCAGGACGAAGTGGGTTTATGACGGGTGCTAATTTAGCCGTTAATGGTGGAATTCATATGTAATTAAGCGGTTAAATTCATACCTGCTGACTTCTATATATTACAGGAGGTTTTATGATGCGAAATAACGATCCTATCGTTATTGTCAGTTCGATTCGAACGCCGATTGGCCATTTTGGTGGGAATTTCAAGAGTGTTACTACGATTCAACTGGGTGCTGCTGCCATTAAGGCGGCCTTGGAAAAGAGTCGACTTAAGCCTGATGATATTCAGGAAGTATTGATGGGCTGTGTATTACCAGCAGGTCTTGGTCAGGCTCCCGCTCGTCAAGCAGCAATACTAGCCGGTATTCCGACTTCCGTTCCTTGTGTCACCATTAATAAAGTGTGTGGATCGGGTATGCAAACAGTCATCTTTGCCCATGATGAAATACGGGCCTTAGGTCGTCAAATTATCATTGCGGGCGGGATGGAGAATATGTCTAGAGCCCCTTACTTACTTCAAAAAGCGCGATTTGGTTATCGATTAGGTGATGGTGAAATGCTCGACCATTTGATGATCGACGGTTTGGAAGATCCTTACACCAAAAAAGCCATGGGTTTTTTTGCGGAGCAATGTGCTATTCAATATAAAATATCCCGAGAAGAGCAAGATGCTTATGCAGTTCAATCTTTTCATCGAGCGAAAGAGGCTACCGATAAAGGATATTTTGCCGCTGAAATTTGTCCGGTTTCAGTGCCTAACGCTCATCATGAAGTGATTAGTATCAATCAAGATGAAGGCGTATCTTGTGTTAATCCTGAAAAAATTCCTAAATTACATCCCGCATTTGTAAAATATGGCACAGTAACCGCAGGTAACTCGAGTCAAATTTCAGATGGGGCTTCGGCACTCATTTTAATGCGACAATCAGAAGCAGAAAAAAGAGGAATCAAACCGATTGCTAAAATGCTGGGTCATTTTACATTTGCCCAAGACCCCGCCTGGTTTACAACGGCTCCAATCGGCGCTATTCAGGGTGTACTCGACAAACTAGGATTAAGCATAAACGACATTGATTTATATGAAATTAATGAAGCGTTTGCTGTTGTACCGATGGTCGTGATTAAAGAATTAAAACTCTCAGAAGGAAAAGTCAATGTTTATGGGGGTGCTTGTGTGCTTGGCCATCCACTGGGTGATACCGGCGCTAGAATTATCGTCACGTTATTAAATGCCTTACAACAAAGACAATTACATCGAGGGATTGCTGCATTGTGTATCGGCGGGGGGGAGGCAACCGCTGTTATAGTAGAAATGATACGTTAGCGTATGAATCTTGCAGCATAGCAATGACAGGGGAACACTCATGGAGTTGAAGGATGTAAAGGACACTCAACAACCGGAACTTAAAATCGCTGAGAAAGACGCTCTGAAGTCTATGCCTTTATCCGAAGTAGAAAAAAAATTAGGCTCATCAAAAGACGGCCTTAGTCAAGCCGAGGCAAAGAAACGGCTAATCCAGTATGGGCCTAACGAAATTGAAGAGAAGAAAACCAATCCATTTTTAAAATTTCTTTCTTATTTCTGGGGGCCTATTCCGTGGATGATCGAAATAGCCGTGATTTTATCGGGCGTAGTCCAACGTTGGCCTGATTTTTTCATTATCCTTGTTTTACTTGTTTCCAACGCAGTGGTCGGATTCTGGGAAGAGTATGCAGCGGGTAACGCTATCGCTGCCCTCAAAGCCAAGCTCGCGGTCAAAGCTCGCGTAAAACGTGACGGGAAGTGGATCAACCCATCAGCTTATGATCTAGTTCCAGGCGATATCATTCGTCTGCGCTTGGGCGATATTGTGCCAGCGGATGCACGCTTGCTGGAGGGTAACCCAATAGAGGTGGATCAATCTACGCTGACAGGGGAGTCGTTGCCTGTTACACGTAAATTTGGTGAGGCAGTATTTTCCGGGTCGATCATTCGCCAGGGAGAAATGGATGCACTGGTCTATGCCACCGGTGAAAACACCTACTTTGGCAAAACGGCGCAATTGGTGGAGGAAGCGCACACGGTCAGTCACTTTCAACGTGCAGTGTTGAAGATTGGTAATTATTTAATAATTTTCGCAGTGATTCTAGTGAGCCTGATCATTGCTGTCGCCATTGCTCGCGGTGACCCGATTCTTACTACCTTGCAGTTTGCTTTGATATTGACTGTTGCGGCGATTCCTGTGGCTATGCCCACGGTGCTGTCAGTGACCATGGCTGTAGGGGCTCGCTTGTTGGCGAAAAAAGAAGCTGTTGTGACGCGATTAGCGGCCATTGAGGAATTGGCTGGTATGGATGTGTTATGTGCCGACAAGACGGGTACCTTGACTCAGAATAAATTGACACTGGGTGAGCCGTTTGGCGTGAATGATTTTCCTACAGAACAACTGATTCTTAATGCTGCTCTTGCTTCGCGTGGGGATAATAATGACACGATTGATCTCGCCATTTTAAGTGGACTGAAAAATGCTCAGGCATTACAAAGCTATCAGGTTCTTCATTTCAAACCATTCGATCCGGTGCACAAACGCACCGAGGCCACTGTGAAGTCCTCAGACGGAAAAGAGTTTAAAGTGACGAAGGGTGCACCGCAGGTGATCCTGGCGTTGTCGATTAATGACGGCCAGGTGAAGGTTGTCGTAGATAAAGCGGTGAATGAATTCGCGGCGCGTGGTTTTCGCTCATTGGGTGTCGCAAGAGCGGATGAAGATGGACAATGGCAGTTTCTTGGCGTGTTGCCTTTATTTGATCCACCACGGGAAGATGCCAAGACAACCATTGCAACGGCGAGCCTGATGGGCGTGAAGGTTGAGATGGTGACGGGCGATCAACTGGCTATCGCTGAGGAAACGGCCAAAAAATTGGGAATGGGTGCTAATATTTTTGATGCCAGTGGCTTTGGCGACCCGAAGGGGCCGGCAACCGCACAATTGGAAAAGACCATAGAGAGTGCTGATGGCTTCGCTCAGGTGTTTCCCGAGCACAAGTTTCGTATCGTGACCATTTTGCAAAAACTCGGGCATATCGTAGGCATGACAGGTGATGGGGTAAATGATGCTCCTGCATTGAAGAAGGCCGATTGTGGTATTGCCGTTTCGAGCGCAACAGACGCCGCACGCGCGGCGGCGTCTATTGTGTTGTTGACGCCGGGTTTGTCGGTCATCATCGATGCAATTAAGGAGAGCCGTAAGATTTTTCAGCGAATGAACAGTTATGCTATCTACCGCATTGCCGAAACATTGCGTGTGCTGTTGTTCATGACACTGGCCATCCTTGTCTTTAACTTTTATCCAATCACGGCGGTGATGATTGTGATGTTGGCGCTGCTGAACGATGGTGCCATTTTATCCATTGCTTATGACAACGTGCATTACAAGAATAAGCCGGAGGCCTGGAATATGCCTCTGGTGTTAGGGGTTGCGACGGTGTTGGGTGTTATTGGTGTCGTATCTGCCTTCGGTTTATTTTATCTTGGTGAACGTGTATTTCATCTCGATCATGAGCGCATCCAGACGCTGATGTATTTGAAGTTATCCGTGGCAGGCCATCTGACCATTTTTTTAACACGGACGCGCGGCCCTTTCTGGTCCATACGTCCCGCGCGGACTCTATGGACAGCCGTGGTCGGTACGCAAATGCTGGCTACTTTTATAGCGGTCTATGGGGTCCTTATGGCGCCTCTTGGTTGGGGTTGGGCACTCTTCGTTTGGGGCTATGCTTTGGCCTGGTTTCTTGTGAATGACCGCATAAAGCTACTCGCTTACCGGATTCTAGATCCTGCCAATTCCATGCCTGAGCCAGCAATACAGCGCGATCTAAAAAACGTTTAGTAGGATTGTCTTATATACTATACTTTTCGAGATGATTTTTTAAATTGCTCAATTAGGGTGATTGCCCTATTTAGACATTGAGCTAGTCCGATTATGTGGTTCGCATCATTTGTATTTTTAAGGAAAAATTAAAATAAGGAAGATGTCATGGCAAATATTGTCGTTCTGGGTGGTGGGATTGGTGGCGTATCTGCCGCATATGGGCTAAAGGAAAAACTGGGTAATGCTCATCATGTAACGCTCATAAACTCTGTGAATTATTTTCAATTTACGCCTTCTAATGTATGGGCCGGAGTCGGATGGCGCGATCGTGATGCGGTGACGGTGTCTCTAGAAGAGTGCCTCTCCAAAAAACACATTGATTTTATTTCCCAATCAGTCAACCGTATTGATGCGGCAAATAATCAGCTCCATCTTTCCGATGGAAAAACTGTTCAGTATGATTATCTGGTGATTACCACGGGAGCAAAACTTGCTTTTGATGAGGTGCCAGGAGCTGGACCCAGCAATGGATTTACCCATTCAGTCTGTACTATTGATCATGCTGAATCTACGTTGGCGGCCTATCAGGCGTTTTTGAACGATCCAGGGCCTGTCATTATTGGCACCATGCCAGGGGCAAGTTGTTTTGGACCAGCGTATGAATTTTCTTTTTGTGTGAACAGCGATTTAAGAGATAAAAAGTTACGTCATAAAGTGCCAATGACTTATGTCACCAGTGAGCCCTATATAGGACATTTAGGAATTGGCGGTGTTAATGATTCTAAAACAATGCTTGAATCCGAATTACGTAAAAGCAATATTAATTTTATAACCAATGCAAAAGTAACTAAAGTTGAAGATGGGAAAATGACAGTTTCTGAGCTGGATTCCAACGGCCAGCTTCTCAAAGAGCATCTACTGCCATTTAAATTTTCGATGATGATTCCCGCTTTCAAAGGGGTGGATGCTGTCGCAGAGGTTGACGGACTATGTAACCCCCGCGGTTTTGTTATTGTTGATGAGCATCAGCGAAGCACCAAGTATCCTAATATTTATTCCGCCGGTGTATGCATTGCCATTCCACCCGTTGAAGCCACACCAGTACCCACAGGCGTTCCAAAAACAGGGTACATGATTGAGACCATGGTTACGGCCATTGTCGAAAATATCTTTTCCGATATTGAAAGCAAACCACTTTCAGCTGTTGCATCAAGAGGTGCTATATGTTTGGCGGACATGGGGCATCGAGGAATAGCATTTGTCGCCATTCCAGAGACGCCTCCAAGAAATGTTGATTGGGCAAAAGAGGGTAGATGGGTACACTTTGCCAAAGCTGGCTATGAAAAATATTTTCTTTATAAAGTGAGGCATGGCCTATCAGAGCCTGTTTATGAGAAATATATCTTGAAAATGCTAGGCATAAATCGTTTGGAATAGTTACCTGATTAAATACTTTTCACGCTTGCTGGACTGTTAACGTCAATGGCTCATAAGGGGAATAACTATCGATGAACTTAAATGTCTACCAGCGATTTTTGTTGACCGGATGGTGACATTGAAAAGGACTTTCCACATACCAGAAAATCCGATTAACGTGTTGGCGAAACGCTTCATCCAATTGCCGTGAGTAATGAATAGCTCAGCGCGATTAAGCGTGACGTGATTCGCAGTTAGTCCTCGTTCCAGCTCCAACGCCTCAATGTTTATGAGTGCAGGAAGCCGTGATTCGAGGTGTGCCTGGGGGTGCTACGGTTTATGCTCAACACGAGCCAGTCTACCATGAGCAAAGTACACACTTAAATTGCGTACTTCTGTCGGTCCGCTGCCTTTGCGCCAAGTGTAGGCATAATCCCAACGATCATTCTCAAAGGTAGGACTGAGCAAGCTAGTGCCCATCAGGACCGCCACATCTTCTTTACTCATACCGGTGTGTAGACGCTCAACCTTATCTTGTGGCAATAAATTACCCTGTTGCACGATGCGTCTGGAAAAGTCATAGGAAATACAACTGGTGAGCGACATCACTAAAGCGATGCTGATGAGAATCATTCTAATTCGCATTTCTTTGCCTGTGGGGGAAAATTTCGCCATAATACCATGCTGTTTGTCGAAAGGCATCAGTAAAAATCACGATCATTAATCGGTTATGAGAGGAGTATTTGTGGACGATAGCCAGCAACTAAAAGATGCCGGATTAAAAATTACTATGCCGCGCTTGAAAGTGTTGCAAATTCTTGAGCAGTCTAAAGCTCATCACCTGAGTGCTGAAAATGTTTACAAGGCTCTTTTGGATACCGGCGAAGATGTGGGTTTGGCAACTGTTTATCGCGTACTCGCACAATTTGAAGCCGCAGGCTTAATTGATCGCCATAATTTTGAAGGTGGTCATTCTGTGTATGAACTCAGTCAGGGTGATCACCACGATCATCTGGTTTGTGTTAAGTGTGGTCGAGTAGAGGAATTTGTCGATGAAATCATTGAAAAACGCCAGCAGATGATTGCTGAGCAGGCACAATTTAAAATGACTGATCATGCGTTGAATATTTATGGAGTATGTCCACAGTGTCAGAGTGGGGGTGGAATTTGATAAAGAGGGGATATTTATCAAATGCCCCTTTCCGCCCTATTGGGCAATTTCTCCTGCAGGGGGAGAGGAGAGTGTTTTGTTTATATAATTGCTGTAAATTTCAAGATGGTTCTTACCCATTAGGGCAACAAGCCTTTGTATGACAGGCGAATTACAACAACTGCCGCAACTCGTTCAGGCTGTCAGAAAGCGCATGCAGCAGTTGCTTAAAGGCATCACTATCTTGTACCAGGGCTTGATTACTTTCCACTTCCAGGCCGAGGTATTGTTCTTGGGTATATTTTTTTCGCAACGTTGAAGTAAAACCATCACTCTTGCCATTGTAGGGGTAATTTTTGCGTACACGATAGGCTGGTCGCTCAGTTAATAATAATTCGTGCCAAAGCCTTGCTACCTCACGTTCAGCATGTCGAGACGAGTCATACAACAATCCGATTGCGGCATTGCGAGTTACTCCATTAAGCTCAGGTGTGAAGGTATGAATCGATAAATGTAAGACCTGATGCCCAAGATCTATGTGTTTTTTAATGATTGCTTCCGTTTGCTGTCGATAGGGCTGGTAGTAGACGTCGATTAATTTCTGTTTGGCAATGGTTGAGAGCGGTCGTGTGAATTCGGAGAAGCACTGAGCATGCGTTAGGCTGCGATTACAATCAATTAATAAACGTGTAATGGTCGATTTTGTGTAATCACAATTTAGCGTTTGACTTAAATGATCAGTAATTTCCCGTGCACCGAAATCCACGGCGCGGTGGGTTGACAGTACTGATTGTTGTCCATTGAACAAATGAGTATAGGCTGCTGGTAATTCATTGCTGGCATGTTCACAGCTAAGCACAATTATAGTAGGCTTCATGATGTTTGCATTAGTTGATTGTTGAGTAGGCATTCGCCAAGCTGTCGATACGTCCGTGTCAGGGTTTCTTTGCTGTAATTATGATTGCAGGTGCGCAGAATGCGCTCACTTAAATTTCCTTGACGCAAAATATTCTCCAGTGCAAGTTGACTTGTTTGATCAAGCTCAGGGCTCACGCGCTCAATGAGCAAAGACCAGGCATCACGCATCGTCATGCACCGTTTTGGCAGTTGCCACTGTTCCAGTAGTTCGCTGTCGTCGATGCTCACGGCCAGACCGTCCTTGAGCGCTTGTTCATAAATCGCTTTTAGTGATTTGGTCGCAAACGCCTTGTCCAGATGAAGACGCGAGCGCTCATTCCAGCTTTTAAGAATGGCATGTATTGCCCGAGCAATGGCAATATCAGCATTGACACATTCTTGCGAATCAAGGATACGAATTTCAATGGCCTTATAATCAAATTTGGCAATGGCAGCGCGGGAATTCAACCATTCGTACTGCAACAATCCCTGCGGGTCGAATGCCTTAATATCGCGGTACATTGGCGCCAGAATTTCTTGCTCGTATTGTGCTTGTGAGCGGATGAACTCAGGGATAATGTCACCGCTAATTGATGGTATCCGCTGTTGGTTTTTGCCATAAAAAAATAGACGCGAATCCAACTGACCCGTGGGCTTGCCTTCTAAAAAAGGGGTGCTGGCCGCAAGCGCTGGCAGCAGAGGCAGGAGCAGACGAATAGTGTTATGCAATTGGCTAAACTCAGCATCATTGGCAAACGGTAAGTTGACGTGCATGCTTTGCAAGTTAGACCAACCATGCCCTTCACAATTAAAAATCGTATCGTACTGATTGTAAATAGCCCGATTGCCATGCGGCCAACGTGTGGTTTCTGTTAACGGGTTCATCCACGGATGCGCGCCTGTTGGCAGCAATTGCAAGTTATGTTGTTGCAACAACGGCTGCAATTGCATAATTGTTCGCTGAAACTGCTCGGCAATGGGTGCCTGCGGTGGTTTGGGGCCGTTATTTTTTAGCTCGAGAACATGCATCACCAGTTCATTACTGATGGCGATATCCCCCAGCTCAACTTCATTAACTAGTTCACCGGCTAGCGCGTTTAGCAGTAAATCACTTTTGGGCTGGACGTCCAGTGTATCCCGGTCAACCAGCATGTATTCAATCTCGATGCCCAGCACTGAAAAAATGGAGTAATCAGACATAGCCATGTTTCCTGCGGATACGTTGTAAAAAAACCGCCATAACTTGTTGATATAGCCCTTCACCCAGTACTTGGTCTTCAATACCAAAATCAATATTGGGGTTATCATTTACCTCAATAACGTAATGCTTATCTCCCTGACTTTTGATGTCGACACCATATAGGCTGTCGCCAATCAGGCGTGTCGCTTTTAATGCCGTTTTAATCACGCCTTCAGGTACTTTATCCAAAGGAACCGTATCGAATTCCCCTTCACGTTCTTGCACGGAATCCCAGTTATAGATTTGCCAGTGATCCTTGGCCATGTAATAACGGCAGGCAAACAGAGGTTTGTTATCCAGGATGCCAATGCGCCAGTCGAAATCCGTGGGGATAAACGGTTGCAGTAATACTAAATCGGAAGTTTTAAAAAATTGCGTCAATGACTTTTGTAATTCTTTTTGGTCATCTAGCTTAATTACCCCAAGAGAAAATGCGCTGTCTGGTTTTTTTAATACGCAGGGGAACTCAATAATGGGTAAGGTTTTATCATATTTACTGATAAACAAGGTATCGGGAGTCAAAATTTGATGACTGCGCATCAGCTCAGCTAAATAGACTTTGTTACCGCATTTCACAATTGATTGTGGATCATCGATGACCACCATATTTTCTTGCACAGCCCGTCGCGCCATACGATAGGTGTAATGGTCGATGGAGGTGGTGGCGCGGATAAATAGCGCGTCATACTCCGCTATTGATTTACTGTCGCTCTTATCAATAAAATCAACATTTAATCCCATGGATTCACCAATACTGGCAAACATGTCAAGCGCTTTTCTGTCTGAAGGCGCATTGGCTTCGCTGGGGTCGTGCAGAATTGCCAGGTCATGGAAACGTTGTTTTTTTCGCCATTGATGAAAGCGTTTTTTTGAGAAATAAGTTTCTGCTGCTTGGCGCATGAAGTCATAGTGTTGCGGGGGAATATCATTTATTGACAAAGGAATAAGTTTTTTGATGCTCCATTGCTTCTTTTTTTCAAGGGTAAAGCGCAGTAGCGGTAATGGAAATAAGCTATGTAATTTTTTTGCTAAAACAGCATGACATCGGGCCATGTTTTGGCCAAAATACAGACTTAAAGTAAATTCGTCCCCTTTGATATCATGTAAACTATGCTGCAGTTCCTCATCGATATCGTGGGAAATTTGCTTCGATAAGCTGCTGCTTAATACATCCTGAATGCTGAGTACGGATGGGATTGCTTTGTGATCCCGCGCTTGTGCCAGCAGTGATACATAATAGCCAATGGTCTGATAATCGTAGGATTTGCACAGGTTAATGACGCGCATCGATTTGCTTTGGTGGTAGAGCTCATCGGATAAATAATCTGAAGCATGAACAACCGGAGCAAGAGGAGCTAAGAAATCCCAACTTGGAGGATCGTCTGTGACCAGAATAGTTTGCATTCAACATCCTTTTGGTTGGATTATTAGTAAATTAGCATCGTAAGTGAGCACTCCGAGCATAATCGCGTTGATGAGACGGTTACTCCCTACCTTGTAATAATTATCGTGTGATAATGGGTTTTCGCGATGTGGGTCAGCAACGACCACGTGTCTTCTCTTCTCATCATAGCCGCAGAGTACAACAAAATGTCCGCATGGTGTGCCTCGAATGTCATCGTAAATGGCTTGCCCTTCTTTAGTATAGGTTTCGCGGGCACTGCGATAAAGGTATGTAGCGCTTAATCCGGTTAAAATGGGGATTTTCTGCTCGAAATAACGTTTGAGTAATTGCACGCTTAGGGTGCGAAAGCGCACGTTACCGCCTAGCTGTAAATATTGTTGATAAGCAACACTGGATTGTACAATCCCTTTGTCCCATTTGTGTTTCATTTGCGCTTCTAGTTTGGCAATCAATGCCCCCCGTTCGGTGTTGCCCTCAGTAAACCAGGTGGGGTCAAACACATCGAGATTATTGATATAAATTGTGGTGTCAAACCCATGCATTAACGCATGCTTGCCAAGCAGCGGTGCTAGCGTGCCGCCAGATATGGCGCGTTCCACACCCTGCACTATTTCATCAAGACTGATGGTAACACCATAGTAATTATAAATGGCATGTAGGCAAGTCGGACCGCACGTTTCATCATCGGGCTGGGTATGGATGGTCAAATCAATCATGGGTGACAGACATAGTGCATCAGTGCGCAAAAAGGGAGAGGATACCATCTAAGTTAGATGGCTCTCTTTGATTTGTCAATTGTTTGCTGGTGTAAGAACTTTTAACGATAACTCCAATAAAAAATGAGCAATTTCCTGTGGTTGTTCAGGGTAGTCTGTGTAGGCGTGAATGTGTATCTGTTGGTTGATTCGCTTGCCGTTTGCTTGCGATTGGGTGATCATCGCTTTGATTTCATTACCCATGCCACAGGTGAAGTAAACATCCGCCTCGGGGCGGCGCAAAAATTGTGCCTGAAATGATTTGAAGGCCAGTGATATGTTCACGCCAGCTTGTCTTGCGTGATAGAAACCATGCAATCCTCCCGCGACGTCCGCACCCACCGCCAGGGCGCCAAAATACATTGAGTTTAAGTGGTTTTTGGAGCGTCTGGTTAAGGGGATTTTAACGACAATGTCTTGATCGGTGAGGGTGATTAACCGTGGCTTTATATAGCCAATCAAGGGTACTTTAAAGCGGCCAAAGTACCATAAAAAAAACTTAAAACGGGTAAAAGGTTTCATGTAACGTCCTGTTTAACTTCAAGGGCCGAGATGATTTTTTTAACACCGCGCACGGCATTAACACGTTTCAGGATAGCGGCAATCGATTTGTTGTTTTTGACATTGCCGGTTAATTTTACAACGCCATTGGTGGTTGCGGCATTGATGCCAACTAATGGAATAGACTCATCATCGAGCACTTTGGCTTTTAAGACGGCAGCTTCAACTTTGGCAGTAATGTAAGTATCAGTAAACGCGGTGTTGACCAGTTTTATATCCAGTGTATCTGTATTAACTGCTGTTACGCCTTTGGTCGATTTCGCCAGTCTTAACGCATCAACAAAAGCTTCTTTATTTTTGACATAACCACTGAGCTTAACGTTCCCATCTTCTGTGGATATTGAGATTTTCAATGGATTTAGATTTTTATTTTCAGCGAATTTGGCGGTAATTTTCGTGGTAATCAGCGAGTCACTGATTTCCTGCTCAAGTATTTGAATATTAGCAGCTTGGGTTACCGTTATAGAGCATGCTAAAAACGTGGCAAGCACGAGGTATAGTAATAAGCGCATAGTTAACCTCGGGTTAAATGTCAATAGTAAAGTATATCATATTAAGTGGTTAATTGTCAGCTGACATGGTGGCGTCTTCGATCAATGTATAGCCATGTCTATGCTTTGCACAAGAAATTTGTTCGCTGTAGACGTCATCATAATCAGCAGGGAAAAATCAACAGTAATATTTAATTCAGGAATGACAACTTGCTGGTTAACACGCCAATATTTGATACCGGGCAATACATCCTCATTTACTGCACCTGATGCAACCAGGGTGGCGGGGCCGTTGAGTACTGGGTGTAATGTTAATTTTTGTGCACGCACTTTCTGCATGTAATTACCCAAAAAATTAGCAGCGGCATCCCAGGCATTTTTAGTGTAGTGCGTACGTACAGTTGCTGAATCTTGCGGTGTTTGTGAAAAATCAACCGACAGAGTTGCCAATAATACCTGTTGTGCCCAGGCAGCAACCTCGTTGTTGTCGGCGCGGGTGATTGATGAAAATATCAATAAAGCGGCGGATAAGCATAAACCGTAAAGTTGGCGTCGTTTCATATAAGTTCCCTCTGCATTGCATCAACAAGAGTCATACCTCTGAAAAACAATCATTTGTTTTATCAGTATAGCAGGGATATAATTTGTATCAATTTTTGACCAAAATGGCAATATCCATGCACACCATCAGTATCCGTGGGGCAAGAACCCATAATTTGAAGAATATTAACGTGGATTTGCCGCGCGATAAGTTGATCGTGATCACCGGGCTCTCCGGGTCAGGTAAGTCTTCGCTGGCATTTGATACCTTGTATGCTGAAGGACAGCGTCGTTATGTTGAGTCGTTATCAGCGTACGCACGCCAGTTTTTGTCGATGATGGAAAAACCCGATGTTGATTCCATTGAAGGGTTATCGCCGGCGATATCGATTGAGCAAAAAGCAACGTCGCATAATCCGCGCTCAACCGTAGGGACGATTACTGAAATCTATGATTATTTGCGGTTGTTATTTGCGCGCGTAGGCGAGCCGTGTTGCCCGCGGCATGGCGTTAGCCTGCACGCGCAAACAATTAGCCAAATGGTTGATCAGGTGCTGGCGTTGCCCGCGGAGAGCAAGGCAATGATTTTGGCGCCAGTGGTTCGTGAGCGCAAAGGCGAGCATGTGCAGTTGCTGCAACAACTGCAGGCGCAAGGCTATGTGCGTGCCCGTATCGATGGCGAAATATATGAGCTGGATGATCCACCGACGCTGAGCTTGCGAAAAAAACACACGATTGAAGTGGTGGTTGATCGCTTTAAGGTGCGTGTTGATTTGGCGCAGCGTTTAAGTGAATCCTTTGAAAATGCCCTGAATCTGGCGGATGGGCTGGCAATTGTTGCGGCCGTTGATGGTGAGTTTGCGGATAGCGTTTTTTCTTCCAAATTTGCCTGTGCTGAATGCGGTTATAGTTTGAGTGAGCTCGAACCTCGCCTGTTTTCGTTTAATAACCCCGCGGGTGCCTGTCCCGAATGCGATGGTTTGGGGGTGGATCAGTTTTTTGACGCACAACGTGTCGTGCACGACGAGACCCTAAGCTTGGCAGATGGCGCGATTCGCGGTTGGGATAAACGGACCCATTATTATTATACGTTACTGGAATCATTGGCGCGTCACTATCATTTTTCCATTGACGACGCATTTTGTGATTTGCCGCAAGACGTGCGCCAGTTGGTGTTGTATGGCAGTGGCCAGGATGTCATCGAGTTTCATTATCAGCGCCCGAATGGTGGATTTTTGTTAAAAAAGCACCCGTTTGAAGGAATAATTCCTAATATGCAGCGGCGTTATCGCGAGTCAGATTCGTCCATGGTACGCGAAGAATTGGCAAAATATTTGTCTACGCGTCCTTGCCAATCTTGTCATGGGGCACGTTTGCGCGAAGCGGCACGTCACGTCTTTATTGAGGGTAAAAATCTACCCGAGATCGCGGCCTACTCCATCGACCAATCACATGCTTTTTTTCAACAATTACAGTTACCCGGTTCTCGTGGTGAGATTGCGGCGAAAATTAATAAGGAAATTGTTGCGCGCTTAGGTTTTCTGGTGAATGTCGGTTTGGATTATTTATCCTTAACTCGCAGTGCCGAAACCTTATCAGGTGGTGAGGCGCAGCGTATTCGCCTCGCCAGCCAGATTGGCTCAGGCTTGGTGGGAGTAATGTATATTCTTGATGAACCATCAATTGGTCTGCACCAGCGAGACAATGATCGCTTGTTAAAAACCTTGCTGCATTTACGCAATTTAGGTAATACGGTCATCGTGGTTGAACACGATGAAGAAGCCATCCGCATGGCAGATTATGTGTTGGATATTGGGCCCGGCGCGGGTGTGCATGGGGGTGAAATTGTCGCATATGGTTCACCGCAGGCAATCATCGATAATCCCGCTTCTTTAACCGGGCAATATTTATCGGGGCAGCAATCTATTGCCGTGCCAGCGACGCGTATGCCATTCGATGACGCACGGGTTATTTATTTGCAAGGCGTCACTTGTAATAATTTACATGATGTTGATGTGCGCATTCCATTAGGCCTGACTACCTGTATTACCGGAGTGTCGGGTTCGGGCAAGTCGAGCTTGATTAACGATACCTTATATCCTATGGCCGCCAATAAGCTTAATCGCGCCAGCCTGCAGATGAATGGAAAATTACGTGAAATCAAGGGGCTTGAGTTGTGTGATAAAGTCATCGATATTGACCAAAGTCCGATAGGGCGCACACCACGTTCTAATCCGGCGACTTATACTGGTCTGTTTACTCCCATTCGTGAATTGTTTGCTAATACGCCAGAATCACGTGCACGCGGGTATCAACCTGGGCGATTTAGCTTTAATGTGCGAGGCGGGCGTTGTGAAGCATGTCAGGGTGATGGGCTTATCAAAGTGGAAATGCATTTTTTACCGGATATTTATGTCGCTTGTGATACGTGTAAAAGAAAACGCTACAATCGTGAGACGCTTGAAGTTGAATATAAGGGTAAAAACATTCATGAAATTCTTGAGCTGACTGTTGAGGATGCTCGCGTATTTTTTGATGCCATTCCTGTGCTGGCGCGCAAATGTCAAACGTTAATTGATGTAGGTTTGTCTTATATTCGTCTGGGTCAAAGCGCTACAACATTGTCGGGCGGTGAGGCGCAGCGGATTAAATTGGCGCGTGAGTTGTCCAAGCGCGGTACAGGCAGTACGCTTTATATTCTCGATGAACCAACGACAGGACTCCATTTTCATGATACCAAACAATTGTTGACGGTATTGACACGTTTGCGTGATCAGGGCAATACCATAGTGATTATCGAGCACAATCTGGATGTTATTAAAACCGCTGACTGGATTATTGATTTAGGTCCTGAGGGCGGTAGTAAAGGCGGAAAAATTATTGCCGAAGGTACCCCGGAAATGGTTGCTGCTATTGCGCACTCATACACGGGACAATTCTTGCGGCCGTTGCTCTTATGACTAAAAAACATTGATAAATTTGCATTTTATGCTCATTTACGTCTATAAATAACGAGTAAGGTTAAACTGCAAACAAGGACAAGGCGATGAATAATTTTATTATTACAGTTTTGGTGGTCGTGGCATCGGTGCTGATGTGGGTTATTGCTATCTACAATAAGTTAATCGCACTAATTGAAGCAATCAACAACAATAAACGTCAAATTGACATCCAACTCGACCGACGCTTCAAAGTGTTTCAATCGTTGATTGAAGCGGTGAAGAAATATATGGACTATGAACAAACCACCTTAAAAGACGTGGTTGCTTTGCGTAACCAAGCACAAGCGGCAAAAGAGGGCGGCGATGAAAAAGGCCGTATTGCTGCCGAGGAAGGAATTTCCAAAATTGTATCCGGTCTGAGTGTTGTTTTTGAGCGATACCCAGATTTAAAGGCCAGTGAAAACGTTATGCAGCTGCAAGAGGAAATCGTCAACACCGAAAATAAATTAGCCTATGCGAAGCAAGCTTACAACGATGGTGTTGAACGGTATAACGCCAAGAAAAAATCGTTTTTTGAGTCTATTGTTGTCAGCCTATTTGCGGCAAGACTGGATAAAACGTTTGAATATTGGGGGTTGCCAGAAGATCAAATTAAGAGTCACGAGGAATATACAGTTAAATTTTAGGGCTGGAAATTCCTTCTCCCGCAGGGGGAAGGGAAAACCTGTTCGAAGGTGGTATCTTAATATTCTACGGCACGAGTATCCAACACATGAGCTTATCAGACTATCACGCGACTACCGGTAACTGGCGGGATCAATTACAAAGTAATGAACGCAAAACGCGCGTGGTTATTCTGAGCTTCCTGCTCATTTATGTTGGTGTTGGACTAATTGTCGATACATTTATCTTGCAATCTTACTATCCTCACTCGACACTGGGCCAGTGCTTGCATGCGCTGCTAACCTTCCAAGCCATGCCATTTGCAACATTGCTCATGGGGGGGCTCGCCGTGGTCTCGTTGCTGATAACCTATACCATGTACGACCGCATTATGTTGTTGGGCACAGAGTCGCGTGAGGTAAGCCCTGAAACGGCGAAGACATTGCAGGAAAAACAATTATACAACGTGGTTGAAGAAATGAAGGTCGCGGCTGGTTTGCAGTACATGCCCAAGGTTTTCATTATCGAAGCAAATTATATGAATGCTTTTGCCAGTGGCTATAGCGAAAAATCAGCCATGGTTGCTATCACCCGCGGTTTGATGGAAAAACTCGACCGCGCTGAAATGCAAGCCGTAATGGCACACGAACTAAGCCATATTCGCCATCATGATATTAAATTAACACTGATGGTGGCGGTGCTGAGCAATATCATCTTGATCGTCATCGATGTGTTGTTTTATTCGATGCTCTACAAGCGGGATCGCCGCGACGACAACCGCTTGTTCATGGTGATTTTTGTTTTACGTTATGTATTGCCCATTATTACGGTTTTTCTGGCGTTGTTTTTAAGCCGTACTCGTGAGTACATGGCCGATTCGGGTTCAGTGGAATTAATGCGTGATAACGAACCGATGGCACGAGCCTTACTCAAAATCAGTGACGATCATACTTCGCATGCTGAGGAATATGCACGTGAATATGGCAGCACGGCACACGAACAAGTGCGGCAGGCGTCATATTTATTCGACCCTTCAAGCATTGATCCTGTGAAGTCATTGAGTAATGCCTTTATGTCGCATCCCACCTTGGCCAAACGGCTGGAAGCAATAGGTTTTAAGCGCAAGAACAAAGACTAATCCCGTATTCCTACGCCTTTTTTCAGCAAGACCAGATTCACAATAATCAATAGCAACAACATAGTGCAGATTATACTCATCGCCGTCACCATGTTTATTTCCTGATGGCCAACCATCACCTGGCGCAGCGCATTAACCATATAAAAAATCGGGTTGAAGTGCGTCATTGTTTGCCAAAAAGAAGGCAGCATACTGGTTGCATAAAATACGCCACCAAGATAGGTTAGCGGTCCAAGAATAAAGGTTGGAATCAGGGCAACGTCATCGAAATTGCGCGCTAACATGCCATTGGTAAAGCCCGCCAGAGAAAAAACAGCCGCAACCAGGCTTACGATGAGCAAGGCCATGGCAACATGATGAAAATCTAACTCTACAAAAAAGACGGCTACTATACAGACGAGAATGGCGACCAGTACGCCCCTTAATACCCCACCTAGCGTAAACCCCAACAACAGTAAGCTGTAATGCATGGGGCTGACGAGCATTTCTTCAATATTCTTTTGAAAACGGATACTAAATAGTGAGGTGGAAACGTTAGCGTATGCGTTGGTAATCACCGTCATCATGATAAGTCCTGGGGCAATAAATGAGGCATAACTTAGACCCTGAACCAGACCTACCCGTTGGCCCATGATAGTTCCGAAAATCATAAAATAGAGCAAAGTGGTGATCATCGGCGGCAAAAATACTTGGCTAGAAATACGAAACATGCGTACCAGCTCACGGTGGATTAAGGTGTATAAAGCAATGTATTGTTGATTAATGGTCACGATTTATCCTGTCCAAAAAAAGTTCTTCCAGCCGATTGGTCTTGTTGCGCATGCTGTGAATTTTAATGCCACGCTGATCAAGTATGGTAAAGACATCATTCAGCGACCATTGATTGTCGAGGCGAAGCTCAAAGGTATGAGTGTCCACTTTAATGCCTGTAAACGGCGTCAATGCGGGCAGAACATCGATAGGATCAACGGTGTTTAATAGAAACGTTTGATGGCGTAGTGTATGCAGTAACTCGTTCATCGAGGTATTTTCAACAATGTTTCCTTTATCAATGATGGCGATGTTTTTACATAGTTGTTCAGCTTCTTCCAGGTAATGGGTGGTAAGAATAATCGTGGTTCCTTGCTCGTTGGTGCGGGTTAGAAAATCCCACATGTCATGGCGAATTTCAATGTCGACGCCGGCAGTAGGCTCATCAAGAATCAACACTTTTGGTTGGTGCACAAGCGCACGCGCAATCATCAGTCGTCTCTTCATACCGCCTGATAGTTGCCGCACGATGGTATTACGTTTATCCCATAATCCCAGTTGATTTAACAAAAATTCAACATACGGTTTTGCTTGTTTGCGTGGCAGACCATAGTAACCCGCCTGATTTAACAGGATTTGGATACAGGGTTCAAAAAAACCGAGGTTAATTTCCTGAGGCACCAGGCCTAAGCATGATTTGGCATCTTCCGGCTGTTTGTCTAGATCGTAGCCATTGATGCATATTGTGCCCGAGGTTTTGGTGAGTAAGGTGGTGACTAGGCCAATGGTGGTTGATTTTCCAGCACCATTTGCGCCCAGCAAGGCGAAAAAATCGCCTGCTTTCACGGTTAAATCAATGCCTTTTAATGCTTCAACACCGTTAGCATAAGTTTTACGTAATTGACTGATTTCCAGAGCATGCATACCATCAACTTGTGCTAAAAAATTTTATTATACGGACAGGTCATTGATAAATCTATAAATTGCAACAGCAGACCATTCGCCATCATGTGACCAGCTGGCTTCATAATCGGGGGGCAGTTGTTCCTGTTGCATTAACTGCGGTGGCTCCCGATCATTTTTAATGATTTTAAGCGTTTGATCAGCACCTAAACGATACAGTAATTTTTTAGCATAATAGCGAGTAACCAATGATTCATGCGAATGAATTGATTGTAACTCTTCCGCACTAAACAATTGTTGCATCGTTAGTGTTGGGGGCGCAGTTGCAATTGTATTAATAGCGAACTTAATCTGTTGCCAATGGTGAGAGGGGGTGTCCATCGGGGTCATTATTGCGATGCAATGAACGTAATGTGCAGTCCATTGCCATTTAACAATAAGGCGCTGGTTGTTGTAATGCAGTTGACCAAGTAGTTCGCCAGATTCGCACGGCCGGCACACAAGGTTTAGCAGCGTGATTTCATCCACATAAAAAAGACGGTGAGCGAACAGCAGTTGTTTATGTTGTTTCTGACATGCTTTATAAGCGGCCTCTTTGGCCGCCCAAATAGACCACAGCATCCTGTCTTTGTGGCCGCTCTGGTTAATTGAATCTTGTTCCTGCGCGCTAAAAACACGCTGCATGAAACGTTGATTTAGATAACGGGCCTGCGCATCGTCTGAGAGCAGATCGACAATGTCATTGCCCAAGGTGATTATTGGTAAAATAATCGCGCTCCATCTCCGCCAGGTTTGCAATCACTTGACGCGATAAATCACGTTCGGCACGTAATCCTTGAAATTCCGTCTGCGGTTTGATTAACCGTAAGGCGCATGAAAATACTTCTCCCTTGGAAGGGAAATTACAAGCCTCACGTTGCGAATCACCGCGCAGATATACGCACAACACATGGGCATTGGGAATGGCGCGCAATAGACGGCCAACGCCATAACTGAAATTTTCTTGATCAACACGGCCGCTCTTGCTGCGCGTGCCTTCGGGAAAAGCTAAAACATATTCACCGCGTGACAAGACATAAGTGGCCACATTCATGGTGTGATTTTTGATTTCAGTCGAGGCTTCGCGGTCAATGGGTATGGTTTTTCCTATCCAATAGACGAATCTGAATAGCAGATTATTCGCGTGACTTTTTTTGGGGATGTTCCAGGGCAAGGTATGAAATTGCAAGGCATGCGTTGTAAATGATTCAAGGGCGATAGGGATCAAAATGGGATCCAGGAAGGTCAGATGATTCGGGCAGATCAATAGTGGGCCATTTATTTCATTTTTTAGGGCCTGCATTTTTTTACGCACGGCGTGCAATTCGCTAATTTTGTAGCGGCGAACAAATTTAAGCCAGATTAGACCTATGGGGTAGAGCAGGAGCATAATGAAAAGGTAGCTGTATAGGCGTTGCAGGAATAGTTTTATTTTATCACGTGCGGATGCATTCATGTCTTTCTCTACAAGTACCTTCTCCCAAAAGGGGAGAAGGTGTCACGCCGTGACGGATATGGGGGATTTCTCCTGCATGCAGGTCGCTTTAATTGCAAGCCGCTGCAATGACATTCACTGCATCGCCCATGGTGCGGATACTATCAGCTGAGGCATCGTCAACTTCAATGTTGAATTCATCTTCTATCGATAGCACAATATCAACCAGTCTGGCGGAATTGATGTTTAAATCTTGCAGGAGACGCGAATCTTCACTGATCGACGCAACGGCATCTTGATTCTTGCAAAAAGGGGTTACTACAACTAACAGTTTCTCAAATATTTCGTTACGGTTCACAGTTTTCTCCTGATTAGACAACTAAATTTATTCTTCCCAGCGTTTCATTACCAAGCATGCGTTGACGTCGCCAAAGCCGAAGCTCGCTTTCGCCAAAATAGAGGCATCAGTAGGGCGGGTTTGTTGCACGATGCTATTGTAGAATGGCTCAAGTTCGGGGTGCAAGTCTTCGCAATTGATTGAGCCATGGACAAACCCTTTATGAAGTTGCAATACGCTGGCGACACACTCAATACCGCCCGCCGCACCCAAGGCATGGCCAATCATTGATTTGGTTGAATTAATCAGCGGTAACTGTTCTGGCTTGCATTGCAGCGCCTCTTGCCAATTGCGGATTTCGATTGGATCGGCCATGGTGGCTGTAAGATGACCATTAATGAGCTCAATATCGCGAGCTGTTATCTTGGCCATCGCAATCGCTTGTCGAATGCAGCGCTGCACTCCCTCTGGATTAGGAAAACTGATGCTGCCACCGTTTCGCTGCCCGCCGCAGTTGACATGTGCGCCCAAGATTTCCGCATAAATTCGCACGCCTCGTTCGCGGGCGCTATCCAGAGTTTCCAGCATGAGAATACCGGCGCCGGATCCTGGAACAAACCCTCCTGCACTAGCACTCATTGGCCGCGAGGCCAGTTCAGGGGTGTTATTAAAGTCACTAGAAAGCACACGCATGGCGTCAAAGCCTCCCCAGATGTAATGCGTGCCACCTTCGGTCGCGCCAGCCAGCATGCGCTTTAAACGGCCTTCGCGCAAGGTGAAAAAAGCCAGGGCCAAGGCTTCTGTACCGGTGCTGCAAGCGCTGGAATTGCTGGTGACCTGACCGCCTAATCCTAATAGGCCGCCAATATTAGCACTGCTGGCACTGGACATGGTTTGCTCAACTGCACTTGAACCCAGTCGTCGAACTCTGCCCGCATCGATATAGGGGCCAACTTTGCCGCATAAAGTGTCTGCACCACCAATACCAGTGCCAATAATAGCGCCAGTTTCCCAATCGGAACTATCGCTGTCGCGCTCAGGCACTATAAACCCGGCATCTTGCCAGCAATCTATGGCGGCAATTGCGCCATAGATCATGGCGCTGTTCATAGCCAGCAAGGACTCATGGTTAAGGTAGCGCACTTTTAATTCGTCAACGTTTTGTGGCACGCCGGCAACTTGGCAGGAAAAATTCAGTTCTTTCAGGTTCTCATAAAAACGAATACCCGATTTGCCTTCTCTTAATGCAGTTTCAAAATCGGTCAGGCCATGCGCGTTGGGCGCCAAAACGCCCATGCCAGTGATTACGACGCGGTTCATCATGTTTTCTTTACTCCCATGCCTGCGGCCGATGCAGAGGCTACTAATTCGCCATCCTCATTCCACATGTCGATTGTTGCCTTTAATTTCATTCGGCGCCAAAATTCCTTTTTTCCGGTAATTGTAACCTTATCGCCAGGATAGACAGGTTTGTTAAACTCTACCTGCGCATCAGAAAAAAGTGTAATCCAGTGGTTTATTTCATGGGGGCTTATTTCCAAGGAGAGGAGATAAATACCAAAGGCCACCACACCAATTTGACACATCGATTCCAGCAAGATCACTCCAGGAGTGATTGGTTTGTCGGGAAAATGGCCGGCATAAAAAAACTCATCTGCTTTGAACGTATACGTACCGCAAATGGTGGTGTCTGTGATCGAGGTGATTTCATCAACAAAGCGAAATGGGCTCTGTTGTGGTATGTATTGTAATATTTCTGCGGGCGTCAGGCCTGATGGTGACATATTTATTTTTCCTTCATTGGCATCATGATTGGCGCACTATTTTTCCGCCTACAGCGTTGATGGCGGTATGGGGGTAATCGTTATATTGTATTCCGGTGAAAATACCGACTTTGGCATCATTTATTGTATAAATCGCTTCGTTATCAACATAAATGATTGCTGAACCGATTGCGTAAGAGGCATCAGCGGCTTGCACATATCGTCTTATTGCCACTTCATAGCGTACAAGTTTATTATGTGGTCTTATCTGACCGAAAAACTCGATCTCTTTAGCGCCGAGAGCTCGGCCGGCACCTTTCCCACCCCGCAACACAGCATATAGCCCAAGTAGTTGCCAAACGGCATCAACGCCCAAGCAACCAGGTTGTACAGGATCCTGACGAAAATGGCATTGAAAAAACCAGTCATCCAATGCAATATCCTGCTCAGCTACTATACGCCCTTTGTTGCCACTGTGAGAAATTTCAATGACACGATCAAACATCAGCATTGGTGGTGCAGGTAAAATACCACAGCCTTCTGATGGTGGATTGGTAAGTAAATTTCCCCAGGCATAAGCTAATAATTCTTCTTTGCTTAACGCTGTTTTTTGTAAAAACTCTTCATAAGTAATTTTCATATTTTCCGATTTTCAGACAAAATTAATGATCATCCCGCCCCAGGTGAGTCCAGCACCAGCGACCGCCAGGGTGATTTTGTCACCTGCCTGCATAGAAGACCAGTTTTGTGACAGAACCGAGGGCGCACCTGCCGCACCACAATTACCGTATTGATCAACATTGAATAGATGCTTGTCTTGTGGCACAGCAGCCAAGTTACAAATCGAGTCAAGCATGGTTTTATTTGCCTGATGACCAATGAAATAATGATGTCCTGATTCGAGACCAGATGCTTCACGTAATGCATTGATTGTGGAAACGGTACGTTTAATTGCAAATTTCTGCACCGATGGACCGTCCTGAAAAAAGTGTCCGGCGGTTGGAATCGTGACTTTGCGCCATTCTGCAGGATTTGAGGCGATGGTTGTTTTTGTGACGGTCACACGTGTAGGTATTTTTTTTGATAACAAGATGGCCGCAGCACCATCTCCCCACAATACCGCGACTTTGCGATCTGCATAATTGATCGAACGAGTCACGTTTTCGGCAATCACTAATAAAATGTAATCCGGCAGTGAATCAGCATGCATTTGGTTGAGCATATGCATCTGTACTGCAAAGGTGGAGCAAGCCGAGTTGATATCAAATGCTATGGCATCGATTCCCAATTCAGCAGCAATGAGACAGGCGTCAGCGGGCATTGAATATTGTGGCAAGCAGCCACCAGCGATGACCATGCCAACTTGTGCCGGAGTTACCTGTGCTCGCTCCATTGCCATTCTGGCAGCATACGCACCGGTTTGAGCATTCGTATATTGGCATAGGCGATTAGCCTCCAAAGGATCCTTATTATGCGTCTCGCGGATGTAATCTAAGGGAAGCACAGTGCGTCGCTCGCGAATACCGACGCGTTCCATAATCCATTGATCATTCGTCTCAATGTTCAAATCTTCCAGGAACTGATTATCAATCACATTTTCCGGATGAAAGTGGCCCATTCCGTGAATATAAAGCAAAGTAATACTCCCGGTTAAACTGAAGTGATGCGCTCACCACCATCGACACATACGATGCTGCCATTGATCCAGGCGGCCTCATCCATGCTTAATAGTTTTACTACGTTGGCAACGTCTTCAGGGGTAGTGAGGCGCTTGAACGGATTACGTAATTTCGCATGCGCCTTCATCCGTTCATTTCCAGGGATAGCTCTAAGTGCGGGGGTGTCAGTAACGCCGGCTTGAATGACGTTTGCACGAATGCCGAAAGGTGCGTATTCGGTGGCAATGGAGCGGCTTATCGATTCAAGTGCTACTTTGGCGGCTGATACGGCAGCGTAACCGCGCCAGGCAATTTGATTGCCTTCACTGGTTAAACTTAAGACGCGCGCGTCTTTGGCGAACAATTGCTTTTGAAACAGTTTTTGGGTCCAGGTTAACAGGCTGGTTCCCATGCTGTAAATGGTTTGTGCGATGTCTTCATCGTCTAGCAGCTTGTCACTGTATTGAGGCGTAATCAGTGAATAGAGTTCGGGATTATTGTTAGCGAACAGTGCGCCGATTTCAGTTGTCAACAGCTCGGTGGGCACATTTAGACGTGCTGCGAGTGTTGCGATAACGTTGTTCTGATTAATTTCATTTTTGATGGGTGCGGCTGGTTTTAAATTGCCTAGGGCGATGGAATGCAATAATACGCGCACCGCACCGTGTTCGCCCAGATTTTCTGCCAGACCTTGAATGATTTTATCCTGGCTTTCAGGACTGAGTGCGTCTTCGTTAAAGCTGATGAGCTTGCCTTGGGTGCGAATGGTGTCAAATTCTTCGTTAACACGCGTCATCGCGCCTTTTCGGTCACGATGCACAATGCATACGCTCATACCGGCCTGGCTTAATGCTTTAGCAGTTGCCAAGCCAAAACCACTTGAGCCACCTAGAATTAATGCCCATTGATCTTTGTTAAAAGCGTGCATCGTACTTCCTTTTGCGTTTGCAATAAATTTGATGACAGCAGCTGTTGCCAATCCATGCTGTTGTGCTGCGAAGATTAGCGCGAATTAATTGGATGTGCAAGTGAGCGTTATCGGTTAATGGCGCGCGTCTTTAACCAGCAGGCAATGCTATAGCGTGTTTGATATGTCGTACATACTTCATGCGGTAGTTCACTGCTGAAGCAGACTAGGCGGTTTGCCAGTGGTGCAACGGAGTGCAGCAGTTGATCCTCTTGGTCGTAAAGTTTTAGCTCACCACCGAGTTCCGGACGCCATTCGGTATTTAAATAATAGACGCAAGAAATACGTCTTGTTGGTGTTATTAAAAATTGGTCGACGTGTTTTTTGTAAAAAGAGCCTGGGGTGTATACAGCAAAATGGGCTTCTGAATCGACTAAACCGAGAAACAGTGAGCGGTTTAGTATGCAGCGTAAATTATTGATTTCCTCAAAATAGGCAGCGATCGCTGGGTCTTCGCTTGCTTCATCCAGCCAGCTGATTTGATCGCGGCGGATATTAGCATTGGCTGTTGCACGGTGTTTGTTGCCGATTTTCGCATCATGTAACTGGCCATTGCTGTGCATGGTTTCCAGGGTTTTGTAGAGTGCGCGGTAATGATGATCGGCAAGAAGATTATCAATAATTTGAAACCCGTGTTGGTAGATGGCATCGGCGATTTGGTGTGTTTCAGTATGCATTTAGAGTAGATGTGGTAAAAAAGGCACAGTGTACTGTGGGGTGTTACAAAATGATATGTTCTGCGGGGTGTTGCGATTAAATTACTGCGGGGCATGGATTAACTTAAGCGCTTGCTGGTGGACTCGCCAATCAGGCATGAATTGATCCATCAGTTTATAAAATCGGGCATTGTGACTCGCTTCCAATAAATGCACCATTTCGTGCACGATCACCGATTCAAGACACGCAAGCGGTTTTTTGATTAACGCCAGATTTAACCAGATGCGGCGTGCATGAATATTGCAGGAACCCCAGCGGGTTTTCATGTCTTTTATACCCCATTCGGCGACATCTACACCAATAATGGGTTGCCATTTTTTAATTAGTTGAGGTAAAAATTCCGCCATTTGATTGCGGTACCAAGCTTGTAAAATGGCGTATTTTTCTGGGGTGGTCGTATGCGGACGGATGGATAACTGCAATACATTGCCTGCAAGTATTACCTGATTAACCGTGGCCTGGTCGTGTGTATTGAGGATGCATGCCTGACCCAGAAACCAATGACACTCGCCCGTTTGCATCGTGAGCTCCGATTGGACTGGCAGCGCGTGCATTCGTGCGCGTTGCGCATGAATCCATGCCCGTTTGGCGTTAACCTGGTTAATTATTTGTCGCATGCTGAGTTTTAATGGCGCGCTGATGCGTACTTCACCTGCTGGTGGGTAGACACGCAGGCGCATGTTCTTTATGGGCTTACGTTGGATCTCAATGGTGATGCCATCGAATTCCAGATAATGTGTCGTCACGCGCACGGTCTCTTTTTTCAGGATAATCACGCGTAGTTTAACCTAAGCGCGCGATTTAGTCAGCGCCATTACGACCCGCCGCGATGCAGGGGCTGTCTATATATTCGCCGTTGATCGTTAAAATCATATTCACATTGGCTCGTTGGTAACGAACAAGCTGGTCATATTCAATTTTAGACATATAGCCATGGGTATTGCCGCAATAAACCAGTGAATAGGCCGAATTTGAAGGCTTTGGCTTTACGGGAATATCACAATCCCAACGAAAGCTGGTTAAATCACAATTTGCTAGTGCACTGCTGACAGGCATGATGGCTAGCAGGATAGCAATTCGCCAAAGTTTCATAAAGTTAAGCTCCGACAGGTCTTTAATAGTATATCGTCAGAATTATAAAAAACTTAACGGTAATCATTAAGGAGCGCTGCCATGCCAACAACGCGGATATGGCAGCGTATCCCAGAGCTTTAGCGCGTCAGGTTAACCGAGAGTTGCTGACCTTGGTGCAGTGTTTCTGTAGGGGCCGCTGTTGTAGACTCGAAGAAGCTAAAACGCCTGGTAAACTGGTTGGGTGGTGCTGGTTGGTGCCAGGTTTTAGCTTCAGATTCATCTTGTTTGTGGTCGCTTTGCAAATGATGAGGAGCATTAGCTGGCTTTGGTGGATTTTGCATGTCTATATTATCTTTAGCTTCGGTGACGACTCGATAGATAACAGCATCGTGGCAGAGCTTCCTTAATTCTTCAATTAATTTTTTCGTGTTACTGTAAAACCAGCCACCATATACAATGTTCTTACGGGGTTGAGTGTGTATGCGTGCTATGTTTTGTTTAAAATCGTTAAGATTAAATGTCTGGGTGCGCTCACTAAAACAGTTTAGTATTTCGGTCAGCGCGAGGATTTTTTCCTGTTTAGCCGACCTGTTAAAAAAACCCCAAAAGCCTTTGCTGTTCCTTTCAAGCGTTGCAATATGACGCTCAATGGCAGACTTGCTTGCAATTAATGCCAATGGTAATTTCGATTTAATTGTTTCTTGGCGCTCTTTAAGTATTTCTTCCCGAGATTTTTGTCGCTCCATTCCTTCCTCTAACCAGGATGAATCATTGAGCTCACCGGTATCGGCACCCAGAAATCGCAGCATGTTCAAAGGTGTTTCATGCAAGGGGATACCATTTTTTAGTTGAAACGCTTCTTCAAGGCCATAGTGGTTGAATGCCATAGGCTGAGCGTGCCGCGCGACATCCTCAATGCTTAATACATAGTCGCCGAACAAGCTATGCCCAACTTCGATAGGGCCTGTGGTACAAATTACGATTGATTTTATATAAAGTGAGCGTTCTTTTTTCATTAACCAGGCGATAAAGTCGGTATCGTTTTTGGCAAGTATGGCTTTGATTTCATTATATTCAGGTGCGAAGAAAAGCCATTTGATCCAGCCAAGCTGATTGGTAAATTCGCGTCTTAATCTTGCTTTGACTTCAGGATGAGATTCGTCGGTGTTCTTTTTCTTAAAATCCAAATAAGTATGTTGATTGCTCATCACTGCATTGACATATGCTCTTAGTTCTCTGGAAGAGTGCACATCGTTGTGAATGGAGTTTGATTTTTCGATATAAACTGACTCTAAGCGATTCTCCATAAAGCCAACAGATTTACGGATAAGAAAATGTTCTTGACCAAAGCCTTCTTTTGTTTTTGCAATATAGTCAGTGCTATAAGCGCCTAGCTTGGCCTTTAAGCCAGCGTGGACTTTTGCTAGGTGTTCTTTTGCAGCAAATTCATTCACAACCGCGATGCAGTCATTTTGCGCAATCACCATTTCTTTATTACCAAGTCTCAAGCTGCCAATATTGACCAGAAGCGGTGATTCAACAGCGATTGTCGTGGCAAGTTTTGTAGTATCAAACGCGACATCCAGATCGGTGTAGGTACCGAGTTTGTAACATGGTGATAGCCAGCGGAGGATGTCACTGGCAACAGCGAGATTTCCGCCTTGCTGTAAATTTGTAATTTCGTCTTTATAAAATCTATATAAGTCTTGCTCATCCCCTTCTCGTAGTCCGCTTGTAAAATCGTGCGCATCAACAGGAATAATGTTGTTTTCTTTGCAAAACAAACTTAAATCAGCAATCGCTTGCTCATTTAACAAGCTAGAGTCGTATACCAGATTAATCACATCTGTAGGATTTTTCTCCCGTGTGGCAATCAGACGTGTTTGATTTTCAAAATTCATGAATACATCACGCTTGTTGCTCAGCCAAATTTTTACATGGTTGTGGGGGTTAAATGGGTAATGCATTATTACTCCTCCTAAAGTGTGTCTTAAGCCAGAACAAGAGTGTGTGCGTCCAGGACGTTGGCTATTTAGGTATTTTGAAATTATTTTTCTTGTTTACCATAACAAAGTCATCACTCTGAATAAGTGGGTATTCGTCATCATTGTATTACTTGAACATTAAGGAAACATTAACCAATGCACAAAATGCTGTAATTTAATACAATATAGCGTGGAGGCGATTTGATATACACATCATAATCATTCAGTTAGTCCATAGTTTATCATCTTAGTCCGGTTCCCATTGTTGTAGGTTGGTGCTGAGCGGTAGCGAAGCCCAACAAAGAATCATACCGTGCCACGATTGTTGGGCTTCGCTACCGCTCAGCACCAACCTACGATGCAATTATATTTTACAGACACCTATGTCAAATCCAAATGGATATGGTACACGTGCAAAGTTTGCTAACTATATAACAACTTCGAATTTTCAGCATGAATTAAATTACGTTTTAGTGCTTGAATTAATAAAATAGGCGTTGACGCCTTCATGTTTTAGCAAGGAAAGTTTGTAGTGTAATGCGTCTTGTTGACCCATATAACCGCCACAATTATTCTTGCCGACTACTCGATGACAGGGAATAAATACTGCCAAGGGATTTTTCTTGCAGGCTTGCCCAACAGCACGCGGGCTGCTTTGTAATTGCCTGGCAAGCTCGCCATAAGTGATAGTGCGTCCCGCAGGTATGACCAATAAAGCGTTCCATACGCGCAGTTGATAAGACGAGCCTTGGGGTTTTAGAGGTAACTGAAAGCGATAATGCGGATGACGAAAATAATGTTCCAGCTCTTGAGCTATAGTGTTGCAAAAGCGGGTTCTTGCGTTTTCATGTGGTGGGGGGGCTGAAAAAAAAGCACGGTGAATATGCTGCTCATCGTGCGTAATTTCAAGCCAGCCTAACGGTGTATTGAAAGTAGAAACGATGAGCACCATCGAGTTGTAACTAATCTTTTTTTGTTGCCAGCTTTTCTTTGATACGAGCGGCACGGCCAGCCAAATTACGCAGATAGTAAAGTTTTGCACGACGTACATCACCGCGTCGTTTTACTGTAATGCTATCAACGACTGGGCTATATGTTTGGAAAACACGCTCAACGCCGACGTTATGAGAAATTTTACGTACGGTGAAAGCGGAGTTCAAACCGCGGTTGCGCTTGGCAATGACAACGCCTTCGAACGCCTGTAAACGCTCACGTGCACCTTCTTTTACTTTTACCTGAACTAAAACAGTGTCGCCTGGATTAAAGTCAGGAATTTCTTTGCCTTGCATTTGTTCGGCATTGATTTGGTCAATAATGTTGCTCATGGGTTGCTCCTAATACTGATAGCCTGGTCTAACAGGAATCACCTTGTTCACACTTAAATTCGATAAGCAATTGCTTATCCCATTCATTTAATTCTAAATTTTCTAACAAATCTGGCCTTTTAAGCCAGGTTTTCCCTAAAGATTGCTTTCTGCGCCAGCGCTCAATGTCGCGGTGGTTCCCACTCATCAATTGCGCCGGTACACTGGCGCCATCGATAACTGCCGGGCGCGTATAATGCGGGTAATCCAGCAAGCCATTCATGAATGAATCCTGTTGTGCTGAGCCGTGGTGGCCTAGGCTTCCTGGTAATAAGCGCACGATTGCGTCAATAAAAACCATTGCTGCCAGCTCGCCACCACTCAGCACAAAATCGCCTAATGACCATTCTTCATCGACATGATTGGTGATGATACGCTCATCAATTCCTTCATATCGCCCGGCCAAAAAGAGCAGTGGCTGTTTATTGTCAGCCACCTGATTTAAATCAGTTTGTTTGATGACCTTACCCTGCGGACTGAGATAAATAGTCTTGCAGTGTGCGGGCATCTGCCGGCGAGCGCTGGCAATTGCGCCATGCAATGGCTCATACATCATGACCATTCCAGGGCCACCGCCATAAGGTTTATCATCAACCTGTCGATAGGGACGGCTGGCCCAGTCGCGCGGATTCCAGTAATCAACCTTAGCCAAGCCTTGTTCTATAGCCCGCCCAGTAACGCCGTGTTTCATACTGGCAAACATCTCCGGCATCAACGTGATTACCCCGAGATGCAACATCAGATGGATTCCGTGTCCCAGTCAACAGTTATCAGGCGTTTTTCGTCATCAACACTGATGATGAAGGTATCCAGCAGGTAAGGAATCAAATAGCGTTGCTCACCCGTCACAACCAAAACATCATTCGAACCAGTCGGCATAATTTCGCTAACTTCGCCAAGGACCGCACCTTGCTGATTAACAACCTGCATTCCGATCAGTTGGTGCCAGTAAAATTCACCTGGTTTCAACAGCGGCAGTAGCTTGCGCTCAACGGCAATGTCCATATTGGTTAGTCGGGCTACCTCTTCGCGTTCATGGTAACCTTCGACCTGAGCCAAAATGGATTTATTATTCACATCTACTTGCAGCACGTTTATCGTTTTCCACGTTTCATTACTGCCTATATACCACGGCATATAGCGCAAAATATTTTCACGTGGCTCTGTAAATGAAATTACAGTGACCAAGCCTTTGATCCCATGAGGGCGACCAAAGCGGCCGATAATAATCAAATCAGCTTTGCTCACGTTATGCCGCAGCACTCGTTTTGCTATACTCTTTAACTAGGGCACTTACGCGATCTGATAATTGCGCACCTACGCCTTCCCAGTGACTTAATTTGGATGTGTCCAAGTGCAGGCGTATTTCTTGTCCGCGAGCTACTGGATTGAAATAGCCAATAGATTCGATGTAATTGCTATCGCGACGTCTGCGGCTGTCAGTGACAACGATATGATAAAAAGGACGCTTTTTAGCTCCAGCTCGTGATAAACGTATAACGACCATTATTTTCCTCTGTTTTTAGATTTGTTACGTAAAAATGCCGTGTATTGTACGAAAATTAACTCGGCATTGGAAGAGTTAATTTTATATATCTATTTACTCTAAATTTCTAATCGTGGTTAACTGTGCTGAGTAGTTACTATTTTACTCATTTAAAATCGTCAGGAAGCATGCCTTTCATACCCGTCATGCCGCCCAAACCGCGCATCATTTGTTTCATGCCGCCCGGCTTGGTAAATTTTTTCATCATTTTTTGCATTTGATCAAACTGTTTTAATAAACGGTTCACGTCTTGTATTTGCGTACCTGAACCCATCGCGATGCGTTTTTTGCGTGAACCGACAATAATCTTTGGAATACGCCGCTCCTTCATGGTCATGGAGTTAATGATCGCAACAGTTTGTGCCATTGCTTTGTCATTAACCTGGCCTAACGCTTTTTGTGGTAATTGGCTCATGCCAGGCAATTTGCTCATCATGCCTGAAATACCGCCCATGTTGTTCATTTGCAGCATTTGTTCTTTGAAATCTTCCAGATCAAAGCCTTTGCCCTTTTTGAGTTTTTTGGCTAATTTTTCGCCAGCAACTTTGTCTGTTTTACGCTGCACATCTTCAATCAAGGTCAGAATATCGCCCATTCCCAAGATGCGTGATGCGACACGTTCAGGGTGAAATGGTTCAAGGGCATCAATTTTTTCACCGTTACCCATAAATTTGATGGGTTGACCGGTAATTTGTCTAACGGAAAGTGCAGCCCCACCACGGGCATCACCATCGGTCTTAGTCAGAATAACACCAGTCAGCGGCAGGGCTTCGTGAAACGCACGCGCGCTATTCGCTGCATCCTGTCCGGTCATGCTGTCAACAACAAAGAGTGTTTCAATAGGGTTGATAGCTTGATGTAATGCTTTGATTTCAGCCATCATGTCGGCATCGATATGCAAACGACCAGCGGTATCGAGGATCAGCACATCAACGAATAGTTTTTTGGCGCTTTCGACAGCTTTTCTAGCAATGTTGACGGGCTGTTCATGTTCTTCTGCCGGGAAAAAGGCAACATCCAGTTCTTCAGCCAATATTTTTAATTGTTGGATTGCAGCAGGCCGGTATACGTCCACGCTCGCAAGCATGACTTTTTTATTTTCAGTGTCTTTTAAATAGCGAGCTAACTTGGCCGCACTTGTTGTTTTACCGGAGCCTTGTAAACCCGCCAGTAAAAAAATTGCGGGGGGCTGGGTTTTAAAATTTAATTCTACCCGCTCATCACCCATGACATGAATTAGTTCATCGTGAACAATTTTAACCAGCGCCTGATCGGGCTTTAAGCTGGTCATCACTTCTTGACCTAAGGCTTTTTGTTTAACTTGTTCGATAAATTCTTTAATGACAGGCAGGGCTACATCTGCCTCAAGCAAAGACATGCGAACTTCACGCAACGCTTGTTGCATGTTCTCTTCGGTTAAATGTCCTTGACCGCTTAAATTTTTAAATGTGCGGGTCAACCGTTCAGTCAAATTCTCAAACATGATTTGTCTCTCGTAAGCCAATACCTGACAAAAGTACGCGATTGTAACACAGAGTTATGGATTGTTGACATGCTTGTCTTGTTGATATCTAGGCAGAGGTTTTTTTTTTGTACTGTGGTAATCTTTATTGTAAGCTTATTTGCTCTTAAGGATGGTCAGTGCATTTTTCTCTGGTAACGCTCTTTATCATTTTGTTGATATTGGTTCTTGTCTCCGCCTTTTTTTCCAGTTCTGAAATCGGCATGATGTCGTTAAATCGTTATCGGTTGCGTCATCTGGTTAAAACAGATAACAAACAAGCCATTCGGGTAAATCAATTGCTGGCGCGTCCAGATCGTCTGTTAAGTGTCATTTTAATTGGTAATACCCTGGCTAATATTGTTGCCTCGACAGTAGCTACATTAGTTGGGCAGCGATTATATGGTGATATGGGCGTGGCGGTGGCTACCTTGATATTGACCTTGGTTGTTTTAGTGTTTTCGGAACTTGCGCCAAAAACGTTGGCTGCAATGCACCCGCAGCGAGTTGCCTTTGCCTGTTCTCTGCCGCTATTAATTCTGCAGACTATTTTTGCACCGGTAGTTTATTTTATTAGTTGGATCACCAATGGTTTTTTGCGGTTATTTGGAATATCGATAGGCCGGATGCAAAAAGAGGTATTGTCGGGCGAGGAGCTGCGTTCGGTGGTTCATGAGGCGGGTGGGCTATTGCCTGTTGAGCATAAGAGTATGTTGATAAGCTTATTGGATTTGGAGCAGGCTCGAGTCGAGGACATCATGGTGCCGAAATCAGATATCTTCGGCATTGATTTGGCTAGGCCTTGGCATGAGGTGCTTGAGCAGCTGGAAACGGCGCAGCATACCCGTTTGCCGCTTTATCGCGATACAATTGATAATCTGGTGGGTATGATTCATTTGCGCGATGTGTTGAATTTGGTTTTGGAAGAACCGCTTACCATGGCGGCCCTAGAGAACATTGCAGAGGTACCTTATTTTATTCCAGAAGCCACACCATTGAACGTGCAAATCTTGAATTTTCAGAAAATGAAACGACGTAGCTGTTTTGTGGTTGATGAGTACGGTGATTTGCAAGGGCTGGTCACTATGGAAGATATTTTGGAAGAAGTGGTTGGTGAGTTCACGACCGATATTGCTGCATTAAGTAAAGACATTACCCCGCAAGGTGATGGTTCAGTGATCATTGACGCCAGCATTACCTTGCGCAATGTTAACCGTTTATTAACTTGGCACTTGCCATCTCTTGGACCCCGCACGTTAAGTGGCTTAATTATTGAGTATTTAGGTTATATTCCGCCGGCAGATTGTTGCTTGGCGATCGAAAATTATCAGATTGAAATATTAAAAGTTAGCGAAAATACCATCAAGAGTGTGCGTATGCTTAAAGTGGGTAAAAAACGCAAATAGTGAAGGCTCTAGGGTAATTTATCTAAAGTAATGCTATGCTCGTACTTAACGCATTGTGCCTTACAAACTTCTACTGGAAGCTTGGGGAGGAAACGGATGGATCCTGTTGAACGCCTTGCTGATCATTGGTTGGTATGTGATGCTTATCGTGCCAAAGCACTTATTAAATATGAAATAAAGTGGCTGGAAAGTCTTCTTAAGCTTGCTCTTGCTGATAGCAAGGAGACGATCGGTGCTATTCCTGTGTGTGAAACGATCTGCCGGCGCTATGCTGATTATCTACAGTACTTCGAGGCAAGTAGTTTACCGGCGCCTCCCCTAGACGACACATTTTTTCATGGTAACACTTGGCATGCCTGTTATGTACATATCCAATCATTAAAGCGCCAGCTTGGTAAAGCGTTAACGATTGAGGATGAAAGGCAACAGCTGCAGGCATTACACTGGCAATACCGGTTTCTTGCATCCTTACTGGCGCATACGGTTGTCACGGAAGACATCAAAATGGTCGAAATTGATTTGTCGTTAGCGATAAGACCGCTTATACAAGCGAATTCTCCGGCCGATTGGCTGCATGCTGTTGTGGATTTTGCCAACCAGTCTGGTGCTAAAATGACGGCCTCACTTGCACAAGTGGCGAAACTGGAGCAAGAGCAATTACTCCATTTGGCACAAGCATTTAATCAAGATGATTTTATTCCGATCATGAGTGCACTTTTTTTCTATAAATTACACCCACAGAAATTATTCGATGAATTATTGCATCCTGAAAAACTGGTTTCAGTTAAAGCGCGTCTTACGGTGTTGTATGATTTTGTCGAGATGCTTCATCAGAGCATCGTGCAAGCACTTAGCCAGCAAGGGTCGAATGTGGTGCAGGACTATTTGTTCCATGGCGAGGAATTGCCACAAGGGATTGAAATTGACATTGGTTATGATTGGCGTGACTTAATTCAATCGGTGGTGAAATCATGGCGTGTTAACATGATGCCTGTTCATGAAAGCGATTCTGGCATGAATGATATCTATGATCTCCTTCGTGCCTATAAATATTGGTTTAACCCAAATCGCTTGATCGATGCGACCATGATCTTGCAGCAACGACTGGGCAAATCTGACATCAGCCTTGCAACGGATGGCGTTTTTCATCAACAAATGGTGGCACGTTATCATCAGTTGACGACGACCGAGTGTCTTGATCTGTATGGATATTTTGCTAATAAAGACAGCAGTTATTTAATGCGTACTTTACTTGCTATCACCTGTGGTGCGGCACTCTCCTGGTTGCCGATACTCACTTGTGCGGAACTACGGGCGCTGGTGCATGTTTATGACTCCCTAGAGTGTGTCATGAATGCGCTGCGTGATGAGCTGGCAGTGCGTCATATCAATACAGCCCCTTATAAACGCGAGCTATCCGCAACTGAGATCACCCCAGGCCGACGTAACCGCAATGCAGTGATTAGGATACTCTCCTTGTATTTCAAAGGAGGCGTAGAAAAAAACACTAAAATAGAGCAGTTGTTTAAGGAAGTTGAAGCTTTGTACTAACTCGGGGCGTGATTATTATCTTGACCCATTCGTACTATTTAATCGCCAATTATAGGTGTAACCGTCAATGGTGTTGATGTGCTTAAGTTGGCTGCGTAATGGCTCCCTGGCAAATTGCGACAAATGTATTAACACATCCTCTTCTTTACCGCCAAAATCATCTAAAAACCATTCATATATTTTAGATACGATTAATTTTCCTTCGATGAATTGTGTGCCGCGCATTGAATTAATGTAATTTGCTGTTACTTTATTCAGCTGTTTTTCTAAGCGGTCACCCTGGAATGCTTCTTTGCCTAGGTTTGCTGCACCGATAGTGCCATTGTTGATTGCATAATGCGTGCGGGAGTCATTCCAAATAGGCCGGATAATGCGATTGTGAATTTGATCCAGTGATAGGTCAGTTCCATCGAGTGTAATCAGGTTAGCGCCCCATGGACCAACACTGAATAATCCGGGGGATATGTTCACTTCCTGCACGCCAGATACCGGGTAATAACGTGCTATCGTCTGCACCGTCAGTGCATTATAAAGATTTAACCAGAATGCCAGTTGTTCTTTGCGATTATAATCACTGATATGAACGTGTGACATGCTGGTGATGTAGCTATTTAGCCGTTCGATATCAGCTGTAGTCAGATGTGGGTAGTCAACCAAGGCGATGCATTCATCATTGATAACAACCCGTTTGTCTAAAAACGCTTGCCATTCTTGATGAGAAATTACTTGTTGCGAGCGTGGGTTATTGACTTGCCATTTTGGCCATAAATCTTTGTTGAAAGACGCGCAAGCGATATTCGCAAACAATAACAGGCCGACTGATAAACCCGAACACAATTGCTTCATATTTTTCATAGAGTACCAGAATTTATTACTTTAAACGGCTAATGCCCCACGGTTGCGCAGGGCACTGCCAATAGTATTCCCATCGAGAAACTCCAGCTCGCCGCCTGAGGGTATTCCATGGGCTAATTGGCTGATCTGAACGGGGTAGTGACGCAAAAATTCATGGATAAAATGTATCGTTGTCTGGCCTTCAACGGTAGGACTTAGGGCAAGAATAACCTCTGTAATTCCCTCGTCTACAATCAGTTGCTGCAGTCTTGGCAAGCCGATATCTTCAGGACCAATGCCATCAAGTGGGGAGATTTTATTCATCAGCACATAGTAGCAACCCTTATAGGCGTTACTTTGCTCGATTGCGGCAACGTCAGCAGGATTCTCGACCACGCAAAGCACGGTAAAGTCGCGCTCTTTATTCTGGCAAAGCGTACATAAGTTATGGGTAGTATAGTTATTGCAGCGCTGACAATGACGAATATTGTGCATGGCGTCTTCAAGGCATGTGGCCAAGTGCAAGCCACGCTTACGCTGGTGTTGCAGCAAATGAAACACCATGCGTTGCGCGGACTTAGGCCCGACACCGGGCAAACAACGCAGGGCATCTACCAAGCGGGTTAATGCATCCATCGACTATTATTCTTTCACGTCTTTCATGAAGTCAGTTGGAATGTTTAGGCCGGCAGTCAATTGGCCTATTTTTTCCTTGGACGCTTTTTCAATTTTTCGTACAGCATCATTAATAGCGGCGGCGACTAAATCTTCCAGCATTTCTTTATCCTCTTCCATTAAAGAAGGATTTATTTTGACTTCAAGCACATCATGACGGCCATTCATTTTGATTTTCACCATCCCGCCGCCTGATTCGCCAGTCACGGTTAATTCGCTTAACTGTTGTTGCGCCTCTTGCATGCGTTGTTGCATTTTTTGCGCTTCTTTCATCAGGTTACTGAGGTTTTGATTAATGTCCATTGCGGCCCCTTGTTATTGTGGTTAATGACAGTATGTCTGTAGTTATAATGCTCAGCGTAGCCATAATAATTATAATATTGGTAATTATAGGTCATCTTTCGTTGGTGCAATAGAATTTTTAATCAATTCGGCTGAAAACTCTTGTTGCAGTTGCTGAAAGAATGGGTCATTTTGTAAAGCAGTTTCCGCATCCTGTTGTTGTTTCTTTTGGGTCATCGTCTTTTGCTGCGCTGGCGATGATCGCACTTCTTCGTCACTTTTCAGGGTAAGTTTTATTTTTCCCTGGTAATAATCAGCGAATGCTTGTTCAATGCGGGTAATAACACTGGTCGTAAAGACAGACTGGTGTCCTTTGGCGACACGCAGCGTAACCTCTTCGCCATTTTTACCGACAAACTCGGTGTTTTCCGCAGCGTTTAGTGCCAGGCCGCTCAATTTAAGCTGGGGCAATAGCCGACTCCAGTCTTGAGTATCATGGTCAGGTGCGTCTATGCTTTTGTCTGTAGCCTGTATTAGTGCAGTCACATTTTCATCAAAAGGTGGGGTAGCTATTGGCGGGGGTTGATACGCCACGCTTTCCTCAAAGTAGTCTGTAGTTGTGTCTTCAGCGATAATGGTTGATGCCGTAGCTTCAGGCAGTGCAGGTAGGTCTGCTGCCATGATGTTAGGTGCAGCTTGATAGGCGAGTGGGGGTATTGCTGCGTGTAGTGCCGGTCGAAAGGTGTACATACGCAACAAGGTCATTTCAAAACCAATAGCCAAGGTTGGTGCCAGATGTATTTCTTCTATACCTTTAATACCAATTTGGTAAAACAACTGTGCGTCTTCAGGGGATAATCGGGTACTCAGATCGAGTAACTCGGGCTCTGGAGCGATTAACGGGTTGTCATTCGGTAAGCTTTGGCTCACTGATATTTGATGTAAATGGCTAAGTAGTCCATCAAGAACATAGTGAAAATTACCGCCTTCGTTGGCAATTTCTCGGCTGATAGCCAGCAATTTTTGCGGGGCAAGCTCCACTAAAGCTTGCAGCAGTTGCAAGGCATAGTCTTGGCGCGTGTGCCCTAAAATATCTTTGATGTCTTCGGTACGTAAGTGGTTGTCACTACTCGCAATAGCTTGGTCTAGCAAACTTAGGGCGTCGCGCATGCTGCCCCGCGCGGCTTTCGCCAATAATTCCACGGCTTGTATGTCAAACGGTAATGTTTCTTCGTGTAAGATGTGTTGCAGATGTTGGCTGATAACGTCGGTCAGCATTGGTTTGAGATTAAATTGCAAACAGCGCGACAAAACAGTGACGGGCAATTTCTGTGGATCGGTTGTGGCCAGTAAAAATTTTACATGCGCTGGGGGTTCTTCCAGTGTTTTGAGCAGCGCATTAAAACTGTGTTGCGATAGCATATGCACTTCGTCGATTAGATAAATCTTGAATCGCCCACTCGTTGGCGCGTATTGTACGTTTTCTAACAATTCGCGCGTGTCTTCAACGCGCGTGCGTGATGCGCCGTCTATTTCTATCAAGTCGATAAAGCGTCCTTGTTCAATAGCAAGACATGCATCACACTGCAAACAGGGTTCGGCGCTAATACCGCGCTCACAATTGAGGGCTTTCGCCAGCAAGCGGGCGATGCTCGTTTTACCAACACCACGGGTACCGGTAAATAGATAGGCATGATGCAATCGCTGTTGGTTGAGCGAATTGATTAACGCTTTGTTGATATGCTCTTGGCCAACCAGTTGAGAAAACGTACGTGGTCGCCATTTACGCGCTAGCGCAATATAGCTCATAAGGGCATTCACAAGTTGGGCGGCAGCTCTAAAAGCCACACCTCGGCGCTCGAATCAATCGTTACCGTTGCTCCCTTCCGGGCCTGGCGGGGTTCACAATCTATCGTCGCGAGGGGACCAATAGAGCCACCATCGTTGAATTGCGAAGGTTAGCAAAATTTATTGCGAATAGCCATACCTGCGGTATTATAAACGATCGTTTATTCCTCTAATTGGAGACTATTACCACTCAAATTGTCTTGTTTTGTGTGGTCTAAATTATGGGTGTCAACATTTTATTGGGATCTTGGGTTTTAAAAAAAGCCACAAATTTTTCAGTCATGTATTCATGCATGGTAGTTGTCGTATCATGAGCAATCAATTGATGCCTAGCATAGAAATGCGCAGATCTGGTTGGGTATCGTTTGGCTAGAGCCGCCGCTTCCTCAGATAAAAACGCTATTTCACCTGCTTTAGGTATAAAATAGTTTTGTTTAGAATTAGTCTCTAATAATATGGCGGTTTCTTCACCTGTCAACGCTTGTCTCTTGTTTTTTTTCTTAACGGCAACGGCTCGTTGCTCATCAATTAATGAAGCAATAGAAGCCCAAGTATTATGAACAATCCCATCAACAACTGCGGATTCACTGGTTTCAGGATCCGCCGGCTTACGAATAACCGAATAACATTTATCTTCGCTAGGAATTTCCTTCCACGCACTTGCAGCATCAACCGTCCAATCCATCAACCAAACTGCAGGACCAACTATTATAAAAGCAGCTAAGCCCGCGATATAACGCAAAATAGTCATGGGATTTAATAAGCCTGTATTTTCCTCAGGAAAAATATAGCCCGAAACAAAGCGAGGAATGTCACGAAACGAGCGTTCACAATAAAGTTTTACACCATAGCCTAATTTATGTAATTTTGCTGAAGCAACTGTTGCGGTGGCACCACCAAGACAAGTTCCTTCCAAACCAATATGTTGAGCCGGAACGCCCATAGCAAGCAAACGTTCAACTTGAGATATCACATCATCGACCATATTAGTGTGCGTCCAAACCATCCCTTTACTGTAATCAACACCACGGTAATTAAAGCCAATAATGGTAGCGCCTATTTTCTTTGCAGAAAGTCGCGAATCCTTAATATAATTTATATAATTTTGCTGCTGTGGCAAACATGAAATTACAAATTTGCGCTCATGCATCGGCTTTTTATGTTCGTTCTCGATTGATGTTTCAACGCAATCAAGCACTGAACCGTCAGTATTTTTCAGGGTAAAAAATTCCAAATTAACGTTAGATTTTCTATTGCTTACATTAAGAGGCTGCTCTCTTTTTTTAAGTTGCTCATTGAAATAATGAAGTAAGCCCTCATCCAAACTCTCTAGACCCTTAAAGTAAAGCTTATCACCGGAAAATTTGTTATTTATACATTTGTCGTCGGTTGAGGTTCCTGCAAGCAATGCATCAACCTCGAGTAGCACGGCATCAATACGTTGCATATCAACTGGATTATTAGCAGAAAGATGTCGCTTTTTAATGGCATCCATAAATGGTAATTTGAAGATGGCGTTATTAAATTTCAGTAAATAATCCTTCAGAGCCTTATAGCTTTCATGAGGAAGGACATTAATTACAACAATGTTATCAGGCTCCTCCAATGAGTCGCATAAATTTATAAGATGTGTCGATCTTTGTTTTTTAGTATAACTTGGGTTCAAAGCAAGAATTGTAATTAAACGTGCAAAGAAAAAAGAAATTACCCATCGTGGCAAGGAAAAAGGTATTCCTGCTATAAGACCCAAGACATCCCAAACACCTGCTTCAGGCTTCTGCAAACTAAAGTATCGATTTTTTTTTGTAAGCGTGACACCGTTTTTCAATCGAATAAATTCTTTGCCCACATTGATACCTCATAAAATATTAAAAATCACCCATACAGGGGGCTTCATGCCATAAAATATATTCAGATTATACTTATGGATGCTTAAAGGATTCTTAAGGAGCCGGTAGATAAATATACCTTCTGTCTCGTCCTCTGCGGGTCGTACAAAAGCTTGGCAATAGATTTTTAGTTCAAATCAACTGGATATAAACCTAGTGGCTCTGGTTTTCATGGTTGCTATTTTTGTGAAAACAAGAATCTTGATGTATACTTATTGTACATGTTATTGTGAAAGGAATCCATCATGAGAAACGTAATTTTTGCGCTTTCCATTATCTCGTCAGCGATGTTACTGAGCAGTTGTGGCGTAGTCACAACGGTATATGAACCCGCCTATACCAGCTATGGTGTAGTGTATGATTCCCCTGCCGACTGGGTTGATGGTGGTTATACTTATTATCCGAGATACCGTTATTACAATCCGCAAATGTATTACGGCGTAGATCGCGTGTATTACGGTTCTGGTATCTATAATCGCGGTTTTTACGGCTGGTAGGTCGTATTAGGTTTCTGCCCCCTAACGCCTTTGGGCGCCAGGGGGGTAGATTTATTTATTTTTTTATTCTTTCGCGCGTGAAACATATTCGCCTTTGCGAGTGTCGACTTTGATCAACTCACCGGTTTGAACAAATAAAGGGACTCTTACCACCGCACCCGTTTCTAGCGTTGCAGGTTTGCCGCCACCGCCAGAGGTATCGCCTTTAAGACCTGGGTCTGTCTCGGTAATTGCCAAAACTACGAATGTAGGTGGGGCCACTTGTAATGGTTCGTTATTCCACAGTGTGACGATACACATGTCTTGCTCTTTTAGCCACGGAGCTGCTTCTTCAACTGCTTCAGTACCGGCGGCATATTGCTCGAAATTTTCTGGAACCATGAAATGCCATTGCTCGCCGTCATTATATAAGTACTGCATTTCAACGTCGACCACATCGGCAGACTGTAGGCTTTCATTCGCTTTATAGGTACGCTCAACTACCCGACCGGTTTTGAGATTGCGAATTTTTACGCGGGTAAATGCTTGTCCTTTGCCTGGTTTGATAAACTCGAGGTCAACAATATTACAAGGCGAATTATCAATCATAACTTTCAAGCCGTTTTTTAATTCATTGGTACTGTAGTTTGCCATTGGTGCTCCATGGTTGCGATTTTATTGCAATATAGGTAAAGTCCGTGAAGTTTACCAAGTCTGTATAATGAATGCGAGATTCTATCCCCTGTTGGCAAAAACTTCTGGCACAAGGCTTTTCCTGTGCGTCGGAATTGCTGGCTTTTTTACAGTTGCCGTCTACGGCAAGTGAGCTAGCGGAAAAACAATTTAAAACGCGTGTGCCGCGTGGCTTTGTGGCCCTCATGCAGCCAGGTGATCGCTATGATCCTTTGTTATTGCAAGTGCTTGCAGTTGCGGAAGAATTACAACTTAGTGATGATTTTGTTACCGATCCATTGCAGGAAATAGCCGTTAATCCGGTTAAAGGGCTTATTCACAAATATCACGGCCGGGTTCTACTGACATTAACCGGCGCGTGTGCTATCAATTGCCGCTATTGTTTTAGACGCCATTTTCCCTATCAAGATAATAATCCGGGGCGCCAAGGCTGGCAGTCTGCGCTTGCGTACATTGCCAAAGATACCTCTATTCACGAAGTTATTTTGAGCGGGGGGGATCCGTTGCTGGCAAAAGACAATGTGTTGCAGTCCCTGCTAGAGCAATTGACGGCGATTCCTCATCTACGCACTTTGCGTATTCACTCGCGTATCCCGGTGGTGTTGCCGGAGCGAATTAATCAAAGCCTGCTTGATATTCTTGCCGCAACGCCATTGCAAAAAGTGTTGGTATTGCATAGCAATCATCCGCGAGAACTTGATGTGCGTGTGGCCGATGCCTGTGCCAGTTTACGTGGTATTGGCTGTCATCTACTTAATCAGTCAGTTTTGTTAGCTGGTGTGAATGATAACGCGCAAGTATTAGCGACATTAAGTCATGCATTGTTTGCTTATGGTGTTATGCCGTACTACTTACATTTGCTGGATAAAGTACAGGGGGCGGCACATTTTGATATTCCTCTCGACCAGGCATTGAAAATTTATACGGAGTTACAGAGTTTATTACCCGGTTATCTGGTGCCGCGTCTCGCACGCGAAGAGGCCGGGAAAGAAAATAAAATGCTGGTTTTTGCCGAGTAATGATAGTGCTGCGTAGCCAGGATTAGCCCTCGTTGTAAAGCTGCAGCAAGTGTTCTTGCGCGTTATACGTGCCGTGGTGTGCGGGCTTGTAAGTACCAGCGCTTTGCATTTCCCAGCAGTTGGTATTGTCTTTTAGATAATTTTTGAAAATTTCGTTTTTAATGCGCTCGCGGCAAGCCACATCGAGGATGGGGAACATGATTTCAATTCGATTATAGAGGTTGCGCTCCATCAGGTCGGCACTGGAACAATAATAATGCTCATCGCCGTCATAACGGAAATAATAAATACGATGGTGTTCGAGAAAGCGGCCGATAATTGATGTCACCCGAATGTTTTCCGATACCCCCTCAATCCCCGGACGCAGACAACAAACACTGCGTACGATTAAGTGTATTTTAACACCCGCTTGTGACGCTTTATACAGCGCCTGGATCATGGTGAGATCAGTTAAGCCATTCACTTTGATCATGATTTCTGCGTCCTTGCCGCTCTGCGCGACAAGGGCACATTCTTCAATAAACTGCAGCAGATTTTTTTGCAGCGTAAACGGCGAATGACATAACTCTTTTAATTTGATCGTTTTACCCAGCCCCGTCAGTTGTTGGAAAATGAGTTGTATATCCATGGTAATAGCGGGGTGTGCAGTTAATAAACCGATGTCGGTGTAACTTTTAGCTGTTTGTTCGTGGTAATTACCCGTACCAAGATGCACATATCGTTTTAATTTGCTGTGTACGCGACGGACCACCAGCGTCATTTTAGCATGGGTTTTAAAACCGACGACACCATAAAGCACCAGCACGCCTGCTTCATGCAGGCGGTTAGCAAGGCGCAGGTTTGATTCTTCATCAAAGCGGGCACGAAGCTCAATGACCGCCGTGACTTCTTTGCCGGAACGTGCGGCTTCCACCAGGGCTTGTACCATGTCTGAGCCAAAGTGGGTGCGATAAAGTGTTTGTTTGATTGCCAGAACATTGGGATCAGCGGCTGCCTGGCGGACAAAATCAACGACAACATCAAAACTTTGAAACGGGTGATGCAGCAGGATATCTTGGGTATCAATAATATTAAACAGATTATGATTGTGCTTTAGTGTCGCAGGGTATTGTGGGGTAAACGGGGGATAGTTTAAATCTGGCCGTTTAATGCTGTTAATAGCACTGACGTAGCGTTGTAAATTGACCGGCCCATCACAAGAATAGGCATCTTCGTGGCGCAGATGATATTTCTGTAACAGAAAGTCAGTGATGCTGTCGGGACACTGTTTTTCAATTTCCAGCCGTACTACATGCCCGTAATGGCGTGAAAATAACTCGCGTTGTACGGCCACGGCTAAATCTTCCTCAGCGTCGTCATCGCTTAATGCCAGGTCGCTGTTGCGGGTCAGGCGAAACGCATAGCATCCGCTGATTTCCATCCCCGGGAAAAAGCTGTGGACATGCGTTTTGATAATTGAGGATAAATACACGAAGTCACTGCCTTCACCACAAAGCTCTGACGGGAGATGAATTACTCTGGGCAGCGAGCGTGGTGCGTGCACTACGGCGTAATTAATATTTCGGTCGAAGGCATCTTTACCGCTTAATGACACGATAAAATTCAAACTCTTGTTAAATAGCCGCGGTAAGGGATGTGCCAAATCAAGTGCTATCGGGCTTACAATCGGCAAAATTTCATTCATGAAGTAATGTTTTGCCCACAGATGAATATCGTCTGTCCACTCTTTCGTTTCATAAAAGTGGATATTTTCCTTTTTCATTGCGGGCAATAATTGCTTATTAAAAATAGAATATAGTTCATCAATAAGCCGATGAGATCTTTTGCTGAGTTGGGTTAATAGCTCATCCGCTCGCAAACCGTCGATACTTAGTTTGACTGATGCGATGGCTACCTTCTCTTTTAAGCCGGCAATACGAATTTCAAAAAATTCATCTAAATTACTGCTGCAAATACACAGGTAGCGCATGCGCTCCATGAGGGGGATGCGCTCATCTTGGGCAAGTTGTAAAACGCGCTCGTTAAACGCTAGTGCGGTAAATTCACGATTAATGTAATACTTGGGGTTATCCAGGGAGATAGTCAAAACTGTGCTCCAATACTACATCGGTTCTTTGTAGATTAGTTAAGGTATCAGAAAAAAACAAATGGCAACAAATGCGACAAATCCCCAAAAAGGAGAAAGCTGCATAAAAGCCAATGCTAAAAAGAATATGACACAGGCTACGATCAATGAAAATGAGTAACTCATCATAATGACGCCTTGTGCTATCGAGAAGGTGGCTGCGGCCAGCAATGCGAGGGCACCATATTGCACGGCAATCATAATTTTTCTGGTGAGTGGGGAGTCATGACCGTTTAACCATTGGTAACCAACAAAAGCGAGAATAAGGCCTGGCAAATTTAAACAAGCGACTGCCAGCACCAAGCCAGCTAAGCCTGCTGCCTTGTAACCAATAAGGGCTGAAAGTTTGACGGCAGTTAAGCCGGGGAATAAAAAAGTGCCGCCCACCATGCGGATGAATTCTTCTTGCCCTAGCCAATGGCGGTAATTTACCGCTTCATATTCCAGTAATTTCAGCATGGAATTTCCACCGCCTAATGAAACCAGGCCTATCTTGCCGAAGCTGATAATGATGGAAAATAGTGTTTTAATCATGATCCATATAATCCTTGCGTTCTAGATAGTCTTGAGAAAAGTCACATAGTCACAAGACGTCGCGTCATTCAGTAAGTGGTAGGCAATGGCTTCAACTGATGATGCCACGCGCGATTCAATACTTACACTGTAATATGTCTTATTGGCAGCAGTAAGCCTGGCTAACTCCAGTTTTGTTAGTGGTGTTGTGGCGAACTCATAAATTAAAGCTTCTTTTTCAACGTCTATTTTTCTGCCTTGCTCGTTGATAAGTGTTAATAGTGCTTGTGTGCTAAGCGTGTCACAACCTGGTAGCAGCGTATCGGCGGCCTGTTCGGCCAACTTTATTTTCTTGCCATAGGCAATAGCGAGCGCTGTTTTTTGCAGTATGGGTTTATAAACTACTTGTTCTCTACGTGTCTTAACATTGTAATTAGCATCCGCTAAAAGATAGTATGAGTCTTGCCGATGCTTGCTTTGGTAACGGGATAATTCCAGGAATCGGTCATCTAATCCGTTTAGGGTGATGATTACGTTTTCAGGCCAAAAAAACCGCGCTTCCCAGCGTAACCCCTCTATGATAGGGGTTGGCGCACTTGGAAGTTGCAGCGGATTATCACTATTGATTTCAAAATTCCACACTAGACGCTTGTTCATAACTCAACGGTTAAACGGGTAAACGTTAACGCTATGGTATTCTTGGTATTGATGCAAGTTATCCTGGCATGATACAGCAAGAATGATGATGTATTTTTCGTTGTCTACTGGCATAAACCGTTGAATTAATATGTAATGTGCGTGATTATTCAGAATAATAAAGATTGTGGAGATAGGGGTTGCTATGGCTATGTTATTGTTTTTTTTATATTTGGTATTTACGCTGGTTGTTCTCTATAACGTACTAAATCCCTTGATCTGGGAGATTGGCAGTGCAATTTACTTGTTGGTTGCTACGTTCTTCATAGGATTGCCCTGGATTAGCGGCCTGTGCTTATGGACCGCCGTTGTGGCGGTAGTGCTTGTCTTACGCGTAGATCCCTTGCGCAATGTCATCAGTGATTTTTTATTTGAACGTGCACGTAAATCAGTGCCGAAATTGTCGAAAACCGAAGAAGAGGCTTTGAATGCCGGTGATACCTGGCTGGAAAAAGATATTTTTATCGGCGCCCCTGACTGGAAAAAATTAGCGGAGGTTTCAACCGCGCTCACGGAGGAAGAGCAAGCTTTTATGGACAATGAGACACAAACATTATGTTCCATGCTCGATGACTGGAAAATTAATCAAGAACGGGATTTGCCGGCAGAGGTATGGGCTTACCTCAAGGACAATGGTTTTTTTGGATTGGTTATTGCTAAAGAATATGGTGGCAAGGGCTTTACTGCGCGCGCTCATTCCGACGTGGTGATGAAAATTGCCAGTCGTTGCGGGGTCGCCGCAGTCACGGTCATGGTGCCTAATTCACTGGGGCCAGGCGAGTTGTTGCAACATTATGGCACGGATGAGCAAAAATCTTATTATTTGCCACGACTTGCACGCGGTTTGGATATTCCCTGTTTTGCCCTCACCGAGCCCGGAGCGGGTAGTGATGCGACCTCGATCAAATCCGAGGCGGTGGTGGTTAATAAAAAAATAGATGGCAAAACAGTCGTTGGACTCAACCTGAGCTTGAATAAACGCTGGATAACCTTGTCGCCGGTGGCCACGCTAATTGGTCTTGCCGTTAACTTGAAGGATCCTGATGGCTTATTAAAGGGTGTAGGCGAAGAAGGTATAACCTGTCTGTTGGTTCCACGAGATGTAGAAAATCTTGAAATTGGTAATCGCCATTTACCGGCTGAGCAGCCTTTTATGAACGGGACCATTCGCGGGGAAGATATTTTTGTACCGATAACTAGCATTATTGGTGGTCAGCAGCAGGCTGGGCGTGGCTGGCAAATGCTGGTTGAGTGTCTTTCTATTGGGCGGTCTATATCATTGCCCACCTTAGGGGCTGCGTCGTCGTCTGTTGCTTATCTAACTACGGGTGCTTTTGCGCGTATTCGTCGCCAGTTTAACGTGGAAATTGGCCAGTTTGAGGGAGTGCAGGAAAAACTTGCGGAAATAGCGGGTTTAAATTACCTGATAAACAGCACCCGTTTATTAACGTTGGCGGCGGTTAATCAACATAAAAAACCCTCAGTTGCTTCAGCGATTACCAAATATTTCAACACTGAATTAGCGCGTATTGTCATCAATGATGCCATGGATGTGCATGGTGGGCGCACGGTGGTTGTGGGACCGCGTAATTACCTGACCAGTTTTTATCAAGGTGTGCCGATATCGATTACGGTTGAGGGTGCTAACATCATGTCGCGAAACTTGTTGATTTTTGGGCAAGGATCGATGGCGTGTCATCCTTTCGTGCGTGAAGAATTCTATGCGGTTGCGCGTGACGACAAGGCGGCATTCAGGACGATTATCTGGCAACATATCAGCTACTTCCTGCGCAATTTCGCCAAAACAGTTTGCTCTGCATGGACGGGTGGTTTGTTTATTGCAGTACCCGATAATGCGCTTAAGCGCGAGTACAAGCGTCTGGCACGCTTAAGTCATGCGTTTGCGTGGCTTGCTGATTTGTCGCTTATTTATTTAGGCGGTCAATTAAAGCGTAAGGAGCGTTTGTCAGCGCGACTTGCTGATGGCATGTCATACCTATACTTGGCGATGGCGGCACTGCATTTTTATCAACAACACAGTGAGGATAAGGAGCAGCAAGTGCATGCTCAATGGGCCGTCGCTTATTGTTTTTATCATGCGCAAAAATCGATGATCGCTTTTTGTAATAATTTTCCATCCCGCCCTCTCGGTTTTCTGTTACGGGTGCTGGCGTTTCCCTTTGGACAAACCATGCGCTATCCCAGCGATAAGCTGGATCATCAACTGGCGCAGGTGATGACTCAGAATAATCCTTATCGTGATGAGCTGCTCAAATCGGTGTACCTAAGTGGCGATGTTAACCAGCCAGTAGACCGGATGGAGCAAGCGCTGCAGGCCATTATTAAACAAGATGAGTTGTATAAAAAAATTAAGGATTTGAGTCGTTTTTCTTTCGGTCAGTTGCAAGAAAAACTAGTCGATAAAGTTAAGAATGGTGAATTGACGCAGCAGGAAATGGATGAGATCGTGGCCGTTGAAAAGCTGCGTTGGGATGCGATTCAAGTGGATGAATTTTCGTTTGAGTCGATGAAAAAGAGAACATTTTCTTCGTTGACAGATGAGCTGAGAACACCATTTGTTTGATTTTTATGCTTTTTTGACCGTTGTTGTAACGCCGTCTCGGACAATAGATGGACTAATGCTGCTATAATCTAGCAAAGAGATTGCTTATTAGGTTAGGGCGGATTTGTCCGAATCGGTAGAAGATATAGTTTAATTTGCGGCGGAGGGAATTTGAAAAAGTCATTACCAGTAGCAGAGAGCGTTGATAAAAATAATGCGATGCCCAGCAAAGAATCGATTTATCAAGCCATGGAAACGATTACTACCCCGGACGCTGCCCAGTATTTTTTAGAGGGGATATTGAAGAAGCTTGAGCAGACCAAGATGCTTGAGCAATCGATGCCACTCGTAGAGGCAATACGTAAGTTTGTGGATAGTATTAAGGCACAGAGGAGTGAGACTTCTGCTGCACCATGGTCAGGCGATACCCGAAAATCGAACATGTCCTTTGAGGCGTTTAGCTTTCAAACGCTGCAGGAGAACTTCGCGGCAACCGCCGCCGTGGCACTTGGTGGAAAAGTTATTGATATGGATTTCGCCATCAGTGATGATGGGCAATACGTGCGTGCTTATTCCAACACAGCTGAAGGTGTGGACGAGGAAACCGCGCTGGCAATGGATACCATTTTTAACGCATGGCTTGCCAAGGATCATATGATCAGCAAAGGCGGTGTTATTTATGAAGGCACTGACAGTGGGGAAATCAAAAAAAATGATCAAGGCGGTGATGTAAGAGTAACAGGTGACAAACTGGAGAAACTGAAGGAAAATATTGGTAGTAGTGAGGAAGGCGGTTTAAAAAAATTCGTGCAAGATCGCGTAGAAGAACACAAAAGCACCATAACGCTGGAAGTCTTTGAGCAGAAATTTCCTGAGCCAGCACCGGCCGCTCCTGCGCAAGCAGCAGTTTCTGAATCAGAGGAATCAACACCTGGCTCAAGTGGAGCCATTTAGTTCGACAGGTTGGCGCTTCGCTACCGCTCAGCGCCAACCTACGGTACGAATAAATAATGATTATTTTGTAGCTGCCCGCATGTCAAAACCAAATGGAAACGGTACTAGCATCTACTGCTAATGATCACGGCCATTCGCTAAACGAAATTGCTCAGGTGAACCGATATCTATCCACCTCCCTAGATGAAGTTCACCAGTAGCCTGTTTTTGATCGGCCAATGCACGCCATAATGGTACGACCGAATAGCGCCCTGGTTTACTGCCGCTAAATACTTCCGGGCGGTAACAGGCGATGCCTGAACAGGTATATTCCCTATTGTTGTTGTCAAGAAAATGGTTAGGCGATAAACCAAAATCGCCTTGTGCAACTTGGGGTGGTTTATTGACTAACACCAAATGCAACAGACTGTGAGTCGGCAATTTGAGTGTTGCAAAATTGTAATCGGTGTAAATATCAGCATTCACCGTCACAAACGGTTCATTTCCTAATAGAGGTAATGCATTAAAAATACCGCCACCAGTTTCCAGCCCACCGGTCGGTTCAGGTGTAAAAAAAATCTCAACACCCCAGCGTGAACCGTTTCCGACTTGGTGGCGAATTTGCCCGCCTAGGTGGGCATGATTGATAACCAGCCGCTCAAATCCTGCTTTGGCAAGATTAGCAATATGATATTCTATCAAGGGTACGCCATGTACGGCGCATAGCGCTTTCGGTAGCGTATCGGTAATCGGTCTTAAACGTTCACCTCTACCAGCGGCTAAAATCATCGCGGTTTTTATCATTTGATGGCCTCAATAAAAGGCGCTTGCACTTTTTGTTGCATGAACTGATAGAACGGTCGTAGCTCATTATAATCTTCCAGGCATGCCATGACATAGTTAAAGGTGAGTGGCAGATCACGCAAATAGGCATCTTTTTTATCGCGCAGATGCAAGCGACAAAATATCCCCAACACTTTCAAATGACGCTGTAAGCCACATAAATCAAACGCGCGGGTAAAGTCAGGCAATGAGTAGCCATGAGCGTTAGGCAACAGTGTGTAGAAATAGTTAAGCCACTGGATGATTTGTTCGCGCGGCCATTGGATATAGCAATCTTTCAGCAAAGAAACTAAATCATAAGCAAAAGGGCCGCGCATCGCATCTTGAAAGTCAATCACGCCGATGTCCGGCAGCAAATTTTCGCCTACCACCAACAGATTACGGCAGTGATAATCGCGGTGGATAAATACCTGCGGCTGTTTATTTATCTCGTGGGTCAGCCAATCAAAAGTCTCATTTATGCATTGTTCTTCCACATCACTTAACTGCAAATGGAGATAATCATGTAAAAACCATTGGCGAAATAGTGAGAGTTCTTGCATCATATGGGCTTGATTGAATGGCGGTAATTGCGGCTCGGTTGTTGGACATTGTTGAATGTTTATCAATGTGGTTAGGGCGGCTTTATATAGTTTATCTGCCGGCGTATGCACCAGGGCATTTATCAGCAATGAATCGCCCAAATCTTCAAGCAGCAAAAATCCTTGCTCTTGATCAATTCCATGAAGTGCTGGGGTATGAATGCCTTTTTTGGCCAGTAGCCTGCTGATATTGATGAACGGGATAATCGTTTCTTTGTCTGGCGGGGCATCCATGATGATATAACTATCTTTTCCATGGTGGAGACGAAAATAATGACGAAAGCTGGCATCACCCGCCAACGGTGCTACGGTAAATGCGTTGTCAGGAAATATGGTTTTAAGCCATTCGTTGAGTGCGTTTTGCCTGGCATGCATGTTATACTCCTCAAATTACCGCATACGTTTGTATGTGCGCATCATAAGGCATTTTGGTCGCGGTGAATATCAAGTTTTATTATACGCTAACAGCTGTTGGCCTTGCAGTAGGTGGAATAACTTCTGCAGTTGTCTATCATGCAGTATATGCTGCAAATTTGGCTATGGAACCTGTGCAGGCTTGTGTTGTCGCACGGGATGTTTCCATAACGAACCCGCTTCGCGCAAAATTTGCCCAATGCTTGGGCTGGCAAGCCGCTGAAATGTCTTCTCTTTGCCGTGGGTCTTATCAGGAGCTCGGCCTTACTCCGCTCGCAGATGCTAATGAAATTCAGATCGCCGCTGATGAAGCGTCGTTTTATGCCGAGGGCCGTTCGCAGCTAACCGGTAATGTACATGTTCGCGAGACGCTGCGAGTTGTTAACGCCAATACGGCCTATATATATCGTGATACTAAAACCAATAAAGTGACACGCATTGAATTGTTAGGCGATGTACGTTATCTGGAACCTGATCGGCTGATGATCGCGCGCAAGGCAACTATCAATCCACAAGACAACTCCGGCACAGTCGAGGATGCGTTATACCGTTTCAATGCACAACGCGCTGGCGCCATTTTGCCAGCATGGGGACGGGCGGCGTTTATCGAGCGTTTTGCTAATAAAAATTATCTGCTGCGCAAGGCGACCTATTCAACCTGCGCACCCGAAGATAAAGCATGGCAGATCGATGCCAGCGAGATAACCCTCAACCAGGCGCAGGAGATGGGCGTTGCACGCAATGCTGTGTTGCGGTTACATGATTGGCCTGTGTTGTATTCACCTTACTTAAGTTTTCCGACGACAAAAGCACGCAAGTCCGGTTTTTTATTACCAGCGATTGGTTATTCCAACGTTGGTGGATTTGATCTTGGCTTACCTTATTATTTGAATCTTGCGCCGAATTATGATGCAACGCTGATTCCTCATCTTTATAGCCGTCGTGGATTAATGATGGGCGGTAATTTTCGCTTTTTAACGTCGAGTTCTGCCGGATTTGCCGGAGCGCATTTTTTACCACACGATCGAGCGTTTTCTACATTTTTAAATACCAATCGTGAGCAGTACCCCGTTCTGCAAGGAGCATCTAGTGACCGATGGTCGGTCATGTTGCGTGAGAGTACTGAGTTTAGCCCTAATTTACACATGGGCATCAACTATGAACAAGTCTCTGATGATTATTATCTGCAGGATTTCAGCACTAATTTGGCTATTCTCACGCAAAACCAATTGTTACGTCAGGGCGATTTAACTTATACGATGGATCATTGGTTGTTCCGCGGGATGATGCAAAGTTATCAAACGCTGCATCCGATTAACCAGTCAGCAATTGCCGATGTGTATGAACGCTTTCCGCAGTTGCTGGCGAGAGGTTCCTATACGGAACTGCCGATGCATAGCAATTTGGACATGCTCGGGCAGTTTGATTATTTCCACTGGCCGGTAAATACCTTGTCTCAGCCTGAAGGTCCTCGTTATCATTTCAATCCAGTCCTGTCATTACCGCAGTATAAATCGTGGGGGTTTTTCACACCCCAGGTGCAACTGGTTGAAAATTATTATGATTTACATTACGGCGGTGCGCTAACACCAACGACATTCAATCGTGCTATTCCTCGTTACAGTGTTGATAGTGGCTTGTTTTTTGAGCGTGAGAGTAAATGGCTAAGCGCGGCCTATACGCAAACCTTAGAGCCACGGTTGTATTACCTGAATGTTCCTTTTCATGATCAAACGAACATTCCGGTGTTTGATTCGGCTTACATGATTTTTAATAACGACCAATTATTTCGCAATAATCGATTTTCCGGGTTTGACCGCATTGGTGATGCGAATCAATTAGCTTATGCGGTAACTACTCGTTGGTTGTCCGGTGAAACAGGGCAGGAAAAAGCCAGTTTCGCGGTAGGACAAATTCGCTATTTTGCAGAGAGACGTGTGCAGCTTTGTCAAAACAGGTGGGGAACTTGTACGGACAATAACTTGCTGCTGGGTTATTTGTCACCCTTGTCCAAATCATCACCGATTACATCGCGGGCAACCTATCAGTTAAGCTCGGCCTGGAGCGCAAGTGGCGATTATGTCTGGGATGCATACACCAATGCCACTAATAATGGTCATCTGAATTTTCACTATCAACCGGTAGCGGATCGAATTATTAATATTGGTTATACCTATCTTGTTAATGGCGATATTACTCAGGTCGCCAATAACGGCATTGAAAATAACGCGCTGCATCAAGCTTCATTTTCTTATGCATGGCCTTTTACCGAGAAATGGAGCAGCCTTGGGATATACAATTATAATGTCAGCAAGGGGTATGCTATGGCCACCATGTTGGGTTTACAATATGATAGTTGTTGTTGGGCCCTGCGGCTATTGGGGGGGCGTACTTTTCAGAGTGTAGATCAGACAACGTTGAGACCGCAGTATAACAATAGTGTCTTTTTACAGGTTTTGCTGAAAGGCTTAGGATCGGTTGCAAATAATGATCCGGCAAGTACCATTGGTGCTTATTTGCCGGGATATCGTGATATCTTTCATCGTTAAAGGGACGCATGAAAAATATTGGGTTTAAATTAAACAAATTTTCTTGTGTTTTGATTATGAATGGCCTAAATTGCGTCATTAACCAACGCTTGATGAGTTTCAGACGCTTAAAAATGAGGATGGCGGCATGCGAATGCGAATAGTGTTTTTATTGATTTTTTTACCGGTACTGGTCTTGGCAGCACCAGCACAACCATTAGATCAAGTGGTTGCCGTTGTTAATGATGATGTGATCACGGCCAGCGAGCTGGACGAGCAGGTTACGATTTTGCGACAACAAATTACGGCCAAGAACATGCAGTTGCCGTCTGATACAGTCTTGCGTAAACAAGTGCTGCAACATTTGATTGATGTTGATCTGCAATTGCAGTTGGCTAAAAACAATAGCATCACGATTGATAGCACAGAACTGAATGAGGCGATTGCCAAAATTGCGACGAGTAACAATTTGTCACTCACCCAATTGCGTGAGGAATTGACTAAACAAGGGCTAAGCTGGGAAAATTATCGTGAAAATATCCGCAAGGAAATGT
>CAVYYU010000002.1:392500-604724 GCA_963772805.1 uncultured Gammaproteobacteria bacterium
AGTGGCGAGGTTAACTGAATAAGGAAGCCGTAGAGAAATCGAGTCTGAAAAGGGCGCGAGTCGCTGGGAGTAGACCCGAAACCGGGCGATCTAGCCATGTCCAGGATGAAGGTTGGGTAACACCAACTGGAGGTCCGAACCGGGTAATGTTGAAAAATTATCGGATGAGGTGTGGCTAGGAGTGAAAGGCTAATCAAGCCCGGAGATAGCTGGTTCTCCCCGAAAGCTATTTAGGTAGCGCCTCGTGAATGATTACTGGGGGTAGAGCACTGTTTCGGCTAGGGGGCTGTCATGGCTTACCAAACCGATGCAAACTCCGAATACCGGCTAATTGAATCACGGGAGACACACGGCGGGTGCTAACGTCCGTCGTGAAGAGGGAAACAACCCAGACCGCCAGCTAAGGTCCCCAAGTACTAGTTAAGTGGGAAACGATGTGGGAAGGCATAGACAGCCAGGAGGTTGGCTTAGAAGCAGCCATCCTTTAAAGAAAGCGTAATAGCTCACTGGTCGAGTCGGCCTGCGCGGAAGATGTAACGGGGCTAAAACTAGTCACCGAAGCTGCGGATGTGCACTAAGTGCACGTGGTAGGGGAGCGTTCTGTAAGCCGATGAAGGTGTGTTGAGAAGCATGCTGGAGGTATCAGAAGTGCGAATGCTGACATGAGTAACGATAAAGAAGGTGAAAAACCTTCTCGCCGGAAGTCCCAGGTTTCCTGCACGACGTTAATCGGAGCAGGGTGAGTCGGCCCCTAAGGCGAGGCTGAAGAGCGTAGTCGATGGGAACCAGGTTAATATTCCTGGACTTTTTATAAGTGCGAAGGGGGGACGGAGAAGGCTAGGTGAGCCAGGCGTTGGTTGTCCTGGTACTTGCATATAGGTTGGTAGACTAGGCAAATCCGGTTTACCGTTAAGACTGAGGTGCGAAGTGGTTCTGACCCTTTGGGGTGCAGAGAAGTCATTGATGCCACGCTTCCAGGAAAAGCCTCTAAGCTATAGCTTATAGAGAACCGTACCGCAAACCGACACAGGTGGACAGGTAGAGAATACTAAGGCGCATGAGAGAACTCGGGTGAAGGAACTAGGCAAAATGGTACCGTAACTTCGGGAGAAGGTACGCCCTGATTGGTGATATATTAACTTATTGAGCTGAGCAGGGCCGCAGAGACCAGGTGGCTGCGACTGTTTATTAAAAACACAGCACTGTGCAAACTCGTAAGAGGACGTATACGGTGTGACGCCTGCCCGGTGCCGGAAGGTTAATTGATGGGGTCATCTTCGGAGAAGCTCTTGATCGAAGCCCCGGTAAACGGCGGCCGTAACTATAACGGTCCTAAGGTAGCGAAATTCCTTGTCGGGTAAGTTCCGACCTGCACGAATGGCGTAACGATGGCCACACTGTCTCCACCCGAGACTCAGTGAAATTGAATTCGCGGTGAAGATGCCGTGTACCCGCGGCTAGACGGAAAGACCCCGTGAACCTTTACTATAGCTTTGCACTGAATTTTGATAATAACTGTGTAGGATAGGTGGGAGGCTATGAAGTTTGAACGCTAGTTCAGATGGAGCCAACCTTGAAATACCACCCTGTTGTTGTTGAGGTTCTAACTTAGACCAGTAATCCTGGTCGAGGACAGTGTATGGTGGGTAGTTTGACTGGGGCGGTCTCCTCCTAAAGAGTAACGGAGGAGCACAAAGGTACCCTCGGTACGGTCGGACATCGTACCAAGAGTGTAAAGGCATAAGGGTGCTTGACTGCGAGACCGACGGGTCGAGCAGGTACGAAAGTAGGTCTTAGTGATCCGGTGGTTCTGTATGGAAGGGCCATCGCTCAACGGATAAAAGGTACTCCGGGGATAACAGGCTGATACCGCCCAAGAGTTCATATCGACGGCGGTGTTTGGCACCTCGATGTCGGCTCATCACATCCTGGGGCTGCAGCAGGTCCCAAGGGTATGGCTGTTCGCCATTTAAAGTGGTACGCGAGCTGGGTTTAGAACGTCGTGAGACAGTTCGGTCCCTATCTGCCGTGGGCGTAGGAAAATTGAGAGGAGCTGCTCCTAGTACGAGAGGACCGGAGTGGACGAACCTCTGGTGTACCGGTTGTGACGCCAGTTGCATCGCCGGGTAGCTAAGTTCGGACGGGATAACCGCTGAAAGCATCTAAGCGGGAAGCCTCCCTCGAGATGAGTTTTCCCATGAAGCCCGTTGAAGACTACGACGTTGATAGGCAAGGTGTGGAAGCGCAGTAATGTGTGAAGCTAACTTGTACTAATTGGCTGATTGTCTTGACCATATAACCTGAGTTATTTCGGGTTATGCAAGAGACAGAGAAATACAAATTACCGAGACTTGCAACAAACTCAATTTCTACCGTAGGTTGTTCGAGAGCCAACAGCATGTCTGCTGGGTCTCTAAAAAACCTGCAAACAGTTTTCCTGGCGACAATAGCCGTTTGGACCCACCTGATCCCATCCCGAACTCAGAAGTGAAACAAACGAGCGCCGATGATAGTGTGGGGTTTCCCCATGTGAAAGTAGGTCATTGCCAGGTTTTTATTCCTAAAAGCGGCTAATAGCCGCTTTTTTTTTATTTGAAAATATAGGCGGCGCTAAAAAATAGAAAACCTCGACTTACGTCCTCACGGGAAATTAGTAAATAGCCGTGAAAATTAACCTGCTGGTCTGCTTAAATTTTCAAATTTAATATCGTAAAAGCACACAAACTATTGTAAAATTAATTATCATTTATCAGGATATTGTGTTGTATGTTGGTCCGTCGTATAAAGGAATTTATAAATCAGTTGCAAGTATCTGAGAAATCAAGCAGTTTTGATGAGTTTTTTTTGCAGAGTTTGATTGACCAATTTTCATCTTTTCGTGAAGATGATTCCCTGAATGAAGCTGAAATTGCTTGCTTAGAGAATATTTTTCAACAACGCTGGAAGCAGATTGCCGACAGTGTTGATGATTATACGTTTGACCCACGCGGCATTAACGAAATATGGATAAAACTTGCTACAGATTTGGCTGAAGAGCAGCGCAAGTCATATCTTCATATTCTAATGCCAGTAGTTTCCAATTCTATTGATCCTATAATCCTTACCCGACTTACCGATTGTCCCGAGTTAAGAGGATTTTATCTAGGAGAGGACGGGGTAACACTACATCGTGTACGTGGGTTATTTGAACGTATGCAAAAGAAACATTCTTTTTCAACGTTTATGGACACCAAAAAATATACCCCTCGTCCTTTATCTCTGCGGGAATTGCTGCGAATAAGAGAAAAAAACGGCAATGATCTTAAGTTTGATTTTTCGGGTATTGTTTATAGTAATTTCTGGGACTATTTGAAAAGACAAATTATGCCCAGTTTCCAAAACTCTGGAGAATGCCCTCGGCATCTGCTGCCAGCATTAGTGGATGTTGTCGAAATCTATTTTTTAACGACAAGCCGAGGCCAAGATTTGCAGGAAGTGAGAACGCGTTTGTTAACTTGGTCTAAATCTTTACTTGAAGCCCCAATCGACATGGTCAATTATCTTTATGGCCAAGAGATTAATGTTGGTGGCCAGTCCGTCTATTTGCTCGAGATATTATTAGATTGCTTGCAAGGGAAAGCCACGATAGATGCAGAAATAACAGGTATTGCACGTTGGCTTGCCGGTGTAGATCCATCGCTTATATGCAAACATGATAAGTTGAGCCGTATATACTGCGAGCTTAATATTGGACCTTCATTGAATAGTGCGCAATTACAAAAAATACTTCTTAAACTCGATGATGATAGCTCAACTAAAATACGGTCAGCAATTGATAGATTATCTGTGCAATTGCAGAGAACGCATAAAATAGAGCCGGCAATTGTCGGCGCTTTTCGCGAACTGTATCGCCAACGCTGGACACAGATAATTGGCAAAGATAAGGATTATACCCATCAACAAGACGGTGTGAATGCCCCCTGGATCCTGTTAGCGCAGCTATTATGCGGCGGCGGTCACATCGAAACAAATTACTACCGCTTTTTAATGCCAACATTAACGCATGACGAGGACGTGGTGCAACGTGAGCCTTTAACGGCGTACCCATTATCACAGTTTATTTTGTCAGATGATGGAAAAAAATTAATTCTTCTTGATAACTGTGTAAAGCGTTTCAAAATTGAAGGTACTTTTCACAACGGCAATGCAACGCCGACAAGGCCTTTGAGCAATATTGAAATCGAACGTATAGCTTATGCAGATAAACGCTTTCACAAGTACATACAAATTATTCATCAAGCTAATGCTTTGGAGGAGGCACCAATATCTCTGACTACAGTCCTTGCATTGCAAACGTTGGTAAATGACAGCCTATATCCAAATGGATTATTGTTCGCTCACGATTATACTGCAACTCAGATGGCCACTGCTGAAAAAGCTTATCAGATTTTCTTTGAGTTTAGGCATAAATTACCGGCCATTGAGCGTCATCGTCTGGATACCCAACGCATATTTTTTAATGGAAAAAATAAAAGCTTTGCAGAAGTTATGCATGAAGTTGAACAAGATGGTTGCATTGCTGTCTATGGTCTATATTTTGCAAAATTGGTGATGGATTATGCCCCATATTGGAAATTTAGGTCTGAAATAGAAGACAAGGTTGCAATTGATGGGATGCGTTCTAGCTCCCGCCTGAAGGTCTATCGAGACTATGATAGTATCGACAACGCTGAAGCCCTACGACGAATACGCATTTTATTAGTTTCGCTGATGACACGTTCAGTTGAAACTTCAGGCGCCTCTATCTCGGCATGGGGTCATTCTAATCGAGTAGAACAAGAAGCGCATGACATTTTTACGCCCTTGATGCTGATGATTCAGTCTGAGGATTACAAAAATGTCCGTTCCACCTATACCAATATTATAGAAAAATTTGTTAAGCCGGCACTGGCTAATCAAAGTTGGTCAACTTGGATGATTCGCTCTGATAGCACTAAAAGCTGGCTAAGTTCGATTGCAGACGAGTCCTTGTTCAAGCAGCAAAACAGCTGGTTTGAACCTAGGCTTTTGCTGGCGACTCTCTTCCCCTTAACACAAAGGCAACCTCAATGGCGCCCTGTCTTGAATACGTTCCTTGATGAGTTAGCACAGCTGTATCTACGGCCACAGAAAAATAGTGAAGCAACTAAAATAAGTATAAATATTAAATTTACGCAATTGCTCAATGGGCTTAGTGAGCAATTACAAAAGCAGATTTTTAAATTATTGGAGACTGCAATGACAGCGCAGGCAGATCAAGTGCCTTTTCACAAGCTGTGTGCGGATCTGCTGATTCATCGACTGGCGTTACTGGGTGCCACACCACTTGCTGCAGAGCAGAAGGGTTTTTTTGGAAAAAAACAAAGCAATATTGAGAGCGAATATCAAACAATTAAAAAAGCTCTGATGGAAAATTACAGTGATATTGATTCGACAGATAAATTGATAGAAATACTACAAAGCAAGTTAATCGACTCGTTAAGTTTTTTAAGTGACAGAGCCTCACTTTCCAGAGTGACAAATTATTGGCTAAGCATGACAAACTGTAGTTTGACTGCTTCGATGGCGAATACCTTTAATTCTTCTCTAAGGGTTCAGAAAGACCATATCCCTGGAATGAGCGCCGCTGCTTGTTGAAACAAATTGGCGGCTACGACTTGGCCGCAATTGCAATCATCTCTTTTTTCCGCCAGCTCAACAGGAATAAGGATGCTGCGCCGGCTACCAAGCCCCAAAACGCTGCACCGATTCCTAGTATTGAAATCCCTGATGCCGAAACCAGTATCGTTATGAGTGCTGGTTCACGCTGTACCTCGTGGTCTAATGCAACTTTAAGACTATTTCCAATAGTGGTTAGTAACGCTATCCCTGCGATTGCCAGGACTAGTTCTTTAGGAAAAGCGGCAAATAATGCCACCACTGTTGCACCAAACAAGCCAATAAATATCCAGCATATGCCTGCAAAGACCGTCGCCTTATAACGATTAGCCGGGTTACTGTCAGCTTCCTTACCGGTGCAGATTGCGGCGGTAATTGCAGCCAAACAAACCCCATAACTGCCAAAAGGTGCCAAAAGCAGTGTAGCTAATCCTGTCCAGGTAATAAGTGGGGAGATTGGTGGGTAATAACCACTAGCATTGATTACAGCCGTTCCTGGGATATTTTGTGACGTCATGGTGACGATAAATAAGGGTATACCAACGCTTATTAGTGTTGAAAGCGTAAACACGGGAACAGTAAAAATCGGTATGGAAAAGGCAAGATGTACATTATCGAGGTGGAATAAGCCTTCTGCGCCAGCAATAGCAATTCCTAAAATTAACACTAAAACAATTACATAACGTGGCAGGAAACGTTTTCCAATTAGATAGACTATAAACATAGCGGATACTAGCGCAAACTGATCCTGCATCGACACAAAAACATTCGTGCCAAAGTGAAGCAGAATACCTGCGAGCATTGCCGAAGTCAGTGAGCGAGGGATGTGCGACATTACTTTTTCAAAGATTCCCGTTACTCCGGACAAAATGGTTAGTAAAGCGGCAAAAATAAAAGCACCAATCGCCTCCGGCATCGATACGCCAGCTAAGCTAGTAACCAGTAGGGCAGCTCCCGGTGTAGACCAACCAGTCAAGATAGGCACTCGGTAACGAAGAGAAAGCCCAATGCTAGTAACGGCTATGCCTAAGCCTAGCGCCAAAACCCAGGAGCTAATCTCTGCCTGCGTTGCCCCAGCCATGGTGGCTGCCTGAAAAACTAGAACGGCAGAGCTTGTAAAGCCAACCAGGACACCAACAAAGCCTGCAGTTATATTGGATGGAGAAAAGTATTTAAGCATCGAGACACCTATTGAAATAAAAAATACATGAATAAAAAGTTGGCCACATGTATGAGGCAGACTGCATTGTATACTGGCCCAGCACCTTACACACGCTCTTTTTTAGCGCCTGAGTCACACCGCTATCCAGCGGCGAAGATATTACAATATTAGCCATTAGAATCAATCTGTTGCGATAAACATCAGAGATGTTTTAAGTACTAAATACATGGTACATTGACTCGCCAGTGGGGCTCGCTTCGTTGTCTCAGAATTTTCAGGATTAAATAACTTAAGTTTTAACGTAAAAATAAGGAGTAAGCTATGCCTGCTAAAAAAGCGGAAGAGAAATCATGTGGTGACATAAATCAGTTTCTTGGCATATTAGATAGCGATTCTTTGGCTCTGGATAAAGAAAAATTGTCGTCTTGTACGAGTATAAGTGACACCACATCCAGTGCTTCTTCAGGGGTAGAGAAAAAGGTGAGTCAGCAAGAGCTTGCCTATAAAACACCAACGAACAGTACGCGCCCGGATTTTTTTTCACCTGAACCACGAAGAACTCGCAAGAAACATAATATTTGTGAGGAGCACGCTACAACGGGATTAAGTCGTTGAGCCTATTTTCTTGTTTTTACAAATAAGATACTCAAAATGGTAAATGAGTACCTTCATCAGGATTAAAAAGATGCTTCAATTGCTAAAAACCTGGTGGATTGAGCGTATTGTCCAACGTTCACCTATTACCGATAGTGAGTGGCAGGCGGCCTTTCAAGGCCTCCCTTTACTCCAGCGTTTGAGTGAGCATGAGAAAATAAGGTTGAGGCAGCTAGCTATTTTGTTTATGCACTATAAATTGCTGGAAGGTGCTGGTGGACTGGAAGTAACTACTGCCATGCGCTTAATTATTGCACTGCAAGCATGTCTTCCAGTTCTGAACCTCGGACTCGATTGGTATGATGGCTGGGTATCTGTAATCATCTATCCTGGGGCGTTTTCAAAGCCATCACTTGAAATCGATGATTGCGGGGTCGTGCACCAAGGCCGCACAGATCTTAGTGGTGAGTCATGGCAACGCGGGCCTGTTATCTTATCTTGGGATGATTCCTTTTATAGTGATCAACATAATGGACGTAATGTCGTTATTCATGAATTTTCCCACAAGTTAGATATGCTCAATGGACAAGCCAACGGCCTGCCGCCATTGCATAAAGATATGTTAGTGCAGCAATGGGCTGAGGTCTTCAGCCGCGCATATGCTGAATTTGAAAGGCAACTAGAGCAGAGTAACCCGTCTCCTATTAACGCCTATGCTGCCAGATCTCCGGCCGAGTTTTTCGCTGTTTTTAGTGAGGTTTTCTTCGAAAATCCTGCGTTAATTAAGAAATATTATTTTGACGTTTATACGTTGATGGTGCAGTTTTATCGCCAAGATCCATTAATCGTTGTTGATAATATAGCCGCTCTTTGATCTGGTAATTGATCTGGTAATTTTGTATATTGTGTTAATGTTGAGCATTGTTTGTTGTGGATTGAATATGAATCTGTTGGATAAAGTTGTTCAGTTGGAAGAGGAAGCCGCGCAGTTTGGTTTCGAATGGGAAACCACAAATCAAATTATGGCGCAGATTGACAGTGAGTGTGATGAAATTAATGAGCATTTGAGTCATGGTTTCGAGGGCGCCGATCAGAAGGCGCTGCAAGAAGAGATAGGCGATTTGCTTCATGCGGTATTTTCACTATGTGTATTTTGCAAGCTCAATCCGCGAGAGACTCTGGAACAGACTTTAACAAAATTTGAGCGACGGCTGAACGCGGTTAAAGCAATAGCACAAGAGCATGGATTAACGAATCTCAAGGGTTATTCGTTTGATGCGCTGATGGACGTATGGCGGCAAGCCAAGGTACGTGTGGGTTAGCTTTTCATCCAGGGGATACTAAAGGCTCAAATACTGGCCTTGCACGGGAACGATAAATTTCACGCCCAAGTCATTCTTGTCATCTAACTCCTGGAGAATTTGTTGCCCGTTTCGCTTTTCGTCCAATCCTTGTTTGATGTGAGTTACGACAATGTTTAACCCGCGTAGTGCTGTATTAGGATGGGCTGGGTCTATGGTTTCAGCCAGTTCGTGTAGTTCCGCCAGTAACCATTGCGGCGTTAAATGGCCAAAGAGCAAATTATCAGGACGCCCATTTGGGAAAGAGCATTCAATGAATATCGCGCGGAGCATATGTTTCCGTATAAGTGGAGCAACTTGCCGCCAAATCTGTTTTATATCGTGGCTTTGCTCAACTTTATCGGGGCCTGTATCGCCAAAATAAAGCAGATAATGATCATTTGCTTTCAATAAGAACGCGGTTGATGGATAACCGTTTCCATGGCTTAGAGGATATGCGGTAACGTTCATCTCTGTTTGGGGGATGGGGGTATTTATGCCTACCGTTAGGCGATGATAATGGTATTTGTTCAGCTGCGGTTTTTGTCCTTCATCGCCAAAATTAGGCCATATTTTCCAGTTAAAGATGTAGTCCCGCAGGTAATCGAGGGTTGTAGATAATCCAAGTATTTCTTTCTTGCCGTCAATCGTGGAGCAGATGACTAGTCCGTTAATATGATCAAGATGCGCATGTGAAACTAGGTAAGCTTTAATTTTCTCGGTGAAAAATGCTTGTTTTGACTTTATTTTTAATTTATTAAGTTCATGAAATGGGATCGCATCGATTTCACTGCATAACGTGCCGGCATCAAGTGCTACCCAATTCGTTGAGGTCAGGGGTGCGACTAAATAGGCTGATAAGTTGTTTTGAAATTCCCCGCCTGATGTACCTAAGGGTATAACATTAAAATAGGGTTGTTCGGCAGGCCTGCTGTAAAGGCTTAGCGAATGACTATATAAGAGTGTAGACAATAGGCTTACGTAAAGCATACGAGAATAGGTGGTCACTCTATGTATCCAATGTTTGGCTCAGCGTGCATACGAATAGCAAAGGAGTGCATGACGTTATTTTGCAAATTGCGTGCTGAGTTTAATGAAATTATGATAACGTTCATGAGTCACTAAGCCATTTTTTACAGCATTAAGCAATGCACAGCCTGGCGCATCGCGGTGATTGCAATTGCGAAATTTACACTGTTGTAAAAGCGGGGCGAATTCACGATAGCCCATCGCGATTTCTGCCGGTGGCATGTGCCACAAGCCAAATTCGCGCACTCCGGGCGAGTCGATTAATGCACCACCAGTTGGTAGATGATAGAAATAGGAATTGCTGGTGGTGTGACAACCCAGTTCAGAATTGGTCGAAATAGCAGCGGTTTGAATATTGGCTTCATGGGGTAAAATCTTCGATATTAATGATGACTTACCAACTCCTGATTGGCCAACAAAAACACTGATATGATTGTCTAGCGCCTTTTGCAATTGATTGTAACCCATCTTATTCCCGTGACCAGTGAATAAGATGGGATAACCTAGTGGTTCGTACCGTTGTGCTAATTGTTGCAGTAATTCCTCAGCGGCAAGGTCAATTTTATTTAATACAATACAGGCTTGCAGATGCAAATGTTCGGTTAATACCAGATAACTATCAAGCAATGACCACGAAATTTGCGGTTTTGGTGCGACCACAATCATCATTTGGGTGATGTTGGCGGCAACCGGCCGTAATTTCCCTTTTTTATCAGGTCGACCAAGGACTGATTGACGGGGATAACAACTGATAACCACACCTTGTTCTTCACCTTCTGCTTGCCAGATAATGCGATCGCCTGCCACGATGGAGTCAACAAGATTTGGGCGAATTGAACACTTGAGTCGGTCACCATATTCGTTTTCTATCAGTGCATGACGCGCATAGCGTGCGATGACTAAACCAGTAGCCGTGGGGAGATTATGCTCTGTTGCTGTCTGTTGGCGATAGAGTTTCTGTTGTTTGGCAATGCGAGCGGATTGTCTGTCGTTGATTCGTCTTTTACTCATGACTAAATCATATACTATAATCGCTAATAATCCAGCATAGTTCGCTGAAAAGCCATATTTAGCACAGGTGTTCCTGAAAATCGCACATAGTTAGCTATGCGCCATCTTTTCAGCATGATTTGAAATGGTTGCATGAGTTTTAAAAAAGGACGTGGATCTTAATGAGAGTTTACTTGGTGGGTGGTGCGGTTCGCGATCAGTTACTTGGTTACCCAGTCAACGAGTGTGATTGGGTGGTGGTTGGTGCGACACCAGATGTATTGTTGCAGCAGGGATATCGTCAGGTCGGGCGTGATTTTCCGGTGTTTCTCCATCCTAAAAGCGGCGAAGAATATGCCTTGGCGAGAACGGAGCGTAAACTGGCGCCTGGATACTATGGATTTACCTGTGATTTTAATCCCAATGTTACGTTGGAGGATGATTTATCACGGCGCGATTTGACGATTAACGCTATGGCTATAGATGACAAAGGTCAATTGATTGATCCTTATGGCGGTTTTAATGACTTACAAGCCAAAATTTTACGTCATGTCTCACCGGCTTTTGTTGAAGATCCGGTTCGGGTGTTGCGAGTCGCACGTTTTGCCGCCCGTTATTATCATTTGGGTTTTAAACTTGCCGATGAAACCCGCGCGTTGATGTATACTATGGTCACGCGCGGTGAGCTGGCGCATTTGGTTCCTGAGCGCGTTTGGCAGGAATGGCAACGCAGTTTGTTGGAGCGAAATCCAGAGCAGTTTATTAGTACGCTCAGAGCTTGTGGTGCCTTGCCTGTGATTTTTCCGGAGCTGGCAGCCTTGTTTGGCGTGCCTAACACTCGTCATTATCATCCGGAAGTTGACAGTGGTGTACATACTTTAATGGTGCTTGGCGCGGCTGTTCAGTTGTCTGACGATGCGATGATTCGTTTTGCGGCATTAGTACATGACTTGGGCAAGGCGTGCACACCCATGGGTGAATGGCCTTCACATCATGCTCATGAAACGCGCGGTTTGGTGGTGATTGAAAATCTATGTCATCGTTTACGAATTCCTGCAGATTACCGCAAATTTGCACTGATGGCTTCACGTTATCATTTAATCATCCACCGTTTGTTTGAACTGCGTGCCGCCACCATTGTTGATACCTTCGAGCATACTGATGCGTTTCGCCGTCCGGAATTGTTTGAAAAATTATTAATGGTTTGTGAAGCAGATGCGAGAGGAAAAGGGGCGGGACAAACTGAATACCCGCAGGCGCGGCAATGGCGTGTTCTGTTGCATGAATGCGCCAAAATTACTGCAAGGCCTCTTGTTGATGAGGGATTGCAGGGCGAGGCGATCAAATTGGCATTACACCAACGTAGAGTTGCGTGTATAAAACGTATACATTTTGGAATTAATGATGAAAAATAATCAAAATTTAATTTGGATCGATTTGGAAATGACAGGTCTTGAGCCTGAACAAGACCGAATTATAGAGTTGGCAACGATTGTTACTGATGCACATTTAAATATCCTGGGAGAAGGGCCGGTATTCGCTATTCATCAAGATGATGCACGGTTAGCGGGAATGGATGCCTGGAATACCAGGCAGCATAATCAGTCTGGGTTGGTAAAACGGGTGCAAGAGAGTACGGTATCGGAGGCGGTGGCCGAGCAATCAACTATTGCATTTCTAAGCCAATTTATTGAGAAAGGCAAATCGCCAATGTGCGGTAATAGCATTTGCCAGGATCGCCGGTTTTTATACAAATACATGCCAGAGCTTGCCACCTTTTTTCACTACCGAAATTTGGATGTCAGCACCTTGAAAGAGTTAGTGCAACGCTGGCGCCCACAGTTAATAAGCGGTTTGACCAAACAGTCAAAACATTTGGCGCTGGAAGATATTAAAGATTCAATCGTCGAACTGGTTTATTATCGTGAGCATTTTATTAGTCTGCCGGAGGCTGGCAGCGCTAAGGTGCAAGAGGTGTGAGTCATGATTGAACGTGAACAATTAGTATTGCCCAATGGATCAGATAAACTGTTATTGCATTCCTGTTGCGCGCCTTGCTCTGGCGAAGTTATGGAGGCATTGCTGGTTTCAGGCATTGATTTTTCTATCTTTTTTTATAACCCCAATATTCATCCTGTACAAGAATATGAGACTAGAAAACAGGAAAATATTAGCTTTGCCAAGAAACATAATATTCCTTTTATTGATGCCGATTATGACAAAGAGAACTGGTTTGCACGCGTGAAGGGGTTGGAGTGGGAGCCTGAGCGCGGCAAGCGCTGTACGGCCTGTTTTGACATGCGTTTTGAGCGGACAGCGCTGTATGCGCATGAACATGGTTTCCCGGTAATATGCAGTTCGTTGGGTATTTCTCGTTGGAAAGACATGAATCAAATCAATGACTCCGGCGTGCGAGCAGCCAGTCGTTATCCCCATATTGAATATTGGACGTACAATTGGCGAAAAAATGGCGGTTCGGCGCGCATGTATGAAATTGCCAAACGCGAAAATTTTTATCAACAGGAATATTGCGGCTGCGTCTATTCGTTACGTGATACTAACGAGTGGCGTAAAAAAAATGAACGTGAGCGCATTAAGATCGGTGTTAATTACTATGGTGAAAGCGATATCACCGAGTAGACATACATGACGTAGCCTTGATTACGTTACATCAAGGCTATGCATGCTAAATGTTTTAGTCATTGCAAGGAGTTAACATGACCGTGTCCCACCAACATGAAAAAGAACATGTTCATCAAGCCCCCGCGTTCAATAAAGCGTTTTTAATCGCGGTTGCGGCAAACAGTGTGTTTGTTGTTTTTCAGATTTCGTACGCTTACATTGCAAACTCTACCAGTTTGTTTGCTGATGCAATACACAATCTTGGCGATGTATTGAGCCTGATCATTGCCTGGATTGCCAACAGTTTGCTTCAGCGCATACCAACGGCGCGCGCGACTTATGGAATGAAAAAAACATCCATTATGGCAGCATTAGCTAATGGCATCTTGTTGGTGTTTAGTTGCGGTATTATTGCCACGGAAGCGATGTATAAATTCTTTTCACCGTCTGAAGTAAATGCCCTTTCAGTGATGGTTGTAGCTGGCATGGGGATCGTGGTGAATGGTGCTAGTGCGGCATTATTTTTACGCGGTGGCGATGATCTCAATATTAGAGCGGCTTACTTACACTTAACCTATGATGCGCTGATTTCACTCGGGGTGGTGATCGCGGCAGCTCTTCTTTATTTAACAGACTGGTTATGGCTCGATCCACTGGTGGGTATACTGATCGCAATTCTGATTCTTAAAGGCACCTGGTCGTTATTTGCTGATAGTTTTCGTTTGTTGATTGACGGCGTGCCGCGCAGTATTTCAATGATTAGCGTGCGTGGATTGTTGAGCAGTCATGCGGGTGTGCACGGAGTGCATGATTTACACGTCTGGGCATTGAGTACACAAGAAAATGCATTGTCGGCGCATTTATGGATGCCTGATGAGCCACTAAGCGATAACGCCCGACATGCCTTGAGCAAACGACTTCGTGATGAATGCAATATTCACCACGCTACCATCCAGGTAGAGCGTATGCAGGGCTTCTGTGATGATTCCTGTATTTCTTATCTTTAGCCCGATGTTTATATGAACAACCCGTATTACATGGTGTCAATACGGGCTGCAGATATCAATTATTTTGATAAGGCATGGTTTATTTTGTGAGCGAGTTTTTGGTTTCAGAGGCTTGGTTGGCGTCTTGCGTCGTTGTCTTGCTACAAGCCTTAAAAAAAGAAAGGACGGTGCCGGTTGCGACTGTTCCTTGTTGATGCAACTTAGTGTCTGTTTCATGATCAATTGCTATGCACAGACTGATGGGTGTAGGCGAGCAGTTTATTCGCATGGAGTGTATTTCATCATGACAGGTAATGTCTGCTGTCATCATCGCTGTTTCAGGATCTTTGGGGCAGCTTGGCGAATTAGGACGGGTACTTGCGTGACTTGCAGGCTCGGTGGTGAGTCGTGGGGCCGTCGTTTCAAATGCAGCAGCCTCCAAGTCGAGAACACTCGGTATTTCTAATGGGGGCGTATTCGCTGAAAAAGATGGGCGTTTGGGGGGTATTGTGATAGACCTGATTTCATTAGGTACGGGTTGTTTACTGTCGGGTGTCAATGGCATTTTTTCAGCTCCTCTGTTGGTGCATCCAAAGAAATTTGCGCATTAGTAAAAATAAAATGTTCATTTAGTCTGCATTATAACATGGGATCACTGTCCTGATCAAAAAAAGATCACGGTGGTGTAAGTATAGCTGTTTGTTATGCTCCCCGCGGGGGTACTTGATATGGCAATGCGCCTATGTAGCGATAACACAACATCAATGTTGTTGGCGATAGTAAATGTCGAGGTAATTTATTATGTGGCAGCCAGTAATAGTCCTTGACGATAGGCGTTACAAGCGCCGGCATGATCATTGGTTTGTTCAAGCAGTTGTCCCAGTGCTATATAAGTGGCGGGTGTGGCGCCAAGTTTGATGCTTTCTTCCAAATAGGGTTTCGCTTGCCCCCATAATCCATGCGTTTGACTTAATCGGCCAAGACACAAATATAAAGCGGCTGAGTGAGGTTGGATTTTGAGCAGTGATTGGGCAAAGTTCAATTGCGTTCGGTCGTTTTTAATTTCACCGTAGAGTTCTATCAATCGCGCGTCAAATTGCTTGCGCAGGCAGCGGCGCAGCAGTGCTTCCGCTTTGGCATAGTCTTCATTGCGCAATAAATAGCGGCTATATTCTGCCATTAACGCCGGATCGTTTATTAAGGTTTTCGGCAATGTATCAAGCAGCTCCCTGAGTGCTTGTGACTGATTTTGCTTGATGAGCTCAACCATCGCTTGCAGGTAGGCATGTTGTTGTAATTTTTGAAATTCCTGCTCTGAAACAACTTTATTGCGCTTCAATTCCGGCAGCAGTGCTATCAATTGCGGCCAATCTTTTACATCCTGGTACAGATACATCAGTAATTTCAAAACATAAGGATGGCGCGGTGCTAATGTTTGTAGGTGTCGGAGGGTAGCAAGCGCTTGCTCCCACTGTTTATTGGCTAACTGCAGTTGTGCCTGGGTTAACTCCACGGCAATTGTAGCTTCGGGCATGGATTGTTGTGCTTGCCGTAAATAATCATCGCGCAGCGTACTATCTCCCATTTCTTGCGCCGCACGTGCGGCAGTTAAATAATTGAGCAATGGCGTGTCGGCATCCGGCAGTGCTTTAATTAAATGGTTTTTTGCTTGTTGCCAATAGCCTTCGCTGAATTCAATTAAACCCTGGCGGGTTTTTGCTTGCGCCTGTTGGACACGGTGTTTCGCGTGCCAGCTGCGCCATGAGGCAGGAGTACGCAGGAGCCAACTAAACAGCGAAAAAAATAGATGCAGGAAAAAAAAGAAGAGCAGCAGAGCCGCTATCGTAACCCAAACGGTTGTTTCCAGTGTCCATTTGTTGATGGCGATAAGAACATAACCCGGATCGTGTTGCAATTGCACACCCATCCAGACGGATGCCAGTAAGAGTGTGAAAATAAAGAGCATGCGAATCATTATGAGTTATCTCCTGCATCAGTAGAGACATTAGCTGGGGAATTTTTTGATTCAATCACTTGATTAAGCAGCGGTAAAGATTGATTGAGAATAATATCGTTATTGCCCAGACGAATTTGTTGCAACGTCTGTAATTGCTTAATCAACACTTGGCTGTTGCTATCCTCTTGCGCAAAAGACTGTTGAATATTTTTAATCACTTGCGCGAGTAACCCTTGGTATAACGATTCGTTATTTTGCAAAACAGCCCATTGTGTTTGCTGCAGCGTTAAACGAATATTTTCACGCAGTATCGCTTCCTGAGGCGGGTCTAGCAATGGCTGAATGTCTTGATCGTGACGGCGAATAACCACTAGTTTCTCAAGTTTGTTAACACTTTCTTTTAAACGAGAACGCCAGGTATTGGCCGCTGGACTCGGTGGTGGGGCGGCATTGTTGGTTGCCGGGATGGATAGTGATTGTTTGATTGTTAACTGGCCAACTATCGTCTGGGCGGCATCCAGTTGGCTGAGTATGCCGGCGAAATCAGTTTGTGGTAGCGCCTGGACTTGCGCAATCTCTTTGGCGATAGCTTGTCGTATGGGGAATAAACGTTGATCCTGGACATGGGCAAGTAATTCATTTGCATTTTCTAATAGTGTTGCTGTTGTTTGCGTATTGTTGCTCCAGTGGGCGTTAATTTGTGCCAATTCCAGAAAATAGCGTGCTTTTAATAAAACCCAGTCGTGGTTCTGATATAGTTGTTGTTGCAAGGCGGTTTGCAAGTCTTTATTTAAGCCTATCAATCTGGTTTGTAGTGCATCGTGTGCTTGCGAAAATGTGTTTTTTGTAGCGTCGACGGAAGCGGCGAGCGTGCTTTGTTGTTGATTAAGCATATCTATTTTGGCAAGTAGAACCTTGGTTTTTTGTCGTAACTGCAGATTGGTATAGACCGCCCCGCCCAAGGCTGCGATAACCAAAACGACGGTGATAGCGTGCAACCAGGAGCTGGATTTTTTATTCGACCGGGCTATTTTCTTATCGTTGCCAGTTTGTTCTTCAGATGACACACACGTCTGTGTCTCATGGCTTGTTGTCATAATAATCCTTGATTGTAATCATAAAGCGAATTTAATAGGGTCTCATGGCTACTTATATAAATGGTTTGTATGCCTAATGAGGAGGCCGCTTCAGCCAAGCGCTTACTGATGACCAGGCAAGGCTTGCTGCAAAGCCAATCTCGCGCCTGTTCACCTAATAGCAGGAACAAATTATGCATCGCCTGTTGACTAGTAAACAGTATAATATCCACCTTGTTTTCCTGCCATAGTGAATTAAGCTGCTCGGTGCAGACTTTTGGCAGTCCTCTGCGATAAACCGCTAATTCAATTACATGCGCGCCACGGGTTCGTAAGGACTCCGTTATAACAGGTCTTCCATTCTCCCCTTTGATTAACAATAGCACATGATTCTGTACTTGTTGCAATGCATCAAGTTGTAACACGTGCTCACTATCGGCAATTGTTGGTACGTGATCCACACGGACACCACGAGCAGTCAGGGCTGACGCGCTGGCTTTTCCAATGGCAAAAACCAGGATGTCCTGCGGCCAGACTAGCTGATATTGTTCTAATACTGTGAAATAACAATTGACGGCATTGGTGCTGATGAATATAGCCTGGTGAACTGTGCGCAGATCAGGCATATCATTGAGCCAATCTGCCGATGTTGGCTCAATCGTCAGTGCGGGTAAGTCAATGCTCGTGCCTCCGGCAGCGTTTATAGCCTGACTTAAACGTTTGCCTTGTTCCTGCGGACGGGTATTGAGAATCCGCAAGCCTGTTAACCGGTGGTGATTATTGCTCATCATGTGGCTGCTTGGTTTAGCAGCTCTGTGGCACCGCTGGCCAGAAGTGCTTGCGCGCAACGATCAGCCAATGTCTCGGCATCCTGTTGCTCTCCACATTGGCGGTTGCTAATCACGATGCGGCCATTGATGGTAGCTATTTTGGCGCGCAGCAACAGCTGCGAATTGGTGGTAAGCGTACAAAAAATGGCGAGAGGACTGTGGCAATTTCCGCCTAGTTGGCCATTTACCTGGCGTTCGGTTTGTACGCAAAGTGCAGAAAGGGGATCATTTAACGGTGCAATAAGTGTTTGCAACGCCTCGTCGTTGGTCCGGCACTCTATGCCCAGAGCACCCTGTCCGGGAGCGGGCAGCATCATGTCTTCACTGAATATTTCTCGAATAGCTTGTTGCATGCCCATGCGTTCAAGTCCGGCTGCGGCAAGGATGATGGCATCATATTCACCCGCGTGCATTTTGCTAATGCGAGTATTAATATTGCCACGCAGGGGTTTGATTTGTAAATCGGGGCGCAGGGCTAATAATTGTGACTGTCGGCGTAAACTGGTTGTGCCAATAGTAGCACCTTGAGGCAGGGCATCTACACGGGTATACAAATGACTAACCAGCGCATCAAGTGGATTGTCGCGAGTACAAATGGCAGTCAAGGACAGTCCGGCAGGAAAAATTGCGGGCACATCTTTCATTGAATGTACGGCCAAATCGGCGCGTTTGTCGAGCAGCGCTTCTTCTAGCTCTTTGACAAAAAGCCCTTTGCCGCCAATGTTCATTAACTTGTCTTTGAGAAAGGTGTCTCCCGAAGTCACCATTGGCAGCAGTTCAATCTGTAGCATGGGCCAATGCTGTAGAAGCAGGTCACGGATGTGGTTTGCCTGCCATAGTGCTAATGGACTTTTTCGGGTGGCAATGCGCAATATTTTTTGTGGCATAAATTACGATATGCTGATGGAAGAGGGTATGATAATACCATTATTTATGGTGGTGGTGTGAATGGTAAAACGAGGGATTGATCTATCGTTATCTGGAGAAATTGGGTGCAGAAGAATGGTTAATCGGTTAAGTGTTTTTGGGTTTTAAGCTGTTTTTTTTGTTTTCCGAGCCATGGCGCTGGAAATGGTGCCAGCTTGCCGGTATGATTTTTGTATTATTTTTTTGGTTTTAGGATCGCTTCATGCGCTTTGTGCCCCTCCTCTGGCTGGCTTTGGTGCCAATATCTCTCTATGCGGTAAATGATTTAGACCGGCAACAAATTCAACAGCGAATTGCACCTGTGGGTAACATTCGTGTGCTGGAAGGGGTTGGTTTCTCTGCTGCGCTAACAATATCGCAAGAAAAAAAAATGGATGTGCAAGCAGAGCCAGGTCAGGAGACCTATGAACAATATTGTGTGATTTGCCATCGTGATGGTGTGGCTGGGGCGCCAAAATTTCGTGATGCTGCCGACTGGGAGCCAAGACTCGTTGGGAAAGATATTAATGCACTGCTTGCCATTGTGTTAAAAGGTTTAAATGCGATGCCAGTAAAAGGGAGCTGCATCGAATGCAATGAGGCAGAGCTCAAAGCGGCTATTGAATATATGGTACCAAAATCATGAATCAACGGACTTATAAAATTGTGCAGGGGTTGTTGTTTTTATTAACGGTGGCGGTATTGTCTGCGTCATTCTACTTTCAATATATTAAAGGTTTAGAACCTTGCCCTTTGTGTTTAATGCAGCGCATATGTGTTTTTTTCCTCGCTCTGTTTGGTTTGCTGGGATTAGCCTCGGCACGGTGGCGACTTGCCGCTGTTTTGCAGCTGTTTTCTGCTGTCTGTGGTTTATTTTTCGCAGGAAGGCAGTTGTGGCTGCAGTCTTTGACGGCAGAGCACATACCTGCATGTATGCCAGGACTTGATGTTTTGATTCATTATTTCCCATGGCAGGATGTTGCCCGCGCGTTGTTTTGGGGATCAGGGGAGTGCGCAGAAGTGGCTTGGCAATGGTTGGGTTTGACTATGCCAGCCTGGGCTGCCTTGTATTTTTTTATTATGTTCCTTGGCAGTGCTGTGATTGCTTGGCTTTTAAATCGTAAATAATCAAGCTTCGCTAGCACAGCTGGAGAGCGATCTTTGCTGATGAATGCAATGAATCGCTGGTAAAGGTCTGCTCCCTTCGTTATGATCGCCCTCTTTTTTTACAATAATTGAATTCTAGCGATGTCTACGTTTCATTGTGAAGTCATTCACCGGCATAAGCATTCGGCCGCTCGCGTCATGCGTGTCACGACACCTCACGGGGAGTTTATAACACCGGTATTCATGCCGGTAGGCACGCGTGCGGGTGTTAATAACATGACCCCGCCTGAGTTGCTGGATGCCGGTAGTCAAATTATCCTCGGTGGTAATACCTACCATATGTTATGCGCCCCGGGCATGGAGATTATTGAGAAAGCGGGTGGCATGCACCGCTTTATGGGGTGGCATGGCCCTATGCTCACCGATAGTGGCGGGTTTCAGGTTTTTAGTTTGTCGAAAAACAAAGAGATCTGCACTATTGATGAAGAGGGTGCCCATTTCAAGTTGCCTGACTCCGAACGCCGCATTCATATGACCCCCGAAATGTCGCTGGAAACGCAAAAAATCATTGGTGCTGATATCATCATGGCTTTTGATCAATGCACGTCTGATAGTTGCACGCGTGCAGAGGTGCAGCAAGTTATGATTCGCACTCATCGTTGGCTTAAACAATCGATGGCTTACCATCAACAATATCCTACCTCACGTTACGGTGCGCAACAGGCTTTATTTGGCATCGTGCAAGGCGGAATTTATGAAGACTTGCGGCGTGAAAGCGCGAGTTATGTGGCGTCTATGAATATGGATGGTATTGCTATTGGCGGCGAGACAATTGGCTTTGACATGCAAAAAACCGTTGATATTATTCGCTGGGTACGCGGTTTTTTGCCCGAAGAAAAGCCGCGCTACACGATGGGGGTTGGGATGTCACCGCAAGATCTGCTGGATGTGGTGGCCGAAGGGATTGATATGTTCGATTGTGTGGCACCCACTCGCAATGCACGCCACGGTGCATTGTATTGTGGCGAAATTGTGCAGGATGGCAACTGGCTAAAATTTGTCAGCGAGCATGAGAACGAGCGTATTCAAATTAAAAAAGCATGTTTTTCCATGGATTTGTCGCCGATTATGGCGAGCTGCCAATGTTATACATGTAGGCATTATTCTCGAGCTTATTTACATGATTTATTCAAACAAAAAGCCAATTTATTTACAGCACTTGCCAGTATTCATAATGTTCATGTATTGCATGATGTTTGTGCTAGAATGCGCGCCTTAATATTGAGTAGCTAAAGATTATTAATCCCAGGAGTAGAAATGATTATTATTAATACATCAAAAGGTGACATTCACCTGCAACTGCATGAAGAAACAACCCCAGATACAGTTGCTAATTTTCTTAATTATGTGCGTAACGGTTTTTATACGAACACGATTTTTCATCGTGTGATTGACGGCTTTATGATTCAAGGCGGTGGTTTAAACGCGAACATGGAATCAAAAGCAACAAACGCGCCTGTTAAAAACGAAGCGAAATCGGCCAAGCTTAATAAACGCGGTACGGTCGCGATGGCAAGAACGATGGATCCCCACTCAGCAACGGCGCAATTTTTTATTAATGTTGCTGATAATGCATTTCTAAATTTCACGGGTGAGCAGGCACAAACCTACGGTTATTGTGTGTTTGCTGAGGTGGTTGACGGAATGGATGTGGTCGATGCAATTGCCAAGGTAAAAACAGGCCAGCGCATGGGACACGGCGATGTACCCGCGGAAGAAATTATCATTCATGAAATCAGAGAGCAAGCCTAGGCTTTTATGAACGGCTTATGTGATTGAGCTTGTAACCAGGATTATGCTGCGTAATCCTGGTTACAAATGCCAACCCGGTTTAGTTAGCTGACAGTTTTAGGGGTAGGGATTTTACGCTTGAAAGCCATTATATGTTTATAGGCATCATTAATTCGCTCTTCTGCTATTTCACCATTAATTACTTTTTTTTCAATGATATTAATGATCTCGCCAGGGTCCTGCGGGCTATCAACGAGTTGATTTCCGAAAATAAACATATCAGCGCCCGCGTTAATTGCCAGTGTCAACGCCTGATCCAGGCTATAATTGGCAGAAATCGCTTTCATCTGCATGTCATCGGTAATAATAACGCCATCAAACGCTAAATCATGTCGTAACACATCAGTCAAAATAGTATGGGACAGTGTTGCGGGCAAGCCGGACGCGTCTAGTTTGCGATTGACGATATGTGCGGTCATGATCATGCCGCAATGATCAGATTCTTCAAGTAATTGCTGGTAGGGGAGCAGTTCCTGTTCATGCCAGGTGTCGGTTACATCGACAAAGCCTAGATGCGAGTCCGCTGTTGAACTGCCGTGTCCAGGAAAGTGTTTGTAAGCACATAGAACTTGCTTTGCCATTAACTGTTGTGAAAATAAATAGCCATAATCAGCAACGGTATCAGGATCATCAGAAAAACTACGTTCAAGTTTTCCAATCACTGGATTGTCAGGATTAACATCCACATCAAGCACCGGGGCAAAATCAAGATTGAATCCAGAAGACTTTAATGTCTCGGCCATGGTGCCCATTATTTTGCGGGCATCTTCAGCGGACATCTGTGCAATTGTTTTAGCAGAAGGTGTTGCAGGGAAGCCATATTTTTCATTGAGACGATTGACCTTACCACCTTCGTAATCAACGGAGATCAGTAATGGTAAATTATCACGGTGGTGCGCGCTATTAGCCTTTTCATTAGCTTGTTGTAAGGCGCGGTTTAATGTATCGACTTGGGCGGGGCTTTCTATGTTTTTATTGAATTGCATCGTCTGTGCATTGTAGTCAAATAATATAACGCCGCCGATATTATGGTTTTCTATGGCTTTTGCCACAGGGGAGTTTGCAGTAATTGTTTTTCCATCAAAGCCAATAATTAACATTTGTCCAATTTTATCTTTTAAACTGAGTTCCGCGCTGAATGTAAGCCCACTCCAGAAGATAAAAGTGACTGATAATATTTTTTTAAAATAATTCATGGCGTTACACATCTTTTTGGAGGATAGACTGACCATGATTGTATACATAAAAGGACATATATGCAAATATAAGCACATGTTGTCCCATATCTCCGCATCATAGATTTGCATCCAAACACTTGCAAAGCAGGTATTTACAGCGTAATCTGCACTATAATTGTTCACTTATAAGTTGGCCGGTTGCTATCATGCGATTAATTAACAACTATGATGAGGCGCGCCTGCTTCTGCATCAGGGTAAAGTAATTGCTTATGCTACGGAGGCAGTTTATGGCCTAGGTTGTGATCCATTCAATGAGACCGCCATTGCGGCTTTGCTGGCACTTAAACAACGTCCTTTGCATAAAGGATTGATTTTGTTGATTGCCGATTGGGCGCAATTAACGCCGCTAATCAGTCCTGTTTCCGATGCACTACTTGCGCCTGTTCGTGCTTCCTGGCCTGGACCTGTAACTTGGCTTTTTCAAAAGTCAGCAATCATTCCCGATTGGCTTAGCGGTGATCATGACACGATAGCAATCCGCATGAGTGCTCATCCCATCGCGCGCAGGCTCAGCGTTCAGGGTCCAGTCGTTTCGACCAGCGCAAATATCAGTGGCAATCCTCCGGCGCGTAATATAGACGAGCTATTATCGCAATTTCCCGTGGGAATTGAGGCATTGTTGCAGGGGGAATTGGGTGGTGCCAGTCAACCGAGTGCGATTTATGACGTTTTAACTGGCAAGCAGTTACGTTAAAATATTCCAGTAACTTTTATTGAAGTTCCTTCCAGACCTCGTTCATATCGTACATCAGTTGGTTCGTTTCGAGGGACGATTACATATTTAAAATTTTGTGGTAGTGTTGTGGGTCTTGCGAACCCAGTAACCGATAACGCACTGGATTTATTTTGTACGATTATTAAGGTTTCCTTAAGCTAAAGTTATGTATAATGCCGGAAACCAGCCTATTTTGAGATTCTTGGCTTGTCCGATATATAAAGAAGGAATGCAATGAGCGATAAAAAATATGCGTTGACTGTTTTTAGTCTCACCATGATTACCGTCGGTTCGGTTGATAGCATCCGGAATCTTCCTGCGACCGCGCTGTTCGGCAGCCAACTGATTTCCTTTTTTATCATGGGTGCCTTATTTTTTCTTATCCCTACCGCTTTGGTGTCTGCTGAACTTGCTTCGGGCTGGGCTAAGCAGGGCGGCATCTATATTTGGGTGAAAGAAGCGTTTGGCAAACAAACCGGGTTTCTTGCTATCTGGCTACAATGGATAGAAAACGTCATTTGGTACCCGACTATTTTATCGTTCGTTGCCGGTACGCTAGGCTATTTAATCAATCCAGCATTAGCTAGTAATCCTTATTTCCTATGGGCCGTGATTGTCAGCGCTTTCTGGGGTATGACTTTGATTAATCTGCGCGGAATGAGGTCATCTGCGCTGTTCAGTAATTTTTGCGCCATTTCCGGTTTATTATTGCCTATGTGTTTGATTATTGGTTTGGGCGTGGCATGGCTCACTGGCGGCAACCCAATCCAAATTCAATTTGATGCGCCAAGCATTGCTCCACACTGGAGTGATCGTTCCATGTGGGTGTCTTTGACGGCAATTATTATGTCATTTTGCGGCATAGAAATTGCCACTGTGCATGCTAATGATGTGCGCGATCCACAACGGGCTTTCCCACGCGCGCTTGTCTATTCTGTCGCTATTATTCTTAGCACCTTAATATTAGGTTCATTGGCAATCGCAGTGGTTTTGCCGCAACAAGATATTAATCTGGTCGCAGGTATTATGCAGGCATTTGATGCCTTTTTTGCGCGTTACGATATGCTGTGGTTGATGCCTGTGGTTGCCTTGATGCTGGTTTTGGGAGGGCTTGGCGGTGTGAGCAACTGGATTATCGCACCCACGAAAGGTTTGCTGGTGGCCGCGCAGGATGGAAATTTACCGCCACTATTTCAGCGAACCAATAAAAATAATGCACCATTGGTCATGTTGCTTGGACAAGCGATCATTGTCACCATACTGTCCAGTTTATTTTTATTCATGCCTAGTGTGAATGGTTCATATTGGCTACTCACCGCCCTAGCGGCGCAACTTTATATGCTTATGTATTTGTTAATGTTTGCAGCTGCAATTAAATTGCGTATTAAAGCACCGGATCATCCGCGTGCTTTTCGTATCCCTGGTGGTAACGTCGGGTTATTTGTTGTTGCCGGAATTGGTATGTTTGGCGCATTAACAACCCTGGTGGTGAGCTTTATGCCGCCTGAGGGTATAAACGTCGGCAGCGTTAGCCGCTATGAGCTCACCTTAATTGGTGGTCTGTTGCTTACTTGTTTGCCACCTTTTGTCAGTACACGATTACAAGCTCGTCGTGCCAATTCACGAGCGCTTACCGCCGAAGCTGTCTAATATACTTAGGTTTAGTCATGAAGTTTATTCAAGAGTCTTTGCAAAGCCTCTCTGCGCGCTTGCCTGAGTTGGAGTGGAAATTAAAGACCTTGAATATTGCACTTCATGCCAAAAATACTCCCCCGGGTCTTTTTTACAATCGTGTGGATATGACGCCACAATCTTGTATTGCTGAAATCAAAGCCGATCTACGGGTATTAGCCGCGCAGGCCAATGAACGAAGCGGGCACTACCTTGCTGATCGTATTAGTCAAAAAATTAATGTATTGGTGCGGTTGTGCCAAATGCATACTGACAAGCAGCCAGCTATCCGAGAAGTTAATTTTGGCGTGCAAATGATAAGCACCCGCCAACAATGGCTGCAAACTGTACAGGACGATATTGCCAAGCTAGTCGAACAACAGCAGGCACTTGCGTCTACGCTTGCTAAAATGCAACGCAGTGATAACAAGTATGCTAGCTTATCGCTACAAGCTGAATTAGGCGAAGTGGAGCGACGTCTTACGTTAGCACGAGAAACATTAGTGCGTAATTTATAATTATTGGTTTTGACGGGAATTAAGCCTGGCTAGTATGAAACGAACCTAGGGACACTTAAGGATATCCTGGTGATTTTCAATCAGACTGAGCACGAGCTGTTGATGTTCTTAACGTAGCCCGTGAGTCAAAGTCTCCGTTTGGTAAGATGTAGAACTTGATCGTTGTTTTTCTCTCATCACTTATGTGTATGGATATAGACCCCATCCCATTCTGGAGGGGGCGGTTGGATTTTAAATTCTTCAATGCGCTCAAGGTATAACTGATACAAATACAAAACTGGATTGTGGCTTCTTAGGGCACTAAAGCGCTGCTCTGCATTCTGCCAATCTTGCGCGTAATATGCCGCCAAGGCCTGATTATAATCATCGACCTCTTTGTTGAGTTCTGGCGTTGTTTCTTCAACTAAACAGATGGGTTGGTAAATGATCAGGGCTGTGCCCCGTCCTTTAACGGCGACTTTGTCTATCGGGCGCCACAGAATGGTGTCTTGATCTCGCCGGCTGCTATCATTGACCAAGATATCAACTTGATAAAACTTGGTTAAATCTTGTAATCGTGAGGCGAGGTTTACTGTATCACCTAATACGGTGTATGCGCGACGAAACTCTGACCCCATATCGCCCACGTTCATCAGTCCTGTTCCTAATCCGATGCCGATGTTTACCGTAGGCAGGTTGTTTGCCAACATTTTTGCATTGATTACTGGTAAGTTCTTAAAAATCGCAAGAGATGCAGTTATCGCATGTAGCGCATGCTCTTTATCTTCAAGCGGGGCGCCCCAGAAAGCAACGACCATATCACCAACGTATTTATCGATAGTACCTTTATGATTAAAAATGATTTCGGTAATGGGGGTGAAGAATGTGTTCAACAATTTTTTGACACCAGCAGCATCCAGATTCTCACTCAGACTAGTGAACCCGCGGATGTCGGAAAATAACGCGGTCATATCATTCGTGACGCCCTCCAAAATCGAGCCTTCAGGGAATTCAATCAACGCTTTGACGTAATCTTCGGGCACATATTGACCAAACAACTGGCTGATTTTGCGTTTTTGTCGTTTAACCAGAATAAATTCATAAAGATAGTTAAACGTTGCCTGCAGGCTGATGATCATTAGCACAGCTGCTGTAGAGATATACATGTTTTTGAGGTCAAAGACCAATATGGAAGCCGCTATGATGGCAATAATAGCAACAATTGCAACGGCCAGGATTACAAAAGCACTTAATAGTGGAAATAGTAATGCGAAGAATGTTCCTATAAGTAAAAGAGCGGCGATTCCTGTTCCGCTTGTCCAATAAAATTGCGATGGGATCTGCTGTGCTGTCATGCCGGCAACAAGATTGCCTACCACCTCAACCCCGGGAAATAAATCGGAAACAGGCGTTTGGTGCAAATCGGAGAGTAAAATCATGGATGACCCCACAATGGCGATAGCCCCCTCAAGCTCCTTGCTGCCCACTTTTCCTTCCATGACATCGCTTGCCGAATAATAATCGAGCGTTCCGGGCGGTCCCCAGAAAGGGATCAGTACTCTTGATTGTGTATCTGTCGGAATAAATGTTCCATCAAGCTTTAGACCTCTGAGTTGCAGTTTTCCACGTCTCAGGAATGTCACGAGTTCTACATTGTCTGCTAATAAATAACGCATAACCGTTTTTAAGGCGAGGTTTGGATAAATCTTGTTGCCATAACTTGCTAGTAGCATAGAGTAACGGACGGTTCCATCCGGGTCGCCAAAATTTGATACAAAACCACCACTTTTGGCCGCCTTGATGAAAATGCCCAAACTGCCGTTGTAACCCTTGAAGTCGTGCAAAGTATATTTCGACGCATCGAACGCTATTCCTTTCGCGTCTGTCAGAAAATCAGGTAAAGCGCCCTTTTTTACCTCCGCTATATCATGAAATAAAAAGCCTAAAATGACGTCATAGTCAGCTAGCATTTTAACCAGTGCCTGATCATTGTCGATGTAGGGTGCCATCTTGCCGAGTATGTCAGGCAGGTTTTTAAGCTTTTCAGGCAGTTGAATATTCATCTGCGAGAGTTTCTCTTGCAAACCGAGGGCATAGTTCGTTTCTGGTTCTGACATCACAATATCAAAGGCGGTAACCACGACCCCGGCATCCTTTAATTTCTGCAGGAGCAGTGCCAGTTTATCGCGATGCCACGGCCAACGCCCTTCGGCCTGGATGGATTGTTCATCGATGTCAATAATGACAACGCGAACTTGTCGCGATTCTTTATGCAGAAATAGACCGATCATATTGTCATACAGAAAATCTTCCAGTTTGCTAATGAGTGGACTGGCGATGGGGACATTGAAAAACAGGCTAAACAGAATATAAATAGTAATAACAAGGCTGGCGCCGATCTGAATCCACTTAGACTTAATTAGGTTAAACAAGGGCTACGATCCATATTTATTTACGGTTATCCATCTAGATACTAGAGCGTGATATTCCCCCTGTGGCGGGTGGCTTTTCCCACAGGGGGGGGGTAATAGCTTGGTATGATTTATATGTGGTTCATACCAGAACCAAGGCGAAAATCAAGTTATCACATACCTTAATCCCACCAATGTCTGGTAGCTCGTGTAAGAACCGCCAGCGTTGTAGTATTGCTCTTCGACTCTTATGGCTAATTTTTTGTAACTGAATCCGATACCAGCGCCTAATTTATAGCCATTTTTATTCATATTCAGTTGTGGCAGCGAGCCATTGATTGCCGTGATAACGCTGGGGTAGCTGTTGGAATAATGTGCTAGCTGAATCAAGCCAGCATTCAAAAATGGTGTCACATTAGGCTTGTATTTGTAACCCACCTCTGCATTTTCCATGACAAAAAATATTTTGTTTGTCAACGCCGCAACAAACTGCGGCGACATGGTCGGTTGATAGGTAAGGAGGTAACTTTTGTTATTAACCTGGCTATACAATAAGCGAACGTTACTGCTTAATATGAAGCGCTTCCATGGCTTGGAGTAGATCCCGGCGACACTGGCAAACCAGTTTCCGCTGCGGCTGTTTGCAGAACCATATTGCGTATCTACAATATTAGGCCCTATGATGGAATGGATGGTGGATTTATTTTGACCTACGGCACCCGAAACATCGACTAAAACATATTTGGTGAAACTCTTGAGCATATGTCCGAAAAGAGTTTTATTGCGAATGGTTATACCAGCAGTTGTTGGTAACCCTGGAGACAAAAACACAGCGGAGTTGATACTTGTATCGGCGCCGTAAATATAAACACCGGCTGACACACTGGGTAGCAGTATGACATTGTCTCCGCCCACGCCATAAAGATTTGAGTGTCCTTTAAAATTATTATAATTGCTGCCTACTTGGGAGTTTAATTTGAAGTCTGTGTAGCTGTATAACAAACCCAGATTCAGCTGACCAAACATGCCTTTGTGTTTGTCGTCAGGAGCCGTGCGCGCGCTTGGAATGTTATAAATCAGGGGGGCGGCGCTTACAAATGCCGAGCAAGCACTTGTCAATATTAGACCAGATAGTGCAATCGCTTTAAATCTCATGATCAGTTTGTCCCTATTCTGCTGGTGAAAGTAAAACACATCAATCTTAAACATAAAATTGATGAATCCACAAGTAAATAACACGTAAAATTAGTTGCATAGCTTTCTACTTAATAGCCATACGGCACTGAATGCTTGAGCTACTCACAGCTATGTTATAGGTAGTAAAAATAAATTCCATGCCTTGTAATTGGTAAGTGTGTCAGGTACTCTTATTTTCAGATGTTTTTCGACTTTTAGGCAAAGTGTACTTCTCCGGAATGACATAATACATTGAGTCAGGGAATAGAGGGATATAGAATGAGGCAATTGCTTTCCATTTGCTTGTTATTAATGGCAACCCCGGCATTAGCTGATAATGTCGCCACAGTCCTGTTCACAGCAAAGGACGTATCGCTTAACCGGACTGGCGCGCAAAGTAAGCTGGCCAGAGGCGGTTCTTTACAGACAGGGGATGCAATTATTACCGCAGCTGAATCATCGGCCAAAATTAAGTATGCAAATGGAACGTTGGTGAGCATTGGTGAGAACTCCAATTACAAAATTCTGGCCTACTCACCTAACCAGGGTGATGTCGAGATTGCAGCAGAACTTAAATCTGGGAAAATAGAATCTAAAACTACTGGACAAAAAAAAGAAACACTTAAAACACCAGTGATTGCACTTGCGATTCTGGGAACACAATACAAGGTCTATGTGCCGAATGAAAAGAAGACTTATACGATAGTACAGTCAGGAAAAATTGAAGCCGGAAATATGATCTTAACTGCCGGAAAAAGTGCGGTATCTACCACATCAGGGACTACAAGCACCCCTTTTCCTGCAAAGGGTAATATCTTACCAAGAGAAACTACGCAGAACGGCACGGAGCCAGTTGGTGGTGGTAATGCGTCAGTCGACAAGAAAGATAACGACAGCAATGATTCCACCGATTCAGGTGGTGGTGGTGGTGACTCCGGTGGTGGTGACGGTGGTGGTGGTGACTCCGGTGGTGGTGGTTCTGGAGGTGGTGGTTCTGGAGGTGGATTCGACGCTGGCGTGAGCGGTGCGATGGTATCTAGTTTGGTCGAAACCACCGTGATTGTTAGCTCCAGTACGGTAGGCGCGGTAGCTGGGTCTGTAGCTGATGTTGCAATAATCTCTATTATATCTTGCTTGCCCTAACCATTTGGAAAAGTTTACCGTCAACTGAATCAGAACAAAAAAGCCTGGATGCACTTTGGTGAATCCAGGCTTTTTTGTTCTGCGTGGTTACATCAAGATGCGGACAATCGATAATTATCAATTAAACGAATATCCCCTATTTTTACTGCGGCAAAACGCCTTTTTTCATGATCTTCAATATATTCCACGCTAACACCAATATTATTCAGTTTTGCAATCGTTTGCGTTACCGATAAATCCTGATGAAAAATCTGCGCAAATTGATCGGCGAGTTGGCGTTGTTCCGTCGTTAAACGATTGTTGCGGGAGCTGTAGGCGAGACCACTATCTTCACGAATTGTTGGACAAGATTTTATGTCTACATCCATAAAAAAAGCGCTAGCCATCTCGCGGATTAACTGGAATTGCTGATAATCTTTTTCACCAAAATAGGCGCGGTGGGATTTAACCAAATTTAGTAATTTCATCACTACCGTTAGTACGCCGGTAAAATGCCCTGGTCTTTGTTTGCCTTCCATCAAAAGGCTATGCTTGTTTTCCTGCACCTGGTAGCAATAGTTATCGGGGTAGATGGCCTGTTCGTCCGGTAGCAGGCAATAATCAATGCCAAGTTCAGCAAGCAGCGCAAGGTCGTCATCTAATGTTCGGGGATAACGAGAGAAGTCATCTGGTTGATTAAACTGGGTGGGATTAACAAAAATACTGGCAATTGTGCGATCGTTTTCCTGTTTGCTCGCGGTATACAACGAGGCGTGGCCTGGGTGTAAATTACCCATAGTGGGTACAAAGCCCAATGTTAAGGTCGCGGACAACTGCTGACGCACACTGTGCCATTCTTCAATATTGCGAAAAACTTGCATGGTGATAGTCCTTAATACGTATGTTCTGGCGCAGGAAATTGGCCTTGCTTTACTTGATCAGCATAAGTATTAATGGCACTGAGTAAAATGTCTTTCCCTTGCGTAAATTGTTTGAGAAAATGCGGTTTGAACTCGGTTTGCAAGCCCAGCATGTCATGCCAAACCAACACCTGGCCATCGGTTTCTACGCCGGCGCCGATTCCTATCGTTGGAATAGTTAGCGCATTGGAGATGGTTTTTGCCAGCTTACCGGGAACACATTCCAGAACGATAGCATAACAGCCAGCCGCCTCAAGATTGGTTGCTTGTTGTAGCAAAAGTGCTGCCTGTGTGTCCTGTTTTCCTTGCACGACATATCCCCCAAGTTGGTGAATTGATTGCGGGGTGAGTCCTATGTGTCCCATGATAGGGACTCCAGCTGTTACCAAATGTGAAATGGTCTGACAAACGTCGGCGTCAGCTCCTTCTATTTTGATGGAATGGGCGCCTGCTTCTATGAGTTTTTTGACGTTCATTACGGTTTCGGCATGTGAGATCCGATGGCAAAGGAAGGGAAGGTCGCTGATTAAAAACTGTTTTTTTAGGCCACGGGCAACAGCGGCGGTATGAAGCACCATCATCTCCATTGTCGCCATGATTGTACTATCGTGGCCATGTACTGCCATGGCGACTGAATCACCAACCAGCACACAATCAATATTGGAATTGGCGACCGTGCACGCAGAAGGGTAGTCATAACAAGTCAGCATGCATATTTTTTCATGCAGATCTTTTTTACGTTTGAAATCATGAACCTTCATGACTGCCTCCCGGATTGGGGGTGAATAACAATATCAAATTCAGGTGTAAATCGATGAACTACAGGTACCTGTCGCATGGATCAAGTCCTCCAAATAAATAAAATTAATAAAACTAAACGTCACCGCTCAATGAGTCAGTGCGAAGCTAATGATAATAGAGACTCATAAAAATACAAGGGCGTTAATGTTTTTCAATATGACAAGTATAGTTTACTATTCATGATTATTCTTAAACCAGGCGTGATGCTTCACGTTGCGAGGGTCTTAATGTTACACACTGACAAACTAGCCATCCCGGGAGAACACCCGTTTAATTTCAATGGCGGGGCAGGTCATCTGGAGGGCGTGTTAACCGTGCCTGAAGGGGCGAATAAACAATACATCGCATTGCTGGGTCATCCGCATTCGTTACAGGGTGGAACGATGAATAATAAGGTTGTGACTACTATTGCTCGTGTGTTTAAAGAGCTTGGGATAGCCAGTATTCGCTTTAATTTTCGTGGGGTAGGACAATCTACGGGCACTTATGATGAGGGTATTGGCGAGAGTGAGGACATGTTAGCTCTCGCACGATTATGGCAGCGCGATATCCCGACGGTTAATTTTTTCTTTGCCGGATTTTCGTTTGGCTCCTATGTCGCTTACCGAGCCGCTGCACAGTGTAACCATGTGATGCTGATTACGATTGCGCCATCGGTTCAACATTATGATTATGCTGAGTTCACACCGGCACCTGCTCCCTGGGTTATAGTGCAAGGGGACGAAGACGAGGTTGTCCCTATGCAGTTAGTTCTTGATTTTGCGGCACAGTTTAAACCACCATTACCTGTCCTGCGTTTTAGTGAAACTGGACATTTTTTTCATGGTAAATTAATTGATCTAAAATTACGTCTGCTAGACGCTATTCGTACACAGGCGATGTTCATATGACCTTAATTGAGCAATATGATCTTGCAATTGCGCGCGCTGAGATAACTGACGATCCATTACAGCGCCAATTGTTACCTCATTTGCAGCGCGTTGCGGATGAATTAATTTCCCCCAAACACGCCTGGTTTAAACGCGGGAGAAAGAAACAGGTAACAGGTCTTTATTTGTACGGCCCGGTGGGTGCTGGCAAAACGTATTTAGCAGATATGTTTTACGAAGGCGTGGAGGAGCTGCATAAAAAGCGTTTTCATTTTCATCATTTTATGCAACAAGTTGATGCGCAGTTACGTCATTTACAAGGTCAGAAGGATCCGCTGCGCCGTATTGCTGCCGATTGGGCTAAAACAACGCGTTTGTTGTTTCTGGATGAATTTCTGGTGCTGGATATTGCGCATGCGATGATTCTTGGCGAATTACTACGAGCGTTGATAGCCGAGGATATAGTGCTGGTTGCGACGTCAAATACCCGTCCAGACGATCTATATCTGAATGGCTTGCAGCGTGCACGGTTTTTACCCGCGATTGATTTGTTGAAAAGCCATTGTGAGGTGCTTGTTTTAGCCGATAATCGTGATTATCGCTTGGGTCGCACGCCGTTGTTACAAGCGTATCTTTCTCCTATTAACCAATCAACAGAGCATATCTTAACGCAGCAATTTGCAGCCATCGCTATCGATGTTGAACAGGAGGTGGAGGTTAGTATCCAAAATCGGTTGATTCCTTGCGTTAAACGCAGTGCTCGTGCGGTTTGGTTTAAATTTGATGTGATTTGTAACATGCCGCGCAGTCAATTGGATTACCTGGAGATTGCTGATCAGTTCGATACTGTCTTTGTCAGTGAGATTCCGGTGCTAGGTTCGGCTGATACAGTGCGCACGCTTTTGCTCACCAATTTTATCGATGTAATGTATGACAAAGGTGTTCGTCTTATTATCTCAGCGGCAGTGTCAATTGAACGCCTTTACCCGCAGAGCGATGTGCGTAAATCATTCCAGCGAACGATCAGTCGAATGCAGGAAATGCAATCAGTCGATTATCTGCGGCGTCATTCTCGCCGCCAAGCAAGATAGGCTCTCCTGGAGTACACGGGTTCAGTTGCTCATTTATTTTCTATAATGAGAATGATTATCGCTATCATTTGTGTTAAACTATGGTTTTGATTATCTGTGTTATGTGATGATAAAAATCAACGCTCTTGTCCCAGGTGACCGGGTTCGCCTGGTTGATTATGGTGCAACTGACATGATTTATCGACGCAAGCTGTTGTCATTAGGCGTGACGCCAGGGGTAGAGCTGGCCATAATCCGTGTGGCGCCACTCGGCTGTCCGCTGCAAGTCGAAGTACGAGGCACTTCGCTGACGTTACGTAAAGAAGAAGCGGGTCATTTATTATGGGTACGTGTATGACTCACCTTATGCTGGTTGGTAACCCGAATTGCGGTAAAACGACTATTTTTAATGCATTAACTGGCGATAATCAACGTGTAGGTAACTGGGCCGGAGTAACGGTTGAAAAAAAAACGGGTGCTTACACGATTGCGGGACAGGACATACAGGTTACTGATTTACCTGGCGTGTACTCACTGGTTTCTACGGCCTGCAGTTCAAGTCAAGATGAGCAGATCACCGCCCGTGCGGTAGCACTTGGTGATGCCGATATCATCGTTAACGTGATCGATGCCTGTCATCTTGAGCGTCATCTATATCTCACTAGTCAGTTGCTTGAATTAGGCAAACCGCTAGTTATTGCCCTCAATATGACTGATATTGCTAAACAGCGCGGTATTCAAATTGATACGGAGGCTTTATCACAGAGGCTGCATTGCCCAGTGGTGGCGTTGCAAGCTCATCAGCAAATAGGGATTGCCAGCCTCAAGCAGGCTGTTTTAGCCAAAGACCTTTCAATCGCTGCGTTTTCTTTGTCATTACCACCATCGTTTGCTGAGGCTTTAACCCGGATTGAGCATCAATTATTGGCAGGTCCAACAGCACCACAGCTGATCCCCTATGTTGCTCGTCGTGTCTTGGAGGGCGATACGCTCTTATGTGGGCAGCATGCGCAGGTTTTTGATCAGATACCGGACGCAGATGTGGTGATGGCTGATGCGCGTTATCAGGCGGTCCATCAAGTCGTTATGCAGGTACAGCAAAAGCGCTCGGATGCCAGCGAGCATTTTACCGCAAAACTTGATCGTATTGTTTTACATCGATTTTGGGCTTTGCCGATTTTTTTTGCCGTGATGTATTTGATGTTTTTGTTTGCCATCAATATTGGTGGAGCATTCCAGGATTTTTTTGATATCACTACCGATGCTATTTTTGTACAAGGTAGCGCCTGGGTATTACAACAATTACATACTCCCAATTGGCTGATTGCGTTGTGTGCAAATGGTATTGGTAAAGGGATCAATACCACACTGACTTTTATTCCCGTGATTGCCGCGATGTTTTTCTTTTTGTCATTACTCGAAGCTTCAGGGTACATGGCACGCGCGGCGTTTGTGGTAGATAAAGCTATGCGCGCGCTTGGCTTACCAGGCAAATCATTTGTACCGATGATTGTTGGTTTTGGCTGCAATGTGCCGGCGATCATGGCCGCGCGTACACTGGATTCTGAACGTGATCGTATATTGACGGTGTTGATGAGCCCATTCATGTCTTGTAGTGCTCGTCTGGCAATATATTCGGTATTTGTTGCGGCTTTTTTTCCTACAGGCGGGCAAAACGTGGTGTTTTCGCTCTATTTAATTGGCATTATCATGGCTGTTTTAACGGGCTATCTGTTGCGAAAAACGATACTGCGCGGCAAGCCGTCACCTTTAATTCTAGAGCTTCCAGCCTATCATCGCCCGTCGTTACGCCGCTTATTTAAAGAGGTGTTTTTGCGCTTACGTTATTTTGTTGTGCGTGCCGGTAAGTTGATTATTCCTGTATGCGTTATTTTGGGTGGGTTAAATGCCTTGACGATTCATGGTGGCATTAGTGCTGGTGAGGCCAGTACAGAATCTGTATTATCATGGCTGGGTCAGTTGTTGACTCCTGTTTTTTCGCCTATGGGTCTGCATCAGGATAATTGGCCGGCGACAGTAGGCTTATTAACGGGGATGCTCGCCAAAGAGGTTGTCGTCGGTTCGCTGAACACGCTTTATGCGCAAATGGGCGATGTTGTACAGAGTACGGCAGCAGGATTTGATTTTTGGGGTTCCTTGTTGGCTGCAGTCAGGTCGATTCCAGCGAACTTTGCTGAGCTTGGCCAGGCGTTATGGAACCCCATACTTGCCAGTGCACCAAGCAGTGATTTGTCGCAATCAGTTTATGGCATAATGTATCAGCATTTCGATGGTAAAGCGGGCGCTTATGCCTATCTACTCTTTATCCTCCTTTATATTCCCTGCATCTCGACTATGGCGGTAATTCGCCAGGAGGCCAGTCGCAAATTGATGTGGTTTTCGATTACCTGGTCGCTAGTGGTGGCTTACGCCGCGGCGGTATCGTTTTATCAGTCGGCTACGTTTATGGATCATCCACAGCAATCATTTGCCTGGATTTTGGCCATAGTCATTGGTGTGCTGTTAACAGTGGTGATTATTCGTCATGCTGCTAAGCCATCTCAACCCGGAGCGCGTCATGTTGTTGCAAATTCGTGACTTTATCCAGAAAAATCAAGTGGTTAATTTACAACAATTAACACGTGAATTTCATATCGAGGAGCAGGCACTGCAACCCATGCTGCAGATCTGGATAGATAAAGGCGTGGTTCGCCCCTGTCAGGATAAAGCCGCGTGTCAAAGCAGTTGTTTTCGTTGCAGCACGAAAGCGATAGTTTATTATGAGTTTATTACGCACTCTTAATAAAGAATTTAGTTCCTCATCGTGCTTGATGGATAAATTTCGGCTAAGATTAGCATATAGAAATAAATTGGTTGAAGGATGAGATGGCAGATCCAAATGAGATACCAGAGGACAACTTTGTAGAACTGGCTGAGATGCAGCGCAAGCTTTTACTGCTCCAAGACGATGAAGTTGACCCTGTCACGCGCGCAGAGCGGGTGTACCAGTTATGGTGGCACTGGGCGGACTTCCATTTGTACGTTATCAGCCCAGTTATTAGCATTATCTCTCCACCGTTAGTAATACCAGCAGAAACGTTGCCTGAGAGCAAAGAACTAGAGTTTGTATACCCCATCCATGATCATGGTTATAAATTAAGCACATCAAAAGGCGAGGACATGTACACGGCCGGGATGTCTATGTGCAAGCTCTTTAATACCATTGAGAAAATAATTAACTTATTGGTTGAGCGGCTGAAAACGGGGGGTGTTTCCCATGAGGCAGAAGTTCAGGTTGCATTTGGTGGGCATCAGTTGGCGCAACGTAAAGCCTTCGAATCAATTATCAACCTCGGTTATAACGTCGTCGTCACTAATTTCGATCCTGGTGTTTGGGGTGAGCAGTACCTGCAAATAGTAAAACGCCTCGCTGATAAAGGGTACGGTTATCCTCCTGAGGCGCCTCGAGACTCCTACCGTCGCCGTCATCCGCCATCATCGACGCCCTCAGCTGCACGCTAGTCTTGATAGGTCCTTTGCGGTCATGAGATAACCGCCTCAGTTTTTTCTTGTTGCGGTGCGTTTATCCGCTCATCGAGCAACACTAGCGACCTTAGATTGTCTTCCAAGATGATACGGGGAGAGCGGTGGTCTTGCGTTGCTGTTTTTGACGTATATTGCGGAAAAATCCAGCGATCGAGACCTGGCATGTGGGTATTCATCCAATAATTTTGCCAGTTTAATTCCCGCATATCGTGGTTAAAGTTTGATTCTATAGCCTGCAATTCGTGTATGGCCTTTGACGAAAATACATAGTAATTGTCATGGGTAAAGGGTTGAAAAATTCGATTAATCTTGGCTATTTTTCTGAAAAACTTTGCTCCGATCTGTATTGGCCGCGTTATTATGTTGGCTAGTTGTTTAATACGGATTATTTTGTCAGTGAGCTTGCCAGATTTTTTAAGTAAGTCAGCTAGTTTTTGTGGCGTAAAAGCGTGATTTTCGTTAAGGGCTGATGCGTTTTTAAATGTTCGAATATAGCGAGTGATATTCTCCCAAAGCTGACCAGATCGGTTATGCTGATACCATTTTCTTGCATATAGAATAATATCCTTCACACGCAGTGGGTCACTATCCGACGTACCTAGCTGATATATTCTGCGAGCACGGTTGGAAAGCAGAGCCGATGCAATTAGCAGAATGTTTTGGCAGACGACGTCGACCGGTATGATGTCAACTATGATGTCTTTTTTGGCCACTATATAAGGGTACCATCCTCCGATCAAATGACTTAGAGGCGCTGTAGTATTGCCTCCCTCATTCCAGCCGGCTATTGGGAACGATAGCGCACTTTCAATGATAGATGGACGGATAATGGCGCAGGGGATGTCAGGATAGTCTTTGGTTAATAATGCTTCTGCCAGCGCTTTTGTATAGCAATAGGTATTGTTAAAGCCCCATAATTCGGCACGCGATTTTCCTAGATTAATCTTGGCCTTGATGGCCTCGTTATTTGGCAGAGTCTGCGAATTTATGTCGTTAATTTTTTCTTTCAGTGCAGTTAGTTCTGCGTGAGCATCCCAGGCGAATCCTTCTTTTGATTTAACTGGGTGTATTTCCTCCAAATAGGTTCCGTCCTGACTTGGCGCTACATAACAGGTTGAGATGTGAATGAGTTTGGCATTGGAACAATGTCTGGTGAATTCTGCCGCATGGATGGCACCGAAGGTATTGGTGTTTAAACTGCGATCCACTTCGGGAAAGAAATCAACTAGCCCGGCGCTGTTAATCACCAGGTCAATTCGCGTTGCCAAGTAATGGCGCGTTTTTTTGTCCATTCCGAGACTTGGTAAGGATGCATCGCCATCTAGAATTTTTACTTTGCTTTTGATAAATTGTTCAAATGTATCGCCCTTACTCGAGCGCAATGACTCAAGTGCGGGGGAGCGTAATATTTCATCAGTAAATCGTTCAAGAACAGTTCGCTCAGCTTGGCTGCGAATCAGCAGGAAGATGCGGTTGATAGTTGGTACTTGCTCAAGCATCATGGCGAACAATACTTTACCTAGAAATCCGGTTGCACCGAGAATGAGGACGTTTTTATTAGCGAGGCTCTCTAAAACTGACATTTTTTGGGGCGCTGCCGGGTTGTTCATTCGCTCTCTCCTTTGATTTTTCTTAAGCGGTAAACAAAAAAATTCACCACACGTGGCAGCCAAATGGTTGGCACGCATTTCATCATCAGCACAAAAAAACGGTTGTACCACATGGGGATAATAATCAGCTGCTGTTTTTTTGCAGCATGGTAAATTTTTTTCGCGACAAGCTCCGCGGGCGCTGAAAAGCAATTTTCCTTGGTATTTAGCCCAATCCTTTTACGAAAATGGGTTTGTGTAGTGGAGCCTGGGCAGACGCAGCTTATAGACACGCCACTGTTGGTCAGCTCCATCGCAAGCCCTATCGAGAAGGATTTGACGAATGACTTGCTCGCGGCATAAATAGCCTGCCGTGGGACGCTTATGTATGCGTACACGGATGCAATATTGATAACGTGTCCTTTTTTCTTGGCAAGCATCATCGGCAGGATGTGTCTTGTTAATGCGACTAAACTATGGATATTAACCATCATTAGTGCATGCATATCATCTTCATCTAGCGTTGAAAACTGGCTATGAGAACCGATTCCTGCATTATTAATCAGCACGTCAATATCTAGACGGCGTTGCTTGATAAACTGAATCAGCCTATCAGTAGCATGCAGCGAATTAAGGTCTTGTGTAAAGGTGTATACGCTTACCCCCAGTTCACGGACCTCAATGGCACACTCTGCCAAGGCTGTTTCGTCACGCCCAGTTATTAAAAGTGAATAACCATGTTTAGCATAGACGATTGCCATAGCTCTGCCTAAGCCATGGGATGCGCCTGTTATCAATACAACGGGTTTTTCCATACATACACCAATGATTAAAAAACGGCGGACTTTTCTTTAGTCCCGATATCATCCGTAGGCATTTGCGTTATATCTTTGGGGTTTAAATTAGCGCCCGGATCGATCGCTGTCTTTATTTTGTTTAGCAAGGTCATTCCGGTCTCTCCAAGAACATCAGGGAGCCATTTAGCATGCTCATAACCAATGCCATGATGATGCGAGAGGCTGCCTTTGTGCTTAACAATGGTGTCTGTAATCGCACTCTTCACCCAATTGTATTGCCCGTTCTCGTATCCCGTTTGTGGTAAAAAGGCAAAAGTAAAATAGAGGCAGGTACCGTTTTGATAATGATGTGACAAGTGACATCCAAGGTATCCCGGTTTTTTTAAAGTAGCAAGCGTATGATGCGGAATGCATTGCGACATGGCTTCATATCCGGCCTTTTTGATTGCATCATAAATTGGTTCAACGTTACTCCATAAAACGGAGGTTTCTGCTACATCCACTATGCAGCCGAAATTCATAATCAGATCGCGCAAGTAAGGGTAATCATATTTACGTGCATACCATTGCTTACCCGGTGTTTTTCCTAAATTCACGGCGCCGTGTTTTTTACATGTACCCAGGACATTCTTTTTATGACGTTTAATCGATGCAGAGGTGCCTGAAAAAGCAATGATAGCGACGCAGCATTGACTAAAGTCAATTTTTCTAAAGGTGCTGATAGCTTTTTTTATAGCTGCTTCAATGCTCTGTTCCAACCTGGATTTCAATGGTTTGAAGTGGAAGCTTAATTGTGTCTCGTCAGGGTCCAGCAGGCGCATCATGTGCGGTAGCTCTTGTTTATCGCTGCATTCTTTAATGGCGGAAAGGCCTGCTAAAAAATTGGGGAAAATGATTGCCGAAAAATGTTGCGCGGCAGGGATGGGGTGTATTTTCATCACGGCTTCAGTAATGATGCCGAAGCGGCCTTCCGAACCGATGATGATTTCATTCAAATTCGGACCCATGGAAGCGTGTGGGTAGGGAACCAAGCTAATCGATCCTGCAGGAGTAACGCAGGTTAGTGCCAAAGTCATGTCAGCGATTGTTCCATACTGGTCAGATTGCATGCCAACCGAACGGGTTGCCAGCCAGCCACCCAGTGTAGAAAATTCAAACGAGTCGGGAAAATGGCCTAAACTGAACCCCTGTTCATTGAGTTGAGATTCAATTTCCGGACCGAAAGCGCCTGCCTGAATAGTTGCAGTTTGTGAGCTTGCGTCAATTGTTAGTACCTTGTTCATGTGCGACATATCAACAGAGACCACCATTCTGGCTTCTGAGGCTGGCGCTTCCAACGCCCCTACGATGTTGGTGCCACCGCCAAAGGCAATCAAGCACGCATCAAATTGAATAGCGGCGTCCATCAGGATGCTCACGTCGCTGTGATTTTGTGGATAAACAATCAGATCCGGGGCACGCAGTACCTCCCCTTTTCTGATGCGGGCTAAATCACGATAACTTTTTCCATAGGCATGCAACAAACGCGAGTATTTGTCTTGTTGCAGCTGCTCTGCGTCGAAATGCGTTGTTAGGTAGTGCAAAAAAGGTTTGTTTTCAATAATGGGGTTTAGATTGATGTCATCAAAAGCGATGGGCAGCATTTGGTAGCTGGTGTCACATCCGAGCAACTGTCTAACATAGGGTAAAAATTTAGGCATATTGCTAGTATCAGGCGATTTGTCTTCCGATCCCCACCCCCACCATTTCATGTGCATGTATACTCCTTTGCTAAAACCAATCATTCTTGGCGTCGGTCAATCATTTAAACAGAAGCAGTTCTGCGATCAAATTGCAGGCGATAATATCCTACGAGGTAGGGAGGCGTCTAGTCAATTAAGTGCTTGAACAAGCATGTAATTAATCAGAAAATCAAATCAGAAAATATAAGTTTAAAAATGTGGATTCAGACACTATAATTAAACGGTATGCAGATTGAATGCCGTCAGCGATGACAGCTTACTAGGGTAAAAATAGTGCTATGGATAGTATATTACAATATAGTTTCGAAAAATTTTGTAAGCTTGTTTTAAGAAAATATTGTCGCTTACGCACTAATCAAGTGGAAATTCCGCCGGGGCCTTTTATTGTTTGCAGTAATCATGCCAGTCATTTGGATACGCCCGCATTGATGATTGCACTGCAAAAACCGTTTCATGATTTTAAGATGATAGCAGCGAAAGATCATTTCCAGCCGGATCCCACCAAGAGGACGCTCTCACAGCGCCTGTTTAACCTGATTCTGGTTGATCGAGACGCTGCCCCATTGGAAACGAGGCGCCTGCTTAAAGAGTGCGAGCTTGCCAAAGCACAGAAAAAAAATATTATTATTTATCCTGAAGGAACACGTTCAACAGACGCTAAAATGCATTCGTTTAAGTCAGGGAGCATTTATCTGGCTCAGAAATTGAATTTACCGATTATCCCGGCAGCCATTACAGGTACCGGAGAGGCTTTAGCTAAAAACAGATGGTTTATTCGCCCTACACAAATCACCGTACGTTTTGGCAACCCGATACTGCCAGGGCGTTTTTCCGGAGCAATTCAAAAAGCAACGCTGCAGCAATTGACGCACGAATTAGAGCAAGCAATTCAGGTGTTGTTAGCCGAGGTTAATGACGGGACTGTTTGCTGAAAGTGGCTTGGAACTAGATCTAGCCCGTATTAGCGAAACGCAATACAGGTTTATGTGCCCGTGCCATCCCCGGACTACGACGGCGTCTAATCCGGGTGGCGTTTTGAAAAAGGCTTACTTGTCTTTGTTCTTACGATAAATTATTGCAGTACCGCCTATTAGTTGAACCAACTCCGCACCCAGTTGTTGGCACATATCGGCAGCAATGATCTGCCGGTCAGCTTTTTCGGCGCCATTGATTTTCACCTTGATCAGCTCATGGCTAAGCAAGGCAATGTTGGTTTCTTCAATGACGGCGGGGGTTAATCCTTTCGCACCGAGCAATACCACGGGTTTTAAATGATGTGCTTTAACTTTAAGAGCTTGTTTGAATGATGTATTCACAATGACTATCCGTAAAAATAGAGGCACGACTGAATAGGCTGAACCCGGCGAGTGGGTCAAAATCCTGGTTGTTTTTATCAACAATTCAGAACTGTGATGGTCTTAAACGCGGCTTGCACATTCAATAGAGCATAAAATGGCAAATTATTGCACGTTTTGCTGGGAAAAGGTAGCGTTATTCAGTATGATATAAATAAATAATCCACCTGACGAATTTGCATGGCTCGCACCAAAAGTAGTAAACGCTGGTTAGAAGAACATTTTAACGATGTGTATGTAAAGAAAGCCCAAGCGGAAGGATATCGCAGTCGCGCAGTCTACAAACTGCAGGAAGTAAACGAAAAAGAGCAATTGCTCAAGCCTGGTATGACAGTCGTTGATTTAGGTGCGGCACCTGGCGGGTGGACGCAGTATGTTACAGAGAAACTCGATGGACGAGGTACTATAATAGCACTCGATATATTACCCATGGATGCTCTGCCTGATGTACACTTTATTCTGGGTGATTTTCAGGAAGACGAAGTGTTGCAACAGCTGCTTAGCCAAATACCCGCACCAGGGGTTGATCTTGTGTTGTGTGATATGGCACCGAATATGAGTGGTAACACGGCGGTTGATATTCCACGAGCAATGTATCTCGCTGAACTGGCCTTTGATTTTAGTGACAAGATGTTAAAGCCTGGCGGGGCTTTGTTGATGAAGATTTTTCATGGAACAGGCTTTGAGGAACTGGTAAAACAGGCGCGATCGAAATTTTCACGGGTGGTTATTCGCAAGCCGTTGGCTTCACGTTCTCGTTCGCGGGAAACCTATTTGCTGGCGAAGGGCTTTAATTTATAGTAACTTTATCGTTCTCACGTCGTAGCAATACGCCATAAAAGAGGTCAATACTTTGAACGACATGGTAAAAAATTTATTTTTGTGGCTAATAATAGCCATTGTACTGGTTTCAGTGTTCAGTAATTTTGGGCCGCGGCATGCCGCCACTGAGAAGGTGTCCTACAGTCAGTTTCTCAAAGAAATTGATAAAGGGATGATAACTTCAGTGACCGTTGAAGATAATAAAATCATCAAGGGTGTAACTAAAAATAGTGAGCGGTTTGTCACCTATATGCCCATGCAGGATAATGCACTTCTGGGTGAGTTATTAAAAAATAATGTTGATGTTAGCGGTCAGGAAAAACAGCAAGAGAGTTTCCTTCTGCATTTATTCATTAACTGGTTCCCCATGTTACTGCTTATTGGTGTCTGGGTCTTTTTTATGCGTCAGATGCAGGGTGGTGGTAGTGGGCGAGGTGCTATGTCGTTTGGGCGTTCTCGTGCTCGTTTGTTGGGTGAAGATCAGGTTAAGGTTACTTTTGCTGATGTGGCCGGTGTGGATGAAGCAAAAGAAGAAGTTAAAGAATTAGTCGACTTCTTGCGTGATCCAACGAAATTTCAAAATCTTGGCGGGCGAATTCCGCGAGGTGTGTTGCTGGTCGGTGCTCCTGGCACGGGTAAAACCTTGTTGGCTCGCGCAGTTGCCGGTGAAGCTAAAGTGCCGTTTTTTACTATCTCAGGTTCAGATTTCGTTGAAATGTTTGTTGGTGTCGGTGCATCCAGGGTGCGTGACATGTTCGAGCAGGCTAAAAAACAAGCCCCCTGTATTATTTTTATCGACGAAATTGATGCTGTTGGCCGCCATCGCGGCGCGGGACTTGGCGGCGGTCATGATGAGCGCGAACAAACATTAAACCAGTTGCTGGTAGAAATGGATGGGTTTGAAGGCAATGAAGGTGTGATTATCATTGCAGCTACAAACCGTCCTGATGTCTTGGATCCGGCATTGTTGCGCCCAGGTCGTTTTGACCGTCAGGTAGTGGTGCCGTTGCCTGATATTCGCGGTCGCGAGCAAATACTGAAAGTACATTTAAGTAAAGTGCCTATTGAACCGGATGTTGAAGTATTGCCTGTTGCCCGTGGAACACCTGGTTTTTCGGGAGCTGACCTGGCAAATCTGATTAATGAGGCCGCACTATTTGCCGCACGCTCAAACAAGCGAAAAGTGAGCATGAGTGATCTGGATAAAGCGAAAGACAAGATTATGATGGGCGCCGAGCGGCGCTCGATGGTGATGGATGATAATGAGAAGAAACTCACTGCATACCATGAGTCTGGGCATGCGATAGTGGGTTTGTCTGTGCCTGAACATGATCCCGTTTACAAGGTAACTATTATTCCACGTGGAAGGGCCTTAGGCGTTACCATGTTCTTACCAGAGCAAGACCGATACAGTCATAGCAAACGGCGTTTAGAAAGCCAGTTAGCCAGTCTTTTTGGCGGACGTGTTGCGGAAGAGTTGATTTTTGGCGCGGACAGTGTGACTACCGGTGCCTCGAATGACATTATGCGCGCCACTGAAATAGCACGAAAGATGGTGACGAGTTGGGGACTTTCAAATATGGGTCCACTCACCTTTGGACAAGAGGAAGGCGAGGTATTTTTAGGCCGCTCAGTGAACCAGAATAAAGAAATATCAGATCAGACAGCGCAGAAAATTGACGAAGAAGTGCGGCAGATAATTGATAGAAATTATCAACATGCCAAAAAAATTGTCAGCGATAATCTGGATAAACTGCATGCAATGGCTGAAGGACTCATTAAGTATGAAACCATTGATGCCAAACAAATTGCTGAGATTATGTCTGGTAAAGCGCCTTCGCCTCCGGATGATTGGGAGGCGTTGAAAGTCATCGACAAAGAGCCACCTGCAGTGGAAAAAAAAGAAGCGAAGACTAAGCCGGTTAAGCGAACTGATGATCCGGCAAAGGAACACTAAAAAACAAGTTTTGCGGGGCGCGAGTGGACAGTGAGCAATTTCGTCAATGGTGCAAGGCTCGGGTCTCGCTTTCAACCCCCTTTGCTCTCCCGCAACAATCTTTAATCATGGGGGTGCTCAATGTTACCCCTGATTCATTTTCCGATGGCGGGTGTTTTCTCGATCCTGATTTGGCCTGTCAACAAGCGTTGTCAATGATAAGTCAGGGGGCTGATATCTTGGATATCGGCGGTGAATCGTCAAAACCCAACGCGATTCCTGTGTCCTGTGAGGAAGAGCTGGCGCGGGTTATCCCTGTTATTGAGCGCCTACGCGCAGCCAGTAATATCTGCCTGTCAATCGACACCAGTAAAGCGGTAGTCATGCGTGAGGCGGTGGCAGCCGGAGCGTCAATGATCAACGATATTATGGCATTGCGTGGTGAAGATGCGCTCTCGGTGGCAGCCAGCGTTAATGCTTCTGTATGTTTAATGCATATGCAAGGAACTCCTCAATCCATGCAGCACAATCCGCAATATCACGATGATGTTGTTGATGAAATTAATATATTTTTTCAGCAGCGTATCGAGGCCTGTGTGAATGCGGGCATTAGCCGCGATCGTATTATTCTTGATCCGGGTTTTGGTTTTGGTAAGTCGATACGGCATAATCTGCAAATTATCAAGCGGGTTGCAGAGTTTCAACGTCACAAACAGCCTTTGCTTCTTGGGGTATCGCGCAAAAGCGCACTGGGAAAAGTATTGAACAAAACAGTCGATGAGCGAATGGTTGGGGGGCTAGCTACAGCCGTGTTTGCGGCAGTGCATGGTGTTGCAATCATCAGAACCCACGATGTAAATGAAACTAGACAAGCATTTGTAATGCTGGATGCGATTGCAAGTGCGGATTATTAAAAATTAGGATTTATGCAAAACACTCAGGAAAATTTTTTTTAATGATTTAGTTTAGACGACTAAATAACATTATTAAAAACAGATTTTCACGCAGAGACCGGTGTTTTGCGTAAATCCTAAAAATATTGAGGGGTGGATTGAAGGATGAGTAAGCGTAAATATTTCGGTACCGATGGTATTCGTGGGCGAGTAGGATTATCTAGCATCAATCCAGAATTTATGTTGAAGTTGGGATGGGCTTTTGGCCGCGTGCTTGCCGACGGCGGGCGCAAAAAAGTCATTATTGGCAAAGACACTAGAATTTCAGGCTATATGCTAGAGTCGGCGTTGGAAGCGGGTCTATCGGCGGCTGGCGTTGATGTGCGGTTATTAGGTCCTATGCCAACGCCTGCTATCGCTTATCTTACGCAAACGTTGCGCGCAAATGCCGGTATAGTAATTAGTGCCTCTCATAATTTGTTTGAAGATAATGGCGTCAAGTTTTTTTCAGCAGAGGGCGGTAAACTCCCTGATAGTGTTGAGTTGGAGATTGAAGCTCAGCTGGAGAAAAAACTGCAAATTGTGCCGTCTGCGCAGTTAGGGAAAGCGACTCGGGTAAATGACGCGACAGGACGCTACATTGAGTTTTGCAAAGCCACCATTCCATCATTAACGAGGCTTTCGGGATTGAAAGTGGTTGTTGATTGCGCTAATGGCGCTACCTACCACATTGCGCCCCATGTATTCACTGAATTGGGAGCCGATGTTGAGACTATCGGTGATAAGCCCAATGGATTTAATATCAACCAGGGTTGTGGTTCTACTTCCCCTGAGGCACTGCGAGAACAAGTCTTGCAGTCAGGCGCGGACGTTGGTGTTGGGCTTGACGGTGATGGTGATCGATTGATTATGGTCGATGCTGCGGGTAATTTAATCAATGGTGATCAGATTATTTATATCATTGCTAAGGATCGGCAACAAAAGGGATTACTGCAGGGTGGGGTTGTCGGTACTTTAATGAGTAATTATGGCTTAGAGAAAGCAATGGCTACCATGGGTATTCCGTTTCTACGTGCTCAGGTTGGTGACCGTTATGTTCTTGAAAAATTGAAAGAGCACGATTGGAAAATCGGTGGTGAATCATCTGGCCATGTTGTGTGTCTTGATAAAACGACAACGGGTGATGGTATTGTTGCGGCATTGCAAGTGTTGGCTATTATGGTCAGGCAAGAAAAGACATTAGCGCAACTGTGCGAAGGAATTACCCTGGTACCGCAAACGCTTATTAATCTTAAAACAGACAAAGCCTCATCACTTGCTAAGGACTCCCGTGTTTTGAAAGCCGTTGAGACGCTCAATACAACACTCCATGGAGAAGGGCGAGTTTTGTTGCGCCCGTCTGGTACCGAACCGCTTTTAAGGGTGATGGTCGAAGGCATTAATAGTCAGCAAGTTCAGTTACAGGCACAGCAATTGGCGGAAGAAATTACCAACATTGAACAGCAGACTAAGAGCTTTCAGTGAGGCTAGCCGCTATGACTTTCGTATTCTTTAAGGTATAGTCTGTCCGCAGAATTTGAGGGGACACGCATGAGACATAAGATTGTCATGGGAAATTGGAAAATGAATGGCCGCCTAGATCAGGTGGGTAATTTGTTGCAAGGTATACTTGATAATTTACCCGATAGCTTAGGCGCGGAATGTGTGGTGCTGCCACCCGCAATTTATTTACCCGTGGTTCGCGATACGCTAGCAGGCAGCTTAATTCGTTGGGGAGCGCAAAATGTTTATCCCCTCGATGCTGGTGCATACACCGGTGAGTTGTCAGGACCGATGTTAAATGACTATGATTGTTGCTATGTGCTCGTAGGTCATTCCGAGCGTCGGCATCTGTTTCATGAGAATGAAAAATTTGTCGCAGATAAATTCCACCATGTAAAAGAACATGATATGATACCGGTTCTTTGTGTGGGCGAGACCTTGGAAGAGCGTGAACAAGGGCTGACGGAGCAGGTACTGAGCAAGCAATTGCTCGCTGTTGCAGAAGTCGGCAGTCATGTTTTTAAAGATTGTGTTGTGGCTTATGAGCCTGTATGGGCAATAGGCACAGGGCATACAGCCACCCCAGAACAGGCGCAGCAGGCACATGCATTTATACGCGGCCTGGTGGCTGAACTTGATTTGGATGATGCCCGAAATTTATCGATTTTGTACGGTGGCAGCGTCAATGAAAAAAATGCGCTCTCGTTGTTTTCGATGCCGGATGTTGATGGTGGTTTGGTTGGTGGTGCCTCGCTTGATGCGCGACAGTTTGTGGAAGTAGTGAAATGTATCAAATAATATTAATGATTCACGTGCTGGTGGCGATCACCATAATTGGCTTAGTGCTTATTCAGCATGGAAAAGGTGCTGACATCGGTGCGGCCTTTGGTTCTGGCGCATCAAATACGGTGTTCGGCAGTCAAGGTACAGGCAGTTTCTTGTTTAAATTAACAGGCGGCCTGGCCTTAACATTTTTTGTAACCAGTTTGTCCTTGTCGTATTTGGTATCTATGCAGTACCAAACAGCAGGTAAGCAGGCAGTTCCTCAACAAATAGCTGAGCCGGAGAGTAAAGTACCCGTGCCAGTTGATAGTGGACAACAATAATAATAGTTTGGTTTTCAACTGTTTCAGCCAGGTAATTATTCAACACTATTAGTGTTGTGTATTTACAGGCAGATACGCGCTTCTTAAATAAAGCATTTGAAAATACAATAAAATATATGCCGAAGTGGTGGAATTGGTAGACACGCCGTCTTGAGGGGGCGGTGGCGTAAGCCGTGCCGGTTCGAGTCCGGCCTTCGGCACCATACATAAGAGCAAAATGATGCTATCAGAATACTTACCCGTTCTTGTTTTTATCATTATAGGCCTGGCTCTGGGCCTGGTTATGTTGGGCGCAGGTTCTCTGTTCTCTGTTCATAAGCCCAATTCTGAAAAAAACGCCCCTTATGAGTGTGGTTTTCCCGCATTTGAAAGCGCTCGAATTCCGTTTGATGTCCGGTTTTATTTGGTAGCAATACTATTTATTATCTTCGATCTTGAAACTGCTTTTTTCTTCCCGTGGGCGCTGGCGTTGCGCAAAATTAGCTGGTTTGGCTTTTTTGCCATGATGCTTTTTCTTGGCTTATTGGTCATTGGTTTCATTTATGAGTGGAAGCGGGGCGCGTTGGAATGGGAATAGGTACTATTTCCTCTCTTCGCTGGGGCATTGCTATTCGGTTAAGCATCTCTAATTGTTGCGACCCCTTCCATTATTGTTTTATAAGATAGAGGCTTCCTGCTATGGCTGTTGCAGAACTGCAAAAAAGTGGCTATACCACAACCACCGTTGAGAAACTGGTAGGTTGGGCGCGCAGCGGCTCGATGTGGCCGATGACGTTTGGTTTGGCATGTTGTGCGGTTGAAATGATGCATGTTGGTGCAGCTCGCTATGATTTGGATCGTTTTGGGATTATATTTCGCCCGAGTCCACGCCAATCTGACGTTATGATTGTCGCTGGAACGTTATGTAATAAAATGGCGCCAGCCTTACGCAAGGTTTATGATCAAATGGCTGAACCGCGATGGGTTATTTCCATGGGTTCTTGCGCCAACGGTGGCGGGTATTACCATTACTCTTATTCGGTGGTTCGCGGTTGTGATCGTATCGTTCCGGTTGATGTCTACGTACCGGGGTGTCCACCAACAGCTGAAGCGCTGCTTTATGGGATTATTCAATTACAGAACAAAATTAGACGAAAGGCAATAATTGAAGTCTGATAAGGGCACTACATGACAAAACATGATAATTTGGCTGAACTTTTACGTTCTGAATTAGCCGACTCGCTACTGTCCGTGAATGTGGCGCTTGATGAGGTCACGGCTGAATGCGATGCAGCTGTATTAAAGGCCGTGCTGTATAAAGTGCGCGATCATAAGGCGTTTGCGTTTGATCAGCTTATTGATTTGTGTGCGGTCGACTATCTATACTATGGTGAGTATGACTGGGAAACTGAATCTGCTTCTGAAAGCGGATTTTCACGTGGAGTCGAGCACCAGGAGTGTAAGGCTTACGCGTTAACAAAACCACGCTTTGCCGTTGTCTACCATTTGCTTTCAACCAAAAAAAATCACCGTCTTCGCATTAAAGTCTTTGTTGAAGAGGCTCATCTGATCGTTCCTTCTGCCCATGAAATCTGGAAGGGAGCAAACTGGTTTGAGCGTGAAGCATATGATTTATTTGGAATTTTGTTTGAAGGGCACCCGGATCTGCGTCGTATTCTGACTGACTATGGATTTATAGGGCACCCGTTCCGCAAAGACTTTCCTCTGAGTGGTCAGGTAGAAATGCGCTATGATGCCACTGCAAAAAAAGTGATATATGAGCCTGTGGACATTGTACCCAGAACACTCGTGCCCAAAGTTATCCGCAGTGACAACCGTTACCTCAACATCGACAGCGGTGATAAATGATCGAGTTACAAAACTATACCCTCAATTTTGGTCCTCAACATCCCGCAGCACATGGCGTATTACGTCTGGTTATGGAATTTGATGGTGAAACAGTCGTGCGCGCAGATCCACATATTGGATTGTTGCATCGCGCCACAGAAAAACTTGTAGAAACAAAACCTTATATTCAAAGCATAGGTTACATGGATCGGTTGGATTATGTGTCCATGATGTGTAATGAACATGCATATGTGCGTGCATTAGAGAAAATGCTGGGTGTGGAAGCGCCACTGCGGGCACAATATATTCGCACAATGTTTGACGAAGTCACGCGCATCCTCAATCACTTGTTATGGTTAGGGGCTATCGCACTTGATATCGGGGCAATGACTGTATTTCTCTATTGTTTTCGTGAGCGGGAAGATTTGTTCGACTGTTACGAGGCAGTATCAGGTGCGCGCATGCACGCAACATACTATCGCCCTGGCGGTGTTGCCCGTGATTTACCGGATACCATGGCGCAGTATAAACCGTCCAGATGGCACAATGATCGCGAAGTCGAAAAAATGAATGCTAATCGTCAAGGTAGTCTACTTGATTTCCTTTGGGCATTTACCGAGCGTTTTCCTCGTTGTGTTGATGAATATGAGACCTTATTAACTGATAACCGTATTTGGAAACAACGTACCGTTGATATTGGCGTGGTCTCTCCAGAACAGGCGTTGCAGTGGGGTTTTAGCGGTCCAATGCTTCGAGGCTCTGGTGTAGCTTGGGATTTACGGAAAAAACAATCTTACGCGGCCTATGATAAAGTCGAGTTTGATATACCAGTCGGTAAAACCGGAGACTGCTACGATCGTTATTTAGTACGTGTTGAGGAAATGCGGCAGTCGAACCTAATTATACGGCAATGTATAGAATGGCTGCGTGTAAATCCTGGGCCGGTAAAATTGGATGACCATAAAATTACCCCACCTCGCCGTGAAACTATGAAGCATGATATGGAAGCATTAATCCATCATTTTAAATTGTTTACCGAAGGATTTTCCTTGCCTCGCGGTGAGGTTTATTCCGCTGTGGAGGCACCGAAAGGTGAGTTTGGTATTTACTTGGTCTCAGATGGCGCTAACAAACCATACCGTATGAAGATTCGTGCCCCGGGCTTTGCACACTTGTCCAGTTTTGATGAAATGGTAAGAGGCCATATGTTAGCAGATGGTGTCGCAATCTTGGCAAGCCAGGATATCGTGTTTGGCGAGGTTGACCGTTAGAAATTCGAGCGCCCTTATTCCTGGCGTGGACCTACAGTTGTTATTCCGGTAATCCGGGATGGCGCATTATGAAAGAGAACACAGAATAGAAAGGTTTAAACATGTCTGATAACTCAGCTCAATTAATTCGTCAGTTTGTCAGCGTAGAAGGTATGCGTGAAATTGATCATTGGATTGCTAAATACCCTGTAGATCAAAAACAATCAGCGGTTATGGGCGCATTAATGGTTGTGCAAGAGCAACATGGGTATTTAACCCCGGAATTAATGGATGCAGTAGCTGACTATTTGGATATGCCAGCTATTGCGGTCTACGAAGTGGCTAGCTTCTACACTATGTATGAGCATAAGCAAACGGGCCGCCATCTGGTTAATGTTTGCACCAACATTTCGTGCCAACTGCGTAATTCAGCGGCTGTTGTAAATCATCTGGAAGACAAGTTAGGCATTAAATTCGGTGAAACAACGGAAGATGGGCGCTTTACTTTACGCTCGGTTGAATGTTTGGGCGCTTGCGTTAACGCACCGATGATGCAAGTCGACAAAGATTATCATGAGAATCTGACTGGCGATAAAATAGACGCGGTTTTGGAGCAGTATCGATGACAGAGCAAAATAACATGGTTGCAATGAATCAGGTTTGTTATCGTACTTTGCATTTGCCAGAGCCGTGGACAATGGCTGCGTACGAAAGTGTTGGCGGTTATAGTGTCTTGCGTCGCATTTTGAAAGAGCAAACACCAGCTCAGGAAATCATCGATGAATTGAAGCTATCTTCATTGCGTGGTCGGGGTGGTGCGGGTTTTCCTACTGGGCTTAAGTGGAGTTTCATGAATCGCAATAGCCCCGTACAAAAATACGTGGTTTGTAATTCTGATGAAGGTGAGCCGGGAACCTGCAAAGACCGAGATATTTTAAGATATAACCCACATCAGCTTATAGAAGGCATGATTATAGCTGGCTACGTGATGGGCGCTACCGTTGGTTATAACTACATCCGCGGTGAATTTTGGGAGCCGTTCAAGCGTACGGAAGAAGCATTAAAAGAAGCCTATGCGGCAGGACTGCTGGGTAAAAATATTTTAGGTTCTGGTCTTGATTTTGATTTGTATAATCACCTGGGCGCAGGCGCATACATTTGCGGTGAAGAAACTGCATTGCTTAATTCCATCGAAGGCAAAAAAGGCATGCCGCGCTTTAAGCCGCCATTCCCTGCGAATTTTGGTTTATATGGTAAACCTACCACCATTAATAATACCGAGACCTTTGCCTCCGTGCCGGTCATTTTGCAAAATGGTGGCGAGTGGTTTTTAAATATTGGTAAACCCAATAATGGTGGGACGAAGTGTTTCAGTGTGAGCGGGCATGTTAATAACCCTGCCAACTTTGAAATACCTTTAGGCACGCCCTTCAAGACCTTACTTGAGCTGGCGGGTGGTTTGCTTCCTGGCCGTAAACTTAAAGCAGTGATTCCTGGTGGGACTTCAATGCCTATTTTGCCAGGCGAAGTAATGATGTCGCTGGACATGGATTACGACAGTATTCAAAAAGCGGGATCAGGCTTGGGATCAGGGGCTGTGATCATTATGGATGAAACGACCTGCATGGTTGAGGCGCTGTATCGAATTTCTGAGTTTTATATGGATGAGTCATGTGGTCAATGCACGCCTTGCCGTGAGGGTACAGGCTGGATGGTTCGTTTATTGCATCGTATTAAAGAGGGTCATGGTGAACCAGGTGATATAGAAAAACTGGTGAACGTCGCGAATAAAATCGAAGGTCGTACCATTTGTGCGCTGGGAGAAGCCGCCGCGTGGCCAGTACAAAGCTTTATTAAGCATTTTTATCATGAGTTTGACTATTTCATCAAACATAAGACATCAAGCGTTGCGCAGCAATTCAGCACAAGAGAGAAGGTTTAACAATGGCTACCATTGAAATCGACGGAAAAACAATAGAAGCAGAAAATGGCAAGATGATTATCGAAATTGCCGATGAGGCGGGAATATATATTCCACGATTTTGCTATCATAAAAAATTATCGGTAGCCGCTAATTGCCGGATGTGCCTGGTCGAAGTTGAAAATGGCCGTAAACCAGTGCCAGCTTGCGCGACGCCAATTACCAATGGGATGAAAGTTTTTACCAAGTCGGAAGAAGCGCTGCGCTCACAGAAAGCGGTTATGGAGTTTTTGCTGATTAATCATCCGCTGGATTGCCCGATTTGCGATCAGGGTGGTGAATGCGAGCTACAAGATATATCCATGGGTTTTGGTCCTGATTCATCAGGCTATGATGAGAACAAACGTGCGGTTGAAGATGACAATCTAGGATCATTGATCTCCACTGAAATGACCCGCTGCATCCATTGTACACGCTGTGTGCGTTTTGGCGATGAAGTAGCTGGCTTACGCGAGCTGGGAGCGACTGGCCGTGGCGAGAACATGGAAATTGGTACTTATATTCAACACAGCATTACTTCCGAAGTTTCTGGCAACGTCATTGATTTGTGTCCTGTCGGCGCGTTAACTTCGAAACCATACCGTTTTACTGCCAGGGCATGGGAGTTGGCGCAACATGATAGTCTGGCTCCTCATGACTGTCTTGGTTCCAATGTATATTTGCATGTTCGTCGTAATGAGCTGATGCGTGCAGTGCCAAAGGAAAATGAACGAATTAATGAAACATGGTTATCGGATCGTGATCGATTCAGTTATTTGGGTCTAAAAAGTGCGGCACGTGCCAGCGAGCCCATGATTAAACGTAATGGGCAATGGCAAACAGTAGATTGGGAAACCGCGCTGAAATTTGTGGCAGATGGAATAAGCCGTGTTATTAAACAGCATGGTCCTGAGCAAATGGCCGCACTGGCATCGCCATCATCTACGCTCGAAGAATTATATTTGCTGCAGAAATTTATGCGCGAGCTTGGCGTCAATAATCTCGATCACCGCCTGCAACAAGTTGATTTTCGTGATCAAGCTACTCAGGCCGTAATGCCTTACAGCTCACTGCCTTACAATGAGCTGGAAAATCAGGACACCATGCTATTAATCGGCTGTAATATCGATCGCGAGGTTCCGCTTGCAGGTATTCGTGTGCGCAAAGCATTCCGCAATGGTGGAAAAATTTATGCCATTAATTCAGTTGATTATGATTATCATTTTGGTGTGACGGGTAAAATTATTGTTGCACCGCAAGATATACCCATGCAGCTGGCCAATGTTGTTCTGGCTCTGGTTGATGATGTCAGCCAATTATCTGCAAGTGAACAAAAATTATTAATCGGACTGGAGCCTGATAAAACAGCACGCACCATAGCCGCGGCCTTGCGCCAGTCTAAATCTGTGATTGTCACAGGTGCTTTGTTTGAAAATAATCCGGATGCCGCATTGCTGCGTACATTGGTTTCAATGCTGGAGCGTTTCAGTGGTACGCGCACTCTACGTCTAACTACAGGCGCAAATAGTGCGGGGGCATGGCTTGCTGGGATGGTTCCGCACCGAGGTGTTGCCGGAAAAGTGATGGAGTCTCCCGGACTTGATACGCAATCGGCACTGGAAGCCAAGCTTAAAGGCTATTTTTTAATGGCCGTAGAGCCCGGGTTTGATATCGCCAGTCCCTATAGCGCGAGGCAATCTTTGTTGGCGGCTGAGTTCGTGGTGGTGCTAACGGCATTTAAAAATGATGCAATTAAAGATTATGCCAATGTTATTCTTCCTATGGCGCCTTATGCGGAGACATCGGGAACATATATTAACATTGATCGCGTCTGGCAAACTGCAAAAGGGGCGTTGGCTCCTCATGGTGAAGCGCGACCGGCATGGAAAATCCTACGAGTGTTGGCAAATATCCTCTATTGCCAGGGATTTGATTACGCTTCCAGCGATGATGTCTTACACGAGATAAAAATGCGTGCTGATATGATGCATGAAACGAAATACACCCCTTTCTACCCAGAGTCGCTGCCGATCAGTGAGCAACATTTGGTGCGGGTGGGAGAATGGCCGCTGTATCGCTGTGATGCTATCGTACGCCATGCCATTGCGTTGCAAGATTGCGCAGCAGCTGAGCAAGCGTGTATTCGTATAAACCCCGTTACGGCAAATAGACTTAAATTAGACGAAATTGCCACTGTATCTCAAGGGGATATTGAGATAACATTGCCGCTTAAACGAGATGAGCGCATGGCCCCCGATGTTGTATGGGTAGCAAATGCAATGCCTGAGACTGCAGATTTAGGACACGCATTTGCTGCAATAACTATCAAGCGCTAAACAGGTAAAAAAATGCTACAAGATATCGGCATATTGCTGTGGATTATTATTAAAATTTTGGTGATTGTACTTCCGTTGCTTATTAGCGTTGCGTATATTACGTACGCAGAGCGTAAGGTCATCGGCTATATTCAGGTCAGAATTGGTCCTAACCGGGTGGGATATCGCGGTTTGCTGCAACCCTTTGCGGATTTGATCAAGCTGATTTCTAAAGAGATTATTGTTCCGACGCGCTCCAATACCTATCTTTTTATTATCGCGCCAGTATTATCGTTGGCTCCAGCGCTTGCCACGTGGGCGATTATTCCTTTTGATAAAGGAATGGTGCTGGCTAATATTAACGCCGGTGTTTTATTTCTTTTCGCCATGAGTTCACTTGCTGTTTATGGCGTGTTGATCGCAGGATGGGCATCTAACTCCAAATATGCAATGTTGGGCGCATTACGAAGCACCGCTCAAACCATCTCCTATGAGATTGCTATGGGATTTTGTTTGGTGGGCGTATTGCTTGCCGCGGGCAGCATGAACTTGACAGATATAGTTACCTCACAGCAAGGCGGGGTTTCACACTGGTGGTTTTTGCCATTGTTTCCCTTGTTTATAACATTTTGGATAGCAGGAATTGCTGAAACAAATCGGGCACCGTTTGATTTGGCCGAAGGCGAGTCTGAAATTGTTGCGGGTTTCCATGTTGAATACTCAGCAATTGGTTTTGCGCTGTTTTTCTTAGCGGAATATGCCAGCATGGTTCTAATTGCCACTGCAATTTCGTTGTTATTCCTTGGCGGTTGGCTCTCGCCTTTTGAGGGTATTTCTGTACTTAATGACATGTTCTTCTTTGTTCCCGGGATTGTATGGTTGTTGGCTAAGATTTCCTTATTCTTATTTGTGTATCTGTGGATCAGGGCAACATTTCCTCGTTATCGTTATGATCAGTTAATGCGGTTGGGCTGGAAAGTATTAATTCCGGTGACTATTGTCTGGGTAATTGTTACGGCCTTGATGGTTGTGACACAACTGAAACCGTGGTTTTGAAAACCAGTAAGAGCCATTCAATGAAAAATACATATCGCTACATCAAGCATTATTTTCGCAGTTTTTTGCTGATCGAATTACTATCAGGCTTAAAATTGACGTTTAAATATTTTTTTAAGAAAAAAATAACAGTGCAGTTTCCGGAAGAGAAAACGCCAATATCGCCACGTTTTCGTGGTTTGCTGGCGTTAAGACGGTATTCGAATGGCGAGGAACGTTGCATTGCCTGCAAACTTTGTGAAGCAGTTTGCCCAGCACTGGCGATTACGATTGAGTCTGAGCCACGCGACGATGGCTCACGACGCACCACACGTTATGATATAGATATGTTTAAGTGCATCAATTGCGGTTTGTGTGAAGAGTCATGTCCTGTTGACTCCATCGTCGTCACCCCCATTCAGCACTACCATATTAGTGAACGTGGGCAAAATATTATGACTAAAGATAAATTATTAGCTGTTGGCGATCTGATGGAAAAGAAATTAGCCGCCGATAGAGTTGCTGATAAAAAATACCGTTAACGGGGTGTGAAATGCATGAGTTATTGCTACAAGTTGTTTTCTATGTGTTTGCAGGATTGACAATATTGTCGGCATTGATGGTAATTACCCAAAATAATCCCGTACGATGCGTGCTATTCCTGGTGTTGGCTTTTTTAACAAGCTCTGTGCTCTGGATTTTAGTTGGAGCTGAATTTTTGGCACTAATTCTCATCTTGGTGTACGTAGGTGCGGTGATGACCTTGTTCTTATTTGTCGTCATGATGCTTAACATTGATACGGAATCAATGCGGTCCCATTTTGTGCACTACCTGCCTTTTGGTCTGATTCTTGTGGCCTTACTAACAGGACTACTGCTGGTCGCCATTCCTCCGGGGAAATTTGAAACAGGCGTGGAAATATCCGTTGCTGTCAATGATGTGATAAAAAACATGATACCCGGAGCTGGTCCGGCGACACCGGCGCTTTCCAATACCGAAGCGTTGGGAATTGTGCTTTATACGGATTATGTATTCGCTTTTGAATTGGCAGCGGTTATTTTATTGGTTGCTATCATTGCGGCTATTACCTTGGTTCACCGCAGTCGATCGGGTTATTTAAAGCGCCAAAATGTTGTGCAACAAATTATGACCCGCAGCGAAGATCGCGTTAAATTGGTTAAAATGAAAACAGAGAAATAGCATTGTCGGTTGCGATAGGCACCAGTGTAGAGGCTATCGCGCTCCTCGCTGACATGAAATGGCATTTCTAGACTTATGTAAAATACCTGTTATAGGTATAAGAATTAAACTTATGGGGAACTCGGCATGATACCGGTTACAAATTATCTGATACTGAGTGCGATTTTATTCGGATTGAGCCTTGTGGGGGTCATTCTCAATCGCAAGAATGTCATTTTGCTGCTGGTGTGCATCGAATTGATGTTATTGGCGGTGAATACTAATTTTGTCGCATTTTCACACTATTACGGCGGTAATGCTGGTGAAGTGTTTGTCTTTTTTATCTTGACGGTTGCGGCCGCCGAAGCGGCAATTGGTCTGGCTATTGTGATGTTGCTCTATCGTAATCGGGGCAATATTGATGTGGATAAGATGAATCATTTAAAAGGGTAACAACGTGAGTATTCTACAGTGTTGTTTAATTATTGTACTGGCGCCTTTGGCGGGATCGCTAGTTGCTGGTTTTTTTCGCAATCAAATTGGTCGCGCTGGCGCTCATAGCGTAACTATAGCTGGGGTAGGACTTTCGTTCTTGTTGTCGGTTTATGTGGCGACAGCTATTTTGACGGGCGCGAGTCCTGTCATTAACACCAACCTGTATACATGGGCTAGCGGTGGCGATCTTTTTCCTTATGCGTTTTATATTGGTTTTCTGATTGATTCACTCACCGTTGTAATGATGGTCACTGTTACGTTTGTATCGTTGCTAGTGCACATCTATAGTGTCGGCTACATGGCCGATGATGACGGCTACCAACGCTTTTTCAGCTACATCTCATTGTTTACCTTTATGATGCTGATGTTAATAACGGGCAATAATTTTCTGCAGTTATTTTTTGGTTGGGAAGGGGTCGGGTTAGTCTCCTATCTGTTAATTGGTTTTTGGTATCATAAAGAGTCTGCCTTACAGGGTAGCTTGAAAGCGTTTCTCGTTAACCGGGTAGGTGACTTTGGTTTTGTGCTCGGTATTGCTATGGTACTAGCTTATGCGGGTAGTCTTGACTACGAGACCGTGTTTAAAAATGTCTCATCCTTAACTAATGAAAACATCGAGTTATTTCACGGCCACAGCTGGTCGGTGATTACTGTGACGTGCATCTTGTTATTTGTTGGTGCGATGGGTAAATCAGCGCAAGTGCCGCTTCACGTTTGGTTACCGGAGTCTATGGAAGGCCCTACACCGATTTCCGCGCTCATTCATGCCGCAACCATGGTGACTGCCGGTGTGTTCATGGTCGCTCGGATCTCACCGTTGTTTGAATTTTCTACTACTGCCTTGAGTTTTGTTCTGGTGATTGGTGCTACAGGTGCGTTATTTACCGGAATTCTTGCCCTGGTGATGAATGACATAAAGCGTGTTGTTGCCTATTCAACATTATCCCAGCTGGGTTACATGATGGTGGCCATGGGTGCGTCTGCTTACAGTGCTGGGATGTTTCATTTGCTGACCCATGCCTGCTTTAAAGCATTGTTATTTTTGGCAGCAGGCTCGGTTATTATTGGCTTGCATCATGAGCAGGATATGCGCAAAATGGGTGGTTTGTGGCGTAAGATGCCGATCACCTATGTTACTTTTTTAATTGGCAGTTTGGCCTTAAGTGCTATTCCGCCATTTGCCGGCTTTTTTTCAAAAGATACCATTATTGAAGCGGCACAACTATCACAAATTCCTGGCAGTGGGTATGCTTATTTCTGCGTGACATTGGGTGCCATGGTAACGGCACTTTATACCTTCCGCGCATTTTTCATGACCTTCCATGGCAAACCCAGAATGGATGAGCACCAGTTTTCACATGTGCATGAGTCGCCTTGGGTTGTCTGGTTGCCTTTAGTTCTGCTTGCTATTCCCTCGGTAATTTTGGGTTATATCCTTTATATGCCAATGTTATTTGATAAACCGACTTTGCTAGGTCAGGCGTTGTTTGTGTTGCCTGAGCACAATGTTTTGGCGGAGCTGGCTCATGAGGTGGTGTCCCCATGGCAAAGTATGCTGCATTCCGTCGGTTCACCGGTGTTGTGGTTGACGCTTTCGGGTATTTTGATTGCTTGGGTATGCTATATTGCTGTGCCTACAATTCCTGCTATGTTAGCCAAAGGATTCTCTTGGGTTTACCGCATTTTAGTTAATAAATATGGCTTTGATTCTTTTTATGACCGTGTGTTTGTGAATGGCTCTAAGTCGTTAGGTCGTTTTTTCTATCGTGTTGGCGACCAAAAATTAATTGATGGCTTGATGGTGAACGGTACTGCACACACAGTGAGATGGTTTGCCGTTAAAGGTCGAGGTTTTCAAAATGGGTATTTATATCATTATATTAGTGTAATGGTATTTGGATTGTTTGGTTTTCTGTGCTGGTTATTGCTGGGTTAATGAGGCGTTAGTAAATCCCATCAAGGGGTATCCTTAGACAGGTCTGAACGGCACTATGTTTCTGACCAATTTAGTGGGTTTGCTAATATCTTCGACAAAAGAACCTGGGCTGAAAATAAGGTGAAGTATGTATCATTTGCTCAATTTATTAATTTGGCTGCCTATTATTGGTGGTGTGTTTGTTTTACTTACTGGTGATGATAAAAATCCCAATGTTTCTCGTTATTTAACCCTGTTTACGGTTTTGTTGACGCTGCTGATTTGTATTCCGCTGGTACGCGGGTTTGATACGGCTGTATTAGGAATGCAGTTTGTTGAAGATGTTGCCTGGATGCCCGCTTTAGGTATCCATTACAGCCTGGGTATCGATGGTCTATCTTTGCTGCTAATTGTTTTAACAGCGTTTACTAATTTGATTGTTATACTCGCGACCTGGGATAGTATTACCAAGCGGATAGGGCAGTACATGGCAGCCTTCTTGATCATGCAAGGCTTGCTGGTCGGTGTGTTTGCATCGCTTGATGCCATTGTGTTTTATATATTCTGGGAAGCCACACTGATACCGATGTATCTCATTATTGGTATATGGGGTTCTGACAACCGCGTATATGCAGCCATTAAGTTTTTCCTGTATACCTTCCTGGGCTCGGTACTGATGCTCGGTGCTTTTTTATACTTAGGTTATATTGCCGGTACGTTCCACATCGAAACCTTGTATGCGGTTCGGTTGGGGATGACCGCACAAACGCTTATATTTATCGCTTTTTTTCTTGGTTTTGCGATTAAAATACCCATGTTTCCAGTCCATACCTGGCTGCCAGATGCTCATACTGAAGCGCCTGCCGGCGGCTCCATTGTGTTAGCGGCAATCCTATTGAAACTTGGCGCATATGGATTTATCCGTTTCGCGTTACCGATTGTTCCTGATGCGTGCAGTAAATATTCCATGATCATGGTGGTATTATCGTTGATTGCGGTTGTTTATATCGGTCTGATTGCGATAGTTCAACAAGACATGAAGCGTTTGATTGCCTATTCATCCATATCGCATATGGGGTTTGTTACCCTTGGCTGCTTCGCAATATTTGCCATTGCTGATAGGACCAGTCTAAGTAGTGCCGGCCTTGTCTTTGAAGGCGCGATTGTGGTGATGATCTCGCATGCGTTTATATCCAGCGCCATGTTTGCTGGCGTAGGTTTTATTTATGATCGTATGCACTCTCGTGATGTAAAAGATTTTGGCGGTATTGTTAATAGCATGCCCGTGTTTGCTTCTTTTTTTATGTTATTTGCCATGGCGAATGCAGGGTTGCCTGGAACCTCTGGTTTCGTCGGTGAGTTCATGGTGATTGTTGGAAGTATTAAAGCAGGATTCTGGATCGCGTTTTGGGCTGCCGCAACGTTGATTATAGGTGCCGCTTATACCTTATGGATGTACAAACGGGTAATATTTGGGCCGGTCACTAATCCACGTGTGGCTGAATTGAAAGATTTGTCTAAATTTGAATTAAGCGCTTATGTTTTATTAGCTCTGATGGTGATTGGTATGGGCGTTTATCCAAAACCAATGCTGGATTATGTGCACCACACTGTGAGTTATACCCTTGCATTGGCCGATAAATCTAAACTAGGAGCTGAGCCGTCTCAGCTTGCGGACAATGCGCCCTTGGAACAGTTTGAAGCAAAGGAAATCTGAAAAAGCCATTATAGCTTCGTTCAGCTTAATTAAATTGGTACTGAAAGCTTACCAAAATCTAGAATTTTATATATGTAAGGCTAACTAGACATGACTGGATTACTGGAAAATATACACTTGGCGATACCTGAAATTATCTTGCTGGTCACTGCATGCGTTGCTTTGCTTGGTGATTTATTTCTGCGAGCTCGCTTTCCCGCCATCGCCTTTTTTTGTGCATGTTGTGGTTTGTTCTTGGCGGCAATTGTAAGTTTTGCTTTTCTAGGCCAGTACAAAACGGTGATTTTTAATGGGCTATTCATTAGTGATGATGCTGCACACTTGATGAAATTATTTATTTATCTCACCGTTTTTCTAAGCTTTTTCTATTCCAGACACTATATTGATGATCGGCAAATGCCTTCCGGTGATTATTACGTGCTGGGCTTGTTTTCAACGTTGGGCATGATGACATTGGTGTCGGCGCATTCGTTGTTAACTGTGTATCTTGGTTTGGAATTACTTTCGTTACCCTTGTACGCCATGACGGCTATCCGTCGAACAGACAGTGATTCGTCTGAAGCTGCTATGAAATATTTTGTCATGGGAGCTATTGCATCAGGTATGCTGTTATACGGTATGTCACTGCTCTATGGCGCTACCGGCAGGTTGGATCTGCAAGAGATTGCGAATGCCGTTGCTACTAACTGGCAACAGCAAAACGGTTTGTTGTCGTTTGCGCTGGTTTTTATTGTTGCAGGCGTAGGTTTCAAAATGGCGGCAATGCCCTTTCATATGTGGGCTCCCGACGTATATCAGGGTGCTCCCAGCTCAGTGACGCTGTTTATCAGTGCCGCGCCTAAGATCGCAGCTGTAGGTATGGCTCTGCGCTTGCTCACTCTTGGTTTGGTTGATATAGCCCCTCACTGGCAGCAATTGTTATTGGTTATGGCTTTGTTGTCTACCGGTGCGGGTAATCTGCTTGCAATTACTCAGACTAATATTAAACGCCTCTTCGCCTATTCGGCTATTTCGCATATGGGATATGCCTTGTTTGGCATTTTGGCGGCTACTGCAGCAGGATACGCCGCATCGCTCTACTATGTATTAATTTATTCGTTGATGAGCGCGGCTGCCTTTGGCCTGATTGTGCTTATGTCGCGTGCGGGTTTGGAAATTGATCAAGTTGACGATTTAAAAGGTCTGAATAAGCGCAGCCCCTGGCTCGCGTTCATGATGATGATTATTCTATTCTCGATGGCTGGTGTGCCACCTACGGTTGGATTTTTTATTAAGTTATTAGTACTAAAAGCATTGGTTGATGTACACATGACCTGGGTTGCGATTTTTGGACTTCTGTTTGCAGTTATTGGTGCCTTCTATTACTTGCGTATTATCAAAGTGATGTACTTTGACGAGCCTGCTGATGTGAATCCGGTAAAATTACCGCCGGTATCAACTGTAGTTTTCTCGCTCAATTGTTTGTCCCTGCTGTATTTTGGAATTTTTCCCGGCATGCTATTGGTCGCGTGTATGAATGCCTTTGTAAGCTAACTTCGAGATTGGGTCGCCATAACAAGGCAAACAGCATCTATTGATATGCTGTTTGCTGTCGGTCGTGTGTCGCGTCACCTAATCATGGGGAACGAAGGTCTGCATAAAAAGCCAAAAAGGCTTCATGTTGTTTAGCATGATACATGGCTTTATCGGCATTTGCGGTCAGTGTCTCAAAATCAGTTGCCTCAGCTGGAAAAAAACTTGCTCCATTACTCAGTGCAGGTTTTAACAGTAAACCATCAATTTTTTTTCCTTGGTTTATTACAGTACGTACTCGGTTACAATATTTTTCTACGTCCTCTTTACGGTTGGTATTGGCCAGTAATACCGCAAACTCATCCCCACCAATACGAGCTACAGTATCGACCTTGCGCGCACAAGTCATCAATGCGTGTGCGACAAAAATCAGCACGCTATCGCCTACCAAATGGCCATAGGTGTCATTTAGTGTTTTGAAGTGATCCAAATCTATAAACAACATAGCGAACTTGGTTTGGCTGCGAGGAGCCTTTGTGCTGTCTCGCTTGAACTTTTGCAAATTAACGTCAAATCGGTCTTCTAAAAGACCACGGTTACACAATCCTGTTAATGGATCATGCAAAGCCATATTAATTTTCAGTTCATTTTCTTGTACAAGTGATCTGATATCAGAAAATATACCTATGTAGTAGGTTTCTTTCCCCCCCCGATTACCTTGGTGATTGTCAGTAGTTCCGGGATAATTTCACCGGACTTGCGCCGGTTCCAGATCTCGCCCTGCCAGCGTCCTGATTGATGGAGTTCTTGCCACATCTGTTGATAAAACTGTTTATCATGTCGACCTGAGTGCAGTACACCTGGATTATCGCCAATAATATCACCTGCGTCATAACCGGTGATAGTGGTGAATGCTGGATTAACATAAATCACGCGTGAGTGTTCATCAGTAATGGTAATGCCATTACTGATATCTGCGAAGACCCCGTTGAGAGCATCGACTCCAGCTAATATAAGCTCTGGCAAAGAAGAATATTTATCGGTTGCACCGTTCACTTCACTGTCGTCCTTAACTTTAATATGTTGGCATTGAAACTATTTATTTTTCTTCCTCTTTCTAATATAGACTATTTCTTGATTGATGGGCAGTTTGCCTATATTGCACTGTATTTAAATTAATGTTTTTTTCGATGGAGACACTCTTAATAGAGTGTGTCTAGACGCTACGTAACTCGCTAAATACAATCTAAAGCCAGCAAACAAATTGATTGAATATTTGCCAGCAAGCACTTATAATGGCCGAGTAAAGCTAATTGGAGTGCAGTGTAATGCCAGTTTCATCGATATTGTTACCCACGAATGCAATTTATAAATCGCCGACGATGGAAGGGTTTTCTGAAGCAAAAAATGCGTTGCTTGAGAAGCAATTCGGGGCTGATTATTTCGTTAAGGACGTGGATAGGCGGTGGAATCAGTTGATGGAGGCTTTCGCTGCTGTGGCTCCTGTGGATGATAGAGAAAAATTTATCGGCTTTCAAGCTAAGCGTAAGAATGTGGAATATGGTAATAAAAATGTTTTGCAGTTGTTCAAGGCCCTGGATTATTTTGAGCATTTTTTCTTTTTTTACTGTGATAATAATTCAAAATTTAAGCTTTCTGACCTTGAAAAAACGATGTTACGACAAGAAGTAAATGAGGCAATGGCTGAGGGTTTATGTGAACCAGGGCTTATTACCCGTCTTGAAAATGGCATGCAAAAAGCAAAAAAAGACACAAACTGGATTGTAAACGCTCTCCACCAACAGCGTCGCTCCATTATTGAGCAGATAGCGGTTGAATACAATCGAGATAATGCTGTGCCGGAAAGCATGAGCATACATACTGTGATGCATATGCAAAAACAGGCTCAATCCAAATCACTGGGTATTGAGCTCGAAGGAGAAATATCAGATATCTATACTGATTATTTTTATCAACGCGCCATGTCTGTTTATTTTGAGTCTGTATACAAGGGTAAGTTTGCACAATACCCGCGATATATTGTAACGAGTTTAAGCCAATATGCTATGGATGAGTTAGCTGAGTTTCTTTCAGCCCAAGGTCTGAACTTAAATGATTGGGACGCTAATTCGATTGCACTGACCATTGCGCAACAGCAAGCTCTGTCACCACTCATTGAACGCTTGTTTGATGATAATAGTCTCGAACCCATCGGGGGGCTGGATGATGATACGTTCAACTATTCATTGTTCAATAGGAAAGAGTTTTACCAGGCTGTTGATAAATTAGTACAAAAAAAATTGGTCAATGGTGGTTTTTTTGTCTCCCTGGCAGATATAGACAAGTCAAAATTATCTTCTTATGATCTTCACCTGCCATCCAGCGTAAGTCTTAAGGCTTTGATTGAGTTTAATGAAGCCATCCAAAATTTGTCTGACAATTTTAACGATGTGCGCGCATTGTTTCGTCGCAACTTAATTATTATCTCCCAATACCCTAACTTGTTGGTTGATAAGATTTTAGAGAACCCTGCTTTGTGGTTAAGTCTGCCTAAACCGGTAAAAAATAATGTTGTGTTAATCGATGCCTGCATTGAGAAGCTAAATAAATTACTAGCGGATGCGGTAAAAAAAGAGAATAACCCGCGCCGAGAAGAACTGATTGATAGTCTCTGGATGATTGTAAAGTCAAATACGGATTTTATGCAGAATGTCTCTAAGACGCTTCTGGCCGATAAAAATATCGCTTTGAAATTGGTGGCCAAAGATGGTTTGCTGCTCAGGATGTTGCCGGATGTTTTGAAAAAAGATGACGTGGTGATGAAGGCCGCCATCGGTCAAAATCGTAAAGCTTTCTACTATACCTATAATGAGCAAGGCAATATACCCCTTCTTTATGAGGTGCATCGTAATGAATTGCCCTCAGAATTAGCTGTAATTTTTCCCATCAGTGACCTTGATAATGCGCAGATAGCATTCGATAATTTCGTTAAAATTCAGAATATGCTGGTGTTGCTTCAACAACGCCATATAAGCTCTGGCAGACTAACTCGCCTGGCACAATCACTAACGCCTGATGAATTACTGAAGGTTATACAGGTGCGTCGTGACAATCAATTGCCGATGTTGCCACATTGTAGTGAGCATAATTTGCAAATCTTTACACAAGTTGTGAGTGGTAATTTATGGCGTGCAAAGGGATATCTGGCGGTAAAACGGGAAATTACCGCAACATTTACTGATGAAAATGAAGGCGTTTTCTTATCCGATAATTATCGCAACTATATTGCTAAAAAATGCATTGTAGAGTCGAATCAATGGTTTTTGGCGAGCATGGCCTTTAATAAAAAATTTCCGGCCTATGATGCCGCATTTAATACGTTCGGAGATGTTTTTGCACAATGGCTGCTCAGTACACAGGGGTTAATGGCATTGCTGCAGTCTGTTGGCTCCTCCCTGTTAAAATATACAATGCAAATATTGCCTTACTTGTTGTTGGTTGTTGCAAATTGGTATACAGACCCTATCATATATGCGTTTATCGAGAAATTAGTTGAATTTACGATTGCCAATATCGGGATGGTTTTGCCCTTGGTTTTCCATGTACTTGTATTGTCATCCCTCCTTTATAGTTTATTGAATTATTTAGAAATTGACGACGCGCCTTATCTTATTGGCTTTGGTCTTTGTGTTGTTTTATTTGCGGTAGCATTTCCAGCGGAATTGCTTTTCATTGCTACTTATATTGAGCTCGTTTCGGTCAGCGCGTTGATGATCGCCGCACTCATTAAACTTGCGAGTAGCAGCATGAATGTTGAGATAAGCTGGTTTGCAGCTAAGCTCCAGGCTGTTATAGGATGCATCAATTATTTGACCGCAGAAATTAATTTCACCGTAGTATTAATAAAGGTAGTTTACCAATTCGCACAAGACCTTTTTCTCATTTGGCCGCAGATGGTTGTTGATGCTTTGCTTCCCTGGCTAACGCGAACCTGGGCGACACTGAGTAAGTCTCGAGAGGCGGCGTATACGGGTGACGATGCTATAAAAATCGATGTTGAAGAGAGCATCAGTCGTTTGCTAAACAGTGAGGAACCCGCTGCTATAAAGAAAGGTGAGATATTGGATGCGTTATGGGAAAAAACCCAGTCAGATGTAGGTGAGCCACAAGGTGCCGTTAGCCTCGCCCGCGGATTGAATAAAAAATATGATGTGTTAGTTTCGAGTGAAGTCAGTAAATTGTCTTTGTGGGAAGTCGCTGCTAAGCCGCGCAGTAATGCGTTAGAGTTTAGTATCAGTGCGCCTGATTCGCGTTTTTCCTTCTTTGGTTTGAGGGGCGATACGGCGACAGCGAGTCAATTACGTAAACATGTGGATTTTTCTGTGCCAGCAGCTATAAATAATGTGGCTTAATAGCACACTTTCAACGATTGAGTGACAACATGAATGCCTCAAAAGAATTTGATGTGGTTATCATTGGGGCAGGCGCTGCCGGTTTGATGTGTGCCATTGAAGCAGGAAAGCGCCACCGCAAGGTTCTCGTGCTTGATTCTGCAAACAAAGTTGGCAAGAAAATTCTGATGTCGGGTGGCGGACGTTGCAATTTCACGAATTATTATATTAATCCCGAAAGTTATCTTTCCCACAATACTCACTTTTGTAAATCCGCATTAACGCGTTTTACGCAATGGGATTTTATTGCGCTGGTCACAAAGCACGCCATTGCTTTTCATGAAAAAACATTGGGACAATTATTTTGTGATCATAAATCAAAAGATATTGTTGATATGTTATTGGTGGAATGTGAGGACGTCGGGGTATCAATTTATTTAAATACGACGATCGATGCAGTTAAAAAAAAGCACCCACAACAATTTAACATTCGCACTACACGCGGTGAATTTGGTTGCCAATCGTTAGTGATAGCATCGGGTGGTTTATCGATTCCTACCATGGGGGCAAGCCCGTTCGCCTATAAAGTAGCAGAACAGTTCGGGATTAAAGTTTGGCCTACTCGCGCGGGGCTTGTACCATTAACTTTGGATGTGACGCAAAAAGAAACGTTAGCTGTTCTTTCTGGCGTTAGCGTTGAAAGTGTGGTCGAAAATAAGCGCATTCAATTTCGAGAAAACATCTTGTTTACTCACCGTGGTTTAAGCGGGCCAGCAATTTTGCAACTATCTTCCTATTGGCAGCCTGGTGAAACGGTGCGTATTAATTTACTGCCGGATATCAATTTGTTGGAAACATTAAAAGACGCGCGCAACAGTCAACGGCAAAAGCAGTTGAATTCGGTGGTGACCACCTATTTACCGCGAAGCGTGGTGGATGTATTGCTGCCCCCGGAACTTGCAGAAAAAAAACTGTCAGATATTGCGAACCATGATTTAGAGTTAGTCGCGCGCCAGATTAATGCTTTTGAAGTTAAACCAAATGGGACTGAAGGGTATCGTACTGCTGAAGTGACGATAGGGGGGGTAGACTGCAACCGGCTTTCATCGAAAACCATGGAGGTGAATGATATTCCCGGGTTATATTTTATTGGCGAAGCCGTTGATGTAACAGGCTGGCTTGGTGGATACAATTTTCAGTGGGCATGGTCATCGGGCTGGGCGGCAGGACAAGTCGCTTAATTTGAGTTAATGAATAGGATGTCATCCCGGGCTAAAATTCTCGGCCAGGGAGTAATCTTGGCGATCCGATTTATTCAGTAAAGTTCCACGCGGGCTAGCAGGGACGATATTGTTTGTGCTAATAATAGTAGTTTTGTTGGTTTGGGCGAAAACTACGGAGTGGGTCTTCTTCTCATGCGCATAAAACGGAAATTTTTCCATAACCGACTTGCTCGCAGGATTTTTTTTCTTTTTATTATATCGGCGCTAATTCCTGTGATTGTATTGGCAGCATTTCAGATGGTTAATCTCTCTCATGAGTTGAACGAGAGTAGCCAGCTCCAAGTTCGACGCGATGTTAAAAATATAGGTACGGAATTAATAGCGCGATTATTTAATCTTGAAAGTCAGTTAAAGTTGCTTGGCCGTGCCCTAGGGGCGATGAGTAGCACTAGTTCAATCCACGATTATATAAACATCAAGAGCCTAAATCTCGATTTTAATGCACTTACACTGATTCCTAAAGCAGGGTTACCCGTTTCACTCCAGGGGGACGTGATAGTTCAACCAGACGGGATGCCGGCCCTTGCAGTTGGTCATAGCTGGCTTACTGTCAAACCAGACCTTGTTGATGCAATAAATCAGATTATTGTGGTGCACAGACCCAATCTCAAGTATCACTTACTGGGACTGGCGGCGGAAAACATGATTTGGAATTTTGGGCTTGATACAGGTACTTTGTTGTGGGTTTTGGATGCGGATGGTCGGCTGGTCTATGCCAATACTTCTGTTGCGCGGCCTCAAGCATTAACGGCGTATACCGCGCATAAAGATAGCGATACTTTTGACTGGGAAAAGCGGCGGATGCAATATGTCGTTGGTTATTGGAAACTGTCTTTAAGTTCACGCTTTCTCGGTGAAAACTGGGTTATTGCCATTGCCGAACCTAAACCCAGCATGTTTGTCTTTGCACCAACTCTTTATACCATCTTTTTACCAACAGTGATTCTAGCCTTGTTGTTAAGTCTGTTCTTGAGTCGGGCGCAAATTCGTCGCTCTCTTACGCCCTTGATTGAGCTTGGAAAAGCCACGCGCCGTATTGCCAAGCGTGATTTTAAGACACCAGTTAATGTGCACAGTGGTGATGAATTTGAGGAGTTGGGGCAAGCGTTTAATAGCATGTCAAAACAACTACAGCAACAATTTCAAACTCTTTCCATCTTGTCAGTACTCGATCAGAGTATTATCTCGACACAAGATGGTGATGAGGTCCTGCATATTATTTTTGAGTTATTAAAGGAGCTGGTCGACTATGATTTTTTAATTCTTGGTGTGCTGCAGCGTCATGATGAGCATGCGGTCCAGCTATGGATTGATGATAGGGTATCCCCTCAGGTAAAAAGTAAGACAGGTTATATTACCGATGATGAAATTGAACGTTTTCGCCAGAAAAAGCAGATTATCCTGGACTTGGGCGTAGACAGTTCTCCGACCTACCTGACGGGTTTAAATGAATTAAATATACAGCATGTGATTATTTTTCCAATTTTGCATCGTCACCAACCCAATGCGTTTATCTGTTTGGGATTTCACAAAATGAGCGCGCTGATTGCCAACAACACCAAAGAACTTCATGATATATTTTATCGTGCCTCTGTAGCTTATACTCATGCTGAATGGGAGCAGCAGCTTTATTGGCAAGCGCATTATGATGATTTAACGCATTTGCCCAACCGCTTGGTTTTGCGTGATAAATTACATCAGTCCTTGGAGCACTCAGCAGCTAACGGTGATCAGTGTGTATTAATGTTTATTGATTTAGACAATTTCAAAGATGTTAATGATACGCAAGGACATGCTACAGGCGACCGTTTCCTTGCTATCATCGCGCGCACAATGCAGGATGCGCTGGGTGATTCAGGTCTTTTGGCGCGAATTGGTGGTGATGAATTCACCGTTCTGATTACCGGTTTTGCAAGCGTTGCTTTGGCTGAAGAGACGGCGATTGATGTTGCTGAAAAATTGCTACAGTCTATTTCCAAGCCCTTTGAACTGGACGGTGTCGAGTTTCACGCATCAACAAGCATAGGCATTGTGATTTATCCCCATGATTGTAATGATGCAGATGAGTTGTTGAAATGTGCTGATTTGGCCATGTATAAAGCAAAAGAAAGCGGTAAAAATTGTTACGTGTTTTTTTCTAAAGACTTGGGTGACGTCGTACAGGAGCGCACGCAGTTACTACAAGAAATGCACACGGCCATGCGCGAAGATCAGTTCTCGCTTGTCTTTCAACCTAAAATTGATTGCTGTGATAACAGCCTAGTCGGCGCTGAGGTGCTTATTCGCTGGCAGCATCCTACGCGGGGTTTGCTTACCCCTGATACTTTCCTGCATATAGCGGAGGATTCTAATTTTATTTTTGCTATTAATGATTGGGTTCTCCGTATCGCCTGCCTGCAACTTATAGCTTGGCGAGAAGCCGGACTGAAGCCACTTAGGTTGGCAATTAATCTTGCTGCCAGGCAGTTTAAAGAGTCTGACTTGGCCGATACTATTCAACGGATTATCGAGGAAACTGGTGTTGATCCCAGTGATTTTGAGTTTGAAGTCACGGAAGGCACATTCATAGAGAGTTTTGCTGAAACAAACTTAATATTAAATCAATTGAATGCAATCGGGAGCCTGATTGCAATTGATGATTTCGGGACAGGTTATTCGTCCCTGCGCTATTTACGTATGCTGCCAGTACATGCCTTAAAAATCGATCGGGCATTTGTTCAAGGCTTACCTGATGATCAGAAAAACATTAGTATTATCAGCGCCATTATGACTCTCGCGAACAATATGAATATCAAAGTGATTGCTGAAGGTATGGAAACAAAGGCGCAGTCAGATGCCTTATGTAAATTGGGCTGCACGATTCAGCAAGGCTATTATTTTAGCAAACCGCTGACAGCTGATGAATTTGCCAGCAGATATTTGCTCCCCCAGGATAAATGAGCAAAGTCGCTAGATAGCTTATCCTGAAAACAGGGGGGGGGCTGCTGGTAATTAGGTGGCAAGATTTCACCAGGGGGTGCCGCTACAGCAGGCCGTGGTTGGGAATGTGAAAGCGCTACTTCCGCTACCGCAAGTATCACAACCGCCCATGCAGCCACTGAGGGTTATTGTTGATATTAATAAAATGAATGTAAATAGCCGTTTTTTCATGAACGCGTCCTTGCTGTTTATGTACTTAAATAATACATCCAGATCTTGTTATTTGCAAGTTGGCATAATATTGTGTAGCGGCAATTTAGAAATGTCCCCTTTGGGCAAAATAGAAATGTCCCCTTTTGGTCTCGGTGAATCTAGTCTTTAAGTAGGCAAATATCATCGAGGACGGAAAATGCTCTTAAAGGGGTTATTAGCGATGAGCACAAAGGAGATAGAGCGCTTATCCATCATTGAAAAAATAATTGATAAGCGATTAACGCAGAAGATTGCAGCGCAGCATCTTGGGTTGACGGTAAGACAAATAAAACGTTTGGTAAGGAACTATAAGCAGTATGGTGCAGAAGGATTACAATCAAAACAGCGAGGCTGTCCAAGTAATCGGAAGCATAGCGATGAAAAAATAGAAGTAATCAAAACATTAATAGAAACGCATTATTATGATTTTGGACCTAAATTTGCTGCTGAAAAGCTCTATGAAAAACATGGTATTAAAGTCAGCAAAGAGACATTGAGACAATGGATGGTTGAATGGGGCTTCTGGAAAGCAAATCGTCAGAAGCAAGCCCAAATTCATCCTCAGCGAGATCGTCGCGATTGTTTTGGTGAGCTTACCCAAATAGATGGCTCTCCTCACCCCTGGTTCGAAGACCGAGGACCTAAATGTTGTTTATTGGTCGCTATTGACGATGCAACCAGCCAGTTATGCAGCCTGCACTTTGAACCCACTGAAACAACCGCTGGTTATTTTAAATTAATGCATAAGTATATTGTTGAGCATGGAATCCCTTTAGCTACTTACAGTGATCGACACGGTATATTCCGGATTAATCTACCTACAGCCTCAGAAGACACAGAAACACAATTTGGACGTGCAGCAGGCCAACTGGGTATCGAGTTGATTTGCGCTCACAGCCCTGAAGCGAAAGGTCGCGTAGAACGCGCTAATCAGACACTGCAGGATCGATTAGTGAAAGAGATGCGATTACTTGGGATCAGCGATATAGAGTCTGCTAATGCGTATTTACCGACGTATATAAAGGATCACAATAGCCGTTTTGCAGTGGAAGCCAGAAGTTCAGAGAACGCACACCGTAAGGATTTGCCAACGGATGAAGAGATGAATCTGATTTTGAGCTACCAAGATGAGCGGAAAATCTCAAAAAATCTAGAAATAAGCTATGAAAATGTGATTTATCAAATTAAAACAAACACAAAAGGCTATAGGTTACAGCACTCGATGGTTACTGTTTGCAAAGATCTAAATGATGTAGTCACTTTAGTATGCCAAGGAAAAATATTAGATTACACCTGCCATGAGAGAGCAAAACCTAATGCTGCTATTGTTGATGCCAAACAACTAGAGTCGAAAGTAGATACGATAAGGAATAATGCTAAAAAGTATACGCCACCAGCGAATCATCCATGGCGACATTTCATTATCAATCCAACAGCAACAGAAGCTTATGCTCAAAAAACGCCAACAAATGGCGTAATTTAGAATATATTGTATAATTAAATTACGGAACAGCCGGGGACGGCAATGACCGTGAGGGGATTGAGCTGCTGTTTATCTTCAGCCGCCAAGACCAAAATGGCTGCTTCGCAGGGCTATTTAAAATGGGGACTCTGTCCCCAAACCCCTGGGATATTTTTAGAGGGGATTAATGTTACAAGGTGACATTTCTAAATTGCCCGAAAGGGGACATTTCTATTTTGCTCCGACAGTTGGCATAATATTGATCCATGAACGCAAGTGGGAGTATCGTATTTTTGTAACTATTCACCACAATGTTAGAACGCGCGAAAATGTGCTGAATAGTTATGTGTTTTTAAACAGAAAAGGAAATGCCGTTATCTTCTCGGCCCCTCATCTTCGAGGAGTACATAGGTTGATCGGCGATATTTATTAATTCTTTGATTGAGGTAGCGTCTCGAGGGAAACAAGATCGTCCTAACTTGAAGAGGCATATTATTTCAGTTTTAGAGACCATAAACGGCTTTTCTAGTTCTTGTAAAATACGTTCAGCAAGAACATCAGATATTTTGTCATCGTTTGCATGAACAAGGACAGCTGCAAACTCATCCTCAGCCAAGCGCGCAATAAAATCACTCTTACGCAGGCATTTCTTTAGGCGCTTGCTGATTTGAATAAGAATTTTTTCGCCCACCTTATACCCATAGGTTTCATTGATATATTTAAATTGATTCAGGTTAAGAAAGAAAAGAGTAATTGAATAGGTCTGGGTATTTGTTGTTTCTAATACACCTTTAAAAAAAGTATAAAAATAGGCGCGATTCGCCAATTTAGTTAAGCCATCGTGACGTGATAGATAAAGTATTTTCTGTTGTTCTTTTTGAAGAAGCCAATTTTGTTCTTTAATAGCGATAGAAAATTGCACATTCTCATATAGAATATTGCACAGTAAGGTCGAGATCATCACCAGACTGAATAAATTATTGAACACAATAACCCACGGCAAATAGCTTGCCTGAATCTGGTACATCGTTATCGGGTCAAAGAAAGAAAATGCCAAAATTAAGATCAAAGAAATGCTGGCATAGAGAAATACACCATTCACCCCGATGATAGCGCCTGCTAAAAGCGGCACAGTTAGGTACCAGGAAAAATAGGATACGGATATGCCACCGACCATATAATCAACCAGGGTGGTAATTGTTAAAACCAGCAACACGAGCAGATGGCCACTAAAATTAATGTTGCCTATAGTGCGTAATAATACCAAATTAACTAGCCCAACAATCATGCCTATAATTAATACAATGCTTATTAACCAGAATTTTAAAACGTAAACATAAGTAATTAAAACCGGTGCCAGTAGTATTAATTGAATGGTGATAAGATTTATCAGGCGATATCGTCTATCCGGAACGGACGTGACAAAAGATCTTCTGTCAAACACCTTCCAAAGTGATCCAAGTTTGATCATTAAATCGCTCCATGATTTGATTGAGTTAGTGACAATGTATTAAGTAATTGATCTGTAATGTTAATTATAGTTTATATTAGCATTTTTCAGCATCCGCCCGTCTTAATTGTGATCCTATCTCAAAATCCAGGCACCTGCTTTATGTTTTAATCAATCAGCTTAACTTGTGTTGCAAATTCGCCTCGTTCACCATGCCCCAATACATAACTGATCCTTTGCCCTTCCTTTAATTCTTTATAACCTGCCGTTTGTACTTCAGAAAAATGAACAAAGACTTCGTTGCCATCTGTATCCGGAGTGATAAAACCGTAGCCTTTGATTTTATTAAAACGTTTTACTGTGCCTGTATGCATAATTATAGTTCTACCTCTGGTGTGCCTAATGTGAAAAAATTCACGTTGTGGTTTCTTCTGTTAACTCAAGATCCGAAATTCACAACTACCCCGAGCTCAACTAACTGCTGGTTCGGTTTGATCGTTGTATTTTTTGTTGTTGAACTACCGGTATCAAGAGTAGCCATTTGTATGTGCTGGTAATCAATGCGGCTATAATCTACTCGTACAGCTACCCGCTTAGTAAGCATTTGTTTTAATCCTAAACCATAACGAAAACCATCAAGACGGGTGCTAATATTAGATAGCGAGGTATCCGACGTGCTCGATTTGAATTTGGCATTAGAATAACCTAATCGACCATAAAACAGGGTGCTTTCTATAACTTGATACCCTGGCAAGATACTCACGCCATAACTATTAGGAAGCTTAAGACGCGTATCGGAAAAATTGCTATGAACATACTCGTGATTAGAGGTTAAGAAAGAGCTGCTGCTAACATTGCCGTTGATTTCTGCGGCGAGGTAGAGCTTGTTAACAAGTTTGCCATAACCGGCAAAAATCGTACCAAAGACACCTGTTCCTGAAAGATTTGTTTTATTGATAACATCAAACCCTTGCGAACCTGTTTGTGTAACATGGGAGCGTTGTTTAAAATCTATCGTGTCAGGTCCCAATCCTGCTCCCGCATACCATCCTGCATGCGCTGTAAAAGCAAGTGAAGTCAAAAAAGCACCACTCAAAATGTTTGTTGTCCATGACATGCAGGTATACTCGCAAAAAATTTAAATATTATAATAATACGTGTAAATCGTCACACTTGAAACGGGTATTATCTAAATTGTCAAAATCACTGATAGCAGTATATTGTGTTTGCCAGGGCGAGACAGATATAACTTAATTACAAGCCCACTTCGTGGCACTCATGATCGAGTACACCTCATTATCCCCAATCACCAAATGATCTAATAACCGTGCATCCACCAGTTCTAGTGCCTCGCGCAAGCGTTTGGTCACGGCTCGATCATGCTCGCTGGCATCAGAAAGACCTGACGGATGGTTATGCGCGAGAATTACTGCCGCGGCGTTGAGGTTTAAAACGCGCTCAATAATCGGTCGTGGGTGCACCGTGGCGGAATCAATTGTTCCGGTGAATAATTCTTCATACGCTAAAACACGATGTTGGCTGTCGAGAAAGAGAGCGACAAAGGTTTCATTTTTCTTGTCGCGCAATTGCCGTTTGAGATAGGTATACGTTTGTTTGGAATTCGTCAGTCGCACGGTTTTCTGCAAACTGATAAAATCGCTGCGCCGACATATTTCCCGCACGGCTTGTAGTTGGACGTAGCGCACCATGCCAAGCCCTGCAACTTGTTGAAAGGTTTTAAGATTGGCATTGAGCACGGCGCGCATATCGCCCAGGTGTTTAATTAAATCGTGAGCGAGTTGCATGCAAGATTTTTTACCACTGCCTGAACTGATGAAAACGGCTAATAACTCCGCATCAGAGAGGCTTTGAGCGCCAAACGTTACTAATTTTTCACGCACGCGTAACTCGCGTGTCGGCTGTTGGACTGTCATGAATATTCCTTTATGACGAGGTTTGTGTTTTGATCGAAGGTATTCTTAATCAAAAGAAGAACGCTATGCAAGATTTTGCTGGGAAAAAAATAGTTTTAGGGATTTGCGGTGGCATTGCTGCCTATAAATCGGCCTATCTGGTTCGTGAGTTAACGCGCTTGGGTGCAATAGTCCGCGTAGTGATGACGCGTTCAGCGCAGCAATTTATCACGCCCATGACCTTGCAAGCCCTAAGTGGTAATGATGTTCGGACTGAGTTGTTTGATTCCATAGCTGAACGCGCGATGGGGCATATTGAATTGGCGCGTTGGGCTGATTATTTAGTGATAGCGCCTGCATCGGCCAATTGCCTGGCTAAAATGGCGCAAGGCTTGGCAGATGATCTACTGTCCACGTTATATCTGGTGGCGACGACACCTGTCATCGTTTGTCCGGCGATGAATCGCAGCATGTGGGAGCATCCAGCTAACCAGGCTAACTGTGTGACATTGACTGCGCGCGGTGTCATTCTGGTCGGTCCCGAAGAGGGCTCACAAGCTTGCGGCGAATATGGTTTGGGACGGATGAGTGAGGTGGAAAACATCATCAGCGCCTTGCTCATGGTTGGTGTGAGCGGCTTGCTAGCAGGGCAGCGCGTGTTAATTACCGCAGGCCCTACGCGTGAGGCAATCGATCCGGTGCGCTATATCAGCAATCACAGTTCAGGAAAAATGGGCTATGCGTTGGCGCAGGCGGCAGTCATGGCCGGTGCGCAAGTGACGCTGATTAGCGGGCCTACGGCATTGTTGCCACCGGCGGGTGTTGATTTTCACGCAGTAAATTCGGCGCAAGAGATGTATGACGCGGTGATGCAGCAGCTGCAATCAGGCATGATCTTTATCGGCACGGCAGCCGTCGCCGATTATCATTTGCATGCTCCCGCAATTGAGAAGCTCAAAAAAGAGAAAAACAACAGTTTAACACTTACCCTGACCACAAATCCTGATATCCTCGCCGCGGTCGCGGCTAGCGGGAAGGCATCGTTTGTTGTCGGTTTTGCTGCCGAAACGCAGGATGTGCTCAAGCATGCCACGGAAAAATTACGCCAGAAAAAACTGGACATGATCGTGGCCAATCAAGTCGGTGCGGGGCTTGGTTTTGACTGCGATGATAATCAGGTCACGGTCCTCACTAAAAGCCACGAGACTGAATTGCCGCGCGCCCATAAAACCACGCTTGCTGCACAAATTATTGCAATTTTGGCGAAAAATAGGCACAATGGCGCGCATTGATAGCAGAGTAACTTTCTGGAGAAGTAGAGTATGGAAAAAGCGATACAACTGAAGATTCTCGATGCGCGCATAGGGGATACCATACCTGTACCCACTTACGCCACCTCAGGTTCAGCCGGCCTTGATTTGCGGGTGTGTATTGATGCGCCTTTGCAAATTGCCCCGCAGGAAACAGTTTTACTGCCTACAGGTCTTGCCATTTATATCGCTGATCCCAATTTGGCTGCCGTGATTTTGCCGCGTTCGGGTCTGGGTCATAAACATGGGATCGTTTTGGGGAATTTGGTTGGTTTGATTGATTCAGATTATCAGGGCGAATTAAAAATATCGTGCTGGAATCGCAGTGAAGATCATTTTACGGTTAATCCGGGTGATCGCATTGCGCAATTGGTATTTTTGCCTGTGGTGCAGGCGGCATTTTCTATAGTTGAAGCATTTGATGAAACTAACCGCGGCCAGAATGGTTTCGGCAGTTCTGGGAGAGCTTAATGACGCGGCGGCCAACCTACCAATTTAAGCAAGTCGAGCGCAGCGTATTCAGAGCTTATGATATTCGCGGCATTATTGGCCAGCAGTTGGATGAGGATTCATTTTACAGTATTGGACGAGCTATCAGTTGCCGTTTACATGCTCTAAATCGCGCCAGTATATTTTTAGCACGCGATGGCCGATTAACCAGCGAGAGTCTGACTGACGCGTTGAAACAAGGTTTGTTGGATAGCGGTATCGATGTGTTTGATCTGGGTGCTGTGGCAACGCCTGTGATGTATTACGCGACGCATATTGCTGATATCGACAGTGGTTTAATGGTAACAGGCAGTCATAATCCGGCTGATTACAACGGCATTAAAATGGTGCTTGCGGGTACGACGCTTGCCAATACTGATATTGACGCGTTGTATGATTTGAATCAAAGCGGTGAAACCATCAGTGGGCAGGGTCAGTGTCGCTCTTACGATATTATCGATGAATATACCCAGCGTATCCTTCAAGACATCAAGTTACAGCGTCCATTAAAAGTCGTGGTGGATTGTGGTAATGGCATTGCTGGACCCGTTATTCCGGGTGTTATCGAGCAATTGGGCTGTGACGTTATACCGTTATACTGTGATGTCGATGGACGTTTTCCTAATCATCATCCGGATCCGACTGTCGAAGCAAATTTGGCTGATCTCAAGGTGGCTGTTGCCGCGCACCAAGCGGATATTGGCTTAGCATTTGATGGCGATGCCGATCGCCTAGGGGTGATTACCAATCAGGGCGAGCTTATCTGGCCTGATCGTTTGATGATGCTCTACGCGCGCGATTTGCTTAAGCATAATCAGGGGGCAACGATTGTTTATGATGTTAAATGCTCCAGTCATCTGGCGGCAGTTATCGAGGAAGCCGGTGGTGTTGCCAGAATGTGCCCTACTGGACATTCGCTGGTCAAACGGGTGATGAAGCAGGAAAAAGCAGCACTAGCTGGTGAGATGAGTGGTCATCTGTTTTTTAAAGATCGTTGGTATGGTTTTGATGATGCGCTGTATAGCGCTTGTCGTTTATTGGAAATTCTAAGTCAATCATCAGAAACGGTCAGCGAGCAATTCGCCGCGATTCCTAACAGCATCAATACCCCGGAAATAAAAATTCCTATTCGTGACGAGGATAAGTTTATTTTTATGCAGCGCTTTGGCGAGCAGGCACAATTCCCTGATGCGAGCGTTATCGCCATCGATGGTTTGCGTGTTGAGTACAAGCATGGCTGGGGTTTAATCCGTGCGTCCAATACCACCCCGTGTTTGGTTGCGCGTTTTGAAGCCCAAGATGATGCGAGTCTTAGTGAAATTCAGGCGTTGTTTAAAATTCAGTTGCATGCGATGGATGATAATTTGGATATTCCTTTTTAAACCAATTCCTTCTTTCGCCAGAAGCGTTGTGTCGTCAACATGCCGAATGACTTGCTGATTAAAAAACAGAGAGGCCTTTGCGGGAGTTTTTTTTGAAAAAACGTGAGTAAGCTTGAAAAACGGTCACATAAAAGAAAAGGTTAATCCTTCTGGTGTGCGATCATTGGTAAAAAGTCCACCTTCTGATACCTTGAGGCTGATAAGGATCAGAAGGTCAGATAAGCTAGACCGATTTCACCGGTTAGATCCACTACTGGAGCTGCTGCCGAGTTCTTGTTCCTTTTCAGTGAGGTTAATAAAAATCACGCTAAGATCAGAATCTACTTTCTCCGTTATATATTCTGTTTCAATAGAAGTATTGGCTCTCTGTAACTGATTAAGGATGTCACCCAGAGCATCGATGTTTTCTCTACAGCCATCTAAATCCCTAACAAGAAGATTGGTGTTTTCATCGGTTAGATGCCTCTCCAGCATTGAGTGAGCAGCTATCTCTCTTAGTATATAAATAAGACACATTAAATCGCTAGCTTGTTCAGGATTTGCAAGCAGAAAGTCTTTTTGTTCTTTATCTAGTTTTTTATCAGAAAATATTGCGACTAAGTAACGTAAATGTTGGGAATGTTGGGATAGTAATGCGAGCTTCCCTTTTTCAGCTAACATATTAATAACACTAGAATGGTCGGCAAGATATTGTTTCAAATTATCGTTAATTTTTAGATCTATCGATTCGAGAGGTGTGTCGCATAAGGACCAAACAACGCGTAACACTCTTCTATTTAATTCCATACCCTGGGCATCATCTTTAATCTCATCATCAACATGGTGTTTATGTTCATTTTGTAATTCCATATTCATGGTTTTATCTTTTAACAATGTATTGAGTATCTCTATGAAAATGCTTGCTGTTGGTTGGTCTTTATAAAGGACATCAATATTTTTTTGTGAAATAAAATGAGGGTTACCCATGTTCTTTTCTAGAATTTCTAAAGCGCTTTTCGGTTTGAATTCTTTCGGGTTAGTTATAAATTTAATCATGGTATTCAAAGCAATGGCATCTTGAAGCTCCTGAGTATTTTTCAAGGCCTCCGTTTTAAAGCCACTAGGCGTGTCTAAATAAGCTAATATGAGACTTGCAGAGCCGCCCGTAACCATCGGATCTTGTGTGGGTTTTTTTATTATATTTTCGTTTTTTTGTTCACCAGGCTTATCATTTTTAGTCGGCATTGTGCGCTCCAATTTGCTTTTATTGATTAAATTATAGACATTGGTTTTGAAATTTGCCATAAAACGCTAGTAATTGTAGCGGCAATTTAGAAATGTCCCCTTTGGGCAAAATAGAAATGTCCCCTTTTGGTCTCGGTGAATCTAGTCTTTAAGTAGGCAAATATCATCGAGGACGGAAAATGCTCTTAAAGGGGTTATTAGCGATGAGCACAAAGGAGATAGAGCGCTTATCCATCATTGAAAAAATAATTGATAAGCGATTAACGCAGAAGATTGCAGCGCAGCATCTTGGGTTGACGGTAAGACAAATAAAACGTTTGGTAAGGAACTATAAGCAGTATGGTGCAGAAGGATTACAATCAAAACAGCGAGGCTGTCCAAGTAATCGGAAGCATAGCGATGAAAAAATAGAAGTAATCAAAACATTAATAGAAACGCATTATTATGATTTTGGACCTAAATTTGCTGCTGAAAAGCTCTATGAAAAACATGGTATTAAAGTCAGCAAAGAGACATTGAGACAATGGATGGTTGAATGGGGCTTCTGGAAAGCAAATCGTCAGAAGCAAGCCCAAATTCATCCTCAGCGAGATCGTCGCGATTGTTTTGGTGAGCTTACCCAAATAGATGGCTCTCCTCACCCCTGGTTCGAAGACCGAGGACCTAAATGTTGTTTATTGGTCGCTATTGACGATGCAACCAGCCAGTTATGCAGCCTGCACTTTGAACCCACTGAAACAACCGCTGGTTATTTTAAATTAATGCATAAGTATATTGTTGAGCATGGAATCCCTTTAGCTACTTACAGTGATCGACACGGTATATTCCGGATTAATCTACCTACAGCCTCAGAAGACACAGAAACACAATTTGGACGTGCAGCAGGCCAACTGGGTATCGAGTTGATTTGCGCTCACAGCCCTGAAGCGAAAGGTCGCGTAGAACGCGCTAATCAGACACTGCAGGATCGATTAGTGAAAGAGATGCGATTACTTGGGATCAGCGATATAGAGTCTGCTAATGCGTATTTACCGACGTATATAAAGGATCACAATAGCCGTTTTGCAGTGGAAGCCAGAAGTTCAGAGAACGCACACCGTAAGGATTTGCCAACGGATGAAGAGATGAATCTGATTTTGAGCTACCAAGATGAGCGGAAAATCTCAAAAAATCTAGAAATAAGCTATGAAAATGTGATTTATCAAATTAAAACAAACACAAAAGGCTATAGGTTACAGCACTCGATGGTTACTGTTTGCAAAGATCTAAATGATGTAGTCACTTTAGTATGCCAAGGAAAAATATTAGATTACACCTGCCATGAGAGAGCAAAACCTAATGCTGCTATTGTTGATGCCAAACAACTAGAGTCGAAAGTAGATACGATAAGGAATAATGCTAAAAAGTATACGCCACCAGCGAATCATCCATGGCGACATTTCATTATCAATCCAACAGCAACAGAAGCTTATGCTCAAAAAACGCCAACAAATGGCGTAATTTAGAATATATTGTATAATTAAATTACGGAACAGCCGGGGACGGCAATGACCGTGAGGGGATTGAGCTGCTGTTTATCTTCAGCCGCCAAGACCAAAATGGCTGCTTCGCAGGGCTATTTAAAATGGGGACTCTGTCCCCAAACCCCTGGGATATTTTTAGAGGGGATTAATGTTACAAGGTGACATTTCTAAATTGCCCGAAAGGGGACATTTCTATTTTGCTCCGACATAAAACGCTAGTAATAAAAGATTTGGCACTTAGGCGCGAGAGTATACTTCTGGGGAACGTCAATTGAGTAAATACACTGATAGGCATGGATTTATTGCGTCTCTGGGACGACGGCAGCAATATACAAAATCAACTCTAAATCATGTTGCTGCTGCTGGCGCGCCACAATTTTTTCTTGATGAATTAGCCGCAAACCATGCTTATTACACAAGCCATTGATATAATCCGGATTCTGGCTGAAGCGGGCGCTCGCTTGCAGCTGCCAGGGTTTGTCGTGACTTATTTCGCAGCTAAATATGAATAAGCCGTTGTCGTTTAGTCGTTTGCGAATTAATGCAAATAACGGGTCAAGATCGCCTAAATATGACAATACATCCGCGGCAACGGCTAGATCATAATGTTGTTTATCATGCTGTAAAAAATGAATCAGTTCGTCTTCTGTTAGCTGGTCATAAATATGTTTGTCTTTCGCCTGAGCCAGCATCTTGGCGGCAATGTCTACACCGGTTAGATGCTCACTCAATTCACGCAGAACAATACCGCTCAATCCCGTACCGCAACCTAAATCAATGACGCGTGTGAATTTTAGTTTTTGCAGTTTATGCAACACGCGCGCAATGTGTTGCGGCAGGGAGTAATGCAGCGATTCTTTCATGTGTTGATCATAATAGAGCGCATAGTTATTAAATAAATTGGTAACATACTCGCTACTGGCGACCGGCGTTTTTGCATCACCCGTGAGCGCATGCAACATAAACTGTGTGGCGGCGTCATTGGGGTTGGCGATAAGTGCTTGCTGTAGAAGTTCAATGGCTTTGTCGCGCTGTTCCAGACGAACATGGATGGCGGCGAGATTATTTAATGCGGCGAAATGATTATTTTGTAAGCTTAGAATCGTTTCAAAATGAGTGATTGCTTCCTGAAGATGCCCAAGCCCCATTTGCGCGACACCGGTGTTGTATAAATACTCAATATTGTGCGGTTCGGTTTTTAATAACACATCATAATGCATCAGCGCATTTTCAAAACGATCATGGTGCATGAAGGTAGCCGCAAGGTTGTTGCGCGCCGCAATATGCGTATTATCCAGGCTCAGCGCTTTACCAAAATAATCAACGGCAAGTTGTCCTTGTTCGCGTTTTAAAGCGATAACGCCTAAGTTGGTCAATGTCTCAACGTGTTCGCTATCCAGCGCTAACACGGCTTGAAATGCATTTTCTGCCTCATCCAGTGCGCCTGCTTCCAAATGCAATACACCAAGATAAAACTGTGCCTCCATATTGTCAGGCTGCAGCGCCAGCACATTGTTAAATTGTGTTTTTGCCGCTACCAACTCAATTTTTTTAAGTAATAATAGACCTAAGTTAAAATGAGCGGCAACAAAATCAGGCTGGGCGTGAACCGCTAGACGGTAATGGTGCAGTGCTTGCGGGTATTCCTCTTGCACGGCATAAACTGCGGCCAAATTATTGTGTGCCTGGGCATAGCTTGGTTTGAGTGTTAAGGCTTGCTGGTAATGACGGATTGCTTTGTCCAGTGTGCCTGATTTTTTATAGGCATTGGCAAGATTATTATGCAAGCTTGCATCCTCAGGGCAAAGCGCTATTGCACGGTTTAAATAGTTAATCGCATTATACAAATCACCCAGTTGCGCATAGGCAAGTCCGAGGAAGTGAAGGGCGTCCACATGCTGGGGTGATAGCGATAATAATTGCTCATAGAGGCTAATGGCTTCGGGTAGTTGGTTATTTTGGTGCAATTGATAGGCGTTGGCAAACAGGATATCGATTTTTTCTGTACTCATGGTGATGTGCCTCGTTACTATGGCTTCTTGGTTAAAAATGTTAATACAGCGTGATTCACATCCTTGGGGCGCTCTATGGGACTTGAGTGCCCGCCGGGAATAAAATCGATTTGGGCGTTTGAAATGTTGTGCGCAAGCCACAGGCTTTCTTGGGGCAGAGTCACTATATCGTCCTCGGCAGCAACAAGTAGCGTGGGGACGCTGATTTCATGCGCCCATGTGTGTGCGTCGAAAGCCACTAAGGCATTATATTGGCGTGCCTGATTAATGACCGTCTGCGGATAAGGGTTGGTTTTTATGGCTTCAATGTAACGCGCAACGTGTTCGGGGCTAGCCAGGAACTCATTGGAAAAAAACCAGGGCATGCTGGTTTCAATAATTAAATCCAGCGCGATATTTGCCAGAACTAAGTTTGTAAAATTCTTAAGCGTCTTGAGTGTTCTTGTATTAAATTTTGCAGTTGAGTTTAAAATGACTAGTTTACGGATGTTATCAGGGTATTTCTTGCCCACTATTTCTGCGATGGCGCCTCCCATGGAGTGGCCAAGAATATGCGGTTGTTTGAGGCCTAAGTGCTTTATTAAAGCCACGGTGTCATCAGCCAACGTTTCCAAATTAAAAAGCGAACCTGAATCGGTTGTTTGTCCTGCGCCACGATTATCAAACAGGATGACTTGAAAACGTTCAGCCAATTCGTCCAACATGGCGCTCCAAAAGAGGTGGTCACAGCCATAGCCAGCAATTAACACCAGGGGCTCACCCCGCCCATGCGATTCATAATAGATATCGGTGCCATTCAAACTGGCCACGGCCATAGTCTCTCCTTTGCCTCGCGTAGCCCGAATTAGGTGAAGCCGTAATCCGGGGAAATCTCTTGTAATGGTACTAGCAATTGGGTATCAATTAAAGTTAAGCTCAACACGCGCTCCTACCCAATAATAATCCTAGGAATTTATATGCATTTCTGGAATGATTATCAGTACCTTGAGATACCCGTCAAACAGAAGCAGAAAAACAGAGCAGGGACCATGTTCAGATTGTTCAATATTTATTGCATAGTTGAGTTAATCCAAAGATAGGAAAAATCATGAACGACAGCGTGTTAACGCGCTGATAAATTAATTTAACAGGAGTTAATCATGCCATTTCCCAAGCAAGAAATTATCAATGCCGTTCTCACTAAATATAAGGAACATCGTGATCAAGAGGGCGACTCTTATCATGAAATGGGTTACCCGCTTTTAGGGTGGTCAACAAAACGACAATTGCGGATAAAAACCTGCGACGAACTGATGCTGCAAGATTTTGATATAGCCCCTGTTGAGGCATGGTTCGCATACTCTCTCAAATTGCAACTCGGTGCAGAATCAGGCGAAAAGCGAATGTTTCAACTTCGCCAATTGTTGCAAGGCTATATCTTGAGCCATCTACTCGAAGATAATGAGTCGGCTGAATATAACTATGTAACAACTCAGCCCGACTATTCAAAAGATAAATTTATCGCAATCATCAAGGCTTTCAATGAAAATGAAATATTCAACGATGAAAATGTGCGTAAATTTTTGCCTTATTCCTCATTTGAAGATCTGCAAAAAAATATTAATTCAAGTGAGGCAAGGCATGATTTTCTGGAAGAAAAAAGCGGCGAGCTGACTCAGATCACAGTCGCCGTAAGCGATGGTCAACCGGAAGTGAGTCTGGTGCGGACGGCTCCCCTCACCCCTACCGCCTATGCACATAAGGCATTTGTTGCAGCAAATGAGACGGAATCCAATGAATTACCGTTACAAAGTGCTGTGGTAGCTGATAAGCAATCTGCTAACGATTTAGCAACCTCTGTAACGGCAAATAGGGGCATTGAGCATGATAATGCTCTCACCGATTTACTCTTGCTTCGCGCTATGGAGCCGCCGAAAATGGCATTGTCATGTGCAGAGACTAAAGATGATGCGTCAGTTTTCGCACCCTCCAAAGCGCTACAGCAAAGCGCTTCGCTGTTAGACCGTGGAGAAGAAGATAAAAAAACAACCCCCACTCGTGTGTCATCAACAGCCGTGATTCAGGACATGCTCAAGAAGAGCATGGTTGCTAGCAAACGTGTTGACTCACCAACACCGTCTCTACTATCCATGAATGAGGAATCTAAACGTATCCCGCCTACATTGCCAAGAAAGAGGCATTTTGAAAAAATGACACCCAATGTGCAGGCCTTCATGTTGGGTTGCACACCAAACAGGAAACCGATACCACCCAAGGCTCCACCACCGCCTCATGTTTTAGCACAAAGCAGAGCTCGTTTGCAGGTTATACCTGAGATTACTCCTAGCTCGTGCGAGTTCAGTAAAAAAAGTCGATAATTACGGTTACTAATATGTAGCTATTCTGGTTACAAAAGGCATACTCTGAGACCCCGTGGTGAATCCACGGGGTAGGGTAAGTGCAATCACAATTTGCCGGCAGAAATCAAATGTTCACGTGCCGTTTAAAGAAAATCATCGAATATTGCACGGTAAAACTAGCGATAAACAAAAGAAACTCAGCTAAAATTTTACTGGCATAGACATTCAGGCCGGTTAAACACAGCAGTTGTAATAGCTGGTATGAAGAAAGCCCTATAAATAAGGCTAGTAAGCTGAATTTGGCGGCAGCCAATAAAAAGTTGTTATCCGCTTTGAAGGTGATATTTTTATTGAGGAAGAAGTTAAGCGTTGCTGAAACAAGGCGCGCTTCTAACATAGCTTGTCCCATATCATCGCTTTGATAAAATATAGTGCAAAACAGGGTGAAATCGACTGCAAAAGAGACTAGAGCAACGCCACAAAAACGAATAAAAATGTAATAGATTTTCAGTGAATCGATGAGCGGATTAAAATGAGAGCTTTTATTGTTATCAATATAAATTGTTTGAATCGGTGTTTGGATAATCGGTATGCCATGTAGCTTTGCTACAAAGAACATTTCAAATTCAAATTCGTAGCGAGAGGTTTTACTTTCAATCATTTCAGCGATTAGGAATGTTGGAATGCCTCTTAATCCGGTCTGAGTATCATTGATTTTATTTTTTGTTAGCCCATTAAACAATATGCGGGTCAAGGTGTTACCGATCCGACTGCGTAGGGGAATACTGCGTTGTGATAACGTGCGAACACCTAAATGAAGCGCATGAGGGTTTAGCGCCATTTTCTGGCTGATTTTGATAATGTCGTGAATATCATGTTGCCCATCGGCATCGGCCGTGACTATTCCCGGAGCTTCGGAGGAAAAATGGGCGAGAAAATATCGCATCCCTGTTTTGAGCGCCTCTCCTTTGCCGCGGTTTACCTTATGATGCAAAACAGTAATATCTTGTTTTTCCAGTGCAGTGAAAATCGCATCACATGCAGGCACTGAGCCATCATTGATGACAATGCACTCCTGCTCAGGATGAATTTTCTTGAGTTCGGTTACTAGCTCAAGAAGTTTATCATCTGGGTTATACGCTGGAATAATTAGGATAGGAGGAAGCATGTGCTTGATATCTGTATTCAAAGTGCAGGTATAATAGCAAAAAATGATAGCATTGGGTAAGCGGTAATAAAATTAGCATAGGGTACAAATAAATGGTCTCCAGTCTTAAATTAGTCCTGCCCCTTTTCGCTATTATCGGATTTAGCACACTTGTTGCCTCTTTTTTCCGCATGGCTTTAGCCCCTTTTCTGCTGATTATCACGGCGGGCATTGGTGTGCTCGAATTTTTGTTGGCACTCACGGGCTATCTCCCGCAAGGCACACTCGTTATTTTATATGTGGGTATAGCGGTATTTATTTATACGCAATTGCTCGATTATTCGCGGCGTAGAACCGCGCCAGTAGCTCGCGATAACATTTCAACCAGTCGTTATTATTTTCTTTTCTCGGCAGTGATTGCGCTTTTTGTGTGGGGCATGCGTTTTCGTAGCATCGATGATTATTCTTTTTGGGGAATAATGAGCAAGTATTTATTTGTTTTTAATCAGTTGCCTACTGACAATCATTACATTAATGACAATTTTCTGACTTATATACCAGGCATGAGCAGTTTTCATTATTTATTTTATACAGCCGCAGGCCGATATTCACAATTCGCAGGTTATTTGGCACAAGGGATTGTTTTGCTCTCGGCCTTAATGGTTTTGTTTGATGCTCGCGCTGTCCGCGATTCGTTGCTGAAGATTGCGCTGGTGTTTATTGCATTGACCGTTGGTTTTGGAACAATTTTTGCTCGTATGGAGGTGGATGGCTACGTGGCCGTTTATCTATTTGCAATTTTCTGGATGATTTACAAATTCAGGGATGATGAGCAGCTTGGCTTGCTGGTTTTCTTCCCGATTTTATTTCTTTCCTTAATCAAGGAAATTGGCATTCTCTTCGCCATCATGAGCATTATTGCTTTTTTTGTAACGGCGAAAAAAAGTAAAAAAAATATCGTCTGTTCTGTGCTTCTTCTTGCAGGCGTAGTGGGCCTAAAGTGGATGTGGGTTATTCACTGCCAGCACTATGGTTTTCACAGCTTCGCGCGGGCGGTGACCTTGCCTAATGCCTTGGACGCACTAAATCCGTTGAATCCATACTTCCATGCGGTGCAATGGTTGTTTCTAAAGGGGGTGTTTTTAGGACGTTTCGGGCACATATTAGCTTGGCCAAATGTTGTCTCCTATGCGCTCATTGTCTTGATATGGCGCGTACTTATGCAGCACCTTAAGCAAGAAAGCCACGTTCGTGCTGTCAAATTACAATGGGTATTTCTCGCTACAATAGTGATTTACTTGTTGATGCTCTATTGGTTGCAAGCACTGGTTTTTGCTGTGGGGCACACACAGGATCACTTGCTGGATTTTCAACGTTATTTCAATATGTTGCTCATTCCCTTTACCCTGTTCTCGGTGTTAATTTATTTTGAGGAAAGGGGACTGCCCCATTGTCAGGCAAGAAAAGCACCATTATCGATAGCAATCGCGGCCATTGCTTTTATTTTTATTATTTCAGGGAAAGTTGAGCGCACGCACCGCTATTATTTGCCGCAGTTGATTTATCCTCTTGTTGACCGAGTCAAAACTGAACTACCCATGCAGGGGAATTGGAATCTTTGTTTGCAAAACCCACCATCACCCACCTACGAAGTCTCCATGCCATTAGCGTATTTTTTCTTGCCGCATCAAATAATATTGTCGCCTGAATCGGCGATGATGGCTCAGTGTGACTATACGATGGAGTGGTCCGAAAATAATAATATTGCGCAGATCAATATTAAAATAGCGCGCTCGCGATGAAATCATAAGAGAGCCAGCCTCAGCGCAATGAAGTATAACCCGGTATTTTCTTCTGCAAAATAGACGTAATTACAGCGCTTGCATTTCCCAAATTAAACTAATACTCTAATTTTTACCTAGCGATCCCTCGTACGAGTTAACCAAGAGGTTTCGGAGATGAACGAGAATGAAGACGGATGTATAGATCGCTCGACGATACGCATCAAAACAGCTCTAAATTCAAGACCGGCACAACTAGCAAGCGCAATCTTCACAGGCTTAAGTTTTGCGGCAACAACAATTACACTAGGTCTTCTTACAAAATTCAGCGATCCACTTACCTATTTCGGCGCGGGCGCTGTCTGTCTTTTTACAACCTGTAGAGAGCGTCGACGTCAATTAACCGATCAACATCATATTGAAGATGAGGATAAGCGTTGCTGTGATCATGAGAGGAGACTCACCAAGCTCGAAGTGATCACCGTAGAACATAACAGCAGTATCGCTTTAATTAACAGTGCAACAGATGAAGCGTTTGGTATGATAGATAACCTCATCAGTACGGTACAAGATGAGACGAAACAAGAAAAGCTGGCCTGGCAATATTCGCGTGCATTGGAAAAACTTAGACAAAGACCCTCTATACAGCGCTCTTCAAGCCAATTGTTTTCTGCGATCCCGCCAAAAATATATTTTCCTGATGCTAGCGAAAAAAAAGCGGACTCTATTCTTATCGCGGGATTTGAACTAAATCATGATTATGAGCCGGCAGGCACCTCATCTTATATGAGTCTAAATGGCTAATTTGGATACGGGCGATAACACAGCATGCATAGCCTTGATTGCGCTATGCTGCATCAAGGCTACATTCTATATTTAAAAACAACCTATTTTTTCATATCTTATTTATGGCGTCGGCATTATTGTAACTTTAAAGACATAAGGTGACGCGATGGAGTCCGTAATGACATTTGTATTGGGTAAAGTGCTCGCGATGCCGCCTACTATATAGCCAATGGTCGTAGGCCTGCGGATAGCATCTAGGCTGATTACTCGGTTGGGATATAGATGTATATTATCTGTTATAAAATATGCTCCAGCACCAAAGAGTAGGGTATTTCCTGGGTTAGATTGTGTTGACTGGATAACGGGGTATTGGCTATCCATTAAATATTGGGTGAAATTGCCATTCTTATCCATTTTTATGGTTGTGACTTGATTGATAAATGGAATCTCAGGATCAGTTTGAAACGCGCCACTAGAATAGAAACCATACGAGAGGCCACCAAAAAAGAGATTATACATACTCGCGTATTTTCTAGAATATAAGCTCGCTGATGCACATACGTAATTGTTCATTGCTTGTTTAAACGTAGTTGATGAGGCGGGATTTGCCATGGCTGGATCCCCTGTTTCATTGATAACAACCGGTACAGTCCATATCCCCGTAGCTTCAGTAAATACCCCTGAGAACGCAACAAATCCATATTGAAGGTTATTATTGTTATTGAGTAGGGTAGGAAGAACGTTTAGATCCCGTCGGCGAAAATTGGGATTAGGGGTGTATGGTTTTGCCGGGTACACATCGGCAGCTAGTTGGCCGTTAATGTCTCTAATCTGAAATTGGCGTACTTGCTCACTGTAATCACCATTGCTACCACCAGTATAAACACCGGTAAAGTTTTGTCCAAAAATAAGTTGCATTAAGTTGCCTAACTTAGCCATTTTACCACCGGTAATTTGAAATACCGGATTGTAAAGTTGGCGTATATTTTTAATTACGGAATGATTTCTATTTCCTGGCTCCGTAACCCATTCGACTATACCCGGAAGATAAATGGCGGTTAACATGGGTTTTGTTCCGAATGTTCCTGTGGTGGTCTCGACGCCATACCCACCGGTCATGTAAAGGGTATCCGCCTCTTGATACCCTTGCGGACTGGTAACTGATAAGGTATCAATCTGTTGTTGGTTTAACCCGGAAGCGGGCTCGGTTAACGAGCGTGAGCTTACATGCCCGGTGGCAGGGTTGATGACAACGATACTTGTGTTCTGAGCACTCACAGGGAAAGGATCTGGGCCGAAGCCATGCATGCCGTTAGTACGTCCGGCGATAAAGATCCATAATCCGTTGTATTTTCCAACCACACCAGAGTGAATCCCTGAAGGTAGTTGGAAGTTGGCTTTTTCTATTACGACTCGGAAAGGTAATCCAGCCGCTGGTAGAACCGGACTTAGATCGTCAGTCTGATTGTTGGTTGTGTTAGCAGAGGCGGCTCCAGCTCCCAAGGCAAAATATATAAGCAGGTAAGAGAGCTTACTGGATAAACCTTTCATAAAAATCCCTTTTAAATTATTAAGTTATAACACCATCTGAACGACTGTAATTTATCCAAATTTGTAGTTAACGCCTATCGTAGCCTGCACGATATTATTTGCCATCTGGAATGTATCGCCGCTGTCACCAAACTCAGAGTAGGCGTTACTGGAATATACAGTCGGCGTAATAACATCCACTTTGAAACGAGCAGTAATTTTTTCATTGATGGCGTATTCAATACCGCCGCCCAGTGCTGTACCCATCGCATTTTTACCGACATTGAATGCATTAAAAAAGGGAATGCCGTCTGTATTCGTTACATGACCGGTAATGTCGGACCTTGAGAAACCAGCTGCCAGGAATAAGAAAGTTCTATCGGCAGCGATTCCGCCAATTAATTGCAATAAACAGACATTTTTTAACTTGTTTTGCGAACTAAGTTGATAGAGAGCAAAGGGTGAGCCGTATTCTTTGGTCATCGTGGCATCTGAAAAATTAGCGCTGAATTCCAGTCCATACACACCTGATGCCTGACTCATAGTTAATTGGCGACGATAGCCAACCTGAAGTCCACCGGTGAAATCGGGATTGGATGTTTGTTGGATGGTGGCAAAAAAAGTGGAGGCGTTATTATCTGTAATGTTCATTGAGTGTTTCACTACGCCAGCATTGATACCTGCGTAAAATCCAGTCCAATTGAAGGCATCTTTGGCCGCGATCGGCAAAGTTTCCCCTTTCGGTGGAACGTGGGCAAAGGTTGCTGGAGAGAGTAGGGACGCATTGATAAATAATGCGGTGGCAAGTTGATATCGGTTCATTTAAAAAATCCTTTTTCAGTCAGTCTACAGCTATTAATTCAGAATACTCGCATTAGAAAGTAATCGTCCGGTTGGGCATGGTAGCTAAACATTTGAGCTAAATCAATAAGGTATCTGTAAGTGAATTTACGAATGCACGCAAGTTAGCGGGCCTATTCTCGATACCGTGCAACCACTGTTAAAACAACTTTTTCATGCCCGCGCAGTGCTGCCAGCTCGGCAGGCTCTCCGACACGTAATGTATTTAGAACAAACGTATAATCATAAATATCATTAATGTCCTTTCCTGCTAATTTGATAATCACATCATTCTGTTTCAGGCCTGCTTGTTCAGCAGGTGAATTACTTGCGACCCCTGAGAGTTTTACCCCGGATATATCAGCGCTGGCATAGTCAGGTATGGTGCCTAAATAAATTTTAAATTCTCGCTCTGGATTATCGTTTGTTTTTTTTACTTGTGAGTAATTCATTGGGCCTGGCTTCTCTTCAAGGGTTAGAATGACATCAACCAAGCGATCAGCTACGATTTTAATCCCCTCGTAGTTCAATGTTTCGGGTTTGTCGCGGGGGGTGTGGTAATTATCATGTGCGCCTGTAAAAAAATTTAGCGTGGGCACGCCATGTAAATAAAATGACGTTGAGTCGGTAGGCAAATACGGGTCACTTTGGGTGATTAACTGAATAGGATGCTTCAGGTTGGAGCGCATGATTATCTTAGGCCAATCTGTGCTTGATCCCGTTCCTTGCAAAACGAGCTTTTCTCGCAAATGACCCACCATATCTAAATTAATGGCGGCATCAATGCTAGGATACAATGACTTATCTGCAGTGGTCTGTATGAAATTTTTTACGAAATGAGAAGAGCCGAGGACCCCAATTTCTTCTCCTGACCATGCGGCAAGCAATATATCTTTATTTCCACGAAGCTTCCCCTGTGCTTTTAAGTTGCTTAACTGTGCGGCGGCTTCCAAAACACAGGCTACACCTGATGCGTTGTCATCTGCTCCAGCGTGAATCATCCCCACTTCATTGCTTCGTTTGCGTGAGCCTGTCAGTGTACCCCGACCGAGATGGTCAAGATGTGCACCAACCACAACTATCTGTGTGGCGTTGGGAGCCATTCTAAGTTTGGCCAGTACATTGCGACCGCGCTTTATGTTTTTTTTTATGTCGATATTGCCGGAAATTTTTAAGCCTGCTATTACGGGTAAAGAATGCAATTGACCAGGGTTCAGTTTGGCGCGCATTTTTTTCAGCGAGTTTAACTGATGCTTATTGTGATTGAGCAGGTCATCGAGAACTTCGTCCTGAACTGCTAGCGCGCTAAGTCCTGATCCTGAGAGCGAGCTATCCGAGGTAAGCTGGATTAAGTTATTTTGTATGTTTGCAGTACCTCCGTTTAGGAAAATAACACCTTTGGCCCCATGCTCTTTGGCGGTAAAAGCTTTATAGCGAAGTGATGTGTAGGGATTTATCTGGCGAAGTTGTTCGGAGGATATTTTTTCTGGAGCCCCGTTGAAAACGGCGACCCATTTATTTCTTACATTTAGGCCATGGTACGAATCATAAGGTGGAAGTTCCCCTAGGGCTGGTGCTTTAATGCCATAGCCTGCAAAGATTAGTTCAGTGATGTTAAAACGGCCTTGGTCCGAAAATGAAAGGGGTCGCCATTCCCTGTCTAGCTGAAGATTTTTTGCCTCCCCTTTTTGATTTTTAATCGTAAACAAATTGTTTTTTCCCAGCGATACTCCGGCAGTAAAGTTAAACGCTTGAAAAAAAGTCCCATTACTTCCGGCAGGCTCAAGTCCCAAATCACGGAATATGTTTGCCACATATTGCGCTGCAAGTTTTTCACCAATCGAACCCGTGAGCCTGCCTTCCAGAGCATCTGAACATAAAAATCGGACGTGAGTTCGCAGATTTTTTTTAGTAATTTCGTGGGGTAACTGAACTGGATTGACAGGGTTAGCCTGGATACCCCCCGAAAACAAATATAATCCTATTAACAACGTGTTAAGTCGCATGCGCTCATTTCGCCTGTTTTGTTTTCGCCTGGTTTTGGCGGCGTAAATTATGTTGGCTATTTTTTGAATTTATAACAGGTTGTATGGAGTTGTCTTGATGGCATGCCATACACCCCAGCTTAGTACTATATATCTTGCTGTTAGGGCTGTGAGCAAATGTCGATAAAGGTAATAAGCTTGTCGACAAGAATGCCAAGCCCAACAGAATTGCTTTGATTGTTAATCCATTCATGGTGTATCTCCTGTGATGAAGTCAGATTTTCAGGTATACAGTATATAATTTCCAACCCGTTAGCAAAAAGAGATAGGGGCTATGTTAGTGAGCTAAATTTATCACATCATAAAAAAATATAACGAATTTGGTTAAGGTTATTTTAAGAGTCTGATTTGATAAAGCGAGGAGGCGGTTGGGCTAAACATGACGTGTAGCCCAAGCCCAGCTTTCTAGTGGAGCTCAACCCCGGCCGGTCCAACAAAGCCTGTACCCAAGGACGGTTTGCATTCGGATAATGTGCCTGTTGATACTGACACATTACAAATAAACAGTTGCTGTAATAATTCATTCGGAACATATGCTACGGTTCCCAGTGAATTTAAGCCAATGTTTCCAGTACCAGCAAACGCACCATCTGTAACTTCACAGTTTTCTAATAAGCCGGTTCCGTCTTCTCGAATATTGCAAAGCGTAACTGACTTACCGCCGGCATTCGTTATGAATGCATGCCGACCTGATGGGCTTAAGATAACACCTTCTGGTTCGGTAAAATAACTTCCCGAGGTTGCATCGCATAAATCCACAACTTGCCCGGAAACCCGACAAACCGAAGTGGTGTTTTGGGAGCGATTGACTACATAAGCTATGTTTCCAGAAGCGTTTAGGGTCATCCCTGCAGAGGCACCAAAGGAGGGGCTGGTATTATTAACACAAGAGCTCAACTCTCCCGTAGTGGTGTTTATCAAACAAGCCGATACACTCCCACCTCCACCTAGATTGGATGTATATAAAATCGTGCCGTCTGGACTAAATCCGAAGGCATTGGGTAAATTAAATCCTGAACCACCGGCATTCATGCAATTAGTTAATGCGCCATTTGCCTGATTTACTTTACAAACAGTGAGGTAACTCCCCGTGGGATTTGCGGCATAAAAAAATGTACCCGCTGGATTAAAGCCAATGCCCTCTGGGTTGCCAAGCCCTGTTACTGCTATCGAACATTGGCTCAATAAACCGGTGGCAGGATTGGCCTGGCAAATTGAAACACTATTACCCAATTGATTTGCGACATAAGCATGTTGACCTGCGGAAGTGGAAGAAACTGCCAGTGTATTTGCAAGGCTTGGTTCAGAACATAGAAATTTATCGGGTGTTGGGTCATCAGGTCCTTTGGTTTTGCATACAATGGGTCCTCTATTAATTCCAGAGGACGGTACCTGGCTCCCATCCACTTCTAAATTTAATATACAGCTTTGTTGTGGAGCCAAAATAAAAGGGTTTGAGCAGTATTGCTGGAGTAGTTGCTGGCTAGGTGCCTGGGTAACGCCTGGTATCGCCTCCATAGTTAAAGTACGTGTAATCTGCGTTTGATTGATGACTTGATATTGAACCGTTTCGCTGAAATTATTGGGCAACAATAGCGCGGTAATGCTGCCTTCTACCGGTACGATGTTGAATACAGGCTTCCCTGCATGAAGCACGGGAATGGAAAGCATTAACAAGGAGAAAGCTAATATTAATGAACGATTATGCTGGTGTTGTTGTTTCATGAAATATCCCTGAAGAATAGATAACTGAAGGAGATAGCCATTTCCATAAAATCAGCTGATTGAGCACATACTAGTATTAGCACGTGCTCTTCATTCATGGTGAACTGGCGCTGTTAACTAAGCCATCGCAATTTTTAAATTTAGGTAAGGACCGCTAAAATTAAAGGGACGATTGGTGGCAATGGTAGATACAATAGCCATTGTACCGGTCGAAAACTCAGGGGTTACAATGACGGTTCCCGGCTGCACGAGCGTACCAGGCTCGACGGTTGATATCGCATTAAGATAAGCCGTTACCCGATAGCCAGCTTCCACGGTAAAGTTGGCAATACTTGCACCTTGATAGGTATAAAAAATACCTAGTTTGCCATCTGCTCCAGGAACTACTTGCGTCTCGTTAGGTGCGGTGATGTTTTGGTGGCTAGTACCGATTCCTAGTGAAGTTAAACGCGATGATGTTGAGGTGAAGTTGTCTTGAGTGTGCATCGAGCCAACTGTAAGCGAGCCAAGAATTTGACCAACAAAACCAAAACCAGAATTCATTTGATATTGAACATTTAACCCTAAATCAGGTCCTGCACCAAAATATTTTGAGACCGTTTCCGTTTGGAAAGAAAACGAAGGATCAGGTGGCAGCGGGTAGCTATAGGGGGTGGCCGGGCTTCCTGCGTAATCACTAAATAGCGTCGTTAGTGTTTGGTTAATACGTAACAGATTTATGCCGCCAAAAAGTCTGGCTTTTAATTTCGGACTATATTCAACTTGCTTTGCCATGTTTAATAAAACGCTGTCAAATGCAAAATTCACTTTACTGTCGACTCGCTTTATACCAAACACTGGCGGACTCATTTCATAAGGGGGTGCGACAAACTCAACCGTAGTTAAATCTGTACTGGTATTGGCTTGTTTAAACGCGTTGTCATTCGAATTCAAATGAACCCAGTCAATGGCAGCACTATAGAGCGTGTTGGGTAAAGCATAACCCGCTCCCAGTTCAAACGCAGGTGAAAAATCCGGTTTAATTGTTTGGTAATGCCAGCTTTGATAATAGGGTTGAGTCCCTGAGACAAATGTTGCATATTTTAGATTGCTGCTGGTCGGTTTAAGATACAGCAATCCGGCATAGATGTATGATCGGTTGCTATTTAATGGCTCTTTTAATAGTTCCGTTGCAGTAGCCATTGAGATGTTTGAGGTACCAAACAGCAGAAAGCCAATAGACAGGCTTGAAAAAACCTCGTTCTTTATCTTCATTCTAATTCCTTGTAAAACAGTTCTCAAAGAGCGAGCAGATCGCAGTATTAGGTATGCATACCTGCAAAAAAGTTGATTTCACAACGAGACGACAAAATTTTAATTCAATATTCCAGTCTGTGAACGGGTGCGAGGAGGAAAAAACTGATAAAAATTGTTGGGTTGCGAAATTCAATCGAAACTCTACCAAGGTCGCTAATGGGAATCAATATAAATTTTTGCAGCAATGGTACGGCACTGTTTAATTTGATAACACTCGCTCAATGCGCCTATCAGGAACTAGCCACATCAGGGCAACAAAAACATAAAGTATCCCCGAAATCCAGGAGTGAAAAAATGCTGTAAAAATAGCAGTTAGGTAAAGGATGGGTGATATCTTTCCTTTGAAATCCTTACCAATGGCTTTGCCAAGTAGTGAATCAATACCTTGGCTCGCGATAATAGTACGTTCCAATAGGTAATAGGCAATCGCTGCCATCAGTAACACGAAACCATAAAGTGCCATCGGAGCAGGGGCAAAATGATTTTCTCCTATCCAACCAGTGACAAAAGGAAAAAGGGATAACCAGAAAAGAAGATGCAGATTTGCCCATAAAATTGCACCGGTTACATGTTGTAATGTATGTAACATGTGGTGATGGTTATTCCAATAGATTCCAAGATACACGAAGCTAAGTGTGTAGCTCAAAAAAACATTGAATAACGGATGTAATGCTGAAAAACTCGCTTCTTGTGGCACTTTCAATTCCAATACCATGATGGTAATGATGATGGCGAGCACGCCGTCACTGAATGCTTCTAATCGGTTTTTGCCCATAGTAGTCATGCCAACATAGCGAATTTATGATGAATTTTAATATTGGCAGGCTAAGCAATAGGGGTCAAGTGGGGGTAGTGGATAAACGAAATGCAACTTCAAAAACAAGCAGATTTTGTAATGGTTTGCTGTGGTGACACACCTACGCAGGAAATTATGGCTGAAGTTTTTACACGGCGTCAGTATCTGCCCTTTCTTGAAACTAGAGCATTCAATGTGGTTTCGAGATGGTGTTATAAAAAACAGATGATATTGATGTCCGTGAGCGTTTTCACGCGTATTATTTAACTGTGAATTTTTATAATAGAACGTTAGTGATTAATCCTGCTTGTATCCAGCCCTTCAGAAGGGACGCGGCTTGAAGCCCCGCATCATGGTCATCATGCCATTGACGCAATCCTTCGCATACCTCACCAAAAGTTGCTCCTGTGGATATGACATCCAGTGCCCATGCTTCACTTTCAGATAGTGCGTAGAAATTATTCATATAGTCATGGCGCCATAATATCCATGCCTCTAGCTTTGCATTTTTAGACGCATCGATATAATGCTCATCGTTCTCAATGGCTTCCCAAATGGCAACCACATTCCATAAAAAATTCATTTGCAGCACTGAAGGATGCAGTATAAGTTTCATACCCACCCAGGATTCTGGGGGAATATGAATCATACCATTCAGTTGAAATAAGCACTCATCTCTCGCATCAAAGCTAAGGGTAAGCTTCCATTCAAACTCAGCCAACTCAGCGATATACGCATAATTTTTCTCGTAATATTGACGTAGAAAATCAGAAAATGTATCCCCGAACCAACGAATAGATCGGTAAGTTGAAGGGGAGGCTGCGATATATTCAAGGGCTATATTTTCAAATTCTTCATCACCTATATAAGCTTGAAGACAGGGAAAATTATTCGCTAGGGCTTCTACAAGACGACTTTGGTAGGCGTTGCGATAGACATTTAAACGAGATTGACTGGAAACAGTTTCTGTTTCCACTACCGACGACTCAATAGCACATTGACCTGTCAATAAATAAGACTGTAAGTCATGTTGGAGTCTAGACAAGGAGGTCATATGGGCAACTCTTCAGATAAAACTAAAGCCTGGTTCGCTAGAACGCGTTCTGCAATTTTTTTTGCATGCACCATTTCAAGCAATAACTCAGAAAGTGGCGGAATATTATCATCACGCTCTATCATAGTTGAAACCGGTCCTAGATAATCAATGGCGGCAGCATACAAGTCCCACACTTCTTGAATGACGGGAGCATCATGGGTATCAATAATATAACCATCTTGATTTGAGTGACCCGCAAGATGAATCTGAATCACTCGATCGGGCGGGATGGCGTGGAGATACTCTAGGGGATCAAACTCATGATTCACACTACTCACGTAAATGTTGTTCACATCCAACAAAATATAACAGTCTGCCTGGTGTGCAATCTCTGTAAGAAACTGCCATTCTGTCATTTCAGATTGCTTATAAGTTAAATAACTGGATGCATTTTCAATAAGAATAGGAGAGTCCAAATGATCCTGTACCTGCCTCAATCGTGAAGCCACATGATTAATGGTTTCTTGAGTATAGGGTAATGGCAATAAGTCATGCATATTTAAGCCATTCACACCCGTCCAGCATAAATGATCTGAAATCCAGACCGGTTTAATCCGCTTAGCGAGCATTTTTACTTGATTAAGATAGTTCAGGTCAAGTGGATCGACACTCCCAATAGAGAGCGAAACACCATGCATAACAATGGGATAGCGTTCACGAATTTTGTCGAGATAATAGAGGGGTTTTCCACCAGGGATTAGATAATTTTCAGTGATTATTTCGAACCAATCTACCGCGGGATTTTCGGCTATAATTTGTTCATAATGTTCGGTGCGAAGTCCTAATCCAAAGCCAAGAAATGGTTTTTCAGAAAAGCTATTCATGAGATCCTTCTTTAGAAGCACTGGCCAATTAAGAAAATTTCTCAATGGCCAGATGGTTTAGAATATTAAGCTTTTGGTTCTACAGTAGTTCCATGCATTTTTTCGCATTTCTTAGCTGATTTCATCATCATGCCTTTGCCTTTGCAAGCGTTTTTCCCTTTGCATGCATTACCAGCGGTTTTGCAAGCTGATTTACCTTTGCAAGCATTTACGCCATAACAGGCAGATTTAGTGGATGTTTTACCAGCAAATGATGAAACAGGTGCTACAGCAAACATAATTGCAGCTGCTGTTGCTATGGTGGCACCGATCAATTTATTGTTTTTCATGAATTATTTCCTTATAGGTTAGTTACTCATTGTATTTGGAGTGTTATTTACTTAAGATTAATAATTAATCTCTAACAAAGAATAGATGCTCTTTTTACTGAAATCAATCTGCAGAGGAAAACATTTAATAATGTTCTTTTCCTGCCGTATTTAGGCTTCCACCTACTCCCGCCAAAAATAAGGCACCGCCAAAAGCACTATGCCAACAAGTACTAATAAATAGGAGTTCGGAACAAAATAGGGGTATATCATGAGTAAAAGACCGCAGATCAAGACGGTAAAATTTTTTTGCTTTTTACCATAAAGAAAGAAGCCAAATCCAATGGAGCCGAATAAAACACCCCATAGCAAAAAAGCGGTGCTAAACATGTTGCATTCCCTCCTTCGTGGTTTCATTCGGTGCAACAAATCCATGATTTGTCAGTATTAGTTTAGCTGTCTTTGCACAGCATGCATTATAAAAATATAAATGATGTTTCAAATTTCCAAATTTTCCCATAGGCATAAGCACTTGTACGACAAAACGAAAATTTGGTAGCCAGTTATTTTCTTGTCGTCGTAACATTTACTATCTTATAGCTACTATAGCTACTATAGCTACGCTGAGCTTGTCTCTCTGGTTGTAATCATATGGAGTCGATGTTTGTAAATTTAAAAAATTGCTTACATCTTCAATACAACAGAAGCGTTCTCAATACTTTTAAAATCGTGTGGGTACTCACTATAAATTTATACAGCCCAAAATTGATGTGTCCTTTAGGAGTAATCTCCGTGGTGAGCAATAGGCTGGTAATCCAAGGGCTAGCAAAGGATGCTTGAGCAAAAAACAGTAAAACCAGAATTTTCAAGACATCTCTGCCGTTATTTATTGGACAAGCTATAAAATGTGAAACCTTATTTAAGCAATTGGAATAGAGATTGAATATTTAAATGGGCTTATTTTTCTGTAACCTGTATTATTGAAGTTATCATGGAGAAACTTCAGCACCCATCAAATCATTAAAAGGGAGTACTACTCTGGGGGGCGCTTCCATGTAGATGACAGTGTGGGGAGTGACGAAACAGATTATATAAGGAGATAGAATGAAGAACTTAGTGCTCGTTATGTTATTAAGTGTCGTTAATACAGTTGTTCTGGCTAATAATTTGGGTAAAACAATTTATGAAGCAGCCTGCCAAAATTGCCATGGACCACAATTAGCCAAAGCTATAAATGCCCCCGCAGCTTTTGACAAAAAAGCATGGGGTAAGCGTTTCAAACAGGCGAAGCTTGCAGTAAACAATAATCCTAAGCAATTTAAAACACCTATAAATTATTTGTTATATAGCGTAACTATTGGTAAAGGACTAATGGCGCACGGCGGGCTATGCAAAGAAGCTGATGTACCGAATAAAAATTGTTCAAATGATGCCTTGATTCAGGCAATTCACTACATGAGCAAAAACTAGGCGGCTCGTCTAGCTCATTTAGTAACCGTGGTCTTGCACTGATTTGATGGACACCTGGCGAAGGGAGTCTGGTTTCGACTCCCTGGCACTAAATATTACGGTTTTACTTCCATTTGATCGGGAATATCATATTTTTTACAATCATATGGTGTCGTTCTTGGTGGTAATGGCTCAATAAACATAGGATTAATTATCCACTTACCATCTGAATTTTGATATGCATTGCAAAGCAACTCGACATTATTTCTATCCAGAACCAATCTTCCACCTGTTGCATTCTTTAAAAAGAATAAGTCGCCATCGGAGTCGCCGCCGCCAAAGACAATCGGCGCAGGCATTGGCATTTTTTCAGGGTCGGTGACTTTAAATACAACTTTATTGAGCCAGCATGTTTTTCCAGGGCCAAAGCTCACTATTTCTTTGTTGCCATCTGGGTACGATCCGCAGCCTTCGAAGGTATCGGTTAACCGGCCTTGTTCATCGAGCATTTGACGAATACCGATGACATGCGCCTTATCAATGCCAACATCTTTTGCTACCACCTCGACGCTAGGTTGTATTGATGCTGAGATAACCCAAACGTCAAAACCATTTTTTTGAAGCACAGAAATCAGATCTTTCATTTGCGAATAGACACGAACATAGGCTGTATATTCTTTGGTTCCTACTTTTTGTGTTGCTCCAATTTTATTATCCTTATTGAGTTTAAATGCATGTTCCGTGAATTGTTGAATTTCAGCAGGAGTATAACCTGCAAAAACCTGTGCATAAAAAATTAAGCTGTTCATGTGAGGACTCGTTGAGTCTTTCCATGCAGAAAGGCCATTTTCTAAGGGATTCAGATTATAGATGTTGAGCATCGTGTCGGCACAAGCAGGGTTGGATTGTGTGGGAAGAAATGCTGAGGTACCGCCACAATTTTTCTCTAATTCTTTAATCGCATCAGCTGTTAGCATTTCATTCATTTGAGAAAACTTAGCAGGTCGTTTGAACTTTCCATTGACCGTCATCCAGTAGAAGGTTGCATCGCCTATATCATTCTTCATCATGGTGTTATCCCAGTCAAATGCGGCAACTGGTTTATTTGCTGCATTATAGCTGGGGCTATTTGTCCCATATTGGTTGATTAGAGTATTAATTTTCTCCCGATTCTTTCCTGCCCATACTTCGTCTGTGCTTAGGTGAGCACCGGCGGCGCCAACTAAAGATGAAAATGAGATATTGGATAATAAAATAAACCAATAAACACGTTTTTTTGTATCCATGAATTACGCTCCTTGTTTATTTGTCCTCATTCCTTAACTGTGCACTTTGTCTTTTATGAAAACAAAGATACGATATTAAAGTTGATTGTAGACCACGGTTGCCCTCTAAACAAACTAACAGTAATTATATTGGTCACCTGGTGAGGCTGGTCGATGACGTTGAGGTATTCAGAGTGTACCAACAGTAACTTGGGTTCTCTGCTTTGATCGAAAAATATCCCGGGCATGTGATGCGTCATCGACGATTTTTTGATTACGAGGAACACCCGGTTCAAAATAATTACGACAATTATGCCCGCGATCTTTCTACCATTGTCTGCGAGCAAGAGCTTCAATTTCATGAATATTTTGTTTGCGGTGCAGCGCGCTATTTTCTGCTAATAACACGGGCCTTATGCGGTACGAGCACGTCAATCTGATCCGGATACCACTCGCAAAGACGAAATGAGTGTTCGTGGTAGGCCGGAGTGGCGTTTCATTAAAATGTGTTGTAAGTTTTAGGCCAAGTAATCATAATTACGCGCTAATCTTAGGGTGATTTTCTTGGCGTTAATACGGATTAACAGTAGAAATGAATTGCAGATCTATTATTTAACATACGCACGCGATAGTCAGTCTAGCGGGCGCATGAAGCCACAAAAAAAATATTTCTAAATAAGGAGTTACCATGAAAATAAAAACATTGTTAATACCATTTCTTGTATTAACGACTGCCGCATGTACCCATACACCCTCAGCAGGTGAGAAAATGTTAACTCATTCTGAAGAGGCAAGGAAGTTAGGGAAACAATGGACTAAAGGCGAGGAGTCTATTCTTGAGTCAAAGGATTTAGAAAAAAAAGGGGATAAATTAATTCGTTCGGGCAACAAAAAAATAGCGAAGGGTAAAAAATTAATTTCCGAAGGTGAGAGTGATGTTAACAAAGGAAATAAAGCACTTAGTCTATCAAATTCCAGGCTAAAAGATGGGCGAAGTCTGCAACAAGAAAGCGAATCAGAAATTTACTGAAAAATATCCAGGGACTTTAGAATAGAGTAGAACAGACTCCGTAATTTGGTTGTAAACCATGCTGTGGAGTCTTGGCAATCTATTTATCCCTCTTTACAACGCTGATTTTTTAAACTTGATTGTTGATGCTCTTGCAAAACTGAAGCGAAGTATCGTTGGGTTCGGTCCTGCCTTTTGCTAAACGCTTGTCAAAAGGCAAGGCCTAACGCCAACGATTTTATAGCCCTTTTGTAGTATAGGCCCCTGAATTTATTTTTGAATGGTGATACTTTCAATAACTACGGGTGTTATAGGTCTGTCTTGCGAGTCTCTGGGCAGGTTGCTAATCTTATCGGCAACTTCTTGTCCAGAAATTACTTGGCCAAAAACATTGTAGCCACCTTGTAAGTTAGGTGTTGGTGCGACGGTAATAAAAAATTGGCTGCCGTTCGTGTTTGGACCCGCGTTAGCCATCGCAAGCACGCCAGGTTTACTAAAACTCGCATTAGTATTTTCATTATCAAATTGATAACCAGGTCCACCAGTTCCGCTTCCAAGGGGGTCGCCGCCCTGAATCATAAAGCCATTGATGACGCGATGAAAGATTAAACCATTATAAAAAGGGCGTTTAACCATTTGGCCTGTTTTTAGATCTTTAAATTCTTTTGTTCCTGTTGCCAGGCCGATAAAATTTGCTACGGTATTGGGTGCTTCTTTTGTAAATAACTCACAAGTAATGCTACCTTCCGACGTTTTAATAATCGCCGTTTCAGCGTGTGCTGACATGACGCCTACGCTTAGCAATAAGCTGAGAAGTAAATAGGGTGTTTTTTTCATTTAAAAATCTCCGTGGGTTGTTATGATGAGCATGCTAGTTCGGACACAGTATATACGCTTGTTTATGTGGTTTATAGATGCATACAGGCATGCGATCCACCATCATCGACGTCAGAAATAACGGTATGGTTTATCCGGCTGGTTTAGTCGATATCGCACTACTTGATGCTCCCGAATCCTTAGCTCAGCCCAGATGCTGATTTACCCATCGAACCATATCTTGTGACCCCATGGCTCCGGCGTTTCTGGCAACTTCCTTTCCGTGAAAGAGAAGCATGAGGGTTGGGATGCTTTGAATGCTATAACGAGCGGCTAACACTTGCTCAGCTTCAATATTAACTTTGACTAATCGAACTTTAGGTTCAAGAATACCTGCTGCAGACTCGAAGTTTGGGGCCATCATTTTACAAGGACCACACCATTCGGCCCAGAAATCGACTAACACCGGGATGTCATTATGATTGATATGACGCTCAAAAAATCTCCGGTTCAATGGAGCGGGCTTCCCATCAAAAAGCGCCTTTTGGCACTTTCCACAAGTGGGATGCTCAGTCAAACGTTTCGTGGGTAGTCTGTTGAGGGTATGGCAGTGGGGACAAACAATATGCATTGCATCACTCATAGTCTTGGCTCTTATTTGGTTCTAATTGGATTAATTGATAGATTGATACTCTTTCTGCGGGGAAAGAGTATCAGCCAATTTCACGCCGTGATGATAAGTGGTGTGAAAGCTCGCAGAGCATTAGGCCAGATCAAAACGATCGGCATTCATAACCTTTGCCCAGGCCGCAACAAAGTCGTGCACGAATTTTTCTTTATTATCATCCTGAGCGTACACTTCTGCATAGGCACGAAGAATAGCATTGGAGCCGAAAACAAGATCCACTCGGGTCGCCGTCCACTTGAGATCACCCGTTTTACGGTCACGGATTTCATAGACATTGTTGCCTGTGGGCTTCCATGTGTTGGCCATATCAGTCAGGTTGACAAAAAAGTCATTTGTCAGAACACCTTCGCGTTTGGTGAATACGCCATGCTTAGTTGCGCCGTGATTAGTCCCTAACACGCGCATGCCACCAACAAGGACAGTCATTTCAGGGGCAGTCAATCCCATTAGTTGCGTACGATCGAGCATTAGCTCTTCAGCGCTGACAGAATAGTCGTTCTTAAGCCAGTTACGGTAACCATCAGCAAGGGGTTCCAGCACAGCAAAGGAAGCCACATCGGTCATCTTGTCCGTTGCATCACCACGCCCGGGTGCGAACGGCACTGTGATGTCAAAGCCGGCTGCCTTGGTGGCCTGCTCGATACCGACATTACCGGCAAGCACAATTACATCGGCCACACTGGCGCCAGATTCCGTGGCGATAGCTTCGAGAACCCGCAATACTTTTGCCAGACGTTGTGGCTCATTGCCTTCCCAGTCCTTTTGCGGCATCAGTCGGATACGTGCGCCATTCGCACCGCCTCGCTTATCTGAACCACGGAAAGTCCGCGCGCTATCCCATGCGGTAGAAATCATTTCACTGAGGCTGAGAGCGGAGGCTGCGATCTTCGCTTTGACAGCAGCAACATCATAATCTTGATTACCTGCAGGCACTGGATCTTGCCAAATCAAATCTTCCGTTGGAACATCTGGACCAATGTAGCACGCCTTCGGTCCCATATCACGATGGATAAGTTTGAACCAGGCTCGCGCAAAAACTTCTGCAAAATAATCAGGGTCTTTGTAAAAGCGCTCAGCAATTTTACGATAAATGGGATCCATCTTTATTGCCATATCAGCGTCGGTCATGATCGGATTGTAGCGAATGGAGGGGTCTTCAACATCAACCGGTTTATCTTCTTCCTTAATATTAATAGGCTCCCATTGGCAGGCACCAGCCGGACTTTTTTTCTGCTCCCAATCATGATTAAGAAGCATATGGAAATAGCCGTTATCCCACTTAGTGGGGTGTGTCGTCCACGCGCCTTCTAGACCACTCGAAACCGTATTGCGACCAATGCCTCGAGTGGTTTTATTTATCCAACCAAGGCCTTGATCATCGATATCAGCTGCTTCGGGAGCAGGACCCAAAAGCTTTGCATCGCCATTACCATGACATTTGCCAACTGTATGACCACCAGCCGTCAGAGCGACAGTTTCCTCGTCGTTCATCGCCATGCGCGCGAAGGTCACACGGACATCCTGAGCTGTCCGAAGCGGGTCAGGCTTGCCGTCTACGCCCTCAGGGTTGACATAAATCAACCCCATTTGTACTGCTGCTAGTGGGTTTTCCAGCGAATCACGGCTTTTGTCATCATAACGCTTGGCGCCCAACCATTCCTTTTCTGATCCCCAGTAAACGTCTTCTTCAGGATGCCAAATATCCTCGCGGCCGAAACCAAAACCAAATGTTTTAAAACCCATTGATTCATAAGCAATGTTACCTGCCAGGACTATCAAGTCAGCCCAGCTAATCTTGTTGCCATATTTTTTCTTAATAGGCCATAATAATCGACGAGCTTTGTCCAAGTTCACATTGTCAGGCCAAGAATTCAACGGTGCAAAACGTTGATTACCTGTACCAGCACCACCACGACCATCAGCCACACGATACGTACCAGCAGCATGCCAGGACATACGAATCATCAAACCGCCATAGTGCCCCCAATCAGCAGGCCACCATGCCTGACTATCGGTCATCAAAGCATGCAAATCGTTCTTAAGCGCCTCAATATCCAGTTTTTTGACTTCTTCACGATAGTTGAAGCTCTTTCCCATCGGATTAGTTTTGGTATCATGCTGATGCAATATATCGAGGTTCAAAGCATTCGGCCACCAATCCATATTCGATTCACCCGTGGACGTGACACCGCCATGCATCACCGGACATTTGCCGGTGGCGTTTATATCTTTCCCATCCATAGTCACCTCTTATCAACACCTTGTTAATTAAAGTATTAACTATAGTCCAAGAGTATGGTCTGGGCAATCAACAGAACAGTGAGATTTTTTGTTTTTGAACATGCTGTTAGGAGGCTGAATTTCAGTAATTAGTTACTCTATTTTCGGAAATTATTATTGATAATTTATCGAATCGATCTTGAATTAAATAATTTCAGTGTGAGAACCCGTAGTCCATTGGCTCTTTAATATAAAGATATATAAGATCATAGGCTAAATTATACTAAGCTTCAGATGTGGTATTTTTTTTTGAGAATATTTTTCCTCATGCCTGTCCTACTGAGTTTTTAGGGTCCAGCCATTTCATTAATGGCTAGTGGGTACTCGATATACTGCAAAGAATCTTCTGTTTAATTAAGACATAAAGGAGAGACCCATAATTATACTGACAAAAAAGTAAATTATTATTCGTATGGCATTGATTTTTGCCATTGTAGAATGGTTAATTATGTTGTTGTTTAATTATATCTTGCCAGAGTTAGCCGTCAGCATTGAAACGGTCTTGGATGCGGCCTTATTAGTTTTAATATCCATCCCGATGATTTGATTAGTCCTTATATTGTCGCTAACGATGAACTAATAGGACGCATTAGCCGCTTGGCGCTGACTCAATTGGGAAATCGCCGTGCACTGACTGAACATTTCAACAGGGTTCTATCAATCAATATTAGGCAAAACAGTTAAGGAGCTCTTCTATCCATGGATCTTGATAAGTTTAAAGCTATTAATGATGAGTTTGGACATGACGCTGGAGATGTCGTGCGTGCTATCAGACGCGAGCTAAAAGTCATTCTTTGACAAAAAGAAGCAACGCACATCCTAAGACAAAAAAGGGAATCAAAATTGTCATGCCTATACGCTGGCTGGCTGTAATGGTGGTCACGACACCGACCAACAAGGGGGCTAAAAAGCTTGTGGCTTTACCAGACAAAGTATAAAACCCAAAAGAGCGGGTTATCTCTTCCTCACGGGTTAATCTCGAAAGTAGAGCACGACTTGACGCCTGAATAGGGCCTACAAAAATCCCTATGATGGGCGCAGTTACCCAGAATAGAAAAGTTGATGTTATTATCAGCAAATAACAATAAGTAACAATCAGGCAAATAAGCGAAATCAGGATAGTGATTTTAGAGCCTATCCAATCATCAATTAGTGCAAAAAGGGCTGCGCCTAAGCCTGCCGTCAGGTTAATAATGACTCCAAATATCATAATGTCGCTGATTGATAGTTTAAATGTACCCGCTGCATATACCCCGCCAAGCGCTAAGAGGGTGTTTAAGCCATCGATGTAGATCATCCGCGCGATAAGAAAAATCGATAAATCCTTTTGTTGTGGCAAGCTTCGTAGTGTCATCACTAATTCGTGAAAACCAGTCTTAATGGCTTTAGTGAACCTTAATTTTTTTTTCTTTACATCTTTTACGAAGAGTAACAGGGGCAAACTAAATAAAGATAACCAGACGGCGACAAACATGGGCACAGCTCGGATATTGGCAGCCGCATTCTGCGCTAACCTGTGTCCTAAATTACCTTGCACAAATACAGTGAGGGAAATAATTAAACAGATAATGCCACCCAAGTAGCCACACGCCCAGGCCCAGCCAGAAATTCGCCCAAGATACCCTTTGGGGGCAAGCCTGGGTAGAAATGAATTATAAAATACCGTGGCAACTTCAAGCGCAAAATTACTAACGAATATGCATGTTAAGACAAGTGGAATAGAACTGGCTTCGGGATATGAAAACCATAAACACGCAATAGCTGCAGCAGCCAAATAGGTAAAAAAACACAGCCATGCTTTGTGATGACCGCTGAAATCGGCAATAGCGCCAAGAAACGGACTAACAATGGCGATGAGCAAAGCAGAGGCTGAAATGGTATATCCCCAAAGGGCAGTACCTTGGATAACATTGGGAGCAATTCTCTCGGTAAAATAGGTGGCAAAAACAAATGTATAAATAACGACAAAATAAGAGGAGCTAGCAAAATCATAAAGCGCCCAGGAAACAATTTGCCTAAAGTCAGCTGATCTATTTTGATTCAGTTCATCCATAACCAACTAGCTCTCCAAATGACGAATATCTAATATAATCTTAACGGAATAAATTTTTCTGCACTAACACTAATAGTGTAAAGACAATCGGCATCAGATTCATAGTCTGAATAAACTTCAAATATGTTTGCATTGGAAGCTAAATCACTGGAATAAAATTGTTGCCAAAGGCTAGGCAACGTCTCTGAGGTTTTTTTACACACCATCGCCTCTTGATTTTTTCACGGATTTTTGAATTTACTTCGATCAGCCACCTCTCCCGCGCTAGGAGTTTGAGTAGTGGGGTCCATACTATTACGTCATTTGCTACTGTTGCCGATAGTTTGGACTTACCAGCTTATGCTTTAAAACGATTGTTGAATCACAAGATGAATCATGATGTTACAGCAGGGTATATTATGAAAGATGTGGAGCGATTCATCAATGAAGACGAACCCAGCAGCTGTGATGATTTGGTAAAAATGGCTTTAATCCATCATCAATTTGAGAGTATTCACCCTTTTTATGATGGTAATGGCAGAACAGGGAGAATCCTCAATATTTTATATTTGGTAAAGCAGGGTTTGCTTGATACGCCCGTTTTGTATTTGTCGCGCTACATTAACCAGAATAAGCAACAATACTATTCATTATTACAAAAAGTTCGCGATGACAACGACTGGGAATCCTGGATACTTTTTATGTTAAAAGCAGTTGAAAGTACGGCAAAGCAAACAACACATTTAATTAGTGAGATCCGGGCATTAATGCAAAGCTATAAAGTGGAAATGAAAGATAAATTACCCAAAGTTTATAGTCATGAATTATTGAATAACTTATTCAAACATCCCTATACCAAAATAGATTTTGTAGTGAGCGATACGGGCAAATCTCGTCAAACGGCCTCGAAATATTTGGATGAGTTGGTTCAAATTAAATTGTTATCCAAACACAAGATAGCGAAAGATAATTTATATCTGAACGATAATCTTTATCGATTATTAATGAATATTCCTGTTGTAGATTAAATGCTCATGTTAAGAAAATGCGATTTCTTTAACATGACTTTAAGGCCGAGTGAGTTTTAAATGCGCAGGAGGCTTTGTTTCTTAGCTCAATAATTGACCGATCTCGAGTCTTTCTATGAGCGCAGTGTTATTATCTCTGACCCCAAATTTCACCCTAGTTCGCCACGATGCCGAACAAATATCCAGAAAAGAAGGGATGGAAAGTCCCAAAACAAAAATACAAAGTATCGAACTGGACGGATTATACTGAGTCTTTACGGCAACGCGGTAACATCACGGTTTGGCTATCGGAGGATGCGATATCTCAGTGGTATGAGTCGGACAGAATCTATGATGGCACTGGTGCTCCGAAGCTTTACACGGATTTTTCCATCATCACCTGCCATGAGATCCGGTTGGTTTACAAACTGCCCCTTCGGCAGTGTCAGGGCTTCATTGACTCCCTGTTTCAGTTAATGAAGATCTCGTTATCGTGTCCGGATTTCAGTGTGTTGAGCAAGCGGCTTGGAGAATTGGACATCAAAGTTCCACGGTACAAAAAATCGGATAAGCCGGATAATAACATCCATGCTATAGCGATTGATTCTACTGGACTAAAGCGTTTTGGACGTGGTGAGTGGCACCAGGAAAAGTATGAGCTATCGAGCAAAGCGAGCTGGCGCAAGCTTCATTTGGCCATCAACCAGGATCATTATATTGAAGCCTGTGCATTTACGGACAGATTTAGCCATGATGACCAGCAGGTCGAGGGACTATTGGAGCAAATTACTGATTCAATTGACCATTTTTCTGCCGATGGCGCGTATGAGGAAACACCTGTTTATGACGTGGTAACGGCGCACTCACCCGATGCTGATGTGGTTATACCACCACGCGCCAACGCCGTTGAGAATGATAAAGCCGCCTCTTTGCGCAATCGTAACATTATTGAAATTGAAACTATGGGGCGAATGCAGTGGCAGAAAAACAGAGGGTACGGTCGGCGAAATTATTCCGAACTGGGCGTTCAGCGTTACCAACGAACCTTTGGAGATGCGATGCATGCACGGGACTTTCCTCGCCAACAGCAAGAGGCTATGATCGCGAGTGGTGCACTCAATAAAATGACATCACTGGGGATGCCTCAAAGCCATCGATCCGCCTAAATTTTGTGAAAGATGACACTGCGCGGGGTTAAGAAACAAAGCCCTCAGCGGGTATATTACATCTCAGAGGGGGGTCAATTTTGGGCGCTGTTTTACCCCCTAAAGGGGTCATTTTTGCATGCTGATTAACAAGCAAGATCAATGGGGGCAGCTTCAGTTGATTTATAATCATCGAGAGGCGGTTATGGGGCACTTCATTCAAAATGAGAGACTTTTTGGTGTAAAATTAGGCAAAAAATTAAGAAAAAAGAAGAGTTAATTACTAGAAACAGCCGAGTCTAAAATGGATTGGATTTCTTTTGATTTGGTTTTTACATCTGTTGAAGCTAATTGCTTAACTATTTCTTCGTTTTCAAATGATCGAATTAAATGAGTTTTTATATTCTTAATAAGTTCTTTTTTGAGCGGCTGAAAAGAGTCGTTAACTTTTATTGCTTCATACTCTTGTATTAAATCTTCGACACTTGTTTCGCCGTTATTTGTGTTTTTTTGAATGTAGTCTATAAATTTTTTATCTGGAACTTGTATAAGATCTGAGTCTTTCAGGAGTTAATTTATATATTCCCTAATTTTTGTATCATCCCATCCGGACTCATAGAGATCGGGAGTGGCAATTCTTCCATACAACTGTCCAATAATGTGGCCCACTTTGGCCTGAAATACTGGCTCAATTCCTAATACCCTATTTTCCAATAATTTGGCATAGTGCTCTTCCGTTCTAAATGAAAACGAGAGGGGAAGTATAGCAACCATGTCCTCAGTGAAAGGAGCGATTGTGGGCAAAAAGAAAAATGTTTTTTGATCAGTATTGTTCAGCAATTTTGAAAGTTTATCTTTAAGTCGATCCAGCGCATCTCGTGGTAATAGTTTTTCATTGCCGATAGTGACTGGCTTTATCTCATCAATTAATATACGTCTGATTACACTTTTTAAGCTTCTCACCAAACAAACATTCACATGACTAAGCTTAGGTTTACGTTTTGCAGTTTTAACTAAATCACAAGACTGAGTCAAGACCATGACATATTTGATCTCACCATCAGAGGGTTTAATTCCAGGATAAAATTCGTTAAAGCGATCTCGAAATTGACCGTCAACTTTTAATATATCACCTTGTAACAATGACGATTCGGAACTGTTAGTCTAATAAACATAAGCGGGGATCGTATCGGTCACAATGAACTCAGCTTCCTATCCATTTCAGCTCTAAGAAGAAAAGCTTCATTTGATTTAGATTCAAACTCTTTTAAGTTTGCTTTAGCGACGCTTAGAGTAGCCTTTGAAATATGCGGCTTTTCATGGTGTGGTTTGGTTTCTTTTTTCAAAGCTGTGTTTTGTCTGTTCATTATTCTCTCCCTTTAGTTCCAAGTATAGCTGTGTTTTAGGAGAAAATCATCTCGTCTTATTGTAGTTGATTGCTATCTGTTATTTTTAACTGCCCCATCAGTGCCCCTTGGAGAGGATTTATTTTTTGATGACGCTCGTAACTACTTGATTTTATTGGTGGGCCCACTAGGACTTGAACCTAGGACCAACGGATTATGAGTCTGTAAAATACCCCTTTTAATCACTTTTATTGATTTCTAACTTCTTTCAAAAACCTTTTAAATACAAGGGTTTTAAGCCATAATCGACACTATTAAATTTTTTATTGTTTTAAATAATCTGTCTACATTGTGTCTACATGAGAATTTTGTCTACATGAAATGTCTACATGAAGTTGTCGAGGTGAAAACATGGCTGCTAATCAAAATAGTTTGAGACTGACAAAATCGGTCATTGATAAACTCGAAGCGGTTCCCGGTAAAGATCAATGTTTTTATCGGGATGAAACTCTGAAGGGTTTTGCTTTGAGGATTACCAGTAGCGGTATGAAAAGCTTCATTGTTGAAACACGCATCAATGGCAAAGTAAAAAGAGTCACTCTGGGTAAGTATGGCAATATTACTGCGGAGGAGGCAAGAAAACAGGCTAAAGCCTTGTTGGGTAGTGTTGCCAAAGGGGATGATCCTGTTGCCGAGAAGAAAACCAAAAAGGTCAATGCCATGACCTTAAAACAGGTACTTAATGATTATTTAAAAGCTCGAAAAGATTTAAAACCAAGAACTTTGACTGACTATCATTGTGTGCTCCATGAAGTGGTACCTGATTGGCTGGATAAGCCCATCGCCAAAATTACTCGCGAGATGATCGCCAAACGTCATGCACAGCATGGGACTACTAATAGCAAAGCACGGGCTAATAATGCCATGAGAGTATTAAGAGCTATATTTAATTTTGCCATGTATGAATACCAAACAGGAGATGGCCAGCCGATTATTGTAGTTAATCCGGTAAAATACCTTTCTCATACCCGCGGATGGTTTCGCGTGGATCGTAAGCAAACCGTTATAAAATCTCATCAATTGGCTGATTGGTATAATGGTATTATGCAATTAGTAGAAGGGGATAATTATCGAAATGCGCTACTATGGCATGATTACTTCCTTTTGCTGTTGTTTACTGGAATGCGTAAAACTGAAGCAGGCTCCTTACGATGGGAAGATATCGATCTGAAATCCAAAACCATTACATTACAAGATACCAAAAACAGAGAAGTTCACACCCTGCCAATGTCTGATTTTATTTACGAGCTTCTTGATCGAAGAAGTCATCAGAAAACCAGTGAGTTTATCTTTCCAGCGGATAGTAAAACGGGCTATATCTACGAACCTAAAAAAGCCGTGTTAAAAGTAGTTGAATTGTCAGGTGTCTCATTCACCTTGCATGACTTGCGCCGAACCTTTGCAACTATTGCAGAAAGTCTTGATCTACCGGCTTATGCTTTGAAACGATTATTAAATCACAAGATGGGTAATGATGTTACAGCAGGATATATCATGCGAGATGTTGAAAGGCTGAGAAAGCCAATGCAGCACATTTCAAATTTTTTAATGAAACAGATAAAAGGATAGGTTTGATATGAAACCTCTGCGTATTTTTATCAGCAGTGTACAAAAAGAATTTGTTAAGGATAGATTGGCTTTGCGTGATTGGTTGCGTAATGATCCACTCATGCGTAAATTCTTTGAACCGTTTATATTTGAGGATGTTCCAGCATTAGATCGCCGTGCAGATGAACTTTATTTGAGTGAAGTTGCACGCTGCGATGTGTATATCGGATTACTTGGTAATGATTATGGTCATGAAGAAATGAAGGGCCTATCTCCTACGGAACTTGAATTTAATGAAGCTACAGCATGTCATAAAAATCGCCTCATTTTTGTAAAAGGAATTCATAATAAAGATCGTCATCCGAAAATGCTTGCCTTGATTCAGCGTGTGGGTAATGAGCTGATACGGCGTCGCTATACAAGTATGTCCGAGTTAATTGGCGGTGTTTATGCCGCATTAGTACAGTATTTAGAAGAGCATGATTTAATTCGCAATGGGCCGTTTGATTCAGCAGCTTGCCGTAATGCTACCCTGGATGATCTGGATGACGAGCGAATGGCTTTTTTCTTGCGGAGTGCAAAACGGGCGCGTGGTTTTCCGTTACAAGAAGGTGCTACACCATTTGAATTATTAACCCATTTAAATTTGTTGGATTCAGGTAGGCCAACTCATGCCGCTATTTTATTGTTTGGACGACAACCACAACGGTTTTTGATTTCTTCTGAGGTGAAATGTGCCCACTTTCATGGTGTGCAGGTAGCAAAACCCATCCCATCCTATCAAGTTTATAAAGGAACGGTGTTTGACCTGGTAGATCAAGCCGTAGACTTTGTTATGTCTAAGATTAATTTATGGGTTGGTACTCGTGAGGCTGGACCTCAAGCACCAGTCGCGTATGAAATTCCGCGTGAAGTAGTGGCTGAGGCAATTGTGAATGCTGTGGCGCATCGTGATTACACCAGCAATGGTAGTGTTCAAGTCATGCTATTTGCTGATCGTTTGGAGGTGTGGAACCCAGGTGGTTTGCCCGCATCATTAACCTTAGAAAAGCTACGACACCCGCATGGTTCTGTTCCTGGGAATCCATTATTAGCAGAACCACTTTATCTGACCAAATACATCGAGCGCATGGGTACTGGCACCGGTGATATGATTCGTCGTTGCCATGAAGTCGGGTTGCCAGAGCCTTTGTTTTCTATATCGGATGGATTTGTAACCACTATTTGGCGTAAGCCCAGGGAGGTTTCTGATCAAACTACCGGGGAAGTTACCGGGGAAGTTACCGGGGAAGTTACCGGGGAAGTTGAGCGAGTCGTATTGGTCATTCGAGGCGAGATGAAGCGCGTTGAAATTCAGAATGCGCTAGGCTTGCGCCATGAAGACTATTTTCGTGAAGCTTATTTGATTCCTGCTTTACAAGCAAACTGTATTGCTATGACTATTCCGGATAAACCCAAAAGCAGTCGACAAAAGTACCGACTTACGGATAAAGGGATTGCATTACAAGCTAATTTATTAAAAATTAAATAAATGCAGGGGATAAGTTTATATAGTTTCAGACATATAAAATAAGCGAGGGACAAAAGGGACAAGAGGGGCATCCACGCTATTACTGGGTTTGAGCTGCCCCAACCTTGTTTTATATCAATGGGACGCATGGGACACATTCATTTTTAAAACCATTTTCAGTATCAATCAATATCATTCGATAACACCGCTTTGAATACGATCTTTTTAGCTTGACAACCTTTGATAGAATACGCGATACTTTTTACACGCCTGAAGTTTGAGCTATTTTTGGACAACAAAGGCGATTGAGCAGGAGCTAAATTAAGCTAAGGAAAAGAGAAGAACAATGTTTCGTTCTGGCTAGGCCGGAAAGGCATTGGGATTCATTCAAAGGATTGAACTGGTTCAGCATTATGCTGAGTGAATAATCAATCGCGGAGATTCCTATGCCTGCACAAAAACCATCCCGTTTACATCTATTAAACGAATTCGAATCAGCACCACATTCGGCACTATTTAATCAACAAACCATTGCAGCAGTTTTAAGCTGTTCCACCCAGTTACTTGAACGTAATCGCTGGGCTGGTGGCGGCGTTCCCTATATGAAAATCGGACGCAAGGTTTTGTACCGAAAAAGTGAAGTGCTCAATTTTCTCCAACAACAAAAAGTTTATCTCTCAACCAGTGACGAAGGTCAGTTACAGCTCGTTGAGAACGCATAAATTTAAAATTTGTCAGAATGAATTTGCTTCATTCCGATGGTTTGATTGTTGTTTGGAGAATAATCTATGTCACAAAATCATGTTATTGAATTACCCAATAAACCAAAGCAGCGTCCTATTGTCTGCGACTATGCTGGTGGTCGGTTTCGGTTAACGGATGAGAGATTAACCTTTATCGGTATCGACAAGGACGGTACTCCATTGCCACCTCGATGGATATCCTCGCCTTTGTATGTCGTTGCAAAAACACGCGATGCTTATAGTGGTGAATGGGGTCGTTTGCTGGAATGGAAGGATGATGATGGGATTACCCACCAGTGGGCGATGCCATTGTCCTTACTGCAAGGCGACTCATCGGATGTAAGGCGAGAGCTGGCAAGACTTGGTTTGAGTATCTCACCCAATAGAACAGCACGCGATTTGCTCACTTCCTATTTACAGGTCTTTCCAGTTGAAGCGCGAGCACGTTGTGTTGATAAACTGGGCTGGTATGAAGATGTTTTTGTCACCGCAGGCCTGTGTATTGGTCAGACAACAGAGAAGATTGTATTTCAGAATACCAATGCCATTGAACCTGCCTTATCCTCAAAGGGCAGTGTCGAAGAATGGCGAGATTCAATAGGCCGGCTTGCAGCAGGAAATTCAAGACTGGTGTTTGCCATATCGACCGCACTTGCACCAGCGTTGGCAAAGCTGGTTGGGGAAGATTCTGGCGGTTTTCATTTCAGAGGTGCATCTTCATCGGGCAAAAGCACCGCATTGAAAGTAGCGGCTTCCGTTTGGGGAAATCCACAGGCTTATTGTCGTTTATGGCGTAGCACGGCTAATGGTCTTGAGGGGCTGGCAGCATTGCACAATGATGGCTTGCTTATTCTTGATGAGCTGAGCCAATTGGATCCAAGAGAAGCAGGGGAGGCTGCTTATTTGCTGGCAAATGGTCAGGGAAAAACCCGTGCCTCACGTAGTGGTACAGTCAGAAAATCTTCCCAGTGGTCTTTGTTTTTCCTCTCTGCCGGGGAAGAATCTTTGACAGCCCTCATGGCAAAATCTGGTCAGCGCAGCAATGCAGGTCAGGAGATTCGACTTGCTGATATTGAAGCGGATGCTGGGAGCAATATGGGCGTTTTTGAAACGATTCATGATCAGCTGAGTCCTGCAAGCATGGCCTTATCCCTAAAGCAATATACCAGCCGACATTACGGAACAATAGGCATGGAATGGCTTAATAAGGTTGTTGCCCATCGACAGAAAATATCCAGATTTGTTACCGACACCATTCAAAACTTTGTTGATACGGTAATACAAGCGGATGCAACGGGTCAGATAATCCGTGTTGCCAGACGTTTTGCGCTGGTTGCAGCTGCTGGCGAGTTGGCGAGTCGCTTTGGTTTAACTGGATGGAGAGAAGGAGAGGCATTAGAAGCTGCTCAAAAGTGTTTTGCTGCATGGCTGGACGCTTTTGGTGCTGATGGTAATCGTGAAGATCGCGCCATTATGGCGCAGGTGCGTGCCTTCTTTGAGTCGCATGGTGCCAGTCGCTTTGACAGTGCGAATCATCCCAACAATGAAAAAATTATTAACCGTGCAGGGTTTTATCAAACCGATAACGAAGGACTTCGAATTTACATGGTATTAACCGAAGTTTATAAAAACGAACTATGCAAAGGATTCGATCAACGCACAGTGACAAGAGTCTTATTACAAGCTGGCTGGCTTAAACCGGCCACGGACGGTAATGCCTCACACAAGCCAAGAATCAAAGGGGTAGGGACGCCAAGGCTGTATGTTTTTACCACTAAAATCTGGGGAGGGGAATAAAATACGGTATGCAAAACAGCAAAATTTGGGTTTTTACGTTGAGCACCGAAGGTGCGAATAAGTTTCGTGAAGTATGCAAAACAGCTCGCTGGTTAGCTAACTTCACCTATCTTGCCCGGTATTTTGAAATTTATTTTGGAACCGTATTTTGGTGATTATTCGTAATTATTCGTTAAAGAGCGATTAATAACGAAAATAATCATGAATAAACAAAAATAAATAATAAATTACCGAAAGTTACCAAAAAGGGCGTAGCTAGGTACCTAAAAGGGCGAAAATAAATAGAAATAAACATAAATACCTACCCCTACGCCCCGCGGCTTTTTCCGCGGGGTCCAGAGATTTTGAATAGATCATATGGATCCTGCGGACAAAGCCGCAGGACGTAAGAGTTGGGTGAGTAGTTAGAAATAAACAATAAACCTCAAAGGATTGAATAACCATTTTTACGGAGAATCGATAATGAAAAAATCCTTAATAGATACAGTCATAATTAGGGAACAGAGCCCTAAAAGAACCAAAAGCAAAGTGGAATTTCTAGCCTTGCGAGAAGAAATCTCCGAAGCGTTGGAAAAGGGTTGGTCGCTTACTGCCATATGGGAAACCCTACATGATGAAGGAAGCTTCACCGCCACCTATAACACATTCCGTTTATATGTATTGAAATACCTTAACGGCCAATTGTCTGGTTACAGCCAGAAGGACAGCATTGACCAACGCCATAAAAAACAAGTGAACAAACCCGTATCAAAGAAAAAGACCGATCCCATACCATCCTTTACATACAATCCTATCCCTGATCCCGAAAAACTCCTCTGAAAGCCGGGCATATTCAATATTCCCTTAAATTAAGCAAGCCCAAACTGTCCCTTCTGCCCCAACTTGAATTTTGAGGCGGGGGACGACTCTAGATCAGCAATTATACGGTTGCCCCAACAGTCCCATTTGTCCCTGTGATTTTTGATAATATTTTTATGGTGCAGTGAAATGAAATCCGGGATACTCAGAGCCAATATCCCATATTACGGCTGCGCCTGTATCCAGGCTTGCTAGTTAAGTCACGATCTATATCTGCTAAAATATACCAAGGGCAACTTTATATTTTAAGATATTTATGATATTTCCTTTTGATTTAATCCCAGATGATGAAAGACATCCAGTTTTCAGCCATTTAATTAGCAATGAAAAATATTCACCGGCACTGCAATTAATAGTAACTTTAATAGAACAATATTCAACCGATATTCTGATAGATACAACAAAAAAATTTATAAGGGAGTTTCAGGGTCAAAGTTTTAATGGTGCTTTATTTGAAATATATTTATATAAAATTTTTTTAGATTTAAAAAATGACATTGCTTGTGACATAACTCGCGACAAAGACCGACCTGACTTTAAATTGATATTTGAAAATAAATCATCAATCTTCGTAGAGGCTACTTCGCTAAATCCTACTCAAAAGGAAGAAAAGTGTGATAATTGTCATAAAATAAATTTTAGGGAATTGCTATATGAAAAAAAGGATGGAGGTATTCTGAACAAAATAGAAAAGTATTTCCCAAAGAAATATTTTCAATCAATTAATAAAAAGCTCCAAAGTAATTTACAGAACTTATCTTATGTTAAAGGTCATCCCTTGGTTATAGCATTGCATGATTATCATGAAGAAGGTTCTCTTTTCTACTCTAGACATGCGCTAGAAAGAATTTTATATGGAATTAAATTACAAAATGATATTGTCCCCTTTTTTAAACAAGATAATTCTGAAAATATTAGCGCAATATTATTTTCCATCGAAGCAACGACCATGAAGTTTGCCCGCATGGCAAAAATTCTAAAAATAGATAAGTCTGATAATCAGATTATTCGGTTTGGGCATGCCATATCTTCAAACAGTAGCTCCCCAGAATATAAACCTTTTAGAATTGATCTTGATAACCCATATTACCGAGAAGATTGGCATGAAGGTATTTTTCTATATCATAATCCAAACGCACGAATACCTATAAATCCAAAATATTTTCCAAGATTTACTCATCTATACCATGAGGAAAATAATACTAAATTGCGAGTTCTGACTAGACCTATGCAGATAGATTGGTCTTGTACATGGATAAGTAATAGAAAATAAGTTGCGGTAGTTCAGAATTGATCTGAGATTAGTATATGTCACGAAGTAATTTCATCCCAATGATCTTGCATAAATTCACTAAATCGTATTAAAGCTAGCATAGAGACAAATGCCTCATTATTATCAATGTCTGAGTTATGACCATGGCTTGTTTCATCTCTCCAATAATTTAAGAGTTCTATGTATTTTTTAGATTGCTCTTGAATATAGGACTTTACTTGTCCAAAGACTAGGTTTTCTATCTTTCTTCGGCCACCACTGGATTTATATATTTTGATAATTTTTTCTTCATCTTCTTTTTTAAAAGCAGCCGATAACATTATTGACTCAGTTGCGGCACCACACATAACACAACAAGCTAAATAGTTTCCTGAAAGGTAACAGCTGACCGCCTCTTTTGCTCTTATAAAATAACTAATTCCATAAAGATCAAGATATTTTTCAAATATTTGGTTGAACTTGTTTGTGCTTACTGGTAATAAATCTGTAGTTTTATAGTTATTTATCCATTCAATACCATATTCTGTAATCGAATACCCTTCATTTGCGCTTTGTATATTCCGAGTTAAATTTTTTCTATATGAAATTCCTAGCCGTAAAATACCTATACGACATAATACCCATAAAGCATCAGATATCACTCTATTACACTGATCTTTTAACTGCTTATTTTTTTGTTGATGATTATGATCTGGTGAAAAATTGAACTGGTCATTCGTATATATTTTGTAAGCCTTATTAAAAGCATTTACCGCCATTCTATGATCTATATCATAATCAGCATCAGATAGTTCACTTGAATGTAACCGACTAGCATTATTGGCTAGTATTAAAGTCTCTACAATAAATTCTTGTGCTAACTCAACTGAAATATCCACTGAGCAAGATTCCTTTTCTAAACTTAAATGAAAATGGAAAGTATACGTATCATCGAGTGGGAAATTAAAATCTTAGTAACAATCTGTCTACATTGCGTCTACATGACTTTTTTGAATTTTTCTAAAACTACCGTAACTACTTGATTCTATTGGTGGGCCCACTAGGACTTGAACCTAGGACCAACGGATTATGAGTCCGCTGCTCTGACCAACTGAGCTATGGGCCCGCGGGGAGTAATTGTAATGGTTTGTGAGGTTTAACACCATATTTTTTGTAATATTTTTGTAATTATCTACTTTATCTCAACAGCCTCTATGAAATTGAATAAAATGCTATATCTCTTAAAACACAATAACCTTCAACCAGTTGATGATTTCCTGGGTTTGATAGACGATAGTCGTTGATATCTTTCAGGGCCTTGTTAATCAAACGATCCATGGGGGCTCTGGAAGAAAAGCAGGGGTAGTAGCGGATTGTCATGTTGTAGGATTCTGAATTGAAATTCACATCCACCCACTCTAATTTTGTTTTAAGGGCGTGGTACAGCTTTTTTGCTAAATCATCCGGGCATGGTTCGGCTTGAATAACGGTCGTAGAAAATAAGAAAAAAAATAGGGTGGCAGAAATTCTATAAAGGATTTTTTTCATGGGGTAGGTGGTGTTGTGGGTTGAAAAGGGGAGGGGGTTCAACCCGGGAGATTGCTGTAACGATGCTTAAGAGTATCGTTACAGCAATCTCGGGTTAAATAATGACTATTGCTCATCGCCCTCAAGGAAGCTGCGTAGCTTCTCTGAGCGGGAGGGGTGGCGTAATTTACGCAACGCTTTGGCTTCAATCTGACGAATCCGCTCGCGGGTTACATCGAATTGTTTACCGACTTCTTCTAAAGTATGGTCGGTGTTCATTTCGATCCCGAAGCGCATGCGCAAGACTTTGGCTTCTCGAGGAGTCAACGTTTCGAGGATTTCAAGCGTTGCTTCTCGCAGGCCTTCGGCTGTAGCGCGGTCTATTGGTGATTCGATATTATTGTCTTCAATAAAATCGCCCAGATGTGAGTCATCGTCGTCACCGACCGGGGTCTCCATCGATATGGGTTCTTTGGCAATTTTTAGAACTTTGCGAATTTTGTCTTCGCTTAGCTCCATTTTTTCAGCCAATTCTTCCGGTGTCGCTTCACGGCCTGTTTCTTGCAGAATTTGGCGGGAAATACGATTAAGCTTGTTGATGGTCTCAATCATATGTACGGGAATACGAATCGTACGCGCCTGATCTGCAATAGAGCGGGTGATAGCTTGTCGAATCCACCAGGTGGCATAGGTGGAGAACTTGTAGCCACGTCTGTATTCAAATTTATCAACCGCTTTCATCAAGCCGATGTTTCCTTCTTGAATTAAATCAAGGAACTGCAAACCACGGTTGGTGTATTTTTTTGCAATCGAGATGACCAAGCGCAAATTCGCTTCAACCATTTCTTTTTTTGCACGGCGTGCTTTGGCTTCGCCAATTGACATTTGACGGTTAATGTCCTTGATTTCACTAATGGTCAGGCCATATTGAATTTCAAACGAAGCAAGTCTCGCCTGCAACTGAGTGATTTCATCGGCATACTCGGCAATACGTTCCAGCTCCAGCTTCTTGCCTTGTTTGCTAATTAAGTTATCCAGCCATTTCGTGTCTGTCTCTTGTCCAGGGAAGGTATCAATGAATAATTTTCTGGGTATACGCGCTTTATCAATACAAAGACGCATGATGTTGCGCTCAAATTCACGAATATGATTGCGTAATTGCCGGAAATGACGTGTTAATTTGTCTACTTGCCTTGATGTTAATTTTAACTTCAAGAAAGATTCAGACATGGTTTCGAGCAATTGGACGGTTTTTTTCGAAGTTCGTCCGTGTTCTTTCAAAGACGCCAAGGCGCTGTTGAACGTATCACGTAATTCATCAAAATAGCTTTTCGCTTGTTCGAGATTGGGGCCTTCATCTACTTCAGCGATAGCGCCATCACCATCTTCAGCATCATCCTCGAGCACGTCAGGCTCGGCACTAGGAATATCTTCTGGTGTATCTTCCAGCATCGATCCAATGTTAGCAGGAGGTGCTTCTTCATCAGTATCTGAGAAACCGCTAATAATTTCATTTAAACGCATTTCTTCTACAAGCACACGCTCGTAATCGGTCAAAACCAGTTGGACTGTTTCAGGGTAATGAGCCAGTGCTCGCAGAACTTGGTAGATGCCTTCTTCAATGCGCTTGGCAATGCGGATTTCACCCTCTCGGGTTAATAATTCCACAGTACCCATTTCGCGCATATACATGCGGACTGGGTCCGTAGTTCGGCCGGTTTCTTTATCCACAGATGCCAATACCGCAGCGGCTTCTTCAATGTCTTCCGGTGCTTCTTCGGTTGTTCCGAGCAGAGCTAATTCATCGTCGCTTGGGGGGAGTTCATATACTTTGATATTCATCCCTTCCAGCATACTGATAATGACGTCGAAATGTTCGGTATCAACAATATTGGGTAACAGGTCATTTATTTGAGCGTAGGTTAGAAAGTTTTGCTCTTTTCCCAAGCTGATGACTCTAGTAATCTGCGACTGCTGTTGTTCTTGATCATTCATAGTCATGTGTAGTTATCACGAGGTAATTAAATTAGAAGTGCAAAAAATGACTCAATTATAAACCGGCTTAAACAAACATGCCAGTTTATTCTTTGTTATGTTTATTCTCTGTTGAGGATGTTTCAATCACGCCCTGTGTTACTATTTTCCGGAAGCACAGTTTGATGGCGTTCTTTTAACATCGCTTGCAGTTGCAAGCGTTCAGCTTCAGTCAATCCCTGATTACGAGACTTTTCTAGCAGTTCCTGAATTTTTGATTCTCTGCTTTTTTTAGATAAAAAAAGCACAATATCAACAAATTCTTTCGCTAAGGCTTCTTCAGGAACCTGATGATCCCAGGCGGCCAGTTTATTCAGTGAGTCAAAGATAGGCGAGTCACGCCAAAATTCCACTAATGTTGCGGTGTTTATCCCGGGGTTGTCAGCAACCTGCTGCATTAGTGTTTGTAATAAATCGTGTTGCGAACCCGTGAGCATATCAGGACTAATGTCAGATGAATAGTCGGCGTTGATTTCAGGATGCTGCAAGAGTAGGGCAATAGCAACCCGAATCGGCGATCGCGCGATGTTCATATTCAATTCATAAATTTGCTCAACCACGTTGTCTGCAATCAATTGATTTAACCGATGCTGCTCGATACGGGTTAGGCGCGACAACTCATCGATCATTAATTGCTTATAGGCACCCTCGGTGATTTTTATCAAATAAGGCTTGGCCGCATTGACCAGCTGGCTTTTGCCTGCCAAAGTCGTTGTGTCAATGTCGCGCGTCAATGTGCTGTAGAAGAATTGATTAAGTGGGGTGGCACTATGCAATCGTTGCAAAAATTGTTCTTTCCCTTCTTCGCGTACAAGACTATCTGGATCATGGCCTTCTGGTAAAAAGATAAAGCTTGCATCAAGGCCGATATTTAGGTGTGGCAAGCTGCTTTCAAGCGCGCGCCAGGCGGCCTGTCTGCCTGCCTTGTCACCATCGAAGCAAAAAATAAGTTGTTTGGTATGCTTGCTTAATAATTGGATATGGTAGGTGCTGGTTGCCGTTCCCAACGTTGCTACGGCATTCATGATGCCGTGTTGCGCCAAAGCAATGACATCCATATAACCTTCAACAATGATTACATTGGTAATAGCTTGTTGCTGCTGAATCACTTGGTGTAAGCCATATAGCTCGCGACTCTTCTGAAAAATGACTGTTTCAGGCGAATTCAGGTATTTTGGTTTTTGCGTATCATCAATGGCGCGCCCACCGAAACCAATAATGCGGCCGTGGCGGTCATGAATTGGAAACATAATGCGATGGCGGTAGCGGTCATAGGTCATGCCATCGTCTTTGGCTATCAGCATCCCTGTCGCTATCAGTTCATTTTTGTTCGTTTTAAATTGCGCGTCTAATGTGTGCCATCCAGATGGGGAATAACCAAGTTGATATAAGCGCGCAACTTCACCGCTAACGTGTCTGTTTTTTAGATAGGATATTGCTGCCTGGCCGTCTGATTTCAAGGTCTGCTGATAAAAATGGGAGACGTTAACAAGCAGCTGATAGAGGTTTAGTGATTCGTTGCTTTTTTCTGCTCGGCCATCTCGAGGGACTTGCATGCCCACCCGTGCTGCCAGGTTTTCTACCGCTTCTACGAAATTTAAATGTAAATAGCTCATGGCAAAACTGATCGCGTTGCCACTGGCACCACAGCCGAAGCAATGATAAAACTGTTTTTTGGCTATGACATTGAAAGATGGGTTTTTTTCGTTATGAAAAGGGCAGCAGGCAGTATGGCTGTTTCCGCGCTTTTTTAGCGGTACATAGCCATCTATTAATTCTACAATATCAGTGCGATTGAGCAATTCATCAATGAATGGCCGTGGAATTAAGCCTGTCATAGTTTCTACCCATTGCTGTAAGCTGATTGTTGGAACTTGAACGGTTTTAGGCGTGCTTTAAGTCTAAACTTGGATATTCTGTAAAAAGTCGAGTCGCTGGTTTGCAAGTTACTAAGTAGATTAGCTTAATTTTACTTTGATTATAGCGCTAACTTTACTCATATCAGCACGGCCTTGCAATTGTGGTTTCAATTGCGCCATTACTTTACCCATATCACTCATTTGTTGTGCCCCGACAGAAACCATAGCGTCTGCGACCAATTTTTCTACTTCATCGTCACTGAGTGGTTCGGGCATGTATTGTCTGATAAGACCAAGTTCAAACTCTTCCTGGGCGACTAAATCATCTCGTCCTGCAGTGTTGAATTGGCTTATTGATTCATTACGTTGTTTTGCAAGTTTGTCTAAAATAAGCAACATGCGCGCATCATCAACCTCAATGCGTTCATCGACTTCAATTTGTTTTGCCGCAGCTGTTATTAATCGCAGAGCGCCCAGTTTATTCGTATCTCTGGCACGCATGGCGTCCTTAAGATCATTGCTGATACGCTCTTTGATAGTCATAATTATTTGCGTCGGTGTTTAACAATGCGCTTGGCAGAAGTATCACGTGATAACTTTTTCAGGTGACGCTTAACAGCTGCTGCTTGTTTGCGCTTACGCTCAGCGGTCGGTTTTTCATAAAATTCACGACGACGTAACTCGGTTAAGATTCCTGCTTTTTCACAGGAGCGCTTGAAACGACGTAATGCGTATTCTGGATTTTCGCCTTCTTTCACGCGAACTGTAGGCATTCAATGATCCTCTTTTAATATATTTATGACAATAGGCTGGCAATTTTAGTGGCAGTAATTGCAGTCGTCAAGTTTATTTGTGTATATACAAACATATTTATGTGTATAAATTAGTAAAAAGTTATATTAGCAGTATAATTGCTAATTTTAAATACAGGTGATTGCGCATGCGGGTATTGGGTATTGAAACATCTTGTGACGAAACTGGTGTGGCTATTTATGATGACGAGCAAGGTCTTTTAGCGCATGCGCTTTATTCACAAATTGCAACCCATGCACGTTTTGGTGGGGTCGTACCCGAATTGGCATCACGTGATCATGTTAAATACTTGGTACCACTGGTGGATGAGGCACTCGCCCAGGCTGGCATGAAGAAAAATGAATTGGACGCAATTGCCTACACGGCGGGGCCGGGATTGGTTGGAGCTTTGTTAACAGGGGCTTGTTTTGCAAAAAGCCTGGCGTTTGCGCTTGGTATTCCGGCGTTAGCGGTACATCATTTGGAAGCCCACATGTTAGCCGCTCAAATTGATGCCCCAGAGCTTGATTTTCCCTTTATCGTATTGTTGGTCTCCGGCGGCCACACGCAGTTGATAGAAGCACGCGCTTTGGGTGATTATCGCCTGTTAGGTGATACCTTAGATGATGCGGTGGGCGAAGCGTTTGATAAAACGGCTAAATTAATGGGTATCCCCTACCCTGGTGGGGCGCAACTAGCCGCTTTGGCGGATAACTACGTGCCATGCAATTTCCAAGCCATGCGTCCATTTCCGCGCCCCATGACCGACCGTCCAGGGTTGGATTTTAGCTTTAGCGGGCTAAAGACACATGCATTAACAGCATGGCAAAAGAGTGAAAAAAATGAGGCAGCACGAGCAGCCATTGCTCATGCTTTTCAAGAAGCGGTTGTTGATACCTTATTCATTAAATGTCAACGAGCGGTTAAACAAACGGCAAGCCAGCGATTGGTGATTGCAGGCGGAGTAGGCGCTAATCGCGCCTTGCGCGCGTCGTTGGACCAATTAATGTCTAACCTGCAGGGGAAAGTTTATTTTCCGAGAACAGAGTATTGTACTGATAATGGTGCGATGGTTGCGTACGCGGGATGCTTGCATTTATTGCAAGGCGAGCGGGACGCGAGTCAGGCAATTGCTGTGAAAGCTCGCTGGCCTTTGGCGTAAGTGGCTGTCATTACTGCCAGGTCAACATGTTCACAGCCTGTTTTTAATATTGATATGATAGTAACTTTGGTTGCTTGCTCACGCGCTTTATACTATTCATTCTTTGAACGTTAAATAGTTTGCTTTGCACGAGCAGCTTTTATATAATAGCTACCACTTCTGACATAGAACGAATAATAGGCACGTAGCTCAGTGGTAGAGCACCACCTTGACATGGTGGTGGTCGGTGGTTCGATCCCACTCGTGCCTACCAATTTTAACCCTGCTGCGCAGGGTTTTTTTTTGAAATGTATTAAATGGATTGCTGCTCTCGCGCATAGGCGCTAGCTAATAACACTGAATACCCCTTCGCTGATAGGGTGTGTTGAAGAGGAAACACGATGCCAAATATTAAATTACCTGACGGAAGCAGTAAACATTTTGAGCAGCCTTTGACGGTTCGTGAAGTGGCGCATAGCATCAGTCCGGGCTTAGCCAAAGCGGCTATTGCAGGTCGCGTTGATGGTCAATTGGTCGATGTTAGCTACCAGTTAGCACATGATTGCTCGTTGGTGATTGTTACCGAGAAAGATCCGGCTAGCCTGGAAGTCATTCGTCACTCAGCGGCGCATCTTTTGGCGCAAGCAGTTAAAACATTATTTCCAACAGCCCAAGTTACCATCGGTCCTGTTATCGAGGATGGTTTTTATTACGATTTTGCTTATGACCGTCCTTTTACGCCTGATGATTTGGAGCGTATAGAAGAAAAAATGAAAGAATTGGCGAAAGCTGATTATCCAGTTTCACGACGTGAAATGCCGCGTGATGTGGCTATTGCCTATTTTTCTGGTCTGGGTGAGACCTACAAAGCTGAAATAATTCGTGATATTCCAGCCGATCAAACGCTTTCACTCTATCGTCAAGGGGATTTCGAAGATTTATGCCGCGGACCGCATGTGCCATCCACTGGTTTTTTGAAAGCATTTAAGTTGACGAAACTCGCTGGTGCTTATTGGCGCGGTGACTCAAGCAATGCAATGCTGCAGCGTATTTATGGCACAGCGTGGGCTGATAAAAAAGCGCTTGCCGAGTATTTATTGCGCATAGAAGAGGCGGAAAAACGCGATCACCGCAGAATAGGGAAAAATTTAGAGCTTTTCCATTTCCAGGAGATTGCTCCGGGTATGGTATTTTGGCATCCAAAGGGCTGGACGATTTATCAGCTGCTCGTACAGTATATGCGTGCACGTCTGGCTGAGTTCGGTTATCAAGAAATCAAGACGCCGCAGTTAGTCGATAAAATATTGTGGGAGAAATCGGGGCATTGGGATAATTTTCGCGACAATATGTTTATCACTGAAACAGAGAATCGCCAATACGCGGTGAAACCAATGAATTGCCCCTGCCATGTGCAGGTTTATAATCAAGGGCTGAAAAGTTATCGCGATCTACCGCTGCGTCTGGCAGAGTTTGGCAACTGTCATCGCTGTGAGCCATCAGGATCCTTGCATGGCTTGATGCGCGTGCGTAATTTCGTGCAAGATGATGCGCATATTTTTTGCAGCGAAGACCAAATTCAATCCGAAGTAGCGATGATGCTCGAATTGGTACAATCTGTGTATGCCGATTTCGGTTTTACTAACATTATTTATCGCCTGGCGCTTCGCCCTGAAAAGCGCGTAGGTTCTGATGCGGTTTGGGATAAAGCGGAAGCGGCGCTGCAACAAGCGATGAGCGGCAGAAGCATTGAATGGCTTGACGCTCCGGGTGAAGGGGCGTTTTACGGACCAAAAATTGAGTGTTCATTGGCGGATTGTTTGGGTCGTATATGGCAATGTGGTACAATTCAAGTCGATTTTTCCATGCCTGAGCGTTTGGGCGCGCAGTTTGTGGCGGAGGATGGCAGTAAAAAGACACCGGTTATGCTGCATCGTGCTATTCTGGGTACATTTGAACGCTTCATGGGTATTTTGATTGAGCATTATGCCGGTAATCTGCCATTATGGTTGGCGCCAATGCAAGTTTCAGTGCTTACGATTAGCGAAAAACAGAACGAATACGCGGCAAAAATAAGTCAAATTTTACAAAATAATGGTATTCGTGCAAATTTTGACTTGAGAAATGAGAAGATAGGCTTTAAAATCCGCGAGCATACTTTGCAAAAAGTACCTTATTTGTTAATTATTGGTGATAAAGAGGTCGAAAATGGCCAAGTGACCGTAAGAACGCGAGAGGGTACCGACAAAGGTGCAATGACAATTGATTCAGTGTGCGATATTTTGCATCAGGAAATTGCTGCAAAGGGTCGTATTTAAAAAAACCAGCAGGAGGATTCAACCATTAGTGCATCAACTAGGCGTGAGAGCGATCGCGCGCGAACTAATCACCAGATCAATGTACCTGAAGTACGCTTAATTGATGTAGATGGCAACCAGGCTGGAGTAGTATCAACACGAGAAGCTTTGCGTGCTGCGGAAGAAAGTGGTTTGGACTTGGTGGAAATTTCACCGACGGCCAAGCCGCCAGTATGTCGTATCATGGATTACGGTAAATTTCTCTTTGAAATTAGTAAGAAACAAGCTGAGGCTAAGAAAAAGCAAAAGCAGATTCAAATCAAAGAGATAAAATTTCGTCCTACGACGGAAGATGGGGATTATCAGGTCAAGCTACGCAACCTGATGCGTTTCCTAAATCATGGCGATAAAGTCAAAGTCACGCTGCGTTTTCGTGGTCGTGAAGTGGCACATCAAGAGCTCGGTATGAAAATTCTGGAGCGTTTGCAAATCGATACAGCTGAATTTGCAGTGGTCGAGCAGCAGGCAAAACGAGAAGGACGCCAGTTGTTGATGGTTTTATCGCCCAAGAAAACGAAGTAGCTAATAGAAGAGTTTGTCTGACGAGTAGCGGGTCTTGGTGGCTATGGTTTTATTGTCACCGGTAAGTGAGCTTGGTAGGCAAACGTCTCAAATGCGGAGTATAAATGCTATGCCTAAGTTAAAGACACACCGCGGAGCGCACAAGCGTTTCCGTAAAACAGCAAGTGGTGCGATCAAGCGTCGAGGCGCTTATCGTAATCATATCCTCACCAAAAAGTCGACTAAACAAAAGCGATCTTTGCGTGTCGAATCTGGCACATTGAAGAAATGTGATGCGCGTCTGGCTGTGCGTATGTTGCACGGTAGTTAAGGGGAGGAATGAATAATGCCAAGAGTTAAACGTGGGGTGACAGCTAAGGCTCGTCATAAGAAAATTTTAGATCAAGCCAAAGGCTATTACGGTGCCCGTAGCCGGGTATATCGCGTCGCCAAACAGGCTGTTATTAAAGCCGGTCAATACGCATACCGTGACCGTCGTCAAAAGAAACGTCAATTTCGTGCACTGTGGATTACGCGGATTAACGCGCAAGCCCGTGAGTGCGGCCTTTCTTACAGCCGTTTGATTGATGGTTTGAAAAAAGCTGAAATTGAATTGGATCGCAAAGTACTTGCTGATATGGCAGTACATGACAAGCATGCTTTTGCAGCAGTTGCAGAGTTGGCAAAGTCAGCACTTGCGTCCTAATTTAAAATAAGCATTATATGGGAGGCTTCGGCCTCCTTTTTACTTGCGTAACGTTAATGCACCGACATCTCCCTTTCTAAGAGGTCAGCTTGACGCTATGCCTTTTACTTGTAGGCCTCATCATGCAAGAAGATATCACAACATTACAGCAACAAGCGTTTTCTGCCATCGACCAGGCTCAAGATATAAGCACTCTCGAAGCAATTCGTGTCGACTATATGGGAAAAAAAGGCAGGCTCACTGATATTCTCAAAGGCCTAGCCAATTTGTCTGCCGAGGATAAACCCAAAGTTGGTCAATGCGTAAATCAGGCGAAGCGTGATATTAGTGTACGCATTGAAGATAAAATGCAGCAATTGAAAGAACAGTATTTACAACAAAAATTAGCTGCAGAACTTATTGATGTGACTTTGCCGGGACGGCATAACCAACATGGATCATTGCATCCAGTCACGCAAACCAAGCAACGCATTAATGATTATTTCAGTCGTTTGGGATTTGATATTATCGAAGGTCCTGAGGTTGAAACCGAATTTTATAATTTTGAAGCATTAAATATTCCGTCGCATCATCCGGCGCGTGCCATGCATGATACGTTTTATTTTGGCGATGGCCGCCTGCTGCGTACTCATACCTCGCCGGTACAAGTGCGTACCATGGAAAAACGTACGCCACCATTACGATTAATTGCACCTGGGCGCGTTTATCGTTGTGATTCTGATATGACCCATACGCCAATGTTTCATCAAGTCGAGGGTTTGTTGATCGATAAGCAAGCCACACTGGCCGGTTTAAAGGGCTTGTTGCAAGATTTTTTTGCCGATTTCTTTGGCCGCGAGTTAGCTATCCGCTTCCGTCCTTCTTATTTCCCGTTCACCGAACCTTCGGCAGAAGTGGATATTGAATGCACGCAATGCGCGGGTAAAGGATGTCGTTCCTGTAAATTTACAGGTTGGCTGGAAGTTTTGGGCTGCGGTATGGTGCATCCGAATGTTCTTAAAGCCGTTAATATCGATCCTGATGAATATCAAGGTTGGGCGTTTGGTATGGGTATTGACCGCCTCGCCATGCTTTATTTTGGTATTGATGATTTAAGAATGATGTTTGAAAATGACATGACATTTTTAAGGCAGTTTTAATTACACATGATGCAGCTTAAATAGCATTATCCGCTAATTGGGCTTCGAAACTACGAAAGATGGTGACAACGACGCCAGAGGTAAGGAATTTTCGATGAAAGTAAGTGAATCGTGGTTACGCGAGTGGGTTAACCCACCCTTAGATGGACAACAACTGGCCGCTCAATTAACTATGGCTGGCTTGGAAGTGGATGCGGTAAGTCCTGTTGCCGGGGAATTTAATAAAGTTGTTGTGGCACATGTGCTTAAAACCACGCCTCATCCACAAGCCGATAAATTGACATTATGCGAAGTCGATGCTGGAGGAGCCACTGCCTATAACGTCGTTTGCGGTGCGTCGAACGTGCGTTCAGGTTTAAAAGTAGCCCTGGCACTTCCAGGTGCTAATTTACCTGGCGGTATACAGATTAAAGAAACCGTGCTCCGCGGCCAACCATCACAAGGTATGCTGTGTTCGACCACTGAACTCGGTTTAGACGACAGTTCCGAGGGTATTCTAGAGCTGGCTAGTGATGCGCCGGTAGGCGTTGACCTGCGTGAGTATCTGGCCTTAAATGATCAAGTTTTGGATATTGATTTAACGCCCAATCGTGCTGATTGCTTCAGCATGTTAGGCGTTGCCAGAGAAGTTGCTGCATTAAATAAAATGACCGTCAAGGCGTTTCCTATCAAGGCGGCGCAGCCCAAAACAGACGAGATGCTAGCAATAAACCTGACGGCGTCAGATGCCTGTCCCCAATACTGTGGACGTGTTATCCGCGGAATAAACCCCGATGCAATAACGCCATTGTGGATGAGGGAGCGATTACGACGTGCAGGACTACGTCCCTTGCACCCGGTTGTTGATGTCACTAATTACGTGATGATGGAACTCGGCCAGCCCATGCATGCATTTGATCTCCAGACAATTGCGGGTGAGATTAATGTTCGTTATGGCGCAAAAAATGAAATGCTGGATTTGCTCGATGGTCAGCACATCGAGTTAACTGAAAGCGTGCTGGTGATTGCTGATAGCAATAAACCATTAGCGATAGCTGGGATTATGGGTGGGGAAGCAAGTGCTGTTCATGCAGAAACCACAGACATTTTTCTTGAAAGTGCCTTTTTTAATCCAATTATTGTAGCGGGTGTTGCACGACGTTATGGATTATGTAGTGACTCCTCGCAACGTTTTGAGCGTGGTGTCGATCCTGCTTTACAACTAGGGGCGTTGGAACGTGCAACCGAGCTACTACAAACGATCGTAGGTGGGCGCGTGGGGCCTGTAACGCAAGTCAGTGATGCCAAGCTGTTGCCTGGCAAAATTAACATTTCATTTAATCCACAAAAAGTTAAACGATTGAGTGGTCTTGTTATTGCTGAGAATGACATGGTCATGATACTTGAGAGCTTGGGTATGGGCGTGGAGCGTCAACAAGAAAACTGGACTGTTGCTGTGCCGACTCACCGTTTTGATATCCAACTGGATGTTGATCTGGTTGAGGAAATTATCCGCCTTTATGGTTACGATAATATGACAGCCCAACCGATGATAAGTTCGGTGCACGCAGGAGTAATTAATCCCAGTGAGCGCTTAGCGACCCAGATTGCTGCATTTTTAAGTGACCGCGGATTTGTCGAAACAATCAGTTATAGTTTTATCGACCCGCAATTGCAGGACGCCATTTATCCCGATGCTGAAACCTTGCAATTGCTCAATCCGATTTCACAAGAATTATCACAGATGCGTGCAGGAATGTTGCCAGGACTTATCGCGTCAATGATTTACAATGTCCATCGACAGCAAACAGCCATTAAGTTTTTCGAAACGGGTGTGGTATTTGATGTTGTCGGCGGTAAGCTGCAAGAGCGTGCCTGCATCGCTGGTTTAATGACGGGCGAGTGTGGTGGTTTGAACTGGTGTGAATCAACACAAAAATTTGATTTCTATGATCTGAAGGGTGATCTGGAGGCGATGTTTGCGGCATTAAATATCCAGGACGCACGTTTTATGGCGTCTGATCAGCATCCAGCGCTGCATCCAGGGCAGGCCGCGCGCGTCCTGATAGGGGGGAAGGAAATAGGCTGGCTGGGCGTTATGCACCCGCGGTTAGCTGATGCACTTGATCTCAATGACGATGTCATCCTGTTTGAGTTGTCATTGAATGAGCTGCTTCATGCTATGCCTGTTCGTTATAAGCCAATCTCCAAATATCCGCAAATCAGGCGAGATCTGTCTTTGTTGGTTAATAATAAAGTGACTGCCGCACAGATTGAGAAGGCCGTACGTGAAGTGATTGTAAACGATTGGTTGAAAGCGTTTGATGTGTTCGATGTTTATCAGGGGGAGTCTATTCCTGCGGGTAAAACTAGTCTTGCTATTGCATTGACGCTACAAGACGATAAACGCACTCTGGTTGATGCTGAGATCAATGCAATAATTGATGCTATAATTAGAAAACTGGAAGATGAGTTTGACATACTATTGAGGGACTAATCGTGAATGCGCTGAGTAAAGCAATTATAGCAGATGCCGTATGCGGTGATATCGGGTTGAATAAACCGGATGCCAAGGAACTGGTTGAGCAATTTTTTGAAGAGATAAGGCATGCTCTTGAAAGTGGGAATCACGTAAAGTTATCAGGTTTTGGTAATTTTACGTTGCGCGATAAACCAACGCGCCCAGGCCGAAACCCGAAAACGGGCGAGGAAATTCCTGTAGCAGCCAGGCGAGTGGTTACTTTTAAGCCGGGACTGAAGTTAAAAACTAAAATTGAAGCACGAGGTAATTAGTCGTTGTCTTATTATGAAAAGCACGTATTTATCTGTACCAACCAGAAAGCCGCGGGCAAACAGTGCTGCGCAAACACTGGTGGTGCTTCATTTTTTGATCATCTGAAAATGAGACTGTTAGAGCTCGACTTGCATGGACCCGGAAAAATAAGGCTGAGTAAGAGTGGGTGTCTGGGGCGCTGTGGTTCAGGGCCTTGTCTCGTAATCTATCCTGAGGGTGTATGGTATAGTTATGCATCTTTTGATGATATTGATGAAATTATTAATTGTCATTTGATAGGTGATAAACTGGTGGGACGTTTGTTAATCAGTGAAACGTTGTGCTAGGTTTGTTGAGGGTGAGAGCTATCCTTGTCATCGACGGATGGCGTCGTTAGGTCAATTAGGTTAATTTAATGTTGTAAAAGCACATAAATAATGGTGGTTAATCCTCACTTAGTTAAAAATAATTTCATATTTTTACATTTCTACTTGTAGGTTAATCAAGTTTTAGTTAAAATCGCCCGTCCATGATTGAAAGATTCCCATTAAAGGCGGTACGGAGTTAGTTTAATGAAAACATTTAGCGCCAAATCACATGAAGTCAAAAGAGACTGGTATGTGATCGATGCCAGCGACAAAATTTTAGGTCGTCTTGCAACAGAAATTGCTCGTCGTTTACGCGGCAAACATAAAGCAGAGTACACCCCACATGTTGATACAGGTGATTATATTGTAGTTACCAATGCAGAAAAAGTGGCTGTAACTGGTCGGAAATTTAAAGACAAGATGTACTATAACCATTCTGGTTTTCCAGGCGGGATTAAGTCAATGTCTTTTGAAAAGCTGCAACAACATAACCCTGCTCGTATTATTGAGCGTGCGGTTAAAGGAATGCTTCCCAGAAATCCATTGGGTAGAGAAATGTACCGAAAGCTTAAAATTTATGTTGGTACAGAGCATCCACATGTTGCACAACAACCCAAGAAACTTGAGATTGAGGAATAAGTATTATGGCTGAAATGCAACAATACTACGGCACTGGTCGCAGAAAAAGCTCATCAGCGCGAGTTTTTTTACGCCCAGGTAAAGGTGAGATTAAAGTAAATAATCGTGTTTTAGAAGATTACTTTGGTCGTGAAACGTCTTGCATGGTTATCAGGCAACCATTAGAAACAGTTGATGTTTTGAAAAAGTTTGATATTTATGCCACTGTAGTCGGTGGTGGAATTTCTGGTCAAGCTGGCGCAATCCGTTTGGGTATTGCCAGAGCGCTGGTCGCTTATGACGAGAAAGGCCTTGCTGACGATGCTGAACCAGATCCTAATTCATTCCGTAGAAAATTGCGTGCTCGTGGTTTACTAACACGTGACTCACGTAGAGTTGAAAGAAAGAAAGTTGGCTTGAAAAAAGCTCGCCGCGCAACTCAGTACTCAAAACGCTGATTCAGCTTTTTGTCGAAACCCCGCCTTGTGTGGGGTTTTTTGTTTTAAGCGTATAGGATTTCTCGAAGAATAGTGGAATGGCGGTTGTTCTCGCCGTTTTTAAATTTCATGGGATTTTAACATCCGTTTCCAAATTGCTAATTATTTGCTATAAATAGTTTAATCTTTTTTGCAGGTCAGGATGATGTCACAGTGAGTAATGAAGCTGATTCAAAGTTGAATCCTGACATAAGCCATAACGACGTGGTCGACCAACAAAGACGAAAGTTTCTATTAAAAAGCACCGGTGTTTTGGGTGGTGTTGGTGTTTTGTGTGCATTGACTCCATTTGTTTCATCATGGCTGCCCAGTGCTAAAGCGCAGGCCGAAGGGGCACCAGTAGAAGTCGATTTAAGCAAGCTTGAACCAGGGCAGCAAGTAACCGTCGAGTGGCGCGGAAAACCTGTCTGGATTATTCGACGCACTCCCGCCATGCTCAAACACCTTGATGACATTAAAGACCAATTACGCGATCCTGATTCTGTGGTCGATCAGCAACCCGATTATGCGCAGAACGAATACCGTTCAATTCAGCCGGAATATTTGGTTCTGGTGGGAATCTGTACGCATTTGGGTTGTTCGCCAAAATACAAACCTTATGCAAAAGAGTTAGGTCCAGACTGGCCCGGTGGTTTTTATTGCCCTTGTCATGGATCTACTTTTGACATGGCTGGCCGGGTATTCAAAGGTGTTCCAGCTCCCATCAATTTGCAAGTTCCCCCTTACCGATTTATTAGTGAAAAGGTGATTATAATCGGTGAAGAAGAGAAAAAGGATATAGGATGAATGGACTGCTGCAATGGGTTGATGCCCGCTTTCCTTTACTCAGTACATGGAAAAATCACGCAAGCGAGTATTATGTACCCAAAAATTTCAATTTTTATTATTATTTTGGTTCATTAGCGCTGCTCGTGCTCGCCAATCAGCTGATAACTGGTTTATGGCTTACCATGTTTTATACACCTACAGCGACAGAGGCATTTAGTTCAGTCGAGTACATTATGCGAGATGTTAATTATGGTTGGTTATTTCGTTATATGCATTCCACCGGTTCATCAACTTTTTTTATTGTGATCTATTTACACATGTTTCGCGGTTTATTGTATGGCTCTTATCAAAAGCCGCGTGAACTAGTCTGGTTATTTGGTGTTGCGCTTTTTATGCTGCTGATAGCGGAAGCTTTTTTTGGGTATTTGCTTCCTTGGGGCCAAATGTCGTATTGGGGTGCGCAGGTAATTACATCGCTATTTGGGGCAATACCCTACGTTGGTGATACGTTGACAACGTGGGTGCGTGGTGATTTTACAGTGGAAAATGCCACGTTGCAGCGATTTTTCGCCTTGCATATCATTGGCGTGCCCTTGTTACTGGCAGTCTTGGTATTTCTGCATATCGTAGCGTTGCATAAAGTCGGTTCAAATAATCCGCAAGGCATTGACATAAATAAACACCTTGATAAGCAGGGAAAGCCACTTGATGGTATTCCTCTGCATCCCTATTACACGGTCAAGGATTTCTTTGCTGCGATGATTTTTTTGTTTGGATTTTTTGCAGTTGTTTTTTTCTACCCAGAAATGGGAGGCTATTTTCTCGAACAGGCCAACTTTACCCCAGCTGATCCGTTGACCACGCCTGATAATATTGCACCAGTTTGGTATGCGACGCCGTTTTATGGCATGTTACGAGCCGTACCGAATAAATTATTGGGCGTTGCCGTCATGGGTGGAGCAATCTTGATATTAGCATTTATGCCGTGGTTGGATAAAAGCACAGTACGTTCAATGCGTTATAAGGGTAATTATTCCAAATTGGCGTTACTACTTTTTGTTTTCAGTTTTATTATGTTGGGGTATTTAGGAACCGTTAGCGTGACACCCGCGAAGCAAGGCTTGGCTAGGCTTTGTACTTTCTTGTATTTCGCTTATTTTATTCTGATGCCTTTGTATACCCGATTTGAACGAACGCGTCTGGTGCCTGAGAGGATCGTATGAGCAGGATGCTCGTTTATCTCATTACTTTAAGTATCATGACAGGCTTGCACGCCACGGTAATCAATCTGGAGTTGCTGCCTATCCAAATAGACTTGCATGATAAAGCGAAATTACAACGGGGTGCCCGACTATTTATGAACTATTGTTCAGGATGCCACTCCCTGCGCTATATGCGTTACAATCGTATGGCGAAAGACTTAGGTTTGACTACATTTGATGGCGAAATCGATAATAATTTATTGATTAATAATCTTATTTTTACGACAGCTAAGGTACATGATCCAATCCAAATCAGTATGCCAGAAAGTGATGGCCGTCAGTGGTTTGGCAGGATGCCTCCTGATTTGTCCTTATCTGCCCGGGAGCACGGAGAAAATTGGTTATACACTTATTTAAAAAGCTTTTATGCTGATAGTAACAGACCCTTTGGCGCAAATAATCTACTCGTTCCTGACGTTGCTATGCCTAATGTTTTGGCCCCATTGGTGGGGAAGGTAATTGCTAAGCATGAAAGGGGTACGGTAACGCCTGCTGAACTGGTTGTAGTCGAAGCAGGCGAAATGACAGAGCAGCAGTTTGATAGTGCTTTGCAAGACGTGGTCACGTTTCTGGTTTATGTGGGAGAGCCTGTAAAATTAATTCGCTATCAAATGGGGTTAATGGTCCTTCTATTTTTTGGGGTGATGATTATTCTATCCTACCAGCTTAAAAAGCTTTACTGGCGAGGGATTAATTAAACGCCGATAAATTATAAGTGCTATTCTTGACAATAGTTTTATAAAATTGATGGGCACGTCGGCACGATGCATTTAAATGTGGTAAAATACTGACCTTTGATAAAAAGAAATGTATTAACGAATGAGGAGTTGTTGATGGCTATTATTGCAAAGCGCACAATTATGTCTTTGTATTCCGATAATGATGATGTTTATAGTCATCAGGTAAGGATTGTTTTGGCAGAAAAAGGAGTCAATGTAGACATTATTTCTGGTAAACAAGGCGAGATTCGTAATGATTTGTTAGCTGTCAATCCTTATGGAACGATCCCGACTTTAATCGATCGCGAGCTAGTATTGTATGAGGCGCGTATCATCATGGAATATTTGGATGAACGTTTCCCTCATCCGCCATTATTGCCAGTATATCCTGTTGCGCGTGCAGAAACGCGTAAAATGATGCACCGCATTGAGCTGGATTGGTATAGTTTATTACACCGCATTAACGCTGACACGGATGCTCAGGCTGCACGTGAGCTTTTACTTGAAAGCCTCGTGAGTTTGGAGCCTGTTTTCGCTGACAAACTGTATTTTTTGAGCGATGAGTTTTCTCTTCTTGATTGTGCTTTAGCACCACTGCTGTGGCGGCTTCCGCGTTTAGGTATCGAAATTCCTGCCGAGGCAGAAGGCTTGCATTCTTATATGCAACGTTTATTTAGACGGGAGTCATTTCAGTCAAGTTTATCAGATGCTGAGAGGCAGCTAAGGGCGGCATAATGACAACGATGACTACCAATAAGCCTTATTTAATCCGCGCAATCTATGATTGGATTGTGGATAACGAGTTGACTCCTTATCTTTTGGTTAATGCCAATGCTTCTGGTGTGCAGGTACCGCTTGAGCATGTGAACGATGGGCGTATTGTGCTTAATATATCGCCGAAAGCATGCCGTGGCTTGCATTTGGAAAATGACAAGATATTGTTTACGGCACGTTTTTCAGGGCAATCCACACAAATTTTTTTGCATCCTGGTGCAGTTCTTGCAATTTATGCAAAAGAAAATGGTCAAGGCATGGAGTTTGCTGAGGAAGAGAGTGGTCCAACACCGACTTCGCCATCAACGCCAGGTTCAGAGAAAGGGGCTGCACGTAACAAGCCTGCGTTAAAGCTGGTTAAGTAACAGACGTAATTGTGCTACAAAGCCTTATATTGGCGCTGCATAATATAGGGCTTTGTGGCATGAAATTTCGTGTTATGCATCTTATTCGACAAACCGTTATCGTTTAACCCATAGCAAGGCACATCATGAGCAAGCCAGAAACAGCAATCTATCTAACCAAGCAGATTCGCTTATGTGAGCGCAAAGCGGTGGAGGATCTTGGGTTGACTGAAGATGCCCTGATGGAACGCGCTGGTGTTGCCGCTTTTAATACCTTGCAAGCCTACTACCCTAACGTGAAAAACATAGCCGTATTTTGCGGGGGTGGTAATAACGCCGGTGATGGTTATGTTTTAGCTCGCGTGGCGCTACAACATGGTTTATCGGTTATTGTCTACCATTATAAAGCAATCGAAGATTTGCCTTCTACTGCCTGTCATGCGGCCATCACTGCAATAGCCGCGGGCGTTCCCAGCCAAAGTTTTGATGATGTCATCGATGAAGACGTCGAGCTTGTGGTTGATGGTTTATTAGGTATTGGTATCAAAGGAAACGTAAGCGATCCCATCGCGCACGCTATCAATCTGATTAATGACAGCGGATTACCGGTGTTATCCCTTGACCTGCCATCGGGTTTGGATGCTGATACAGGCCGCGTGGCTGGTGTATGTGTGAATGCCTCGGTTACGACAACATTTATTGGCGTTAAAGTAGGTATGTTGACGTTAGATGGGCCCGATCAATGCGGGAGAATTGTTTGTCATAATTTGCAACTTGAAAGCTGTCTGGCGACAATTCCTGCTGCAGCATACCAGCTCGACAAACATTTAGTGCGGGATTTTATTACGCCACGTCGTAAGAATACACATAAAGGTATGTATGGCCATGTGCTGGTCATTGGTGGTGGACCAGGAATGCCTGGCGCTGTATATTTGGCCGCGCTTGCAGCACTTAGAGTTGGTGCGGGCATGGTAACGATAGCCACGCATCCTGAACATGCTGGTCACGTTTTACCGTTATTACCGGAAGCAATGATTTACGGCGTTTCCTGCGTCGATGAGTTGTTGCCTTTACTGGCTAAAGCCACAGTCTGTGTTATTGGGCCAGGTCTTGGTGAAGATGCCTGGGCTAGAGAGTTGTTTACGGCCACCATTGCGGCACAGTTGCCTTTGGTGATTGATGCATCTGCCTTGCGTATGTTGGCATTAAATCCGCAGCACGATGATGATTGGGTGCTTACCCCCCACCCGGGTGAGGCAGCAAGCCTTATGGCTTGCTCCACGGCGGATATCCAGGCTGATCGCTGCAAAGCCGCGCGTCTTATACAGCAAGAATATGGTGGCAGCGTCGTCCTCAAGGGTGTGGGTACAATTGTTAACACCGGTATGCACGAGGCTTCTATTTGTATCGCGGGGAATCCTGGCATGGCCACTGCGGGCATGGGTGATGTGTTGAGCGGCGTCATTGGCGGTTTGCTTGCCCAGGGACTGCCGCTTTCTACGGCGACAAGGCTTGGTGTATGGCTGCATGCTACAGCTGCTGATGAGGCCGTGGTTGCTGCGGGTGAACGTGGTTTATTAGCAGGTGATTTGATGCCTTATTTGCGTAGCTTGCTCAATAGCTAAAGATTAGCTGAGTAGAACGTGCACTAATGTATATTTTTCAATAATAAATAGATACGATATGAAACAGAGTGTTGTAATTGACTTACCTACTGAGCGTGTCACCGAACAAGTTGCGAAACGTATAGCGTCTTTTCTGGTTCCCCCATTAGTTTTAACGTTCAGTGGCGAAATTGGTGCAGGCAAGACAACATTTATACGTGCGATGCTTCGTTCCTTGGGCGTTGGTAGTGCCATTAAAAGCCCAACGTTCTCCTTGGTCGAAAGCTATTCAATTTTGCACTTGCAAATACACCACTTCGATCTGTATCGTATTAATGATGAGGCCGAACTTGATTATATTGGCTTTCGCGATTATTTCGCCGCGGACACCATTTGTTGCATAGAATGGCCAGAAAGAGTTAATCATTCTCTTGATAGGGTAGATGTTGGCTTTACCTTGGTTACAAAAGGAGCCGGACGTGAACTGAGTGCACATGCTTTCAGTGCTGCTGGTGTTGAAATTTTGTCTTGCCTTTCAGGTGAACAATGAGCATGCGACTGCGTAATGCGAATAACTTCCTTATTAACGGGATTAACTGTTTTATTTTTATGCTGTGTTGTGGTTTTGCAGATGCCGCTAAACTGGATTCTCTGGTTATAAAAGAGCAAGCAGGTAAAACGTCCGTTATTATGGCATTTACGGGTCCGTTTTCCCATAAAGCGTTTACCTTGCGCAATCCCGATCGCGTCGTAATTGATTTTGTGCAAACAACAACAAATATCAATGTGGGCAGTGTACCATTGTCTAACCCTAATAGCCTGGTGTCCCATATTCGCAGCGGCTACCCGGCTCCCCAGACGTTGAGATTAGTCTTTGATATGAAGAAAGCGGTTGCACTCAAGACAACCCCGGCAGCGCGTGGCCTACAAATCGATTTCATGGGCGTGAAAAATGAGCTGCCAGCAGCAATAAAAACAACCAAGATAGTGAATATACCAACGGTCAGTACCACCAAAATCAAAACCAATATAGTTAGCAAGCCCAGAGCGCCTGTGCAAGTGCGTCAAACTGTATCTAGATCCAAAAGGGATGTGATCATTGTGCTTGATGCCGGCCATGGGGGTAAAGACCCAGGGGCGATGGGACCTAGTCATAATGTTGAAAAAAACGTCGTATTAGCGATTGCACGCCAATTAAAACAAACGATTAATCGCCAACCCGGAATGCGCGCGGTTATGACTCGCGATGGTGATTATTATGTGGGTTTGCGAGAACGGTTAAATATTGCCAAAAAATACAATGCTGATATTTTTATTTCGATTCATGCCGATGCATTTATTAATCATAATTCCAATGGTGCTTCGGTTTTTGCATTGTCCCCACGAGGAGCGACCAGTGAAGCGGCACGCTGGCTTGCTGAAAAAGAAAATAATTCAGAGTTGGGTGGGGTGAATTTAGCAGGACTGGATGATCGGAATGGCTTAATCCGCTCAGTATTGCTTGATTTATCACAAACAGCGACGATTAGTGCCAGTTTGCAAATGGGCTCCCGCGTGTTGGAGTACTTGGATGATATGACTAATTTGCATAATGATAAGGTCGAACAAGCAAGTTTCGTGGTATTAAAATCGACTGACATTCCTTCGATACTGATTGAAACCGGGTTTATTTCTAATCCGCGAGAAGAACGAAATCTGACCAGTCCTGCCTATCAGGCAAAGCTTACCCAAGCAATATTTAATGGCGTCAAACGTTACTTCTGGGATCATCCCCCGCAAGGAACACGGGTAGAATCGATGTCAGGTGTTAGTATACACATTGTACGCGCTGGAGAATCGTTGCCTTCAATTGCCGCACGGTATCATGTTGACGTTGCGAAACTAAAAGCAGCCAATTATAACCACCAGCAAGTTCGTCTTGGTCAAAAGCTTAATATTCCATCACCATGGGCATAAGGATTCAGCAATTATCGCCGTTGGTTGCTAATCAGATTGCTGCAGGAGAGGTGATCGAACGTCCTGCTTCTGTGATAAAAGAGCTACTTGAAAATTCATTGGATGCACAGGCTGACGCCATTCATATTGAAATCAACTTTGGTGGCTTAAATCTGATTAAGGTCAGTGATAATGGCATCGGTATTGTTGCCGATGATCTGCCCCTGGCTATTGCGGCCCACGCCACGAGCAAGATCAGCCGCCTTGATGATTTATATGCTATAGCAAGCATGGGATTTAGAGGGGAGGCGTTGGCAAGTATTGCCTCGATATCACGCTTGATCTTAAGCTCTAAAACCGCGGCACAAGACCATGCAATGATGATTCGTGTTGACGGAACGGGCGTCGAGCTCCTGCCTTGCCCAAGAAGTCAAGGAAGCACGATTGAAGTTCGTGACCTTTTCTATAATGCGCCTGTGCGTAAAAAATTCCTCAAATCAGAGCGCAGCGAATACCTGGCGATTGAAACCGTGGTTAGGCGTTTTGCCTTGAGCGCACCGGCAATAGCGGTCAATCTGAAACACAATGGCAAAGAGATGCTCTCATTGCCTGCCGCCTTATGTGATAAAACCAGGCTTTTGCGTATCAAAAAACTATTAGGAAAAACCTTTCTTGAGCAAGCGGGTTACCTGGATATAGAACGCGCAGGCATGCGTTTGCAGGGGTGGGTTAGTGGTGCTGACTATCAGCGCAGTCAAAGTGACAAGCAGTGGGTGTATATTAATCAACGCATGGTGAAAGATAAATTAGTGAATCATGCGATTAAGCAAGCTTATGAACATATACTCTACCCCGGACGATATCCTGCCTGCTTGTTGTATTTAACGATGCCGGCGCAAGAGGTTGATGTAAACGTGCATCCGACTAAGCATGAAGTACGTTTTCAACAGCCAAGGCTGGTGCATGACTTGATTGTTTCCCAAATAGCGCAAGCGTTGGTGGTGCCAGTAGTCCCTGTAACAACCCAACATATGGAAAAAACGCAGCCGGTCATGGCGTTGCGCGAAAATTATATTAAACAACCGCTGCCTGCGGCATTAGCTATTGGTACAGGTAAACATCAGCGTTGGGTTGTGCTCAATAGCGATTTTGCTTTAGTTTTTTTGCATGAGCAGCCTTTTTTAGTCGATATTGCACGCTTGCAACAACAGCGCATGCAAACCAGTTTACCTGAGCAATCATTACCGTTTGCCAGTCGACCATTATTAGTACCGATCAGTTATCCAATAACCGCGGCAAATTATCAGGTGATTGAGCAATGTCAGTCGCAATTGCAACAACTGGGAGTTGAACTTGGATTAATAAGTGAAACGCAGGTGATCGTGCGCAGTGTGCCTATCGCGTTGCCGCAGCTGGATATCAAGCGATTTGTTGAGCAGTTGCTCAAGCGCACAGTTTATGATTTACCACAATTGATCAAGCTATTAATTGCCTGCCAATCATTTGATACTGCTCACTTGACGGATGAGGAGCAAGAAGAACTCTCCCATTCGTTGCAATACAAGTTAGGGCAAAGTAGCGCGACCAAACCTTGGTGCTTAAAATTAGACCTTGAAAATTGTCGAGATATTGTTCATGTCTAAACCAGTTTTTTGTCTAATGGGCCCGACGGCTTCGGGAAAAACAGATCTGGCTTGTGACTTGATACGGCATTTTCCATTTGAAATTATCAGTGTTGATTCGGCAATGATTTATCGCGGCATGGACATTGGCACGGCGAAACCAGATAGCACCACGTTGGCAGGTGCTCCACATCATTTGATCGACATTCTTGACCCGCCGCAAAGTTATTCTGCCGCGCAGTTTTGTACAGACGTTAATACACTGTGCGAGAATATTTTTAGCCGCGGAAAATTGCCGTTGCTGGTGGGGGGCACCATGATGTATTTTCGCGCCTTGCAGCAAGGTTTGTCTAGATTGCCGCCAGCAGATGAACAAGTCCGTGAGCAGCTGCTGCAACAGGCAAAAATTCAAGGTTGGGAGCACCTGCATCAGGAGCTGTCTGCCTTGGACCCGATAGCGGCGGCTAGAATTCATTGTAATGATACGCAGCGTATACAAAGAGCCTTGGAAATTTATCGGTTGACAGGCAAGCCCTTATCAGATTTTCTAGGCTCAGACACTGAAGTATCGGATTATCAATTCGAAAATTTGATTTTGATGCCCGAAGATCGCCAATGGCTGCACCAACGAATAGCACTGCGTTTTGAACAGATGTTAGCACAGGGATTTATTGCCGAGGTTGAACAATTATTGCAACAATGGCCGCTTCCCCCAGACTGCCCGTCTATGCGTAGCGTCGGCTATCGACAGGTGAGGGCGTACTTGCAAGGCGAATACGATTATCCCGCTTTGTGCGCTAAAGGGGTTGCTGCAACGCGGCAATTGGCCAAGCGCCAGTTAACATGGCTTAGACATTGGCCTGCTGCATACAATTTTTCAGCCCAAAATCCGGCCGTTGGCAATGAAATCATGGCGATCGTCCGGCAAATATTGGATAATTTGCAATAGAAAAATGATTACCGAGGAAAATAATGTCGAATCCGAAAAAACAAAAGCAGGCCTGTGCTGAAAAAAGTTATGTCGTGCATCGTAATGAGCTGCCTTTGAGCTGCCCTACCAATGAGATGGAACTATGGAACGCACACCCTAAAGTATATTTGCCTATTGAAAAGACTGGTGTTGAAGTATGCCCTTATTGTGGTGCTCGTTTTGTTTTAGAAGATGATTAAATCAATTTGTATCGTGCGTTTGTCGGCATTGGGTGATGTGCTCATGCTCGTGCCTTTAATCAGAACCCTGCAAGCCAACATTCCCAACGTGGCATTGACCTGGGTGATTTCACGTCCTGCCTATGATTTGGTTGAGGACATGGATGGTGTTGAATTCATTGTCATCGATAAGCCAAACAATCTTGCGGATTACTGGCAATTCGGAAAAACAATGCGTGCGAGCCGTTTTGATGTGTTGCTAGCCGCGCAGGCGAGTTTTCGCGCGAACCTGCTCTATCCGTTAATCAGTGCCAAACGTAAGATTGGTTATGATCGACTTCGAGCCAAAGATGGTCATGGTTGGTTTATTAATGAATCTATTACTCCGGGGCAGGATCATACTCTGGAAGGGTTCCTTAAATTTGCTGATGCATTGGGTATTCACGAAAAAAAAATCAGCTGGGATTTGCCTATTCAGGAAGCTGATCGTCAATGGGCGCGAGATCATCTACCGCAAGCGAGCGGGCCTATTTTCCTTCTTAATCCCGCCGCGAGTAAGCCTGAGCGCAGTTGGCCGGTTGAGCGTTACATTGCCGTGATCGACTATCTACAAACCCACTGGGGAGCTCAAATCGTGTTAACCGGTGGTCCTGGTGAATACGATAAACAGTTGGCAGATGCGATAAGCAAGGATGTGACGGTTACCAATCTGGTTGGAAAAACCAAGCCGAAGCAATTATTAGCAGTCATTCAGGAAGCTTCTCTATTGCTTTGCCCTGATACCGGTCCTTCTCACATGGCCGCTGCAGTTGGAACACCGGTGGTTGCCTTGCATGCGGTGACTAGCGCTGAGGTATCAGGTCCTTATACCTATCGTCACTTGGCCGTTGATTGTTACCCTGAGGCCAGGGAAACCGTTTTGAAAAAAAATGCGAATAATAATATTTGGGGAACGCATGCGCACGGAGCGAAAACCATGGAGTTAATCACAGTTGCTGCGGTGATAAGCAAACTGCAGATAGTGTTGCCAATGTTGGGCTGTGTGCCAAAAAGCTAGTACCGCGTCCATTTAGTGTTGACCGGTGATCCTGTATAACTATTATTCACACCGTAGGTTGGCGCTGAGCATAACCCAACAATCGTGGCACGGGAAGTTATCTTGTTGGGCTTTGCTACCGCACAGCACCAACCCATAACAACCCGTCAAAAGTAAAAAACGGTACTAGTAGTGATTGATAAAGTCAGTTTTTTTATTGCATCGACCTTTCCTTTACGCTAGAGAGGGAAGGTTTGCCTAGGTTCATGCTTTGCAGCAGTAACATCGAATTAGTTAATAACAACCGTTCTTCCTGTTGACGACTTAAATAGAGCTGATAATTGATTTCCGCGAGCAAGGTGGCGATTTCTTTTTGCACGGTTGCAGGGGAAGCCGTATTAATTTGGTTTAACCATTGCGGACTTTTATTGTTAGGATCGCTATCTGGCTTAAACAGGCGCCAACTTGCCATTGTAAACTCGCTCAATGCCTGACTGGTTGGACTCCCTTGATTGCCAGCTGGATTTTGTGGCAGTCGTTTAGACATAATATAATAAAAATTGCTGATTGCTACCGACCTCTGAGCGGCATAAACGCGCAAAGATGCCAAATAGTTTGATATGATTCCTTGGGCTTTCTTTTGGGTAATGATCTCAGCAGGCGTGGCTGGAATTTCATCTGTGCCTAGTTGCTTGATTGCAGCTGTATAGAGTGAGTCATAATCTGACCACTTAGGCAAAGGTATAGGTGCTACCGCGCCTGTCGCATAGCGAATAAAATTAGCGGCTTGTTGCACTTGATTATCCATTGTTGCGGTTAATCCTTGGCTGTTTCCTGAGGACCCTGAGTTTGACGCAGGAGCGGAGTAAAGCATGGGAGCAAGAAGCGTGTTGCTATTTAACTGGGATATATATTGTTGATTATATGCATAGCTAAAAAACTCCTGGGGGGAGGGTAGTCTGCCAACCACATTGCTCATTACTGTATATTCTGAAAGGTAACCGCAGTTGTAATTCCAATCTTTTGCTGAGGTATTACTCATGCAATAGGTGTAATCAGGTGTACCAAGAATATTTAAAACAGCCTGACTCACTGGATCGGGTTGAAAGTTCTGTTGATCAATCAGCGGATTGGCGGAAGCGGTCGCTTGTGCGTTGGGACTGTTGTAGCTGGGAAAGGAGGCGTTGACGAATTGATTAATGAAAGAATATTCGGAGGAGGTGGGAACAAGTCGTGATGTTTCTGTGTTTATAGCCGTCACAGGCGTCGCGCCGAGCATGGTGATGTATACATAATTTTGGGCCAGCTGCATCGCTGCCGGACCTATTAATTGTTGTGACACCGCAGTCGTGATAGCTTGGGTAATATCATATCCGAGGTACCCGCCTAAACTATCCAAATCTTTTTTTATCTCTTCCAATACCTTCTTGCTAGCCTCGAGGCTTGCATTATTAGCGCTCATGTTTGTGTTGGTATTGTTATAGTAGTCCTCGGTTGTTGAATAGAATGCGGCGGTGTCTGCATCAACTGTTGCGGCATTGATAGGCATGGTCGAAAATAATAACAAGCTTGGTAAAATCAGACGAGATATTGTATGCATTATTCTTCCCCTTCAAGAGCACGTGCGACGAGTTTAAGCCGATATTCGGAAAATACGCGAGATAATAGGCGCAGCCTTTCAAATACGATATTACGTTTAAGAAAAAAACCGGATGGGTCATTGGTCGATACGCTAGTCTCTTCCGCATGAATGAGAACTCTTGAAGCGCTGCCTGGATGCACGGTATCAATAGCTTGCAGCAGTCGTAGCCCTCGCCCTGATTTTATATTGCCAATAAGCCGGATAAATTTATCCTGCTGGCCTAAGACATTCATGTCAATTGTGGCGATATCATCCAATTCTTTACCGAGTTGGGTAATGGCCTGTTCCAGCTGCGGGTCACCATCAAGTGTCCAGTCTTCAACGCTTTCCATGAAGGTAATCACGCGATATATCATCGGATCGACGTATTCGTGCCAGTATTGGGTAGCTTTTTCGTGACTAAGGTCGGGCATGTTTTACTCGTTTTTTACCTTTTAGGTATATTTATCATGATGCATTTCATTTTATTTAACTACTATAATATAGTATGGTTAAAAGTCTATCGGAAAAAAAGTAAAATATATGAAAAAAAAATCCGGCTCAAGAACTTGGCGAATCATTACTCGTATCTTTAATTTTAGGTATTGGATCGATTGGGATCGGGTAAAAAGTTATTACTTGGTTTTGAAGGCTGCGATTAAAAATATTTTTATTGTCCAAGACTATAAAGCCAGTGAGTCATTTGCTGAAGCTAAAACTCGGATGCAATTATCCGATAGTGAATTGCAGTCGCGGCAAAAAGGTTTGCTCAGGCTAAGCATAATAATGCTCTGCATGGCTATACTGATATTTGCTTATGCTATTTATCAACTTTATTCTTTTAATTTTTTCGCGTTTTTTTTGAGTTTGGTCGTCATGATGCTGGGCATGGCTCTTGCTTTTCGCTATCACTTTTGGTACTTCCAAATTAAAGAACGAAAACTGGGCTGCAGCATTAGCGAATGGTTCTGGCTGGGTTTAATGGGTGGAAAACGATGAATAAATTTATGCTCGCTTTGTCACTGATTTTTTTCCCCATATTGGCGTTGGCCGGGAGCAGTTCGCTCAGCTTTGCGCCGCCGCCGGGCGACCTTTCCATGATTTTCCTAGGCAACCTCTTCGGCATAGTCGACGGGGTTTTGCACGGTACCGGCAGTCAAATAATGGGCGCTATGTTCGCTGTATTCAATTCGGCGGTGCTTGCCTTGGGTGGTATTATCATCACCTATACCCTATTAGTGTCAACCATGAATACGGCACATGAAGGGCAAATGCTGGGTCAAAAATGGTCTTCGATCTGGATTCCTGTTCGTTCAACCGTTGGTTTGGCGCTGTTAATCCCCAAAGCTTCTGGTTATTGTATGATGCAGATTTTTGTCATGTGGATTGTGGCACAGGGTATTGGTGCTGCGGATAAGGTCTGGGACGCGGCCCTCAATTATTTAAATCGCGGCGGGGTGATTATTCAGGCACAAGTGAATCCTGCCATGGATTTGTTGGCACAAAAAACATCGGGTGTTGCCGGTGCAGCCCAGACTATTTTGGCCGGGCAGGTGTGCATGATTAGCTTGCATAAGCAATTAGAAAGTCAGCGTCAAGCTTATTTAATACAGAAGCAGGCAAAGTCAGGACCCTGTTATGGAACCCCCACCGCATTAATGAAACAATTTTGTGATACAGCAGTTCCAGATTTTATCGACTCGGTGAATACTATTGATGTTCAAGGGAGTTTCAATCCAGATACAGTGACGACTAATGATGCTCTAGGGAATTCAATCAATCAGTCCGCTTACACGGCAAAAATGCCCAATGTTGCTTCTGATTCGTTCTATGCTGCTCTTAATGGAGTTTGTGGCGAGATTAGCTGGTACCCTTATACGTTTACATCTGATCCCAAAGCAATAAACACCATTAAAAGTGGTGATATAGAAACGGCTAAGATGTCGAGAGCGATTGCTATTCAACAAATGTATTTGGATCTGTCTACAGTCGCTGAAATAATGGTTAGTAATTCCCCTGCTTTTTCGTCACAAGGCAATGGGAATCAAGCACCTTATGCTCCCATGGCTGCACAACAGTTTGGTGTCCCTATGACCATATCAGGTGAGCCCTGTGTAGATAGCAGCACGCCGAGCTGTAATTCCTGGGGCAGTGCCACAGGAAGTTCGAGCCCTCCTCTATTTAATGGTGACGAATTTCACGGGGCACTAGCTGATTACAATGGAATAATGGCTCCTACAATTACTCTCAATCTTCAGGCGAAAAATGCCTTCGATGAGAGTTTAAGCAGGGAGTTTATCGCTAAGGCGAGAAGTCAGGGATGGTTATTGGCAGGGAGTTATTTCTTTGATTTAGTAACACTAAATACAAGGGGCGGATCCGGCGAGCCTACTCTGGACAAGATGGATACTGTCAATACAGGTTTGGAAGCTAGTAAGTTTAACGTAAAAGATTTGGCTGCAGGATTTACTAGCGATGCTGCGTCTAATACTTTTTGCGCAGGTTCTTCTGCACCTTCAGTGCTTCTCTGTGAATTTTTTGATAAAGATGTTAGTAAAGTTGTTGCAATACAGCAGTTGATTAATGGTACTGGCTTTCTTTATGGTACTGTACCAGAACCGGATCTGAGCGGCAAACTGCTGTATGTCCAAAACAATCAATTATCATCAACGGTTTATGGTTATGTAAACAATGCCATGATCTTACAACTGGTCGGTCAGCCTGGTCAGAGTCAGATGACATTTGCGAAGCAAATCCGTGTTCACCCTTCATTAACGTATTTTGAATTGCCCGAAATAGATTTCCCATGCTGGGGGGGGGATTTTGTGCCATGTCTGGGAACGATATTCGGAGGTTTAATCTATAATGTTATTTTGAGATCTGTTCTGAATGCGTTAATGGCGGCTTTTTCTGCAATCATTCAGACGGTTATTATGTCCTTTCTTGCGGTCCCGCTGCAGGGTATGGCGGTTATTTTTCAAAAGGGTTTGGCAATTGTTTCACAGCCTGGTGTTAATCCTATTGTGGCGCTTGCTAATATGGGAACTTATTATATAAATTTTGCGGGTAATTTGTGGATTATGTTGCTTGAATTATCAATTGGAACCATGCTAATACCCGTTATCGGAACCTTTATTTTGATTGTTATCATGATGGTTATGCCGTTATTGATTGCGTGGGTAGGTGTCATGGTGAGTATTGGCGGGAGTACCGCCTATTATGTACCCTTGTTGCCTTATATGATATTTACTTTTGGCGGCATCGCCTGGATGATGGCTGTAATAGAAGCTATGGTCGCAGCCCCACTTGTAGCACTTGGTATAACCCATCCTGAGGGCCATGATGCGTTTGGTAAAGGAGAACAGGCTATCATGATTATCTTGAATGTCTTTCTAAGACCTTCGATGATGATTATTGGTTATATCAGTGCCATTGCTTTGTCTTATGTAGGCGTGTGGCTTTTGAATGCTGGTTTTGATAATGCCGTTGGTTTTATCCAGGGAGGTGCTAAATTTGGCACTCAAAGTGGAGGACTATTCGATAATTTGGCCGGTATGACAAGTTTTGGTATGGATGCTCAAGATCAAACCAGGTTGAGTCAACTAAATAAGGGTGGTGGTGGTGTGACAGGTGGTTATGATGATTGGGCTGGTATTTTTGCCTTTTTCTTCTCAATCTTGGTTTATACGACTACGTACGTGACAATTGTGCAAAAATCATTCACTTTGATTGCCGTCCTACCGGACAAGGTATTGCGCTGGATAGGCGGTGCGGCAGAGTCTACGGGATCTGAGTCGGCGGGATGGACTGAGGAGACGAAAGGAAAAGTGGGTGAGGCTAATACAGCGACACAAAGTGCTAAGGGAGCTATGGACAAACAGATGTCTGGCGGAGCTTCGCAAGCGGGAGGCAAGGCTAGTGAATCTTCAAAAGATAGTAGTGGTGGCGGTGCCTCAGCTAAGGGCGGCGGCGGCGAGGGATGAGGGCGGCTCTTTGAATGCTCGTTTATGGCGCTGTTTCCCCGAAGAGCTTCGTATTTTATACGAGGCTCTTCTTATGGGTTATATTCATACGTCGCGGTTATAAGCCTTTTGTGCCAGCAATAATGAGTTTATAAACACGTTCACTGATGATTCCTTGCTCAAACTTTGATTTGGCATCTAAGGTCATCAGCTGCCCTCGTTGTCGTACCAACTTACGGGTGGTGTTGGTTACTTCGTTAGGATCACCTTCGAGAAGAATATCCCTTGCCTCCTCATCAAATACCAGGTATTCACGCAAAGCAACCCGTTTTCCGTCAACCGTAGGAACCAGTTTTTGCCACACACAGAGACGTATTGTTTCTAAAATATCGATAGTACGTCCCAGACGCTCTTCCCCCGCAAAAGAGGTTACCAGGCGGCGCATGGTTTCAGCGACGCCTGAAGTATGCAGGGTTGTGTAGACCGGATGGCCAGTTAGTGCGGCTTCAAGGGCTGCACTGATTGTTTCAGCATCGCGACACTCCCCCACCATAATCAAGCGTGGTTTACGACGTAGCGCATTGCGCACACCTTCGGCAAATGAGGGTATGTGGCGTGGAATTTCCGACTGACTGACCACGGCCGAAATCGTTTCAATTTCGTCATACACAAATTCGATAGGCGCCTCATAAGTTAAAACCTTGCGGTTTGAGTCTTCTTGCTCTATTAACTCTCTGATGATCGATGCAAGGAGTGTTGATTTACCGGAGCCCGTGGAGCCCGTTATAAAGACGATGCCTTCTTGTGGCGCAATTGCTTCCAGGATGTTGTCCGGCAAGCCCATAGTTTCAAGCCTTGGTGGCGTCGTTGGGATGGTACGCAATGTAATTTGTATCGCGTCATGACCATCAACCAGGCACGCTGTTGCGTTAACGCGATAACGAAAGCGTATACCCCGATTGGGACGAAATTCGTAGTGCGTGTCGATATCTTTACCGGAAAGCAGCTGGGTGGTGGCATTAGGGCCATAGATAGCATTAATTAAATCACCAAGCTCGGTATTGGAAAGCGGACGATTGGTTATCTTGAGCAGTACGCCATAGACTTCCGCAAAAACAGGCTCGCCCGTTTGTATGGTTATGTCAGAGGCGTTAAGTTTTTGTGCATGCTCAAGCATACGATCCATGAATATGGGCGAGAAGCGTGTGGGCTCATCGGGCATTAAATTGATGTTAGCAGATTTCTTATTCAAGGATAGTTCCTCATGGTTGTTCGCTACGTATAGCCCGCCCCCAATGAAACCTAGCTATATTATGTTTTGAACACATCGAGTGCCTGGAGGAGGGTTTCAAACCGGGTTATATTCGGCCACACCTGATTAGTTTATCGGTGCGATCACGGGTTGCCAAGCTTTGCTGGTAACCGTTATTTTAGTTGATTTTACCAGTTTTTCCATCTGATTGAATTGTTCCAGCGCATCTTCATCTTTGCTAACAGCCGCTCGCCATTCTTTGCTGTTAATATTCAAAGCAGGTAAAGCCGTGATACGTAAGACGCGATCATCGATATGAATTTCTCCACCGTCACCCGTTACCCCTAGATCGGTGTTGGAAACATAAGGCGGAGAGACCATGTTCATCGCCAATAGTTTGCGATACAAAATCATACCGGCAAAGTCTTCTTTAATGCGGGCGATACTTTCTTCAAGAATCGTGTTGGCTTGTTCAACGCCATCTTTCCAGCCTTTTTCGACGCATTGGCTCCAAACTATCCGTTCCTCTCGTGTTTTAGGTAACAGCGTGACATTAGGTGTTTCAGGTTTTTTATAATCCATCCATAAATATTGGCGCCAGTTAGGCGGTGTAGTAACAAAATGCGCTTGTTTGGAAACTTTGTATGTTCTGTCTGAGATCCGAATTGTTTGTGCGTCGGCAAGATTTAGGGTATTTCGTCCTTCGAGCAGGACTGGGGGTAAAATATCGTGAGCCAGTGTCAATGAGTTAAAATCAAAAATAGCATCCAGATTGCGTGCTTCATGGATTAATTGCTCATCAATAACTTTGGCGCGTGAAGCCAAACCTGATTGGGCGCCTAAACTAAGAGCAGTTTCGCGCAGACCCATTTCACGGATCTTGCCCATGCCAGAGCCGCCATTTGCTTTGCCGCTTTTTGTGCCGGCCATAGCTTGCAAACCCGCAAGTGTGGTTGTATCGTCAACCTGATTGCGTGTGGATGGCGCACAGGCTGTGAGCAGTATGGTTAAGACGATAATAATACTACGAGTATATTTTGGCATAGCGCAATTCGACAACCTGACTGTTAGGATACACATGGATATAAGCTTTTCTATTAGCCTGATAATCTATATTACGCAAAATTTCGGCTAAACTCTCGTCTTTAATATTGAGACTAATCAAAACAGGTACGGCAGGTTCTTTCCCCAGGATGCGCAGGCGAAAATGTGCCGCTCTGGCGACTCGCGCCGTCACTTCCTCGATTGGCCCAGACCAATCCACAGAGGCACGCGCTTGTAGATTAAACGAATTGGGTATCGTTAAAATATTGTCTTTATTAGCCGGCTTAATTACCTTTTCAACGCGAGCCATTTCTAACATGGAATCGCTAACTGACGTGGCGGCCTCGGCTAACTTGATGGAGGCGTCGTCGCTTGGCGCATTGTAGGGCGGTTTTTTATATAGGGCTGTAGAGCCACATCCTGTGAGCAGTCCACAAGCCAAAAGAAGCATGACAAGCTTATTTTTCATCTCGCGCTTTTGAAAGTATGAGGTTGTTTTAGATTGAAACAGGAGGGTGGCTTGATGTCAAGAAGATAATGATTTTAAAGTGATTCCTGCAATAATTTGCTGCATAAGATCTACACAAATAAACAATGGCATTTCTGGGTCGGGTATTAGCTTGAATTATCATTATGATTATTTTCAGAGGATTTTCTATATAGCCCATATGTGACTTGTCCCGCATGTTTTAACTTTATTTTTTGCCAAATTTCTGGGGCCAGTATTATTTCTTCAGCTGACTCAAGGTATAGCAGCCCGCCATCTACAAGTAGGTTTGATTGCGCAAGAAGGGACATGCAGAGAGGAATTTTGTTATCAGCAAATGGAGGGTCAAGAAAGATAATGTCGAATTGTCCCGTTGAGCGTTGTAGATAGTCACAAGCATCCCCATTAACCGTCATGATTTTGGGGGAGTCAAACGCCGATGCATTTTTTTTCAAACTGGCATAGGCCGCGGCGGACTGTTCTACCAATACGACTTGTGATGCCCCGCGGGAGTATGCTTCAAAACCCAGCGCGCCACTGCCTGCAAACGCGTCAAGGCAGCGCGCGTCATGGATCGCATGCATTAACCAGTTAAACAGTGTTTCCCTCACTCGATCAGGTGTAGGTCGTAAACCCTCGACTTCAGGGAAATGTAATTTCTTGCCGCGGAATAATCCGCCAATGATGCGTATCGTCTGCTTCACACTTTACCTACGGCAACTTGTAGCAATGCATCTGGGTGTAGCGTCTGCTGGAATGCGTCTTTAATTTGCTCAGCAGTCACGGCGTTAATATTGGCAGTATAAGTATCCAGGAAATCCTCTGGTAAATGGTAAAATGCAATTTTGAGGAGCATATCGGCAATATTGCGGTTACTGGCCAGGGACAAAGGGAAACTTCCTGTCAAATAATGTTTAGCTGCAAACAGCTCTTTTTTATTAGGCCCTTGTTTGACAAAAGCAGACAAGGTTTCACGAGTAATATCAAGAGCAGTATTTGCCTGTTTGGTTTGTGTGGATAGACTGATCAGAAAGGGACCTAAGCCTGGCATAGGTGAGAATTGGCTATAAACGCCATACGTTAATCCTCTCTTTTCGCGCACTTCATTTGCGAGTCTTGATACCAGCGCACCACCGCCTAGTGTGTAGTTTCCGACCAACAGCGGAAAATAATTTTTATCATGATGATTGATGCCTAACTGCCCCAGCCGCAACATAGTTTGCGATGAAGGGAATTCAATCTCAAGGTTCACTTCTTCTGTTAAGGGCGTGGCGCGAGGAATCTCTGCAGCGCCTTTACCTTGGGCTAAATCTTTGGTTAAGTTCTCTGCTAACTGGCGTGCTGTCGACTCATCAATTGCACCAACCATGACAAGTACTGCATTATGGCTGACAAAAAATTGATGATAGAAAGTGCGAACTTGCTCAATGGTTATAGCATTAACATGTTCACGAGTTCCATAGATGGGGTGTGCATAGGGATGTTTTTGATAAAGGGCTTTAAAAAAAGTCTGATCGGCAACCTTGTCGGGGGACTCCAGATCTTGAGCAATGCCCATAAGCTGTTGATTTTTCTCACGGTTGAAGGATTGCAGCGGGAAGTCAGGATGATTGATGATCATCGCGAAGGTATCTGTGGCTTCTTTGAGTGCACTTTGGGTTGTTAGTGTTTTCAGGCTCAAGGCCACCATGTCACGAGTGCTTTGAGCGTCAAACTGGGCACCGGTTTCGGCGAGCTTGTCAGCGATGTCATTTGCATCATGACCTGCATTGCCTTGATTTATCAAGCGGGTAGTCAAGGCGCTCAAGCCAAAGTGCGCATCATCGTAGGCAGAACCTGCAGAAAACGCAATACTGATATCAAGCATGGGCACTTCCATGGCCTGAAAAAAAACAACGCGAGCACCATTCTTGGTTTGCCATTGCGTGGGGGCATAGGGCTTGGCCGCGAAGCCGTCTGATAAGGTGAAGAATAAGGTGACTAATGTTAACAAAAATCTCATTTTTTTCCCTTAGGTTGTGTTTCAGGAATTAGCTCCGCGTCGGTTAGCGAATTCTCATTAAAGTAGCGTTGGGCAGCTTTTTGTATTTGTTCTGGGGTTACGCTGTAGATTCGCTCCACATATTTATCAGCGGTTGGCCAGCCCAGTCCGACTGTTTCCAATAAGCCTAGCTCCATGGCTTGTCCAAAAATGGAATCACGCTCGAAAGTCTTTTGTGCAATGATTTGTGTTTTTACCCGCTGCAGCTCTTTATCATCAATTTTTTCAGTCTGTAAACGCTTAAGCTCGGCCAAAATTCCCGTTCTCAAATCGCTTATGGTGTGTGATTGATTGGGTGTGCCAAAGAGGACGAACTGCGTCGCATAACGTGAGTAGAGGTTATAGTAGGTATCTATATTACTAGCTATCTGCTTTTCACGAACCAATTTTTTACTAAAACGACCGCTGTCGCCGGCATCAAGAATACCAGCGATGATTTCTAATGCATAAGGATCGGTTGCATTCTCTGGTGTTGCGGTTTTAACGGACGGTACAGTATACCCCATCATCAGCATTGGCACTTGCGCTGGAGCATGGATCTGTACTGTTTTTTTACCTAAATAAGGCGGCTCTAGAGGTGTTTTTCTTGGAGGTTGCGGTTGTTGGGTAAGCTTGCCGAAATAGTGTTGGGCTAATTCATGTACTTTATCCGCTTCCACATCGCCAACAACTACCAGCGTTGCATTATTGGGTGCATAAAAGCGTTGATACCACGCTAAGGTATCCTCAACCTTCATTTGCTCCAGGTCGCTCATCCAACCGATGACGGGATGATGGTAAGGCGATGCAAGATGGGCGGCTGCTAAAAAACGCTCAAATGTCAGTGCTTGTGGATTGTCATCCGTGCGCAGACGGCGCTCTTCCTGGATAACTTTGATTTCCTTGTCAAACTCTTGCTGCGTAAGGATTAAATTTTGCATACGATCAGCTTCCAGCTCGAAACTGGTCGCTAGTTGCGGGGCTGCTATTTTTTCGAAATAGGCGGTGTAATCGTTGTTAGTGAAAGCATTTTCCTGTCCGCCGAGGGCGGCAATAGTCTTTGAAAAAACGCCGAGGGGATATTGTTTGGTTCCCTTGAACATTAAGTGCTCCAGGGCATGTGCCAACCCTGTACTGCCCCCTTTTTCGTCGGCAGAGCCTACGTTGTACCAAATCATGGATACAGCGACCGGCGCGCGATGATCTTCTTTTACGAGTACTTTTAAACCGTTATCCAGCGTATACTGCTGAACTTCACTGCTGAATGTTTGACAGGAAAGTAGTGCTAAAACTGTCATTAATACGATGCGCATGATACACCCCGACGCCAAAAAAGTGATAGAATTCCATATTTCATCCACTTTGTATACTGTGACCTATGATTAAATGGTTTAAACGTAATCAAGATGCACCTTCAGTTGAGCCTGAGAAGATTGAGTCAGTGGGGCTGCCAACGGATGATTTGTCTTCATCGGTATTGTCAGAAACCACGTTAACATCCGAGCCCGTTCAGTCAAATTTATTTGCCCGCTTCAAACGTGGATTAAGCAAAACACGTCATCAATTAGGTGACAGTCTTGGTCAATTGCTGCTGGGCAAAAAAGAAATCGATTCGTCATTGCTTGAAGAGCTGGAAACGTTGTTGTTGAGTGCTGATGTCGGGATTGAAACAACGAATTCAATTGTACAGCAATTGAGTGAAAGTTTGGCAAGGAAGGATTTGGCTAATGGCGATGAAGTCTTCGCTGCCCTGAAAACGTGTTTACAGACTGTTTTGATGGTAGATGCCGAGCCCTTAACGCTGGAAACACCAGAAAAATCTCCATTCGTTATTTTGATGGTTGGTGTAAATGGTGCCGGAAAAACGACTACAATTGGAAAGCTTGCCAAACAGTATCAGCAGTTGGGTAAAAAAGTGATGCTCGCTGCCGGTGATACCTTTCGTGCGGCGGCTGTTGAACAATTACAAGTATGGGGCGAGCGCAACAACATTCCGGTTATAGCGCAGCATACGGGTGCTGATAGTGCTTCTGTTATTTTTGATGCCCTACAAGCTGCCAAAGCGCGTGGAATCGATGTGTTAATAGCCGATACGGCGGGTCGTTTGCACACCCAGCACAATTTGATGGATGAGTTGAAAAAAGTTAAACGGGTGATGAAAAAGCTTGATCCGGCAGCACCACATGAAACGATGCTGGTTCTGGATGCAAGCATCGGCCAAAATGCGCTGAATCAGGCGCGCCAATTTAATGAGGCAGTCGACGTGACCGGTATCACCATGACCAAACTTGATGGAACTGCAAAAGGTGGAATACTGTTTGCTATCGCTAATGAATTAGAGATACCATTTCGTTACATAGGGATTGGTGAGGGCATTGATGACTTGCGGCCTTTTATTCCGGCGCAATTTGTCAAGACGATATTCGATGATGATAACATTTAATCAAGTCAGCAAGCGTTACCCGGGTGGTTATGAAGCCTTAAACCAGGTCAATTTTTCTTTGGAACGCGGGGAAATGGCTTTCCTAACGGGCCACTCCGGTGCTGGGAAAAGTACGTTACTTAAACTTATTGCCATGTTGGACCGGCCGTCGTCGGGTCAAATTATGGTGAATGGCGTCCATCTGAATCAACTCAAGAAACGGGATGTTGCCCAATATCGCAGCACATTAGGTATCACGTTTCAATCGCCTCATTTGCTCAATGACCGCACTGTTTTTAATAATGTCGCGCTGCCGCTGCAAATTCAAGGTATGGCACCACAAATGATCACCAAACGAGTTCATGCGGCGTTGGATATGGTCGGCTTGTTAAATAAAGAAAAAATGCTGGCGATACATCTTTCTGGCGGTGAGCAGCAACGAGTTGGAATTGCGCGTGCGGTTGTTCATAAACCGATATTATTATTAGCGGATGAACCCACGGGTAACTTGGACCCGGCTTTGTCATCGGAAGTGATGAAGCTTTTTGAGCAGTTTAATCAGGTTGGTGTTGGGGTGCTGGTTGCGACCCATGATTTGGGGTTGATTGCTGCGATGAAGCACCGGATTGTAATGTTGAAGGGGGGGCGCGTATGTTAACGAAACTACGAGCGCAACTTGCTTTCCACTTACAGGCGGCGTTGAGCAGTCTCGATGCGCTGCGTTGTAAGCCACTTGCTGCATCCATGACGATTATTGTGCTTGCGATCACCTTGGCGCTGCCCGCGCTATTTTGGGTGTTCAGCGACAATGTGCAGCAATTGACTGTTAATTGGCAGCGTGGTGGTCATATTTCACTCTATCTTAAATCGCCATTATCCTCGGCAGATGAAATGGCGTTGTTGACACGGGTGAAAGCGACGGAAGGTGTGGGGCATGCCAGCCTGAAATCATCCGGAGAGGGGCTTGCTGAGTTGCAATCTCAGGAGGGTATGCAGGATATTATGCGCTATCTTCCAGAAAATCCCTTGCCATCAGTGATTGAGGTGACGCCTGCGTTGAATATTGATAGCCCGGATAAACTCGATCATTTATATCAGCAATTAAAACTTGAGCCACATATAGAGCAAGCGAAGTTTGATATGCAATGGATAACCCGCTTGCATGCGATTCTTGGTTTTGTCGCTAAAATAGCGCATGGATTAATGGCGTTATTAGCTGCCGCGGTGGTGTTAATCATTGGCAACACCTTACGGCTTGCAATTCAGAACCAACAGGAAGAAATACAAGTATTAAAATTAATTGGCGCTAAAGATCCTTACATCATCCGACCTTTTTTGTACTCTGGGGCCTGGTACGGCTTTCTAGGTGCCATTTTGGCAGTGCTATTTGTCAATATTTTTATGTTAAGTCTGACCATCGCCGTTAATCAGTTGGCTTCGGCCTACCAAATGCATTATTCAATTTTGGGATTGTCTATTCGCCAAGCATTCTTGCTTGTCTGCTCGGCAATCGTTTTAGGCTGGCTTGGGGCGCGCTTGTCAGTTAAAAGACAACTTGCCGCTATTGAGCCTTATAGCTAGGATGCGCGTGAACCTCAAGAGAGTGATGTAATAAATGCAAAGATAATATTTTCTAATATTGCTCTTGTAGATCTTAAGACTATTTTGAAATATTTGATTTTTAGTTGTAATGAAAACTCAGCGCGGATGGCCTGATATTTTTATTTGCAACGACAAGTTTTTTTGTTTTGTAGACGTGAAATCAGCAAATGATAAATTGCGATGTGATCAAATAAATTGGATTAAAAATAATAATAAATATTTGGGTTTTAATTTTCAAATTTTAAGAGTACATGACAATCAATAAATTAAATGACCTGGGTTGGCTCTGGACTAAAGACATGAGTTGTTAATCAGGAATCAAAATGTATTGATCATAGCAAGCCGTATCACATTGGTTACCGATGCTGAAGTAAGGCGTGGCTATATAGTTATGCTTTATTTGCTGGTATTTGAGACACTCTCGGCAAAAAAACCAGGGTACCCAAAAGCGACCATCCTCCGCATGCTTTTCTACCTATAAACACAGCCTCTTTTGTCTATTATAGGATATCTTGTGCGATGGTCTAAAATGGAGTGTCACAGGGGCGCGTCTTACGTTTTGTCCCGAGTTAGTCGAATTATTAAAACCCACCGGTTGGAAAAGATAAGAAACTCTTAGACACGAAACAGAAAGAGCATAAATCAAGACACGATCCCTCTGATGTTATACACACGAAAAGCCAGAACTATTTCTTTGGATTAAATTACTAGAACAGTCTTTAGCCCCAGGCCTAGTAGAAGAAAATAGTAAATTACGATGGGAAAAATAACGAGTAGGAGAAGCGGTAGCAGCCGAAATAGTGCACGCCTCACTTGCTTGGTTCACAATGCTATTGTCGACTAGAGGTAATGGGATGACTTCCGGCTCTGGGTTGCAGCGCGAGTTAGACGTGTTGTCCAACCAATCATCCCCAGGTATTGGTGTATTGCTATCCCCATGAAAGGCTTTCGAAATCAGGTTCTGGGCAACAGGATCAGCAGTGCCCTCTATAATACTTCCGGAAATACCCCCTAGCGCACTAGCAAGTGAAATCCAACCGACTAAACCTAGCGAACCACCACTACAAAGACCTAAAATCAGGCCTACAAAAGCGCCTATAGTTGATCCCCTGCTAGCCCCTATTGCGATACGTTGTGTCCAGGGTAACCCTGTTGCTTTAGTTTTTTCTTCATCAGGCTCCACTTGGCGTGCTTTCCAAATCACACCCAGACCTGCAAACCACCCAACCAAACCCGAAATAGAAGAGCCAATAGCTGCAGATTGTAATAGTGCCGCTCCGGGACATAAGATGCAAGCAACAGCAGAACCAATAAAGCCAAATACATAAGAAGTATTACGCGAAGCATAAGACCAGCTGTTATCAGAGTTTACTGACAACCCCCAGTTTTTTTGCAAATATAATGATAGTTTATAACCATATAGACCTAATCCCAGGCCGCTTATGATGGAAAAAAAACCAGCACCAATGGCAATGCCTAAGGAGGCACTAAGACCACTAAAGAGAGCTGGCCCTAATAAGCCGCCTAAAATGGTTCCTATGGCTACCCCAAGGGTCATGCCCGTACGTATATAATTAGTGTTAAAAATCTCTCTATTATTTGTTACCCATATACCTCTTGCTGTTTCATCAGCTTGATCACGCGTCAGGTAGTTAACAATAGGTACCAGGATCACTGCGACAAAAAAACTGATAGTGGCCGCGATAGCACCGTAAATAGTTATATTTCCCCAACTAGTGGTAGCATCACAACCTCCTACATAAGAGAGGTAAGCACCAATGCTTTGCCCTATTGAGGCACCAAAAACAAGAGCAATCTTACTGTACTTTGACCATCCCTCTGTGCCGACTTGCGCATCAGTATTTTTTTTATTCTCTGGTAACAATGGCAAAGACTGTCGATACCATCGAAAAACAAAGGCAGAAAGGCCAAGAATAAAACTAGCAGAAGCACTGTAAATTGTGATAGCTATTTTAAGGTCCATCGAAGTAGTGCTCAAAGTAGCGCAGATGGTTCCTAATGAGACGCCTAAACTTGCAAGTGTTTTAAAGTTTCTAAATAGAGGGTTTTTTGAGTTTGTCTCGGTGTATAAAGTAAAATAAACACAAAGACGATGAATGATTTGCTCACCAACCAACCAGGCAATGCAATTTCCAATAGTATTGCCAACCAGAATAAGATTGGAATTTGTCAGGTTAGTAAACTGTGCTAATTCATAATCAATACCCCCTAAAAAGGCACCCGCAATGGGTCTTGTTAATTCAACATAGCGTACACTGTAAGCGATTTGCAGCGAGACATTATTATTTGTGATTACGTCAGGATCATTTATAGAATTGGACTCCCTGAGTAATTCATTTCTTTGGTTTATCGTTGCCATATTTAGCCCATATTGCGATTAAAGCTTTGCAATTAATGCCTGAGCTGAGAGCTTAAATTAATACAAAATAATTCACAATTGCACTTTTTTGAAATATATTAATGCAATTATTGCATCAATATAAGACTACGATATGGGAAATTTTAATATTAATGATGCACTAGCCTTTGTTAGCGTCGTCGATGAAGGTAGCTTTGCTGCGGCCGCAAAGAAATGGGGTATTTCTTCTTCGGTCATTAGTAAACGAATTAGTCGTTTAGAAAATCAGTTAAGAGTGCAGTTAATCCAACGAACAACCCGCAGTATGTCACTGACCGAAAGTGGTCAGATATTTTATGAACGTTGTAAACGAATCAAAGCTGAAATTAAAGATGCGGCTTCTGTTGTTTTACAAAACCATCAAAATCCATCAGGGCTGTTACGTATTAACGTTCCTATGAGTTTTGGTCAAGTGCATTTGGTATCAGCTGTAAACGATTTTATTGTGCTCTACCCTGAGATACAAATTGAGCTAATCCTGGGAAGTCAATATGCCAGTTTCATTCATAACGGCTTGGACTTGGCTATTTTCATTAAAGATTTACCTGATACTCATTTGTTACGATCACGTAAGATTACTGTGCGCAGCACAGGTGTTTATGGTGCGCCTGATTATTTAAAACGTTGTGGTATACCAACCACACCCGATGAACTAGCCAATCATAATTGTCTGATCTATCAATCAGAACCGGGCAATCAATTAGGAATAGGCCAAAAATATGAATGGCGTTTTTGTAATGACAAAGAAAAAATAATAGTTCCCGTTTCAGGCAATTTGCGTATTAATAGTAGCCAAGGTCTAGTGAAGGCAGCATTAGCAGGAGTTGGACTAGTTAAGTTGTCAAGTTTTATGGTTACCGAGGAAACAAAAAGTGGTAGGTTGATTAGTGTGTTAGATGATTATTGTGAACGAGATATTGAGATCCATGCCGCATATCCTAATCAACGTTATTTACCTTCGAAAGTCAGGGTGTTTATTGATTTTTTGATTGCCCGTTTCAGATCAGACTACTATTGGAATGAGTAAGGCAATGGTCCTCAAAGAGGTTCTGTTGAAAATAGATATCACGGGTTATCGCTGTCTAGAAAAACGATGGATTATTAAGGCGCCATCAATCAAGCGTGTGGTTTCGGTAGGCATGCATAAACGTGCACAGTTTTGCCGCAACCACACGTTACTTTCTATTCCTTACTTGTCACGCGACGTTTTCAATTTCACTAAGATTAATAATGCATATTCTGCTCACAGCCAGTGTTCACTCTTAGTTGAGAAAATACTCCGAGCTTTGCAAAAGATGAAATTTGTGTGGACTGCCCAGACCCTGCTATTTAATCCTTTATAGCGGGCGCAAAATCTAGACCATTTTAACAAAAAGTTAAGATATAATTTCTCGCTCAATTTCTATTATCATTAAGCCACGGCACAGCCGGGGACGGCGATGACCGTGACGTGATTCCGGGCAGCTTTTGTTGCCCGAATCCTACACCCTGTTTATTCGAATCACGTCTTCAAATATCCTGGGGTTTGGGGCAGAGCCCCATTACACACAACGGCGCGATAGCGCACCATTTAGTGTAATATTTTTCTATGAATCTCGCTGGGTGTTCGCCCGTTAAGACTTTGGTGCGGTCTTTCGTAATTATAAAAACGGTAGTATTCTCTTATCGCATCCCTTACTGAGACTACGTTTTCCCACTCCTGTAGGTATATGCATTCATACTTTGTTGAGCGCCATAGACGTTCAACAAAAATATTGTCTGCCCAGCGGCCTTTACCGTCCATGCTGATATCAATCTGATGCTTTTTAAGAACATCAGTGAAATCCTTGCTTGTAAACTGCGACCCCTGATCGGTGTTAAATATATCACAACGTGAGTGAGCCAATACTCGCTCAAGCGTTTCCACACAAAAATCAGCCTCCATATTGATGCTGAGCTGCCAATCCAGCACAAAACGGCTGTACCAGTCTATGACGGCGATTAAATACACAAACCCGTGTTTCAGCCGAATGTAGGTTATATCCGTGCTGAAAACCTGACATGGTCGTACAATCTCGACGTCATGTAACAGATATGGATATACCTTATGCTCCGGGTGCGGTTTACTCGTATGCGGGCCTGGTGCAAGTGAGTGTAACCCCATGTGCTCGTAGGCCCATCGTGTCTCATGGCGTTTACATGGCTGATTATGCAAGGAAATATAATCGCTCATTTGCCTTGTACCAAAAAACGGGTATTTCGTGTAAATTTCATCGACCAAGCGTAGCAATGCCAGCTGCTCATCGCTGAACACTTTGGGCCGTGGTGCATAATAAACACTGGAACGGCTTAGATCCAGTATTTCGCACTGTTGGCGCACCGATAACAAGGGATGACGGGTTTCAATCCAGCCGAGTCGATCATCCACTGAACACCTCAGACTTTTTTTTTAGAAAATCATTTTCTACTTTTAAACGGCCAATTTGTTCATATAATTCACCAAGTTGGTTTTCATAATCAGTAGTCTCCGATTTGTTCTTATCACTAAATAAATCCGGAAACAGCGCCAACGCTTGTTTTTTCCATGCATTAATTTGAGTCGCATGGGCTCCATATTTTGAGCTAATTTGTGCTAATGTTAGTTCGGCTTTAATCGCCTCCAGCGCAATTTTCGCCTTTTCTGCTGGAGTGTATTTTTTACGCTTTTCGCTCATTATTGTAACCTTGTTTATGAGCGAGGATTATATCTTAATTACCCTGCTTTAGTGGTCTGAATTTCTTGACCCACTATACTTTGTACTTGACGAGGGTTCAATATCCTTATGCTCGCCATTTATCCTAGGTATAGAGATAACATCTGATGATCTCCTTCTATTCGTAGAACCTGGATTTCTAGCAAGGGATGAATAGGGTACGAATCGCAATTTTTAATGGCCAAAACTTTCCAATAATAGTACGCAATTCCATTGACCTGCCTCTGCAGCACACTCAATTGGAGTTTTATTCTTGATATTAACCCAACTTGCGTCTGCACCGGCCTGAAGTAAAATCGCCACCACTTTTAAGTTTTTATTTTCGATAGCAATATATAAAGGGAAATTTTGAGTCGCTTTATTATGCCAACACAAATTAGGCATTGTTCATCACGAGCACCAACGTTGTTTAGCCGATGCAATAAATTTTACCCGTCTGTGCACCCTCAACTGATTTGACGTAGCCTAATGCCACTTTTGCCGCATGAACGGGTAAAAAGCCACGGAAAAAATCGGCATATTTATTCATTGATTCGGTCAGTACCGTTGGACTCACGGCATCAATGTTACCGATTTTTTTATACATGTTTTCCATGGAGTTAACATCAGCAATGTCCACCCGTAGATCACCGTGCTCATGAGCCGCGATGATCATCTCATGGCGTGGGGATAACGCATTAACAACTGCTTGTCCGACCGTGCCTGTCCCACCAATTATTAATATGCGCATATAAATTCCTTAAATTTCAACCCAACTATCTGTAGCGGCTCGCTTGTTTCATTGATTTTATGATTTTTGAAAGTGCTTTTCTGCTATAGGTTGTACGTCATCGGCCCATGTAGACTTGGGTGAACCTGGGAAGAATGATAAATCTGTTCCTGATATCTTTAGCGCTCTTATAACTTGCTTTTGGTTAGAGGGATCAACACTAACTTCTGCAATTTGCTTGGCGACAAATAAACCAAAGTATTCAATGTCAAGAGGCATGACTTTACCAGCGTCAACATCTTTGTCAGTGAATATCGTTCCAAATTTTCTTTGTGTGATTTTTTTTAGTTCGGGTTTAATTTTATCCCAAACCTCACCAACACCTCTTTCTCTTAAATGATATAAGTTAATAAGCGCCATTTGAATATCAGCTTTAGAGTGAACTAATAACTGCTTTTCAACTTCGTTTCTAATGAGGTCTGGATATAATTTATTACATTTAAGTACATGCTCCATGCGATACGCGGGCTCTTTAGTTTTAGCCAGATGATTTTCCAATGTTTGTAATATAGGGGCGAACTTTTGCTCCACTTCTCGCCGATCCTTCTCTATGCTTTTCTTCATGTCTTCGCGATCAGCACCCGCCAGTGAAAGCATAAGTTGTTCAAACATCTTGAGAGCAGTGTTAGCTGCTTTACTATCGTCTAGCAATTCGGACATATCTTCACTTCTAGTGCTCATAAATATTCTCTCTGTTGGTAGGTTTGTTGTTAGTTTCACCACCGCGCAAATGGCTTCGAGGGAATCGAACTAACTTAGGTTTAAACAAAACATAAATATATAAAATGCGATTACAAATACCGTGCTTTTAATAAGTTAATATATGTTTTATTTGTTTTAGCTGGATCATACATGAGAGCTTAAACTGAATCTTTATTTTTAGAACGTTTAATAGCCGGCTCTGTTGTGAAAAATATCAAAAATGAAACATATAAAATTGAAGGCTCATGTCCGACAATGAAAATTTTTGCAACGGAGCCTCCAGTTGGCGACCAATTTTCGCATATCAGAGTTGCTTTTATTGGCGTATAATATTGGTGATCGATCGTAAACTGCACTACAATGGAGCGAATTTGTTCTGGTAGTGACAATATTATCCGCTGATTTTGACCGGCTTTATGATAACTAGAGGTATAAAATGAGTCTGCAGTTGCAACTTTCAACTATGAATTTGCCAGTAGGCAGTCTTGATACGTATATTCATCGTGTCAATCAAATCCCGATGCTTACTGCTGATGAAGAGCAAGAATGTGCCAAGCGTTTCCATGCTGAGGGTGATTTGGAATCGGCTCGCCGTATAGTGCTGGCTCATTTACGCTATGTTGTGCGTGTGGCACGTGGCTATTTAGGTTATGGTTTGCCGCTTAGCGATCTGATTCAAGAAGGCAACATTGGTTTGATGAAGGCTGTCAAACGTTTTGACCCCACCATGGGGGTTCGTCTGGTGTCTTTTGCAGTGCACTGGATTAAAGCAGAAATTCACGAATTTGTATTACAAAACTGGCGCATCGTCAAAGTTGCCACCACCAAAGCACAACGCAAATTATTTTTTAATCTGCGTCAAATGAAAAAGCGCCTGGGATGGTTTAGTGCGGAAGAAGTGGATGCAGTCGCAGAGGATTTAGGCGTTACTCGTGAAGATGTGCTGGTGATGGAGCAGCGCTTGAATGCCATGGATGTCTCGTATGATATTCCCGATGCAGATGAAGATGATCAAGCCTACAAGTCAGCCCCAGCTCGTTATCTGCAGGATGAAAACAGCGATCCTGCCCGCTTGTTTGAGCAAGAGGACAGCAGCACAAAAAGCCATGAAAAACTGCATTTGGCTTTCGAGCGTTTGGATGAGCGCAGCCAGGATATTTTGCAACAACGATGGCTCTTGGATGATAAAGCGGTTACCTTGCATGCTTTGGCTGACAAATACGGCGTATCAGCAGAGCGCGTTCGCCAGTTGGAAAAGAATGCGATGAAGAAGTTGCGTCAATATATGGAAGAAGTCGCTTGATTTTGATTTAATGTTAGGTTGCATTCTTTTGCAACCTAACGCAGATACCGTTACGAAAATCCAATCTAATATCCCGTATGACCCCTTAGTCCTCCCTCGCGTTCACCATACGATTTTTGTAGTGGTTTCTTGCGCGGGAGAGGGGATTTTACGGGTTATGATATTGGATATATGTCTGGATGCTTGGTTCTCGACACGTTCAGCTTACCTACTAATTTTCAAGTCTTGCGTGTAATGCTTTTCTTGTTTCTTCATCGACAAACGCACTATCAATCGCCATTTTTGTAATATTTTCCATGGCATTATCACTATAACCATATGCTTTTTGCACACGCTCATATTCATCGGCCAGTGTGGTGCTCATGAACGGCGGATCATCTGAACCCAGGCTTACTTTAATCCCTGCATCTAATAATTTTGGCAAGGGGTGATCGTCAAAGCCTTTGAAAAGACCGAGTTTGATATTACTGGAAGGGCATATTTCCAAAGCAATATTGCGTTCTTTCAACAGAGCCATGGTATCAGGGGAGTGAATGACCTGTACGCCGTGACCAATACGTTGGATAGGTAAGTTCTCAATGGCTTCTATCATGCCACTCGCAGGAGCAAATTCACCGGCATGGACAGTACAATATAATCCTGCATCAGCCGCGATTTGATATGCTTTGCTGAACAATTTGGGTGGAAAGTGGATTTCATCGCCGCCCAGACCGAAACCCGTAGCACAAGGTACTGATTCTTTTGCCGCTTGTTCTGCAACACGAATGGCAGAGTCGGCGCCAAAGTGACGCACCGCAGTAATAATAATGCGGCCAACAATATTAAATTGAGACTCTGCATCATCAATCGCTTGCTGAATAGCTCGTAAATGCTCAATAGAGGGGATGCCGCTTGCTTGCTCTGCGTGATCAGGGGAATACATCATCTCTACATATATAGCATTTTCAAGGGCGTTAGCACGCAAATAATCGAACGTGATATCGTAATAGTCTTGAGGAGTTTTTATCAGGGCAGCTAAGGTGTCATAAACTTGAAGAAAATGAAGAAAATCGTTGGATAAATAACTCCGACCATCGGCGGCAATCAAACCATTTGGAATTGATAATTTATTCCGCTGTGCTAATTTGTGTGCCAGAACCGGTGTGATGGTGCCTTCCAGGTGAACATGTAACTCCGCTTTTTTAACTGACATGGTACTCTCTCAGGGTGTATTAAAACGTGGTAACTTTAATAAAAACCCGATAAAATTGCTAGTTAAAAAATAGTGAGTGGATAAAAAATGACTAAACACGATATTGATAAAGCGTATGTGAGCCCCATTGACCGCTTCTTATTTGAGTTTGATGCGACCCATGAAAAATCGGCGTCACAATTACAAGAGATCAAAAAATATAAAAAAATCTTTGCACAGCGTGATCATGCGCAGGTAGAAGGTGAATCAGAAGAAATTTGGTCCGGGTTTTGAGAATGTTATTTATTATGTATTGAATATCGCATCAAAAATAATTTAAGTTTTTTCTGATGCAAGCAATAAGGAAATTATAGGCATTTTTTTAAGGATTATCATGAGCGATTTTAAAATTGGCAAAACCACCATCGTTTTGAATACACTTCCTGAGCATGCAAAATCCAAGGCTACTGTTGTAGGTAGAGAGTCGGAGCTATCAGCCTATCGCAGTCATTTTCATGAAATGGTTAATCACATCAAAACATTAGCTGATTCACCTTATTGTCAAAATAGGGTCGAACAATTGAAACAAGATATTGCCGAGAATAAATATAAGATTGACTATAAAGAGCTTATAGAGCAATTATTGGTTGAAGAGGTATAACAATTTTTGGTGTTAATCATGAGCAGCCACGTTTTGCATTCTGAATTATTGGATCAAATAAAACAATTAAATCATCATCTTGCTAATGATCAGCAGGTGTTTGTAGATGGCAATCAGCTAAATCTCGAAGAGAGCAATAACAGCAAAATGGAGATTCGAAACACTATCGAATCGCTGACAGTGGCCTTGCAAGAGCAAAGCAAAGACAAGAAAGACCCCGTCGTATGGTCGAGCATCATGGACGAGTTGATGGCAACGGCCTCGTATATCCACGTTAACCAAGCTGTTATCCAAGCGAATCAAGTGCACTATTTGAATTTGTTTCAGGCATTAATGAGTGTCGTCTCAAAAGAGACCGCGGATGCGTATGAGCCAGTTGCCTCATAAGTAAATGTTACCCAAGGGTCTTTTCGTTGCCTCATAACTCATGTTACCGAACTGAGACTTGATTAACATAAATATCCTCTATAAATATCCTAGCGGGGTGAAGGGGCCGGTAATGAGGCCCCTTCGTTTATATCCTCACGGTCATCGCCGTCCCCGGCTGCACCGTATGTTTAAATATAGCGCATTTTTGAATCGGTTTTGATATTTACCAATGAAAAAATTCGTTTTAATTTTTTTTGGATCGTTTTCTGTAGCATAAACGGGTTCAGTTGATTGTAAGCTTCTGTTAGTTCTTTTTTCTTGTCCTCACTGATATGTTCTGACTTAATTAAGCGTTGATAAGGTGTTTCTGGCTTGCTATGTTTCCTTATAATTTTGGCTTGAACCCTCTGTTTTTCAATAAGTTTAAAGTTGGGAAGAAAAAAATTATTCATTTGGGACACTTCATTTTTATAAAGGTCATTCATCAACTCAACAAGGGCTTCATTATCAAGGCGAGAATAACCCATTAATTGCCTTACATGAGTCCAATTTTTTTGCTCAACATGGGCATTATCATCACTATGATAAGGCCTAGAACGAGTAAAATGGATCCTATGAGCACCTGCCTCGTTCGAAAAATAATGCATTAAATGCCAATTGAGAAATTCAGAGCCATTATCACAATCAAATCCCAAAATAAGAAAAGGTAAGTTCTCTTCAATATCTTTTATCTGCGATACCACGCCAGTAGCCCCTTTGTTCCAAACGGCTCTAAGCTCAGTCCATCCGCAGTTTATATCGGTCATCGTTAGACTCCATACAAAGCTGCCATTCAGGGATGACCCACAGTGAGCCACCGTATCCGCTTCTAGATAGCCAGGCCTGTCTTCATCCCACTGATTTGTTTTTACTGGAATATGTTTTTTTAATATACTGCCAGGCTTTGTGCCACCGTATGAACGTTTATATTTCACGCGCAATGGGATGAGCAATCGGTCGATGGTTGCAGCGCTCATCGATAATAAACCCTCATATACCCCGGGATCTAATGCACCATAAGCCTCACCATAATAAGGCAACCAAAGCGGCAAGGCCATTTTCAATCGTTTTCCACAAAGTTGGTCGCTTAATAGCCAAATCCGCTTTAATGGCTCCAGATAAAGATTTTCTGGATATATGCTAGGCCTACCTGTCTTTATTTTACGTTTCTGCTTCTTTGGGACAGCATTCAGCAATCGAATAGCATGCTTCTTGTGATAGCCACTCGATTCACATAATTCTTGCAGGATGATGCCTTTATCACGCTTTCCTGCAGCATGGTAACGTTTAGACAAATTTTTTAAGTAAAGCTCCATCGATAACTTCCCCATAAAAAATGTCCCTTATTATTATTTTTCTTCGGTAACATAAGTTATGAGGCAACGAATCTAAAATTTCCTGTTTTCGGTAACATTTCTTTTGAGGCAACTCGTGAGCAGTATCCAGAGTAGAAATTCCCGCTAAATTCATGTAAGTTACTTTTAAGCGTATTCATAACTTTTTTTATTCATACTGCTTGTCATGGCGTTGTAGCGCTTTATTGTCAATAAGGATGTTGATTTAGCCCATGGAACCCATATCCACAGTTTTTCAGCGCATGAAAGGCTTCAATTTTGGAGCAGTAATTCTAGTTGTTGCCATGTTGTTTATGGTGATTATTCCTATGCCGCCGTTTGCACTGGATATGCTGTTCTCGTTCAACATAAGCTTGTCTCTTATTATCCTGATGGTTTGTTTGTATGTTGTGCGCCCACTTGAGTTCAGTGTATTCCCGACCATTTTGCTGATTACAACCCTGTTGCGCCTTACCTTAAATATTGCATCGACACGTATTGTATTATTACGCGGCCACGAAGGAGCGGGTGCGGCGGGTGAAGTTATTCGCGCATTTGGTGAGGTGGTAATTGGAGGAAACTTTGTTGTTGGTTTGATTATTTTTGTTATTTTAATGATTATTAATTTCGTGGTGATCACCAAAGGTGCTGGACGTATATCGGAGGTCAGTGCGCGCTTTACGCTGGATGCCATGCCGGGCAAACAAATGGCTATTGATGCTGATTTAAACACCGGTGTCATTGATCAACAAGAAGCGAAGCAAAGACGGCAAGAAATAATTATGGAGGCGGACTTTTATGGCTCTATGGATGGCGCCAGCAAATTTGTCCGTGGTGACGCCGTCGCTGGGTTATTGATTCTATTTATCAACTTGATCGGCGGTATTATTATTGGCACTATTCAACACAATATGCCACTGACTGATGCCGCCCAAACGTTTTCAATTTTGACGATTGGTGATGGTCTGGTTGCACAGATACCCTCGCTGTTGCTGTCAATTGCGGCGGCAATTATGGTGACGCGGGTATCCGATGAGTCGGATATCAGTCAGCAGACAGCCAGCCAGCTATTCGGTAAATCAAAACCGATTCTGTTATCTACGGTAGTACTTGGAACGATAGCGCTTATTCCAAAAATGCCGCATTTTCCCCTGCTAACCTGCGCTGTAGCAGGTTTGGCTGTAAGTTATTATCTGGGCAAGAAAGAAAAACAGCAAATCTTGGTGACCGCAGGCGGGTTGCCAGCCAAACTGAATTCGGAGCACGGGTCGCAATCGTCCGCTGAAGTTGATTGGGATGATGTGGTCGTTAATGACCGGATTGCGCTGGAGCTGGGTTACGGCTTGGTGCAGTTGGTCGGGATTAAAAAAGATGGTCAATTAGTGTCTCGAATTAAGGGGATACGCAAGAGCGTTTCGCAAAAGCTTGGTTTTGTGATACCCATGGTTCATATTAAAGATAATGTCACCATGCCGCCCAACAATTACCGTGTTTATTTGAAGGGGGTAATGATTGCTGAAGGGGTTATTTACCCTGAAAAAATGTTGGCAATCAGTGCCGGTGATCATCGGCAAAAATTAGCGGGTATTCCAACCAAGGATCCCACTTTTGGACTGGATTGTTATTGGATTACAGACAGTCAAAAAAACCAGGCACAAACGCTGGGTTACACGGTTGTTGATGCGAGCACGGTTATTACCACTCATCTCAAACAAATCATGCTGACTAATGCGGGACATATTTTGGGTTACGAAGAGGTGCAGCAGCTGATTAGTCGTTTGACAACATCGGCACCAAAACTTTCTGAAACACTGACATCGACAACGCATGGCTTACCGATCACAGTGATTTTCGGTGTGTTGCAAAAGCTACTGAACTCAGGAATACCAACTATCGATTTTACTACCATTTCTGAAACCATGATTGATGCCTGGGGGCGTGCAAAAGATCCCGAGGTGGTTACAACCTCGGTTCGTATTGCACTGAAACATTTAATCGTGTATAGCATTTGTGGTAGCCAAAAAGAATTACCAGTAGCCGTGCTCGACAATGAATTGACACAAGTTTTGCTTAAATCCGTGCAAGTGAATCAGGCGCTGAGTGAAAAAATGATTGTGCTGGAGCCGGGACTGACAGATAAAATGTTTAACCGCTTGTTAGAATATGTCAAAAAATGCGAGACTGATGCTTTGCCTGGTATAGTTCTTGTTCATGATGATTTACGCGCGGTTATGGAGCGTTTGTTTAAAGCCAGCACCCCAAATTTGCATTTCCTGGCATTTGCAGAAATTCCAGAAAATAAACAGGTAAATATAGTTGATAAAATTGGATGATTGGTAGCCTACTAAAAAGGTGTCAGGATGAAACTAGAAAAATTCAAAGCCGCATCCATGGCTGAAGCCATGAGTATGATAGAAAAAAAATTCGGCTCTGAGGCTGTGATATATTTTCAGAGCAAAACCATTGAAGGCATCGAAGTCATAGCGGGCCTTAATGGCCAGCCCACCGTTAAAAAAACAGCTACGGAAGTAGAAAAATCGCCAGAAAGTCTGCTCGAGCGCGTAACCGCACTTGATAATACAGCATTAAACAAAGAACTGCGCCGCATCGAAAAGCAGCACTTATTGATTCAGCGGATGCGGCAATTGAAATTTTCGTTTGAATTTATTGAAGATATTTCCAATCACTATTTATTAACCAGCGACATCGACGAGATAGCAAACGATGATGTCATCATCAAATTACTCTTATCCAGATTACAAATTGAAGAAGATGAGTTAATTAATACGCGTAAAGTTTGTGCCCTGGTAGGACCCACGGGGATTGGCAAATCAACCACAATCGCAAAGCTTGCCAGGCGCTTTGTAGCGCACCACGGCGCTAGCAAGCTCGGCATTATTAGTACGGACTTTCAGCGCATTATCGCTAAAAATCAATTCAATCATTTTGGCAAGTTGCTCAATATTTCCGTTGAGTATGCACAAAATGCCATCGAATTGCGCGAAGCATTGCATATTTTTGCAGACAAGCAACTGGTGTTGATTGATACGGCGGGTGTCAATCAAAATGACAACCAGAAGCTAGCTGCTTTATTTGAGCGCTTAAGTAATGATGGTGAAGCGATCACGACTTATTTAGTGGCGCCCTGTACGCTGCAGAGTGATATTCTGGAAGATGTGGTTACTAAATTTAAGATGTCGCATACCGCGGGTTGCATTATCACCAAGATTGATGAAGGTAAGACCATCTCGCCTTGCTTGAGTGTCATCATGAGACATAGTTTGCCGATTGCATACTGGTGCAATGGACAAAATATTGTGCGTGACATTGCAGTACCCAGTAAACCACGATTGATTGAAGCTATCTTTCAAGGGGAAAGACGTGATGCTCAAGTCTTTGTACCAACCTAATCAAGAAGAAGCAGACCTGTCGGCATTGATGGTTGAATACGCGCCATTAGTGCGACGTCTCGCCGAACAAGTCCGTCAAAAAAACCCGTCAGTTTTAGATATTGATGATTTAATTCAATCAGGCATTGTGGGTTTATTACATGCAAGACAAACGTATCGAGATGATCGCGGTGCGTCGTTTAAAACTTATGCTGTTACGCAAATCAGGTTTGCAATCTTTGATTGGTTGCGAAAACAATCAGGAATCACGCGTGATGTAAGTCAATACATTAAAAAAATAAGAGCGGCTGTCTCTCACATTGAGCAAACAAAAACCATCGTAAAAAACACGGATATTGCTGATGCCTTAGGTGTCTCCGAAGCTAAATACACCAATATGGTTGAAGAAATAAATGCATACAAAACCGTAAGTACAGAAGAATTCTCTCCTGATGGGACGTTTGCAACAGCGCGTGTTGAGAATCCCATGTTCCAGGCTTTGCAAGGGGAGCTGCGTTCAGGTGTCAAAGAGGTTATTACCGCATTGCCTCAAAGAGAACAGTTAATTTTAGCTTTATATTACACGGAGTTTTTAAATCTCAAGGAGATAGGCGACGTGCTAGGACTGACAGAAGCAAGAGTCTCGCAACTTCATCGCCAGCTATTGGAAAAGCTCAAGTTGAGAATGGCTCAGTTTGAGGATACCTTAGGCGATGATGTATGGTGATCTTGCCAAGGTATTAAAATAAAAATTTATTTTACCAGTGCTTATTAACAATTGAGGGGAGAACATGATTGAAGGAGTTGTGGTAGAAGTCGTGATTTTGGCGGCCTTGATATGCGTGTTATTCGTGTTCTGCACGGTTGAATTTTTTGTTCTGCGACGAACGATGCTCAAGGTTAAAGAGGAGGCTGCAAAAACCGGATTGATATTACGAGTGATGGCTAAGAAATTAACGTCCTTTGAAAAAAGCTTGGAGGTGCATAATAACAACATGGCGCAAATCGAGCAAAATCCCAGGTTTTACAACAATAGCATCAACGACTCCATCGAACATCAATATGAGCGGGCTAGACGGGTGTTGAAGCATGGTGCAAAAGATGATTTATCCAAGTTGCGCCAATGTGACATGACTGATGAAGAAATTGAATTATTGACTGACTTGGTTGATTGATTAGCAACGGGGGTGTTATGGGCTTTGTTTTTCATGTATGGCTGATGGTCATCCTAGCTTCAGTATTTAATTCGTTAGCCAATGCTGGAGTGCAAGGTTTTGCTAATTTTTCCGAGTTTGAAAATTACATTGCACAGTTTACCGAGCAGCAACTCGAAGTGAACCCTGACGAAGAGGCGAAAGTAATCATTTCGCAATTGGATGAGCACATGAAGCTGCCAACTTGCGCCACGCCAATTGAGGCAAGCATGTCGCAACCCGGTATCTCAAGCGCTACCAATGCAGTCGTTCTGCAGTGTAGAGGCGCTGCCAATTGGACATTATATGTTCCCGTCAAAATATCGCTAAGCACGAAAGTAGCTGTTGCAGGGCATGTGATTAGACCAGGAGAAATTATTGATGAGCAAGATGTGGTCGTGCAAAAACGCGATAAATTTGCGCTCCATGCGGGCTATTTTTCCCAGGTCAATGATGTCGTTGGCCATAGTGCAGCCAGTTTTATCCCCGCTGGTGGCGTTTTTACTGGTAAGAATATCAAAAGAGTTCCGTTGATTAGAAAAAAACAAACCGTGGCCTTGGTGTTAAAGCATGGATCGATAGAAATTAGCATGACAGGTATTGCTAAAGCGGATGGCTATTTGCACGATTATATTAAAATTTTAAACCCATCTTCACAAAAAGTAGTTGATGCTGAAGTAGTATCAAGTGGTAAGGCAGTTATTATCTACTAGGCATTTTCGTGAGTCCGGCTCTTGCTTCGAGACATGTTGTGTTGTGTTTAACTCAATGTTTATATTATAAAAAAGCTGGCCAATGGAAAGTAATTGTGGGTAGTATATAGATTAATATTAATATGAAACCACGGACGGGAAGCCATGCTGGTTATTCTTGGGTATTTGATTACGATTTTATCAGTATTCGGTGGTTTTGTACTTGGTGGTGGCCATCTTTCCGCACTTTTCCAGCCAGTCGAGTTGTTAATGATTGGCGGGGCATCGTTAGGTTCTTTTCTGGTAAGTAACAATTGGAAGATTGTAAAAAAAACAGGCAAAAATATATTCGTAACGCTCACTAGTTTTGGCTACTCTAAGGCATACTATCTTGAGCTCCTGACTTTACTTTATGAAATCAGTGACAAGATAAAAAAGGAAGGCGCCTTATCACTGGAGGCGGATATAGAAAATCCGGTTGAAAGTGCATTATTCAAGCGCTTTCCATTGGTTAAAAAAGATTCTGAAATCATGGAGTATCTTTGTGATTACTTGCAATTTATCGTCATGGGACGAGTTGATAAACATAATATGGATACCTTGATGGATGAGGACATAGAAACATTCACCGAGGAAAAAGAGCAATGCATCCAGGCGATTAATAAAGTCGCAGATGGCATGCCGGCTTTTGGGATTGTAGCGGCCGTAATGGGGATAGTGCATACCATGGGTTCACTGGGTGTTCCTCCTGAACAGCTAGGGAGGATGATTGCGGGTGCCTTAGTGGGGACTTTCCTGGGAGTCTTGATTGGCTATGGTTTTGTTGCACCGATAGGGGTATTACTTGAGCACCGAATGAATGCTGCTGCAAAAGCATTGTTTTGTGTGAAGATGGTGCTGATTGCTACGGTCAATAATTTTGCGCCATCCATTGCGGTTGAGTTTGGTCGAAAAATAATTTTTGGTGGCGATCGTTTGAACAGCAGAGAGCTCGAATCCTCACTTAAAGAGATGAAACAAGCTAAATCAGGAACGCCATAAATGTCTGATATTGCTGAGAACCATGATCCACAACCGAACCATGGTTCGCAACCTAACCATGATGCACAACCTGTCATTATTGTTATAAAAAAAATAATCAAAAAAAATGAACACCACGGTGGAGCATGGAAACTTGCTTATGCTGACTTTGTTACCGCAATGATGGCATTTTTCTTATTGATGTGGTTGTTATCCATGTTAAATAAATTTCAGTTAATGGGTATATCCAATTATTTTTCTAAACCCAATAAAAATACTTACATTGACAACAAAAAAAATGATACTAAAGAAAAAAAGATACCCGCTGAGCAAATTAAAAAATACAAATTAGTTTTGACTGATAAGCGCAAGGCTGAATTGGATGCGCAGTCATTTGGTACCGATAAGTCTGGTTTGCATGAAAAAGAAAAGAGTGATGCGACAAAAAAATCAGCAGGCGGTCAGAATGATAAAGCGATAAATGATGCCACCAAAAATGCCTCTTTAAAAGCACAAAATGACGATATTAAGGCATTGGAAGCACTAAAAAATCACTTAGAGTCTTCTCTCGAGAGCAATGATCGTTTAAAACAATATCGAGAAAGTTTAACGTTCGAAGTTACAAAAGATGGTATTAAAATCAAGTTAGGAAACCTCGAAAATCAGCCTATGTTTTCGACAGGTCGGACCGATTTTGAATCGCATGCTAATGATATACTGGAATGGCTAGGTGCTGAAGTCGCGCAGTCAAATCGTTACGTATCTATTATTGGTCATACCGATGGTAATCAATACCCTAATGCCGTGTCACCTTATACCAATTGGGAACTGTCAGCGGATAGGGCTAATGCAACTAGGCGTGCCTTGATAAAATATGGAGCGGATGAACATAAATTTATACGTGTTCAAGGGGCAGGTGATAGCATATTATTGGATAAACAAAACCCTGAAAATGCTAAAAACAGAAGAATAGAAATTATTTTATTATCAGATAGGGGCCGAAAAAAAATGCTGGAGAACGATTAAGATGTCCGATGAGCAGGATGAGACTACCACCATTAAACCATCGGCAGGCGAGCCGGAGAATGAAAACCAGACAGATACCCCAGCCGAAGGTGATTTTGATAAGGCGTTTGATGTTGATGAAATAACGATAGAAAACAGAAACATTCAATCGCTTGTCGATGGGTTTTCTAATGATTTTTCCAAAGCGCTGGCTGTATTTTTAGGCAAGAAATTTGAGATTACATTTCGCACGTTAAAATATATCGAAATCAAAGACATTCTAAGTCTGGAAGATTTGTGGGTATATGCAAATTTTAATATGGTAAATCACCATCATCATGGTCTTATTTTATTTGAAAAATCACTGTTGAATGCCTGTGTGGATTATTTATTCGGTTCTGAGGAGTTATCAGAAGCAGCCCCTGGGTTGCACTATGGTGAGTGCGCTATAAAAGTTGCCAGAAAAATTGCTGATATTTGTTTGCGAGCACTACAAAAATCAGTTGAACTCATAACCGAGTTTAATGCTACTTTATTGGAATGCAATGACAAACCGAAAGCGGTTATTCGCAATCGATATATGCCAGAAAAATGCTGTAAATTTACCTTTGAGCTGAGTGGGATGTCCTCACTATTTACGTTATCTTTTGTAATCCCTGAATCTCAGATGGAGAATATTACTTTTCAACCGCACACCAATGCATCACCACAGACCGACATGAAAGGTGCTGAAACGCTGCCATTAACGAGCGCTAAAGGTAATCTTAAGGACGAATTAAATGATGTGGCGGTCGATCTGGTGGCCGTGTTGCCTGAAGTTAAATTGAATTTATCGAAAGTCATGAATCTGAAGAAGGGGGATCTAATCCCTATTGGTGATCCGCAGCAGGTGGAGTTGAGAGTGGGTGATCGATTGGCATATAAAGCGGTGGTAGGGCAGTCTAACGCTTTGCGAATAGTCAAGATCACTGAACGATTAGCTTAAGCTAAGAAACTAAGACAGCTATGTATTTTAAATCGTTATACAGACTCTATAATTATTTTAGTGCCATTTTCAGGAGACAAGTTGGTGAAATTTTCATTTAACCATTTGGCATCCTCTTCTATCAGACGCACACAACCGTGACTTGCATTATATCCTGGCAAACTCTCGCTACCATGCAAGGCAAAACCATTATGGAAAAACATGCAGTAGGGCATATAAGCGCCACCATGTTGCCCTGATATTTTTATAGGAAAAGAGTTTGAGTAACAGTTTCGGCCAAGTTTTCGCTGTATGCGATAGCTACCCGCAGGTGTTGCACAACCTGAATCAGACTCACATTTTTCGGAGCCTGCAGAAATGGGCCCCCATCGCAGTAATAGGCCTACTTTATTGTATGCACCCCAAGCTAATTTTTGCTGGTTTATAATGATAACCCGTTCATTATACGATTTAATTTTCAGAGGAAGCGGCGAAAGATCAAACAGCGATTTATTAGTAAGGTCATCCGGCACCGCGAGGATCATCCCTGGTTTTAGAAAACCATTGTAGCGATTGGCAAACACAATAAGCTGGCGTTGACCAAAATCAGGGAATAAGCGTCCCCAACTGTCTCCACGCTCAATTTTAACGCAATGATACCCAGGGTTTTTACATGCCGTTGCTCCGTATTCGACAATTGTTGCAGACGAGGGTGAGCTTAGAGTTGAGGTCACAGCAATCAGTAGTGTTGTGATGGCGCGCATTAAAATATCCCGTTAGTTTCTTCGGCCTCTATCTTAAACGAATAATACTTGCTGCTAACTTCTGCCCGTACAGTCAGGATTATAAAGGGCGCTATTAAAAAGATAGAACAAAACTTGGGGATTCGCCATGTACAATTCATCATGCAGGCTAGTATTTTAAAGAAACATAAGAACGCGACTTTGGGTCTAGAGCCTTTTCAAAGCCCAGAACAAAAAATCAAATCGCACAAAACTTAGCATTTTCAAGCTTCTTGGGTATAATGCGGAGCTGTATTGTTTTATTTTTCAGGCAAATGACGAATTTATTTCATGTGTTTCTGGCGCTAATTTTGATCCTCCCTCTGATCGTTATGGTGGTTTATTTGCTGAAACGCTTTGGCAATCTACCTGGCAAGCCTGCAAAGAGTATGAAAATTATCGATCGTCTTGCTATTGGCCATAAAGAATATATTCTCATAGTGCAAATTGAACAAGACAGACTGGTTCTTGGCGTCTCCCCCCATGCGTTTAATACCTTGCATGTGTTAAAAAACGAATAAATTGCTTTTATCAAGATAAAGCGAAGGCATTGAGATAAGGATTTGTCAGATGCGAAAAATATTTTATATCGTAGCAATGTTGGCCATGGTCTCACTGGCCCATGCAGATTCAAACATCTCGTTACTTACAGCCAAGGTTGCCGGCGCGGATACTACCTACAGTGTCAGCGTTAAAATTTTATTGTTCATGACGATGCTGACCTTTTTACCGGCTTTGTTAATGACCATGACCGCATTCACCCGCATTATCATTGTATTCTCTATTTTACGCCAAGCAATAGGCATACCAAACGTACCCAGTAACCAAATCCTCATTGGCCTTGCGCTGATTATGACGAGTTATGTCATGATGCCGGTGTTTTCTGCAATCAATGACAGCAGTTTGTCGCCCTATCTAAATGGTAAAATCAGTGAGGAGCAGGCATTGGGAAATGCTTCAGGCGAGATGCGGAAATTCATGCTCAAACAGACGCGAAAAGCCGATTTGAACATGTTCCTTAAACTCTCAAATAGTGATGCAACGTCTGATGATTATCCGTTTTTTATTATTTTGCCGGCCTACATTACCAGTGAATTAAAAACGGCTTTTCAAATTGGTTTCTTGATTTTCCTGCCTTTTCTGATCATTGATTTGGTGACTGCAAGCGTGCTGATGTCCATGGGGATGATGATGCTTTCGCCCATGGTTATTTCATTACCATTTAAAATTCTGTTTTTTGTTATGCTAAATGGCTGGTCTTTAATGATAACCAGCCTGGTCAATAGTTTTAGGACTTGAACGACGCGTCGCGCCTTTGATCTACCCGGGTTTGTTAAACTCTCGCACGGATAGATATTTTCTGATTATTTTTTACTACGTGGTGACAAGGCATCTAGTTGTTGCTCCAGGAAAGAGCTTATCTGACTGTAACGTGCCAGGAAGGTATCTAGAGCACTATATTTGCTAACCAAGCGCTGGCGAATTTCTGATAAACGTGTTTCTTCGTTGTTGATTTGTCGGTCAAAATAATTTTTTTGTTGATTGATCATTTGGTCACGGTTAAAAATAGTTTTATCTTCAATATCACTGATGGTTGTTTCCAGACGCTTGATAACACCGTTTGTAGTGTCATTAAACAAGCTGCGCACGCCATCAATGTTTCCCCTGATTGATTTGCTTAACGCGTCACTATCGATGGTTATACGATTGCCAACCACATACTCTACGCCATCTTCGTTGGTTTCTGTTTTGGGGCTATCCAACTTGATCCCTAAATCCAACAATGTATTAATGCCGCCATTGGCAAAGCTTGCATCCATCGTCCGCTTCAAACTCAGCTGGATTAATGAGTAGGTATTGTCGCGTAAATTTTTTAATCCCTGATTTTTAGATAGCGTCTCAACGATATTGTTATAACTATCAATCATGCTGTTTATTGCAGTATGGATTGCTGTTTCTTCATTATCGATATCAGATTCGATGGTAATTTGCGTCGCCCCCAGTTGGCCATTTAAATGAAAGCTAACACCATCAAGGACATCAGAAATTAAATTACTACCACGTTCTACTGGAAATCCGTTGAGGGTAAACTGGGCATTTTGAGCCGCGCTAATTTGATTGGTTAAACCTAATCCACCCAGCGCTGTGCCGCCCATCGTGATTGTATGGTTAAGCCCTGTTTCATTGGCAGATAACATCAGTCGATACTCATTCCCACCTAGGCCATCTGAAACGTTCAGGATACTTGCCGTGACGCCTGGATTATTGTTGGAATTGTTGATGTAATCACGTAGTTGCTCTAGGGTATTTGACGCATCAACGGCAAGTGTAAGTTGATTGCCGTTGACTGTAATCGTTAGGTCACCAGAAATTGAAAGGGCGACGTCTTTTGCAGAAAATCCTGCTGAGGAAAGCTGTTGGGCTTTTGCGAGCTGTGTGATATTCAAATCATATAAACCGGGCGCGACTGATCCGGACGAGGTTACCGCACTAGCGATTGCTTCGTCGCCAGAGCTTACCTTGTATATTTTTTTGTTCAAAAGGGTTGCTAAGTTACTTATATTTGTTTCGAAACTGTTGAGTGAATCTTTAAGTTGAGAATAAGCAGTTTGCTGATACGTTAAAATGTTTTTGTTATTGTTTAATTGATTCAAGCCGCGATTTTGGGCTTGCATTAAACCATCGACAAGGGCTTGTACATCCAGACCTGATCCAACGCTGTTCACCATAGCTTAGATGCTCCTTGCAATGCGTATGAAAAATAATTCCGGGGGAGATCCCCCGGAATTAAGGTACTATTATTGCAACAGTTTAAGTACGATCTGTCCAGATGAATTGGCTTGAGACAACATTGCCGCACCTGATTGTTGCAGGATTTGATATCGTGCAAGATTTGAGCTTTCAGAAGCATAGTCGGTGTCCATGATACGTGAACGCGCGGCCTCAAGTCGAGTCACTCGGTCATCGTTACCGCTAACAGCGGATTCGATGTTGGATTGGCTAGCACCTAACTGAGCAAGACCAGATGTTACGGTCGTGATCGCTGCATCAAGAAGTGTAAGTGCAGCTTGTGCATTCGTGTTGCTGGTGACGGATGCTGACGTCGTCGATAAAGATGAAGTACTGGTGTTTGACAATGTAATGCTCAAACGGTCATTGGCCGTGTTGGCAGAACCCACTTGCACGCTAACTGAACCGCCACTCATCAGGGCAATATTGTTAAACTCTGCAGTAGACGCAACACGGTCAATTTCGGCATTGAGTGCTTGGAATTCCACGTCCATATTTGCCAAGTCACCGCTGCTGTATGTACCTGTAGATCCTTGTGACGCCAGCTCACGCATTCTTTGTAATAATGACAGCGTTTGGTTCATGCCTGATTCAGCAGTTTGAATTAATGAAATACCATCGTTACCGTTACGTGCGCCTTGGGTCAAGCCACGAATACGTGAAGACATGCCCTCAGCAATAGCTAAACCGGCAGCATCGTCCTTGGCATTGTTTACACGCAAACCAGAAGACAAGCGGTTCAGGGTGGTTGAAAGTTTATCCTGGGCATTATTCAAGTTTCTTTGTGCAACTAGAGCTGACACATTAGTATTGATTGTTAATGACATCATTATCCCCTTGTTTTATTAGTAGAGCGCCCATTCCACATCCTGTTAAATGGGCGTACAACTAGTTATTGGCGAAATCAACGAATGACTTAAGTTTATTTTTTTTGCAGATAAATAATTGGCCATTTACCATGCCATTCCGAATGCATGCGCGGGACCTATAGAATAAGGCGCGAAATTGTAAACCCGTCTGTGGCGTCAGAGTTTCCTGGGTTACAATGCTTCAATTAAATCTACAGTGCCGTGACCTTAAAATGAGCTTTCGCGTACCAAAATGCCAATTAGCTTTAAATACAGGCGTTTGATGATACTTCGTGATTCGACATCCACAATGACTACGCCGCGCTCCTCATAATTGAGACGGACGCTGGGCTGGACACTAAACACAAAGGGGTAGACGCTAGGCTTGAGCCGATATGCTTCATCTTGATTTTGAGAGGGTGGATACGTCGATAAAGTGCCACCATGAACGGAGGAAAGGTAGGCATTATCCAGTGATGCGGCACGAGTAAGTGGTCGTTCCAATAGTCCCAGCAACAGGGGGGGCGTATCGGTAGAATTGCTTAAAAAGAAGGCTTGCTTTATGGACTTGAATCTATCAATGTCGATCTCTGATGCATACGCTTTAATGACCCAGCGATTGGTCGAGGCCACGCTCATCAGATAGGTATCATCCGCGTACCAGCGGGGGGCGTTAATGATTGGAGCACGGTTAAAAATAAAACCTGCAAACGGCGCCTCTATGGTCAAGCGGTCAGCTTGTTTAAGCAGATTTTTCTCTTGATTAAGCAGGGCGATCAATTCACTATTATCTGCTTGTTTAGGTCCAAGTTGCTGCCCAAGCCCTTGCTGTTGGCGCAATTTATCTCTGATTTCGACTATTTTTAATTGGTTTGTTTTTTGCTGCATGGTTAATTCAGGGGAGTCGCACTTGAATAGCATGTCATTGTTTTGTACTAACACCTCATTGGCAAATGGAACCTCTAGAGCGTAACAGTCAAGTTCCGTATAAATATCTTTTTTGTCGGCAAACACCAATACCGCCGGTATAGTCAGACGAGTTTGCCACGGAACAATTAAAATCAGGAGTGCAGCGCTTACAAAGAAACCCGTTATCATAATATTACGATTGATTTTTAATGTCTTAATATGTTTTGCATAAACGATTAATTCACTAATAATAGGATTGAAAATAAAATAGAAAATCTCAACTAAAAATAACAAAATTCCCAGTAATTTAAAAAACATAAAATAGACTAGAACCGCGATCCCTAAGAATAGAAAAAAGCGATAGACCCAAGTCGAGTAAGCGTAGATTAACATCAGCTGTTGTTTTTTCTGCGGCACAATAATAGGCGGTGGCTCATTGAGGCCTAATAACCATTCGCGCAATTTCCACCTTGCCAGGGGAAAGCTGCGCGGCTGTAAATTATCAATATTTAGAAAACTGGATAATGCATAGTAGCCATCAAAGCGCATCAGGGGATTGAGATTAATCAACAGTGTAGAAACAAGTCCAATTGACAAGGCATAAGTAATGACATTCTTTAAAATAGGATTGTCTGTTAGATGCCATAATAACAAACACCAGGTCATAAAGTGGAGCTCACTTATGACCCCGGATAAATCGATGATTAGTCGTTTGCGCGGATCATGGAGCCGCCAAGAATCGCTGGCATCGGTATACAATATAGGGAACATGACAATGAACGCAATGCCAATAGAGGGCACGTGACAGCCAAAATATTTAAGTGCGTAGGCATGACCTAGCTCATGGATACTTTTAACGAGACTTATCCCTACAAAAAGATAAAGTGCTCCTTGCAAGCTAATCAGTTCATCTAACGGTTGAAAAAATTCTTGCCATTTTTGCAGGGTTAAGTACGAGCCTAAAATAAGAACACCAACCATGAACATGACGTAACGCCGAGTAAATAACTTGGATACCCAAGGCAAGGTAAGGCTTAGAAATCGGTCGGGTTTTACCAGGGGTACTTTGAAAAATAAATAATTGTGAATCAGCCAGTTCACCCACGTCAGCTTGGCTGCGTTTTTCTGTTTGATTAATACATCAAGACGCTCAGCTGTTTTAGTATCAACCAGTTGGTGATTGATAATGAAACCCAATACCTCATCAATATCGTCCCGTACTATATCGGTGTATTTTAATGCGTGCAATTTCAAAACCAGTTTATCCGGGTCAATTTGTTGCCAATGCTGCAAAATGACCAAGGTTTTTTTATCAATGCGATAATAATGGCTACTCAAGGGATCCATTAGCAAAAATACAACTTGCCCATCAATCCAGGTTGGTTTTCCTTCTAGCTTGAGGTCAGATCGAAGTGGCGGCAAAGTGGTCATTTAAATACCCAAGTGCTGGCGAATGTACCTCATAGGCTTGCGCAACAAATAATAGGCCAAGCTTACTCTTTTTCCAAAAAGCTTCATCGTGCCTTGTTCGCCCAAACTGGCAGGGGAGTCTTTGGGCAAGATGGCAACGCCAAAATAGGCAAGCGTGCCGTCTGGCCGGGCCTCAGCGATGGGGTTGATATATTTTATCTGCGCACGCACGGATTGAATTGGATTTTCGTTGCCATAGAAATAGGCTGGAGCTGTCTTGTCTATATTAATCATATTATCCATTGCGACCCACAAATCGATTTCTTTTTTTTCAGGATTTGCCAACAACATTATTTTTTCACCAATTTTCACCGGTTTTCCTAGCCACTCATTGGGGTCTGAATACAGTACTACACCATCGGCAGGGCTTTTGATTTCCGTTCTTTCGAATAATTGCTGGTGGTATTGATAAGCGACTAATGCCTGCTGTTGTTCATTTTGTAAATTTTGTATCTCTTGCTTGGACTCTTCATCTGTATATGAGTGTCGATAGGCTTTTAGATAGCGTTGTTGCGCAATATTCAGATCTTGTTGTGCTTCTTCCAGTTGATTTTTAACCGTTATATCGTCCAGTTTCAATAATAACTGCCCCGCCTTTACTGTTTCATTGGGCTTAACTGCCATGACGCTTATAGAGCTGTTGATTGCTGGTGCTATCAATAATGGATCTTCTGGACTAATTTCAGCCGTAGCGATGGTGTTTTCTTTGATGCGCACGCCAAAAAATAATACCAGCACGATTGCTAACGCAATAAAGACGTTTTTTTTCGAAATGGTGGCTGCCCGCAGGTGCTGATGCTTGTGCTTTTTGAGCGTTAATTTTTCCCAAGAATAACTTATGGCACTAACGACTACTGGGGAAAAATCAAGAAATTCTTGTGCTGGCACTTCCTTAAACCATAAAACAAGCCCCCATTCACCAATTGATTTTGAGTGCAGGGGTAAATAAAGACCATGGCTCATCGATTCGTAATAAGGGTCAATGTTGATATCAAGGCTGCTTAATTCAAAGATAGTCGGTTTGCTGTATTGAGCACTTAGTGCTGGATAAAATTGTGTATTCAGCCAATGTATGATTGCAGAATATTCATTGATTTCACTGATATTTGAAGCGGCTCTGGTTTTATATTGCAAATGGCTGTGTTCAAATAATATTGCTTGTGAGTAGGGGAGTGCCTCAGACAGCAAATTCACCACAATCATTTGCAGCGTTTTTAGATCCGGAGCTTGCCGTAAACGCTCTTCAAATAAAATCCACTGCCCAAGATTCATTTCCGTGGACCAAAATCGGCATAGCCACTCATGCCAGGTTTCACATTCACGCCATTTTCAATAAATGAAGCATAAGCTGTAAATGTATTGGAAACAGGATCAATTGCATAGGTTAGCCGTGTAATTTTAGCAGGGTAATTCTCATCGGTTTCATTAAGTTTGATATTAAATTCGGTGCCTATTTTAAGCCAGCCCAGCCATTCTGAAGGTAAAATAAGCTTCACTTCCAAAAGCGATAAATTCACGACCTCAATCAGTGGTTTACCTTGCTCGATATATTCATGTTCACTAGCGAAGAGGGAAACAACTTGGCCGTCGAAAGGTGCTTTAAGGATACATTGCGAGACGATATAGCTTTTGATAACCAGATCCTCTTTAGCTTCTATTGCCTGGCTTTGAGCCTCGCTATATTCAGTTCGGCTAGCGCCGCCGAGATGATACAATTTTTCCATGTCACGTGCTTTGTTACCAAGGTGAGCAGCTATAGCGGCTGCCTTTTCTTTTTCAGCGCGCATGACGGTGCAATTATATTCAACAAGTGGGTCGTCTTTTTTAAAGAGAGCGCCACCCAGGAGAGGGATTTTGTCAATGAATCCAGTAATTGGGCTTGAGAATTTCACATTTTCAATAGGACTAATGATAATGGGGACCAGCGATTTATCAATGTCTTCTACTTGCGTTTGTTGTGGGGCGAGCACTTTTGTATATGAAAATTTAACGACGGCAATGCTCATCAGGCTTATCATGATGATCTGTACTGTTTTTTTTAACCTATTCTTTTTTCTCATGATTTAACGTATCCCTGTTCTCTCATTTCAAGTTTTCACAAAAACCACGTATCGGTTTCTAAGCGATGTTGGGCATTTCGGCTAATATTTTTTCCAGTTGTTGCTGTTCAAATACAGGTTTAGCATTCACGGTATCAATAACCTTGGTCAGCTCATCAATTGGCAGGTCAAGGCAATTGGCCTGATAAACCGGGTCTAGACCCAATGAGTCGCTTAGCTCCGACGCTGCAGTTTGAAAATCCGCATAAGCCATGTCGCGCTTCAATTGAGCTAATACCAGTGCTCCACGTGCTTTAGTCAATGCAAATTGACTGGTCAGGTTCCCTTTTTGTTTATATAAATTCTGATAAATTGACAGTTCATTTTCCAATATTTTTGCATTGGTATACAAATTATCCTTAGCATAAGTGTAGGACAATTTTGCAATATCGACTTGCGTTACAATTGCCATGGACAATGCGACTCGACGTACTTCTGCCAAAAAGGTCTGTTGCTTGGCAAGCCTGTAGCTTTTAGCATTCGACATGATTTTGATGATGTTCCAAGACAACGACAAGCTCAATTGGTTCCACTGGTTGTGCACCAAATAACTGTTGCTGTCGTAATAGGAACCATAATTGAATTCAAATCCTGGCAGCATGCGTAAACGGGCTTTATTAATTTCATTTAAGCCAATGCGATTGCGATAATTTTCTTCTTGCAGTTCAGGTCTGTAATAAAGAGCGAGCTGCTCAAGTTTGTCCAAGCGATCTGGCAATTTGTTGCTTAGGTCAGTTTGTTCGTAACCATTTGCTTTTAGTTTTAGTTTTGCATGCCCCGGCGCACTAATGAGTCCCATCAGTTCGGGTTTAAAACGTGCCATTTCAAAGTTGAGCTGTAAAATTTGATTGTAGATTAACCATAGATCTCGCCTGAAGCGGGCTGCATCAACTGGAGACATGAGCTTGTCTTGTTCTGCCGTAGCGGAATTGTTGATGGCGTTTTTCAGATCTTGCTCATACCCTCGTGATAATTCGGTGTATCTTGCTGCGGCAAATGCGCGCCAAAAGGCCTTCTTGGTGTCTTTTGAGAGCCGCTGAATCATTTTGCGTTTTTCTTGTTCGGCAATCAGTACCTGATCCGCTTTCTGCTTGCTTTCAAAATAACTGACACCAAAATCCAGGACATTCCACGAAAAATTCAGATCAGCCAGCCTGCGCACGCGGTCTTCAGCTGTGGAGACTTGTCCTGTGATAGGTGACAACACTTCATTGACATTACTTCGATCAACATAACCTGCGTGAGCGACAAGATTAGGCAACATATTTAAATTAGAAATGCTCATGTCGCTACGCGCAATGGCTTGTTCGGCGAGTTTGATTCGATAGTCCAGATTATATTTTAATGCCCTGGCAATCGCATGATTTAAGGTAAGCTCACCATCCAGGATAGGGCGCACTGTATTAAGTGCTTGAATGTCATTCGCAAGATTATCAAGATGTTCCTTGGGTGTAAACGGGTTAGGCAGTATGGTGCAACCTGATAAAAGCATCAGTACGCTGGCGCCAAATCCTCTCAACATCAATTTTTTTCTTAACATAATAGTTAGTCCATTAACCGACAACGTTAGTAAAAAAAGGCGAACCAATAATTATACTAGCGCTTATACGATCTGATAATCAACACAATTATCATACCAGGGCAAGATCACCAAAATCTTTTAAATAGCAGCGAGCTATGATCAAATAGCCACATTTTATAAAATGAGGCTATTTGAATGTCTAATGGTTTAGTAGAGTATTTTGGTGATTTACCCGATCCACGTGTAAGAGGCCGGACAGATTACCCACTAATAGAGATTGTATTTCTCTGTATCAGCGCAATTGTTTCTGGATTTGACGGCTGGGAAGCCATAGAAGATTTTGGACATGGTAAATTGGATTGGCTGAGAAAATTTTTGCCTTACGAAAATGGTATACCTCGTCATGATACGGTTGCTCGAGTGATGTCTTGTTTATCACCAAAAGCACTTCAATCCTGTTTTATAAGCTGGGTTCAATCGATAGCTAAAATAACAGATGGAGAAATCGTAGCCATTGATGGAAAACAAGCCCGTCGCTCTTACGATAAAAAGAATCGTAAAGCAGCGATCCATATGGTTAGTGCATGGGCTTGCCAAAATGGCGTGGTTTTAGGGCAGCAAAAAACAGATACAAAATCTAATGAGATAACGGCAATCCCGCAGTTGCTTGATATTCTGGAACTAAAAGGATGTATTGTTACTATTGATGCAATGGGATGCCAACGCGATATTGCAAAAAAAATACGTGAATGCGAAGCCGATTATGTTTTAGCACTCAAAGGGAATCAAAGCGAACTACAAGAGATGGTGAGCGATTTTTTTTCAACAGCGATTAAAAAAAATTTTGCGGCTGTTGAGCACTCTAGAGCTGAAGAAAATGATTATGGTCATGGACGAATTGAATCAAGAGTTTGTTATGCTATTCCTTTACCTGATTACCTTAAAGATTTTCGCAAAGAGTGGGCTGATTTAAAAAGTTTGATTTGCATTATATCTTCTCGTGACATTAATAATGTTGTTACTCAGGAAAAACGTTATTATATTAGCTCACTTGAGGCTAATGCGCCTAAAATCAACCATGCAATCCGATGTCATTGGCACGTTGAAAATTCCTTGCATTGGGTTATGGATGTTACGTTTAAAGAAGATGACTCAAGAATTAGACGGGGAGTGGCTGCAGAGAACATGAGTGTTATGCGACACCTTGCGTTGAATTTGATAAGAAAAGAGTCGGAATCAAAGTTTTCAGTTCCTCGAAAAAGACGAAAAGCGAGTCTTTATGACGAATATAGGGAAAAGGTGTTAGGAATTTGAACTTTGACGCTCTTGCCCTGATTATCATACGCAGCCTATTTCACCGATAAAAATTACGCATGGTGGCCTCTGGTTTTACACGGTGGTTTGTCGTTACGCATTTGTTGCTACGTTGGTCGTTACGAGCTTATGAAAACAGTGTCGCCAAGGCATTGTCGATATTTATTATAACCAAAGAAGGCCGAACCAGGTCGTTAAGAATAATCGCATCACACCAAGTATGGTCAAGAAATGTTAGTACCTGTATTTTTTTAATAATGAAGGGTCATTAGTCACGTGATTGATAACCGTGATCGGCATCATTAGGCCGAATGAACAAATAAACACAAAAATAATCGCAATAGTGTCGGAGCAAAATAGAAATGTCCCCTTTCGGGCAATTTAGAAATGTCACCTTGTAACATTAATCCCCTCTAAAAATATCCCAGGGGTTTGGGGACAGAGTCCCCATTTTAAATAGCCCTGCGAAGCAGCCATTTTGGTCTTGGCGGCTGAAGATAAACAGCAGCTCAATCCCCTCACGGTCATTGCCGTCCCCGGCTGTTCCGTAATTTAATTATACAATATATTCTAAATTACGCCATTTGTTGGCGTTTTTTGAGCATAAGCTTCTGTTGCTGTTGGATTGATAATGAAATGTCGCCATGGATGATTCGCTGGTGGCGTATACTTTTTAGCATTATTCCTTATCGTATCTACTTTCGACTCTAGTTGTTTGGCATCAACAATAGCAGCATTAGGTTTTGCTCTCTCATGGCAGGTGTAATCTAATATTTTTCCTTGGCATACTAAAGTGACTACATCATTTAGATCTTTGCAAACAGTAACCATCGAGTGCTGTAACCTATAGCCTTTTGTGTTTGTTTTAATTTGATAAATCACATTTTCATAGCTTATTTCTAGATTTTTTGAGATTTTCCGCTCATCTTGGTAGCTCAAAATCAGATTCATCTCTTCATCCGTTGGCAAATCCTTACGGTGTGCGTTCTCTGAACTTCTGGCTTCCACTGCAAAACGGCTATTGTGATCCTTTATATACGTCGGTAAATACGCATTAGCAGACTCTATATCGCTGATCCCAAGTAATCGCATCTCTTTCACTAATCGATCCTGCAGTGTCTGATTAGCGCGTTCTACGCGACCTTTCGCTTCAGGGCTGTGAGCGCAAATCAACTCGATACCCAGTTGGCCTGCTGCACGTCCAAATTGTGTTTCTGTGTCTTCTGAGGCTGTAGGTAGATTAATCCGGAATATACCGTGTCGATCACTGTAAGTAGCTAAAGGGATTCCATGCTCAACAATATACTTATGCATTAATTTAAAATAACCAGCGGTTGTTTCAGTGGGTTCAAAGTGCAGGCTGCATAACTGGCTGGTTGCATCGTCAATAGCGACCAATAAACAACATTTAGGTCCTCGGTCTTCGAACCAGGGGTGAGGAGAGCCATCTATTTGGGTAAGCTCACCAAAACAATCGCGACGATCTCGCTGAGGATGAATTTGGGCTTGCTTCTGACGATTTGCTTTCCAGAAGCCCCATTCAACCATCCATTGTCTCAATGTCTCTTTGCTGACTTTAATACCATGTTTTTCATAGAGCTTTTCAGCAGCAAATTTAGGTCCAAAATCATAATAATGCGTTTCTATTAATGTTTTGATTACTTCTATTTTTTCATCGCTATGCTTCCGATTACTTGGACAGCCTCGCTGTTTTGATTGTAATCCTTCTGCACCATACTGCTTATAGTTCCTTACCAAACGTTTTATTTGTCTTACCGTCAACCCAAGATGCTGCGCTGCAATCTTCTGCGTTAATCGCTTATCAATTATTTTTTCAATGATGGATAAGCGCTCTATCTCCTTTGTGCTCATCGCTAATAACCCCTTTAAGAGCATTTTCCGTCCTCGATGATATTTGCCTACTTAAAGACTAGATTCACCGAGACCAAAAGGGGACATTTCTATTTTGCCCAAAGGGGACATTTCTAAATTGCCGCTACAAAAATAATCGCAATAGAGCACAAAAAATACATATTGATCTATAATTAAAATACTGGCTTGCTATTTTGGTTGTGCTGCATGAAATCGATATTAAACTATTATTTAAATAAATTAAGGGGGCGTCGTTCCGGTCGCCCTAAAAATAGCGAAGAGCAAGGGCTCGGTTTAAAATCGGAGCATAAGGCTTATCGTCTTGAAGCACGCATATTGCTTGATGCGACACCCGTTGCTGTATTAACAGTTGATGCAACGCACCCACCTGACGTAACACAAGTTGCTGACAGCATTGATAAAGTGACTAATAACGCGCTAGCACCAACCAGTCCTGATAAAACAGCACCCGACCCCGCTACCTTAAATACCGCATTCTCCGATGTCTATCAGGAAGCACAGGTACGCGATATTAAGGCCGTCAATACCAACCCCGTTTTAATGTCAGCCAAAGATATTACTCAACAAGACATCAGCGGCCCGCTGAAGGTGGTCGTAGGCCCGGAGCATGGTAGCGTCAGCATCGACGATAAAACCGGTAATATTGTTTATACCCCACAGTCAGGCTATGTGGGTCTGGACACATTCATGGTGCAAGCCGAGGGCAGTGACCTGGTTTTCCATGCTTATGATGTTCATCTAACGCTTGATAATCTGCTTACCCAGGATAGCGTAAGTACACTCAATGCCATTCAGCAATCAAATCAAGTTGTACGGGACGTTATTTTTGTTGATGAACGAGTAACCGACTACCAATCCTTGATAGCAAATATCAATAGCAACGCCGTTATTTTTACCCTTAATACCGACCATGATGGTGTCGATCAGATAACAGACATCATCAAGCAGTTAAATAGCATGACGCAATTTCAAGGTTTAGATGCGATACATATTATTTCAGAAGGCTCGCAGGGGCAGTTAATACTGGGTAATGGCCTATTAAATACCAATACGATGGATGGCCAATATGCAGCGGATTTGGCAATTATTAAAGGCGCTCTAACCGACAACGCCGATATTTTTGTTTATGGTTGTGATTTTGGTCAAGGGGATATAGGTCTGGATGCAGCATCCAAGCTTGCTGCTATAACAGGCGCTGATGTGGCGGCAAGTATTGATAAGACGGGTAGCAGTAATTACGGCGGTAACTGGACGTTGGAGCGCACGGTTGGACAAATTGATTATGCGCAATTATCACTTGGAAACTGGGATGGTTTGTTGTCCACTTATTCTGCTTATTATAGTCGTAATGGTAACGATGCTGCCTCTGTGTATACTATTCCTGATAATAATTCAGCTGGTCTGTCTTTTAATTTTTATTTTACTAATAATGGTGACGTTGTATGGCTAAATCAAGCTATAGATATGAGTATAACGATCAGCCATACTAACATGTCTGATCTAGTACTTTCATTAACAAGCCCAGATGGTACAACTGTCATATTATCCAATCATGCAGGGTATGGAGGTGATGGTCTTAATGGTATTGCTCTATCTGACGGTTATACCATAAAGCTCTCTGAGCTGGCTGATCCAGGTAATAGCTTAATAACTGGGGGTTATAAACCGGAGCAATCATTCTCAGCGTTTGCTGAAAAACAAGTAGGGGGAATGTGGACCTTCAAGGTGGTAGACACTGTTGCTGGGAACACGGGAACTGTAAATTATGTTTCGCTCTCTGTAAATGGATATGCTCAGGTTGCCGCGACTGTGTCTCTGGATAACCCAGGTACAACTGGTTATTCTCAGAGCTTGCTCAGTCCTGACTACTCGGTAGGTTATACGCCAGGGGGTGCTGCAGTATCCATTGCGTCATACGGTAATGGTAACGCCTCCATAAGCATATACTCCCAATACTATCCCATCGTCAACTATATCGACCATGTCGAGGTTAAAATAAATAACTTTGTAACAGGCGATTTACTTGCACTTGATCCCATTTATACCCTTTATAGTCCTGGCATTGTGTCATCCTATAATGCAATAACCGGTATTTTAACCCTCTCTGGCCACTCAACTCAGGGTTATAGTGATACAAATTATTATACCTGGGCCCTGCCATATGTAAAATTTTCAACGCCAGGCAATACACCCCAACCTATACTGGAACGGGATATAGGTGTAACTGTTTATACAACGCCAACGTTAGCGAGCAACACAGCACACGCCTATGTTGATATGTTAGGTGACTACGCCACGGTTTATGATGGGGTTTATAGCGCTACATACAATACAGGAACAGACCGGCACACTGATATTCTGCCTGTGTTTAATAACGTTCCAATTACTTTTATTCCTAACCAAGACTATGACTCGTTTTCAGTTTACAAAGTTAACTATAATGATTCTTACCAGAAAGCCGTGTATTTTAAAGCGACGACTACAGGGTATACAACAATGACAGTCAACATAGCGGATGGATATTCCAGAGTTCTCGTCCTGTCTGGCGGGTATTCAAGTATTGCAGCTATGCGAGATGATGTAACAAGTCAGTCTCCGCTTAAAATAACACAATACTATACTTCTTCGGGTACACCATCCAACTTCTACAATACGTATTTAGAGGCGGGAAAATACTACTCGCTGATGGTGCCAAGTCAAAATTATACTAATTCTATGACAGTTACTGTAAGTTTTAGTGGTGACAATGTCTGGAAACCGCCACCAACCGTTGACCGACTAACGACTTCAGTAAACACACCGACGATCACCGGTACATTCACGCGCACCACCAGCGCCCAGGAACTGCGCGTATTAGTTAATGGTGTGACATACACCGTGGCTAATAGTAATGATACGTTCACCTACCCGTTGAATACGCCAAAAAATTGGTCATTGCAACTCCCTACTTTGGTGTATGGAACTTATGATGTTACCGCAACAGTCTATGACGGCGGAGTGGCAGGTATCGCTGATATTACGTCTAAGGAATTAAAATTAATCAATCCAACACCAGCCGCAGGTACGCTTTCGCTCAGTAATTTTATTGACACAGGAAGCAGCTCTAGTGACTTCATCAGCCAAGACAATACATTTGATCTTAGCTTGAGTGGTAATGAGGCGGGCAGTAGTATTGTGTATCAGAAGTCTATCGACAATGGTTCCACATGGTCAACCACTACGGCAGCCCAAAGTAGCTTAAGCGATGGCGTTTACAAGTTCCGAACTACAATTACTCTCGCGGGCTATAGTTCCATCAGTAACATTGTAACTGTAACTTTGGATAATATAGCGCCAGTATCAGCTCCAACGGTTGCACTAGTGATTGATACGGGTTTATACAGTTACGACAATGTCACAAGCAATGGCAGCCTGAACGTTACCAATACCGAAACCAATGCGACGGTTCAATACAGTAGTGATGCAAGCAACTGGTATACAGCTCAGGGCTCTTTGGGCTTAAATCAAGGTTCAAATACTCGCTATGTGCGCCAAACCGATGTTGCGGGTAATGTGTCTTCATACACCACCTTTACCTTTACTTATGACACCACGGCTGCCGCGCCAACGGTTACGCTAGTGAGCGATACGGGTTTATACAGTTACGACAATGTCACAAGCAATGGCAGCCTGAACGTTACCAATACCGAAACCAATGCGACGGTTCAATACAGTAGTGATGCAAGCAACTGGTATACAGCTCAGGGCTCTTTGGGCTTAAATCAAGGTTCAAACACTCGCTATGTGCGACAAATCGATGTTGCGGGTAATGTGTCTTCATACACCACCTTTAGCTTTACTTATGACACGACAGCACCGGCAGCTCCCACGCTGTCATTAGCCAGCGACACGGGCAGCAATAGCAGTGACAAAATAACTAATAACTACACCATCACTATCTCAGGCGCTGAGGGTGGTGCGACCGTTACCTATAGCCCTAACAACAGCACCTGGTACGGCTCGGCATGGGCGTGGGGCGCTCCAAACCAAGGCAGCAATACCATCTATGTGCGTCAAGCCGACCTGGCTGGTAACATGTCCAGCACCGGCTTCTTCACCTTTACCTATGACACGACGGCACCATCAGCGCCCACGCTGTCATTGGCCAGCGACACTGGTTTATACAACTACGACAATGTAACCAATAACTACATTATTAATGAATCAGGCGTTGAGGGTGGTGCGACCGTTACCTATAGCCCTAACAACAGCACCTGGTACAGCTCGGCATGGGCATGGAGCGCTCCAATCCAAGGCAGCAATACCATCTATGTGCGTCAAACCGACTTGGCTGGTAACATGTCCAGCACCGGCTTCTTCACCTTTACCTATGACACGACAGCACCGGCAGCTCCCACGCTGTCATTAGCCAGCGACACGGGCAGCAATAGCAGTGACAAAATAACTAATAACTACACCATCACTATCTCAGGCGCTGAGGGTGGTGCGACCGTTACCTATAGCCCTAACAACAGCACCTGGTACGGCTCGGCATGGGCGTGGGGCGCTCCAAACCAAGGCAGCAATACCATCTATGTGCGTCAAGCCGACCTGGCTGGTAACATGTCCAGCACCGGCTTCTTCACCTTTACCTATGACACGACGGCACCATCAGCGCCCACGCTGTCATTGGCCAGCGACACTGGTTTATACAACTACGACAATGTAACCAATAACTACACTATTAATGAATCAGGCGTTGAGGGTGGTGCGACCGTTACCTATAGCCCTAACAACAGCACCTGGTACAGCTCGGCATGGGCATGGAGCGCTCCAATCCAAGGCAGCAATACCATCTATGTGCGTCAAACCGACTTGGCTGGTAACATGTCCAGCACCGGCTTCTTCACCTTTACCTATGACACGACAGCACCGGCAGCTCCCACGCTGTCATTAGCCAGCGACACGGGCAGCAATAGCAGTGACAAAATAACTAATAACTACACCATCACTATCTCAGGCGCTGAGGGTGGTGCGACCGTTACCTATAGCCCTAACAACAGCACCTGGTACGGCTCGGCATGGGCGTGGGGCGCTCCAATCCAAGGCAGCAATACCATTTACGCGCGTCAAACCGATGTCGCCGGCAACATCTCTGCCGCCACCACCTTCACCTTTACCTATGACACAACAGCCCCTGCCGCTCCAACGGTTGCACTAGTGATTGATACTGGTTTATACAATTACGACAATGTCACAAGCAATGGCAGCCTGAACGTTACCAGTACCGAAACCAATGCGACGGTTCAATACAGTAGTGATGCAAGCAACTGGTATACAGCTCAGGGCTCTTTGGGCTTAAATCAAGGTTCAAATACTCGCTATGTGCGCCAAACCGATGTTGCGGGTAATGTGTCTTCATACACCACCTTTACCTTTACTTATGATACAACAGCCCCTGTCGCTCCAACGGTTGCACTAGTGATTGATACTGGTTTATACAATTACGACAATGTCACAAGCAATGGCAGCCTGAACGTTACCAGTACCGAAACCAATGCGACGGTTCAATACAGTAGTGATGCAAGCAACTGGTATACAGCTCAGGGCTCTTTGGGCTTAAATCAAGGTTCAAATACTCGCTATGTGCGCCAAACCGATGTTGCGGGTAATGTGTCTTCATACACCACCTTTACCTTTACTTATGACACAACAGCGCCCACGGCTGGCACGCTCTCACTCAATAATTTCGTAGATACAGGCGTGAATACCAGTGACTTTATCAGTACTGATAGTACCTTTGATTTGAGTTTGAGCGGTAATGAAGCTGGCAGCAGTGTTGCTTACCAAGTTTCTACTAATGGAGGTACTGTTTGGGCATCCACAGTATCGGCACAAAGCAATCTAAGTGATGGTGTTTATAAATTCCGAAGTATCGTTACCGATGATGCTGGTAATAGTGCCTATAGTAACGTTGTCACCATGACAGTCGATACAGTTAATGACGCACCAACTACGCTTCAGTTGAATAATAAAATAACGAACATTGATGAAAACACCAGTACTTTAACGCGTATTCAGATGGCCGAAATTGCTTTTACTGATGATGCGCTGGGGACTAATGACTTAACGTTAAGCGGCGCTGATGCGGCAAATTTTGAAATTGATAGCGGTGTGTTATATCTGAAGGCAGGCGTATCGCTTAACTATGAAGTCAAAACCAGTTATAACGTCATGGTTCAATTGTACGATGCAACAGTTGTAGGCTCTACACCGCTTACTACTGTTTTCAGCTTGGTCGTTAACGATGTGAATGAGGCACCAAGCGCTGTTAATTTAAGCAATACAACCCATTATATTCCTGAAAACGTCAGTACATTGGCTCGCATTAAAGTTGCTGATGTTGGCATTATCGATGATGCCTTAGGTCACGCCAATAATGTTTTATACTTAAGTGGTGCTGATGCAGCAAGCTTTGAGATTGATGCGGGTGTGTTATACCTGAAGGCCGGGGTGGCTCTTAACTACGAAACAAAAAATAACTATGATGTAACGGTTAACGTTAATGACCCAACAGTGGGTGGCAATCCTGATGCCAGCACAAGTTTCAGTTTGGGCGTGATTGATGTGACAACAGGTTCTAACACGGCTTCCTATCCAATTACAGATTTTTCCACTACTAACGCTGTGATGAGTCCTATAAACCTTGCTGTTAACTCAGAGCTTGTTGCACTAGGTGCTGGAGCAATTTCAGTGGATGTGAGCATCACGCATTCTTCCCTGGCAGATTTAGTGATCACCCTAATAAGTCCAGATGATACCGAGATAGTATTACTGTCACATGGTGGTGCGCCAGATAATGGACTTAATATTACCTTTATAGACACCGCTGGAAGCCAAATCAGTGGTACAAGTGGGGTTGGTACAAGCACTATAACCGGAAATTGGAAGCCAGATAATGCATTGACCACATTCGCAGGAACGACTATTCAAGGAACTTGGACACTAAAGGTGGTGGATACAGTTTCTGGAGGAGTTGGGATCCTTGATTCTTGGGCAATAACGGTGCAAGGAGTGACTAATAATGCACCCGTTTCAACGGATAATTCAGTCGCAATTTTTGAGGATACGCCAACCCCGTTGTCACTTGCTGATTTTGGTTCCTACTCCGATATTGAGGGGGCAAGCATTAAGTCTGTTCAAATAACAACTTTGGAAAGTGCGGGTACGCTGGAGTTTTCTAACGATGGGGTCTCGTGGGCTGATGTAACGCTTAATCAAATCATCAGCGTGGCCGATATTAGCGCAGGCAATCTACGTTTTACACCTGCAGCCAATGACAATGGCGCGGCTTATACTGGTATTGGCTTTAAAGTCTCTGATGGCACTGATTTTAGTACAAATGCTTATACACTAACCGTGGATGTGACCGCGGTGAACGATGCCGCAATCTTAGGCAGTGCGACGGTGCCAGTCACCGAAACCAATGATGCGACAGACATCAGCACGAGTGGCACGCTCACCATCAGTGATTTGGATACGAATGAGGCGGTTTATCAGTCTCAAACCAATGCGCAAGGCTTGTATGGTCAATTTAGTATCGGGGCCAATGGCGCCTGGACGTATGTTGCAGACAGCGCTCAAAACCAATTTGTGGGCGGCGTGACCTACACGGACACGTTCAATGTCTACAGTGCTGATAACACGGCTACCACGGTGACTATCAATATCTTAGGCACCAACGATAGCGCGATTTTAGGCAGTGCGACGGTGCCAGTCACCGAAACCAATGATGCGACAGACATCAGCACGAGTGGCACGCTCACCATCAGTGATTTGGATACGAATGAGGCGGTTTATCAGTCTCAAGCCGACACACAAGGCTTGTATGGTAAATTTAGTATCGGTGCTAATGGCGCCTGGACGTATGTTGCAGACAGCGCTCAAAACCAATTTGTGGGCGGCGTGACCTACACGGACACGTTCAATGTCTACAGTGCTGATAACACGGCTACCACGGTGACTATCAATATCTTAGGCACCAACGATAGCGCGATTTTAGGCAGTGCGACGGTGCCAGTCACCGAAACCAATGATGCGACAGACATCAGCACGAGTGGCACGCTCAGCATCAGTGATTTGGATACGGGTGAGGCGGTTTATCAGTCTCAAACCAATGCGCAAGGCTTGTATGGTCAATTTAGTATCGGGGCTAATGGCGCCTGGACGTATGTTGCAGACAGCGCTCAAAACCAATTTGTGGGCGGCGTGACCTACACGGACACGTTCAATGTCTACAGTGCTGATAACACGGCTACCACGGTGACTATCAATATCTTAGGCACCAACGATAGCGCGATTTTAGGCAGTGCGACGGTGCCAGTCACCGAAACCAATGATGCGACAGACATCAGCACGAGTGGCACGCTCAGCATCAGTGATTTGGATACGAATGAGGCGGTTTATCAGTCTCAAACCAATGCGCAAGGCTTGTATGGTCAATTTAGTATCGGGGCCAATGGCGCCTGGACGTATGTTGCAGACAACGCTCAAAACCAATTTGTTGCTGGCACGACTTACACGGACACGTTCAATGTCTACAGTGCTGATAACACGGCTACCACGGTGACTATCAATATCTTAGGCACCAACGATAGCGCGATTTTAGGCAGTGCGACGGTGCCAGTCACCGAAACCAATGATGCGGCAGACATCAGCACGAGTGGCACGCTCAGCATCAGTGATTTGGATACGGGTGAGGCGGTTTATCAGTCTCAAGCCGACACACAAGGCTTGTATGGTCAATTTAGTATCGGTGCTAATGGCGCCTGGACGTATGTTGCAGACAGCGCTCAAAACCAATTTGTGGGCGGCGTGACCTACACGGACACGTTCAATGTCTACAGTGCTGATAACACGGCTACCACGGTGACTATCAATATCTTAGGCACCAACGATAGCGCGATTTTAGGCAGTGCGACGGTGCCAGTCACCGAAACCAATGATGCGACAGACATCAGCACGAGTGGCACGCTCACCATCAGTGATTTGGATACGAATGAGGCGGTTTATCAGTCTCAAACCAATGCGCAAGGCTTGTATGGTCAATTTAGTATCGGGGCCAATGGCGCCTGGACGTATGTTGCAGACAGCGCTCAAAACCAATTTGTGGGCGGCGTGACCTACACGGACACGTTCAATGTCTACAGTGCTGATAACACGGCTACCACGGTGACTATCAATATCTTAGGCACCAACGATAGCGCGATTTTAGGCAGTGCGACGGTGCCAGTCACCGAAACCAATGATGCGACAGACATCAGCACGAGTGGCACGCTCACCATCAGTGATTTGGATACGAATGAGGCGGTTTATCAGTCTCAAGCCGACACACAAGGCTTGTATGGTAAATTTAGTATCGGTGCTAATGGCGCCTGGACGTATGTTGCAGACAGCGCTCAAAACCAATTTGTGGGCGGCGTGACCTACACGGACACGTTCAATGTCTACAGTGCTGATAACACGGCTACCACGGTGACTATCAATATCTTAGGCACCAACGATAGCGCGATTTTAGGCAGTGCGACGGTGCCAGTCACCGAAACCAATGATGCGACAGACATCAGCACGAGTGGCACGCTCAGCATCAGTGATTTGGATACGGGTGAGGCGGTTTATCAGTCTCAAACCAATGCGCAAGGCTTGTATGGTCAATTTAGTATCGGGGCTAATGGCGCCTGGACGTATGTTGCAGACAGCGCTCAAAACCAATTTGTGGGCGGCGTGACCTACACGGACACGTTCAATGTCTACAGTGCTGATAACACGGCTACCACGGTGACTATCAATATCTTAGGCACCAACGATAGCGCGATTTTAGGCAGTGCGACGGTGCCAGTCACCGAAACCAATGATGCGACAGACATCAGCACGAGTGGCACGCTCAGCATCAGTGATTTGGATACGGGTGAGGCGGTTTATCAGTCTCAAGCCAATGCGCAAGGCTTGTATGGTCAATTTAGTATCGGGGCCAATGGCGCCTGGACGTATGTTGCAGACAACGCTCAAAACCAATTTGTTGCTGGCACGACTTACACCGACACGTTCAATGTCTACAGTGCTGATAACACGGCTACCACGGTGACGATTAATATCTTAGGCACCAACGATAGCGCGATTTTAGGCAGTGCGACGGTGCCAGTCACCGAAACCAATGATGCGACAGACATCAGCACGAGTGGCACGCTCACCATCAGTGATTTGGATACGAATGAGGCGGTTTATCAGTCTCAAACCAATGCGCAAGGCTTGTATGGTCAATTTAGTATCGGGGCTAATGGCGCCTGGACGTATGTTGCAGACAGCGCTCAAAACCAATTTGTGGGCGGCGTGACCTACACGGACACGTTCAATGTCTACAGTGCTGATAACACGGCTACCACGGTGACGATTAATATCTTAGGCACCAACGATAGCGCGATTTTAGGCAGTGCGACGGTGCCTGTCACCGAAACCAATGATGCGACAGACATCAGCACGAGTGGCACGCTCAGCATCAGTGATTTGGATACGAATGAGGCGGTTTATCAGTCTCAAGCCGACACACAAGGCTTGTATGGTCAATTTAGTATCGGGGCTAATGGCGCCTGGACGTATGTTGCAGACAGCGCTCAAAACCAATTTGTGGGCGGCGTGACCTACACGGACACGTTCAATGTCTACAGTGCTGATAACACGGCTACCACGGTGACTATCAATATCTTAGGCACCAACGATAGCGCGATTTTAGGCAGTGCGACGATGCCAGTCACCGAAACCAATGATGCGACAGACATCAGCACGAGTGGCACGCTCAGCATCAATGATTTGGATACGGGTGAGGCGGTTTATCAGTCTCAAGCCAATGCGCAAGGCTTGTATGGTCAATTTAGTATCGGGGCTAATGGCGCCTGGACGTATGTTGCAGACAACGCTCAAAACCAATTTGTTGCTGGCACGACTTACACCGACACGTTCAATGTCTACAGTGCTGATAACACGGCTACCACGGTGACGATTAATATCTTAGGCACCAACGATAGCGCGATTTTAGGCAGTGCGACGATGCCAGTCACCGAAACCAATGATGCGACAGACATCAGCACGAGTGGCACGCTCACCATCAGTGATTTGGATACGAATGAGGCGGTTTATCAGTCTCAAGCCGACACACAAGGCTTGTATGGTCAATTTAGTATCGGGGCTAATGGCGCCTGGACGTATGTTGCAGACAGCGCTCAAAACCAATTTGTGGGCGGCGTGACCTACACGGACACGTTCAATGTCTACAGTGCTGATAACACGGCTACCACGGTGACGATTAATATATTAGGCACCAACGATAGCGCGATTTTAGGCAGTGCGACGGTGCCAGTCACCGAAACCAATGATGCGACAGACATCAGCACGAGTGGCACGCTCACCATCAGTGATTTGGATACGAATGAGGCGGTTTATCAGTCTCAAACCAATGCGCAAGGCTTGTATGGTCAATTTAGTATCGGGGCTAATGGCGCCTGGACGTATGTTGCAGACAGCGCTCAAAACCAATTTGTTGCTGGCACGACTTACACGGACACGTTCAATGTCTACAGTGCTGATAACACGGCCACCACGGTGACGATTAATATCTTAGGCACCAACGATAGCGCGATTTTAGGCAGTGCGACGATGCCAGTCACCGAAACCAATGATGCGACAGACATCAGCACGAGTGGCACGCTCAGCATCAGTGATTTGGATACGGGTGAGGCGGTTTATCAGTCTCAAGCCAATGCGCAAGGCTTGTATGGTCAATTTAGTATCGGGGCTAATGGCGCCTGGACGTATGTTGCAGACAACGCTCAAAACCAATTTGTTGCTGGCACGACTTACACCGACACGTTCAATGTCTACAGTGCTGATAACATGGCTACCACGGTGACGATTAATATCTTAGGCACCAACGATAGCGCGATTTTAGGCAGTGCGACGGTGCCAGTCACCGAAACCAATGATGCGACAGACATCAGCACGAGTGGCACGCTCACCATCAGTGATTTGGATACGAATGAGGCGGTTTATCAGTCTCAAACCAATGCGCAAGGCTTGTATGGTCAATTTAGTATCGGGGCTAATGGTGCCTGGACTTATGTTGCAGACAGCGCACAAAACCAATTTGTTGCTGGCACGACCTACACCGACACGTTCAATGTCTACAGTGCTGATAACACGGCTACCACGGTGACGATTAATATCTTAGGCACCAACGATAGCGCGATTTTAGGCAGTGCGACGATGCCAGTCACCGAAACCAATGATGCGACAGACATCAGCACGAGTGGCACGCTCACCATCAGTGATTTGGATACGAATGAGGCGGTTTATCAGTCTCAAACCAATGCGCAAGGCTTGTATGGTCAATTTAGTATCGGGGCTAATGGCGCCTGGACGTATGTTGCAGACAGCGCTCAAAACCAATTTGTTGCTGGCACGACTTACACGGACACGTTCAATGTCTACAGTGCTGATAACACGGCCACCACGGTGACGATTAATATATTAGGCACCAACGATAGCGCGATTTTAGGCAGTGCGACGGTGCCAGTCACCGAAACCAATGATGCGACAGACATCAGCACGAGTGGCACGCTCACCATCAGTGATTTGGATACGAATGAGGCGGTTTATCAGTCTCAAACCAATGCGCAAGGCTTGTATGGTCAATTTAGTATCGGGGCTAATGGCGCCTGGACGTATGTTGCAGACAGCGCTCAAAACCAATTTGTTGCTGGCACGACTTACACCGACACGTTCAATGTCTACAGTGCTGATAACATGGCCACTAC
>CAVYYU010000003.1:0-465000 GCA_963772805.1 uncultured Gammaproteobacteria bacterium
AATAATCAGGCAACAGGCTGACGTAAGCAATAACACTTCCTGCTAAGTAAACGTAGCTTGGGTGAAACGAAGTGAAACCCGGGTTTCGGCCCTTAGGGCCTGCACCCAGGCTACGTTTACTTAAATTTATTTTACACTTATAGAGGAGATATCAATATTATCGGGGTTATGAAACTATGAAGATGCTATGTCAACTGTGTTTTCAAAATAAAAAACTCGTTCGTTCTCATGTTATACCAAAGTCATTTTATAAAAATGCATATCCTAATACTGATGGAGTATTAGTAAGTCAAAATGACCATTCAAAACGACTCCCGATTGGTATTTATGACCAAATATTATGTCAGGAATGTGAGAATAAATTTTCCATTTGGGATGATTATGGAAATAATTTTTTTAATGAGGTCATAATATCTAACCATAATCCTATTCAAAGAAACGGCACCGTAATTGGTAATAGAATTGATGAAGTTGATTATGAGAAATTAAAATTATTTATAGTATCAATTTTATGGCGAGCAGCAGTTTGTAGTAACTCTTTTTTTGACCAGATATCGCTTGGCCCATTTAGAGATAATATGAGAACAATGATCTTAAGCTCAGATGCTGGTAGTGAAAATGATTTTTCAATTATAGTTAGAAGGTTTCATTTTAAAAACAATCGAGTATTACATCCTCCATTGAAAACAAAAATTCATTGCGATGCTGATGTTATTAATATTTATAAGATATATTTTTTTAATGCAGAAGTTATCATTAAAGTAGATCGGCGGCCATTGACTAAATTTAGAAAGCTTGTTCTATCTCGAGGTAAACCACTTATCGTTGGGTTGGCAGAATTACCGGAAATTATTAAATTATTGAATCAAAGCTAGTTAATCTTCTACTGGCACAAGGGATAACTTTTTTGCAAGGATAGTTTTGTTCTCGCTTCCTTGTGTTTTTTATAGTCATTTATGTATTCCATAACAACATTCATAGTGATTTCAGTAATTCCTGAAATATTATGTTCTTTTATAGAAACCTTGAAATAGCTTCTTTTAAAAATAATATGCTTAGACACATTAAGCTCTGACTCATGGAAAATACGATTTACCTTATCAATAAAAGCGCATAAGCAAGATAGGGCTGTCGGTGCAATTCTTAGAGTAGGTGTCTCAAAGTGTTGGGGATTGGCTTGTTGAAATAATGAAGCGCTATCTTTTGTTTTGTAATCAGAAACACCATAGAAAAAACGAAAATCATCGATATCTTTTACAACATTAATAATCTGAAATCCTGTATTCATTATATCCATGACACAAATACTTTGATGCGATTTATCTTTTAGCTGATTAACCAATTCATCTGCCATTTTCAAGATCTCAATCGCTTGGTGCCAGTTCACATTACTATTATCATTGGCACTGAAAAGAGAAGTAGCTTGGTTGAAGTAAGCTTTGATTTGATTTAAGTAAAATAAAGATCGTTGTTTTTTCTTATCATGAAAGAAAAGCCCCAATGTGGTTACTAAAGCAAAAGCAGCTATTATAGCCGCAATGGCTGTCCAGTTTAAACTAGGAGACTTGGAAACAACTGAAGGGATTTCAAAATAAAAATCTAACATAAGTTTCTGCGTTCTTAAGTGCCCCCGTAATTGGGGAAGCCCCCCCTCAACCTTCGACACATATTCGACACGTAAATTTTGAATTTTTGATGAATGAAGCTGGAAGTCTTACTGGGAGTGGCTCCCCGGGACGGGCTCGAACCGCCGACCTAATGATTAACAGTCATCCGCTCTACCGACTGAGCTACCGGGGAATAGGGCGGAATTTTAAAGGGATTCCGCCCGCGGGTCAAGAGAGTTCGTGTTAAAAACGACTATTTTTCTGCAAATGTTTGCAGTCTGTCCATCGCGTCGCGTAGGGTGTTCATGCTGGTAGCGAAGGAGATACGGATGCAGCCTTCGTTGCCGAACGCGGATCCTGGCACTAATGCCACGCCAACATCTTGTAGCAGTCTTTCTGCAAACTCGATGTCGTTGGCGAAGCCGCGGCGTTCGATGATGGCCTGGACGCTGGGGAAAATGTAGAACGTACCGTCGGCGGGGATGACTTCGATGCCGGGGATGCTGTTTAAGCGCTCTACAACGTAGTCATGGCGTTCGCGGAATGCTTTTACCATTTCTTTTACCGTATCCTCTCCACCATTCAATGCAGCAACAGCCGCTTTCTGGGCGATGGAGCAGGGATTTGATGTTGATTGCGATTGTATGGTTTTCATGGCGTCAATGAGTGGTGCAGGGCCGCCTGCGTAACCAATGCGCCAGCCGGTCATCGCGTAGGCTTTTGATACGCCGTTGAGGACGATGGTGCGGTTATATAATTCAGGGCAGGCATCCAAAATATTAACGAAAGGATGTGACCACTGGATATGTTCGTACATGTCGTCTGTCGCGATTAAGATGTTGGGGTATGGCTTGAGCACTTCTGCCAGCGCTTTTAGCTCATCGAATGTGTAGGCAATCCCTGATGGGTTTGATGGGCTGTTGATAAAAAACAGTTTTGTTCTAGGGGTAATCGCGGCCTGCAGTTGCTGCGGGGTGATTTTATAGCGTTGTGCCGGGGTTGTCGGAATAATAACCGGTACACCGCCTGCCAATAACACGATGTCGGGGTATGAAACCCAGTAAGGTGCTGGAATAATAGCTTCGTCACCGTCATTGATGAACGCTTGGCAGAGGTTGTAGATGCTTTGTTTGCCGCCCACGGACACCAGAATTTGGTTTAGTTGATAATCAAGACCATTATCGCGTTTGAATTTGTCTTTGATTGCTTGTTTTAACTCAGGAATTCCATCAACGGCTGTATATTTGGTAAAGCCAGCATTAATGGCGGCAATAGCGGCATCTTTAATGTGTTGTGGGGTATCAAAATCGGGTTCGCCTGTGCCTAAGCCGATGACGTCATGGCCCTGCGCGCGCATTTGTGCGGCTTTAGCGGCAACGGCCAGCGTGGGGGATGGTTTGACTAGTTGTATGCGATCTGCCAATACAAAGTTCATTTTAGCTCCTCGGGTGTATAAAATTTGTTACAATTAATAAAGGTTGTATAATCGTTTTATTATGAAAAATACATTTAAAATTTATTCAAATTATCAACCAGCCGGTGATCAGCCTACCGCGATCAAATCGTTGATCGACGGCATAGAGTCCGGCTTGGCGCGGCAAATTCTGCTTGGGGTGACGGGCTCTGGTAAAACCTACACCATTGCTAATGTCATTCAAGCGACGAAAAGGCCGACGCTTATTATGGCGCCCAACAAAACGTTGGCGGCACAATTATATGGCGAATTTAAAGCGTTCTTCCCTGAGAATGCAGTGGAATACTTCGTTTCTTACTATGATTATTATCAGCCAGAAGCGTATGTTCCTGCATCAGACACCTTTATTGAAAAAGACGCATCGATCAATGAACACATTGAGCAAATGCGGCTATCAGCAACCAAGGCGTTGATTGAACGCAAAGATGCCATCATTGTGGCAACAGTATCCGCTATATACGGTTTGGGCGATCCGGATTCGTACTTGCGTATGGTATTACATCTTTCCCGCAAAGAACAATGCAATCAACGTAAAATTTTAAAGCGCCTTGCGGAAATGCAGTACACTCGTACGAACCAGGTATTAGCGCGCGGACAATTTCGTGTGCATGGCGATGTGATTGATATTTTTCCGGCAGACTCGGAGAAAGATGCGATACGCATTGAGTTGTTTGATGATGAAGTGGAAAACCTTGCTTCGTTTGACCCCTTGACGGGCGAAGTCTTGCAACGTCTGCCGCGCGTTACCATTTTCCCCAAGACGCACTATGTCACCCCGCGCGAACGTATCTTGCAAACGATCGATTGGGTGAAAGAGGAGCTGCGCGAGCGGCTTGAAGAACTCACGGCTCAAAACAAATTGGTGGAAGCGCAGCGCTTGCAGCAACGGGTCTGTTTTGATATCGAAATGATGCTGGAGTTAGGTTATTGCTCTGGCATTGAAAATTATTCACGTTATTTGTCGGGACGTGCGGCCGGGGAGTCGCCGCCGACACTTTTTGATTATTTGCCAGCGGATTCGTTATTAATTATCGACGAATCGCATGTGACCGTGCCGCAAATCGGCGGAATGTATCGCGGTGATCGTGCCCGCAAAGAAACACTGGTCAACTATGGGTTTCGCCTGCCTTCAGCACTTGATAATCGACCGATGCGTTTTGAGGAGTTTACGGAGCGTTCGCCACAAACGATTTATGTCTCAGCGACACCGGGCCCTTATGAACGCGAACACGCAGACAATATTACGGAGCAAGTGGTGCGTCCGACGGGGTTGGTTGACCCGCAGGTTGAGATTCGGCCGGTAACCAGTCAGGTTGATGACTTGTTGTCGGAAATTAGACTGGTAGTTGCCGCCGGCGATCGCATTTTGGTTACTGTTTTGACCAAACGCATGGCCGAGGATTTGACCGATTATTACCGCGAGCATGGTGTGAAGGTGCGTTATTTGCATGCTGACATTGATACAGTGGAGCGCGTGGAGATTATTCGTGACCTGCGTCTTGGTGAGTTTGATGTGTTAGTGGGGATTAACTTGTTGCGCGAAGGGCTAGACATGCCTGAGGTGTCGCTGGTTGCCATTCTTGATGCCGATAAAGAGGGGTTTTTACGCTCCGATCGTTCATTGATACAAACCATAGGACGCGCGGCACGTCATGTCAATGGCCGTGCAATTCTCTATGCAGATCGTGTGACTGGCTCCATGCAACGTGCTTTGGATGAAACCGATCGTCGCCGCCATAAGCAGGTAGCATTTAATGAACTACATGGCATCACGCCAAAAGGGATACTGAAATCGGTTGCGGATATCATGGAAGGTGCATACATTGGCACGCGCCAAAGTAAAGTGGGCGTAAAAAAATCGCCCTATTTGCTATTGCCACCGGAACAATTGGCCAAGCGGATTAGTGCGCTGGAGAAGGAAATGTATGCGCATGCAAAAAATATGGAATTTGAACAGGCGGCTAAAATACGTGATGAAGTATTGGCATTGAAGGCGCAATTGCTCGGGTAATCTTGATCAAGATGGCGTGAACAAAGGCAGTTCGATTTCGACGATGCCAATCCGGGTTACTCCAGAGATTATGAGCTATACTTCTAAGCAGTAGGGATAATTCTATGTAGGAATGCAATGAGCACGCAGGCTGGGTATACCCTGATGGAGTTGGCTATCCTGATTGTCGTTATTGCTATCGTCGCGGTAGCCGTTTCTTCGCAGATGCCAGCAAAAGAGCCTTTTCAGGTTGATGGTTTCTCGAATGTGTTTCTCCAGGATCTACGCCTTACACAAACATTATCTATGGGTAAGAATCAACGTTATCGCATTGTAGTCGGTGCAGGTTCTTATCAAATTCAAAATCAGAGTGGCACGCCGTTTAATAATCCAGAAACGGGTGGCTCCACGACGCTATATCCTAGCGGGCTAACCATTTCTCCGGCAACAACCGTAATTTTTGATTCTATAGGCCGGCCCTATAATGGCGGCGGGACAGCGCTGAGTAGTGTGTCAACGTTTACGGTTTCAGCACCGGGCAGTGTCAAAAGCGTAAGCGTCACGCCACAAACGGGATTTATACAATGAAAAATCAGCAAGGGATATCTCTCATTGAGCTGGTAATGTTTATTGTTTTGATTGGCATAATCGTTACCGGTTCGTTCTCGGCATTTGATTTAATTCTTACTGATAGTAGCCAACCGGGAAGAATATTAGCCGCAGGCCAGTTGGCAAAAGCACGGATGAACCTCATTCTTCAGCAGCGGCTAGTCAACGGATTCACTAATATTACTGATCCCTGCGTTTCCGGCTCCCCTGCCGCTTGCTCCGGACTGGCCGCGTTTGCAAGTGCGCATGGTTTCGTGGTCAGCAGCTCCATTCCTGCGGCGGTTGGTGGGGTTAGAACAGCAACGGTGACTGTTAGCGGCGCTGGGAGTGCTACGGTAATCATGAGGTTCGTACAATGAGAACAGGCAAAGGCTTTACCTTAATTGAAATGGTGATGGTGATTGTAGTGGTGTCTATTTTGGCAGGTATTGCCGCGTTAGTTTTAAGGGAAGGGTTTGCGAGTTATACAACGGCACAACCCATTATTCCCATTGCCGGGAAAGTAAATATAGCTGTAGATAATCTAGCGCGTGAAGTACGAAGTGCGGAAAGCGTGACCTCAGCCAGTGCGACGGCTTTAACTTTTGTTAACCAGCAAGGAGAAACCATTGTCATTAACAAAAGTGGAGCAAATTTAACACGCAGTGTGAATGGTGGTGGCGCGCAAACATTATGCAATAGCGTAACGGCGTTAACGTTTGCCTATTTTGATGCGGCTTTTGCCACCACGGCAACTACGGCCAACGTGCGCTTTATGACGATAGCGATAACAGTTACGGACCGTAATGTCCCTTATTCCTTAATGGCTGGTGTGGAGATAAGGAAACTATTATGAAACAACAACGAGGTTTTTTGACTATAGCGGCTGTAGTTATGATTGTCATTTTCGGCATTACAAGTGCCATGTTGGTGTCGATGTTTATACGCATCAGCTCCTCAACCACCTATCTTGCTGAAACCAAAAAATCCATCGCTCTAGCCGAGAGTGGTTTGCAGCAAGGGGTTAAAACTTTGACGATGAGCACCATCACTAGTCGCCAAAGTTGTGTTGGTTTATCAAATACCACAGGGCTGGGTACTGGCAGTTTTAGTGTGATTAGAGCGACTGATACAGCGAATAGCATCAACCCGCGCTATGCGTTTTCTACTTTGTCAGGGGCGATTACAGCGGGTGCTACGCCCACGACACTTGCTGTGAGCAATAGTTCCGTATTTGCATCGCAGGGCGGGCGCGTGCTCATTGGTCGTGAAGTATTTCAATACCAGCGCATCGCCAATGCGACAACGCTCGCTGGTGTGACCCGTGCTCAGGATGGCACGCTCGCATCGGCTCACGATAGTGGAACGCAACTCAGTCAATATCAGTGCACCATGGCGTCCACCGGCACTTCACCGACAAGCAGCCCTTTGGGTGTGCGTGAATACCATCAAGCGATACAGCAACCGGTGATTTTTACCGCCGGCGCTGCGGGTACTATTTTGCGCTGGAATAGTGATGCGAACGAACTAACGTGGGGCTCTATGTCCCCCGGTACCTTCGTTTTCAATGGTATCTCGGTACTCAATTACCATGCTGCCTGGGCGGTGGCTAATAGTAATGGTACTACTAGCTATCGATTCTCGCGGCTGCAAGGCAACGCTTGGATTAACACAAACTTAGCTTTAACCCAGTCACGCAATCTCTCAGGCGTGTATGCCACGTCTGACAAAGAAGCCTGGGCGGTTGGTGCGTTAGGGCAGGGTAATACCTTTACCCTGATGCTCTGGACACGTGATGCGGGTAATAGCGATACTAACTGGTGCAAGGTAAGTTGTGGTGGCAAGACGGTGAGTACCACCGGGACTACTGCCGCAGCACGTGTTCTTTTTGCCGTAAAAGCAATAGATACCAACGGCGATGGTTTTGCTGATATCGGTTATACCGCGGGTGGACAAGCAGGAACCGGAGCAAATAATCGGGGTCTTATTCTTAGTTACAACGGTAGCGCGTGGGCTAATTTTGCATTGCCAGCGACAACGAATCGGATTGGCCAGCTCTCTGGCCTGGATATGTTGTCTGCCAATGAGGCCTATTTTGTCGGTGGGTCGTCATTAAATGCTACCGATGGTAAACTGTTCCGTTGGCGCAGTGGCGCATGGTCGGCGGTGACAACAACGACAACTATCATGAATTCGGTTTCTGTGGTTGATACAAATGGTGATGGCTTGGCGGATTTTGGTATGGCTGTAGGTGATACGGGTAAAGTTTATACGTTTAACGGCAGTTTTGCGGTGACCGGCCCCACTACGATAGCGGGTGCGGCTAATTTGCAAGGGGTGGTGGTCTTAAGTGCCACGGATGCCTGGGCTGTTGACAGTGCAGGTAACCGTTTTCATTATGATGGCAGTAGTTGGGTGACGCTGAACACGGGGGTGGCCACCGGTAGCTCTCTCAATGGTGTTAGCGCCGTTTCCCCGAAAAATTCACCCATCAGTTCCTGGTATGATTTGATTAATTAGTTGAATGAGCAAGATTGGTGGCGTGTATCTCAGCGCCGCGTAATTTGTTTGCCACCAATCTCCCTAATTACGACGGCGTCTAATCCGAGCTATAGCATTTCGTGATAGCTCTGCTTATCCCCTTTTATTGCATCCAAACAGGCTTAAAGCGGGTCAACATTTCTGTTTACATTGCCAATAGACGCCGGTGGCGTTGCGGCAATACCCCAAATTGTGCTGCCGCCAGTATCCTGCATGATAGCCCAGCTTGTGCCGTTATAGGAATAGAAACGGCCATTATTACCACCCGCCTTGCAATCACTTGACGTGGCGCATGCAATACCTTGTATAGCTGCACCGTTCACCGGCACGCCATTCAGGCTTTGCGAGGTCCATGACGTGCCATTGTAACGCCAAAACACGGCATTATTACCGGCGGCATGGCAATTGTTTGCACTGACACAATAAAGCCCCCGCAGATTGACACCACCGATACTGGTGGTATTAGTCCAAGTCGTACCGTTGTATCTAAAAGCCCTCCCTGACGCACCAACGGCCCAGCAGTTACTTGAGGATGTGCATGCCATGCCGTAGATCGTAGTATTTGGGCTGGCATTGACAATCTCAGACCAAGTGGTGCCATTATAACGGAAAAATCGTGATGCCTGGCCCGCAGCATGACAGTTTGTAGTACTGGTGCACGCTACGGCATTGAGATTGCGGTTGGTAACGGAGCCGTCTTTGGTATCAGCTGACCAACTGCTACCATTCCACTTATAAAACATGTAGTTATTGGGGTTTGATCTAGCTCCTACGGCTCTACAAAAATTGGCGTTTACACAAGAAATAGCAGTTATATTATCATTGCCTATTCGGCCGTTAGTTGTCCAGCTGGTTCCATTATACCTATAGAAGCGGCCGCCACTGCCAACCGCGTGGCAATCTGTGGCGCTAAGGCAGGCAATGCCATTAACGATTGCTGTGGTTCCGGAATAGCTGGTCGAAGTCCAGCCGCCGCCATAGATATTTCTATAAAAATAGGGAGTGTCACCTACGGCAATATAATTTGTAAATTTAGCAACTTGCGTGATGACACGGGTGCCTCTTGCACCCGATAGAGTGGGCGCGCCTCCCTCACCGGTGAGGTTGTATTGGGTTTGATAGACCCATGTATTATTACTGTGGCTCACATTGGCACTGCCTTCTTGCCCGCGTTTGACATTTAAAAACTGAGTCGCATTTTTGGCATTATAATAAATCACTTCAAAATCAATCGCTAATGCACCCACAGGCGAAAATGCTGCGGTGTCCGCGACGGTTATGGTCGTACCTGTACCGGTGGCGCCACTTGCTTGGGTATAGGCGTCATTGGGGGTGCATTTATAGCGGTATTCTCCGGGACTTAAAGTAACGGTTGTATAGGTACCATCACAGGTTAACGGTGTAGGTTGTATCATTTGATAAGCGGCATTTTCTATGGCGGTATTCGCGAGTCCATAGGCTTTATTAGCAGCCTGTGTGACCGTGGCGCTGCCGGCACCACTAATCGACATCTTGACCAGTGCAGCACTTAATAGTGAGAAAATAACAATCATAACGACGGCGGCAATCACCAAAAAGCCAGCTTCCTTTTTCACTACATGCTCCTTAAATAAATGGTGGTCATTAACGGATAGCTCTGATTGGGATTGGTTCGTTGCAGTGTTAAGCTGATGGTGACCAAACGTACTGCCGATGGCGTCGCAGTTACTGCAAATGCACTCGAAAAATAAGTGAACGCCAACGCACTGACTTGATTGGTAATCGGTGCGGTGCCCGTTGCATCCGTACGGTTTAAGGTGGTGCCGCTTAAGCTGTAAGTAATAGTACCGCCGTCAGCGTAAACCAAGGCTAATGTAGTAGGGCTTATCGTTATGAGGCTCGTCGTATTTTCAAGATCTTTGCTGATACGCAACATAGTCATCGCCGCGCGATTACTCAAAGCACTCAGTGCTTGCCCCTTAAAATACCCGTCGAATCCCATCGATATGATGCTCGCCGGAATGCCGACAACAATGACTGAAATGATAATCACCATGACTAATTCAATGATGGAAAAACCTTTATCTTTGGTCATAGTTAGCCGCCTGAGTTACGATGGTTGCACGTGCTCTACCGCTCACTTGCACGGTAATTGTTTTTATTGACGTGCCGGTAATGATAGGCGTTATGGGGTTGAAGCCATTTGTGCTGGCAAACGTTGATAGAGGTGAACAAAGTGCTACAGCACCAGGGCAAGGATCGGACAGGGCGGTTACGCCACTGACCTCACGTTTTAGCGTAATAATTTCTTTACGGGCATTGGCGAGAAAGGTCGCCTGAGTCATCCCATCAGGCGTTGCTGCAGTGATAAGCACTTGGTTTACGCCAATCAAAACACCAGACATTAAAACGCCCATAATTACGATAAAGGTTACTAGCTCAATGAGTGTAAAGCCCTGGTATTTTTTATCCATCGATAAACCCCGTTCCTGCGTAGAGCGTCAAAACGCGACTGCCACTACTGGTTGTGACCGTGACTGTTGTCGCACCATTTGTTGGCGTGCCGTTGGCATTAAAAGCAATTGTTTGGGGTGTAACGGTCACGCCTGTCGGCAGTGTTGTGGTGGCGTTGCCGACAAAAGGGGCTGGGGCTATCGTATAACTTCCCGACGTGAGGGTTATGGTGTAATTGGTATTGAGACCCATGGCCAGTATTTGAGTGTAGCGTATGTCGCGCTTAAGCTGGTCTGATATGGAGGTCAGATCAAAGGTAGCGCGTCCAGGATATTGTGCGGCCGCAAACACGGCTAAGATGCTAACAATAACGATCACCATAACCAATTCAACCAAAGAAAACCCTGTTTGTTTACGCATGACGTTCTTAATATACAAGAGCCTATTTAAAAGTATAGGCTAGAACGTGCGCGTTGGCATGTTAATCGGTGAAAATAGAGGGCGGTGTCCATCCTGTTGAGATATAACGCGGGTCATCGTGAGGCGTTCATGGATTGTATTAATAGCATGAACCAGATCGGAGTTGCTATTATCATGTCTACCCCTATTACTGGTATTAGTGGTTAAGACTACAGTATTAATCAGATTTATCTGGATTTGTGAAATAATAATCAGTATCTTTGTAAAAAAGAGTCCTCACCGTATTTTGCCAACGCAAGGAAGTTGCATGTTCGGACTGACCCTGAAATCGCGAACGGGTAAAGTTGTGGCTTGCTGTCTGGGCGACAACAATTACAGCATTGTTGCGGTGCAAGATAATAAAAAATTATTATTCAGTATCTGGCGTGAATTTGAAGACAAACCCGAGTTGATGGCCAAATCATTCATCGATGATATCGAACGTCTGAAATTAATTGGTGCCCGCTGTCGGGTGGTTTTAGCGCCAGGGCAATACCAGCTTTTACTCATGGATGCGCTTGATGTGCCAGAAGACGATATGGCTAAAGCGTTGCGCTGGCGTTTGAAAGGGTTGGTTGAATATCCGTTAAATGATGTGGCAGTGGATGCATTTGTTGTGCCGCCGCATGGTGTGGTCGGGCAGCGAAAAAAAGTATTTGTGGCGGTTACCCTGCTGTCTGTCTTAAAAAAGAAACTGGACATGATGGAATCCGCTTATCTTGAAGTCGACAGCGTTGGTATTGGCGAGCTCGCATTACGAAATCTGCTAGAACTCGTGCCAAATCAGCAGGCTGAGCCCGTGATTGCCATCAGTCTGGAAAAAGGGCTTTGCCAGCTGCAAATATTATATCGTAATCAGCTTTATCTGGTGCGCGAGTTGGCAATCGATCAAAAGCTTATCGCTGAAAATGATCCGCAGTCGCACGATATCCTCCTTGAAATTCAACGCAGTGTCGATTATTGCTTAAGTGAATTAAAGCTGCCTGAACCTAAACAGATAATCTTCACGCCAAGTTTTTATCATGCGGAAAATTTGATGCAATTTTTGCGAGATGAGTTGTCAAAAGAGGTCATACTTTTGAATCTGGCAGATTATTTGGAGATGGACCCTCCGCTTACATTAAAAGAACAACAGGATTGTTTCTACAGCATTGGTGGGGCATTAACCTTCACAGAACATGAGCCGGAAGAGCAATCATAATATGAGACAAGACATTAACTTTCTCAAGTCTTTTCCCGTTGCCTCACGGCAGTTACCCGCCGTGTGGATATTCTTTATTGTAATTATTACGGTAGTAATCCTTTTTGCGGCCTCAGTGACTCGAGGCGGGTATCAGTATGTTCAAGGCCAGCAACTTGCTAGTGCGAGGGCTGAGCGTATAGAAGCTGAATTGGCATTTCAACGCGTAGTCAAGGCGTATCCTTTATTTGCAAGTAATAAGCCGCTTGTTGAACAAGTCGGTGATTATGAGAAATCGTTGCGCGAGAAACAAGCAGAGTACGCGACATTTTCGCACGCGACCGCGCGCAACCCTTTTTCGAAATACATGGCGGCGCTCATCACCTCCGTACCGCCAGACTTATGGTTGACCGATATCAATATTAACCAAGATAATCAGAATGTAGCATTTCGCGGCTATAGCTTGCGTCCGTTAGAGGTTTCTATGTTGATGGAGGCATTGCAAACGGCGCCATTGTTTTCAGCGCTTTTTTTTGATTTGTTTTTTGTAACCAAACTACCTGATAAAAATTATGTTCAGTTTGAAGTAGCGACAGACAAGTTCATCAGTGACCTGGACGTCGAAAAAGCGGTCGCGGCTGAGAAAAATGTGACACTAAGAGGCGCCCCGTGAAAGAAAGCCTGATTAAGCTATTTTATAAAATTGATCGTCTGACTTTGCGAGAGCGTATTATTATCTCGGTGACCGCGATTCTGGTTTTGTTAGTTCTGTGGCTATTACTAATCTATTCACCGCAAAAAAAATCGCTCACCAAAATGAATTTAGAGACGCAGCAGGAAAATACCGATACCCTGGTGCTTACCCAAAAACGTAAAACCATTGAAAATCTGGCTACAGACAACACGGTCCCCAAGTTGATGGCGAAATTTGATTCTTTAAAGCTAGAAATGCAACAATTAGAGGAAAAAGCATCACGTTATAATCAACGATTTATTAGCGAGGATGAGTTGGCAAAATTACTTTATTCGATCTTGAAGCAAACAGATGGGGTAAGTATTCAAAGTTTCTCAAACACCGCTTTTTCGACAAATCATGCAACGGAAACGGTGGCCGCACCGGTAGGTGTAGTGTCATCTATGCCAACCGACGCGGCAACCAGTGCGCCAAGTACGTCGAATGGAGCCACCCAGGATCTGCCGCTGCCCGAAATTCCCTCGGAGCGCATGCAATACAAGCTTACATTAAATGGGGATTATTTTTCGGTCATGGCCTATTTGAGCCGGCTTGAGAAATTAGATTGGCAATTATACTGGGATAAATTCGACTATAAAGTGACCTCATACCCACAAGCAACAGTGCTGGTTGAATTTTACACCTTGCGACCAGCAACTGAAAGTCCGGTAACGGCGAAGGGAGCGAAGCCATGAACAGGAAAAGCAGCCGTTTATTTAATTTTTGCTTGGTACTGTTATTTACTATAGTATCAATTAATGCTTTTGCACAGGTCGGTGCCAAGCGTGACCCAACTGAGCCCGCAATCATTGAAGTTGGTGGGGGAGAGACGGCTACACCAATTGCTATTTATGAGGCGCAATCCATTATTATTGGACAAACCAGACGACTCGCCTTGATCAATAATATCTTTGTGAAAGTCGGCGGTACCATTGGTCGAGCCAAGGTGATTGCCATTGATAGAAACGCCGTTATTTTGTCTGATTCTGGACGTAACCGTACGATTCACTTATTTAATCGAAATTTTTGATCGGACTTTGGAATTTGAGCATGAAAAAAGGGTTGTTGATTTTGGTATTAAGTTTGGCGGCTTGCACAACTAACCAGCCTACAGACGGCACAGCAATCGATGATATGAATGTAGATTTGCATCAGGGTATTGCGGGCAATGAAGCCTTGGTAAAAGATAGCAAAGGGATGACGCATACCCCCAGGGCTATTACCAAAGCATTAATTCCCGGCATTAGAATGCATTCTCCGCAACGAAATGCCTCGCAACGTCGCTTTGATATCGCCGTCAAAAACATTCCCGCCCGTACTTTTTTTACTGGCCTGGTCGCTGATACACCCTTTAGCATTGTAGTAAGCCCTGAAATCACCGGTGATATCACCCTAAGTTTAAAACAAGTCTCCATTGAACAAGTATTACAAACCCTGGAAGATGTCTATGGTTATGCTTATAACCCCATTCCAGGTGGGTATGAAATCTTGCCTAACACCTTAAAATCGCAAATCTATGCTGTTAATTATTTAGAGATGGAACGCAAAGGGCGCTCCAGGATGAGGCTTAGTTCGGGGGAGGTGAACCAGATTGGCACACAGTCTGGCACTAGTGGTTCTGGTTCTGGCAGTAGCCAAAACTCCTCATCAGGTGGCGGTCAGTCCAATACGGTAGAAAGTACCATCGGTGACGTGGAAAGCAGGAGTCTCGTTGATTTTTGGAAGCAGTTGGAAGCGACGTTGAAAAATATTATAGGCACTGACGGCGGGCGTTCAGTGACCGTGAACCCGCTTGCTGGTGTTGTTGTGGTGCGTGCGATGCCCAAAGAGCTTAAACAGGTTGAAGCCTATCTCGATATGGTGCAAAACAGCATGGATCGTCAGGTTATTCTTGAGGCAAAAATTCTGGAAGTGACGTTAAACAATGAATTCCAAATGGGGATTGACTGGAAAATTTTTGGTGCAGATTTGAAGGCATATAATACCTTTGATGGCACTGATATCAATAAAGACAAATTTACTGACGCATTTAAAATTGCCATTCAGTGGATCCCGGTAGACTTCACCACCACTATCCATGCACTGGAAACCCAAGGGAATGTGCAAGTCTTGTCCAGCCCACGAGTGGCAACAATGAACAACCAGAAATCACTGATCAAAGTCGGAAGTGACGAGTTTTTTGTGACCAGTATTGATTCAACACAAAATGTCGGTACAGTCGGCAGTACAACCAACCCCACCCAGTCTGTGAATCTTACCCCTTTCTTTTCAGGGATCACACTGGATGTTACCCCGCAAATCGATGTCAATGGTGATATCACCTTGCATGTACATCCTTCTGTCAGTTTGGTCGAAGATCAGCGTAAAGTAATTGATCTGGGCTCCCAAGGTGGCATATTGAATTTGCCGCTGGCGCACAGCACAGTCCGCGAATCAGATACTATTGTTCATGCCAAAAATGGGCAGGTGGTAATTATTGGTGGATTGATGCAGAATCAAACGGTAGAGGATATCGCTGAATTGCCATTTTTTGGTAACGTTCCTTTCTTGGGAACCTTGTTTCGCGCAACGAAACAACAATCAAAGAAAAGTGAGCTGGTTATTTTGATTAAACCGACGGTACTTAATCAGAAAACAGTAACCAAGCATTTGATCGACACGACTCAGCATGTAGACAGGCTAAAACGCGGCTTCCATATTGGCAGCAGGCCAGATGTGTTTGGCACCGAAGCGGAAGAGCCGGTGAGTTTAGGGCCAAAAGCGGGCTATTATGGAGCGCCGCCACGGAATTAAAGGGAGAATTAAATGTACCTGGATCATTTTAAATTAACTAAGGTGCCTTTTTCGTTAACGCCCAACACAGAATTTTATTGTGAACTGCCTACGCACCAGGAAGCATTGAATGTGCTGTTTTTAAGTCTGCAACAGGGTGAGGGCTTTATTAAGATTACCGGTGAAGTTGGCACCGGCAAGACCTTGCTCTGCAGGCTGCTGTTAAATACGCTTGATGATAAATTCGTAACCACCTACATCCCCAATCCCGATCAAAGTGCAGAAAGTTTGCGCTTATCTCTGGCGCATGAACTGGGTTTGAAACCCGAAAAGGATTGCCCCCAGCATCAGTTGCTGGATGCAATCAATCAGCGGTTGTTGGATCTGCACAAAGCGGGTAAAAAAACAGTGCTGATTATTGACGAGGCGCAAGCCTTGCCTGATAGCTGTCTTGAAGCAATACGTCTGCTTACCAACTTGGAAACAGAAGAAAAAAAATTATTACAGGTTGTTTTATTTGGCCAACCAGAACTTGATGCCAAACTAAAAAAAGCATCTTTACGCCAGCTCAAGCAGCGCATTACCTTTTCCTATATATTACGGCCTCTTGCAAAGAGCGAGTTGGACGTATACATCCATCATCGTCTTGCTAAAGCCGGTTATACCTACGGTTCAGTGTTTACCGCAGGTGCTAAAAAGAAGTTGTATCTCGCTAGCGGCGGTTTGCCGCGTTTACTGAATGTGTTATGCCACAAAGCATTGTTGGTGGCCTATGGACGTGGTTTAAGTGTGGTTGACAACAAGGCCGTCAAGCGTGCAATTGCTGATACCGAAAGCTCGCAAACGGCTAAACATTGGCTCACAACTAATTTAGCGCTGGTTATGGCCAGTGGGTTGGCGCTGGTTGTGTTACTGCTGGTGTACTGGAAGCTGGGGTTGCTCATATGAGTTTATTAAATGAGATGCTTAAGGATCTCAATGAGAGTAAAGGACATGGTAAGGCCGAGTTGTCATTTATTACTCGTGAAGATCCTGCTTTTTTCAGCAAAGTTTCAAAATATGTGCCTTGGGTCCTGGCTATATTTATAGTGAGTTTAATCGTCGTTTTGATAGTTCACGCCATTAATTTATCCAGGCAAAAGCCGGATGTTGTTGAAATGGCAATCTCTACGAGTAGTAGGATCGCGTCAGTTGCCGTCGCAGATACCCGATTGAGTGATTTGCTCATAATTAGTAGGGCATTAGCAAAGGCTACGACAAATAGCCTGCAACAAAATATGAGTCTAGCTTCGCTAAACCCAAAACAAAATCCAATCAATTTACCGACTGAGCTTCTTCCTTCCCGGTTAGTGCCAATCCCTATGCTGCGAGTCGCTACTAACACGTCGCTAGAGTTTGAGGGCGGTGATGTTGGTGTAAGCGGTGAGCCTGTGCAACAAGCAATTATGAATAAGGTATTTAGCGCCTTGAACGGCAAGGAGCTTCATGACGACTTGCTGGACAAGGCGCTTCTAGCAATTGAGGCGGGAGATGATCCTGAGGCCATTCGCTTGTTAGAGCACCTGTTGACTAAATTCCCCACATCAATTGATGCTAGGGAAAGTTTGGCCGCTCTTTTTCTAGCACGTTCTGAATTGAGTGAAGCTATGAATACCCTTGATGAAGGAATCAGATTGGTGCCCAGTTCGTTAATATTAACGGCCATGAAAGCGCGCTTACTTATCGAGCAAGACAATGGACGTGAAGCATTAAGGCTCTTAAGAAGATTTAATCCGGACATTAGCGTGGAACCTGATTTTTATGGTCTGATGGCTGCGGCACTGCAAGCATTGGGGCGAGCCGGTGAGGCAGGAAGTCTCTATAAATCTTTGGTGGAGGTCGAACCCTCAAATGGACAATACTGGTTAGGGTATGGTATCGCGCTCGAATACAAGCAGGCAATACAGCAAGCAATCGCTGCCTACAAGCATGCCACGCAAAGCTATGAAGTGGAGCCATCTGTGCGTGCTTATGCTGAAAATCGCCTAAAAATTCTGCAAGGATAGCTATGAAACGGATACGCCTGGGGGATTTGTTACTCAACGAGAATCTTACCGATCAAGAGACGCTTGATAAGGCCAGTGAGATACAAAAAAAAACAGGCAAAAAATTCGGACGTGTTTTAATCGACATGGGTGTGATTGAAGAGGAAGCGCTGTTAAAATTATTGGCGAGCCAACTGAACGTCCCTTTTATTGATCTAAAATTTTTTGATGTTGATCAATCACTTACATCGCTATTACCTGAAACCTACGCCCGACGCTACCGTGCCCTTGTATTATCGCGAGACAACGATGCGCTGCTGGTAGGGATGGCCGATCCGTTGGATATTAACGCCTTTGATGCTCTCTCAAAAATGCTGAAGCAGCCCATTAAAATGGCGGTGGTCAGCGAGGTGGCGCTGCTTTCTACACTGGATCGAATATATCGTCGTACCCAGGAAATAACCCATTTCGCAGAAGAGCTATCGGGCGAGATGATTGAAGAATTATCTAGCCCCGATGATCTTTTTGATGAGGCGGCTGAAAGTGATGATCAGGCACCAGTCGTTAAATTACTAAATTCTTTATTTAGAGACGCCGTGCAAGCACGTGCGTCTGACATTCATATTGAGCCCGATGAAAAATCACTCCGGATACGCTTTCGTGTCGATGGGGTGTTAACTGAAAGTATTCTTGATAACAAACGTATTCTTAATGCCTTAGTGCAACGGTTAAAGCTGCGCGCGCATCTTGATATTTCCGAACGTCGTCTTCCACAGGATGGCCGTTTTAATTTTAAAATCAAGGGCCATTCTTACGATGTGCGTATCTCCACCATGCCCACCGAAAACGGCGAATCTGTGGTCATGCGTTTACTTGATCAATCGAGTCCGGTTAACGATCTGAGCCGTTTGGGTATTCCTGAGCCGATGGTTAAGCGCCTGGAAGCAATCTATCATAAACCATATGGTATGTTGCTGGTAACAGGACCTACCGGTAGTGGTAAGACCACGACGTTGTATAGCATATTATCAAGGCTAAATACGCCAGAGCGTAAAATTTTAACGGTTGAGGATCCGGTTGAGTATCGTATCAGTAGGGTTAACCAGATTCAGGTAAATCCTAAAATTGAATTAACCTTTGCCAGGGTTTTACGTTCTATATTGCGGCAGGATCCGGATGTGATCATGGTAGGCGAGATTCGGGATGCTGAAACAGCGCGCATTGCTATGCGCGCGGCGGTTACCGGTCACTTTGTGCTTGCTACTTTGCACACCAACGATGCGCTAAGTTCTGCAATGCGCTTGATTGATATGGGCGCTGAGGGCTATATGGTTGCCTCTGCCGTTAAAGCAATCATTGGACAGCGTTTGGTTAGAACCTTGTGTAAGGCATGTATCATTAATTATACCCCTGATGAGCAAGAAAAAATTTGGCTAATTTCGATGGGTGTGGATACTAACTCAAATTTTAAAATCGGCGCGGGTTGCTCACATTGTAATTACCGTGGTTATCAAGGCAGGGTTGGGGTGTATGAATTACTCGAGCTAAATGGCGCTATGCTCGATGCGCTACGTTTAAATAATGCTTCGGCATTCGCCAAGGCAGCCTTGGCTTGTGAGTCTTACCACCCTTTGTCTGAAGGGGTGATCACGCTCGTGCTTAATGGGGAAACATCGGTAAGTGAGGCGATACGGGTTATTGGTCAGCTTGATGAAGAGTTTAAATTACGCGAAGTACAATTTATGAGTAATTTAAAGGCGAACGAAGAGGGCGATGGCGCCGCTGAATCGGCGTAGCCCGCAAATTTCTATCTTACTTAGCTTGATTGTTGACAAGCATGCGCAACTTATGCGATATTTTCGCTGCGAGGTTGGACTTGCTATGTGTCATTCCACTGGGTCAATTGGCGACACACTGATTGGCCCTTTCTATTTTTACAAAACTCACCACCTATAAACTTCACGCTTAAAAACTCGACTCTGAGTAATAACAGCATTGCATGTTGCAACTGATGCGGTATAAAATGCCACACGAATTTGTCCTGCCATGTTATCGAAGATTTCAAGTTTAAGGAGGGAGCGTGGGCTCTTTGTTGAAAAACAACACCATTGCCTGGTGTATTTTAATGGCAGTATCGACCGCTTTTACGACATTGCACGCAGCTGAAACCAGTCTTGGTCGAGTTGAATCGTTAATCGATGGTTTTTATCCCGAATACCCTGCAACGAAACCGGTTACCGGTGAGTCGGCTGAATTAATCAGTCGTGGCGAATATTTAGCAAAATTAGGCGATTGCATTGCCTGTCATACAAATGTGAAAGCGAAAACGCCGGCGTTTGCTGGTGGATTACCGCTCAATACCCCCTTTGGAACCTTCTATAGTCCTAACATTACACCCGATAAAAAAACAGGCATCGGTAACTGGACAGAAAAAGATTTTATCCGCGCAATGAAAGACGGCCGCGATCCGAAGGGTCGAAATTATTTCCCTGTTTTTCCCTATATCTATTTCGCCAACATGGCGGATGATGATGTGCGTGCGTTGTACGCCTATTTTATGAGCATCCCGGCTGTTGAACAGAAAAATAAATCATTACCTTTTCCTTTCGGTGTCCCTGGCGCACGCTTTTCGCTGTGGGGTTGGAATTTGCTATTCTTTTATCCCGGCGATGATTTGCAATATAACCCAGACCAGTCTCCCACTTGGAATCGCGGTAAATACATTGTCGATGGTTTAGGCCACTGTAGTATGTGTCATACACCATTGAATGTTTTGGGCGCGCCTAAAAACACCTATTATTTAACCGGTACTTTTATTGATGGTTATTGGGCACCAAATATTACCAAGTATGGTTTGCAATCGGCAGATCATGCTGAAGTAGCGGACGTGTTTGCTAAAAATAACTTGATTAATCAGGCAGGGACTGTGGCGGGACCCATGGCTGAGGTAAATCATAATAGCCTGTCACATCTGACTGAAGGTGATCGCCTGGCGATTGCGACTTATTTGAAAACAGTGGAAAGTGTGGATCCATTGGGTATGCCAGCGTCTGAACAAAAACCAACTTTAAAGCGGGGCAGACAGGTTTATGTTAGCGCTTGCATCATTTGTCATCAGGATGGGCAAATGAGTGCGCCGCTGATTGGTGATAGTGCAAACTGGTATTCCCGCCTGCAGGACGGCGGTTTGACGGGTCTGTATCGACACGCTATCAATGGCTACAATAGCATGCCCGTGAAAGGTGCCTGTGTAACCTGTTCTGATAATGACATCATTGCGGCAACTGATTATCTGTTGAATAAATCACTTTCACGCTCACAGTGGCATGACTTTAAAGCAGCGGATGTTAAAAAAATTCCCGCTAGCGGCAAGGACATTTACAGCGAGAATTGTGCCGTTTGTCACAAAGAAGGTAAATTGGGCGCTCCCAAAACTGGTGATAAGCAAATCTGGGCACCTTTACTTGAAAAAAATATGGATGTCTTGATTGAGCACGCGCTCAAGGGTGAGCATCATCCTAAAAATGGCGGCTGTAAACAATGTACGACAAGTGAAATTATTGATGCTGTTAAGTATATGGTCGCTCAAGCCGATCCTGAGGGCAATTACTCGTTGTGGTAATAATCTGGTTGCTTGTTCGTGCAGGGTAAGGCGGTGCGCTAAAACAAGCAGGACATCGCGAACTTGATAGTAATGTAACAACTAAATGCAACACGTTAATAATAATAGACTATAGCGCGTAACCCAGCGATGCTGGTTTAGCGGATGTAGTTGATAATACGAGGGTCGGGAATGCTAAAGAGGTTAAAAGTCTGCAAAATAGCAACCATGCTTGGTGCGCTATTTAATGCACAATCAGTGCTGGCCGCTGCTGATCAATGGCAGATGAACATGTACAAGGGCGTTACCCCTATCAGTAAAGAGATGTATGATTTGCATATGATTGCCATAGCGATTTGTGGGATCATCGGTATTGCTGTCTTTGGTGTCATGTTTTACGCGTTGATACATCACCGCAAATCGAAAGGATATGTAGCCGCGAGCTTCCATGATAATTTACGTGTTGAAGTTATTTGGACGATTATTCCCTTTCTAATCTTGGTAGGCTTGGCCATCCCCGCGACTAACGTGTTGATTCGCATGAATGACAACAGTGATTCTGATGTGACCATCAAGATAGTTGGCTCTCAATGGAAATGGCAATATCAATATCTTGATCAAGGTATTAGCTATTTTAGTAGTTTGTCGACGCCTTATGGGCAAATCCAAAATAAACAGCCTAAAGGCGAGTGGTATTTGCTTGAAGTTGATAGGCCCTTGGTTGTTCCAGTACACAAAAAAATTCGTTTCTTGGTTACATCAAACGATGTTATACACTCTTGGTGGGTTCCTGAGTTAGGAGTGAAACGCGATGCTATTCCTGGTTTCATGCATGAGGCTTGGGCGCGTATTAACAAGACCGGTGTTTATCGTGGCCAGTGCGCCGAACTTTGCGGTATCAACCATGGCTTTATGCCAATAGTAGTGCAGGCTGTAAGTGAAGAAGAATTTACCCAATGGGTAGCAGGTCAGAAAAAAGTTGAAAACAAATATTTGTCTAGCGACAACAAACCTGCAGAACAAAAAGTTATGACTCGCGCCGAATTAATGGTCGAGGGTAAAAAACAATATGAAATGGTTTGTTCAGCATGCCATAAAGCAGACGGCAAGGGGCTGCCACCATTATACCCGGCGTTGAAAGGCAGTTCTATCGCGGTTGGTAAGCCAATATCAAGGCATATCAGCATGATCCTTAACGGTCTTCCTGGTACGGCAATGCAGCCTTATAAAGATCAGCTCAGTGATGAAGAGATTGCCGCGATCGTAACCTACGAGCGTAATGCCTGGGAAAATAATACAAATGATGAGGTTCAGCCTGCCGACGTTGCGAAAGTTCGCGCCGGCAATGGGCAACAACCCACAATGGTGAAAAAAGCTCAAGTTGGAGGTTTGCGATGAGCGAGGTATCTGTGCATGAAGGGGAGCATGAGGCTCATGGACCTGAACAAGGAAAAGGGGTAATTGGCTTTATCAAACGTTGGTTGTTTACCACTAACCATAAAGATATTGGCACGCTGTATTTGTGGCTAGCCATGTTCAGTTTTTTTGTTGGCGGCGGCATGGCATTAATTATTCGTGCCGAATTATTTATGCCTGGCCACCTCTTTGTTGACCCCAATTTTTTCAATCAGATGACCACATTGCATGGTCTAATCATGCTCTTTGGTGTGGTGATGCCGGCTTTTACCGGTATGGCTAACTGGCAAATACCTATGATGATCGGTGCACCAGACATGGCGTTGCCGCGTTTGAATAACTGGAGTTTCTGGTTATTGCCTTTTGCCTTTGTTCTCTTGGGGTCGACCCTGTTTCATAACGGCGGTGGTCCTAATTTCGGCTGGACGATGTATGCACCATTATCAACGACCTTTGCACCGCCCAGTACTGATTTTATGATTTTTTCCATCCATATGATGGGGCTTTCCTCTATCATGGGGTCGATTAACATTATCGCTACCATTCTGAATTTACGCGCACCTGGCATGAGCTTAATGAAAATGCCGGTGTTTGTATGGACCTGGCTTATCACCGCATTTTTGTTGATAGCAATTATGCCTGTATTGGCTGGCGCTGTTACCATGATGCTTGCTGACCGTCACTTTGGCACTAGCTTTTTCTCCGCAGCAGGCGGCGGTGACCCCATTTTATTCCAGCATGTATTTTGGTTTTTTGGTCATCCAGAAGTATACGTTTTGGTGCTACCCGCGTTTGGTGTCATTTCTGAAGTAATTCCAACCTTTAGCCGTAAACGGTTGTTTGGTTATAACTTCATGGTTTATGCAACGATTAGTATTGCGCTCATGTCATTTGTTGTTTGGGCGCATCATATGTTCACAACCGGGATCCCACTCGGTGCGGAATTGTTCTTTATGTATGCGACAATGCTGATTGCAGTACCTACTGGTATTAAGGTATTCAACTGGGTGAGCACGATGTTCAAAGGTTCGATGAGCTTTGAAACCCCGATGCTGTTTGCCGTTGCATTTGTATTTCTGTTTACCATAGGTGGGTTTACCGGGTTAATGCTCGCTTTAGTTCCTGCCGATTACCAGTATCAGGATACTTATTTTGTAGTTGGTCATTTCCACTATGTGCTTGTTCCGGGCGTTATCTTCGCACTATTTGCGGCTACTTATTACTGGTTGCCTAAATGGACGGGTTATATGTACAACGAGCGTTTAGGCAAGTGGCATTTCTGGTTGTCAGTCATTTCAGTTAACATCCTCTTTTTTCCTATGCACTTTCTGGGACTTGCCGGTATGCCGCGTCGTATTCCTGACTACGCGTTGCAGTTTACTAATTTCAACATGATTGCATCGATTGGCGCGTTTATATTCGGCTTCTCACAACTGATATTTCTATACAATGTTGTGCGTACTGTACGACGTCATGGCATTAAAGTGGACGATAGAGTTTGGGAAGGGGCGCATGGTTTGGAGTGGACGTTATCATCACCACCGCCATACCATAGTTTTACGACGCCGCCTGTGATTCACTGAGAATTTTGAATGGCCGCGAATAAACATACCAAGCTACTGATAACACTGACAGTCATCGTGCTGGGTATGTTTGCGTTTGGCTTTGCCCTGGTGCCTATTTACAATAGTCTGTGTAAGACATTGAACATAAATGGCAAAACCAATCAGCAAGCGATCGCTTATGATGCAAACACAAAAATCGCTCGTGATCGAGATGTGGTGGTTGAGTTTGTTGCAACGAATAACGGCGGCGTGCCATGGGAATTTTATCCTCAAAAAACAAAAATAAAAGTGCACCCCGGTGAAATGGCAAAGCTAGCATTTTATGCAGAAAACAAAACAAATAATCGCATGACTGTACAAGCTATTCCCAGCGTAACCCCCGGAGTTGCGGCGAAATATTTAAAAAAAACAGAGTGTTTTTGTTTTACACAGCAAACGCTTAATGGCCACGAGGCTATGGATATGCCGTTACTTTTTCATTTGGACATCGATCTGCCTGCTAACGTGAAAACCATTACCCTGGCTTATACCTTGTTTGATGTAACGAATAGAGTAAATCAATAGAAATTTTTGAGAGTTGACACAGGAGAATTAAAACCATGGGAGACCACGGTACTTATTACGTCCCCAAACCAAGCCATTGGCCGTTAGTGGGTTCAACGGGTTTGACTACAATGTTGGTGGGCGCGGCGTCTTGGATGCACGCCGATTGGTATGGCCCTTATGTTTTTACCTTAGGCTTTAGCACGCTTATTTTTATGATGTTCGGATGGTTTGGACAAGTAATCTATGAGAGTGAGAAAGGACTTTATGATCTACAGGTCGATCGTTCATTTCGTTGGGCTATGTGCTGGTTTATCTTTTCGGAGGTTTGCTTTTTCGGCGCATTTTTTGGTGCGTTGTTCTTCACGCGCTATTGGTCCGTGCCGCTATTGGGTGGTGAAATGCATCCCATCACGCATATTACGTTATGGTCCGATTTCAAAGCGACCTGGCCTTTACTGAATAACCCGAACAACCAGCATTTTGTTGGCGCAGAAGAAGGAATGGGTGCTTGGGGTTTAGCGGCCATCAACACCTTGGTTTTGCTCTCATCCGGTGTCACGATTACCTGGGCGCATTGGGCTCTGAAGGTCAATAAACGACATCAGTTAAATATCGGATTGGCGTGCACCATCATTCTTGGGGCAATCTTTTTGTTTTTACAGGCACATGAATACTATGATGCCTATGCTGATATGAATTTAACGCTGGATGCAGGGATATACGGAACAACATTCTTCATGCTTACGGGCTTTCACGGGTTACATGTGACCATTGGTACTATCATGTTGTTTGTAATCCTGATGCGTGCAGTTCGTGGCCATTTTACCCCAGAGCGCCATTTTGCCTTTGAAGCAGCCGCCTGGTATTGGCACTTTGTAGATGTCGTGTGGCTTTTCTTATTTATCTTTGTTTACTGGCTGTAGAAAAACGCTGTATAAATTTTGAATGTTGGGTCACGCAACCCAACATTCAAAATTACGAAAATTTGTCCTTCTCAACACCATACGTTAAACTCAAGACCATTCATTTTCAACCGATACGACTTATGTTTCAGCAAGACCAGGTACAAGACACGCGACAAGTATTTTATTCAAGCTGGGAAAAATATCGCCATAACCTGCTGCTATCACCGTTAGAAAAGCAAATTGTAGACGTCATTCTCGCTCATCCAGAGTATCACCGTAAGCTTGAGTGTTCTTCAGCAGATAAAGGTCAGGCTTATTTTCCCGAGATGGGTGAGACCAACCCTTTTTTGCATATGGGCCTACATCTGGCTCTCCGCGATCAGATAGCAACTGACAGGCCTTCAGGGATAAATGCTATCTACCAGCAACTTACCCAAAAGCATGCAGACTCCCTCATGGCGGAACATTTAATCATGGAGCTTCTAGCAGAATCATTATGGCAAGCGCAACGGCAACAAACTCTGCCGGATGAGGTCTCATATCTTGCTGCCTGCAGACAATTACTTTAGCGTTATGTTGTTAGATAGTACTTACGCGCGCGATAAAATTGAGCTAATATGAAATGCTAACTCATGATGATTAGACAGTAGGTTGGTGATTCATGTGGTTAGGTGAAGCCGCGCTAGTGATATAGGCGGTTAGCTGTTTATGTTTTATTAATGTACAAATACACTAAATCATCTAAAGGAGCTAGACATGAAAAAGTTAATTACTGCAATGGTTTTGTTATTCGGTGTTGCGATGTTTGCACATGCTGATACTACTGCCAGCACGGACTCTACAGCTACAGCACCTGCTGATAGTGCGGCTACAGCACCTGCTGATAGTGCAGCAACAGCGCCTTCTACAGCTACAGACAAGACCGCACCTACCGATAGCACAGCGACAGCTCCTGCTTCTACAGATGATAGCAGTACTGATAAAGACAAAGATCCAGAAGCGGCTACTGGTGACTCATCTAACGGTGATTCATCTGCTGAATAAGCCTTAATTATGTCCCCTCTCTTTTCAGAGCGTTGCTGCATATAAAAAGACCGCTAAATTTCACCGTAAGCTGATGGATTTTAGTACTTGGGTTATTTATGCAGCGATCCACTTTGTAAAGGGAGGGGATTTCAATCCTGCCAAATAAAATCAACCTTGTAACAACTTGGGTATAAACCCCATTATCGGTTAAGATAGGCAATTCACTTCATCATGATAACTTTCCATAATGAGCGACCAACAAAAAAAAACCCATTTTGGTTTTCAATCTGTACCTTGGAATGAAAAAGAAAAAAAAGTCGGTACCGTTTTTCATTCGGTTGCCAAGAACTATGATTTAATGAATGATTTGATGTCTGCCGGTGTTCACCGCTTATGGAAGCAATTTACTATTGAATTAAGTCGCGTGCGTCCGGGGCAGGTGATTCTTGATCTGGCTGGTGGAAGTGGTGATTTAACGCGATTATTCTCAAAAAAAACAGGTGTTGCCGGACGAGTTGTTTTAGCGGATATTAATTCGGCCATGCTCGCAGTTGGCCGCGATCGTCTGCTTGATGAAGGTCTGGTCGACAATATCGATTACGTGCAGGCAAACGCGGAACATCTACCTTTCGCAAGTGACAGTTTTCATTGTATCACCATCGCCTTTGGCTTGCGGAATGTAACGGATAAAAATGAAGCGTTGCGTTCGATGTACCGAGTTTGCAAGCCTGGAGGTAAAGTGATGGTGCTTGAGTTTTCAACGCCAACTTTCCCGGGTTTAAAACCAGTCTATGATTGGTATTCATTCAATGTGCTGCCAAAAGTGGGACAATTATTTGCTAATGATGCAGCAAGTTACCAATACCTGGCTGAATCAATTCGCATGCATCCCCCTCAAGATGAGCTTAAGCAAATGATAGAACAAGCTGGATTTGAAGACTGTCATTATTATAATTTAACCGGCGGCATTGCGGCGTTGCATATCGCTTATAAATATTGAGAACGTTATGATCAAGAGTTATACGTTAAAAGCGTTACAAAAGGCGATTAATCACGCCTTAACGCTGGATGAAACAATACCGGCCAAAATTGGTGCTTTGCAAGGCAAGGTTTTGGAAGTAATCATTAAGCCGTTGAATGTTAATTTTTTTATCTTTTTTAGCGAAAATGAGCTTCAGTTGCTTGCGGATTATGCGGGAACTGCAGATACGGTCATTGAAAGCAGTCCATTGGGGTTGATTCGCCTAAGCTTGCTGCCGGCATCAAAAGTGCGTTCCATCTTTAATGATGAAATCAAATTAACCGGCGACGTCGAGTTAGGTCAGCATGTTAAAAAAATATTTGATGAAATTGAGATAGATTGGGAGGGACATCTGGCGCAATTTACTGGAGATGTGGTCGCTTATCAAATGGGATCTTTTTTTCGCAAGGGCGTAGCGCTTAAGAAACAAGTTGATCAATCTTTGCGTCAAAATATAACCGAATATTTGCAAGAGGAATTGCGCATGGTTCCTCCACGAGAAGAGATCGATGATTTCTTCAGCGATATCGATGAATTGGCGCTAAGCGTTGATCGCTTGGCGGCCCATGTTAACCAATTAGCGGCTGCATATGAAACACATTAAACAACTATTGCGCTTGCTACATATTAACTACATCTTGGCGAAAAATGGCCTGGATCAGGTTATAACCGGCATTCGGCTGTTTTCTCCTTTTCGTTTTGTGGTGTATCTCAATCCGTGGAATTGGTTTCGCGTCCAAAAGCTAACACGCGGTGAGGCAATTAGGAAAACGCTGGAAGAGTTAGGCCCTATATTTATCAAGTTCGGCCAAGCTTTATCAACGCGTCCTGATATTTTACCGCCTGATATTGCGATGGAATTGTGCAAATTACAAGACAAAGTGCCGCCATTTGCCAGTGAGAAAGCATTAGCTATTGTTGAAGCGGCTTTTGGCCGTTCGGCGTTTGAGGTATTCGCTTATTTTGACGCAGAACCATTGGCATCCGCTTCTATGGCGCAGGTCCATGCGGCCACGCTAAAGGGTGGCGAGGATGTGGTGGTGAAAATTCTGCGTCCAAATATGCGCAAGATAATTGCGCAAGATTTAAGTATATTACACACCATCGCTAATTTGGCTGACCGTTACTGGCCTGAAAGTAAACGACTAAAGCCCAAAGAAATTGTCTGTGAATTTGAGCGTAGCCTCTTTGATGAGCTTGATTTACAGCGTGAAGCGGCAAATGCCGGGCAATTGCGGCGTAATTTCACTAGCTCGCCACTGCTTTATGTGCCAGAAATTTATTGGGACTATGTCCATGAAAATCTTTTGGTGATGGAGCGTATTTATGGCATCCCGGTAGCTGATGTAGCTACGCTGAAAGAGCATGGGATTAACACTAAAAAACTCGCTGAACGCGGTCTCGAAATATTTTTTACCCAAGTATTTCGTGACTGTTTTTTTCATGCGGATATGCATCCAGGCAATATCTTTGTGTCGTTTCTAAACCCCAGTGATCCACAGTATATCTGCGTTGATTTCGGTATTATCGGTACACTGAATGAAAGTGACAAGCGCTACCTTGCGGAAAACCTACTTGCATTTTTTAACCGCGATTATCGTCGTGTAGCTCAACTGCACGTTGAGTCGGGTTGGGTTGCCCGTGATACGCGGGTAGAGGCGTTTGAGAGCGCTATCCGCACGGTTTGTGAGCCCATTTTTGAAAAGCCATTGAAAGATATTTCCTTTGCCTTGGTGGTCCTGCAGTTGTTTCAAGTGGCTCGTCGTTTTCATATGGAAGTGCAGCCGCAACTGGTGTTGCTGCAAAAAACGTTGTTCGCTGTTGAAGGGCTGGGACGACAACTCTATCCAGAGCTTGATCTTTGGTCCACCGCTAAACCATTCCTCGAAAAGTGGGTGCGTGAGCAAATGGGTCCTAAAGCTTTTTTGAAACATCTGCGTGAAAATCTTTCTTTCTTCGTTGAAGAGTTGCCACACATGCCGCGTTTGCTGAACGACGTCTTATTGCTGAGTAAGGAAGAAAAAATTGCGAGCATGCAAATCCGAGGTACGAACGGTGGTGTGCAGGATAATTGGTATAAGGGTCTTGGGTTCGGTGTGTTTGTGGCAATGCTGGCTTTCAGCGGCATGAGTTATCTTGATTTGTTAGATCATAAAAAATTAGCAACACTGGCATTAGGCACTGCCATCGGCGGCGGATTTATAGCACTCATGAATCGCAGAAACAGGAGTTAATATGGGATTAAGCGGCATCAGTCCATTATCATTAGTGCTGATTTTATTGATTGTTTTAGCCTTGTTTGGCACTAACAAGCTAAAAAGTATTGGCTCCGATCTGGGCGCTGCAATCAAAAGCTTCCGTCGATCGCTCAATGAGGATGACGAGACAAAGTCATGAGTGCCGGAGAATTATTACTGACTTTGCTGGTCGCTTTGTTTGTCTTTGGTCCATCTAAATTACCGATGTTAGCCCATCATTTAGGTAAATTATTTGCAAAACTCAATTATTACAAGCAAAAAGCCGCAATGTTTTATCAATCACAATTGAACGAGCAGCAACTGCAGGAAAATATTAAAAAAGCGGAACAGGCGGATATAAACTACCGGCAGGAGAGCATAGAGCCAAAGATTGATTAGAACGCTGAGAAACCTTATTGGCATGTTTTGATTATCTCTAGGTAGTCCACTAGCCGCCAACTATGTTGTACTGTCCCATTGGCCGATCTGGCGGTAATTTTACCTGTGCGTTTAATCGACGCTTATATCGAGAATGATTCGATTGGCGACGTCATTATTTTTTAAATACTGTTGTAGAAATTTTTTTTCGACTAGAAATTGCTTGTCCTCCGACTGATTCGCTAAATTGAAACCCATTGAAATTAGATCGCCAGAGTCTGGTGCATCCTCCATGAGCTCCCAACGTGTTAATGAAGCAATTTTCTGCAGCATTAATTTACCTCTGTTAATGAATATATCTATTTTTCTCAATGAATAATGACGCGAATCGATAATTTTGCCATTGTGTTTATCACGATTATCAAATAACAAAAGAGTGGATTTACCTGGTGTTAGTGTATTTTCCTCAAGGTACTCACAAGAGCGCGCGTAAGACCATAGAAGTTGTCTTCCATATTCACCACCATTAATATCTTCAAATACCTCCAGACCCATGATGGCGTATCCATTATAAAATTTTATGGTACTTTTAAGGTTGGAAACTGCGACACTTTCTTTTATCGTAATGCTTTGAAAGTCAAAATTAAGCATTTCATCCCGGTCAGGCGCATGATTAATGAGATCTAGAATCCCGCCTATTTGCGCTGGATCAATAAAACCATATATTTTTTTTGTGGGCGTATTGAGGTCTTGAAGTGCTGAACAATGTACTTTGGTTGCTAATTCTTTATTAGTAGGATCAAGCTTAATGATTCCGGATGAAGGAATAAACGTACCTTGGGACAACTTTTTCCCAAAGGGTACAAATACTCCTTTTCCCATGTCCGTATTTTCCATATCACAGATTGCCACATTGTCTTCAATGGTGTTTACCCATTGTAAAAATTGCGTTGCATCAAAATCGTTTTTATAGCTTCCATCCTGATTTTTATAACGCTTTATCTTCTCTAAATCAGCTTCTCTGGCATACAACCCTTCGGCCCAAATTTGTCTGTTAAGTCCATTTATAAATTGTGCTGTCGGGCTACTGTCTATTTTTATTTGATTACAAGGAAGCGTGTTACCTACTATAAGTGTTGCAGGAGAATGGGGGGCAGGAAGAAGCGCAATTAAATTTTCTTGCTCTAAAAAAGAAAGGTGCATTACTGGAGGGGTCCTTATAAAAAACAGTTAATATGAACGTTGTTAGGGATCCATAAATGTGCCTCTTTAAGCGCCTAATCTTCCTTGAAAAACCGAACATCTATTTTAAGCAACGAGCTGGAGTACTTCCGGCGTTTGTTAGCCAGGGTTGAGTGTATAGGTAAGCAATTTTAAAAACAAATTTGCTTTCATGCGTAATTAATTTAGACTTACTTTCGTTGTAAATTGATAGGCTAGCCGCAATTTTTGTAAATTATGATTCAGGAGGAGATAACGCGTGACTAAAATTTCAGATTTGGTATCAGCAGAATTTAAAGCGATGGCAATAGGTAATGAATTAGTAATCGAACGCGTAACTAATTATCTTGTTTGTAATCAAAAATTGACCAAACAGATTAATGACCTCTTTGTTTTTAATGATGAAGGGACCACACAAGGCGATGTCGAGCGACTATTAGCCCTCATTCCGGCGAGCAACGATGATGAGGCGAAAAAATGTTTGGCCGATGCTCATCATGAACTCGGAAAAATTGTAGAAGCGGATTGTAAGTACAGATGTGAAGCCAAGCCGGCGAAGGAGGACTTGCTCGAGTTATCCCTGATTGTTGCCGAGCAAAATAAAAAAATCGCCAGTTTAAATCAATCAGTCGCATCGCTTACTATCGCACTGGAGCGATTAAGCAACGCGGGTCATGGGCCGCGAGAGCAACCCCGTGGGTCAACTCCATTTTGGTGAGCGCCCATACTAGACAGTCGCTGACTAGGTCTGCGGCTGTGCTGTCGTTGCCGATTTCGCAAACACAACAGCCAAAATAATCCCCAATTCATAAAGCAGGCACAGCGGAATTGCCAGCATAACCTGTGACAGCACATCAGGGGGCGTGAGTATCATCCCCACGGTAAATGCGGTAACGATAATGTAAGGTCGTATTATTTTTAAGGTCGTAATTTCCAGTATCTGTAAGCGCACTAAGAGCATGCACAGCAGTGGTACCTGGAAACAAACACCGAAGATCAATAACATGCGTGTTATAAAACTCACGGCATCGGCCATATCAGGCATCAAGCGCACTCCTGGTGGTAATGCATTAGCAAGAAATTGCAGCATAAAGGGCAGAACCAGGTAAAAACAAAACAAAACACCAATACAAAACAGAACCATGCTGATCACAATCGCCCCACCCAAGCCGGCACGTTCATTCGGATAAAGCCCAGGAGCCGCAAAACGCCAGGCATGAAATAACGCCAATGGCGCGCAGCCCAGCAAGGCGGCATCCGCGGCCAGTTTAATCGGTGTCAATAGTGGTGAGGTAAGTTGCGTTGCAATCAGCGAATCTGATTTGGGTAAAGCCTGTAATAACGGTCTCATGAGGAAGTGAAACAAATCGGGAGCGAGGAAAAAAAATAGCAGGAACAAGCCCACAAAGCATGCGAACACAGACAGGGCACGACGACGAAGTTCGAGTAAGTGATTTAACATAGGCGTTTTTATAACATCAGGATTACTAAAATCAAACCTATCATGGGTTACGAGAACTAACCAGAGGAGGCAGGCGTAGTTAAGGATATTTTTCCCCTTCCCACAAAGGAGAAAGTGTAACACGGTTAATTGACGTCTATGTCCACGCTACGTGTATAATCAATATTTGCTTCAATAGTCAGGTAATTACATGGGACATCGTCCTCGCAAACGGTTTGGCCAGAATTTTTTACAAAATCAGCATGTTATTGATTCGATCTTGCGCGCTTTCCATCCGCAAGCCAGTGATCGCGTGTTGGAGATTGGGCCAGGATTGGGGGCTTTAACGCAGCCATTACTACGTGTTTTAGACTCGCTGACAGCGATTGAGATTGACACTGATTTGCAGGCTCGTTTGGCGGTTATGCCGCAGGCGGCGCAGAAATTGAACTTGATTGATGCGGATGCATTGACCGTTGACTATAGCCAATTCGGCGACCAGCTGCGGATTATTGGTAATTTGCCTTACAATATTTCAACGCCTTTATTGATCCATTTATTGCATTACACCGCTCATATTGAAGACATGTATTTTATGTTGCAAAAAGAAGTGGTCGAACGCTTGGCGGCGTCACCAGGCTGTAAGGATTATGGGCGTTTAAGCGTGATGGTGCAGTACCATTGTCAAGTCGAGCATTTATTCAACGTTCCGGCAGATGCCTTTTACCCCAAGCCCAAAGTTGAATCTGCTATTGTCTGTTTGACGCCTTATCGAACCTCACCTTACCCCGCGATTGCCTTTGAGGAGCTGGAGCGCTTAATGACATGTGCTTTTTCCATGCGTCGCAAAACGCTGGCCAATAATTTGAAGCCTTTACTTAGTGCTGCCGAGATAACGGCCTTGGGTATTAACCCTTTATTACGACCTGAGCAAGTTAATATCAACGAGTATGTGCAAATAGCGAAATTTGTTACCAAATAGTGTATACTGTGTTCTGCTATGCAGATGGGTATTGATTCGACAACTGTATGGCTACACATTGAAACTAATATGCGGAGGTTGTCTTGTTTCATCGCCCTGGGAAAAAAGCAAAAACAGCGTTTGCTAAACCACTTAAGGATTTAATTGCGATTATAACGCCCGCTCAATTGCTGGCTGATGCCAAGCGGCAGGAATTGCTGCAGAAAATCAAAGAATCGAGTGCATTGGATAATGCACGTTTTGATTCCATTTGTCTTAACTTAATAAATAATCTGGCTAACCATTGTCAAAGTTTGCCGGAAACGGCCAATAGCTATTATGCCTTGCCGGGCGGACTGCTTGATCACGCTCTGAATCGAACTGAAGCGGCATTGAATCTTATTCGTGACTACATGATCAAGGAAGGAACGGATTATTCAGAGGAGCAGTCGTTATGGATTTATGCCCTGTTTTCCGCCGCTATCTTGCAGGGTATTGGCAAGTTACAAATTGATTTTCGTGTCGATATATACGATGTCAACGGGCAACAGCTAAAGCCATGGAATCCGTTATTGGAAAGTATGCCGGCAGTGGGCCAGCATTATCATTATGAATTTCAACAAGAGCATGAGGATGAGTTTCGCCGGCGACTCAATTTGATGTTGGCGCGGCAATTAATGCCTGTTAGTGGCTTTGCCTGGATTGCATCCAATCCTCAGGTTTTGGCTGTGTGGCTCGCCCTGCTTAACGAAGACTGGCAATCAGCGGGCACGCTGGGGGCCCTCCTGATTCGTGCGGATGCGATTGCTATTCAGCGTTATTTTAGTGAGTTTATGGTTCGGCATGGTCATGCGCGTGGCGGGCGAGCTAATCGAATATCAACGTTCGTTGATACTGGGTCTGAGTCTATCGAGGAAATAGAACGTTTGCTTGGAATCGAATTTATACAGTGGTTAATGCAATCGTTGGAAAATGGCAAGATTCTAATCAATAAAGCGCCGTTGCTGATGGTTCCTGGCGGCATGTTGATGTCCGTCGATATGTATAAATTATTCGTACGCGAGCATCCAGAATATAAAAACTGGCAAGCGATACAAAATGGTTTCCTGGCATTAGGTTTGCATCAGGTTGGAGCCGATGGCAATGTCATCTCACGATTTGAGCAAAACGGTACGAAGGAAATGCACAGCGGCGTGGTGTTTTCTGGCTATGCTGTTGCACTCCCAAACCAGATGAAAATTCATAACATCAGCAATGGTAGAATAACCGCAATCACCGCAACTGATTTAGTGCACATGGCACAATTCAACAACCAATTTACGCATCAAAATAAAGCGGCGCATGCAAGCCCGCTGTCTCATTTATCGGCAGCAGGGCAATGGCAACAAGTCGACTCAGCTGCCGCATCTTTGCAACCAGGAACGACTCACGGTGGCTGATTATGCGATCGGTGATGTGCAGGGCTGCTACGACCCTTTGCAGCGTTTGCTGGATGCGCTCGACTTTGATGAACATTCGGATCGTCTGTGGTTTGTTGGTGATTTAGTAAACCGAGGTCCACAGTCACTGGCGGTGCTGCGTTTTATCAAAGCACTGCCGGTCACGCCGCGTATTACCCTAGGCAATCATGATTTGTATCTTTTAGCACGACTGTTTACCGACCATGCTTGGCATAACCATGATGACACGATACAAAGCATTCTGGTGGCAACGGATAGAGACGAGTTGGGTCATTGGCTGCGGCAGCAATCCATTTTATTCCATGACACGCAGTTGAATATAGTCATGAGCCATGCGGGGATCGCGCCCACTTGGGATTTGGTTCAGGCAAAAGCACTGGCGTCAGAGTTGGAATATGTTTTGCATGGCGAGGGTTACCTTGAATTTTTGCGGCATATGTATGGCAATGAACCGGATCACTGGTCGCCTGATTTAACCGGCATGGATAGATTGCGCGTGATTTGTAATTACTTCACGCGTATGCGCTTTTGCGATGAGCGCGGCCACTTGATGTTGAGTTATAAAGGAACGATTGCACAAGCACCGCCTGACTTGCATCCCTGGTTTGATGTTTTGCACCGCAAAGAAATTGCGCCTGATATTGTTTTTGGTCATTGGGCCGCTTTGGAGGGTAAAAGTTCGCATCCACGAATTCATGCGATTGATACCGGTTGTCTTTGGGGTGGGCAATTAACGGCATTGCGCTTACAGGATAAGCAACGTTTTACGGTGGCTGGATTATGAGCAAGCAACTTCTAATGATATTTATCGGTGCTCTTTGCTATGGCAGTTTGTCGCATGCTACAGCTAACCCTTCAGCGCTGCACCCACCAGCAACATCACTTTACAGTTGGGTCAATGATCCGGTCAGTGAAATGGCACGAGTAGACGAGGCAGAGACCCGTTTGCAGGATGCTATAAGAAATCCTGAATACATGTTGGATCATTGGGTTGAGTTGCCTTCCTCGCCAACGCCAAAGGCGACCAAGACTCATTTTCTCTCGCTGAGAGATGCAATTTTATTAGCACTGCGCTACAACTCCAATATTCAAAATGCAGAGTTGGATCGCATTATTCAGCGTTACCAACTGCGTTTGGCGCATAATGAATTCGAGTTGCAATATGCCATTGCCGGCACGGCTGTTGTTGAAAAAAGCCGTTACAGCGGAGTTGGTAACGCGACGACCAAAAGTTATTTACTGACGCCTGAGTTGAATTTAAAAAATAAATTAGGCACACAGCTGTCGCTGATGATGGATAACAATGTTGCCGCATATGGCAATTACAATCCATTGCTTAATTTGTCAGTACGGCAGCCGTTATTGCGTGGTTTCGGTAAGACGGTCAATGAGGCAGGGCTGCTCGATGCTATTGATAATGATTGGTTAAACAAGTTGAACCTACAGCAAGCGGTGATCGACCAAATCACCCAGTTGATCACCACTTACCGGGCGCTGGTACTCAGCGGTAATAATTTACAGAATCAGCGCCAGCAATTACAGGAAGCGCAAAAATCGTATGCGATCAATGAAAAAAAGATAGCGGCTGGGCAGTTGGAGCCTACGGGAAATGTGCAGCAATCCTATCAAATCGAATCTTTAAATCTGATGGTTGAACAGGCAGAAAACGATTTTAAAACCACCGCGCAGGATTTGTTACAAACCATTGGACTCGATCCGGATATGAAGCTTGCTGTTCCCAGTGATGTTAGTGTGAAAAAAATAATTATTCCTGATACGAATGAGTCCATCAATCAGGCGCTGCATCATAATACCCAATACCTCGCATTAACCATGGCATTGCGTGCCGATGAGCGCGCTTACAAGGTCGCGAAAAATCAACAGTTGTGGCAATTGGATGTAAACGCCAATGTGCAAACTGGCACGATGACTGGCGTAGATAGTCTTAGTTCAGGTGTACGGGGTATTTACAATGGACGCAATGTCACCGAGTCAGCCGGGGTGACGCTGACCATTCCATTGCATGATATTGGTAATCGTAATCAATTGATTAGCGCGAAGGTGCGGTTAGAGAAAGACCGTTTGAATTTGATTGCGGCCAGACGAGCCTTGATAACTACGATTAAAAATACAATCACCACGATTGCAAGCCAGGCAAAACGGTATGAATTGGCGCAGCGGCAAGTGCAATTGGCAGCAAAATCTTATGCATTGGAAAAGAAGAAACAGCAAGCAGGTATCTCCAGCTCCCTGGATGTCAATAATACCCAAAACCAATTGCTGCAAGCACAGATGGGATTAATCAGTGCGAAAATTGCATATCTTAACCAATTGTCAGCACTCCAACGCTTGTTAGGGACTACCCTGGACTATTGGCAAATCCAACTTAGGTACTGTTAATGATAATGACTATTTTAGAAAAATCGGTGGCTTTTTGTCGCGCAACATTGAAGGTAAACATGCTATTCCTGGTGTTTTTTTCAAGCATGCTAGCGGCCTGCAGCAGTGGCAGTATCGATAAAAAAAATGATAAAAAGACGTATGAAGTACAGCGCGTCAATATTCATAAAAAACTGTTTTTCACCGGAACCATGCAGCCTTTGGGTGAAAATACCCTGACCAATCAAATGGATGCTGTGATCGAAACCATACATTTTCCATACGGTCAGCGGGTGAAAAAAGGCGATATTGTCTACACCTTAAACTCGGCAGACCTGCAAAAGCAATACAATGAAGTGTTAACGGATTACCTGAAAGCCAAGGACAGTTTTACTATTGCGCATGCAAAATTTAACGGTACTGAGGATTTATGGCAGGCGGGATTAATTGCCAAGAATAATTATGTCAGTGAAAAATCAAGCCTTAACATCGCACGGGTTGCGTTAATGCAGGCCACGCACAAGTTGACTGATATGCTTGAAAAGATGGGTGAGGGTGATAAGCAAAATCTGTCGGCGTTGAGTTTTGATGAATTTGACAAGGTTCGTCTCGCGTTGACCAGTAAACATAATCTGATTTATCTGAAAGCATCCAGCGATGGTGTGTTGTTATCACCGCCGAAAGCGAATGACGATAAAACCGGACGTTTGACCGTGGGGGCGGCGGTGAAGTCAGGACAAGTACTAGCACTCATCGGTGATCTCAGCGGTATTCGTGTGGAGATTGATGTGCCTGAAGTGGATATCGACAAAATAAAACCCGGGATGCCCGCTATCGTGCACAGCGTCGCTTTCCCCAACGATGCGCTGAAAGGTGAGTTGGTTGCGATTAATGCGCAAGCGTCCACCAGTAGCAGCGGCGCTTTGCCCTCATTTACGGCGATTGTGGAAGTGAAAAGTTTGAGTCCGAGCCAGCAGGGTTGGGTGAAAGTGGGTATGAGCGCCTCAATTGAATTGGCGGCTGAGAACAGCGACAAACTGATGGTGCCAATCAGTGCCGTAAAACAACAACACGGACAAAGCATCGTCCAGGTGCGCGCCAAAGATGGCCATGTGCAAGAACGCGTTATCACCACCGGTGCTGCTGAGGCCGATAAAGTTGCTGTCGATTCTGGCCTGAAAGCGGGTGATGTGGTTTTATATGGTTAATCAGTGCGCGTTATGAAAAATTGTCCACAACCTCTTATTACACTCACCGATATTGTAAAAAAATATCAGATCGGCGACGTGGAAAGCCGGGTGCTCAAAGCGGTTTCTCTTGCCATCAATGAAGGTGAGATGCTAGCTATCGTCGGTGCATCAGGTTCGGGTAAGTCAACGCTGATGAATATTATTGGTTTGCTGGATAAAGCCGATGAGGGACGTTATCTGTTGCAAGGGCGTGATGTTTCGGGTTTGACCAATGATGAGTTGGCCGCGGCGCGTAACCGTCAAATTGGCTTTGTTTTCCAGCAATTTAATTTATTACCGCGTTTTAATGCGCTACAAAATGTCGGGTTACCGCTGACTTACAGCCAGGTTTCCGCGCCAGCTGGCAAGCGACGAGTGACGGATGCCTTGGCGCGCGTGGGTATGCAAGCCTTTGCGGCGCACCGTCCAGCGCAGCTTTCTGGTGGACAACAGCAACGGGTAGCGATCGCGCGTGCATTGGTTTGCGAACCACGAATGCTCCTCGCCGATGAGCCGACGGGGGCGTTGGATTCGCAAACCGGAAAAGAAATCATGAGTTTGTTTACAACCCTGCACAATGAAGGACGCACGATAATTTTGGTGACCCATGATGAGCAGATAGCCGCACACTGTCAAAGGCGTATTGCGCTGGCTGATGGAGAAATCGTGGCGGACTCAAGACGATGATCGATTATTGCCAGCAAGCGTTGGCTAACTTATTAGCGGCAAAACTAAGGTCGTTTCTCGCGGTTTTAGGGATTCTCGTGGGAACAGCCGCGGTAGTTGCATTAATCAGCTGCGGGCAGTTGGCGACTGAAAAAGCGCTGGCACAATTCAAAGTGTTGGGCACCGATTTACTGGCGGTCTCTTTGTTTCAGAAAGAATTAACGGCTAACAATAGCGGTCAAGATTCGATACCGATTAACACTTGGCGCCAGGTGCCGGACAAAATCCCGGCGGTGTTGACAATAGCGCCTTACAGCACGGCTTTTCAGCCACTGAGCTTTCAAGGTAAAAAATTAAATGGGGCATTAATTGGTGCAGATGAGTCCTTGGCAGATATTATTCATATTGAGATGGCTGCAGGTCATTTTGTTTCATTTATGGAATCATTTGAACACTTTTGTGTTATTGGTGATGGTCTGGCACAGCAAATCCGACAGGTGAGTTTAGATGATCCGGTTGGCAAACAATTGCGCATCGGACAAGCACTTTACACTATTATAGGGGTAACCAAGCCCTGGAAAGAAAACGCTTTTTTCAATGAAGATATCAATCAGGCGGTGATCATCCCCATTGCGGGTATGCCGCTGGTGAGCAAAGACAGCAAAATCAACAACGCTGTGTTTTTATTAAAGTCCGATAGCAATATCGACAAGGTCATTGCCGAGATTAAAACGCTGATTCACCAAGAAGCGCCAAAGCTTGAAATATTCGTGCGCAGTGCGAAACAAATTATTGCCAGCATGGAAAGTCAGGGGCGTATTTTCACCTTGCTGCTGGCCATAATTGGCGGTATTGCGCTGTTGGTTGGTGGCATTGGTGTGATGAATGTGATGCTGGTTTCTGTTAGTGAACGTAAAAAAGAAATTGGCATCCGCAAGGCTGTTGGGGCTAAAAACAGCGAAATACAAACGCTGTTTTTGACCGAGTCGGTGATGTTATCACTCCTGGGTGGTTCCCTGGGCGTGATTTTAGGAATGCTATTTACCTGGGTCGTTGCTTATTTTAGCCAATGGCCTTTCGCAATTTATTTATTGCCACCGATAGCAGGCTTTGCAATTTCAGCGGCCACCGGAATCTTTTTTGGTTTTTATCCTGCACGACGGGCTGCACTTTTGGAGCCGATGGAATCGTTACGCGCCGGGTTATAATTTCAACAAATTGGCGAGAGTAAGAGCCTTGTTGTGGTGATTTTTACCCAGCCGAAACAGGAGTCAACCCGTTCAGGTAATCTTGATATATACTGCTTGTATGTCACACGTCGTAATGTGTTTAGCAAGTGTGCAATAATCGGTGCAATTACGTTAGCACGCATTTTTATTCAGGGGGAAATGGCATGAAGAAATGGGGACTCGTTTTATTGGCATGGTCGGGAATACTGCTGTCGCAGCATCTATACGCGAATCAACAGAATTGGACTCAGTGGGTGGCTGAAGTACGCGAGGAAGCATTAGCGCAAGGGATTCGAGCCACTTTGTTTGATGAAGCATTCGCCGACATTCATGAGCCCAGCAAACAAGTGAAAAGTCTGGCGCATTCACAACCTGAACATCGTTTGACATACCTCAAGTACCGCAATTCTCGTGTTGATAGCTACCGTATCGCTATTGGTCGTAAGAATTATCTAAAAAATAAAGAGGTTGCTGATGAAATCGGCAATAAATTTGGCGTTGATCCCTGTTTCATCATGTCGTTCTGGGGCATGGAAACCAGCTACGGCACTTACATGGGAAATTTCCCAGTTATTAAATCCCTGGCGACACTTGCTTATGATTCTAATCGTCCGGATTTTTTCCGTAAGCAATTATTCTTAGGCCTGCATATTCTCAATGATGGTCATGTCACGCTCGATCGCTTTAAAGGTGAGTGGGCTGGTGCGTCTGGGCAACCACAATTCCTACCCTCTAGCTGGGTAGAGTATGCTGTTGATTATGATGGTGATGGCCATAAAGACATCTGGACTTCAAAACCGGATGTGTTCGCGTCGATTGCTAATTACATGAAGAAGAATGGCTGGAGAACTGGTGAGCCCTGGGCTATTCACGTGAAACTACCCAAGAATTTTGATATGAAGCTCGAAGGTAAAACAATAGTGAAACCAGTCAGTGAATGGAATGCGATGGGCGTACGCACCGAAAGTGGTGAACCATTGCCAGATCAAAATCTGACAGCAAGTATTGTTCAGCCTTTAGGCGGACCAACGTTCCTAGCCTATCCTAATTATAAAATGATCCTGCGTTATAATAACTCTATCTATTATGCGGGGGCCGTTGGTTATTTGGCTGATAAAATCTGCCAGCGTCCAAATTAGGCGCTACTCTCGTAACCATTGCGTCAGCAATGACTCCATCCGCTGCCGCGCTGTAACCAGCGTGGCAGCGTCTTTTGTTGTTGGTGTATGCAGCTCATCCCAGGGGTCCATACTATTACGTCATGCACTGTTGAACTACGCGCAGTGTCAGTAAATTCTTTTTGTTTGGCTACACTTACTGTTTAAACACGCCCACCCTTAGATTAGGTTAGTATTTGCTGATGCCTAACTATATCGCCAGGCAATTGAAATGCGTATAATGCGCCCATATTAATCATAAAATCACCATCCAGAAGGATTGCATTCGAGGAGTCGCTATGTTCATAAATTTATTAGAGGAGAAGAGTCGATATAAAATAAATTTGGATGACCTTTTGCTTTATCTGGAAAATACACGCAGTCATGAGTCGCAGCGGTATGTGCGGGATCATATTGCTTACCGCAGTGCTAGCGGGAGTCCTGTGGGGAAGTTATCGGATACTTTAGATCAACGGTTTAAATCGCTATATGTCAAACATAGCGCTGCATTTAATTATGCGGGCTATAATTTTATATACTGGATGGTGGCAGCAAACCAGTTAATCAAAAATGGAAAAGCTCAAAGCTTCCAATCAGCATTAACTACTGTTTGTTCTCAACATTTAATCCTGTTAGAAAATACTTGTGAAAGATTAATAACACAAGTTCCACGATCTCGACCTGCAGCCAGGGATACGATTTTTTCGGAGTTTCATAAGACTCACACGCAGTTGCTCTGGCTAAAGAAACTAATTGAAAATAATTGTAAAAATGGTTGTGATGAAGTCTTGAAGCTTATTTTCTCTCTAGAACTAGAACATTTACACACCAAATTTTTGTTCACCAATAAGGACTTCAAATCCGAAGGAGAAGTTGCCAATGGTTCGAGCGAGAGTAAAGCAACAGACTCTCCAAACAAGGTATCCTGTATACCTGTTGGCGAGCCAGGTCCTGCTTATGGTTTTCAGGTCACATCACTTCATGGTGATTCTTCCTCAATCGATAGGCTAGATATTAAAAATAAACCACAGTTCATATCTGATGGTGGTTTGGATTTACGCAGCACTCAGGTAAAGCTACTGCAAGTAGACCGTTCTACAAGCTCACCTGAACAAATTTATGTGTCTCGTAGACATAAAAGCAATCGTTCGCCAATATTTTTTCGACCCATAGTGAACGAGATTGACGATCAGGAAAATATTAATCCCCAGCCATATTGAGCCCACAAGGTAAACGCATCTTATGACTGAAAATAAACTTAACGCCCGCAGTTTATCAATCAGCATTGAGTGTTGAATCCACCCGTTGTCGAACAAGAAATAACAGAGTCAATTTGTCAGTAAACAATAACGACGTCTGTCCCCGCTTTTATGCGGGGATGATGTTTACCCTACCAGAGGGGCGTTGAGAATTGCCCCGGAAAATATTAAACGTTGCTATCAATAAAGGCAGTCAATTGCGACTTAGTCAGCAGTCCCATTTTTACCGCTTCTACTTGGCCATTTTTAAATAGAATCAATGTGGGAATACTCATAACGCCGTATTTAGAGGGCGCTTGAGGGTTTTCATCGATATTGATTTTGGCGATGGTAACTTTATCGCTGTGACTTGTAGCAATGTCTTCCAGAATGGGTCCAAGAGCGCGGCATGGGCCACACCATTCCGCCCAAAAATCAAGCAAAACCGGTTTGCTGGCATTTAAAATATCTTGTTCAAAACTGTCATCTGTTACGCTTATTATCTGTGCACTCATGAGTAACCCTCAGTTAATTAATCAATTAATAACAAATCTTACTTAAAATTGGCTTTGCGAGCCTGTACTCCAGTCTTGCTTGTCAATCGCGCTAATGCACATTATAGATCACCACTGACGGCTTGCAACACACTTAATGCGGTAATTGCGGCCGTTTCCGTGCGTAAAACTCGTGGCCCTAAGCACAATGGCTGAAATTTCATCGCCATAGCCTGTGCGATTTCATCTTTACTTAATCCGCCCTCAGGACCAATCAATAAGGCGATATTGCCCGCGGCAAACGCGTAATCGCGCCATGATTTGGCGGCTTGTGGGTGGAGCACCAGTCGCAGTGTTGCTTGGCAGTGTTTTAAATAACTATCCAGCGAGCAGGCTGGGTGAATGGGCGGTATGATATTGCGCCCTGATTGTTCACAGGCGGCAATAGCGATGGCTTGCCATTGACCTTGTTTTTTTGCCAAACGTTCTGCATCCAATTTGACGACGCAACGTGCAGTCAGCAAAGGGGTGATGCTTGCAACCCCAAGTTCCACTGCTTTTTGGATAACCAATTCCATGCGCTCGCCTTTGGAAATGGCTTGTGCAAGGTGGATGGCGCGCGGCGACTCGCGGTTAATAAGTTGTTCGGCGCTAATGTCGACGAAAACTTTCTTTTTGTGCACGGACGAAATGGTTGCTGAAAATTCATGGTTATTGCCGGAAAATAAGGTGAGTTGTTCACCGGCCTGCATGCGTAATACCACCCCGACATGCTGGCTTCCTGCAGGGGATAGTTCTATTGTTTGCCCAGTTGCGTAAATTCCTGGCTGATAAATGCGTACTGTTCTCACCTTGGATTGCTCAATCAAGTCTCTGTGCTAAAATTGTTGCTTTATTTCAGCTGAGAGTAAAGACAAATGGCTACTAAGCGTATAGAAACTGATAGCATGGGTGAAATTGCGGTTCCCGCCGATAAATATTGGGGCGCGCAGACTGAGCGTTCCTTGCACCATTTCAATATTGGTCATGACATTATGCCGCGAGAAGTGATGCATGCTTTCGGGATATTAAAAAAAGCAGCAGCGCTGACTAACCTGGAGTTGGGAAAATTACCGCAAGATAAGGCGGATTTGATTATCAAGGCCGCTGACGAGGTTAGCAGTGGTAAGCTTGATGAGCATTTCCCCCTGCATGTATGGCAAACTGGCAGTGGCACGCAATCCAACATGAATGCCAATGAAGTGATTTCCAATCGTGCGATTGAAATGGCCGGTGGCGTGATGGGCAGCAAAACCCCTATTCATCCGAATGATCACGTCAACATGTCGCAGTCCTCTAATGATACATTCCCCACGGCCATGCATATTGCCGCCGCGATTGCTTTTCAGCAAAAATTATTGCCAGCGGTGCGTACGTTGCGTGATGGCTTGGCGGTAAAAATGCGGGAATTTAATGATATCGTTAAAATTGGCCGTACCCATTTACAAGACGCCGTACCGCTAACGGTGGGGCAGGAGTTTTCTGGTTATGTTGCGCAACTGGATGCCTGCATCGCGCGTATCGAACTCGTTATGCCTGAATTATATGAGCTGGCTTTGGGCGGCACCGCCGTGGGTACGGGTTTAAACACTCACCCGCAATTTGCACAAAAAGGAGCCGCACAGATTGCAGCGCTCACTCATTTGCCTTTCGTCTCCGCACCTAACAAATTTGCAGCGCTTGCGGCGCATGAACCCATGGTGATGGCACACAGCGTATTGAAAACGTTGGCATGTGCATTAATGAAAATAGCCAATGATTTGCGCTGGTTAGGTTCAGGTCCCCGTTGTGGTATTGGTGAGTTGATCTTGCCTGAAAATGAACCTGGTTCGTCCATTATGCCGGGTAAAGTTAACCCCACCCAGGCGGAAGCAATGACTATGGTTTGCGTGCAAGTTATTGGCAACGACACCGCTGTCGCGATAGCGGACAGCCAAGGTAATTTTGAATTGAATGTGTTTAAGCCGGTAATCATCTTTAATGTTTTGCATTCGCTTAATTTAATAGCAGACACCTGTCATTCATTCCAGGAATTCTGCGTCGAGGGATTGCAGGTTAATCAAACGGTTATTGATTATTATCTAAATAATTCATTGATGCTGGTTACCGCGCTTAACCAACATATTGGCTATGATAAAGCCGCAAAAATTGCTAAAACAGCGCACCTGGAGAACCTGTCGCTGCAAGAAGCGGCAGTGAAGCTCGGTTTCCTGTCGGCCGAACAGTTCAAGGACTATGTGAAGCCTGAAGAAATGACCAAGCCTGGTTAACCACTGCCTAGGCTTTACACGGTGAGTGCTTGTATACAAGCGCTCACCGTGGCCACATTATTACTGAAAAAATAGCTGAGATCGCGGTTGAGTTCACGATAAAGACTATATTTTGAATCAACAAAACCTACGCCCGCAATTTGATTCGCAGCTTTTAATTTTTCAATATCCTTATTTAATAACAAAAGATAATGCCCTAATATGCCACCATATTTTTTTTGCAGGCTAAGCTGGCAAAATTTTCTTACGTTATTGTGCACGGGCACCAAGAGCAACGCTTCTTTGGGGAATACGTCCAGTCGGGTAAATGTCGTTTCATCAAGACTTAGCAAATGATAGTCGACAGTAGGCGTGAGCGGCTGCAATGCGGCGGCGAGTGCATCGACGGCCATGAATGGGGCTTTTAGCTCAATAAATAAATGCATACGCTTGCCGAAGCGTGCGATTACCTCTGCCAAGCTAGGCAGCAAAGGCGCTGCTACGCGTAAGTCGTCAAAGCTTGATTGAGCAATGGTAATGTCCTTCCCCCATAAGCGATGCAAGGTCGGATCATGATTAACCACTAGCGTTTGATCAGCGCAGGCATGCACATCAAATTCAATACCCCAGCAACCTAAAGCCAGCGCACGCGCAAAAGCGGCATTGGTATTTTCTTGAATCAGTAAAGCCTTATCATGCGCACCGCGATGCGCGATAAGACGGGCAGTTGCCGCGCGTGCGGCATTAGGCTGCACCCTTGGCAGCAAAGAAAAACAGGTGTCAACTAATTTTTCGGTATGACTGAGTATATTCATTGGTTTCCAGCGTAAAATAAAATAATTCTAACGGTCATTTTGTATACTGAACAGAAATAACAAGCAAAATTTAGCCTCGTTTTGAAATAGTAATTGACAGACGTCGCAATCTTGAGTAATTTAGCGTCGATTGCCGAGGTGGTGGAATTGGTAGACACGCTAGCTTCAGGTGCTAGTGGGGGTAACCCCGTGGAGGTTCGAGTCCTCTTCTCGGTACCATTGTTTTTTATATGATTTTGTTTTTTCCAGTGTCATTTCATGAAAATTTTTTAATTCAAAATCGACGTAATTTTCGAGTAATTTTTTAATTTCGTGCTCGGCGCCGGAGCGTGTTTCATATTCAGTGTGGAAGTGCACTGGGATGAGTGATTTGGGTTTGGCGAGTAAATAGTAAACTGCTCCATCTGCTTTGTATAATTTATTTTCAAGTTCTTCAATGATTGAATAAGAAATTTTAAATTCTCTATAGATATACTCCGTCACTGTAAACTCCTTGGTTATTGACCAACGTGTTTTTGTTATTTTAGAGTATAGATACACTAAACGAATTTTTCCTCTTCCCACCCATATCCCGTTTGCAGTTATTCAACAAAACCCTTTCAAGTGAGGGTCTCAGTCCGAACGGATCGAGAATAGCTGAAAAAATGCGGAATCGAGTAAATAGCTATTTGATACTACCTAACGCTTCGCCAACTTGTATCCTGTCTCCCGCGCGCAGGTTTTGTTGCCATTGTGCGCGGTGTCCTTCAGCAAAGAGCACAATCACTGTCGATCCCAGTTTGAAGTAACCCATCTCGGCCGCTTTTTGTAATACGGTTTTGCTATCATTGTCTTGTGAATAGTCGAAATGAGATTGCTTGCGGCTTCGACGCAAATCGCCATGCCAGCTGGTGCCTATCTTACCGACAATGGTCGCTCCGACCAGAACCATTGCCATGGGGCCGATGTCGGTATCGAAGAAAACGACCAGTCTTTCATTGCGTGCAAACAAGTGGGGTATGACCCGTGCGGTGGTTGGTTGTACCGAAAAGAGTTTACCGGGAACATGGATCATTTCTTTCAATGTTGCCTCTACAGGCATATGGAGGCGGTGGTAATCTTTAGGCGATAAATAAATGGTGGCGAATAGGCCATTATTAAATTCTGCACTTTGTTCTTGCCCACATGCCAGCAACTCTTGTACTGAATAATGGCGTCCTTTGGCTTGCAGTAATTGACCTGCATTAATTGTCCCAATCTCACTGATATAGCCATCAGCTGGAGAAACAATATCGGTATGAGCAACTGGGCGGGCATCTGCTTTCAAATGGCGAATAAAAAACTGATTGAAGCTGGCATAGTTCTCTGGATTTTCTTCTTGGGCTTCCTGCATGTCCACATTGTATTTTGCAATAAAGTCGCGGATTAAATAGTTTTTAATGGCCGGTATTTTTATGTCCGCCATAAAGCCGGCAAACGTGGTTAGTGCACGCTTGGGTGCAATGAATTGTGGGAAGGTTTTCAAAAAATCAGATGGCATAGAACACATTGAAAAAAATTGGGTTGACGGATCATACCGTGAATAAAGTGCTGCTGTCACATTCTGTTGTTGGCAGGGGAGATATAACCCGAATTACGCTACGGTAATTCGGGTTATATACGACCGATTAGAATCGGTGCATTGGGCAAAACACGCCCACTTCGGCAAACGATTCTATAACCGCTGTTTTATCAATATCGAAGTCAACCGCGGCTTGAATTACACCGCAGGCAGCAAAGTCAAAATATGCTATTGGCGACCAGTAATTTTGGTTGGCATGGATCATGACCTGAAAAGCCTGCTCCACTGACCAGCCTGGTTTGTGCGCCAACAAATAGAATGCTTTGTTGAATACGCCGCTGCTATGATGGACATCGATCCAGTCGTTGTAGTCGCTGGCATCTCCTATTGAACGACCATCTTGCGTTGGGTCATCCATGTAGCGCAGGGGTTGGCCGCCAATGACTGCTTCACGACCTATTGTCCAGTCTTCGCCATCCCAATACCAAGGGTATTCTTTGCTTATATAATCTTCAAGTGCGATGGCTGCCATATCTGAAAACGCTTCATTAAGACCACCTGATTGACCTTGATAGATTAGACCTGAATTTTGTTCAGTGAAATTATGGGATAACTCATGGGCAATCACACTTTGTGCGGGGGCAGTTAAGAATGAACTGCCATTGCCTATTACAATTTGCTGATGTGCTACTAATATTCCTTGAAAATAGATGGTAGGGATGGCAAAGGCATTGTCCATTTCACCCAAGTGGGTGAAGGCACGCACGGGAAGGTCAGTGCCCAGCGGGTTATCGATGCCATATACGTGCACATACATATCTATGGTTTTCTGCGCAAAATACATGGTGTCGTTGACGGGAGAAAATGCGTAGTTAACGGGGCCACTGGTGCCGTCACTGTAATTCAGGTACTGACTGAATGGACTACAGGGGTAGGAGAACGCTTTTAAGTTGAAGTTTGCTTCATCAAATATAGTAATAGGGAAGGAATCGTAACCCAATGGTGCATTTTCCAGATTGAGCACGCGAATAGCGTTATTTTGCACATGACAGACACCGTCTTCGCTTTGCACATCAAATTTCCCTAATGAAGGCAGGCCAGGAATCGCATTACCATGTTGAAATGTTCCAGGACGATAGGGTAGCGGAAAGGCGTTTCCGCCCATTCCCTGACCTATCCTCTTGGAGTGGATGTTATTCCATTCTTTCAGAATTTTACCGGTATTGGCATCAACGAGATAATTGGGCGCGGTAATAGGCTCTTTCTTGCCGTTGGTATAAAAGGACAAGTGATAAGCGAGGTGCGCTTTATCTTTCTCATCAATATAAATTACTTTGTTGATTGTCTTGAATTTAACCGACTCGTGTACGCCAGCCATGATTTTTTGCTCAACATCAGCGGCCGATAACGTCCCCTTTATGCTCGTGATATCGGTTTCAATATCGGTGATGTTTATGCCTGTGACTGTTGGTGTTGCTCCGGGGTGTGCGTGAAAAATTAATTGTTGACCCCAGATGGGGATATTTTTATAAACCAGCTGATAGCGTACATGCTGGCTGTTTGCCTTGGCATTACCGATTAGCTGTAATTGATAATCTTTTTGTTGTGTGTTTTGCAGCATGGTTGACAGGCCATGTTTCCCAAAGGGGAGCTCGTCTTGTTTAAGTTGCGGTAATACCTGGTCAACAGCACCCCAAAGAGGCTCTTGTTTTGCCGCGTGGGCGGTAAGCGATACGGCCATTGCTAATAATGAAATCATTCCCTTGTTCATAGCATCACCCTGATTTTTAGAATAAACTTTATCGTGCTATAAATTAAGCTAAAAGACAACAAGGATTGCAGGTTAAAACATGCAATTTTGGCTATAATTACCCCCTATGGATACGCCATGCTTCATATGCTGTTCACTATCCTGCTACTGGAAGGTTTTATTACCATTTCAGTTGAAATCCTTACTATTCGCCAATTATTGCCGTTCTTTGGCGGCAGCGTGGTCATCACCAGTATAATTATCGGCATGTTTTTGCTCTTTCTGGCTTTGGGGTATTGGCGCGGCGGTAGTCATCAGCAGGATTTTTTCAAGCAACTCAGCCGTAATTTTGGCCTAAGCATGCTTTGGGTTGGTATAGGGTTGAGCTATAGCCTGATTTCTGTTTTTTATTATCTCACCACTTATCAAGCGCATTTTCCGTTATTATTCAGTTTATTTCTCTACCTGCTGATTGTTTTGGCACCTGTTGTATATTGGCTTGGGCAAACGATTCCGCTGACGACCAATTTATTCAACCAACAACATCGTGTGAGTCACATCAGTGGCAGGGCGTTATTTCTGAGCACCATTGGATCGTTTCTTGGGGCATTATTAACGTCATTGCTGCTTTTCCAATACTTGGGCGTAGCGTGGACGGTGGTGATTAATTGCATATTGCTTTTCGCATTAACCGTCTATATTCGAGTTCATAGCGGCATCGTCTGGTGGCAGATTTTAGCGTTATTGTTGGCATTGGGTTTGATTGTAGCCGTCAATGTTGATGCCGAAAATGTGCAATTTATACGAACCAATAATTACGGGAATTACCGCGTCGTTGAATCGTTGGATTTTAGCCGAACACTACAAAGCAACGAATCCAGTAGTTCGAAGCTCACCGCAGATAAAAAGGCATTTCCATATATTGAATATATCCGCACCTTGTTATTTAACCAGTTGAATATTCAGCATAAAAAAATACTTGTTATCGGTGCAGGCGGGTTTACGCTGACAGCGGCTGGTACACATGATAATGATGTCATTTATGTTGATATTGATCCTGACCTCAAGAAACTGGCCGAAGACCATTTTTTACAACAACCGATCAACGGCACCTTTGTCGGGCAGGATGCTCGTAGCTACCTGCAACAGACGGATGCTTATTTTGATGTGATTCTCTCCGATGTTTACAGTCATCAAACAACTATCCCGCCATCATTGCTGACGGTGGAGTATTTTCAGGCACTGGCCAAGCACTTGCATCCAGGGGGATTGCTGATTGGCAATATTGTTGCCAATCCTTTATTTGGAGATGATTATGCGCGTACTGTGTTTAATACCATCCACGCCGCATTTCCCTATTGTGCGCTGATACCGCTTGGCTGGCAGCAACCTTTGGCCAATGTGATATATGTTTGCCCCAAAGTAGGCGTAAATGATACAATCTATCGCGATGATTTAACGACGGCAACGCTGGATTTTTTCAAAAGTAGTCGTGTCAAAAAACTGCAGGTTAAATAATGAAATTTAATATAATCGGCGCAGGTAATTTAGGCAAAAATCTGGCGTTCGCTTTACAGCGACATGGTGTAGGCGAGTTGGGCGCGATTTGCAATCGCAATCTGCAGAGTGCGCTAGCGGCAACGGCGGCGGTTGGCGCGGGTCTAGCGGTTGGGCAGTTGGCGGAGTTGGTGCCGGCACAATTAACCTTTATCACTACGCCGGATGATGTAATTGCATCCGTGGTTACTACACTGGTAAGTGAAAAGATACTATCTGCGGGTAGTACTGTCGTTCATTGCAGCGGGGCACTCAGTTCTGAGGTGCTCATGCCATTGCAGGATAGCGGTTGTTATATTGCCAGCATGCATCCGCTCAAGGCATTTCGGGCGCACAGTTTGGACGAGGATATATTTCAAGGTTGTGATTGCGTGGTCGAAGGGGACGCACTGGCGTTGGAGTTACTTACGCCGCTGTTGACGCGCTTGGGTGCTAACGTGATGTTGATTGCTCCCGCCAATAAAAGTCTTTACCATGCGGCGGCAGTCATGGCATCTAACTACCTGGTCACGTTGGCAGGATGTGCGGTGAATTTGCTTGAGGAAGCTGGGTTTTCTGACCAGCAGGCATTGCAAATGACGCGGCGTTTGATGCAGAGCAGTTTAGATAACGTGCAGAAAAATACGCGGGTGGAAGATGCGTTAACGGGGCCATTGGCGCGGGGTGATGCCGCGACCATTAGTAGGCATTTGCAGGTGATCCGCGATCATGATATTCATGAATTATATCGAGTTGCGGGTTTGGCGACTTTGGCGCTTGCTTCTCATGATAGCGAGACCTTGGCGCTACTAAAACGTACGCTTGCCTAATTATGTTCTGAGCAAAGCAAGAGGGCTATTGGAAGATATTTTACCAGGGCATCGAAATAAAAGCTGGATAATGTTACTCTTTCAAAGCTTAACAAACCAAAATGCATAAATTTACAGGAAATTTCTGAATGATAAAGACTATTATCCAAAAACTTAAGGGTATTTTCACGGGCGGTACTAGTAATAAGAAAATATCTGGAACGATTAAATTTTTTGACCGAAAAAAACGGTTCGGCTTTATTATTGCGGGCAAAAATGAATATTTTTTCCATGCTGCCGCAACCAGGCCAAGTGATTTCAAAGCGCTGCAAGATGGAGCGGCTGTAAGATTTAATGTTATACAAGGTAAAAAGGGACCGCAGGCTGATAATATCGAAATAATTTAACTCCCTAATCTACTGGACAAATGTGGGTTGGCTTGCATCGCAACTTAACGTTTATCTGGGTCAAATGAGCATTTTGGAGGCGCGCCGCTTGGGTTGCAAAAGAACCCAAGCGGCGCTGCTTCTTAAATTTGCCCTTATCAACAGCGGCCTGCTTGGCATAAGCTGTATTTCGCGTTAGGATAATCTTTTTTTACACAGGGTAGGACGCATGGAGCAAGTAGAGGTTTCTTCCGCAAATCAGGTGCAGCAGCAGTTTTTGCAGTTACGAACTTACCTAAATTCGCGCATTCTTGGCCAGCAGAGCTTGATATCACGCTTGGTCATTGCTTTGCTTGCCGATGGCCACTTGTTGGTGGAAGGCGCGCCGGGTTTGGCAAAAACGCGTGCTGTTAAAGAGTTGTCTAACGGTGTTGAAGGTAGTTTTCATCGCATCCAGTTTACGCCAGATTTATTGCCAGGTGATTTGACCGGAACCGACGTTTACCGTCCGGAAGATGGGTCTTTCGTGTTTCAGCCTGGTCCTATTTTTCATCATTTGCTGCTCGCCGATGAAATTAACCGCGCACCGGCAAAAGTACAATCAGCGCTGCTGGAAGCAATGGCCGAGCGCCAAGTCACCATTGGCGGCAAAACCTATCCTTTGCCAGAGTTGTTTCTCGTGATGGCCACTCAAAACCCTATTGAACAGGAAGGGACTTATCCATTACCGGAAGCGCAGCTTGATCGATTCCTGATGTATGTGAAGATTGGTTATCCTGATGCACAGATAGAGCATGATATTTTGATGTTGGCTCGCCGCGAAGCCTTGGCCATCGTGTCTCCCGAAACGGACGTCACGACTAAAACGACGTTAACGCCATTGCCACAAAGTGTGCTGTTTGCGGCGCGCAGAGAAGTGTTAAATGTGCATACCAGCGATGCACTGGAAAATTACCTGGTGCAATTGGTGGTGGCAACACGAAATCCGCGGGTATACAGTGAGCAGTTGCACAGCTGGTTGCGTTATGGCGCAAGTCCGCGTGCGACCATAGCACTTGACCGATGTGCGAAAGCGCATGCGTGGCTTGCCGGACGTGATTATGTCACTCCGGAAGATATCCATGTGATTGCGCATGATGTATTGCGGCATCGCATTTTATTGACGTTTGAAGCCGAAGCTGAAGGCGTGACCAGCGATGATTTTCTGGATGAGTTGCTGCGGCTAGTGGCACTACCCTAACGCGCCACCATGAATACGGCGAAGTTTTAGAGATAGTTATGACTGATGGGGTTATTGCAGAGCTGAAGGAATTGATCGCCTTGCGGGGTGTTGCTCAAAATGTACGTTATCGTCCTGAAGGTCGGGTTATGCGTGCAGGAAGTCATTTGTCTAAGATGCGCGGTCGAGGTATGGATTTTTCCGAGGTACGTAATTATCAGGCCGGTGATGAGATAAGGCATATGGAATGGCGGGTAACTGCGCGCACCGGCAGGCCACATGTCAAATTATATCAAGAAGAACGTGAAAGGCCGGTTGTAATCCTCGTTGATTTTAATCCCTCTATGTATTTTGGTACTCGTAAAGCATTTAAGTCAGTGGTGGCTGCACGTTTGGCCGCTATTCTGGCGTGGACCACGGTCAAGCATGGCGACAGACTTGGCGGTTTGCTTTTTTCTGCAATAAAACACAATGAGTTTAGTCCACGCGGTCGAGAAATTGGTGTTTTACCTTTTTTGGCAGCGCTTAGCGACTATACTAGCCAATTTGATTCACGGTTTGATCAACTTCCAGGGCGAGTCTTAAGTGAAGAACTGTTGCGTCTACGACGTGTGGCCAGACCGGGCAGCTTGCTGATCTTGATTAGTGATTTTTATAATTTAGATGAAGATAGCGAGCGTCATTTAAGTCGCTTGCGCAGCCAAAATGATATCTTGGTTTACCATATTTGCGATCCCTTGGAGTTAGCGTCACCGAAGCCGCAGCAATATGCGATTACTGATGGCAGGCGGGAAATGGTGCTAGATATGACAGCAGATTCTGTCACCGCGGCCTATCAGCAGTATTGTGAGCAGCGTATTGCTATGTTGCGAGCCCAGTTTAAACGTTTGCAAATTCAATACGAACAGGTTACCGCTGAAACTGATTTGCCGCTGTTAGTGCGGCAAACATTTCCCCGGAGGTCGAATGTTTAGTGGATTGGGTTATAGCCCAACAGGTTCAGTGCCTGGAGCTGCTTCATCTCGGGTCGCAACCCAATCTATGTTTCTTGGCTATATTTTTCGCCTTATATTTATGGGCTTGTTGTGCGCATGTTGCGGTGGCAGCTGGGCCGCGCCACCAAATGAATTGGCGCAGTTGCGCGATATTCACTTGCCGCAACCAGTTGGTTGGTGGCCTTTGGCGCCGGGTTGGTATGTGCTCGCCATTTTGGTTTTGCTGATGTTGTGCACGCTAGGTTATATGCTGCGCCGTTATTACCTAAATGGCCAAGGCAAGCGCCAGGCACTGTTATTAATTACGTTGTATCAGCAACAACATGAGCGTGATGCGAATAGCCAATTGACCAGCGCGCGCGTATCAGAATTGTTAAAACGTGTGGCTCTAGTCTATTTTCCCAGAGAGCGTGTTGCAAGTTTACAAGGTGAGCGCTGGCTTGCTTTTTTGAATGAGACCGGTAAAGGGGTTAATTTCAATCTGGTTCGTTATAACTTGCTTGAGCAGCCTTATCACCCTCATACGGGTCATGATAATTTGCATTTGCTGTTTAGTATGGCCAAAAAATGGATTAGCCAACGGGGAAAACCATGTTTGAATTAGCGTTGCCATGGATTTTAATCTTGCTCCCCCTGCCGTTATTTATTTGGTTTTTTGTGCCACGCGCGCCGTTGCAGTTGCCTGCTGCGTTAAAAGTACCCTTTTTTAATGCGATGCACAGTATCGTCGATCAGGAAAAGTATCATCTGGTAAAACATACAAAAATAACCTTATTGTTATTCATCTGGTCATTGCTGGTATTTGCCTTGGCCGGCCCTCGCTGGGTAGGTGAGCCGCAGCCGGTGACGCGCGAGGGTTATAACATCATGTTGGCGCTTGATCTATCCGGTAGTATGGAGTTAACCGATATGATGTTTCAGGGGCGCCCTGTTTCGCGACTAGCTGTGGTTAAGCGGGCTGCTGTGCAATTTGTGCAACAACGGATTGGTGACAAAATCGGCTTGATTTTGTTTGGCACGCAAGCTTATTTACAAACGCCATTAACTTACGACCGTCAAAATATTTTGGCTCGTATTGACGATGCGACGGTGGGTTTGGCGGGTAAAACAACATCTATAGGCGACGCGCTGGGTTTGGCGGTCAAACGCTTGCAGAATGTTCCGCATAAAGGTCGCGTTATTATTTTGTTGACGGATGGTGTCAATAACTCAGGCGTGTTAACACCTCTAAAGGCCGCTGAATTGGCGCGTTCCGATAACATCAAAGTGTATACCATTGGCTTGGGATCCGAAATTGATCCACAAGCTGTCGGTGGGCTTTTTTTAAGTATGAATGCCGCGGCTGAGCTCGATGAAGATACCCTAAAGGAGGTGGCGACAATGACGCGCGGTCGTTATTTCCGTGCCACCGACTTGAAATCGTTGCAAAGCATTTATCAAACAATTAATCAGTTGGAAATGGTTTCACAAAATCAGCAAACAGTTCGCCCCCAGCATGATTATTATCCTTGGCCGTTGGCATTGGCCTTGATCTTATTTCTATATTGGCTGGCTGAGAAGAGCGGTTTGTTTGTAGGTTTTAGGGTTCGCGCCCGGCGGGAGGTTGCTGAACAATGACCGAGTTTCATTTTGTTCGACCATTTTGGTTGTTAGCCTTGTTGCCTTTGGCAACGCTTGCCTGGTTTTTGTGGCGACAAACGCCGGCAATGCAGGCCTGGAGCGAAGTTTGTGATCGTCATTTGCTCACGCATTTAATGCAGGCAAAAGAGCATAGCAAGCGCCGATTTTCATTGGCCTGGCTATTAGCGAGTGCATTATTGATGATCATGAGTCTTGCCGGTCCCACCTGGTCACGCTTACCCGTACCTACTTATCAGCAAATCTTGCCGCGCGTGCTGGTGTTGGATATGTCGGATGCTATGTTGGCAAATGATTTGTCGCCGGACCGTTTAAGTCGCGCGAAGTTCAAATTGCATGATTTGTTGATGCGTCATGATGTGGGACAGTTTGGTTTGATTGTGTATACCGGTGAACCATTTATTGTATCCCCCTTGACTGATGATGGTGAAACCATTGATGCTCTACTGTCTTCGCTCTCTCCCGATATCATGCCTCTGCCAGGCCAGCGCCTGGATACGGCTCTGAATGAAGCAGGAAAGCTTATTGAGCAGGCAGGGTTTGGCCGTGGCGAGATTCTGGTACTCACAGCAGAGCCGCCTTCGTCTGATGCTATCGATGCAGCAAAGGATTTGGCGCGCCAAGGCTTGCATACGTCAGTAATGCCTGTCGTTGGCGATGATTCCGGCGATCCGGCATTTCAGCGTCTGGCGAGTGCCGGCAACGGTTTGCTTATTCCTCTGGCAGATACTCCCAGCGATTTGGAACAATGGCTAGCTGCTCCGGGTAGTCATCAGCAGTTTAGCGCAAGCCTGCAAAATGAGATTCCGGTATGGCGTGATCAGGGCCGTTGGTTTTTGTTGTTTGCCTTACTGTTGTTGCTGCCGGCATTTAGACGCGGCTGGTTGCAGAGGATTAATACATGAGCCAGTATTTTAGGTTTGGTGCGCGCGCTATTTTTTTATTATTAACCCTAACACAGCATGGCTATGCATTCAGTTGGCGGGATCTGTGGGTTACGAAAAATCAGCAAGCGCAAATCATGATGAATAAAGGCCAGTATCTCCCGGCAAAAGAGACATTTGAGCGCAATGACTGGCGTGCTAGCGCCGCGTATCGCGCGGGCGAGTACGAGCTGGCCGCGAAAGTCTTCGAGCCCTTAAAAAATGAGCGCTCTTATTACAATCTGGGGAATTCGCTGGCACACATGGGGAAATATGAGCAAGCGATTAAGGCTTATAATCAAGCGTTAGCAATCAACCCTAATAATCAAGATGCCCAGTATAACCGCAAGCTGGTAGATGATTTGCTTAAAAAAGACAAGCAAAATCAGGATAAGCAAAATCAGGACAAGCAAAATCAGGACAAGCAAAATCAGGACAAGCAAAATCAGGACAAGCAAAATCAGGACAAGCAAAATCAGGACAAGCAAAATCAGGATAAGCAAAATCAGGACAAGCAAAATCAGGATAAGCAAAATCAGCAGGATAAGAACAAACAAGATAGCGAACAGAAAAAAAATAAACAACAACCTGAAAATAATCAAGACGTGACGCAATCCGAAGCTGCGCGTGAAAAACAACAAGCAAAAGAACAATGGTTACGCCTGATTCCTGATGACCCGGGTGGTCTCATGCGGGAAAAGTTTTTACGTGATCATCTGCGCCGACAACATGGATGGTATCAATGAAACGTTATCTATTGCTCATTTTATTATTTTTTTGCATCGAAGAAATATCATTTGCAGCGATCACCATGCAAGTTGATCCGCCTGCCATACAGCTTAGTGAAACGTTTCACCTGGTTTTAACCATGGATGATGCGCAGGCAAGGGGGGTGCCAGACCTGACTGTCCTGGATCGGGATTTCATTATCATGGGCACTGAGCGCAGCATGAACTACACCCTCGTTAATGGGCAGGCGCACTCAGTGAGTCAATGGTCTGTGCTTTTGCGAGCGAAGAAGACTGGGGTTATCCCAATACCTGCGATCCCCATCGGTCAACAGCAAAGTATGGCAACTAGCATCGACGTGACGGCGGATAAAGTTACGCCCAGCAACAATAATCAGATTGTTGGTGATGAAAGTGCGGTGATGCTCAAAACCGCAGTAAGTCAAAATAACCCGTATGTTAATCAGCAAGTTATTTATATCGTCAGATTATATAACAGCCAACGCCTGCTGGATGCTGAGTACCAGCCGCCAAGCGTGGAGGATGCTTTACTCATTCCCATAGGCGATGGACGTCGCTATCAAGCCAATGAAAATGGTCGAACCTACGCCGTTGAAGAGCAGCAGTATGCGGTTTTTCCACAAAAAAGCGGTGAGCTGCAGATTGAGGCGCCATCGTTCAATGCCTTGGCTTATGATGTGGTACCGCACCGCCTTAATATCAAAGGCGAGACCGTTAAATTAGTTGTGCAACCCATGCCTGCAAATTATAGCGGACAACGTTGGTTGCCAGCAAAACAGGTTACGCTCAAAGAGCAATATGATAAAAACAGCACAACGTTGCTGCAGGGTGGTACATTAGTACGTACGGTAACTCTGCAGGTGGTGGGTATGCCGGCACAATTGCTGCCGACGTTAACGTTTGCTGCCAGTAAAGATTTTAATGTGTATCCTGAAAAAGCCGATGAGAATAACACCGCCAGGCAACAGGAATTAATCGGGACAACTACGGTCAAAGTGACCTATTTGTTGAGTAAGCCTGGACAGATAACCATACCCGAATTGCAGGTGCCTTGGTTTAATACCGTGACTGGTAAAGAAGAAATGGCAACATTGCCGCCCAAGACAATTGCAGTCGATGCCAAATCGCCACCGTCATCGCAGGCGACGCCAGTCGATTCATCGGGCAAAAAAACGACTGAATTGGCCACACCGTCTGCTTCGCCCAACGTCCCGTATAAATCATCAAACACGATAGCTTGGTGGTTGGCGCTGGGCTTCGCTGCTGCCTGGTTAATTACACTTGGGTTAGGACTGTATCGCCGTAAGCCATTTTCCCGCGGTGAAGTGCGCGCGGCACTTAAGACGCTGCAAGAAGCTTGTGTACAGAATAATCCTGCGCTTGCGCAGGAGGCAATATTGAGTTGGGCAATGTCGCAATGGCCAAATGCGAAATTATTAAACATGGATGATGTGGCAAGGTATGTACATGATCCGCAACTTAAAAAACAACTCATGTTGCTGACGCAGGTGCTTTATAGCCAGAACAAACAAATGTATTGGCGCGGTGATGAATTATGGCGCAGAATCGATGGCTATCGGCATAAAGAAGCTAGCGCAAAAATCAAACCCCGGGATTTGCCACCTATCAATCCGATTTAAGGTAATACAATGGCTCAGATAAGGAAGTATGTGTCGTGGCGCATGATGGCGATAAAACGCTACTTCCCTTTTCTGGCATGGCTTCCGGAGTTGCGGCGATGGCCGACGCTGCGTGCGGATATAATCGCGGGCCTGACCGTAGCGATGTTGCTTATTCCGCAATCGATGGCCTATGCACATTTAGCAGGCCTACCTGTTTCGGTGGGTTTATATGCGGCATTTTTACCGCCAATTGTTGCCGCACTCTTTGGTTCTTCCCGTTATCTATCAACAAGTCCTGTACCTGTAACTGCATTGCTGATGGCTTTGGCATTGCAGCCACTGGTTGCTATTGGCACACCTGAGTATATGCAATATGTGGTGTTACTAACGCTTTTAGCAGGCCTTATTCAATTAGCGCTAGGCATACTGCGTTTTGGCATCGTCATTAATTTTGTCTCTTATCCGGTTATTTTAGGCTTTGTCAATGCGGTTGTTATCATCATCGCGGGGTTGCAGCTGGCTAACCTGCTTGGTGTGCATGCGATTGCGGCACCACATTATTATCAGACCATTGCGCAGGTTTTATCAGATGCCGTTGTGAGTATTCACTGGCCAACTGTGGGGCTGGGTGCTGTGGCTTTTGTGATTATGGTTGGTGGGCGTTGGTTATGGCCGCAGTTACCCGTAACCCTGGTTGCGGTCGTAGTGACAACGGTTATTGCATGGCTAAGTGGCTATGAAAAACTGGAAACCATCAGTGTTAATCAAATTTTCAATCGCCCCACGCAGGAATCGCTAGTTCATTATCAACGTTATCCGCAAGAGCTGAAGCAGTTATTGGCCGAGATAGCCAAGGCCAAAGAAGACGCTGAAACGGTCATGAAGATTTCAGGCTCGAGTAGTGATGCAACCGATGAGGCGCTGAATAAGGTAACGCAGGCTCAGTGGCAGCTTGACCGTCAGGTAGCCCGTCATAATGAGGAAACCGGAGAATTAGGCCGCTTACGCTTGCGTCGTGTGCAGACGAAGGATGCGCCGATATTATTTTTTGTTGATGGAGAGATATCGCCGATTGGCAAAGTTGATATGAACAAGTGGGAAATAGCTGAGTTTCTGAAAAAGGGGGTATTGCAGTTAAGAACAGGTGGCGCGGTTGTGGGGGACATTTTACCCGGATTACCGGCTTATAGACCGATTGTTTTTAATTTGGATGTCGTGTCACGATTATTTATGGCCGCGCTGGTTATTGCTTTAGTTGGCTTCGCTGAAGCAATATCAATTGCGAAACGTATCGCTACGCAAACGCGACAGTCTTTGGATGTTAATCAGGAATTATTGGGTCAAGGTTTGGCGAATTGCGCCGGTAGTTTTTTTCAGGCCATGCCAGTTTCAGGTAGTCTCACGCGTTCAGCGATTAATTTTGATGTGGGGGCTAAAACTGGGTTTTCGTCAGTTGTTGCCGGTTTGCTGGTGATGATTGTATTGTTATGGTTGACCCCCTTATTTTATTATTTGCCCTATGCCACGCTCGCGGTTGTTGTCATTGTCAGCGTATTTGGATTGCTTGATCTGAAAGAAATGTGGCGGGTGTGGAACGTTAGTCGTAATGAAGGATTGGTGGCGGTAGCGACATTTATTCTAACGTTGGTTTTGGCGCCACAATTGGCTCATGCGGTCATACTAGGCATGCTGCTGTCACTGGGTGTTTATCTCTATGAAACCATGAGCCCGCGTTTTGTTGAGTTGGTGCCAAATCAGGATGGTTATTTAGTTGAGCTGCTCAATGGTGATATCAGCAACCACTGTCGACTTACTAGCTTGTTGCGATTTAATGGCTCACTATACTTTGCAAGTGCGGCCTATTTTGAAGAGAAAATATTACAGCTGGTCGCTGAAAAACGTAAATTACGATACATCATTCTTGATTGTTCCCGAATTAACAAGCTGGATGCCAGTGGCTTGGAAACGCTGAGCAATATTTGCTCGCGTTTGCAGGATGCGGGCATTAAGATATGGTTTACGCGCGTAAGGTCGCAGGTGCTTGCCGTATTAAAACGGGGCGGGCTTTTTGAACAATTGGGTGAAGGTCTTTTTTTTAAAAACAATGAACTCGCTTTGGTGGAACTTGCGAAACATCTAGGTGAAAAGCATATGACGACTTGCCCCTTGACGCGCAAAATTTGATTACAGAGGACACCCGGATGCCTTTTCCAAACTCAAGAAGAGATAGTTTCGGTAACAACTTTATTGATTACCTGAAAAACTCTAAAATCCTTGCCAAAGAAATCATTAAATTTCATAAAGACTCTGATAATCTCAAGGACTTACTAAAAAATACTGGTCCGCTTAGCCGGATTTTTAATGGGTTACCGATTTCGTATCAATTCACATCGAGCTTTAAGGTTGAAGAAAAAGCCACTGCAACAAACTATTGTGTGTTTGATCAGGACATAGAAGCGCAACTGTTCGCGCTCTACGAAAAGTTGGTTGTCGATGAAATAGATGAAAACAATCATGAAATCCCTGTGTTTTTACACCCAGACATTGAATATTTCCTGAGACGAGCAGTGACGCAAGCTGCACGGGATTTGCTCGATCAAAATGGGCAACTTAAACAAGACATTGCAAATTTTATTGGGATTTTAAATGCATTACCTAATCCAGTTACGCAAGTATATATAAGTAAAATTATCTACCCCGTTATGCATAGCTATATAAGCCAAATTATTACCGCAAATATGATACCGATGTACCATGCAAAATACAGTGACAATCAACGCATGATGGATAAGAGTCACGTCATTCCTGGCAAGATTACCCGTTTCCTCGATAAAACTGATCCGGAAACCAAGAGCAAGACAATAAGCGATTTTTTTAACAGGGAAATCGCTATCAGTATTTTAAATCAGAGTATCTTTACGCAAGGCAATTTTTGTCGGTTTTTAAATCAATTGGCGCCTAAGCTATTAACCGACATGGTCACGTTTGACATCAACAAAATGGATGAACGTCTTGAGCATGCGCTTCATGACAATCTTTATGAAAAAAGAAGTGATTTTTGGTTGGGTCTGATGGTTTGGTTTCTAAAAGAAAAGGATTATGAAAGACTTCTTGCCATCTATTATGGTTTACCTACGAGTCTTAAAAATTCCTGGAATGAACGTGATGATAGCGTCGACTTATCTGATTTTGAAATCTTACTGGCCATTAGCATAAAAGAGATTCTGGGTGTTGTGCGCGATCGACAAGAGGAAAAACCGGAGGATCGCAAGCAACAAGAGCCGTCAGATAGACAGTTAATTGTTCCCTGGTTTAATGCTCGTGATAATCAGTTTTTTCTTGATTCAATCATTGATGTATCAGCTGACTCAAGGTTTGTAGACTATTTACAGTGGCTCAGACAAGATGAGTGGTTGATGCGTGAGCCTACGGAGAAATTCATTACATTGCTTTTTGCTGATGAGTATTTAATTCAAAATTTTAAAAAAGAAGTATTTGTTTCGTTAACACGACTTAAAATGGATAACGTAAAGAGCGCTATTATTCTAGTCTATGCAGAGGGTGACGAAACGCCAGTTCGCCATTATTTAAATAATGGCGAACTGGATGGCGCATTGGCTATCTTGCTAACCAAAAAAAATGATATTGGTGTTAGCGATGAGGACAAAATAGCAATCAGTCAGTATCGTCACCAGTTGGCAGAGCGTACCGTCTATTTTTTAAAGTCTAACGTTCGTGATTTAGCTGTTGGCGAGCAAAACCTCATTCTTCAACAGACTATCAATGGCGATAATCTGCTAGGCAAGGTTCTTAATACGCCATGCAATTCGTTGTTGTTTGGGGTTTCGTACTATATGGAATACATGTTTTGGGGTTCAACAAAAACCACGACCAGCATACAAATGCTGCAAGATCATTTAGAGCGCTGCAATAGCATGTAGTTATGGTTGTTGTAGGTTGGCGCTAAACGCAGTGCAGTCCAACGTTGTGGTCGCGCTGCTCCGTTGTTGGGCTTCGCAAGCTCAGTACCAACCTACATTTGATTTGTTGTAGGTTGGCGCTAAACGCAGTGCAGCCCAACGTTGTGGTCGCGCTGCTCCGTTGTTGGGCTTCGCAAGCTCAGCACCAACCTACATTTGATTTGTTGTGGGTTGGCGCTAAACGCAGTGCAGCCCAACGTTGTGGTCGCGCTGCTCCGTTGTTGGGCTTCGCAAGCTCAGCACCAACCTACATTTGATTTGTTGTGGGTTGGCGCTAAATGCAGTGCAGCCCAACGTTGTGGTCGCGCTGCTCCGTTGTTGGGCTTCGCAAGCTCAGTACCAACCTACATTTGATTTGTTGTGGGTTGGCGCTAAATGCAGTGCAGTCCAACGTTGTGGTCGCGCTGCTCCGTTGTTGGGCTTCGCAAGCTCAGCACCAACCTACATTTGATTTGTTGTGGGTTGGCGCTAAATGCAGTGCAGTCCAACGTTGTGGTCGCGCTGCTCCGTTGTTGGGCTTCGCAAGCTCAGCACCAACCTACATTTGATTTGTTGTGGGTTGGCGCTAAATGCAGTGCAGCCCAACGTTGTGGTCGCGCTGCTCCGTTGTTGGGCTTTGCAGGCTCAGCACCAACCTACATTTGATTTGTTGTGGGTTGGTGCTAAACGCAGTGCAGGCTAACGTTGTGGTCGCGCTGCTCCGTTGTTGGGTTTCGCAAGCTCAGCACCAACCTACATTTGATTTGTTGTAGGTTGGTGCTAAACGCAGTGCAGCCCAACGGGGGGTGGTTTGGCGTTTATTGTTCTGGTGGTAAAAGACCGGTGGGGTTAAAATGGCTTCCGCTAATCACAATTACTTTCCAGCGCGATTTTTGTCCCTGAGTAATTTTTACCTGGCGTTGCGGCACCTTAAACAAGGTTGCCAAATACTTTACTACGGCCTCATTGGCGCGGCCATCAATCGCTGCTGCAGTTAAGCGAATTTTGAGCGACTCGCCATGCAATCCAGCGATGCTGTTTTGTTTTGCACCAGGCTGGACATAGATGTTTAACGTTAGCGAATCGTGCTGTTGTCGAAACCAATTCAATATAAATCCTTACGACGATTAAGTAGGTCTTAGCGTAGTAATTATAAGCCTTGAATCGCAAAAAAAATATTTTTATAGGCCAAATCCAATGCGCCTCTCTTCTTGCACAATCAGTGAACTTGCACTAATGTAGGAAGATTATCGCAACGGGATGGGTGATTATGTTAGCAAAATTATTTTTAATGTTCGCGCTAGGCGTGTCATGTATCGCGACCGCTGCAACCCCATCCCCTAAGGCTAGCGTGGCTCCGGTTGTGCCGCGGAGTGAGCAGTATCGCCAGGTCGTTGCGTTTACACGCGTGCAGGTCGATGGCAAAATCAATGTGACTTTGCATACCGGTGATGCGCATCCACAAGTTATTTTGCACGGCGATCCGCGTGATTTGGCCTATGTGTCAACCACGGTTGTTGACGGCGGATTACAAATTAATCTTGGCACGGGTTATCCGCGTTATGGTGCGGTTTCAGCTGATGTCCGTGGACAATATCTTAATGCGTTTATTTATCGCGGTGCGGGCTTTGTCACGGGTAAAAATTTACGCTCAAGTCTGCTCGACCTCACCCTCGATAATGGTGGAAAAACAACGTTAGAGGGGCAACTGGCGGTGCGTAATTTGGATATAGCTGGCAACGGTTATGTGCAAATTGCCGGAATTAACAGCCCAAACCTGAATATCAAACTGAAAGGGAAACCTAAAGTTCAGTTGGCAGGTGTTGTTAATTTAACTTGTTTGGATATGCATAACGATGCATGGCTGAGTATGCATTGGATAAAAAGTAAATTCCTCAAGGTTCGTAGTCGAGGGGCGTCTTTTATTCAATTGGGCGGGATTGTGGAAAAACTTGATGTTGAATTGTGGGATACGGCACATTTTAATGGCCGTTATTTGCGCGCCCAGAATGCATTTGTCAAAACGCATGATAAAACAGTCGCTGAAATTTCAGCGGTCAATAAACAGCATACGCTTGCCAGTGATGCCAGTGACATCCACTTTTATAATATCCCCGCGATGAGAACCGATTTTATGGCATATAACGGCTCAGTGCTCGATATGCGTGATTGGAACATGCCGTTTATGCAGGAATATGACGTTTACAATAAATAGTGTATTTGCGGTGGCGTAGGTTGGTTTGCATATTTTTGCAAGCTGGCGTTTTTATCCGCTGCATAGTTTATGAAACAATTCTCTCTTGTACACACTTTAAATTTTAGGTGATCCTGCCCTTTGGCAATGAATCTTGTCTGCCTTGCGGCCAATTGCTCTCGACACAGGAAACAATGCTGTCTATATCACCATCCAGGGATAGAACGTGGGCTGAATTTCTCAGCCAGTGGGTTTTTACGTTCGCTAAATCAGTAAAACGCTGCGCTACTTTGCTTGAGTTTACGACTTCATCAAATGATCCGACAAACAGATCCGTTGGGCAGTCGGGTGCTATAAACTCAAAATTTTTAATGAATGTTAATATTTCAATGACAGCGTTAATCGGCAGTCGACGATAGCCTAGCTCGCTGTTATTTTCGCTGTGAAAATTACCGGAAAAATTACGTATGGATACAAATCCCAGGCGCTTCAAGGCATGAGCTAATAGTAGCGCGGGTCTTATGTTTAAATACAGGTCAAGTGATGGAGCAAGCAAATAGAGGTGGTTAAGCGCGAAGCGTTTGCTCAAATCACAGGCTAAAATCCCGCCTAATGACAGCCCCAGCACATCCACGGTTTGGTAGTTTTTGCAGAGTACCGCACACGCATGCTCAGCGGTGTTTAGCCATTCTTGTGCATGAGATTTGGCAAACGAGGCGATGCTGTCAGCATGACCCGGCAAGACAGGACAGATAATCGCGTCATACATCGTGAACGCCGGCAGTAGTTCGCGAAAAACCGCGGGTGATGAAGAAAAACCATGCAGCAATAATAAAGCGTGGCCTTTGTTTTGGCGACGGATATCAATTGGTGCTAATAAACTCGCTTGTTTGATTGATAAAGATCGTAGCGGTGTGCCGCGCCACATAAAGCGAAAATCATCAATAGTCATTAGTACGTTATCCATATGGTTGTTTTGTAATGCTTCTGTAAATAATATGGTCAATATGTTTTTTTGTCTATGATTTTGCATAGACTTAACATACATAGATAGTAATAGTGCTGCCCAAAAACACAAGGTAATTCTGTAAGGCACGGAAAATATGATTTTTCCGGTTCTTTTTTGATACAAAGTATCTCTCAACAGCACTTCGTATCGGGGCTATTTATGGAATAGCACGTGCTGATGAGTATGCTACGCAAGCTTGCAAATCAGGGTCTATAATTATTACAACAGATCAAATTACTTGAGGACTACATCATGACTAGTAATAAAGAAGACAAAACCACTAGTTCATCTCAAGCAGGGCCTTCTTCCCCTTCCCCTTCTCCTTCTGCCGGCGGGGTAGATGTTGTTCAGTCAGGAAATGATCAGAAAGCAGCTGATACCAAGGCTGCAAATTCGGCTACTGCTTCTGCTGCCACCGCTGCTTCTCCTGCTCCCACTCCCACACCTGGAGCGGATACGAAATCTACTGGCAAAAAAGACGAGAAGAAAGATAATGCACCAGAACCTCCCAAGGGAGAGGAAAAGAAGGCGAATGAGGCGAAATCTGGCATGCCCTCGTGGCAGGAGTCCATGATGGCGCTCGTCGATAAGGTGAAAGACGACGCGAAAATAGCTAAAGATCTCAAGGATAATGTAAAAAATGCAGTTGGAGATTTTGCAAAGGATATGTTCAAAAATGAGGGGAAAGAGACAAAAGGTAGTTTGGATAAGATAGGAGATAAAGCAGCAGAGGTGCTAAATAAGTTATTTGGTGATAAAAAAGATAAGCCAGGTTCAGACGCTAAATCAGGCGCTGAAATGGGAAAGGGTGCGGACACGGCTACTGCCGCGAGTGCGATGGGCGATGCAAAAGAAGCAGCAAATTCTGATGTATCCATTGCTCAAGGAAGCAAAGGCCCAACCCCAACCTCAACCTCAACCTCAACCCCAGCGAATGATGAAGAAAATGCCCCATCCTTCAAAAAATAGCGGTTCCAGCGAGTTTAAATCGCCATCAACTTATGCGGCAGGCTTTCAATCCGGCCTGCCTGGGTGACCAGCACGTAGTTGAGTTTGCGCTGTAGCTCGCTAATGGAGTCTGAGCCGGCATAGGTTAAGCCTGAACGCAAGCCGCCGACTATATCCGCAATAATCGCATCCTGATCATCACGATAAGGTACTTCGGTAGCGACTCCTTCAGCGGTTTTCCACTCATGCATTTGACCAAGAAATTTCTCTTGCGCTTCACTTGATGCCATGCCACGGTAGCGTTTGACCTGTGTGCCGTCTTCTTTCTGAATAACCTCACCTGGGGTCGGTGCGGTTCCCGCCAGCATGCCGCCAATCATGACAAAATCGGCACCAAAGGCGAGGGCTTTGACAATATCACCGGCGGTGCGCAAGCCACCATCGGCCACAATCGAGCGGTCGCTGCGAGCGCAGTCTTGAATACAGGTGAGCATGGGCACGCCGAATCCAGTTTTAATGCGCGTGCTGCATACCGAACCACCGCCAATACCGGCTTTAACAATATCGGCACCGCAAGACGCCAGGTAATCGGCTCCGGCATAGGTGGCGACGTTACCCGCCATTATGCAGCGGCTGCCTAATATCTGACGCAGGTTTTTTAATGTCTTACCGACATATTTCGCATGCGCGTGCGCTACATCCACACAGAAAAAATCAGCACCCGCATCCCGTAAGGCTTCGGCGCGCTCCAACTCTGCTGCCGTGCAGCCGATTGAAACAAACACTTTCCCCTGGCACGCCTTGAACTCAGCAATATTGTCTGCAATGCTTAAAAAGCGGTGCAGGGCGCCTATGCCGCCCTTGCTGTGCATGAAGTTAGCCATTTTGCTTTCGGTGATGGTGTCCATGTTGGAGCTGATTACGGGTAATTTTAAACTCAGTTTTTCCAAACGATCGCTGACGCTGATATCAACCACACGCCTGGACTCGTGGTGGTTGTAAGAAGGGATGAGCAGTACATCATCGAAGGTAATCGCTTGCATGGGCATAAGTATTCTTCTCAGTAAAATGCGCTACTATAAATGTTCAGCTGCATAGTATGCAAGCCGTGAACGTTCGCCGCGCGTTAAGGTTACATGGGCGCTGTGCTGCCAGTGTTTAAAGCGATCCACGGCAAAGGTTAATCCCGAGGTGGTTTCACTTAAATAGGGGGTATCAATTTGCTTGATATCGCCCAGACAAATAATTTTACTGCCGGGACCTGCGCGGGTGATCAGGGTTTTGATTTGTTTTGAGGTGAGATTTTGCGCTTCATCGATAATAATAAAGCGATTTAAAAAAGTCCTTCCGCGCATGTAGTTGAGCGAGCGGATTTTAATTTTATTTTGCAACAAATCATGCGTCGCACTACGGCCAAAGCTGCCGCCTTCCTGTGCGCCTTGCAGTACTTCAAGGTTATCCATTAACGCACCCATCCAGGGGGTCATTTTTTCCTCTTCAGTTCCTGGTAAAAAACCAATGTCTTCGCCGACGGGAATGGTCACGCGGGTCATGATGATTTCAGTGTATAGCTTGAGATCAAGCACTTGGGTGAGGCCGGCGGCAATCGTTAGCAAGGTTTTACCGGTACCGGCGGAACCTTGCAGGGTAACAAAATCAATTTCGGGATCAAGTAATAAATTAAGCGCAAAATTTTGCTCACGGTTGCGTGCAGTAATCCCCCAAACGGCGTGTTTAGTACTGGTAAAATCGCGTGCCGTTTGCACGACAGCATGACCGGGTTCAATGGTGCGGACTAACGCTTGGAATTCGTTGTTGTGCGTGCTGATGCAGTCGTTGGGATTCCATTGCGTGGTTAGCGGCCCGCGGATGCGATAAAATGTATTGCCGTTTTCCTGCCATGCTTCCATATCTTTCGCATGCGTATCCCAAAAATCATTTTCAAGACTATGCAAGCCAGTATGCAGCAGGTCGACGTCTTCCAATACTTGGTCGTTGTAATAGTCTTGTGCAGGTATGCCGAGAATACCTGCCTTTATACGCAGATTAATGTCTTTGGAAATAATAATGACTTGTTGGTGTGTATGTAGTTTCTGCAAACCCAATGCGGTTGCTAACAGGGTATTATCGACTTTATGGCCTGGCAGTGAGGTGGGTCGCAGGGGTTCAAAGTCGTCGGTTTGAAAATACAAGCGGCCACTGCTTTTTACGTGGTCAGCGGCTAAAAAACTGGGGATGTGCAGGCCTGCCACGATTTCCTGGTGGCTGGCATTGCTCATTAATTCAACGAGCATACGGTTGGTTTGACGCACGTTGCGCGCCACTTCAGAAAGACCGGTCTTGTGGTTGTCCAGCTCTTCCAGTACTACCATGGGTAAGTAGATGTCGTGTTCTTCAAAGCGGTAAATAGCTGAGGGATCGTGCATGAGAATATTGGTATCCAGCACAAATAATTTACGTTCCTTGCTAGCTTTATCCATGAGTTAATCCTTTTATCTAAGACTCTTCATTGTGATTAGGGGGACGAACGACGTCAAGTAGTTTGCAGTAATTCCTGGTGCGATCTTCCTTGTTGGGCTTCGCAGGCTCAGCCCAACCTACATTTGATTGGTGTTGTAGGTTGGTGCTAAACGGAGTGCAGCCCAACATGGGGGTCGTGATATTGCGGGCTCCGTGCCAACCTACATTTTAGCCTTGGGTTTGTAGTAGCGTTAACGTTGCCAATACTTCGGTAACATGCTCTTTCACACTGACTTTACGCCAGACATGGCGGAGCTTGCCCTCAGGGTCAATGATGAAGGTACTGCGTTCAATGCCGCGCACTTGTTTCCCATACATTGATTTTATTTTGATGACATCAAATAGTTGGCACAGTTGTTCATCTGTATCGCTGATTAATTCGAAGGGAAATTGTTGTTTTGCTTTGAAGTTTTCGTGTGATTTTATACTGTCGCGTGAAATGCCGAAAATCAGCGCATTTAATGCTGTAAATGCGGCATTATGATCGCGAAAATTTTGTCCCTCGGTGGTGCACCCTGGGGTGGAGTCTTTGGGGTAAAAATAGAGAATTAACCACTTGCCATGATAGTCATTGAGATTCGCATGTAAGCTGTTGGTGGCATTGAATGGTAAAGAAGGAATTTTATCATCTGGATTCATAGAAAAAATACTCCTGTATGATTGGACGTATCATGATATCCTAACCGCATTTTTTGTGTAACCGATTTAGGTGTCTAATGGCGACCAATAAACAAGCGAGCGGCACGATCGTTGTAAATAAAAAAGTGCGCTTTGATTTTTTTATCGAAGATGAATATGAGGCCGGGTTAGTGCTTGAAGGCTGGGAGCTGAAAAGCTTGCGTGCCGGCAAAATAAATTTGTCAGATGCGCATGTGATTATCAAGCATGGCGAAGCCTGGTTGTTGGGGGCGCAAATACAACCTTTGCCCACCGCCTCGGCGCATACTAACCCCGATCCGGCTCGTACGCGTAAATTATTATTGAATCGGCGTGAATTAAGCCAATTGGTCGGTAGTGTTGAACGACAGGGCTATACCCTGGTGCCGTTGGCGCTTTATTGGAAGAAAAGCAGGGTCAAGATAAAAATCGCATTGGCCAAGGGTAAAAAATCCCATGACAAGCGCCAGACGACTAAAGAACGGGACTGGCAGCGTGATCATTCGCGAATCATGAAAAACCATAATTCATAGTTGTAATGCCGCCGGCTGGCGACGTTATTTAATCAGAGCTATGTTTGATGCCGGTTTTCCTGTGGATTGCATCGAATATTTAGTGCTTGACGGAACCTTATGGCATAATCTTGCGTTGCTATAAGGTTATCGATTAGCGGCATTTAATTTAGGAGTGGGTATGTGCGGTATAATGGGTGCGGCGTCACACCGGGAAATCAGCAAAATATTGCTGGAAGGCTTACGACGTCTTGAATACCGGGGTTATGACTCCGCAGGTATCGCTGTAATTGATAATCAAATGCGCCTAAAGCGCCTCAGAACTCAGGGTAAGGTGCAGTCACTTGCTGATGCGATGCTGGAAACGGCAATTGCCGGTAACACGGGTGTTGCTCATACGCGTTGGGCGACGCATGGCAAACCGTGCGAGTTAAATGCTCATCCCCATATGTCGCATGGCGAACTTGCAGTTGTTCACAATGGCATTATCGAAAATCATGAAGACTTACGCCATTACCTGCAGGAAATCGGTTATCAGTTTACTTCAGAGACGGATACTGAAGTCGCCGCGCATCTTATTCATCATCATTATCAACAATCGCAATCATTGTTGCACGCTGTGCAGGCAACGGCCGCGCAAATGGATGGTGCATTTTCATTAGGTGTTATTCATCAGAAAAATCAGCACGAGTTGGTTGCTATACGTAAAGGCAGCCCGTTAGTGATCGGCTTGGGCATTGATGAGAATTTCATTGCCTCAGATTCTTTGGCACTGCGTTCTTTTGCCCATGAGGTTATTTATCTTCTCGAGGGCGATAGTGCACTGCTTACACCTGATAGCGTTGCGATATTTGATGCGCACAACCAAGCGGTTGAGCGTCAGGCGCAGCCGTTAAGTGATGATTGCCATGCGGTGAGCAAAGGCCCCTATCGTCATTACATGCTCAAAGAAATTTTCGAACAAAGTAAAGTTCTGGGCGATACACTGGAAGGACGAATTGCCAGCCTGGACGTGCTCAAAGCCAGTTTTGGCGATCGTGCCGCTAGCGTTTTCTCTGATATTAAACAAATTCACATTGTCGCGTGTGGCACTAGTTATCATGCCGGCTTGGTTGCTAAATATTGGTTTGAGTCGCTGGCGGGTATACCTACTCAAGTAGAAATTGCGAGTGAGTATCGTTACCGCGATGTCGTTGTTAGTGATTGCACGCTGTTTATTGCGGTGTCGCAGTCAGGAGAAACTGCCGATACCTTGGCGGCGCTCCATAAGGCAAAATCAACAAATTATTTGGCAACATTTGCAATTTGTAATGTTGCGACCAGTACCTTAGTGCGGGAGGCCGATTTCACCTTTTTAACGCGTGCAGGTGTTGAAATTGGCGTGGCGTCGACTAAAGCCTTTACCACACAACTTGCGGCATTTTTAATGTTGGCAACCGCCCTTTGTCACGATGCGCGGGGCATGGAAGTTTTAGCACAATTGCAACAATTGCCGGGGGCTTGTGAACGTACCTTAAAAATGAGTGCTGAAATTGAAGCGTTAGCCGCCATGTTCGTCACGAAAGCACATGCACTGTTTCTTGGCCGCGGTGTGCAATATCCGGTAGCGCTTGAAGGTGCGTTAAAGCTCAAGGAAATTTCATATATTCATGCCGAAGCATACCCCGCCGGGGAGTTAAAGCATGGTCCTCTGGCCTTGGTCGATAAAGATATGCCGGTGGTGGCAATTGCTCCCAATGATGAGTTGCTGGATAAGTTGAAGTCTAATTTACATGAAGTCAGTGCACGAGGCGGGCAGTTGTTTGTGTTCGTCGATGACTCGCAAGTCTGGCAGGCTAATGGCGCGCGCTTGATTAAGGTTCCTGCCTGCGGCCATTGGATAGCGCCGATTATCTATACGATTCCATTGCAACTGTTGGCCTATCATGTCGCTGTAGCAAAGGGTACGGATGTTGATCAGCCGCGTAATTTGGCAAAATCGGTAACAGTTGAGTAAAGGCATTACAATAGCGCCAACTTTCTCGCAAAGTATGGCATAACAGGTATATAATGACTCGGATTTTTTATCTTGTTTTACGGGGATGTAGATGACACAACAGACGTTGGCGACAGCGGCAACTATTGCCCAGGAACTTAAAGCGAAAGTTTCGCAAGTAGAGGCTGCTATACGCTTACTCGATGAAGGTGCGACGGTGCCCTTTATCGCGCGGTATCGTAAAGAAGCAACTGAGGGGCTTGATGATACACAATTACGCTTGCTTGCCGAGCGCTTGTATTATTTGCGCGAATTAGATGAGCGGCGTGTCTTGGTGTTGCAAACCATTCGCGAGCAAGAAAAATTAACGCCGGAGCTGGAGCAAGCAATTCTTGCCGCCGATACCAAAACACGGCTAGAGGATTTATACCTGCCTTATCGCCCCAAACGGCGCACCAAGGCTCATATTGCCAAAGAGGCGGGTTTGGAGCCATTGGCCTTGGCACTATGGCAAGATGCGACGTTGGTACCCGAAGAGCATGCTTTGACGTTTATCAATGTCGAGCTTGGCGTGGCGGACGTGGCTGCAGCGCTTGAAGGCGCACGCCAAATTCTGATGGAGATGTTTGCTGAAGATGCTGACCTGTTAAGCGAGGTTCGGCAATATTTATGGCAACATGCGGTTTTAAAATCAACCGGTGCCAAAAATAAGAAAGCAGCCGCTAATAAATTTGCTGATTATTTCGATTACGCGGAGCCTGTTAAAAAAATCCCCTCGCACCGTGCACTGGCGCTGTTTCGCGGACGCCGTGAAAGTGCCCTGCAATTGGAATTAACGCTTCCGAATGGCGCTGAGTATGGTGAAAAGCAGATTACTGATTATTTTAATATTACGGCACAGCAACGACCCGCGGAGAGCTGGTTGTTGGAAACCGTGCGCATGACTTGGAAAATAAAGCTGTTTACCAAGCTGGAATTGGAATTATTGTCGAGTTTGCGTGAGTTGGCGGATGAAGAAGCCATCAAGGTTTTTGCTTGTAATTTACGTGATCTGTTATTGGCAGCTCCTGCAGGCCCTAAAGTAACAATTGGCCTGGATCCGGGTATTCGTTCGGGTGTAAAGGTGGTTGTTGTCGACGTCACGGGCAAGCTGCTTGACTACACCACGGTCTTCCCTCTGGCGCCGCAAAATGATTGGCATGCAGCAATCGCGGCAATTGCTAAACTTGCGGCCAAATATAACGTTGATTTAATTAGTATTGGTAACGGCACTGCTTCACGTGAAACCGAGCGTTTGGTGGTTGAACTGATAAAAATGTACCCCGATTTGAAATTAGCTAAAGTAGTCGTCAGTGAGGCTGGGGCTTCTGTTTATTCTGCCTCTGAACTAGCGGCCAGGGAATTTCCCGATGTTGATGTCACTATCAGAGGGGCGGTGTCTATTGCCAGACGTCTGCAGGATCCATTGGCCGAATTGGTTAAAATAGAACCAAAATCAATCGGTGTGGGTCAATACCAGCATGATGTGAATCAATCGCGCTTGGCACGCAGCCTGGAAGGTGTTGTTGAAGATTGCGTGAATGCGGTGGGTGTTGATGTTAATACGGCGTCGGCGGCATTATTAACGCGCGTGTCCGGATTTAATGAAACGCTGGCGAATAATCTGGTGCAGTATCGTGATGAACACGGTGCGTTTGCTAATCGTGAGCAATTGAAAAGCGTGGCGCGTATGGGCGAGAAAGCATTTCAGCAGGCAGCTGGGTTTTTACGCATTATGAATGGCGACAGTCTGCTCGATGCATCTTGCGTGCATCCAGAGGCATACCCTATCGTTGAGAAAATTTTAGCTGACAAACAAGTCGATATACGACAAGCGATAGGCAATCGTGATTTGTTGAGTAGTGTAAATGCAGCAAACTATGTTGACGAACAGCATGGCCTGCCAACGATTCATGATATTTTGCAGGAATTGGAAAAACCAGGCCGTGATCCGCGACCTGAATTTAAAACAGCGAGCTTTAAAGAAGGCGTGGAAGATATCAGCCATCTGGAAGAAGGTATGATCCTTGAGGGTGTAGTCAGCAATGTTACTAATTTTGGTGCGTTTGTTGACGTTGGTGTCCATCAAGATGGTTTAGTGCATATTTCTGCGATGACCAATCGTTTTATCAGTGATCCGCGCAGCGTGGTGAAGGCGGGCGATATTATCACGGTTAAGGTCGTTGAAGTGGATAAAGAGCGTCGTCGCATTGGCCTTACTATGAAGCTCACTGAGGATAAAGCGTCTATAGTGCCCAAAAAAGTGGAAAAAGTACACACTGAAAAAAAAGTGCATGCAGTCAGCAAGCCCAGTGCGCAAAAAAAACCGGAGCAAGCAAAAAAATCGCCGGTTGCCAAAAAAACGGCTATGTTCAATACAGCCATGGCCGATGCCTTGTCAAAACTGAAGCGTGGATCTGAATAATGGATTTGCCGCGCGGTGAGCTCACTATTCAAACATTAGCCATGCCCGCTGACACGAATGCCAACGGCGATATTTTTGGCGGTTGGCTGGTGTCACAAATGGATTTGGCTGCTGGTGTGCTCGCCAAAAAACTCGCCCGCGGGCGGGTTGCGACCGTTGCCATTCACTCCATGACGTTTCTTAAGCCGGTGCATGTGGGTGATGTCATCAGCTGTCATGTGGTGCTGGAGAAGAAGGGTAAAACTTCGTTAACTATCGCGGTAGAAGTGTGGACGGAAATTTTGGCAACCGGTGAAAAATATCGGGTAACGGAGGGCACGTTCGTTTTTGTGGCCATTGATGAGCAGAGAAAACCCAGACAGGTGCCCAAATCAGCATGACGGTGATTGTAAATTTAGAAGAGTTACACAGGTGGCTGCATGAGATGGCCATATCGATTGAGCAGAACGACAGCCCTAATCCGCTGCTTTATGCACACTTCATGCAGGAGCCGGAGGTTGCATTAACACTGGTTGAAGTCATTGATGCGATGGATGAGGCAACCATTGAAGACAACCGTGATTTTTATTCCGCCTGTATTTTTGCACTGGACATATGTGTGGCGCAACTGCAGGCCGGCATTGAATTGCATAATAAAGTTGCAGGAAAAATGCTAGAGCAGGTGATGGCGAACATGTCGAAGGCCATTGCCACCCAGAAACATTCACTTAGTTTTTGGCTACCCGTTTTAAATGCGTTTTATGAAGTTCATGTTGAGTTATCAGAGGATTTAAAGGACGCTTATTTTGATTTAGCCAGCCAGGAAGACGTGATCAGCGATGATGAAGATGAAGAAGTATCCCATTTAAATTCAATACGCGACTTGATTGAAGAGTTATCTGATCTGTCAATATTTGATATTGCCGAGAACTTCTTTGCTCAAAGCTATGCGATGCCCGCTGATTTTTTTACGGATTTGGTGGTTGATTTGTACAGCATTGAAGAGGGGCAGGAAATAGCCTTGCTCACGTTGATGCATCCCAAACAAGACGTGCGCGATATTGTTGTAGCGACGTTAGATCAACTAATGGATAATGTTACACTAAGCCCTGCTTCGCTGTCACGGTTGCAGACCATTAAAAATTGGTATCCTGCAGAGTATCATGAGCAATTTGATCGCTGGATAAAAAAACAGCGTAAAAAGGGCGTGGTGTTTAATGCTGAGATGAGTGTGGCCCAGGCGAAGATTAAAGCCAGTGAGGTTGACGGTACAGGAGCACAAGGGATTTTTATTCATCTCAAAAAAGAACGTAAAAATCGTCTGTGCGGTTTACTCTTTAAGCAGGCTACTGGCATTAAAGATGCCTGGATTACGCCGGTGATCCCAGCGAAGGATGTGAAGCGCTATTATACTGAGTCGTTTGATGACAGCGTGATGTTGCGTGAAGTCGATGTCTCTTATTTGCTGATGATGACCAATCATTTCCTGGCGTTATCGATCGAGCGAGGTGATATGCCTGATCTGCATTTATTAGAAATGCAGGAGGAGCTAGGGCTTTATTTTAAGCCGCAAAAAATTGATGCAGTTGATATGATTGAACAATTTGCCGTGCAAATTGTTCCCTTTACCCCTGATGCCATGGAGGCATCATTAGCGCGCTCAAAGACCTGGCCAAAAAATAAGCGATTCACGGAGTCCTGGTTTGTCGAAAACGCGCAAATTGACAAGCTGGTAAATCGTTGTTGCAGTTTTGTTGATGGTACTAAAGTCTGTCGCTTTGAAGAGGCGATGGCCGCTGTGTTTGCACAGGAGCTTGAGCAGCATCGGGACTACTGGATGTTCCATTTTTTATGGATAACCTTGTGGCTTCGATCTAAATCACGAAAAAATGACAAGTCTTGGCAAGATAGTTTTTTCATTGCCCATGCCATTCAATCCGGTATGGCGCTCAATACTATCCCTATCATGCATGAAATTTGTTATCAGTCGGTGGTGAATAGCATAGAAACAATGCAGGAACGACGTACCTATCTTAATCAGGAGTAGGATTTGTACCTGACTTAGGCAAGTCGATGTAGCCCAACCTACCTAAGATAACTGCGGTCCATGTGGTTTGTCCGCTTCATCATCGCTGTCGCTATCGTAATTTTCTGTAGCTAGGTCGGTTTTTTCAGCGCCTTCTTTGTCTTCTTTTAACATACCTGAAATGCCAGCTTTTGTTTCTTTTCTGTATTTATCTAAAAGACTTGTTGCTGTTTCATCTCTCGACTCTTCCCTTGAAAAGAGAGATGTAAATGCATTTTTAATTGCACTGCCTATCTCTGATAAAATCTCAAAGAAACCCTGATCCTTACCATACACTTTATAATAAAGGCTTTTCATACTAGTCTGTTCAATATCGTAACCATAAAATTTTATACTGTCTTTTTTTGCTATGTCCCTTGCGTATGCAATAAATTGTTCTTGGAAGTCTTTATTAATGTCTTTATCAAGTAGTTCACCTAAGTCGCTATCGCTGGCAAGTGGTCCGAGCATAAGTATCATGTCTGTCACTTCCTTAACTTTTATAATCTCATTGAAATCGCGTTGGAAATTGTCATTTGACAGGTCTTTCATTGTCCATTTGCAGGCATCAAATAATTCCGTAAGCGAGGTTTCATAAGCATCATAAGTATCTTTTCTTGCGTGTAGTTGTTGTACACCAAAGGCGATAGCGGCCGTTGCCAGGGGAATAAAGACGGGCATCCAGGACATCGCATAGCCAATGGCGCCAATTATAAAACCAGCGGCTATTTTTAAATCATTTTCTTGCAGGGATTTAAGTTTGGATTGTGCGACTTTAGTGCAATTTTTTAAAGATGCTGTATGTGTTTCATTGTTTGGTTCGAAAGGTAGTTCGTTTGATTTATATGGCGTTATATTCGAACCTTCGGTTTTAGATTCGTGAGCAATCACAACACGTAGTATTCTTGCCTCGTTAATATGGCGCGACTTATTCCCTTTAGCTCTGGTTTTTTTTACCATTTTAACCCCAGTTTTGTGACCAGATAGTCTGAAGCTCTTATTGATAATATAGAACACAAAGCATATCAAATCAAATCATTGTGTTCTTATGTTGTGTGTAACGATGTAATTATGATCCATTCGGGGAGATTTTATGGTTTTATTTCACGGGAGGGCGATTGTAAATAACCACCACATTAGAAAGCAATGCGGTGGTTTTTAGGAGCACACTAAGCCCGGATTGTTGTGGAATTTGTAGGGTCTTGTGCCGTCATGTTTGATGGTTGGGGTGTACCCTGTTGCTGTTCTTCATTCTGCGCTTGAGCAGGGCTTGCATCATGACCACGAATCATATTGAAGAGTGCTTTTACTGCATTTTGAATGGCGTGACCTAAACCTTGTAAAATATCGAGTATTCCACCTTGCTCCATACCATACACAGCAAACTTAAGATTTTTTGTCTGTGTTGCATCTAATAATTTATATCCTTGAACTCGCACATCTTCCTCATCGTTTTGATGCGCTTGATTTACATATACTTCCTCTATGTCATCGCGAATTACTGCTCGTAATTGTTCTTCATTCATGAGTGTAGTTAGCACCTCAGCCATCTCACAAATAGTCTGGTTTTTCATGGTTTGGTTTAAAGCTTCAACTTGCATGTTGCTATCGTTCAGTGTCCAGTTACAAATGTCTTTCAATGTTTCCAGCGTATCGCTATATTCTTTATAAGCATGTTGTCTAACACCTAATTGGTAGGCACCATAGGCAAAACCGGCAATGGCAACAGCTGTAAATGGCAGCAACCAGGATAAAGCAAATGCTGCCACGCCCACCGTAAATCCTGCTAGCATTTTGATATCAATTGCATGCAGATCATTGAGCTTTTGGAGTAGCAAGTCCTTGCATTGCGAGATCAATTTTATATGATCGGGGTTATCCGGCTTGAAAGAGAAGCGAGGTTTATTCTTATCATTACCTTGGTATTTGTTTATCGTGGCTTTTATCTCTACTAACGTTATTCTATTTTGATCAGGAGTAAATATTGTGTTTTTAAGTAAACTCGAAAGTGAAGCACCTTGAGGCTCATCTTCATAGCTAGTTGTTGCAGTTTCTATGGGTGTGTTGAAGCTTCTAGGCATGGTAACTCCTGGTTAATAATCGGGTAGGCATAAAGTTATGCAGGCTACTTTAGGTTGTAGTTTGATCATAATAAATATTTTTGTGCGGAATAAATCCTAATAGGGCGGTCTGTGTCCAAATCGCTAATCAACCGATGGGGCGGTTAGGAGCATTAATGACTCAGCGCAAATAATTCCCGCGCGTGCGATCGGGTTTGTTCGGTGATGGTCAGGCCACCGAGCATGCGGGCGATTTCATCGACCTTTTGCTGTTCGGCCAAAGGCAAAACCTGGGTATACGTTTGTTGGTTGTCGCTGTGTTTTTCCACGACAAAATGATGATGCGCGCAGGATGCGACTTGCGGCTGATGGGTTACACAAAATAGCTGCAAACGCTCACCTAATTTTCGTAGTAATTGCCCCACAAGTGCCGCCGTTGCGCCTCCTATACCAACATCAACTTCATCGAACAACAAGGTCGGTGTGGCACCGCGTTGTGCGGTGATTAATTGTATCGCAAGACTAATTCGTGACAGCTCCCCACCGGAAGCTACTTTGGCTAGGGTATCTGGCAGCATCCCCGGATTGGTACATACTTTATACTCGACTTTATCCATGCCATGGGCATGCGGCTTATCCAGTGGGGTGATTTCAAGGGTGATATACCCTTTAGGCATGCCCAGTTGGCAGATGGTCTGGGTAATTTCTGCGGCCAGTTTTTCAGCATGATGTTGCCTGGACTCTCTAAGTGCGATGGCGGCTTGTTCATAAGCGTGTAGTTGCTGGTTGTATCGTTCTTGCAACTTGTGCAGCAACTGCTCTGAATCGTGCAGGCGCTCTAGTTCTTCTTGCACGTGCAACAGGTGCTTCGGTAATTGACTAGCATCAACATGGTATTTGCGTGCTGCTTGGTGCAGCACACTGATGCGTTCTTCAACGTCGTGCAGCCGCTCGGGGTCAAGTTGCACGTGTTCTGAAAACGCAACCATTTCATCCAATGCTTCATCACATTGAATTAGCGCGCTATTAAGCAATTCATGAGCATTTTTAATATTGCTATGCTCTTGCGGTAACGCTGCGAGTAATTGCCGTATCTGGTTTAGGCTGTGGCAGACAGTAGGCTGCTCATCCGAGTTGAGTATGTTGCTGATCTGTTGGGCTCGTTCAAGGTATTCCCGCGCATGGTGCAACAGTTGATGTTCCTCATGCAGCGCCTGCATTTCACCTTCCTGTAAATTCAGGCTGTTTAATTCAGCTAGTTGATATTGCAGTAAATCGGCACGTTCATTTGAGCTTCCCTGAGTTTGCAGGGTTTGTAACTCTTGTTTAATTTGTTGGCATTGACGAGAAAGACTGCCAACGTTTGCAAGCAATTGCGGATGATTGGCAAATTGGTCTAATTGATGACGGTGGGTAGCATGCTGCAACAAGGTTTGATGTTGATGTTGGCCGTGAATATCGACCAGCATTTCACTTAATTCTTTCAATTTTTGCAGTGGGAACGGTAAGCCATTAATGTAGGATTTTGAGCGACCTTCAGCGTAGATAACACGCCGTAAAAAAATCTCGTTGTCCTCGGCGGTGATATCGTGTTCAGCCAGCCAAAGTGCTGGCGGTGATTCAGGTTCAAAGCTGAAACAGGCGAGGATGTCACATTTTTCTTCACCTGTGCGGATTACCGTGGCGTCTGCCCGACCACCCAGTGCAAGCATCAACGCATCAATCATAATTGACTTTCCCGCACCCGTTTCACCGGTGAATGCGGTCATGCCATCGCTTAAATCCAGTTCAAGTTGCGATACAATGGCGAAATTTTCAATGCGCAAAGAAGTAAGCATGTTGCACCCTTATGGTTTCGTTCCCCAGCCTAATTTAATCCGTAAGGTATCATAATAGTTATAGTCGCGTGGATGCAACAATCGTAATTGCTGCGCATTTTTTTCAATGGCAACACTTTGCCCGGGTTCGACGATGTGTGATTCATGGCCGTCACAACTAATTTGCAAATCATGTTCGTTCTCTATGCTGATCTTCAAATCAATTTTTGCTTGTCCGTCAATGACCAATGGGCGCGTGTTCAGGCTGTGAGAAAACATCGGAACCATCACCATCGCATCCAGTTGCGGGTGCATAATCGGTCCACCTGCTGACAATGCATAGGCGGTAGAACCGGTGGGCGTCGCGAGAATCAAGCCGTCGGAGCGGTAGTGGCTGACAAACTGATTATTGATGCAGACATCAAAGCGAATTAAATGGGTTTCATTGCCTCGGCTTAACACCACGTCGTTTAAGGCATCACACTGATAATAAGTGATTTCGTCATCATAAACGCGCATTTGCAGTAAAAAACGATGTTCTTCAGAATATTCACCGTTTAACACGGCATGCAATTGGGTTTCCATGTCTTGGGGGGATATATCGGTTAAAAACCCGAGTCGGCCACGGTTGATGCCTATGACTGGCACGTTAACCTTAATCGCCATGCGGGCCGCTGAGAGTAGACTGCCATCACCTCCGATTACAATGATCAGATCTTGTGTTTCCCCCATCGCGTCACGCGCTAATGTTGGCAACTTTAGATCAAAACCGGCAGCGGTGTCCATGTCTTGAAATGCGTCTATTTTTTGAGTTTGTAGAAAATCCATGAGCCGGTGCAAGGTTTCATTCACGCCTTGATTGGCACGATGTTGACGAGCATATAATATGACGCGTTTAAATTTTTGTTTTGTCATACGTTATTCCGTTATGGTAGTGGATATATTGAAATTCCTTCTCCCGCGAAGGGAGAAGGCTTCAAATTGCTATCTCAATCCTCACTATTCGATGATCGTTGCGTACGTTTACGATCAGTCTCGTTCAATTGTTTTTTACGCAACCGAATGTTTTGTGGGGTCACTTCTACAAGTTCGTCGTCATCGATGAACTCCAGTGCTTGCTCCAGCGAATATTTGATTGCAGGCGTTAGCACAATGTTTTCGTCTGTGCCTGATGCGCGCATGTTCGTCAATTGTTTTTCTTTCGTCACGTTGACGACCAGGTCATTATCACGCACATGAATACCAACGATCATCCCTTCATAACAGGGTGTCTGCGGGTCAATGAACATCCGGCCACGATCTTGCAGATTATACAAAGCAAATCCGCGTGCGGTGCCTGAACAGTTGGCAATCAATACACCGTTTGCACGTTTGCCTATACGACCGCGAATGGCTGGGCCGTAATGGTCATACACATGATACATCAAGCCTGTGCCTGAGGTGCTGGATAAAAATTCAGTATGAAAACCAATAAGACCGCGCGTGGGGATAATGTAATCCAGGCGTACTCGACCTTTGCCATCAGGAACCATGTTTTGTAATTCACCGCGCCGCTCACCCAACTTTTCCATGATAGCGCCCTGATTGTTTTCTTCGACATCGAGGGTTACGCGTTCATCGGGTTCAAGTTGCACGCCATCTTCATCTTCTTTCATAATAACTTCAGGTTTGCAGATAGCTAGCTCATACCCTTCGCGGCGCATGGTTTCGATAAGAATAGACAGATGCAGCTCTCCCCGTCCTGAAACGCGAAATTTATCGGGATCTTCGGTGTCTTCAACCCGCAACGCAACGTTATGCAGCAATTCAGTTTGCAGTCTTTCACGAATTTTACGGCTGGTGACAAACTTGCCTTCTTGTCCTGCGAAAGGTGCGTCATTTACCTGGAACGTCATGCTGATAGTCGGTTCATCAACGGTGAGCGGCGGTAAGGCTTCAACGGTAAGCGGATCGCAAATTGTATCGGAGATGTTGAGCAGGTCGATACCGGTTACAGCAATGATGTCACCGGCGCGTGCTTGGTCGACTTCGACGCGGTCAAGGCCTTTAAAGCCTAACAATTGCATCAAGCGTCCACTGCGTACGTTGCCATCTTTATCAATGATTTTAACGGGTGATTTGGCTTTGATTTGTCCGCGACTTATCCGGCCAATGCCAATGGTGCCTACATAAGACGAATAATCCAGGGAGCTGATTTGCATCTGGAATGGCCCTTCGGCATCTACGGCTGGCGGATTAACGTGATCGATAATCGTTTGCAGCAAAGCGCTCATGTCAGTGGCTTCATCTTCCAAATCAAGTTTGGCATAGCCATTTAGCGCCGAGGCATAGACGACAGGGAAATCAAGTTGGGTATCGTTCGCACCCAGATTATCAAAAAGGTCGAAAACTTGGTCCATAACCCAATGAGGTCTGGCGCCTGGACGGTCGATTTTGTTAATTACGACAATGGGATTCAAACCCTGGGCAAACGCTTTTTGAGTCACAAAGCGCGTTTGTGGCATCGGGCCGTCTACCGCGTCTACCAGCAGCAACACACTGTCTACCATGGAGAGGATGCGTTCAACTTCACCGCCAAAATCAGCATGTCCCGGGGTGTCAACAATATTGATTTGGTGACCCTGCCAATGAACGCTGGTGTTTTTAGCAAGAATAGTAATGCCGCGTTCTTTTTCCAGGGCATTGGAATCCATCAGTCGTTCAACTTTGGGAGCGCGTTCGTTGAGCGTACCCGTTTGTTGTAATAATTTATCGACTAGCGTTGTTTTACCATGATCGACGTGAGCGATGATGGCGATATTGCGAATTTTTTCTATCATAAAGACCTTCGTGGCAATAAGGGGGTTACATATCTTTGTTGAGCGATATGTAAAAATATTTTTTGTTCATGTATTTGCCATTATACAACGAAATACAGCGAAGTTCTTCTTTTTGATAATAAAGATTTGTTAAATCCTTACATCTGGCATGAGCTTTGCTAAACTAAAGGTGAGGGTCGTATGAAAAACAGGTGGATACTTATGAAAAAATTGATTTTACATCCCACCGACACTAGCCAATGGCATGCATTGGTTAATGAGGCGCAAGCCTCTACTTGCCTTGTTCTTACTGAAAATACAGAGAGTTATCTGGTATTTCTTCTTATGCGGTTTTCACAAACGACGCAATTGCTAGAATCCATTATTGCACTGGATTTTTTGGAAGCGATGCAGAAACCCGGTAAACGACAAATTGATCTTTTACGTGATGTCGGTGATAAAAGCTTGTTAGTTTGTGGTTTGTTTCCCGGGATGGCTAGTAAGCGACATGTCAGTGTCGATTATTTCAGTGACATGGGGCAGGCGGCATACCTTACTGTTGGCGAATTACAAGAAAGTCAGACTGCAGACTTATATTTTCAGTTAAGTGCGCAATTTCTTAAACTGCGGCAAGTGTTGCAAGCTATGCGCGGTAATAATTTGCAGTATACCGACGCGGATACGGGCATCATGGCGGTGACCGACGCCCCAATCCACTAGTCGGTGTTATTTACGAAACAGTAACGTGATATCAATGGCATCAAATGAGTAGTGGCGGTTGCAAAAATCGCAGTTAATGTCTACTTTTCCTCGTTCTTGTAGTAATTCCTGAATATCTTTTTCGCCTAAGACGGTGAGGACTTCTTTCATTTTTTCACTATTGCAACGACAACTAAAACGCACCGGCCTGGCCGTGTACAAGCGTAACTCGGTTTCATGATACAAGCGATGCAAGATGGTTTGATTATCCAAGGTTAATAATTCTTTGTCCGTGATCGTTTGCCCAAGTTGAACCGCATATTCCCAAAATTGTTCACGTTGCTGTGTGTCTTGGGAGGGCATAAGTTGCAGCAACATGCCAGCCGCCGTTTCATCATTGGCGGCGAGCCATACGCGGCTTGCTATTTGCTCTGATTGTGCAAAGTAATGCATCAGATTTTCACTCATCGCAGTGGAGCGAATGGGAACTATGCTTTGATAAGTCTGGGTTTGATTATAGTGGTTGATAGTGAGCACCATATTCCCTTGTAGAAAGGCGCTGTTGTAATCAATTTCACTGTCATCTTCCTGGTATTTGGCAAACCCTCTGATTTGTAACAGATGGTCGCATTGCACCAACAGCAGGGGTAAGCGTTTGTCGCCTTGAAACTGTAAACTGATTTCGCCTTCAAACTTAACACTGCCGGCAAGCAGCAGGCAGGATATGAGGGCTTCACCCAGCAGGCTCTTCACCATGGGTGGATAGGGGTGTTGATTCATGATCGTTTTATAGGTGTCTTGCAGGTGGGCTATTTCACCACGGATGCTTGCATGTTCAAACATGAAGCGTTGCAGGGTATCGGGTTCAGTCATGATGGCGTTGGTTGATAGGTAAAATTCGATTCTAGCATATAATTTTAGCTCTTTATGTGTTTATTGGGTATATAGGACACGAGCAACTGCATTTAAATTTAATGCACGACAATGACGCTACTCGCTTTCCTAAATCCAGCTTTCCATGTGTTATTAGCAGCTATGGGCGCGCGTTTAGAGGATCATTAATTGCTCAGCGACTTTCACTGCTGAGGCTATTGCATCTTCATGGTAGAAATAGGCATTGAAATACGAGCCGCAAAAGTAGGTGTTATTTTGCTGTTGATTGAGCGTATCTAGTTGGTCTATCACCGCCAGGGTTTTTACTGTCGGGAAAGGGATTCGTAGTTTGATTTGTTTTTCAATGTCTTTGTCATTGATTGGGTTTTGGCTCGTTTCATGAATAGAAATATAGAGTGCTGGCTCACTATTTTTTGAGGAAAAATGCGCATGATGCCAAGTGCTGACTAAATGTTGTTTTTCAAATACGTCACCTTCAACCTTAAGTGTCATTGCATCATCAACACACCCATAAGGATTACGGTGCAGTGTGCTCATGATCTCTCCAACGTCTATTGATTGGAGTAAAATATTTTCAAGCGCTGTAGGTTTGTCTAAGCAGCGTAAAGCTTCGTCTGGTCGTATGGCAAATAGTACTTTATCTACCTCGTAGTCCGTTTCCGGCGTAACGATTTTAATTAAGCTGTTATCTCTTTGGATGCGCGTGATCGGTGTGTTAGTTTTATAGGTGATAGGCGTGTTCTGTATAAAAGCATGAATTAAACGCTGGTTACCCCCCTCAATTGCGCCGAAGCGCTTTGTCGCACGCAGAGGATGCAGGTATTTTTTCCACCATTGCGCAATTATACAAATAGGTAAATCAAATAAATCGTTATAAGGCATTGAAAGATATAGACCTGCTGCAGGCAAGAGAAGGTAGCGTATACAGGGCTCTGAGAGTTTATTAGCAGCCATCCAGCGTCTAACCGTAATATCTTCCCTGGATGCCTCATGAACAAATCGCCTGATTAAATAATGAATATCCTGCAAGGTATTGCCTAACTGGCGTAGCTTGATATGTTTTGGCCAATGAAGGAAATCACTTGTATATTGCAGCTCACGTTGGTGATAAAAAATATGTGCTATTTTTTTTGACACGAGTGGCAAGTTAAATTGCCTAGCATAGGCATGGGTTTGAGGAAAAATACATGCATCCGGGAATAATATCACACCCATCGGAATGTGATTTGAATCGGCAAGTTGTGCTGAATGATTATTGCCACCCAAATCAGCGGAGGCTTCAAATAGCGTTATATTGTAATAGTCCTGCAATTTGTGAGCCGCACATAAACCTGCCACACCACCACCAATGATAGCTAATGTTGCCATTTTAGACATAATTAGGCACCCAATCATGGGTTAAATACTCATAGAGTCTTGCTCCATTGCCAAAGGATTGGGTAAAGCCTGCATACCCTGCAGATGCATTGCAAAAATAGAAATTATCGATAGATGTTTTAAAACCAAGTCGATTAAATCGTGTATTCTGGGGTGTCATATTAGACCCATAGGAATTGCCCTCTGGCGCCAGACAAAAGCTCTCATTCGTTGTTGGACTGCCCAACATTTTAAAGCATACGGCCTCTCTAAAATTGGGCACATAGCGTTTCTCAATCACATCCAATAACGCGGTGTAAATTTCTTTTTTATATTGTAAATAAGTTTTTTGATTGCGTAATTTAGCATCTTTAAAAAGACTATAATTGGCGACCGTTAGGAGTTGAAAAATTTGATGGCCTTTAGGACATCCTGTTGGGTCATCTGTTACAAGCGATGGGGTTGTAATGGCAAAGGCCGGTTTGGTGTAATTAAAGTGGTAATACATGTCATTAAATACCTGATTGATGTCGGTTTGCTCTGAATGAAAGACATTCCAGTTACCAAAACCATAATCACGTAAATCGATACCTTTTACCGCGCCATAGACCACAAAATTTGAGCAGGAGTAGTCATAGTCTAATTGACGGCGTATAGCGCCTGAAAAATGATCAAGACCAATCATGTTGGCTGCTTGTTTAGGATCAAAATTACAAATTACATGCCTTGCCGTATAGGTAGTTAATTGGCTTGGGTTATTTGTATCTATCGCCGTCACTTGGCAAATGCGCTTATTTTTATAGTGCAGTTGTGTCACTTTTTGGTTGTAACAAATAGTACCGTTGTTGCTGGTAACACTGGTGACTAACGAATCGATAACGTGCTCAAAATGGTGCTTAGGGTAATAGGCCCCCCGCATGTATCCATCAAATAAAATTAACCAACAATAAAATGACAGATGACTGGGCGGAAGTAAAAAATCAGGCCACTGCGAGGCAAGCAGGCTTTGAGCCATTTTAGGTAGCTTAAAGTGGTCAAAAACGGCTTGTAATGTTTTACCATAAAACTGTAATAGAGGGATATTTCGAATGCTTTTGAGCCAATGACTGAGTTGAGAGCTTCCAGATGGTTTATTGATATGATTTGCCAAATAGGCTAATTTTTGAATGGTCGCAAGAAAATGGCAAATGGCTGGGCGTGATTGGGGAAAACATCGACAGAGGCGCTCCTCTAGAAGTAGATAATCACCGGGAATATCTAAAGAGAATCCAGGGATTTGCATTTTATCAAACCCATCTTCTCGGTATTTAATAAAAGGAACGCTCTCATGTAAATTTAGTTTTTTTAAGATACGGTGTACTCGTTCACCCTCACCACAATCCCAGACGTAATGCAGTTGTGCATTAAAATGGTAAGCATCAGCACCAGTTCCTTCTTTAAATGTATGGCCAAACCCCCCTGCGAATTCATGGGCTTCTAAAATACACACAGAATTACCACGTTGCGCCATAAGCGCCGAAAAAGTAAGCGCTGAGATTCCACTGCCTAATACCAGGTAATCAATTTCCATATAACATCCCTGTATATTTTGTTGCTTATCTAATTATAGTCTTTTATTTTTTTGTTAAAAAAATTTAGTGAGTTTTATAGGATGAATGACTTAACTTGGTGCTTGTGATTGCGCGAAGTAGATTCTAGCGTGCATTTCCCCCATTTTATGAGCTAGCCATTCATGTCATAATGCTTTTTTTTTGCACGGGTCTGTTTATGCTGAATGCGCAACAAATGGCGGCGGTAAAGTATATTGATGGACCATTGTTGGTTCTTGCTGGTGCCGGTAGTGGTAAAACGCGGGTTATAACTCAGAAAATCGCCTATCTAATCGAGCAATGCGGGTATGCCGCGTCTAGCGTATTTGCGGTTACGTTTACCAATAAAGCGGCGAATGAAATGCGTCAGCGGGTGGCGTCAGTATTGCCTGCCAAGTCTCGTCGTGGCTTAAAAGTGGCGACTTTCCACACCTTGGGATTAAGCATCATCAAGCGTGATGTGGCGCATTGTGGCCTGAAACCCGGGTTTTCCATTTTTGACAGCGAGGACTGCCTGGGGGTCTTGCGTGGATTCATGCCGCCGGCACGTGCAAATTCACGTGAGGATTTGTTGGCGATACAACAGCAAATCTCACGCTGGAAAAATGAGTTGCTAGCGCCTGAGGATATAGCGGCTGGCATGATCGATACGCCAGCGCTGATGGAGGCGGCCAGTATTTACCCTCGATATCAACAGTCCTTGCAAGCCTATAATGCAGTTGATTTTGATGATCTAATTCGTTTGCCGGCGCGCTTGTTGCAACAACATGCTGATGTTTTAACGTACTGGCAAAATAAAGTTAGACACTTGTTGATTGATGAATATCAGGATTCGAATACCTCGCAGTACACTCTGGTGCAATTATTAGTTGGAAGCCGCGCGCATTTCACGGTGGTCGGCGATGACGACCAATCTATTTATGCGTGGCGAGGGGCGAGGCCTGAAAATCTGGCGCAATTGAAGCAGGATTACCCATCACTGGTTATTATGAAATTGGAGCAAAACTATCGTTCAACAGGACGAATTTTGCATGCGGCCAATCATTTAATTGCCAATAATCCGCATTTGTTCACTAAAAAGTTATGGAGTGAATTTGGTCATGGCGACTTGTTGCGGGTCATATGCTGTAAAGATGACCAGGATGAGGCCGAGCAAGTCGTTGCCGATATGATTAGCCATAAACTGCGTAGTCGCTTTGATTATGGCAACTATGCAATTTTGTATCGTGGTAATCATCAATCGCGGGTCTTTGAAAAAGTATTGCGTAATCACGGCATTCCTTATCACATCAGTGGTGGGCAATCGTGGTTTGCGCGCACTGAAGTAAAAGATATTTTTGCCTACCTTAAATTGTTGAGCAACGAGGCAGATGACGCTGCTTTTTTAAGAGTGATTAATACGCCCAAACGGGGCATCGGTGATGCAACGCTGGAATCGCTCGCCAACTATGCCCAAGGGCGAGGGCAAAGCCTTTATAATTGTTGTGATCATCTAGCGCTCAGCGAGCATGTAAGTGATAAGCCACGTGCAGCACTCTATGGGTTCAAGCAATGGCTATACACCATTAAACAACGCTGCCGTCACGAGCCGGTGGTCGAGGTGTTGCGCGAAATGGTCGATGATACGGGGTATGAGGCACATGTTTATGAGCAATGCGATACGCCGCTGAAAGCGCAAAAAATGATGGACAATATCTGGGAGCTTCTGGAGTGGGTGGGGCGATTGATGGCAAAAGAACCGGGAACTGAATTGGCAGATGTGATCAACAAGCTGATTTTGATCGATATTCTTGAGCAAGCAGATGAGCACGATAAAGATACGTTGCAATTAATGACTTTGCACGCCTCAAAAGGTCTGGAATTTCCCTATGTGTATTTGGTAGGCATGGAAGAAGAGCTGCTGCCACATCGTGTCAGTATTGACGAGGAGCAGATCGAGGAAGAGCGGCGTCTGGCGTATGTTGGCATTACCCGTGCCCAGAAAGGGCTTTGTTTGACATTAGCGAGACAGCGTCGACGCGCGGGAGAGCTGCAAGATTGCCTGCCAAGTCGGTTCCTTGATGAGTTACCGCAAGATAGTCTGGAATGGTTTGGCAAGCCGGGTGTGCATGATGAGGTTAAATCAAAAGCGTTGGCACAGTCGCATTTGGCCGGACTGAGGAGCATGTTGGAGTGATGAGCTGTCACGATACGGGCAACGTTAAGTATCTCCTTCTCCCGCAAGGGGAGAAGGAAAAACCATGGCCTACGCTGACGGTGCGCTGATCCGTTGTGGTAATTCCTCCAAAAATGTCTCCGTGCTTGTTTTGCCGTGGCTAAAAAAGCGGTGGAGACCATAGGTAGCTTGTTCAGCAGCAGGCCTTGCGTCGATGGTTTTTGACCCATTAAGACGAATTTCTTGCTGTAGTGTTGTCAGCAAATCAATTTTTTTCTGTGCAGTATCCGCACCAATCAGCGCACCATTTAGCTGCTTCTCTTTGTGACGTTCGATGCGATAAACAGCCTGTTCGGTTTGCCAGTCGGTAGACGGCGTGTTTGGATTGTTGGGTAAATTAACTTGTTTTCCTTTTTCGCCTGTTTGTATCAGCCACGCATCACCAAAGTTCAGCCGGTGTTGTGGCTCCTTGTTCCATTGGCTTGCCACGTAATCCCAGGTTGTTGCCAGCAAGTATACCGGGGTGAAAACCAACTTAATAATTCTCGTGGGCAAGTCAAGATCATGGTTGTGGCTATGGCCTGCACTTAAGCGTTCTTGCAACATTTCTTGTTGATGTGCCAGTTTCCTCGCTTGCTGATCCGCTACTTGATGTGCTTGTCCATTATCATGATGATGGTGGTGACCTTCATCTGCTTCACTACACCCCGAGTGCTGGTGATTTTCATCTGTTTCATCACACTCCGCCTCATGGTTGTGAGCATGATCATGACCGATAAAATAATGCGCATCTTCAAACCCTTCGCTGATAATGCCAAGCAGTGCCGATACAACCTGCGAGACACCAGGTACACGGTCGGCGGTGACGCCGATGCTAATCAAATGTCCTAAAAAAAGCACTATGCGCAGGGGCATAATAGTTAATTTTAATAGCAGTCGAAAAGGGTTAAGTATTTGTCCCCAGTTTTCACGAGTCAGTAACTCGCTAAAGCCTTTTTGCATGGTCTTGGCGGCGCGGCTAATGAAGCTGTCTTTCTTGCGCGTTGCATCATCAATCATGCACAGTGATTCACTGGTGTTTTGCAAATTGAAGACAATTGCTGACAAGCCAGTAATAATCGGGTTAATAAGGCCCATGATAAATCCTGGCATGTTGGCCATCCAGGTAAATAATGGTCGTGTCTCTTTAGCAACCGTCCACCAGGTGCCAGCGGTACAGACAGTCAAGGCGAGAGCTAGGGCGACTAAAACCGTTGCGGTGATGGTCATAAATACACTGCGCAGCGTCAGGTCTTTACTTAAGTCGGTCTTAAGTTTGTTGTACCAATTACGCAATGTATCGTTGGCTATCATGTCGGTAACAGCATTGTAGGTGAGCAGGCCATAAGCTGTACCGGCAATAGCGGCCATCGGTAAAATGAATAGCGGCCAGGTTGCAAAGGGTATCGTTGCGAAGAAAGGAATAGCAGAGAAGGCTTCAACCAGTAAATAGGTTGTACCTGTGCCCATAAACAAACCGGAAAGGATGCTGAATAGTTTAACATTTTTAAACGTTGCATTGCGATTGTTCAGGTCGGTCCATGATTTTTCTTGCTCATTCTTGCTAAGCCAGTTGCGTAATGCGCTTTGGTATTCGCTGTCTCCCTGTAGGGTTGCAGCAGGGCTTGCAAACAATTGCCGTGCAAACCATTTTTCCATATCTCCTAGCGTTTTACGGACTTGTTTTTTCTGTGCGGCGCTTTTCTCGTCCAAGAGGTCATGACCGAAATGATGTAGTAATTTAAGTTGTGCCTCATAATCTTTGAAAAATTGCGGACAGTCGTCGGCAGTTGTGTCAGGGAATTTTTCAAGCAAATAGGTATTGGACAGTTGACGCTCAAGGTGGTTGTGTTTGAATAATTTATTCAGCGCGCCTTTGATATTTTGTAAATAAATTTCACCCTCATAGGCTACCGAGAGCACGAACGCTGCGAAGGCAAGTGGCAGCACCGGCCATAAAGCAAACATACCGCCGAAACTCAAGAAGCCCAGAATCAGGCTGGCGCCTGAAGTCAGTAACAGCAGTATCAGATAATAAGGGATTTTTTTTATTTTCATTTTACCTATGTCCGCTAGAAAAAAGAAATGATACTTTATTACAAATGAAAATGATTATCAATCACCAAACGGTTAAAAGAAGATCATTTATTGCATTCAATTTGCAAGCGTGCCTACATGGTTTATGATTGGCAAGCATTTTCACTATCGTTAAGGAATTTTTATGCATTTTCGACAAAGGAGTCTCGCTGTTTTGTTAGGCTTGTTGGTAGCAATGCCACTAGTAGCCCAAAATTCTGTCCAGGAGCAATTGCAAGTACCGAGTTGTTTGGCAGGCAAGCTGTCATCCGACTATGTTGTACTGGCTGAAAACCACGATTTTAAAATCATCGACGTTCCTGCGCGCGATTTGCGCCTAATAAGTCGCATTGCTGATCAAACTCATTGTGGTCGTTTTATCAATCTGAGCGCGCGTTTGGCCGCTAAACCACAGGCCTTACGCCGACAAGCAGCAATTGAGTTACTGCCGCAGTCTTCTCTAAAGCCATCGGTGCACATGGTCGCTGGCAAGTATGATATTGCGCACCAAAAGCGGGTGCTCGAAGCGTTTGAACAGATTGATGCTGATAATATATGGCGCACAGTGTCCGTCATGTCGTCGTATATTAACCGATCTTCGACCCAGAAACATGGTGTAACGATTGCCGAGTGGTTGAAAGATGAATTTGAGCGCATGGCGGTTGAATATGGCCGTAAAGACACCGAAACCTATTTTGTACAAACAGGCGGGCGTTATATTCAGCCCTCATTAGTGACTGTTCTTGGCAAAGACATCAAGGCTCCTGCCGTGGTGCTTGGTGCGCACATGGATACCTTGGGTGATGATGAAAACGAGCGCATGCCGGGTGCGGGCGATGATGGCAGTGGTTCTGCCAGTACGATGGAAGTGGCGCGGGTGTTGTTAGCGTCCCAAAACACATTGAAGCGTCCAGTTTATATCATCTGGTATGCAGCGGAAGAGCAGGGACTGGTTGGTTCGCAGCAAGTAGTGCAGCATTTCCTTAACCAGAAAATCGCGGTTTATGCGGCCATGCAGTTTGATATGACGGGTTACCGCCATGATGAGAAAGATAAAACAATGTGGGTTTTTCGCGATTACACGGATAATGAATTAAGTGATTACATCGCGGCCTTGATTAGCAATTACATCAAGGTGCCTGTTGCTTATTCAAAATGTGGTTATGGTTGTAGTGATCATGCTTCTTGGAATGAGCAAGGCATTCCGGCAGCATTTCCTTGTGAAACCAGTTTTGAGGATCACAACCCCTACATTCATAGTTCAGCAGACTCTATGAGTTTATTAAACCTGGAACACATGACCAATTTTACCAAGCTGGGGTTGGCTTATGTGATTGAGATGGCGGGGGTTGAAAAGGAAAAAGAGTAATGCTGTAAGTCTTAATTGTGTCGATAAGAGTATGGATTCATCATTGTGAGCGCGGCAACAATTGCGCTTGGTGGAATCCCTACTCTTTTGTTTTAGCTACTGGAACAGCAGGGCAATGGTACTCACTTATGACGTCTCCTTTCATGTCAACTGTCTTCAGAATTACTGGAAATTTCCATAGGGTGTGCAAGTGCTTTAACACGTCTTGCGTTGAGCTGCCCAAGGGTACTCGGTTTTGTTGAATGTAATGCAAGGTCAGTGCGCGGTCGCCTTCAACATCAACGGAATAAACCTGGATATCAAGCTCGAGATTGCCGAGGTTGTATTGCCGGGATAATGCCTCACGGATTTGTTGATAACCTTGTTCATTGTGAATAGCACCGACCAGCATTTCAGGGTGTTGTTCATCGTCGATGATGTGAAATAATTTCAATTCACGGATGAGGTGAGGAGATAGGTATTGCGCAATAAAACTTTCATCTTTGAAATTGCGCATGGCGTAATCCAGACTGGTCAGCCAATCTGTGTTGGCGAGATGCGGGAACCATTGCTGATCTTCATCCGTTGGGTTTTCACAAATGCGCTTGATGTCTTGCATCATGTGATAGCCTAAGGTGTATGGGTTAATGCCACTGTATTGAGGGCTATTATAGGGTGGCTGCATGATGACATTGGTATGGTTTTGCAATATTTCCAGCATAAATTCATCGGTAACCAGGCCTTCGTCATAGAGTGCGTGGATGAGCGTGTAATGCCAAAAACAGGCCCAACCTTCGTTCATGACTTTCGTTTGTCCTTGTGGATAAAAATATTGCGCTATTTTTCTCACAATGCGCACAATTTCGCGTTGCCATGATTGTAACAAGGGTGCATTTTTTTCAATAAAATAAAGAATGTTTTCCTGGGGCTCTGTCGGGAAGCGTGGCGCTTTTCCCCTTTTTCCCCCGCCTTATTCTGCGGTATGGTACGCCATAATTCGTTGACTTGTGATTCCAGGTAAACTTCGCGATTTTGCTGGCGAATTTTTTCTTCCTGAATTGACAGTGGTGAGGGATGTTTGTAACGGTCTACACCATAATTCATGAGTGCGTGACAGGCATCCAGGACGGTTTCAACCTCATCGATGCCGTGGCGTTCTTCACATTCGCTGATGTAATTTCGGGCAAAAACCAAGTAATCAATAATAGAGTCGGCGGCTGTCCACATCTTGAATAAATAGTTGTTTTTAAAAAATGAATTATGACCATAGCAAGCGTGTGCTATCACCAGTGCCTGCATCGCCATGGTGTTTTCTTCCATGAGGTAAGATATACAGGGGTTGGAATTAATCACCAGTTCATAAGCCAGTCCCATTTCTCCGCGTTGATAGCTTTTTTCGACGCCGACGAAATGTTTACCGAATGACCAATGATGGTAACCGATAGGCATGCCGACCGAGGCATACGAATCCATCATTTGCTCGGCGGAGATCACTTCAATCTGGTTAGGGTAGGTATCAAGTTTGAATGTTTTGGCTAGGCGGGCTATCTCGTGATCGTAGGTTTGAAGCAATTCAAACGTCCACTCAGCGTTAGTTGATAACGGTTTTTTTTTCATGCCGTTTTCCTTTTGAAGAGCTCGCGAAAGACTGGATAAATATCAACAACGTTGTCAATGTTCTCCATGGCGAAATTCGGATACTCATCGTGCACACGCTGGTAGACTTCCCAAAGGCTTTGATGATGACGTGGCATAATTTCTATGTAGGCGAAGTATTGCAGCAAAGGCATGATTTTTTCTTGTAATAACTCCAGGCAGTAAGGTGAATCAGCATTCCAGTTATCACCATCAGAGGCTTGGGCGACGTAAATATTCCAGGTGGCGGGGTTGTAACGAGCTTCGATAATGTTGGCTAACAACTCAAGCGCGCTGGATACCACAGTGCCTCCTGTTTCGCGCGAATAGAAAAACTCTTCTTCAGTTACTTCGCGAGCGGACGTGTGGTGGCGAATAAATACCAGGTCTATTTTTTCGTAATTTTTGGTGAGGAAAAGGTAGAGTAAAATAAAAAAACGCTTGGCTATGTCTTTTTTCGGTTCATCCATCGAGCCGGACACGTCCATCACGCAAAACATAACGGCTTGTGTGGAGGGGGCCGGCACACGCACGCGGTGGTTGTAGCGTAAATCAATGGGGTCAATAAAGGGGACGGTACGGATTCGTTTTTTCAGAAACTCAATGTCGCGTTGTAGGCGTAGCAGGTCGACTTGATCCGGACTGGCTAAGGCTTGCAATTTAGCCAGCTCATCCTCGGCTTGCCGTAAACGGCGCTTATGGGGTGATGCCAGTGCTACTCGTCGACCAGTGGCCTGGCGCATGGAGCGCAGTACATTGATATTGGTTGGCGTGCCGCTGGTGGTGAATCCGGCGCGTACGGTTTTGACCGTACTGATGCGGGCTAATTCTTTTTTAATGAGATCAGGTAACTCTAAATCTTCAAAATACAACTCCAGAAATTCTTCTCGTGAGAGTTGGAAGACAAAGTCATCCTCGCCTTCGCCACTGTTACTGGCTTCACCATCGCCGCCTGAGCTGCTGGCGCCTGTAGGGCGTTTAATGTGATCGCCTGTAACAAATTCATCGTTACCGGACAGAATGTGCTCAACCACGCCCCCTTTGCCCCGATGAAACCGCGGTTCGGCAATATCTTTAGCGGGGATGGTAATCTGCTCACCTTTGTCAATTTCAGTAATACTGCGCTTGCCTACAGCGTCGGAAACGGCACGTTTAATTTGATTTTTGTAACGACGCAAGAAGCGCTGTCGATTGACTGTGCTCTTCTTGCCAGCATTTTGTCGTCTATCAATCAGTTGCGTCATGGTTTATCGCCTTATTTACTGCGATTTGCGAACCCGTAAGTACCATTCGCACAGTAGCCGAACTTGTTTGGCGTGTAGCCTTTCTCCATCATCCGTGAAATAATTCCTCATGTTTTTTCTTATCATCCTCGGAGGCTTTGGCATTAAATGAAATCACAGGTAGCAAATCTTCGGTGTTGGAGAACATTTTTTTCTCAATCACGGAGTGCAATTTTTCATAGCTATTCCATGTTGGATTTTTGCCATTATTTTTGGCCGTGGCCCGCAAGACAAAGTTGACGACTTCATTGCGGAAATCTTTTGGATTGCAAATGCCTGCTGGTTTTTCAATTTTCTCCAGTTCAGCATTCAGCGCAGCCTCTGTCAAACAGTTCACCTGTTTCCGGATCACGGTATTCCTGATCCTGAATCCAGAAATCAGCATAGATGATATAGCGGTCAAAAATATTTTGGCCATATTCAGAGTAGGATTCCAAATAGGCGGTTTGAATTTCTTTACCAATGAACTCTATGTATTTTGGTGATAAATATTCTTTATAAATGTCAGGTATTGTTCTGACACATTCCTGACGGTAATTGCTCTCGTTCAATTTGGCTGCTCAAGCACATAAAACAGATGCACAGGATTAGCGGCAATTTCAGTGTGGTCAAAGTTAAATACTTTGGATAGAATTTTGAAAGCAAAACGGGTGGATAACCCCTGTCATGCCTTCATCCACACCGGCGAAATCGCGGTACTCCTGGTAGGACTTCGCTTTAGGGTCGGTGTCTTTTAAGGTTTCGCCATTATAAACACGCAATTTCGAATAAATACTGGAATTTTGTGGCTCTTTTAAACGGGTTAATACCGAAAACTGTGCAAGCATGTCCAGCGTTCCTGGTGCGCACGGTGGTATTGATTAGATGAACTGTTTTCAATCAATTTACGGTAAATTTTCAGCTCTTCTGATACACGCAGGCAATAGGGCACTTTGACAATGTTGATGCGGTCAATGAATGCCTCATTATTTTTATTGTTGCGAAACGTTTGCCACTCCGCTTCGTTGGAGTGCGCTAAGATAATCCCTTCAAATGGAATGGCAGATAAGCCTTCAGTACGGATTGTAATTGCCTTCCTGGGTGGCGGTGAGTAGAGGATGCAATACTTTAATCGGTGCTTTGAACATTTCAACAAATTCTAAAAGCCCGCGGTTGGCGCGGCAAAGCCCACCCGAATAACTGTAAGCATCGGCATCGTTTTGTGAGAACTCTTCCAGTTTACGAATATCGACCTTGCCGACCAGCGAGGATATATCCTGGTTGTTTTCATCACCAGGCTCAGTTTTGGCAATGGCTATCTGTTTCATGCGTGAAGGTTTGACTTTGATTACACGAAACTGATTGATGTCGCCGTTGAATTCATGCAGCCGTTTGATGGCCCAGGGTGACATGACGTAGCGTAGGTGGCGGTCTGGAATGCCATAACGTTCTAGCAGTAACGCACCGTCTTCAGCCATATCGAATAAAGAGAGTGGTGAATCAAAAACGGGCGAGCCTTTGATCGCATAAAACGGAGTTTTTTGCATCAATTCTTTTAATTTTTCTGCCAACGACGATTTACCGCCGCCGACGGGGCCAAGTAGATAAAGAACTTGTTTGGTTTCTTCAAGCCCTTGGGCTGCATGCTTTAAAAAGCCTACAATCTGCTCAATCGGCTCTTCCATGCCATAGAAACTATCGAATACTGAATAACGGTGAATGATTTTATTAGAAAAAATGCGCGACAACACGGGATCATGGCGCGTATCGACAAGTTCTGGCTCACCGAGTGCCATCAGCAGTCGTTGTGCGGGGTTTGCGTAAGCGGATGGATCCGTCTTACACAACTCCAAATATTCATCCAACGACATTTCTTCTTCTTTGTTATCCTCAAAGCGGCGCGTATAGTTGGCTAAAAAATCTTGCGTACTCATTCGTATTCCCCTTTGCATTCTTTCGGTAAAAGCGAGAAACTTATCTGTTAATTTTAGTATAGAATAAATTCAGTTGAGCCACCTGTTTTTTTTAGAAAATTATAATGAATAATCAAATGATTGTTTTTAATCAGCTTGAATTACAGCAGTACCTAATTTGTTTTTATCGGGAGCTATGAGCATGCCAGACGCTACAATTTTTCGCAAAGACTACCTGCCCCCCACTTTTGCGGTGGAAATGGTGGCTTTAGACTTTGATTTATATGACGATCACGTCCTAGTCCGCAATCATATGCAATTGAAACGAAACCATCCGGGCGATCTGCATTTATTGGGGGATGAGGTGGAGCTGGTTAGTATTCGGATGAATGATCAGTTATTGGATAAGCAGGCGTATCAATTGCAGAATGATGATTTAATTGTAAAAAATTGTCCTGATGCCTTTACCTTGACGGTGGTTACCCGTATTTGCCCACAAGACAACACCAAATTATCAGGCCTTTATCGCGCCAAAAATTTGTTTTGTACCCAATGCGAGGCAGAAGGGTTTCGGCGCATGACGTTCTTTCCTGACCGGCCAGATGTTCTGTCATTTTTCACGACGCGCATCAGTGCGGCGAAGGCGAATTACCCGGTGTTGCTTTCTAACGGTAATTTGTTGGAGTCCGGCGAGGGTAGTGATGGACGTCATTGGGTTATTTGGCAGGATCCCTTTAAAAAGCCATCGTATTTGTTTGCACTGGTTGCAGGCGATCTGGCCTGCGTGCGTGACCAATTTGTTACGCGCTCAGGTAGAATCGTTGATTTACGAATCTATGTGGAGCCGGGCAATGAGGATAAATGCGCGCATGCCATGCAGTCCATAAAACATGCGATGCGTTGGGATGAGCAGGAGTATGGCCGTGAGTATGATCTGGATATTTTCATGATCGTTGCCGTCAGCGATTTTAATATGGGGGCCATGGAAAACAAGGGATTAAATATTTTTAATTCCAAATATATACTCGCCCGTCCCGATACTGCGACCGATCAGGATTATGCTGATGTTGAAGGCGTAATCGGGCATGAGTATTTTCATAATTGGACCGGCAACCGTGTTACTTGTCGCGATTGGTTTCAATTGAGTTTGAAAGAGGGGTTGACTGTTTTCCGTGATCAGGAGTTTTCGCGTGATATGAATTCACGTGATGTGAATCGCATTATCGACGTCAACGTGTTGCGCAACACGCAATTTCCAGAAGATGCCGGTGCGATGGCGCATCCAGTCAGACCTGAGTCCTATCAGGAAATCAATAATTTTTATACGGCAACCATTTATAACAAAGGTGCCGAAGTTATACGCATGCAGCAGACCTTATTAGGTAAGGTTGGTTTTCGTCGTGGTATGGACCTATATTTTGAGCGCCATGATGGGCAAGCAGTTACGATTGATGATTTTGTTGCTGCCATGGAAGATGCTAATGATGTTGATTTTACCCAATTCAAGCGCTGGTATAGCCAGGCGGGAACGCCAGAAATTACTGTAAGTAGTGACTATAAGCTGGGGAAACTCACACTGAAATTAAGCCAGTCTTGTCGACCTACTGCTGAATGTAAGGATAAAAAGCCGTTCCATATTCCCGTCCGTGTCGCTTTATTTGATAGTCATGGTCAAGCATTTCCACTGAAGCATGATGTATTAGAGCTGCGTGAGCAGGAGCAGAGTTTCGAATTTGATGGGTTGCCTGAAAAGCCATTGGTTTCTTTGTTGCGTGAATTTTCCGCACCAGTCATCCTGCATCAGCAACAAAGTCAGGAGGAATTATTGGCCTTGCTGCGCTTTGAGAGTGATGGTTATGCTAAATGGAATGCAGCCCAGAATCTGGCGCTTGCCTGTGTCACCGGCTTTTACCACACACCACAATCGCAATGGCAAGTTCCTGCAGTACTGATCGACGCTTATCAACAGGTGCTAGATGATGACTCGCTGGATGCAGCATTACGGGCTGAGATTTTAACGCCGCCCGGATATGAAGATGTCGCCGCGATGTTAACTGCGGTTGATGTTGGGCGTGTTGAAGCCGCGCGTGATTCTTTCCGGCAGCAGTTGGGGCAAGGTTTGCTCGATAAGGCGCAAGCCCACTATCAGGTTCTATGGCAGCAAGAAGATCATGCTATGGACGGTGGTGCTTATACCCGGCGCAGATTACGCAATGTTTGTCTATGGTTGATGATGAAGGCTGATGAAGAGCGAACCCTCTCTATCTGTCAACGGCAATTTTCCCAAGCACAAACAATGACTGATCAGGTTGCGAGTTTTGCTTTATTAGCCAATTGTTCAGAGGATTTTGCGCGGCTGAAAGCCATTGATGACTTTTATCAGCAATGGCAACAGGATGATCTGGTGCTTGATAAATGGTTTGCCCTGCAGGCCAGCTGCGAGCGGCCTGGAACGTTGGCGCAGGTACGCATGTTGTTGAAGCACCCGGCATTTAATATCAAAAATCCAAACAAAGTACGCGCGGTAGTCGGTGCTTTTTGTCAGGGAAATCCTCGCCATTTTCATGCTGTAGACGGCAGCGGTTATGCTTTTTTACATGACATGCTGTTGCAGATAGATAAAATCAACCCACAAATCGCCGCACGCCTCGCCACGCCGTTTACGCGTTGGCAACGGCTGGATAAAGTCAGACAAGGCCTGATGCAGCAACAGCTTGAACGTTTGGCGGCCGGTGAGCTGTCGCGCGATTTGCGTGAGTTGGTGAGTAAGAGTTTGGCCGTGTAGGGCGAGCTGGTCGTTATAGGGAGTTATGTGCCACACAGCCCTGATTATGGCTTGGCTTAATCAGGGCTGTGTTTCTTTTTCATTAAATTCAGTGAGTTAGACTAAAATCAATACGGAGCCCGTATATAAAAATTATTTAACCTCATGGCAGTGCTGCTATGTTCAACGAAAATAACGAGAGTTCCATGCCTGATCATTATGCCGTAATGGGTAACCCGGTCGCTCATAGCTTATCGCCGATTATTCATCAATTATTCGCAAAAGAGACCGGTCGTCTCCTGGTGTATGACCGCGTTCTGATTGATGAGTCGCATTTTGAGCAACAAGTGCACGGTTTTTTTAGTAATGGTGGCGTGGGTTTAAATATTACCTTGCCTGGAAAACAGCGCGCTTTTGCCATGAGTGAAGAGCCCAGCGCACGGTGCCTGCAGGCAAAGGCAGCTAACACGTTATGGATGAAAGCAGGCAAGTTGCAGGCTGATAATACCGATGGCATAGGCTTATTGCGTGATTTAAGCCATTATTTGGCATTGTCTGGAAAACGCATTTTGTTACTGGGAGCGGGTGGGGCTGCACGCGGGGTTATTGCACCCCTGCTTGCCGCAAATCCTGCGCGCCTAACAATTGCCAATCGCACGGTAGAAAAAGCACATGCATTACAAAAAGAATTTCCATCGACAAGCAGTTGCGGTATTTCAGAATTGCATGAGGTGTATGATGTCGTTATCAACGCGACTGCAACAGGCCATCATCAGCAATCTCTTGGTCTGCCGGCGGCCGCCTTCGCCGGGCGTCCATTTTGCTATGACTTGTCTTATCTTGCCCATCAGAAAACAACGTTTGTAGCTGATGCCCAGGCGCATGATTGTGTGGCTGTAGATGGTTTAGGTATGCTGGTTGAACAGGCGAGCGAGGCTTATTTTATTTGGCATGGATTAAGACCGGAAACAGCACCAGTCTTGGCATATTTGCGTTCTTAAGCAAAAAAAGCAGTGACAGCCGCTTCAGCGGCTAGTGTATCTTTGTAGCCTAGATCAACTAATTCGCAGGTAAATTCTTTTTCGAATAATAAAAAGCTGAGCAAGTCACCGGAATGATTTTTAGCGCCTAACACATTGAGCAACATACGTAATAAGGCGGGCATACTCTGGTATTTTGATTGTGCAAATGCGGAGATATCAATGCTGGGACGCAAATGCAAGGTTTCAATCGGCCGCCAAGATGATTGGCGTTTTTTCCACATGGATATCAATCGGGCAATATCGTTCATGCGATTAACCATTTCAATGTCGCGATCGAGATTATCAAGAAATAAGCCGTTTAACATATTGCCCAGGATATGCGCGAAACCAATGTCACCATTACGCAATGTCTCGGGGTCAGTAAACACGGGCAATTGGCGTGTGCCTAAAATCATAATCTTTGCAACATCGAAACGCACCGCCCCACGTAGCGGTGCGACTAAGCCCATACTGCCATCACCATAATGAAAACCGTTAATTTTAACGGCAGGGAAAAAAAGTGGCAGGGCGCTGGAGGCAAGAATATGCTCCATTTTCAAGTCCACCCGTTGGCTGGTGTGTCGAGGATAATGCCAATCTTCAAATTCCGACTGATTATGTTGGTAGAATGAAATCGTTTGCTGCGATTCGTAGCAATTACTAATTACTTCCATGGTCTCGAGATGGTTGTTGCTGATATTTGTTTTAATCAGATCGAAATCAATATGTTCGTTAATAAATTGATGCGATGGTGTCGTGTCCAGCAAGTGCCCCGACTGATGCTGCTTGACAAATAGATGACTTACATTGCGGAGAACCGATTTACTTAACTCGTAATTACTGGAGTTAAAAATTTGCTGAGAGCTTATTTCTCGCCATAGTGCTTCAAGTTTTTGCACGCCAAGGGGGAAATCGTTCGCATGTTGCGCTATAATTGCGGCATTGATACTGCCTATGCTAACACCGCTCACCATGGCGAATGGTATGGTTTTGACTTGTAATATATGTGCTATGGCTTTTAATACACCAGCTTGGTAGGCGCCGCGTGCGCCACCGCCAGCTAGATAAAGTGCTTTTTTCGCCATAGTGAACTTATTGTTTTTATTTGGGTATTCAGGAAATATAGTTTACATCTGGGGGGGCTGGCAAGGGATTTTGTGTAAGTCCTTATATTACTACTTCAGATTCCCTTAATCTTATTTTGGTATATTAAACCATATGCGACTTGTAGGTGAGAAATCATGACTGGGGTGGTTGATACTCAATCAAGTAATAAAGCGGATGAAAACCGTGATATGGCTCATATTTTTGAATACCATTTATCACGAATCCGGGCTATGAATGAGAAAATAGAGTTCAAGCCGACTTTGCCTGTAAAACGCAAGGGGATTTTGGCGGTATTATATTGGTTGCCAGAATTTACCGGCTTTGGGCGCAATGTGACGGGAACCGCAACACTACTAACGCGCTGGGGTCAGATCAAGGGCACTTTTGAGCATGCAATCAATACCGCTAAATCGTTGTTAAATAGCTTTATGTATAGCGGCTTTGCTCTGGCTATTGTTGATTTTATACGTGTTCCCGTCATATACCTTGCCGCCTGGCAGTTAGGGGAATCAGCCCATGTTACGGCAACAAAAAATGTACGCTTGTTTTATGCGGGTTTGTCGTTAGGGTTGTCCGTAACAGCATTGGCAATACCTGTAGCGGCGCCACCTATTGCTATTATCAGTGCTACTCTAGGTGTGTTGGTGAGCATAATCTCTCTGGCCAAGTTTTTTTATCGTCGCCATCAGGTTGCTAAAGAGCTTGTCCAAAAAAATGTTGAACTTGATGACCTGAAAAATGAATTTGCGCTGTTGCAAAAAGAATCAGCAGAAAAAGAATTGTCGTTGCAGGCCGCTATTAGTCAGAATGATTGCGAACATATCAACCAATTGTTCGGTGCGGTGGATGAGTTGCAGTTACGTTTTGATGAGAAAAAAGGCAAGCTGCAAGCATTATATGATCAACAATATAAACTCGAACAAAAACAGAGCAAACGTGGCATGAGCCTTTTTTTTGATAAAGTATTAGGTGTGTCTTTATCCTCATCGGCGCTGATCGGTGTAACCGTAAGCTTGTTTTTTCCACCAACCGGGCTGGCTATTTTGGCTGTAAGTGCAGGCTTGGGCACATTGTATATAATTGGCCGTATGACTTATCCTGTATTTCAAGGGCTATTCCAATGGGTTAGCAGTCATCAAATGAAATCGTCTTCAGCGAATGACGGCACTGCAGAGCCTTCTGAACCCAATGTCCATATCCAGTCTTTGTCAGCAACAGATACTGGCAGCAATATAGAGGAGTCCAGTGCTGCTCCGCAACATTTCCCGCCGCTATTTTCTACACCTGATGTGAGGAGTGTTAAGGAAACTGTTGTTGTGGACGCTAATCGACCCTTGACACCGTTTAACTCGTCCTGCTTGTAATCAAACCAAAAGAAATGTTATAAATTGACTTATCCACTCCATGGAAGGTATAGAAGGCATGGTATCCATATTTCGTGCGCAGCCACGTGCTTTCTACATGGTCTTTATGTTGGAAATTTGGGAGCGGTTTGGTTTCTATACCGTTCAGGGAATTTTGACCCTCTATTTCATCCGCTTTCTTGGCTTTGATGATGACACCGCATACTATACCTTTGGCGCATTTTCAGCATTGGTCTACGGGATGGTCGCAGCTGGCGGCTATCTTGGTGATAAAATCCTGGGCACCAAACGTACCATTGTTCTCGGCTTAATTACCCTCGCTCTTGGTTATTTATCATTAGCGCTGACTGATAAACAGCATGTTTTTCTTGCCTTAGGCTTAATTTGTGTTGGCAATGGATTGTTCAAAGCGAATCCCGCAAGCTTATTGTCTAAATGTTACAATGAACAAGACCCTCGCTTGCATAGCGCCTTTACTCTCTATTACATGGCCATCAACCTGGGCTCAACAGTTGCCTTGTTCGCAGGGCCTTCCTTGTCCGCGAACTACGGTTATCCCTACGCTTACCTGCTAAGCTTTATTGGAATAACGGTGGGACTCGCCAACTATTGGTTTCAGCGTCGGCATATTGCGAATATTAATACCGCGGCTGATCAACGCATAATTCCACTATGGCAGTGGAATCTCATTATTATCGGTATCATTGGAGCAACTGCGGCGTCCGCATACCTTTTACAGCATGTAATGATTGCAAAAAATCTCGTCTGGTTAGTCACGCTCATCGTGGTGATCACGTATTTTATATATATGCGCCGTGAGAAAAAAACGGCTTACTTGCGTATGTGGGTTGCATTTATACTAATGCTGGAAGCGGTCGCTTTTTTTACCCTCTACCAGCAAATGCCGACGTCGCTCAATTTATTCGCAGTGAATAATGTAGATCCCCATTTGTTTGGTATTATCATTGATCCACAAAGTTTCCAGGCGTTAAATCCAATCTGGATTATTCTGATGAGTCCGGTACTTGCTGTATTTTACGACAAGCTCAATCAAGGTGGAATCTCCTTTCCCATACCTTATAAATTTGCTCTAGGTATGACATTTTGTGCTTTAAGTTTTGCGATTTTATACTTTGCACGCTACCTCCATAATGACTCGGGCATAGTCTCCTCGTGGTGGTTGGTTGTGAGTTATCTTTTGCAAAGTACAGGTGAGTTGCTGGTGTCCGCCTTGGGCGTCGCTATGGTGGCTGAATTGGTTCCAGGACAAATCGTCGGTTTTGTTATAGGAATGTGGTTTTTAACATCAGCAATGGCAGGCTTTATTGGTGCCACGGTTGCATCGTTCACCGCGCTTCCCACACATATAGAGCCGGGCGTTGAGTCGCTTATGATCTACACGCAGGTGTTTGCATATATCGGTTTGGCATCTTTAGTATTGTCGCTAGTCTTATGGACTATTTCCCCCTATTTGACACGGCTTATGGATAAATAAATAATTTTAACCAACAGCTCCTGGCTCCATGCCGCAGCAGGACTAACACGCCAATTCGATGGAATTTATTGGCCACTATGTGTTATATTGTCTCATGAATACAGATATTAAGCTTAACGCACGTTCGATAGCATTAATCAGTAAACTAAGTAACTTACTCGAAAGTGAGACGCTGTCTTTACAGAAAGATCAGGCGCTCATTCGGCGCGACGCATTGCTTGCATGGTTTAGTAAGGAGTTTGTTTGCGATACAAATGCAAAAATGTTAGTGGAATCCTTGCGCGCGTCGTTATTAGAAGATTTATATGATTCTTTGCTGACGGATGCTGAGGTCGAGGACAAAAAAGAAGAAGAGGCGAGCTGGTATGCACTGCTTGTATTTGCGTGGTTAGTCTTTTCAGGAACAGTTTTGGCCATCTGCGAGGGTTTTGATGGTGTTGCGGCACTTTTGGGGGTGTTCACCGCAGTCCCTGCTATGGCCATATTAATATCAGGACTCGCATTTTCTGCTCTTTCCGTCGTGGTTTTTTATAGTTTCGACTTGGTAGCAATATCAAAAAATATTGGCATCAAGCTAACAAGCTCGCCACAATTAATCGATATTTTTCTGGAACAAACCACACAAATCGAGTTGCTGAGAAACAAAATTGACGATCAATACCTCGCAATAAAAGACGAGGATGAATTAAGTGCATTAAACGAAATAGTGCAGATGCTTAAATATCGTTATCAGGCGCTTGATGAAGCAAGAGATGTTTATAAAAATGCTTTAGAGGACCTTTCTCTTTACGTCGCTAAATCAATGATCGCTGCAATGACCGGAATGTTATTTTTAGCGGGCGGATTTTTTGCGGGTCAATCTCTCGCACTGGTCGTTGCTGGGTTTTTCCTCGCCACATTATCAGCAACGTCTTTACCTGTGCTACTAACTAGCATAGTCGTTGGCTTGTCGGCATTTAGTCTATATTGGTATTTGGAACGCCCGGGCGTTGAAAACATGATTTCCCGGTTGTTTGGATTGGACAAAGAGACTATTGATAAGTTTGCTGGTGATGACGTGGTAAAGCAACACAAGCACGAGCTCGACAAATTAAGCGCCAAGCTTGAAGATAAGATTATTGTACAAAAAAAAATAATCGACCTTCATCATACTATCAATGGTTATTCGCTAGTAAACAACCTGACTCAGATCGCCACTATACCGACGTCGGACGCTCATTATCCCGGACTTTTTTCCCTTAAGCGCTCAAAATCAATGAGTGATTTAGGTGCGGCAGTCGCACATCATGTTGCGCCTGGGTTATAAGCTGTCTGAGAGCATAAGCGATATTGCCTAAATTAAGCGGGATATAAGCTAATAAGGCACTGCCATTGGCATAGGCCGGATTTAACGATAAATAGTAATCAACCAAAGGATCTTTGGCACACTGGCTGGGTATGGGGTCGTTGCGCCGTTTTTTTAACTGTCCGTTAATTAACATCGGATGGCCTGGGCATGAGGACCAATTATTTTTTTCTTTCATCATCTTAACCAGCTCTAGCACATGCTTGGGTATAGCTACACCTGATTGCGGGTAAATGCTGTTGGGTAGTTGGGCTAAAAACTGATAGTTGTATGGTGTGTCGATACAGGAAATATAAACCAACTCTTCTTCAGGGTGGCAGAGTTTAAATTTCATGGCTTCGGTCAAACCAAGGCGCGCCGTGATGAAATTTAGATTTTGGACACGATTATGGTAGGTCTTGGCGGAATATACGTTTACCAGTTTTCCTTTGATGGGGAAACGTTGTCGATAGGCGCGTGAATAACCCACTATTTCATCTGTTTCGCCGTAATATATTATTACGCTGCCAGCCTGTTGCGGTCTTAAAATAGATTCAATAAATGTGCTTTCATTGCTGATCTCATAATGTTGCTGAGTAAATTCGGTTAAGCGTTGCATCAATGATGCGGGTACAGACCCGGGACCTTGATCAACGGCAATTATTTTGGCGCGTACGGAGCAAAAATTACTCATCTCTCCCTCCTTAGAAAAATGATCAACCTTTAAGATATAGACTAGAAATAAAAAATGTCAAATTCCCAAAATATTTTTTACGAAAGGGATGGTGATTTTGCGTTGTGCAATCAACGAGGCTTCGTCGAGGCGATTGAGCAAGGAATGGAGATCATGCATATTGCGCGCACTGCGATTTAATAAAAATTGTCCGACGCTGGTTGGTAGCTCAAAGCCACGTTTATGTGCATGGAGTTGTAAGGTGTTAATTTTATCATGATCGTTTAATTCATTTACCTGGATAACCAAGCCCCAACTTAAACGTGAGCGCAGGTCAGGCAGGCTAATCGGCAGGTTTGCGGGCGGCTGTTTCCCGGTGACAATCAGCGTGGTATTGCCGTTATCACGAATACGGTTATAGAGGTGAAAAAGCGCTTCTTCCCATGCGGCATTTCCCGCAATGGCATCTATGTCATCGATACAAATTAAGGATTGTTCGTCAACGCCATCGATAACCTGCGGCCCCCATTCGTTGAGAACGTCTAATGGCAGATAAATGGCAGACTGGGTACTGTTTACTGCTAGGCAGCAGGCTTGCAGAAGATGCGATTTACCACTTCCGGCAACACCCCAAAGATAGAGCAAGCGTTCTCCATTGTCGAATAAGGTGTGTTGCAATTGTTGTTGTAGCAAGGCATTGCCACCCCAGAAAAAATCAGCGAGGTTAGCTTCGGTATTTAGCTGAATTGCCAGAGCCAGTTGACGGTTCATTTGCGTGCGTGAGTTCTTGCGCACGCTATTTTCCCCCAGGTCCATACATAATCAATGTAAGTTCCTGTTGTGGTAATTGCCGTGACGATAATCAGCACTTCAATGAGTATTGGGGAAAAACTAAAAAAGGCCAATTCGAATAGACACAAGGTCACTAAGGCTAACTGGAGAGTGGTGTTGAGTTTACTCATAAAAGTTGGGTTGAAGTCCAGTTTCCGTTGCACAAACCAAAACCAGGCAAGCACACCAAAGGAAATAGTCAGATCGCGCAAAAAGACCAAAAGAACCAACCACCAGGGTAGCTTGCCAATTAATGCCAAGGAGATAAAGCTCGAGGCAATCAAAAGTTTATCGGCTAATGGATCAACAAATGAACCAAACAAACTTTGCCAATGAAAATTCCTGGCCAGCAAGCCATCCAAGCCGTCAGTGACGCCTGCAAGAATAAACATGTAAAACGCATTGAGGTACTCTTGTTGGTAGAGAAAGACCAAAAAAGGTACAATCAAAACCAAACGAAAAACACTTAGCGCATTGGGTATGTGTCGTAGGATCATGTTTTAAAACGGTAATTCATAATACCTCTTTGGGATTGCCTGGGCAGAGGCGTCTATCTTACCAACCTGGCATTGAGCAAGGTCGGTATTTGGGTGCGTTAAGTGTATACAATACTGCGGTCGCTGTCACCTTGTTGGGGTCGCAAAAGCGATTAAGGTTGTGACTGAGTATCGGTTGGTGAATCTGCAGGTGACAACGGGCTAAATGGTTCTACCTCTTGTTGTTTATTTGAACCAGAAGCGTGAATATTGGTCAAAAATGACAGGTTGGATACGCTTGGACTCCTGGATGCGTCGGCACTCACGTCATCTTCATTGGCCACCGGACATTGCACACCAATATTTGCAATCGATGCTTTGTTAACAGGTAGTCCTTGGTTGTTCTGCTTTTGAAGCTCATTGAGAATGGTCGTAAAGCTGAACATGGTTTTTTTATTGTCATGGACTAATTTTTCTCGTTCTTCTTCAAGCGCCGATTGTTGTTGAAGATTATCAGCTAAATGGGCCAAATTTTCTTCGATAACGGTTTTGGTTTCTGTTAAGGACTTTTCGCGTTCGACTAGTCTATGTTCTCTATTATCAAGTTCTTTCTGCTTTAGCTTAACTTGCTCAATGGTTGCTCGTTGTGCAAGGTTATGTTTAGGATCTGTTCTGTAGATTTGCCCAATGGTTTTTTGTAACGCTTGCGCCTGGCTCTCACTCATGGATGCCAATATTGAGCGTTTGGCAAGGGATGTGAGCGTGATCAGGGTTAGACAGGTAAAAGTAATAACAAAGTTTGGCGGGAAAAAGCTCCACACAGCAACGGCTGCGGTGGATACAAGAGCCGCACCTAGGCGCACCCAAACGGATTTTAGCGAGCTATCGTATAAGTCCTGGGCGCGGGCATATTGCGCTTGAATCTCGGGGCTTGCATCTTTGGCCGGAGCCTCTTCACCAAGTTCACTCAAGGCGTATTTGTCTTTAAAAAAGATATACAGGCTTTTAAACAAATCCACACTCGAACTGAGCACGAACAATATAGCGGCGGTGGCTGCCATCGCGCCTTCAGCGAGATAAGACAATGTATACGCTGCTATGGTAAGACCCGCTGTCAGTGTTTTAAAAATCAGCCGATCCAATTTCAGGGCGGTAGGGGTTATACCGTTGGTGAAAGTCTGATACCAATTAATAACTAGGCCTATCCCATTGGAAATAATGCCAAGTAAGGGAACGTTGCGCAGCAGGGAAAAAGTTTGGCCTATCCAGTCGATAACAAATGGAAAAGTGCGCTGCAGCCAACGGCCAACAGTTTCGAAAAAATCTTGGTTTAGTTGATAAATAAGGGCAAGGCTTGCACTGAAAAAAGCGCCCAACAAGAACGTGGTTGTCCAGTTTGCAGACGGCTTGGTGTTTTCTATCAAACTGAGCAGATGCCCCGCATGATGATTACCATGATGATAAAGATAAGTTAACAAATTATAGAGGTTGGCTGGTTGTAGTTGTTCCAGTATTTCTGGGTAATTTTGCTTGCTTATATTGAGGCAATTTAGAATAGCATCCATATAAGTATCGTCTGCAGGATTCTCTTCATTCTCATCGCTATTTGTCAGGCGAACTGATTTGTAGAGGTCTTTACAACGGATGTCAACGCATTCAGTTTGCAGGCGCACCTTGATTACATTGACAGCCTCACCGCGCAGGTAGTCCAGAACAATTAATTTTAAAGCATCACTTCCGTTGTCGTTCGCCATAATTCCGTTATCGTTTTCTATAATTCCATTGTCAACAACTGCCATAATTTTTAAGCTCGTTAAAAAATATGTGCAACTATACCATTATGTGACTAAAAACTCAGCTACTTTGTTGCCTTTTTGTTGATTTCGCTATCATTAACGCGCAGCTCTAGCCATAGTGCGTTTAACACGGCAAAGGTACAGGCTAATCCTGTACCTAATATCCAAGAAAAATACCACATACTTTTTTCTCCTAATAGGCTGTATTTTGATTGTCATGAATGGTTTGAGCCGTTACTTTACCCCGAAGTACACGGTATACCCATGTGGTATATATTAAAATGATGGGTAGGAAAATGGTCGTGGCGACCAGCATGATAAATAACGTTAATTGGCTCGATGAACTATCCCAGACAATTAAACTTTGTTCAGGGTTGGTGGACGATGGCAAAATAAACGGAAACATGCTTACGCCAACCGTGGTAATGATTGAAAATACGCTGGCGGCACTGAACACAAATGCAATAACCGGGCGCTTAGTCAGCAGAATTGCAAAAAAAGCCGCAATAATCGCCAACGCTGGCGCCAGTATGGTTGCGGGCGTGGCGTGGTAATTAACAAACCAACCTTGAGCCTGGCGAATCACAGTTTTGTACAGGGGATTTGATGGGCCATCGTGTAAGGTGGCGCTGGTTAAAGCATAACCATCAATGTACATATAGACCCATACTCCACCGCCTATAAAAAGCAGGATGGTAAGCAAGGCACTGACGCGACCGGCGGTTCGTGCACGTTGCTGAAGATGTCCTTCAGTTTTGGTGTTGATGAAAAGCGCACCATGCATAGCTAGCATCGTTACCGAGACTAAACCACACAGCAGGGCAAACGGATTGAGCAATTGCAGGAATGTGCCGGTATAAAACGGGCGTAAACTTTCATCAAAATGGAACGGAACCCCTTGCAGTACGTTACCAATGGCAACCCCAAACACCAGCGTTGGGACAAATCCACCTGCAAATAATGCCCAATCCCAGCAGCTGCGCCAGAGGGCGCTATCGATTTTGGAGCGGTATTTAAACCCGACCGGGCGCAATATCAACGCCAGCAATACGAGCAGCATTGCCGAATAAAATCCTGAAAAGGAGAGCGCGTAGAGCATGGGCCACGCCGCAAAAATCGCACCACCCGCCAAAATGAACCAAACCTGATTGCCTTCCCAGGTCGGGGCGATGCTGTTGATCAGCACTCGCCTTTCCATATTGGTGCGTGCAAGCCATGGTAACCACATGGCGACACCCAGGTCAAAGCCGTCCATGATCGCAAAGCCGATGAGCAATACACCCAGCAATACCCACCAGACAACGCGTAAAGTTTCATAGTCAAACGGCATGATTATTCTCCTGATGCTGATGCATGTAATCTGGGCCAAGGCGAATGTACTTCACCATTAGATACACCTCAATAATGGCGAGGATGGTATAAAAGACGACAAAGCTGGTTATGGACGTTAACAATTGCGATACGCTGACAGAGGATGTGCCCATGGCGGTAGGTAGAACACCTTGCACGGCCCATGGTTGACGGCCATATTCAGCAATGACCCAACCCAGTTCTGCAGCGATCCAGGGCAAGGGCAGCGACCAGAATGCGAGTCGCAAATACCAGCGGGTGGTGTGCAGTCGGTGTTTAGTTGATAAATAGAAGCCAACAGCGAATAACAAGATGAAGAATAACCCACAAGCCACCATAATCCTGAATGAGAAAAATAGCGTTGCAACATGGGGTTTCAGATCGTTAGCGGCCTGATTGATTTGTTCTTCACTGGCATCCACAACCTTTTCCGTGTATTTTTTCAATAACAACCCATACCCTAAATAACTGCTGTGGGCCGTGAAATCAGTTTTTGCCCCTTCATCTTTTGGGTTTTTTTGTAGACGAGTCAGGGCTGCGTAGGCAAGCATCCCTTCACGAATTCTCACCTTTCCTTCATTAATCAGTTCCATAATCCCTTCAACCGGTTGGTTAAAAGAACGGGTAGCAATTAATCCTAGAACATAAGGGATTTCGATGGCATAGTCGGTGCGCATCGTTTTTTCATTGGGTATGCCAACCAGCGTTAATGAGGCGGGAGCTTTTTCCGTGTGCCACATGGCTTCCATGGCAGCAATTTTCATTTTTTGGTTGTTGTTCGCGACATAGCCACTTTCATCCCCGAGGACTACCACAGATAAAGCCGATGCTAAGCCAAAAGAAACTGCGACTGTCATTGAGCGTTTGGCAAAATCGATGTTGCGGCCACGCAGTAGAAAATAGGCACTGATTGCCAACACAAAAATAGAGCCGGTGACATAACCCGCGCTGATGGTGTGTACGAATTTTGCCTGTGCGACGGGATTGAACATCAGTTCTGAAAAACTGCTGACTTCCATGCGCATGGTTTCGAAGTTGAAATTCGCACCCACTGGATTTTGCATCCAGCCGTTAGCAATCAAGATCCACAGTGCAGAAAGGTTGGTCGCCAAGGCCAACAGCCAGGTGACTGACATGTGTTGTAGTTTGGATAGTTTGTCCCAGCCAAAGAAAAACAGGCCGACAAACGTCGCTTCTAAAAAGAATGCCATCAGTCCTTCGATTGCCAGGGGCGCTCCAAATACGTCACCAACGTAATGGGAGTAATAGGCCCAGTTGGTGCCAAACTCAAACTCCATTGTTAAGCCGGTGGCGACGCCTAAAACAAAGTTAATGCCAAATAATACGCCCCAGTATTTTACCATTTGTCGCCATATTTCGCGGCCAGTCATTACAAAGATCGTTTCCATAATGGCAAGCAGCAAAGACAAACCTAATGTCAGTGGCACGAAAAGAAAATGGTAGAGAGCGGTTATGGCAAATTGCAGACGGGATAAATCAACAATATCGGTTCCAGGAATCATAAATCACCTTTCCAGTTGGTTTGAGACAACAGCATGCAAACTTGAACCCAGCATCCATTGTTGTGTATCTATAGTCGTTTTTTTCATGCCTTTGAAGCAAATTAGCCATAGAATCGTAAGTAATGAGAATTTGATGATCAGCGTGAAACGAATGTCACGAGCCAGAGATTTCATGCTTTGCTGCCTTGTAAGGACAAGAGAGCATAATTTAACGTAAAAGCTGTGAATTTGCTATGGTTTGTTGTTAATCGTCACCAGTTAACTTTGCGTGGAAAAAACAGAGTGGTATACTTCAACGGTTTTTGATGAACCGCTATTTCTGTTTTTAAGAAATGAGCTTGTTTAATATTTTTTTCCAATAAGGGATAAATTTACTGTGAACCATAAAAGACCAGTTAATCTTGACCTGGGTAGTTTAAAATTTCCGCCCATGGCGATTGTATCTATTTTACATCGTATCTCTGGGCTTGTTCTGTTTTTACTCTTCCCATACATGCTGTATTTACTTAGCTTATCCTTGCATTCTGAAACAACATTTATGCAGATGCAAATGATTTTAGCGAATCTCTTCGGCAAATTATTACTTTGGGCTTTTAGCGCCGCACTGGCTTTTCATCTGTTAGCGGGCATTCGACATTTAATAATGGACCTGGGGTTTGGTGAGTGTGTTGAGGCCGGCAGACGCAGCGCAATAAGCGTCATTGTTCTCGCCTTTGTTGCGGTAATTTTTCTGGGAATCTGGATATGGTAACGAATGTCACAAGCTTAACAGGTAATGGCTTAAAAGATTGGTTGATTCAACGAGTTACGGCTGTATATTTTATCGGGTATTCGCTCTATTTGTTTGGATTTTTACTTCTACATCCACACATGCAATATGGCCCATGGCTAGCCCTGTTTGATTGTATTTATTTTCAAATCGCGAGCGCGATGGTGTTGTTCGCCTTTTTATTGCATAGCTGGGTTGGGCTGTGGACGGTGACGACAGATTATCTTAATAAATGCACCATGTTAAGGATCACTATCCAAATGCTGGTACTCCTGGCTCTGCTTAGCCAATTTATTTGGGGTTTAATGATTGTTTGGGGGCATGTCTAATGGCTTTCGTACGTAACACATTTGATGCAGTAATTATTGGTGCGGGTGGCGCAGGCATGCGCGCTGCTTTGCAGCTGGCAAAATCAGGCATGAAAGTCGCATTGATTTCCAAGGTTTTCCCAACGCGTTCACATACCGTATCGGCTCAAGGGGGTATTACCGCGGCCCTGGGTAACGCTGATGAGGACGATTGGCGTTGGCACATGTATGACACCGTAAAAGGTGCTGACTATATTGGCGATCAGGATTGCATCGAATATTTGTGCAAAACCGGTCCTGAGGCTGTTTATGAGCTGGAACACATGGGTTTGCCATTCTCACGCATGGATAACGGTAAAATTTATCAACGGCCCTTCGGCGGACAATCCAAAAATTTTGGCGGCGATCAGGCGACCCGTACTTGCGCGGCAGCGGATCGCACCGGCCATGCGTTGTTGCACACGCTCTATCAGCAGAATTTGAAAGCCAAAACACACATATTTAGCGAGTGGCTGGCGCTGGATTTTGTAAAAGACGCGCACGATAAAATCGCTGGTGTGACTGCGATGTGTATTGAAACCGGCGAAGTGGTGTTTTTTCAATCGCGTATCTGTATTTTAGCTACAGGCGGCGCTGGCCGAATTTATCAATCCACGACTAATGCTTACATCAATACTGGTGATGGCTTTGGGATGGCATTGCGCGCCGGTATTCCTGTGCAAGACATGGAAATGTGGCAATTTCATCCTACCGGGATAGCCGGTGCTGGCACTTTAGTGACCGAGGGCTGCCGTGGTGAAGGCGGTTATCTGATTAACAAAGACGGTGAGCGCTTTATGGAGCGTTATGCACCGCATGTAAAAGATTTGGCATCACGTGATGTGGTTTCACGTTCTATTGCTTTGGAGCTACGTGCCGGTAAAGGCTTTGATCCACAAGGGGTTGATCACGTTAAACTGAAACTTGATCACCTTGGTGCGGATTTGATTATGTCCCGCCTGCCTGGCATTCGAGAGTTGTCCATGGAGTTTGCGGGTGTTGACCCAATTTATGAACCAATTCCGGTGGTGCCTACCTGCCACTATAGTATGGGTGGGATTCCAACCAATATCCACGGGCAAGTGCTGACTAAAAATCACGGCAAAGAATCCATCGTTGATGGTCTGTACGCGGTGGGTGAGTGCGCTTGCGTCTCGGTTCATGGGGCTAATCGTCTGGGCGGTAATTCCCTGCTTGATTTGGTTGTTTTTGGTCGCGCCGCGGGCTTGCATGTGCAAGAATTGTGGTCAGCGAACCAACTACCTGAGATGCACTACGTGACGGATGAAGACATTGATGTGTCCCTGCTTCGCTATCAACGCTGGCAAGATTCTACCGGCGGTGAAAACCCTGCCGTGATTCGTGATGAAATGCAGCGAGTGATGCAAGAAGACTTCGGTGTATTTCGCACGGGTGAAATCATGGAGCAAGGTTTGCAACGCTTGCAGGGTCTGCGTGAACGACTGGCGCATGCTCAATTGCTGGATAAAAGTGAAGTGTTTAATACTGAACGAGTCACGGCACTTGAGCTGGATAATCTGATGGCAACAGCCTTCGCCACAGCGTTATCCGCAATTGCTCGTACTGAAAGTCGTGGTGCCCATAGTCGCGAAGATTTCCCCCAACGCGATGATAAAAACTGGATTAAGCATACGTTGTATTTTGCAGCTGATGATCGAATTGATTATCGTCCAGTCAATACAACACCTAAATACGTTGAGCCGCTTGAGCCCAAAGAACGCGTTTATTAATGAGGATATGACATGGCTGATACTAAAAATCTGACGTTGTCGATTTATCGATACAATCCTGATGTGGATGCTGAACCTTATATGAAAGAGTATGAGATAGCCATTCCTGCCAAAACCGATCCAATGGTGTTGATGCTGCTTGAGCGCTTGAAAAACGAGCAAGATGCGACGATTTCATTTCGTCGCTCTTGCCGTGAGGGCGTATGCGGTTCAGATGGGATGAATATAAATGGCACGAATGGCCTGGCTTGCGTTACCCATATATCAAAATTGAAAAGTGATAAGATTGTTATTCGTCCACTGCCAGGATTCCCAGTTGTTCGTGACCTGGTCGTTGATATGTCGCAGTTTTATCAACAATATGAACGCATTGAGCCTTATTTGCAAAATGACGCCGTGGCTCCTGCACGCGAACGCTTGCAATCGCCAGAAGAGCGTTCCAAGCTTGATGGCTTGTATGAGTGTATTTTATGCGCCTGTTGCACTAGTGCGTGTCCTTCTTACTGGTGGAATCCTGAAAAATTCGTAGGTCCGGCCGGTTTGTTGCAAGCAAGACGATTTTTAGCAGATAGCCGTGATACGGCGACGTTGCATCGTTTGCAAAAATTACAAGATCCATTCAGTGTGTTTCGTTGCCGTACAATTATGAATTGTTCGAATGTATGCCCGAAGGGACTCAATCCATCAAAAGCGATTGGTGAGATACGTCAACAAATGTTGACGCAAGAAACCTGATCGTGATTTCCCTCTGGAGAAAAAAATAATGAGTAGCAGCAATCTGCAAAAAGAATGGGCCACTTCCTACCTATCGGGCGGAAGCATGGCTTATGTTGATGGTTTGTACGAAGACTATCTTCAAGACCCGAACTCAGTATCCGAAGACTGGCAGCAGGCGTTTAGCGTATTGCCGAAGGTGAATGGGGCTGCGGAAGTGTCACATCGTGATATTCGTAATTATTTCCTGGAACACGCTGACAAAAAAGCAGTGCAAGTCGTCACTGAGGATGCTAAACAGGCGCAAGTTGCGCATTTGATTAATGCCTATCGTACGCATGGCCATCTCGCTGCCAAGCTCGATCCACTGGAAATGTTAGAGCGTCCAGTGGCTCCAAGTCTGGAGTTGTCATATCATAATCTTAGCGATGCAGATTTGAAGCGTACTTTTTATACTGATAAAACCTTTGCCAAACCGAATATGCTGTTGTCTGAACTCTATCAAGCGTTGCGTGCAACCTATTGCGGCAGTATTGGTATAGAATACACCCATATCGCAAACACAGATGAGACTAATTGGCTTCAGGAAAAAATGGAGTCCGTGCAGGGGCATGCTCAGTTTGATGCAGATAAAAAACGTGAAATTCTTAAAGAGTTGATCGCCTCTGATGGATTAGAGCGTTATCTTGGCACCCGCTATGTAGGGCAAAAACGATTTTCGTTAGAAGGTGGTGATGCCCTGGTGCCGATGATGAAGGAGATCCTGCGTCAAGGTGGTGCCGATGGTGTTAAAGAAGTTGTGATCGGCATGGCACACCGTGGCCGTTTGAATTTGCTAGTCAATGTATTAGGTAAAGAGCCCGATGAATTGTTTCGCGAATTTGAAGGAAAAATCAACACTGAACGCACTGGTGATGTGAAGTATCACATGGGTTTTTCATCCAATTTGTTGACAGATTCTGGCAACGTGGTGCATGTGGCGCTGGCATTTAATCCCTCGCATCTGGAAATTATTGGTCCGGTCGTTCAAGGGTCGGCGCGATCACGCTTACGTCGTCGTGATGACCTGGAAAATAAAAATACCGTAGTTCCGGTTGTGATCCATGGCGACGCGGCCTTTTCCGGGCAAGGTGTGGTGATGGAAACGTTCAATTTTTCACAAGCACGTGGTTATTGCACCGGCGGTACAGTTCATATCGTTATTAACAATCAAATTGGTTTTACCACCAGCAATCCGTTGGATGCTCGCTCAACATTATATTGCACAGACGTGGCGAAGATGGTGCAAGCGCCGGTGATTCACGTCAATGGCGATGATCCCGAGGCCGTAATTTTTGCAACCCAGATAGCATTTGATTTCCGTATGAAATTCAAACGTGATGTAGTACTTGATCTGGTGTGTTACCGCCGACATGGTCATAACGAAGCGGACGAGCCAGCGGTTACGCAACCTTCAATGTATAAAAAAATCAAATCCATGCGCACACTGCGTGAAATATATGCGGACCTGTTGATCAAAGAGGGTATCATCAGTACTGAAGCTGTTGAAGGTATGATCGAGGCCTATCGCGATAAATTGGATAACGGTGAGACGGTTGTGCCAACCGTGAACGACAATTTTGAAGGAAAAATTTCCATAGACTGGTCACCTTATATCCAGGCTAAATGGACTGATAAAGCGGATACATCGGTTAGCGAAAAGACGATACAAACGCTATCAAAAGCGTTACAGGTATTACCGGAAGGATTTGAGTTGCATCCAGTGGTCAAACGCTTGCTCGCTGAGCGTGAAAAAATGACTACGGGTGAGATCCCCATGAATTGGGGATATGCTGAAATAATGGCTTACGCTACGTTGTTAAACGAAGGCTATGGTGTGCGCTTATCAGGACAGGATTGTGGTCGCGGTACGTTCGCACATCGTCATGCGGTTTTGCATGATCTAGAAAACGGTGATGTGTATGTGCCTTTGGACAAAACTGTAACGAATCCCATGCGGTCATTCTCAGTTATTGATTCGGTGCTTTCTGAGGAAGCAGTGCTTGCTTTCGAATATGGTTTTGCAGCATCTGAACCAACCTCATTGGTATTATGGGAGGCGCAATTTGGTGATTTTGCCAATGGTGCACAAGTCGTTATTGATCAATTTATTAGCTCAGGCGAACAAAAATGGGGTCGTTTGTGTGGTTTGGTCATGCTGTTGCCTCATGGCTACGAAGGCCAGGGACCTGAGCATTCATCAGCACGTCTTGAGCGCTTCATGCAACTATGTGCGCAACAGAATATTCAGGTGTGTACTCCAACAACGCCTGCGCAAATTTTTCATTTATTGCGTCGCCAAATCGTTCGCGACTTCCGTAAGCCACTGATTGTTATGACACCAAAAAGTTTATTACGTCATAAGTTAGCGGTTTCGTCCATGCAGGATTTAACGAAAGGTGAATTCCAACTGGTTATTCCTGAGGTTGATGCTCTTGATGCGCAGAAAGTGACGAAAGTGGTGTTGTGTTGTGGAAAAGTTTATTATGATCTGTTGCAAAAGCGCCGTGATGACAAGTTACAGCATGTGGCTATTGTGCGCATCGAACAGCTTTATCCGTTCCCCAAAAAAGCACTGAAAAAAGAACTGGCAAAATATCCACACGCAAAAACAGTCGTATGGTGTCAGGAAGAACCACAGAATCAGGGTGTTTGGTTCTCTTCACAGCATAACATGAAAGATTGCTTGCAAGACGACCAGTCTTTGCATTATACCGGCAGAGGTTTTGCCGCAGCACCTGCAACAGGAAGCTCCTATCTTCACGCGAAAGAGCAGCAGGCGCTAGTTGAGCAAGCCCTTACAATTTAACACAAGGAGCTTCTGGTATTTCGTTAGCGAAATATTGACGGCTCCAAATTACAAGAAGGTAAAATCATGTCTATCGAAGTTAAAGTACCTGCCTTACCTGAGTCCGTGGCTGACGCCACAATTGCCACTTGGCACAAAAAAGTTGGGGACAGAGTTACTCGCGATGAAAATATTCTGGATTTGGAAACCGATAAGGTGGTGCTGGAAGTTCCTGCCCCCACTGATGGTGTGTTAACGGAAATTTTGTTCAAGGAAGGGGCAACGGTTACGTCTGGTGAGCTGTTAGCGCGCATTGAAGCGGGTAATGTTAATGTCTCAGCCGTCGCGCCAGCTGCTGCAGAAAAAAATGCTGACGATGAGAAGGCGACCAGCCCTGCAGTAAGACGAATGATGGCTGAGCATGATTTACAACCCAGTCAAATTATCGGTTCAGGCAAAGAGGGTCGCATCACTAAAGAAGATGTTGTCGGCTATATTGAATCAAGCCGCGTTAAAGGTACCGCACCCGCTGCGACCCAATCAGCAAGTGCTGCAAAAGCGCCGGTACAAGTAAGCATGGGTGCACGTGAAGAACGCCGTGTTCCTATGTCGCGTTTACGTGCCAAGGTTGCAGAGCGTTTGTTGCAGGCACAACATAACGCCGCGATGTTAACTACTTTCAATGAAGTTAATCTAAAAGCCGTCATGGAACTTCGTGCACAGTATAAAGACAGCTTTGAGAAAAAACACGGCGTTAAACTCGGTTTTATGTCGTTTTTCACCAAAGCGGTTGTTGAGTCACTGAAACGCTTCCCTGCAGTTAATGCCTCTATAGATGAGCAGGAAATCGTTTATCATGGCTATTACGATATAGGCATTGCAGTGTCTACTGAAAGGGGCCTGGTTGTTCCTGTTATCAGGGATGCTGATCAAATGAGCATGGCAGAAATGGAACTGTCTATCGCGGATTTTGCTGGCCGTGCACGTCAAGGCCGACTAACCATGGACGATATGCAAGGCGGAACATTCACCATTACCAATGGTGGGGTGTTTGGCTCTTTGTTGGCAACGCCTATCATTAATCCACCGCAAACCGGTATTTTAGGCATGCATAAGATCGAAGACCGAGCAGTCGTGGAAAAGGGTCAAATTGTTATTCGACCTATGATGTACATCGCATTGTCTTATGATCACCGTTTGATTGATGGTAAGGAGTCCGTGCAATTTTTGGTAAGTGTCAAAGAGTTACTGGAAGATCCTGCCCGTTTATTATTAAACGTTTAGACATTATTAGTTAACAGTAAAACACATTATACCTTGAACGCAGGTTGGGTCGTGGCCCAACCTGCATTTTGATATTGTCCTTCTATCTTTTCAGGTATAAGTGTCTTACTTTTTTATAGGGTACGTACTATGAATTTACATGAATACCAAGCCAAGCAATTATTTGCCAGCTACGGTTTGCCAGTTCCTAAAGGTGAGGTTGCTTACAGCGTTGATGAAGCATTGCAAGTTGCCGCGCAACTTACTACTTCACGCTGGGTTGTTAAAGCGCAAGTACATGCCGGCGGTCGCGGTAAAGCGGGCGGTGTGAAACTTGTTTCAACCAAAGATGAGTTAGCGGCTTATACCAAATCATTGTTAGGAACCCGTCTAGTCACTTACCAAACGGATGAAACTGGCCAACCGGTTAATGCGGTGCTGGTTGAAGAGACCAGTGACATTGCTCGTGAATTATACCTGGGCGCTGTTGTTGATCGCGATAGCAGACGAGTCGTTATCATGGCATCGACTGAAGGCGGCGTTGAAATAGAGACGGTCGCACACGAAACACCTGAGAAAATTTTTAAAGTGATCGTTGACCCAATGGTCGGTGTTATGCCTTACCAGTGCCGCGAAGTAGCGTTTAAATTAGGCTTAAGCGATGAGCAAATCAAGGAATTTACCCACTTGATGTTAGGCTTGGGTAAAATGTTTGTCGAGTGTGATTTAAGCCTTTTAGAGATTAACCCGTTGGTGGTTGAGAAATCAGGAAAACTGGTTTGTTTAGACGGTAAAATCACTATAGATAGTAATGCCATGTACCGGCAACCAAAACTACGGGCCATGCGTGATACTACTCAAGAAAACGAACGTGAAAATCGTGCTCATGACTGGGAATTAAATTACATTCCGCTTGATGGCCAGATTGGTTGTATGGTAAATGGTGCAGGTCTTGCGATGGCGACGATGGACGTTATTAAACTGCATGGCGGTGAGCCTGCAAACTTCCTCGATGTTGGTGGCGGTGCGACCAAAGAGCGGGTGAGTGAAGCGTTTAAAATCATTCTGTCAGACGAAAAGGTAAAAGGCCTTTTGGTTAATATATTTGGTGGCATCGTGCGTTGTGATCTGATTGCTGAGGGTATTTTAGCGGCAGTTAAAGAAGTTCAGGTGAAAGTTCCCGTGGTTGTTCGCCTTGAGGGCAACAACGCGGCTTTAGGTGCGGACATTCTGAACAAAAGTGATTTAAACGTAATTGCTGCTGACAGTTTGACTGACGCGGCCAAAAAGATTGTAGCGGCTATCGCTTGAGGAGTTGTTAGTAATGAGTATATTAATTAATAAAGAAACCAAAGTATTATGCCAAGGTTTTACGGGTAAACAGGGTACGCTGCATTCTGAACAGGCGATTAGTTACGGTACGCGTATGGTCGGCGGCGTTACTCCAGGCAAAGGCGGACAAAAACATCTTGGATTGCCAGTATTTGACACGGTTCGTGATGCGGTTGAGGAAACTGGCGCAAAAACCAGTGTTATTTATGTTCCCGCCCCTTTTTGTAAAGATTCAATTTTGGAAGCCGCTGACGCTGGGATTGAATTGATTGTCTGTATTACCGAAGGTGTTCCTGTTCTTGATATGTTGCAGGTTAAGGTCTACCTGGAAAACAACACTAACAGCCGTCTGATTGGACCTAATTGCCCAGGGATTATTACTCCGGGTCAATGCAAAATCGGGATTATGCCAGGATCAATTCATTTACCGGGCAAAGTGGGTATCGTGTCACGTTCTGGCACATTGACCTATGAAGCGGTTAAACAAACAACTGATAAAGGTTTTGGACAAAGCACGTGCGTCGGTATTGGTGGCGATCCGATTCCGGGTATGTCGTTTATTGATGTTCTCAAATTGTTTGAGCAAGATGAGCAAACGGAAGTCATTATTCTCGTTGGTGAAATCGGCGGAACAGCGGAAGAACAAGCGGCTGACTACATTAAATCGTATGTAAGCAAACCTGTTGTATCTTATATTGCCGGCGTTACCGCACCCGCAGGCAAGCGTATGGGGCATGCTGGTGCTATCATTTCAGGAGGCAAGGGAACCGCTGCTGATAAATATGCTGCACTGGAAGCGGCTGGCGTGACAACCGTTAGATCACCAGCAGATTTGGGTGACGCTATTGCAAAAGTAATGGGTTGGTAAACCTGGTTCTGAACTAGCTATAGAAGCCGTTGTGGGTCATTCGACCAAAATCGCAACGGCTTTTTTCGGTTTAAGTTAAACGATAACCCAATCTGGTATTGTAAAAGGGATATTATGAGCAAATGGAAAAAATTATCTGATATTCGCCGTGATTATGGAACCCTTAGTTTAAGTGAACAAGAGGCACAAGATTCTCCAATTGCCCAATTTGAGCTATGGTTTGCACAAGTATTGGAAACCGAAAAGAGCGATCCCACTGCCATGGTCCTTTCTACGGTCGATGAAAATGGCCATCCGGACTCACGTGTGGTGCTGCTAAAGGGAATAGAGGAAGCAACCTTCATTTTTTATACCAATTATCAAAGCGCTAAAGCCATGCAGATAAATAAAAACCCTTATGTGGCGTTGAATTTTTATTGGCCGCAAATGGCGAGGCAGGTGCGTATTCGTGGACGCATTAAACAAATCAGTGCTGAGCAATCGGATGCCTATTTTTCCTCGAGACCAATCCACAGCCAACTCAGCGCGATAACCTCAAACCAGAGCCGTGAGATTAAAAGCCGCGAAGAACTTGAGCAGCGGTTGAACGAGTTGATTGCAAAACATCAGCAGGAGACCGTGCTCCGTCCTAGCCATTGGGGTGGCTATAGAATTATTCCTGATGAAATGGAGTTTTGGCAGGGGCGGGACAGTCGTTTACATGATCGAATTCATTATTATCATCAACAAGGGCAGTGGGCTCATCGCAGGCTCGCGCCATAGGAATAGTAAATAAAATCAGTTTGTTACTGTTCGAATATTATTTCTATGGTCTAAACTTTTAGCAATATTGTCAAGAAATTGTAAATGTTTTTAGGGTTAGCGCACGAGCTGGTTCTATGTCGTACAATTAATTAACGTGAACTGATTGCCGGCGTTAAGGCAACAAACACGAGCTAACAAGTAACTAACCGTGCAAAGGGGTATCAATAATGGACGACATCAACACGTTGTTACCTGACATACAATTGCGCTTTAATATTGAGCATCCAAGTTTTGAAGAGTGTTATGCTCATGGGTATGATTGCGCACTTGCAGAAATGAGTGAGACAGGCAACCCATTTTTGTCAGGATCAAGAGAAAGTGAGCAATGGAGTGAAGGGTGGTGGGCTGGTTTCTATGGGGAAGAACCGTTGTTTGTAGTCGGCCAGGAAACCGAGTCTGTAGCTGAGGCGGCTAATGATCAGGAATATCATGAAAGCTTAGGCGATTTTCTTACGAAAGTCCTGGAAATTACCGGGGTAATTGCTATATCTGCGTTGGTAGGATACCAGGTTCTCGATCTCGTTGCCTAACCGGTCTTAGCGAAGCGTAAGACGGGATTATGTAGAAAATATCCCGAATTACGACTTCGTCTAAGACGGTCTATGCCTTACGGCCAACAAATTATGTAAATTCGACTCAAATTTACATAAACGCATTCCGTGTATAAAAATTCCTTAACTTAATGGCCGCGTAACCGAGTCGTTTTATCGAAGCGTAATGCTGCGACAAGCATCTATTCCTAACCAAATAATTTCAACACCATGCTTCTCATCCTGGCAAGCTCGGCCGGGTTAAATTCTTTATAGATTTCTGAGCCAATGTTCAGGCTAACGTTTACGTTTTCCCCTATCCCTTTAAGCAGATCGACGCCCGATAATTTAAGGAGTTGAATTTCATCATTGATTGAACCGGCCCATTGCTTAAAATAGTCCATGTTGGTGAAAACAGGCAAAAAAAGCTTATCGTCATCTGCCAGGTACAAGACCTCCGGTTCATCACTTGCAGGATTTTTTTCAATCGGTACAATGAAATTAGCTTTTATAAATTCCAAATAGGCTTTATTAGCCTCTTTGCTGCCACCTTGGGTAGTCAAGGCGTGGGAAATAGCTTGTTCTAGTTCATTCATAAATCGTGAGCTGCCTTTTCTTGGGGAGAGCACTAAGAATTAAAGTTGGATGATATCAAAAAATATGCTTGTAGATAAGCAAAGTGTTGAAATTAACATCGGCAACAGTATAATGGTTTCTTGGTTTGCTTACTAATTGAGCATAACCTGGACTTGCATTACAGGCATAAATAGATCAATCTATTTTTATATTAAATTAGATGAGATATCCATAAATGCAGCGATCTGCGTTAACGGACGTCTGATAAAAATAAGTAGAGAATGTATGAACACAATCGCTCTACCTGAGGCACAGCGAGTTGGCCTTAAAGATCAGCTTTCCTATGCATGGCTTATTTGGGGATTGGCGGCGGCCTTTTATTTCTCTGATTACATGGCACGTGTTGCGCCAGGGGTAATGCATCGTCATTTACAAATTGATTTTGGCATTAATGAGGCTGGTTTTGGTATTTTGACCGCGTCGTTTTATGTTCCCTATATTTTGATGCAAATCCCGGTAGGTCTAACTGCTGATCGCGTGAGTATCCGCTGGATACTCACTATCATGTCTTTGGTCACGGCATTTGGTTGTGTTGTTTTTGGTTTGGCCGATGGGCTAATGACTGCATCTATTGGCAGGATGCTCATCGGTTTTAGTGCCGCATTTGCTTTCGTATGTGCACTACGTCTAGCTACTTCATGGTTCCCGCCGGCAATGCTCGGTTTGCTGGCTGGCCTGACACAGGCTTTAGGTATGTTGGGAGCCGCGACTGGTGAGGCGCCGGTATCGTTTTTGGTGGGCGCTATTGGCTGGCGGCACAGCATGCTGGTTATTGCGTTTCTGTTTATCGCACTAGCCGCCTTGTTGTATCAATATGTGCAAGATAGACCAGGCACTAAAATGGACGCGATTAAATTTAGCCACAAGATCGGTATTTTGGAGAGTTTGCGTACTATTTTGTCTCACCGTCAAACATGGTTAAATGCACTTTATGCAGGATTTTTGTTTGGTCCTACCGCGGTGATTGGTGAATCGATTGGTCCTGCCTATTTGCAATATGGACGTGGGTTGAGTGCGCATTCAGCCGCATTTGCAACGGGTTTGATTTTTATCGGCTGGGGTATTGGTGGTCCCTTATCTGGATGGCTTTCTGACCGGGTCGGGCGCCGTAAGCCATTAATGATTGCTTCTGCCGCCTGTGGTTTAATCCTGACAACGTTGTTTGTTTATTACCCTGACATGGATAAAACAACGGCCTATATTTTGTTTTTTGTTTATGGTTTGACTAACACCGGTGTGGCTCTTGCTTATGCGGTCTCCACTGAGTTGCATGACCGTAATGTTGTCGGTACGGCCATAGCTTTTACGAATATGACGTCTATTTTTGTTGGTGCTTTAATGCAACCACTAGTTGGTCGGTTGGTAGACATGGTTGCCGGTATCCGCGCCTATAACGTAGAAGCGTTAGTGCTTTCTGATTTTCAATTCGCTTTCCGTATTTTGCCGATTTGTTCTCTAATTGCATTAATTCTCGCCTTCACGATCAAAGAGACCAATTGCAAACCGCTAGTGAGGTAGCGCTAACCACTTGTGAATTTAAACGGCACTGATCGCGGTGTTTATATGATTTCACATAGTCGTTTGTAGCAATTGCTGTTTAGGTAATTATCGTGCTTTAATAGACAGCCTTCCTGTTGTGGTATTTATTTTGCAATGGGATGAGATCTTTTGTAACCTAATGAGCTTTCATAAAAATCCTCGCGGAAGAGGACTACTACCAACACGGAGACAAGAATGAAAAAATTTGCAGGATTAGTGGTTGTTCTAGCCGTGCTAGTCCTAGGCGGTTATTACGGTATGGGATTGGTCACTGAACGTACTTTGAAAAAAGACATCAAATTGATTAATCTGTCCAGCGGTGTATTTGTGGACATTAAAGAGTACCATCGTGGCTGGTTTACTTCTAAAGCTATATTTAACTGGCGTTTGCATGTTGCTGAGCGCGTTGTTAAAGGCCAAGACGGTCAATCTACGATAACGCCTGCACAAGATTATGCAATCGATATGCCACTCACCGTATACCACGGCCCGATTATGTTCGTGGATTCAGGTGTTAAGTTCGGTTTGGGTTATGCGTACACTGATTTAACCGTACCTCCAGCCTATGCTGCTCAATTTTCCAGCATGTTTACAGCCGAATCGATCAAACCACAGGTTGATGTAAGTATTCTTGTTAACTATTTGAATAAAAGCCACCTGCGCATTAACGTGCCCAAATTTAAGTTGATTGGCACTGAGGGCAAGGGGCAATTTGAATGGTTAGGTTTATTAAATGACGTAACTGTGTCTTCAAATCTGAGCACGATCGACGGTGATTTAGCTATCGATGGCTTGCGTTTCAGCAAAGATAAAACTCAGGCTGAAATTGGAAAAATAAGCAGCGAATACAATCTGCATCAAACAAAGGAAGGCCTGTATTTGGGTGATGCCAGCATATCATTGTCATCGATGATGGCTAGCGAAAATGAACAAAAAATATTTGATCTCTCGAATTTAGACTTTCATACCTGTAGTGATGTCGATGGCGGCTTATTTAATTCCGATTTTAAATTGTCACTGGAAAAAGTAGTTGCCAATGGCAAGACATACGGACCAGGTCTCTTGAAAATGAGCATAAATAATATTGATGCAGACATACTTGCCAAGATTAATGCCCAGGCAAATAAAATGCAGCAAGGTTCTGAGCCGGAGCGTCAGCAGGCATTGTTAGCCATGCTCCCCGATTTACCTAAGTTATTTACTCAGGGTGCCAAGTTCCAAATTTCAGAAGTAAGTTTGGTAATGCCCGAAGGTAAAGTCGAGGGGGATTTACTCGTTGCCCTACCTAAAGGTGATATCGGCAATCCTTTTGAATTAATGCAAAAGGTCGAAGGCAATGGCAAGCTAAAAATACCGGCCGCTGTCGTCAAAAATATGATCCTGACCTCCGTTAAGCAACAAATGTCGCAACCTAGCCTGCAACAAACAATGGTTGAGCAAATGCAAAACACTAAAGCTGAACCAGCTGCAACGACAGCTGTAACAGCCCTGCCAGCAGATAGCAAGGCAGTTGAACCTCTGGCAACGGCTGACAAAGCGGAGGCAACTACGCCGGCAGCGACAACCGCGCCAGCTAATCCAGCAGACACCGCTGATACGGAGCAACAAACAGCGCAGCAAGCTGATCTAAAACTATCGGCACTTGTACAGTCAGGTCTGCTTGCGAAGAAGGGCGATGATTATGTGGTGGAGTTCAAGCTCGCTCAAGGGCAATTCACCGTTAATGGCCAACCCTTTAATCCTGCAATGCTGAAGTTTTGATGAAAATCGCTGGGCGAGCCTCAAAAAGGCTGGCCCATAGTTCATATGTGTGCAAAATTTGCAGGTTTTATACTTGTCGAGTTTTAGCCAATTCGCTAAAATACTGTTTTTGAAAGTAGGAGTTTAAAATAATGACAACAATCAGCAATGAAGCCGGAGAAACAACTGCATCATTAGCGGCGAGTGTAACGCAGTCAGTACAAAAATATTTTTCTGAGCTTAAGGGAACTGATCCTGTTGATTTATACCAGTTTGTTCTGGAGGAAATAGAAACTCCTCTGTTCCGTGCCGTTATGGAACATTGCAAATATAATCAATCAAGAGCCGCCATAATGCTCGGAATTAGCCGTGGCACATTAAGAACCAAATTACGCCGTTATTTTGACGACAAATATGTTGGTACTCGCGATTAATCCACATACTGGGTTGCGTCTATCGCAACCCAGTATATTTTCTCCTGCCAAAACCTTCTGATTCATTACCTATCTTTGTTCCCCAGCATGCTCCGACGCAGATGCGATTTTTTTATTAAGGTTTATTGAGTCCGGACTTGAGCGATTTCACAGTGTAGTGAATAGCTATCGATGGGTTTAAAAAACACAATTTGCTTCTATATTACATATAATGTTAATTGGCCGAATGGTCATCTGTAGACTATTATTTTAGTGATAACTTGAATATTCATAACGGAATTGTGGAATTATGGCATCATGAAAAAAGATAATAAAATAAGCGCCGATAGAGGTCAGCTTATAAGGGTATTGATTGCTACAGTTATCATCCTGGTAAGTCTAACAAACTATATTGGAGCTATTTTACACCTTCCTCATCTGACAAGGATCTCATCTAATTGGGTCAACATGGCAGCAACTACAGCAACATGTTTCCTTCTGGCCGCTATTTCACTGTTATTAATCAGTATTAAAAATCGTAGATTATTGAGTACTGTTATCCTTATCGTTTTCTCAATGCTCATTCTGCTGATATGCACTGCAAGCATTGTCACCTATTTTACCGGCATCGATCTGAATATAGCCTTATCTCTAGGCACGGGCTATTCATGGAACATGCCATTAAGTACAGCATTTAACTTCTTATTAGTTATTTCCGTCTTTTTTATGTTAGTAAGACTACCTCGATATAGTGGGCTGGCTCATACGTTTGTGTGGTTAATTATATTAACCACACTGGTATCTTTTGTTAACTACTTTTATGGTGTAAATACAAGCTATGTTATTGCACAATATACAACAATGTCTGTAGAAACAATGTTGTTGTTCATTTTATTAGGTATAGGAATTATATCAATCGATATTGAATCAGGTGTTGTTGGTTTCATATTGAAAAAAAGTAATACAGGGCATTTGCTTCGCCGCATCCTCCCAATACCCATCATTCTTCCAGTTATTATCTTTCAGCTAGAAATTTATTTGCAAAGAAAAGAATTAATTGATTCATTAAGCGGTATCGTAATTTCCCAGATGATGGCTTTATTTATCGTTGGAATCACGACGATACTCATAGCGATAATTCTTGAAAATAATGATAAGAAAATCGCTAGCTCGCAGTTGAAATTACAGCATAACGAAATGATCTTTCGGCAATTTGCAGAAAATATCGATATTGTATTTTATACAACTACGCCTGATTTAAGCAAAGTACTCTATGTTAGCCCAGCATATGAGCAGATCTGGGGGAAAAGCATCGAGTCTTTATATAAAAATCACCATGATTGGTATGATTCGATTGGTAATCCCCCCATTTTTAACCGAAGCTAAAAGTAGAGGTTTAGGCAGCTAGTACCAATTTTTGCCTTGGGGGAATTCCTCCAATTGCAGTATTTGGTCGTTCATTGTTGTACGTCCAAAGCCATTGTGTCGCATGTAGTTGTACCTCAGCAATACTTTCAAATAAATATTGGCTTAACCAGTCATACCTAACTGTGCGGTTATACCGTTCAATATAAGCATTTTGCTGTGGATTTCCTGGTTGGATAAAGACCAACTGTATCTGATTCTTATCAGCCCATTGTCCCAGCAATTTACTGATATACTCCGGGCCATTATCACAACGTATCTGCTTTGGCTTTCCACGCCATTCAATGATTTGATTCAGAGCCCGAACAACCCGCTCTGCCGGCAAAGATAAATCCACCTCGATGGCAAGGCCTTCGCGATTGAAGTCATCAAGGACATTAAATAAGCGATAGCTACGGCCATCCTCTAACTGATCATGCATAAAATCCATCGACCAGCATTCGTTGATTGCATTTGGCACAGCCAATACGTCAGGCTTCTCCCTGATTAACCGTTTTTTGGGTTTGATTCGCATGTTGAGCTCCAATTCCCGATAGATTCGATAAACACGCTTATGGTTCCAAGCATAGCCCTTCACATTTCGAAGGTATAAAAAACATAAGCCGAAACCCCAATTACGTTGATTCTGAGCTAAACGCATTAACCAATCCGCTATTATGGTGTTTTCATCGCTTAGTTTAGGCTGATATCGATAACAGGTTTCACTGATGCTAAACAGGTCGCATGACAAACGAATTGAGACGCCTTTATCAATCACCGCCTTATGTGCCAGCTCACGCCGGCGCGACGGTGTTACCACTTTTTTTCAATGGCTTCCCTTAGAATCTCGGCTTTCAGGCGCTCTTCAGCATACATCTTTTTAAGACGACTATTTTCAGCTTCCAGCTCTTTTAGTCGCGACATCATGGACACATCCATTCCGCCATATTTAGCGCGCCATTTATAAAATGTAGCCGAGCTGATGACATGTTCTCGGCAAAGCTCTGGAACAGGGGTTCCGCCTTCGGATTGTTTTAGAATCGACAGTATTTGGCTGTCTGTAAATTTTGATTTTTTCATGCAGAATCTCCTGTGCATAGGTTACGAGAAAATTCTACTTTTGGCATCAGTTATTTTTCGGGGAGATTACCGATTCTCCCAGAAGATAAAAAAATCGCATATGCGGCCCTTTTTCCACGATCCAAAAAACAAAAAATAAAGACTTCAGTCGAATTTCGAATCAAAAGACCAGACGGCTCCATACGATATATTCTTGCGAGAACTTTCAAATTAGAAGATGTAGATCACAATACATTTGTTGTTGTCGGCATAGCAGTTGATTTGACGCAGGTAACACTGGAAAAAAAATACAAGCAGATTCAATATAATCTTTCAAATCTAATTGCGAGTGAGAAAAACATAATGGTTTTTTTTCACAAAACACTTAAGATGTTCGGCGAATTGTCAGAGCTTCAACTTAGCGAATTATGGTTAGTGGATGAATCTAGACATGTTTTGTTCTGTGTTGATACCTGGCATGTAGATAACAAGTTTATAGACGACTTTGTAGCAAGACGTTTAGAACATACTTTTAAGATAGGTGAAGGACTTCCAGGAAGTGCCTGGGAAACTAAAACCCCTTTTTTTATAAGCGATTATTCTGATAATCCGGCCTATTTTCCATCTGGGGATGCGAAAATCGCTGGATTAAATAACGCTTTTGGAATACCCATTGTTAGTCAGGGCAAGATTTTTGGTGTCATCGAATTTTTTAGTAGTAATGTAATAAAACCGGATGCAGGGTTATTAACTCTTTTGCAAAACATGAGTAGATATATCGGAGACTATATTATACATACGAAGGAGTTAGAAAAAATTCGAGTAACCGCTAAGCATGATCTTTTAACAGGTCTATTAAATCGTTCTGCTCTGGAAGACAAGTTGGACAGACTGATAGCCAGTAAAAAATCAAAATCAATTGCTGTGTTAGTGTTAGATATTGATAGATTTAAATTAATCAATGAGTCATTAGGGCATGAATTTGGCGACAAGCTATTAATAGTCATGGGAAGAAGATTAAACGAGGTCGTGAGGCAGAAGAGAGTCGGTTTGGCTCGGCTCGAAGCCGACCAATATATCTTATATATTCAGGATGCAACGAGACAAGATGCATTGGAATACTCCCAAACGATCCAGCGTAATCTTAAGGATTCATTCAATATTGATAAAAGTACAATCAATGTATCAGTGAGTATAGGGATTGCCATTTATCCACAAGATGGACTAGACAGCAAATCGCTAGTGATTAATGCTAATTTGGCAATGCGTATGACAAAAGGAAGGGGAGGTGACAGAATTGACTTTTTCACTAAGGACTTACCTGTCTTTGCTTCGCAAGCAATTACTATGAAAGCTGATTTACGAGCGGCGCTGCAGAGTACGAAACAATTTATTTTGGAATACCAGCCTCAAGTCGATCTAAAGACGGGTGATGTTTGTGCTGCTGAAGTATTGGTTCGTTGGCAGCACCCAATTAGAGGATTGCTTTATCCTGATCAATTTATTCCTCTTGCAGAAAAATACAGAATTATTAGCACTCTGAATGAACATGTATTGCGCATGGCATTTAAACAAATTAGTTTGATGGAATTAAGAATACCGGTGTCTATCAATATTTCAGCTCAGCAGTTTGAGGATGGGTTCCATCTGGTAGAATACCTTGAACTTCTCATGAAAGAATTCGCAGTAAACAGCAAACAGATAGAGCTGGAAATCACTGAAAATTCACTTGTCGATGATACTGAACATAACATTGCTGTTTTAAAAGCCCTTCACGAGCTTGGGTATATGATAGCCATTGATGATTTTGGAATTGGTTATTCATCATTCAGCTACCTCAATCGTTTACCTGTTCAGAAAATAAAAATAGACAAGGCTTTTATTACCGGATTACCAACGAATCTTGCCAATGTTAAAATCGTAAAAGCGTTAATCGTGCTGGCCCATGCTTTGGATAAAATGGTGGTGGCAGAAGGTGCCGAAACAGAAGCTGAGGTAGAATTTTTAAAGCAAGAAAATTGCGACATTGTTCAGGGTTTTTATTATTACAAACCTATGTCATTGGTTGATCTGAGGGCCATTATAGCAAAACAGTAAGAAGCCTTGAGACTGTTGAGCGTGTTCTTTCGCGGCTTATTTATGTGAACTTGCAGAAACCTCAAATTAGCACCTATGTTTATTTAAAAGGACGCTTTCCATCTGTTTATAGCCATTCGTTGCCGTTTGATCTTTTATTATGTTGACGCTGAAAAGAGGTAGTACTCAGTTGGGTTGCGTAAGATGCAACCCAACTAGCATGCTGTTTTATTCCGCAAACATCGAACTAATGGACTCTTCCTCATTCACGCGCTTAATCGCTTGCGATAACATCGGCGCAAGGCTTACTACACGGATTTTTTTACAATTACGAGCACTGTCCGACAAGGGTATGGTATCGGTGACCACAACTTCATCCAAGGATGAATGCATAATATTGTCGATGGCAGGCCCTGATAGCACCGGGTGGGTGATGTATGCACGAACACTGGCAGCCCCGCTTTTTTTAAGCTCATGCGCAGCTGAGCATAAGGTGCCAGCTGTATCCACGATATCATCGATAATAAGACAATTGCGGCCTCGTGGCTCACCAATAATGTGCATGACTTCTGATTTATTAGGTCCACTGCGACGCTTATCAATTATTGACATTTCAGCATCATTCAGGCGCTTGGCCATGGCACGGGCACGAACTACACCACCGACATCAGGCGAAATCACCATTAAATTAGTCAGGTTTTTCTGTTGGATATCATCAAGCAATACTGGGGTGGAGTATACGTTATCAACCGGCATGCTGAAGAAACCCTGGATTTGGTCTGCATGCAAGTCGACTGTTAATATCCGACAGATGCCTACAGCGGCTATCATGTCAGCAACTACTTTTGCAGTAATGGGGACTCGTGCTGAGCGCACGCGTCTATCTTGTCGTGCATAACCGAAATAAGGTATTACGGCAGTGATACGGCCTGCCGATGAGCGTCGCAACGCATCTGCCATCACCAGTAATTCCATAAGATTGTCATTCGAGGGCGCACAGGTGGACTGAATGATGAATACATCCCGGCCACGTACATTCTCAAGGATCTCAATCATTGTTTCGCCGTCGCTAAACGTGCCTACAGTGGCTTGGCCAATGGGTAATTGCAAATGTGAGGAAATTTTTAGAGCTAGTTCTGGATTAGCATTGCCAGTAAAAATCATCATTGTTGACATGTGTATAACCCTTCGATTTAAGGTGAATCGAGTAACGTAAACACATAGCAGAAGACAGCCAGAGAGATATTATTATTAGGTTAGCCATCCGGTGAGCGCTTTCTTAGCAAATATCTTCTGAGGTCTGTTTACTTGAATCACAAGAGTGTGGCTGGGGTGCTAGGATTCGAACCTAGGAATGCAGGGATCAAAACCCTGTGCCTTACCACTTGGCGACACCCCAATAGCTGTAGATTTTTATTCATTTACGATGTACGCAGAGTATCCCTGCGAACTGGTGCGTATTTTGCAGATAATTGTCTCGTTTGTCAATGCGAAAATCGAAAAAAATGGTGTCGTAATTGTAGGTCGGACACTTGGTGCAAGGGCAGCAAGGTTAGGGTAGCAATGCAACACTTGGGAGATATTAAACAAATGGTTGGGTTGCGTGTTTTTGCAACCCAACCATGATTTGCGCCGTCCACAAAATGAGATGAAATTAGACTGACCAGTGTTTAATGATGAGCTTAATCGCGACACCATTGCCCTGTAATCGTATTTTACTGGGCAGATCAATATTTCCTACTGACGTATAGCTTGTATAATCAATCGTATAACCTGCTTGTTTAAGCGATATTAAATGATTGTACTGATCTCGCCTGGCTTCTTGAACACCGCCTGGTGCAGGCAAGCCTCTGACCCAATAATATAAATTGTTAACCGGCAGGCGTATGCCTGTTTGCTGCTGTAACAACTCGTCAGCATTTGCCGAAGTGACCGATTTGGGGCCATCTTTATAGCTTACTAAGCCGCCGTCTCTTTCAATAATTACCGTGCCGCCGCCAAGAGGGCCAAATAAACGGATCTGGTATTGATTTATGCCTTGCTGGCGCCAATTGAGCGATGCCGTCCATGCTTTTTTTGCATTTCTTGCTGCCATCGCACCGGTAATTTGCCAAGATGAAATAGTGGCAGTTTGCGCTTCCCTTTTTTCTAGCGGAATCGTTTCATTAACGGGGGCTTCTGGTGCGGGCCTTGGTGGTGCACAGGCGGTAAGAAATATTAGAGAACAAATGCAAGTGCGTTTTAACCCGTTCATCGCGTGATTTAACTCCCTGTTAGTTTCATCTGAAGACCAGTCTATTGAATCAGACAATAGACTGACGTTTAACATTACGCTAGACTTGAAAAATACGCAATTACCCTGCTGGCTCATGAAACAAAAAGCGGTTTACCCAGGTACCTTTGATCCTATCACCAATGGCCATGTCGATATTATTACCCGAGCTGCAAAGCTGTTTCCTGAGGTAATCGTCGCCGTTGCCAATAGCAGTGCCAAAAGCCCATTTTTTCCTTTAAATACCCGCATTGAGTTAGCACAAAAAGTCCTGGGTAATTTGTCTGGCGTGAAGGTTATGGGTTTTGATAAATTACTGATTCATTTTGCACGCGAACAAAATGCGGGGATTATTCTGCGCGGTTTGCGCGCGGTTACTGATTTTGAGTATGAATTCCAGCTGGCTGGGATGAATCGTAAATTAGCGAAACAGGTGGAAACTCTTTTTTTGACACCGTCAGAAAATTGCATTTTTATTTCATCTACCCTGGTTCGCGAAATTGCTCTGATGGGTGGTGACATATCCGAGTTCGTTCCGGATGTTGTTGTGCGTGCACTGCACCAGATGCGAGAGCGATTGACGAGCGAATAAAGCGTCGTACTAAGGCGTCTCCGTCAAGCTTTTGATGGACTGATAAACCTGAGCAATTAATTCTTCTTTATTTTCCAGGGTGAATTTTGAAGCGTCGATGGCTTTGCCGATATGGATTTCAGCAGTTTGATTGAGATTTAAGTGGAACGAACGTGCCGGTAAGATATCAAACGCGCCGCGAATACCCATAGGAATGATAACGGCCTTGGTTTGAATTGCGGTGATAAACGATCCTTTTTTAAAGTGGGCAAGATTACCATCTTTTGAACGTGTACCTTCCGGTGCTATCCACATCACAATGCCGCTTTCCAGGAGCTGGCGTACAAACTCCAAATCTTTCATTGCTTGATGCCTATTTCTGCGGTCGATAAACGGGAACTCCGCAGCCTGCATGCCTTTACCCATAATAGGTATTTTGGCCATTTCTTTTTTGGACAGCATGCGAATAGAGCTATTGGGAAACGCCTTAAAGCTGAGCGGGATATCATAAAGGCTGCTGTGGTTACACATGATAATGGTCGGTTGCCCCGCTTGCGGCTCAACGCCATACGGGTTGAATACCTTGCACTTGATGCCAGCTAAATTCAGAACCCGATTTATATAAAGGTTCATTGTTTTATCTACCCAGGCACGATTTATGCCACCAAAAAAGCGCATGAGCACGGCGCGGCCGCATGTATTAGCAGTGAATAATGCCGATAAAAGAATAATCCACGCGGTGCGTAGTTTACTGGCCTTCATAATCCCCTCAATACTGGTTTTAAACGGTTGATGATACTGCAAACATCACAGTTTTCCTATTCTATTTGAGTTGACAATGCGGGCAAAACGTTGAGCTGCGACCCGCAATGGTGATGCTTTCAATCAACATTTGACAATTAGGACATGGGGCGCCCTTTCGTCCATAGATAGTTAAGGCGGTGGAAAAATAACCCGGCTTGCCATCGACGGCATAAAAATCTCGCAAGGTTGTGCCGCCGGCTGCAATCGCTTGTTGCAATACGCTTTTAATATGATGACTTAGGCCGATATATTTTTCTTCAGGAATAGCCCCTGCAGGCGACTGGGGATGAATGCCGGCAAGAAACAAACACTGTGTTGCATAAATGTTACCAACACCGACAACCACATGGTTATTCATGATGAATGATTTGATACATTGTGTCCTACGGTGTGCTCGCGCTGATAGATATTGGCCATTAAACTCATCTGAGAGAGGTTCAGGACCCAAGTGAGCCAGCAATGTGTGCTTTAATGGATTTTCTTCTACATAAAGCCACAAACCAAAACGGCGGGGGTCTTGATAGCGAAGCAGCGTTCCATTCGTTAAACACAAATCGATATGATCATGTTTTCCAGCGGGAGTTTGTGCATTGGTAATCCGCAAATGACCAGACATACCCAGATGAATGAGCAAGTTTCCCGTTGATAATTCAAGTAAAAGATATTTGCCGCGACGGGATATCCCTTGTATTACCTTGCCGGCGCACGAAGCACTGATATCATGAGGAACCGGTACGCGCAATTTTGACTGGCGCACGGTAACGCCAGCAATACTCTGGTTAAGCAGGAAGGGCAAGATTCCGCGTTTAGTTGTTTCTACTTCGGGTAATTCTGGCATAATTGGCAATTCGCGGAGTTAGTCTTTGTCATCGTGCTCGATAACGCGTCCAGATGATTTTTTTAGTGCTGGTTTTGGGAAGAAATAATTTTTAACCAGTGTGGTAACCCATAAGATAACACCAATGAAAAGCCCCCATACCAGCAGATACGAAAAAACAACGAAAAGTCCAATAATAAAGGCGACGGCTATGCCCAGCATGATAAAAGGCACTAATTGCCCCACTATGCGATCTAATTTAATATTCATAAGTTATCCGGTTATTGGCCGCAAGCGAGCCTGATCTCGTTGCTAGTTATAAAAATTATCGTCCACAATTCGCTTTGATGCAATGCTAACTGTTCAAAATGTGGTATCATAATAGGTAGGGATGGTATAATTCCTGTAGCATTTGAGAATTCGCACACTGTTTTCGAGTTATGCGCAGTTTAAACTATATCGCTCGTGAAATAATTTACCCAACGGAGTAACCTATGATTTTTGGTGTTTTAAACCTGTCGTTTTGGGGTTATGTCTTGGCCACGGTAGTGCTGACACAAATAACCATTGCTGCTGTCACAATCTATTTGCATCGCTATCAAACGCACCGTGCTTTGACTTTGCATCCGGTCATTGGCCATTTTTTCCGCTTTTGGCTGTGGATGACTACAGGTATGGTTACCGCCGATTGGGTTGCTATTCATCGTAAACATCATGCGACCACCGACGTGGAAGGCGATCCGCATAGTCCTGTCGTGCTAGGCATAAAGAAGGTATTTTGGCAGGGCGCCGAATTATACCGCCAAGCGCGTGCTGATAGGGAAATGGTTGCAAAATACTCGCATGGCACGCCAACAGACTGGATTGAGCGCAATGTTTATTCACGCCACTCCGCCAAGGGCATTTTGTTGATGTTCATCATTGATGTAATCCTGTTTGGTGCACCTGGTATTACTATCTGGGCCATACAAATGGTGTGGATACCTCTTTGGGCTGCCGGTGTTGTCAATGGGATAGGCCATTTTTGGGGATACCGTAATTATGAATGCCATGATGCTGCAACAAACGTATTTCCCTGGGGTTTTTGGATTGGTGGCGAAGAGCTCCATAATAACCACCATACGTTTGCATCTTCAGCGAAATTTTCAGTTAAGTGGTGGGAATTTGATATCGGCTGGATGTATATCCGTCTGCTGTCCTTTTTAGGCTTGGCAAAAGTTAAAAAATTACCACCCGAATTGGCAAGAGACGAAGGAAAGCTACAGGTTGATTTGGATACGGTGAAGGCTGTTATTGCGAACCGTTTTCAAGTGATGTCTGAATATTACAAACGTGTAGTGCGTCCTGTATTGCTCCATGAGAAACGCAATAGACTGGACAGCAAAGAGGATAAGCGACTCTTTGCGCGCGCCGGGCGATTATTGCGCCGACAAGAAAATTTGTTATCGCCATGTGCAAATACACGCCTGCAGGCATTGTTAAACCATTGCGATCAATTAAGAACAGTGTATAGCTATCGCCAATCGCTACAAAACATTTGGTTGAAGACGGCTACGTCACAAAAAGAGTTGATTGAGGCATTGCAGCAATGGTGTAAACAAGCTGAAGAATCAGGCCTTGACGTGCTGCAACAGTTTGCCCAGCAAATCAAAGGCTACGTTCCTAAATCAGCAGTCTGATTGTGTAGGATTCCCTGTGGGCGGCTTAGGCCGCCCATTTTATTTCATGGTTATAGTCGTGGCTCAATAAATCCAAGTACAACTAGAATACAAGGACCATGGGCGATAATGTTTATCTGATGTTTGAGGCAGTCGTTAACGGCGGCGTCACTTTCGGCACCAGGCTGCATCCATATATTTTTTATACCTTTTTTAATGGCCGCCGCCACAATTTTCTCGGTAATTTGAGGTGGGGTGATAATTGAAATACTCGTCACTTCATTTGGTAATGCCATAACGTCTTTCACGCAGGCTAAGCCTTCAATGGATTCCTCAGTCGGATTAACTGGGTAGACTTTTTTATGATGTTGTAAATAGCAGCGCAATACTTTATTGCCGTATTTTGCGCGGTCAGTGGATGCGCCCACTACTGCATAGGCGTCTGCTGCAAGAAATTGCCCTACATTATTCATGGTGGTGTTTTCGTGAGTGCTCATGTTCTTTCTCGCTCTAAATTCTGTCTTAAATAGTGAATGATTTGACCGACAACCGCTCGCATCATTTCTGGCAAATCTTCAAGTACATTGATGAAATCTTCTTTCTCAATATAAAGCAATGTTCCATCAGTCGCGGCTACCGCACACGCGGTGCGGGGCATGCTATCGAGCAAGCCGAGCTCGCCAAAATAATCGCCCTCATTGAGCTCTGACAGCACCTGAGCATGTTTTTGAATGGTTACGCGGCCATAGGCAATGCAATAAAAACGATCGGGTTCATCTTGATCTTTAAATATATATTCTCCTTGGGCCATATCCCTCTCTTTTGCTATTTCAGCAATAACGAGCAGAACCTCAACAGGAACTTCTTCAAATAATTTTACCCGCCGTAACAGCGCGGTTTTATCCATCTTGTTCATAGGGGTACCTTCTTGATATTGATACGGATGATTTGCAAGCAGTAATAGGCCTGGATTAATATCTTTCTGGTTTGCAATAGATTGATTCTGTGGGTAGGTCTTGCTAATGGTTTCCACGGCCTGTCTTAAAGCATGACTGGTCGATAGGTTATCCAGAAATTCATAGGCTTTGGCGACGTCTGCGCTGAGATAATGCTCAGGCTTCTCAATGTATTTAGCAATGGTTGTGACACGCCAGGGATCTGTGAGAAGACTAAACCAAATTATAAATACTTTGCGATTTATCTGTAGTTGCAGAGCAGCTTCCTGCCGAAGCTCTTTATTATCACCGAGAGCAAGGCTGAGCACGCGTCTAATCTCCGCAGCGCACCACAGAACCATATCTGTTATCGATTCGTTGATAGCCGTCTGTGTTAGGTCATAATTTGAGGCGCGTCGTACTTTATTTGCAATAGAAAGACGCATAGTGATACTGGGTGATTTCGAGAGCTCAAGCAATTTAGCGAGCGCGGCATGCTCTTTAAGCCGTGCAAGCAAGCGCGTCATTGATTGACGTTGCCGTCTTGGCGTGCTGGTATTGACTTGCAGCAGGGGCGTTATGATTTTATCTTTGTACTCTGCCAGCTTACTTTCGGCAAAATAGCCTTTTTGCTTGGAGTCAAGAAGCTCAATCAGGATGGGTATAAAATAAGAGTCTAAATCAGGTTTCAGGGCAATAATTGCGTCAATACTAACGGCCGTTGACTCATCACGAATCAATCCCTCCAGGACTTGATTATGCTCTGGAGAGGGGTTTAAATAGGCCATTGTCTTGGCCAATAATAATCGGTCTGAAGAGCTGCCTTCAAGTAACTGGTGCATTTTTTCTTGCGCTTTTGCGTGCAAGAGGTCTTGGGTGGCTCTATCAAGCCCAATTAGAGCATAGGCAATTTTGAATGGTTGCAAGCTGTCGAGATAAGCGTCAGCTTGTTCAGGAGCCGGTAAAATATTGAGGTTTGCTAATGTAGTCAGGATAGCCCAACCCACTGTTTCCTCTTGCTCATGTTCAAATTGAGTCAGCAAAGCATGGTTTGCAGTAACGCAATTTAATGCTCTGAGCGCTATGGCGGCATTGTAACGAATATCTTTTTCGGAATCTGCTAGCGATTTAATGATAGCTTGTTCCAGTTGTGCATCCTGTGGAAGATATTTTACGAAGGCTTTGTCATCAAAAAACTCCAGGCCAGTTCTTCGGATGTTGATATCATTGCTACTAAGTGCTGCTAAAATATCGGTGTACATGAACATAATACTTTCGGGGTTCATGCTGAGCAGATCTGGGTTATAGCGATTTTCCTTTAATGCCGAATGCAATGTTTCCTGATAGCCTTGATTGGCTTTATAGGTGATGTATATCCAATACAGGGAGAGGGCCGCAAGACTAATGCCTAAAAAATGTATGTTTAAATAATTATTGATTACCATAATGATTACGGCACTGACTAGCCCTGCAATCGCTGCGGCAGGCCCACCCAAATAGAGGCTGACTTTTTTACGAAGTGAGCTTGGGTAGGGGTTCATGATGATTTGCATGCAAGGTGTTTTAAAATTAATCTCAAGAATGGAAAATATTGCTTTTAGTATTAAAAAAGGTATAAACGCCGACCAGACAGCCACAGCACTACCTAAAATGACACAAGATACCGGTAAAATGAGTAACATCGCCGCTAAGCCTATCCATATGATCAACCTCCCGGCGACAAATAATTGTACCAATAGACATATGGCACTTACCGAGCCATTAAATACACTAATAAAAACAGCTAGATTATCTTGCGAATAGTGACCAAGCAGTGCAATTTTAAATGCAAAGGCCGCGAGCGCACTGGCTACCGTTGACAAGATGGTCAAGAGAAACAAATACTGGAAAAAAGGTTGTTTGTATAAACTAATTTCAAGTTGTTCATTCTTTTTTTCAGGTGCAGCAGGGAGTGGTTTTAATTTAAGTATACATAAAGCCGTTAGAATACTGGCGATGGCGGAGGCATAAAATAACCCAGGGCTTTGGTAGAAATGAATAATAATTGGGGTGACAGAGGCCGTTGCTATTGCCCCTATTGTTCCTAGCAGATTGAAATGGAATATGTGCTGTTTGAATACACGGATATCAAAAGAAGTCGCAATAATGTTCCAACCGATGACGGCAGTCAATTTTGCAAAAACAGGCAGTAATAATGCAAAAACAAAAGGTATCACATAGATTTCAGTAGCCATTAATTTATAGTTAATAAACAGCGCGAGTTGAATGCCTAATATAAATAGAAAAGATTGTTTATTTGTCGCGTTGGCAATGAATGGGCTGACTCCAAAAAATAATACAGCGGTGGTCATTGGTGCTGCAAAAAAATAGTAGGTTAGCCAGTTGGTGGGGTATTTTGATAAAAACAGCGCATCAGCGTAGGTGTTGTTGAAAAAAAAAATACTAATTAACAGAAAGCTCATTACAAAAGGCAGCAGCAGCGTTTTCCAAACGGGTTCTGGATTATCAGTGTTTAATGTCATCGTGCAGTTCCTTTGCGACTATGATTGCAGCAGTACCCAATTATTTGACCAGTTACACTGGGTTATGAAGACTATACGCGCTCAAAAAACAAAGGTAAACCCTGAATAGGATAGACCTCATGCTTAAACTTTTTTATATCATTCATGCAGTATTTTACGGTGAAATGCGGCTGTCCATTTGACAGGATGGGTTTTATGTTCTGTAGTATAACATCAGGATCACATATACAGGGATTTGTATGGAACGAAAAATTGCTCTTGTAACGGGAGGTACTGGCGGAATAGGCAGTGCCGTATGTCAACGTCTTTCAGTTGATTATCGCGTCGTTGCCTGTTACTTCAAAGAAGGTAGGCATGAAGAGGCAAGGTGTTGGCAGGCAAGTCAGAAAGATGCGGGCTTTGATATTGATATCCTTTATGCAGACATTGCAAATTTCGCGGATTGTGAAAAAATCACGAATCAGATTATAGAGCGCTATGGCCATATTGAGGTCTTGGTGAATAACGCGGGGATTACCAGCGATAGTAGTTTAAGAAAAATGACACAGCAACAGTGGCAACGGGTCGTTGATGCAAATTTAAACAGTGTGTTTAATGTAACGCGCAATGTTTTGCCAGCCATGCTCGAGCGCAATTATGGGCGTATTATCAGCATTTCATCGATTAATGGCCGCAAAGGGCAAATTGGTCAATGTAATTACGCAGCAACCAAGGCGGCAATATATGGCTTTAGTAAAAGTTTGGCACAGGAAGTGGCAAATAAGGGAATAACCGTCAATACTATCTCGCCTGGTTATATCGAAACATCCATGCTTGCCGCCGTTAAAGAGGAGGTATTGCAATCGATCATTGCTCATATACCTGTTGGCAGATTAGGTCAGCCTGAAGAAATCGCAGCAGCTGTCGCTTTTTTAGCCTCCCCGGACTCGGGATTTATTACCGGTGCTAATTTAGATGTTAATGGTGGTCAGTATATGTAGGTATTTTGAGCATCTATTTAAATTGTCAGTTTAACTGTTTGTTGGAATTTTATGACCAGATTAATAAAAAAATACAAAAATCGTCGTTTATACGATACTGAAAAAAGCAAGTATATTACGGTCGAGGATCTACAGCGTTATGTTGTCGATGGCCTGATTTTTCATGTGCAGGATTCAAGCACTGGCAAGGATATTACCAATGCTACGTTGCTGCAGATTTTTGTGGAAATGGAAGCGGGCTCAACCCAATTCTTATCTTCAGACTTGTTGCGACAATTGATAAGCCTGGCAAAACATCCGATGCATCAATCCTCAAAAGAAATGTTGGAGCAGGTGGTCACTCTCATTCAAGAACCCATTCAAAGCAATCCATATCTGACAGATTATCAGCAGGCAAGTGAGGTTTGGAATAAGCAAATGGAGCAGGTTCTTACGCAGTGGCAGCGTTTTTTTCGAAAATAACTGAAGGCAGTCAGATGGTTATGTCGCGATACAAACTATTTTACACCTTGAGTTGACAGTTACCGGGATTGGAGTCTACAATTAAATTGTGCAGTGCAACATAAATAGGGGAATTAAGATGAACCAAGACTACAACGAAAAAATATCTGATATATTCAAGAAGGCACAAGAACCCTTTCAAGCTATAGCAGAACTTAATATAAAGACTCTACAAGGCTTGGCTTTTGTTAAACCTGAAGAACTAACAAGTGTTAAAAAACCAGAAGACTTGTTGGAAAAACAAATCGAGTTAGCTGTGGCCAATGGCCATAAAGCGCTTGAATACATGGAAAAATCTTTCCAGATCGTTGAGAAAGCCATGCTATCTTTCGCTCAGGAAACCAAGAAACAAGTGAAAGAATCCAGTAAGCAATAAATGGTCTACCTTCTCCCCACGCGGGGGGAAGGGAGCCAGTAAAGCGGCTGGTTTTTAAACATCCTTTACGCTCTCTTGCGCGCTCATAAACACATAACTACCGGGCGCATCCATCAATCCCTGATAAGGTAACTTGGAAAAATCCGGCGCCACTCGCAAACGCCCCGACTCTTTTTTTAACCACAGTAGCCATTCGGGCCACCATGATCCCGGGTGTTGGCTGGCGTTGGCTAACCAATCTTCGGCAGTTTCTGCGGTGTTGATGTTCCGGTAAAAACCATATTTTTCACTGCCAGGAGGGATGACAATACCGGCAATATGTCCTGATCCAGCGAGCAGAAAACGTTTTTTCCCCTGCATTAATTGAAAACCAGCATAAGTCGTTTGCCAAGGTGCGATATGATCCTTTTTGGTGGAGACAAAAAAAGTGGGGATATCAATTTTTTTTACGTCCAATGGGGTACCGTTTAGATGAATTCCTCCTGGTTTGACCAGATTATTGTGCAGATACATCCAGCGTAAATATTGCGAGTGCATTGTTGCCGGCATATTGGTTGTGTCTGCATTCCAGTACAAAAGATCAAATGGCACTTGTGCTTTACCACGCAGGTAATTTTTAATGAAATAGGACCATATTAAATCGCTCGCTCGCAGAGAGTTGAAGGCGTTGGCCATGAATTGCCCTTCAAGATAACCTTTTATTTTCATGCGCTCTTCAATTTTACTTATCTGTTGTTCATCAATGAAAACGGAAATATCACCCGGATCGCTGAAATCAATCAATGAGGCAAGGAAGGTTGCTGAGCGCACAGGATTTTCCTGACGGGCTTTACAATAAGCAAGTAACATAGCAAGCAAGGTGCCACCAATGCAAAAGCCTAAGGCATTCACTTGCTTGACGCTCATTTGTTTTTGGATGACATCAATGGCGGCTAGAGGACCTTCATTGAGATAATCAAAAATCCCCTTCGCGCTATAATTGGCATTGGGGTTGACCCAGGAAATAACAAATACGGAGATGCCTTGGTTAACCAGCCAGTGAATAAGGGAGTTCTCTGGTCTTAAATCAAGGATGTAATATTTATTAATCCAGGGCGGAATAAGGAGTAGTGGCACGGCGTTAACCTGGGCGGTTTGCGGGGTATATTGGATCAATTCAATCAAGTCGTTTCGAAAAATGACTTTGCCCGGGGTAATCGCAAGATTTTTACCGACTTTGAATGCCTTGGTATCCGTCATTTTCATGATTAATCGTGCTGATCCCGTGTCAAAATCAGTGAGAAAATTATGCAAGCCTTGCAGTAGATTCTTACCATGACTTTGCAGTGTTTCTGCCATTAACTGCGGATTAGTATGTAAAAAATTATCCGGTGATAAGGCATCAAGGTATTGGCGGGAAAAAAATTGTAATTTTTTTGCCGATTTTTTATCGCCATAATCCAGATTCTCAAGCAATGAGTTTAAATGCTCAGTTGCTAACAAGTATTGCTGGCTCAATAAATTAAAAAAAGGATTATTGACCCATTCCTCGCTATTAAATCGCTTATCAGTGATGGGCATAGTTGTGCCTTCTAACCAATGCGTGAATTGCTCTTGTAAAAGTCCAAACGCATCTTGCCAATAAGCGATTTGCATCTGCAATACTTTCTCAGGGTTTTTGAGTAAGGTGCTGACTAGCTCCTGATAATCTGTTGAAAAATCGATAAACTGTTCAACGAGTGGGGTTATTTGCAGGGGCTGTGCGTTGAAATTTGTCAGCAAGCGTGTGCCTTTGTCCGCGATACCTTGCATGATTTCATGGAGTTTCAGTGTCAATAGTCACATTAATTTCCAATAGGTTATTAATATCTATTGTGCGTTTTTTTAATGAATTAGCAAGTAGTGCGTTTTGTTTACACAAGCTGTGAATAAGTCTTTGAGTCTTGGGTATCACGGCGTTGTAGGGTACAATCACCTATACTCCCTCCTCATGCATCTGCTATGCAGCTGAAACAATTAAAACTGGCCGGCTTTAAGTCATTCGTTGAACCGACCGTCATCCCTTTCCCTAGTCAATTGGTGGCCGTAGTCGGACCCAATGGTTGTGGTAAATCCAATATTATTGACGCTGTACGTTGGGTGATGGGCGAGAGTTCAGCAAAGGCCCTGCGCGGCGAATCAATGACAGATGTTATTTTTAATGGTTCATCAGGTCGAAAATCCGTAGGTCAGGCATCGGTTGAATTAGTGTTTGACAACAGCATGGGGCGATTAACGGGCCAATATGCCAGTTATCAGGAAATCGCCGTCAAGCGTCTTGTAACGCGTGATGGCGAGTCAATGTACTTCCTCAACGGCGCGCGTTGCCGGCGTCGTGATATCAGCGATATTTTTTTAGGAACTGGTGCTGGTGCTCGCGGCTACTCCATTATTGGCCAAGACATGATTTCACGGTTAATCGAGGCACGGCCTGATGATCTGCGAGCATATCTTGAAGAAGCGGCGGGAATCTCTAAATACAAGGAACGCCGTCGTGAAACGTTACAGCGTATAGGGCACACCCGTGAAAATTTGGAGCGTGTTGCTGATATTCGTGAGGAGCTGGATAAGCAACTCACCCGCTTGGAGCGTCAGGCCAAAGCCGCGGAGCGTTATACATCGCTAAAACAAGATGAGCGCTTATATAAGGCCGAAATTCTCGCGCTCAAATGGAATGCGTTGACGGTTGAACAGGCGGAAATTCAGAAGGAATTACAACAATTATCATTACAATATGAACAGTATCAAGCCAAAATAAGCAGTTTATTGAAAGAAGATATCGTTTTGCGCGAACAAGTGCAGGAGGTGGCTGACAATATGCAGCAACGGCAAGCAGAGCTGTATCAATTGGGTACCGAAATTGCTCGTCTGGAAGAATCAATGCAGCAGCAGCAGCGCGAGCGACAACGCCTAGTCGCTGATCAGCAACAAGTGCAGGCAGATTGGCAAACGGCGGTCGCTCAATTGCAGCAAGATAAAGAAGCTTTAACCTTCTGTGAACAATCATTAGAGACGTTGCTGGGTAGTTTGCAAGCCATGAGTGAGGCGTTTGCGGCACAACAACAGCAGTTACTGGAAAAACAACAGCAAGAGCGTGGCTGGAATACGCAATGGCAACAAATACAGACGGTGCTCAACCAAGCGCAACGTGAGGCGCAGGTTGAGCAAGTTCGCTTGCAACATATTGAGCAGCGTCGCCAGCAAACAATACTTCGTTTGGAAAAACTAAATGATGAGCTGGCACAAAGCCAGAATGAAGCCCTGCGCGATGAATTATCAACGCTGCAAACCAAGCATATTAGGTTAAGTGAGCAGCGGGCCGATGCCGCTCAAAATCATCAAGTTAGTTTGAGCCAGGGTGTGTCCTTACGCCAACAGTTTACCGAGGTAGAGCAGCAGTTGCACCGGGTGCAGGACCAAGTTCAGGTCTTGGCAATGGAGCATGGCGTGTTACAGGCGGCTCAAAACGCTGCTTTTCAAATCGCTAATGATGCACAGGTTTTGCCGCAATGGAAAGATAATGCCCGATTGGCGGAGGTCGTGACTGTCGATGACAAATGGCTGCGTGCATGTGAACTGGTTCTTGGCGAAAGCTTGCAAGCAATAGTGCTCGATACGCTGGATAATTTCTGGCCGGCGTTGCCCTCTTTGCAGGGTAGCTCCGCAGTATTCGTGACACAAGCGTTAATAAGACCTAATGCGACCTCGTATCCAAGATTAGCGGATAAAATTGCTGGCATCGTGCCTTGCTGGTTGAGTGCTTTGGCTGATGTATTTGCAGCAGATAGGCTTGAAGAGGCGTTGGCATGGTTACCTTCATTGACGACTGAACAGTCAGTGATCACGCCAGATGGCTATTGGTTCGGCGCTGGCTGGGTTAAGATTGCCCATTTCGCTGAGGATCAGGAAAGTACATTGTCCCGGCAGCAGGCACTCGTTAAATTGAGTGGGTCGTTGGCACAAGCGCAGGATAATTTGCGCGCTGTGCAAGCAAACCGTGATCAGTTACATCGTCTTATTAGCGAAAACTCGGCCATCCAAGATGAGTTAAAGCAGACGTTATCGCTAAGTGAGGATGAGTTGCGGGTCACTGAGACAACAATTAATAACAAACGTCAGTTATTGGAGAATGTCCTAAGTCGCGCTGGTGCTTTGCAGGAAGAAAGTGAGGTATTGCACGAGTTAGTCGAGACGCTCGTCGTGGAGCACCTTCAAGCGGAACATAAACATCAAGCGGCAACCCGCGATTCGACCGAATATGAGTTACAACAAACTCGGTTGCAGGCAACAAAATCAGAGTGGGGCGATGCCCTGAAATCTTGTCAGAATGAGGTGGATACGCTAAGAACAGCGGTACATCAAACTGAATTGCAAACTGATCGTGAAAAATCAAAAGCGCAACAGCTTCATGACCGTATAGGACGTGAACAATCACGCCTAAATACATGGCAGGAACGACTAGAGATGTTGGCTGAACAGAGTCGAATGCTCGAAGCCCCTGACTCGGAAGATAAAGCGTCTCTTGAACATAAAATGCATCAGCATCAGCAGGTAGAAGCGGTTTTAACGCAGCGGCGGCAGCAGGCGGAGGAGCTGCAAAGTAAAATTAATGATCTCAATCGTTCTGGTAAACAGGAAGAGCAAAACGTAAAAGCTGTGCAAGAAAAAATTCAGCAGCAACAAATGCATGAACAGGCACAATCAATTCGTGCCAATGCCCTTGTTGAGTTGCTGGTAGAATTAAATGCCGTTCCTGAACTTGTATTGGCGGGCATGGACACGGGCGTTACCTTGCCACAGCGGGAGCAGGACTTTTTGGATATCGAAGAAAAAATTAAACGCTTGGGAGCTATCAATCTGGTTGCTATTGAAGAATATCAAACAGAACGGGAACGCAAACAACATTTAGATGAGCAATACCAGGATCTGACCGATGCCTTGGCGACATTGGATAGTGCTATCGCTAAAATGGATAAAGAGACTGAGTTTCGCCTAAAGGAGACTTTCGATCAGATCAATACCTCATTCCAGGCGCTTTTCCCTCGTCTTTTTGGGGGGGGGCGTGCGATGTTGACGCTGACGTGTGATAATCTTCTGGAAGCGGGTGTTTTGGTGATGGCTCAGCCTCCCGGAAAGCGCAATAGTTCTATTCATATGCTCTCTGGCGGTGAAAAAGCAATGACAGCGGTGGCATTGGTGTTTGCCATTTTCCAACTGAACCCGTCACCTTTTTGTATGCTGGATGAAGTTGATGCACCACTTGATGATTTGAATGTTCGAAGATTTTGCGATATGGTCAAAGAGATGTCGCCATTTGTACAATTTTTATTTATTACTCATAATAAGGTAACCATGGAGTTAGCAGATCATTTAATTGGGGTAACTATGCGTGAGCCAGGCGTGTCTCGCGTGGTTGCAGTTGATGTAGAACAGGCCTTATCGATAGCGGAATAGGAGTCAATGATGCAGGCAAATTGGAGTTTATTTCTCAACGCCCTGTTACTTATCGTGGTGATTGTAGCCATTAGTCGCATGATGAAGGCTAGGATGCAGAATTCAAAAGCAACCATTTCTCGGCCTTCGCTTGGGCAAGAAATCCCCATCGCTTGTGATGACATTATCGCTGTACGTAAAATAAATCGCGAGACAGAAGCTGAAGAACTGCCTGTGATGCAACCACCGCCTTTAAAGGCTGTAAAAATTGCCGAGGAAGAAAAGAAGCCGGTGCTGGTGGCCAATACTAATGTCACTAGTAATATGGAGCCTGCATCGTCGCTGATGATGTTTCTGTTAGCGAAAGAGAATCGTCAGTTAGCTGGTTATGAGCTACTGCAAACTGTTCTGGCTGCAGGTTTGCGTTTTGGTGACGGGCACTTGTTCCATCGTCACCAATATCCAAATGGACAGGGCCCGGTGTTATGCAGTTTAGCTGCAGCAACGGCGACGGGCGTTTTTGATTTGCAAAATATTGGCGCGTTTAGCGTGCATGGACTTTGTTTATTCATGCAGGCATCTGGCAATCCGACAATTGATGCTGAGCGCTTTGCGATCATGCTCGATACGGCGAAACAGTTAAGTGAGGGTCTGGATACGCATTTGCTCGATGATCGACGTCAATTGCTAACCGATGCCAGCGTACAGCGTTATTATCGTTTGTTAAATCTAACGGATGATTGTGAGCAGGCGGCTTTGGCTTGATGCCTAATCCGGGCTACATTTTATGCATAATTATATCAACTGGTTAACAACATGACCCTATTCGAAATTGCCTCCTGGCTCCATTTACCCTGCGCAAAAGACGTGGTTCTGACAGGGATTTGTATCGATAGCCGCAAAGTGGTGCCGGGTAATCTGTTTGTCGCGATAACGGGAGAACGTTTCGATGGGCATGCTTTTATTGACACCGCGGTGACTCAGGGGGCTGCGGCCATTTTGTGCAGCCGGCCGCTAGCGGGTGTTACTATACCTCAACTGGTGGTTGCAGATACTCAGCAAGCGCTGGCGACAATTGCTACCCAGCATCGCCAAAAATACACCGGCGGAGTCATTGCTTTGACCGGCAGCAATGGTAAAACGACGGTCAAAGAAATGATTGCTGCTATTTTACCCAAGCCTTCGCATGCAACGCCCGGGAATTTAAATAATCATATTGGCGCTCCCTTAAGCCTTTTACAATTACAAGCAGCGCATCGCTTTGCAGTGTTTGAGTTGGGTGCTAATCACCCGGGCGAAATTGCCTACACTGTGGCGATGGTGCAACCGCAGGTTACATTAATTAACAATATTGCCCCAGCCCACATTGGTGAATTTGGTTCCATTGAGGGGGTGGCCAACGCCAAGGGCGAGATTCATCAGGGTCTTATTGACTTAGGTACGGCGGTGATTAACGATGATGACGCCTACGCTGATTTTTGGACGCCATTATTAAAAAATAAAAAAACGCTGCATTTTTCAACCGTGAAACCGGTGGCGATTCATGCACGCGATATACACATGAACGAGAAAGGGTGCGCGCATTTTATTTTAGTTGTACCGACTGGTAACGTGGCGATTCAGTTGCATGTACCAGGCATGCATAATGTGAGCAATGCCTTGGCTGCGGCCGCATGTACTTATGCTCTGGGTATCGACTTATCAGATATAGCATCTGGTCTCTGTCGGTTTTCCGGGGTAGCAGGGCGCATGACTTTTCTTCCCGGAAAAAATAATTCAATCGTGATTGATGATACTTATAACGCCAATTTGCGTTCTGTACTGACGGCACTAGAGGTGTTGGCAAAACATAAAGGCCGACGTATTTTTGTTTTTGGTGATATGGGCGAGTTAGGTGATTGGACCAAACAACACCATGAAGAGGTCGGGATTGCCGCACGTGACCACGGGATTGACGTGTTGATGACCTGTGGTAACCATAGTAAATACACCGCACAGGCTTTTGGCCCTGGTGGCAAACATTATCCCAGCCAAGCTGGGTTAATGCAGGATCTGTTGCAGCAATTGGATGCACAAACAATCGTCTTAGTGAAGGGATCGCGCGCTTCAGCCATGGAAAAAATAGTGCATGAATTAACCTAAAATTATGCACGTTGCAGTATAGGCTGAATCAGTACGGTTATGCTAAGCTTCACCCTTTTTTGAATTACCCATTAACAGGCTAAGTTGTGTTACACAAGTTATAGACTGGGGAATTGTTTAAATCAAAGGGGTACATAAATGCTTTACTGGATAACGCAATTATTACAGGGACAGTATCATGCGTTTAGAGTGTTCCAATATCTAACCTTTAGATCAATTTTAGCGGCACTTACCGCGTTGATGGTCGGTCTTTTTTGTGGCCCATTAACTATACGTTGGTTAAGCAGACTGCAAATAGGGCAAATGGTGCGTGATGATGGCCCGCAAAGTCATTTATCGAAAGCAGGCACCCCGACTATGGGTGGCGTATTAATTCTGTTAGCCGTCACCATCAGTACGTTATTGTGGGGTGATTTACGCCAAACCAGTTTGTGGTTAGTCTTGCTGGTAACCCTCAGTTTTGGTGTCGTTGGCTGGGTTGATGACTACCGTAAACTGGTGTTAAAAAACAGCAAGGGTCTACCAGGGCGCTGGAAATATTTCTGGCAATCAATGATCGCACTGATTGCTGTTTTCTATCTCTACTTCAGTGCCAGTATGCCGATACATACCCAATTAACAATCCCCTTTTTCAAAAGCTGGTTAGTGGATTTGGGTGTATTGTTTCCTATATTTGCCTATTTTGTCATTGTCGGCTGTAGTAATGCGGTGAATCTGACGGATGGGCTGGATGGTTTGGCGATTATGCCTATTGTAATGGTTGCTGGTGCCTTGGGCGTATTCACTTATGCCGCCAGCAATGCGTTGTATGCCCATTACCTTGCTATTCCTTTTGTGCCTAACACGGGTGAACTAACTATTTTTTGCTCGTCGATTGTGGGTGCTGGTCTTGGTTTTCTTTGGTACAACAGTTATCCGGCTCAGGTGTTTATGGGTGACGTAGGGTCTCTGGCACTGGGAGCGGCGTTAGGTATCGTGGCCGTTGTAGTGCGTCAGGAGTTGGTACTGCTGATCATGGGTGGACTATTTGTTATTGAAACACTATCAGTGATTTTACAGGTGGGATATTTTAAATATTCCGGTGGCAAGCGTATATTTCGCATGGCACCTTTGCATCATCATTTTGAATTGAAGGGTTGGTCAGAGCCTAAAGTTATTGTACGCTTCTGGATTATTACTGTGTTTTTTGTGCTTTGTGGTTTAGCAACATTAAAATTGCGGTAGAGTATGATCCCAGAAAAAGCAGTTGAATCTCTCGCTACGATTCAACTGCTTTTTCTGGGATAATTTATTTTTATTTTCGAGGGGTATACATGCGCTCACCGCTATATCTGGTTGTCGGCTTGGGTATAACAGGCCATTCTATCGCTCGTTATTTACATCGACGCAATAAGCCTTTTGTTGTTTTTGATACACGGGATAATCCTCCGGGCTTAGCTGAATTTCACGCTGAATTTCCGGGTGTGGATGTATTTACCGGAAAATTCCCTGAAGTACTCTACGAGCAATTAACCGGGATTATCAGTAGTCCTGGCGTCGCACTTGATGAGCCTTTCATGCAGATAGGGCTGAAAAAAAATATCCCTGTATTTGGAGATATTGAATGCCTTGCACGTGAAGTGAAAGTGCCTGTTATTGCTATTACGGGTACCAATGGTAAGTCAACTGTCACCACCCTGGTGGGCGAGATGGCCAAGGCTGCGGGGTTAACTGTGGCGGTAGCGGGTAACATTGGGTTGCCGGTGCTTGATATTCTGGATGTTGGTGTGCCTTATGCCCTGTGGGTGTTGGAATTATCCAGCTTTCAATTGGATTTAACCCATTCTTTAGCCCCGATTGCCGCGACTATTCTCAATATAACGCCTGATCATCTGGATAGGCATCATACGCTGCAGGCCTATATTGAATCTAAACAGCGAGTGTACCAGCGGGCAAAAATTTTGTTATACAATCGTGAGGATGGTCAAACGTTTCCTGCAGTTGCGCAATCCGAACAAGCTCAAGTCATTAGTTATGGCCTGGATGCGCCGTTGGCCGGTGGTTGGGGATTGATAACGGTAGATAATACTAGTTATTTGGCGCATGGACAGGAACGTTTGCTGCGCGTGGATGCCTTGAGGATCAAAGGCCGACACAATTGGATGAATGCATTGGCCGCCTGTGCATTAGCTGATTCAGTAGGTATTGCGCCACGCTTCATGATCGAAGTTCTTGAGCGCTTTGCGGGTTTACCGCATCGCAGTCAGTGGGTACGAACAATAGACAGTGTTGACTGGGTTAATGACTCGAAAGGGACCAATGTAGGTGCGACAATGTCTGCGATTTCAGGACTAGGAGGTTCTATGCAGGGTAAGATCGTATTGATAGCGGGCGGCCAAGGAAAAGGCGCTGATTTTTCAGAGCTGCGTAAACCGATTGCGGATTTTGTTCGCTGCGTGGTCTTGATAGGCGTTGATGCTGATAAAATGGAAGATGCCTTATCCGACGTGGTGCAGGTGTTGCGCGCACCCTCGCTTGATGCAGCTGTGCAGATGGCGAAGTCAGAGGCGAAATCGGGTGATGTTGTGTTGTTATCACCAGCCTGTGCGAGCCTGGATATGTTTCGCGATTTTAATCATCGGGGTGACGACTTTATTGCCGCGGTAAATGCCCTGTGAGTACTATGCGGCCTCGTCACTATAATCAACGTGGAAAACCAACGAATCAGCCTTTGGCCTTTTATGATAAGTGGTTGATAGCGGCAGTAGTTGGCTTGATTATTCTGGGCTTGATGATGGTCGCTTCCAGTTCGGTCATGATTTCGACCAAGACGTTTCATCAACCCTTTCATTTTCTGATTCGCCAAGTATGTTATCTCGGCGCAGGATTAATGGTCGCGTGTGTCATCATGCGCATCGATAGCAGCGTCTGGGAAAGACTTAGTGTGCCCTTGGTGTTGATCTGTTTGTTGATGCTGGTACTCGTATTAATTCCCGGTGTTGGTCGTCTGGTTAATGGCAGCAGGCGTTGGCTTGCATTTGGTCCAATCGGTATACAAGTGTCTGAACTTGCTAAAGTGGCGATGATTTTTTATCTGGCAGGCTATTTGGTGCGCCAGCAAGCAATGGTAAAGGACAGTATCATGGGATTTATCAAGCCGATGATGGTTCTTGCTATTTTTTCGTTTTTGTTATTACTGGAGCCTGATTTTGGTGCCACCGTGGTTATCACCGGTACGGTCATGGCGGTTCTTTTTCTAACGGGCGTTAAGCTACGTTATTATCTTGGGTTGGTCGTGGTGGTTGCAGGCAGTTTGGTGTTACTCGCGGTATCGTCACCCTATCGTATTGCACGATTAACCGGTTTTCTTAATCCCTGGGCCGATCAATTTGATAGTGGGTATCAATTGACCCAATCGTTAATCGCATTCGGACGTGGTGGATGGTTCGGAGCAGGCTTGGGAGAAAGTGTGCAAAAGTTATTTTATTTGCCTGAAGCACACACAGATTTTCTATTTGCTGTACTGGCGGAGGAGTTGGGTTTATTTGGCATTCTGCTTGTCTTAACTTTGTATAGTATACTGGTATTTAGAGGACTAATGATTGGTTTTAATGCGTACTGTCAACAACGGCTTTTTGCGGCGTACACCGCTTATGGCATTACTTTCTGGTTGGGCTTGCAAGCTGCAATTAACATGGGCGTGAATTCCGGTCTGCTGCCTACCAAAGGATTAACATTACCTTTAATGAGTTACGGCGGTGCGAGTATGATGGTGTGTGTGTGTGCTATCGCACTATTGTTGCGCATAGATCATGAAAATAGATGGCAATCTCTAGGATTGAGAGCCTAGGGGCTGTAGTCATTGTGGCGCAAGCGCGTAAAATGACAGCGGCCCCATTTAATATATAAAGGGGATATTGTGAACAGCATAGACAATTTTCTATCGCCAAGGATGGGTCGGGTAGAACAAATACATTTTGTAGGTATCGGTGGTGCAGGCATGTGCGGTATTGCTGAAGTGCTGCATAACGAAGGGTACCGAATTACAGGTTCTGACCTGAGTGAAACAGCCGTGGTTGCGCGTTTGAGATTGCTGGGAATACAAGTGCAGATCGGTCACCGCGTGGAAAATATCAGTGGTGCTGATGTGGTGGTGCGCTCTACCGCGATCAATGATGATAATCCTGAGATTATTGCTGCACGCGATCAAATGATTCCGGTTATACCTCGTGCCATGATGCTTGCTGAGTTAATGCGTTTTCGTCATGGGATTGCTATAGCAGGTACGCATGGTAAAACAACGACGACTAGCCTGGTGACCAGTTTGCTGGCTGAAGGCGGTTACGATCCAAGTTATGTGATTGGCGGGAAATTAAACAGTTCTGGTAGTAATGCGCAACTTGGCAAGTCAGCCTATTTTGTGGCTGAAGCAGATGAAAGTGATGCCTCCTTTCTTTTTTTAAAGCCTATGATGGCCGTGGTCACCAATATTGATGCGGATCACATGAGCACCTACGGCGATGATTTTGATAAACTGCGTAGCACGTTCATTGAGTTTTTACACCATCTGCCTTTTTATGGTTTGGCGGTAGTTTGTCTCGAAGATGAAGAAGTCAGACGTATCCTGCCAGCAATACAACGTCCAACGTTGACCTATGGTTTCCGTGAGGGCGCACATTATCGCGCAACGGACTGGTCGCAAACGGGCTTACTTGGCGAGTTCATTGTGCATCGTCCTGCGCCGCACAAACCGTTAGCGATTCAATTCAAGCTGCCTGGCCGTCACAATGTATTGAATGCACTGGCAGCAATTGCAATTGCTACTGAACTGGGCGTTGATGATGAATCGATCGTGCGCAGTTTGCTGAAATTTCAAGGAGTGGGCCGCCGTTTTCAAATTTTGGGCGAGCTTCATTTTAGTCAAGGAAATGCCATTGTTATTGATGACTATGGCCATCATCCGCAAGAGATCCGTTCAACTATCGATGCATTTCGCAGTGTATGGCCAGACAAGCGTTTGATCCACGTGTTTCAGCCACACCGTTATAGCCGCACACAATCTCTATTTGATCAATTCGTGCAAGCGCTGAGTATGGCAGATGAATTGCTGTTGTTTGATATTTATTCTGCAGGCGAGCAGGCAATTCCTGGTGTTAGCAGTGAAGTATTGGCACGTCAAATCAGTGCCAATTTCTCGAATGTGACGTTGGTGACCGACCAGAATTTTGAACGAACACTGGATAAATTGGTTAAAGACGGTGATGCGATTCTTATGCAGGGTGCCGGAAACATTGGACAACTGGGAGCAAATTTGGTGAAAAATTTGCGAGAGTCAGCATGAGCGCGTCTGAGTTGGCTGCGAGCAGCACTATAGTGCAACAAGGGGAGCTATTGAGTAATGAGCCCTTGGCTGACTACACCACGTGGCGTGTTGGTGGCCCTGCTCAGCAGATGTATAAACCTGCAGGCGTTGCTGATCTTGCGGCTTTTCTCCAGCGCATGCCTGCCGATGAACCCTTGCTATGGCTGGGTTTGGGTAGCAACTCACTGATTAAGGATATCGGTTTTACCGGTACTGTGATTTTAACGCAGGGCTGTTTGAGTGAGATTAACTTGGTTGAAACGGGTCATATCCGGATAGAAGCGGGGGTGTCCTGTGCTAAAGTTGCGCGGTTTGCTGCGCGTAGCAATCTTACTGGCGGTGAGTTTTGGGCTGGCATTCCGGGAACTATGGGTGGAGCTTTGCGCATGAATGCAGGGTGCTCTAATGGTGAGACCTGGCACTCGGTGGTTTCTGTAGAGACTATCACCCGCCGTGGTGAAATTCGTCAGCGACATCCGTCCGAGTTCGATATTTCATACCGCCATGTTTCAGGATTGGATAAAGATGAGTGGTTCGTTGCAGCAACTTGTCGCCTGACGCCCGGTGAAAAAGAAACGTCTTTGCGGCTGATAAAAGATTTATTGGAGCTCCGTGCTGCAACACAACCAACTGGTGAGTATAATTGCGGTTCTGTTTTTAGAAATCCCCCCGGTAATTATGCAGCAAAGCTGATTGAATCGTGCGGATTGAAAGGCAAGCGTATTGGTGGTGCAGTAGTTTCAGAAAAGCATGCCAATTTTATTATCAACGACTGTGGCACCGCTTCTGCCAGTGATATTGAATTTTTAATTCAGTTTGTGCAGCAAACAGTCCGTGAACGAACAGCAATTGAACTGGTTCGTGAAGTACATATCATTGGAGACGACAAATGATGTCCAGTCCGCTAAATCTGGCCTTGCTCTATGGCGGCAAGTCTGGCGAGCATGAAATTTCATTGATTTCAGCCGCTTCCGTGTTAGCAAATCTTGATGCTAGCAAGTATAAAATTACACCTATTGGTATGGATAAAGAAGGTCGTTGTTATATTAACGATTATGAGGAATTACGCTCTCATACAAAATCTTTGCCCGTTGTTACGGACAGATCACAGCCGCTGGATAGCCTGCTTAAAAATGGCCGTTTCGCAATTGATGCGGATATAGTTTTTCCCATTGTACATGGACCGCTGCATGAAGATGGCTGTTTACAAGGGGTGCTGGAATTGGCCGGGGTCGCTTACGTCGGTTGTGATGTCATGGCTTCGGCAATTGGCATGGACAAAGATATGGCTCGTCGTTTGGCGTGTGTCAATGGTGTGAAATCGGCGCGTTATCGGCTGCTGTCTTGGCATGCACAATCGTCTGAGATAGAGCTCATTTGTCAGCAAACAGTTGCAGAGTTGGGTTGGCCATTATTTGTTAAACCATGTTCTATGGGATCAAGTGTAGGGATACATAAAGCCAGAAACATGACTGAACTTTTAGAAGCGGTCAATGATGCGCGCCGTTATGATGATGAGATTCTTGTTGAGGAATATATTCAGGGCCGTGAAATTGAGTTGGCGGTACTAGAAAATCTGTCTATTGGTAAATCGCCAAGGGTTAGCGTCGCGGGTGAGATTCGTGTCAATCATGCAGACGGTTTTTATTCCTACACAGCAAAATATTTGGAAAGTGAGCAAACCGAGTTATTGGTTCCCGCAGCGCTTGATGAAAAATTACTGCAGCGTTTGCAGCAGGCATCAGCTGAAATTTTTACCAGTCTAAAATGCAAAGGGATGGCGCGCGTTGATTTTTTTGTGAATGATCAAACGGGTGATATCTATTTCAACGAGATCAACACATTGCCTGGATTTACGTCGATCAGTATGTATCCTAAATTGTGGCAAGAGAGTGGCCTGGCTTATAAGGCATTGTTGGATCAGTTGGTGGACATTGCGATCACGCATCATCGCTGTCGGCAACAGTTGGTAGCTCATTATCAGTGATGTTGAATAAGAAGCAGAGCGCTAGATCTCAGAAAAAAACTTCATAACCGGACAAATGAATGAGCATGGATAAAGGACAATTTCGTTATACAAGTATGTTAACGGTATTGATCGTATGCGCACTGTTATTATCAATGCGACTCATTTATCTGTTTCTCGCTAATGCTGAACGATTTCCTGTCACCACTGTTAAAATTTCGGCAAATTATCAGCATATAACACGCAAGCAGCTGGAAGAGGTCTTATCAAAATACCTAGGCGACAGTTTTTTCACTCTACCCGCGGCACAATTGTATTATGATTTGAGCGCCCTGGATTGGACGAGCCAGGTAAACATTGAACGCATTTGGCCGGATACGGTAAAAATTACATTGGTCGAGAAGATTCCCGTCGCCATATGGAACGACTCCCTGATGACAGCAGACGGACAATTGTTTAATATTAGTAAGAATCAAAATGATCCAAGCCTGCCAAGATTGAGTGGGCCCGTCAATCAGCAAAAAGACGTCTTACAAATTTATCAAAAATTGAGTAAGCTATTATCAGAATATGGTTTACATGCGATAGCATTGCAGTTACGTGAGAACCAGGCTTGGGAGCTTTCTTTGGCAAACGGTATACAGTTGCGTTTGGGAAAACGGGATTTAGAAAACCGTTTATTGCGATTTTGCAAAGCATATCCCGCAATTTTTGCTGATAAACCAGAGCAGCTGTCTAGTGTTGATTTACGTTATGCGCGCGGTATGGCGGTGCAATGGAAACAACAATTGGGAAGATAATGGCTAAAAAATCTGAAAGAAATATCATCACTGGCTTGGACATAGGCACATCGAAAATTGTGGCTCTTGTTGGTGAAGTGACTGCCGATGGGGGTATCGAGATAATCGGTATAGGCCGTCATCCATCCCGCGGCTTAAAACGCGGTGTAGTTGTTGATATCGAGGCCACCGTCAATTCTATCCAGCGCGCCGTGCAAGAAGCTGAGTTAATGGCGGGCTGTGAAGTACGCACAGTCTATACTGGTATCGCCGGCAGCCACATCCGCAGCCTCAATTCGCATGGCATTGTTGCTATACGTGATCAAGAGGTTTCTCGTGCGGATATTGAGCGGGTTATTGACGCGGCCAAGGCAGTTGTAATTCCTGCTGATCAAAAAATACTGCATATTTTGCCACAAGAATTTATTATTGATAATCAGGGCAGCATTCGTGAGCCTATCGGTATGGCAGGTGTGCGCCTGGAATCACGAGTTCATATCGTTACGGGTGCGGTTAGTGCGGCACAAAATATAGCTAAATGTGTGCGTCGTTGTGGCCTCGAAGTCAATGATATTATTCTGGAACAACTGGCTTCAAGTCATGCTGTGTTGACGGATGATGAGAAAGAGCTGGGTGTTTGTATCATCGACATTGGCGGTGGCACCACCGACATCGCTATTTTTTACGAAGGTGCGATTCAATACACGGCAGTTATTCCGATTGCAGGCGATCAGGTTACCAATGACATCGCTGTGGCTCTGCGTACGCCAACGAAAGCTGCAGAGGATATCAAGCTTAATTATGGTTGCGCGATGGCCGAGCTTGCGAATGCGAGCCAAATGATAGATGTCGATAGTGTCAATGAACGCCCGGGTCGAAAAATTTCTGCCAAAGCACTTTCTGAAGTGGTGTCTGCGCGTTATGAAGAGCTATTCCGATTAGTTCGTAATGAGTTGCGACGCAGTGGTTTTGAAGAATTAATTGCGGCAGGAATTGTACTGACAGGTGGTGCATCAAATGTGAATGGTGCAATTGAATTGGCTGAAATGTGTTTTGAAATGCCAGTTCGCCATGGATGCGCGCATCATATTTCCGGATTGGCTGAGGCGGCGACAAACCCCTCTTTGGCCACAGGCGTTGGCTTATTGTTACATGGCTATCAACAGCAATACGAAGGTGCTTATAATGTGCCGGTACTGAATGAGGGTGCCAGCGGCGTGTGGAAGCGAATGAAAAAATGGTTTAACGGCAATTTTTAAGCGTATAAAAAATACGTTAGTGTCATTAGCTCGGGAAAAAGTTGCACACATCTTAGTGTGTAATATATTCTTGGATTACAGTATAGAAGTCAACAGAGCCTGATTAACAGTTGAGGCGCAAATCACGAGAGGTAGAGCAATGTTTGAATTAATGGAGAGCCAACAGGACAATGCTGTAATTAAGGTTGTCGGTGTGGGCGGCGGTGGCGGTAATGCGGTTGAGCATATGCTGGCTGAAAACATTGATGGTGTCGAGTTTATTTGTGCCAATACTGATGCGCAAGCGCTCAAAAATTCTAATGCCAAAATACATATCCAATTAGGTGATCAGTTAACGAAAGGCTTGGGTGCTGGGGCTAATCCTAACGTTGGCCGTGAAGCCGCTGAAGAAGACCGTGAGCGCATCAAGGAAGCATTACGAGGTGCTGATATGGTATTCATCACCGCGGGCATGGGTGGTGGCACTGGAACGGGTGCGGCGCCTGTTTTTGCTGAAGTGGCAAAAGAGTTGGGTATTCTTACTGTGGCCGTGGTCACCAAGCCATTTTCTTTTGAAGGTAAACAGCGCGCAATTGCGGCTGATGAAGGAATCCGCAGGCTTGCGGAGCATGTTGATTCATTGATTACTATCCCTAATAACAAATTATTGAGTGTTTTAGGTAAAAATATTAGTCTGCTTAATGCCTTTAAAGCCGCGAATAACGTGTTATTGGGTGCTGTGAAAGGGATTTCAGATTTGATAACCCGCCCAGGCCTCATTAACGTGGATTTTGCCGATGTGCGCACCGTAATGTCGGAAATGGGTATGGCCATGATGGGTACAGGTACTGCAAAAGGTGAGCAAAGGGCACGTCAAGCTGCAGAAGCTGCTATTGCGTCACCATTACTTGAAGACGTAAATTTCTCAGGCGCTCGCGGTATTCTGGTGAATATTACTGCCGGCCTTGATATGTCTATTGGTGAATTTGAAGAAGTAGGCGATGTTGTCAAAGAATTTATTTCTGATGACGCAACGGTCGTTGTGGGCACGGTAATTGACCCAGATATGACAGAAGAAATGCGCGTAACGGTGATTGTGACCGGGCTAGGGGATCTAAGGCAGCGCCATACACAACAACAGCCCGGTGCTGGTAAAGCGCGTTTCGTTGAAACGAGACGAGGTGATGGTTCGCTTGATTATAACCAACTTGACCGCCCTGCGGTCATCCGTAAGCAAGCAGCCGCGGCTTCAGGCGCACAAAAACAAAGCAGTGACGCTATCCCTGATGTTGACTATCTGGATATTCCGGCATTTTTGCGGCGGCAAGAAGAGGGTTGAAATTCGGAAAAATAACGGCCGAAAGGCCGTTTTTTCTACAATAAATGAAAAAAAATTAGACTAATTAATAAACTGCTGCTAAGATTTGGGGGTTTACGTGCGTAAATAATAGGACTGTCTGATAAGTGAGCACTGAATGATAAAACAACGAACTCCTAAGAAGGTGATTCAAGCTACTGGCGTTGGCTTGCATTCCGGTGAAAAAGTGATTCTTACTTTACGTCCCGCACCGATCAATACAGGTATCGTCTTCAGGCGTACAGACCTTTCCCCTGTTGTTGAAATTCCTGCGTCCTATGAGCACGTCAGCGACACAATGTTATGCACTTCACTGCAACATCAGGGCGTTAAAATTGCGACAGTTGAGCATCTGCTCTCCGCCTTTGCGGGTCTGGGCATTGATAACGCCTATGTCGATATCAATGCTGCAGAAATACCCATCATGGATGGTAGTGCTGCCCCATTTGTATTTTTGATTCAATCGGCAGGTATTCGTGAACAGAGTGCGGCCAAACGGTTTATTCGTATTTTGAAACCAATTCGGATTGAAGAGAATGGAAAATACGTCCAATTCCTCCCTTATAATGGCTATAAAATCTCGTTTACTATCGATTTTGACCATCCTGTTTTTAATGATAAGCCACAGGCAGCTACGTTTGATTTTTCTACCACCTCATATGTTAAAGAGGTGTGTCGTGCCAGGACGTTTGGTTTTCTTTCCGACTATGAGAAATTACGTGAAAATGATTTAGCTAAAGGTGGCAGCTTGGATAACGCTATCGTGGTTGATGAGTATCGTATACTAAACGAAGATGGTTTGCGTTTTAAAGATGAGTTCGTCAAGCATAAAGTATTAGATGCCATCGGCGATCTTTACCTTTTAGGCTCGGGACTAATTGGCGCATTCGAGGGCCATCGATCCGGGCATGAATTGAACAATAAGTTGCTGCGTAAATTGATGGTTTGCCAAGATGCTTGGGAATACACCTATTTTGATGCAGAAAATTATCACCCTTCAATTCAATCTGTTTTACTCCCCGTAGAAGCCTAGTCCTAAAAATTCGAGTCGCTAGCGCATGGGAGCAGACATGGCTAGCAAACCATGTTGCGTTGCTTTGTCCTAACCCAACATGCGAGTTCATAAATACCACTCGTCATGAATATTCTAAATGAGCTAATTAGTAGCTTACAACTTGATCTGTAAATTATCATTCTGTACTTAATATTTTGTTAAGGTGCTGATGATAGGCTCACCTGGCAACATAACCAAAACCGGGAGAAATCATGAGTACATTATCAAGGTTGTATGCAGGCATACAAAATTCGTTTGCAGCCGTTAAATCAACTGTCATGGATGCCGGGTCAAGAATAATAGAAGGTGCTACCAGTGTGATACAAAAAGCCAGCAATCCTGCTGGAAAGAAGATGGCAATGACATTAATGGAAGTGCTCATGGATGAATTCACGCCAAAGCCAGCTCTAACTGTTCCAGCACAGAAGGTGGAAGGAGCTGAAGAAGGTGGCGTAATGGGCACGATGAAGGGCTGGCTTAGCAAAGCAGCGGCAGTCACAAATGATTTGGCCGCGAAAGCAAAAAAACGGGTAATAAAAGAAGTAGCAATGACGGCAATTAATAAAGCAAGCAGTGAAATTCAAGGACTGCTAATTAAGAATGTGACCTCTGTCGGCGAGCAGCTCGGAAAAAGTGCTACAGAAACATTGGAGTCCATTGCCGCTGAAAGCGCTGATGCGATAGATACAACTTTAAGCGCCATAGGCAAGAAGTTTAGAGAAGTACTCCTAGCATTTAAAGGCAAGCTCGATACTAAAGCACAAGAAAATGGTATCTCAGAAGCTGAAAAACTAGGGCTTGCGCTTGCAAATATTTTGCATGAGAAATTATCCGATTTAGGTGACTCATGCTTTCATGCCAAAAAGATATCGCTTGATGCCTTTAAAGCAGAAAGTAAAAATGCCATTAATGATGCAAAGCCAGCAATAGAAAAAGAATTAGGGGAAGCCTTTGTTAATTTTTTGCTTAATCCCGTGATTACTTTTTTGAAAAGTTTCGTCTCTTCGTTATTTGCTAACTTGGCTAGTTTTTTCGCTGAAAGCTCGGTGTTGTCTAATGCCCCAATTAGCAAACCTGCAGCATCTGTGACAGCAGGAGTGGAAGAAAAAGTCGAAGCGGGTGTGAACTGTTCTTTATAAGAAAGTGGTCGTATAACCGTTACACTGTTACTTCAACGCCTGATTTTTCTAAAAAAACCAGGCGTTTTTTTTAATCTGCTAATAGCGTTTCCATTTAGTTATGATAGGTTACTGTAGGTTGGTGCTAAGCGGTAGCGAAGCCCAACAATCGTCGCACGGGGAGTTCCCTTGTTGGGCTTCGCTACCGCTTAGCGCCAACCTACGCTATCAATAAATAATAATCATTTAGTTGTGCCGGCTCATATGTAAAAATCAAATACAATCAAATATAAATGGCACCAGGGTCTGATCCATAACAGGCGGCCAGTTGGTTGCATCAGCTCTCATCGTGGTGAGCTGCCAGGCTTAGCAGCGCGTCTTTTAATGGTAAATAACTGCATTCACTTGCTTGAGCCAGGATATTGTCCCTTGCTTTTGTTGAAATGGGTTTAATGCTTGTTTTTTTTGCAGGTTTTGCAGCGCTTTCTATGGCTACGGTAACTTTAATTGAACTAAGTTGGTATATGCCTGCCTCGCATCGCAATTTATCGCGTAATTCGGGTACACTATAGCGTAGTTGCGATGCCCAAACCTGATCGTGGGTAATTAATACCAGACAGCCTTTATTAAAACTGCCAACATGGCATTGCGTGCGCAATGTTTCAGGCAAAAAAAGTGCGAGCTTTGCATTCAGTTCTTCAAGTTGAACAGCTTGCTGGCAGATGGCTTGTAATTTCACATTCAAGCAACGATTGACTCGGCGCACGGACACTCCAATAAGGGTATTAGGCAACAATCCTGGTAAGATCAACGGCTTCGCCCTTGGCCATGGTTGTTTCTACAGGATTTTACAATAGCAAATTAATGTCATCTGCAATATGATATTTAATTAGTAAATAAGTAAGGAATATTAATGATTGATAGCGACATTGTATACCAAGCACGCCTGCATTGGATCTTCTTTCTTTGGCCGATCGTGTTGCTATGTTTTGCCATATATATAGGGTATGAATATGAAGAGTTTTATCAACCCTCTCTTTTTATTGCCTTAATAGCAATGATTTGGTTATTCATGATGTGGTTGAACTACCAATTTTCTTCATTAATCATCAAAAAAAACCAGGTTATTTTGCGCACCGGGGTTTTGGTACGGCAAACCATTGATATCCCTTTAACTAAAATAGAAAGCATTGATATTCGCCAATCAATCTTAGGCAGCATGCTGCAATATGGCTCATTGGTTATTACTGGAACCGGGGGAACACGTCAAATGGTTAATTATCTCAATAAACCATTAACCTGCCGGCGTTACATAGAACAATTAATGCATGGGAAATAGCAAAGGCTGTGTTTTGTATTATTTGAAGAGGTAAGGTAACCAGATGAAAAAAGAAGGAAAGACATAGCCAATGCAATAGTGCTTAGTAACGCTATTTTCTCTTTATGTTTATTTAAATAATACAGCGATAATAGGGACAAAATAGAAAATAAAAAGTCAGTTGTTCCTATAAGCGTACTGTGTCGCCAGTAAATAAATCTCACAAAAAAAACTTCAGGGACATTGCCTAATAAAAAAAATACATTATGAAAGAATCTGGGTTTATGCCAGCGCTGGGCTCATTTTTAGAAAATGAGAGATGTAACATCAACATACTGGCTAGTGATGTTTCCATGAGAATTTTTTCTTCTTAACGTTTTATTTTTGCAGGTGCTATTTTCTTGGTTAAGAAAGCCGTGCAATTTTTTTCATCCAGTGGACGACTGAAATAATAACCCTGTACTTGTTTACACTGAAGTGCACGCAATGATTCAACTTGCCCCTGTTTTTCCACGCCCTCTACAATTACAAGAGTTCCTAAGGTGGATGACATGGCAATAATTGCTGCCACGATCGCTCGATCGTCATCACTTTCAGGAAGACCATCGATGAAACTTTTATCAATTTTAATTTTGTCAAAGGGAAAAACTTTCAGGTAATTCAAGCTTGCATAGCCTGTACCAAAATCATCCATTGCAAGACTAACCCCTACTTTTTTAAGTTCTAGCATGGTAAGGGCAATCTCCGCCGTATTATTCAACAGCAGTGTTTCTGTAATCTCAAGCTCTAATAATGACGGTTTGAGATGAGTTTCTTTTAATATGCGCGCAACTAATTTTACAAAATTTGGTTGCCTTAATTGTAATCCGGAAATATTCACGGCAACTTGCAGATCAGATTGAACCGTTCGCTGCCAGTGAACAGCTTGCAAGCATGCTGTTTTTAAAACCCATTCTCCAATTGCTATAATCAATCCAGTTTCCTCAGCAAGCGGAATAAATTCATCCGGCTGAACTAATCCTAAAGTGGGGTGATTCCAGCGTAGTAGAGCTTCAACGCCATGTGTTTTACCTGATTTAAGTTCAATGACTGGTTGGTAGTGGAGGATCAATTCGTGTCGCTCCAAAGCGGTGCGCAGAGCCGTAATCATTTTAGCTCGCACGAGTGTGCCTTGAGTGTATTCATTCATATAGAGTTGCACTCTATTGCGCCCCAGATCTTTGGCATAATAGAGTGCTGCACTGGAATTTTTTAACAAAGTCTCCGCATCCTCCCCATGTTTTGGGTAGAGACTAATCCCCATGCTTGCCGTAATTAAGATTCGATGCTCACTGACTTGAAAAGGCACCTGCAAAGATTCACACAAGGCATTAGCTCGCTCTAAGATGTTTTCTTCCGTGCTTTGAGACGTCAAAATAATGGCAAATTCATCACCGGCAAAACGGCAGACTGTGTCTGATTCACGCACGAGGTCTTTTAGTTTTGTGGCAACCATTTTTAGAATCAGATCGCCGATATTATGACCTAGGGTGTCATTTATATTTTTAAAACCATCTAAATCAGCTAGAAGTACAGCTACTAATAACCCGCGACGTTTGGCCAAGTATACTGCTTGTTGAACGCGGTCAATGAGCAATAATCGATTAGGTAATTCAGTTAAGGTGTCATGCGTTGTCTGGTGTATTAATTGCAGTCCCATCCGTTTGCGTTCTGTGATATCCCTGAAGCTGAAGGCAATGCCTATTATTTCCTGATCAATAAGCCGAGGTCGGGCAGAAATCTCAATTGTATTCCCATTCAGGAGTATCCATTCTTTGGCTGATTGTGTTTTTGGTGCAACACATAATGCCATCATTATGTTGATAAAAAGAGTGGATTTTTCAACTTTAGTTGCCAAGCTTTCAAATACAGATATCACGTTATTTTTGCTGGAAAAAGTTTCCGATATTCCCCATAATTTCAGAAAATTTTTATTGTAACTTATTGTTTTTTGGTCACCAGATATCGCGAGAATTCCTTCCTGAATTGATTCAAGCGTTGCTGTTAAATCGGCTGTGCGTATATTGATTAGCCGTTCTAAATTTTCAACATGGCGCTGGACTTCCTGTTTGAGTTGCCATTTTCGTGTAAGCGCTGACGCTAATTGCAGCACTTCGATGGAATCAAACGGTTTTTTTAAGATTAAAAGATTATCAGAATGACCTAGTTCTTGGATGATTTCATCTCTTGATAGGTCGCTGTAAGCGGTACAAATGACTATTTGAATATTTGGATCGGCCATCCAGATGTGCTTTATCGTTTCAACGCCATTCCAGCCAGGGGGCATTCGAACATCAACAAATGCTAGCGCGTAGGGTTTGCCTTCATTCATAGCATTTTTAACGCGTTCTAACGCTTCAGCGCCTTGAAAAGCAGAATCGATGATGTATCCTGGCGAGGGTTCCTGATGGGTCTTTACTTGATTAAACAAAAGCAATTCCATGTCTTCCATCTCTGTATCAATCGATGGCATCTCAAACACTTTATGGAAGTCGGCATGGATCGCCTCATTATCATCAACCAGTAATATTCGCTTGGTATTCATGTTAATCACCGTTTCTTCCTTCTATTTTCGGAAGGGCTTGCCGAAGGCAGTCCTTGAGATAGATGGATCTTGGTCCGTGTTGCTGATTGGCAAGGTTAGCGAAAATGTAGAACCGCAATCCTGCCCAAGACTCGTAACTTTAATGTGACCACGAATGTCCTTAACGGCCAGCGCACTGGCATGTAATCCAAAACCATGACCCTCTTTTTTGGTAGTAAACCCAAATGCAAAAATTCGATCGATATTTTCAGGCGCAATACCCATGCCATTGTCGATTACTAAAAGCTCTATTTCTTGTGGTTTATTTCTAATAACAACGTCTATTTTTTTTTGTCGGTCACCAGGGTTCATTGAAACAGCCCCTTTGGCATTTCGTATCAGATTAATTATAATATGCAATACTTTAGATCGATCAGTAAAAATCGATGGCACCAAGTCAAAATGTTTATTGATAATAATGTCCGTGCTGAAATCCAATTCGTCTGTCATTTGCAACGCTGTTTCAACGATTTCAGGGATAGATATTTCTTCTAAAGGGCCAGACACACCACTAATATTATTTTGCATAGCAACTATTTCTTTAATATAATTCAAATTAACACTAATATTCTGTATTTCAATTGATTTTTTATCGTGCTCTTTTGATATAGTATCAACCAATTTCACTAGATAATTAGGGATTAATTTTCCTTTTTCATCTTGTGTAATAAATAGGCCTGCTTCATCAATATGTGCTTTAAGCATCGTGCTTACTTTAAATAATTTTTCATAATAGGGCTGGGACATACTTGCCTTCAACACTTCGATGGACAGGTTGGCGCTGTTTAATATATTGCCAATGTTATGTAAGATTGATGTGGCTACTTCGGACATTCCGGCTTTTCGTGACATTGACAGTAACTGTTTATGTGCTTCCTCTAAATTCAGTTCCTGTTGTTTTTGCTCGGTTATGTCGATGATAATACCGCTTATATACCGAGCACCTTCCCCTGATTTTTCAGATTCGCCCATGGCACGGCCCTTCACATAATGCCAATAATACTTGCCGTCTTCTTTGTGTTTAAATTTTAATTCTAATGAGAAGCCAATCCCATCTGAGAAGGCTCGCTCAATTACCTCTGCTAATTTCGGCCTGAAATCTTTGTGGATTTGATGGATGATATCGATTAATTTTGGAGCGCCATGATTTGGATTGAATCCAGTTAAACGATACATTTCTTTTGACCAGCTTAAAGCTCTATCTTCACGCTCAATACGCCAATAACCTATGCGAGCAATTTCCTGCGCTTCTTCGAGTTTTTCATTCAGTTCCATCTGTTCGCGAGATGATAAATCCATTGAACGTTCGAGCAGATACATATCTTGATCATGGCTACTGAAGGTTCTGCTCACGCGCGACAAAAAATCAAACCACTTAACCCTTATAGCAGGCGGTATATCATCCAGGTCTATTTTCGATCGTTTAAGCTGCCTTAATAGGAGCTCATGCAAATTTTTATTATTGTCATCCACATCAGGCATCCTCTCTAATGCTAGTCAGCGTCATCGTCTGGTTGTGCAAGTCACAAGAACCATTGGTGTAGGGAGAAATCTCCCCATATGAATAAAATCCCACTTGTTGCGTACCTTTTGGAAAAGCCGCCAGCGTTAACTCTGTTTCCTCTTCTGTGCGTTCACCAAGCAATAATCGACGACCAACACAACTGATGGCAATGAGTAAACAGGGGCTAGCATTTGGTTGTAAAGGTGTCTGCGCTTTTAACGTTATTTGACTTGCTTCACTGGCAGCGCCAATTAAACGGTCAAAATTGGCACGCATCAGCCGAGCTAAATAGCCTACAGGCATATCGCCCGCAAAAATCAATGATTTTTCTTTCTCATCCACACCGAGAATAGTTCGAACTAGTTGTTTTGAATCAAGCGAGTCTTCCCTGATTGCCAATGGAAATAGTAAGCCAGTTGCTGGAAGACCACTTGCCTTATCGCCAAGGTATTCTTTATAAATGGTTAAGGCCGGTTTGTTGTCTAATTCATATAAAACATTATGCTTTGAGCGTGTTATCCGTCGTTCCACACCAAAAATATCCCACCCGCCGCGTGAGCCATGATTGATTTGTATGTGGTCACCATAAAACCCTAGAGCGACGACATGATCCATCATGATTTTTCCGTTGTATACTACCCATGTTTGGTTAAATTTACTGCCATCTCCCGCGAGGCCGCCCGTAATAATTACGTCGTTATCAATGGTGTTCAGCCCCCTAACAAGCTCCGATCCATTCACTTTTAAACCGTCGGATAGAACAAATATGCTGCGTAGTTTGGCCTGGTCGAGATCATTTGCCAGATCTTTGCCCACTTGGAAGGAGCTATCTCCTGAGTCTATTTTTTTTGCAGTTGTTTTAAGATGGGTTTTTTCAAATTTGATGACCGCCACGGACAAACTGTGATCCGAGATATCAGCACCTGCAATTTCACCCGCAGTGGAACAACCTATAATTTTAGATTTTGAATAAAAGTTTGAAAGCGCCATAATTGGCTCTGGTTCGTTGATGAACTCCGGCGCTGCAAAAATCAGGACGAGCGTGCTCTCAGAATCTATCGCTGGAAATTTTTTAACAGACCAGTTACCACCACTAAATTGGAAGGTGTGTAATTGCATTCGACACGTCCTGTGTTAAATTGTTTATTAGTTTAAGTCTAGCATAGTTTAAAATTTCGTTAGTTTGTTAAAATTACAATGCAGGGGCAGAGCCGTTGGATGAAGGAGAGCTACATTGACAGATAACGAAGGTGCACCCGCCATTCTGCATGAGGAATATCAGATTCTTGAACGAGTCAATATTGGTTTTGTTTCAATTGATGATGAAGGCCACGTAATTTACTGGAATCTGTGTGCGACCACATTATTCGGCTGGACGAAAGACGAGGTGATAGGCACCTGTTTGTCCGAATTTTTTATACCTTTGGAGCATCGTAAAGTCTATCTGGCTGCAATGGAGCGTATGCGCACAGATGGAGAAGAACCTGGCTTGTATGAAACTATTGCACTTCACCGTACCAAGGGAAGGATTCCTGTAGAGTTTAATATTTTCAAAATGCAATTAAACGATCATTATACCTTGCATGCTGTTATACGTGACTTAAGTGCGCGTAAAAAAGCAGAGGAAGGCTCAAATATAATATTCGAAGCGATACCCGACGCTACGATCATGGTCAATCAGCAAGGACAAATTGTTTATTTGAATTCACAAACAGGAAAATTATTTGGCTATCAAAAAGATGAGTTAATAGGGCAGCCTGTTGAAATACTGATTCCCGAACCCTATAAAAGCCGGCACCCAGAGCATGTAAAAAATTACTTTATTAGTCCTGATGTTCGGCCGATGGGGGTTGGTCTGGAACTCTATGTATAGTGGGTCAAGAAATTCAGACCACTAAAGCAGGGTAATTAAGATATAATCCTCGCTCATAAACAAGGTTACAATAATGAGCGAAAAGCGTAAAAAATACACTCCAGCAGAAAAGGCGAAAATTGCGCTGGAGGCGATTAAAGCCGAACTAACATTAGCACAAATTAGCTCAAAATATGGAGCCCATGCGACTCAAATTAATGCATGGAAAAAACAAGCGTTGGCGCTGTTTCCGGATTTATTTAGTGATAAGAACAAATCGGAGACTACTGATTATGAAAACCAACTTGGTGAATTATATGAACAAATTGGCCGTTTAAAAGTAGAAAATGATTTTCTAAAAAAAAAGTCTGAGGTGTTCAGTGGATGATCGACTCGGCTGGATTGAAACCCGTCATCCCTTGTTATCGGTGCGCCAACAGTGCGAAATACTGGATCTAAGCCGTTCCAGTGTTTATTATGCACCACGGCCCAAAGTGTTCAGCGATGAGCAGCTGGCATTGCTACGCTTGGTCGATGAAATTTACACGAAATACCCGTTTTTTGGTACAAGGCAAATGAGCGATTATATTTCCTTGCATAATCAGCCATGTAAACGCCATGAGACACGATGGGCCTACGAGCACATGGGGTTACACTCACTTGCACCAGGCCCGCATACGAGTAAACCGCACCCGGAGCATAAGGTATATCCATATCTGTTACATGACGTCGAGATTGTACGACCATGTCAGGTTTTCAGCACGGATATAACCTACATTCGGCTGAAACACGGGTTTGTGTATTTAATCGCCGTCATAGACTGGTACAGCCGTTTTGTGCTGGATTGGCAGCTCAGCATCAATATGGAGGCTGATTTTTGTGTGGAAACGCTTGAGCGAGTATTGGCTCACTCACGTTGTGATATATTTAACACCGATCAGGGGTCGCAGTTTACAAGCAAGGATTTCACTGATGTTCTTAAAAAGCATCAGATTGATATCAGCATGGACGGTAAAGGCCGCTGGGCAGACAATATTTTTGTTGAACGTCTATGGCGCTCAACAAAGTATGAATGCATATACCTACAGGAGTGGGAAAACGTAGTCTCAGTAAGGGATGCGATAAGAGAATACTACCGTTTTTATAATTACGAAAGACCGCACCAAAGTCTTAACGGGCGAACACCCAGCGAGATTCATAGAAAAATATTACACTAAATGGTGCGCTATCGCGCCGTTGTGTGTAATGGGGCTCTGCCCCAAACCCCAGGATATTTGAAGACGTGATTCGAATAAACAGGGTGTAGGATTCGGGCAACAAAAGCTGCCCGGAATCACGTCACGGTCATCGCCGTCCCCGGCTGTGCCGTGGCTTAATGATAATAGAAATTGAGCGAGAAATTATATCTTAACTTTTTGTTAAAATGGTCTAGATTTTGCGCCCGCTATAATGCGCAAGGAAAAAACAAGGCAATATTCCCTGTTGAAATCAGCTTAAGTCCTCTTGGGATAAACAATAAAATAATGGCACTGGCAACCATTCGCGACATCTCAGAACGAAAGAAAGCAGAAATAAAAATAGGCAACCTTAATAAGCAGCTTATCAGTGCGGCAAAGGTCGCTGGTATGGCGGAAATAGCCAATGCTGTTTTACATAACCTGGGTAATGTTCTAAATAGTATGAACACCTCCGTAGGGGTATTGCTTCAAGAAATAGGCCAATCAGGTTTTTTTAGAAAATTCAGACAACTTACGGATTTATTAAACGAACATATGCCGACACTTGGTGAATACCTGACTCATGATGAGAAAGGGAAGCTATTACCCGCCTATTTAGTAAAACTTGTTGATACTTCAGAAAAAAAGCAGCGAAAATTGATTGGTGAAATACAATGCTTACATGAGACTTTACAAATTGCTCTTGAACTGGTTTCAAAACAACATGCATTGAGCGGAATATCTGCAATTATAGAAGAAACTGACCCGGTTGTTATTTTGGAGTCTGCATTAAAAATCAGCAACATGGACCATCTTGATATCTTGGTCGAGCGAGATATCGATGCTATTCCAATGATTAACACAGATCAGAGCAAACTGTTGCAAATTCTTGTCAGCCTGCTTGTAAATGCTAACGAATCGCTTAGATTAAGTAGTCATTCGCACAAATTTATTTCTGTTTCGATAAAAAAAATAGAATCTGATTTTGTCAGTATTAGTGTACGCGATAATGGCGTTGGAATTTCACTTGAGAACATGAATCGTGTTTTTTCATTTGGCTTTAGTACGAAGAAGGAAGGCCATGGGTTTGGATTGCATACTGCATATTTGCTGGCAAAAGAACTCGGAGGAACACTTCATGTTAAAAGTGATGGCTCTGGCCATGGCGCCACCTTCGCCCTATTGTTGCCACTGGTACGCTAGGGGGAGGTCTATTACAAGAGAAAAAGTTCTGGCGAGATTATCCTGGGATGCTCATGAAGAAAACGGACAGTAATGGGCCAAAGAAAAATAAGGCTTACTACAAGCCCCGTCGCCTATCCTTGCTAAAACGGTCCACTTACAGTGGTGTTATTTAGCGCTGGAGCGAAGGGTACTCCTTGGATAAAGACTATTGCAGCATGCGGTTAATCGTTTAATTGCTCCGAGTAAAACCGAAAGTTATTTTTCCCGGAGTTTTTAGCTTTATACATGGCAATGTCAGCATTCTTGAGAAGCTCCTCTGTTGTTTCGCCATCCATTGAATAAATTGAGATGCCGATGCTGACCGTGCCGACTAACGTCTTTTCATCAACAATCAAAGGAGTACTTAATCCTGCTACAATTCGTTTGGCGAGTTTTTTAGCGGCAGTTGGCGATTTAAGTTTAGCCGTAATCAGTGTAAATTCGTCTCCGCCAATGCGTGAGAGAATATCCCCTTGTCGTGATAGAGAAGTCAGTTGGCTAGACAATTCCTTGAGAAAATGATCACCGTGACTGTGACCCAGACTATCATTTATTAATTTGAAGTTATCTATGTCTATGACAAACAGTGCAAACATGGATTTATTTCGGGCACTATTTGCAATGGCTTTTCCTAATAAATTTTCGAATTCACGACGATTATATAAGTCAGTTAAGCCATCATGGGCGGCGAGGTAGGTTAATTGTATCTGATTGGTTTTAAGAAGGTCCTGCGCTTCGAGTACGGCATTATAAGAGAAAACGTAATCGACGATGAGACACGCACAAGGGATAAAATAGACAATGATTTTAAGGAAATAGGCAATATCATAGGCGCTGTCATAAGGCGATCCAGATAACAACATTAAATAAATAGCACTTACCATTTGGGTAATTGCCATGTAAAAAATACAGTTAGTCAGAATATAGGGATACTGTTTATAGATGGCAGGATAAATAAAAATGACAAGGAACAAATATAACAATAGATAAATTAATTCATAGGGTCTGGCGAGTAGATCATTTACAAACCACATTTCGGGTAGTGTTATAAGCGTTGTAGCGTAATAAATAAGTGAAAAAGCGATCAATAACAGCAACAGACTAATTAAAACAAAAGTCAGCGAACGAAATCTATTCTGTTTTTGATAAAAGAGTAGCAATAGTAAACCAATGATGAAAATCAGTCCGCTAAATATGTTCGAAAAAGTCCAAATCACCGCGTCCAGGTTAGCTTTATCAGCAGAGTCGGGCGAGAGGCCGTCGACAAGCAAGGTATGCAGTGCTTCAACTGATCCAGAAAACAACACAACCAGGCCGATGATTAAGGCGATTTTATCATTTGTTAACCGGTACTTGGTAAATGATAAAAGCACCGTAATGCTTGCTAGCGAAAATGCAGACCATTGCAAAAGAGTCTCGCGAAAATACCCGCGGATTTGAGCCTCACTAATAAGCAAAGCAGCCTGATCGTTGGTACCTAACGCTTTGCTCAATGTGTTAAAATCCAAGCCGTAGTAATTCAAAAAAATAGCCGGAAGGCCTAAAATCAGCACAAGGATAAGAACAAATGCTGGCGGGATTCGCTTTAATGTTTTTTCGTCTAAGATAAATGGATGGCTCATGTTGCCCATCAGTTCCACCCCCTCTTCGCTAATTATCAAAGTATAGACCTAAGTTATCATCGTGTTATAAAAACAATATGTCTTTTGATTTTTTCTTATTCGCAAAACTCAATCGTATCTGATAATCTCACTTTTACAAGTACTGACCGATGCCAGATGCCAGTTTATATTCTTGCTAATATGCTCATGACAACGATTGTGCAAGTTTAGTGGTTGGCTGGTTTTTACATCAGATAGGAAGCAAACTATTAATATGAACTATAAAGATTATTATCAGGTAATGGGACTCAAGCGTGATGCGACGGCGCAAGAGATTAAAACTGCATACCGGAAATTAGCACGAAAATACCACCCCGACATTAGCAAAGAGCCTAATGCTGAAGAAAAATTCAAAGAGGTGGGTGAAGCTTATGAGGTGTTAAAAGATCCCGAAAAGCGCAAAGTTTATGATGAGTATGATCATGACTTGAATATGAGACAAAAAGCGCAGTATTCATCACAAACAGATTCATGGGATACAGGTGGTTCTAACTACCAGTTTGGTCCAGATTTCTTTGAGTCGTTATTTGGTGAGCGTGCTTCTCGTCAGCAACATGCGGCCGGTGCTGATTACAGCAGCAGTATTCGGGTTAGTCTCGAAGATGCGTATCGAGGAGCCGTAAAGGATATACACCTTGCTGCCACAGATATTTCGCCAGGTAAGGCACAAACCCTACGGGTTAAAATACCCGCCGGGGTGAAATCAGGGCAGCAAATTCGACTTGCAGGACAAGGAGCTCCCGGTCGAAACGGTGGCTCCAAGGGGGATCTTTACCTGACTATTCATGTTGATAAGCATCCCATCTTTGATGTAAAAGACAAAGATGTCTATGTGACCTTGCCCATAACCCCCTGGGAAGCCGCACTGGGTGCTACTATCCAGGTGCCGACGCTTGCTGGAAATGTCGAGTTAAAGATTCCTGCTGGTTCACAAGGCGGACAAACCATGCGTTTGAAGAAAAGGGGTTTTCCAGGACCTGTTCCTGGCGATCAGTATGTCATTTTGAAGATTATCATTCCTCAGCCAACTTCGGATGCAGCAAAAGATATCTACAAAAACATGGCTGCAGCCATGCCCTTTAATCCACGTGAAAAAATGGGGGTTTGAGCATGACTGAGCAAATGATCATTACTGGTGTGCTAATCGACGAAAACATGACTGTTTCATTCGTTGAAGCTTGCCAAAAATACAATCTATCCGAAGAATTGCTAATGGAGATGATTGAGCACGGTTTGGTTAAACCCCATACTGAAAAAACCAAATATCTGTCTTTCGATCAAAAAACAATAGGGCGCATTCAATCAGCTCGTCGCTTGCAAGAGGATTTGGCGATTAACTTAGCTGGCGTGGTTCTGGTTTTAGAGTTATTGGACGAACTGGAGCATATGCGCAGTGATCTAAGCATTTTGCAGCGTCACGTGGATATCGAGCTTTAATATCGGCAACGAGCGTTCCTTCGTTCCCTCACTGAAGAGTGTAAACCGAGGTTAGTTGGGTTGCTTTGCAACCCAACTAACCTTTCTAACCTGCAGCTGCTTCACGCACAGTCCATGTACGAAGCGCCCGTCCTCCTTCATTCTTGCTCTTCACCCATAATACATAAGGAGCTTGTGTATTGCCTCCAGGCGCGGAATTACTCTCTAGGGCCACGGCAAATGAGTAGCGCTTTCTCAGTGCCTGTAAGGCCGCCATAACTTTGCCACTATCTGGATCATTGTCATTCAGGATAAGTTCATCTCCTCTAAACAAGACGCTCACAGCACGACCTTTAATGGCTTGTTTAATGGAGGACTCCAAATGCCGCCATTTCGCTTTCTTACTGCGCTGCAAATCAGCTTGTGTGGGATGCATCTGATAAGCAATTCGCGCATAAGGATTTTTAGATCCAAAAATACGTGAATTATCAGGTTTTTGATGCAGGAAATAAGCACACAAACCATCAACGAGAGAGCGATATTTACCTGCCGCAGTAGCACTGGTGCCAGGCAAGCGATTGATAAAGATTGCAAAGGCCAGCGTGTGCGCATTGGCGGTATAAAGATATCCCGACAAACCGATAATGCCGCTCATCGTTCCTGTTTTAGCGCGCACCAAGCCTTGTTGTGAGGGGGAGCGCAGACGGCGTTGTAATGTCCCATCATGGCCAGACACAGGTAGAGCGGCTATGTATTCATAAGAAAGCGGGAACCTGTCGTGTAGAAATTTTAATAATCCAACGGTTTGTTGCGGTGTTAGCTGGTCTTTTCTTGACAACCCTGAGCCATCGGTAAGAACGGCGTTTTGCAAGTTGATATTGGTTTGCTTTTGCAGAAAATTTTTCACAACGGGTTGCGCCTGTTGCCAATCTAGTGGGCTGCCATTTATTTTTGCTGCGGCATGCAGAAATAAGCTATCCGCATATAAATTATCAGATGGCTTTAGCGTATCAGCCAACAGCTCGCTAATTGGCTTTGAATCATGGTTGGCTAACAACAAGGCGCCGGCTGGCGCGCTGCCCATGATAACTTGCCCGCCCAGTTCAACATGCAGCGCTGCCAGTTGCTGCTTAACCAGTTCTTGCGTGTAGCGTAATGGATTGCGAATAGCTATTTTTTGTTGCACCGCCCATTGACCCACTCCAACGCAACCGCGCACGGTGACCTTGTTGTCTTGATCCATATTGATATCAACACCACAGCCACTGGCTTTACTGCTCGTTTTCACCTGGTTGTTGAGCGTCATGCTTGTACTTTGATCGTCGAATTCTACAAAAGCTGGTTGCCCTGGATTTTGAGCGGGATTAACGGTGACCATCAGGCGATTTTCATCAACCATCACTGGGGCTAGCGGCGCTCCATAACTGTATTTCAAATCCTTCGTTACCCATCCAGGCGCATAAGCGTTTATGGCGCTGTTATTGCTCACCAGAACCACATTACCTTGAATGCGTTTTACTCCCCAAGCGGTTAATTCTGATAACAAGGACTCAATATCGTCTTTGGTCAGTGACGGGTCGCCAGGCAAGTGTATGTATATGGAGCCTTTTAAAATGCCGTTATCAAGCATCGGTGCATTCGTACTTAACTGGCTTTGAAAGTAGTAGTCGGGTCCTAAAACCATGAGTGCGGCCGCATCTGAAAATAATTTCATATTACTTGCCGGGATAAATACTTTTGTCGCATTGCGTTGATAGAGTGTTTCGCCAGTATCGAGATCAACAACTTCGATACCAATATTGGTAGCAGGATCGACCTGATTGATTAATTTATCTACAGCCTGATGCAGGTTAGTCGCTGACGCCGTCATGCTGATACCGCATAATAATATACCCGGTAAAATCCGTTTCATTGGTTAAGACCTTTTAGGTGGTTTTGATTGCAACTATTTGCTGAAAAGTTCTCAATCATATCCCAAGCCCATGCGCTCTAAAAGCCCCTCTAGGGTGTCATTATCAAAATATTTTATTTTTAACCATCCGCCCTCGTCTTCACTGACAATCTGCACAGGCGCGCCAATTTGTTCAGCTAAATGGGCTTGTAGATAGGCAATATCCCGATCTCCGCGGGCGGGGGACGTTACTTTGGCGGGTGATTTGCAGGTGCGCACTTCGTCTTCAAGCCGGCGCACAGACCAGCCGTGTTCATGTACTTTTTGCGCTAATTCTTCTTGCTGTGGTGCGCTCAATGCTACTAACATGCGCGCGTGGCCTAATGACAATTGCCGTGCTCGAATTCGTTCTTGTACGGATGGGCATAAGGTCAACAGACGGAGAATATTGGCTATATGGCTGCGTGATTTTCCTACCAGTGTGGCGATTTCATCTTGATGGAAATTAAATTCGCTGAGCAGGCGCTGGTAACCGCTTGCTTCTTCGAGTAGGTCGAGATCTTGCCGTTGAATATTCTCAATCAACGTAACCGCTGCTGCCTGCTCGTCTGTGTAGTCGCCAATCAGGCAAGGTAACTCGCCAAGCTCCGCCAACATCGCCGCCCGCCACCGCCGTTCACCTGCAATGATTTCATAACGATCCGCTGCAATCTCGCGCACAACCAAAGGCTCGATTAAACCCTGTGCAAGAATTGACTGCGCCAATTCTTGCAAAGACGTCGCATCAAACGTCTGCCGCGGCTGATATTTACCGCGCTGCAGCCATTCAATGGGTAGGGATTTAAATTGGCTAGGCATAGTTTACCCGCAACATGATGTTGCCGGGCATTGTTGCACAGCTGAGGTAAGAAGCCAATTGGTTGAATTAACGTTTGTTGGTATCAATTAGCATCATTCGGTATTGCTAATTAATTAGTCAAGAGCATCTCAACCGAAATTATGGAACATATGATTTGGGCTATAATAAACATTAAATGATAACCACTATTAGCCACTCTCGTTAGGAGTATGACATGAAAGTTAAGAAAGATGTTCTGGGCACGTTATCACTTGGGCTAGGTAAAACAAATCAATCGGGTATTTTTGAAGTTGATCCAGCTCTTGTTCAAAGCAACCAAACAAAAATGCAGTCTTATATTAATGTGGCACGCGATCACTTAGAGTCAGTGAAGCAAGAAATATATCAAATTATCGACCAAAGTTCTTATTCCACGAGTCTTCTAGCAGGGGCTAACATCGAAAAAAAAATTGATCTTAACCTGAAGATTTCCGAAAATTCTTGAAAAAGAATATACAATCCAAACATTCAACACAAAAGGGGCACCAAATCAGAATCGTGAACAAGCTTATATCAATGCAGGGAAAGAGTTTGGTAAATTTTGCGACGAGAATCCATCTCTTCTTACTAATGAGCAAATATTATTGAATGATGCAGGTAAAATGATTGCCGCCATAAATACGGCACTAAGCCAGTTAAATAAAGTAGAGGCCGGTTTAACCATCGCTGCAAGCAAACAGGATATGGATGTATATGAGGAAGCTGGAGCAAAATTTAATGAAATTCCATCCACAATAAAAGTGGTTTTTGATACAGCCGAGAAATCAAACTTAGTAAAAGTTATCCCTAATCAAACGGTCTTACAAAAATTATGGTCTGGTCTTTCTGATATTGCGAATAAAATAAAAGGCTTTTTTACTAATTTATCCAAATCTGATTCACAGCAGTACAAGGAAAAATTTACTGCTGTTCGAGATAAATATGAAGCAGCATATACTAAAGCTGAAGCAAAGAGCTGTGTAGTAGGAACTAACGAAGAAAAGGGTCCCTTGGATAAAGGGTCTCCAAAACCATAATTTTATTATAATTTATAGCGAGGTTTTGGTAAGTACGCTATAGAAAAAGCCGTCCATGTTGTTTTGGCCGGGCAATATTTGCCAGCCGTGTCCTGTAGCCTGTCCCCAGGGTTGTTCACAATTCGCAAATTGACAATCACTTTGAGCGGCAACAAATTGCGCTATTTGTTGTTCATTTTCTTGCGGCATGACTGAGCAAGTCGCGTAGACTAATACCCCGCCGGGGGCCAGTAGAGGCCAAAGGGCTAGTAATAGCTCGTGTTGTAAGGCTGCGATGGCGGTAATGTCTGCCTCAGTGCGTAGTAATTTGATGTCGGGATGGCGGCGGATTACGCCTGTTGCGGAACAGGGGGCGTCAAGGAGGATGCGGTCAAATTGGCTGCCGTCCCACCAGGTTTGCGGTTGCAAGGCATCTCCCTGAACCAAGGTGGCTTGCAGCTGCAGGCGGTTAAGATTATCACGTACGCGTTCTAGCCTCCTGTTGTCGACATCCAATGCCACACAAGCAGCCAAATTGGACTCGCTTTCTAGAATATGACATGTTTTCCCCCCGGGGGCGCAGCAGGCATCTAGAAGGCGCAAGCCGGGTTTTAATGCCAGTAGTGATGTGGCTAATTGTGCCGCACCATCTTGTACTGACACATCACCGGCAGCAAAATCGGGTAATTCGTGCACATCGCAAGGGGTTGTTAACTCAATACCTTGGGAAGCAAAGGGCAGCAGGCGTGCACTGATTTCGGCATCTTGCAAACGTTGTAAATATGTCGCAGCGCTGGCGCGCTCGCGATTGACGCGCAAACTCATGGGCGCGCGGTCGTCATTGGCTTGCAGGATAGTCTGCCAATCATTCGGCCAGTCTTTGCGTACGCGGTTGATGAGCCACTTGGGGTGGTTATAACGAAAAGAAGGATCGCTTTCCAATGAGGGTAACAATTGTTCCTGTTCGCGGCAAAACGTGCGTAACACGGCATTAACCAAACCTTTTGCCCAGGGTTTATTGTTTTGTTCCACTAAGGCTACCGTCTCTTTTACCACTGCATAATCTGGAATGCGCATATAGTGCAATTGGTAGAGGCCCATGAGCAAACTCACCCAGACTTCTAACGCTTTTGGCCGTTTACTGACTAATTTATCCGCTATTGCTTGCAAGCGATAATAATGACGGCAAACGCCAAAGCAAATTTCCTGTGCTAACGGCGTTAACTGCGGGGTTGCTTGTAGCAGGTGGGATAGCGGTGTTTTATCTTGCAATAACGAGGTGAGGATATTCAGCGCTTGCAAGCGTTCGTTTATTTTCATTGTAAAACCAGGTTAACGTGTAATTGCTCACGGCCAGCATTAAGCCAGTCAGCGACAGACATCGCTTTGGCGCCGGGAAACTGTATACGTTCGATTAATAAAAGTCCTGCACCGGTGGCAACTAGCATCCCTTTCTTATCGAGCGAGAGCACGGTTCCTGGCGCTTGAGTAGCAATTTCAGCTAAGACGCGCGCCTGATGAACACGCAAGACCGTATCATCTGCGTGCGTGTAGGCGATAGGCCAGGGGTTAAAAGCACGAATCTGCTGGTCAATCTCCACAGCGGGTTTTCGCCAGTTAATGGCCGCATCTTCTTTCTTAATTTTGGGGGCGTATGTGACCAATGCATGGTCTTGCTCTGTTGCTATGGCTTGTTCTAGCATCAAGGCATCCAGCGTTTGCAGTAAGGGGTCGACGCCGATTTGTGCCAGATTATCATGTAGCGTAGCGGCAGTATCTTCATGGCTAATTTTGCATGCAGCTTGCGCCAACATTGCACCGGTGTCCATGCCTGCGTCCATCCGCATTATGGTTACGCCGCTTTCTTTGTCGCCATAGAGCAGCGCATGCTGAATAGGGGACGCGCCGCGCCAGCGCGGCAGCAGGGAGGCGTGAACATTGATGCACCCCAAGTGGGGCACGTCAAGAACTGCCTGTGGCAAAATAAGACCATAGGCTATCACCACCATAATATCCGGTTTTAACGCGGCCAGCTGCGCTACCGATTGCGGATCTTTAAAGTTGAGTGGCTGGTAGGTTGGAATAGTATGTGCTGTGGCCCATTCTTTCACGGCTGACGCTTGCAATTGCCGGCCGCGGCCGGCAGGGCGATCGGGTTGGGTGTAGACGGCACAAACGTTATGCCTTGTCGCAAGCGCGGCAAGGCAAGGCAACCCGAACGCGGGGGTGCCTGCAAATACAATATTCAATGGTTTCATCATTTACGCTCTTTATACCGCTTGTATTTATCCAATTTTCGCCGCGCCATCGCGCGTTTAAGCGGCGAAAGCAGGTCGACAAATAATTTGCCATTGAGGTGATCAATTTCATGTTGGAAACATTCAGCCAAAAGCCCTTCAGCTCTCATTTCATAGGGTTTGCCAAAGCGGTCTTGGGCGCGAATAGTGACTTTACCAGCACGGATTACCGTGTCGTAAGCGCCTGGAACAGACAGGCAGCCCTCCTGGTATTCAACTTCATCCTCAGCGTGGATAATTACCGGGTTGGCCAAAACCAATTGCTCGGTTTTATCACCTTTGACATCAACCACGGATAAACGCAGGTTGATGGCAATTTGCGGCGCGGCAAGGCCTACGCCATTGGCGCTATACATAGTTTCAAACATATCATTAATTAATGTTTGCAGTTCATCATCGAACCTTGTTACTTCTTCTGCTACACGCCTGAGCCTAGGATCAGGGAGGTAGATAATCTTTCGAATTGCCATATCCAGTCTGTTTCAAAACAATAAATGCATGCTATTATCGCTAATACCATGTGCTGCTGCAAGATGGGTGGAATTTATACAGGGATATTCTGCTAGCCCGTGTTAAAGATACACCCGGCATGAAGCTGATTATTGAGCCAAGGACTGTTCCATGCGATACATGCTTTTTTTATTCTTTTTTGTCATTGCCAATACGGATTACGCGCTGACTCTAAATCCGAATGCGCCAACACGTTATGTCGTGCAACAAGGCGATACGCTGTGGGATATTGCTAATCGTTATTTAACCTATCCTTGGGAATGGAAGCAGTTATGGCGTGCTAACCCGCAAATAAAAAATCCCAACCGCCTACATCCCGGAGCAATACTTGAGCTGCATTATTATCAGCGCAATCCTTATTTGAAAGTCTTGTCGAATGGCACGATTAAATTATCGCCACATTTAAGACCGATGGCGCTTGAAGATGCGATACCACCTATACCGCTCGCCGATATCAGACCATTCCTGGATGCGTCGCTGGTATTGGAAAAAGACAGTTTAAAAGATGCGCCTTTTGTTATCGCATTTACTACCGAACATATGTTGGGTGGTCAAGGCGATGAAGTTTACGTTAAAAATTTGTGCCCGCCACTTCCACCCCGTGGGACGACTTTCTCATATGCCATCTACAGACCCAAGGGCGAATACATCGATCCAGTGCTAAAATCCGGTTTGGGGTACAAGGCCACGTTGGTGGGGTATGCGGAGCTGGTGCGTGGCTGTGATCCCTCGACTATTGTGTTAACCGATATACTGCAAGGGGTTGAGTTGGAAGATCGGGTGATGCCTAATAATCATCCTGACTTTGACTTGTCTTTTCTACCCAAGACGCCAGTCACCCAGGTGAACGGTTATATTATCGATTTGCCTGGGGATTACACTCAGGGCGCTGTGGGACTGGTTGTGGTTCTTAATCGCGGTAAAGATGCACATTTACAACCGGGTGATGTTTTGGGAGTGTATAGCAAAGCTAAAGCCATGCGAAATCCTATCTGCCCTGGATGTGTAGCACTTCCGGAGGAACGTATCGGTGAAGTGATGGTGTTTCGCACCTTTAAACAAACCAGTTTTGCTCTCGTTATGCGCTCGATTCGTGCTATACAAATATTAGATAAAGTTACCAACCCATGATAAATAAAAAATACCTGCTCGCATTGAACCGTATCAGTCAGATAGGGCCGCGCACGATTCAGAAATTATTGAAGCGATGGCCCAATCTGGAAGAATTATTTCGCTCATCAGCACAAGAATTGGAGTGTGTGGGTTTGCCACCGGCCATGGCTAAAGCGATCACGGATTTTGATTTGTCGCAGGTTGATAAAGATTGGCGCTGGCAAGAGGCTGATAATCATTTATTATTAACTTGGAGCGATTCAGCGTATCCTGCATTGCTCAAAGAAATTCATGATCCACCACCTGTTCTTTATGCAATTGGCGATTTGTCTTGTTTTAAACAACCGACAGTTGCCATGGTTGGCAGTAGAAAACCATCGGTTACCGGCAGTGAAACCGCTTGGCGTTTTGGCTACGAGTTGGCCACGCATCAAATTACAGTAGTCAGCGGCCTAGCACTCGGTATTGATGCGCAAGCGCACAGTGGCTGCTTGCAGGCAGGGGGTAAAACTATAGCGGTGATGGGCACGGGTATTGATCGCATTTATCCTTACCGTCATAGGCAGTTAGCGGATAAAATTTGTCAAAATGGCCTTCTATTGAGCGAGTTTGTCTTAAATAGCCCACCAATCGCTGGACATTTCCCCCGAAGAAATCGTATAATAAGCGGTCTATCATTGATCACATTGGTTGTTGAGGCGGCAATTAAGAGTGGATCTCTGATCACGGCGCGCTTAGCAATGGAGCAAAATCGCGATGTATTAGCGATTCCTGGCTCTATTCACAATCCCCTGGCCAGAGGCTGTCACCATTTGTTACAACAAGGGGCTAAGCTTGTGACCTCTTGTGAGGATGTATTGAGTGAGTTACACCGGGATTATGTCCCTACGAGCCGTGATGAAACACCTATGGCTCTTGCAAGTGAGAATAAAAACCTAGTAAAGTGCATAGGTTTTGAGACCACTACGGTCGATCAAATCATCGAACGAAGTGGTTTAACGGTTGAAAAGGTCGCTTGTGACTTGGCTGAATTAGAAATACAGGGTGTTGTGAAAGCAGTACCCGGTGGGTATACGAGGTGTACATTATGAAAGATAGCTTGTTTGAAATGTTGTTAAATCTATTTGAAAAGACGTTAGCTCAATTGAAAGAAAGTCATGTGCCTGATAATGCTAATGAAGCCGGAAATGAACAACAAGCTGATACTTACCCTTCAACGCTTGTTGCGCCCAAAGCGGAGTTACAGGCTGAGTTTATCAAATCCGCACAAGGCAACTCCATGCGTGTGTTTACTTACGATGAGCAGATGAAATTCACCAAAGCCAGCTATCAATTCATGATGCGTATGCTCACATGGGGCATTATTGACTCTAATGCCATGGAGTTGATTATCAATCAATTGCTCTTCTCTGAATCACGTTTTGTTACGTTGCAAGAAACAAAGTGGGTAATTCGCAACATACTTGCTGATAATCTGGATCCCGAACAGCTAGCTTTTCTTGATCTTGTGCTTTATCAACGAGAAGATGAACTGCCACTGCATTGATAATCACGAAAGAAAAGGTTTAATTCGATATGACTAAGCACTTGGTGATCGTAGAGTCGCCCGCTAAAGCGAAAACCATCCAAAAATACCTTGGCGACGATTATGAGGTTCTTGCCTCATATGGTCACGTGCGTGATTTGCCACCACGTAAAGGCTCGGTCGATCCGGACCACCATTTTTTCATGACCTACGCCCCGATTGAAAAAAATGCCAGGCATATCGAGTTAATTGCAAAAGCATTAAAGAAAGCTGATTCTCTTTTGCTGGCAAGTGACCCTGATCGCGAGGGGGAAGCTATTTCATGGCACGTATATGAATTGATGAAAGAGCGGAATCTGCTAAAGGATAAGGTCGTTCATCGTATTTTTTTCAACGAAATTACCAAGTCAGCGATAAAAGAAGCTATCGATAATCCTCGCGAAATCTCCATGGATTTGGTGAATGCGCAACAAGCCAGAAGGGCATTGGATTATTTGGTGGGTTTTAATCTTTCTCCATTGTTATGGAAGAAAATAAGACGAGGTTTGTCCGCAGGCCGTGTTCAAAGTCCGGCACTGCGTCTTATCGCTGAACGAGAAGAAGAAATCGAATCTTTTATTCCCCAGGAATACTGGAAAATACTTGCTCAATGTCAACATGCTACCACGCCTTTCGAAGCTCGTTTAACGCATTATCAACAAGAAAAGGTAGAACAATTTACCGTCAATCAAGAGCTGCAAGCACACGCTATCAAAGCCGCACTGCTAAAGCAGGCTCAAGGTATTCTCCTTGTTCATAACGTCGAGAAAAAACAGCGAAAACGCAATCCATCACCGCCTTTTATTACTTCGACGTTACAGCAGGAAGCAGCAAGAAAATTGGGTTTTACCGCGCGTAAAACAATGATGGTGGCGCAGCAGTTGTATGAAGGTATCGATATTGGTTCGGGTACCATGGGTTTAATCAGCTATATGCGTACTGACTCGGTTAATTTGTCGCAGGAAGCTGTCGAAGAGATACGGGAGTATATCAATCAACGTTACGGCGCCGATAACTGCCCCAAAGTTGCACGCGTATTTAAGACTAAATCAAAAAATGCCCAGGAAGCTCACGAAGCCATCCGTACTACTTCGATTAAACGCAGCCCAGAGATGGTGCAGCAAGCCTTAACACCCGATCAATTCAAGCTTTATAGTTTGATTTGGAAGCGTACACTTGCTTGCCAAATGGCAGAGGCTCTGGTTGATACGGTGGCTGTTGATCTCAGTTGTGGTGAAGGCAATCTCTTTCGTGCTAACGGGTCAACTATCACCTTCCCTGGCTTTCTGGCCGTTTATGAAGAAGGGCGTGATGACTCGAAAGATGATGATCAGAACGCGGTATTATTACCGAGCTTGGTGGTTGGCGATAAAATTAATTTGCTAGATATCCTTGCTAGCCAGCATTTTACAGAGCCGCCGCCGCGCTATTCGGAAGCGTCGTTGGTTAAAACGTTGGAAGAATTTGATATCGGGCGACCCTCGACGTATGCGGCAATTATTCATACCTTGCAGCAACGCGAATATGTGGTGGTCGATAAAAAAAGATTTGTACCAACCGATGTTGGTCGTATTGTCAGCCGTTTTTTAACCAATTTCTTCACCCGCTATGTTGACTATAAATTTACAGCACAGCTTGAGGATACGCTCGATGCTGTTGCTCGTGGCGAAAAAGAATGGGTACCTGTTCTGGAAGAGTTTTGGCAGCCGTTTATTCAGCAAATCCATACCATTGATGAGCAGGTGCAGCGTAAAGATGTGACGACCGAGGCACTGGACGAAAAATGCCCAAAATGCGATCAACCGCTGGCGATTCGTTTAGGAAAGCGAGGGCGATTCATTGGCTGCACCGCATACCCAGAATGTGATTACACCCAGGATTTAAGCGCCCAGGCCGGTGAGAAAACCGAGCCAGAAGTTGTTGAGGGGCGAACATGTCCTGATTGCGGCGGCGCCTTGCATATAAAAACAGGTCGTTATGGCCGTTTTATTGGTTGCAGCAGTTATCCTGATTGTAAATTCATTGAGCCTTTGGAAAAGCCGGCCGATACCGGTGTTGATTGTCCAAAGTGCCATCAGGCCCACATACTTAAACGTAAATCGCGCAAAGGAAAAATATTTTATTCCTGTGGCGGTTATCCCAAGTGTGATTATGCTTTATGGAATGAGCCATTAGCCAAAGCGTGTCCAAAATGCGCCTGGCCACTGCTCACCGTGAAGGAAACCAAGCGTTCTGGGCGACAAATTTTATGTCCGCATGAAGGGTGTGGTTATTCTGAAAACGAGTAACTCTTGACAGGGTGTGGATTGCAGTATAAAACAATCTTGTAATTTTTTTAATATAAACTTAGGAGTAGAAAGAATGTCCGATAAAGTACGTGGTACCGTGAAGTGGTTCAATGAAGGCAAAGGTTTTGGCTTTATTGAAAGCAATGGCAAAGATTATTTTGTACATTTCAGTGCGATTCAGAGTGGCGGTTTCAAAACACTGCAAGAAGGCGCAGCTGTTTTATTTAAGCCTGGTCAAGGCCAAAAAGGTCCACAAGCCGAAGAAGTTGAGGTTGTTTAAGCTTTCTTACCGAGAAAGTGATTTGTGCTAAATATTTTCCGGGGCGTACGAACATTGACTACGGTTGATTGTAGTGAGTGCATAATCCATAGAAAATACTAAAAAAACCAGTGAATGACAAATGCAATCAATTGGTGCGTGATGGTTGTGAGTGGTATTTTTCATCACCATGATTGTATTGGGTGTTGATTTATTTCTGCATGGCGGAAATAGACAACACCATGTTTCACTGAGAGCGTTTCTGTATGGACAGGTATCTGGGTTAATTTATCCAGTTGACTAAAACTACTGCCGCCGAATGTTGTTATTAAATAAAATATTAAATACCCCCATTTTTTACCACCTTTACTTCGAAGGTGTTTCCGATACCAAGCCTGATTCTCCTGTATTTTATGCTGGCAAACCTGCCAATAAAATTGTATTTTCTTAATTATGCTTTGTCTATAATCTTGGGATGGGTAACGTTCCGGAGCGTGTCAGCGGAAATGAGACAAATTTGATGTGTCGAAGACACTAAATCATCTTGTCATATTGCCCACTTGTTGTCCAGTAAATACAATTAAGTCTCATAAATAATTTGCTACTCATCTTATTCGCGATTACGTTATTTATAATCATAATGGTTGGTTTATCATCGATAGTCATGCTATCAGGCCGCTTGCATTTTTTGAGATGGTTGATTGAACAATTACTGTTTGTGGAGGGTTAATATAGACTTCGCTAGGAAGAGCTTGTAATTTGGGTGGTTGGTTATTAAAACGCCTGGAATCATTAAGAAACGCTTGTTGCATTGTTTCGTAACGCTTCTGTAGGATTAGCTCACCTCGACCAAAGTGCACTGATTCAGGCGTCAACCAAGTGATCCCCGAATGGTAATGTTCTTTATTGTACCAATTGAAATAGGGTTGGCAAAACGCTTCAGCGCTTGAAATTGATTGAAATCGCACAGGAAACTCAGGCCTATATTTCAATGTCTTGAATTGCGACTCAGAAAAAGGATTATCATTACTGGTATAAGGCCTGTTATGCGTTTTAGCAACACCAAGGTTATCAAGTAATTGAGCAACAGTAAGCGATGTCATGCTGGGTCCATTGTCTGAGTGTAACGTTAGCTGATCGGGTTGAATACCATGCTTTAGCGCAGATTTTTGAATCAATAAGCGAGCAAGTTTTTTACATTCACGATCAGCGATAAGCCAGCCTACGACAAAACGACTAAAAATATCCATGATGACGTATAGATGAAAATAAACCCACTTTTGAGGCCCCAGTAACTTTGTGATATCCCATGACCATACTTCATTTGAACGCGTTGCAAGTAGCTCTGGCTTCACTGCGTCACGGTGATTGCGTTGTATGCGTCTATCTCGTGATTCGCCTTGCTCTTCCAAGACACGGTACATGGTGCGGATAGAACAGTGATATACACCTTGGTCCATCAGCTCATAATATACTTCATAGGGGGTTTTATCGATAAAGTGGTCGCTGTGTAGTAAGTCAAGCACTGTTTGCTTTTCCTGCTTGCTCAGTGCATTTTCGGATGGTTTTTTAGGCATGACCACCTTCAACTCAACATTTAAACTAGGCTCAGGACTACCAGCATGTCGATAATAAGTTGCACGCGCAATGACCATCGCGATACAAAGCGTTTCGATAGAAATAGATGTCTCTTGGTTTGTCTGTGAAATTGCGCTCATGATTTCCCCCCGTTGCTCTCGTGTGGGAGGATGTAAGTTCCAAGCAATTCCGAGACTTTTTTTTGGAGGTCAATGATGGCTTGGGCCTGTGCCAGCTTCTTTTTTAATTGATCAATTTCAGAAACCAAGTGTTCCATACGCTGAGCTTTTGTTCCTTTACTGGCATCATTTGCAGGCGAAAATAATTGACGCCAGCGTGTAATATGCGAAGAATAAAGTCCTTCTCTCCGCAATAATGCACCATGCTCCAGCGAAGTACTGCAGGCATTGTACTCGTTAAGAATTTTTTGTTGATATTGTGCTGTAAACTTGCGCTTAGGTGAGCCACCTACTTTTACCTGTGGATCTGAGACCGCTATTTTGGCCTCTTCGACTACTTTATCAATTAAAATTTCTTCTCGGGTCAATTCGACTGAATTAGATTCATATTGAGCGATATGTGCCTGTTCCATGATCTGTATTTCCTTACCGCCCCAAAGTATTTAGTTTTACCGTAATTTTGTCTCATTGTCGCTGGCGCGGAGGGTTCTTGGTTGTTGTACATGAGCTGACTACGCCAATGATTGCGAGTAACTTAGATAAATAATTAAGAATCATCGTATATTTCTCTCTGAGTAAATTTGAGTATTATTAAAGTTGTAACCAAAGATGCCGACACTATAGTTATATTCTATTAAGTGACGGCTAACATGAGCATAAAAAATCATCTTGTAATCCGATCCTCGGTTCTAAAAGGGCATGTTAACAAATATGCCATTTTGGGATTGTGTATATCCATACTCAGTATATTGTTTGCATCACTACTTGTTTCATACCAGCTCACGGGTTCAATTAGCATAGAAGGGATTGTCCGTGCACAAACCTCAAACCCTGCGATCTGGGCTCTTAATCTAACGCCGTTTATGTTTGCCTACTGGGGCCAGTCATTTTGTTATGAGTTGGCAAGCCAGGCAGAGTTGATCATTGAAGATAAAACCAAAGAATTAGTCAGTAAGAGCGGAGATTTAGAGTCAAAACTGCGTTATGAGACGAATCATGACAGTTTGACAAATCTACCAAATAGCCGCTTATTTTCAGAGCGAATCAATCAAGGCATAAAACAGGTAAATCAAGGCGAGGAGCTAGCCGTTATTCTCTTAAATATTAGAGGTTTTAAAAAAATTAATTATACCTATGGCAGCTTCGGCGCGAATAGTTTGCTTATGCAGTTTAGTGAAAAATTGAAAACAATATTACTCGAGCCTTACATGCTCCAAGCCTATATGGGCATGAATATGATCGCGCGCTTACAAGGTGCGGAGTTTGGGATTCTTCTCCCAAGACTTAGAGAGGAGCACAACCTTGAAGCCATGCTAGCCAAAATAGTTGACGATACCACCATGAATTTGATGATTGACGGTAATAGCATCAGTATTGCCATTACAGCCGGTGCCGCACTCTATCCGCAACACGGTAATAATGATGATGATTTAACTCATCATGCCACACTTAGTTTGTTGCATGCAGAGACTGTTGGAAAATCTTATGAGCTATATAATGACAGCATGGATAAAAATTATAAAACCAAGCGCACAATGCTCAAGGAAATAGGACATGCTATCGAAAATGAAGAGGTTGATATTTTGTATCGGCCTGTTGTGGAACTAAATACCGGAAAAATATTGGGCGCAGAAGCGGTAGTCAGTTTAAATAATGCTAACTATGGCACGCTCAATGCAGAACAATTAATACCCTTAGTAGAGGGAAAAGTCCTGGTTAATAATCTGACTGTTTCTATCTTAAAAAAAGCGTTTAATCAGCTTGTATTGTGGCATCAATCGGGGCATAAAATATACTTGTCGGTGGACTTGCTTAATGCTACTGATAAGGATTTGCCCGCGCTAATAGGGACGATGCTCACCAACAATAACCTTTCTGCTGAATACTTAAAAGTCGATTTAACTGAAAAAGCATGTTTAGTCGACCAGACTCGATCCATCATTTTTCTGAATGAATTATCCGCCTTGGGTGTAAAAATTGAAATCAGTGATTTTTGTAGTGGTTACGCATCATTCGTGTATTTAACTAATTTTCCAATTGATGTCATCAAGGTTGATAAATCGTTTGTCATGAATATGATGAAAGATGAAAAGAAATTAAAAATTGTACGTTCAATAATAAAGCTAGCTGAGGCTATGGATCTGGTGGTGGCTGCAGATGGCATAACTGACGTAACTATTTTGGATGCATTAAAAAAATTGGGATATTTGTATGGGCAAGGGGATTATTTCTCAGCACCTGTGAGTGCAGATGATTTTACCAAGATACTAACAAAATCATGATTTTTTATTATTAATTTGCCGAAAATAATAGATCTTAATGTATAGCCGACGTTGACGTGATTACACGTAACCTTTCAAATTGATTGAGTTTCCAAGAAGGTACGCATAGAATCCTCGCACAAAGACCCGCCACTTCATTTTTTTGATGATCAAGGTAAATTATTATGATGTATAGACGCATGTTAAAATCGAAAATTCACCGAGCCAGTGTAACCCACGCTGATTTGGATTATGAAGGTAGTATTACGCTTTCCCCGCAGTTGATTGCAGCGGCTGATATTTTGGGGCATGAAGCCGTCAATGTGTGGAATGTGACTTCAGGAACACGGTTTGAGACGTATGTCATTATAGGCGCTTCAGACTCGACTGATATATGTGTCAACGGTGCTGCCGCGCATTTGGTAACACCAGGTGATATTATTATCATCGCCTCATTTATCCAGCTCGCCGAAGAGAAATGCCGTGCACACAAAGCGACGGTTGTTTTTGTTGATGAAGATAACCGAATAAAAGAGATTCGCGCCGAAGTATTGTCGCATCTGCATGGCAAGACGATATAAAAAAACACGATTTAAAATAGTTAATTGAAATGAGTCTAACTCATAGCAATTTCAAAAGACTTTCGTGTCATTTTTCTTTGATTTTTGCCGCTTTACCGATGCTTCACCGTCGTGTTTGTAACATCAAGCGATGTCTGATCCTGAAACCATGTTATGTCTGTGGGATCAGCAACCAAGACCTGGCGAGAGTCTACGATATCCGTATTTCCCAACCCACAGGCTGCAAGCGCCAGAGTTAAAGAGAGTAATGCAATCCATTTCATAATGACCTCATCCGTGCTTTGATTAAGAAATTCTAAATGGTTTAAAGCACGAATGCCAATCTAATGTTCGACGTTTTTTACTTTGGATAAATTAGGTGAACAATGGCGAATATTTTTTTAATTTGAAATGGCTTGTTTTTTATAAAGCCATTTCACTATACTGACTGCCTACTAGCAATAGGGGTTGTTGCATAGGCGATAAAGCAGAGCAGCAGCGCCCTAGTAATACAGGGTGTAACAATGTTAGATAGAGCTAGCGTAGTTGATGAGCAATTTCTAAAACGAGTCAGGCAAGCAGATTTTCCAGCGGCAAAAAGCACTACATCCTTCGCTGCCATTGGAATGGATAAGAAAACTGCTATTGATCTCTTTGATTCACAGATTAAATCCCGGCAATTAGACCTCATCGCACGTCAGTTAAAAGAAAAGGGGTTGTCCTATTATACCATTGGCAGCAGCGGCCATGAGGGTAATGCGGTTTTTGGCCACCTATTTCGATATAGTGATATGGCTTTTTTGCATTACCGCAGCGGTGCTTTTTATTTACAGCGTGCCAAACAATTACCAAGTTGTGATGGCGTACGCGACATACTGCTATCATTAATTGCGGCTGCAGATGATCCAATAGCCGGTGGCCGTCACAAAGTATTTGGTAGCGTACCGCTTTTTATCCCACCGCAGACGTCTACGATCGCATCACATTTACCTAAAGCACTTGGTACAGCAGTTTCTATCACTCGCGCCAAAGAATTGGGTATTGATAGTAAATTGCCTGCCGATGCGGTTGTTCTTTGCTCGTTTGGCGATGCGTCGACAAATCATGCATCAGCCCAGACCACGCTCAATGCCAGTTCATGGATAGCGCAGCAACACTATCCGTTACCGCTGATTTATATTTGTGAAGATAACGGGATTGGTATTTCTGTCCCCACACCGAATAACTGGATAGAAGCCTCTATCAAATCGCGCCCCAATATTCACTACATCGCCTGTGATGGCTTGAATATTGCTGATTGCTATGAGAAAGCGCTTGAGGCTGAGCGCGTGGCACGCACTAGGAAACAAGTGGTATTTCTGCATATGCGCTGCGTTCGCCTCCTCGGTCATGCTGGTTCCGATATTGAGTCGCAATATCGCCGTAATGATGAGATTGTGCGTGTTGAAGCCGATGATCCGCTTTTACATACCGCCGCCATGCTCTATCGTGCTGGGTGGCTGAGTTTGCAGGCGATAATTGATCTATATGAAGATAATCGCTCGTTGATTAAAGCGAAGGCAATTGAGGTACTTAACTCATCGAAATTGGACAGCGCTGACGAGATCATGTCGGCAATCGTGCCTAAAAAACAAAGTAATAAAATCTATCCATTGCCTGACGAGGCAAGGCGTGCAGAGGTATTTGGGACGTACTACAACCAATTGTCATTGAAGCGTAATCTTTGCCAACAGATTAACTTTGCGCTGACCGACCTGCTGGCGCAATACCCCAATATGGTCGTATTTGGCGAAGACGTGGGCAAAAAAGGCGGTGTTTATCGGGTAACAGCGGATTTGCAGGCACGTTTTAGTCAGCGTCGTGTGTTTGATACGCTTCTTGATGAAACAACAATATTGGGCACGGCCATCGGTATGGCTCACAACGGTTTCCTTCCTGTTCCTGAAATCCAGTTTTTGGCTTACTTGCATAACGCCGAAGATCAACTGCGCGGCGAGGCGGCGACTTTGTCTTTTTTCTCGAATGGGCAATATCAAAATCCCATGGTCGTGCGTATAGCGTCACTTGCTTATCAAAAAGGGTTTGGCGGTCATTTCCATAACGACAACTCCATTAGCGTATTGCGTGATTTACCTGGCGTTATTGTAGCTTGCCCATCCAACGGGCCCGATGCGGTCAAATTATTACGCACATGCCTACATCTGGCACAGCAAGAAGGGCGCGTGGTTGTATTCCTTGAGCCTATTGCGTTGTATATGACCAAAGATTTGCATGATGCTGGCGATAATGGCTGGTTATTCGATTATCCACCGCTGGACGAGAGTATTGCGCTGGGGGAAGTGGGTGTGCATGGCGACGGCGAGACCGTGATTTTAACCTACGCTAATGGTTACTACCTATCACGACAAGCTGCGAAGATTTTACAAGAGCAGCACGATATTGCAGTGAAGGTTGTTGATCTGCACTGGCTCAGCCCTCTACCCGAGGAGGCCATTTTGTGCGAGGTGGCGAAAGCGAAGCGGGTACTGATTGTTGATGAAGGCCGTCGTAGCGGCTCACTCAGTGAGGGCCTGATGACTTTGTTGATGGAGCGCGCATCATCTCGTTTAAAAATAAGCCGGATGACAGGCGAAGATTGTTTTATTCCACTCGGTACCGCATGGCAATATTTGTTGCCCAGTCGCGACAAAATTGTCGCCGCGGTCAAGGCATTGCATACCGTAAATAAGGAGAATGAAAGTGGACGACTTGCTATTTCTTGATGAACAACTGCAGGATGATGAGCGCATGATACGCGACAGTGTGGCGCGTTTTGTCACGAATGATGTTGTGCCGCGTATGGCCGAATCATTTGAACATAGCGTTTTCCCGCCCGATCTGATAAAAAAATCAGCCGATCTGGGTTTGTTGGGATTAACCCTGCCCGCGCAATATGGTGGTGCCGAAGCGTCTTATGTTGCTTATGGTTTGGTTTGCCAAGAACTAGAACGCGGCGACAGCGGTTTGCGCAGCTTTGTTTCAGTACAGAGTTCATTATGCATGTATCCTATTTTCCGCTACGGCAATGAGCAACAAAGAACACGATTTTTACCAAAGATGGCAGCTGGCGAAGTGATTGGTTGCTTTGGCTTAACCGAGCCAGACTCGGGCTCTGACCCCTCCAGCATGCGCACCAACGCTAAGAAGGTTGATGGTGGCTGGTTGCTCAATGGTGCCAAAATGTGGATCACCAATGCCACAATAGCGGATATAGCCATTGTTTGGGCTAAAACCGACGCTGGTATTCGCGGGTTTATCGTTGAAAAAGAGTTTGGCGGCTTTGTCCGTCGTGAAATAAAATTAAAAATGTCCTTGCGCGCGTCAGTCACCGGCGAGTTGGTGTTTGAAGATGTGTTTGTACCTGATGCAAATCTGTTACCAGGCAGCGAACGTGGAATCGCCGCACCCTTGAGCTGTTTGAGTCAAGCGCGTTATGGAATTGCTTGGGGTGCTATTGGTGCTGCAATGTCCTGTTTCGATATCACCAGAAATTATCTACTCGAGCGCAAACAATTTAGCAAGCCACTGGCCTCGTTTCAGCTAATACAAAAAGAATTAGCTGATATGTATACCGAGATTATCAAAGCGCAATGTTTGAATCTGCAAATTGGCCGTTTAAAAGAGCAACAACGCGAAACGCCAACTATGATCTCTTTAGCCAAAGGCAATGCTTGCCGCGAGGCCATCAAGATTGCGCGCGCTTGCCGCAATTTACTTGGTGCTAACGGCATTAGTCTGGAATATCACGTGATTCGTCATATGCTCAATCTGGAGTCGGTATTCACCTATGAAGGTACTGATAATGTTCATACCTTGGTGCTAGGTAGACATATCACCGGTATTAATGCATTTGGTTAAAAGCTCTTCTGACACTACGGCCTGAACAATCAGGCCGTCCTGGAATCACGCACCCTCCTTCAGACTCATTTCATTTTGGAAAACTCTTCATCTTGTCATTTATCAAAAGACGCGATATCATTCGCTACCAGTCGGGGCGTAGCGCAGCCTGGTAGCGTACTAGCATGGGGTGCTAGTGGTCGAAGGTTCAAATCCTTCCGTCCCGACCAATAGAATCAATGAGTTACGAATAAAACACTCCACAATAAAAATTCTCGGGTACACTTTGGGGTACACTTAACAGAAAGTGTTATTACTCTAAACCTTCTTAGTTTCACTAATTTTATGGACGATTACATTTTAATCAGGAGCCAATATGGGCGATTGGTATGAAATTATTTGTTTATCATTATCAGTTCTAGGCTTAGTACTTGGTTACATTGCCGGAAGAACTCGTAGAGTAATAGCTGAAAATAATGGTGAGGCTCAAATTAGACGTTCTTTGGCTGAGTATTGTAAAAATAGAGAGGCTCATGTTCTAAGTAATGTGACTTTACGTTTAGAAGATGGCTCAACCACTCAGATTGATCATGTTTTGGTTAGTACGAAAGGTATATTTGTTATAGAAACCAAACATTACAAAGGCTGGATATTTGCTAATCCTAAATCAAAGGTTTGGACTCAAACTATCTATCACGTGAAATACAAATTTCAGAATCCGATACATCAAAATTATAAGCATGTAAAAGCTATTCAGATGCTTTGTGACTTCCTAGATCCTCAGCTTATCCATAATATCGTTGTATTTAGTGGTGAGTCGGTATTTAAAACTCCTAAACTGAATAACGTGTGTTATACAGGGGAATTAATCCCTACAATAGAACAATATTCTGACGGTGCTTTAAGTTTAAACCGCATTCAGTTTTGTGTTGGGCGATTAGAATATATGCGCTTAGAATTAACACGAAAAACTGATATTGAACATCAGGCATATTTAGCACAAAGGTTCGGTCGGTAGTTATAATTAACGGCAAGTACAACTGAAAAAACGGGTCTTTCTCAATTAAGGCAACTTTAATACCCACAGAGTACCTTACTATGAACTCTATAATTAGTTTTGCAAAGCCTTATATTCATTATAATGTTTCATGAACATTTCTTGTGCCACTTTAAAATTTTTATTATTCTTAAAATCTGGATAGCAAAGTAGAGTGCTTCGATCAGTAGAAACCAAATAGTTGTTGCCTCTAAATTCTTCTAGCATGGAATCATAATCACCAATATTTTCGTCAGATGCTTTGTTTACAATATCAATAGCGAGTTTAAATACACTTTGGTCTATTACGCCACTTTCCATTAAGTTTTTAACCATGCCAATAACAAAGATGTTCGCACTGATTTCCTTTATCATTATGCGTGAAGTAAAGTAATCATCAGCAATTGCTGCTAATACGGTTGATAAGGCCATATCATAATGACTTCGATCTATCTCTCTATATTTTAATGATATCTCACCAAATCCAGTAAATTTAAACCCAAATAACTCAACAAGCTCTACCACTTGACGTATATATTTTTCGCTATCTATTTCCTGAAAAGAGTTATTAGTGAGGAGACTTTTGTTGGAACTGTTATTACGATGAATGTTTCCTTCCCCACTATTATCAACATTGGTTTTACCCTGAACCCAGTTCAGAGAATTCCAAATGCAACTTGCTATTGCTAAAACAATAAACACAGCCAATAGAACAATTAATTTAACCAGAAAAACCATTTTAAAATACCCCTAATTGGCCTTTTTGCTTTGAGAAGTAACGCTGAAATCTGATTGTAGGTCAGAGATTTTTCAAAAAGCGATTATTTGTGATAAGGAAGAAGATGGCCTAAATATAATGGCATGATTTATAACCATCGGCGTTTCCTAGCTTAAGCATTTATTAGTGTCATTTTTTATCGAAGTTACTTAAAATTGTATCAGCATTAAATGAGCCACTTACTTGGTTGAGATACATCTTTATAGCGAATGAAGTAGATGGTCTTTCTGTTGTAACAACATCTCCCCCAGTAATAGTTGTAGTACTATTCCCAGTAACACTGCCATACCCATAGCCACCGTAGCCATTATAATTTGATTGAGTATTTGCTCTGAGAGGAGTTACATAAGTACTTCTATCTGTGACGGATGAGGATTTTATGATTTTAAAATATTTATATCCCTTTTCTTTGGTTAGTTCAGCAGAACGTCTAATAGCATATTTATAGGCACGATCACCGCTAGTGAAACCATTGCCCGAAAATCGAACTATGTAAGAATCATTTGATAACTTGAATTCGTCAAAACCACCCGATAAGCCCACGGAGTGATAGCCAGTAGCACAAGCAGATAACAAAAGGAAAAGAGGAGCAGCCACTAAAATTTTTTTCATACAATAACCTTTCTGTTCGCTATTAATTAAAACGAATATCACATCTTGATTATTATTGTTATTTTAGAGACTGAATTTTCGCAAAACGTTTCTTATTTTGTAACATCCATATTGCTAAATGACATATGGTGTTTTTTTGATCATGAGGATTCTATATTCTGATCAGCATATTGTCAAATTACATAATGGGTTATGATCTATTGTTGTCGCGCCAAAATAATAATGTCCTCGGGAGCATGCCTTAAAACAGTTGTATTTATTTTGTCATCAGACGAACATTCCTATCAGTGTTGAAGGAAGGTGATTCTCGATTCGACCATCGATTGGAGGAAAAGCGACAATATGGATATTTTTATTGGGTGCGAAAGTCAACTGGCAGAGAAACTCGGAAAGTTGCGTGCCACCGGATGACCCGACTCAGTCCAAAACCCTGCCACCCCCTCCAACCCCTAATAAATAATTGGAAATTGAAATTCGATTTGTTTAGCCCAGCTCTTTGATAAGGCTCTTGTTGTGCTGAATTTTTTGTCTAATCTCTGTTCGGAATGCCTTAGCCTCATTTGTAGTTTCGCCATGCTTTAAAGCGTTGAGGTTATAGCGTGGCGCACCAGAGCCTCGCGCGCCACCATGTACGCGACAGCGGGCTTTTCCTTTAACAGCAGGGCAGCGACAAGGTTTACCATTATTACCTTTTGTTCGTGCGCCACATCGGGGCGCAGAGTCAAACGCATAGCGTTTTTTCTCGGTTCTTGAGGTTGTTTTCATGTTTTTACCTTTTTACCCATACCCCCTTGGATATTGCCAACAACCGCTTGACCTCCTTGATGGACATCAACACGCTCAACAATGATTTTTTGCCCCCCAACACCTTGTAACTTTGCTAGTATGTTGGCTTGTTGTACAAAGCAATTGGCTAATTTTACTGCTGTGTTAGTGTAGTACTTCTTTAACTCCAAGCTATCAATGGCGTTAGCATAGGTCATTGTTCGCTGTTGTAGTTCATGGATAGATAGCATTTGCGCGGCAAGCATTGATTGCAAGCCACCATTTACATCAAGCGCTATCAAAGCATCACTGCTTTTTTGCTTGGCCTTATCCATATCAAATTTTTCAGCTCTGATATTGTTGGTTGCAATAGCATTTTCATCAATGATATGCCGATTAAATTTCTCTTTTGCCTCAGTCATATCCTGTGGGGTATAGATCTGTTTATCTTGCGCTGTTTCAAGGTTCGGCATAATTCCTCCTTTATTATGATTATAAATTATTTATTTCGCGCTTTGCCTGAGTAATGCGGCTTACCTGCGGATATCCATAGTTCTATGTGTAATCGTAATGATTCCTCAGGTATATCGCCGTTGATTATATCTTGTTCGTCATCGGTGGATAACAGCCCATCGATAACTTGCTGTGGTTCAATTTGTAGGTTAACGCAACATTTCTCGATAAAGTTAATAAGATCGAATGTTACTGTATTATTTTTATCGAAATGCTTCGAAGTGGTGCTGACAAAACCGACAGAAGATTGTGTCAGTTTTGTCGGTTCGCTCTTGTTCACATCATCTAATTTTTTTAGCCAGCGTCCCATATTAATTCCCCTTGGATTGTTTAGAGTTAATCCATTGATAAACAATTTTTGGGCGCCCGTTAGTATCCGCTGCGCTTAATGTTTTCGCTTGAATATGGCCATAATCAATAAGCCAATTTAGAGCATCATTAACTGCGTCAATACTATCAAGCCCTGACCATCCTTTGCGCTGTATATCGCGGGCTGTTAGGGGACTAGGTAGCTTGGATTTACGTTCCAAAATTAGTTTTGCGCCATCAAGACTGTGATTTATAGCAAGGCTATAAAGGCGTTTAGCATGACTCAGTAAATAGTCTGCCCAATCTAATGCGCGCGCAGTAGCTTCTATTCCTACAGTTTTACGACCACCATCAATTATTTCAAAGAGCAATGCTAAGCCTGCAATGGTTTGTGGCATTTTCAACATATGGCTTTCAAGGGTTGGGTGAATATCAGGGTTACGCGCAGTATCTTGAATTTCCTTCATCCATGTAATAAATAACTGTTGTGCTTCATCTGTAAAACGGAAGCAATATGGTTCTTCATTTTGGGTATTAAAATGGAGTTTGTGAAGCATTTCAAATACAGCGTAATATTTTGTCCTTGCCTGTTGATTAGGTGCACGATCAATCCACGCCCAACTGCCAATATCATCCGGCCATATAGCCAATTGAAAACGCTGAATCAATCCATCATCAGACGTGCCTCTAATAGCATCTCGAACCAGCGTGGCAATTTTGCTTGGCTGAATCCCTCCGATAATTGAAAGAGTGCAATTTTGAATTTCAATTGTGCCGCGACCGATGCGGTCATAGGTGTAATGCCCATTACCATCAAAACATTCGAGGTAAAAGGCGCGATCAGATTGATGTTCCTCCTTATTCAGTTTTGCCAGCCAGCCTGATAGCTCATCACGCACCAGTATCAAACCGTTAGAATTTTCGTTTAATAATTCACCCAATTTTTCTATGGTGGCATCATTCACTACCAATTGTAGACAGTGCTAATAACCCGCGAATAAATGGCGCAGGCCATTAATAATCCCTCTAATCCCATTTAACCTGAAATATCCCTACATAGACCACATTAAGAACAATCCGATAAATTAATCTAAAATTAAGGGACTAATGAAACCCGTTTGATACCGTTCGTGATTTAGAGGTCGCCTACGATATCAAACGTTAGCCAGTCCCTTGATTTAAGCTTATCACGTGATCACATAAATACCAGGTTTCATTAGCAAAGGAATGCTATGGAACCCACACCAAGACTATTTCTGTGCGCGCGCTGCTTTGAGCAGGTCATTATCTGCACCCACTGCGATCGAGGGAATATTTACTGTGGTTTTTCTTGTTCAATTGCCACACGCAAAAATTCGTTACGTGAAGCCGGGCGTCGCTATCAAAATAGTATCAAAGGCAGGTTAAATCATGCATTGCGCCAACGTCATTATATGCAACGGCTACGAGATTTTAAAAATAAAATGACGCATCAGGGTTCCCGCGAAACCACTCCGGATGGTCTACTGTTCTTGGTTAAAAACAAGGCAACAAAGACGGATAAGAGACAAGTAAATCACCCGACAACATGTTATTTATGCCACACATCTGTCTCTTCTTTGCTTCGTTCAAGGTTTTTGCGTTATGGAGCCCCCAAAAAAACGCATTCTTTATCGTCTTGTTCGCGACCACCTTGATAAATATCTAAATGAGGAGCAGAAGCATGAGCATTTCAGATGAGTTACAAGCCAATATATTGCGTTATTATCACGTTGAAAAATGGCGTGTGGGGACGATTTCATCCCAATTAGGCGTACATCACAGCACAATAAAACGTGTCCTGTCAGAAACAGGCATACCTAAGAAAAATATCCTCGTACAATCGTCAATGATAGATCCGTATTTATCGTTTGTACTGAATACGTTGCAACGTTATCCAAACCTGACTGCAAGCCGTCTGTTTGCCATGGTTCAAGAACGGGGTTATCCCGGCAGGATTGATCATTTTCGCCATCTCATCTCGTGTTATCGACCGAGGCCAGCAGCCGAAGCCTATCTACGATTAAGAACCTTGCCGGGTGAGCAAGCGCAAGTTGACTGGGGGCATTTCGGTTATATGACGGTCGGACTCGCAAAGCGACCACTAATGGCTTTTGTCATGGTATTAAGTTACTCCCGGAAAATTTATTTGCATTTTTACTTCAATCAACGCACAGAAAATTTTTTACGTGGCCATGAAAATGCCTTTCAAACCTTTGGTGGCGTGCCTCGCGTACTGTTATATGACAACCTCAAGAGTGCTGTATTAGAGCGACAGGGAGATGCCATTCGGTTTAACCCGACCTTGCTGGCGTTTGCTGCTCACTACCACTTTGAACCAAGACCCTGTGCTGTTTATCGTGGCAACGAAAAAGGACGGGTGGAACGGGCCATCCGCTATGTTCGTGATAATTTCTTTGCAGCGCGCACGTATCGCGATTTAGATGATCTGAATGCTCAGGCAATTCATTGGTGTGAAACACAAGCTGCCAACAGACCTTGTCCCGAAGATAAAACAAAGTCTGTCCGCGCTGTGTTTCAAGATGAGCAACCACGATTGGTCGAATGCCCCGATAACCCATACCCGGTCGATGAAATAGAAACCGTGCATATCGGTAAAACACCCTATGCCCGATTCGATATGAATGACTATTCTGTTCCGCATGACCATGTGCGAAAAACGTTAACCATTCACGCCACGCTTGATGTGGTGACCATTCTGGATGGAACTACCGTGCTCGCGAAACACCCTCGCAGTTATGACAAGGCCAAACAAATAGAATGTGCAGAACACATTGAAACGCTCATTGAACGCAAGAAACAGGCACGATTGCATCGTGGCCAAAGCCGATTAACACACGCGATTGACTGTGCAGGCTCTTTCTTGGATGCAGCAGCTCTGCATGGTTATTCCCTGAGTTCGACGAGCCGCCAACTGTTGTCTTTACTGGACGATTATGGAGCCAGCGAACTGGATGAGGCGATGAAAGATGCACTGGCTCGTGGCGTACCGCATCCCAATGCAGTGCGGATGGGTTTACAACGACGGCAAGATGAGCGACATCAACCGCCACTGGTCGTCTTGCCTGTCTCTGACGACAAACGCATCAATGAACTCATCGTAAAGCCCCATAAATTAAGTGATTACGATGTGCTCAATCAGCCTGAACCGATAGAGGAGAAATAATCATGTTACCCGATTTATTTATGCAGCGCGCAAAAGCACTCAAGCTTCACGGCCTCATCAACCACTGGGATGAGGTAGTTGATGCTGCATGGCTTGAAAAACTCATCTGTTGGGAAGAAACCTATCGCTCCCAAAAGAGCCTGGACAGTCGTCTACGCAGTGCACGCATCGGTCGCTTCAAACCATTAGTTGACTTTGACTGGGGCTGGCCAAAACGTTGTGACCGGGATGTCATTGAGGAATGGATGCAGTTGAATTTTATGAAAGATGCGACCAACGTCATTTTATGTGGTCCCAATGCAGTGGGCAAAACAACGATAGCCCGTAATATCGCATATCAAGCTATCCTGAAGGGACATACCGCACTGTTTACAACGGCTGCGGGGATGTTAAATGAGTTGGCTGCTATCGACAGCGATAGCGCATTGCGCCGTCGTATCAAAGGTTATGTACAGCCCGCATTGCTCATCATCGACGAGGTCGGTTATCTGTCGTACTCCAATCGTCATGCGGATTTGTTGTTTGAAATCATTTCTCGGCGATACGAAGAAAAATCGACGATTATTACCACTAACAAACAATTTAATGAATGGCGTGAAATCTTCCCCAATGCTGCTTGCGTGGTATCCATTATCGACAGACTTGTTCACCACTCAGAAATCGTCAATATCGAGGCCGAATCATTCCGGCTCAAGGAATGGAAAGACAACAGTGCCAGAAAGACAGCCGAGCGAGCCAGAAAAAAGAAGCCAGTTAAAACGGAGGAAACCGAACATGCGTGACATGATGCTGGACGCTCTACTGCCAGAGTCCATGTCTGATGAGGCCGCATATAACCTGGTGAACTTTCTTGGCGACCTGACCCGTACTCTGGAGTGCATTTACCACACCCAGATTCGACGCCACCATCAGAAGGTTGAATCGGAATTTTATTATTCAATGTCAGATGGGGTCATGGAGGACCCGCCGTTTTAGTTGTAGCTGGCAGCTTTGGTAGAAATTAGTTCAAGGTGGGTGTTGTACGTTAACCTTGATCAATTTAAGCCTGCGCCATATATCCGCGGTTTTGAGACACCGTTAACACCAATCTTTGTCGTACAGGTGAAGTAGCGCAATCCATTATTTTAAGAGCTTCTTTTGCCTGTTGACGATTGTTAGCTTTTATAGCTTTTTTTGCCTTATCTTTTGCGGCAAGTTTTTCCAATTCATTTAACTGGCATTCTTCCTCGTAATTTTTTTTATCTTCCTCAAACTGCTGCGCAGCCTTGGTATCAAACTGACGTAAGGGTTTGAGAGCCTCTTTCATGCTGGGGCTTTTCATTGCTGAGGGTCGCCCAATGATAGCTCCCCACTGATTAGGAGTTACTGACCAATCATCAAGTTGCTTGGGGCAAATTAATGCTTTGCGTCCTAAGAGGCCAGATAACCCTACTATTGCAGCCACAGCAACAAAATCAGGTAAGCTCTGTTGACGATCGGCCACATCAAAAACATAGTCCCTGATCGCTTCTGGTAGCATACAGGATTGAAATGGCATAACAGCAGGCCTCGGCTCCGGTAAGGGTTGAGGGGCTGTATATTGCGGCCATTGACTGAACATGTGATTGTTAATACCAGCTCTATCATTTTGTGTTGTAACTTTCGGCGATACTTTAATGATGGCGTCTTTTTCTGATAGTCCTTCTCTACCCTTCATGAGGTCAAAGGAGTCATGCCAGTAACCATCATTGAAGAGATCATTGTGATGACTAAAAAATTTATTACCTCTAACTGTGATACCAGCAACACCGGATGAAGATTCTGGTGATAACCATTTTTCATGATCGCTCGTTATTAACTTGCGTTTATATCCATATTGAATCAAAAGATCGACCAGTTGATGTTCTTCATTAAATTTTTGTATGGGCGATCGCTCATCGCCTGATGCTTGCTGCTTATTACAAAGAGGAGTTTGAGTGCTTGGTGGCAAATCCTGAGGTTCAATTACTGCTACGGGCAAACCTTCCAAATATTCAAAATACAGCAATGTAGATTGACAGCCTACTGGTTTACGAGAATAGTACCATGCTTGAGCAAATACATTATTTTCCTTAGCGTATGCCAGTAAATGCCCTTCAATATTTTCATTAACCAGTAAAATCACAGCTTCTGCTGTAGCGGGTAATTGTGATTTAGAATAAGGTTGCTCGACTGCCAGAATAATCCGGTATCGATTGCCTTTATTTCCAGCGTAATGTGAATACGAACCATAAATCACATGCCCAATATTCATCATTTTTAAGGTTTGATGAATTAATAATGGATCGGGTGCGCCATCAATTTCGCAGCCGTTATTATCGATGTGTTTATCACAGTCAATCATAAGCAGATTAGCCATGCTATCGGTGTTGGCATCATTCCGTGGCATACACCGTCCCTTCTCTACTTCGTTCAAAGAGGTTCTTATAAAATGGCTTCCATCCTTATTGCCATACGGAGCTTGCCTTAATTTATCGAGTAGTTCATCGCCATTGATGTTTTTAAATTGATTGGTTACTGTAACTCCGGTTTCTGTCGAAGCCACTACAGTATTCTTCAAAATTGATATAAAATCTGTCATGTTAAATCCCTATAATGAGGGGGCGGTCACCCCCGATGCCCAAACTTTATTGGTTAATGCTTTTCTCATTGCTGAGGAGGGCATTAATCTCAATCCTTATTTCATCCAGCCTAAATGGAAGGTCACTCCAAAAACACCAAAGGGCTGGAAACTCAATTAAGCGGTTAAGAAATGTTGATACATCCTCAATAAGTTTTTGTTGGCGTTCACACTCAATAAGGGAGGTCATTTCCTCTTGCTGTTTAATTCGTTGAATAGGGTCTTTATAACGGGCAATCTCTTCTGACAGCATAAAATAATCACAAGTCCCATTAGGGTTCTTGGTGCTTTCTATTGGGATAAATCGTTTGTTACGAAGGTATGAAGCATAGGAATGGAGTGAGTCATTATTATCAGCAAGCCCCATGTCGCCCAGTCTTTTTCGGTTAAGTATTGACCCGCCAAGCATGGCTTTTAGACATTTAGAGGCTTTTGTTTTTGTATTGTTATTCATGGTTGTTCATCCTGTACGTTTTCGTTAATCCATTGTTGAATAGCTGTTGCGTGCCAAACTAGCACTGAGGTATGAAGTTTTGTGGGTTTAGGGAACGCCCCCTTCTCCCACCACCTTCTCAGGGTCAAGCGATTGCGCCCTGTGATTTGTTCAATGTCATTGATGTAGAGCAATTGACGTTCGAGGGTATTATTCATTTAATGCCCTCCAATTGAGGTGATATGTCTATTCGGCATTGGGCAAGGTAATTATCTAGGTCGGACTTTAGATACATGAATCTGCGTTTGCCAATGCGATAGCAAGGTAAGGGAATGGGGGTGCGGTTACGCCACTCCCATAATGTTTTTGGTTTGATTCCCAGATATGCTGCTGCTTCATTTGTATCGAATCGTTTATCCATTGTTTACCCCCGTTAGATCGTTTTAATCGGACAAAGGTAATTTAAGCTATTGTTAATTAATGAAAAAATAATATGAGATTTATGATGAATATGATGATTTTTATGAGCTTTGTGAGGGATTGAGTGATGTTTACGTAGTTATCTAGTCATGAACCAAGTAACAATTTTTTTAATATGATTCTGTGCCGCATGATACTTAAAAGTATTCCCACATTTAAATTTGATCATATAGCTTCGTGTGCTATGTTGTTCAACAGATAGGATCTTATAAGCAATATTATCCTTTTTTGTCAGGAGGGTGTTCCATATTGCTGTTGGAGTTAGTTCTTGCTCATTATCTTCGTCCAATATACGCTCTACTGCTAAGTAAAGAGATCTTGTATTATCGTTACAATGGTCAGAAAGTTTTGAAGAAGTTTGAGGATGTTGCTTAGAACGAGGGAGGTCATCTAGTTTGTGATTAACTAGAAGGGAGCTAAATTCATCCAATTGAAGAAGAATACTTAATGCAAGCTCTTTGGTGACCTCAACACTCCAATCATCAGGTATTTCTCGCTCTGGATTTTTTGCTACTACTGCAATATCAAGAATGCCATTTTGATCGGCAACATCGCGATGCGCAGGTAACATTAAAGCCCGCTCCCCTAATTCAATCCCTAACATGCCACTGAGTTTTTCGCGTAATAACTTATGTATGCTTATAGCGTTATTTAGAAGCCTTTCATCATTATATTCTATGTCTCCGTAATCAGGATATTTTTTGGATGAAATAGCCAAATAATGCGCTAGATACTTTAACCATATTTTTTCAGGCAATTGGGTGGGGATGAAGGTTACAGGGGCATTGTTGCAAAAAACTCTTAAATTTCTGGCTAATTCAGCAGTTAGATTTTTTTCTGCCAAGTTGTGACGGTATAGTTTATTTTCTTTGTTTTCGCGCACTTTGAGAAGTTCAGGCTTTTGTTTATAAAGCAAATCTCCACCAACAGATTCTATTAAACGTAAGCTTATAGAAGACCATGAATCTTCTAGCGGATCTATCCAATAAGTGTTAATTCCTTTACCTTTCCGGTCATGGGTAATATCCCAACTTATTCCCAGTTTTTTATATATTGCCTCTGTTTTAAAGCTAGTAGGTAAACTGGTAATTTCAAAAAGGTTGTGACACATTTGAATTTCATCGGCTATTTTTTTATGAAAAATATTGTCTATTGCATCAACATATTCACAAAGATTTTGATCACCCCAAGGAATGTTACCATATGGACATTTTCTTTTTAGAACCGCTATTATCCAAGCTAACTCGCGAGTATTAGTCTTTTCTTTTTTAGCAAAATCATCGCTTTTAAAACATTTATTTGGTTCGGGGGCATATTCTTCAAGATAAGCAATTATTTTTTCGTGAAATAAGGAATGTGATTCATTAATAACTTTCATCATTACTCCATCAAAGCAATATCATCACTGGAATGTGCCAAGCAGAAGAGGTGATGAAACCCTTGATTCTCCTCGCGAAGGATAGCTTGGCGTGAGCATTATACAGCCGTGATTAAGCTCAACAAAATGATTTTACTTCTTTTTCTCTTGTTTTTTCTTTAGGGATTCTACTTGTTTCAACTCCTTTTCTGCTTCAATGAAATGTTCTTCTACTTTGGTGGGTTGGGTAAGCGCGTTTTGGCGAAATTTTTCATATTCCTCATGTGCTTTTTTTAATGCTTTGTTATGGGTTATTTTCCCTGAGTGGGTTAGTAGATCTCGATCTGAAACTCTAAGGAAATCATCCAGTTTTTTAATCCAGTCATTCATCGTCATCGGTTTGTGGCTCAGTGCTTGCATTTCTGCGAACTCTAAATACATGGTCACAATCCGATTGAGAATATCAAGCTCTTGTTCATTTAGATAATTTTTGGCAACCTCGGCTTCATTTTTACGAATTGTTGCGCCAATCCAGCTAGTCATGCCCATATTGGGTTTAGTGGCATCAGCGCGCTGATGAATAATTTCTGCTGCGGTGTGTCCATGTGCTGCCCAATGCATTTTATTCTGGATGATTTTAAAAAAATCACGTGATGTTTCTGCGCTTCCATCATAATCAATACTGGTTGCGTAGATGTCTAATACCTTACGCCAAAATACTTTCTCTGAGGAACGGATATCTCGAATACGGGCAAGTAATTCATCAAAGTAATTACCACCACCTGCGTTTTTAAGCCGCTCATCATCCATAGCGAAGCCTTTAACGATGTACTCACGTAAGCGTTGGGTTGCCCATATACGAAACTGTGTACCACGGATACTATTTACTCGATAACCAACAGAGATAATGGCATCGAGGTTATAATATTCAATGACTCGTTCTATTGGCCTGTTGCCTTCATTTCGAACTGTTGCAAATTTTGCAACAGTTGAATTTTTATCCAATTCACTGGTTTCATAAATATTTTTTAAATGGCGGCTAATACCTGATTTATCAACTCCAAATAACTCGGCCATTTGGTTGATGGTTAACCACACAGTTTCATTTTGCATTCTAGTTTCAATGCGAATATTACCCTCTGTTGTTTGGTAGAGTAAAAACTGTGTATCTGTAGGTTGGATTTCTTGAGTCATACTTCATCCTTATTATTAATTTTTTAGTAATCCAAAAGGGGGGTGGCAATTTGTCCCCCTCCTTTACTTTTTTTGTCAGTTTTAAATACGTATAAATTTAATCTGTGACAATATGTCACGGGTTCGATATCTATCCACTTTATAAACATTTACTGAATGTAATGGGTATTACATTCTCTTGTAATAAGAACTCAAGATAATCACTCCATCTAGTTAATGCTTCTTTACGTTGGTGAAGCATTTCGTTTCTATTATAAGTAGCCATGATTTTGGGCATCTTATGGCCAAGGCATTTTTCAATGACCACTGGATCAACGTGAAGAGTTTCACCAAGCTGAGTACAAAAACTTCGTCTTAGATCATGCGCTGTCCAGTGAGGGATGCCAACACGTTCTTGAATACGATTAATAGCTCGAGAGAGTGCTTTGGGGCTTAAAGGTTCATTTGCTTTGGCAGACAATATAAATTCAGAATCTGATACAGATTGAAGCTCTTGAAACATTGTTTTTACGGGTTCAGTTAAATGAATCCGCATGATTTCTTCTTGTTTGGTATGCTCTTTAGGTATTGTCCAAAGTGAGTTTTGATAATCAATTTCTGACCAAGTAGCTAGCCTAATCTCACCAGATCTTATTCCAGTATGTAAAATTATTTTTATGGCGAATTTGGTTTGTAAGGACATGCGATTATTATTGCTATCTAAAAACAATAACAGAGTCTTAATTTCGTTCGTGGTTAAATATCGATCTCTTGGCTTTTCGATTCCCCCAATATCACGAGCTTGTAACAGCTTGGCTGGATTTTCTGTCATTGCGCCACGTCTGACCCCATAGCTAAAGGCTTGCTTTAATGCGGCTAGTACTTTATTGGCGTGAACTGGGGAGCCTCTTGTTACTATTTTATCAAGGGCAGTTGTGACTAAAGCATGAGAGAGTTTGGTTAATTCAATGTCACCTAGTAAAGGCAGTATGTCAGCATCAATGAGCTGCTTAATTTGTTGTGGTTGTTTCCGTTCCTTTTCAATATAACCAGAGTACCAAGCCAGAACTAGCTTTTTTACGGTGTTACTCTCTTTTTCTTTATCCTGTTGAATGAGTTCCTTTGGGTTTTGTCCTTCGCGGCGTAATTCACTGAGTTCAAGAAATCGTTTTTTGGCACTAGCCAAGCTCATGGCTGGATAATGTCCTAGTGTTATTCTGTCAGTTTTGTCAGCTATCTTATAACGATAAATCCAAGATTTTATGCCGTTGGGGGTGACTCGAATACCAAAGCCACCACCTTCGTATTCTTCATAACGGCTTGCTTTAGGTTTCATGCCTTTAATGTAGGTATCAGTAAAATTGCCCATTACAGCCTCATCAGATTGGGGTACACTTCGGGGTACACTTAAATTGGTGCTTACATGAAGTTTGTTGAAAGTGGTTGAATGTGATGATAGGGTTAAAAGCAATATATATCAAGGGTATTGAGGGGTATTTGAAGCTCTTTGATATTTCTTGAAATAATTAATAGATAGCATGGGGTGCTAGTGGTCGGAGGTTCAAATCCTCCCGTCCCGACCATAAAAATAATCGTTAAATCAATAAATTACACTTCCACTTTAAACTTAATTTTTGGCGTATTCTAGTACAAAATCTTCGGGGGACACTTTTTAAGAAAGCCAAAATAATTACTTGTAGCTTTGATGCCGCTAAGCGTAATCAAGTATTAGCCAAAATCGACACGCAATTATAATCACAGCGAGCGACCCATAATAAATAAATTTTAGTGATACTCAAACGAGAGTGACCAAGTTCACTGCTCAGGATTTCTTGTGCCTTACGATCAATTTCATTTTCGGTATTACTTAACGCACTAAATGGCTTACCACCCGTTATAGGGCATATCATGGAGGAGCTTCAAACTTAGCTCAACCGCACTGTAATTGCCCCATATATTTTCATGCCTTTTTGAAGTATATTCGCGTTTTTATCTGATATTAGACGACCGCAAACCATGAAATGGTACTACGTTACAGGCGCAATTTGGGCTGTAGGATTTATGGGGCTTACTGTTTGGAAAAGATTTCAAGGAAACTCTATTACAGTTGATGATGCTTCAAAACCCTACAAAAGTTCACAGGGTAGTCATTTACAACGTAGAAAATATACCGATGTTACGGCTTCATTATCATCTAAAACTGTCGTCTATCCAGGCGACCCAAATTTTACTGTAGAGACTTTATGTCATATTGGCAAAGACAGTTGCTTTGGGCTGTCAAAAATATCGATGTCTAATCATATGGGTACTCACATTGATTTCCCTTCCCACGCACGGGCTTTTCATGAGTAAATTTTGACCGGCAGATTTTTTATCTATACCACCTTACAAGGCCACATCATCAATATTTTATTAGCCTTAATGGCATTCTTGGCACCCAAGAACCTTTATTTTGTGGGTTTAAAGCATGCTCCGCCATCACACAGACAGCGTGGGTAATTTATTCTCCATATATTCTTGTTGGTGGTTAAAGCAAAAGTAATGTCAGCAGATAATCCAAATCCCAACCGGCACGTTTCAGTCGGGAGCGGACACTTTTCTTTTTTCCTGGAGGTAACTTTGATTTAACTAAGCTCAATAACAATCGTTTTGTTTTGGCAAAATTAATAGCTGCAACTTCATCATGTTTTTTGTCTGCATCATCCTGTAAATGTACGTCAAGCTCCCAGTGGTATTCACTTTCAATGGACCAGTGATTTCTAACATAGGATGGCAGTTTAATATTATCAACATCATGGCTGCTCACATAATAGCGCCACTCGGCCGAACCAGATCCTGGTTTATTTTTTTCTGATGAAATGGTTTCGGTAGCAATAATAGTTTTAATGCCAGGAAGTGCAACAGGCTTAGCATTTTCTGGTAGGGGGAACGCAAAATATCGGCGTCTTACAAGTCGTCCATGGCTCTCATCGAAATAATCTTCAATTAAATTCCCCTGATTTTCACCATGCTCTTTAGAATATGAAATAACTGCATTATACAAAGAAGGTTGATTCTTTTTTAAACCAATCACGAAATCACCACCCTTATTAATGATGGATTCGAGTATGACTGTTTGGCATCCCATTGCATCAATGGATACTGTGCATCCTTCCAACTCCAGAAGTTCTAACAGCAAGGGTATTGCTTTAATTTCATTGGACTTACTGTTCGTTGCCACATCTGCTAATACGAGCTTATTAGCAAAGCTCCAGGCGCTGACCATTTGAATAGCGCGGATGCCTTTCGATTCACAACGAGTTCCCTTTAATGTTTTACCGTCAATCGGAATTTGATCTTCCGGCAATCGTTCTTTTATGACTAAACCCAATGTACCCTCAATAATGGTGCTCCAAACCGTTGGGCTTATGATGGCAAAGACTCTCCTAAATGTACTGTAGCAAGGGATCCCCTTATCTAAATCAATGTGGTTCATGAGCCATTTTTTACGTGACTCAGCGAAGGTAACGATATCATCCCAGCTTTCAGCACCACAAAAAATTGCGCATATTGCGATAAATAATAAGGTTGGCAAAGGGTAAATTATTTTTTCTTGGTCACGTGGGTCTTTTATTGTTGATAACAACTCAAGTACTTCTGACATGAAAATTCCGTTTAAAATCAAAACAATGAATTCTACATGAATTTGCTCAAGAAATACTCATGAAAAGCCCGTGCCTTCCCACGTAGTAAAGGGAGGTAAGAGAAGTAGTGATTATTGTGTCAGTGATTTAATCGGTGAAGGTTTGATAATAGAGATACCTCCTGAAGCTAAATGCATAACTCCAGATCATATTAAGTCTCAAAAATTAAGTAAGAATTCTTTTGTATTTTTTAAAACAAGCAACTCGAAAATTTCAAAATCGGATTCATTTCTTCCTGACTATGTCTATATTGAACCAGAGGCTGCCGAGGAGCTGTTGAAGAGGCAGGTGCGTATTGTCGGTATAGATTATTTAAGTGTAGATGGCATCAAGAATGAAACACTTCCTGTGCATCAACTACTATTGAAAAATAATATCTTAATTGTTGAAAATCTTGAACTTGCGAACGTTGATCCTGGTAACTGTATAATACATATTTCACCATTGCATGTTCCTGATATGGATGGATTGCCTGCAAGAGTAACTATTGAAAGATGAATGTCGCTTGTTTTGATGAAAAATATGCAGTGAAAATATCCTTTCTTCTTTGGTGATTTTACGCTGCCATGTATATGTTTTATTTTTAGCGTATTGTAATTCGTCGTCGGTTGGTGTCAATAGGAATTAAGTCTGTGTTATTCAATGATATTAGGGGCTGTTGACATTTGATCTCCCCGTCGCCGACGTACCGCGGTTTATCCGCGGTATCCAGGAGTCCTTCATGTCAAGTGCATATTTCTTCGTATAAATCGCGCCATGTTGGATTAAGCTCTTCGATTAAATTGAGTTTCCACTTCCTGCACCAATTTTTGAAGCGTGTTTCACGTCTGGCAGCTTCTAAATAAGTACTATGAATCTCATAATAGACCAGCATATGTACATTATATTATATTGTGCTGTAAAGCTGCTGGGGATCACCTTATTTTTATGTTCCCAGACTCGCCTGATAAGATCCGATGTTGCGCCAACATAAAGTGTGCCATTGCGTTTGCTGGCTAAAATATATGCGTACGATGATCTCATACCATTTCCTTAGGATGAGTAGACGCCTGCTCTTTCGATATAGGGCGGGTGCATATTGGACTAGATTGAAATTATATCAATAAATCATAGATAACTTACATAGGCAGCACATAGATATGAGCACACCATGGCGAGCATTGAAGCGTAATTTCGTTTCAGTTTGTCATATCTTGTTGCAATTGCTCGGACGTGTTTGAGGCGTGTAAAAACATTTTCGACCAGATGCCTATATTTGTACAAACACCAATCCATGTCACCATTCCCTGTTTTTGAATTTTTTTCTTCGGAATAAGGGGGTCGATCCTTTTTCTCGAATGAGTTCTCGAATATCTTCACTGTCATAGCCTTTGTCCGCAATGATATAATCAGAGAAAGGAAGACGTGCAATTAATTCTGGGGCGGCCTTGCTGTCATGCACTTCACCACCCGTAAGATCAAATTCTATTGGAAGGCCAAATGCATCAACAGCCATATGAATTTTCGTTGTATTTCCGCCAACGGATTTTCCAATCGCTTGATTTTCTTTACCAATAGCTCCTGCACTGTGTTGATGAGCCCTAACTATACTTCCATCAATAAACTCCCATTCAAGATCAGGATCATCCACTAAACATTTAAATATTTTGACCAACTTGTCTTTGCATGACCAGCGGTTAAATTTTTGGTATATTGTATTCCAGTTTCCAAACTCTGCTGGCAGGTCTCGCCAAGGACAGCCTACGCGCATACGATACAGCATGGCTTCAACCATAAGACGAAGCTTGGGCTTGTCATAAATCCCTTGTTGTAGCATGATTATCCCTAGCTTCGACCATACCTCGTCACTGAGCATTAGTCTGGCCATTTCAAACTCGTTTTATTTTGGTGTGGGAGCCGTGATTTTACGAGTTTGATCCTATTTATCAATGGGTTGAAATGTGATTGCTCATGATGGTGTGTTATCAAAAACGAATTGTAAGCTAAATTAAAAGCGCTGTGTTTTATACGGGCATTTTCTGGATACCGCGGATATACCGCGGTACGTCGGCGACGGGGGAGATCAAATGTCAACAGCCCCTAATGAGCTCGATTGATATTGGTGAATTTTTGGTTGGAGGTGCCTACCAACTTCGAGTTGTATCGGGAGTCATCGCCTTGTTATCACCACAGTCAGCTCTCGATGATTTCATCCTAGTCCTTGGACAGACTTATAGCGACAGAACCACGTTTCTATTTAGTCTTCATAACCCAAACCCCATTCCAATCCGCACCAGGAGTATTTTGTCTAAGATGCTGACAACGCTCGACGTAGACTGTAGATGGTTTATCGCCTGGATGTAGTTTTAACGCCTTCTCAAAACAAACAATACTTTTGTCCCACTGGGCGAGATTATAATACTCTATACCGTCATTAAAATGACTCAATACTTCAATTTGATTTGGGAAAGTTTCGGCGTCATAAAAATCAATTACCTCATAAATTGCCACCGGCACGTTCTTACCTTTAACGATTACTTTATCTAATTGGCGAGTTCGATAAGTTGCTTTTAATGATTTGAAAGTAAATTCACTAATCAGTATATGCGCGCCATATTGTTTGCATAAGCTTTCAATTCTCGACGCTAAGTTAACGCCATCACCAATCACCGTATAGTCCATGCGCTTTTCAGACCCAATATTTCCTGAAACAATCATGTCAGTATTAATGCCTAAACCATGATCTATTGGCGGCAAGTTTTTCTTTTCGCGTTCTTTATTAAATACTTTCAGCGCTTTCATCATTGCAATTCCTGCCCGCACGGAACGATCTGGATCATCCTCATGCGCAAACGGTATGCCAAACACTGCCATAATCGCATCACCAATAAACTTATCCAACATTCCGCCTTCGTTTTGAATACAGTCAACCATTAAAGTAAAATAATCATTTAATAGCGTCACTGTTCCTTCTGCACCAAGCGCCTCAGTTAAAGTAGTAAAGTTACGCAAATCCGAAAACAACACAGAAGCCACGCTGCTTGACCCACCTAACGATGACTCGCCTGATTGCATAAGTTTCTCAGCTACATCAGGGCTCATATAACGAGACATGGTTGACTTCATGCGTTTTTCATCACTGATATCTTCAATTAAAATCATACTACCTAAACGCTTATTTTTAGTACTGAACAACGGTAATATTGTCACGTTTGAGGAAATCTTTTTTTCACCAAATTTAAGCTCAGTATCCATAATGATCTCTTGCTCTGAAGAAGCCGTTTGAGCATTTATTTTTTTTACTTTCTCACTTAGCCAAGCATTAGCGCCTGTGAACAAATTTTCACACGTCTGGTTAATGATTTCTGATACGTTTGTTAAACCAAAAATACGCAAAACCGAATTATTGCAAGTGATAATGTTATTTGCCTCATCCACAGTCAATACACCGTTTGACATGCTTTCAAGTACACTTTCGTTATAGTTTTTTAAGTCTTGCACATCATCAAATAACTTGGCGTTCTCAAGAGCAAATGAAATTTGGGTGTTAATCGCAATAAGCTGCGATTCATCATTCGACGTGAATACCCCGTGTTTTTTATTTAACACTTGTGTAACACCAATCACCTTGCCAGCTTTGTTTTTTACAGGCACTGCTAAAATCGTTCGTGTAAAATACCCCGTTGTTTTGTCAAACGTTGGATTAAAACGCAAATCAGCATAAGCATGCTGAATATTAATAATTTTATCGCTCGTAAATACCGCACCGGCTATTCCAAGATGATTGGGAAAACGAATCTTGGTCTTACCCAACCCCTCGCCTACTTCGGTAAATAATTCATTTGTCTTTGTGTCATTGATAAATAAAGTGGAGCGTTCCGCATCTAACATTCGGGTAACCGTTGCAATAATTTTTTCTAGCAACGGTGAAAGTTGTATTTCGGCAGATACTTGTGACATCGCTTCTAAAAACTCTAATTCTTTGTTATGTGAGTTTTCCATACTCGTAATAACTAAACGATTTTGAATGGCCATCGAAGCTTGGCGAGTCAAGTCCCTCACTTGTTCAATATCTGTCTCAGTGAATTCACCATCAACTTTATTTAACATTTGCGCAACGCCAATTAATTGGTGATTAATATCTTTAATTGGCACACATAAAATACTTTTGGTAGTGAAGCCAGTTACTTGGTCAATTTCTTGGTTAAATCGTTCATCCTGATAAGCATCTTTAATACATACGGCTTGATCATTGGTGAAAGACCAACCTACTACGCCTTTGTCATCCAGGACACGAATTTCATGATGCAAATCGCCCAAAGCAATATATGAATATAATTCATGCGTGCTTTTATCTATTAAAAATATTGTTCCACGCTCACAATTAATAGTAGACACTGTATAGTTAACCAACATTGTCAGTGCTTCATGTAATGAGGTGGCTTTTGCCATATCATCATGAATTTGCAAGAGGGTGCGATAAAAGCTTTTTGTATTAAGACTTCGCATAGTTTTTACATTTTTACTGTTCATTTTTACCCTCCAATAGTGTTCTTAACTGGAAGATAGTCTGCTCCAGATGAGTGTTTTTCAGAGTCAGCTCGGTTAATTGAGCTTGCAGTTTTTTTTCGTATTCTAACTTGAGCGCTTCTAATTCATAACGCAATGTGGCAATCGTTTGTTGTAATTGCATTGCCCGATTGTTTTCAAAAGCCAATATTTCCTGAGTGTTTTTTTGATAGAATATTTGATTGGTTTCCAGCTCATTCCGCAATTCCATAATACTGCCACGTAACTGCCCTATGGTGCCATTTGCGTCAGCCATCGTTTGTTGAACCTGCTGTTTAGATTCTAGCAAGGCAATTTCAAGCTTGGCACGCAAAGCAAGAATAGTGTCCTTTAATTGCCTGTTTTCACCATCCAAATTGGAAATTTGCATAGGCGTCACCTTGTCGACTTATCTATTTGTAATAATGTACATAATTGTAATATTGTACATAAGTATTTAAGTATTATAGTCGATGGGTAGGTGTACTGCAGGAAGGTGGTTTAGTTAATATGGACGTGGTCAAGCAAATTAAGACACACCAGTTAAACTGTATTAAATAGTCTAGGGATTTCAGGGTAGATACAATATACAGGGAGATATTCTAATCATGACTCATGCAAAGAGTTCAAAGTCCAAGTTCAGTCGGGTTAAGCATTTCCCGTTCGAACGAATAGCACTGTTGTTGCAGGGCGGGGGCGCGCTTGGCTCATATCAGGCGGGGGTCTATGAAGCGCTTGCTGAGAGTAATCTACATCCTAACTGGGTAGCTGGTATTTCTATTGGGGCAGTGAATGCCGCGTTGATCGCGGGCAATCTACCCGAACAGCGGGTTGCTCGACTACGGGAATTCTGGGAATTGATTAGTCAGCCTCCACTTGGTCCATTCGGCGTCCCATACACGCCCTCCTTCGATATCAGTGACGATAAAATGCATGTTGCTATTAACCAGTTTCGCGCACTTGGCACGCTGTTCTATGGCGCGCCGGATTTTTTCTCGCCGCGATTAATGTCACCGCATTTGTTTAGGGCGTTGACGCCTGACAAATTGAGCTACTATGACGCAAATTTATTAAAATCAACGCTTGAGAAACTAGTGGACTTCGATCTCCTTAATGCTGGCAAGACGCGTTTTGCCGTGGGTGCTGTAAACGTGCGGACAGGTAATTTTGTTTATTTTGACAACGACTCGCAAAAAATCGGTCCTGAACATATTATCGCGAGTGGCTCCTTGCCACCTGGGCTGCCTGCAGTTGAAATTGACGGTGAGTATTATTGGGACGGTGGCATTGTTTCAAATACTCCTATGGAATGGATGTTCAGCCAGAGGCCACATCAGAACACACTAGCCTTTCAAGTTGACTTGTGGAGTGCTAGTGGAAATTTGCCTCAAACCATGGCTGATGTTGAAAACAGACAAAAAGATATTCGCTTTTCTAGCAGGACAAGAGCGGCGACAGATAGATTTAAAAACTCGCAAATGTATCGTCACGCGTTCAGGAGTCTTCTCAAGAAGTTGCCGAAATCTTTGCGTGATGATCCAGATGTGAAGCTTCTGGAGGCTGAATCGGATGAGACTGTTCATAATGTGGTACAACTAATCTATCGCGTAAAATCTTATGAAGGGATAGCAAAAGACTTTGAGTTTTCTCAGCGCACCATGGAGGAGCATTGGAAGTCCGGCTATGAATTGGCAAGGCACGCGGTGAGCAAGCCCTGCATTTTGCAGCGTCCAGATAATCTCGAGGGTTTTCAGGCGTTTGATTTTTCACAGCAACGTTAGGTTGGGCATCTTTTCTGACCAAGCTTTTGTATTGATTATTTCAGATATACCACGAGTAGAAAGCAATGGAATTAGTCATTAAATTGCTATGGAGTCACTTAATTGAACAATTTTATTATTATTTTATTTTCTATTGTATTTATTTCAATATTTTGTTCGAAAAAAGTAAGTAATTCGGTTCTTTGGAAGGCAACTGTCACGCCGTTGGCCTCAATTATCGGCAGCGGTTTTCTCGTAATAACCCCATTATATATACTTATTTTTGGTAAACATGCATTACTAGCAACCGTATTAATGGTGTGTATAGCATATATGATGGGTTATGTTATGCGCTTTAATATACAGTTCATTGAGCCTTTGGTTGTTAAGCCAGGGAAGAGGACTCTTTTCCTTGATTTAGAGCATTTATCATACATTACCCTTGGGGCTGCTTATTTTATTTCAATTCCGTTTTATATCAAATTATTATCATTGTTTTTATTAAAGGGCATTAATGAGAAAAATGAGGTAATTGCTAATTGCATTGCCACAATAATACTAATATTTATTGGGGTTGTAGGGAAAGTTAGAGGTTTTAACCGGCTTGAATTTCTAGAAAAATATGCCGTTAACATTAAACTGTCAATAATATTATCAATGATTATTGGACTCATTATTTTTAATATTAATTTGGTGAAAACCAATGCGTGGCAACTAACTATTGTAACCCCGGTGTTTAATGTTGACGCGGTTCGTAAATTTCTAGGCACTATTGTCATTATTCAGGGATTTGAAACATCAAGATTTATTTGGTTAAATTATGATGGGAAAATACGTATTAGAACTATGCGTTATGCTCAAATTATTTCGGGATTGATCTATGTTGTATTTGTAGGATTATCATTAGTTGTATTTGATAACATAAAATCAATTTCAGAAACATCGATAATTGATATGAGCGTTAAAGTTGCAATTGTTTTGCCGTGTTTACTGATTATTGCTAGCGTTTTAAGTCAATTTAGTGCCGCTGTAGCGGATACAATTAGTGCCGGTGGACTTTTAGCCGAGGTATCGACAAGATGGAAAAAGCCGAATAATAACTATTTGATCATTGCGACGATTGCTATTGGCTTAACATGGCTAACTGATATTTTTCAGATTATAAGTATAGCATCTCGTGCTTTCGCTATTTATTACGCTATTCAATCTTTTGAAGCTACTATTATTGCGTTTAAAAATCGCCATGGTTTATTGTCTTTATTTAGGATTATTGTTTTTGCAATGATGACTCTTCTAATGGGCGCGGTTGGCGTGTTTGGGATTTCAGCGTGATGGTTGTGTTATGTTCAAACTATCAAGGCATGTTTGATTAGCTTGGAGACAGGACGGTTAAAGTCAAACATTCACACAAGCGGCGATCCATCCTGAAAATAGGGCGGTCATCGATACGGTAATCTCCCCGAAAAATAACTGATGCCAAAAGTAGAATTTTCTCGTAACCTATGCACAGGAGATTCTGCATGAAAAAATCAAAATTTACAGACAGCCAAATACTGTCGATTCTAAAACAATCCGAAGGCGGAACCCCTGTTCCAGAGCTTTGCCGAGAACATGTCATCAGCTCGGCTACATTTTATAAATGGCGCGCTAAATATGGCGGAATGGATGTGTCCATGATGTCGCGACTAAAAGAGCTGGAAGCTGAAAATAGTCGTCTTAAAAAGATGTATGCTGAAGAGCGCCTGAAAGCCGAGATTCTAAGGGAAGCCATTGAAAAAAAGTGGTAACACCGTCGCGCCGGCGTGAGCTGGCACATAAGGCGGTGATTGATAAAGGCGTCTCAATTCGTTTGTCATGCGACCTGTTTAGCATCAGTGAAACCTGTTATCGATATCAGCCTAAACTAAGCGATGAAAACACCATAATAGCGGATTGGTTAATGCGTTTAGCTCAGAATCAACGTAATTGGGGTTTCGGCTTATGTTTTTTATACCTTCGAAATGTGAAGGGCTATGCTTGGAACCATAAGCGTGTTTATCGAATCTATCGGGAATTGGAGCTCAACATGCGAATCAAACCCAAAAAACGGTTAATCAGGGAGAAGCCTGACGTATTGGCTGTGCCAAATGCAATCAACGAATGCTGGTCGATGGATTTTATGCATGATCAGTTAGAGGATGGCCGTAGCTATCGCTTATTTAATGTCCTTGATGACTTCAATCGCGAAGGCCTTGCCATCGAGGTGGATTTATCTTTGCCGGCAGAGCGGGTTGTTCGGGCTCTGAATCAAATCATTGAATGGCGTGGAAAGCCAAAGCAGATACGTTGTGATAATGGCCCGGAGTATATCAGTAAATTGCTGGGACAATGGGCTGATAAGAATCAGATACAGTTGGTCTTTATCCAACCAGGAAATCCACAGCAAAATGCTTATATTGAACGGTATAACCGCACAGTTAGGTATGACTGGTTAAGCCAATATTTATTTGAAAGTATTGCTGAGGTACAACTACATGCGACACAATGGCTTTGGACGTACAACAATGAACGACCAAATACTGCAATTGGAGGAATTCCCCCAAGGCAAAAATTGGTACTAGCTGCCTAAACCTCTACTTTTAGCTTCGGTTAAAAATGGGGGGATTACCATACCTTGGGTTGAATCCCGTGACCATGATAGCTCAACATCGGGAATTGATAACAAATTAAGAATTTTAGGATATCAGCGTTTAGCTTGCTTGTTTCAAGAGGGTCTCTTTGCATAGATCATGTGCTGATTATATCCCACTTTTCTAAAAATATTATTTCTATCGATCTGGATAAGATAGCCTTGTTCTTGCAAATAAGAGGCAAGATGGTCGACTCGATTATTGATATCATGCACTTCTATGCATAGTTGTTGGATTATGGGAAATTGGGTAGGTTTAATACTCTTTATAACCTCAAATTCAGCTCCTTCAACATCAATTTTTATAAAATCGATGTGATTCATCTCATTTTTTTCAATAAAGTGGCCAAGCGATGTTAATTTGCACAGTACTTTTCTTTCTGATGTACGATTTTTAAAATTCCTCTTAATCAGATGTTTTCGCAGAAAAGGCAAAAATTTTAGTTGATAATATAAAAATTTATTCTGAAATCGCGCAACGTTTAATAAAATATCATAGTTTAGTAAAGGATTATAATTGGAGATCATTTTATCCATGGGTTTATAGGTTGCAGTTGCCAAATCTGTTCCAAAAAGAGTGAATTCAATCGAACCATCTTCAACGACATCCCCAATTCCGAGGTTATAAAGATGTGTTTGATTTTTAAATGGTTCTAAATTCTTTCTTAGGCATTCAAAAGAGGTAGGAATAGGCTCAAAACTATAGATCACTGCATCGTATTGGCATTGTTTCAGCGCAAATAAGGAAAAAAGCCCAATATTTGCTCCTACGTCAATAATAATCGAGCCCGGATTTAAAGTGAGATTATTTAGCAAATAAGTATTCTGATAAAAAATTTCATAAATTAACCCTCGTGTTTCATACTCATTTATGAAATACAATTTACCAATTGTGAACTCTTTATTTGAAATCGGATCGGGCATCTACTTTATCCTTTGTATCACCAGTAAATTGCTATTGAAACAAGGGATACAATAATTGCTCTTATGTAAAAGGCTGATTTTCTATTTGAATACAGGGAGCAAAAATAGGCAAAAGGATGTCGAAAAATAAATGATCTCATAATTTTTTTGGTAACCAACTGGGGTTTCCCGCTTATTGGGATTTCATGAATCAACATACTTGGGCGATGATTTACTTCTAGGATCACACCTTGCGATTGAGAGATGGGAATATTGATATCACTACATTCAACATCAATTCCAGTCAGTCTTAAGTTTAGTACTGTTGCAATCTTGGACATTATTTTACGATTTTCTTTACAAATTTTTACCCCCAAGGACTCATAGGAGCCACCTCTAGTTGGGTTACTGGTGTAACCCAATAGGATGGTTTCTCCCAAGGCAGGAATGTATTTTTCATTAATGCTGAGTTCTTTGAGTCGGATTTGAGCTTCTTCATCCAAACATATGGGGCCTAAATAGTCAGAGACTTCTTTGCGCTTGATGTTGGTTAACTCAATCAGTTCTTGAATATTGTGTTTACCATCACCACATATCCTTGCGGGATGGCATAAAATCACGCCTATTACTTGTCGGTTAAAAACCAATACACGGTAAGATTGTAATTTTCCATAAAACTCTTCGATGACCATGGATGGGTATAAAGAGCAGTATTTTTTTAAAAAAAACGCCAGCTCTTCAATGGTTTTAATATTGCATAAGACGCCAATTCCTAAGGATCCACAAGTCGGTTTGATAACCAAAGGGAATCTTAAATCAGCAATGATATCTTCAAGAGACTCTCGTTCCAGATCAGCGCCTTGGACTAAAACTGCTTTAGGAACAGGAATACTTGCCATTGCTAAAATTTGATTAGTACAGTATTTATCCGTGGCGATGTAGGAGCTACTAGTGGGGTTAAAGGGTGTATCGTTATTGTAAAACAAATAATGATGCTTACTGATCTTGAGTTCAAACCCATTCGTCTCAGCTTGGGGTTTAACGGGCAAGAGTAATGCTTGTGCGCTTTTATAATAAAGCTCAGCGTCGGTATTGATGGCTGCCTCTCCCCAACGATAAAGGTTTATTCTCGGTTAATGCTACAACAATAGCTGCAAATCGATCAAGGCTTGTCCTTATAATCAGGTATAACTTGAGAAAGGTCTTGTCACCGAATTGGTAATAGGACATTATTATCTACGTTTATTCATAGATATTTTGAGCATAGACCCAAGGGTTTAAAAGGCTTGGTAAATGAAAGGAAGCAAGTTAGTAAAAATATTTCGCTTTGTAATGCGTTTGTCGCCTTATTTGCAGTTGGCATTGGTTCGATGGGTATATAATAAACTAGCAGTTAAAAATAATTCAGAAAAAAATATCTTCTTAAATTATGGGTATCACGATGACGATACTTTCTTACCTCTAGATCTTCAGGATGAGCCTAATCGTCTTTTTATTCAACTCTATAATTACGCTGTCAAAAATATCGACTTAAAAGACAAAGACATCGCTGAGATTGGCTGTGGTCAGGGTGCTGGTGGCTTATTTTTATGGCAGTATAAAAAGCCACGCTCCTATATAGGAGTTGATCTATCCGAAAAAGCAATTGCGTTCTGTCAACGCCATAATCAATTTACCAATGTAAAATGGGTGCAAGGTTGTGCTGATAAGCTGCCGATTCCTGATCAGAGTGTGGATATTGTTATTAATATAGAGTCATCACATTTTTATCCTTCAATGGAGCAATTCATCAATGAGGTTCAACGCATACTTAGACCCAATGGGTACATGGCTTTCGTTGACCTTCGCCATTCGTTACAAGTCGATAGGTTAGATAAATGTTTTCGCGATTCAGGGTTACGAGTGCTTCAACGGTCTGATATTACGTCTCAGGTTCTCGCCTCGTTAACACGTATTTCAGATAGAAGAAAAGCCTATATTAATTCGGCTTATCTCGCCATATGGCGTCATGCGAAGCGTGAAATGTCGGCGGTGAAAGGTTCTGCTATTTATAATGGGTTTATCAATGGTCAACAGAAATATCTTCACTATTTGTTACAAAAGCCATAATCCAGGAAATTTATTATGCTGAAAAAAGAAAACCTCGATATTAAAGCAGATTTTATGAATGAGCCTATTGCTATTATTGGGGTGAATTGTCAATTTCCAGGAGTTAATAAAGACATTGAAGACCTAGATGCCTTTCATGAAATGCTGCTTAAAGAACAAACTCCCATTAGAGATGTACCGAAAAACCGCTGGGACATTAATGAATATTATGATCCTGACCGCCAAAAAGAGGGTAAAATCGTCTGTCGTAAAGGTGGCTTTATCGAAGACCCTAGTGTATTTGATGCTACCTTCTTTAAAATTCCCCCTATTGAAGCCAAACAAATCGATCCACAACACCGTCTCTTTTTAGAAGTCTCTATTCGCGCCTTAAATCATGCCAATATCACCCTGGATTCATTAAGGAACTCTAATACTGGGGTTTATTGTGGTATCTCTACGCATGATTACAGCCAGCTAAATCATAAAGACAAGATACAATTCAATGCCTATACCTATATTGGTTCTGCTAACAGCGCTGCCGCAGGGCGACTTTCTTACTTTCTCAACTTAAATGGCCCATGTATGTCCGTGGACACGGCTTGTTCTTCGTCATTATCAGCACTTTATCTTGCGACGATGGCCTTAAGAAACCGTCAATGTGATAAGGCGATTGTTGGTGGAGTCCATCTAAGTCTTTGTCCTGATGTTACGATCGGACTAAGTAGGGCAAATATGCTATCTGCTATTGGGGAGTCGCGAAGTTTTGATGCAAAAGCGGATGGTTATGTTCGAAGTGAGGGTTGTGCGGTCATTATTGTGAAACGGTTAAGCGATGCGATTAAAGACCATGACAAAATTCATGCAATTATTAAAAGCATGGTTATGAACCAAGATGGGGGTGGAATGGGCATGGCGGCCCCGAATGTCGAAGCGCAAGTGGCAATGCATCATTCCGTGTTAGAAGAAGCTCATTTGACTGCAGGTGATATTGATTATATCGAAACACACGGTACTGGCACTATCCTTGGTGACGCTGTTGAATTCCAAGCGATTCAAAAAATACATCAAAACCAACATTCAAAAGACAAGCCACTTATTATCGGGGCATTAAAAAGTAATTTGGGACATACTATTTCAGCCTCTGGTCTGGCGGCTCTTGTTAAAGTTATCGGAGCGTTTAAGCAAGAGATTATTCCAGCAAATTTACATTATTCAGGACCTCATGGTTTAATTAACCCTGAAAGCATTCCTGCCCTGATTCCTATTCGGGCAACATCATTTCCAAAAAATGAGAATAAAAAAAGGGTTGTACAAATCTCTAGTTTTGGTTTTAGCGGTACCAATGTAAGTGCGATTGTTGAAGAGCCACCAAGTGGCGCAATCCCCAAATCCAGTAAGGATAACGGTGAGCCCGTATGTTTTGTTATTTCTGCAAACAGTAAATTCTCATTGCGTCAAATGTTAAACAGTCACTTGCACTTTTTGAAGACATCGCCCGCATGCTTGTCAGATGTATGTTTTACCCTCATCAATTGTCGGGATCATTATAAGTTTAGATGTGCCATTATCGCCCAGGATAAAGAAGCACTCATTAAAAAAATTGAGTCTGCTGATTATGTATTTAAAAAAACAACCATCGAAAAAGATATTACGCTTACCGGAAATGATACCCAGCAGAATTATGAGTATTTCCTCTCCGGTGCCAACATTCGCTCAGATAAAAATAAGGTACAGTTTAATCTCATTGATTTACCCTTGTATGTTTTTGACAGAAAAGCGTATTGGCATGAAGTAAAAGCAATAAAAGAGATAAAAATTCCTGAGGATTGGTGTTTCGAATTAAAGTGGGAATATCAGGACATTGATAAAAATAATTACGGGGAATTCGGTCGTCGCTGGCTATTAATTGGCGAGCAGCATGGCGATTTTGGTCTGAGTGAAAAGGGGTTAACCCTTATACGAGAAAAGGATAATTATTCGTTCGATGAGCTCAATGGGATTATTTTTGCAGTAGGATTTGATTCACTCTCATCCGCTGATATTGATTCGCGGATTGATTGGCAAAAGAATACGCTGAAAAAGCTATTGGCTATGCTGAAAACCATAAACGATAATGCCATCAAATTAAGGTTAATTTTTCTGACGGTTAATAGCACAGCGGAACTTGGCAAAGACAAGATCAATCTTGATAGTAGTTTTCTCAAAGGATTCTGTAAAACCTTGTGTTTAGAGTTACCTCAATATCAAACCATCCTCATCGATTTGGATAAAAAAGATGCGGATAATTTCGCAGAATACCTCATTCCAGAAATCCACCATAATCAGGGGCAACACTACGAGCATATGATTGCCTATCGTGATGGAAAGCGTCTGGTTTCGCGTTTAAAAAAAGCTATTCCACCCAAGGAAAAAGAATTACTTCACCCCGCAGGTCGGTATCTTATAACGGGTGGTTGTGGCGGTTTGGGTTTAATCACCGCTCAAGCGCTATTGGCCGCGGGGGCAAAAGAGTTAATTCTTATCTCAAGAACAATCGATGAACCTTCAATCATAGCTCGCATTAACAATATACAATCGGATTATCCAGGGAGCATTATTCGTCCGCTTAGTATGGATATTACAGATAAAGTTCGCCTGCAAAAGCTGTTATTGGAGATCAATGAGGATGGTTTATTAAAGGGGATTATTCATGCGGCCGGTGCCTCTATTAATAAACCATTGCTTGAACACCAAGATCAAGACATTGACCATTTATTTGCTGCAAAAGTATCCGGCGGTTGGTATTTACATGAAATGAGCCAGAATTATGAATTAGATTTTTTCGTTGTATATTCCTCCATTTCATCGGTATTTGGCAGCAATAAAGAGTCGGTTTATAGCGCCACCAACAGTTTTTTAGATGCACTGATTGCAGAACGGCAACGTTTGGGTTTAGTCGGTACTGCTATCCAATGGGGGCCTTGGGCGGAAGTCGGGATGGCGGAAAAGCGATCGCGTGATAAAGGTTTAAAAGATGCTTTAATTCATAATGAGCAGGGTCAGGCATTCATTCAAAGATTCATCAATAGTAATTTAAGCCAGATTACGCTCATTTCTCCAGCATATCTTCAATTTATGTTGGATTTTGTTCCTGAACCCCAGCCCGCTTTTTATAAACACTTGACCTATGATTTGCCTAAAGTTGTTTCTTCCTCGAACAACCAGATTTCTCCATGGTTGAGTGATTATTCTAAGCTCGATATTGACCATCAGTTTCAGGCTTGTAAGAACATGTTATCTGCAGTTTGTAAAGAGATCTTAGGCGTAGCAACAACGGAAAATTTAGATGCCGACGAAGGTTTTTTTGTGATAGGTCTTGATTCTATTATGATGGCAGAGCTTGCGACCCGGCTAAAAGGAAATTTAAAGCCATTGCTGCCTGTGGCCGCTACGGTTGCTTTTGATTATCCATCGATTAACAAATTAGCAGGTCACATTCAATCGGAATTAAAACTGCATTTTATTGGAGAGCCGAAACAATATCAGTTAGGTAAACCGCTTGACGACGCCATTGCAATTATCGGCATGAGCTGTTCGCTACCCAATGCGCCCGATATAGCTGCTTTTGAACAATTACTCGAAAAAGGGCTAAGCGGCATTAAGGATATTCCTGCAGAGCGTTGGGACCATCAGCTGTACTATGATCTTAATCCCGATGCTCCAGGAAAAACATATGTCAATAAACTGGGATTAATTAATAATATTAAATCGTTTGATCCCCAATTCTTTGGGATTAGTCCCCGTGAAGCACCCTTTGTAGAGCCACAACAGCGGCTATTTTTAGAAAATTGTTATTATGCTTTGGAGAATGCAAATTACCCCGTCCAATCGCTGCGTGGCAGCTTAACGGGAGTTTTTGCGGGAGTTAGCTCTTCTCATGAGTACTATTCTCTGCTAGAAAAAAATGGGATTTCTCATGAGGAACCCGGGATGTTTTCTGTCACCGGCAAGGCCTTGAATTTAATACCAGGACGAGTTGCCTACACATTTGATTTCAAAGGGCCTGCTATAAGTATTGATACCGCATGCTCGTCTTCATTGGTTGCTATTCATTATGCTTGTAATAGTTTGAAAAATCGCGAAATCGATTTTGCTCTGGCAGGCGGGGTCAATGTCTTATTAAGACCAAACGGCCTTATCAATTTGTCAAAAGCCAAAGCACTATCACCCGATGGTCAATGCAAAACATTCGACGAAAATGCGGATGGCTATGTAAGGTCTGAAGGTTGCGGCGTGTTATTCCTTAAAAGAATGACCGATGCTTTGCGTGATAAGGATACGATTGTAGCAGTTATCAAAGGGTCTGCAATTAACCATGATGGAAAGTCGGCGGGATTAACCGTGCCCAATGGCAAAAGCCAAGAGGAAGTCATGGCGAAAGCCTTGAGCCAGGCTCAGTTAGCCAGCGGTGATATTAGTTACTTAGAGGCCCATGGTACAGGTACGCCTCTGGGTGACCCTATCGAAGTTGGTGCGATCAATGCTGTTTACGGCCAACAGCGAGGTAATGATAATCCATTGTATATTGGTACCGTTAAAACCAACATTGGCCATCTTGAGAGTGCCGCTGGTGTTGCTGGATTGATTAAAGTTTGTGTGGGTTTGCAAAAAAAGAGAATTTATAAAAATTTGAATTTTAATCGTTTAAACCCCAAAATAACCCTCGATGCGGTCCAAATTGCTTTACATAATAGGGATTGGCATAGCAATACGGCCTTGAAATCTGCTGGCGTGAGTGCATTTGGTTTTAGTGGCACCAATGCACATATCATTCTTCAAGAGTTCCCTGAAAATACGACACCAAAAGAATCTCCACCCCTGAAAACAAATGCTTTGGTTTTATCTGCAAAGAGTCAGATTGCTTTGGATAATTTAGTCAAATGCTATCAGCAGTTTTTAGCAACAACATCCTATGATTTTAATGATCTGTGTTTTACGGCAGCAACCTGTCGGGACCATCATTTCTATCGGCTAGCGTTAGTGGCAAAAGATGCACCTACCGCCAGTCAGCTGTTAAAAAATAATGAGTTTGCCTCCTCATATGGAGAAAATAATCGTCTTGATTTACAGCATGATGTGGAACTTAACTCGCTAGTTAGTAATTATTTACAAGGGAAAGACGTTGATTGGGCGTCCTACTATAAGACTCATCGCCATGGCTTAACCAAAGTAGCATTACCCAATTACACCTTTGCCCGGAGTGAATTCTGGCTAGAAACAAGAGAGGAAAATACAGTTCCGATCGGGCTAGGGTCTGAAAGTCGATTAGAGCATGTGAATCGAGGAGATTCTATTGGCTATGAAGCAGCCTCAGAGCATCTTTATGAGATAACATGGAGTGCACTTAATTCAAGCCCGCTGAGTGCGGTGGATATACCCGAGCTTTGGGTTATTTCCAAAGATGCGATGAAAGTGAAAAAAATATTTGGTCTTATGCGATATCAGCTTATTGATAATATCGATCAATTAGAGCAACTTGCTGATAAAAACATTGTCTTCTTATATCAACAAGATCAATTTCCAGACCTATTTCACTGTTGCCAAACGTTGTTTAAATCACCACCCGCGAGTTTCATACTTGTTACAGAAAATGCATATGCAATAAATAGCGCTGTGCCTGGCAAAGTAAACCCTTATCATACAATGGCCAGTACATTCTGGAAAAGTTTTAAAAATGAACTTGAACTCAATAGAAACTATGCAATTGATCTGGATGAAGAAAGTACATTAAGAACAACTTTAGAATATATATTTAATACGACCAGCAGGGAAGCTCAATTTGCTGTAAGAGATGCCATCTATGTGCCCAGGCTTAAGAAAAAGAAGCTTTCCATCAACTTGATACGACCAAAAGTATTATTTGATCAAAAGGCAAGCTACCTGATTACTGGGGGTACGGGTGGCTTAGCGAAACCCTTGATTGCATATCTTATCCGTAAGGGGGCAAAACATATTGTTATTACCAGTCGTTCAGAGTGCCCATTAGAAACGAAAGATTTGATTGAGAGTGCCAGAAAAGAAGAGATTAATATCACTCATCATTCAGTGGATGCCAGTAACTTGCTGCAAATGAAGACAATCTTTGAGAGTCTTAATCAAAGTTCTCGACCGTTAAAAGGGATATTTCATCTTGCTGGAGTTGTTCGGAATGATTTAATTGTTAACTTAAGTGAGGACGATCTACAACAAGTAATCAGCGCCAAAATGGAAAGTGCTTTAATCCTGCACCAATTAACGAAAGATTTGAAACTGGATCTGTTTGTCTTGTTTTCATCTGCATCGTCAATTCTGGGTTCTAGACGACAAGCAAACTATGCTGCAGCGAATGGTTTTTTAGATGGCTTAGCCCACTTACGACGACACCAAGGCCTGCCCGCTTTGGCGATTAACTGGGGTGTTTTTCACACGATAGGCATGGCTGCAACTACAACCCACTCTCTCGAAAAACGTGGATTTATTCCTTTGGATAAAGAGAGTATTGATATCCTTGATCGTATACTCCCTAATGATTTGACGCAGATTATGTTATGCCCCATGCAATGGGATCTTTATTTTAAGAATACGCCTAAAAATATAGAGATTGCCGAGGAAGATGAAAATACTTCTCTTTCTGGTAAGCCCTTTATAAATTTTTTACGACAACAATCCCCAAAAGAGCGCAACGCCACCCTTAGTCAGGTACTCTGTGAAATTACTGCCGATGTTTTGGGTTTTAATAATGTCGAGCAAGTTGGCAGAAATAACGATCTGTTCACAATGGGTATGGATTCGCTTATGTCTTTGGAACTTAGAAGCCGAGTTCATGATAAGTTACAATGCCCAAGTCTTAATTTGCCAATAGAATATTTTATTAATGATCCAAGAATCGACAAAATTACTAGCAAACTTGAAAAAGAACTAGACACCATTTTTGCACAAGCTCACGATGAGGCGTCGGTGGACAATCGTCGAGGCGGAGCCATCACATTAAGTGATACCCAGTATGAATTTTGGCTCGTCGACAAAATGGGGGGTAGTTTTAATTGCCCTAAGCAAATTCAATTACACGGTCAACTAAATCGAGAATACTTGGCAAAGGCTTTTGCGTTTACAGTTAATAAAAACGGAGCATTTTGGTTAAATTTTCATAGAGATATACCCATCCAAATGCTAAGGAGACAGGGTCAATTTACATTAATCTATGAAGATATTTCTGCAAATCATGATCAGGATTTTTTGAATGAGGTATTTTATGAAAATGCTATGCAGCTTATTTTTTTAACCGATCAACCTCTCGTTAAAGTCTATCTTTATAAGCTAAAAGAAGACCTTCATGAATTACATATCATCATTCCACATATCATCATTGATGAGTCTTCGTATCGAATTTTATTTACACAATTCAAAGACAATTACGAAACCTTGTTGCTTGGAAAGCGTCTTATCCCTGTTCAAGAAAAAGATAGTTATTTAGATTATGTGGGCCAGAATAATCGTCATTACGAAACAGACATAAAAAATAAAATTGATTTTTGGCAGGTTTATAACAGCGGTTTTCAAAAAATGAGTTTTGGTGATGGCAACCACGTGCCTGATGCCACAAAGCAACCACAGCATTTATTTAATTATCCAATGGATGAACTGTTGGTTGAAAAATTTAAAGAATGGCATAAAGAAAGAAACATGAATGTGAGTACGGGTTTAATTGCGGCATTTCACATCGTTTTTTATAAAATAAGCTTCCAAAAGAAAATACCCATTTTGTTACTGCATAATGGTCGGGGAAGTAGTCGTTACGACTCTGTTGTGGGTTTGTTCCTTGATTACAAAAGAATAAACATCACGCTAAATGAAAATTATAAATTTATGGAGTTTTTCAAATCCATAGAAGATGAATTGATAAAAGCGGCTCCATTTCAACAATGTTCACAATACATTAAAAACACTGGATTAGATAACGCGCGATCGTCCATTGGCCTAAATTTAATAACATTATTTGACAAAATTTTTCTATCGAAAAAATTTAAACTCAGTCATCTGAATTCAATTACCAGAAACTACTATCTTAAAACTCTGAGTAAGGCGAGATGGCTTTCTATAATGTTTGATTTAAAAGACCGGCTAAATCGAATGTTTCATACTAAACTGAGACTATTAAAACCCACTAGATTGACCGTAGTATTTAACATCACTGCAGGTTTTTTTATTAAAGAACCCCGGGATAATAAATTTGCTGATCTGGAGATAACTATTCCTAATCATTGGGGAAATCTAGATCGCCCCATAGGAAATCAAACCTTATGGATTATCTTGACCAAAGATCAGTTTGATCAATATCGATTATCCATTAATGGACCCTTAACAATAGAGTGTAAGGATCTAATTGCTAAGGAATTAAATACTGTCATGATGAATATAATTGAGAATGATGAATACAAGATTACCGATTAACTTGTAGCTTACTTAGAAAATTCATAAAGTTATCGCGATTTTAATCAAAAAAAAAGAAGTTGTAGGATGTGGTTACATAAATATTGGATAACCAGATGCGTCATATTTTTCCCAATCATGAAAAGGGGGGGCGCTCATCTAACCAAGACCTCAAAAAAATAGATGAATTACTGCAGCGACTAAAATAGACTATTGCAAAGTGCTAAATCTCAAATTTGAAAAGGATTTTCAAATTGAATAAATATGTCATCTATTCGTTGTTTGTTAATATGTTCAATTTGAACGGGCATTATTCAAAACGATTCACACCCGACTGTGAAACAGAAGGGGCTAGCCTATATAAAATCAAAACATGGCTGAATTCTCATCACAATGAGCATTCGGAAGAAGATAAAGATCCTTTGGCTCTTTTTTGTTTATGTGATTTTTATGTTAAAAACAAAATTAATCGCTCCATAAAAAGGGGAAATATTACCCATTTATTAGGCCAGTGGTTTAACCATGTATTTGGATTGAGTGTTTACAAAGATCAATATCAGAATTATTTTGTGATTTATACAAACAAAGGCCAAAGTTCCATAATAGGACGGAGCGTGTCAGCGGAAATGAGACAAATTTGATGTGTCGAAGACACTAAATCATCTTGTCATATTGCCCACTTGTTGTCCAGTAAATACAATTAAGTCTCATAAATAATTTGCTACTCATCTTATTCGCGATTACGTTATTTATAATCATAATGGTTGGTTTATCATCGATAGTCATGCTATCAGGCCGCTTGCATTTTTTGAGATGGTTGATTGAACAATTACTGTTTGTGGAGGGTTAATATAGACTTCGCTAGGAAGAGCTTGTAATTTGGGTGGTTGGTTATTAAAACGCCTGGAATCATTAAGAAACGCTTGTTGCATTGTTTCGTAACGCTTCTGTAGGATTAGCTCACCTCGACCAAAGTGCACTGATTCAGGCGTCAACCAAGTGATCCCCGAATGGTAATGTTCTTTATTGTACCAATTGAAATAGGGTTGGCAAAACGCTTCAGCGCTTGAAATTGATTGAAATCGCACAGGAAACTCAGGCCTATATTTCAATGTCTTGAATTGCGACTCAGAAAAAGGATTATCATTACTGGTATAAGGCCTGTTATGCGTTTTAGCAACACCAAGGTTATCAAGTAATTGAGCAACAGTAAGCGATGTCATGCTGGGTCCATTGTCTGAGTGTAACGTTAGCTGATCGGGTTGAATACCATGCTTTAGCGCAGATTTTTGAATCAATAAGCGAGCAAGTTTTTTACATTCACGATCAGCGATAAGCCAGCCTACGACAAAACGACTAAAAATATCCATGATGACGTATAGATGAAAATAAACCCACTTTTGAGGCCCCAGTAACTTTGTGATATCCCATGACCATACTTCATTTGAACGCGTTGCAAGTAGCTCTGGCTTCACTGCGTCACGGTGATTGCGTTGTATGCGTCTATCTCGTGATTCGCCTTGCTCTTCCAAGACACGGTACATGGTGCGGATAGAACAGTGATATACACCTTGGTCCATCAGCTCATAATATACTTCATAGGGGGTTTTATCGATAAAGTGGTCGCTGTGTAGTAAGTCAAGCACTGTTTGCTTTTCCTGCTTGCTCAGTGCATTTTCGGATGGTTTTTTAGGCATGACCACCTTCAACTCAACATTTAAACTAGGCTCAGGACTACCAGCATGTCGATAATAAGTTGCACGCGCAATGACCATCGCGATACAAAGCGTTTCGATAGAAATAGATGTCTCTTGGTTTGTCTGTGAAATTGCGCTCATGATTTCCCCCCGTTGCTCTCGTGTGGGAGGATGTAAGTTCCAAGCAATTCCGAGACTTTTTTTTGGAGGTCAATGATGGCTTGGGCCTGTGCCAGCTTCTTTTTTAATTGATCAATTTCAGAAACCAAGTGTTCCATACGCTGAGCTTTTGTTCCTTTACTGGCATCATTTGCAGGCGAAAATAATTGACGCCAGCGTGTAATATGCGAAGAATAAAGTCCTTCTCTCCGCAATAATGCACCATGCTCCAGCGAAGTACTGCAGGCATTGTACTCGTTAAGAATTTTTTGTTGATATTGTGCTGTAAACTTGCGCTTAGGTGAGCCACCTACTTTTACCTGTGGATCTGAGACCGCTATTTTGGCCTCTTCGACTACTTTATCAATTAAAATTTCTTCTCGGGTCAATTCGACTGAATTAGATTCATATTGAGCGATATGTGCCTGTTCCATGATCTGTATTTCCTTACCGCCCCAAAGTATTTAGTTTTACCGTAATTTTGTCTCATTGTCGCTGGCGCGGAGGGGGAACGTTGTTCTGTTTTTATGTTTCAAAAGATCACCAAAAATTTATAGAAAAATTAATTGAGGCAGGAACGAGCGAAAGTCAACGTATTTTTGAAAAGGCCATGAACAAGTTGTTGTTTTTAAATAACACATTGCAAATTAAAATTCCGCATCCACCATTACAAAAAAGAGGGAGCTGTTCTATTTCAAATGCATTAAAAAACACAGCAAGAACAGAAAGTTTTTTAAGCATCGTTGAGACAGAAGATTTTAGAGGGTTTTTATATCCGCATATTGCAACTGAAATACCTATGGATGATAAGTTAATTGCTCCAATGAACAAACTGTTCAAAAAAGAAATTTATCAACAAGCATGGAAAATTGCTTTCAATTTTTGTGAATTATATGAGGGGGAGTTTGGAAAAATTAACGAAATTAATTATGGGATACTGATTTATCAAGCATTTCATAATCGGTTTAAAAAGTCTCGATTTGATTATGCCGCATCTATATCTGATAAAGAGAAATTAAAAGATGAAATGCCAGAAATAATCAACTTTTTTAATAAATGCATAGCGAATAAATACTATAAAAGTGCTTTTTTGTTATTAATTCAGTTTTCAAAAAGCTATGTGGCATTAAGGTCACAAAATGATTCATTGAATTTTTTTAGGCAAGCGATTTCAAAAGAAACGAGTAGAATTGATCTTCCGGAAACATTATTTGATTTAATTCTGACCGATATATTTTCTGATATCAATAAAACAAGTAAAGCCGCTTTGATCCAATTTGATTTGCTCGATAAATTCACCCCATCCAATAAGAAAAATTTATTAAAAGAGTTGCAGCATGCACTCGATATGGGTAATTTACAACCATTACAAGCGAAATGCTCGGTTACCATTGATCATGAAAAATTTAAATATTTTTCATGTGGTGATAGGAGATCAAGCGAACAAAAGGAAACAGAAGAGGAAAAAAAAGAGAATAATACAGTTATCGATTCCAGTGAATCTAAAAGTATTGCTTCATCATCGCTCTTCCTTGTTGATAACCAGGATTTATTTACCAATGCAGTGAATGATCAAAATATTATTTTGGCTATGGATTTATTAGAAAGAGGCGCACCTATTAATCAGCACGATTCTCAAAAACAAACAGCTATGCATAAAGCAGCTAAACATGGCGGTAGAATATTGGACTTTATTTGCAAGATGGGCGGGGATATTTATGTTGAAAATGCGAAAGGTCACCTTCCTATTCATGATGCAAATTGCAGTGGGGTAAAATATTTATTGAATTTAGTCCTCAGGCCACATATTCAAAAAAATAATTGTTTTTTCTCATCCAAAAGCAATGAGTTAAAATTGCTTCAAAAATTATCTATCTTAATAAATCAATCAATGTTATTAGATGATTTAAAGAGCAGCTGTTATGAATTTTTTCTAACGAAAGACAGTAAGTTATCCAATATGGAAATATTGTATGGTAATAAACGGATTCGAGAGACCCTATTTGTATTGTTGTTTGATTTTATGATAGATCAAAAGATTTTGGCGCAAGATGCTTTATTATCAGACAGTCTATTCGGTATAAAGTGAGTCACAGCAAATGCCATCACTTTGATATAGGAATGTAGGACTGTCGCGGGTGTAAGATAAGAAATGACGCAGGAGTCCTCAATTCGCAGTAACTTCTTCCTCCGATGTATACGTATGCTGAGCAGCAAGAACCAAGTACATTGCAGGCACAACGAATAGGGTAAACAAGGTTCCTATGCCAATGCCGGATGCAATAACCAACCCAATGTTGAAACGACTCACTGCCCCAGCCCCAGTTGCGAAAAGAAGTGGCATAACTCCCAGCACCATTGCTCCCGTCGTCATTAAAATTGGTCGCAACCTTATGCCCGCCGCAGTTTCAACGGCCTCCCGTTTACTTTTCCCTTCTCGTTGAAGATCATTAGCAAACTGTACGATTAAAATGCCGTGTTTACTAATCAATCCTATCAAGGTAACAAGCCCTACCTCGGTGTAAATATTAAGACTTGCCCCGCCAACCGATAAACTGATAAAAATCATCGCGCCACAAATTGACATGGGAACGCTGATGAGAATGGCAAGTGGGTCGCGAAAGCTTTCGAATAAGGCAGAAAGCGCTAGAAAAATGATAATCAATGCAAAGATAAAAATAACCAAAAGTGCGCTACTCTCTTGTACAAATTGACGTGACTGACCGCCATAATCAACAGCATATCCTTGCGGCAAAATATCGCTTGCTATAGCTTTGAGTGCATCTAAAGCCTCCCCCATTGTAACCCCGGGAAATGGGACGCCTGATAATGTAGCGGAGTTTAACTGCTGAAAGTGATTTAATGATTCGGGAACAACTTTCCTGTCTAAGCGAGCCACGGTTGACAAAGGAATTGAAGAGCCACTAATCGTATTAAAATAATAATTTAAGATCTGAACATCATTTTGACGCATCTCTCGCGTCATCTGCGGAATCACCTGATAAGAACGTCCAGAATAATCGAAATAATTAATATAACCTTGGCTTAATGCCCCCCCTAATATACCGCTGATATCTTGCATCGTTAGTCCAAACTCTGCCAGTTTATTCCTATCTAAAATTACTTTTGTTTGCATTTTATCAATTTTGAGATCTGTATCTAGAAATACAAACAAATTACTTTTACGCGCTTGGTCGATAAACGTCTGATTCACATCATTAAGCCGCTCAAAATCATCTGTAGTTCCAATTACAAATTGAATGGGAACACCTCGTGCACCTGGCAGAGGCGGCAGTTGAAAAGCCGCAATAATTCCACCGGTAATTTTATTCAGCTGCTGTTGCAAAAGCGGTTGTAATTCATTGGATGTTCTTTTACGTTTATCCCAGGGAGTAAGACCCATGCCAATAATACTGGAATTAAGACCACTGACACCATCGAGCTGAAAGATACGCTCCGTCTCAGGATATGAATTATAGATTTTACTGACGGCATTGGCGTAAAGCTGCGTTTGCGCAAGCGTAGCATTGGGTGCCGCAGTCAATTGCGAAATAATAACACCTTGGTCTTCCTGCGGCGCAAGTTCTGATTTAGATGTTGAGTAGAGAAAATAAATACTTATTAAAACTATAACGGTGAAAACGCCTGTAACGTTCAATGAATTAAGTGATTCATGTAATGAATTCTGGTATTTTTGTTTGAGGCGCTCAAATCGTTTATCAACAAATGTAAGAAAGCCATTACTTTTATTTGGATCGGGTTTCTTTAAGAGCTTAGAGCACATCATCGGCGATAAGGTTAACGCCACGATTGCCGATATCGTAACAGCACCCGCCAATGTAAAAGCAAACTCAGTAAATAAGGCGCCAGTTAAACCACTCATGAACCCTATGGGCACATAAACCGAGATCAATACTATTGTAATGGCAATGATAGGATTAGCTAATTCACGCGCTCCTTGCAGGGCCGCTTTAGCTCGCGGGATCCCTTCCTCCATATGACGCTGGATATTTTCAACCACAATAATTGCATCATCGACGACCAAGCCAATTGCCAAAACAAGTGCTAGCAATGTCAATATATTAACGGAGTAACCGAGCAGCAACATAATAAAGAGCGCACCAATCAGCGACAAGGGAATGGCAACTAAAGGGATTATGACCGCTCGTATCGTGCCTAGGAACAAAAAGGTAACTGCCGTCACAATGGCCAATGCCTCAAGCAGCGACATAATTACTTCATAGATAGAACTATTTACAAATTCAGTTGAATCATAAACAATTTTGGCATTTAGTCCTTCAGGCAATTGGCTCTGAATTTCAGGGAAAATAGCTTTGACTTTGTTGACTACTGCTAAAAGATTAGCGGTAGGTGTTAACTGCAGGCCAATATATACGGCTTGCTTTCCATTGAAACTCACTGCCGTATCATAATTTGTTGCACCAAGTGAAACATTTGCAACATCATTTAGGCGGATAATGGCGCCATTCTGCGACTTAATGATCATTTGTCGAAACTGTTCAACGGTAGTGAGGTTCGTTGTCGCGGCGAGGTTAACTGTGAACATGCTGCCATCTGTACGTCCAGCGGCTGTAATAACATCATTTTTTGCCAAGGCATTGGTAATATCTTTGCTATTCAGGCCGAATCCAGCTAATTTTTCAGGGTCGATCCAAATTCGCATGGCAAATTGTCTTTCACCACGTAATTCGGCATGTTGAATACCATCAATTGCCTGTATTTTAGGTTGGACTACCCGAGTAAGGTAATCTGATATCTGATTCGTTTCGAGAATGTTGCTATAAAATCCAATATACATGGCATCTATTGTTTGACCAATCTGAACGGTTATAACTGGGGGCTGGGTAGCAGGCGGCAATTGATTCAGCACGGCATTAACTTTAGTATTGATATCTGAAAGTGCTTTTTGCGCATCATAATTCAAACGAAGGTAAACGGTAATCGTACTGGCGTTATGATTACTCGCCGATGTCATATAATCTATCCCATTCGCCTGGGATATAGAGTTTTCTAGAGGTGTAGTAATAAATCCCGCAACAATTGACGGATCGGCTCCAGTATAGGTAGTAGAAACCGTGATAATTGCATTTTCTGTATAGGGATATTGGCGCACCGGCAACAAGCTAAGCGAACGCACCCCCAATGCAAAAATCATTAAGCTCAATACGGTTGCTAAAACTGGACGCTTAATAAATATATCGGTAAAGCGCATTGCAATCCCTTAATGATTATTGTTTAGTCTGGGAGCAGGATTATTGGGCGGCATTATTGAATTATTAATTGCCACCTGGCTGCCGTTTTTAAGTTTAAGCTGGCCGCTGGTAACCACTTCATCGCCCACTTTTAACCCATTTATAATCTTGATCTGCTCCCCTCTGGTATCGCCGGTAATAACAAAATGCTGGCTGGCTATCAAAATTGGCTTTCCTTGTTTATCTTCACCAGATTTTCTTACTATGTATACAATATCACCATAGGGATTAAAGCTAATTGCTGTTTGAGGAACGGTAATAAATTGTGCTGGCTTACCGGTGGTTACCTCAACCGTGCCAAACATTCCTGGCATCAGTTTCGTGTCTGGATTAGCTAAAGTTGCTTCAACTTCAACATTTCGTGTTCCAATATCCAACACCGGATCAATTGTTGTTATTTTGCCACGAAAGGCCTTATCAGGATATGCATCAGAAGTAGCGATTACCTCTTGTCCAACACGTAGCTGAGCCAATACTTGTTGTGGCATATAAAAATCAATATAAATTGGGTCGAGTGTTTGCAGCGTTACAACTTTATCTCCTGGATTAACAAACTGGCCGGGGTTAACATTATTGATGCCTAACTTACCAGAAAATGGCGCTCGAATTGATTTCTTATCAACAATTGCCGCTTGCTGAATTACCTGTGCCTTCAAGCTTTTCCAATTTGCCTCGTCATTATCCACCACCTGCTTGCTTACAGCGTGAATAGCATATTGGGCTTTATCACGTACATACGTTATTTTTGCCAGTTGTGCATTCGCTTCAAGGGCATGCAGCTGTGCGATATCATTATCTGCGTTCAATTGTACTAATAGTTCATTTTCTTTAGCACGGGCGCCTGGCGTAAAATAAATAGTTTGCACCATGCCTGCTAATTGTGTTGTAACATTTACGCCGCGAACGGCCCGCACACTCCCGGCAGCCAGTAATTTAGGTTCCCACGGTGCTTGAGTGACTTTCATAGTGGCCACATCAATGACCTTGGATTGCTTGCTCATCGCATGTTTTAACATTAATCCTGCAATTAATTTATAAGTGAAGATGCTCCCAAACAGTACAACCACACTGATAAGCATCATTTTCATTTTTTTATTCATGACATTAAGTCCATTATTTTATTTGCCAAATACTTCAGGTCTGTATTGCCCCAGATTACTCGCCAATAGTGGGCTGCAATTTAATAAGCAACGATTCCACCACCCCCCACCAAGCGCTTGGAATAAGGACACCGTATCCGTATAACGCGCACTTTGAGCTTGAATCCGACCAATGCGTGCCTGTTGATAATTACGTTCTGCAGTTAATAAATTCAAATAACTGACACCCCCCAAACGAAATTGTTGACGAGTCAAGGCCATCGAATCATAAGCAGATTTCTCAGCAGTCTTTTGGGTATTGAGCAATTGTGCATCATGCTCAAGTGCTCGCAATGCATCGGCTACGTTCTGAAAAGCTTGCAATACTGTTTGTTTATATTGTGCCGCCGCTTGTTCATAGGCAGCAACGGCCGCCCTTTGTTGAGCCATCAACATGCCGCCGTTAAATATAGGTTGCGCTGCCGCTCCAATAATATTCCAAATATTATTATCAGGTCGGAACAAAGATCCAAGCATTTTACTTTGCTGCCCGTAGCTTCCATTCAGTGTAATTTGCGGATAAAGATTCGCCGTTGCCACACCTATCTGGGCGCTAGCCACATGCAACAAAGACTCCGCCGCCCTGATATCAGGGCGTTGTCTGGCCAAAAGAGAGGGGCAGCTTAAGGGTAAATCTGCTGGTAAATGCAATGAATTTAGATCCACCGTTGGTAATTCATATTCACTCGGAAGTTCACCCACCAGAAAGGACAAGGCATGTTTATTTACAGCCAAGCTTTGTTTAAGTGGTGGTAAAAAAGATCGGTTTTGTGCCAACTGGTTTTCTTGTAGCAACACATCGGCCTGGGATGCGCCCCCTAAAGAGAATTGCTTCTTCACCAAAGAAAGCGTTTTTTCTTCAGCCTGAATGAGTTGTTGTATTGCCATGATCTGCTCTTGCAAAGAAGCTATCGTGATCGTGGTGGTAGCAATATTCGAAGCAAGGGTTAGAAAAGCGGCTTCAAGCTCAAATTGTTGATAATCAACCTGAGCCCCAGTCGCTTCTATTTGCCTACGCAGCGCACCAAAAACATCCAGAGTATAGATTACACCGATGTTGGTATTGAATAAGCTAAATACTCGCGAGCCAACTACCCCACTGCTTGAACCACCGAATTGCGTCAAACTAAAACGCTGACGGTCTGCTGAAAAATTACCTGTTACTGTAGGGTATAGTGTGCCGACTTGAGCAATGAAATTTTCTTGGGCTTGAATAAGAGCAGCTTTTGCAGCAGCCAGAGAAGGATTTTGTTTAAGACCGGCAACTATAAGTGAATTCAGTTTTGGTGAATGGAATATTTGCCACCATTCAGCAGGAATAGTTTGGCCTAAATCAAAACGTTGTGTTTCTCCGGCAGAACCTAACCCTGGGGTATTGATAGTTTTTTTAGGGGAGACGTCCTTAATATATTGCGTTGTAGGTGGGGTAGCTGGTGGATGAAAATCAGGCCCAACCATACAGCCGCCCAATATTGTAAGGATGAGTAACAAACAATGTTTAGAATAAAAACTAAATGAGTGCACGTTAGCATCCTGCTAGACAATTTCATCCATATTGATCCTATCACGAAAGCGTTGCTTTTCAGTTTCAAGGTCCATCTTAAACACCGATAGTTCTCGGTGCACTCCATACAAACGACTATTTTAAGCAGAGACGAGTATATATTACATGGCATATGTAAGGATAACTCAGGCAATTTGGTACGTCATTAAAAAACAGTTTTGAAATTATGATTCACATCACGTTTCTTGATCGCAGGCCTGGTTAGTATTCAATTTGATCTAACAATTCAATCTGTTCATTAAGATTTATCATCTGATTTTGCCAATATACCGGCGTATTAAACCAAGGAAAATTTAAAGGGAATGCTGGATCAGCCCAGCGTTTTGCGAGCCATCCTGAAAAATGCAGCATGCGTAGTGTACGTAATGGTTCGATTAAATGGCGTTCGCGTGGGTTAAAATCATGAAACTCACAATAACCCCTTAAAATTTTCTGCAATTGTTCATCCATTTGTTGCGGTTCACCTGAAAGCAACATCCAAATATCCTGTATCGCAGGACCCATGAGGCAATCGTCTAAGTCTACAATATGAGGGCCCGATTCGCTCCATAATACATTTCCTGCATGACAATCGCCGTGCAAGCGTATTTGATCAACTTGACCTACGCTGTTAAATATATGCTGAATTTTTTGTAAGGCCGCATCGACTGTTTTGCAAAAATTAGGTTTTAAATAATCCGGAATCAAGTTTTGTTCAATAAGGAATTCATACGGATCACGACCGTAACTTTGAGTATTTAATTGGATGCGATGTTGAAACGGCTTGCATGCACTGACTCCATGTAGACGCCCTATGAAGCGTCCCATCCATTCTAATTGTTCGCTATTATCCAATTCCAGTCCATGGCCGCCGCGTCTGGGAAAGAGCGCGAATCTGAAATCATGATGATGGTGCAAGGTTTGATCGTTTATAATTAAAGGGGCGATAATGGGAATTTCATGTTCTACTAATTCAAATGAGAACTGATGTTCTTCTAAAATAGCGGCAGAACTCCAGCGATGAGGTCTATAAAATTTCGCGATGAGGGGTTCAGAATCGTCAATTCCTATTTGATAAACACGGTTTTCATAGCTATTAAGTACAAGTAAGCTGCCTGTGCAAAGAAAACCCGTGCTTTCAATTGCATCCAAAATAACATTTGGATTGAGCTGCGCAAAGGGTGTTTGATTCTCGTGATTCAAATGTGAATCCTCTGATACGTCAGTATGAGGATGTATTATACAGGTTGTTTGCAGCAAGCGTAGCTCAAAGGCTTAAGCGGCTATCCGGCAATTCGTTGTGCGTTGAAAGTGGCTCGTATTGGCATAGACTAATATGGGGGCTCTTCTCTTAACTTCATGCTAAATAAAATTTATATAATAAAGACCACTTAACGGATCACCGATAATTGAATAGATCCTTGAATAGTCGTTTTCACCCAACTACACTTAAAAAAATGTTCGCAAAGGAATGGAAAGCATGACAATAAATGTACTTGGATATGCAGCACCGTCTGCTAACGCCCCTCTCGCTCCTTACCGCTTCGAGCGCCGTGAACCACGGATAGATGACGTGGTAATTGAGATTCTCTACTGTGGAATATGTCACTCCGATCTGCACCAAGTCAGGGATGATTGGGGTAGGGGTATTTATCCTATGGTGCCTGGTCATGAAATCATTGGTCGTGTCCTCAGTGTGGGGACTGGAGTCAATAATTTTAAACCAGGTGATCAAGTAGGTGTCGGTTGTATGGTTGATTCGTGCCGACAATGTACGTCCTGCAATCAAGGGCTGGAGCAGTATTGCGAACAGGGTTCAACGTTAACTTATAACTGTCTTGATCGACATGATAAAATGCCCACTTTTGGTGGTTATTCTCAGAAAATTGTTGTATCTGATAAATTTGTATTGAAAATTCCCGATGGGTTGGATCTTGAAAAGGCGGCACCCTTACTCTGTGCCGGGATCACAACCTGGTCTCCATTACGCCAGTGGCATATAGGTAAAGATAGCCACGTGGCAGTTATAGGCCTTGGAGGCCTCGGCCATATGGCCCTTAAACTAGCAAAAGGACTCGGCGCTAATGTTACATTATTTAGCCGTTCCCCCGGAAAAGAGCAAGATGCGCGTCGATTAGGAGCTGATGAAGTCGTAATTTCAACCGATCGTGCGCAAATGGCAAACGTAAACGCTAAGTTTGATCTCATTCTTGATACGGTACCTTATGCTCACGATCTCAATGCCTATTTACTCTCTTTATCGTTAAATGGCACTCTAGTGGTGCTTGGGTTTTTAGGTGCGCTGGAGCCGTCTTTGAACACCGTTCCCTTAATAATGGGGCGCAAATCGGTAGCGGGTTCTTTAATCGGCGGTATAGCCGAAACGCAAGAGTTACTTAATTTCTGCGGCAAGCATGCCATCAATCCAGATATCGAGCTAATCAAGATGCAGGATATCAATGAGGCTTACGAGCGTATGCTTAAAAGTGATGTAAAATATCGTTTTGTAATTGATATGGCATCGTTGAAGTAGAAACAACAATAGAGTCAGGAGAGTCAGGCTTTGCCTTTTGTCAGATTAAATTAAAAAGTAAGGCCTGGATTTTTATTTGGGTGAGCCGACGGCTGAGGAGAAGTCCAAATTGGCGGGTCACCTTTGGAGAATTATCACCATTCTTGAACATGATGTGTAATATCAAGCAAATGGCAATAGTTCACTTATTGGATTATGAGTAACGATATGAAAAAATTAATAATATTTATCTTGTTGATATCAAATATTAATTACTGCTGGGCACTTCGATGCAAGGGTCAATTAGTCTATGAAGGTGATCCGCAGGAGAGGGTCGTTAATCTATGTGGTGACGCTCAAACTAAAACAACACTGAGTACCACGCAGGATTTATTCAATTCCGACGGTATAAAATCTGGCTCAACCCAATTCCTTACTGAAATATGGACCTACCATGCATCCCCCCAAGATTTTATACATCAAGTATATTTTACAAATAAACATAGTGACGTCAATTACTGAAAATTTACCCGCTCCCTGATTCCTTTTGATTTTCTGGAGTGTCGGAAATAAGCAAGTCGACGGGCCAATGGTAAAGACGGTTGGAAAACCCTTAACCGATATAACAATTGGCTTGGTTAATACTATATTGGTTCGCCAATACAATTACTTTTTTTATCAATATCTGCTTCATAACAAAATTTCTTGATGATAATTTCATAGTTCTTTTTTTCTAAACCAAGGGTTTTCCCTTGAAAAATATAAAAATAGATATAAATGGGGAGTGCTTTCTGCGGAATGCGTTTCTCATAGTCAGGAGGAGAAAATATCCAGGAAGAAATTAGATTTTCATAATCAGAAGAATGACCGGTGCTGCTATAAAAACGCACTTCCCTTGGCTTCCAAATAAACCCATGCGTAAAGAGTGTGTCGTGATAATCCTGCCTAAATGTCATTGAAGTCCTACCCTTCGATAGCTCAGGGGGCCAAACAATATAAGCTGTATTTAATGAGTGTGAAAATTCCTGATCTCGCTTAAAAAATTCAATATCAATTTCATTTGTCTCATCTGGACCTACATCAGGTGTGGGATAATTAAACAATGCCAGCGTAATATTTGGCTCTAATCTATCCGCATGGCTTATGACATAAAACCAGTATTTACCAAACCACAATGGTTTATCCGTCGAGACTCCCGCAGAAAACCATTTGCCATCTTTATAGGATATTTTTAAATGCAGCCATCCCTTGTTATCAACCCATGCATTATCGCTTGACCAGTAATTCGGACCGGGGGAACCATAGTCATCTTTAACCTGCCATTTTATATCTGAAAAATAGATCGTTTTTGCATAACAAATCTGTTGGTTACAGATCATAATTAGCATTAAAATAACCCATGAATTGATAATGATACGTAATCGAGTGATCATATATTTTATTCTTTATTTTAAAAAAGCACCTATTTAATCATAGTCTATTTTATTGTTTGTGAATTACTTTTTAAGGCTATGCTCTTTAGCCGGTATAGGAGGTGGTTTGGTCTTTATCGGCGTTCAATGCTTTAAATAAACCCTGTGATCTTGCCCCAAAATATCAGCCTGATTTCGCCAATTATTTCAAGAAGTCTTGTCAAGAAAATATTGATCACACAAGAACGCCTAGCAACCTATTGCCACCCCATTACATAGTTAATTAACTACTCCTTGCTATTAAGCGCTAAGCATTCCGCCACATCATGTAAAGCAGCACTAGAGATTTTCTTTGTGATCATTATTGTCGGAGCAAAATAGAAATGTCCCCTTTCGGGCAATTTAGAAATGTCACCTTGTAACATTAATCCCCTCTAAAAATATCCCAGGGGTTTGGGGACAGAGTCCCCATTTTAAATAGCCCTGCGAAGCAGCCATTTTGGTCTTGGCGGCTGAAGATAAACAGCAGCTCAATCCCCTCACGGTCATTGCCGTCCCCGGCTGTTCCGTAATTTAATTATACAATATATTCTAAATTACGCCATTTGTTGGCGTTTTTTGAGCATAAGCTTCTGTTGCTGTTGGATTGATAATGAAATGTCGCCATGGATGATTCGCTGGTGGCGTATACTTTTTAGCATTATTCCTTATCGTATCTACTTTCGACTCTAGTTGTTTGGCATCAACAATAGCAGCATTAGGTTTTGCTCTCTCATGGCAGGTGTAATCTAATATTTTTCCTTGGCATACTAAAGTGACTACATCATTTAGATCTTTGCAAACAGTAACCATCGAGTGCTGTAACCTATAGCCTTTTGTGTTTGTTTTAATTTGATAAATCACATTTTCATAGCTTATTTCTAGATTTTTTGAGATTTTCCGCTCATCTTGGTAGCTCAAAATCAGATTCATCTCTTCATCCGTTGGCAAATCCTTACGGTGTGCGTTCTCTGAACTTCTGGCTTCCACTGCAAAACGGCTATTGTGATCCTTTATATACGTCGGTAAATACGCATTAGCAGACTCTATATCGCTGATCCCAAGTAATCGCATCTCTTTCACTAATCGATCCTGCAGTGTCTGATTAGCGCGTTCTACGCGACCTTTCGCTTCAGGGCTGTGAGCGCAAATCAACTCGATACCCAGTTGGCCTGCTGCACGTCCAAATTGTGTTTCTGTGTCTTCTGAGGCTGTAGGTAGATTAATCCGGAATATACCGTGTCGATCACTGTAAGTAGCTAAAGGGATTCCATGCTCAACAATATACTTATGCATTAATTTAAAATAACCAGCGGTTGTTTCAGTGGGTTCAAAGTGCAGGCTGCATAACTGGCTGGTTGCATCGTCAATAGCGACCAATAAACAACATTTAGGTCCTCGGTCTTCGAACCAGGGGTGAGGAGAGCCATCTATTTGGGTAAGCTCACCAAAACAATCGCGACGATCTCGCTGAGGATGAATTTGGGCTTGCTTCTGACGATTTGCTTTCCAGAAGCCCCATTCAACCATCCATTGTCTCAATGTCTCTTTGCTGACTTTAATACCATGTTTTTCATAGAGCTTTTCAGCAGCAAATTTAGGTCCAAAATCATAATAATGCGTTTCTATTAATGTTTTGATTACTTCTATTTTTTCATCGCTATGCTTCCGATTACTTGGACAGCCTCGCTGTTTTGATTGTAATCCTTCTGCACCATACTGCTTATAGTTCCTTACCAAACGTTTTATTTGTCTTACCGTCAACCCAAGATGCTGCGCTGCAATCTTCTGCGTTAATCGCTTATCAATTATTTTTTCAATGATGGATAAGCGCTCTATCTCCTTTGTGCTCATCGCTAATAACCCCTTTAAGAGCATTTTCCGTCCTCGATGATATTTGCCTACTTAAAGACTAGATTCACCGAGACCAAAAGGGGACATTTCTATTTTGCCCAAAGGGGACATTTCTAAATTGCCGCTACATCTTTGTGATCATTATTTGAATGGTCTGTATCTCCATGGTATAATAAGCTCGCTTAAAACACCTTGTTTCTGCTGGCGCTGTTCGGAATATGCTCACGAAAACCAAAAATCACTGACACAAGCTTCTTGAAAAAATTGAGAGCAAAATGATCGGAAAGATGAGCCGTCTAGCAGGATGTGCTGGATTTTAAGTTTCTTGTATATGATCTTCGTCACTATTTTTTACTCAGGTTTGGATTTTTTTAATGCCAAATAAAGTTGCAATTATTTATTGGTAACATGTGGATCTTAAATTTCAACAAAAAAGGGAGGTGGTCATGCCGTTATCAGAAAATATAAGTACTCCGCAAAAAAACATTAGGGAGATTTTTAAAAATCACGTAACGGAAAAAAAAATAGAGACCAGTCTATATGATAAATTTTGTGAAAGTGACTCGCTAATTAATGTATATCACCCGTTAACATCTGGAGATGCTTTCATTGCTGCGGCACTTGATTTTGATCTTCTAAACCTGACTGAAGAAACAGCCCTGACTTTTAAATCTATTTTTGAACATAGATCATTTCCAGCCTTTCAAGATAACCAAAGCTTGTTGTTCGCCATCCAAAAGGCTGCTCAGCAAGCGTATTATGCGTTTAAGCCTGCGAGTCAGGAGCGACAATTATCAAGTGTTTCCTCAGTATCATCGACTCCAAGCGCGAATAGTTGTTCTAAAACGGAACCTGTGCTAATCAGAAAAAATACTGTAGAAAACGAGTTGAACGTTGTTAGAGCAGGTCCTAATTTGAGCAGGCCAGATGCCATGCGCGCTTTTGCGCAGCAAATCGCTCAAATTGAGCTGAAACACGAGCAGTGGCTGAACTTAAAGCATCGTTCCATGGTCGAAAATATAAAGAATCTGTCATGGGAAACATATCAGGACACATTCAATCAATCCTTTTTAGAGCTTACTAGATACCTAAAACACACCACTAATAAGGCTCTGGCCAGCACCGTAGGGAGTGATAAATCACCAGTTACACATGAACAAATAAATGCGATTTACATCCCGGGATATCTGTATGAGAGACGCCAGTCTGAACCGAAGCGTGCACTCCAATTTTATTTACAACTATTGGATGAATTAAAACGCCATATAAAAACACAGCCAAATCTTAATATGATGATGCTGCTGACAGTATCGCGTATAGTGCGCTGCTATGATTTACTCAACATGAAAAACAAAGCAAATGAATATACAAAAATTTTAGTTGATAACGGCGTTTCTGGTGATGTTTTTGACGATGATTTGGATAATGAAGTGTTCCAGATAAACCACAAAAGATCAGAAAAACAAGCTGGAAATTTTTTTGGTTCAGTCAAATCTATCCCGCCAACGCAGACTGCAAAGACAAGTTCACTAGAGTATAAAAGCTCCTCTAACCAATCATTGTAGGGTAGATCCTGCTCTGATTTGTTGGACCTCCTACCAAAAGAGTAAATATCAATGTAGAGGTGCAATATGAGTAATAATAATCCTGAGTAAACAGCAGTCTGTAAAAATACAGCCACCCAATTTAAAGACTCAGCTAGAAAGAAAGCACTCCTCAAGTAGCACAAGATCTTGGTTTGACGGAGTCAGTGCTTTATTCCTGGGGCGTGAGGAAAATCAAGGCGGTGATTCAATCGAGAATCAAAAATGCCAACAAGTATATTTTGCGCGATTAAAGCGGGAGAATTCACGGCGGGCTGTGGAAGATGCGCTTTTAAAAAAGGTGGCTTTGCGTTCAATCGATTTTTGCAACACTTTAAATTTTAATCAACTATATTTTAAGTTGTAAAAGTCGCTTAGAGGGGTGTCTGTTTTTTCGGGGTAAGCTTCAATATGAAGCTTGCAATGCCCGTTGCCAAACCTGATAAACATAAGATTTCAAATTAAATTGAGAATGATTTTATGAGAACAATAAATTACGCATCTAGAACGATAGGAAATATTGCCATTTCAACTGAGTTAAATAAAATCACAATCAATACAGAAAGATTGCAATTAAGATCACTAAATCAAAATGAAGAAGACTCCTTACTCGAAGATTATATTATTCTTTTTGGGGACTCAAAAAATGTGGAATTATTTGCTGAAGGTGAATCATGGAGTAAGAACAAAGTAGAAGAATTAGTCAAAAGTGAAATACAAAAATGGAATGATGGTAATCGATTGTGTCTTTTATCCATTCATGACGTTGAAACAGGGCAGTTTATGGGTAGTTTACATATTATTCATGCCATACAAGACTATGTGAACATAGGACGTGGTCATGAAAATGTCGCTGAAATTGCTTATATCCTTGATAAAGCCTTTTGGGGAAAAGGATATGGTACTGAAATTGCGGCAATTGGGAAACAATATGTAAAACATATTGTTTCAGAGAGCGAAAGTAATTCTCTTGAAAGTACACTCAAAGAAATTGTTGCTACCGTTCACCCATTGAATGAAGGTTCAAAGAGAATTTTACAAAAAACCTTCAAACATCAAGAGTCCGAAGAGCTCATCAAATTTGGTGGACAGCCGCGTCTTTTATTTTTTCAAACCATTTAAACTTGAAAACCACCCAGTAAATAAAGAAGCCTCTTCAGAGGCGAACCATGTGATTAATACAAAGAAACGGGAATCAGAGCGTCAGGCTTTGCTTTTTACCCCATGCAATTAAAAAGCAAGGTCTGGGTCTTTATTTTGTGTCTAGGTGGGGCGAACTGACGAATGAGGCTGGTCGCCCGGGTCAAAATATCTGGCAAATTTTATAAGCTTTTGGCTGTACCCCCCGCAAAGATGTATCTATGTTTCAGTGCAATTTGTTCATTTGTAAATTCTCTACTACACTTTTTTATACCATACAATAAAAATAAGAGCAGCCATGTCTAAATTATATATGTTCATTCTTGTCTTCTTTTGCGGTGCAGCATTTGGCCAAGAGCGTGAGATAGCGATAACCATTGATGATTTACCACTGGTTGCCTCAAAAATGAATACGCCGGCTAATGAAGCGCGTTCAATTGAACGATTTACCAACATTGTTAACGCATTTAAAGATAATCAAGTGCCCGTTACAGGTTTTGTGATTGCTGGTGCCATCGAAAAAGATCAATGGGCGTTTCTTCAGCAGTTTCGTGATGCGGGGTTTGAGCTTGGAAATCATACCTACTCGCACCCTAATTTAAATGGTATGAGCGCAGAAAAGTACATCGCTGATGTAGATCGCGCGGATAAAAAACTGAGTCCTATTCTAACGAGTCCAAAGTATTTCCGCTATCCATATCTTGCTGAGGGAAATAAAAAGACCAAGCCCGAAGTCATGGAATACCTCACCGAGCATGGTTATACCGTGGCACCAGTGACGATTGATAGCAAGGATTATGCCTTTAACGAAAGAGTCTATAGAACTCCCTATCGGCAAAGGGAAAAATTCATTGCTAAGATAAAACAACAATACCTCGATTTTATTTGGAAACAGACATTAAGGGCTGAAAAATTTGCGAAACCTGGCGTGCCTGCAAAGCAAATTTTGCTTCTGCATGCCAATTTGATTAATAGTTATCTATTAAATGATGTGCTGCAAATGTATAAACAAAATGGCTATAAATTTATTTCACTCACAGAGGCTTTACAAAACCCCGCTCCAGAAATCATCTTTCCTGCTAATGAAAAGGTTGAACAGAGTTCGGCTGAAGGGGTTTGAAATAAGCATATACTGGGCTGAGAAGCCCAGTTTTCTTGGTGGGATTAGGGCTTACATATCTTTGATGTTTCAGAAATCCCGAAAAGAGCTATATAACTTACGGTAGTACCTGAACCATCAGAGCCCCATCTAATTCCACTCGGAGAAGCCGCAGCCTGTTATTCTTATTAGTTTTGAGCGGTTAGCCCGTACAAGATGGTCATTATTTATTTGTACCGTAGGTTGGCGCTGAGCGGTAGCGAAGCCCAACAATCGTGGCACGGGAAGCTCCCTTGTTGGGCTTCGCTACCGCTCAGCGCCAACCTACAACAACCGGACAAAATTAAATGGAAACGGTACTAGCGTAACCAATTGCGCCTCCTCACCGTGAACGGATCGGGAGTAGATGAAAAACTGCAGTATTGAGTAAATAACCTTGACTACAGCGATGCTGCATCAAGGTCACTAGAAGTGATACACAGTTTTGTTAATCGTCAATATATAAATTCATATCCAACTATGAATTTTATCCAGCTTGCGGGGCGCAGAAGGAGTGCTGGCCGGCCAACACACAATTAAGTATTCTGTTGCAAAAAAGTGGCTAATTCAGGTTCAGTAAGATTAACGATGTCTTTTTTTATGCTATGAGTTACTAAATCTTTTACATGCTTATTGATATGATGGAACAAAAGCCCACTCATGTGGGGTGGCGCTATCATAATAAGTGTTTCATAAGCTTGGATATTTCTGGCTTTATCAAGATCATTGACAATGTCTCGCGCAAATTCATTGATAAGAATCTCTTTGGGATCTGACTCTTGGGTGAAGGCACCGTGTGCAGAGCCATTGCTATTGTATCGACCAGGTTTGTCTGAGGTTAATTCAATATCCCTGAGCCTGTTTTCAGGATGTTCAATTTCTTTAATTAGGGCGAGCTGTTCTGGCTTCTTACTATATTTGTAAATTCTGCAGGTGTTCGTGTTTGACACCACAACCCATGTCGTATGTTGATTATTGTTCATCGCTGGTATTCCTTCCTTGGTAGGGATGTATCCATAATAATAGTTCACATTTAAGTAAATGTGAGGGCTATTCATTGAAAAATTTATCGTTGAACAAGTTGACTCGAACCATGCGCTAATGCTTTAGTGAACATAGGCGATAGTTACCAGCGCATACTCTGTCTAGTCACGCGTACTAAAAATCTGATTACAGATTTAATTATTTATTAAAATCAGTTGTTGATGCGAGTGATAAATAGTTGAAAAAAACTTTTATGTCAGGGCAGGATCCTTATCTATGCACGCTGCGTAACAGCACTTAAATAGCAGTGACACAGAAGTAGACCCATCAGTGAGCAAGACCTTAGAACTCAATTTTAAAGAGAGGTTAATGAGATGAGCATCAGGGTGGAAATATTACTATATATGGTGATGACATTGGTGGGCGTAGGAGTGATGCTTGCATCATCAATGGTGCGAGCAGGTGAACTAATATCAGGTGTTGATGAACATCTAGTCAAGACTCATGCGCAAGTCAAACACAAAGATATAGTTATACCTAAAGTGTCTGAAAATGTAAATAAAGCGCCGGAGCAGGGCGATGAACAGTTTAAAATCAATGAAAATGAATCACCAAGACCACGGGATAGGTAAGTAATTCAGCTTTTTCCTTTTTTGAGCCATCAGGTCAGGTTTATCCTGCTAATTTCATATAGAAAAAGAAAATACCTGACCCCCCGGGGTCTGTGGTTTATTTAAAATCCTATATTGATGCGGCCTATTAAAACAAGAATCAAGTAAATAACTAATATCAGTCCTATAATACCGCTTGGCCCATACCCCCATCCACGACTATGTGGCCATGTAGGTAAACCACCAATAAGGAAAAGGATTAATAAAATAAGTAGTATTGTCCCTAACATAATAGCCCCTTATAAAATTTGTTAACCTCTAAAGATAAATAGCATCCACTGCTGATAATTTAAACTATAGTACAATAATGTGATCGTTGTGGTGTTATTAATGTCAGCGCGGGGGAAAGCAGTTATTGGAAATATGATTCTATCTTATGGTCTTTCATCGGCGTTTATACTGATTTGCAATAGCGCTCTCTAGCTCATCATTGGTCAGTGAGAGATATTTATAATGCGGATCAGCTGTTGTGCGTTCTAACCACTCGTTGGCGATACAAATATCAACTAGCTTGAGCACGTCTGCTAGTTGAACTTGAACACCGAGTTTCTGCGAGAGTTTTATAACAGTGGTCTCATCGATGCTGAGAAATAGCGTATTACGGTTTTGCCCTTCAGCTCTGAGCTCGTCATAAAAAATATCTAAGATGTCAATTTCATTCATAACTGATCTGTTTATTTGAATTTCATGTTTAAAAATAAATTCCTGCAAGGATGTTGAGGAATCCTTGCAGGCTACAAATAGTGTTAACTAAGGTGCGACGGGGTTCACATTGTTGGTATCAAGAGTAACCGCCCCATTGAGAGCCCAAGCCCGTCCTTTTAATGTTGCACCGGTAGGCAAGGTGATACTGGCTGAGGCATCGATGATACCATAAAGAGTACTGTTCGTGCCCAACGTGGCTGAACTGCCGATAGCCCAACTGATATTGTCATTCAATATTCCACCCGCAGTTGTCATGACAGCATTGTTTGATACGGTGAGGGAGGAGGCGATCTTAAATGTACATGAGCTACCTGCTGTACCGTTAAGTATCACTGCACCAGTCATTAAGGCACTTGAAGTGAAACACAGGACGGGGGTCACGGCACAGTTGATAGGAGATAATGCAGATATATCCTGTCCAGCACCAAAGGTGACACTACAAGGCAATCCGTTTAGGGCAGTGAAATAGCTACTTGCCGCTGTTCGCACATTTGTTGCAGTCGTATTATTAATATTCTGTACCCCATTGATAATGGTACCTGGAGGGAAGCCTGTGACTGACGATCCTGGTGTGAGATCTAAATCACCATTAACAATCGAGGGTCCTGTATTCGTCACGGTTGAATAAGCAAGAATGGAAGACTGGAAAAGATAGGATGGTGTTCCTGGTATTGTTGATATGAAACCTGGTGGTGGTGTGGGTCCTGGCGTGTTACAAGTGATATCCACGATTGTGGTAATCGCAGGGGCATCGATCTGGACTTGGCGGGTATCAATTCCTACCTGCAAAACTCGGTTAAAAGTCCCTAAGTTTAAGGGGCCTAACTGAACGCTAATGTTACAAAATGATCCAGGGGCTATGGAATCGCCAACAATGCAGCTATTTACTGGTGATGCCACAATAGTAGCCGCTGCATTAGACATTCCATCATTATTTTGGATCTGAATATAATTGATCTTCATTGGCACTGGCGTATTGTTTTGCACTGTATACGTACCAATTGCGGTTGCCGTAGCACAGATTGTTCCAAATACAGGTGGTCTAACAAATGTAGCGTCACACGTTGCAAGGGACGGGTCATCTGCGAAACTCTTTTGGCATAGCTGTGCCTGTGTTGCCAAAGGAGCCAGTAATCCTAAAACGATCGCTCCATGTTTAAATTTATGATACATCCTTTTCTCCTTGTTATTCCTATGTTTTTATAGTGCTATATGCAAGCCTAGCAAAGCAGATTGAGCAGCCAAACCAAAATGAGCAGGAACAATAACCGGGGTAGTAATCGTACCTGTTGATCCACTTGCAGAGCTACTGACCTTTCCTAAATCGGTATATAAATATTCTAATGATAACGATATGCTTTTATTAAAGGCATAAGATAAACCAGCTCCCGCTTCCCAGACAAAATTCGAATGGGTTGCAGATTTCAAGTGTAGCGATTGATCGGCACAAGGCAATCCGTTGCGATCAGCATCACTATAGCTCGCGTGATTCCATGCGTTACCAATACCTCCAATGGCATAAAGTGAATATTGCTTTTTGGAGATAATTGTTAATGCAGTATCGAACATGACGCGTGTACTTTGAACTGGCATTTTATAGGTCATTTCATTCCAATCGGGACTTCCAAAGCGCAAAACATCACCTGTAAGCGTATTCTTGGCGATATAATAGCCATTTATTTCAGGTTCTATGGCGGGAAACCATTGAGTATTCTCTGAATATTGCAGCTTGCCAGGAAAATAATAAACATAGCCAATCCCTACTTGACCGGTAAAGGTATCCCAATCGTTGTGATTAGTTTTTATGAGGCGATCGGTCTCACTGCTGGTTACGCCTAAATTACCATCATCAGTTCTTAAATTAGCAACACCCACGGCTCCCAGTATTTCAAAATGGCTGGGGTTCGCGACCGCGCCCATGGAGTTTGCAAACCACGGGCTTTTCATGAGTATTTCTTGAGCAAATTCATGTAGAATTCATTGTTTTGATTTTAAACGGAATTTTCATGTCAGAAGTACTTGAGTTGTTATCAACAATAAAAGACCCACGTGACCAAGAAAAAATAATTTACCCTTTGCCAACCTTATTATTTATCGCAATATGCGCAATTTTTTGTGGTGCTGAAAGCTGGGATGATATCGTTACCTTCGCTGAGTCACGTAAAAAATGGCTCATGAACCACATTGATTTAGATAAGGGGATCCCTTGCTACAGTACATTTAGGAGAGTCTTTGCCATCATAAGCCCAACGGTTTGGAGCACCATTATTGAGGGTACATTGGGTTTAGTCATAAAAGAACGATTGCCGGAAGATCAAATTCCGATTGACGGTAAAACATTAAAGGGAACTCGTTGTGAATCGAAAGGCATCCGCGCTATTCAAATGGTCAGCGCCTGGAGCTTTGCTAATAAGCTCGTATTAGCAGATGTGGCAACGAACAGTAAGTCCAATGAAATTAAAGCAATACCCTTGCTGTTAGAACTTCTGGAGTTGGAAGGATGCACAGTATCCATTGATGCAATGGGATGCCAAACAGTCATACTCGAATCCATCATTAATAAGGGTGGTGATTTCGTGATTGGTTTAAAAAAGAATCAACCTTCTTTGTATAATGCAGTTATTTCATATTCTAAAGAGCATGGTGAAAATCAGGGGAATTTAATTGAAGATTATTTCGATGAGAGCCATGGACGACTTGTAAGACGCCGATATTTTGCGTTCCCCCTACCAGAAAATGCTAAGCCTGTTGCACTTCCTGGCATTAAAACTATTATTGCTACCGAAACCATTTCATCAGAAAAAAATAAACCAGGATCTGGTTCGGCCGAGTGGCGCTATTATGTGAGCAGCCATGATGTTGATAATATTAAACTGCCATCCTATGTTAGAAATCACTGGTCCATTGAAAGTGAATACCACTGGGAGCTTGACGTACATTTACAGGATGATGCAGACAAAAAACATGATGAAGTTGCAGCTATTAATTTTGCCAAAACAAAACGATTGTTATTGAGCTTAGTTAAATCAAAGTTACCTCCAGGAAAAAAGAAAAGTGTCCGCTCCCGACTGAAACGTGCCGGTTGGGATTTGGATTATCTGCTGACATTACTTTTGCTTTAACCACCAACAAGAATATATGGAGAATAAATTACCCACGCTGTCTGTGTGATGGCGGAGCATGCTTTAAACCCACAAAATAAAGGTTCTTGGGTGCCAAGAATGCCATTAAGGCTAATAAAATATTGATGATGTGGCCTTGTAAGGTGGTATAGATAAAAAATCTGCCGGTCAAAATTTACTCATGAAAAGCCCGTGCCTTGTAAGGTGGTATAGATAAAAAATCTGCCGGTCAAAATTTACTCATGAAAAGCCCGTGGTTTGCAAACACGGAGCTACTCAACGCCATGCAACTGATGGAAAAACAACGAAGCGCATTTAGTTTTGAATTCATAGTATATATCGTCCTTAATAAAAGATTTTCAAAAACAATTTCTTATGAGACGATAGCATTGTTCATAATGGATTAATAGAAGAATAATCTTCTTTTTTATCTGATTGTTATCATAGGGTTTGCTAACAATTTTTGTTGATGAAGATGGTCATGTTATTTATTCATTTTCTGAATTCCGACGCCAACGATGTTGAGCGTTGCGTTGTCAAACATGGATATATTAGTTGTTCTGAGTTGGGGAGGTGGCCTACAAATATCCTATTGATCCGCTTATGAACCCACACGTACTATCTATCGCTATAAAGGTACTGTGTCTTGGAAGGTAGATATGTAACTCTGTGGGCGCCAGTGGCAATTAAACATCAGGTGCTTTTAAATAATTTGTAAGCCATGATTTTGCCATGCGCGCAACTTCATCAAGTGTGCCTGGTTCTTCAAATAAATGGGTGGCTCCGGGGACTATTGCCATTTGTTTTATGCAATTTAATTTTGACATAGCATTTTCATTTAGTTCGATGACAGCATCATCATGACCACCAACTATTAGCAGGGTGGGCGCTTTTACAAAATGCAACAAATCTCCAGCCAAGTCAGGTCTGCCACCGCGGGAAACAACTGCTTTGACGAGTTCAGGTTTCATCGCGGCCGCAACCAGCGCCGCACCGCCACCGGTGCTCGCGCCAAAATAGCCAATTGCTAATGGAGCGAGTACCGGTTGATCACTACACCACTTGGTTACTTCAAGTAAGCGTGATGCTAAAAATTCTATATCAAAGCGAAATTCAAGGGTTTTACTGTCGATAAGATCTTCGTCCGGCATAAGTAAATCAAATAACAAAGTAGCAAGACCCGCTTCATTTAATATGCGGGCAACATGCTGATTGCGTACACTAAAACGACTGCTGCCACTGCCGTGCACAAATAAAACAAGGCCATAGGCGTTCGGAGGAACATACAACAATCCCCCAAGAGAAGCCTTGCCGCTTGGAATTGTGATGTTATGCATTGCATCATAGGTAAAATAGGTCACGATTCATCCTCATGGTTATTTAGTTTGAGCGATTGAGTAATTCAATGACTTCATTATCAGAAGTTTGAGAAAAATTCTCATACCATAAACCTACAGCATAAAAATTTACGGGCCTCAGTGGGCAAATAAGGCTATCAGCTAGGGCGGACATTTCTTCACAGGTTGAATTGGCGGCAACAGGTACTGCAACAATGATAGCTTTTGGGCGGTGTTTGCGTAAGGCCTTAATTGCGGCACGCATGGTATAGCCTGTAGCAATACCATCATCGACTAAAATTATTGTTTTTCCAGAAAGCTTGGGGAAGGGGCGATCACCTCGATATAAATGCTCCCGGCGTATTAATTCTTTTTCTTCAGCGTGTAACACCTGATCAATTTCTGCCTGCTCTAAGCCCAGCAGGCTTATCAACGACTCATTAAAAATAGCTGTGCCTCCTGATGCAATGGCACCCATGGCAAGTTCCTCGTGCCCTGGCACACCTAACTTTCTGACGATAAATACATCTAGAGGGAGAGAAAGTGATTTAGCGATCCCACAAGCAACAGGTACGCCACCACGTGGCAATGCTAAGATAATAGTATTCGGATGTTTGGCATAATCACTAAGAGAGTTTGCCAAAACAATAGCCGCCTCATATCTGTCAATGAACTTATCCATGTTGCACCATACCTGAAAGATTACAAATTCTAGGGACGAAGATAAATTGCCAGTTACGAACATGTCCTAGAAGAGCTCAGCAAGGTTTATTATAGACCATTTATTGGGCTGGGGGGTGCATTTATTGACGTTATTGACGTTAACAACATATAGCAGCAGGAAGGTCATGTCTTGTTCTGGATTTAACCCACACTCGTTTTAAAACAATAGATTTATATGCTTTAAAGTTAGGTTTTGTGCTCAGAATTCTACTGACTCAAAGGCTTTGACTAAGCCTAATATGCCTACTAATTTTCTAGATCAGATATCAGGTGATTTTTAAACTGCAACGCCAATCTACGACACTGGGGTTGCTATTTTTAGCTTCCCTCGATATGCAATTCAAGCGGCCCTAGCGAGTTGTTGTTTCTGACTAACGTTGTGGCGGCCATCAAACTTATACCCGCCATTAGAAGCAAATAATACGAGGGCGCGATAAGGTTGCCATGCTCTACCAGCAAGGTAACCAGCAATGGAGTGGTGCCACCGAATAAGGCCATACCCAGGTTATAAGAAAATGAGATGCCGCTGTAACGCACATTTTCAGGACAGTTTTCCACTACTGCCGTTAACGTATTCCCCTGATCAAGCGAGCTGAGAATGGCGGCAATGGATAGGGCTAAAAGAGTCAATAATACAGAGCCGGTTTGCAGCAAATAAAAGCATGGAATCACTAGTACCATAATCGCTAGCGCTGTGCTGATCAACATTTTTCGGCGGCTAAAATAATCACCGCAGATGCCGGCCAGTGGCACCATAAATAACATAGAAATTAATAAACTGCTTTGTATGGTTAATGCGTCGCGCAAGGAAAAACCGATATAGTGTTCTAGATAGGTTGGCATGTATGCAAAAAAAACATAATAGAATGTCGAACTCATACAGGTTAGTGCGAAAATTTTAAGTAATTGCCGCGGTGCGAATTTAATGGCAGCAATAAATGGCATGGATTCCAGATGATGTTTTTTTTGAAGCGCGGAATAAACGGGTGTTTCAGCCAATTTAAACCGGTAATAAATAAGCAATGAACCAGGTATACCGACAAGAATAAAGGGCAATCGCCATGCCCAGTCTTTAATCGTTTCTGCGTCAAAAAAAACATTAATGGTCATGAATGTGAGCGTGGCTAACAGAAACCCCAGATTAGCGCCAGTTGCTGCAAAGCTGGTAATGAAGCCACGTTTTTCAGGTGGAGCAGATTCAGCCAAGTAAATCATGACACCACTGTATTCCCCGCCTATCGATAACCCTTGTACTAACCTTAATAAGATAAATACGATTGGCGCTATTACGCCTACACGCTCATAAGATGGCATAAAGCCGACACCCAAGGTGGATAATGTGATCAACAAAATAGAAAAACGTAATGTTTTTGCCCGGCCACGCGTGTCACCAAAATAGCCAAAAAAAATTCCACCTAATGGGCGACAAATAAAACCCGCTGCAAATACCAGCAGGGCATCAATGGTAGAAAGGGCGGACGATTGTTGCGGAAAAAATTCAGCACCAATGACCGGGGCCATGAAAATGAACAGCCCAAAATCAAACCACTCTATGGTGTTACCCAGACTTGAAACTAATATTGCTCTTGTTTTCAATGGCAGTTAGCCCGAAATTGCTGTTATGGCTAGATTATCATGTAGATGTTCATGATGAGCAAATTTAAAATTCAACACAAAGACTCTATCAGGTAAAATCATCCAACGACCAAAATTCGACCAAAGGGATGTTATCTTGAGTACATTTATGGATTTCCAGCAATTAAGTCCATATATTTAATTGAGAAGATCTCTTGCTATAGTCGGGATGGCGTGGGGGTTGAGCCCGTAGATAGCGTAGCTATTTTGAGAAGAATTAACCTTGTTAGGTAAAAAGGCTTGATAAGTACCTACACCGTGCGTATAATTACCCTCAGTTGATGCGGGGTGGAGCAGCCTGGTAGCTCGTCGGGCTCATAACCCGAAGGTCGTAGGTTCAAATCCTGCCCCCGCTACCAATTTATATAAGACCCCATTTATGGGGTTTTTTATTATGTGTAATCAGCTAGCCTGAGTTTAAAAAACTGATTATCCACGATGTGAACTTGTAGTGCTTCGTGGAAAACCGCGGTAATAGCCAGCAACATCCAGAGTGTAGTTCGGCAACACGGTAAATACGCGGAAAATTTCTTTATTCGGCGCTGCACGCGCCATCATCCAAAAAGAGAGAAGGGTTTAACGATAAGAGCTTATATGCTCACCATCTCGCTTAGGATGGCGTGCCGTTTTAAACGACGAGAGGTATATGGTACAAGACGAAATTGAACAATTAATAAGGCCTTCCATCGAAGACATGGGTTATATGCTATGGGGGTGCGAATATCTTGCACAAGGGAAGCATTCCTTGTTTCGGGTATACATTGATAAAGACGATGGAATCGGAATTGATGATTGCCAACGCGTCAGCCATCAAGTAAGTGCACTTCTCGATGTTGAGGATCTGATTCCTGGCAATTATAGTTTGGAAGTATCATCACCAGGTGTTCCCAGACCGTTATTTTATAGTTGGCAATATCAATATTATATTGGGCAGGACGTCCAGATTAGGCTATCTAAGCCGGTTAATAGTAAACGAAAATTTTCTGGTGTAATCGTGTCGGCAAATGATCAGGCACTAGTTTTAAACATAAATGAAGTACAGCAGGAATTTCTTTTTTCTAATATTGTGAAAGCAAATTTGACAGTCTAGTGAGGCGAACAATGAGCAAAGAGTTGTTATTAGTTGCTGAGGCGTTATCAAACGAAAAAGGCGTCAGTAAAGAAGTTGTCTTGGAAGCAATTCAAGCAGCATTGGAATCAGCAACACGCAAACTTTCAGGCATGGAGCTAGGTGTCAGAGTTATACTTGATCCGCGCACAGGCGAATATGAAACATTCAGATTTTGGGATGTTTTGGCCGATGACGAGATAGATTTTCCAGAGCGGCAGCTTACCGCAGAACAAGCGCAAGAACATAAGCCTGGCGCTGTAATTGGCGATCATATCGAAGAGCCAGTGGCATCTATAGAGTTTGGACGAATTGCAGCACAAACTGCACGCCAGGTCATTATGCAAAAGGTACGAGAAGCTGAGCGCCGTTTGGTTGTTGATCAATTTAATAGCAAACTCGGACAGTTAGTTTACGGTACTGTAAAAAAAGTTACACGCGATAATATTATTATCGACCTGGGTGGCAAGGCGGAGGCATTTATGCCACGTAATGAGATGTTGCCACAGGAAATGTTCCGTCCTAATGATCGCGTGCGGGCTTACCTTTATGATATTCCTGATCAAGCGCGCGGGCCACAATTATTGGTCAGTCGTGTACGCAAGGAAATGCTCATTGAATTGTTCCGCATTGAAGTTCCTGAAATCGGCGAAAATATTATTGAAATCAAGGCCGCTGCCCGTGAACCGGGTAACCGCGCAAAAATAGCTGTGAAAACCAATGATGGCCGAATTGATCCCGTTGGAGCCTGCGTAGGAATGCGCGGTGCTCGCGTGCAAGCGGTGTCTAGCGAATTAGGTGGTGAGCGGGTTGATATAATCCTGTGGGATGATAATCCGGCACAGCTCGTAATTAATGCAATGGCGCCGGCAGATATTACGTCAATTTTTGTTGATGAAGATAGCCACACTATGGATTTAGCTGTACAAAAAGACCAATTATCACAAGCCATTGGGCGGAATGGTCAAAATGTTAGGCTGGCAAGTCAATTAACAGGCTGGACGCTTAATGTAATGACTGTTGAAGATTTCGAGGGCAAAAGCCAGGAAGAATCAACAAAAACGCTCAAGCTGTTTACCTCAGCATTGGAAATTGATGAAGAGATTGCGGTCCTGTTAGTGGCAAATGGTTTCTCTTCATTGGAAGAAATTGCTTACGTTCCGAAAGAAGAATTGCTTGCAATTGAAGAGTTTGACGAAGAAATAGTTGATGAGTTGCGAAACCGTGCCAATGATACCTTACTGACGCAGGCTCTGACATCTGGGGATTCAACACCAGGCGATGATCTGTTGACGATGGAAGGCATGACAGCTGAGCTTGCCAAGCGCCTGACGACGATTGGTGTTACCACAATGGAAGAGCTGGCAGAGCAATCCGTAGATGAGCTATTGGAAATTGCTGGTATGACAGCTGAAAAAGCTGGTGCGTTGATCATGAAGGCCAGAGAGCCTTGGTTTAAATAAGGGCTCTTCGGGGCTCAAGATTTCGTAAATGTATGCGCCGAACCATGGCGCACTAAGTGCTAGAATGAGAGCTGTTCCCTATTGGACAGCTGAATGAGGATTAGATTATGGCGGATGTGACGGTTAAACAATTAGCTCAAGTCGTGGGTATCCCTGTTGAGCGCCTATTGAACCAGTTGCAAGAAGCTGGATTGTCCATTAGCGATGATCAGCAGACAGTCAATGAAGAACAGAAGCGTATACTGCTTAATCATTTGAAAGGTGGCAGCGGCGGCAGTAATAAAACACGCGCCGCGCCTGAGCGTATTATATTGCAACGAAAAAGCGTTTCGCAGGTCACGTTGGGCCATGATGCGCACAGCGGAAAAACAGTTAACATTGAAGTCCGTAAAAAGATTACTTATGTAAAACGCGCCAGTCCGAGTGAGAATCCTGTCGACAATGAAGATGCAGAGCTGCCAGTCGTTGAAGATAACGATGTGACTATTCTTGCTGTCGATGAGGCAGTATCCGATACGGCGGTTGAGTTGCAAGCTACCTCTGAAATATCAGAGTCGGAAAGCAGCGAAGCAGGTGGTGTAGGTGATGCATTGGTTGAGCTTGTTGCTGCAGTTGATGCCGTGGAAGCGGTAGGTGCTGCCGTTGTCCCTGTTGCAGAAGAAGCTAAGGCGGCTAAGAAAAAGCCAGCAAGCGCAGGTGAAGCAGAGCCTGAAAAAACAGATTTTAAGAAAGGTAAGAAAAAAGGAAAATATCAGCCAGCAAAGCATGAAGAAAATGATCGCTCCCTTACAATGCATGGCAAGCGTCATAAAGGTAAAAAACGTAAAGGCGGCGAGAAGTCAGATAAATATCGTGAGGCCGAAGAGTCGTTGACGCATGGTTTTGCTATGCCAACAGCGCCAGTCAAACATGAAGTATCAATACCCGAGACAATTACTGTCGCTGAACTCGCAAAACGAATGACCGTGAAAGCCGCTGAAGTGATTAAAGTGATGATGGGCCTGGGTGCGATGGCGACCATTAACCAGGTAATTGACCAAGAAACAGCAATTATCGTTGTTGAAGAAATGGGTCACACTGCACGTATGATAAAAGATGATGCCATCGAGCAGACATTAGACAAGACTATCAATAAAGGTAGTAATGAAGAGTCACGTGCACCGGTTGTTACCATTATGGGACACGTTGACCACGGTAAAACATCATTGCTCGACTATATTCGCCGCACTAAAGTTGCTTCAGGTGAAGCGGGTGGAATTACGCAGCACATTGGTGCTTATCATGTTGATACGCCAAAAGGTAGCATTACATTCCTCGATACCCCGGGTCACGCAGCTTTTACTGCAATGCGAGCGCGTGGTGCACAAGCGACAGACATTGTGGTGTTGATTGTTGCAGCCGATGATGGCGTTAAACCACAAACAGTTGAAGCAGTGCAGCATGCAAAAGCTGCAAAAGTGCCAATTATTGTGGCTGTGAATAAAATGGACAAGCCAGGTGCTGATCATGAACGCGTGATGAACGAATTATCAGGTTATGACGTTATTCCCGAAGCATGGGGTGGCGATACAATGTTTGTGAACATCTCGGCCAAAACAGGTGTAGGGGTTGATACGTTACTTGATGCAATCTTGTTGCAATCCGAAGTATTAGAGCTGTCAGCACACACTGATGGCGCTGCAAAAGGCGTGGTTATTGAATCCAGGCTTGATAAAGGCCGCGGTCCTGTAGCGACTGTTTTAGTGCAAAACGGCACATTACGCAAAGGCGACATCCTGCTTGCCGGTCTGCAATATGGTCGTGTACGGGCACTGGTTAGTGACAATGGAACTCTGGTTGAAAGTGCTGGACCTTCAATTCCAGTTGAAGTATTGGGATTGTCGGCTATCCCTCATGCGGGGGATGACGCAATTGTTGTGCCTGATGAGAAAAAAGCACGTGAAGTCGCACTCTTCCGACAAGGAAAGTTCCGCGATGTTAAACTTGCAAGACGACAAAAAACATCGCTTGAAGGAATTATCGACAACATGACCGCTGCTAAAACCAAGGTTTTGAACGTGGTTCTCAAAGCGGATATGCAAGGTTCAGTGGAAGCGATAGCTGATGCGCTGGTAAAATTGTCTACCGATGAAGCTGACGTGAAAATAATTGCCAGCGGTGTTGGTGGTATTACCGAATCAGATGTTCATTTAGCCATCGCATCGAATGGATTGTTAATTGGTTTTAACGTTCGTGCTGATGCTGGTGCTAAGCGTCTAGTTGAGCTGGAAAGTGTTTCACTGCATTACTATAGTGTTATTTATGACATCGTTGATCAAGTTAAAGCTGCTTTGTCAGGTATGGCTGAACCTAAATTCAGAGAACAAATTGTTGGTATTGCTGAAGTTCGTGATGTCTTCCGTTCACCAAAAATAGGCGCGATTGCGGGCTGTATGGTGGTTGAGGGTGTTATCAAACGTAATAATCCAATTCGTGTTCTGCGTGATAACGTCGTCATTTATGAAGGCACACTGGAATCGCTGCGACGATTTAAAGATGATGTATCTGAAGTGCGTCAAGGTATTGAGTGCGGTATCGGCGTAAAAAATTACAACGACGTGAAAAGCGGCGACTTGATTGAAGTATTTGAAACAGTCGAGATTAAAAGAGAGATATAAAGATAAGCTATGAGCAATAACTTTAAACGAACTGATCGCATTGCTGAAACGATAATGCGTAAACTGGCGCAACTCATTCAGCAAGAAATTACTGATCCACGCCTGCCGAATTTTATTACTATATCTGCAGTGGAAGTGACTAAAGATTTAGGTCATGCAAAGGTGTATTTCACGGCATTTACGGATGATCTGGAGCAGACTGCCGCTATTTTAAATACGGCAGCCAGTTATTTGCGTACACTTTTGGCCAAAACGGTTACATTACGGACTGTGCCGCAGCTTCATTTTGTCTACGACAAATCAATCGAATATGGCAAGCATTTGAGCCGTCTGATAGATGAAGTGAATGATGATATAAAAGAAGACGATGATAAAAGTTGACGACAGACTGCCAATCAACGGTATTATTTTGGTAAACAAGCCGCAAGGTTTGACATCCAACGCTGTGTTACAACAGGTTAAACGACTTTTTAGAGCGAAGAAGGCCGGGCACACAGGTAGTCTTGATCCTTTGGCAACTGGCATGTTGCCTATTTGCTTTGGTGAGGCGACAAAATTTTGCCAGTATTTGCTAGACGCTGATAAGTGTTACGAAACAACAGGGTTGTTGGGCATTAAAACCAATACTGCTGATTCGATGGGTGAGGTTATTGCCCAGGTTGAGAATTTCAACGTGTCAGAATCGGAACTTGAAGAGGTTTTAAAGCAATTTAAGGGTGCCATCAAGCAAGTCCCGTCCATGTTTTCTGCGCTTAAACATCAAGGAACACCGTTATATAAATTGGCACGAGCGGGCATTGAAATTGAGCGCCCTGCGCGCGCAGTAATGATCCATCAATTGCACTTAAACCACTTTGATGGCAAAGAGATGGATCTCACTATCCAGTGCAGTAAAGGCACCTACATTCGCAATCTGGTTGAAGACATTGGTGAGCAGCTCGGAACAGGTGCTCATGTTACACGATTGCATCGTCTTTATACCGCAGGGCTTGCAGATGAACCTATGTATACCATCGATGATCTAAATCTTAAATCTGCTGAGCAACGCCTGCAGTGTTTGTTGCCCATGGAGCACGCTGTAAACAGTTTGCCTAAAATTGTATTAGCCCACGAGGCAGCACAGGCATTGCGCCAAGGCAAAGTAATATCAGCTCCCAATCTTGACACTGTAACTGGTTGCGTTCGTCTTTATGAACATGATGGACAATTTATTGGGTTGGGGGATTTGCAAGCTGATGGAGTTTTAAAAGTCAGACGTTTGTTAACTGCGGTTACACAGCCAGAAAAGTGCTGATTTTTTAACACATGTTTTGCCCCAACACTTGTTTCTATCCGCGTGCCTTGGTAGAATACTTCCTTTTGATAATACACCTAGCCTATATCCGGGAGTGAACAATGTCGCTAACGAGCGCACAAAAAGCAGAAATTGTGAATGAATTCAAGCGAGCCGATGCAGATACTGGCTCCTCCGAAGTACAAGTTTCTTTAATGACAGGTCGTATAAATTACTTGACCGATCATTTTAAAGCACACAAGAAAGACTTCCACTCACGTCGTGGTCTTCAAGAGTTAGTCAACAAGCGTCGCAAACTGCTTAAATATTTAAAAAGAACAGACCACGCGCGCTATGCAACGTTGATTCAAAGTCTTGGTTTGAGAGATTCCTATTGATTGATAACACTATGTTTAATAGTGTTGGTTTAATCAATATTATAATCCAATGAAAAGCGCAGTTTCTGCGCTTTTTTTTAACTATACTTCCTGCGGTCACATACGATAATTCTCCGGTGTTACCTCAGTAAGTATATAATTTTAAGAGGTAGCTCACGTGGCAAAAATTACAAAAGAAATTAAATTTGGTGAACATACCCTGGTTCTTGAAACGGGTGAAATAGCAAGACAAGCAGATGGTGCTATTTTTGCTAGCATGAATGGTACGCAAGTTTTGGTAACTGTAGTTGGTAATAAAGAGGGGGCGGAACGCAACAGTTTTTTCCCATTAACAATTGATTACCAGGAAAAAACGTACGCTGCTGGTAAAATACCTGGTGGTTTTAGAAAGCGCGAAGGGCAGCCTAGCGAACTTGAAACCCTAACCTCACGTTTGATTGATCGTCCACTACGTCCTTTATTTCCCGATGATTTCCATAACGAAGTTCAGGTTATTGCAACTGTTATGTCTTTAAATCCCGAAGTGCCCGCCGATATCATTGCTATGATTGGTGCGTCTGCAGCACTTGCTATTTCAGGGCTTCCGTTCCAGGGGCCGATAGGTGCTGCGCGCGTAGGCTACAAAGACGGCATCTACCTGCTTAATCCTTCAGAAAAAGCCCTAGAGCATTCTGACCTTGATTTGATTGTTGCAGGTACTGAAGATGCAATTTTGATGGTTGAATCTGAAGCACGTGAATTAAGTGAAGATGTTATGCTCGGCGCGGTACTTTATGGCCATGAAATGATGAAGAGCGTCATCAAAGGCATCAAAGAACTGGCGGTAGAAGTTGCTAAGCCATCTTGGAACTGGACTTCACTAGAAGTTGATGCAGTTTTAAAAACACGTATAGAAGAATTGGCAACAGCTGAAATAATTCAAGCTTATCTGATTAAAGACAAGCAACAACGTTATCAACGTCTTGGCGAAATGCGCAAGCAAATTATATTAACGTTGCAAGCTGAGCGCGAAGATCTCAACGCTGATGCTGCTGCTAAAATTCTCAGTTCGCTCGAAAGCAACATCGTACGTAATCGTATTCTTGATGGCGAACCACGAATTGATGGACGCGACCAAAAAACAGTACGACCGATTGCAATTCGCACTGGATTGTTAGCACGTGCTCACGGTTCTGCATTATTTACCCGTGGTGAAACACAGGCAATTGTTGCTGCTACTTTAGGCAATGATCGTGATGCGCAGCTTTTGGATAAGCTTACAGGTGAATTTAAAGACAGGTTCATGCTGCATTATAATTTCCCTCCTTATTCAGTCGGTGAAACAGGCCGCGTGGGCAGTCCAAAACGTCGTGAGATTGGCCATGGACGTCTTGCACGTCGCAGTTTGATGGCAGTGCTACCTACCACTAGCGAATTCCCTTATGTGTTGCGAGTGGTATCAGATATTACTGAATCAAACGGTTCAAGTTCGATGGCTACAGTTTGCGGAACCAGTTTGGCATTAATGGATGCTGGAGTTCCTATAAAAGCACCAGTAGCCGGTGTGGCGATGGGTTTGATTAAAGAAGGCGAACGTTTTGCAGTATTAACGGATATTCTGGGTGATGAAGATCATCTTGGCGACATGGACTTTAAAGTAGCCGGTACGGAGAAAGGTGTAACCGCCCTGCAAATGGACATCAAAATCACTGGTATTACCAAAGAGATTATGGCGCAGGCACTCGAACAAGCATTAGCTGGTCGTATCCATATCCTGGGTGTAATGAACAATTCACTTGCTGAGCATCGTGATGAGTTATCACAACATGCACCACGAATCGTTACCATGAAAGTACCGGAAGACAAAATCCGTACGGTTATTGGTAAAGGTGGTGCCACGATTAAAGGTTTGATTGAAAGCACAGGTGTATCAATTGATATCGATGATACTGGTGTTGTACAATTATTTTCGCCTAATGCGGATGCCTTACTTGAAGCAGAGCGTCAGATTAAAGTATTGGTCGCTGATGTTGAAGTAGGTCAAACTTACCGTGGAAAAGTGAATAAAATCGTAGAGTTTGGTGCGTTTATTAATTTGCTTCCTGGTAAAGATGGTCTGCTGCATATTTCTCAGATTTGTGCTGAACGCTCACAAAAAGTTGAAGAAGTATTGCACGAAGGTCAAGAAATTGAAGTATTTGTTGCTGGTGTTGATAAGCAAGGCCGCGTGAAATTGGAATGGAAAGACAAGCCAGCTTCAGCTGTAAAACCTGCAACAAGCGAACATCAAGAAGTATCTTCTGTTGATTCGTCCGAAGAGTAAGTTTATTTAATATCCTTCTCCCTTGCGGGAGAGGGAGCCATGTAGGTTGGGTTGTTTTTTTTGCAACCCAACACACTTCAACTACCGAATTAAATTCAAAAATTCCATACGGCTACTAGGATTATTGCGCATATCACCAAGCATGACCGATGTGGTCATCACCGAATTTTGCTTTTCTACACCGCGCATCATCATACAAAGATGCCGTGCCTCTATCACCACAGCAACTCCACGTGCGGCAGTAATTGATGCGATACAGTTGGCAATTTCAGACGTAAGACGCTCTTGAATTTGCAGGCGGCGCGCAAAATAATCAACGATACGTGCTATTTTGGATAAACCCAAAACTTTGCCCTGAGGCAAGTAACCAATATGACATTTACCCAAAAATGGCAGTAGATGGTGCTCGCACATGGAATACATTTCAATGTCTTTGACAATCACCATTTCACTCATGTCAGATTCAAAGAGAGCATCGTTAATGATGTCATCCAGATTTTCGCGATAACCCTTAGTTAAATAAAGCATCGCATTAGCGGCACGTTCCGGCGTATCACGTAGCCCTTCTCGATTGACATCTTCGCCAATATCTTTTAATAACTGTTTATATAATTCTTGCATTTAATAACCTTAACCAGGGGGCCACGTCATCTGCCGCCCGCCTAGAATATGTAAGTGAATATGATACACTTCCTGTCCGCCATGGGAATTAACATTAAACACCAGGCGATAACCGTTATTACTCAAACTTTCCTGTTGTGCCAGTTTCTTCGCAGTCAGTACCATGTGTCCCAGTAACCGCTCATCCTTGGTATCCGTATCATCAATTGTCGCTATGTGCTGTTTGGGAATAAGCAGTAGATGCGTTGGCGCTTGCGGGTTTATATCACGAAAAGCCATGATCTCCGTGTCTTCAAAAACAATAGTTGCCGGAATTTCACCCTGCGCAATTTTACAAAAAAGACAGTTCATCATCATCCTGATAGTTATTGGTAGGCCAAATTGAAATTATAGCAAACTTTAAGCAGCCTGTTTAGCACGCATGTTGGGTCGTGACCCAACATGGAGTGGCAGAGCACCCAATTGCTTTTATATTGCCCATGACGTACAATGTTATCCCATCATTAGTTAATGAGGTAAACAAAAATGCCTGGCAATACTCATGAAGAAAAAAAATCAGTTGAAAATCCAAATTCATTTTTTAATAAAATTGATGAAGACTCTCTCGTTAAACAATCTCGAAGATATCTATCGGTTTGGAAAAATAAAGATGCGGCAGATGATAATATCGATTGCGCAAAAAAATTAATCGTTCAAGGTGTTAATGTTAATTTTATACTCCCATTTAATAGCAACGGTCTGAGTAAATTCGATAAAAATAAAACTAACTACAATGGTTTGATTGGAGAAACTGCGCTAATGAACTATGCGCTATCTGGTGCAGTTGAAATGGTAAAATATATTTTAGAGAATGGTGGAGATAAAACCATCAATGTTAGAAACTTTGATTTATTAAATCTGGGGCCGTATGTTTGTATAAAACAGGAATCAGATTTCTTAGGGATTAAGAATGAAGAAACGCATAGATATGAGAGCGCCTTATCAATGGCATTATTATCAAATTCTAAAAATTCATTTGAAATATTCAAGATCTTATTAAAAAACAATGCCGATCTTTCTATTTTTGACGATAACGACGACTATAAGCCCGTTGTCCTATCCGGTATCTATGACTTAAAGGGCGATGTAGCATATGTTGAACCTAAATATAGAAATAAAGTTGAATTATTGGTTCAAACGATGAAGGAACAAAATATTCACTTAAATTCATGTAAAAATATTTATCAAGTTTTATCAAATATGCTGTCTCAAAAAGGGCATAAAATACATTTAGACCAAGATGCATCATGTGGTTTCTGCGTAATTAATTAATATAATCTTTTCGTTATAGGTCGGAGTGGATTAAAGGATCCTTACTTAAATCTATTCCCTCCTTCTTTTTTAGCCGCATACATTCGCTCATCTGCCCGGCCTATTATGTTAACCGGTGGCCTGCAATATTATAAGGCTTGCTTAGCTTAAAAAAATCAGCACCTTCTTTGCCTTTTAAACGCAAATTGCGCATAATACCGCGTCTTATAATTGTCCATAGGTAGAGTGTGCGATGGGTCTGATGGAAATCAATAGCGGCCGTGACGTGCCCAATGAAATCAACGTCATCATTGAGATCCCCATGCATGGGGAACCCGTGAAGTATGAAGTCGATAAAGAAACAGGAGCATTGTTTGTTGACCGTTTTATGACTACGGCAATGTTTTATCCTGCCAATTATGGCTATATCCCCGCCACCCTTTCGGAAGATGGAGATCCTGTCGATGTTTTGGTGATTACACCCGTACCGTTGATTAGTGGATCGGTCGTTCGCTGTCGCGTGGTCGGTATGCTTAAAATGACGGATGAATCAGGGGTTGATGCTAAATTGCTTGCTGTTCCCATCCATAAAGTGAGCAAGATGTATGAGGCTGTTGAGACTTATAAGGATATCCCAGAGTATTTATTATTATCTATCGAACATTTCTTTAAACATTATAAAGATTTGGAAGAAGGTAAATGGGTAAAGGTTGAGGGTTGGGAAGGACCGGAAGCTGCTCGTAAAGAAATTCTTGACAGTATAGCGCGCTTTAAATAGGTTAGTTCTGGGGAGCACTGCATGTTCCCCAGAACCATTTTTACTCAGGCACGGCGCATGCCCAGTGCTAGAAAAATGTAAGTCCAGCCATTCACCAGCATTTCAATGGCGATAAACATACCAATTACCCACAATCCACTCCATGGCCATTGCGCAAGTATCATACCACCCAGGAGGACTGAAATCAGGCCTGCAAATAATAACCAGCCCCATCCTTTTTCATGGCGAAGAGCTATGGCCATAATAAAGCGGGTAATGCCAATTACAATTAAAATCCCAGCAATCATTGCGGTAAGCAGGGTTGAGGCAAGCAATGGATCATAGATAACATCGACGCCGGCTAGAATATAAAGCACGGCAATTAAGGCATGCCATACAACGGCTTTCCAGTGCTTGCTCTTAAATACATCGATAATTTGCGATATTCCACCGACGATTAATAATACGCCTAAAAAAAACATGCTAAATACGGTTAGGCCGACTGTCATACTTAAGCCAATACAACCAAAAATCACAAATAAAATTCCCAAGCCCAGCAACCATCCCCAATTACGTTTGAGACTAGCGGATACAACAGCTTCATTTTTCATACAATATCCTTATATTGAAAGTGATAGTTTTGAATAAAAATTAGCGCGTTACAATCCCTATTTATCAATCGCTAAAAGCCGTGATCAGACGTTGATAAAATTTTATTAACATAAAAAGATTACACTGCTTTTACAACTTATACTACCCCCTGATTTTTCGGGAATAATCAAATATTGGTATTTCAACATGGAAAAAAATAGCCAATATCCGGGCTGTAAAAACTGTTACGAGTGTGATGAGGATATTGAGATTGCTTGTTACATGAAAATAGTTAAGCGTGATAAATAGCAGTGCGCCAGCTAACGCGATTACTGCATAGAGTTCTTTACGCAGTACTAATGGTATGTCATTGCAAAGGATATCCCGTAACATACCACCGCAAATACCGGTGATCATGCCCCCAACCACGGCTATACTCGGTGACATGCCATAGATAAGCGATTTCTGAGTGCCCAGGATAACAAATGCTGATAAACCCAAGGCGTCAAGAACTAAAAAAAACTTCATGATACGCACTAGCGATCGGGCGATAAAAATGGTGAGCAAGGCACAGGCGGATGTATACAATAGATACTCAGGGTGTGCGACCCAGTTTAGCGGGTGGGTGTTGAATAATACGTCTCGTACGGTGCCGCCGCCAAGAGCGGTGATACTGGCAATCAACATCACCCCAAAGAAGTCCATCTTTTTGCGACCGGCAGCAATTGCGCCAGTAACCGCTTCAACACAGATGCCCATGATGAATAAATAATGTAATATCATAGCAATATTTGTCCATAGAAAGGGCGATCATAGCACTAAACTGACAGGCAATAAAATCGTGTTAACTAGAAATTTGTCTGGTTTATTCTGAGGCGGCACTATTCATCATAAATAATGGCATTAATGCTTTGGTGCAGTATTCGCCTATCTTGTAAAAACTTTCATTCTGCTCGGCAAAAAGTTCCCGTATCAAGCCACAATTTCTGTGGCTTGCCATGGAGTAAATAAAATAATTACCGTCAAGTTTGGCAGCAAGAGAAAGTCCTAATGGATAATGATGCTTAATTTGCTTTATATAATATAGTTCGTCATAACGGCTTTGTGAATATAGAGCTTCCCAAGTAGCGCTGGAACACAATTGATACCAGTCGTCCTGGTAGGTTCTGTCAAAACGCCAAAGCGAACTTTTGAATAAATTAAATTCCAGTGCAGGGGTAGACGAGAAGGTGCTCAGCTCTTGTTGCTCGTTAATGCATGAGATTGCAATATGGTCAATTTCATGAAGTCCCAGTACATCATTAAATACGGCGGATACATTGCTTTTATGACTAAAGAGCATGTCTAGGAAATGTGGGTGTGGTGCTATGTCTTTATTGGTAGTGTTCATGATGACGTCTTAATCGTTTCCATACAGATTACTTGTTGCAGTTGACATATCTAGTGGCTCAAACTAGCGACACGTCAGCCGCCCTTAAAATGCCTGGCCGAGGTAAGAGCCAGATCTATTATTTTTTTCGATTGTTCTTCATTCGCATTGATCTGGCTAATATCATTGACCAGGTCTAGTAGGAAGTCGGGCGTTTCATGCTCCGAGTCTTCTCGGTTGTATAACTCATGCACATTGGAAAAAATGTAATGTAGCAAATTTTTGCTTATTGTAATGGAATTAGCCGATGTATTGTTGCTATCACCATGACTATCACCAAACAACAACCAGCCAGGTGAAACATGCAGTCTGGTGGCGATTTCAGTTAATTTAGCGGGTTCTGGGATGGCTTCACCCCGTAAATACTTACGGCAAATTTGTGGCGAATAACCAGTCATTTCCGCAAGTTTATGAATATCCACCCCGGATGTGGAGCGAGGTGATTTATAGCCCGCGGCAATCAACGTATCACGCAGGCGGTATGAAAACTGTTTGGTTAAGTCAACTTTTTCCATGGTGATACTGTTACCTTAATAAAACCAAGCAAAAGGTAACAAAAAAATGATTTTGATGCAACAACTGAATTTATCGAAACTTTTAGTTTCGAAACGAAATGAATGGTTGACATTTGTTTTAAAACCAATAAAATGCAACGCAACGAACGGAAATCGTTGTTTAATGTTCATTATCACAAAGGAATGACAAGACAGCAGTCCACGATGGAGCAGGGGCTGTGTTCAAGTCCAATGTTGTAGGCGAAGTGGCTTAACCATAGCTGCCAACCTCGTAAAGTTATAGGGCCGGAATCCTATGATTCTGGCCTATCTATTGCGGATTAAGCTTTGGGAGCTTGTTTTTTAGGCTTGGCAAGTTTGGTTGGTTTAGCTGGTTTAACCGATTTAACCGATTTAGCTACTGGCGAAGCTTCGTTTTCTTGAACAGGACTTGTCTTATGACCTTTGTGATGTCGGAAAACGAGTTTGGGTTCAGTCCCGTCAATCAAACGGGTGACGTTCTTACGATGCTGAAACAAGATAAAAATTGCAATAAATGCTAAAGGTAAAAATGCGTTTACGTTGCCAAATATGAATAAGGAATAAAATGGGGTGAGAATAATGGCAATAAGTGACGCAAGTGAGGAGTAGCGAGTAAAATTTGCAACAACAAGCCAGGTGGCGATCATCATTACGCCGAGGATGAAATTATACCCTAATAACGCACCCATTGCCGTAGCAACGCCTTTTCCGCCTTTGAAGTCAAAGAACACGGGATACATATGGCCAAGAACGGCTGCAAGACAAGTAAAACCTACCGTGATTGGACCCGCACCGAGCATATTGGCAAGCAATACGGGCAATAACCCCTTAAGCATGTCAGCGGTCAGGACAATTAGCGCATATTTTTTTCCAGCAAGACGCATGACATTGGTGGCACCAGGGTTTTGTGAGCCTTCAGAGCGCGGATCGGGTAAATTAAACAGGCGACAAACAATAACAGCTGAACAAACTGAGCCTGCGAGATAAGCTACGACCGTATTGAAAAAGAACAACAGTGTCGCAATCATAATATCTCCTGGTGGTTAGCATGGAATTTAAAAAATCATAAAGTTCATTATCAGGGAAAGAAAAATATTTGTGAAGCTATCTTCATGAAATATCTGGTAAAAACAACGCTTGTAGATTATTGGTATAGCGTCGTCCCAAGAGAGTGACTTGCCAATGAGTGTTTGTTAGTTCAATTAATCCTTTGGTTCGTGCTAGCTGCAGTTGCGGCATCAGCAGGCTAAGACTCAAACCGGTACGTTCAGTAAAAAGCGAAAGACTGATCGCTTGTTGTAGACGAGTAGTATTAAGCATGAACTCAAAAATAAGATCGCCGGGGGTTACTTGTTCCATGGCGGCAAGAAAAGGTTTATCTGCTGCCAAGTAATCCTTGGGTTGCCGATGTTTGCGGGTGCGATAAATTTGTTGTCCATCTGCGGAGGTGAGCTTGCCGTGGGCTCCGGCACCGATTCCGTAATAATCGCCAAACAGCCAATAATTCAAATTGTGACGTGCGGGTCTTCCTGGTTGGCAGTAAGCCGAAATTTCATATCGCTCAAATCCTCCTGCGGCTAATAATAAGAAACCTTCTTCTTCTATCGTGCAGGAGTCATCTTCGCTAGGCAGGGTGGGGCGTGTTTTATAAAAAACAGTATTAGGTTCAATGGTTAATTGATACCAGGAGAGATGTTCGGGTTGATAGTTAAGCGCTGTTTGTAGATCAGTTAGACCCTCTGCAATGGTTTGCTTAGGCAGGCCATGCATAATATCAATGTTGATATTGTCAAAGCCGGCAATGCGTGCGCTTTCTATGGCTTTATGAGCTTGCTGGTCATCGTGTATACGTCCCAGCGACTTCAGGTGCGTTGGGTTAAAACTTTGAATCCCCAGAGACAAGCGGTTGATCCCAAGTTTACGATAATCGTTAAAACGTTGTTGCTCGACTGTGCCGGGATTTGCTTCCAGAGTGATTTCAATATCATCCGAGAAGGTCAGCAGCCGTTGCAGTTCGTTAAATAATGTTTCAAAAGCTTTGGCTGAAAATAAGCTGGGCGTGCCGCCACCGAGAAAAATAGATTCAATTTTTCTTCCTGAGAAATGGGTTAAGTCATTTTTCAAATCGGCGATTAATGTGGCGATGTAATCATCTTCGGGCAATTTGTCGGGACTTTTGTGCGAATTAAAATCACAATACGGGCATTTGCGCACGCACCAAGGGATATGGATATATAAGGATAAAGGTAACATGGTATAAAAACAGGCTGGCTTGTTTGAATCGGCAATAGTATCATAAGTCACCAAAAAACGAGGATAAAATATGAACAAGAGAGTGAGAGTTGCAGTTACGGGTGCCGCAGGTCAGATTGGTTATGCTTTATTGTTTCGCATTGCGTCTGGACAGATGTTTGGCGATAACGTTGATGTAGAGCTGAATTTAATCGAATTAGAGCCAGCCTTACCCGTCCTTCAAGGCGTGGCTATGGAGTTGGATGATTGTGCATTCCCACGTTTGAAGCGCATTGTCTGTACTTCTGATTTGCAGAAAGGTATGGATGGTGTTAATTGGGCTTTATTAGTTGGTTCTGTGCCACGTAAGCAAGGCATGGAGCGCTCTGACTTACTGAAAATAAATGGTGGAATCTTTATTAATCAGGGTAAAGCTATAAATGACAATGCCAATGATGACGTGCGTGTTTTTGTTGTAGGTAATCCTTGTAACACCAATTGCCTGGTTGCCAAGCATCACGCCAAAGACATACCGGATGATCGCTTTTTTGCAATGACAATGTTGGATGAATTGCGTTCACGCACACAGCTGGCTCAAAAAGCGGGTGTTGATATTACGGCGGTGACACAAATGACGGTTTGGGGTAATCATTCATCTACACAATTCCCTGATTTTTATAATGCTAAAATCAATGGCATGTCAGCCGCTAAAGTGATAAATGATGACGCTTGGATGAAAGATGTTTTTGTACCAACGGTGCAACAGCGTGGCGCGGCCATTCTAAAGGCTCGCGGTTCATCGTCTGCCGCATCAGCGGCCAATGCGATTGTGGTTGGCGTAAACCACTTGGTGACGGATACAGTGGCCGGTGAGAGCTTTTCCGTTTGCCGCAGTTCACAAGGTGAGTATGGCGTTGATGAAGGTCTAATCTTCTCTTTCCCTTGTCGTCGTGAGCATGGGGAATTGAATGTAGTCAAGGGCCTGTCATTTAATGATTACAGCCAAATCAAATTCAATGAAACTCTTGACGAGTTGCGTAGCGAACGTGATGCGGTGAAGTCATTGGGGTTGCTTGGTTGAGCTGTAACTCACACTGACTTGCTATGAAGCCTTCTCCCATAGCGGGAGAAGGAGCACGAACAGCGGGTAAAGGGGTATAGGTGTATCATAATACCCCTTTAATCAGCGTTAAAAATAACCAATGCCCAGCCTTCATGGATGATTGATGAATGATGGGTAAAGATGTCTTGATAGGTATCAATCAACGATGTTACCTGGTCTTCCAAAATACCGGAGACAACCAGTGTTCCGTTTTCTTTAAGTAATTGCTGAAATCGTTGCTTCAACATTAATAATGGAGAAAGCAGGATATTGGCAATCAGCAGATCAACTTGGGTTTGCAGTATATCGGGGAAGCCAACTGTTAATTGTGCTGCTGTAATGCCATTGTCTGCGGCGTTATTTTGAGTCGCCAATAGTGCTTGGTGGTCAATATCCACGGCATACGCGTGTGCTGCTCCGAGTTTTAAGGCGGCGAGCGCCAAAATCCCGGAACCACAGCCAAAATCAATAACATCTTTGCCATCCAACTCCGCTTGCTCAAGCCAGCTCAGGCATAGCGATGTTGTTTGGTGGGTACCTGTGCCGAAAGCCAATCCCGGATCAAGAATCAGATTAACCGCGTCAGGTTCAGGCGGGGTTAGCCATGAAGGGCAAATCCACAGGCGCTTGCCGAAACGTAATGGCTTGAAATCATTCATGCAGACACGCTCCCAGTCTTGCTCAGGCAGCTCTTGGAGCGTACATTCCAGCTTGGGATATTGCGTTGCCAGCGTTTGCAACGCGTGCTCAGCCAGTTTTTGCTCGCTGTATAGCGCTTGAATAATCACATGGGGCCATAGTGGGCAAGTACCCAGCTCTGGCTCCAAAATTGCGTCGTCATATTTATCGGTCATGGTAATCGAAAGAGCACCGGCTTCTTCAAGCAGCGCTGAGAGCTTGTCTGCCGCATCACGCTGGCAGTGTTCGATTTGTAATTGCAACACCAGACTATTCCTTCAACAGGTTTTCGAGGTAGTGAATATTTGTACCACCCTGGATGAACGATTTGTCGTTTAAAATACGGTGATGCAATTCAATGTTGGTTTTAATGCCATCAATGATAATTTCATCAAGAGCATTACGCATTCTGGCAAACGCTTCTTCGCGGGTTTCACCATAACTTATCAGCTTGCCTATCATCGAGTCGTAGTTGGGGGGAACGGTATAGCTGCTGTAGACATGAGAGTCGAAGCGGATACCAGGACCACCAGGCTGATGCAGCAAACGTATCGTGCCAGGTGAGGGCATGAATGTTTTTGCATCTTCAGCATTGATGCGGCATTCGACAGCGTGACCATGCATTCTGATAGTATCTTGCGTCAGGGTAAACGGCATGTCGCTGGCGATTTTTATTTGTTCTTTAATCAAATCGATGCCAGTAATCATTTCTGTGACTGGGTGTTCAACCTGAATACGGGTATTCATTTCAATAAAATAAAAACGACCATCCTGATAGAGAAACTCAAATGTTCCCGCGCCACGGTATTCTAAATCACGGCAAGCATTGACGACCTGCTCACCTATTTCCTGCCGCAATTCGGGCGTTATTCCGGGTGCAGGCGCTTCTTCGATAACTTTCTGGTGGCGGCGTTGCATGGAGCAATCACGCTCCCCCAAATGCACGGCACGCCCCTTGCCATCGCCTAATACCTGAAATTCTATATGGCGGGGGTTTTCAAGGAATTTTTCCATGTATACCGTGGGGTTATTAAATGCAGATTTCGCCTCACTGCGGGTGAGTGCTATGGCATTTAGTAGATTACCTTCACTGTGCACCACGCGCATACCGCGGCCACCACCACCGCCAGCCGCTTTAATAATTACGGGATAACCTATTTTTTTACCCAGTGATAAATTAAGCGCATTATCGTCGGTTAAGGGTCCATCTGAACCTGGCACACAAGGAACGCCCGCTTTTTTCATGGCCGCGATCGCTGAAACTTTGTCACCCATTAAACGGATGGTTTCGGGTCGAGGGCCGATGAAACGAAAGCCGCTTTGTTCGACAATATCAGCAAAATCAGCATTTTCGGCGAGGAAACCATAGCCTGGATGAATCGCTACCGCATCTGTAATTTCAGCGGCGGAAATAATCGCAGGTATATTTAAATAACTTTTTTGTGAAGGAGCGGGGCCAATACAGACGGTTTCATCAGCAAGGCGCACGTGTAGTAGATCTTTGTCAATATCAGAATGCACGGCAACGGTTTGTATACCCATCTCTTTACATGCGCGTAAAATACGAAGCGCGATTTCACCGCGGTTGGCAATGACTATTTTACTTAACATAATTGCAGCTCCTTATTCAATCGTAAATAAAGGCTGGTCATACTCAACAGGATCACCATTTGTAACAAGAATAGCTGTAATCGTGCCGGCACGATCGGCTTCGATTTCATTAAACATTTTCATCGCTTCGATGATACAAAGCGTATCCCCCACTTGCACCGACTTGCCAACCGTAACAAATGGTGAGGCTTCAGGCGAAGGCGATATATACATGGTTCCTACCATAGGTGAGCGCACTTTATGCCCAGCACTTGTCGGTTCAACAGGTTTGTTATCCATAGCGTGGTGGAATGCTGGGGCTGGCACCGCTGATGGTAATGGGGCGTTTACGTAGCGGGCTGGTGAGGATACTTCCATCATGTGGCTATGACGGCTTAGGCGTAATGATTCCTCACCTTCTTTGATTTCAATTTCAGAAATACCGGTTTCTTCCAGTAATTCGATTAATTTTTTTATTTTTCGTATGTCCATTGATTATGACTCTCTCAACTTAAAATAATAGATTGTAATGCCAACATGTATCCGTTTGTTCCGAGCCCGCTGATGACGCCCTGTGCAATATCGGAAAAATAGGAATGCTGGCGAAAAGATTCACGTGCATAGATGTTGCTGATATGCACTTCAATAAAAGGAATTTGTACGGCTAACAGTGCATCTCGAATGGCGATGCTCGTATGGGTAAATGCTGCGGGGTTAATGATCAGATAATCGGTGTTGTCTTCGCGGGCTTGGTGAATAGCCTGGATTAACTCAGCTTCGCTATTGCTTTGCTGTGTTGTCAGGTAAAAGTCCGATGAACCTGCTTGTTTCTGCAAGCGCTCATTCAATTCGGCCAATGGGGTATGGCCATAGACAGATGTCTCGCGTATGCCTAATAAATTCAAATTGGGTCCATGCAGAACTAGTATTTTTTTCATTAAACTGCAGAGTGATTTGTTATTGCGTGAATTTTGCCTGATTTTCATTAATATGTCTATATAGACGATGATATCGGCATGATGTCTGCAAGTTTCACGAGTTTTATTCAACAAAACAAGTTTTAAGGTTTCTTGGCTAGATGTGTTTGGTCGGGGATGTTTTTTAGACTGAATAAATTTATATTGCTATTGTACCTGTATTCTGGTCTTCTATTGTCGAAAATAAATGTATGAGTTCATGGAAGTAACATACTTTTCAACGGATTAATGGAAACTACAAGTCCTTCGCTTCCTGAGGTATCCCCACAACAGAATGCCCATTCCTGCTCTCTTTAATTTGTTTTTAAATCATGAAATTACTTTGTTTATATTGAATAAAATACTTTCAGACGACACAAAAATGATGCGCATTGTTCGCTAAATGGACGTTTGGTGCTATGCTTTCAATGACATCGGTTTGCTTTATCTGATTGGATTAGGTAATTCCAGCTAGATTAACATGATGAACACTGTAGAAATATCCATTGGACATTGAATAGGTCAGTCCATCAGTGTTTTTGATAAGGAGTTTAACGTTATGTCTCGTAATATATATATATCACCTATCGCTATCTCGTTGTTGGCGGTATCCACAGCAGTAGGGGCGGCAGATCCTGTTCCGTTGGATAATGCCTCATTTATGAGTTTTCAACGCGATTTTCAACTGATGTTGCCTGCTACGAAGAAAATGGTGAACGGTTCCAATAACACAATGCAAGTTGTCCAACAACGTACTGACAGTAATAAAATAACCCATGTACGCATGCAACAGAAGTATGCTGGTTTTCCTGTATTTGGTGGGTATGCCATTCTGCATAGTGCTAAACCTGCCACAGGGCTTTTGAGCGCCAATAACACTGTGAAAATGAATGGTGTGGTCTACAACGATCTGGAGACCGAATTAGGACAACCTGGTCCTGCTTTCAAACAAAATGCAGCGCGGGCATTGCAGCAATTTAAAGCTCAATACCAAAACGAGAATGTCAGCGAAGAAAGCGTGACGCCAATGGTGTTTATTGGTGATGATAATCGTGCCTTCTGGGCTTATAAGGTTAGTGTGTTATTGTATCCCGAAGACAGAATTCCTGAGCGTCCTACAGCGATTGTTGATGCGCAAACATATAAACCTTTCGTGCAATGGAATGATGTTAAAACAGTACTAACCAAAGTTAATGGCGAGGGGTTTGGTGGTAATTCCAGCGCGAATAAAACGCATTATGGTATTCGAATCCCATACCTTGAGATAAGCCGTAATGCTGCATCTGGTATTTGTTATATGGATAATGATGGTACTCGTGTTGTGGACATGGGCCACACCTATCAGAAAACCAACAAACCCATGCAATTTGGTTGTAAAATAGACAATAGCTCGGATATTTATTGGACGGGTTATAAGAGTGATGGTTATGACCAGGATAATGGTGCCTATTCCCCCACGAATGATGCGCTCTATACCGGTTATGTCATCAATCAGATGTATAGCACATGGTATGGCCTTCCTGCATTGACACAAAATCTAAAACCAATGCAATTAGTGATGCGTGTTCATTATGGCAAGGGATACGAAAATGCGTTTTGGGATGGTAAACAAATGACTTTTGGTGATGGTGATAAAGTAATGCATCCACTGGTTTCCTTAGGCGTGGGAGCGCATGAAATTAGCCATGGTTTTACTGAGCAACATTCTAATCTGGAGTATTTTGGGCAATCAGGCGGTATAAACGAAGCGTTCTCTGATATGGCAGCCCAGGCGGCAGAATATTACTCAAAACGGCGCAGCAGTTGGCAAATTGGCGCTGATATCATGAAGAAAAGTGGTGGATCCAAGGCACTGCGATATATGGACAAGCCTAGCCGTGACGGTGCTTCAATTGATAATGCTAACGAATATTATGCTGGTTTGGATGTTCATTATTCCAGTGGTGTATACAATCGTTTGTTTTATATCTTGTCACATAAACCAGACTGGAACACGCATAAAGCTTTTGATGTGATGGTTAAAGCTAATATGGACTACTGGACGCCCAATTCAACCTTTGAGCAGGGCGCATGCGGCATAATTAATGCCAGCATGGATCTGAGTCTTTCTGTAAGCACCGTTAAGGAAGCACTCGATGAGGTTGCGATTAGCTATCAAAATTGTGGTGAAATCTCACTTGCTGGTCAACGAATTATCTAGGCTTTAGAATCAGGCCTGTCGTTTCCCAAAATTACAGGCCGCGTTTCGAGTGCAAGCGTTAATGGAATCTTGATGGTATATTGTATAAATAAGCCTGAATCAGGTGGACGTGTATGCAGCAATCCCCGAGAACAATATCACTGATTACATACAACATACACAAGGGCTTTGGTTTCCTGGGTAAGTTAAGATTTTTATTACCTGAAATGAGAGATGCTATTGCTGAATTGAATCCCGACTTTGTTTTTCTGCAGGAAGTGCAGGGAGAGCACCGGCGTCGTGAAAAACGCATCAATACGTGGCCTGATGCGCCGCAATTCGAATACATCGCTGAAAAAATTTGGCCGCACTATACGTATGCCAAAAATGCCATTTATCAATCAGGGCATCATGGCAATGCTATTTTGAGTAAATATCCTTTCGAGCGTTTTGAAAATATTAATCTGTCAACGATGAACAGGGCATCGCGCGGGATTTTGCATTGCCAGTTAATTTTGAATGGTGAGCCTGATGTTAAAATTCATTTGTTGTGCGTGCATTTAGGTCTATTCAAAGCGGAGCGTGCTGAACAATGTAAAACCTTGATGCTGCGCATCAGCGAAGCTGTTCCTGAAAATGAGCCATTGATTATGGCCGGTGATTTTAATGATTGGCGTATGCATTTGTCAAAACCGTTGGAAGATGAGCTTGGCATTGAGGAAGCATTTTACTCAGTAGAAGGTCATCACGCCCGCTCCTTTCCGGCAATAAGGCCATCACTCTGCGTGGATCGTGTTTATTTTCGGGGTATGCAGGTTTGTGAAGTACAATGTTTACAAGGTAAGCCATGGAGGATGCTGTCTGATCATGTACCGCTTTTTGCACGGTTTACTTTGAAGGGGGCTTAGGGGGTGTTCTGTGGTAAACAAGCGATTCGTGCTGTTCCGGATTTCCTCAGCCCGCAAGGGTTGAGGAAATTGGATTCCAAACTTATTCCATATCTTGATTATATTCACCAAAACAAGCCAGGCTATTCAAACGTGCACGATTGAGCAATACGGCTTGCGCGCGTTCTGTGTTTGCAGGTTTGCCACCCCAAGCTTGTAGGCAGTCTTCCTGCAGTGCTCGTCCATAGGAAAAACTTAATGTCCAAGGCTGGAAGCCTGTGCTATTGAGGGCATTTAAATTTGCCGTAGCTTGCTGAGGTGTTTGGCCGCCAGAAAGGAAATTAATAGTGGGTACAGCGGCAGGCACATGGTTGCGGAAAACACTTAGCGTATAATCGGCAATTTCTTCTGATGAGCTAAATGGGGTTATGTCTTTTCCACAGGTAATCATACTGGGTTTAAGTATGATCAGTTCCAGCTCAACTTGATGAATAAACAAGGCGTTGAACAATTCATGCAGGACCATTTCACATGCTTCGGCACATTGTTCAATGCTGTGATTTCCATCTATTAAAACTTCTGGCTCAACAATTGGCACGATACCAAGGGCTTGACAACAGGCTGCATAACGCGCGAGCATTTCTGCACCGGCTTTCATGGCTGTCAGGCTTGGGGTGAAATCTGATATGCTGTAGACATTGCGCCATTTAGCAAATTTAGCGCCTTGCTCTTTGAAATATAGAAGGCGTTCTCTCAGTCCATCAAGTCCTTGGGTGACTTTCTCACTATCAGTATGAGGCAACTCAATTAAACCTTTATCGACTTTGATACCTGGAAGAATCCCCTTTTGGGCAAACAGATCAGCAATTGCAGTGCCATTTTTATCTTTGTTTTGAAACGTTTCTTCAAACAAGATAACGCCATTGACGTATTGTTCCAGATCGGGTGTGGTGGCTAACAACAGGCGATAATCACGGCGATTGTCTTCGTTATTTTCAAGGCCAATTGTGTCAAAGCGTTTGCCAATCGTACCATTGCTTTCATCGGCAGCTAAAATACCTTTACCATCTTGTAGTAAATGATCCATTGTTGTTGATAATTCATCGTAATACATAATCTCATAATCTCCTGTCTTTATATCTCGTGTAAGTGGACATTTCTACTATTAATGCCTAACGACTCAAGCTAGCGAAATGTTAACGGCTCGAGTTATCGTGAAATATATTTCTCACGTATAATTTGTTGTGTGCCAAAACCGTTGTCTTTCAAATAGGCGAAAGACTCGTCGATCATACCGGGATTTCCGCATAAATAAACAACATCCTGCTCCGGATTCAGCGCTAGTTCCGGAAAGGCACTTTGTACGTAACCGCAATGTTCATGGGGATTTAAATTTTCTGGTTGTTCTCGACTTAGTTGAGCACGAAAAGACAGGCGTGGCGAATATGCTGCTGACAACGCAATAAACTCTTCACTGTAAAGCACATCTTCTCGTTTTTGTACTCCTTGTAAAATAACCACATGGAGGTCAGGATTTATTTGCATTCGGTGTTGAAGTTCTTGACTCATGGCGCGATAGGGCGTGACGCCAGTGCTCGTAGAAACTAAAATATAGCGTTTCGGTATATCGTCTTTCAAAATTAAACGGCCAAAAGGGCCATTAATATTAATGGAGTCACCAGGTTTTAGATTGAATAACAAATCAGTCCCTGGACCTCCTTCAACATAACCCGCCGCGAATTCAACGCGATTGTTTTGTGCGGGAACATTAGCGATACTGTAACTACGTTTCAGTATTTTGCCGTCGCGCTCAAAATGGATGGTAATAAATTGTCCTGGAAGGTAATCAAATGCCGGATTTAACGTGCTGCGAAAAATAAAATGCTTCACGCCGGGCGACAGCATAAAAGTATCTTCCAGAATAATGGGAAATGTATTTACCTGCATAGTAAGTATCTAATGAATGAGAAAGCCCCTAATATAGGGGAAAAATCACACATTGCAAGATATATAACCTGAAAAAGCGTTTTTTATGATGGATGATGGATATGAGTATATAATTAACATATGAACGCTGATTTAGTCAGAATGATTGGTAATCTGAGCCAATCTCTTATTCCAGTGCAGGCCCTTATCACGGGCTTGGGGTATCTTATTGGTATACTATTTTTTATTACAGCAATTGGGAAATTCAGAAAGATAGGCGATGCCAGGGCGAGTGGTGGCTCTCATGAAAGAATGTTTGTGCCGGTCGCCTACATTTTTGGTGGCGCTATATTAATTTTTTTGCCTTCCTCCTTGCCCGTTTTATCCAGCACTTTATTTGGTTCAAGCAGTATCTTGGAGTATACAACCTATAACCCTTATAATGTTTATAGTGCCATGAGGGTGGTGGTACAAACAATGGGTATACTCTGGTTTCTGCGTGGTTGTGTATTATTGGTTCATGCCAGCGAGCCTAGTGTCAAAGAGGGACCGAAAGGTTTGGTATTTATTTTTGCAGGAATTATGGCGATGAATTTTGAAGCCAGTATCGGTGTAATAAACTATATTTTGAATCATTTGATGGCATTAAGTTTGACACCAAGTGCTAATTAAACCCCATTGATTTAAAGGCGTTTTTTCGGATAAAGTAGGTCGGTGTAGGCGTTTGTGGTAGGTTCCTTTTCTGGTAATCGATATGGGCTAAATACTATATTTAAGGAGTGGCTGTATGCAATGGATATCACGATTTTTTTTGGTAGCTATGTTGTTTTTGTCACCTGTAAACTATGCGCTATCCGCAGACGGTGCGTTGCAGCCTATTTTGATGATGGATCATGTCGATGTTATTAAAGCGACAGAGCGTGATGGCGATGAATTGTATTTTGATATCGCTGTATATCAGGGAAACCAACCTACACAGTATTTGCGAATACCCGCAAAACCCATGAATTGGCCCAGCGGGGTCATGGATAAAGTTAAAAAGATTATTCTTTGGTCTCAGCCTTTACAATCGGGGCAGGCAATCACTTTAATTGTCTCATTGCTCGATAGTGATGGTTCTGTGTTAAATCCAGATGATCTAATTGGTTCAATGCGCGTTGATTTGAAAAATGAAAAAGGAAGCTTGCAAACTCGCTGGAGTATGCCTAACCATACCGAGAGCTTAGGTACAAAGAACATGCAAAAATTTGAATTGCTGGGCGGGGGTCAGTACGACGTGTATTTGTCGTTAAAAAAATGAAGGGAGGCTATTCTGGCTCGCCACATATTTTCAAGTTATTCGTTCTAGCAAAATCAAGAATGGCTTGGTACACCTGCGGGCTTGATTCCTTTAGTTTTGGATCCAGCAACACGCATTTGTAGCCTTCGTGGTTAACACTCGGCTGTAAAAGTGGGGAGTAGTGAATCCGGCTGTTTTTAAACGTAGCCATTGTGCCACTCATGCGCTCAGCCCAATCGCTAGGGCGAAAAACTTTCCCTTGCGGAGTAACGCCTTCGATGACAATTTTTTTATCTTCTGGTTTAGGCATTGTCGCTACATAATAAAATCAGTATGATTAGTATAGCATCATCTGGATAATTTCTGAATCAACTTGAAACTTATTCCAATAGACGCAGGGTATGGGCATAGCGGGCATGATCGAAACTGTGCTAGGATTCGACGATTTAATTTTTATGAGGCGCGCATGGTAAAGGAAAAAGAGAGTCATTCAGGTATTTACTTGTTACCTAATTTATTAACGACTTCTAGTCTATTCGCGGCATTTTATTCCATGGTTTCTTCGATGAAGGGGCAGTATGAAGCCGCTGTTGTTGCCATATTTGTAGGCTTGGTTGCTGATGGGTTGGATGGCCGGATAGCACGTTTGACCAACACCCAAAGCGAGTTTGGGGCAGAATATGACAGCTTGTCGGATATGGTTACTTTCGGCGTTGCTCCAGCACTACTTCTTTATAGTTGGGGTTTGCACCAACTGGGTAAATTTGGTTGGTTGATAGCATTCTTATATACAGCGGCGGTTGCATTAAGACTTGCCCGTTTTAATACGCAGGTAGAAACTGCAGATAAACGTTATTTTCAAGGGCTTGCTTGCCCGATTGCAGCGGCGGTGGTCTCCGCATTCGTCTGGTTGTGTCTGCAGAATCAATGGGAACATGTCTTGTTCTCAATACTCGCAGCGTCTCTTGCGGTAGTAACTGCAATATTAATGGTGAGTAATGTACGGTATAACAGTTTTAAAGAAATAGATTTTAAAGGAAAAGTTCCTTTTCTATATGTGCTACTGGTCGTGATTTTATTTGTGGCAATTGCAGCAAATCCATCGGTGGTATTATTCCTCAGCTCTACGATTTATGCTTTGTCTGGTCCATTGCAAACCCTGGTGGCGATACAGCGCATGCGTAGACAGCGAAGACGTACGTTATCTGAGAAAAGTAGTAAGCGTAGTCCGGATTAAAAAGTAGGTTGGGTTGCGTGTTTTGGCATCCCAACCATTAGTTACTCACCTTCACCAAAATAATTATTGATAAGCGTAACCAGTGCTTTTTCCATGGCTTCTTCATCAGGGCCTTCAATCTGCAAGACTAACTCACTGCCTTTATTGGCGGCGAGCATCATTACACCCATAATGCTTTTACCATTCACTGTCTGTGCATCTTTGAGGACGTCAATGTGGCTCTGGTATCTTGCCGCAGTCGATACGAACTTCGCAGACGCTCTTGCGTGCAATCCCAATTTATTGATAATAATAATTTTAGTTTTAATCATAGCGGCTAGAATCTACCATGTGCGTTCTAACGTCGCAATATATAAACCCAAGAAAGCCAAAAATAGTATGTTGATTTTTTTTTGTCATATCACAACTTGAGTTGCCTATATTTTAATTAGCTACTACAATTTTTTATAATACCTACAAGTGGCTATTAACTGGTCTTTACCAATGGATATTAATTTATGACGAACAATCAACTGGTTATCGAACAGAATAAGCGCTTGTCCGAGTCTATATTGTGGCAATTACAACGTGATTATTTTGAGCGGGAAGGTGTGAATGCCTGGAGTGGATATGTTCCTTATTTTGTGACCAGTAACACCTTTATTGCCAATTGTTATGCCAATGTTGTCGTTAATTTTTTTCAAGATTGCCTGCTCAAGAACCCTGAGGCAGCAAATCATCCTTTCTATATTTTGGAATTAGGGACAGGAAGCGGTCAATTAAGCTTTTATGTGATAAAACGCATCCAAGAAATCTGTGCGAAACTCGACCTCAAACACTTGAAATTTACTTATGTGATGACCGATTTTACTGAAAGTAATTTGCAATTTTGGCAATCGCAACCAGGTTTAAAAAAATTCCTTGATGAGGGCATACTTGATTTTGCCATTTATAACATGGAAGAAGATCATGAAATTAATCTGATAACGAAAGGTATAACCTTATCAAACAAAACGTTAGTCAACCCGGTTGTTGTGTTTGCCAATTACATCTTCGACACCATTTCACATGATTGTTTCAGTATAAAAAACAAAAAATTGCATGAAGTAACTCTCAAGGTAGCAACCGAGGAAGATAATGTTGTTGACGGAAAAGTTGTTGATATGGAGCGTTTGCATATTGATTTTGATGAACAAGAAATTAAAAGTGACTACTACGAGGAAGAGGTATTTAACGATATCTTGGATGATTATAAGCTTTCGTTAGATGATGCAAAAATACTGTTACCCATTAGTTCGTTGCGTTCACTTGCCAAACTGCGCAGCATCAGCAACGATAAACTACTGCTGATCTCTTCCGACAAAGGTTACAGTGCATTATCGCAACTGAGTCGATTAAGTTATCCCCATTTCAGTTTTCATGGCAGCTTTTCATTGATGGTTAACTTTCATGCAATAGGCCAGTATTTTACACGCACGGGTGGTGATTATTTTATTCAAACGCCGCGCGATGGGATTAAGACTTGTGTATTTATCAGTGGGTTGAATTTTGCCGATCTACCGGCAACAAAATATGCAATTGACCATTATATAGAAGGGTTTAGTCCAGCTGATTATTTTATTCTCCATCGCTACATCAGTGATACGTTCAATGACGCAAAATTGGATCTTTTAGTTTCTCATTTGGTTTTAACGGGTTATGACCCTTATATGTATAACCGCTTCCATGAGCGTATCCACTTGCTTTTAGAGAATGCCGATGCTTCTGTATTGGCTCATTTATTTAATAGCCTTCCCCAAATTGCCAGTAATTTTTACTATACACCGAGCGCACATGATCTGCTCTTTGATCTTGCTTATGTTTACCAAACGGTAAAAAAATATGCCGAAGCTTGTGAATATTATCAAAGGTCGATTAATATATTTGGAAAAAAATTCGGCGCACTCTATAACCTGGCAATCTCGCAATATTATTTGGGAAATAGACTGGAGTCGTTGGCACTGTTTCAAGAGTCGCAGGCGATGAACCCAGATGAGAAATATGCGCAGTTTATAAAAGAATGGATGGAGCTTTTGTCGCAGGATGCTAACTCGCAATCCACGTAATAAACGAACATCGGAGTTTGTCTCTCCCCCGGTTGAGATATGGTTGCTTTCGTTAAAAAATACCTTAAAATGTAAGGCCTTCACATGTCTTGTCGTCTTGCTTGCAGCATGGGCTCAATTCAGTGTACTTATTTTCAGGGAATGAGCGATGCCAGACAATTTATCAGTATTAAACAAGAGCCATCAGGTGCCACATGAACAAGCTAAAAATGATTTTAATCAAGCGGTTAACTTCTTAAAAGCCAAACGGTATCATCAGGCAGAACGTCTGTTAAAACGTGTGGTGAAAATAATTCCCAAACACCCGAATAGCTATCAATTATTAAGCGTAATTGCCTCAGAGCGAGATGATCTTGAGAGTGCGATGAAATTGATTAATATGGCGATTGCATCCCAGGCCGGTAATCCTGAGTTTTACTACAATCGTGCCATGATTTACCAAAAATCAAACAAACATAAGCAGGCTATTTTAGACCTGGAGCATATTGTTGCTATTCATCCCTCTTATTACCCAGCTTATCTGGCATTAGGCCGCATATTGCATGTGCAAAAAAACTATCAGCAAGCGATCGCCTATTATGAGAAAAGCCTGCAATGGGTCAATACAGATCAATCCGTATGGGCTGATTTAACCGCGGCATATATTGCTTTGCAGCAATATGGCAAGGCAATTCAATGCAGTGAAATAAATTTAAGCTTGAATCCTGATAATGAAAAAACGTATGAAACCCTCGGAACGATTTATAGAAAAATGCTCAAATGGGAAGAGGCTAAGCTGGCTTATGAGCATGCATTGCAGATTAAACCCGGTGCAAAGGAACTGCTCACGCCGCTGTTTGTTTGTAAAATCATGTTATGTGAGTGGGATGATTATGAGCAATCGTTAGCGTTAGTCAAAGAGGAATTAAATCAGGCTTTGCGCAGCAAGCTGAAATTTTCTTCGAGTTTATTTGAGGCCGCTTTAAGCCTTTCATTTAGCGCACAAGAACTGTATCAAATTGCGACCCATGAATACCATTTCCGATCTAAATCAGCGTTATTGTCAGACACAAAACTTAAATTTAAACATCATTCTCATCGTAACCCACGATTACGAATCGCATATATTAGTTCGTCGTTTAGAGATTTTCCTACTGGACATTTGACGCAGGACCTTTACGCATTGCACGATCGTGACCGTTTCGAGGTGTTTGTCTACTCATACGGCGAAGATGACGGCAGTATTTACCGTAAAAAAATTGAAGAAGGTTGTGATCATTTTATTGATATCAACGATTATTCTATTGAGAAGGCTTGCCAAAAAATCAATGACGACAAAATCGATATCCTGATTGATTTGATGGGTGGTACAGCAGGTGCGCGTCTGGAAATCAATGCGCGGCGACCCGCACCTATTAATGTTCGGTATCTGGGCTCGCCATCGACCAGCGGAACTGATTTTTTTGATTATTTGATTGCGGATGGGTTTATTGCCCCTCCAACGGCGCAATCATGTTTCAGCGAAAAATTAGCCTTGATGCCACATTCATATCAGGTTAATCCGCAACAACAAACAGTACCATCTAAGCTACCCACGCGAGCAGAATGTGGTTTGCCTGAAACAGGGATCGTATTTTGTGCCTTCAACAACAGTTACAAAATTGAGCCGGTGATCTTTGCAACATGGATGCAGATTCTGCAGGCTGTTCCCGGCAGTGTATTGTGGTTGCAAGCGAGTGGTGCTGTGCAACAGAACCTGGTGCAGCATGCGCTGCGATATAATATTACCGCTGATCGCTTGATATTCGCCAATCGCGTCCCTAAAGACCAACATTTAGCCCGCCATGCGCATGCTGATCTGTATCTCGATACTCATTTCTACAATGTGTAGCGGCAATTTAGAAATGTCCCCTTTGGGCAAAATAGAAATGTCCCCTTTTGGTCTCGGTGAATCTAGTCTTTAAGTAGGCAAATATCATCGAGGACGGAAAATGCTCTTAAAGGGGTTATTAGCGATGAGCACAAAGGAGATAGAGCGCTTATCCATCATTGAAAAAATAATTGATAAGCGATTAACGCAGAAGATTGCAGCGCAGCATCTTGGGTTGACGGTAAGACAAATAAAACGTTTGGTAAGGAACTATAAGCAGTATGGTGCAGAAGGATTACAATCAAAACAGCGAGGCTGTCCAAGTAATCGGAAGCATAGCGATGAAAAAATAGAAGTAATCAAAACATTAATAGAAACGCATTATTATGATTTTGGACCTAAATTTGCTGCTGAAAAGCTCTATGAAAAACATGGTATTAAAGTCAGCAAAGAGACATTGAGACAATGGATGGTTGAATGGGGCTTCTGGAAAGCAAATCGTCAGAAGCAAGCCCAAATTCATCCTCAGCGAGATCGTCGCGATTGTTTTGGTGAGCTTACCCAAATAGATGGCTCTCCTCACCCCTGGTTCGAAGACCGAGGACCTAAATGTTGTTTATTGGTCGCTATTGACGATGCAACCAGCCAGTTATGCAGCCTGCACTTTGAACCCACTGAAACAACCGCTGGTTATTTTAAATTAATGCATAAGTATATTGTTGAGCATGGAATCCCTTTAGCTACTTACAGTGATCGACACGGTATATTCCGGATTAATCTACCTACAGCCTCAGAAGACACAGAAACACAATTTGGACGTGCAGCAGGCCAACTGGGTATCGAGTTGATTTGCGCTCACAGCCCTGAAGCGAAAGGTCGCGTAGAACGCGCTAATCAGACACTGCAGGATCGATTAGTGAAAGAGATGCGATTACTTGGGATCAGCGATATAGAGTCTGCTAATGCGTATTTACCGACGTATATAAAGGATCACAATAGCCGTTTTGCAGTGGAAGCCAGAAGTTCAGAGAACGCACACCGTAAGGATTTGCCAACGGATGAAGAGATGAATCTGATTTTGAGCTACCAAGATGAGCGGAAAATCTCAAAAAATCTAGAAATAAGCTATGAAAATGTGATTTATCAAATTAAAACAAACACAAAAGGCTATAGGTTACAGCACTCGATGGTTACTGTTTGCAAAGATCTAAATGATGTAGTCACTTTAGTATGCCAAGGAAAAATATTAGATTACACCTGCCATGAGAGAGCAAAACCTAATGCTGCTATTGTTGATGCCAAACAACTAGAGTCGAAAGTAGATACGATAAGGAATAATGCTAAAAAGTATACGCCACCAGCGAATCATCCATGGCGACATTTCATTATCAATCCAACAGCAACAGAAGCTTATGCTCAAAAAACGCCAACAAATGGCGTAATTTAGAATATATTGTATAATTAAATTACGGAACAGCCGGGGACGGCAATGACCGTGAGGGGATTGAGCTGCTGTTTATCTTCAGCCGCCAAGACCAAAATGGCTGCTTCGCAGGGCTATTTAAAATGGGGACTCTGTCCCCAAACCCCTGGGATATTTTTAGAGGGGATTAATGTTACAAGGTGACATTTCTAAATTGCCCGAAAGGGGACATTTCTATTTTGCTCCGACACTCATTTCTACAATGCTCATACAACAGCCAGTGATGCACTGTGGATGAACATACCCCTAATCACTTATCCAGGTGAGACGTTCCAAAGCCGGGTGGCGGGCAGTCTATTAAACGCCTTGGGCATGAATGAATTGATTATGCCTGATTTGGCGACCTATGCTGCAACTGCAATTTCCTTGGCACTTGATCCCAAAGCACTTAAGCAGCTGAAGAAAAAATTAAAGAAACACTGTCATGAGCAACCTCTATTTGATACCAAGCGTTTTGTGGTCAATTTGGAAAAGGCATATCTCGAAATGTGGGATAATCATCAACATCATAAAAAATCAATAATTGTAGTGCAGGATTAGGAAATAGTCGGATGAATATTATTATTGGAGCAGGTCCCGCGGGTCTTAGTGCCGCGTATCATTTAAGAAACAAAGATTTTTTAATTTTAGAAAAAGAGCGCAATACCGGCGGATTATGCCGCTCGTTTGCTTTGGCTGATACTGTTTTTGATTATGGTGGCCATGCATTTTTTACCAAGCACGATTATGTTAAACAGTTAATCGCCGAACTTTGTCCAGTCCCGCTTTATGTGCAGCCACGCTCAGCTTGGGTCTATTCGCACGATACGTTTGTCCCTTACCCTTTCCAGGCTAACCTTCATGGCCTGCCACCTGCGGTGGTTACAGAGTGCTTGATGGGGTTGATTGAAGCGGTCAGTCATACGAGCGGAGAGCCGCCAAGAAATATCAAAGAATGGATTGATCAATCGTTTGGTGCTGGCATCGCAAAGCATTTCATGCTGCCTTATAATCAAAAAATTTGGGCGCATCCTTTAGAAATGTTAATGCCCACGTGGGCGGGTGATCGCATTGTAACTCCAGATGTAGCGTCTATTGTTTCCGGTGCTATTTCCCGAGTCGATTTTAGTCATTACCCCAATGCGCAGGTGACTTATCCTGAAGAAGGCGGTTTTGCCAACTTATTTGAAGGCTTTGTTAAACACATTGGTACTGAAAAAATAGTGACACAAACCGAAGTTAAGTCTATTGATTTAAGTCGTAAGACAGTAGTCACTGGCACGAACCGTGAGTATCAATTTAAACAACTAATTTCTACCATTCCCTTAACAGAACTGGTGAGCAAGACATTGCAGATACCTGACGATGTTAAGGAAGCGGCTGCGCAATTAAAACATTTTTCGCTCTATTTAGTGAACTTGGTTTATAACCGCAGTCAGCTTACCGATAAGCAACGAATATACTGCGCCTCGCCCGATGTTCCTTTCCATAAGTTGGTTTTAAACTCAAATTCATCACCCACATTACGCAATAAACCAACCTTTGGCATTCAGGCTGAAATTAGTTTTTCACCCTATAAGCCTCTGGACAGGCATGGGCTGGACGATCAGGTGATTAATTCATTGTTAACCATGGGAGTTATCACCCCACAAGACGAGCTGATTGCCCACGACGTACAAACCTTACCTTTGGCATATCCGGTGTATACACATGAATGGAAAAACGCGCGCGAAATTATTTTCAATTTCTATGAGAAACATGGCGTGTTTTGTGCAGGACGCTTTGGTGAGTGGTTGTATATTAATTCTGATAATGCGGTATTGCGCGGTAAGGTTGCGGCTGAAAAAGTTGAGATGCAACAGCTTGGGAGGTAGGGGTTGTTATGCCACTGAAAATTGTTACTATCGAACAGCCTGAATACACTCGTGTATTGAAAAGTAAAGCTCACGTGGTGTCATTTCCGTTAGATGATGATGATCGTGAACTGATTGTTCACATGAAAGATAAACTGGAGGCTCTCGGTGGTGTTGGTCTTGCCGCGCCGCAGGTCAATGTTCCACGACAAATTATTGCTGTCTACATTCCTGAAGAAGCCACATTGCTTCGTGATAATGTTGATGCTTTTTACCCAATGCACATTATGATTAACCCCACGTATGAACCCGTTTCACAAGCTGTAATCAGTTATGATTTTGAAGGGTGTTATTCAGTGTCTTCAAAGGCCGGAAAAGTGCCTCGCTACCATCAAATCAATGTCAGCTATCAGGATATGTGTGGGCACGCTCACCAGCTTCTTGCCCGAGGCTTCTATGCCAGAGTGCTGCAACACGAAATTGACCATCTGAACGGCATTTTGATTGTTGACAGGTTGACCCTCGATTGTGTGCAAGGTAGTGCGCAAGATATGGCGCTGCTGCGTCGAGCAGAGTTGTCTGAGGATAGACAGGTTATTTTTGATAAGCTTATGGCGAAAAAATCAAAGAATTAACCGTGGTCGCACAAATCATGATGATGTCGCATAACAACACGATACCCCGCCTCTATGTTGACAAAAAAAAACACATCTTTATTGCCTTTTGTTCTATAAAAGAGCATAATCCTTTTTAAAATACGCACAAAACATGAACAACACGACGACGTCGATTTACCTTGAAAAGGTTCTTGACTCTGCCATTTCTGGGGCTATATAAATCCCCGCATCAATAAATTTTGCATCGATCACGACGTTTTATCTCGGTTTTATTCGTTAGATAAGCAAAGCGTCGAGCAAGAACCGGAATAAAAAACTGAGAATAACTATGCCTCCAAAAAAACGAAAAGATGACGACAATAAAATCGACCAAAAAGATCTTAAAAAAGGGCGAATTATAAAAAATATAGCAAGCGAGGAAGAGGGTGCTTCATCGAATAAATGCATCGATATAAAAGAGCAAAATCTTGTGAAAATTAGAGAGGCCCTTGTAGGGAAGAGGCAAGAAAAAGATGGTTTTCATGACCTTGTTCGCAGCCAAGGAAAACGTTTTCACAGGGAGCCAGAAAATAGGACTATTATTATTGATTCTGTATTGGCGTATTATCTTAGTGAAAATAACGTAACAGAATTACAGGATTTTTTATTCCGTAAAAAAAAGGACGAAGCACACTTACAAGAATATCAGTCGATAATGCTACCCGTACTTTGTCGCGCGATTATTCAGGAACGTATTGATTTTGCTGATATTCTCGTCAAAAAACTCGTTTCGCTCTTGCAGAATAAAACGCTTGTGGATGATGTCGTTTGCTATGTAAAAAAAATGGTGGTTCATTATTTGTTTCAAAACATACCTTCTTCTGCTAAAAACAATCAAGCAATAGAGCAGTTGATGACGAATAACAACATTAAATTTGACGTGATGACAAAGGATCAAATTACACTACTAAATTTAACAGCAAATTATTTACGTCACGCGAAAAGCTCTAAGCTTATTGGTACAGATCTTGGCGCTGAATATGCGCTACGACGTCAGGATGAGGAAAAAGAAAGCGTATCAGATTTTTCTCTTCAAGGAAAAATAAACCAATATGCAGCGTTAAATAAAGATCATCCAGTATCGAATGCCGAAGAACAAAAGCTTGCAATAATCCAGCTGATGAGCAGCTTTTTACTAAAGGCGCTTGCAGTGAGCAATGCACAGGAAGTGGATAAGCTGATTATCTGTTACAAAGAAATTTTGCAGGAAACGGATGATTCTAAGGTTCTGATGAACATGCTTGTAGGTCTGATTAAATTTACCCCATATTCTTCAACAAAAACCATGGAAATTATCACGTTTATCAAAAAATATGAGGTTGACATATTCTACAAAACTAATGTTGATCATATTAAAACAAAAATTTTACATGAAAGGATATGGCTTAAAAAGGAGGTGGTTGAGGCAATCGCAGCCGCTAATGATATTTCTGGGCTTGAGTTATTTTCAACGCTAACTCCCGGCGTTTTAAACCAGTGGACAATTGATAGACATTTATTAGATTTGGTTCATAAGCTTGAGAAGAAAGGACTTAATAGTGGTGTAATGGAGCAATGTGATTATTTGTTTGCAAACGCTAATACGGGAAATTACCTTTCAATATTAAGCTCGTGTATAGGGCAATATATTCAACACATGTCTCTGATGATAAATGTCTTGATCCCTTTTGATTTTAAAGCATTAAACATTATAGATGTATTTGATACCCATTATCACCACATAAGACAAGAAAAGAGCATGCCATCCTACGACAGGAGGGATGCTGATAAAAATTACAAAGATTTATTGACAATACTAGCAGCCATTTTAGTGGATGTTGGCAATGAAGACTTAATACGAACGATTATTTTTTGCATATTGAATGCCAGGGAAAGCAAATTAACGTCTGCTATGATTCACTATTTCAGTAGCGACGAGTGTCAAAATAACACTTATCTTTCAAGTATTGTTTATCGAGTATTGAAGGACACAAGCGATCAGGAGCTGATAAAAAAGTTTCTTACCAATATGAATAATGCATTCAAACAAGATAGTCAACCATGTTATTTAGCAGCAATGAACTGTGTTTCGCTCGATCATCTTAACTCTAAATTTATAGAAGAATATGCGATAAGTGCATTTCATGCTAATTTTACATCGGCGCATAAAATGGAAGCTGAACTGCTGAAGCTTAATCAGTTTTATTGGCATCTTTATCCACAAATGCCGCTCGACGATAAATTCTTTGAATCCCTGGCAAAGAATGCAACGCACTATTCACTGCATATTAAATGGTTATCAAATCAGGAGCGATATAAAGGAATGATGAGCACAGCAGTGCAAGCTGTGGCTGAGGCTGATCGAGAAAGATTTCATAAAGATGGGCAAAATACACACTCAAAAATAATTCATACAGGGGTGACAAGTGTAGCAAAAAAATTGCTTGAGAAATTCGGCAAATTATCATCAAAAGAAATAGACAGCATTGAAAAAGAGGTGATGCAATTTTTAACGTCAAAAATATTTACTGATGCAAATAATAGGTTAAATAAGGCTGTAGGCGAGTTACAATTCACTCTGGCAGCGGGAGAGAAAGCATCAGAAAATGGAGCAATAGCAAAACTAATCCAGACTGTCCACGGGTTAAACTTGAAAAGTCTGATAAATTGCAAACAGATTCCTAGTTCAGATAATGCTTTGATATGGGATACAGCCAGTTATATTGCTTATCGATATGTGTCTTTAATTTTTAATTATGAATATGGTTCCCATCTCGATAACGGCTCTCAAGTCCAATTGCGACAGTTATTTTGTTATCTATGGAAGGCACTGCATGAAGACGCAATTTCCAAGGATATTCGTGATGCCTTTTTAGAATCAACCCTTCACGCTGAGTTGTCGACAATGATGAAAGAGTATAGTGGTGTGTTTTTAGGCCAACCTATATCTTTTAAACAGGTTTCTCGTTCGTTTATCTTTCATATGAATAGTGAAAAAAAGATTCCGAGCGACTGGACGGGAAGAATGGTTATTCAATATGAAGATGCTGTTGTCTACATAACGAAAGTAAATTCAACAATTGCGTCAGAATTATTGCCGCTAGACGCTTTGAAAATAATCAATCAAAATCGTGCTAGGAAAGAACAGCCTAAGACATTAGCTGAGGTGCTGACAGCAGAAGGGTTGGAACTATTTAAAGAACAATACCCACTTGTATTTTTAAGTCACGATGCTCCAACTTGTGCAGCTGGTGCATTTAATGGATTGGTGAATGTTTTTCAAATTATAGGCCACCCGTTAATTTCCTTGGATACGATCACCGCGGCACAAATGCCAATCTATATTTTCTCATTTTATTCCGAATGTTTTGAGCAATTAAGTGCAGATGAAAAAAATAATATTGTTGTCTCTCTTGGAGAGAATAATGCTGCCAGCGCCTTCACAGCGTTTTTTAATAAATATAAAAATGAGCTTTATGTGAAAATGGAAAAATATACGGTCGCTGATAAAAAGTTTCTTGATACTTTAGATGCATATCTGGAGATAGCTTCTAATCCTGATGATTTTTTTGAACAATGCATCTCCGCGAAAGAATATCTAACAAATTATCAATTAAGACGTGTTGAAGCAACGAGAGGCGTTAATAAATTCGGCTTGTTTTCAAAGGGTGCCTGGCCACCTGCTAATACTCAAGCAACTGGTGAGGGCATATACAAAATATTGCTCGCTAATCTTGATAAACGTGCGCATGTGGTGAATCCAAATCTTGGGTCTGTTAATAATTTATTCGCTCAGGATCATGATGTGGCAAAAAAAGCAGCAATTGATTTGGCCTTGGCAATTAACGGATATGAGCTTGCTGACGGTCCTATAAAAAATGGTCTGTTGCACGAGGATGCTACTAAACCAATAGTGGCTGTACTGAATACCCACGGTGCAAAAGCGACGCATAGTGCCGACTATGGTGCCGTGGGTGGGGTACATTGGGTTACGTTGGTAATTTTTCCTGGTGATCCTAATAAAAATCAAAAACCAAAAATTCATTTTGTTGATTCTTTAAATCAAGATCGTAAAATCCCAGATATTTTGATTGAGGTGCTCAGCAAAGGAATACAGTATTCTTTCACTGCGCCTGCTGATGGGAGTAACGATGCGATTATGGCAGAGCGGAGGCATCACGTTAGCGCGGCTTTTCCTGAACTGGAATTTGAAATATTAAGCAATGGTGCTCAACAAGCCCATGGTCGTTTAGACTGTGGGTATTGGGCGGTTGATAATGCACTGCAAATTGTAGCAGGCAATGACATTATAAAACTGCAAGATAAAAATGATTTAAGCTATGTGAATAATCTGCGCGCGAAATATGCCAACATTGATAATGATGGTGAAAACAATAAAAACACAAATGAGCGGGGGTATGAAACGAAGTGATAGCGAGATTTAGACCGTAAATCAGCAGTTCTTACTCCATTAGTAAAAGTAACCATTCAGTCGCCATGGTAAATGGTTTTTGATAAAAAACCATACAAGATAAAAGCTTGTAAACGCACGCGGTAAAAAAATGTGCGCTATTTGTACTGATAAAAAAAATATTTTATCGGAAGAGCAATTTATAGATTAAAAAAATGAAAGATATTTCACAGTTACCTAGCCAGACATACTAGGACAACCTTATTGTTTTATTTTTAAGAACATTTGGTTTGTTTTTTTAAACACACTGAGGATGTTTAAAAAAATCACAATAAGACATTGATTTTAGGCTCTCTTGCGAATCATCAAATTTTGGACGAGATCATTTTTGTAGTATAAATTGAGAGTGCATTGATGAGCGCGAAAAGGGAGCTACACTGTCGCTTCCTCAATGCTTGTCACTCGCTTTTTCAGCATAAGCAGGTCATACAAGGTCTCGCTATCTTTGGCACTATGGCAAGCATTGCGAAATAGCGGATCACTGCATTGCTTGCTAATCTTAGCCAGTGTTTGTAAATGCTGATCAGTCTGTTGTTCTGGAACAATCATTCCAATAACCAGATCAATTGGCTGTTTGTCCATGGCGCCAAAATCAACAGGATTTTGTAGTTTAAGTAGGCATGCACAGGTTTTTTTGATGAGGCTTGAGCGGATATGAGGAATGACGATCCCATGCCCAATTGCAGTGCTGCCCATGCATTCCCTTTTCCAGTAAGCATCAAATAGAAGATCGGCATCAAGTTCAGCATGACGTTGGCTTAACACCTGGCTCAGCTTCAGTAATACGGCAGTTTTACTTTGCGAGGTCGTGTCAATGCAGACAGTGAAGGTATCAATAGAATCAATAAGTTGCATAATTATAAGGCAATATAGTCATTAAGTAATCTTTATATAATACTGTATTTGTATCATGATAAACAACGGGTATTAAATATTACTGAAAATCCTGTAGTATATCTTGAGTGACGCTCTGAGGATCTGCTATGGCAATGAGACAAGCAATGCCTTCTGCAAAACGGCTTAATATTTATCTTCACCTGGTTCGTAACAGCTTTATTGGTTTAACCCTTATCGCCCTGGCGCTTGGGATGGGGATGATCGGTTATCATTTTACTGAACAAATGTCGTGGATCGATGCATTTTTAAACGCATCTATGATTCTTTCAGGAATGGGACCCGCGGCAACCTTGGTGACTACCGGTGGGAAACTTTTTGCCGGGTTTTATGCATTATTCAGTGGACTGGCCTTTATTGCCATTGTTGTGATCATGCTTTCACCAGTGATACATCGGTTTTTTCGCAAAATACATCTGGAAACTGCCCGAGATGAAAAAAATAGCTAGGGTAGAAGGAAGCTCTCGAACGTCATGAAAAACGTTTGAGAGCTTGGGGGGAAATCTATCAATCGCGATGATCGCGCATTTTCTCTTTATGCTTGATTAATTGTCTGTCTAATTTATCAACCAAAGTATCGATGGCTGCGTACATGTCTTCCGATTCGGAGCTGGCATGCAATTCACCTTTCGCAACGATAATAGTTGCCTCTGCTTTTTGACGCAATTTTTCTACATCGAACACCACATTGATTGCGGTGATTTTATCGAAATGCCTTTCCAGCTTGTCGAATTTTTCCTGCGTAAAGGTTCTTAAAGCAGGGGTGACTTCCATTCGATGTCCGGTGAAATTAATTTGCATAACTTTCTCCTCTTTTGTTTTAATACTAATTACGAATTATTTTTCGTTCGTTCGATGAGGCTATGCCCATCGCCTCCCTGTACTTCGCCACGGTTCTGCGGGCGATATGTATACCTTGCTCATTAATTAATGCTGCTAGTTTATTGTCGCTAAATGGTTTTTTTAAGTTCTCTCCGGTAATCAGTTTTTTTAACATTGCTCGAATCGCTGTAGCAGAGCATGCGCCTCCTTGTGCCATTGCGATATGGTTTGAGAAAAAATATTTAAGTTCTAACAAACCACGCGGTGTGTAAATGTATTTTTGGGTGGTTACACGCGATATGGTTGATTCGTGCATGTCTAGCGCAATGGCCACCTCTCTCAGAATGAGTGGCCTCATAGCTTCTACACCAAGTTCAAAAAAATCATGCTGGTAGTTTACTATATAGCTGGCCACTTTTAACAATGTTTCCTGTCGGCTTTGAATGCTTTTTAAAAACCAGCGAGCCTCTTGCAGGTTATTTTTTAGAAACTGATTATCCGCGCTTTTATCAGTGCGTTTAATGAGAGACGCGTAATAACTGTTAATGCTTAAACGCGGTAAAGCACTTTGGTTTAACATAACTTGCCAGCGTCCATCTATTTTCTTGACGGTTAAATCAGGAGTAGTGTATTCGGTCTTGCCTGCCGAAATAATATTGCCAGGCTTTGGGTTAAGATTTTGAATAATAAGTAGTATTTTATCCAACTCTATTTCACTAATTTGATACTTTTTCTTCAACTCCGGGTAGTTGTGCTGACCCAGTAGCTCAATGTCTTCATTGATTATTTGTAGGGTAAGTAATAAATAGGGGGTCGTTTCAGGTAATTGTCCCAGTTGAATCAGCAACGCTTCAACCAAGTTATTTGCGCCACAACCGACAGGATCAAAATGTTGAATGCGGTGTTTTACCGCTACAATCTCGTCCAAATCTAGGGGATGAGATTCACTGTTCAGACTTGCATGCAGGTCTTCCAACGAAAGCGTTAATATCCCATCATTATCAATAGCATCAATGATTGCGGTAGCGATAACCCGATCCACATCGGTCATCGGAGTTAAATCTAATTGCCAGCGTAAGTGATCTTGTAAGCTAGTGGTGGTGCAATGAACGGTTTCAAAAACATAATCACTTTCGTTGAAGCTGTTGTTGTGGCTTTGTGTTGTATACAAATTAGACCATTGAAAATCAGCAAATTCATCCTCTGTTTGTGTAGTTTGCTCAATGATGGATTTATCTTTTTCTTGCGTTTGTTCGGCCTCGAGCAAGGGATTTGATTCAACTTGCTGTTGAATTTCGTGTTGCAGATCCAGGGTAGATAATTGTAGTAATCGGATTGCTTGCTGAAGTTGGGGCGTCAGTGTGAACTTCTGGGTTAAATTGAGCTGCAACAATGGTTTCATGCAATCCTCGTCTGTTTACACTGCTATTACTATGAGTTTAATAGATATGTGCTGATTATCCAGTGAAGAATTGATTATTTTAAAAACAAAATGAGCGATTTATATGATAAGTTTAAATTTAACAAGGGGGTTAGAGGCAGACTATGGATATTAATAATATTTAATCGTTAAAAAAAAAAGGCCTCGTAAAGAGGCCTTTGTATAATTACTTAACTTTCTTCTCTTTGAAGAGAACATGTTTGCGTACGACACGATCGTACATCATTAATTCCATTTTTTCTGGATGATTACGCGGGTTTTTGGTAGTGGTTTTATAATAACCCGTACCTGCGGTTGATTCCATTTTAACTTTTACGGTAACAGCTGCCACGGTTTTTCCCCTTCAATTAAATTTTTTCGCCTTTGGCTCTAAGATCATCTAGAACAGCTTTAATGCCTAATTTGTCGATAATTCGTATGCCTTTAGCACTTATTTTAAGTGATACAAATCGATTTTCTTCTTCAACCCAAAATCGTTTGTGCTTGATGTTAGGCAGAAAGCGTCTTCTTGTTCTGTTGTTGGCATGCGACACGTTATTACCAGAGATGGGCCGCTTGCCAGTAATCTGGCATACTCTTGACATGTTGTTACTCCAAATGGCTGACTTGAATTGTCATCTTTGTTTAAAATTAAGGCATTCGCTAGCGAATTGACTGAATACGAAATACAGGTTGCGTTTTATAGCAAAATTTGGCTGAAGATGCAATATTTTGATTTAAATTCTCCAGTTCACATGTCACAAAATGCACAGTAGCGGTTATAATCACCAAAATTTTATAATGAGCGACATCAATGCAGCGAACAATTAAAAGCTTTGTACTACGAACCGGCCGAGTGAGCAACCGCCAGCAGCAGGCTCTGGATATCTGGTTAAATGAGTATACTTTACCACAACAAGGCCAGCCCTGGTGTTTGACCACTGAATTTGGTCGTGAGGTTGATACGATAGTCGAGATAGGGTTTGGCATGGGAACATCGCTAGTCACGATGGCGCAAGCACAACCGGAGAAAAATTTTATAGGTATTGAAGTTCATCTTGCCGGAATAGGAAGCCTGGTTGCTGATCTGCACGATCATGCTGTCTCTAATCTGCGTATTGCTCCTTTTGATGCGGTGGAGGTATTCAAAACCTATTTAACTGATAGTACATTAGCGGGCGTGCAGATTTTCTTTCCTGATCCTTGGCCTAAAAAAAGACATAACAAACGGCGCTTGGTTCAAACTGAGTTTATTCGCCAAATCGTGAAAAAAATCAAACCGGGTGGGTTTATACACTGTGCTACTGATTGGCAAGAGTATGCCCAGCATATGTATGCCGTTCTTTCAGCAGAGCCTACATTAGTGAATCAGCAGGAGGATGGTGGGTATTCTCCCCGACCTGATGCGCGACCATTAACCAAATTTGAGCAGCGTGGTCAGCGTTTAGGGCATGGGGTATGGGATTTGATTTATATTCGAGTAAAGTAGCTCAAGGCTCCTCAGTATATCCTACTAAAATGAAAATATGATTTGAAAGCGCACATGCAGTCGATAACCACGTTGGGTGGCTCGTGGTTATCCCTATTCTATTAAATTTTAAGATAAGGACTCTAGACAGTCCCCCTTTTATCACTTGCTTAAACGCACTATACCCCCTAGAATTCTATTTTTATTTGCAACGGCGGGGAGTCGCACATGGCGTGGAATGAGCCTGATAAAGATAAAGATCCATGGGGTGGTAAAAACCAGCCGCCTGATCTTGATGAAGCGCTGAAGCGGTTACATGCGAAATTCAAACAAATATTTATGGGTGGTACATCTAAACCCGGTGATAATAAGTCGCCCTCTCCCTCTAAGGCTGGCAGCGGTATCCTCGCACTTATGATTTTTTTTGTTGCGTTTATTTTGTGGGCACTATCCGGTATTTTTATTGTAGATCCGGCTGAGCAAGCGGTGATTCTTCATTTCGGTAAATACGTTGAAACAGTTGGTCCTGGTCCGCATTGGATACCTCGGTTGATTTCATCAAAAGTCGTGTTGAACGTTGATCGTGTTTCTGATTATTCCTATACCGCTAATATGCTCACAGGCGATGAAAATTTGGTTTACGTCGACGTTGCTGTGAAATACCGTATTGGTGATCTGCAAGACTATTTATTTAATGTCTCCGATCCCATCGAGAGCCTGCAACAGGCGACATCGAGCGCCTTAAGGCAAGTGGTTGGCAGAACAACCTTAGATCAAATGATCACCGAAGGACGCGAAGCCTGGGGAAATAGTGTACAAGATTCGTTGGTGAAGATTCTGGACAGCTATAAAACGGGTATCATTATTACCAGTGTATCCCCGCAGCAAGCACGCGCTCCTGAAAATGTGCAAGATGCCTTTGATGACGCCATCAAGGCGAAAGAAGATGAAGAGCGTTTTAAAGCACAAGCCCGCGCATATGAAGCACGTGTAGTCCCTATCGCTGAAGGCAACGTCAAACGCATTAGTGCTGAAACCCAGGCTTATTCTGAGCAGGTGGTGTTACGCGCAAAAGGTGAGTCTGCTGAGTTTTTGGAATTGCTACCTGAATATGTACGTTCACCTATAGTAACCAGCGAGCGTATGTATTTAGATGCGATGCAGCAGATACTAAGCCGTAGCAGTAAAATTATTGTTGATGGCAAGTCAGGTAACTTGCTTTATTTGCCACTGGACAAGCTTGTTTCTGCAGCGCAATTGCCGGTAAAGCAGGATGTGAGTACAAAGAATGATAGTATGCAAAATTCAGAGAGTAGTAATGTATTATTTGATGGCCGTGAGATCATCAGACCAACCGAGCATTTGGGGAGGAATGATTGATGAATGCAATTAAAACAGTCGTGGCTGTAGTGGTTTTTGCTGTGTTAATGCTCATGGTCACCAGTGTATTTACAATTACCCAAGGCTACAATGGCATCCTGCTGCGCCTGGGAAGGCTGGTAACAGATAGTGGTACAGATAAGGTCATGGTTTTAGGGCCTGGGTTGCATGTTAAAACGCCTTTTATTGAAAGTGTACGAATCTTTGATACCCGTATACAAACGTCAGATATCAAGTCATCACGCATTGTCACAAAAGAAAAGAAAGATGTGATTGTTGATTATTATGTGAAGTGGCGTATTGAAGATCTTTCTCGTTATTTCAAGGCAACCGGTGGTAATCAGCTCAAGGCAGAGATGTTGCTTGAGCAGCAATTGAATACATTCCTGCGTGCCCAGTTTGGTAAACGTACACTGTCTGAGGTCAATTCAGGCGGGCGCGATAATCTGATGGATATCTTGCGTGATCGGGCTGAAGAACAGGCTGGGCAATTGGGTATACATGTGGTCGATGTACGCATCAAAGGCATCGAGTTGCCAGATAATACCCGTAATGCTATCTATGAGCGTATGCGTGTAGACATGCAAGAAATTGCCAATCGTCACCGCGCAGATGGCAAAGCGCAGGCGGAAGCGATTCAATCGACTGCTGATGCACAAGTAACGGTCATGCTGGCTAAGGCACAAAGTGAAGGGCAGATAGTACGTGCCCAGGGGCAAGCGAAAGCCGCGGCAATTTATGCCCAAGCATATAATCAAAATAAAGAGTTTTTTGCGTTTTACCGTAGTTTGAAGGCCTATGAAGCAAGTTTTAATAGTAAGCAAGATATCTTAGTGCTGGACCAAAGTAACTCATTTTTTGATTATTTTAAGCACGGTTTGCCAAAGGGCGATGGTGTTAGGGCTAAAAATTAATTATAATTGTTTTTTTTTAAAAAAGGGTTAAGCGCACTTAACCCTTTTTTATTGGAGACAATGCTGATGTTAATTAATTTTCTTTCGGCGTTGGCCCTTGTTTTTGTTATTGAGGGGTTAATGCCGTTTGCAGCACCCGGGCGGTGGAAAAGATTGCTATTACAAATTATTGCTCGGGATGACACGGTTTTACGGGTTTCGGGATTTATCAGTATGTTAATGGGAGTGATCTTACTCACCATTATTCGTCAATTTGCAGAGTAGCGTTAATTATGGGTAAAAATGTAGTTGTTGTAGGTACACAGTGGGGCGATGAAGGTAAAGGTAAGATTGTTGATTTGCTAACCCAGAATGCTCAGGTAGTTGTTCGCTTTCAGGGTGGTCACAATGCAGGTCATACGCTTAAAATTAATGGCGAAAAGACAGTTTTACGCCTGATTCCATCAGGTATGTTGCGTACGCACGTTCAATGTTACATTGGTAATGGTGTGGTATTGTCCCCACCGGCGTTGCTTGATGAAATAAAAGAATTGGAAAATAAAGGCATTAATGTGCGTGAGCGTTTGCATATTAGTCAGGCATGCCCACTCATTTTACCTTGCCATGTAGCCCTGGATAAGGCGCGAGAAGCGCACAAGGGTACGGCCGCTATTGGTACTACTGGCCGCGGTATCGGGCCTGCTTATGAAGATAAGATAGCAAGACGCGCATTGAAAGTGAGCGATTTGCTGCATCCTGAGCGCTTTAAGGCAAAACTCACTGAGTTATTGCAATACCACAATTTCATTTTAACGAATTATCACCAACAGCCCGCTGTTGATCTGCAAGCGATATTGGATGAGTCGGTGGTCTGGGCCAAAGAAATTGGCCCCATGGTAAAAGATGTTACAACGTGTTTGCACGAACATCGTAAGCACGGCGACGATATTTTGTTTGAAGGTGCGCAAGGCGTGTATCTTGATATCGATCATGGCACCTATCCGTTTGTTACTTCTTCCAATACATGCGTCGGCAGCGTCGTGAATGGTGCAGGTTTTGGTCCTCGTTATCTAGATTATGTATTGGGTATCACCAAAGCCTATACCACCCGTGTCGGCGGCGGCCCATTCCCAACAGAGTTAACAGACGACGTTGGTAAACGATTAGCTGAGCGTGGTAATGAGTTTGGCGCGGTGACTGGACGTCCACGCCGTTGTGGCTGGTTTGATGCGGTATTGCTGCGACGGTCAATCGAACTCAATAGTTTATCTGGTTTGTGTTTAACCAAGATGGACGTTTTGGATGGTTTGGACACGATTCGTATTGCTGTAGCGTATCGCGACGTCAATGGACAACTACTTACCCGCCCGCCGCAAGCTGCAGAAGATTTTGCAGGACTTGAGCCAGTTTATGAAGATATTCCTGGATGGCAGGAGTCAACTGCTGATATGACGAAACTTTCGCAGTTGCCAGCTAATGCACTAGCCTATATCAAACGGCTTGAAGAGATATTGGAAATTCCTATCGACATGTTGTCTACGGGGCCTGAGCGTGATTCGACAATGATCCTGCGAGATCCGTTTGGCAGATAGTTGAAAGCCGAGATCCAGGGGTTGGGGTAGTAATCATTTCAACCCCTGGCACTCGCGGTTTTATTTAAGAACACCACAACCTATGCGTGCTCCACCGCCCCCAAGTTTAGGGGTGTCACTGTAAGTATCTCCCCCTGCATGAATCATGACCGCCAATCCGTTCAGGTCACTCGTTTTTAAACGCGGAGCTAACGTCGGTGTGTTTGCTTGACCATCGCTGCCTACATACAGTATGGGCAGATCACCTAAATGGCCTTCTCCATACGGACCTTGATGTGTATTGGTATTTTTCGGGTCGAAATGATCGCCTGCATGCATTCCAACATCACCACAGTCGGCGTGTTGGTGTAAATGAAAACCATGCAGACCTGCCGGTAAACCAGTTAAATGTGGCGATATCAATAACCCATAGGATGTATCAACAAACACGATATCGCCTAAGGATTTATTCGCATCATCGGTGGCGTTTATTGTGGCGGTAACTTGCCCGGCATTCGTCGTGGTAACACTAAGTAACGTTGACATTATGAAAGCGGTTAATTTGTTCATGTCTTTTCCTTTTTTTACACAGTCCTGAATGATACTAAAGCGTAGCACCTAATTTTGTGCGGTTCTAGGTGCGTTAGTTGATCATTCACTTTACGCCTATCTGTAGGCCATATTTATCGTAACTCTCGCAATAATATCCCCAATAGCTATATACTCTTTTTTTTAAATAATACTGAAGCGAATACCCATGGAATTATGTATTGATAACACCCCGTTTAAAGCGCTTTTTCAGCCACTTGATTTAGGCTTTACCCAACTTAAAAATAGAATATTAATGGGGTCAATGCACACCGGTTTGGAAGAGGACAAAGAAGGATTACAACGTTTGGCAGCGTTTTATCGCGAGCGTGCTCAAGGGGGAGTCGGTTTGATCGTGACTGGCGGCTTTGCGCCCAATCGCGCAGGGCGTCTAGCACCCTTTGCGGCGAAATTAACATCAGCAAAGGAGCAGTATCGCCATGAATTGGTTACGCAAACCGTGCATGAATCAGGTGGAAAGATTGCCTTACAAATTTTGCATGCTGGTCGCTATGGTTACCATCCATTTATTGTTGCCCCAAGTGGCATAAAGTCACCAATTAGTCCGTATTCTCCGTGGGTACTGAGTAAATCCCGCATCGTTAAGACCATTAAACACTTCGCCCGCTGCGCACGTTTGGCGAAAGGTGGCGGTTATGACGGTGTAGAAATAATGGGTAGCGAAGGTTATCTGATTAACCAGTTTATTGTAAGTCATACAAATCATCGCACAGACGAATGGGGTGGCACGTTTGAAAATCGCATACGCTTTCCTGTTGAGATTGTAAAAAGTGTGCGTGCAGCAGTAGGGGATGATTTTATAATTATCTATCGTTTATCAATGATCGATTTAATAGCCAATGGCAGCAGTTGGGAGGAAGTTGTCCTTCTAGCAAAGGCGATAGAGGCTGCTGGGGCTACGATAATTAATACTGGTATCGGCTGGCATGAAGCGCGAATTCCGACGATTGCAACCATGGTGCCCGCGGCAGCATTTACTCAGGTCACTAAACGTTTAAAACCTGAACTATCAATACCGGTGATTACTTCAAACCGCATTAATACGCCAGAGTTGGCGAATGCGCTACTTGAAGAGGGGGTAGCGGACATGGTTTCGATGGCGAGGCCGTTTCTTGCTGATGCACAGTTCGCTGAAAAGGCGCGCTTGGGTGAGAGAGACGCAATCAATGTTTGTATCGCCTGTAACCAGGCGTGCCTTGATCGGGTGTTTGTAAACAAAGAAGCGTCTTGCTTGGTGAATCCGCGCGCGGGTAATGAAACCGAATTGGTATACCAAACAACAGACCGACCCAAACGGATAGCCGTTGTAGGTGCAGGTCCTGCAGGGCTTTCGTTCGCAGCGGTCGCGGCAGAGCGGGGTCATCAAGTCACTTTGTTTGAAAAAAGTAAAGAACTCGGCGGGCAGTTTAATCTTGCTAAAAATATTCCGGGTAAAGAAGAATTTCAGCACACGATAGATTATTTCACCTATCAATTGAAAAAATTTCAGGTCGACATTCGTTTGCAAACAGAAGCGAATGTTGAGGAACTCAAAGATTTTGATGAAGTTGTGCTGGCAACGGGTGTTGTTCCACGGATTCCCGAGATAGAAGGCATTGGGCATCCAAATGTGATGACCTATATAGACGTGATTCAAAAACGGCGGGTGCCTGGTCAACGGGTTGCGGTCATTGGCGCTGGAGGAATTGGTTTTGATGTGGCTGAGTGGTTGACCCATGATGCCCATGAGGACAGTCGCCAACAGTTTTGTGATGAATGGGGTATAGATCTTACCATGGCGCATCGTGGTGGCTTAAAAAAACCTGAGATTATGCCTAGTCCGCGCCAGGTTTATTTACTGCAACGTAAGAAAGAAAAGCCAGGTCAGCGTCTGGGTAAGACAACGGGCTGGATCCATCGTTTAAGTTTAAAGCATAAACAGGTGCAGATGTTGTCAGGAGTTACATACGTGCGTATTGATGACCAAGGCTTGCATGTGATTATTGACGAAAAGCCACAGGTGCTGGCGGTTAACTCAGTTATTATTTGCACCGGGCAAATTGAACTACGTAACTTGTTTGAACCGTTAAAAGAGGCAGGGCAATCTGTCCACCTCGTCGGTGGCGCATTCAAGGCGTTGGAGCTTGATGCTCGTCACGCAATTGATCAGTCATGCAGACTGGCGGCATTGCTATGATGAAAATAAGGGAAAACCAATCCTCTGATTATTTTTAGATTGAACTGTATTTTATTTTTGTCATTTGAGTTTGCACGGGAATGACACTATATTGGGCATGCTTTAGTGCTCGAATAGGCGGTAATATATTCAAGACGATTTGATCTTGTTCGAATAAAATAAATAAAATAAGTGCATTCTGATCTAAATTCTGCTACTATAGTGAGCAATTTTCACATTGCTTAATCTATTTTCAGATTATGTCTTTTTTTCAGGAATTTTATGACACAAGAATTAATAACGTTCGCCAGCCTTGGTTTATCTCAGTCACTCCTTAACGCGTTGGACGATTTGAAGTTTCAAACGCCGTCAGCTATTCAACAACAAACGATTCCATGGTTGTTGCAAGGTCGTGACTTGATAGGGCTGGCACAGACAGGAACAGGAAAAACTGCAGCATTCGCATTACCTATCCTGCAACGCCTATCACCTGAGCAGACAGGTATACAAGCCCTAGTTGTGGCACCTACACGTGAATTAGCCATTCAAGTAGCTGCTCACTTTGAATCATTAAGTACCCATCAAAAAGGGGTGCGGGTTACTGTATTATGTGGTGGCCAAGATTATCGCCCTCAATTAAAAAGCTTACGCGACGGCGTGCAAATTGTTGTGGGAACACCAGGCCGTATTCTTGACCACTTAGAGCGTGGCACTTTGAATTTAGGTAATTTAAAGACTTTTGTTCTTGATGAAGCCGATGAAATGCTGCGTATGGGATTCATCGAAGATGTTGAAACCATCTTGGCAAAATTACCTACAGAGAGACAAATTGCATTGTTCTCAGCAACCATGCCAAGCCGAATTAGGCAAATTGCTAATAGTTACCTGAATGATCCAGTTCCTGTCGAAATCCGCATGGAAACAGCGACGGTCAAGAGTGTTGAGCAACGGTTCATCTTTGCTTCGCAAGCTCAGAAACCGGATGCGTTATTGCGCGTATTGGCAGTTGAAGACAATCAAGGTGTTATTGTATTTGTACGCACCAAAAGCAGTACCGAGGAAGTGGCAGAGATGCTGCAACAACAGGGATATCGTGCCATGGCAATTCATGGCGATCTGACCCAGGCTTTGCGTGAGCGTATTATTGCGCAATTTAAACAGGGAGCGATTGATGTTCTGGTTGCAACCGATGTTGCCGCACGTGGTTTGGATGTTGAGCGTGTCACGCATGTGATTAACTATGATGCTGCGCATGATTGCGAAACTTATGTGCATCGTATTGGTCGTACCGGTCGCGCAGGGCGAAGCGGTGTTGCTATATTATTTATAACACCTAAAGAATCAAGAGCGTTGAGCATGATTGAACGTCATACACGTCAGCGTATTGAAAAAAGCAATGTGCCTAACGATCATATGATACAAGTCGTCAGACAACAGCGTTTTCTGGCTAAAATAACGGAGCGTTTGCAGCACGAAAATTTGCCTGCATATCGCAATATTATTGAAGAGTATCTTAAGGAAAATGAAATGTCTGCTGTAGATGTTGCCGCAGTTTTGGCGTTGCAGCTTAATCAGGATAAAGAATGGCATGCCAAGTTGTCCTTACCTAAGACTGTGCGTCCCGTCAAAGAAGGGCGTGTTCGCGATAACGACACAAGATCAGCGAAGGCCCCATATAGTGGCAAGTCTGATGGTGATGATCGCAAGCGACGCGAAGATTATCCGCAAGAGTTATATCGTCTTGACGTCGGACGTGTTCATGGAGTGAAGCCTGGTAATATTGTAGGCGCAATCGCGAACGAAGCAGGGTTACAAAGCCGCTTTATTACTGGCTTAAAAATTCATGATGATCATTCGACAGTGCGTTTGCCAAAAGATATGGCGAAAGACGTTGTATTTGGGTTAAACAAGGCATGGGTATGTGGTCGGCAATTGAAATTAACCTCACTTGGTGTTGCTTGATTATCTGAGCAATGCTCCTCTAAATTCCCGGATTATGACGTCGTATAATCCGGGAATTCTCATAAGAAATTAATAAATTGATTAAGTTTTCTGTTCGAGACTATAATCATGTTCATTTTTAAGAGAACTCACTAACCAATAGGGTCATGCATGAAAAATATCATTGCCGTATTTATGCTGTTTTTTTCAACGTTGGTGTCGGCTACCACGTTAAATAAGATCGTTGTTTTTGGCGACAGTCTTTCAGACAATGGTAATATGTATGAATACATGAAGCATTTGCTTCCTGTTTCCCCTCCGTATTATGAAGGTCGCTTTACCAACGGGCCTGTGTGGGTTGAAACCATTGCCCATCATTATTACCCTGGTGATAGCATGACGCATTTTCAGGATTATGCATTTGGCGGTGCTGGTGTGATGGAAGATTATGATCCTAATGGTTCTTTATTTACATTTACGCGTGAGCTAGACACTTATTTGCTTGCACATGACGACAAAGCTGACGAAAATGGTCTTTATATCGTGTGGATAGGCTCCAATAATTATCTCGGTGTATCCGATATAACCAAGCCTGAAGAGATGAAAGAAATAGTAACCGAGGTTATGACCGGCATCCGACACGATTTAAAGCGTTTGGCTGACAAAGGAGCAAAACATATCCTAGTGGTTAATCTTCCTGATCTGGGTAAAATTCCTGCTGCGCGTGATCTTGATGCAACGGCTATTTTATCTTCTTATGCCAATCAGCATAACCACGCATTGGAGCAAGATTTCTCTCAGTTACAGCGGGATTACCCAGATGTACAATGGATTTATTTTGACGTCAGAGAAGCGCTTAATGATGTGATGGATTATCCGGAAGCATATGGGTTCACGAATACTGATGGTACTTGTTATGAGGCCATGATTGAAAAGCATTCGCCTAACGCGGTGTTAAAAATGGTTTCAACAGTTGAACCGCACTTATCAAAAGATGCGTGCACCGGTTACCTGTTTTTTGATCCGGTTCATCCAGCGGCTCCCGCGCACCGTATCATGGCAGAAAAAACAATCAAATTGCTTGATGATCTGAATATTAAATTTCAGTGATTTAAGACTAGCAATCATTCCCGTGACCCTCTCGTTTCTTGCGCGGGGGGTCTCAATAGCTACAAACTACTCGTTATTTACCATCCTTTGTTTGCGCAGATTTGTTCATAGGCTTTACGTATTTTTTGAGTTTTGTCATTTGCCAGTTTAATCATTTCTTCAGGTAAACCTTTCGCTATCAATTTGTCTGGGTGATTACGGCTCATTAAGCGCCGGTACGCGCGTTTGACCTCTTGTTTATTTGTGGTTTGACTAATCTCAAGGATTGCATAGGCATGCGCTAATGTGTTTTTCGGGGTCTGGTGGTACCCTTGAGAGGAAGATTTTCCGCTGGCTTTTCTGTAAGCGAAGTCTTCGTAAAAGCGATATTGTTCATGCAGGGGGGCAAAGCCCAAGTACTGTAAAATAGTATTCATTATTAATTTTTTTTTATCTGATAACCCATCAACTTGCGCGGCACGATATTGAATCTCGATGAAAAGCTTAAGCAACTCTGGATTATCATGGGTGCCGTTTTTGAGTAGGTTCAGAATTTGTTTAAGATTAAAATCAATTTGTTTGCCTTCATTAAAAAAAATAATGGCCATTTTCCGTTGTTCTGCACTGAGTCCCATTTCTTGCATCAAGGTTCTGGTCAGGTTTATTTCCTCCTTGGAAATACGCCCATCACTTTTGGCGACATGTCCTATAACGGAGAAGGTGGCCTCAAAAAAAATTTTCTGTACCGTTTGGTTTTTTTCCGCATGATAGTGCCACTGTGGGCGAGAAAAATGCTCAACCAGTCCCCGGTCAAAAAAATTACCAATAAGAATACCGAAAAGTGCTCCTGTGGGTCCTGCTATCAGGTAACCCAAAAATGCACCAATCAGTTTTCCCCACCAGCTATGGGTGGTAAAATATTGGCGTAGGCTCATTTTAAACTCACAATTAGTATCGCTTCTGTTAAATAAGATAGTCGTCTAGGTGGAATTTTTAATTTTAGCTTTAGTTCACTGATTTTTATACCGAAAGTCAGCATATTTGGTGATTTCTTTACATATGAGCAATGAATTCGGTATATAATGTTACAATTTCTACAATTATGTAATTCATGCGCCGTCTTTATTCGTTCCTATTCTATTTATTGATTCCCGTTCTATTGTTGCGACTTTTTTGGAAAGGGCGACGTCTACCAGCTTACCGTTCACGGATTGGAGAACGTTTTTCATTGGGCAAGGGTTTATCGCCTGAAATTGATGTCTGGATTCACGCGGTATCTTTAGGTGAAGTCGTAGCCGCAACGCCGCTGGTTGATGCCTTACTGGCTAAAAAATTACGTATTTTAGTTACCACGATGACACCTACAGGTTCCGAACGAGTGCTCGCCCGATTTGGGACGCAGGTGTCGCATCAATATATCCCGTATGATTTACCCTGGGCTGTTCGCCGCTTTCTGAAAACGATCAAGGCGCGTATTGGTATTATTTTCGAAACAGAGCTTTGGCCTAATATTATCTACTGGGCTAAGCAGATGAAAATGCCACTAATAATAGTAAACGCGCGTATATCGGACAGCGCTTTTAGGCATTATTACCCAGCGCGGTTTTTGTTTAATCCGATCCTGAAGCAGGTTACCTGCATATTGGCGCAGAGTGATGACGATGCTAAACGATTTATCGCGCTGGGGGCGTTAGAGGAAAATGTGTCCGTATGTGGCAATATCAAATTTGATCTACAGACTCAGGTGCCTGGTAGCCAGAATTATATGCAATTAAAACAAGGTTGGGGCGAACAACGCACCGTGCTCATTGCAGCCAGTACACATGATGATGAGGAAAGGCAAATATTGGCTCGTTTAACGACACTCAAGGAAAGGATTCCTGACCTGCTGTTGTTAATCGCCCCGCGCCACCCTGAGCGGTTTCAGGCTATCTATCAAATGGGTAAAGAGCTTGGTTTTAAGACTGTCTTGCGTAGCCAGCCTGAAATGATTGATAACAACACTGAAGTTGTTGTTGTTGATTCGCTGGGTGAATTGCTTGGGTTTTATCAGTTAAGTGATTTTGCTTTTGTAGGCGGTAGTTTAGTTCCTGTAGGTGGGCATAATGTCCTGGAGCCAATTGCGATGCGTGTTCCTGTATTTACAGGTCCATATATGCATAATAGTAAATCTATCTGTCGCGATTTGTGTGCTGCAGGGGCTATGCAGATGACTAGCGACGTTGATGCGTTGGTCACGGCATTGATTACGATGCATCATAATAAAGGACAACGTGAACGCCAAATTGAAAACGCAAATACCGTCCTTGTGGCCAACCAAGGTAGTGTTGCACGTTGCTTACAAAAAATAGATGATCTTCTTGATGGAGTGTAGCCTGGATTACACGTAGGTTCGTGGCCATTAAGTTAGGAATAATAAAAGGAGTTGTTGCGAAGTGTCGTTCCCGCCTAGGGGACGACACTTCGCAATCTACATCACTGTAAACTAACTTCCTTGATTTTGGCGTTCTTTAATTTCAGATAATGTTTTGCAATCGATGCATAACGTGGCGGTGGGGCGTGCTTCCAGTCGACGCAAACCAATTTCAATGCCACAGCCTTCACAATAACCGAAATCGTTGTCGCGTAATCTTTCCAGTCCGTCTTCGATTTTTTTAATTAATTTTCGTTCACGGTCGCGGGTGCGCAGTTCCAGGCTGAATTCTTCTTCTTGACTGGCTCTGTCGGAAGGATCAGGGAAGTTAGCAGCTTCATCTTTCATGTGGGTTACGGTGCGATCAACTTCTTCCATTAATGATTGTCGCCACGCCAGTAGTATTTTTTCAATATGAGCCAACTGCTTCTCATTCATATACTCTTCGCCCGCAGTTTCCTGATAAGGGGCGATACCCATGCTGCTAATTGTGTCACTTTTCACGTTGAGCTCACTCATAATAGTTAAATCGTTTAATTGCTTTGGCATAATGCCTCTTGTTAACGTTATTCTGTTTAACAAGTTTTAATGCCATCAAGTTAAAAAGGGAGATATATCAAAAATTTGCTTATTCATCAACTATAGCTCATTAAAAAAAGCTCTGCATTATTAAATAAATTTTTTATATTATTCATGTAGATAAAAAAATGAACGGTTTAGGCCGCCCTTAACATTTTTTATTGTGTACGCCAACCACCACTTATACGATCATGTCCTTGCCAATCTTGCCAGCATTGCACATTCAAATAGCCTGATTCCTCTAATTTGCTTAAAACAGCTTGTTTTTGATCGAATCCATGTTCCAGTAATAATAAACCACCTGGTAGCAAGTGAGCATAGCTATGTTCAATGATGTGATTTAATGCGTCCAAACCCATGGGGCCACTGACCAAAGCCTGCTGTGGCTCGAAACGAACATCGCCTTGAAGTAGGTGCGCATCATGTTCTGCAATATAAGGAGGGTTTGATACAATGGCATCAAATTGTGGGGTGTGAATCGCATCAAACCAATTGGAACAATAGACTTGGAGATTAGTGATACCTAATTGTGTCGCGTTATCGCGTGCTGTATTGACGGCCCCTTGGCTGATATCTGCAGCAATCACTTGCCAATAAGGGCGCTCGGTTGCTAGAGCCAGTGCAATCGCGCCGCTGCCTGTGCCTAAATCGAGAATGATAGCCTGAGGTTTTTCTCCCAGCAGGCTCAATGCTAATTCGACTAGCAGTTCCGTTTCGGGTCTGGGGATAAGTGTGTCTTTATTTACTCGCAGCGTCATCGACCAAAATTCACGAGTATTGGTTAAATAAGCAATCGGCGTGCCTTCGTGGCGCATGTCGAGCAATCGCTGATAAGCATGCCATTGGTCATCGTTTAATTGTGCTTCGGGGTGCGCGTGTAGAAAGGTTCGTGATTTATCCAGGATGAACGCCAGTAAGATTTCAGCATCCAGGCGTGCTGATGAGCTGCTCGCAGTTAAACGCGCAATGGCAAAAGTCAGTGCAGTTTTAACATCAGTCATGATGACCTAATTCAGCCAGTAGCTCGGCATGGTATTCGCGTTTTAAGGCATCAATGACGTCGGACAAATTGCCTTCGATGATATCATTGAGCTGGTAAAGGGTGAGATTGATACGGTGATCAGTCAGCCGACCTTGCGGGAAATTGTAAGTGCGAATACGTTCAGCTCGATCGCCACTGCCGACTAGAGATTTCCGCGTATCGGCCTGCTGTTGTCGTTGCTTGCTTTGTTCGGCATCCAGCAGTCTGGTTTTTAATAAGGTCATCGCCTTCGCGCGGTTTTTGTGTTGCGAACGCTCATCTTGGCATTCAACGACTGTCCCTGTCGGCAAGTGAGTAATACGGATGGCCGAGTCAGTTTTATTGACATGCTGGCCACCGGCGCCGGAAGAGCGATAAGTATCGATACGTAATTCATCACTATTGATTTCTATATGATCAATTTCGTCTACTTCAGGCATGATAGCTACTGTACAGGCAGACGTATGTACTCGTCCTTGCGATTCGGTTTCGGGAACACGCTGCACGCGATGAGTACCTGATTCGAATTTTAATTGCGCATAGACATTATGACCGCTCACGCGGGCAATCACTTCCTTGTAACCGCCATGTTCACCATGACTGGCACTGATAATCTCTACTGGCCAGCCTTGCGTTTCGGCATAGCGGTTGTACATGCGAAACAAATCACCGGCAAAAATTGCGGCTTCATCGCCACCAGTTCCTGCGCGCACTTCGAGATAAATATTGCGTTCGTCAGCAGGATCTTTAGGAATCAAATGCCATTGCAACTCTTCGTCCAGCGTATCCAAGCTCTCTTTAGCGGCATCAATTTCATCCGCGGCCATAGTGGCTAGCTCTTCATCATCGCCATCGATCATCTCTTGCAATGATTCAACATTCGCCTGTACTTGAGAGTAGTGCTCAAAACAGGTCGCAATGGGGTCGAGTTGTGCATATTCTTTTGATAATGCTTTAAATTGATTTTGGTCTGCGATGATGGATGCTTCAGACAATAAGCGTCCAACTTCTTGGAAACGCTCTAACATTTGTTCCAGTTTTAATTTGAGTGATTTTTTCATAAGGGCGTGAGAATCGCTGCTCCATTAAAGAGATAGTGTGCCAGGTCGAGCAATTCCTCACGATCATCCCAGGCAGCCCGGCGTAAGCCTACTGACGGAGCATGAGTTAATTTTTTAACCAGGCGCTCGCTGAATTCGGTTAAGACACTTAGCTGGCATTGTCCTGTTGCTAGTTTTTTCATAGCGCGTTGCAGTTCTTGTTGTGCTAAATCTTGCATCTGGGCGCGGTAGTCACATATGGCACCTTTAGCGCGCAAGGAGCGATGCCAGCGGATATAATTATCCAGCTCGCTGTCAATTAATTGTTCTGCTTGTAAAGCTGCAGTGCGCCGCTCATCCATGCCTTTTGCAATCATGGTTTGTAAATCATCAATGTTGTAGAGATGAACCGCGTTCAGTTCGCCGACATTGCTCTCAATATCTCGCGGAACTGCCAAATCAAGCAAAAACATTGGTGCTTGTGCGCGCTGGCTCAGTGCATGTTCGACTAATCCTTTGTTAATAAAAGGCAAGGGGCAGGCCGTGGCAGTAATCACGACATCGGCTTGTGATAAATAGTTTGGAATATCGCCAATCGCCAGGGCTTCCCCGGCAAATTTTTTGGCTAAGGTACTCGCATTTTCGTGGCTACGGCTGGCAATCATAAAACGTTGCACGCCATTTTGGTGCAGGTACTTGGCCACCAATGAAGAGGTTTCGCCTGAACCAATGATCAGCACATTCAACGCGTTGTAATCTTGAAAAAGTTGGCCTATCAACTGTACGGCAGCAAAGGCTATGGAAACGGGATTATTGCCAATGCCACTGCGGCTTCTCACGCGTTTGCTGGCACTGAATACGTATTCGAAGACGTGGCGCAAGTTGGCTTTTGCTGTACCTGCACGGCAGGCTTGTTGATAGGCTTGCTTCATTTGACCGAGGATTTGTGGCTCACCTAGCATCATTGAATCCAGGCCGCTAGCTACTCGTAAGGTGTGACGAACGCCATGTTGCCCATGGTGCATGTACAGATACGGGGTGAGCATCTCAGGTGATAATTGATGTTCCTGTGCAAGCCAGGGAACAATACTCTCCGGATCTTCGGTATCACAATAAATTTCTGTACGGTTACAAGTAGATAAAATCGCCGCCTCATTGACCGCAGGCAAGCTCACCAGGCTATTGAGCAAGGTGTCCTGCAATGCCACGGGCAGTGCAAGTTTTTCACGCACGTGCAAGGGGGCAGTTTTATGATTGAGTCCGCAGGCTACAAAAACCATATAATATAGATCAGGAAAATAATGGGTGAATTATAAACTATTACCAGTAAAATTTGTAGCCCAGAGGTTTGTGCCGTTTTCCAGTAATTTTCCATGATTCATCTAATCTTGATTTGGATGACAGGGGCTGTTGGTGTGTGATTGGTGGTGGAGCGGTCTACTAAAAGTCATGTATGTTATCAAGTCGATTGGATAACGGGTGAGCTACGCTTTCAATAACGTTAATTTATTATTGATAACATTAAATGACCCACTCCGTGCAGGCGCTATAATCGCGGTTGTTGAGAGCAGCTTGTCAGCATTCATCTTCTAATAAAATCCTAAAGTCCTGCGACTCTCCGCCGTTAAAATAAATAACTACGATTGTTACAGGTGTGGATTTCCTGTTAAGGATATAGATTATGGAAATAATTTTCCAAGGAAAGCATGATGGAGATGAGGCTGTTGAGAGTTTACAAGGCGTTATTCGCTTGTTTAAAGAACGCTATCAGATTAGCCAATTTCGAGAAATGCATTTGACGGTGACGTTGGTTGATGAGCGTGGCGATGATGTTGAATTGATCGATAGTGAAACAGCGCAGTCTTATCGTACCTTTGAAGTTTATCGTGAAGGGAGTGAGCTCACTAGACGCCGTGGTTTACCTGTGTTGAAATTGGTGGTTGATAATACACGATAAGCTGGGGTTTTGATGTTTTTTGTGTGGTCCTTGGTCGCGATTTTATTGAGCTTGTTGCTGGTCGTTGGATTTCATGAAGCGGGTCATGCCTTGGCGGCGCGTTTTTTTTCAGTCAAGATCAAGCGTATTTCCATCGGTTTTGGTAAATCATTATTGTGTTGGCAAAGAAAAGGCGGCTGCGAGTGGGTATGGGCGATGTGGCCTTTGGGTGGGTATGTGCACTTACTTAACTCACGGATAGAACCCGTTGCCTCCCAAGCGTATCCACACTGCTTTGATAAGAAATCAGTATGGGTTCGCATACTAATCCTAATCTCGGGCTCAATGGTCAACTTGCTGATTGCGTGGCTCGCCTTCATGCTGATTTCGTTATTGGGGTATCAACAAAGCCCTCCTGTGATTGCGACAGTTTCCTCCTCAAGTATTGCAGCAACGTCTGGTTTAATAGCAGGCGATCGGTTTGTTGCTATTAATGGACAAAACACGGCGTCCTGGCGTGAGGTAGGCATGCGCCTGATCATGACACTTGGGCAACATGATGTATTGGCAGTTGTAGAAAATGCGGCGGGAATACAACGACAAACGAGACTTGATTTGAGCCTATGGCAATATCGACCTCAGAAAAATGCGTTGTTTGCAGGGCTTGGGATTAAGCCTGATTTTTCACTGTCGTTGCAAAATCAGGTGCGCGGGATTCCTTTTTTTCAGGCTTGCTATCAGTCGTGTTTGCAAATGATACAGTTATTGAGTTTCTTCCTGGTGATGTTGAAGCAACTAGTTATCGGCGCCATTCCTTTTGCGGTTCTTCTCGGGCCATTGGGTATGCTTGCGGCGATGGTTAGCTCATTTACTCAGGGGGTCGTCATATTTTTAAATTTTATTGCCAGTTTGAGTATTGCTGTCGCTATAATTAATTTGTTCCCGCTACCCGGTCTTGATGGCGGTTCCATTGTCTATGTACTGGTCGAGAAAATTAGAGGAAAGCCCGCATCTGTCGGTTTGGAGGTTTTATTACATCGGCTGACATTTATCGTTTTTTGTGTTTTTCTAATGCAATTGTTAGTGAATGATTTGCAACGTTATCTGCACTAGTCAATTCGTTTTTTGCTGAGAAGCAATGCATAATAGATTTTGTATTTTGGGCTTAGATAAGGATATTCCAAATGCTCTCAACAAAGATGACGGAACTTGCTCTGCGAACCGCGGTGAACACGACACCAACAGACCTAACCTTTGGCAGCAACCCCAGTGAAGACATCAAAGTAACGGCACTAAATCGCGCAAAAGAGCTGGTGACCGGTAATAGCAGCGATTCAGCGATGGGGGCGCAATTGAGCGTGCAGTCTATGGCAATTGGTCTTGCCGTTCAGGGACTGGCACTGGCATTTGCCGCAACGATGGCACAGTTGGGAGTCCTCAAAGACAAACGGTTGTCATTCGATAAAGAACGCCAAGCGGGGATTGCAACATTCATTATACCGACGGACATAGAAGAACGTAATTTATCAACAGAAGAAAGAATAATCAAAGCGTATGTGGATTTAATTTTTAAAAGCCCTAATTTTTCAGCTTACGCAACATACTTGGGTATTAAAACATCAGTACTTGCTGAGCTTGAAAATGCAAATTTTTATTCGGTATTGCCTTTTTACCGGATGAGCGATGCGCTGATACCGCAAGCAGCGAGTCCAAGGCCGCTAGACAGAGAACGCACTGCAATTAATTTGTTTTTTAGATCAGCGATTCCAGAGGCCATGGATAATATCGAGAATGATTTTCAAACAGATGTTAAATTCGTTGAGTTTTTTAAGTCAGCATTTGAACGAGGGAACTACCTGAATGACTTGCGTTCACCGCGTTTTGTGATGATGAGCTTAGCTAATTTATTGTGGAATTTGCAGCATCCGGTGGATCCGGTTACCGGTTTTCCATTAAGCGTCGATCGGTGCATTGTATTGTGCCGCGAAGTGGAGTTATTTTTAAACCAGCTTTTAAATAAAGACGCAGCTCCTTATTTGAAAGGTATCAGCAATGATGAAAACCAGCTGATTAGTTTTGTACGCAAAATTGAAATTCATACTAAAGCGTTGCGTGCCGCTTATGCTGAAGAGCAACTGCACGAATTAAATATAGGTGATGTCACCAATGGAGCGCATCAAGCACTTAGAATCATGGATAAAAGTGTATTTAAATTAATCTATAAACGAGTTAGTCCGGTAACGGGTCGGGAGGAACCTGATGAGAAAGCTGCCGAAGATATGGCTTATACTATAAGTTATTTAAATCAATTAATAATGCGCAATGCCGGGCTACTGGAATTCTTTCAGCCACATGTGAAATTTGTTCCAACATTGGCGGGTATTAATTTCCCACCTTCGACGGTAATGGATGCTTTAATCATCTATTGTCATATGACTACAGATGAACGTCATGACATGCTGAATATTATGGAAAAAACCAAGATAGATAGCGCATTGGAATTTGCGCAGACATTGAGACAATTCAATAAGAAATTTGTAAAGCCAATCAGAGAAGTCAGTAAAAAAGAGTTAAAAACCTCGCTATTTAATAGCAAGCAACGCGAGGTTGCGATTCTTACTTCGCAACGTTTAATACCCTTTATCACCTTGGTGATGGAAGATTATCGTATTGGAGCAGATACCGAGGAAAGCTATCAAGCCGCTAAACACTCGATAAGTATGGCAACCAGAGTATACAGTGGTAAAGAACAGATAAAAATGATCAATAAATCAGCTGAAACTGGGGATGTTTATTACGTGTGGTTATTGTCCCCCTTTATTCAACTGGCGCAGGAGACTGAAGATGAGCTTGATAAGCTGCCAAAACACCAATATCGCATGACCCAAATAACCGAGTTGTTGGATTCAGTCAGTGAAATCGTACTGAACTACCGTAGTTTTTTACAAAGCCCAGTCTTTCAGGTGTTTTTGATTAAATGCCTTGATAATGTCAAAAAAGAGTATGCTAAATTAGAGCGCCATATTGAGGAGATCGACTCCTATCTTGCTAAAGACGAGTGCATGAGTCGGGGTATGCAGGCGATTTTACGCCCGATGACCAGTGAGTTGAATGGTAGCTTAGAGGCATTTTCCTTGGCCATGGCTAATTTTGAACACGTGGTGAGTGCGCCTGATTTCACTGATAAGCAAAAACAACTGCTATCCACGAAATTAAATACCATAAATGAGCAATTTAAAGCGCTATTTGAAGAGGATAGTGGCATCCGCTCATTAGCCGCTCATGAGCAAGTTGCGGCAACAGTACCTATGCTTCGACGTCTTGATGTCGGCATTGAAACTGCAGCTCAGGTTGTTGAGGCTAGAAAAGTTCTGGCGATAAGAAAAGTGGTGCAAAACTGTTTCGATGCGTTGTCTTATCAAAGTAAATATGGGCACAAAGGCGAATTGTTAACTAATTTGTTAGCCATGATCGATCGTAACGCTAATTTTACTCAAGTGCAGATCAAACACGTAATTATGGAGTTAACCCACGTTACCGCAAGTTATCGCGAGACCTGGTTTTTCCAGGCGGGTTATGGTCAAACACGCTCAGCACAGGCTTTAATCAGCGCGATAAAAGATCCGAATGTGAATGGTGTGCTGCCCTTGGCGTCGATTATGTTTGGCCGCGATATCAATTTCAATCAGTTATCTGACGCTGAAATCCTGCAGCAGCTAAGGAGTATGCGTGACGGGAATCATTGGGAGGAATCAGCGAGTCAAATCGGCTTGGTGTTGGCTATTTGAGCGGATAATGGTGGGGCTCGCTGCATAAAATATAGTAGGGTGTATTGACAATTTATTCTGTTGCCTAAGTGCGGTGGTTTATAGAGAAATTGTCAGTTTTAGTTTGAGTTATACTAAAAAACGAAATGGAGGTCGTTGTATGTTCCGATCTACTTATGCCACAGATATAAACACCGGTGTATCTGTTAGTTATTCACATAATGTTGATCTATACCAGTATCCATTTCCAGAATATAAGCACATCCACAAACTAGAGCAAAGCAAAGCAAACCATGTTGCGACAATAGGTGATCTGCATGGTAATGCATTAAAATTTCTGCATTTTTTAGTTATTGAAGGCATATTGGATATTGAAAAAAATCAATATGAACAATTTGTTAGGTTATATTTAAAAGACACTGACCAAATAACTAAAGACGACCTATGTAATTTAAATATGATGTTTGCCAGCATCAAATCAGGTAATACAAACTATTTAATCCGCTTGATTGGTGACGATTTGGCTGATCGGGGCTCAAATGACTACTTCACCCTGAAAATTTTTGAAATTCTAGATAGATTAAACATAGGTTTTGAAATAATACTATCGAATCACGGCATGATGTTTTTAGAAGCTTATGAAACAAGCGAAATACCTAATATAGACAATATATTTATCAACTCGTTACTCAATTTGAAAAGGTTAATAAAGAATAAACTGGTTGATCCTAAGGAAATATCAACTATTATTGAACGGCATTATAAACCCAATTTACGCATAATTTCTTATGGATTATCCGATGAGGATAATTCCCTTATACTATACACTCATGCACCAGTTGGCCTGGAAACAATACAAGCCATTGCTGCAACGTACCAACTCACCTACAACGAAACGAATTCACAGGCTTTAATAAATACGATTAATTTAATTAATGAAAAATTTACTATAGACGTCAATCGTAGACTATATATTTCTCGTTATTTAAAAGTCGAGACTGATTTAACTCGCTCTTCTTTATATAAAATATGCTGGAATAGAGAAGAAAAAGAAATTTACTTACCACAAAAATTAGAGGATGAAACTAAAATCACATTAGTACATGGACACAATGGTGATGTTACATTTAAAAATAACATGATAAATCTGGATTATAATAACAAGCTGGGAATGTTCTCTGCGAATTCAGGTGCCTATATAAGCTTTCATTCTAATGAGACGATATCTCCTCATTTTAGATTCCAACGTTTAAGAAGTATCGGCGCCTCTCAACAGACGGTCGCGGATGAAGAGGGAATTAGCTTTGGAATGTAACGCGCCTAGCCTGAGTGAAACGCTTTTGAGCCTTAATTAAAGCTTAAGCTTGCGATAACGTTTTTACTGCCCGCGCGCAACACCATACATCAACCCGGAGCGCGCCTTTATTTTTTAAAAGCCGCGCTAACTCATTTGCAGTACTCCCTGTCGTTAACAAGTCATCAATTAGCGTAATGTGTTTGTAGGGGTGGGGGCTGACATTGAAGGCGCCACGAAGATTTTGTTGTCGCTGTTTACCATTTAACTCAGCCTGTGGGGCTGTATTCAATATTTTGTGGCAATAAGATAAATCACACGGTAGGTTTAACGTTCGTGCCAGGTGTTTAGCCAATTCAACCGCTTGATTAAATCCGCGTTGGCGCAGCCGTTTTGGATGCATCGGAACCGGGAGCAGGCATTGTGTTTTGTGGATGTCGGTGGGCATAGCTTGTAGCATGGATGTTGCTAAAAAATTACGTAAATATAGGCCGTCACGGTATTTGAAATCATGCACCAATGTTCTTAACGGTTCTTCAAAGCGATAGGCAGTAATCGCTTGGTCAAAATAGGGTCTTTTCTTACAGCATTGGCCACAAACCATAAAATTACCCGCAGGCAATGGCAGCGCACAATACTGACAAGCAGGCCCTAATGGTTTAAGTAATGCTGTGCACTCCGTGCACACGAGGCCATGACTTTGATGGTAATGATTGCATAGAACACAAAGGGAAGGCAGCCGTAGCATTTGTGCTATACTTGCGATTTTTTGGCGCATGCGCGTTGGATTTCCTGGGTATCGTTCCGGTTGGCTATCATGGATTCAAAAATTGAAATTTGCAACGCATTTAATGCGCATGCGACAGAGTATGAACAAGCAGCTAAAGTGCAGTATGAAATTGGCGAGCGTCTTTTTGAACGCCTGGATTATTTAAAAATAAAACCTCGCTACATCCTTGATTTAGGATGTGGGCCTGGGGTCTTTTCACCGCGATTGAAACAATACTATCCTCAGGCGCAGGTAATCGGATTTGATATAGCATTCAAGATGCTAACGTGCGCCAAGGCGAAGCAAGGTTGGCGGCGAAAATGGGCTTTAGTGAATGGCGATATGACGGCAATGCCTTTCGCAACGGGGCTTTTCGACTTGGTATTTGCTAATCAAGTGATTCATTGGTCGCAACCGCTGTCATTAGTGATTGCTGAGCTGAATCGGGTCATGAATGCACAAGGCTGTCTGATGTTTTCCACACTAGGTCCTGATACGTTTCAGGAGTTAACAGGCGCGTGGAAAACCGTTGATAACCACGCTCATACTAATGAATTTGCAGATATGCACGATCTGGGTGATGCTTTACTAGCTGAACATTTTCTCGATCCAGTCGTTGATATGGAAATATTAACCGCGCACTACACGAGTTTGCCGCAGTTATTACGAGCGCTTAAAGACCAAGGTGTGCGTAATATTAATCCAGCACGCAATCCGGGATTGACCGGCAAACAAACATGGCGTGAATTCGAAGAGAAAATCACCGCATTTTGCACCGACCAAGGAAAGTATCCGCTGACCTATGAGGTGGTTTATGGTCATGCCTGGAAAGGTGAGCAGCGGCGTGTTAAAGGCGGTACAGAAACGATGATCCCGGTTTCCAGTTTGCGTAAAACAGTCGTATCTGAAAACAAATAGCATCATCAGGTTTCTTGGGTATAAAATAAAAATTGGTCAGCAATAAGTATTTTCTGAGGAGTCATTATGGATTTTGTCAGTCGCTATATTTCTCATAAACCCGATGCGCAAGGGATGATCTGCTATGACGCTGAGGAACACCGGATTTGGCAAATATTGTTTGAACGGCAAATGAAGTTGTTGCCTGGGCGAGCTTGCGATGATTTTATTCAGGGATTAAAAGCGCTTGATTTGACGGCAAGCCATATCCCGCAGTTACCGGTAGTGAGTAGTACCCTTAACGAACTGACAGGTTGGCAAGTGGCGCCCGTAGCCGCATTAATTTCCGCGCGTGCGTTTTTTGAGCTGTTGGCGAAGCGGCGTTTCCCGGCAGCGACCTTTATTCGTTGTGAAGCCGAGCTTAATTATGTCCAGGAGCCTGATGTTTTTCATGAACTTTTCGGCCATTGTCCAATGTTGACTAATAAGGTGTATGCTGATTTTGTTCATGATTATGCGTGTAAGGTTTTGACGTTTCCTGAATCTGATTGGGCTCTTTTGCAGCGCCTATTTTGGTTCACCGTCGAATTTGGTTTAATTAACACAGCGGAAGGTTTGCGTGCGTACGGCGGTGGTATTCTATCGTCCATTAGCGAAACGGTTTACAGTGTTGAAAGCAATTTAGCCATGCGCGTGCTCTTTGATCCTGTTGTTGCCTTTCGCATGCCTTATCGCATCGATATGTTGCAGCCTGTGTATTTTGTTATTAATGATTATGCGCAACTCTACGATTTTGTCCTGTCTAATATTGGTGAATTGATGCAACAAGCTCGTATGCTTGGTGAATACCCGCCATTTTTCCCAGTGGATGAAAATAATCCCAACATACATATTCTTGCTTGTTAACAGGGTAGCTCATTTAACCCCATTCATGCATAAATAACGGGCATGTTTGTGACGCCAACATAAATTTGTCGCTTGTTGCTGCGCAATTTGGAAAATACGAGGCATTGTAATGACTGAATACTCTTGTTAATATCACCATACCTCCTCTGTTCATTGGCTGCCCTGTCAAGGAGCATTGTTTGATAAAAATATTAATTGTTGATGACCATGCTTTAGTGCGAATGGGTGTTCGACGATTACTGGAAGATTTACCCGATATGATCGTTGTCGCTGAAGCTGAAAGTGGCGAGGTCGCATTGACGCTTGTAAAATCACATCAACCAGATGTGGTTTTACTTGATATGAAAATGCCAGGGATAGATGGTTGGGAAGTTACCAGGCGTTTGAATAAATCTGCACCGCACGTCAAAGTCATCGCTGTTACTGCTATGACGACGGATACATTGCCAAGCCGAGTATTGCAATTAGGCGCTATGGGTTACATCACCAAAGAATCAGGTGCTGAAGAAATGGCGACCGCGATTCGCAAAGTGGTGAAAGGTGAGAAATACCTGAGTGCTGAAATTGCGCAAAAAATGGCGATCAATAGCTTGCAGGCTCCTCAAGATTCTCCGTTTGATTCATTGTCTGAACGAGAAATGCAAGTGATGCTCATGATTACCACGGGCATGGATGTGCAGGATATTGCTGATCGGTTATTTTTGAGCAGCAAAACGATCAATGGCTATCGTTATCGTATGTTTGATAAACTCGCCATCAAAAATGACGTTGAGCTCACCTACATGGCGATGAAGCACGGTATGGTTGAGCGGCCTAGTGATGCCCTACAAGAATAACAACTCTTCTTCCACTGTTGATTTAAGCGTTTTTCTTACTAACTTGACTAGTGAGCCTGGCGTTTATCGCATGCTGGATGCTGACGGGACTGTGTTGTATGTTGGCAAAGCCGCAAATTTAAAGAAACGGGTTAGCAGTTACTTCAATAAAAACACCGGTAGCGCCAAAGTGCGTTCGTTGGTGCATCAGATTGTTACTATCGACGTCAGCGTTACCCGCAGTGAAACGGAAGCATTGCTGCTCGAAAGTAGTTTAATCAAATCGTTGCGTCCTAAATACAACGTACTTTTGCGCGATGATAAATCATATCCTTATATTTATGTGAGTAGTCAGCATGCCTTTCCGCGCATGGAAATAATGCGTTCCAAAAAGAAACCACAAAACGGTGATTTTTTTGGTCCATACCCCAGCGTGATGGCGGTGCGCGAGACACTAGGGATCATTCAGAAAGTATTCAAAATTCGCAATTGCCGCGACAGTTTCTTTAGCGGGCGTTCCCGTCCTTGCCTGCAGTATCAAATCAAGCGCTGCAGCGCACCTTGTACGGCCTATATCTCTGAGCACGATTACCGGCAATCCGTTCTGGATGCGACACGTTTTCTCCAAGGTAAATGCCAGCTTATACTCGATGAATTGGCTGCACGCATGGACGAGGCGGTAGAAAAGCTTGCTTTTGAAGAGGCTGCGCGCTTGCGTGATCAAATTAAAAGTTTGCGTCTAGTCCAAGAGCAACAGGGGATGGTGCAACTGCGTGGTGATGCAGATGTTATCGCGATTAATGCGCGTCCAGGCTTTGCCTGCGTACAATGCGTGACGGTGCGTGATGGTGAGGTGTTAGCCAGCCAAAGCTTTTTTCCGTCGGTGCCAGAACTGGGTCTTGATGATGACACCGATGAGATGGAAGCATTATGGCAACAAGTATTCGCGGCATTTATCGCCCATTATTACCTTGATATTCCTGAGCGAATTCCGGCGTTGATTCTCACTAATCACGCAATTGAGAATCGCAGTGTGCTGCAAGCGACATTGAGTTCTTTACGGGGTAAAGCTTGCCGGATATTAACAAAGCCACAGGGAGTAAAAGCACGTTGGTTCGATTTTGCCAGCCATAATTTACAGGTAGCCATCAGCGAACATGCTTCTTCAGCCGCAATGATAAAAACTCGCTATCAGGCTTTGGCGGAGCTGCTTCACTTGCCCAAACCTGTCTGGCGCATGGAGTGTTTTGATATTAGCCATACCCAGGGTACGGCGACGGTCGCCTCCTGTGTTGTTTTTGATGAAAGTGGCCCGTGCAAAAGTGAATACCGGCGATTTAATATTGCCGGTATTACGCCGGGTGACGATTATGCGGCCATGGAGCAAGCGATTACGCGACGGTTTAAGCGGTTAACGGCAGGACTTCGTTTGCCGGATGTATTGATCATTGATGGCGGAAAAGGGCAGGTCGCGGTAGCGCTGCGTGTATTTGCAGCGTTGCAGGTAGAAGGCGTTAAATTATTGGGTATCGCCAAAGGGCATACACGTAAGGCGGGCTGGGAGCAATTAATCCTGGCCGATGAGGAACGGGAAATCACCTTGCCCACCGATTCTCCGGCGCTGCATTTGTTACAACATATCCGCGATGAAGCACACCGCTTTGCCATTACGTTGCACCGGAAAAAAAGACAAAAGGCCGGTCTTGATTCCACGCTGGAAACGATTGCAGGCGTTGGTGCGAAAAGGCGGCAAGCGTTATTACGGCGATTTGGCGGATTGCGCGAACTGGCTAAAGCGCCAATCGATGAGATTGCAAAAGTACCTGGAATTAGCGCGAGCCTGGCTGCGCGTATTTATCAGCATTTTCACCCCGCTTGATTAACCCTAGAAACAAGAGCACGAAATTGACGACTACGCACAATTGATCCCAGGGTTGATAGCATTAAATTTTATCCGTACAAATTGTAGCGCCGACAAAGCGCGGGAAAAAGGGTCTAAGCTTCGTTATAAAGTCCCACGCCATTATCAAAGCGCCGGCTGCAAATAAAATATCCCCAGGAACTCGTAACCATTGCCACAATAACGTCGTGTTATAAAACGCCACGCTGCGCGCAAATGCAAAACCATGCTCATAAACCGCGTTCAGTTGCATCAGACCAATCGGGAAAAAGTTTAAAACAATCCACAACACTAAGCCTGCATTGTAGAGCCAAAAAGCCCAGACACCCAAGCGATTGCTCCATGACTTATCATTGCCTGCCGCATAACGTAGACAAAAATAAATCATCCCTAGCGCAAGTAACCCAAAGGCGCCAAACAGCGCGGTATGCGCATGATTTAGGGTTAAAAAAGTGGCGTGTTCATAGTAATTAACCAATGGCGCATTGATAGTGCCGCCGCCAAACACACCTGCTCCCATAAAATTCCAGAACGCTGCGCCAATTATATAAAGATAGGCCAATGTATATGGAAAATCCTGTTGGGTTTTCATCAAGTGTCGTTGCTCAATGGCCTCCATTACAAGCAACATGATAGGTAGAACTTCGATGAAAGAAAACATACTGCCTAAAGCAATCCAAAGAGACGGCTCACCAGCCCAATATAAATGATGCCCAGTCCCCAATACACCGCCCAAAAAGATTAAGATCACTTGTAAAAACACAGTGCGTTCTGCAAGGCGACGAGATACCAATCCAACCGCCATCAATAAGTAGGCCGTCACGCAGGATGCAAAAAATTCAAACGATTCTTCAACCCACAGATGAACCACCCACCAACGCCAAAAATCAGTGATTGTAAATGATTTCTCAATGCCAGTTAAAGGAATCATACCAAACCAATATAACAGCGCTATATTTATGGTGCTCGCCCAAAATAAATGTTCCAAGTGAATTCTGCCGGTCCAAAATTCAATCGTAGCTGATTTTAACTTCTCAAATGTTGGCCACAAGCCCCGGAAAATCATCACGCTCCAGAGTATCAATCCTACAACGAAGCCCATTTGCCATAGCCGGCCTAGCTCCAAATAAGACAAGCCTTGGTTCCCAAACCAAAACCAACGAGTGCCTGTATTTAAGTACCCCATAATTCCTAAATAATTTCCAATAACAGCACCTGCAACAATTAATAGCGTTACCCAAAATAAAATATCAACCAAGACGCCTTGTCCTTTTGCTTCACGGCCACTAATTAGTGGCGCTAAAAATAACGCCGAACTAATCCAGGCTAATGCAATCCAAACCAGTGGTGTTTGAATATGCAGATCCCGAAGAAAATTAAAGGGAAGAATGGTAGCAATATTAAAGCCATAAAAATCAGCCCGTTGTGCATAGTAATGGCCTAATAAAGTTCCAACGGCAATTTGCAACAAGAAGACAATTGCAACTGCTAGAAAATATTGACCTACCTTTTTTTGGCTAGGCAGCAAAGGGTCAAAGCCAGTAAATACCGCCTTTTTAGGTGCTGTATCGGGTTCGTTTAAAAACCGTTGATAAATATAGAGAATCGCGCCAAAACCAAAAAACACAAAACAAAAAGAAACCCAGGTCCAAGTAAAGGTTTCCGTTGAAGGAGCATTCCCAACACTAGGCTCATAAGGCCAATTGTTCGTGTACGAAATGGATTGCCCAGGCCGGTGAGCAATGGTTGTTATTGATGAATAAATCAAAAAATCAGCCACTTGTTTTGCGCTGGTTTGATTAAGACTAGCTGCTTTGGCCCAACCATTTTCAAAATTATTAGTTAAAAGACTTGTAGAAATTTCTGTTTGAAGACTTTCCACAGCACTAGCAACTGATTGCGATATTTTAACATCTGGCAACGTGAGATTAATGCCCTGCAATTCTTTTTGCATCGCATTTTTAATCACAAATTGATCACCATCAGGAATCTGTGCCCAGGGTTTATTAAATTGAAGTTGTGCCATGGCATCATTTGTCAACTCACCAAGACGCACCAAATATTTCGCGGTATAATCTTCACCGAAATAAGAACCCATGCCATACAAGCTGCCGAAGTCCATCAAATCGGCGCGTTGAAAACCGGCCTTCCCCTCGATAAGGTCATCCATAGTAAAAAGAGTTTTATTGAGAGGTGATACAAAACTATTTGGAAGTGGAGGGGCTTGTTGATAGGTATCATAAGTGGCCCAGATCATCAGCGAAAAACAAGCTATTACAACAAATAATAAAATCCATTTAAGCACATTAGCTACTGGGTCTGAATCAGTATTCATTGAGACTAATTTAGTTTTTAGATTCTCCATAATCTCTCCGTACAAACAAAGCGCGTGCAATTTAAAAAAACCATAATAGCAGAATTTTTAATGGAATAAGTAGTAAGTAAGCTTTGGCGAGCTGCAGAACAAGGCAATCACGTAACTCCTCAGGATGACGTACAGGTGGAGTTACGAATTCACTTAGTTGAAATCTTTTATTACAGATAGACAGAACTATTCGCCTTTGTGGTCTATACCTAAATTATGAGGTGTAGCAAGCGGAATGTTTTCTGATTGCATTACGAGCAGTCTGGTTATAAATGGGAATTTAATATATTTAATTGATAATAAAACTAAACTTTTTCAGAAAATGACCGAATAAGTAAGTGAAGGGGATGTGTTGGATGCTAATCGACACACCGACATCTTACAGATGACTGATTGGGAATAGTGACATGAGCACAAAAAAAATAATAATAGCTACAGTGTTATTCGTCATATCAGCAACCGCAAACGCCACAGACAAGCCGTTGTATTATGGTCTTGGGCTTTGTGCGTATCCAGAGTATGAATGCATTAAGATTGCCAGCGGACAAAGTTGGGAAAATTTATTTCCTGATGAAACGCAACGTGACTTGGTGCAGCGCATCAATCGTACTTATAACCCACTATGGCTTGGAAAAGAAATTGTAGTACCACGTAATCTAGGACAGGTAACGATGCTTGACCTAGCTCCTTTCCCGTTGACGATCAACGAACCAGAACCGCGAAAACAAATTATTATTGATCAGGAAAAATTGGCTTGGGGTGCTTATGACCAGGATGGTCAATTGATCAAATGGGGACCTATTTCATCTGGTAGTGATAAGTGTTCAGATAATAGCAGTCCTACGTGTCGTACGTTGAGCGGGATATTCGATGTCTTTAGTCGAGAAGGTGATAAGTGTAAATCGAATATATTTCCTGTTGGCAAAGGCGGTGCCAAGATGCCCTATTGCATGTATTTTCACAAAGGGCTTGCTATGCATGGATCCACTGATATACCAGGGTTTCGCGCCAGCCATGGCTGCGTTCGTATGTTTACCCGGGATGCCAAATGGTTGAATGAGCAGTTCGTTGAAACATCAAGTGCACGAAATAACTTCATGGGTACTATCGTTGTGATCCGACCATTGCCGCCACTGCCTACGAAATCGCCTGCGGCAGCGAAAACCAAGATACGCCCAATGGCTGCAACAATGTTGGTTCGCCCCTTGGCAATTACTGAGAAAAAATCATGAACAAGACAACCAATATTACTTTAAGTAAAACGGTGATCATGCTTGCCCTGGTGCTTGGGGTTGGTCTTGCTAACGCAGCGCTTGCAGTTGCTAAAGCGACTAAAGTGCCTAAAGCTGATGACGATATTAAAAGCCCTTTGGGCTGCCGTGATGTTGGATATCAATATGAACTGAAAGTTCTGAAGTTGTTGCCATCGGCTGTAGGTGATCGCAATTCGCTCTACTTCTTTTTTAATAAGCTGAATCAACCTATCACACTATATCAAATGCTTGGCGACGACGGTGCACGTAGTATGCATTTAAACCATGTCGTTAATGCACGGCAATGGGCGGCATTGTCAACGAGTGAGCAGTCGCTTAAATACATCTGCTCTAAAGGTGATGGAAAATCGACTTATGGTGAGATCGTTGATTGTGCAGACAGCATCAAAGTTTGTGAATATGCCCGCGTAACGTATGGCATGAATAATCGCGGTAATATTTGGTTGGTAAAAAGCAACACCAGACAGGGCGCCGTACAGGAAGTGCTGAATTATGGCATTATTCCACGCTAAATTGGCATGTAAATGTAGAAAAATGAATGAGGGGAATTACATGAAATCGCTGGTGCCATGGGTTTGTCTGGTTGCTGCCTCAAGTGCGCAAGTTGCATTTGCAAATAATGGTTTGGATGCATATCGCCTAGGGGATTATGTGCAGGCTGAAGTACAGCTTGCTACTAGCGCAGTAAAAGATCCAATTGTTGATTACTATATGGGGCGTATGAGCTTATATGGTTATGGTCAATTAAAAAATAACGCCTTGGCCATGCGCTATTTTCAACAGTCAGCAGAAAAAGGATTTTTGCCCGCACAGCACATCATGGGCCGTTACGCTTTGTTGGAAGACAAAAATCCTGAACAAGCTTTAATTTGGTTTAAAAAAGCCGCTGATGCAAATGATATCCAGGCACAAATGTATTGTGCTGCTGCTTATTTGTTTGGTGTGGGGACGAAAGTGAATCTCGATATCGCCAAACGATATTATATTGCTGCCGCTAAAAACGGAAACAGCATTGCGCAATATACCTTGGCGGATGATTTTATCAATAGCAAACATGCTGAAAATAAAAAACTGGGCTTAATTTGGCTGAACAAAGCAGTTGAGCAAGGAAATCGGCAAGCACAATCCAAACTTGGTGAATTATACGCGACGGGCATTTTGGTTCCCAAAGATATAGATAAGGCAAAGGAACTGTTTGAGATCGCTTTGGCGAAGGGTTACACACCGGCCTTATATCAAATGGGTGAACTAGCACGCCAACAAAATGATTTACCACACGCGATCGATTGGTATAAAAAAGCCGCAAGTAAAAATTACGCACCAGCCCAAATCTCATTGGCAAGGATTTATTTGCAAACAAAAACGCCATTGTATGATCCACACACCGGGTTTTTATGGATGCTGAGAGCAGCCCAAGGCGGTTCATCAGAAGCGCAACTTGCTTTATCCTCAATTTATAAAGAAGGGCAGGTTGTGGCGCGGGATGATAATTTGGCAACCGAATGGCAGAAAAGAGCCACTAATCCAGAGAAAGGAACTTCCGACCTGGCTCAGCTGAAAGCAGTGCACTGGTTGACCGATGACAAGATTTCTTCATTTGCTGCGAGCGACTATCAATTGGGTGGCATATTTAGCGCGTGGCATAATCCCAATGCATTGAAACAAAATAACTATAACCAGGCACCGCAAATGAATGTTATTACACGTGCGGACCTCTATAAGCCAAAATTTGTCATGGCTAAACCCAATGAAATTGCAATCAGTGAGTATTACGACGCATTAGCCAATTCTTTAGGCGGTATTCAGGAGAGCGGTATGAAATTTGCTCTCTATCCTTATGTTCAGTATACAACACAAGAAAAACTGAGCCCTTATATTGCCATTCCAACTGACGAGCAATCACAGTTGCTAGCGTATGATGATTCACAAGGTTTTAACTTGTCAGCATTTCTCAGTCCCATGCATGAGGAGCCGTCCAAGCCAAAATCAATGTTGGCGTACTTACAAAGTAAAGCAATTTTGGGTGATAACGAAGCACAGTTTGTCCTTGGACAGATGTATCTGAATGGCATTGGTGTGAAAAAAGATACGGTTGAGGCTATGCGATTTTATCAGCTGGCCGCTGATCAAGGTGATTTGCGTGCTAAATATACCCTCGGTATTTTATACTTTGCAGGCCAAGGCATCGATCCTGATTATCAACAAGCACAGAGACTACTGGAAGAGTCCGCATTCAAAGGCGACCCGCACGCACAATTCGCATTAGCTCGCATTGAAGAGAAAGGCTTCCAAAATGCGAGTGGTGAAGTGCTGATTGCGCCAAATCCGGAACAAGCCATGTCGATGTATTATTTGGCAGCAGATAACAATTATGGACCAGCCCAATATCGTTTGGCTGAAACCCTGGTTCGTGGAAAACAAGCCGATATCAGCACCGCTGCCAAAGAAAAACGTAGTCACTTGATCAAGGCGCTGTATCAGGGTGCGGTATTGGAAGGCATTGAACAGGCGGCATTGCCCTTGGCTTTCTTTAAAGCAATGGATAGCGATCCCCAAAAACAAACGCAAGCATTTGATGTGGCAAAAAGCGAGGCAAGTAAAGGCAACGGTCAAGCAGCCTTACTGTTAGGTCTTATGTATGACCGTGGCATTTCGGTTGCCGCAGATCCCGGCAAAGCGATTTACTGGTATCAGCAAGCGTCTTTAAATCCAGTAAGTTCCTTTATTCTCGGCACTTATTTGAGCCAGGGCATGGGCATTAGCCAGGATATTGTAAAAGGTAGAGCGTTGTTGCAGAAATCAGCAGATGGCGGTTTTTCGTATGGAAATCTCAATTTGGCTGTGGCAAAACAGCAGGGTGGGGAAGCATTTGTACCTGAACTGGATGAGGGCCTTGCATTAGGCAATACGACCGCGGGTTTACTGCTTGCAGACTATTATCTTTCGCAGGCAAATGATGCACAACAAATGAAACAAGCTCTCGATATTTATAAGCAATTTGCTGTGCGAGGCGACAAAGAAGCGCAGTTAAAACTCGCCTTTATGTATCAACAAGGTTTGGGTGGAGCGGTAGATGTGGCCAGTGCGCAACAATGGTATAGCCTGGCCGCTGGGCAAGGGCAACCACTCGCACAATTTATGTTAGGCCAGCTTAATCAATTGGGTTGGTTAAGCGGCCAACCCGACTATGTTGAAGCTAAAAAATGGTACAACAGCGCCAAGGCCAAATATGCCCCAGCAGCCGTAGCACTTGGCTTTATTTATGATACGGTTGATGATGATTATCAGCAAGCACTCGCCGATTATCAGCTCGCGGCTCAACAAGGCGACCCGGTTGGTCAGTTTAACCTAGGCCTTATTTACGAAAAAGGTAAAGGCTATCCTGTCGACTTCATTAAAGCTAAAGCGCTTTATACTCAAGCGGCGAATCAAGGGCATAGTGGCGCGATGGTGCAATTAGCCGGCTTGAATTTTAATGGCCTTGCAGGCCCACGAGATCAGGCACTTGCGCTGGAATGGTATAATAAAGCAGCGGCCTTAAACGATAACGATGCGTTATATCAACTCGGCTTGCTTTCTGAAACAGGTGTGGCTACTGAGTTAAATTTTGTCAATGCGCAAAAATATTATCAGGAGTCAGCAGCGAAAGGCAATATTAAAGCCAAGCTTGCTTTAGCACGTATGTATCAATATGGCCTGGGTGTGAAAAAAGATATGCAGCAGGCGGTAATTCTTTATAAAGAAGTAGCGGCATTGAGCAACCCCTATGCACAATATCAGTTAGCGGCCATTGCTTATGAGGGTGCTGCTGGAGCGCGCTCACCAGACCAAGGGAAACTTTTGTTGCAGCAAGCGCAAGCGAATGGCAGTAAACAAGCGAGTATGGCTTTGCAATGGTTGGATGTGCAGTCGTCGAAAGAGCAGTTAAGCTATATTGAGCCTGCTTCGATGTATCCGTCTCCGGTTGTGGCGGGTCAACCTGCTGATTTGATGTATTTGGATGCTCTGAATGAGTGGAACCGTGGAGATGAGGCATCATCCAGACTGATTTTACGCCGAATTGTGACGCAGTTTCCACAGTATGAACCGGCGAAACGGGCATATGAGCAGTTACACCAACAATTAACACCAAGCATTTTTGGCTAATAGATATAAATAATATTCAATTAATAAAAGTAATAGATAATGACAGGTAGGGTTTGAAGCTTAGAACCGAACCGGACTTACCGGTTCGGGTGTTTTCGGACTTAGAGCAACGGAAACGCTGGATTAAGCAGCCATAGCTTTGACTCGGGCGCTGAGGCGGCTTTTAATACGAGCGGCTTTGTTTTTATGAATCAAACCTTTGCCGGCTGCTTTATCAATGACTGGTTGTGCTTTAGCGAAAGCAGCGCGAGCCACTTCGTGGTCTCCAGCTTCAACAGCCTTGAGCACATTTTTAATGTAGGTCCGATACATGGAACGCGCACTGGCGTTATGTTGACGCAGTTTAATATTTTGACGCGCGCGTTTAATAGCTGACTTAATGTTCGCCACTTACAATCTCCACTGAATTCTAATACAACAAAAGACGCTAATCATGCCCAATTCGCCAAGCCTTGTCAAGCTGTAAAGCGAATGTCGAGTCAAAATTAGTTGTATATTTGTACAAATATGATACAATATTCGCCATGAAGCATGATTTTACTCGCGAGGCGACCATGAACGCAACCGATGTAAGCGAAAAAATAAAACAGTTCGAAGATAAACTTTGGTATTTAAATAATGACCGCTCTCCTGACTTGCCAAAAAAAATCAATTTGGGATTTGCCCTATGGCAAATTATCGGCGATTATTTGGATGATACGGTGGTAGCGTTAGCTTCGGTTGTTAGTGACCATGAAAAGAAGAAAATCACTTGCCTGCTTGACGGATTGGGACGCACTAGGAAACACTTGTTTGAGCTAATTGCCGCTGATCAAGTGATTCTTAATCAATATCAGGGACAATTTGGAGCAGCCACTCGAAAAAGGAAAACGCCGCCTCCAGCCGAGATTAAATCTTGCACAGCTAAAATACCTGATTTGTTAACAGAAGAAGAGAAAAAACTAGATCGTGAGTCATCACCTCAATTACTGCCACTGCAGCTGGTTGTTAAAAAGACCAACTATTTTTTTGATGCTCAGCAACCGAAGAAAGCACCACAAAAATTTATAGATACGCTCGATGTCTTCTCGTCATTGTGCACATCACTCCAGGCTAAGAAAGTATGTGATCCGAAAACTATTAAAGAGTTTCACGATGTTTTAAATGACTTGTTTTTTTGCCTTTCATGTTTCGAAAAAAAGGATGCTCGACGTGCTGTTTATGGCTATTTTAGTGAAATTATCGATATTTTTGACGAGCATGGCCGGGATCATCTTGATAGTGAAAAGAGTGTGAACGATTATTCAAAACTGACTAAAGAAGAGTTTAAGAAAGTAATTGAATATATCAATAAAATTCAGGAATTTTTCAGTAGTTCAGCACTTGTAATTTCCGATAATAAAAATGCATCTAAAATATAGCGGTACTGTCGCTATACGTGTGATTGCCGTATGTGCTTTGTTTTAATGAGTTTGGATAGTCCATATAACGCGGTACGAATACGGGCTACCCGAAACCAAGTTTCACAATTTAAAGTTTAGGTATATCATGATGCATTATTATTCAATAACCGCTCATTATGTCTGTGACTGAAACCATGCTGCACAAGCGCCAAAGTTTACTTCGCTCTACCTCATTAGTTTCAATGATGACCTTTATGTCACGCATCATGGGATTTGCGCGCGATATGATTATTGCTCATTTATTCGGCGCCGGAGCGGGGTTCGATGCGTTTGTTGTTGCGTTTAAAATTCCGAATTTCATGCGTCGTTTATTTGCAGAAGGCGCCTTTTCGCAAGCGTTCGTGCCGGTGTTGGCTGAGTATCAAAAAACACGCACCATTGATGAAGTGCGGCTTTTTCTCGCGCGTATTGCTGGCAGTTTAAGCGCTATTCTTTCTTTGGTTACGCTCATCGGCGTTGTTGCAGCACCCTTTATTGTCTTCGTGTTTGCACCGGGGTTTGGTGAAGATTCTAGCCGTTCGATGTTGGCATCTGAAATGTTGCGCTTGACGTTCCCTTACTTAATGTTGGTTTCATTAACGGCCATGGCGGGTGCGATACTCAATACTTATGGCTATTTTGGTGTACCGGCGTTTACACCGGTACTACTTAATATTTGTATGATTGTGGCGGCAGTGTATCTAAGCCCCCATTTTGCGCAACCCGTTGTCGCTTTGGCTTGGGGGGTGCTGATTGCTGGTATTGTGCAATTGTTATTTCAAATTCCATTTTTATTCCATCGTAAACTACTGGTTAAACCCAGTTTAATGATGAGTGATCCCGGGGTGAGACGGGTTTTGAAGTTGATGGTTCCTGCGTTATTTGGCGTTTCTATTGCACAAATTAACTTGTTAATTGATAGCGTATTTGCCTCATTTCTTAAGGTTGGCAGCGTATCTTGGTTGTTTTATACCGATAGGCTCACGGATTTTCCCCTTGGGGTGTTTGGTGTTGCTATTGCTACGGTTATTTTACCTCATTTGTCTCGTCGGCATGCGGAGCATAACAGGCAGAATTTTTCACGTGCGCTGGATTGGGGATTGCGCATGCTGCTATTGATTGGTGTACCCTCGGGGTTGGGTTTGGCGTTATTTGCAATGCCGTTGATTGCCAGTTGTTTTGGTTATGGTCATTTCTCTACCGTGGATATATTACAGACGCAAAAAAGTTTATTTACCTTAGCGCTGGGTGTACCGGCATTTATGATGGTCAAGGTATTAGCATCAGGCTTTTATGCGGGTCAAAATATTAAAACGCCGGTGAAAGTAGGCGTCATCGCTATGGTGATCAATACGTTGTTGTGCGCTGTGCTTATCGTTCCACTCGCGCATGCCGGATTGACGTTGGCATCGACCATTGCCGGTTATGTTAATTGCGGGATATTGCTGTTTTTATTAGTACGTCGCGGTATTTACCAGCCTCTTCCTCGTTGGGGGCGCTATCTTGCTCAGTTGTTGGTTGCCAATGTGGTTATGGGGTCGTATTTGCTCCTGGTGGTTGGTGATGTATCCTTTTGGATGGCACAACCGATATTGTATCGTTTAGGTTTATTATTGTCTCATGTACTGGCGGCACTGGTTATTTATGTACTGTGCTTGATTATCTGTGGTATGCGACCGGCGCAGTTTCGCGGTCAAATGAAGGAGTAAATATGCAAGCGGATATTTTCTATCAAACTAACACTGAGAATACGCAATTACTTGGTATGTTGACTAAAGCGCAGTATTCAGATGAACAGAGCATGTTAACTGCGCATGAACGCAATACTCTGGCAGCACAGCAATTCAAAGGCAGCTTGGGTGATATTGCGATTATTTGTAATGCTGATGGTGTGGCGATTAAAACTTACATTGGTGCCGGTGAAGGGGATGATGCGCAGGCCATGGCGCATGCAGCGAATCGTCTGCCAGTAGGTAGTTATTGCACACAACAACCCTTGTCTTTGCGAGCATTAGTTGCATGGTCGTTGGCGCAATATCGTTTTGATCGTTATAAATTTAAGCCACAAAGTCCGCGCGTCTTGGTGGCAGAGGCCCAACATTTACCCACAATTTTAGCGGAAGTCAGTGCCGTTTTTCTGGTGCGTGATTTAATCAATACACCTGCCAATGATATGGGCCCACAGCAATTAGCTGAGGTGGTGGCTCAACTGGCGATGCAATATGGTGCTGAATTTCAGCAGTGGGTTGGGCGCGAATTATTGCAAGACAATTTTCCCGCGATTCATGCAGTAGGGCGCGCAGCTGCTGATGCTCCACGGTTATTATCGTTAGTCTGGGGAGATGAGAATCATCCACGGGTGACACTGGTGGGTAAAGGGGTATGCTTTGATTCGGGTGGCCTGAATATCAAGCCCACAGCAGGCATGCGCTTGATGAAGAAAGATATGGGGGGCGCCGCACAGGTTATCGGTTTAGCGCAGTGGCTGATGAGCAAAGGTATACCTATACGCTTGCAAGTCTTGGTGCCTGCGGTTGAAAATGCAGTTAGTGAGCAGTCTTTTCGTCCTGGTGATGTGCTCACCATGCGTAATGGCTTGACGGTTGAGATTGATAATACCGATGCTGAAGGGCGTTTGATATTAGCTGATGCCTTGGTTAAAGCATGTGAAGATAAACCGGAGTTGTTGATAGATTTTGCGACGTTAACGGGCTCGGCGCGCGCAGCGGTAGGTACTGAAATTTCCGCTATGTTCACCAATGATGACCAATTGGCGCAGGCAATTAGTGGCGCCGCCGCTGAAGTGGGTGATCCGGTGTGGCGTATGCCTTTATACAAGGGCTATGCCAGCATGATGGACTCATCCATTGCTGATCTTGTCAACAGCAGCGCGTCTTCCTATGCGGGTGCAATTACGGCGGCGCTGTTCTTACAACGGTTTATCGATGACGATCTTTCATGGGTTCATTTCGATATTATGGCGTGGAATGTTAGCAGCAAGCCTGGAAAACCTGAGGGTGGGGAAGCGATGGGTATCATGGCGGTGGGCCAATATTTAATGCACCGCTATGGCTAGAGCAGGTTCTATTTGGTTTTGACTTGTGTGTCTGAACAAAAAAATCATTATTTATTCGTGCCGTAGGTTGGTGCTGAGCAGTAGCGAAGCCCAACAATCGCGGCACGGGAAGCTCCCTTGTTGGGCTTCGCTACTGCTCAGCACCAACCTACAACAACCTGTCAAAAGCAAATGGAAACGGCACTAGTCAATCGGATGCGTATGTAATTCGCATTGGTTTTTTCGGTATTCACGGTAATGATTACGACTGATTTCTTTTGCCACCTCATCGGCAGTAACGATTTCCATGATGCGGCGAAACTTTAGGAAATAGGGGGGGATATTCTGTGACATGTTGAGCAGAATATCATTAAACCCACGCGGCTCCGCACTATAAGCGATTTGCACTGCAGGTGGCGGCTCGGGGCCTTCGCCCTGTAAATTGTGCGGAATGAAACTATCATCTTTGAAGCTCCATAACAACTCATCGATTAGTTCGGCATCCTGTTGGTTGTCACAAAGGACAAAAACTCGATGGTTGCGCAGATAGGCTTTTTCCAGCAAACGACAAGCAATAAGCCAGCCTGCTTGCGGTTGAGCATCACTTAACAAATAAAAATCAACGCGTGGCGGCATGGCGCAACAACTGAATTAATAATGGTACAGGGCGTCCGGTGGCATTGCGTTTTTTACCGCTGACCCAGGCGGTGCCCGCAACGTCAATGTGCGCCCAACGATATTGACTGGTGTAGCGTGAGAGAAAGCAGGCCGCGGTGATGGCACCTGCTGTGCGGTCAAAGGTTGCATTAACCATGTCGGCGATGGGGCTATCTATCGCTTCCTGATAGGCCTCGTCCAAAGGCATGCGCCATACTTTGTCTTCACTGTCACGTGCAGCCGTGATAATCATCTCGGCTAATTCCTCATCAGCGGTCATAAAACCGGAGGCGACGCTACCTAAAGCCACGACCATAGCACCGGTTAAGGTTGCAATATCAATGACCAGGCTTGGCTTGAAACGTTCGGCATATGTTAATGCATCAGATAAAACCAGTCGACCTTCTGCATCCGTATTAATGATTTCAACCGTTTGCCCGGACATGCTGGTGACCACATCGCCTGGCTTCACAGCTTTACCGCCCGGCATATTTTCAGCGCTGGCAATCAGGCCGACGACATTAATCGGCAGTTGCAAGAGCGCACATGCTTTTAAAGTCCCCAAAACGCAGGCTGCACCTGACATGTCATATTTCATTTCGATCATGGCATCGGCCGGTTTCAACGATAAACCGCCGGAATCAAACGTGATCCCTTTGCCAACTAATACGATGGGTGGTTTATCCCCTGCGCCGTTATATTGCATTTCAATAAAACGCGGTGGTTCAATACTGCCTTGTGCCACGGCCAGTAGCGAGCCCATGCCAAGCTTGCGGATGTCGTCAAGCTCGAGGACTTTTGTTTTAATCTGCTTGTGCTGTATCGCAAGTTCCAGGGCTTGCTTCCCCAGATAGGTCGGTGTGCACACATTGGCGGGTAGGTTGGCAAGCGTGCGTGTGAATCGTATACCCTCGGCAATTGCGTGCCCCGCGTCAACGCTGCTGTCGTTTGCTTTGGTGAGAAAAAATAGTATCGATTGCAGCGGATAAGGCTTATTATTTTTGCTCTTGAAGTCCAGCAATTGATAACGTTGTGCTTCGAGTTGGATAATCATTTGTTGCACTTGCCAGTCAGCGCTGTGTTGAGCAAGTTGTGGCAAACAAATAGTGGCTTGTGTGGTTCGTTGTTTTAGGAGAATACCGGCAATGTCGTTGATGCGTTTAGCCAGCTTATCGGCCGAGAAATCTGCTTTGTTGCCACAGTGAATCATCAGCAGGCCGTGGCCATCAATATCAGCTTGCCCGATTGTATCACCTGCTTCATGCAATTTCTTGGCGAGGCGGTCAAGTAGTCCATGGTGCTGTGTATTGATTGCTTGGGCAAAATCGGGCAAATCGTCGTCGCTAAATAAGCCGATGATCAGGCATTCTGTGGTATTGAGCGCAGGTGTCGCAGTTAATCCGTAATTCATCACGCATCCTAAAATAAGTACCTAACAGCTCTTCTCCCGTGGGGGGCGAGGGGCGTTTTGTATAAAATTTATTAATGGAAATTGCTAGTTTACTTAGGTTCTCGCGTCAATTCCACTATAATAGTTGTTTTACGGGAGCCATAGAGACCATCGTGCTCATTTTTCGTTACTTGGCCAAAGAGGTGTTTATCACCTTGGTATCATTAACTACGATCTTGCTCCTGATCTTCATGAGCAATCAATTCGTGCGTTATTTAAATCGCGCTGCTAGCGGGAAAATCCCCGCGATGTTTATCATGAAATTAATGATGCTAGAGCTTCCGAACCTCATGGGTTTGTTGTTGCCGCTGGGCTTTTTTGTCGCGCTATTGGTTGCTTATGGTCGTTTATACGCTGAAAGTGAAATGACGGTATTGCAAGCCTGTGGTTACGGCCCCCAGCAATTACTCAAGCACAGTTTCATCATGGCTTCACTGGTGGCGCTCTTGGTGACTGTTATTATGATGTGGATGAGTCCTTTCATTGCGGTGGAACGCGCCAAATTATTGCGTGCTACCGGTATACAAACGTTAATCCAAACCATTATGCCGGAGCATTTTCGCGAAATTCCAGGAGGACAACAGGTCTTTTATGTTGAATCAATGAATCCAGCACACAACCAGGCGCAAAACGTTTTTCTTGCACGGCTAGTCCCTAAGGCAGGAGAGCTGCAGTGGGATGTGCTGTGGGCTGATAAAGCCTATGCGGAAACAGACAGCAAAACGGCTGAAGATTACCTTATTTTTGAAAAAGGCAACGTGTATCAAGGTATTCCTGGACATGCCGATTATCAGGTCGCGGAATTCGGGCGCTATCAAGCCCGTTTGCCGCATCCTGTTGTCAGTGTGAAAAATGATGTACGCACTGCCCCTACCGCTACGTTATGGCCACTAAATAATAAAGATTTGAATAAAGCGGCTGAATTGCAATGGCGTTTGTCAGTGCCCTTAATGGTGTTGACGCTGACTTTGGTGGCAGTTCCCCTGAGTCGCGTCAATCCACGCGCAGGTAAATATGCTAAATTGTTGCCGGCGATCGTACTCTATATTGTATATGCTAATTTTATGTTTATTATCCGTGATTGGCTTATCGCCGGGAAAATTCCAGTTTGGCTGGGCGTGTGGTGGCTCCATCTAGCGGTAGCTTTGTTAGGGTTGCTACTTATCTGGCGTAATCAGGTGAAGTTATCATGAAAATAAAGCTGCTTGATGCTTATATCGCCAAAACTGTCTTGTCGGCTATCGCTTTGGTAACGCTCATGCTGGCAGGTCTGCAAGTGTTTATTTTATTCGTTAATCAATTGGATGATCTGGGTAAAGCGGATTACGGCATCGTGCAGGCTGCTACTTTTGTATTGTTACAAATGCCATACCAGGTCTATTTGTTTTTTCCCATGGCGAGTTTGCTCGGTAGCCTAATTGGCCTAGGTATTATGGCGAATCATCGCGAGCTGGTCGTTATGCGCGCTGCAGGCATGTCTATTTGGCAAGTGACCTTAGCGGTATTGAAAGCCGCATTGCTAGTCATCTTTATTGTGACGCTGCTCAGTGAAACGTTGGTACCTCGATTGGCGCATTTTGCCAACGACCAAAAATTACAGGCCATGAGCGATGGCAAAGCACTACGTACGGCTAAAGGAACCTGGTTGCGCCATGAAAATGACTTCATCACGATTGGCACTATTTTGAGTAATAACACGCTCGAGCAAGTGTATCAATTTCGTTTTGATGTGGCGCACCGTCTGCGATTGGCGCGTAAGATTGACAAGATAACGTATAATGATGGCATTTGGTCGGCGCATGGTATTTCCGAATCCATCATCCGTGACGACAGCGTAAAAGCACGGAAACTGGTTGATATGGTTTGGGATGTGCCTTTGAAGCCCAGCATTCTCCAAGTCAGTAGTAGTGAACCTGATGAGATGACGCTTCATGAGTTGCGACAATTTTTACGTGCCCAGAAGATGAGCCATCAAACGGCATTTACCTATCAACTGGCCTATTGGCAGCGGCTTGTGCAGCCACTAACTACCATGGTGATGATGGTTCTTGCGATTCCCTTTATCTTTGGACCATTGCGTTCCTCGACCATGGGTTCCAAGCTATTGGCGGGTGCGACAGTGGGCTTTGGTTTTCATATTATTAATCGTTTCTTTGGACCGATTAGCCAGGTATTTCAGTGGCCAGCTGAAATCGCCGCATTTGGACCAACGCTTTTGTTTGCGTTATTGGGGTTATTTTTAATGCGGCGAGTTAAATAATAATTAGTCCTTACTGGTCTCGCTTGTCCACTCCGATAGTGCGCTGATAATTTTACGTGCTTGATCATCGCTGGAGATATTGAACTTGGACTTCTGCCAATATTGATTATTGCGTTTTTGGTAACGTCTGATGGTGTATTTTACCGGGCCGTATACTTTTTTCGTGTTGTCCCAATCCTGGTAACGAAAAAGAATCGTGGTCCAAGCGCCTTTCGATAAGACATGCTTGCCCAGTTCTTTGGTAGTTTCCACGCCATCTTCGCTGAAAGCAATGGTTAAACTTTCAATTGTTTCACTCATTCACATACTCCAAATTGCTACACACGTTGGTTAATCGATGGATTGTAGTTTGCCATTAACAAAAGTCAAGGTGATTGGCTTGTGATATTGATCAATTTGATAGAGCCAAACCTTTGGTTTCTTATCGCTGGGTATGGGTTGATTGAGGAACGTTTCGTTTACGGTGTTCGGACTGCCGCATGCCGCATACACGTCGTTTTCATTCGCACCCAGTTGAATATCGACGCCGCCGCAAATGCTTGTGGCATTCGAACCTGTACCATCAATATTCACGTTAACTACTTTTTCATTGATAATATCGATTTTAAGCGTCAGGCCAGTTGAGCCGCAGGGAAGTGAGTAGATATTATAAAGATCATATGTACACTCTGGCCTGGCGTCACGATTAAGTGAGGTGTAAATTAACTGCTTTAGCGGCACTTTTTGGGTGGCGGGTCTATTAGACTCTTTTGTAGCTATCGGATCGCCACAGGCTGCAATGACCTGCGCTTCGGTCATTCCCACGTTGATATGTCCACTCTTCTGCGGGCAATATACGTCAGCGGCCATTGCGGTGTAAGGCAGTATTAAAAGGCCTGCGATTATCGGCAGTTTGATAGCCATAGTGTTTCCAAACAAACTATAGATAGTTAGATTATAGTCAGCATTCGCCTTTTTTGTTTGCTACGATCTGGAAGCCCGTATATCCCCGATCGCATCAAATTAATTGTAGTGGCATAGCCGTGCTGATAAATAACGTAATTATTTTGAGAATAATCATGATAATAAAGGGAGAGAAATCAAAGCCTGAAATTTCCGGAATCACACGTCTTCCCAAACGGAGTAAGGGTTCCGTGACCGCACGTAATACATCAGCGAGAGGATGTCGCCACTGAGGGTTGACCCAGCTCATGATGACGCGAATCAAAATGGCGTAAAACAGTAAGTTGCACGGTTGTACAATTAAGTCTGCCACCACATAAAGAAGGAGAAGCAGTAACGGCATCATGGCACTATAAAATAGCAGGCCAATGGCGATAAATTTTATTATCTCTACCGCAATTAATATGGAAAAACAAACCCAGTCGTAACGACTCAACGGATTTTTTACCGTAGGCAGTAGCCGTGATATTGAGTCAATGACTGGACTGGTCAGTGAATTAATCGCATAGCGAATCGGTTGCAGGGTGCTGACGCGAAAGTAACGCAGTCCAATGCGCGCCCACAACAAAAAAGTTAGTAAACTAAAAAACAGTGAAAATAAAAAATAGCCTACAGTTACCACTCCGCTCATCTTAACCCCTAACTGGATAGTTGTAATTGCTGTGCCCGATCACGGGCCGCTTTCATGGCAGCGAAGACTATTTCATCCAATCCTCTTGCGCTGAACACGTCAATTGCCGCTGCAGTTGTCCCGGCAGGGGACGTGACTTTATTTCGTAATTCAGCGAGGCTAAGCTCGCTTTTGCTGGCCAAGTGTAGCGCACCATGGCAGGTTTGTAACGTAAAAGATTCAGCAATCTCTTCAGACAATCCTAGGGCAACACCGGCTTTCTTCATGGCTTCCATAAATAGGAATAGATAGGCGGGACCGCTGCCAGAAAGAGCTGTAAAGACATCGATATCATCTTCTTGTTCAACCCAGCAGGTCAAACCTAACGCTGCGAAAAGGTGGTCGACTTGTTGTTTTTGTTGTTCGGTGACAAAAGCATTGGCGATCAGGGGGGTGGCGCCTTTAGCAACTGCTGCGGTGATGTTGGGCATAGCACGCACCAGCGCAAGTTGATTACTGCCGCGCTGGGCGAACCAGGACAGGGTTAAACCGGCGGCGATGGATACAAGCAGGCAATTGGTGGGTAATGCAGTTTTAATTTGCCCCAGAACAACAGCCATTTGTGCAGGCTTTACGGCTAAAATAATGATGTCAGCTTCAGCGATAATGGCCACATTGTCATGGTGGGTGTGAATGCCTTGTTGATTAATGCCAACAGTTAACGAAGGGGCTGCTGCCCACAATTGATTTTTTTTATTCATTAACAAGCCTTGTGCCATCGCTTTCGCCATGTTGCCAAAGCCAATAAAACAGATCTTCATGGTTGTTCCTTTATTGCCGTGCGCCGAAAATAGCGCGTCCTACACGCACTATGGTGCTGCCGGCAGAAATGGCAGCTTGTATATCATCACTCATACCCATGGACAAGGTATCAAGCTGTAAATTGAGTTGTTGATTGATGCTATCCAGCAAATGGGTCACTCGGAGAAATGACTGATACTGGTCGTGTTCATCGGCTAGCGGTTTGGGAATCACCATTAACCCTCTTAAATGCAGGCGTGGCAGTTGCAAGATGCTGGCGGCGAGGTCTGTGACCAGATCGGGACCGATACCGGCTTTGTTGGCCTCATCATCAAAATTGATTTGTAGACAAATGTTAAGTCGGGGTAGTGATTGTGGACGGGCGTCATTTAATTGTTGGGCAATTTTTTGACGATAGACACTATGGACCCAGCTGAATTCGCTAGCAATTGTTTTTGTTTTATTACTTTGAATTTGACCAATGAAATGCCAGCATAGCGGCAGCGCTGATAATGCGCGTATTTTGTCTTGCGCTTCTTGCAAATAATTTTCACCGAAGTTGTGTTGTCCAGCATTAAATGCCTCTTCAACAGCGCTGGCGGGTTGACCTTTACTTACTGCTAACAAGCGGACGGCGCCTTGGTGGCGCCCGCATGTTGCTTCAGCCTGGTGAATACGTTCTCGAACGCGTTGTAAACGTTCAGCAATGGATATTTCAGCCAATCACCGCTCCCCACATGCCATAAAGAATAGCTGAAATAGCGATTAGGCCGATGAGGGTAATAAAGCCATTGCTCAAAGGATGTCGGTATTTTTTCATCGCAGGTACTTTCATAATGGCGTACATAGGCATCAAAAATAAAATGACAGCGATAACAGGCCCGCCCAGCGTTTCAATCATGTGTAAAATATTAGGGTTGATCGCCGCTGTTGCCCAGCACGTTAATACAATAAAAATCTCAATGAAATAACGTAATTTGATATTTTGAGCAGCTGCATCGTTCGGTGCGGGCAGCATCTTGATGAGTAAGCCATGTAAGCCTTCGCTGGCGCCAAGATAGTGGCCGAGAAATGATTTAGAAATAGCGACAAAGGCAATTAATGGAGCCAAATAGGCAATCACCGGTGTTTGAAAATGATTGGCCAGATAAGACAAGATCGATATGTTTTGTAGTTTGGCTAAAGCCAAATCTTGCGGGGACAGGCTGAATACACAACTAAATACAAAAAACATGACCGTGCCCACCATCATGAGATGGCTGTTTCTTAAAATCCATGAACTTTTTTCATCGGCCGCACTGCCATAGCGCTGTTTTTGATTGACAGCAAATGACGAAATAATGGGTGAATGATTGAATGAAAATACCATTACCGGGATAGCCAGCCACAAGGTCATTATAAATCCATGTCCATAGGAATGGGGCATGCTGGTTTGGTGCAGCATGGCATCGTTCCAGTGCGGTATCAAATAAAGTGACAACACTATTAATATACTAACAAAAGGATAAACGAGTAAACTCATTGATTTTATAATAAAGGCCTGACCCAAGCGCACGATAGCCATTAATCCTAAAATCAGCATCAAAGCTAGCCAGGCGCGTGGTGGAGCGGACATCCCCAGTTGGTTGACAAAAAAACTTTGCGTGGTATTGGTGATCGCAACACTATATAACAATAGAATTGGATAAATCGCGAAAAAATACAGCAGGGTTAGCATTTTCCCAGCAAACGAACCAAAGTGTTCATCCACTACATCGGTAATGTTTGTTTGTGCTGATGAACCTGAAAGTACAAAGCGACATAATGCTTGGTGGGAGAAGTAGGTCATTGGGAAGGCGAGGATGGCCATGGCTATCAAAGGAACAATACCATTTAAGCCTGCATCAATGGGCAGGAAAAGTGTGCCTGCGCCAATCGCGGTGCCATAAAGACTTAGCATCCATACTGTATCTTGTTTGCGCGAGTTTGCATGGTGTATAGGTGCATCTGATAATGTAGCGGAATTAATGGGCATAATAATCCTCTAAATGTTGTTTAAACATCGGAGACATCAGTTATCCCTAACCTGGCTGGGTGCCAGTTCTCCCCTGCATCTTTTAATACGACTGAGGGGAGAAATAATCTACTCTACATTTTTGCTTCATTCTTTGAACTGGAGCTTGCACTAAGAGCTTTTATATAATCATCCATTTTAGCTAAAACAGCGTCTTGTGTCTGAGCGCCGTAAATTACTTTACCTTGAGCTGGTTGAGTTTGCAAATGAGATTTTAACGCGTTTAGACAGGCTGCCTGTTCATTATCTGTATTAATTCCCATTCTTTCTGTAAGTTCGCAATAAAGCTGGCTTGCTTTGGGATCGTTACTAATCCAGGCATTTTTATAAGGCTCTGCGATTTTATGCAGTACATAAAAGCAGGCGCCATTAATGATGGATTGCATGGTTGTGGCAGTATCTTCCAGGTTTTTAACTTCTTTTCTCAATGTGTGTAAATTTATTTTCTGTGGTCGTATGGGTGCTTGCAAACTTTTGGCAATTGAAGTGATGAAATCAATTTCATCGGGTCTCTCGGTGCTAGCTGCCGTAAAAAAACGGAAGCTGCTATTTTTTGTCTGTTCAGCCTTACGTGCCGCATAAGCCTTGGGCAGGGTGTTGACGCTTTCTTTGATGTATTTGATTTCGGTCAATATTTCTTTTCGCCTATCTTCCTTTTTGGCAAAATTGACGTCGTGAGTATGTTGTGATGAGATATAGTGGCCACTTGGTTTGGGTGCCTGTTTATAAGGTCCCGGATCTTTCTTCATAAATATTTGGTTGTCCATGTTTGCTCCGTTACTGACGATTCGTCTTTAAATTTAACATTAATATTTATTTTTGGCATGATGCTTTAATGTAATATTGCAGTTATTTGCTGCGCATTTATATAACATACTGAAAAATATAACAATTGAATTTAGTGCTCCGCTTTCTATTTAGTTGCCGACAATAACTTATTGGTCTAATCTTGAACTATCAGTACGTGTTTAAAAGGGAAATCAAACAATGGAAATCACGGAGCTTTTAGGATTTACCGTAAAAAATAATTCATCTGACTTGCATTTGTCAGCGGGATTACCACCGATGATTCGTGTCGATGGCGATTTACGCAAATTAAATGTGCCTGCACTTGATCACAAGGAAGTGATTAAAATTATTTACGATATTATGAATGATCGACAGCGAAAGGAATATGAGGAGCATTTGGAGGTAGACTTTTCCTTTGAGATAGCTAGTCTTGCGCGTTTTCGTGTTAATGCGTTTACTCAGTCACGAGGAGCTGCGGCGGTATTTCGTTCAATTCCTTCTAAAATTCTCAGCATGGATGATTTAGGTCTGCCTCCGGTTTTTGTTGAGTTGGCGACATTTCCCAAAGGGTTAGTCTTGGTTACCGGCCCTACGGGTTCGGGTAAAAGCACCACCTTGGCCGCGATCATTGATTACATTAATGCCAGTCGTTATGATCATATTTTGACCGTCGAAGATCCTATTGAGTTTGTACACACCAGTAATAAATCGTTGGTTAACCAGCGCGAAGTGCATCGCGACACCCATAGTTTCAGTGCAGCGTTACGTTCGGCATTGCGTGAAGACCCCGATATTATCTTGGTTGGGGAGTTGCGAGATTTGGAAACCATACGCCTGGCGATGACTGCGGCTGAAACCGGTCATTTGGTATTTGGAACATTGCATACCAACTCGGCTACAAAAACGATTAACCGTATTATTGACGTTTTTCCAGGGGATGAAAAATCAATGGTACGCTCGATGTTGTCGGAGTCTTTGCAAGCGGTTGTGGCACAAACGTTGTTGAAAAAAGTTGGCGGAGGTCGTGTGGCAGCATTGGAGATTATGATGTGTACGCCGGCAATTCGGAATTTAATTCGCGAAGATAAAGTCGCGCAAATGTACTCCGCGATTCAAACGGGTCAGGCTAAGGGGATGTTAACCCTCGATCAGCATTTAACGCAGTTGGTTGGTCAAAATATTATTAGCCGCCAAATAGCACAAGACGTAGCGATGAATAAAACGCAATTTTGATGGGTGAAAATTGATAGCCAGTAAGGCCCGGATTAGAGATGGTCGTAATCCGGGCTGTTCTTGTTATGTGTGCTCATGAGAATACAATTAAAATTAAGCGTTTTTTTGTAACTCAATCAACTGTGTGACTCCTGTTTCTGCCAAGGTCAACAAGTCATTAAGCTGGGTGCGAGTAAAGCATTTATCTTCTGCAGTACCTTGTATTTCAATGAAATGGCCTTGTGCATTCATGACCACGTTCATATCGGTTTCAGCAAGCACATCTTCAGCATAGTCCAGATCAAGAACAGGCTGTCCGCGATAAATGCCTACTGATACGGCAGCCACGTAGTTAAATTCAGGTCTTTTACGTATTTTTTCACGAGCAACCATCCAGTCAACGGCATCTTTGATAGCAACGCAGGCTCCGGTGATGGCAGCAGTTCGCGTGCCGCCATCGGCTTGGATTACATCACAATCGATGGTGATGGTATTTTCGCCCAATGATTTTAGATCAATGCAGGTGCGCAAGGAGCGACCAATAAGCCGTTGGATTTCCAATGTCCTGCCACCTTGTTTACCTCTAGTGGCTTCTCGTTCACTACGGCTATGCGTTGCGCGTGGTAACATGCCATATTCAGCTGTTATCCAACCTTGATTTTTGCCTTTTAAAAATCGGGGTACGCCATCGATGACGGAAGCTGTGCACAACACACGTGTTTGCCCAAATTCGACAAGGACAGAGCCTTCAGCGTGGTTCGTGAAATTACGTGTAATTTTTATGGGACGAAGCTGATTTGCTTCACGGTTACTTGGGCGCATAGTAAAATCCTTGAAAAATTTAGGGAGTATATAACGGTTTAAATAGTATATGCGAGAATCAGGTATTTATTTGTTTATAATTCGCGCGCTTAGATATTACTGTAACAGCAATATCGCTTTAAAAGCGAGCAGATAGTATTATTTTTCGGGCTTTGGGCGCTTGCATTTGTATAAATTTGGGGTATAGTCGCCCGACGTTCAAGAAGGTGGAGTATCAATGACGCACAGTATGACCGCATTTTCCAGAGTTCAGAACCAGGTTGGCCCAAGTCTATTTTGCTGGGAACTTAAGTCAGTTAATCACCGTTATCTTGATGTGTCATTTCGCCTGCCGGAATCGTTCCGTTTTTTAGAAGCGAATTTAAGAAATTTACTCCGTGGCCAGATTCAGCGTGGAAAATTGGAGTGTCAACTCAAATTTAACGACCTAACTGCTGATAATCAGTCTATGCTTATCAATGAAGGTTTATTAAAAGCCCTGTTAGATACTGGCGAAAAACTTGCAGCCAGACAACCGTTAGCTAATGATTTAACGGTAAGTCGCGTGCTCTCATGGCCGGGCGTGGTACAAGTTAGTCAGCCTGATATCGAGGCCTTAAGTGGGCAGGTCGAGCAATTATTTAAAGAAGCAGTAGCGCAATTGCAAGCAGCAAGACTAATTGAAGGGAATGTGCTAAAAGAATATGTGCGCTCACGTTTGCATCAATTAAATGTAGAGGTTGTACAGGCGAGAGAAGAAGTTGCACTCATATCTACTCATGCACGAGAAAAACTTTTGGGTCGCTTACAGGAATTACAGCTAGGTGTAGCTGAACCGAGATTTGAGCAGGAAATTGCGCTTATGTTAGCGCGTCTTGATGTCAGTGAAGAACTGGATCGATTACAAACCCATATTCATGAAGTAGAGCGTAATCTTGATAGCAATGAAGCGGTGGGTAGACGGTTGGATTTTCTAATGCAAGAATTAAACCGCGAAGCAAATACGTTGAGTTCTAAATCAGACTCAGCCGTGTTGACACTGCATGCGGTGCAAATGAAAGTGCTGATAGAGCAAATGCGGGAACAAATACAAAACATAGAGTGAATGTCATGGTTGATAATTACCTTGGAACCCTTTTTATCGTCGCAGCCCCATCAGGGGGAGGAAAGACCAGTTTAGTAAGAAAACTGGTTAATGATTTGAAAAATATTGAGGTGTCCATATCGCATACGACGCGAAAAAAACGTCCCGGGGAAACAACGGGCGTTGATTATTTCTTTGTTGATGAACAAGAATTTTTGCGTATGAGTACTGAAGGAGCTTTTCTTGAACAGGCGCATGTTTTCAATCACCTGTATGGCACATCGCTTGCACAAATTGATGAAAGGCTGTGCGCCGGTATTGATGTGGTGTTGGATATCGATTGGCAGGGTGCACAGCAAATCAAGCATGCTGTCAAGGATGCGGTGAGTGTTTTTGTTATTCCGCCTTCGCTGAGCGTTTTAAAAGAGCGCCTGACGGCCAGGCAGCAAGATGATGAGCTGGTGATTAGCAGTCGTATGCAGCGAGCGCAGGATGAATTGAGTCACTACCCTGAGTTTGACTATTTAGTTGTTAATGATGATTTCAATGAAGCAGCCTATGAACTACAGGCAATTGTCACGGCCAATAGGCTTCGTATGGCGCGTCAGACCTTAAAACAAGGAAAACTTCTTTCATTCCTGTTATCATCACAGTAAAATGGAATGTTTAATTATTTAATGTGTTCTAAAATCAATCGATTTTAGAGGAAAATGTATTCAATTTAAATTTTACTTAGGGGTTGATAGTATGGCACGAGTAACCGTTGAAGATTGCCTGGAAAATGTAGAAAATCGTTTTGAATTAGTTATGGTGGCTTCTAAACGTGCCCGCCAAATTGCGGTGCGTGGTGCTCAGCCGTTGGTTGAATGGGAAAATGACAAGCCTACTGTTGTTGCATTGCGTGAAATTGCTGAAGGTTTAATTACCCGTGATATATTAGAACAAGACTAAGTTCCCAAGTTCTTCGGAGCAAGTTATGATATTCAAATGTGGCGGGAACCTTTGGAGTGCTGCTTGAGTTACTTTAACGAATTGCGCGAAGAATTGGAACGCTACCTAGAGCCAAAGCACGTTGCAAAATGTGAACAAGCTTATCAGGTCGCAGAAAAAGCGCATCATGGGCAAATGCGTCGTTCTGGCGAGCCCTATATTTCCCATCCAGTGGCTGCTGCTCTTATTCTTGCCCGCATGCGCCTTGACTATCAAACAATTATGGCAACCTTGCTGCATGACGTGGTTGAAGACACGTCAATCAGCAAGTCTGATTTGACTGAGCAATTCGGCGAAGACGTCACGGCTCTGGTTGATGGTGTCACCAAACTAACTAAAATAAAATTTGAATCGCGCGCGGAAGCGCAGGCAGAAAATTTTCGCAAGATGGTCATGGCGATGGTCAAGGACATTCGCGTTATTATTGTGAAACTAGCAGATCGCCTCCACAACATGCGCACCTTGGGCGTCATGCCCTCTGCCAAAAAAAAACGAATTGCCATTGAAACGTTGGAAATATACGCACCGATTGCCAATCGTTTGGGAATGCATGCTATCTTCACTGGACTCGAAGATCTGGGTTTTAAAGCGCTTTATCCTATGCGTTACCGTGCTGTAAAATCTGCGGTTGAAAAATCAAGGGGCAATCGACAAGAATTAACCAAGAAAATTGAACATGATTTGCAAACAGCGATTAATGGACTAAAGATTCCTTTCGAGCATGTGCTCGGTCGAGAGAAACATCTGTACAGCATCTATCGTAAAATGCGTCAGAAAAAAGCATCTTTTACCGAGATAACTGACGTATTTGCCTTCCGTGTTATCACTAATGATATTGATTCGTGCTATCGAATATTGGGTGCTTTGCACCAGACCTACAAGCCTGTACCGGAGCGCTTCAAGGATTACATTGGTATACCTAAAGTCAATGGCTATCAATCATTGCATACCACGTTATTTGGCCCGTTTGGTGTGCCGCTTGAGGTGCAAATTCGTACTCGTGAGATGGATAACGTTGCGGAAAATGGTGTTGCTGCCCATTGGATTTACAAATCATCTGGATTAGAAGTCAATGAAGCGCAGCTGCGCGCTCGCGAGTGGGTGCAGCGTTTGCTGGAATTGCAGCGCAGCACAGGCAATTCGCTGGAGTTCATTGAAAACGTCAAAATTGATTTATTCCCTGATGAGGTATATGTATTTACGCCCAAGGGCGAGATCATGGAGCTGCCTACAGGTGCGACACCCGTTGATTTTGCTTATTCAGTCCATTCCGATGTTGGCAACAGCTGTGTCGCTGCCAAGGTGAATCGTCGTCTGGTGCCACTTAGCATCCCCCTAACGAATGGACAAACCGTGGAAATTATTACAGCACCGGGAGCACATCCAAATCCTACATGGCTGAATTTCGTTCTCACTGGTAAAGCGCGCAGTAATATTCGTACATTTTTGAAAAGCCAGCACCATGCTGAATCGATAGCGCTGGGCCAGCGTCTGCTCGAGCAGGCCTTTGCTGAGTTAGCGAGCGATTATGCTAAAATTCCGCCAGAATCTTTGCAAGCACTGTTAAGCGATCTGCATTATAAAACCATCGATGATTTATTGTATGCCATAGGCATTGGCAATCAAATGCCCATGGTAATTGCCAAGCGGCTGGTAGTCGTGCAGGAATGCGGCGATTTGGATAAAACGGCTAAAAGCGGCTCATTGGCAATTAAAGGCACGGAAGGCATGGTCGTGCACTTTGCCGAGTGTTGCCAACCGATCCCGGGTGATAATATTGTTGGCCGCTTTCAGCAGGGGCGCGGTATATTGGTGCACGCAAGCGACTGTTTGAAACTTAATAAAGTGCGCGGCAATCCGGAGCAATTTATTTCCCTACGCTGGGATGTCGATGTCCAAGGTGATTTCTGGGTCGATGTTACTGTTGAGGTTGCTAATCAACGCGGTGCTTTGGCGGCCCTTGCAACTGCAATTTCAGAAGCTGATTCAAATATTGGTAATATTAGTGTTGATCCGCGTGATGGTCGTCATAATGCAGTGACATTTTCACTTAGCGTGCTCAACAGAACGCATTTGGCGCGAGTTATGCGACGCTTGCGCTCAAACAAATTGGTGGTGCGACTATATCGAAAAAAACAGGGGGATTAACGCATGCAAAGTATAAATACTGAATTGGCGCCTGCTGTAATAGGCTCATATAGCCAAGCTATACGTGCTGGCAATACGGTCTACCTTTCTGGACAAATTCCGCTAGACCCGACCACGATGCAATTATGCAGCGATGAAATCCGCTTGCAGATAGCACAGGTGATAGAGAATTTAGCCGCGGTGTGTGAGGCAGCTGGGGGCAGCTTGTCTAATATTGTCAAATTGACAGTCTATCTTACAGATTTAAATTATTTTCATTTGATAAATGAAGCAATGTCTCGTTCATTTAATCAACCGTACCCGGCACGGGCCGCAATTGGTGTTACTGCATTACCACGTGGTGCGCAGGTAGAAATGGATGCAATAATGGTATTGCCTTCCAATTAGGTTTTTCGGATTTTCTTATGAGTCTTTTATCGCTTCACGATGTCAGCCTTAATTTGGCTGGCAATCAAATCCTTGATCATGTCGATTGGCAAGTTCAGCCGCAAACGCGTACCGCACTGGTTGGGCGTAATGGCGCTGGAAAATCGACCCTTTTAAAATTTTTACAGGGCGAAATTGTGCACGACAGTGGTCAAATTCATCTGCAAAATGGTTTGCGCGTCGCTGGTTTAACGCAAGACGTTCCGGTCAGTAACAAAGAATCAGTTTATCATTTTTTAGTAAAGGGCTTGGGTGAACTTGGTGAGGTGCTTACCAGGTTGCATGCGGCTGAAATCGCAGATGATATGGATATGATAGCTGACTGTCAGCATCATATAGACAGTTTGCAGGCATGGGATGTTTTGCCACGTGTGACGACCATGGCTAGCCGTTTGGGTTTGGATAAAGATGCACTGATGAGTGACTTGTCGGGCGGGATGAAGCGCAGGGCGTTATTAGCCGCCGCATTGATTGTCGAGCCTGATTTGCTGTTACTTGACGAGCCAACTAATCATCTGGATATCAGTGCGATCGAATGGCTTGAATCTTATTTAAAAGCCTATTCAGGCAGCCTGCTGGTTGTTACGCATGATCGCCAGTTTTTAGCAAACGTTGCCAATCGCATCGTCGAAATTGACCGTGGGCGGTTATATAATCATGAATGCAATTATGAAACCTATTTAGATCGGCGTGAAGCGATACGTTTGAGCGAGCAAAAGCACAATGATTTATTTGATAAACGTTTAAGCGAGGAAGAGGCGTGGTTGCGTACTGGTGTTAAAGCACGGCGCACACGCAACGAGGGACGAGTGCGAGCGTTAGAATCTATGCGCGAACAATATCAACAGCGCCGTCTGCAGGCAGGAAAAGTCAAGTCGATAACGCTTGAGGCCTCACGTTCAGGTAATTTGGTCATTGAAGCACAAAACTTAAATTACAGCATTGATGGCAAAACCCTGCTGCATGATTTTTCATTATTATTGACTCGTGGCGACAAGGTGGGAATTATTGGCCCCAATGGCTGCGGAAAAACCACCCTGGTTCGCCTGCTTCTGGGCGAATTAACGCCTGATTCAGGTCAGGTGCGCCAAGGCACGTCATTAACAGTAGCCTACTTTGATCAATTGCGGCGCCAATTGGATGAGCAGGCCACCGTGATGGCTAACGTTGGTGATGGTGCTGATTTTGTGACTATCAATGGCAAACAAAAACACGTGGCCTCATATCTGCGCGATTTTTTATTCCAACCAGAGTGCTTTAATCAGCCTGTCTCCTCGCTTTCTGGAGGGGAACGCAATCGTTTGTTGTTAGCCAAGTTATTTGCTCGCCCCGCCAACTTGTTGGTAATGGATGAACCAACCAATGATTTGGATATTGAAACGCTCGAATTGTTGGAAACAATGTTAGCCGAATTTTCAGGTACATTATTGCTAATCAGCCATGACCGCGCGTTTATTAATCAGGTCGTGACTAGCGTACTGGTCTATGAAAGCGAGGGACAATTTAATGAATACGTTGGTGGCTATGAGGACTATTGTAACTATCAGAAGCAACAGCGAGAGGTGGTAACATCTGCAGCACCCGTCGCACGTCGCAGCAACAGCGGTAAACTCAGCTTCAATGAGCAGCGTGAAATATCCCAATTGCCGCAACTGATTGAAGTCCTGGAGAAAAAAATAGAAGCCATGCAGTTGGAAATGACGCTTCCCGCATTTTACCAGCAAGATAACCAGGAAATTGCGCTTTTTAATCAGAAATTAGCGGAAAATGAAGCCGCGATGGCCAAGCTTTTTGCGCGCTGGGAAGTGCTAGAGGATAAAAAGGGATAGGCAGGCTTGGTCATGCTCCAACTTATCCTTAACTTAATGACAGTCAACCGATGAAGTATCCTTTTTTAAGGATGTTTCATCATCAATTACGAGAAGTGAAAACATGTATATGACCCTGGTGTATGCAGTTGTATTGACTGCTATAGCCGCTTTTTTTTCACAAGAATTTACTGGTTTTTTTAAAAAAATATTTGCCATTCCAGGGGTTAAACTGATTCTGCCACTGGCGCTTGCTTCGTGGTTGGTTGAGTCTTATGAAGATTGGTTACTGTGGATATTGTTGACGTTAAAAAACGCCTTACATTATGTTGTTCATGGGTTGGATGCTCTCATACCCCTACATCTGGGCGCGGTTTCATTTGCCCATATTATCCATTTATTCTTGCTGGCCAGTGTACCGGTATGGGTAATACTTGCATTGGGTAAAAGCCGCGGCATGTATGAGCCGTGGCCTTATACTTATCTGGTAGGAATAGTCTTGTGGCTACTCGCGGCAATTTTGCTTACGATTCATCAACCCTAGAAGCCTCCTCCGGCTCTATGGTTTTCTTCAGTGCCGATTGATAACGCGCCAGTAATTCAACATCAATATAGCGGTCAGTGGTGGCGCTAGAGCAGTGGCCGGCATCATCACGAACATGTTCACGTGGACGGATTTTAACATCTTCTGAAATACCCGTATGCCGCAGCCAATGGACCGTGGCCGACGCTAGGCTGTCAGCTTCTTCAAGGTGATTGTCTCGCCGTAATTGAACGGCAGCCAAATCAAAACATACTTGTACCAGACGGCGAATGGGAGAGGTGTCACTCATTGGGCCTGAGCCGCGCTGTCTAGGTATGAGCGGCGAGTTATCCGCTGCAGAGGGTAGTGGGGTTAAGCCCAGGAACGTGCGCCATTGCACCAGACTATGCAGCATGGCTTCGCTGACCGCGATTTGCCTCTCTTTATTACCCTTGCCCACGGTCGTGAACCACCATGAGCCATTACTGTCTTTAGCGAAATCATTCATGGTCGGGATCCAGCGATCACTGGCAACGACTTCAGAAATACGTAGATACATGCCATACAACAGGCTCAGAATAAACCGTGTGCGCTCGTGTTTATCGGGGTTCTCTTCTGCCATGGCGCATACAGCGTCCAACACAGCTTGCCATTGCAACAAACTGAGCCGTCTGATGGGAGCATTTTGTTGCCGTTTACGAATGAATTTACTTTTTTGCCGAATCAGCGCGACCGGATTAGAGACGAGATATTCTTCAGCAATAAGAAAATTAAATAATGTGCTCAAAATCGCAAAAATTTCCTGTACGGCTCCTTGGGAAAGACTGAACTGATTTAGCGATAAAGATTCACCTTGTATTCGTGACGATTTGGATAGCGTGACAACAAAGGGGCGCCAGTTAGAATTGGGGAGCCGTCGTCCTCCTGTTTTTATAAAACGAGGCACTTTTTTTAAGCTAATCCACGCTTCTGGTGGATTTTGACAAAAGCGCACAAATTGTTCGATATCATCGCGTTTCAGTTGTACCAAGGTCATTTTTTTTACCTGCCAACACCACTGCAATAAACGCTCCGCTTCACGTCGGTAACTGTTAAATGTACCCAAGCTACCAGTATAGCTTTTAAGAAAATTGAGCGTGTAGTTAAAATCCTGTTGGAAGCATGGATTAGGAAGCTTTACGTGATCAGCATTTTTATGAAGGTGATCAAGGCTGTCAAAAATAGGTAGGAGTTGTATTTTCATCGCCTGTATATCGGGTTGGGAATTGATATCAATCGTAACGTATGCGCAGTTCAGGGGCAATGATTCATAATTTGCAGACAAATTGGTGGGATTTATTAATTCAAGTTGAAGCATGACTAGATCGGCCGGAGTTTATTGCAAGCCTTGTTCGTAAGCTTTTGGATGCTATTAATAGCATTCATGGGCGCCGCACGAATACATGCGTATTTGCGAAGGAGATTTAGCTATAATCTATGTTTAGAGTAGTAGTTTCAAAATGGATTGTGATTATTTATTTAACTTATAGGCGGTGTATAGGCGAAATAAAGTTATAGATAAATATTTTATAGTTTTACTTATTGACCTAAATGCCTCCTACGAGTATGATGTGCGCTCTGTCCTTGGGACGGGATTTCGGGGTGTAGCGCAGCCTGGTAGCGCGCCTGCTTTGGGAGCAGGATGTCGGGAGTTCGAATCTCTCCACCCCGACCAATTTATTGCGCCCGTAGCTCATTTGGATAGAGCATCGGCCTTCTAAGCCGAGGGTAGCAGGTTCGAATCCTGCCGGGCGTACCATACGTCATGCGGTATTCATAATATTAACGGTAAATAGTTATGGTGGGCGTAGCTCAGTTGGTAGAGCCCCGGGTTGTGATCCCGGTTGTCGGGGGTTCGAGTCCCCTCGTTCACCCCAGTACATGAAGAAAAACTAACTGTCTTACTCATCGATTCACTCTGACTCTTTACAAGATAGTGTTACTGATTAATAATTCCACCCTGTTTGCGAAAGTGGCGGAACTGGTAGACGCGCTGGATTTAGGTTCCAGTAGGGTAACCTGTGAGAGTTCGAGTCTCTCCTTTCGCACCATTTAATACATCATATATTTTTATTTTCAAGAGGTGACTAGATGCAAGTTTCTGTTGAGACCTTGAAAGGTTTAGAACGTAAAATGACGATTTCGGTACCTTCCGAAAAAGTAGAGGAAGAAGTGAGCCTGCGTCTCAGAAATCTTGCTCGTAAAGCCAAGGTAGATGGTTTTCGTCCAGGCAAAGTGCCCATGCATGTTGTGCAAAAGCGTTTTTCTGAAAGCGTCCGCGAAGAAGTTGCACGGGATATGGTGCAGTCGACACTGTTTGAAGCATTAAAAACAAACGATTTAGTGCCTGCCGGTAACCCCGCCGTCGAACCAGAATTACTGGAATCTGGCAAAGATTTTAAATATACCGCTGTGTTTGAAGTATTTCCTGAAATTCAGGTTAAAGAATTGGATAAATCTGAAGTGGAAATCGTCAGCGCTGATGTCAAAGACAGTGACCTTGATGCCATGATTGACAAGTTGCGTGAGCAAAACAAGGAATGGCATGATGTTTCTCGTGCCGTAGCTAAAGACGATAAAGCCATCATCAACTTTGAAGGCTTTCTGGGCGATAAAGCGTTTGAAGGTGGAAAAGCCGAAGATTTTGAGATTGTAGTTGGCTCTGGATCAATGATTCCTGGCTTCGAAGACGGAATAATTGGCGCCAAGAAAGACAAAGAATTTGATATTAAAGTAAATTTCCCACAAGATTACAATCACAGTGAGTTAGCTGGTAAGGAAGCAACCTTTAAAATTACAGTTAAAAACGTAATGGAAGGAAAACTGCCGAAACTGGATGAGACCTTTGCAGCCAAATTTAATGTCAAAGAAGGTACCGTTGAGGCATTGAAGCAAGATATTAAAGAAAATATGACGCGCGAGCTAGAGCGCAAAGTTAACGCAATGAATCGTGAAAGAATATTTGATAAATTGCTGGAAAAAAATGAATTTGATCTACCTGTGTCGCTGATTGACCAGGAAATTGGTCATTTGAAACATGAAATGTTCCATCGTATTTTTGGTAATGAGCATCGTGAAAATGAACAAATCCCTGATTTTCCAAGGGAAATGTTTGAGGAGCAAGCAAAAAGACGCGTTCAGTTAGGTCTGCTGTTCTCTGAATATGTTAAAAAACATGAACTGGTGGCGGACAAGGCACGTGTTGATGCTATGATTGAAAAATTCGCGAGTGCTTACGAAGATCCTGCTGAATTACGCGCTTGGTATCAAGGTAACAAAGAGCGCTTGGGCGAAATCGAAGCATTGGTTATGGAAGAAGTGGTTGCTGAAAAAATTATTGAAGATGCTAAAGTAGTTAAAAAAACAATGAAATATGATGCTGTCATGAATCCCAAAAAGGACAATGAAGAGAAAGGAGCTTAAGTATGCGGGGAAATTCAGAAAATCTGATAAGGAATGCCAGCGGCCTAGTGCCTATGGTGATTGAGCAAACTGCAAGAGGTGAGCGATCTTATGATATTTACTCTAGGTTATTAAAAGAGCGCATTATTTTCCTTTTGGGCGAAGTTGAAGATCACATGGCGAACCTGGTGGTTGCCCAGCTGTTGTTCTTGGAATCTGAAAACCCTGAGAAAGATATTTCACTATACATAAATTCGCCCGGTGGTGTTGTCACCGCAGGGCTTGCTATTTATGACACCATGCAATTTATCAAACCTGATGTAAGTACGCTGTGTATTGGCCAAGCAGCGAGTGCCGCGGCTTTGTTGTTGTGCGCCGGCGCGGATGGCAAACGCTATTGTCTGCCAAACTCCAGAGTGATGATTCACCAACCGTTAGGTGGTTATCGCGGACAGGCGACGGATATTCAAATTCATGCGCGTGAAACACTGGCGGTGCGTGAGCGTTTGAATAGCATCATGGCGCATCATACTAAAAAAACAACTGATCAGATCAATACTGATACCGAGCGTGATAATTTTATGAGCGCCTCGCAAGCAGCTGAATATGGTTTGATTGATAAAGTACTTTATGACCGTGATGCAGTTGTTCCTGCTTAAAAAGCAGGAACAACTCGCGTGCCTTGATTGCAGGAATTAAGTTCATGGCGAGCAGTTAAGTTATAAAGTTAACAAGGTTTCAGATTGGCAATAAATTTTTAATTAGCTAGAATTTTATTAGTGGATGATAAGTCCACGGGTAAAAAAGGGGTTTGTAGATGACTAAAACCAGTAACGGAAATGACGATAAAATTTTGTACTGCTCTTTTTGTGGTAAGAGTCAGCACGAAGTTAAAAAACTGATTGCAGGTCCGTCTGTTTTTGTTTGTGACGAGTGCGTTGAGCTTTGTAATGACATCATTCGCGAGGAAACGCAGGATGTGCACGCAGAGACTGAAACTCATTTACCTTCACCAAAAGAAATTTCAGGCTTTCTTGACGAGTATGTTATTGGCCAGCCTCATGCTAAAAAAGTATTGTCAGTGGCAGTATATAACCATTACAAGCGCATGCGACACGTAACTGAAGACGGTGTTGAACTGGGAAAAAGTAATATTTTACTGATTGGCCCAACAGGTAGTGGTAAAACATTACTCGCGCAAACATTGGCTCGATTATTAAATGTACCCTTTGCGATGGCTGATGCCACCACACTGACTGAAGCAGGTTATGTTGGTGAAGATGTCGAAAACATCATTCAAAAATTATTGCAAAAATGTGATTATGACATCGATAAGGCACAACAAGGCATTGTTTACATTGACGAAATTGATAAAATTTCACGAAAATCAGACAATCCGTCCATTACACGAGATGTTTCTGGTGAAGGTGTGCAACAAGCCTTGCTGAAATTAATAGAAGGAACCATAGCTTCTGTCCCTCCACAGGGTGGACGCAAGCATCCTCAGCAGGAATTTTTGCAAGTCGATACTTCTAATATTTTATTTATTTGTGGTGGTGCCTTTGCTGGATTGGAAAAAGTGATTCGTGAGCGTAGCGATAAATCAGGTATTGGTTTTTCAGCACAGTTAAAAAACAAGAAAGATAGCAGCGAATTTGAAAAATCGCTAGACTCGCTGGAATCAGAAGATTTGGTTAAATATGGACTGATTCCTGAATTTGTAGGTCGTTTGCCGGTGGTGACGACATTGCATGAGCTTAATGAAGAAGCACTGATTGCAATCTTGACTACACCGAAAAATGCCCTGACCAAACAGTTCCATGCGTTATTTAAAATGGAAGGCGTCGAGCTTGAATTTCGAGAAGAAGCGTTACATTTGATTGCACGAAAAGCACTGGCACGAAAAATAGGTGCTCGCGGTTTACGCGCGATCCTTGAAAATATTCTTTTAGACACCATGTATGAACTACCCTCACTTGAGGGAGTAAGTAAGGTAGTAGTCGATGAGAATGTCGTTAATAATGCAGCCAAGCCTCTTCTGATTTACGAAGGCGAGGACAATAAGCAATCTGTTGCAGGCAGTGCCGATTAAACTACGGTTAGTCGGGTATTACGCTTAGGTGCCGCATCATCAGGTTCGGTACCTGGGCAGTAACTTGAATAGTCAATACGCGCATCTCTCACTCAATCTACAACGCTAACAACTTAATTTCATGATTTTCCTTAAATAAGCTTTTCCTGGATAGCCGGCTCCCATACAATTATCGTTTGAACTTTGAAAAAAGGATCACAATGTCGAATGAAAATGAATTGGTACTCGTTGACACTGATACGCTGTCAAATATACCGGTACTGCCGCTTAGGGATGTGGTGGTATATCCGCACATGGTTATTCCTTTATTTGTAGGCCGTGAAAAATCAATCAAAGCACTAGAAGCGGCGATGTTAAATAGTAAGCAAATTTTCTTGGTGGCGCAGCGAAAATCAGCCAATGATGATCCTGGCGCTGAAGATTTGTTTACAGCGGGCACCATTTCCAGCGTACTGCAATTACTAAAACTGCCCGATGGTACAGTAAAGGTATTAGTCGAGGGTGAGAAACGTGCCAAGGTCATCCATTACTCACACGACGAGGGTTTTTTAACGGCATCGCTTGAAGAGATTATTGACGTTAGCAACGCCCTCAAAGATCAAGAAATTGAAATTATTATGCGTTCACTGATGTCGCAATTTGAGCAATACATCAAATTAAATAAAAAAATACCCCCAGAAGTATTGAGCTCTATTGCCAGTATTGAAGAGCCGGGTCGCTTGGCCGATACCATTGCTGCACATTTAACGCTTAAAGTAGATGATAAGCAGGAATTGCTGGAAGCTATGGATGTGGGGACTCGCCTCGAACGCTTGATGGCGGCAATTGAAAATGAAATTGATTTGCTGCAAGTGGAAAAGCGTGTTCGTGGCCGTGTTAAGCGCCAAATGGAAAAAAGTCAGCGCGAGTATTATCTCAACGAGCAAATGAAGGCGATTCAGAAAGAGCTCGGTGAAATTGGCGAGGAAGGCAGCGAACTCGACCAGATCGAAAAAGCAATTATGAAAGCCGGAATGCCAAAAGAGGCGAAAGATAAGGCGCTTTCTGAATTGAATAAACTTAAGTTAATGTCACCGATGTCAGCGGAAGCCACCGTAATTCGCAATTACTTAGAGTGGATGCTCGATGTTCCGTGGAAGAAAAAGAATAGAATTCAATTTGATTTAATTAAAGCTGAGAAAATGCTGGACAAAGATCACTATGGTTTAGAAAAAGTTAAAGAGAGGATCCTTGAATATCTGGCGGTGCAGCAACGGGTGAAGCGTTTGAAGGGGCCTATAATTTGTTTAGTCGGGCCTCCTGGTGTGGGTAAGACGTCACTTGGCCAATCTATTGCCAATGCTACTGGCAGAACATTCATCCGCATAGCCTTGGGCGGGGTGCGTGATGAGGCTGAAATTCGCGGTCACCGTAGAACGTACATTGGTTCTATGCCAGGTAAAATTATTCAGAAATTGTGTAAAGCCGGAGTTAAAAATCCACTGATTATGTTAGATGAAGTGGACAAGATGGCTATGGATTTTCGCGGCGATCCGGCATCTGCATTGCTTGAGGTCTTGGACCCTGAACAAAACCACACCTTTGGCGATCACTATTTGGAAGTGAATTATGATCTGAGTGATGTCATGTTTATAGCGACCGCAAACTCCCTTGAAATTCCAGCACCGCTATTGGACCGGATGGAAGTGATACGGTTGGCAGGTTATACCGAAGATGAGAAAGTCCAGATTGCTGAAAACTATTTAGTGTCCAAGCAATTGGCCCTGAATGGCTTGAAAAAAGAAGAGATCGAAATAAGTGATGGGGCAATCCATGAAATAATTCGTCATTACACGCGTGAAGCAGGCGTCCGTAATCTTGAGCGTGATATTGCAAACATCTGCAGAAAAGTTGTTAAAGCCATTCTTACCACTAAGCGGGTGAAAAAAGTGTCTATCACCCGTAATAATATTGAAAAATACCTTGGTGTTAAAAAATTCAGATATGGTTCAGCCGAACTTTATGATCAGGTAGGGCAGGTGACTGGTCTTGCATGGACAAGTGTAGGTGGGGAACTATTAACTATTGAGGCATCAATGATGCCTGGTAAAGGTAAAATGCTGCATACCGGGCAACTGGGTGAAGTCATGCAAGAATCAATACATGCGGCAATGACCGTTGTCAGAGGGCAGGCTAAGTTGTTTGGGGTACCAGACGATTTTTATGAGAAAAATGATTTTCATATCCATGTTCCTGAAGGTGCCACACCCAAAGACGGTCCCAGTGCTGGTGTTGGAATGTGTACTGCACTGGTATCGGTAATAACGCGGATCCCTGTACGTGCCGATGTAGCGATGACTGGCGAGATTACCCTACGCGGAGGTGTTCTTCCTATCGGCGGATTAAAGGAGAAGCTCCTGGCTGCACACCGTGGTGGTATCAAGCACGTCATTATCCCGGAAGAGAACCGTAAAGATTTGGCAGAAATACCTGACAATGTGTTGCGTAAGCTCACGATTCACCCAGTAAAGACGATTGAGGAAGTCTTGCAAATTGCTTTGCAAAAGAGTCCGTTGGTGCATCCAACTATTACACCTGCAACATTGGTTGAGCAAAGTTCCAAAAATAATGAAAATAAAGATTTACACGCATAACAAGAACAGGTATATTCTCCTCGTTGCCCGCTACTGGTGGGCATTCAAGGATGTAAGAAGCTTGACTGGAGTAGATGGATCTGATTTAATCAACTCCGGATAAAGGATGATTAACTGAAAGGGGAAAAGATGAACAAAAGTGAATTGGTCGAAGCAATCGCTAATGGTTCAGGTGTAACAAAAGCGGATGCTAACAGAATACTTGATGCTTTTATGGCAACCGTTACTGATGTTCTGAAAAGTGGCGATCAAGTCGTTTTACCAGGATTCGGATCTTTCTCAACTGGTAATCGCTCTGCACGTACTGGGCGAAATCCACAGACAGGTCAGGCTATACAGATTAAGGCTTCACGAGTTGCAAAGTTCAAAGCTGGCAAATCACTTAAAGAAGCAGTACAACAAGCGTAATTACCCGGGTGCTTAGCTCAGCTGGGAGAGCATCGCCCTTACAAGGCGAGGGTCGCAGGTTCGATCCCTGCAGCACCCACCAAGAATTGGAGTGGTAGTTCAGCTGGTTAGAATACCGGCCTGTCACGCCGGGGGTCGCGGGTTCGAGTCCCGTCCACTCCGCCAGCATAACGCGCCGAAAGGCGCGTTTTTTTTATGATAAAAAAATTTAATATGTTATACCTCTCGGGGATGAACATATGGTATTTTGAGGCGATTAGCTATTTTCCGTGTGCAGTCTTTTTAAGATCTGATCTCTGGAAAAATGGATGGCTTATGCCGGATCGTTGAATCCGAATAGTATTATCAATTATGGAACTCTTTACATGTTGCAGAAGTTAAATGAACGTATTCAAGGTTTTGTAGCTTGGTTGATCATTGGTCTTGTCGCGCTAACGTTCGCCTTATTTGGAGTCGATTACTACATGCAGTCACATCATGACGCAGGTACGGAGATCGAAGTCAATGATGATGCAATAACCAAACAGGCATTTGAATTAGCCTACAGACGCGCTCGGCAACAGCGAGATCCTGAAAAGATGACGGCACTCAGCGAGAATCAGCTGAAGAAAGAAGTCATGGATGAAATGATCCTCAACAAAGTGAGTTTGCAATCTGCTCGTTCCTACGGGTTCGAGGTAACTGTCGCACAAGCGGATGGAGCGATAGTACGTATTCCGCAATTTCAGGAAGATGGTCATTTTTCATCTACGCGATACCAACAGGCTTTGAGCGGCGCGTTCTTTACACCAGAGTCATTTCAAGACGAAGTTCGTCAAGGCATGTTATTGAATCAACAGCGTTTTGCATTCATGGGTACTGCGTTCGCGCTGCCTAGTGAAATCAACCGTTTCGTTAAATTATACATGCAGACCCGTGATTATAAATATATAGCAATTGAGCTTAAGCCTTTTATCAAGACTGCAAGTGTTACGGATGCTGAGTTAAAAACTTATTATCAGCAGCATCAAAAAGAATTTCTTTCACCAGAGAAAGTCAGTATCGAATACATACGATTATCCATGAATGATATCAAAGAGAAGATAAAGCTCTCTGAGGAACAAATACAGAGCTATTACAATGAAAATCAAAACAATTACAACACCCCGGCACAATGGAAAGTTGCCCATATATTATTTGCACTGCCTGAAGATGCTTCAGTTGAAGATCAAGATCGAGTCAAAGAAAACGCTGACAAAACCTATCAGCAGCTAAAAGCTAACGCGGGCCTTTTTGAAGAAAAAGTATCTGCATTGTCTGACGATAAAATATCAGCCCTGAATAAAGGTAAGTTACCCTGGATAGTTGCAGGGCAATCAGAGTTTGATAAATCATTGGTTAGTTTAACAAAACCAGGTCAGATATCGGAGCCCGTTAAATCAAGCCATGGTTTTGAGATATTTAAGCTGGTAGCCTTTAAGCCCGCAACCATTAAACCGCTTGTTGCAGTAAAAACAGATATCGAGCAGCAGTTATTGGCAGAACTTGCGCAAACACAATATGCTCAACAGTTAGAGCAACTGTCTGACCTTAGTTATCAAACCCCTGATTCTCTGAAGCCGGTAGCTGAATCATTAAATTTAAAGGTGCAAGTATTGGCACCCTTTACTCGTCAGGGTAATGAGAGCGATGAGTTGGCTAAAAATAAGCAAGTAATTAACGCCGCCTTTAGCCGTGATGTGCTCGACATGGGTAACAACAGCGAACCGATCCAGGTCGATAATGACAGCGTGATTGTCTTGCGAGTTAACAAGCATATAGTGGCAACTAAAAAAAATCTGACCGAAGTTAAGCCGGTGATTACAGAGCTATTGGCCACGCAGAAAGCTGAAGCACAAGCCAAAGCATTGGGTGAGCAATTATTAGCAGCCAACGACGACGCTGCTCGCCAGGCTGCACTGATAGTTGAAAACCATCTGCAATGGAAAGAAGTCAAAAAGGCAACTCGCGAAACAGACACGGCCCCAGCTGCTATTAATGAGCTGGCATTTAACCTGCCTCAAGCGGGTGCTAGTTCAGGTCACAGTCTTGAGAATGGCGAATATGTGCTGCTTCATTTGAATCAGATCAATGATGGCAAGGTAGAGGCGCTCGATAACGAGCAAATAGCCAGCATTACACAACAGATAGAAGCCAGCAATGGTGTAATGGATTATGATTTATACATTAATGGACTGTTGAGTACTGCTAACATTGTTAAGCATTAATTCAATATCTTACCTATGCGTATTGTTCCACCTTGTCCCCTGCGGGCTAAGATGGAACAATACGCTGGATGATTCAACCGCTGCACTTAATATGATATTAAATCCCGCAGTAAGACCGCGTGCAATACAAAATATCTTGAGTAATTTATCCGCTAGTACTGTTCCCATTTAGTTTTGACAGGTGAGCCTGTACAAAAGGATCACCATGTATTCGCACTGTAGGTTGGCGCTGAGCGGTAGCGAAGCCCAACAATCGTGGCACAGAAAGCCCCCTTGTTGGGCTTCGCTACCGCTCAGCACCAACCTACGACAACCATCTAAAACTAAATAGAACAGTACGAGTTTACCGTTCAAGTCGCACAACATTGATTGCGTAAATATCTATTTGACCTTATAATGCCCATCAGTTGTTTGTTGAGGACTTTAATATGCCTGGTAAATTTACTGATAGACAAATAGCTATACTGTATTTTAATTTATCGAAACACTACAAAGACTGTTGTGATAGTCTGCGATCTAATTCTTCAGATATTGATAGAGCAGAGTACATATATAATCAGCTTTATGCGAGCGTATATTATTCGCTTGAGGGAGAAAATAGTTCATTATCGGGTCTTAATTATGTCGATAAAGAAAAAATTTATAAGGTATTAAATACTTTTTTTTATGCGACCCCTCAATATCAAACTATTCCAATGCAACAACAATCAGCTTCATTCTTTCATAATGGAGCGCAAAAACCTCTAGTTATGCATAATAATGTTAATCATTATTATGCACGCCGTGATGATGGTTTTTTGTTTAACTGGATATTATTGGATTCACTGAACGCCCGATCTTCAAGATCTTATGGTGGTGGGTATAATTATGGCCACAACTACCATCAACACCAAACCCAGAATAAAAATGATTACTCTGTACTCGCTTTGCTATTGCTACTAATTCTTGCCACAGCAGCTGCTGCCTTAACGTTTATTGCCATGTATTATTTGCTCAGTGAGACGCTGGATAGTCTTGAACGATTTTGGTACAGTGAAGGTTGGATGCAAGCTGCTTTAACACTGTTAAGTATGCCAGCTAGCACCAGTGCTTCAACGTTGCTTGCTTTCGTCTTCGCAACACACCCGCTGATTTCGCTGACCATTGCAGCAGGGGTTGCTAACCCTGCTGCCTGGGTCATCGCAGGCATTCTGTGTCTCGGTGTCATTGGTGGTGCTGCGGGCTGTTTTATCAGCAATAAACTTCAGCAATCTCTTATTGAATATACAAGTGCTGATGCACTTGATCCAACTGACCCTAACCGCTTTGCTTTAACTGCTGCTGAAGAAAAGCGATTAATAGAGAAAAACATTGATCCAATTAAAGTAAAATGTGCGATTATTGCTTTACGCGCGCAGATGGGTAATGAACAGGTACCATCATTGTTAACCCGATGCTCCATCAGTAGTATACATCAGGGGAACTTGGATAAAATCAGGTCCTTGCGCCGAGGGGATTTGTGCATACTAACGGTTGGCGAGATGCGCTTTGATTGCAACGCTGATTTGATGCCAAGACCCGTAGCGCCAATTTTTAATTCAGCTCATGAACAACTACCGCCACCATACCCGCAGCACGATAATATGCAAAATCAACAAAGTCGTTCACAGCAATTTTTTCAAGAACGCGCTAGATATACCATTTATCCCAATTTTGGAAGCGAGGCTCCTCAACCATCAGCTCCTCCTGCTTATGGATCTTAGGGGCAAAGTTATTAATATGACCACCTGGAGGTTGGGGGTGGCAAGTGGGATAAAATGCCACCCCCCCAGTTGCCTCATAAGTAAATGTTACCCAAGGGTCTTTTCGTTGCCTCATAACTCATGTTACCGAACTGAGACTTGATTAACATAAATATCCTCTATAAATATCCTAGCGGGGTGAAGGGGCCGGTAATGAGGCCCCTTCGTTTATATCCTCACGGTCATCGCCGTCCCCGGCTGCACCGTATGTTTAAATATAGCGCATTTTTGAATCGGTTTTGATATTTACCAATGAAAAAATTCGTTTTAATTTTTTTTGGATCGTTTTCTGTAGCATAAACGGGTTCAGTTGATTGTAAGCTTCTGTTAGTTCTTTTTTCTTGTCCTCACTGATATGTTCTGACTTAATTAAGCGTTGATAAGGTGTTTCTGGCTTGCTATGTTTCCTTATAATTTTGGCTTGAACCCTCTGTTTTTCAATAAGTTTAAAGTTGGGAAGAAAAAAATTATTCATTTGGGACACTTCATTTTTATAAAGGTCATTCATCAACTCAACAAGGGCTTCATTATCAAGGCGAGAATAACCCATTAATTGCCTTACATGAGTCCAATTTTTTTGCTCAACATGGGCATTATCATCACTATGATAAGGCCTAGAACGAGTAAAATGGATCCTATGAGCACCTGCCTCGTTCGAAAAATAATGCATTAAATGCCAATTGAGAAATTCAGAGCCATTATCACAATCAAATCCCAAAATAAGAAAAGGTAAGTTCTCTTCAATATCTTTTATCTGCGATACCACGCCAGTAGCCCCTTTGTTCCAAACGGCTCTAAGCTCAGTCCATCCGCAGTTTATATCGGTCATCGTTAGACTCCATACAAAGCTGCCATTCAGGGATGACCCACAGTGAGCCACCGTATCCGCTTCTAGATAGCCAGGCCTGTCTTCATCCCACTGATTTGTTTTTACTGGAATATGTTTTTTTAATATACTGCCAGGCTTTGTGCCACCGTATGAACGTTTATATTTCACGCGCAATGGGATGAGCAATCGGTCGATGGTTGCAGCGCTCATCGATAATAAACCCTCATATACCCCGGGATCTAATGCACCATAAGCCTCACCATAATAAGGCAACCAAAGCGGCAAGGCCATTTTCAATCGTTTTCCACAAAGTTGGTCGCTTAATAGCCAAATCCGCTTTAATGGCTCCAGATAAAGATTTTCTGGATATATGCTAGGCCTACCTGTCTTTATTTTACGTTTCTGCTTCTTTGGGACAGCATTCAGCAATCGAATAGCATGCTTCTTGTGATAGCCACTCGATTCACATAATTCTTGCAGGATGATGCCTTTATCACGCTTTCCTGCAGCATGGTAACGTTTAGACAAATTTTTTAAGTAAAGCTCCATCGATAACTTCCCCATAAAAAATGTCCCTTATTATTATTTTTCTTCGGTAACATAAGTTATGAGGCAACGAATCTAAAATTTCCTGTTTTCGGTAACATTTCTTTTGAGGCAACTCGCCCCTCCCATTGTAAAAATAATCACATTTTTCCTCGTATATAATTAATAGCGATAAGGATCATAATAATGCCATCTCCATGGACTAACGGGCCTGAACATAAATCAATACCTGTAACTGTTAACACAGATTCTCCTAACTTGATTTCATCAAGCACAGGTTCCACATCCTTTTCATCGCCTCTCTCGTCTAGCGCATTAATCAGCAATATGCTTTCTTCAACTAGATGCGCCAGGCAACAAACTGGAAGCGATGATCCGGAGCTCCCTGGTGGTGTGTGGAGCCTAGTATTTGGGTATGCCGCTGATGGAGTTGATGAAGAAAAAGCGACTCAATTAGGGAATTCAATTGTAAAGCCTGACAAAGGAATGATGCATGGAAGTGAAGCATTAGAGTCTTATATGCAATATTATTTAAATCTGATCCTAAATCATATAGTGCGCGGGGAACAAAAAGAAGCTGAGCAAATTATAATAAAATATCCTCAATGTTTGTACATAGAAGGAGAGGTTTCTGATTATTCAAAACGTAGAATTAGAGGCAAGCCTTTGCAGGTTGCTCTGGGTGCTGGTGATGTAGACGTTGACCAGCAGCGCGCAGGTGGTATGGTTGAGATGATTATTCGTATTTTATCTGATCGACCAAATGGCAAAGAAGAAATTGCAAAACAAGTAAACGAGCAGTTCCCTGAAAAACAAAAAAAAATAGAACAGCAGGAGAACATTAACGATTTAGCAGCGCTTAAAAAAGTAGTAAAAGCGATTGAAGATAATACTGATAAGAATTATAAGGACGCTTTAGATGAGTTTCATATTTATTTACAATCCAAAACAGATTGTGTACACACAAAAGGAAACCATTTTAATGAGCAGCTTCTTATTGAAGCTTTTAAGTTACACAATAAAAAATACACACAGTTTGGTGAGATGACAGGTCAAAGCAAGAGCAACCTGTTTTGGGTCAAAGTCATTGGCTTTATACAACGGTTTTTACCAGCATGTGATGCACAGGCGTTTTGTCAAGATACTTCATCTATTATGAAACATGGTGAACCGTTATGCCGTAGTTTACAGATGCGTTATAGCGAGAATTACACCTTTTTTCCTCTGGATTCCCGTCCGAATTACCGGCTGGGATTTAATTATGCTATCGGAGAAAACCAAACCTGGGGTTTTCTTGATGACGTAAGGTGTCGCTTGCGGAAAGTGTCTGGACAGGCACGTGGACACTCAGAACCCGACTACTCCCCTCAAGATTATTTTACAGCTAAAAAATTGGCACTAACAAGGATTCTATTTTCGGTTGCTAATCCTGTCCTAGATGAGGCATCTAATCCTGTCTTAGATGATGTATCTAAAAATTGTTGCATAATATCTTAGCTACAGCTCCTAGTATTACCACATAGAAATGCAGTAACTGTCTTGGAATTTAATGTTTAGACTCAGGACAGTTGCTAGGCAGCTATAACTAATGCGTTTGTTTTGTCATTTAAATGTAGGCTGGGCTGCAAAGCCCAGCCTACTTGCCATCCCAAGAGAAGAAAAAAAACCATTGTTAGGCTGCGTCTTTTCGCAACCCATCAATAGTGAAGGGGAGTAAAATGTTGGGTTGTAAAGGCTATAACCCATAATTGAAAAGCTTAATCCGTCAACTTAGCCATCGTCGATACCGCATGGTAACCAGCATCCACATGCACCACTTCACCTGTAATACCCGATGCTAAATCAGAACAGAGAAAAGCCGCCGTATTGCCGACTTCTTCGGTGGTGACATTACGCTATAATGGCGTGATAGTGGCATATGCGCTTTGAATTTTACGAAAATCTTTAATACCAGCGGCAGCCAACGTCCTAATAGGACCGGCTGATATAGCATTCACCCGCAAACCTCTAGGGCCAAGACTTGTAGTAAGATAGCGCACAGCGGCTTCAAGACTGGCTTTAGCAATTCCTATGACGTTGTAATTGGGTACAGCTTTCTCAGCACCGTAGTAGCTTAATGTCAGTACGGAACCTTGGGTGCCGTCCATCATCGGCAAAGCGGCTTTTGCAAGCGCTATCAAGCTATAGGCGCTGATGTCGTACTAATTTTACCCCCCCAATCGGCTGCTTTTAGGTAATAACACATGCGGTTTTCAGCGAGGGGGATGTTTTGTCTTAAATCGCGAACGCGATCTTTCAGGATTCCCAGGTGGATGCGCTTCTAATTGACTATGTAGAATATTGAATTGCTCAACTGATATCCGCTTGGCCATTTTAGGTTTTTTCTCTTGTTGATTGATGGAGCAACTTTCTGTCAGCCTCCTTTTGCGAACCATCTTTATTAACATAGGTATATAATGTTGTTGTCGTGACGTTCAAACGTTTTGAACCCTCATATATAACTGAGTTTCGATCACTCATTGCTGCCATTGCCATTTTTATAGTGTGTGCATCCATTTTTCGTGGACGTCCACCATTAATGACATCATCAAGAAAAGAGCGATTTTCTGATAGTCTTGATAATTTATAGGAATCAATAATTTTTTTCATTTTATTCTTAATAAATTCTTAATATTAGTATTGTATAATTTTTAATCGCTCTGTTTTATTAAATACAATCGAGGTATGTGATGACTAATAATTTATGGGATATATATAGTCGTAATGTTTTAGGTGTTTTTAGACGGGTAGTGGAAGGTCCTGATATGGATATATATCGTGATGACAGGCGTCGTGATGCTAGGATGCCTCTTTCTGACTGGGATAGAGGAGATAATAAGTATGGTGGGAAGAATGATGCTAGTGAGCGCTATATGGGAGCTTTCCGGATATATGCATGGATTGTAAAAATAATTTTTTTACCAATAACCTTGATTTTTTTGCCCGTGATTAAGAGTTTGATTGACTTTTTCTCAAGAAAAGAATTACCAGAAAAAAACATGGAAAATTTAAATGATAAAATTGAGCGTTCTGATGAAAACGAGATTGATGCGCTCGTCCAAGATATTTTTACTTATGACGCGCAATCAATATCAAGCAATAAATTAATTGAAATATTAATTGCTCTTAGAATTGAGGCAATTAAAACCAATTGTTGGGCAAGAGGAAGCATAAAAATGAGTATGTTAGGCCGAAGTAGAGATCTTCAGAAGGAGCAATTTAATTCTGAAGGTAACGCGGCTTCAGTTATAGATACGGATATAGCTATATCTAATGTTAAACTAAATCCGGCAAACCAAGCTAAATTAGAGTTATATGAAGGTGAGTTAATTAACGAAAAAATGTCTGATTCAGCTCGTTCTAATGGTCAAAAAATGATAAAACAGAAGGATATAGTTAAGGATTATTTAGGTGCTGAACACAATAGTGGTAAAAAAATGCAACATATTATTTACGATCATTTCTTCTTTACACCAGTGCCTTTAGTTGGAACTAATCCACCAATATTAATCCCTCCTATCAACCGCTAGTTATTTTTTAAATAAAAAATGACGATTGTAATCAATCGTCATTTTTAAAAACGGTGGAAAGGGAGTAAATGCTGGGTTGTATAGCCTACAACCCAAAACAGAAAGTCTTAATCCGTCAAGTCAGCCATCGTCGATACGGCATGGTAACCGGCATCCACATGCACCACTTCACCAGTAATGCCCGAGGCTAAATCAGAACAGAGAAAAGCCGCCGTATTGCCTACTTCTTCCGTGGTGACATTACGCTTTAATGGCGTGATAGTGGCATATGCGCCTTGAATTTTACGAAAATCTTTAATACCGGCTGCGGCCAGCGTCCTAATAGGACCGGCCGATATAGCATTCACTCGCAAACCTCTAGGACCAAGACTTGCAGCAAGATAGCGCACGGCGGCTTCGAGACTGGCTTTAGCAATTCCCATGACATTGTAATTGGGTACAGCTTTCTCAGCACCGTAGTAGCTTAATGTCAGTATGGAACCTTGGGTACCTTCCATCATCGGCAAAGCGGCTTTTGCTAGCGCTACCAAGCTATAGGCGCTGATGTCGTGAGCAATGTGAAAACCTTCGCGGGTCGCATTGTCCGTAAAATCACCACTGATTTGATCGGCAGGAGCATAGGCTACGGAATGAATCACTACATCCAGCTTACTCCAGTGACTTCCCAGTTGTTCAAAGGCAGTCTGAATTTGGAGATCGCTAGCTACATCGCAAGGAAAGGTCAGTGTCGAGTTAAACTCAGCAGCCATCTTTTCAACGCGTTCTTTCAGCTTTTCATTTTGATAGGTAAAGGCAAGCTCAGCACCTTGTTCATGAAATGCTTTGGCTATGCCATAGGCGATAGAACGATTACTGGCCAAGCCCACGATCAACGCTTTCTTCCCGCTTAAAAAACCCACAATTATCTCCTTTAATTTTTAGTATGAGTTGCCAGCAGCTCACGCATTTTTGCTTGAATCATATCAATAGCAATGCGATTTTCGCCTCCTCGTGGGACGATTAAGTCAGCATAGCGGCTGGATGGTTCAATAAATTGTAAATACATGGGGCGGACGGTAGTTTCATATTGGTGCAGTACTGATTCAAACGAGCGTTGTCGTTCAACCACGTCGCGCATTAGACGGCGGCTTAGGCATACGTCTAACGGTGCTGACATAAAAATGCGGATATCCATGATTTCTCGTAGCGATTTATCACTGAACAATAAAATCCCTTCCAGTACAATAATCGTATGGCGACCCACAAAACGTGTTTCTGGCATGCGAATATGCTTGGAATGTGAGTAGATGGGGATTTCAACGGATTCACCTTGCTGCAGTCGGCGCAGATGCTCGAATAACAGGGCATGGTCGAATGAATCAGGATGATCGTAGTTTATTTTTTCACGTTCAGCAAAAGGCAGATGACTATTGTCTTTATAATAGGAGTCTTCAGAAATGACGACAACCTGATCAGAGCCGAGCTCTGTGACAATAGTATTGGCTAGCAAACTCTTACCGGAAGCAGATGGGCCGGATATCCCAATAATGATGGCTTGTTTACTCATAGTCATATGTTTCAAAATTTAGAGCAAATAGTATGCGTTTTTAACGAAAAATTCAATGTGTAAAGCGCACTTAATCGTTTATTTTGCTTCCCGTTGCCGTTTTAGCAGCACATAAAGGGCGCCAGCACCGCCATCACGGGGTAAAGCGCTATGAAATGCCAGCACTTGCGGCAATTGTCGTAGCCAATTATTGACCTGATTTTTTAAAATGGGAGTTTCGCCACTACGGCCACCTTTGCCATGAATGATTAATATACAGCGGTTTTCAAGGGACATCTGCCGTTCAACAAATCGACAGAGTGCATCGCTGGCTGATTCGAGTTGGTAACCATGCAGATCAAGCCGGGCTTGCCAGGGAATCTGTCCACTTTTAAGTTCGCGAAAGCGCTTGGATGGAATGTTTTGGTGTCCATAACTCATTAAGTTGTTACTGCCGACTTCCTCAGGACTATAGTTGGAGAGATTATAATCTACAGTTGTTGTTTCGACAGGCTCTCTTGGACGCACTCTTGCTGGTGGTGGTTTTTTTTTGAAACTAACCTGTTTCGATTTATCCAATGGCTTGACCGAGCGCATTGTCTCGCGGAACAGCGCTTTGTCTTCATCGGACAAATAATCATCAGCCATAATCATATTGAGTCTTGAATTACCTTGATCAAATTATAACGCAGTTTGAATTTGGTTGCCTTGTTGCAGAAAGACGTATTATCTTAAACCTTCTTATCGCTTATTTGATTGGGTATTCAAGGAGAGATCAACCATGAATGATATTAGCCGTGGCAGTATACGGGTGCAAGGTTTTGCTGATCAGGAAATGGATTTTCAGCTAATCCGCCAATTAGGCTCCACACTCTACCGCGGTGCTTCCGTCGGTGAATGTTTAAATCTTGCCAATGAAATTAGAGAAGGCGTCCCGGAGGATTGGGTGCGAGAATTTGAAGGTTTGGCTGAGTGGCAGAAAAAAGACGGTTTAGAGCGTCTGCTTAAAAATAATATTGTCAGTGGCCGTGAACAATTATTTAAAGCCTGCAACTCATTTCGTGCAGCAGAATATTACTCGCCATGTTCCACCGACACGCATCGAAACTTGGGGTTGAATTCAGCCGGTTGTTTTACCACGGCAATAGGCACGATGGATTTGCATTTTGAAAGCCATGTAATTCCTTATAAAAATATGGCAATTCCAGCATATTTTATTTCACCGGCAAATGATGGTCAAAGGCGCAGAACTGTCATGATCGTTAGTGGCTTTGATGGCACCATGGAAGAAGAGTTTATCATGCGCGGCATGGCGGCAATTGAGCGAAATTACAATGTAATTCTTTTTGCAGGCCCGGGACAAATGGATGTATTCAGGAAATATCCCGATACCTATTTTGAGCCTGACTTCGAAAACGTCGTTAAACACGTGATTGATTTTTTTCAAACCAGACAAGAAGTCGATATGCACAAGCTTTTTCTGGTAGGCATCAGTATCGGTGGTTATTTTGCTATCCGTGCCGCCAGCCATGAGCCGCGAGTTAATGCGTTGGTTGCCAATTCGCCAATATTGGATGTTCATGCCTACATGTCATCCTTCGTGAAGATGGATCCTTGCGAAATGCCTGACAAGGATGATTTTACCATCGATCAGATAGCGACAATCACGGATTCTGCATTTCCACCGGAATTGCGGGTTAGAAGTGAGCAATTGATGATTCGCTATGGCCGGCGTTCGTTTAAAAAGACGTTTGATTATTTGAAGAAATTTAGAGTGGGCGCTGCAATAAAAAATATCTCCTGTCCTTGTCTCTCACTTATCGGGGCTAGTGAAGGTGATGAGCCTAGAAAACAGCACGAACAATTTTGCAAGCGCCTGGATGCTGATTATTATGAATTCAGCGATTTCGAAGGTGCAGGCACTCATTGTCAGGTGGGGAATGTCTCGTTTGCTAATGCGGTTATGTATGATTGGCTAGATGTTTTATAACGGCTCGTCATCGCTTCTCTTATCTTCTTGCAAGAGAAGATAAGGGAAAGAACTTGTATTTTAGGGTCGTACCCACCTAGCGTAATCATCAGTACTTATGCTTTAATATCACTATTTTTCTTTAAGGGTTTTACTATGACCTTTGTCGTTACTGAAAGCTGTATAAAATGCAAATACATGGATTGTGTTGAGGTTTGTCCCGTAGATTGTTTTTATGAAGGGCCCAATTTCCTGGTGATAGACCCCGATGAGTGCATCGACTGCGCCCTATGTGAGCCTGAGTGCCCCGTTAACGCCATCATGTCGGAAGATGATGTGAATGATGAACAACGCCAGTTTTTACAACTCAATGCTGAGCTCGCTAAAGCATGGCCCAATATCACTGCAATGAAAGATGCGCCTGAAGATGCAAAATCTTGGGAAGGTGTTAAAGACAAGCTGCAATATTTGCAAAAAGAGTGGACGAAGTAACAAGTGTCACTGACGACGCGCTTGCTCAATGCCAGCGAGTCTTAAGTGAAAAAGGGCGCCTATCCACGGCTATTCCCGGTTTCGTTGCCCGTGCCCAACAGATTGAACTGGCAAGCAAGATTGCGCAGGTTATCAATGAAAAAAGTACGTTGATTGCCGAAGCGGGAACCGGTACAGGCAAAACATTTGCTTACCTGATTCCCTGTCTGCTCAGTGGCAAGAAAGCACTGATCTCAACCGCGACCAAGACGCTGCAAGATCAATTATTCCACAAAGATTTACCTATGCTGGTGCGTGCGCTAGGTCTTTCCGTGCGCGTGCAAAACCTAAAAGGACGCGCTAATTACCTCTGTCGATATCGCGTTGATATGCATGCAGAAGAAGGACGATTCATCAGCCCGCAATGCGCACATGAAATATTGCATGTGCGTGAAAAATTACCGCAGCTTACCGCAGGTGAACGCAGTGAATTGCCAGAAATCAGTGAAGACTCGCAAGTCTGGCCCTACGTGACCTCAACTGCCGACAATTGTTTGGGCAGCGAATGTGAGTTTCACCAAACCTGCTTCCTGGTTAATGCTCGCAAACGGGCATTAACTGCTGATGTTGTTGTGATTAATCACCACCTGTATTTTGCAGACTCTCATTTAAAAGAGGGCGGGTTTGGTGAATTATTGCCTGGTGTTGATGTTGTTGTTTTTGATGAGGCACATCAGTTAGCTGAAATTGCGGCTAATTTTCAAGGCGAGCGAGTGGGTACGCGCCAATTTCGCGATCTACTGGATGATGTATTGCGTGAATGGCCGATTCTCGATTTAGCTAACCAGCCGTTGAAGCAGCTAAGTGCCAAGCTTGATCTGGCAATTGATCAACTGCTGATGAGCTCTTTTGTACGCGAAGAGAGACTTGGCTGGGAGCAGGTACAGAGCAATAAGGCATTTATTCAGGCATGGGATTCTTTATTAGAGCTTGCCCATGAAATTATGCAATGCTTTACGGATGTGGACGAGAAAGAGCATTCTGGTTTGGTACGCTGTAAAGCGCGGCTAGAGGATTTAATCCGTGGTCTGCAATCATTCTCGTCTGCCAAACAAGATCAAATCCGGTGGCTGGAACGTTTTAAGCAAAGCATCGTGTTTCACGCTACACCGTTTGATATCGCACCCGCATTTAATACGTTGCTTAAGACACAACCCTGCGCTTACGTGTTTACTTCAGCGACTTTAACGATGGCCTCTTCGTTCGATTGCTTTATTAAATCATTAGGATTAACTCAAGCACAAACCTTATTGTTGCCAAGCCCATTTAATTTCCAGCAACAAGCCTTACTTTATTTGCCGCGCACGCTTCCTGATCCGAAAGACGATCGATATTATGAGCTGCTGCTGGCAAAAGCTTTACCGGTAATCAACGCCTGCGGCGGCCGGTGTTTTTTTCTGTTCACCAGCCACCGTGCATTGCGACAAGTGGCGGGTTTGCTGGCTAAAAAAATAGATTACCCTCTGTTAATTCAAGGAGATGAAGCAAAACCCATTCTATTGGAACGTTTTCGCCAGCTAGGAAATGCTGTACTACTGGGTACAGCGACGTTCTGGGAGGGGGTTGATGTTAAAGGCGAGGCATTATCCTGCGTGATTATTGATAAATTACCATTTGCAAGTCCCGTTGATCCGATAATCCGTGGTAAAATGGCCTATTTTAAAGCACGTGGGTTATCCGGTTTTGATGAGCTGTCGTTACCCAATGCAGTATTGGCTTTAAAACAGGGTGTAGGACGTTTGATTCGTGATGCCAGTGATCGAGGGGTGTTGATGATCGCTGATCCGCGTTTGACCGGAAGAGATTATGGCCGCCATATTCTTGCCAGCCTCCCTAAAATGAGTAAAACACGTGATGAACAAACCGTATTAACTTTTATTAACCAATTGGCTTTAACGAATGAAATTGCTGGCGATTGATACATCCACAGAACTTGCTACGGTAGCCTTGTTTATAAATGGGCAAATTTTTAGTGAAGAACAGGGCAGCGTGCGTGAACATGCGCAATTTTTATTACCAATGATTGAACGTCTGCTTGCTTTAGCAGGTATTAAGCTCGCGCAATTGGACGGTATTGTTTTTGGCTGCGGGCCCGGAAGTTTTACTGGCCTGCGCATTGCTTGCAGTGTCGCTAAAGCGCTAGCTTATGCACATGATCTACCGCTTTATCCCGTTAGCAGCCTTGCAGCCATTGCCTACAATGTTTATCACACTGAGATAGATTTGATGCCCAATGTACGCGTGTTAGCCATGATTGATGCGCGAATGCAACAGGTTTACTGGGCGGAATTTACGGCTGACTTGGACATGAAGGTAGTTGAGCAGGTAATGGCTGTTACTGATATTTCTCTGGAAACTAGCACACCACTTATATTGGCTGGCGTTGGTTTTGAAGCTTATGCAGCGCAGCTTCCTGCAGCAATTCAAGCGCTAGTCGTGGCGCAAAAAGTGATTTTCCCCACTGCCGAGGCCATGATTGGATTAGTGCGCTTAGGGCGGTGCAAGCCCGTTAGTGCAGAAGAGGCGCTGCCGGTGTATGTTCGAAATCAGGTTACGCAAGGAGGGGCTGGTTCTGGTAGCGTCTAATTTAAAACAGCCACAACCTTGTTCGAAAATTAATATTTATATTCTAAACGCCGGGGGATAGATGGATAAAAAATTATTGGAATTACTGGTATGCCCTTTATGCAAGGGTGAGCTATTATTAAAGCAGAATGAGTTGATTTGTCGCTTTGACCGCCTAGCCTATCCTATTCGGGACGGGATACCGGTTATGTTAGAGAATGAAGCGCGACCAGTGACCTTAGAGGAAAAAGATAAATTATGAGTGTCGATTTTCATGTGATTATTCCGGCTCGTTATCAATCGTCGCGGTTGCCAGGTAAGTTGTTAATGGAGCTGGATGGAATTACGGTGATTGAGCGTGTTTATCGGCAGGCCTTAAAGGCAAAGCCTGTGAGCATTATTATTGCTACCGATAATCGGGTTATTTTCGATTTGGCCACGGGTTTTGGTGCGCAAGTGATGATGACTGCAATCAATCATCCATCGGGCACAGACAGAATTGCAGAGGTTGTAGCGGCTCGTGTGTTTGCACCTGATGATATTATTGTCAATGTGCAAGGCGATGAGCCGCTCATGGCGCCAGAGTTAATCACTCAAGTGGCGCAAAGTTTGATGGTATCGGATGCGCTGATGGCAACTTTGTGTTGGCCGGTCGATGATTATGAGCAGTTAACCAACCCGAATGTGGTTAAAGTAGTACGAGACCGCAATAATAATGCCTTATATTTTTCCAGAAGCATGATTCCTGCGAATCGTGATCAACCATTCAACACCGCAAATGTGTTCAAACACATAGGGCTTTATGCTTATCGCGCGGCCTTTCTACTTGAAGTGGTCGGCTGGCCTGTATGTGGCCTAGAAGAGGCTGAAGCGCTAGAACAATTACGGGTTCTGTGGGCGGGGCATAAAATCAGGGTCGATCAGGCTTGCGTGCAACCCCTACAAGATATCAATACCAGTGAAGATTTGGCGCGAGCTCGAAGTCATCTAGGGGGGCGAAGCTCGAATGAAACCTAGTCGGAATGCGGTGGCACGTGGCAGCACACTTCAGTTAACTTAAACCTTTTGCCAGTTTCGCTCGGCGCATTAAGAGCAAAGCGGCTGGCAAGAGCATCAGAAAGATACCGCAGGAAAATACGTAACGAAAATGACTGGCACCTGTTATATCCATCGTACTTTCTGGAGGGAAAAACCCAACAATCAAGGTAATGGCGCAACCTATTATTCCCAATAAACAGGTAAAATAATAACCGAAACGACCCCCAGGTATTGCGAAGGGGCGTGGCAAATTTGGAAACTTACTTTTCAGACGAATCGCTGCAACAAACATCAACACATACATCAGAATATACAGTTCAGTGCTCAAATCGGTGAATAACCAATAAATGGCATTGACGGTGGGGAATAGCAAAAATCCGCTGCATAACAGCGTGACTAACACGGCTTGCAAAATTAATATGCGTGATGCAATGCCATGATGGTTCAAACGATACAGCCAGTGCGGCAAATATCCATTATCCGCAGCCAGCAGCAAACCCTTAGCCGGTGAAATAATCCAGTTCACCATGCCGCCCAAACTGCCCAGCAACAACAAGACAACCATCACGGGCATCAACCAGGATAAATGATAAACCGCAAAGAAATTGTTAAATGCTTGCATGACGCCATTGACCAGGCTTATTTTTTCTTGCGGCAGGACGAATGCTATCGCCAGGGATCCAAAGATCATGGTGGTTAAAATCAGAATAACCGAAAAATACATGGCACGTGGGAAATTACGCTGTGGGTTATGCACATTGCGCACGTGCACGGCTGCTAGCTCCATGCCTAGGAATGAAGTCATGATTGCCGTTAAAGAGACCCAGGAGTGGTTGTCTTCCCAGTGGGGAATGAGGTGCTTCAGACTTAAATCAACCTCAATGGGATGGCCGTTAATCAGCCAGATTATCGCCAGCAGGATGATAAAACCCATGGGAATAATCATCCCGACGATCGCACAGAAGCTGGCGAATGAGGCCGAAGCGCGCAAGCCCGAAAGTCCGACGATAGTCAGCGACCAGAAAACGACAAGAATAACCGAAATCAAGTAATATTTGTTCTGCGCGAGTTCTGGATCAATCAGATAGGCCAAGGTACCCGCGATAAACGAGAGAATGGTGGGGTACCAGACCATGGTGTTAATCCATTGTAACCAAATGGCAAGGAATGCCCAGTTATCGCCAAATGCATAATGTACCCAGCTGTAAACTCCTCCTTCTTCTTCTGACCAAGTGGAGGAAAGCTCAGCTGATACCATGGCAACAGGGATTAGGAAAACAATTGCAGCGAATATAAAGAAAAAAATGAGTGAGGAGCCAAACAACGCGGTTGCGGGCAAATTGCGAATGCTATCAATGGCACCAGTGATTAACAACACTAATGCGAGCATTGAAATTTTTTCGGAAGACCACGCTTTCATTGACAACACATCTCAACTGGAAAAAAAGTGCAGATTATAAAGTAACAGGGGCTTGCATGGAATGTATTTATTTTATTCATGGTCATGTTTTCCGCCGCGGCAGGTAGGGGATGCCGGTGCACCTGCTTTTTGTTTGGGCCATTCATCAGGGGTGTACAGGTGCAAGGTTAACGCATGTAGTCCTGAGTTGAACTCTGTAGCAAGCAAGGAATTAACCATACGATGGCGCGCAATACGAGTCAGACTTGCAAAATGAGTGGATACGGCAACGACTTTGAAATGTGTTTCAGAGCCATCAGGCACGTTGTGACGATGCGATTCATTATCAATTATCAACAGGTCTGGTTTTAATTCTATAAATAATGCATCATAAATATGTTGCTTTCGTGACATGGCAGGTTCGTCGTCGTCCGGTATAGGCCAAGTATACTGAGCAAATGGCGGTTTGTCATTCGCGTGAATTGTGTAACAAAAACATTCTAAAGGTTTTTGGTACTTACAGTTGCTAAGCAAGGAGCATGCATGAGGCAGCGAGGTTTTACCCTAATCGAAATGATGATCGTCGTTGGGCTTATTGGGCTTCTAACTACGTTGGCTGTTTTTACCTATCAGGATTTTGTAATTAGAGCGCGCGTGACTGATGGTTTAGGGTTGGCCTCATCGGCAAAGTTGGCGATTGCTGAGTCAGCCTGGAAAATTGATGCACTGCCAGCGACGCAAGCAGAAACCGGGTATTTTGGCCCGGTAGCGGATGCCAATGTTCAGTCCATTTCTATTTCTAATGATGGTGCAGCTGAAATTATCATTACTTATACACCGGCTGCCGGGGGTGGCACTATCATTTTAAAGCCGACCTATAATGAGAAAAAAGAGCTGATATGGACCTGTACCGGAGGTACTTTAACAAATAGGTATCGACCAGTAAACTGCAGATTGTAATGAGTAGATTTTGTCATAAAGTGTCACAATGTGACAGTTATGATCAGTTCGCGGTTGTCACTGGCAGTAAAATCGCCTTGTTGCTGTTGATTTTTTAAAGTTGGCATCGATTTTGCATTGCAATTAACGTATTGAGATTATTTAGGGGAACGTCATGAAACAACGAGGCTTTACACTGATTGAACTTATGATTGTAGTAGCAATCATTGGTATTCTTGCGGCCGTAGCTATTCCTGCTTATCAAGATTACTTGGTAAGAGCGAGAATAACGGAAGGACTAAGTCTTGCGTCCGGAGCAAAGGTGACTATATCCGAGAATGCTATGAATGGGGCGGCGGATCTATCTTTAGGTTGGTTTCCACCATCAGCTACGCCTAATGTTGCAAGTGTTGCTGTTGCTGCAGCCACAGGGGTTATTACCGTGACTTACACCGCGGCAGCACAGAACGTGGTGTTAACACTAACTCCTACCGCTGGAGGTGCTGCAATAGCCGCTGGTGCGCCACCTACTGATGCGATTGCCTGGACATGCGCTGTGTCTGCCGCAGCTAACAACCGTTACGTACCGGCTAACTGCAGGATTTAATGACTACGCTAATAAAAGCCGCCCGCGGGCGGCTTTTTTATTGGTTATCTATTGTTCCCGTCGAAGTTACAGTTTCTTATCCACCAATTGATTTTTTAGACGTATGTAATCCGGCAAACCGTTTACGTAAGGTGGATAGGCTTCACCTTGAATCAGGGGAGTTAAATAACGTCGACAAGCCTCGGTGACATGCATGCCGTTTGCGGCGATGAATTCTGCAGGCATTGCCTTTTCTTGATTGGCGACATCTGCCAGCGGCACATGGCTGATTGACCAGCGATAGGGTGAATCTTGTTCACGGACAATGATGGGCATAATGGCGTTATGACCATCCAGCGCTAGTTTCACGGCAGCTTTGCCTAATGCATAGGCTTGCTCCACATCGACAGTCGATGCAATATGGCGAGCCGCACGTTGCAGGTAGTCGGCAACTGCCCAATGGTACTTTAGATTTAATTCAGCTTTTATTAATTGCGCAATGACGGGTGCAACACCACCTAACTGGGCATGCCCAAATGCATCACGTAAACCGGCATCACTTAAGAACTGGCCTTGCTCATTGCGGATCCCTTCTGACACAACGATGACGCAATAACCGTACGTTTTTACGCATTCATCTACACGTTGTAAAAATGAGGCTTGTTGAAAAGGAACTTCTGGAAACAGAATAATATGGGGTGGTTCATTTTCTTGCTGACCCGCTAATGCACTGGCTGCAGCAATCCAGCCGGCATGCCTGCCCATGACTTCGAGAATGAATACTTTAGTGGAGGAGGCAGCCATCGAGGCCACATCAAACCCTGCTTCAAGGGTGGAAATTGCTACGTATTTGGCTACTGAGCCAAAGCCTGGGCAGGTGTCGGTAAATGGGAGGTCGTTATCCACTGTTTTGGGAATGCCGATACAGGTCACAGGATAACCCATAGCGGTACTCATCTTGGCAATTTTGTTGGCAGTATCTTGTGAGTCACCGCCACCATTGTAGAAAAAATAGCCAATATTATGCGCTTTAAATACGTCGAGTAGACGGGTGAATTCATCACCATTGTCTTTTAATTTGTAGCGGCAAGAGCCAAAGGCGCCTGATGGTGTGTGCATGAGCTTGGCAATCGCATCATCACTTTCCAGGGATGTATCAATTAGATTTTCATGCAGTGCACCAAGAATGCCATCTTTAGCAGCGTATACTTTATCGATTTGGTTTGGATGCAATCGCGCGGTTTGGATAACGCCGCAAGCAGAGGCATTGATCACAGCCGTAACCCCACCGGACTGGGCGTATATTGCATTTTTTACAGACATAATTTCTCCGTGTTTAAGTGTTTATATTTTTAATTTTGTGTTCGGGTTTATGGGGGCAAGTGGTGATGAATGAATAAATCCCCCCTAGCCCCCCTTTACAAAGGGGGGGACTAAAACCCATACCTTTCTGAAAACGCGTGTTGTACTAGCATTCTCCTCTTTACCCTCCAAAAACATCAACGGAGCCGGTATTCCCCCCCCTTTGTAAAGGGGGGCTAGGGGGGATTTTACAGCGCTGCAAAAATTACCTCGATCACCTCATCAATACACTGCAAAACCTGCAAATTATCAAAACGTAAAATTCTCAATCCCAATTTTTCTAAACAAGCATCACGCTCTCGATCCCGCTGCAGATACTCTTCTTCAAAATGTTGTCCCCCATCTACCTCAATAACTAATTTTGCTGCATGCGCATAAAAATCAACAATATAATTCGCGATAGGCCGTTGACGGTAAAATTGAATATTATTCACTTGTTTCCGGCGAATACGTGACCACAATAACGCCTCAGCATCTGTTTGATTACTGCGAAGCGTTCTCGCATAGGGTTTTAGTTGGTTGTTGTAGTGTATTGTCATAATATTACTGACTACGCAGGCATTGGCACACGATATGAGTTTTCATATTCGTAGATAACGGCGTCAATGCTTTGAATTAATTGGGCGAATGTAGCTTGCAGTTCGTCAGTGTGGGTTGCGCTTTTGGCCTGAATTTCCAATTGCACAACATGGGTTTGCAGTTGTGGTACACCACAAAAGCAGCAGGCTCCATGCAATTTATGCGCGGCTTGCTCTATGCCTTTAAAATTATCGTCGTGCATTAACTGCAGAAACTCATCGCGGTTGGTTTCTAATTCCTCAACAAAACGTGCGAGAAACTCCACGGCCAGGGCTTGATTGCCAGATACCTTCTGTACACACAGCGGCCAGTTGATTGCGGTGGTCCTGGTTTGGCCAATGAGCTGTAGAAGATGACGAATCAACAATTCCTCTTCAAAGGGTTTTTGCAAACAAAGATCAATGCCAGCTGCTTGCAAACGATCGCTATTAACATCACTGCTATTGGCGCTAATGAGAATAATAGGTGTGCTCTTGTTAAGAAGTGATTTATGACGGATCAGGTACGCTGCATCCAGGCCATTTAGCCTCGGCATTTGTATGTCCAGTAAAATCGCATGAAAGCGCTTATTGTTGCATGCGGCTACGGCTTGCTCGCCATCCTCTACAGTTTGAATACTAGCATTTTCGCCCAGCAATGAATTAAGTAACATGCGGTTGACCGGATTGTCTTCAGCAACCAACAAATTGGTTTGTGCCTGGCGTAATTGGGCGCGCAGAGTATCGAGTTTTTCATTGTTTGATTCAGTCAGTGTAGATTGATTAAGCACCGATTCAACAGTGTCATATAATTTTTGAATATTAGGTGGCTTGAACAAAAATCCGTCGGCACCTAGCGCTTGGTAGTCTGGAATAAGCCATTTTGAAAGCAGTACGCACGGGACGGTTTTTTTGAGTAAAGTTTGTGCTACCTGGTGTTCACAACCTTGATTTACGTTTATAAACGCCAGGTGACAATCGTGATACCGGCTGAATGCTTCTTCAAGCTGATTGAAGGCATTAATACGAATGCACGTAATCCCCCAATGCTCCAAACCGTTACAAATAGCATCCAAATGCAGAGGGTTGTCATCGAAGCAGATAACTTTCAGGTTGGAAAAGCGATGGGTTTGGTGTTTTTCGATTTCGTAGGAGGCAAGCTTTGCTAACTTTAGGTGTACCGAAAAGGTTGAGCCTTTGTGAATTTCGCTACTCAATGAAATACGGCCGTTCATGTGTTCAGCTAACTTTTTACAAATCACCAAGCCCAGACCTGAACCGCCAAAACGTCGGGTTATCGTGGTGTCTGCCTGATGAAAGGCATTGAATAAGGTCGTTTGATCTTCCACCGCAATACCTAAACCCGTATCCGTTATTGACAGGCATAGGCTGTAGTCTTTATCCGACTCTTGTTCAACTGTGGTTTCAATAAGCACATAACCGTGATCAGTAAATTTTGTGGCGTTGCTAACTAAATTACTGATAATTTGCTTAAGCCGCAGTGGGTCGCCGAGTACGGTTTTCGGAACATTGACTGCGGTAGAGGGGATAAGCTCAATTCCTTTTTTGTGCGCATTCGGTGCGATTAATGCTAATACGTCATCAATACATGCACGAATGTCGAGAGGAATGCAATCAAGGTGTAATTTTCCGGCATCCATTTTTGAGTAATCGAGAATATCATTAATGATGGTTAGTAAATCATGTGCTGAGGATTTGATTGTTTTTACATAGTCCAATTGTAGTGGGTCAAGTTTGCTTTCCAATAACACATTGGTAAAGCCAATGACGCCACTCATTGGGGTGCGAATTTCATGGCTCATGTTAGCAATGAATTCAGATTTTAGGCGGCTCTTTTCTTCGGCCTTTTTCTTTTCCAGAGAAAGCTCGATATTTTTTTCTTCCAATAGCTCGAGATTTTTTTGCAAGTCCGACGTTGCTACTTCGATATATTGATTTAAATCCGTTGTTGTACTTGAGTATTGTTTTTGTAAATGCGCGCATCCCTCTTCAATAACTCCAAGCTCACCTGGGCTTGAAACTGAGATCTGGGTTTCAAATTCATTACGCAGGATTTGCCTCATACTTTGTTGCAAACGGGCAATGGGTTGATAAATACGTTTCGATAGAAAATAGTGTACGGAAAGACTAATCAATAAACCCAGCAGGGTAATAAAGATAGTCACAATATACATTTGATAACGCATGATAAGTGTGGATTGCGTATCAAGATCAATCGATAACCAACCTAGAATATCATCCGATTGCAGGGTAATAGGATTGGTGGAGGCCTGGAAAGGAAGGAATGAAAACAAATTATATTTGGGAACTGTAATCGGGGCGACAAAATTAATGGTTAAAGGGCTGGTTTGTTTACTTTCTATATAGTCGCCAGTGAACTCAATTGGCGTAAATGAATTATGCAGTGAGTGTTTGCCACCACGGTATGCGAGTAATTGTCCTTTTTCGTTATAAAAAGCCAACGCTTGAATTTCAGGGTTGATGGTTGAGGCATCGATTAGTCCCTGTAACGTTCGGCTGTCACCGCGCAAGAGCGCAAGTTGTGCTGCAGGCAGCAGTTGACGTATGTATGCTTCACCCATGTGTGATAAATGTTGTTTTGAGTCTCTGCTGAATTGCCCATTGTAGAACACGGCAAAAAGCAAGGCGACCAGCAGTACTGGAATTAAGGTGGCAATTCTAAGTTGGTATTTGATGCCAATGCCTTTCATGCCAACTCCATGACGCGTAGGGAAATTGCGCTGTGATTAATTATGTTCAACAGACTCTAAAATCCTTCTGTGATTATCTGCTCAAGCTCTTTGGCTTCTGTCGACTTTGCGTAGCTGGCAAAGTCGGCTATTATACCGCGATTATTTCCAAGCTTACAACGGAGCTCTAAATGACAGTCAGAACCCGATTTGCCCCTAGTCCTACGGGGTTTTTGCACGTTGGCGGCGTGCGTACGGCTTTGTTTTCCTGGTTATACGCAAGACATCACCAGGGTGAGTTTATCTTGCGTATTGAGGATACTGACCGGGAACGTTCCACGCAAGAATCCGTGCAGGCTATTCTCGATGGTATGCGTTGGCTTGGTCTTAATTATGATCAGGAAGTCTATTATCAAACTGAACGTTACCCACGTTATTTGCAAGTTGTGCAGCAATTTTTGGATGAAGAGAAAGCCTATCGCTGTTACTGCAGCAAAGAGCGTTTAGAGACTTTACGGGATGGGCAGCTCGCTGCTAAAGAAAAGCCCCGTTACGATGGCCATTGCCGTGATAAAAATTTTCCCGCAAATGATGCGCCACACGTAATTCGTTTTAGAAACCCGCAGACGGGTGTGGTGTCGTTTTCAGATCAAGTGTATGGCGATATTCATGTTGAAAATAGCGAACTTGACGATCTGATTATACTCCGTACAGATGGTAATCCCACCTATAATTTTGCCGTGGTGGTAGATGATTGGGATATGGAAATTACCCATGTAATTCGCGGTGATGATCACATTAATAACACACCTCGACAAATCAATATCTTTAATGCATTGAATGCACCAGTACCGGTGTTCGCGCATTTGCCGATGATTCTCGGTGACGACGGTAAGCGCTTGTCCAAGCGTCATGGAGCGGTGAGCGTCTTGCAATTTAAAGAGCAGGGTTTTCTGCCCCATGCCTTGTTAAATTATTTAGTGCGCTTAGGCTGGTCAGCGGGAGACCAAGAAATTTTTAGCCTCGATGAAATGATTGCTCGTTTTGAATTAAAAAACGTTAGCCGCGGGGTATCCAGCTTTAATTATGACAAGTTGTATTGGTTGAATCAGCACTATCAAAAATCGGATTCACCAGAAAGTGTAGCAGCCGCGCTCAGTTGGCATTTTGAACAAAATGAAGTTGATGTAACGCAGGGACCAGCACTTGTTGATTTGGTCGCAGTGCAAGCAGAGCGTTGCAGAACTTTGGCAGAGATGTGTGAAAAAAGCCTTTGTTTTTATCAGGATGGCATTGAATACGACAGTGAGGCGGTAAAAAAACACTTGCGACCGGTTGTTTTGGAACCCTTTGCAGCTCTTTATCAGCGTTTGCAACAGCTTACTCAATGGACGCCAGATGCTTTGCAAGGCTGTATCAATGATGTCAGTGCGGAGTTTGATATTAACATGGGTAAAATAGCTCAGCCTTTACGCGTGGCGGTGACAGGTAGCGGCATGTCTCCCGCTATCGATATGACACTGACCTTGCTGGGTAAATCGCGGGTGTTGAGCCGTATGGAACATGCCCTGCAATTGATCCGTGAACGCCAGGAAGCGGCGGGGCAATAACTACCCCGCTTGTTGGCCAGTGTTGTTATTAAACTTTTTTTCAGACTGGCCGATATACTTACATAGGTAACACTAACCGGTGTAAGATTATGAAAGAAAAACATATTGCCTATAAAATTACTCGAGAGAACTCAGGGTTGGTATGTACTCATTCTGAGTTTGAAGAAGACAAAATGGTTGATTTATTAAAAGAAATAAAACAGCTCCATTCTAAAGGCATATACTGGATTTTCAAACAACTGGAAGGTAAGCCGCAAGAAGCATTGTGTATTATCGATTGTAGCCATAACCGAATCTATTATCATTATTCGGGCGATGTGGAAAACATAGATGACGCGATAAAAAAATTAAGTAGGTAAAAGAGGGGAGGCAGTCTAGCGGTATTGTAATAGGTAATAGACGGTGTGATGGTCTATCATTTTATAAGCATGCATTTAATTTAAAGGAATAAATATCATGTCAAAACAAGCGGAAATAAAAAAAATAATTGGCCTAGGAATCATGCTATTACCAATGATTTCTATTGCAGCAACTGATAATGCTTCAGCGCCCGCCACAACACCCGCGGCAGCATCAACGACAGCACCCACCAACACACCCAACGAAATGTCGAAGGATGAGTGGTTATCAAAAATAAAAATGGTTGTTTCTGAACCGATATGCAAAGGGTTCATGGATGATGCATCGATCTCCGCGCGCTTGAAAGAGCAAGATATTAATTATGAAAAATGCGTGGGACTGATTCCAGCCATTGCTGATTCATGTCAAAAGAAATTTTATGACAGTTTGCCTGCGATGATGAACCAAGAAAGTGCTTCAACTTGGGGACGAAAAATAGGTGAATGTATCGGTGGTGATTTCGCCGTCAGTTATTTATATCCGAAGGCGGATTCTACAGCGACCCCTGCAACAGCTCCTGTGACTGCTCCTGCAACAGCTCCTGAGTCAGCCGCACCAGCAACAACACCTGCCCAATAGTACTTCGAGGGGGTCATGAACCCCCCTGTATTATTACTTTCTACATGTCGCGGTTTGTCCACGCGACATGTTAATTTTGTCAGGCCCTCTAACTATAAGCACAGCGATAAAAGGCATTCAGTGCCCCTGGGTAAGTATTTACCCATTGAAACTGGTGCAGTGGTGTGTGTTGAGCTTTGAATTTATCACCACAATAAAGATGGCAGGGCGTTTTGCTAATGATACATCCAATATATTTGTATCGGGTAAACTTGGTCAGTAGTCCCGCTGTGACATCATTAGGACACCGTTTTTCATAACAAATATAAAAACTATCTGCTTTAGGTTCATCAACGGGAGACAATGGACCTGATTGTGCAAAATTAGACGTTAAAATGAGTGCACAGAGGATCACGGAGTGTTTTAAATAGTCCATAAGTTTTCATTTTATTGTTGGTGTATATATAGTTAATAACACGATATTTTTATTTGTTCAATTGCGATGAGAGAAGCAGGCTGTTTCTAGATCAAAGTAAAGAATTAAGGAGCAATATTATGTTGGTGACCTTTAGTTGTGATGCGCATGAGAATATAACCATGTTTGGTGATGTGGCAGTGCGCTTGTTAAAAATAATGGGGCATAGTGGCACCGTGCCCAGCGCACTGTTGGCTGAGGATATTCCAGAAGCCCTTGCTCGTTTGCAGCAGGAAATGGCAGTAGAAAATATAAAGTCGGGTCAAAGAGCACAGAGTGCATTTGATGAAGATGAGGATGAAATAAGCTTGCCAAATCGCGCATTGCCCTTAATTGAATTGTTAGAAGATGCTGTGAAAAATAAATGTAATGTGATGTGGCAAAACAAGTAATGTTGTAGGTTGGTGCTGAGCGTTAGCGAAGCCCAACAATCGTGGCACGGGATACTCCCTTGTTGGGCTTCGCCAACCTACGGTATTATAGTACCGGCTCACATGGAAACGGTACTAGTAGGGTATTTTAAGCATTGTGATAAGATACCAGCAATTTTAGCCAGAATTTAAGTTCACCATGCTAACGCTTCGTCAAATCACACTTTCTCGCGGGAAAAAAATCCTGCTCGATCAGGCCAGTGTCAATCTTTATGAAAAACAAAAAATTGGTTTGGTTGGGCACAATGGTTGCGGAAAAACCAGTTTATTTAACTTATTACTCGGCCAGCTTACGGCCGATAGCGGTGAGTTCTTAATCAATCCACATTTACGAATTAGCCATTTATCACAACAATTGCCTGATAGCGATGAACGCGCGCTTGATTTCGTGTTGGCGGGTGATGAAGAGTTCCAACGTTTGCAGCAACGTCTAAGCGATGCTGAAAAATCTCATAATGACGCTGAAGTGATTGCCTGTCATGAGCTTCTCGCACAGACGGCTGGTTACAGCAAGCCTGCTAAAGCGGCAACTATTCTTGCGGGTCTTGGTTTTAAATCCACTGATGTTGAAGCAGCTGTGAACAGTTTTTCTGGTGGTTGGCGCATGCGTTTGAGCCTGGCGCGCTGCTTGATGAAACCTGCGGATTTGTTATTACTCGATGAACCAACCAATCATCTGGATATGGAAGCTATTTTTTGGCTGGAAAAATGGCTTAAGCAAAGCGTAAATACCGTGATTATGATTTCGCATGATCGTGAATTCCTGGATGCATTTGTTAGCCATATTCTTCATATTGATCAGCAGAACATGGTTTTGTATGGTGGCAATTACAGTGTATTTGAACAAACACGCGCACAAAAAATGGCCTTGCAGCAAGCCGTGTATGAAAAACAACAGCAGAAAATCAACCATTTGATGACTTATGTGCAACGTTTTCGTGCTAAAGCGTCCAAAGCGGCTCAAGCGCAAAGTCGACTCAATGCTATCGCAAAAATGGAGGTTGTCGCGCAGGCACAAGTTGATTCCCCATTTTCATTTGAATTCTTTTCCTGTCCGCGCGCAGGCAAGCCGCTGATTCGATGTGATCACGTGAGTGCAGGTTATCAAGCTGATAATCCAGTGTTAAAGAAGATTAATCTTATCTTAAATCCCGGTGATCGTATTGCTCTTTTAGGGCCAAATGGTGAAGGAAAATCGACGCTGATTAAAACATTAACCGGCCAATTAGCACCGTTAGCAGGCACGATCCAGCGCTCAACGCATTTGAAAATAGGTTATTACGCGCAACACCAGCTTGAACAACTGGATTGTAATCTCAGTCCAGTTGAAACAATACAGTTGCTAACCCCCGATGCCAAAGAGCAAACGATTCGAGATTTTCTCGGTGGGTTTAATTTTATCGGCGATATGGCGACTCATACTATTGAGCATTTCTCAGGGGGTGAGAAAGCTCGTCTTGCATTGGCAAAGTTGGTTTGGTTAAAACCTAATTTGCTGTTACTGGATGAGCCCACTAACCATCTGGATTTAGGTATGCGTGCCGCAATTGAGATAGCATTGCAAAGTTATGAAGGCGCGTTAATTTTGATCTCGCATGATCGCCATTTGTTACGCACGACAGTCGATGATTTTTATCTTGTTTTTCAAAAACAAGTGCAGGTGTTTAAAGGTGATTTGGATGATTATTACCAATGGCTGCAAGCGAAAGAACCCAGCAAAGAAAGCAAGGAACTGGCAACGGGTAATGCTTATCGTGAAAAAAGAAGTTTGCAAAACCGTTTGAAAAAACTCGAACAAATGGCCGAACAGTTTCAGCAGCAAATTACTAAGCTGGAAACTGATCTTGCTGATGAGGCACTGTATCAAGATTCACAGAAAAATAAATTGCAAACGCTTATAGCTCAACGTGAGCAGGCACAGAAGCAACTTGGTATCACGGAGGAAGAGTGGCTGGACGTTGTTGATGCATTAGATGTGCTCGACTCATAGTTCGGGGAGCGTGTTTTAGGCAACTCAACCCGCGCGCATATTGTTACTTCTTTTGAGGCAGTAGGTATCTGAGGGGAGTTAAATTTCCTGAACAGTTATTGTTTTCTTTTTTTTCCTACTGAATCAGACTGTAATAATTCCTGCAACAACGCCATCGCTGCTTCCTGCTCAGCTTTTCGTCGATTGGATCCATGTCCATTGGCCATTATCGTGAGGCTTTGCACCATGCACGTCACAAAAAAAACTTGGTCGTGTTCCTCGCCCTCAACATGGGTCAGGGAGTACACAGGTAATGATTGTTTCTGCGCTTGTAGATATTCTTGCAGCTGGGTTTTGGCGTCTTTTAAATTATCATTTAAATTATTGTCCTCAAGCCGCGTTTGGAAGAGCTTTAGGATAACGTGCATGCTTTTTTCCATGCCGCCATCAAGAAATATAGCGGCAAAAATGGCCTCCAAGGCATCAGCAAGGATGGAGGCTCGACGAAATCCTCCACTTTTAAGTTCGCCCTGCCCAAGGTACAAATAATCACCGAGCTCTATTTCCAGGGCAACTATCGCAAGCATTTCACCTCTGACCAGGTGCGCTCTCAACCTGCTCAGCTGTCCCTCGCTTTGATCCGGAAACTTTGCGAACAAGGCGTTGGCAATGACAAAATTTAAAATCGAATCGCCAAGAAACTCCAAGCGCTCATTGTTAATAGTTCCCGCGCTGCAGTGAGTTAACGCTTGTTTTAAATAGGCTGGCTTTACAAATTCATAGTCTAAACGCCTGCACAGGCGTTGCAAATTATCTTGCACTAATGGCTACCTCTTGTGATTCATCAAAAACGAATAATAAACTGGCGTTGGCAAATAACGACTTAATGACCTGATATTTAATCGTTATCAGAAAACGGTTTTCCCCTTTCGGTACTATTTTAATATCTTCAGGTGGCAACACGATGCTATTGACGTACAGCTGGTTCGCGAGTTTGTCTTGAAGAACATGTGCATTGGCCAATGGATCAGTTGAAAATTCGGATGCAGGTAATTTTTCGAGAGCACTTATCGAGCTAAGTATGGAATAATGTTCCAGGTAGACAGGAACTACTCGCATCACTAAAATCCCGACCATAACTACTACAGCCATGGTTAATACCATACCGATTAACGTCATTCCCTGATAGTTGCGCATTACAATTCCTTGTTTAATGAATGAAATTCCCGATTTTTTTCCAGCGAACCATATCGGTCTTGCCATTCCAGCTCATCCATACGATGAATGCTTTCCCGCGTAGGTACTTATCCGATACAAAGCCCCAAAATCGGCTGTCGGCACTGTCATCGCGATTGTCGCCCATCATGAAATACTGCCCCTCGGGCACTTCAATCTCAAAATCAACTGCAGCAACGTCAGGTCGCACATAAATGAAATGTTCAACACCATTCAGATTTTCACGGTATTTAGCCACCGCTCTGCTCGAGCTCTCATCAGTTGTGTATTCTATAAAGGTTTGCTTCATTTCCTTGCCATTTATAGACAGAACTTTATTGTGATAAGCAACCTTATCACCAGGAACGCCAATAACACGTTTAATATAATCATAGGAAGGATCTGGTGGCCAGCGAAATACGGCAATTTCACCTGTTTTTGGGTTAGCAATAGATACAACTTTTTTTTCCCATACGGGCAGACGCAGTCCATAAGCAAATTTATTAACTGCAAGAAAATCACCGACCAACAACGTGGGTTCCAAAGAGCCTGAAGGAATACGAAACGGTTCAATCAGGAATGAACGCAGCAATAAAACTATAAAAAAAACAGGGAAGAACGAACGAGAATACTCAATGATTCGCGTAGGATTCTGTTCTGGTTTACGTTTTTTAGCCCAAAAAATGACGTCGAGTAAATAAATAATACCACTCACCAGAGAAAGAATGACTAACATTAAAGCAAAGTTCATGTATTACCACCTATGTATAAAAACGAATAATTAATCCTTTAACCACAACTTTCGCGTGTATATTATTTTAGCTTGGCGAAAGAATGTGCTCGACAGGGTGGATGAAGGGTATATAAATAAGTCCCTTCCCTATTACTTCTTCCTGTCTGTCTGGAAAACCGCCATAAATGCTTCTTGCGGGATTTCAACATGCCCAACTTGCTTCATGCGTTTTTTCCCCGCTTTCTGTTTTTCCAACAGTTTACGTTTACGCGACACGTCGCCGCCATAACACTTGGCAATTACGTTCTTACGTAGGGCTTTGACGGTTTGTCGGGCGATAATATGACTGCCTAAAGCCGCTTGAATAGCTACATCAAACATTTGGCGTGGGATTAATTCCCGCATTTTATCAACCAGCGCTTTACCGCGACCCTGTGCGGCACTACGGTGTACAATCACAGCGAGGGCATCTACGCACTCGCTATTGATCAGCACGTCCATTTTCACCAGATCTGCCTCATCAAAGCGTAAGAAATTATAATCAAGCGACGCATAACCGCGACTTACCGATTTAAGGCGATCGAAGAAATCAGAAACGACTTCACTCATCGGCAAATCGTAGGTCAGCGAAACTTGCCTCCCGCTGTAAGTCATGTTGACTTGCACGCCACGCCGTTCGACACAAAGCGTTATGATTGAGCCTAAATAATCCTGGGGCACCAGTATATTTGCACGCACTATAGGTTCAAACATCTGCTTTATCTGCGGAATGGGCGGTAGGTGTGATGGGTTGTCAATGATCACCGTTTCACCTTTGGTGTTGATGATTTGATAAATAACCGTTGGGGCCGTTGAAATCAGCTCCAGATTATATTCGCGTTCGAGACGTTCTTGAACGATTTCCATGTGTAACATACCAAGAAAACCACAACGGAAACCAAAGCCAAGGGCTTCTGATGATTCGGGTTCATAAAAAAGCGAGGCATCGTTAAGGCTGAGCTTCGCTAGCGCTTCCCGGAATGCTTCAAAGTCATCAGAGGTAATCGGAAAAAGTCCCGCATAAACCTGTGGTTTGACTCGTTTAAAACCGGGCAGGGCAGTGCTGGCCTGATTTTTTTCAAGTGTTAGGGTATCGCCTACCGGCGCACCCTGAATTTCCTTTATTCCCGCAACAACATAACCCACTTCGCCGGCTTGCAGCATGGCGCCAGCCTTGCGTTTGGGGGTAAAAATACCGACTTCGCCCACTTCATACGAGCGGCCAGTAGACATAATCCGCATTTTATCGCCTTTGCGCAATGTACCATTGACGATACGTACTAGCGATACGACGCCCAAGTAGCTGTCGAACCAGGAATCTATAATTAATGCTTGCAGCGGGGCGGAGCTGTCACCTTCTGGCGGCGGGATATGGTGGACTAATGCTTCTAATACATCCTCAACCCCTAAACCACTTTTGGCGCTAACATGAATGGCATGATGGGCATCCAGACCGATGATGTCCTCGATTTCTGTGATGACACGCTCAGGCTCTGCTTGCGGCAGGTCAATTTTGTTCAAGACGGGTAAAACTTCCAAGCCTTGATCAATGGCGGTGTAACAGACGGCGACTGTTTGTGCTTCAACACCTTGGGCGGCATCTACTACCAGAATAGCGCCCTCGCAGGCGGCTAATGAACGAGAAACTTCATAACTGAAATCGACATGCCCGGGGGTGTCAATAAAATTAAGTAAGTAGGTTTTACCATCGCGGGATTTATACTCTAAAGATACGCTTTGTGCTTTAATGGTAATGCCGCGCTCACGTTCAATATCCATGGAATCAAGGACCTGCGCCCCCATTTCACGATCAGACAAGCCGCCACATAATTGGATAAAACGATCGGCTAGTGTTGATTTACCATGGTCGATATGGGCAATAATAGAAAAATTACGGATCCGCGTTAAGTCGCTCAACTGAAAAACCTGCTAGTAAATTGCAGCATTCTAGCCTAATTCGCATCATCCATAAAGGGGTATGGCGGGGATATGGCGCAACTAAGCGTTGCAAAACCGAAAAAATACAGGGATGATCCAGCATAATTAATTGTTTGCTTTCTATGAGGATCATCTATGCGCTTGTTAGGTAAGCTTGGCGTTGTTTTGTTGGTATTGCTAAATACGGCAGTTTTTGCAGATGATGCGTTGGTTAAACGATCAGATGTGCAAAAATTTATCAATGACATGGTTAAGCATCACCATTTTGAGCGTAAGCAACTGACGGATATTTTGCGGGAAGCAAAATTTCAACCGCAAATTATTGAGTCCATGAATAAGCCTTATGAAAAGAAAACGTGGGATGTATACAAAGATTTATTCTTAACGCCACAACGCGTACAAGCTGGTCTTGAGTTTTGGCGGGCGAATCAACAGACGTTAGAGCAGGCGCAAAACCAGTTTGGCGTACCTGCTCACATCATCGTCGCTATTATCGGTGTTGAGACGCTTTACGGTAAACATCAAGGCAATTATCGGGTGTTGGACGCATTATCAACTTTGGCGTTTGATTATCCTAAACGGTCTGAATTCTTCACCAAGGAATTGAAAGAGTATTTACTGCTTTGTCGTGAGCAAAGCGTACCTGCAACAGAGTATATGGGATCTTATGCTGGTGCTATTGGTAAACCACAATTTATGCCGAGTAGTTATCGTTTCTATGCTGTTGATTTTACGGGCAATGGCAAGCGTGATCTGGTTAATGAAGATAGGGATGTGATTGGCAGTGTTGCAAACTATTTTCATAAGCATGGTTGGAAATTGAATGAAGATGTGGTTCAGCCAGCGATCGTGAGTGGCGCGCAGTATAAACAAATTAACACGAATAGCAGGCAAGCAAACTACGACTATAAACGATTGGTAGCGGCGGGTGTAAAGCCGGTCGCTGCTATAGCACGTCATCCATCACGAGCTGGTTTGATTGAATTAAATACACAGGATGGTGTGGAATATTGGTTGGCTTATCCCAATTTTTACGTGATTACACGTTATAATACCAGCCCACAATATGCGTTAGTCGTGTATTTATTGTCACAACAATTGCACAGTCAGTGGCTTTCTGCGCAAAATAGCAATCAGCAACCGAAAGTGTAATCGTTCACCATAAACCAGGGATGGCAGCGTGGCTACTTGTTTTTTATTCACACGACAATTCGATGATGAAGATTGTTTGTGCTTGCGCCTTGATCAGCAAGGCCAAGTAGATGCGCCGCTAGAGCGGCGTTCAGTTGAACAAATCAGAGAACTACAGAAAGACGCTCAGACTATCGTTGTGATGCCTGCTGAGAGCGGCAGCTTGCATGAGGTTGAGTTGCCATGGCTTGGTGAGCGTAAGGCACGCGCGGCTATCCCTTATGCGCTGGAAGATCAGCTAGCGCAAAATGTCACAACGTTGCATTTTGCGTTTGACCGTCAACGTTATCAAGATAACCGATATCTGGTTGCCGTCATCGACAGGCAGCTGCTTCGCAATTTAATCGATAAGCTTGATGCTCAAAATGTTCAATTTGACCTGATTACCTTGGATTGGTTTGCATTAGGTGAAAATGAAGTGTGTGTGACGGCGGCTGGTCTTTTAGTTAATGACCAAACGTTTAAAGGTGGGCTAAGTTCTGATCTTGCGGCAATTTACCTGAAGACACGGCCTTTAACATCCGAGGTATTTGTATTTGGCGATAGTGAGTCCGCACTGACCAGCTCAACCTTTACTCAAGCTGACAGCTTGTCCTGTGTGTGGATTGCCCAACATCTGTTGCAGGTTAATCCGATGAACCTTTGTCAAGGTGAGCTGCAACATGGTTCGGACAAAAACACAACCAAATACTGGTATCAGGCAAGTGCCGTTTTATTTGGGATATGGCTAATCAGTTTGATTGCTGTGCACGCGATTAATTTGTTCCATTTGAACAGCGAGATCTCGCATCTTGATCAACAAATTGCCGTTATTTATCATGAATTTTTTCCCCAGTCGCAGCATGTTATTAGTCCTAAATTTAGAATAGGCCAACTATTAAAATCGTCCAGTGCCAATAGTGATAGCGCCTTATGGTTGTTGTTGAATAAGTTGGCAGATGCGTTTGATGCCGATCAGTTCACGATTGAACAATTACGTTTTCAAAATCAGGTGTTGTCAGTTATGTTAATCAGTAAGGATTTTTCGGCGCTGGAAAAATTGCAGCTTCGTTTGCAACAAGACAATGTTACTGTTTCACAAACACAAGCATCCACACATGAACAACAAGTTGTAGCAACGTTGGAGTTGAGTCTGTGAGAGCATATTGGAACAATTTGAATGATCGTGAGCGCTGGGTATTGGCTTTAGGAGCCACTTTCTGTTTTTTATATTTATTTTATTTGTTGGTTTATGGACCATTGACCCATGCCATCCATGATAAATCACAGCAATTGACGGAAAAACAAGAAACATTAACCTGGATGCAGCTAGTGCGTGGGGAGCATAAAAAGACTAAAGCGCCGCAGGTGTTATCGAACAGCCAATTATTATCGCTGCTTGCGAATCAATTGCAGAGCACGTCTTTTCAGCAATTTACTTATGAGTTGCAGCAGACGGGGACTGGTGACATCCAGTTGTCGTTTGACCAGGTGCCGTTTAATCCATTTATGAAGTGGTTATCATCAATTAATAGTCAATATGCGGTGACGGTCAAGCAATTCAATGCTGAAAGGACTGAGCTTTCTGGCGTGGTCAAACTGAAAGTGGTGATGGCAGCTAAATAGAGGACATGTGATCCCAATGATTCAATCCGGAGAGCCCTTCTCCCGGTGATAGGAGAAGGGAGAAAGGATTAATGATTAACACTGCCTTGCACGGCACCCCAGTTTTTGACGGTGGCTCCTGCCTTAACGTCGGCAGGAAGAGCACTTAAAGCTTGTTGAGCCGCTTCGGCAGTGCCGAAAGTGCCATATAAACCCTTGTAGTGCGTTTTGCCGTCATTCTCATATCTCACTTCAGCCATGCGTTCATTTTTTGGGGCCTTTTGCAGCTTGCCTGCAACGCTTGCAGGTTTGTCGTCATCAGCTAGTTCAATTGTATAACCTTGAGGATTTTGACTGCTCACCCAGCTTTTATCCTGATCTTTATGAGATGTTGGTGCACGAGAGGTATTCATAAGGTATGTTTCTGGTACGACGACTTGTTTTTTTTCTCCGGAGTTATTGTAGCCGGAGCCGTTATCATAACTTTCGGGATATAAAGGCTCGCCTTCATAAACGTAGGAGCGATAGTTACTATAACCATGCGGATTGTATGACATACACGCCGATAGGCTGATGGCACAAATAATGACACTTGCTACCCGAGTTTTATGCAACATGACATCACCCCTTGTTATTATTGTTATTATGGATGAGTGCGATATGGACTACTTTCACCCTATATAAGTGTTATCTGCCAAATCTTAAAAAACTTTAGGAGATGACGTCATCCTTGTTTCAATATTGATGATGTCATACAGTAGGCATTTTGATCAATAAGGTATTTTATGTGGACTCATCGTCGCTCAGGACAAACAAATCAACGGGGTAGCGGGGATCATCGCGATCCATATGAGCGCGATCGAACTCGGGTGATACATTGCCCGGCTTTTAGGCGCCTGCAACGAAAAACGCAGATTCTGGGAACTGATGAAGGCGATTTTCATCGCACACGATTGACTCATTCCCTTGAAGTTGCCTCTATAGGCCATAGTATTGTCCGTAACTTGGCAATCATGTCACAGGACAGTCTGCTCACGGGCCTACTTCCTAACGATGATCTCATTGCGGTCATTTGCTTATTGCATGATATTGGTCATCCACCATTTGGACATGGGGGTGAGGTTGCTCTGAATTATATGATGCGTGATCATGGCGGTTTTGAGGGTAATGGACAAACATTACGATTGTTGACCAAGGTGGAAAATAGCTATGGTGCTTTTGGTCTTGATTTAACGCGCCGTGCCTTGCTTGGTGTTCTCAAGTATCCGGTGTCTTGGTCCAGTGTTGTGGCGTTACGCCTGCCTGAGGTGAAGGCAACACTGAGTAAAACGATTCGCGTCAATGATTGGTTGCCGCCCAAGGGCTATTTTGATTGTGAGCAGGCGGAGATTGATTGGATGTTGTCGCCGTTTAGTGAGGCAGATAGACAGTTATTCCAATCGTTGTTGAAAAATCCTAAAGACCATGAGCATGGCAAAGCAGCTTATCACACGTTTGATTGTTCAATCATGGACATCGCGGATGATATTGCTTATGGCGTTCATGACCTGGAGGATGCAATTCATTTGCGCTTAATTAATCGCGCTCACTTGGACACTCCTCATTTTCGTCAGCTGCTTGCAGCAACACCACTAAGCCAAGATCATGATGTCTTACTAGACAATCTGTTTGATCCGGTTATGCATCAACGCAAGCAGGCTATTGGTGAGATGGTGAATTACTTCATTACGGCAACGCAGATTCAGGTAACGAATGAGGCGTTTGAAAACAGTTTACTTAAGTACAATATTGCACTGTTGCCAGAAGCGAAAAATTTACTGGATTATTTAATGCAGTGTATTTACCAGTATGTGATTGATTCTCAGGAAGCACGTACATTTGAATATGGTGGACAAACTGTGGTATTACGCTTATTTGAAGCCATTAGTTCAAACCCCAGCAGCTTGCTGGATAATAAAAATCGTAAATTGATTGATGAGGTAGGTACTGAGCAGGGGTCATTCAGAATAGTTTGTGATTATATTGCCAACATGACTGACGAATATGCTTATCGGATGCATGAACGTTTGTTTGGTTTTAACACGCGTACAATCTTTGAAAGACTGTAGGTTTAATGGCGTCCCCAAGGGGGTTCGAACCCCTGTTACCGCCGTGAAAGGGCAGTGTCCTAGGCCTCTAGACGATGGGGACCCGGAACTTTATGTTGCTATTTTAACTTTTTAATACCTATTCAATCATTTAGATTGATACTTCATACCATAAAATGGCGTCCCCAAGGGGGTTCGAACCCCTGTTACCGCCGTGAAAGGGCAGTGTCCTAGGCCTCTAGACGATGGGGACCAAGAACTTTGTACCATCAACAGCCGAAGCATATGATGGTGGAGCTAGGCGGGATCGAACCGCCGACCTCTTGCATGCCATGCAAGCGCTCTCCCAGCTGAGCTATAACCCCTAAAAAGAGAGTCGAAGTTTAATGAGGTGTTCTATGACTGTCAAGGGATTTTTATCATTTTGTTGGTTTATGATGATGGATAAGCGCTCTGTTGCTAGAGCGCTTCATAATAAAGCAATTAGGCTTGTACTTCAGCGCGTTTTTTTGCTGATTTTTTGTACTGTTTCCAGTCACGATCTTTAGCGAAAATAAAACTGGCTGCTTCTTCAATAAAAAAGCCGATATCATCAATGTTTGCCCATGCGCAATAGGCATTAATTTTTTCAAATACGTCGCTGTTAATTTCTGCTTTGATTTTTTCTTTCTTTTGAAAACGGTTACCGTTGATAATTGGCATTTTTTCTGACCTTAAGTTGTTAATTCGGGGCATACCATAGCAGAGTATTAACCATTTGAAAAGATTATATTTTTTTAACTTTCACAGGAAGAGCTTGTTATCTTAATTGAATTAATTTTAATTGAGTTTCATCGCAATTGGCGCCGACCATAAACGGTCTTCATTGCGTCATTGTGTATTAAAAAAACAATTAATGGTGGCTGTGAAGATTGTTATGGTGGACATGTGTGTCGCCAGAGTTGCCGTGATGATAAGCATCATAGGTGTGCATGTCTGCATGAGGTTGCCGAGAGACGTCGGTGTGACTATGGGTATTAGTGCAATAATGAAATGGAGGTGAAAAAAAACTATTGTCGTAGTTATAATTGTTGTTATAAGCAGGATGTTGGGGGGCCCTCACAATGAGAGTATGGTGGTCGTTTTCAAATAGATAAGATAATAAACAGATGACACCGATAAGAAGTATTACCCCCAATATGAGTGTGAAAAATGGAGCGGTAGCTGTGGCGGCTACCATTGCTGCTGCAGACTGTGCAGAGCTTGCTGCCGAAGTGGCGACAATACCTACGGTAACTACCACCGTTGCTAGTGCACCCAGACATTTTAATAAAAAATTATAGTTAATGGTATTGGTTTCAGATGTGTGGTCAGCTAATTGCGTGGTCATATTTTTTCCAGGTTAGAAAGTAGTTAGCCAATACGTTGTTGCAACGACCGCGTCAATGCTAATAAATCATCTGCATCTTGCGCGAAGACCCCCAATGATTGCCGTGCCTGTTCAAAATGATCATTGATCAGGGATAATAACGCCTCTTGCGTATAAAGGTTAGCAAACGTTATTTTCTGATTGGCAGCATCGGAGGCGCGGCCTTTGCCTAAGTTCGAATTACTATATTTATCCAGGTAATCATCCTGCATTTGAAACACAAGGCCTAAATGAGTGGCAAATTGACGCAGGGCATCAGTCCTTTCAGGCGTAGCACTGCCAGCGGCTAAAACGGTATTAATGCATGCTAAAATTAGCTTGCCTGTTTTTAGCCTATGAATTTCACACAATTGCGATTCGGTTGTGGTTGGTAGAGCTAATTCAGAAAGATCCAGACTTTGGCCGCTGACCATACCGGCGGGGCCGCTGGCTTTGACCAATTCTCGTGTCACGGCAATGACTTGATCCATCGACAGACTTTGCGGTAAATGGGTTAATAATATATCGATTGCTAACGCTTGCATGCCGTCACCGACTAAAATAGCGGTTGCTTCATCAAATGCGCGGTGACAACTGGGCTTACCGCGACGCAAGTCATCATTATCCATAGCGGGTAAATCATCATGAATCAGCGAATAACAGTGCGTAATCTCAATTGCCGCTGCAAGAATATCAAGGCTATTAATATCAATACCTATTAGTTCACCACACAAGTAAACCAATATAGGCCGCATCCGTTTCCCTCCAGGAAACAGAGAATAAATAATGGCTTCTTTTATTCGGTGCGCGGGAATATCTGCATTGCTGATTAAATGTTGCAGGTGATGTTCATGGCGCGATAAATACTGGCTGATGGTTGTGCTATTCATCAACTCGCCCAGCATTGGATGTTTTTACGGCAGACAGGATTTCAATTTTTTGCTCAGCTTGCTTCAAAACATCCTGACATTTATGGGCCAGCGTGATGCCGCTTTCGAATTGTTTTAAAGAATCATCAAGGGATAATTCACCTTTTTCTAATTGTTTTACAATCTCTTCTAGCTCAGCGAGCGATTGTTCAAAATGAAGGGTTTTAGTCACTGCTGTTATCCCGCGTATAGACAAATCATGCAATTATACTGCCTTGACTCGATGTTTCAACCTGCATGTCATTTTTTGGTGAGTGACTTGAACAATGCGAAGACTTATAATACTTAAGGTAACACCTTGATTATATGGAAATTACCCCAAGAAAATAGTGAGGTTTTTCAAGATGCCAAGTGATACAGAAACTCAAAATTTGATTTGTAATGAATTAGTTAAAAAAGATGTCGTCGTCAATTTAACCTATCGCCACCTCGATACGGGGAATTCTTTACTCCATGAAGCTTGTGAAAATAATGATGCTAACAAGCTTATATTATGGCTTGCTGAAGGAGTGGATCCGACACATGTTAATAAGAAGGGTAAAACAGCCATTGAATGCGCATCAGAAGCGGGCTTGTGGAATTGTGTGGAAATCTTTGCACTAACAATCAAGGACAACAATGGTAAATCTTGTTACGGTAGTGCCTTGTTAGATGCCGTAAAGGCTGGTCGAACAGATGTAGTTATATTATTAGCGCAAGCAGGTGCAAAACCATCTTGGGTTTACCGTGATACTAAAAACTCTTGCTTACATATAGCTGTTCTAAATCATGATAAAGCGATGATCGAACTTTTACTGACAGTTGGCGCCGATCCGAGTCTCAAAAACAAGAAGAACCTAATGCCGATAGAAAGTGCCGCAGGCGCTGGGTTGTGGGATTGCGTGGCGGCTTTTGCGCAAACTGTTAAAGATACACGGGGTGATTTTCGCTTTGGCAGAGCCTTATTGTATGCTGTAAAAGCAGACATGTTGTACGTGGTGCAATTATTAGCCCAAGCCAACGCTAACTTGTCTGATATCTATATTCATCCTTATTTTAAGACAGAGGATACCTGTTTGCATCTTGCAGTCAAAAATGATAATCCAGAAATGGTTCGCGTACTACTTCAAGCGGGTGCGCAGGCATGGCGAGTTGACCGGGAGGCAAAAACTGCCCTTGAATTTGCTAAAAAGGCAGGCAAGAAAGACTGTATAGCAGCGTTCTTGCGTTTCGCTGATGAACAATTACAAGCCTCTTCATCCTCCTCGGCGCAGATTACTCAAAGACTAGCGGTTTCAAATATTGGATTTTTTCAATCATCCGCGAATGCAACCGGCGAAGAAGAAATTAGTGATGCTGTTGCTAGCTGTGGTATTTAAGCCATACCGGCATGATTTTATTGAGGTAAACCATAAATTTCCAGAGGCCCACCTGGTGTTCATTGCTGCCAAATGGGTCTGGTTTCAGTTCGGGGTAGGCTATACCTAAACCGAACAACCCGGGGCCAATGATGCCGAGATGCGGATTGTAATGATGGTGTTTATCGTCATTGATAACGATGTTGTTACGGCGTTTGAATCCAGTGGCGTAAATGGCTTTGTCGCATTCTGGCAAATGATTAGCGATATTGGTTTCGTTGGCGATATAGCGCACCAGATTTTTTGGCCGCAAACCATCAATATTCTCTCTGGCCCATTGAGCGGTTTGTCCTTTTAAACCGGTATTATCGAATAAAGTCCAATCTCCCATGTTGATAGCATAACGGCAAGGCGAGCGGTAAAAATTGATGGTTTTTTTAACACCTAAATCAACTAGATAATTGATAATCATGATCGCTGAATGTGAAGAACCAAATACCGCATAAGTTTCATTGGTATTTACATAGGTACTGAGACGACCTTTATCGATCGCTATGTCAAATGGCACAATCTCAGCATCAGAGTAACCCAGTGTTTCTGGCACCGCCCCGGTTGCTAAAATCACATTCTGCGCCAGGAAAGTTTGAGTGCTATTGCGTAACGACCAGACACGTTCGCTCAGCGATATTTCAGCAATTAGCGCATGTTTTACATAGACCGACTCGCATAAGTGATTAGAAACCCATTGCAAGGGTTCAACCATATAATGCAAGGTACAGGTATCATTGGGGGGCAAGTGGTTTAGGGGGAAATCGGGAGCGAGCTCGTAGTGGAAAGAACGTACGTCTTGCAAAAAATTGATGAAGAGTTGCACCTTGGTGTTGCTGGACACATTTTTCCAATAGCGTCCCAAATCGCCAACTCTAAAATAGGGGTCTAGCCAGATAATTTTGGCAGGATCAATTTTTTGGTCCAGTAGTTTGCCAACCGCGGCAATACCTGCAGGTCCTGCGCCAACGACTGCCCATTGAAAAGGATTCGTATTCATTTTATTGTGTAACATTTATAAGGTATCCTCAATTGCAAAGTTTAGGGTGCTGGATAATTTTTAACAAGGTTTAAATGAAAATCAAAACACGCTTTATCTGCAGCCAATGCGCCGCAACGTTTTCGCAATGGTCAGGGCAGTGTACACAATGTGGTGTCTGGAATGCTATTGTCGAAGAAAGTATAGCTGCTACCAGCCGCAGTACACGTTCAAGCAGCTATGCTAATCAACGATCAGCGGTCATGTTTGTGGAAGATGTGGTTCTGAATTGCGAAGTCCGTATGGACTGTGGTTTGTCTGAGCTCAACCGGGTGTTGGGCGGTGGGTTGGTGGATGGCTCGGTAGTGTTAATTGGTGGTGATCCAGGTATTGGTAAATCAACGCTACTCCTGCAAACGTTGGCCAATTTATCCCAACAGCAAAAAGTGCTTTATGTGACTGGCGAGGAGTCATTGCAACAAGTGGCCATGCATGCGAAGCGCCTGCAATTACCACTGAAGAACTTGCGTCTTTTGGCTGAAACGCAAGTTGAAAGTATTATTGCGCATGCCCAAAAAGAAAAACCACGGGTCATGGTGATTGATTCTATCCAAACTATTTTTACCGAAGCCATCAGTTCAGCACCCGGAGGTGTTAGTCAGGTGCGTGAAGCAGCCGCGCAACTGGTTCGTTTTGCCAAAATGACGCATACAGCGGTTTTTCTTGTTGGACATGTTACGAAAGAGGGGGCCTTGGCGGGTCCGCGTGTATTAGAGCACATGGTTGATTGCGTGTTGTATTTTGAAGGGCAAAGCGATAGTCGTTTTCGCGTGATTCGGGCGATTAAAAATCGTTTTGGCGCGGTGAATGAACTTGGTGTGTTTGCGATGACTGATCGCGGTTTGAAAGAAGTGGCAAATCCGTCGGCCATTTTTTTATCCCGCCAACCCGAACCAACCCCAGGCAGTGCCGTGATGGTGACTTGGGAAGGATCTCGCCCAATGCTCGTGGAAGTGCAAGCCCTGGTTGATGAAGCCCACGGGCAGCAAGCAAAGCGGGTGACCGTGGGGCTGGAACACAATCGTCTGGCAATTTTACTAGCGGTATTACACCGTCATGGCGGTATTGCAACGTTCGATCAGGATGTGTTTATCAACGTGGTGGGCGGGGTGAAGGTCACCGAAACAGGCAGCGATTTAGCTCTACTTGCAGCGGTAGTTTCCAGCTTACGTAATCGGGTTTTTGATAATGAAACTATTATCTTTGGTGAGGTAGGGCTTGCTGGGGAAATAAGACCCGTGCAAAGTGGTCAGGAGCGGTTAAAAGAGGCCGCAAAACACGGATTCAAGCGCGCTATTGTGCCTTATGCTAATGCGCCAAAACAGGCACTTGGGATTGAGGTCGAAGCGGTTAAGCACTTACAGGACGTGTTAGAAAAATTGTAATTGGGGAGGACCAAGAAACCCTAATGTTTAATCAGATTGAAATAGGACTTATTTGTGATCAAAAAATATTTACCCCGCCAATGGTCTTTAAAAAAAACCAGTTATCATGATGGTTTTTCGCACTATTTTTTTTATGTTTTAGTGGCCTCATTGCTTCTACGTATTTTTTTCATCGGATCAAACGAATTACTGGCTGAAGAGGCATATTACTGGAATTATGCCAACCATCTTGATTTTGGTTATCTTGACCATCCACCCATGGTCGCAGTGCTTATACGCATACCCACTATGATTTTTGGGTCACATGAGTTTTTTGTGCGACTTGCAACACTATTTTGTTGGCTATTAACGGCATTTTTTAGTTATAAACTAACAAATAGTATTAAAGAAGGGACTGGATTATATTCTGTGATTTTATTGGCAATATTGCCTTTTTTCTTCCTGCATTCATTAGTGATTACTCCAGATATGCCCTTAACCGCTTGTTGGAGCGGTGCGCTGTATTACTTGTTCAGGGCTCTTGTTCTGGATGAATCAAATCAATGGTATACCGCAGGTATTTGGCTTGGTTTGGGAATGCTTTCAAAGTATACAATAGTGCTGCTTGGTCCTGCTGTTTTATTGTATTTTCTTTTTGTTCCTAAGGCACGTCAATGGTTTTTTCGCAAAGAGCCTTATCTGTGCTTGCTTATTGTTTTTATGATTTTTACGCCGGTTATTTATTGGAATGCTACCCATGAGTGGGTCTCGTTTCTTTTTCAAAGTACACGGAGGTTTAAATCGGCCTTTTCTTTTTCAGCTCCTGAGTACCTTGGGCTACTGTTTCTATTTCTAATGCCGCTTGGAGTCCTTGGACTATTTAATTTATTTAAGACAAAGGTCTCTGACAAGGATTTAATCACAACTGACAGCAAGTTTTTTCTGCAATTATTTACGTTGGTGCCGTTGTTATTTTTTGGAGTTTTCAGCTTGAGTCACGGCATGAAATTTAATTGGATCGGTCCTGGTTTGTTGGCTATTATTCCTTGGCTGGCTATCCATATGGTGCGATCGTCCAAGACATCAACAAGTACTAATTTTGTGTGGTTCATAACTGCGGTAATATTGCTTTTTTCTTATAGTGTTATGATGTTTTTTATAGAGTTTGGTAATTCTGAACGCTTCAACAAAACAGCATTTAAAAAATTTATTTCTTGGCGTGATTTGACAGAACAATTTAATTCTATAGCGAAAGATGTGGCTTTTAAAACGCACTCCACACCCATTTTTGTTCCTTTAGATTTATATAATTTAAATAGTGAACTATCTTACTATCAATCAAGATTGTTGGTGCAAGGTGCTATTGAAAAATCTTATCCTATTGAGGGTTGCCATATATTTGGTGGTAATAGCCTTATGTACCGCAATTGGTCTCATAACAAGTCGTTGGCTGGCAAAACATTGATTTTAATTTCAATTGAACCGCAATTTTTTAATATTCCTTCTATTATAAATAATGTCATCAAAAAATCTGAAGTGAAATACATTTGGTCTCACAGCCAAGGAGGAGTGGCTCAAATTAAGCCCTATTATTATCAAGTGGTGCAAATGAAATCTTAATTTGAAGCTGTTTTTTTATGTGCAGAACTTCTCGTTTAAAAATTATTTATTTCTTTCTCTTTATATTTCTTTGGCCAAATCAGGCGAGAATAGCTTAGGTAATTTAGAATGGACGCGATTGCTATACCAGCAATGAGAATGATGTTTTCATTTAATGCACCATGACCAACATAACTTGTCATTAATTCAACCCAATAACTTTGCAGATAGACCATCCAAATGGAGTAAGCCGTGAATATGGTAAATGCTTTTATTTTTTGGTAGACGTTAAAAAATGTTATTTTCTTAAAGGTATAACGGCTATTTAATATGAAATTATTCACAATAGCTGTTAACACGGCAAGCTGTGCGGCATGCACCGGTGGTATGTTTTGCTGTCGCAAAAGGTTGTATACCGCGAGCTGTAGAACCATTCCGACAAAGCCAACCAGACACATGTGAAAATAGCTTTTAAATTTCATAAAGCGCAATAAAAACAGTAATTTCAGTGAGTCAAATATACTATTATTAGGCAGTTTACTTTTGCCTTTATTCCTATCAACAAACTCAATTGGGTATTCATATATACGCGCATTACTTTTGTGAAGCTCCCAGAACAGTTGCAGTTTGTAGGCATAACCATTCGATATAAATTGCTTCGGAAGCGCTAAAGCCAATGATCGACTCTTTGTTGCTCTGAAGCCGCTAGTCCAGTCTTTATATTTTGGGGTGAGAATGAGGCGAGCTAAAACATTCCCAAGCACTGATAATAATCTACGATGCCAGCCCCAATGTTTGGGAATACGCCCGCCGGGTACATAGCGGCTACCAATGACTACATCATGCGTTTGCAATTTTTCTAGCATTGGGGCTATATAATGTGGCTGATGGGATAGGTCTGCATCAAATTCCATGACAATGTCTGCTGCAAGAGAATCGATGGCATATCGCATAGCTTGCATGTAAGCTGAGCCTAAGCCGCTTTTTTGTTGTTCTGTTTTTAGGTGGAGGCACTTATAGGTTTCTTGCAAATTTGTAACAATCTGTTGCGTATTGTCCGTCGAGGCACTGTCAAAAACTAATATATGGATGGACTTATTTTGGATCGTTGCCGTGGCTTTAAAAACCTTAACTATTGTCTCGCTAATTATTTCGGCTTCATTGTATGTAGGAATAATAATAACAATTTTTTTTATATTTTCTGCCATTGAACAAGTCCTTGTAATTTGCTTTTACTTTAACCATTTAAAATGAGCAACCGTATTTTTTATTTGTTGTCAGCTTCGCATCCGAATTTCACGGGATTAGTGTTTCTGTCGGGGTGCCTTTTCGTGTTTCTGCTCGGTATCCATATCTGAATCTTTTATGGCTCCATTTCCTTGTGCAAAAAAACGGTTAGTATTGTTAGTAACCAAAATTTCAAACGTTTTTCGGGGCATTGTTTCTAGTTGTTCAATAGACAGCTCCCCATCGGAAAAAAGCTTGTGGATAGTAGTATATCGTAATTTTACAAATGCATCGTTGGATAAATTAAATAATTGATTAGCAGATAGCTTCCCACTCTTGACTAGATTTGAAACAGTATAATAGGTCAGTTGTTCAACAATTCGTTTGGGTAGCTTTGCCAGTTCGTCTATCGATACGGCTCCTGTGAAAACAAGATGATAAATATTCTGCTGTCCAAGGAGTGAAATCATCTCTCCAGATAGGGTATCTATATCTTTGATGGCGATTCTACCAACGCCAACAAGCGATGAGATAGAGGTATATAATAGGCTATTTGTCGCCTTATCGGAGAGTAGTCCTACTTCAACAAGCGATATTTTACCAGCACTAAAAAGTACAGCGATATGGTTTAGCTGAAGATTATCAATCGTTTTCCTGGGGAGTGTATCTAATTGCGAAATCAATAATTTTCCGTTTGTAATAAGCAAGAAAATAAAATTATTTTGCAAGATTTCGATTGTATTGTTAGATAGGGTTGCTAATTCATCAAGTGAAACTATTTTGTTATAAAACAGTGGATAGAGTAGGTCATATTTACTATTTAACGCTATTTTTTTCGAGATAAAACATAAGCTCTCTCCTTGCATCAACTGGATATAATTGCCATTCCCTTTGGGTTTTTCAAAATAAATATTTTGATCTCTTTTTACATGGGTAGACAGGTACTTCGAAAAATATAACTGCATCATATTGAAAACTTGTTGCGCTGGTGTTTGGGTATCGTTGAGCGCTTCACTATTTTTTAATATAAATTGGTACATTGCACCATAAATCGTTTGATATGGAAAAAAATCCGGATCTATATTTTTATTCAACCAAAAATTACGGCGCACTACCAGATCAATCAACAGCAACCAAGTCGTTTCAATAAAAGGTGATGGTGAAAACAATCCGGCCAATTTTTTCTCGGTCGCTACCGATGCGCTCAGCAGTTTCAGAAAGTCTTCAGTTATCTTGTGGTTTGAGGGATCATCTCGCTGTTTATCTGTGTATTTCACAAATTCGATGAATTCCATATCCAGGCAGTTCCAGATTTCTTTAGACCAATGAATTTTTGTCTTTTCACGTACCAAGTTTATCGCGCTTAACCATGCTTCATACAGTGGGTTGGCAATTGTGCTGGCTATTTGTATGTGTAATTTATCGTGCAAGGACAAATAAAAAGATTTTGCCTTGACGTGATGGAATGTTTTAGCGTTCTCAATGCCTGGGTAGCTGACAGCACAGTAGCGGCCATATCGTTGTATCGAGAGGTCCATTTCATCAATGCTTTGTTCGCCTAGTCTTGGAAAAATAAATTTTCCATGTGCGCCATAACGAAGCTCAGTTAACACACCAATGGCACCTGCGCTCAATGTAGTTAATATTCTTTTGACTGGTTTAAGATAGCGATGAGTATCTTTTGATTTTTTTGATCTAGAAACTAATGCGCTATTTTGTGTATCCACATCGCAGTTGATAATACGCAACGCGGCTGCCGAACTGACCAGGTCGTCTGTTACATCAAGGTTTTTATCATCCGAAAATATAAAAAAGTACCATTCTGATTTCGGTTTTTTTCTTATTTCATTCATGAAGGCATAGTGTGCTTCTGGCTTGATAAATCCAGACAAAATATCCCGCGCTTCATCGGTGAGCGTTTCTTGATCATTCATCATGGGGATAATACGAATATCTGAGAATTCAATCATGATGATTCGCAAGTCAAGCAAAGTGATAATTTGCTCTTTTGTTATCCATTCTTTGGAGTATGCAAATGCAGCATTGATGGCTATCGCATCCGGTGACTTGAGATCGTTGAGCCCCCACTTGCTGACAAGCCCGCCTTATTAAGATTATCGACAAACGCGCCGACCTCTTGCTCATTGAGCTTACTGAAGTCCAGTTTATGTTTTCCACAAAAATCGTAAAATGGGTTGACTGGCTCTACAACCATTTCTATTTTTTCGGAGCATTTTTGCTCGTTATGTGATGTGGGCATAATCAAACCCTATTTGGATATTACGGCAAATTATAAACTATTTGCATGTGCTCTGGTAATTTATGTTACAATTTATGCTCATACATTAAACAAAATCAATGATGCCTCTTATTAATTTCTTTAAAAAACCCAATGCGTCTAAAAAAGTAAAAGCTGGTGGACCTGCACCAGAAGATCAACTTTTAGCGATGGCACATGACCAATATTGGGTCGTGTTAATATCAAATATGCAGCTATTATCGAAGTGCACCAAAGGTAGCATATTATGCGACAGGGTTAATGCATTTAAACACGCTCTACAGACTTATGGACCTACCGGCAATGGGTTACCAGACTTGCGCCAAAATGAAGGCAAGGCCAAAAATCATGTGTATCATGGTCATGTTAAGGATTCAAATGGCACGACGTATGTACTTGAATGGGCAGTTATTGATAACAAAAAAAGAATCATGGTATTGATTAATTTTGGCAGCCACGAAAATTATAAATATCAGCAGCTCCCGCTTAGTAAAACTGAGTGCGGAAAAATATTGTTATCAGACATAAATAAAAAAATTTATAACAATGCTCTGGAAAAAATGATTGAAGCTAAAGCAAAAGTAGAGCGTGTGGAAATAAATTACCGCAAACAGATTTAACAAAAATATTGTTCGTATTGGCGGCGCGTATTAAGTATCTGTAGTCATGGACTTGCTAATGTATATTTTCTCATATTGATGCAGATTGGGCATATGATGAGATATGAGAATCCACACAATGAAAATCACCCTGTCTTGAACGAGTGACCGAGATATTTACCTGGCAAAAATAAAGCAATTAATGCTGCAATTCCTGTATTCAGTAAGCCTATTATGGAATTATTAAAAAAATTAGGTCGTGTATCTATTTATTAAAATGCAATTTAAATATCAATGCGTTATAAACTGATTTAATTTGGTATTTATTGATAAAAAAGGGATGTAATGTGTAGTGGTTGCATGGAGATTGGTTGGTAAGTTGCAAATCCCATATTTTGTAGAGGCCACAATCCTTTGTGTAGGTTCCTTCCAGAAAAGTCCGTTTTGTTATTTGCAACTCCCAGCTTTCAATTATATTGAATCAACCTATTCAGAGCATTAAGAGTAAAGAGGAAAACAAAGCAAGAGTTTTCTTATTCTTGTGATATTTCTAGTTTGGATAAAGGCTGTTAATCAGCTCGATGAGTTGACCCAGCTTTAGTGTCTCAAGTTGACCCTTGATTAATGCATTAAAAATCAGTTGCTTGCGGTTCAGCTACTGCGGTTAACTGTGATGCTGGTTTACCTCATAAAAGGGTATTTTCTCATACCGATATAAATAGATACAATCTGGTCTTAAGTGAACAGATGATTGATATATGTGCTATATTATGACAATATGCATTAATATTGATCTAATTATGCGAGATGAAATTCCTTTCATGATGCAAGTGGCTGATAACGACAAGCTTGCAAGTATAAAAACTGGAATATCTGCAATGCAGGCCGCAGGAGCTCAGCCTGAATTTGTCGCAGCCAATATGCTGCAAGCAAGCGCGATGAATTGTGCTGTGATTTTACGAGCAGGGTCTCCTCCTCAATACAATAAACTTCGAAGTCCAAAAAGTGGTCTTAATTTATCAAAAACAAGTAATCAAGGCTTTTTTAAAGGTTCTCTAGCAAAAGAAGCACAATTTGCTCGCATTGAATTGGACGCTAATAATCATCAAGCGACCAGAGCACATCATGAGAAAGATAGCGCACATCTTAAGTTGCCACCCACCCATAATGATTATCAACACACGAAACAATTAGACATTAACATGATGGATATATTGCGGGAAACCGGCCAATCTGGAGACTTAAATATCCTTGGTTTTGATAAAGAAAGCGGAATAGCGCGGTTCGGCTATCGTGACGGGAAGGGACCAGAAGGATTTTCAGGACAATTTGTAGTCAATTTAAATCTTGACAATGAGTTACCACAATTTTTTTCAAGACCTTGGGATCGACCCGAACATGATCCAAATTGGGATGCTGAGAAAAAAATCATTAGCAAGCCGGAGGCTTTGAAAGATATCCCTGATTCCATATATGAACGCTGCTTTAATCAAACTTTCTACCTAAGTTACACAACAGATAAAGCGACCCATCCCAAACCAGAGGATTTGATCAATGCCGAAGTATTTGCAAATCGACCCAGGAGTGCGGAGGAGTTCAAACAAGCAATGGGAGAGAATCATCCTAAATATTTTCTTGTGAAGGACAAAGATGTATTGCCGGATATATTCTCAGCTTTACAAGAAAAGCCTTGAATCAAAAGGAGACCTTAATAAAATCATTCTTGAAACGTATGACAAAGGCGGTCATATTGTCGCAGGAGATTGGGATGGCATGGCACTGGGAAATCCACCTGGAATTAATCCCGAATATACTAAAATTTTCAATACGTTTTCTCCTCAACATGGGCAGGATAACCAATTTGATTTGATGATCAGATCGGAAGCTTACCTAAAAGAAAAAAAGGAACACGCCAACAGTCAACCAGAACAGGAACGCAGTGCGTTTGATAAACTGATATTAAAAGTTGATAAATTTCAAGATATTGTCAGTGATTTTGCGCTTGCACGTGCTGGATGCGTCACACCCCATGAGTTTGTGTTTCAACAGCTGGTCAATCATGCTTATCGGGATGAAGCCAACCAGGCCTATGGCGAATCCTACGATATGGCTTCTCTTCAAGCTGTGATGGATAGCGCTTTAGAGCACATTCGAGATGGCATGTCACCTACTGAGCTGGTGAATGTTTCCCGAGATGAGCTTAAGGATTTCCTTAACAAATCAGGTAAAATGCCTACTGCACCAGTATTTAATGAACTGGTTCAGCACTTGCAGTCTCACTTGATCCTTGCAATTAAATCACCCGAAATCCCATACCAAATTCCGCACGTCCAACACGACTCAAATATTCAAAATTTGTATCAGCATGGATTCGACATGAGAAATCCATATGGAAGTAACCTGGAAGGAGCATGGCTCATCGTGCTTCCGGATGGAGGAACGCTATATGGTAAGACTCAGGAGGCGTTAATTGAAGTTATATTAACAGGTGATTTTCTGCAAAAAAACCAAATTGACATTAACCACGGCGCCAACATGAGTGCCGGTTGGGATAAAGTTATTGCTCGTCAAATTGAGCTTAAACAATCCATTCCTGAAGAAACCATGATCAAATATATAGAGCACCAAACGGCATGGTCTAAAAACGCGCATCGGGTTGAGAAATTAACCACGCCCAGTTATGATGACCTCAAGGTGAACAAATCCGTTGCCGAAACGAGTCATGCCGTTCAACCCGATGAGTTATATAAAATACAAAGGTCACTTAAAGATAGAATGGCCTCATTAAGGGAATCAGAAAACAAACCTAAACATGAGGCTGAACTTGATATTGAAAAAACATCTACTTTAAAGCCAAGCTAGGGTGTTAAACGTGAGGAGTAAATATGAAAGAAGTAATAGATGAGTTACGCAACTGTATTAGAGCTATTGGTGTTGCAATGGCCGATAACGGATTAAAATCTACCGAAGAAATGAGCTCTTGGAATATGCTGACAACAGCAGTTACGAAGCTTGCACTTTCCCCGGAGAAAGCAACAACGGCATCTATGGCGAGTTTAAAACAAAGATTCATAGATGCTAAGGAAGAAATTACAAAACAATTAGCACCCGATGATCGAAAAAAAATTGACTCGCTAGAGGCTTCAATTGATAAGACGCTTAAGAACATAATCAACCAAACTGTTGATGAAGCATCAGCGTCCAGCTCACTAAGGCCTTAATGAGGCTTAACGACAACACCAGCGCTTAAAAATATAGGTTAAATTTCGCACGGCGCAAATCTTAACCCAAAAGGGGCTTAGTGGTTTAAAGCCTTATAAATATCTATAAAGGTTGAAACCTTGTCGATGTGTATAGGAATATTTAAACGACGGGCAATATCAGAAGCAGAAAAAATACCTCGAATATGATGCACTGCAGCTTCTATGACAAGGAAATGCTGTTTCCCTTCATTCTTCAGCGTATCAATAATATCCTTGATGGTTGCGTTTTTTACATCGTTAAATTCGATAGCTTTCAAACAACTTCTTGGTCTCATGATCTCATTTACAAGGATATCAGATCGATGTGCATGCTTAATAAGCGACATCATTTTTTCACTGATTAAATCCTCATAAGCAAGTATGCCAACAAATTCGTCATGCTGTAAAACTAGCTTCAATTTAACATGCGATTTTTTCATTAAATCTTCTGCTGTCACCACATCAAGTGATTGTTCAATAACCAAAGGGGCTGTTTGCTTAAAATCTGTGAAAATATCAAGTGCTGGTGAGTCAATAGTAACTGTGTAATTTTCAGCTGGTTTGATTAGTTGATCAACGCTAGCAATCTCAAATGTTTTCAAAATCATGATATCGTTTCCTTTTATATCAAATATTAATAAAAATAAGGTATTGGTTTCTTTGACCTTGGTTAGTTAATGTTTAATAGCCACCTTTTATACTGAGTTATATTATCATTCTCAGTATAAAAGTCTAAATAAAGTAATTTAGAAGTCCCCTGTTTAAGTCTATCTCATCACGGAGCTTATCTATGGTAAAACATATATAATCAAAGCGAACAATCCTGCAGCAGCAATCAGTGGATGAATAACAGCCAATAATTTCCTAATGTTTTTTTTATCAGGGTCAATTATAGATAATGTTCTTCCCCCTAATGCTGCAAGAGTAAAAAGTATCAAGCTTGTGAGCAGCAGCGGAGACGAACCGGTTATAAAGATATAAATTATTACAAGTAATAATGCGATTGTGGCGATCGATCCATGTATATACACTGCAGGTTTTGGAGCAGGTTTGTCTTGCAGCATTGCTGTCAAAATTATTAAGCCAAAGATTGCTGCAATAAAAAATAAAAAAATCGCGATAATTAACATATAGGCACCATCAACTTATTCAATAATAGGGCGAAGTAAGGTTTTGTTGCATAGTTCATTAATTGGTCATAATGGCCGAGTATATTTAACCAATATTACCATGTCTGCTATTAAAATCATGCAAGATTTGCTCAATGAAAAAAAATTGGCGTAGAAATCGGGATGGCTTAGTTGATGTGAACACTTTTGGTTGAGTGGGAACTAATAAACCGGGCAGGTCACTCGGCGCCTAAAATTCAAGAAGTCTAGTATTTTTAACTAAACAAAGCTCACTTGACGCTGCCTATCGATCTACTGTGTTTTGGATTAAGCGGTTATAGCCTGCCATAAATCGGAGGCTTTTTCACCAGGAGTTGGGTCTTTGAAAAGATTGAAACTAATTAATAAAAGAGCACTAATGCATAATGCAATTATAACTGGCACTGGGAAATATACTGCTACGGCGACCAAGCTGCCAATGATAAGACTGGCCTCTACTGGGTGTTGATATGCATATTTTCCAGCATTTTCAAAATTTTTGTATGTCCTATTGAGTGCTAATTCTGCTCTTTTATGAGCGGATTCATCAAAAAAACTCATTATAAATCCTGTATGTTATTTTCTAAGCGACCATGATACCATAAAAATACGAGCCTTATGTATTTTATACATAAGGCTGCACCTATGTCGTCAGGTTAATCAAAATTGGGTCTGCTGTGCACGTGATCGCTTTTCTCAGACACGAGCAACGTTTTTTATTGATGTATGATGACCTATATACGCACTAACCGGTTCACCCGCCCTTTATTTTTAAAATCGGTTGTTGTTATCACATCCGATTTCCCAAAAAAACCATGTGGAGTTTGTGGTTCAACGCCACCTGAATTGTTCGAATTTCTAAATTTCATGGCTAATAGGCGGATTTTTTCGTCTATCTGAGCTTGATCCTGAGCATTAATTTTAGTTTCAGCTTCAGTTTCATAATGTTTATGGGCGACTTCATCTGCGTCTTCATTACCTGGATATTTTATTTTGATATTTTCAATTTCAAGACGACTTTTTTCTAACACTATTTTTATTTTTTCAAAAAGGTCATCAATTTTTGAAATATTGTAGTTGCAACTATTTACTAGAGAAGTAGTTCGCTCATAACCTATCTGCATAAATTGATCTTTATACGCTAAAAAATCTTTTTGTATTAACTGAAACGTTTCTGCTACGGAAGAATCATAGATTTTAAGTTTGTTCTTTTGAGTAATAAAATTATATTTGATTTCTTGCAGTGAATATTCAATAGCTTTCGAAAATTTATTAAATAAGCAATAGTATTCTTTTATTGATGTTTGGTCTTTTTCAATGTCTTGTAATATTTCCTGGTACAGATGCCGATCACCTGTTTCATCTTTTTGTTCTAATATATATGCAAGCACTTGTTCGTCAGGATACTGCAGCGAAGGTATATAGCCTTTGATTAGAAATTTATATTCGGCAGTTTTCTGGAGTTCATAATAGTTTTTCTTTAATTTAGCAAGGTCTTTTTTTAAATTAGACGCTAATACCTGTCTCGCGATTACCATCTGGATCCCTCATTTTATCGCTTTTTTACACAATACAACGGAGTTATAACATTAACTCCTACATAATTTATGTAACCGTTATTGACTGTGTAAATTACGCATCGCAAATTTGTCAACAGGCTTTTATTTTCAATATTTTTGCCACATCTTTAGCAAAATAAGAAATAATCAAATCAGCGCCTGCGCGTTTAATCGCAATTAAACTTTCCAGCATGGCTTGTTCTTCATCGATTAAACCCTGCGCTGCAGCGGCTTTGAGCATGGAATATTCGCCACTTACCTGGTAGGCGCACAGTGGTACTTCAGGGAAATGTTGTTTTACGCGGCAGATGATGTCGAGATAATTCATCGCGGGTTTTACCATTAGCATATCAGCGCCCTCGTCCAGATCAAGGGCTGCTTCACGAATAGCCTCCTGGGCGTTGGCTGGGTCCATTTGATAGGTTTTTCGATCGCCGAATTGAGGAGTGCCTTGCGCGGCTTCGCGAAACGGTCCGTAAAAACTGGAACTGTATTTAACCGCATAACTTAGAATGGCTACTTCTTGATGGCCTGCATTATCCAACGCCTGACGAATGGCCGCGACCATGCCATCAGTCATGCTGCTGGGGGCGACCCAATCGACACCGGCATCAGCTAAACTAACGGCTTGTTTACCTAAAAGCTCGAGTGTTGCGTCATTGTCTATTGTTTCACCGTGTAATACGCCGCAATGTCCATGGTCGGTGTATTCGCAAAAACAGACATCGGCAATGATGAGCATGTTGGGATTAATCTCGCGTATTTTACGTATGGCTTGTTGAATAATACCGTTGGACTTTAGCGAGGCACTGCCCTTGGCATCTTTATGAGCTGGAATGCCAAATAATAGTACTGCGGGGATACCCAATTCAGTTAGTGTATTGATTTCATCTGGCAGGCAACCCAGGGTTAACTGAAACTGGCCAGGCATGGTGCTTATCTCACGCTTTATATCCAGCGTTTCACTAATGAATAGCGGGGCAATAAATTGCTGGGGGTGTAGGCGGGTTTCTCTTATCATCGCTCGCGCCGTAGGTGTACGACGTAATCTTTTCAAACGTAGAGGAATATTAGGGCTCATCATGTTGATCCTTGCTATACGTATACAGTAAATCAATGCCGTTTTCGGCACTGCTCGCCGTGATTTGAATGCTAAAAAATTTATTCAATAAATATTTTAACGTTAACATGTTGCTGTCGCGTTGGAATACGTCCACGTTATAACTTAAATACAATCGTTTGGACAAGGATTTTCCAACCACCAAGGTGGTATTGTCGCTGACTTGTTTAGTTTTTTGATTAAATCCGGGGTTATTTTGCACGTTAATATCAAAGCCCAGGCTTTGTTTTAATTGTTCTATTAACTGTAGTCCTTTTGTGCCTGAATCAAGATTCATGGATGATAGTGCTGTTAATAATAATTGTCCTCCAGATTTACTGGCTTGATTTGCCGGACGACCTAAGATGATCATGGATAAAATATCAGCTTGCGAGAGGGTGGGTGGCATTGAAAACAGTTTTATTTTGATAGCGCTTATTCGTCCACCGACTTCAATACCTACGGTGGTTTTGTTGCCAAAATTTAATGTTTGGGTGTTTTCAGGATTGAAATCAAACAATTGATTTGAACCTGAAAAACTTTGAGTGGCATTGTTAAATTTACGTACGGCGCGCAGACGGATGGCAGGATTATTAATCAGTCCGCCGGTGAACTGCAACAGGCCTTGCTGGATTACTAAATCTTGGCCATAAGCATTGTATTTACCATCACGAACTGTGAGTTGACCAATGGCATAAGGCATGCTTTGCGGTAGCTGCTTGATTTGCAACGTTCCATCCAAGAAACCATGCAGACCTTGGACATCCAGTGCTACATCCTGCCCCATTTGTAATTGCATATCAGTGCTTATATTGAGGGGGATGGTAATTGTGGCTGGTTTATCACTGACAAAAACGGCATCTTCCGACAAATCAACGGCGCTGCTGAGAGAAATGGGTTTTAATTGAGCGCGGGGTATGATGATCATGCCATTGATGGCCAATCCTTTTGGGGTGAAGATAATAGCTAATCGCGGCGAGATATTGACCGTGTATTCGGCGGTTTTCATTGCGGGAAAATTATCACCGCTAATGTTGATGCTGCCGGTCATTTCGGGCGCAAAAAGACCCTCGCCATTTATTGTTAATGTTTGACCATCGGCCGTGATGGTACCGATTGTTTTCCATTGCTTGTTCTGGCTGGTAAGCGTGACTTGCATAGGATTTAAGATCAGATTTAACTTCGGTAAGAAAACACTCGCATCAACGAGATCAAGTTTACCATTAATAATGGGTTTATTCAGTGTGCCAAGTGCCGTCAGGCTCACATTGACTTGACCTTTAGGGTGTTCAATGGAGGGGCTAAGTCCTTGTAAAAAATCCAGAGAGTTGATGTGCAGTTTGAGTTTTCCATCCAGGTTTTGCGTGGGTGATGGTATTTTATCAAGTCGAAATTTTGGTAAAAGCAGTGACAAATTCAGTATTTTTTGTTGATCAATTGTTATTTCGCCCTTGGTTTTTAACGATTCCGGCGATAAATTAGCGGTAAGTTTTCCTCCTTGAAAGCTTATCGCTGGACGTGTTTTATCTTCGGCGGCTGGCTGATAGCTACCCGGACTAATGTTGATCACAAGTATCCCTTGCTGCTCACCCGATATCGTGGCATCAGCCGACAAGGTAGTTTTCAATCCAGCAAGCATAGGATGGAGTAGAGAAGGCTGGGGAAGGGTGGCACTTGCCTTCCATTGGTAGGGTGGAATACCGCTTACGATGACTTTATTATTACCCAGCAACAATTTTGCATCGAGATGTTTCTGATCATAATTAATAATGGCGTGCAATATATTATCCATATAGCGGGTGGATAAATTTGTTTGCGCTGTAATCTGTTGTAGAGAGTCTCCCTTGAACTGCGTGTTGAATTCGACTTGGCTAAAAGATGAGTTTAACTCGCTTAAAACCAACGTTTTGCTGCTGATTTCACCGCTAAATCTGGGGGAGTTCTGAGCATCATATAAAAGGTGGCCATTTATGTCGCCTTGCGGCATGTGCAATAGTGTTGTAGCGCTAAGTTGATGATTATTAAGCCGTGCATCGAATTGCCATTGAGCGTTTACGGGGGTGGTAAAGCGCGCTTGTGTTGAGAATTCATTACCATTTTTCAGGGTGCCATGAATTGTGCCACGCACAGGGTTTTTAAATTGCCCTACCCATTGATAAAGCTCCCAATCACCACTCAATTTGAGATTACCTTTCAAGCCTCTTTTCGATGGGGTTATTGGTGAAAAATTGAAAGAGGCTGACAGCCTGTAAGGCGCTTGGGGTTGTATTGTTGTTTGCAGAGAAAAATGCATCTTCTTATAGTTAGTATTAAGATGCGATATTGTCCACTGCGTGTTATCGAAGTTAGCTTGCAGGTGTAGTTTCTTAAATTGGCTTTGTTCTATTTGCACAGTTGCGATGGTAAGTGTATTGATCTGTAATTTAAGCGGCAACTTGGGTAAGGTGAATGCAGAAGCAGGCGTGCTTTTTGTATGGATTTTTAAACTGTCAGCTTGGAACGTATTGATTGTTAGTTGTGGGTGCAAGAGTGAGACGAGTTCCCAGCTTAAGCTTGTATTTGTGAGTTCGATATTGACTGTATCATCTTCATAGGTAAGTTGGGCGAAGGTCGCGCGGTCTAAAAGACGACCCTGTAATTTGTTCAGGTGTATTTTCCCCGGGAGTTTTAAATTTATCAGTTTGACCGCAATATATAATCCCGGTGTGGAGGTGAGCAAAAAGGCCGCCACACTAATGAACAAGATAAAGAAGAGCAATATACTGTAAACAATGGACTTAAAGTACTTCATCTAAAGATCAGGCCCCATATTAATAACCAATTTAGGATAACGTCTTTCCAGGCGATGAAAACGATTATCAACGGCTTGCGCGACCCCAACTTTTATAGGACCTACCGGAGATACCCACATCAAGCCAATGCCCGCATCATATTTGAATAGTTTTGGGCTTGGCTGGGATACATCGCCACTGTCAATGAATCCGATAAAATACCACTTATCGATGGTTTCTTTTTGCACTTCTAAACTGCCGAAACTCAATACTTTTCCAGGACCTATGGAATTGTAACTATATGCTTTCAAATTTTCAGCGCCGCCTAACAGCAATGCTAGCGACAGGGGCAAATTATTAATGTCATTCATTTGACTGGTGCCCCCAATAGCATGAAAAAAGAAACGGGTGCGAATTGGGTCTACCGTAACCGCTGCTTTCATATCGATAGAGGCCTGCGCCAGGTTGATGTCCGATAACAGCATTTTACTGGCAGCAAGTCCGGTCAGATTAACATTGTAGCCAGAAGGCGAAAATAATTGATCTGTGACATTACGCCAGGTAAATGAGGCTTTTGGAAAAAATACTTTTTTGGTTGTTTTTGGTTCGTCGGTGTAATTATAACGTTCGACCAAGGTGTTTAGGGATAAAATACGTTGGTAGTTTGTTAGAGCATGCTGTTGAGCTAGCGACAGCAGTAATGAGTTGCTGTATCCGCTGCTGTAATTCAGGTTTGATAGATTGCCGTTGATACTATAATTATCCGTAACCGGATTTTGTCCTGGAATTATATATTGCGCTAACAAGGCATTTTCTTTGAAAGAACCCTGTGCAATCGCATTAAATTTATGACCCGCGTGATTGAGTGGAGCAATTTGTAGGCCTGCGCGTCCACGTGGTCCTGTGTCGGTGCCATAACCCACTCCCATCGAATAACTAACCCGATCAGCTGGTTGCATGTGGATGAAAACGGGCACATCACGTATATCAGTGTACTTATCTTTTATCTGTGGTTTAACCACGACCGATTTAAAATACCCACTTGCGGACAGGTTTGTATTGAGAGCGAGCACCTGATCAGTCGAGTAAGGCTCACCTGGCTTAAAGGGCACATAACGCGCAAGCAGCTCGGGTGAAATATAGGTAGGATCAAAACGTAGTTGACCGAAATAATATTGTGGGCCGGTGTTAAAAATCAAAGTAATTCTAGCGGTGTAGTGCTTTCTATCGATAAGAATTTCTGATTTTTCAAAGGTTGCATGCAAGTAACCCTGATGCTCGGCCGAGCTGAATAAATTATCTTTGGCTTCCTCATAAAGCGGGGTGTTGAGGGGCTGTCCGGCTTTAATGGGCAGGAAATGAATCGCTTCACGGATTTCCATGTTATCAATACCATCGCCAATGATACGTACTTCAAGGCTGGTGATTAGCATTTGCGGGCCTGGCGCGATATGAATACCAAGCGTTTTGCCAGTACCATGATTGTGGATGCTAATTTGAGGCTTGAAATAACCGTAGGGAGACAGTGCTTTTTCAATTTGCGTGTTTAGTGCGTCCGGTTGTTCCTGAGCTATGGGTTTGCTTGTATATAATTCAGTGAGGCGATGCTGCACATTAATCAATAAGTCGCCTTTGATGCCGGTAATTTTATACGAGCTGGGTTTCGCCGCACTTAATAGCAGTAAACAACCAAAGATGAGGAGTAGACGTTTGAATTTATCCATTGGGCGCCGAGCATACAATGCCAGCTTGGGTCATGACCCAATTTGGGTTGATCTTGGTGCTTGTTGGGGCGAGACTCAACTTACGGTTGTGATGATTACTCAATAACATCCGTGGCCTCCAATGCCTTCAAGCGATAAATAAGCTCCAGTGCTGCCCGTGGTGACAGCTGATCAACATCCACCTGCGCCAGTTCGTCCAGAATAGCAGATTTTGGTGGATCAATGCTTTGACAACGGTTATCTACATGAGGTTGTTGAACTCGCTGTAAATGTTGGTTCGCAAGCATTAATACGTCTTTGGGAATCCCCGCCAGAGCGGCTACTTCCAGACCATAGCTGCGGCTGGCATGACCATTTTCTACTTTATAGAGAAACACGATACCGTTATGGGTTAACTTGGCTTGCAAATGCACATTGCGTATACAGGAAAACTGTTCGGGAAGTGTTGTCAATTCAAAATAATGTGTTGAAAACAAGGTGTAAGCTTTAATAGTGTTAGCCAGATAAGCACAACACGCATAAGCCAAAGCCATGCCGTCATAAGTACTCGTGCCACGGCCAATCTCATCAATCAACACCAGACTTTGGGCAGTGGCCTGCCTTAAAATATGGGCAGTTTCAGTCATTTCAACCATAAACGTAGAACGGCCGGAAGCAAGATCGTCGCTGGCACCAATACGGGTAAAAATTTTATCTATTGGACCTAGGCGCACTTTGTTTGCGGGAACAAAACTACCGATGTGGGCAAGCAGTATGATCAGGGCATTTTGGCGCATATAAGTTGATTTACCGCCCATATTAGGGCCGGTGATTAATAGCATTGGTTGTGTCGGGTTGACATGCAGGCTATTGGCAATAAATCCTTCCTGTAAAATCTGTTCAATCACCGGATGTCTGCCCGCCACAATCTCAATTCCTGCTTTCGAATCTAAAGTTGGGCAAATCCAATTGAGTGTTTGTGCGCGTTCAGCAAAATTGTTGACGGCATCAAGTTCGGCAAGTGCATGTGCTAGTTGATTAAGTATTGCAAGTGATTGATGGATTTCTTCCAATAGATTTTCATAAAGCCACTTCTCTCGTGCCAAGGCTTTAACCTGTGCTGACAATACTTTCTCTTCAAAGGCTTTTAGTTCTGGTGTAATGTAACGTTCGACGTTTTTTAAGGTTTGTTTACGCTGGTAATAAGGGGGGGCTTTTTCTGCGTGTTGACGCGCTAACTCGATGTAATAACCATGGACACGGTTAAAGCCGAATTTTAATGAGGGTAAACCTGATCGTTGTTTTTCTTCCTGTTCTAACGCTAACAACTTGTCGCAGGCATTGTCGCTGAGCTCGCGCAGCTCATCGAGTTCCTCGTCAAATCCCTTAGCAATCACCCCGCCATCGCGAATCAGCATTGGTGGAGTATCAACCAGGGCATTGTTGAGCAGATCCAGCAAAACTGGCAGGGGGCATAAATGATCTTTTAATTTGCAAAGCAGTGCCGCCTGGTTGCAGGCCAGCGATCCATGTATCTCTGGTAATAGCGCCAGAGTTTGGCGCAATTGCACCAGATCACGCGGGCGCGCTGATCTGAGGGCGATGCGCGATAGTATGCGTTGTACATCACATACCTGTCTGAGTAAGACATGAAGTTGCTGATCTTGCTGCTTATCGATTAACTCAGATATAGCCAGTTGGCGTTGTTGAATTGTCTCACGTTGACGCAGGGGTCTTCCCAGCCAGCGTTTTAATAAACGACTGCCCATTGATGACGCGGTGTTATCAACAATGGCTAATAAACTGTTTTCTCGTTTACCATAATTATTTTCAAATAATTCTAAATGGCGCTGGGTGGATGCGTCCAAGTGTAGATAGTCGTCACTTTGTTCCAAGGTAATGGTGGTTAAATGGGGTAGGGCCTGGCGTTGGGTAATTTGCAGGTAAGCCAATAAACAACCTGCTGCTGGAAAAGAGACTGGATAGTCATTGCCTCCAAACGCGTTTAGATTGTTTACCGTAAACTGCTCACGGAGTAATTCACGTGCACGTTTCGAATCAAAATCCCACGATGGACGGCGTTTTATCACGTAGCTGTCGTGCAAACCGACAATAACCAGCGACTCGGGCAATAAAATTTCGGCGGGTTGCAGGCGAGTGATTTCGGCAGTCAGCTGTGCCTCATCGCACACTTCCAGCATATGGAAGCGTCCGCCACTCAAATCGACCCAAGCAAGACCGAATTTATGGTGCTGCTGATGAATAGCAAGCAGCAAACTGTCGCGTTTGGCTTCGAGCAGTGCTTCGTCAGTGATGGTTCCGGGCGTAATAATACGCACTACTTGTCTTTCAACCGGCCCTTTACTGAGCGCCGGATCACCGATTTGTTCGCAAATGGCTACCGATTCGCCTTTTTTGAGTAAGCGCGCCAAATAATTCTCAACGGCATGATAAGGAACACCAGCCATTGCGATGGGCTTGCCAGCAGATTGCCCGCGATGGGTTAATGTTATATCAAGCAATTGTGCGGCGCGTTTGGCGTCATCAAAAAATAATTCATAGAAATCCCCCATACGATAAAATAGTAGCATATCGGGGTAGTCTGCCTTGATACGCAGGTATTGTTGCATCATGGGAGTATGGGCACTAGGCATGTTGATACGAATAGGATTTAATTCATCAGGATTCTAGCAAATGTGTTACCACAAGTCAGTAAAACAACAATTTTAGGGGGGGAAGTTACTAAAAATTTTGTATGCTGTGACTGATTCGTGTAGTATTAAATGAATAATAAATTCATAACTCCTTCACAATACGCAAATTTTTGCTAAACTTGTAAGGGGAAGCTCATTATTATAAAAATAACTAAGGGAGATATTCATGAAACAAGTAATTATGTTGGTTGCTGCCGGCTTGATGGCTTTAGTACTTTCCGCTTGCGGAGAAGATAAATCAAAAGAACCAGCTGCTAACAGCGAAACTACAGTTGTACAACCAGAACAGCAAAAATCCGATGAAGGCGATAAAGCTGCTACAACTGAAGCTGCACCAGCTGAAGCTGCACCGGCTACTTCAGAAGGTCAATAATTAGATTCTGGTTTTCACAGGATTACCAAAACCCCGCGTAAAAGCGGGGTTTTTTTTTATATAAATGTTGTAACTAGATAGCATGTTTTTTTAAATGGCACTCAAATCTAATTTTTCACCGAAGTTTGAAATTTGTAGTGCGGGGTTACTAAATGTTAATGTAACGCAACGTAACATTAGGGGCTGTACTAATGGATTTCCTGACACGAATAGAGTGGGTGCGAGTTGCGTGTGCTATAGGTCTGGTGATATTTGGTTATCTATTTGCGCAACGCTTGAGTTTGCTTGCCGACAGGACTGTTAGTAAAAGGTTCTCACGGCATCAGGCGATGTTAATTCGTCGTATAATATTCTATGTCTTGTTTTTGATTTTTGCGATTACTGCTTTGCAGCAGCTCGGCTTTAAAATGACCGTATTGCTCGGTGCGGCTGGTGTTTTTACGGTGGCATTAAGCTTTGCTTCACAAACCGCCGCGTCTAATTTCGTCAGCGGGGTATTTTTGCTATTCGAGCGACCTTTTAAAATTGGTGACACAATTGTCGTCAAAAGTTTTCAAGGAACAGTCGACTCAATCGATCTCTTATCGACCAAAATCAGAACGGTCGACAATACACTGGTGCGAATCCCAAATGAAGTAATCATGAAATCCGAGGTGATCAACAGCAGTTTCTATAAAACAAAACGGATTAATATATCAATTGGAGTCGCTTATAAAAGTGATGTTGAGCGGGTAAAATTCGTGCTGTTAGATGCGGCAAATACATGTGAAAATGCCCTGAAAGACCCACCTGCGCAGGTGATTATTGCTAATATCGCAGATTATACGGTGGAACTGAAACTTATGGTTTGGACGATGACGAGCCAGGCAACAGTGGTAAAAAATCAATTGTATGATTTGATCCAGCAACGGTTTGAGCAAGAAGCAATAGAGATATCGCCGCGCCAAATTATCGTTCAGCAGGGGTAGAGAATGGGTATTGCAATTTTAGCTACAGGTGATGAACTAATTTACGGCGACACGCTCAATTCAACCAGCCATGCTATGGCGCATGCGTTAAGCTCCGAAGGATTAACGACTGGGTTAAATCTTGTTTGTGGCGATAGTGAACAAGAAATTATGGATAGTCTTGATTTTTTATGTCGCAAACACGATGTTTTAATCTTAACTGGCGGATTAGGTCCCACGTCGGATGATCGAACTCGTTTTGCTCTAGCAAGGTATTTAGCGGTCGATCTCGTTGAATCTCCGCAAGCTTTAAAACATGTTGAAATACTGGTAAACCGTGCGAAGCTGTCGATGAATTCAGGGCATCAGCAGCAAGCGTTGTTTCCAGCGCATGCGATACTACTTCCTAATCCCCATGGCACGGCCATGGGCTGTTGCTACACCCAAGACAACAAATTATTTATCTTGTTGCCAGGCCCTCCGCGTGAGTGCATGCCTATGTTTAATGACTATGTGTTGCCCATGTTACAAAAAACGGCGCATAGTGATAGGCAACTATTAAAATGGCGGCTTTTTGGTGTGGCAGAAGGAGATATTTCCCATACGCTGGATAAGGCCCTATCAAACGTAGATTGCGAAACGGGATACCGTCTGGAAACGCCTTATGTTGAATTCAAAGTGCGCTGCCATGCATCTGAAATCGCCAAGGTGCGGGAGATCATTGAACCACTTGTGCAGCCGCTCATCATAGCCCCGCCTGAACAAAAAGCATCTGAACGTTTGCGTGGTGTGATAGACAGGCTTGCAGAGCCCATTCTCATTATCGATGATGCAACTGGTGGCTTATTACAAACGTTTTTGCAGCGCCCAGGCAATTACAGCAAATTAGCTTTTCATGAGAATAAAACGGCTCATATGCGTTTTCATATCACTGGACTTGAAGAGTATTGGTCGCAACGGACGGATTCGGCAGTAACCCACGTAACGATTAAATATGAAAATGACAGGGGTCAAGGCAGCGAAACACATCAAATTCCGTTTCGCAGCCCATTGGTTGTAGCGCACGCCGCCGAATGGTTAAGCTTCCGTTTGTTTCATCTCATCGATCAGTTGCATGAGTGAATAGCACAGTTGTTGTGTACCCTCGGCGCGAATGGCAGAAATGGTGAATACTTTGCCTGTCCATTGCAAACCATCAATAATGTGTTGCACCGTTTTTTGGCGCATTTCTTCATCAGGCAGCATATCAATCTTATTTAATACCAGCCAGCGCGGTTTATTGAGCAGCTCCGTACTGTAGGCAGCCAACTCATTGATGATGGTTTTGGCTGAATCAACAGGATCGCTGCCATCAAGCGGCGCTACATCAATGACATGCAATAAAACACATGTGCGTGAAAGATGCTTCAAAAACCGATGTCCAAGACCGGCGCCTTCTGCGGCACCCTCAATTAAACCTGGGATATCGGCCATCACAAAGCTTTTGTATGAGGCGACGCTGACCACACCAAGACCGGGATGCAACGTTGTAAATGGATAATCAGCTACTTTAGGCTTAGCGCTGGATACAGCGCGAATAAGTGTTGATTTACCGGCGTTGGGCAGGCCAAGAAGGCCTACATCAGCTAATACCCGCAACTCAAGACGCAACTGTCGGGTTTCGCCAATTGTTCCTTCGCTGGTTTGTCTGGGCGCGCGATTGATGCTGCTCTTGTAGCGTGTGTTGCCTAACCCATGAAACCCGCCCTGAGCAATTAGTAAACGATCGCCTGACTCACGGATATCGCCTAACAATTCGCCAGTATCAATGTCATAAATCATAGTACCAACCGGCACTTTGATGACAAGATCGTCGCCTTTTTTTCCTGTGCAGTTTGCGCCCATACCGCCTTGGCCATTTTGCGCTTTGTAATTGCGCTGGTAGCGAAAATCAACCAAAGTGTTTAGATCGGAATATGCTTCAAGAAAAATACTGCCGCCATCACCGCCGTCTCCACCATCAGGGCCGCCAAAGGGAATGAATTTTTCACGACGGAAACTAAGGCAACCATTGCCGCCACGCCCAGCTTCTACTTTAATGATTGCTTCATCGACGAATCGCATAGATTAATAACTCTGCTGTGATGTAGGTTGGGCCACTGGCCTACCTGGGTTTTACCAATAAGAATACCCCCGTGATGACGGGGGTATTGGTACGCTTTAGATATCAGATGCTAGATATGATCGCATCTGTATTCTAATTTATGCTTCTTGCTGTTCTGCAGCAACAGGAGAAATTGTAACGAACTGGCGGTTTTTAGGGCCTTTCGTTACGAATTTTACTAGACCTGAAACGAGCGCGAATAAAGTATGATCGCGACCGAGGCCTACGCCTTCGCCTGCATGGAAAGGTGTTCCACGTTGGCGAACCAGAATTTCACCTGCATTAACAATTTGACCGCCGTAACGTTTCACACCTAAATATTTAGGATTCGAATCGCGTCCGTTACGGGTACTACCACCTGCTTTCTTATGTGCCATTGCAATATCCTCTTAAATTTTACTAACAAGTTTCATCAAACGGGCCATCATTGATGGGGTCGGACGCAATTTGGTTAATAAATTTATTATTTGTTAATTGCGGTAATTTTTACCTGTGTATAATTTTGTCTGTGCCCCATTTGTTTCATATGGTGCTTACGACGACGAAACTTAATAATCTTAATTTTCTTGTGGCGAGCATGTTCAATTACTTCAGCTTGAACCACAGCATTCAGGATAAAAGGTTTACCGCAGGTGATGTTATCACCGTCAGCTATCATCAAAACTTCAGAAAAATCAACTGTACTGCCAACTTCTGCCAACAGTTCTTCAATCTTAAGTGTATCACCTGCTTTGACACGGTACTGTTTACCGCCTGTCTTAATTACCGCATACATAACTATTCTCCAACTCGCCCGACTGGCGGTCACTGATTAAACAAAGTGACATATTCTATTAAATATCAGTTCCGACTTCAAGTTGTATTTAAATTATTGTATACTTCGCGACCTTGCTCTTAATTAACCTGGTCGCAAGGTTAGTGGCTTGCTAGCAAGTTCAAGGGCTTTTTTTTATTTTATGGAGACAAACAATGTCAACAATAGTTTTAGAAGCTGAAACAAGAACAGACATGGGGAAAGGTGCGAGCCGCCGCCTGCGTCGTCTTGAAAACAAAGTGCCTGCCGTAATATACGGAAGTGAAAAAGCACCAAAAGCGATCCATTTACAGCATAATAAAGTGGTGAAAGCGCTGGAAACTGAAAGTATTTATTCTTCTGTTTTTGATGTGCTCGTTGATGGTAAAGTTGAACACGTTATTCTGAAAGATCTGCAACGCCATCCTTATAAGCCTGTGATTTTACACATGGATTTACAGCGCGTTTCAGCAAAAGACGTTTTAGTTAAAATGATACCTCTGCATTTTATTAATGAGCAGAAATCACCTGGTGTTAAAGAAGGTGGGTTAGTTAACCACACAATGTCGCAAGTTGAAGTTCGTTGTCAGGCTAAATATTTACCTGAATTTATTGAAGTTGACTTGTGCGTAATGAATTTAGACGATGTACTGCATTTGTCTAACTTAAAGTTGCCAAAAAATGTGGATTTAGCTACAGATCCTGCTCTCGGTGGTCATGATCACCCAGTAGTCAGTATTCACATGCCTAGAGTTATTGTGGAAGAAGAAGTAGCAGAAGAAACTGTCGAAGTTGAAGCAACAGCACAAAGCGCCTCTGAAAATTCTGGTGAAGAAGAAGCCAAATAGGCACAAGAGAGCGTGTAGTTTACTAATAAGGCGGGTATATCCCGCCTTATTTATAATGTAGAGTATTTTGCCAATGACCATCAAACTGATCATCGGATTACGTAATCCTGGAGCCGCCTACGAACACACTCGTCATAATGTCGGTGGCTGGTTTGCCGAGGCATTGGTGCAGAGCCATGGTGCTTCATTTAAAATTGATAAAAAACTTCATGGCGAATTAACAACTATAGAGATTAATGGTCAATCCTGCAGAGTAGTATTGCCTCTAACCTATATGAATCATAGTGGCCAACCGACTCGCGCAGCATCGCAATTTTATCAAATCAATGCCAACGAAATATTAGTCGCACATGATGATCTGGATTTACCTGCCGGACGGATTAAGCTCAAAACCGGTGGTGGACATGGTGGCCATAATGGTTTGCGCGATGTCATGAGTCATTTGGGCTGCAGTGATTTTCATCGATTGCGCATAGGAATTGGCCACCCGGGTCACAAAGATTTGGTGCTGGATTATGTTTTAGGTAAGCCTACACAGCATGACCGGCAATTGATTTTGGATGCCATAGACCGCAGTATCGCAGTGATGCCTACCCTTCTTTCGGATGGTATGGCAGTGGCTATGAGTATATTAACCATTTGATTTATAATTATTTCTGTGAGGATAGCCAATGGGATTTAAATGTGGGATCGTAGGTTTGCCTAATGTGGGTAAATCAACTTTATTCAATGCACTGACCAAAGCGGGCATTGAGGCTGCTAATTATCCTTTTTGTACGATTGAGCCCAACGTTGCTCTTGCCACTGTGCCTGATCCGCGTTTGGAGTCATTAAGTGATATTGTCAAGCCACAACAAGCCGTGCCTACTGTCATGCAATTTGTTGATATTGCAGGATTAGTTAAAGGTGCATCAAAAGGCGAAGGTTTAGGTAACCAGTTTCTGGCGACTATTCGGGAAACTGACGCAATCGCTCATGTGGTCCGTTGCTTTGAAAATACCGACGTTATTCATGTCGAAGGACGTGTTGACCCCATCGATGATATTGAAGTAATTAATACTGAGCTGGCTTTGGCTGACATGGAGACAGTTGAAAAAGCATTACACAAAGCAGATAAATTAAGCCGTGGTGGTAATAAAGATGCGATTGTTGAAAAACAGGCACTGGAAAAAATAAAAGTGCATCTTTATGCAGGGCATCCGGTTCGCACACTTGATCTGTCACCCGATGAGCAGCTTGCCAGCCGCCGGTTATTTTTATTGACGGCAAAGCCGGTTCTCTATATAGCTAATGTTGACGACAATGGTTATGAAAATAATCCGCTGCTGGATAAAGTGGCTGATTTAGCTGCGCGTGAAAATGCCAGCGTTGTTGCACTGTGTGCCTCGACTGAGTCTGAGTTGGTCGAGTTAGATGAAGCTGATCGCCAGGAGTTTATGGACGATTTGGGGCTTGCGGAGCCTGGGCTGCACCGCGTTATTCGTGCTGGTTATGATCTACTGGGTCTGCAAACCTATTTTACTGCTGGCGTTAAGGAAGTGCGCGCCTGGACAGTAAAGCGTGGTGCCACGGCTCCACAAGCCGCAGCAGTGATCCATACGGATTTCGAAAAGGGATTTATTCGCGCGGAAGTGATTGCCTATGAGGACTTTATTGCCAATAAGGGTGAACAAGGTGCTAAGGAAGCAGGTAAATGGCGCTTGGAAGGAAAGGACTACATCGTGCGTGACGGCGATGTGATGCATTTTCGCTTTAATGTATAGCACAGCCCCCTGCGTGCCTGTACCGCCCGGATTACGATTTCGTTTAATCCGGGCTGACTCTGTGTAGTCTTGATTGCACTATGCGGCATCAAGGCTATGTATGAATTTCTGAAATGATGCCACCAACAGCCGTACGAGCAGTCTACTCTAAATTAGTCACCCCTCGGGACAGAGAGGGAATCGACATCTTACCATTGAACAGCCCCTTATCCCTTGTTACAGTGTAAAATACCCACTTTCGAAGCTGGTTCATGGCCAAAATAGCTGAAATCAAACAGTTAAGTGTTGCCTTTATAATGGCAGATAATACAGTAACGGCCGTGGATGAGGTAAATTTTGATTTAAATCCTGGCGAAACGCTGGCGCTTCTAGGCGAGTCAGGTTGTGGTAAATCGCTGACTTCACTAGCATTAATGCGCTTGCTGCCGGCTTATGGCGTTTATGGTGCGCATAGTGAGGTAAACTTTGACGGCCAGGATTTGTTAACGTTGCCCGAACACGTGATGCGCAGTTTTCGTGGCCGACGTTTGGCCATGATTTTTCAAGAGCCAATGACCGCCCTTAATCCGGTGCTTAGCATCGGTGAGCAGTTACAAGAAGCATTGTTGCAACATCAAGTGATGAGTCGCGAGCAAGTTAAGACGCGTATGTTGGCTTTGCTTGAGGAAGTGGAAATGCCACTGCCAGAAAAACGCCTGCAACAATACCCGCATCAATTATCAGGCGGTCAAAAGCAGCGGGTGGTCATCGCCATGGCACTGGCGAGTAATCCAGAAGTACTGATTGCGGACGAACCCACGACCGCACTTGATGTCACTATTCAGGCGCAAATCTTAACCTTGCTTAAAAAATTACAACAGCAACACCAGATGAGTTTGTTGCTGATTACCCATGATCTGGGTGTGGTGAAAGCAATGGCTGATAGGGTATGCGTCATGTATGCCGGCCAGGTTGTAGAATCAGCGCCGGTTAATGATTTTTTTAGCCAACCGTTACATCCGTACTCCCAGCAATTGTTAGTATCGCTACCCTCATTCAGCAAAAGAGGCCAACAGTTACAAGCAATCAAAGGCAATGTTCCTACATTAGATGCTCGACCTTCGGGATGTCGATTTCACCCGCGCTGTGTCCATGAGTTTAATCCCTGTGCTGAGGTTGAGCCGCTGATACAGCCCTTAGGGCCGGAGCAGTTAGTGCGTTGCCATTTATATCCCAAACATTCGAGCCCGCCACCACTACCCGTCTTTGCAGAACCGTGGGGTCTGGGTGATAAGTCGCTAGGGCTTATTTTATCTGTACGTGATCTTGTTATTCAATTCTCTTCACAGCACGGATTCCTAAAGCGCTCGCGGGAAATATTTACAGCTGTTGATTGTTTGTCGTTTGAATTACATAAAGGTAAAACACTGGCTTTGGTGGGAGAGTCTGGTTGCGGAAAAACTACGACGGCGCGTGCATTACTGCGTTTGCAAGCGATTACATCTGGTGCGATAGAATATCAAGGGCGCGATGTTATCAATCTGCGAGGGCGCTCTTTGCGTGAATTCCGGAAAAAAGTGCAAATTATTTTCCAAGACCCATTTTCATCAATGAATCCGCGCATGACCGTCGGGGAGATTATTGCTGAAGGCATGCACGCACAAGGTATAGCTAGGGCTGAAATTTACCGTAAACAGCAGAAATTATTAGATCAGGTAAATTTGTCGTCAAATAGCCTGCATCGTTACCCGCACCAGTTCTCTGGCGGGCAACGGCAGCGCATTTGCATTGCGCGTGCACTCGCCACCGAGCCTGAATTGCTTATTTGTGATGAGCCCACCAGTGCTCTGGATATTTCAGTGCAGGCACAAATATTGAATTTACTCAAAGGATTGCAGCAGGAGTATGGCTTATCTTACTTGTTTATTACTCACAACATGGCCGTTGTTTCGTACTTAGCAGATGATGTGTTGGTGATGCAGGCAGGAAAGGCTGTGGAGCAGGGGAGCTGTGAGCAGATTCTTAAACATCCTGCTCACAGTTATACCCGTCAGCTTTTAGCTAGTGTGTTATCGGTATGAGTTTTTACTTCTTTGGCTCCAGGAATTTCAGCGTCATCCTGAGCATGGTGTCTAGCAAAGAAAGCATGACATGAGTTTCCTGAAGAAGACCAACTCATAGAGCGTTGAGGACGCGCAGATCTTGCATCTTTTGTCTCTACAGTTTTTTTGTATTCTAAGCTTTTGCTGACAGCGGACATTTCGCGATCACTAGTGTCCTTTATGGATGCCATCGTTGCACAATACTGACTTTGTAACGTGGTTGTGAGTCTAGCAAGTGTTTGTTGATAGGTTTTTAATTCCCGTTCATGGTCGGTCATCGCAAAGCCTCTATCCAAGGCTACGACACAAGCTGCCGCCCCAGCCACGGCAACATAGGAGGCTAATCCGGCAGTAATTGTTAATCCTAACGGTGCTAGAACACCACTTAATGTTAGTGCAATGCCAATTACGGCGAGTAGAGCAATGCCGAAGATGGTGAAATTGCTAATATTTCGCCGAATCACAGAATGGCTCAGTTCTTTATCCAGGTCTGGATCGTGGATGGCGGCTAGGCCTTCGGCTAATTTAGATTCTGTGGCTGTCTTGTCGTTATTGAATTGTTGTTGGGCTGACATCAGTTTTTCTTTAACTGTTTGAGGCTCTTTAATGGCAGGTAAGTTCGATACCAGCAGGCATTCATATGCTTTAACAATATTTTCTACCCATTTCCAATCTTTGTCTTGAAAATAGCTGAGTTTTTGTGTGGCAGATTGCATGATGTCCATTATTTTATTCATGTGTTGCTGTTTGGTTATATCCGATGAGTTCTCCGCTCTCAAACGAGCCCATATAACATATAAGTCGGATAGTTTGTTAAGTTTTGTATCACGGTCGTCAATGTTGCGATTTCCCTTGATGCGATCATCGAGCTGGTTGAAATGGTTTATGGACACTGAATCACCAGCAATAAGTCCAGTTAACAGCTGGGTTATTGTTTTAGAGTTTATTGTTTTAGTGATTTCGTTGGCCAGTTCCTTCTCTTCAAGGTCTTTCCCTCGTTCGAGTACTTCCGGGGTGTATATAAGGGCAGGATGACTGAGGTAAGTTACTTCTCGCTCACTAGGTGTCGCTGTAGTATTTTTGGTAACCACCACTACAAAAGGACGTTTTCTTAGTTCTGGTGCAATCTTGGTATCGGAGTCATCTCTCATAAACATAATAGACAGACCACAAAGTTCATCATTATCATTTACATAAATTATGCGAAAAACTTGATGATAGTCTGTCTGTGTATTTTCCATTCCTGCTTGCGATAGACCATCCATGTATTGGTTTTTGTTCATCATATAACCGTTGGTGAAGTTAGTCGCTTCGAAATCTCCTTGTGTAAAGGATAAATATTTTCCAGCAGCAATTAATTGATGGGTCACATCGTTATATAGGTGACTGGTGTCTTGTAGGCGTTTTTTTATTTCCATGACAGTTAGTCGATGACTGACATATCTAGTTCGCCCGAGATCTTTGGTTATCTGTTTTTCATAGTCATCTTTTGTAGTGCTCATATAAAAACGTTTTGGCAACTCGAGGGCATTAATCACTTGGATATAATTTCCAGTGTATTTTTTGAACGTAGTCATAATGTGCCTCTATTATTTTCTTGTCTACGGTCATTTTACGAGAAAAAGATTAAGGAAAGATGATGTGTATAAAAAATAACCATAAATGATTTAATAAATCGTATCACTAAAAACGGCCAGTAATTCATTCACATATAAACGCTTTCCAGCGTTGCAGCTAATCGAACGTTTGACAGGGAATGATTTGATTTTACTATAGCGGTATTGATGGCGGGTAAAATCGGTGTCGTGGTTGGAAATGACGACAGTGACCCCTTTTCCTGCGTACTCCATAGCCAGCTCAGCGAGTATAATTTGTTCTTGCTCACCAAATTTTTTATTGGTGTAGGATGAAAAATTAGAAGTTTGCGCGAGTGGTGAGTAGGGTGGATCGCAGTAAATTAAATCCCCTTGCTTAGCATAGGCAAATGTTTGACGAAAATCGCCGCGCACAAATTGAGCCTGCTGACTTTTATGATGGAAATATTGCATTTCGGCGCGTGGGAAATAAGGCTTGATATATCGGCCAAAAGGTACATTATAGATTCCCTGTTGGTTATAGCGACATAGACCATTGTAGCCATGTCGGTTTAGGTACAAAAATAACGCGGCTCTTTTACGCGAGTTACGACATTGGTTGAATTTTGTCCTTAATTGATAATAGACGGAGTCTTGATTATTACTCGGAGAGAATAATTTTTCGCAATAGTTGATAAATACATCGCCTTCGTTTTGCAAACAGTGAAAAAGTGCGATCAAATCCTGGTTTTCTTCGGCCAATAAATAGCTTGAGTAGTCTGCATTCATAAAAATAGCGGCTGAACCCGCAAAGGGTTCGATCAAACGATTTGCCTCAGGGAATGAGGTCAAAATCATATCAATACAGCGGAACTTGTTTCCTGCCCACTTTAAAAATGGTTTTGTTTTGGTCATACATGGCGCTCTATTTATGAACAAAAAACACAGTAAGCTATGAGTGTTAAGTGTCATCATTAAATGCATAATGAAACTGGTGTGCAATTTTCTTACTACTTTATACTTTGTAACTAACTGATAATTTAATTATTTATATAATCATTCTGTAAAAAAACCTGCGTTGACAACGGTGAGAGCGGTTGTCAACGAGGTGGACTTAAGCAGTACCTAAGACCGTAATGAGGGGTTTCCTATTCTAAGAAATCGTGTCCTATCAGTCTTGTTACTTATATACACTCACCTGAAATATTTCCTTATGACCCGCCTATAATAACTGAAGTGACCTTTCTTATTACCATGCTAATATTCCTCAATTAGTGTATCGAAGTCATTGTATAATTTGCGCAGGCATTAATATCTTTTAATTATTAGCCTATCATACTACTCTGAAAAATTCAGTAGGTAACATCTAATCCACCGACTCAAGTCGAATCAATATACTTGTATTACCATTATTTGCCAGGGTCCTATGATGAGCGAAATAATTTAGTAAGCTCATTCACGAAATCTATCGGCAAATCAAAAAAATTAAATCATACTTATATGCAGTACATAAGACCTATATTTACATTTCAAATCTCCCAAGCATACTGATACGAAGGGACCTTGAAAGATATTTTTTTATTTTTTTAGAATAAAAATATATCGAATTACTGGCCAAATCAATAAGAACGTAAATACCCGCTATGCCTGATGGGAAATTCGCGGTTGTGGGATAGCTGGGATGGTTACCCAATGTTGTGTACCACGACCAAGTGGAAAACAGAGTACCGAAAAACTCCAGATAATAAACCATGACAAACATACTGAGATAAAATAGCTTCTTTTTTCTAAAACGAAGGATGGATAAAAAAACAACATAACAAATAAAGCCGCCGATATCTTTCAATACTAATAGAGACATAAGGCTGGCTATAAATGCAAATTTCGCGCAAATTTTTTCTATTACCTGACGATGATGCCATATAACTGGTTGCTTACAAATATTATAAATAGTCGCATATATAATGGCATGTCCTAACGGAATGTATAAGGGAATATTTTTTAAGCGATATTCGTAAAGCGTTAACAGTAAAGACCCAATTATCTCAGCAAATAGACCAGATAACGTTATTATTAATATTAAGAAATACAGTCTGCGTTTAGCGAAAAGTAAAAAAAGGCTATAAAAAAAGGCCATAATAACATTAGATATATCTTGTCCGAAGGAAATATATGCCGATAACCACTGACTGTCTATATACAAAAATAAGGGGGTGCCTAACACTATAATAAAAATTTCAAAGACAACCAAGATGTTGTGGTGGTTAGTGGAAGACTGCATAAAGCCTCATTTTGGAGTCCATTGTCAAAGATAATACCCGGTTGGTTCTAATAATGCAGCTGGATACAGAATTATTAATGGGATATCCTGAACCAATACATTTATAAGCTAATCAAATGCCTACAATACCCTTTCAAAACATGAAAAACCAGATTCAAAAGTTTATAACTAATCCTACTATTTATGTTGCTGCGGTCATTGGGACATTGGCAGGTGTTATTTCTGGTGGAACTATTGGGCTTGTATCAGGTGGCTTTATTGGTTATCAGTTCAAAATATCTAATGGTTGCGGTATGTATCTTCTGAAGATGAATGCTGATATTACTTTGGGCTGTTTTATTGGTCTTATGTTGGGCGGGTTTATGGGTGGCATTTTTACGGGGGGGAGCACCATCTATAAAATGTATAATAAAACTTATAAAGTCCGCAGATTATCTTATAAAAATATCACACGCGTGTTATTAGATTCTTTGAGTATTAGCATCGAAATATCAATCGGAATGTATTTGGGTGCAGTTATTGGTGGTATGAAATCGCCGGGGATAGGTTCTCTTGGTGGCGCTTTTTTAGGCGCTCTCTTGATGTTATTTACAACCTCATTAGAAAAAAAGCAAAAAAAATAAGAGTTGGCATCCGGCATCTGGCATTTTATCGTGTTGATAAAAAATAGTAATGATCGTCATGGGTTAGAGCACACATTTCTGTTATTTTGGAAAAGTGTTAACGATGTACAAAATTACCCTCATTGCTTACTGAATAGACCCTATAGATATAGAGAACGTGCCGCACGGGCCAGGCGAAATCATGTCCCTTAAAATTTTGGTGTGTTTAGACATGTCGCCATTAATATGTTATGTAACTATAATTATGTACAATCTAAAGTGCTGTAATATATTATAAGCACCGAGGTGTTTGGCCTGCTCAATCCCTTGTCGCTTAATCTGTTATATAGAGGCGATGATCAACAAAACTATGGCAATAATACCTACTAACGCCAAACTGAGGTTACCGCCGGGCAGTGTCATAACGCCATCTGTAGTTGCCATTTTTCGCCCACGCCAGGCCATAATGGCTGGTAGGAGTAATAATAAAATGACACAACAAACACCGGCATAACTAAATGCTTGCAAATAGATACCTGGATTGATTAAAACCACTGCCAATGGCGGGATAAACGTCAAGGCCAAAATGAATTTACCTTGACCACCCGCTTTTTTAAGCTTCAAGCCATCGGCGAGAAAATCAAACAAGCCAAGAGACACGCCAAGAAAGGCGGTAAGCATGCAGATTGAGGTGAAAAATCCAAAAAATCCTGTGATCCATTTGCTTTGAACAGCTTTGCTCAAAGCATAGGTTAAGCCGCTGATGGCATGGTCACTGTCCATCAAATTCATTAAACCGTTGCTGCCTTCGCGCTCGACAACGCCCATAATTACAGCCTCCCAGATAATATAACAAACCAGCGGAATGAGTGAGCCAAATATAATTACTTTACGTAAGGTGCGAACATCATCATTGAAATACTCACGCAGACTGGGGACGATTGATGCGAAGCCAAAGGATGTAATCAAAAGCATCAGACTGCCGGTGATTGCCTGTAACGAACCACCTTGCCACGTTGGTGCTTTGATGTGGGGACTGATAATAATCACTAGCAAGATATATACTCCGAGTTTGCCAAACATTAGCCCACGATTAACATAATCAACGGTACGAATGCCGCCATAGATCACGAGGCTAAAGAGCAGAGTGAAGAGTAAAGATGTAATCCAGCTAGGTAAATCAATGTGAATTTGATGCAATAGACTATTGAATACATCGCTGCCACCGGAAATGTATGCGGCCAGCAGGGTGTATAACAAAAGCAGGTAAGTTACCCAGGCAATAATCTGTCCTGGTAGCCCTAGAGTTGATTTCGCCATAGAAACCATATTACTGCCTGCCGGCAGCCGCAAATTGACCTCAAGAATTAACAAAGCCCCTACCGTCATTACCAACCAACACGAGATCAGGAAAAAAATAGAGTTGGTGATGCCAGCTTCCGCAGTTGACACGGGTAGTGCCAGCATGCCGCCTCCAATAGAGGTTCCTACGATAAGTAATATACCGCCAATGAGTTTGGAGTTAGGCACTTGGATACCGCCATATTTGATTAAAAATAATGCAATATGATAATTTAAAATTCATTTTATGTCAATCTTTGGCCATAGGAATTTTATAGGGTTGATTATATAGCAATAAATAGCAGGATTAGCGAGCAAAAGATCACCAGCAATTGCATCGCTTTACCGCCAGGAACAATGTATGCCGGTTTAAAGTGTTTCCTGCCAAAATAAGACATTAGGGCCGGTAACAACAGTAATAAAATAACACAAAAAAAACCAGCGTAATTTAAGGCATGGATATAGGCTCCTGGATAGTATATGACAATCAGCAGGGGGGGTAAAAACGTCAACATAAACAGTACAAAACCTTCTTTACCCTGTTGAGCTATATTAAGTCCATCCCCTAAAAAGCTGATAAGGCATAAGGACACGCCGAGGAAAGCAGTGAGCATGCAAATGGAGGTGAAAAAATTAAATAGGGAGCTAATAACCGGATTATGCACCGTATTCGCCAGTATTGTTGCAAGGGACGTTGTGGTGTGCTCGTCATGCATTAATGCCATCAGGCCAGGGTTCCCTTGAGCGGGTAGACTACCCATGATCACGGCATCCCAGGCTAGATAACACAACAGCGGGATCAGTGAACCGAGTAAAATTACTTTTTTTAATAATGGCACGTTGTCATTGAAATACTCCCGCAGATTGGGAACAATAATCGCAAAACCAAATGAGGTAATTAAAATCATTATTGTGCTTGTTATGTGGCTAACATCGCCGCTTTGAATATTCTCAATATGAATAAAAGGGGCGATTAAAACGACAAGAATTAAAAAAACACCCAGTTTGGCAAACATCAAGCCACGATTAAAAAAATCAACTCGACGGATGCCACCATATACGACCAGTCCAAATACCAGCGTAAATAGTGTGGTTAACTGCCATTGGTGGGCTTGTACATGCAGCAATTGCAATACTCCGCCCAACACATCAGCACCACCTGAGATGTAGGCAGACAGCAAGGTATAGAGCAAAAAAAGATAACATAACCAAGCGACGAACAACCCCGGTGTACCAAGTGTTGTCGCCGCCATGGAAACCATATTTTTTCCGGGTGGCAGGTAGAGATTAACTTCCAGAATGAATAATGCGCCCAAAGTCATGATGACCCAACATAACAATAGGAAAATAGACGACTGCCAAAAACCTGTGGCCGCGTTGGCAACGGGTAGTGCAAGCATGCCTGCACCAATTGAGGTGCCTACTATAAGTAAAATGCCGCCTATAAACCTGGATCTCATGGCGTACCTTGTTAGTAAAGGAATTAAAGATAGTAACAAAATTGGTACAACGTTTCACTGATTCTGTCCCGCGCCATCTCAACTTGCACCCATCTCCAAGTTATTTTTCGGTCAAAAAATGGTCGAATTGGCGGTACTTTTTATGCGTTTTTTTACCGAAAAATAACTTGAATGGGAATGCATTCTGAGCGTCACAGAATAGAACCAGTGAAATGTTGTACCAGGTGTTGTCGACAATTTTGGCGAACTATAAAAAAATAGCTCGCCTGTCTACATTCGTTTTATTTTGCCTTTACTTCATCACGCCAAAGTAGGATGCGAGCCGAGACGGTGGAACGTTTGGTGCGTTGACGATTTGGATCTCCAAACGACGATTATATGCACTGCCGTGGATCAGTTTGTTATCACCAATGGTGTTTTTATCGGCATAGCCTTCAGCCTGGAGCCGCTGCGCTTGGATGTCGTTTGCCCATAGGAAAGTCAGCATCGCTTCAGCTCGAGCCTGGGATAGCATTTTTTTATGGTGCCTTGATCCGACATTATCAGTAAATCCAGCGACATAAATGGTGGAGTCTGGATAGTATTTAAGCAGCCTAAGGATGCTGATTAGTCCTGGATAACAGATGTCGTTTAAGTGTGGGGTATCAAAGACAAAGTAGTGGTCGGTTGGCACAACCACGGTTGAGGTATTGCCATATTCGATAAATTGTATGTCCTGTTGGCTTAACTCTTTAATGATAGCTCTTTTACTGTTTTTGCTAACAGCGATAGCCGCGCCAGTCAGGGCACCAATTGCTAGACCTGTACTTGCCGTTCCCGCGACCGTTCCAATAACCCAGCCAGCACCCGCGCCAACACCGGTACCAAAGGCAGTTTGTCTTAGGGTGCGCTTATCTTCATTAAAATTATTATAAGGAGGATGAAAACAGCCGGTTAATGTCGAAAACAACAAACTGAAGCAGACGATGCGCCCAGCAGAGGTCTTTACAGACATTTTCACTCCCTTGATAATGTAATTTTTCCATTATTAAGCATCCCTAGGTATTTCGCAATCAAGACTTGTTGAATTTACATCTCTGAGCGCTATTATCATGAGCAATTTCTTATAATTGTATAAAATTACGACAAAGAACTTATACGGGGAATCGTCTAGTTATAGATTACTGATTCATCGTTAGATTATTTTATTTATGTAATTCTATTTGGGTTCATTTTACCCGATGATAGAACGTAATTGATTTGCAAATGGTCAACTGCTATGCTTTTCTGAGCGCTTAAATAAGGACATTTAACCTTGAGTCAAACAGAAACACCCGCACGACAACCTTTTTTTTACCTGTCGCTGGCCGCACTGGGGGTGGTTTATGGTGACATTGGTACCAGCCCCTTATACGCCATGCGTGAGTCACTTGATGGACTGCCTATTAACCTAACAAACATCCTCGGCATTTTGTCGCTTATTTTTTGGTCGCTGATACTGATTATTTCCTTCAAATATTTAGTTATTTTATTTCGTGCAGACAACGATGGTGAGGGTGGTATCCTCGCTTTGTTAGCGCTTTTAAAGCAATTTACAAAAACAAAGTTATTTTTCATCCTTGGTATATTTGGCGCAGGTTTACTGCTTGGCGATGGTATGTTAACTCCAGCAATATCAGTGTTAAGTGCTATTGAGGGGATAAATGTTATTGTTCCATCACTTTCTCATTGGGTTATACCGCTCACAGTTATCATCTTGATTGGTTTGTTTTCGGTACAGTCGTTTGGTACTGCAAAGATAGGATTTTATTTTGGTCCTATTATTTTCATTTGGTTTGTGACGCTGGCTGTATTGGGATCGATTCAAATTATTGATAATCCAGTGGTACTTCAAGCCGTTAATCCATGGTATGCAGTACAATTTTTCCGTGAGAATGGCTGGACAGGTTATGCTCTTTTGGGTGGGGTGTTTCTGGTTGTGACCGGAGGAGAAGCACTTTATGCTGATCTGGGACATTTTGGTAAAGGACCTATCCGTATAAGCTGGTTTACGATAGCTTTACCAGGATTATTGCTGAACTATTTTGGCCAAGGCGCTTACCTCTTAGAGCATCCTGAAGCAATTGTGAATCCTTTCTATTTGCTTGCTCCGAGGTGCTTGGCTGTGCCGTTGCTGATTATGGCCACAATGGCTACTATTATTGCATCACAAGCCGTGATTTCCGCAACGTTTTCATTAACCAGACAAGCTGTACTGCTGGGGTTATATCCGCATCTACCTATCGTGCAAACATCGGATGTAACAAGAGGGCAAGTTTATATTCCACAAACTAATTTAATCTTGGCTCTTGGTACATTGGTGTTAATCCTAACATTCAAAAACTCAAATGCCTTGGCGCACGCATACGGGATCGCTGTCAATCTTGATATGATCCTGACTAGCTTTTTAGTCTTTTTCTTAGCTATTAAAAAGTGGCATTGGAATGCGTTCATGGTCGTGTGTATCTTTTTATTTATGGGTTTCATCGACATCTCATTTTTAGGCGCGAATATTCAAAAACTAATGACAGGTGGCTGGGTTCCTATCCTGTTTGCATTGGCATGTGCGCTAGTTATGTATACTTGGAATAGTGGTCGGCTTTATTTACAAAAAACCTATTATATGCAGCAACCTGAAATTTTGAAGATGATAAAACAATTGGATTATAAAAGTCTGCATCGCCTGCCAGATACAACGGCAATTTTTATTACTGATATATATGATAAAAGCGGTGGTAGTTTTCTCCATTTTTTAAAATTGATTCGAACATTGCCAGAACGCATTTTGATTGTGAATTATACGGTTGAAAATATACCTTATGTTAATTCATCAGATCGCTTTGAAATCACCAGTCTGAAGGAAAATATTTGTCAATTAACGCTGCATTATGGGTTTATGGATACGGTATCCGTGCCACAGGCATTGTATGTCGCTAATGACCGGGAGCTTCTACCTTTTCCTGTCAATATTAATACCACCACGTATCTAATCGAAATCCCCAATGTTGTGGCATCGCGAAAATATAAATCACTGCGATTTTTCTGGCTGGAGAAACTGTTTGCAATTTTGGTGCGGAATTATTCTGCTAATTTAAATATTGAGTTTTACCAGGTGCCTTTTAACAGAACTATTGCTATAGGCACCTATTACATTATTTAATATTTTATTCTACAGTCTTGTGAAAGGGGCTGCTGCGGCACTACAACCTGGATGTTGATGCCTTTTACAGTTGGACTTTTTTGCATGTCATGCAGATAGTCTACCAAAGGAGTGTCGACAACTATGTGACCCTCAATGGTTGAGGCTTCACGAAACATCAAAATACCCTTATCCCAAATCGCAAAACCCAGATGTGATACGTTCAGGTTAGTACCGATTTGTTTATGCAGATCCCAATTGGGACGAACAATTTCAATAATAGCTGCATTAGGGATTTGTTTGAACAAATACCCGTTTGCTTTTCCTGAACCATCAAACAATGCCGTTAAGGGAATGTACGGAATAGAAGATAAGACGATTTTCAGCTTACTGCCTTCTGCTTTTAGCGCAGCTAGGCGCTTGGCTTGCTCTGTTGCATTAATGTTCTTGACGCGAATGTGACTTAAGTCAAAATGCTGATACCACGCTGGTTTGTTAATAAGTGCGGTAGCAATTTTTGCCACGGGTTGCTTTTGTTCATTAAGCAGCGTTGTAGTGATATCTTTAAGAAAGCCTTGGCGTTGATTATTCTTATTCCAGTCAAGACAGGTAAAATGATTGCGTTCAGTAAACGTAACGTGTCCATCACGATAGCGAACTTGATGGATACATTGATTAAATGCCTGTGCGTCGCTGGCTAAGGCCAGCGCTAATACCGTATCTACATAAGTTTCGCAGTCAAAAGCATCGAGGCGGTAGAGTGGTGATTGATCATATTGACCTTTAGCGCCTTCGCCTAACGCACCCAACAAATAAGGCCTGCCCAGAAAGCGCTTGCTGATATCAGTAATTCTGGAAGACATGTCTGATGTCGGCATGTTATTAAGGCTGTGATATAGTTGTACGATTGCTTTATCTGCGGGTGATTCTTGATTCGCGATGAGTTGCTGCGAGATAAAGATGAGGCACAAGATGAGAAGTAGTTGTTTACATGAGTAGGACATAAGTATTAAATTTGGCCAGTAAAAAAACGATATGATAACTTGTAATGCTGTTGGAGGACAACAATGCTGAATGCAGTTTGGCTGGGAATGATTTTCATGTCTGTGATTGTTGGCGTTATCCAGGGCCGAATTGACGCAGTAGTACAGGCGGTTACAGATTCGGCAAAACTGGGTTTTGAAGTCGCAATTGGTCTGACAGGCATCATGGCATTATGGTTAGGTATCATGGGTATCGCCTCAGAGTCGGGTCTGGTAAAAATTTTGTCGCGTGCCCTGCGGCCCATCATGCGTCGTCTGTTCCCGGATGTACCTCTGGATGATCCTGCTATGGGGGCGATGGTACTTAACATTTCAGCAAATATGTTGGGGCTTACTAATGCTGCAACGCCATTTGGATTGCAAGCAATGAAAGAGTTACAACGCTTGAATACCCATGTTCATACCGCGAGTAATTCAATGTGTACCTTCCTGGCAATTAATACATCAAGTGTTCAAATAATCCCGGCAACGGCTATCGCATTTCTCTCGGCTAACGGCAGCTTGCATCCAAGTGAAGTAATTTTTAGTTCACTGGTAGCAACGAGCGCTTCAACAATCGTCGCAATTATTGCCGTTACCCAACTGGCCAAGTTACCACGTTATCAAATCAAAGAAACGGACAATTAATGATCGCTTTAGCAAGTCAATTATCTAACTGGATACTTATCGCGTTTATTGCGGGTATTCCACTTTATGGTCTGATTAAAAAAATTAATGTATATGACGCATTTATCGTCGGTGCGAAGCAGGGATTTGAGACGAGCGTGAGCATCATTCCTTACCTAATCGCAATGCTAGTCGCTATAGGAATGTTGCGGGCCTCGGGTTTTTTTGAGCTTTTGTATGCTTTGTTAGCACCAGTATTAAAGGTAATAGGTATGCCGGCCGAGCTCCTTCCTTTGGCATTAATACGTCCTTTTTCAGGCAGCGCTGCTACAGCGGTGATGGCTGAATTAATTCATGAACATGGTGGAAATTCATTAATTGCCAAGACTGCTGCCACGATAAATGGTAGTACAGAAACGACATTTTATGTGATTGCCGTGTATTTCGGTGCCGTAAGTATCCAACGCACTCGTCATGCAATCCCCGCTGGATTGTTGGCTGATCTGGCAGGGGTTATTGCCAGTGTGTGCATATGTCGTTATTTTTTCACCTGACCATGGCTCACACGTATAGGCTCTGGATTAGAGCATCTTTATAAAGAGAAATGTAATCAGCCGACATCTGCCGATTTTTTTAGAGACGCGGTAAGATACGCTTCTTCGAATAGTTTCATCTGTGCGAACATAGTACCTGCTCTGGCCTTGAATGAGGCAACTTCTCGTGCAGGAAGCGGAGACGAGCGAGGTAAATCAACGGTAGTGGGATTTTTAGGGTTGTG
>CAVYYU010000003.1:470000-472399 GCA_963772805.1 uncultured Gammaproteobacteria bacterium
GGGGAAGAGCCTGGCGTGATTTATGTTTCACTGAAGTAGAACAACCTGGGAAGGTTGACCGTAGGGGGTGATAGTCCCGTATACGTAAGGTGTAGCAAGAACTAGGCACGCGAACAAGTAGGCCGGGACACGAGAAATCCTGGTTGAATATGGGTGGACCATCATCCAAGGCTAAATACTACTTACTGACCGATAGTGAACCAGTACCGTGAGGGAAAGGCGAAAAGAACCCCGGAGAGGGGAGTGAAATAGAACCTGAAACCGTTTGCGTACAAGCAGTGGGAGCCTAAGATTCGTCTTGGGTGACTGCGTACCTTTTGTATAATGGGTCAGCGAGTTACTTTCAGTGGCGAGGTTAACTGAATAAGGAAGCCGTAGAGAAATCGAGTCTGAAAAGGGCGCGAGTCGCTGGGAGTAGACCCGAAACCGGGCGATTTAGCCATGTCCAGGATGAAGGTTGGGTAACACCAACTGGAGGTCCGAACCGGGTAATGTTGAAAAATTATCGGATGAGGTGTGGCTAGGAGTGAAAGGCTAATCAAGCCCGGAGATAGCTGGTTCTCCCCGAAAGCTATTTAGGTAGCGCCTCGTGAATGATTACTGGGGGTAGAGCACTGTTTCGGCTAGGGGGCTGTCATGGCTTACCAAACCGATGCAAACTCCGAATACCGGCTAATTGAATCACGGGAGACACACGGCGGGTGCTAACGTCCGTCGTGAAGAGGGAAACAACCCAGACCGCCAGCTAAGGTCCCCAAGTACTAGTTAAGTGGGAAACGATGTGGGAAGGCATAGACAGCCAGGAGGTTGGCTTAGAAGCAGCCATCCTTTAAAGAAAGCGTAATAGCTCACTGGTCGAGTCGGCCTGCGCGGAAGATGTAACGGGGCTAAAACTAGTCACCGAAGCTGCGGATGTGCACTAAGTGCACGTGGTAGGGGAGCGTTCTGTAAGCCGATGAAGGTGTGTTGAGAAGCATGCTGGAGGTATCAGAAGTGCGAATGCTGACATGAGTAACGATAAAGAAGGTGAAAAACCTTCTCGCCGGAAGTCCCAGGTTTCCTGCACGACGTTAATCGGAGCAGGGTGAGTCGGCCCCTAAGGCGAGGCTGAAGAGCGTAGTCGATGGGAACCAGGTTAATATTCCTGGACTTTTTATAAGTGCGAAGGGGGGACGGAGAAGGCTAGGTGAGCCAGGCGTTGGTTGTCCTGGTACTTGCATATAGGTTGGTAGACTAGGCAAATCCGGTTTACCGTTAAGACTGAGGTGCGAAGTGGTTCTGACCCTTTGGGGTGCAGAGAAGTCATTGATGCCACGCTTCCAGGAAAAGCCTCTAAGCTATAGCTTATAGAGAACCGTACCGCAAACCGACACAGGTGGACAGGTAGAGAATACTAAGGCGCATGAGAGAACTCGGGTGAAGGAACTAGGCAAAATGGTACCGTAACTTCGGGAGAAGGTACGCCCTTGACGGTGAGAGTATTATGCTTTTGAGCGAGTGAGGGCCGCAGATACCAGGTGGCTGCGACTGTTTATTAAAAACATAGCACTCTGCAAACTCGTAAGAGGACGTATAGGGTGTGACGCCTGCCCGGTGCCGGAAGGTTAATTGATGGGGTTATCTTCGGAGAAGCTCTTGATCGAAGCCCCGGTAAACGGCGGCCGTAACTATAACGGTCCTAAGGTAGCGAAATTCCTTGTCGGGTAAGTTCCGACCTGCACGAATGGCGTAACGATGGCCACACTGTCTCCACCCGAGACTCAGTGAAATTGAATTCGCGGTTAAGATGCTGTGTACCCGCGGCTAGACGGAAAGACCCCGTGAACCTTTACTATAGCTTTGCACTGAACTTTGAGCCTACTTGTGTAGGATAGGTGGGAGGCTTTGAAGTTGAACGCTAGTTCCGTGGAGCCGACCTTGAAATACCACCCTGTTGTTGTTGAGGCTTGAACTTAGACCAGTAATCCTGGTCGAGGACAGTGTATGGTGGGTAGTTTGATGGTGGTCCTCCTCTGTAAGAGTAACGGAGGAAGGCAAAGGTACCCTCGGTACGGTCGGACATCGTACCAAGAGTGTAAAGGCATAAGGGTGCTTGACTGCGAGACCGACGGGTCGAGCAGGTACGAAGCGCTCAGCGATCCGGTGGTTCTGTATGGAAGGGCCAAAATAGAAAGTATGACTAGATCTTGCAACAAACTCAATTTCTACCGTAGGTTCTTTGAGACCCAGCAGCATGTCTGCCTAACTTGAAAGAAACCTGCAAACAGTTTTCCTGGCGACAATAGCTGTTTTCGGAGTATCTGCACCCCATCCCATTGAACTCAGAAAGTGAAAGAAACGAGCGCCGATGATAGTGTGGGTTTCCCCATGTGAAAGTAGGTCATTGCCAGGTTTTTATT
>CAVYYU010000004.1:0-138246 GCA_963772805.1 uncultured Gammaproteobacteria bacterium
ATGCTGCCATCTTCCTAGGCGCCAGCACAGCACTCTTAACCGAATCTAATGTTATTGAAAACACGAGCGGCACCTTGTATGTCACTGACGTTGACAGCTCCGCTGCATTTGTTGCCCAAACAAACGTCGCCGGCAATAACGGTTATGGCAAATTCAGCATCGATACTAATGGTGAATGGTCGTACGCCATGAACACAGCGCACAATGAGTTTGTTGGCGGACAAAACTATGATGATTCTATCACTGTCGCCACCGCTGACGGCACGACGCACGTGATTACCGTGACCATAGCAGGTACCAACGATGCGCCTACGACGACTAATGGCATGGTCATAATGAATAAAGGCGCTATGAAGATACTCGCGGTTAGCGATTTTGGTACTTACGCTGATCTTGAAAGTCAAAGTATTCATTCAGTGAAAATAACAACCTTGGGAACTGCTGGCACGTTGCAGTATAACAACGCAGGAACTTGGGTTGCTGTGGCGTTGAACGATGAAATCAGTGTGGCTGATATTAACAGTGGCAAATTAAGATTTATGCCAAGCAACAACGCTTCTGGCAAAGCCTATGCCACGATTGGCTTTAAAGTTTCTGATGGAACTGATTTTAGTACAAGTGAGTATTCACTTATAATTAATGTTAACAATCAACCAACAGCATCTCCAATAATCGTTGCTGGCATTAAAGATGCAGTCAGTATTCCGGTATCTCTAGGGGGTAGTGATGCTGATGGTGCAATTGCGACGGTTAATCTTATTGCGTTGCCCCCGGCCCTGCAGGGTGTATTGTATTATGCTGATGGCCAAACGCCCGTTTCTTTGGGTAAATCGCTCACTCAAATTGAAGCAGCAACTCTCGTATTTAAACCGGCTAAAACTTATGGTGGTGGTGTTGTCGCTATCGCATTTACCGTGAGTGATAATGATAATGCGACATCGCCTGTGGCCAGTTTATTGATTACCGTTGAAAAATCATCGGTAAACGATAATGGCCAGGCTGCGGCACTGAGCGTGTTAACGCCGTTTAAATGGTCTGGTGGAGTTAATCAGCCTATCATGCAAGATGCGCAACAATCAGTTGTGATCGAAATGGCTGATGACGTATTTTTAAACGCATACCAGCAAGGTTATCGCACTTTACCAGGCAGTTATAATGCGATGGGCTATGGGTATGGACATAATGGTATGACTTATAGCTACGCTACTCTTGCTCATGCTAGTGATGATGTGCAAGCACATCAGGATTATGATTATGACGGGTTTAATGGCCCGATTGATGTATTGAATTCCAATAATTTTGGAGCGGCAGACGTTAAAATTGATTTCGTTGATAAAGGTGCATCGGATGGCCCCGGCAAGGTGAAGCTCGACGTCGCTGAGGGAACCTGGACTATCACTGACGGTCAATATGTAAGTTTTGTGCCTAAAGACGCCAGTTTCTCAGGGGACGTGACATTGAAATATCGTGTCTATTCAAAAGAAAGTGGCCAAATCACTGAGTCTTCTTTGACTGTAAAAATTAAAGGCAAAGGTGCTCATGCAGATCAGGGTGCGGCTAATGGGGATAAGAACAATCAACCAGTGGTTAGCGAGCTTGGTCAACAACTGCCGGCGAATGAGCTGAAAAATTTACAGAATTTCAAAAGTGCAGACCTGCAGCAACTGATGCAAATATTGGGGGCAAAAGCCTTGGGTAATAATGATAATAGCATCACACCGATTATGAATGATAAATTTAATCATTTGAGTTTTGCTGAGCAATTAAAAGCCATTGGTGACGTGATCGACAACATTGACTCGCATAAGTAATCGCGTTGCGGTGCTCTGTGCTGGAGCTCCTCGTAAGCGATCGGGATTGCCCCTCTAAATCTGGTTTAAAAGTTGTGCATGTAATTGCGTTAAAGCTATGGCGCGATGGCTGATTTTATTTTTGATTTCGGCGGGTAGTTGGGCCGCAGTGCACTGATATTCTTCCAGGTAAAAGACGGGATCATATCCGAATCCATATCCACCCTGTTCTTGCCTCGTTATAGAGCCTGCTAATTTGCCAGTTGCGATGAAGGGTATTGGATCATCGGCATGTTGGACCAGGGCAATTGCGCAATAAAAATAGGCTAGACGCTGGCCGTCAGGTACCTCTATCAGGCGTTGTAATAGTAAGTCGATGTTGTCCTGATTTGTCGCACCTATGCCTGCAAATCGCGCTGAGTAAATTCCAGGCTGGCCGTTAAGTGCGTCAACAACCAGGCCTGAGTCATCCGCCAGGGCTGGTTTATTACCCATACGACTAGCATGGCGTGCTTTAATGATAGCGTTTTCAATGAAACTTAAACCCGTTTCCGCGGCATCTTCAATGGCGAGCGCCTGCTGTGGGATGCAAAGGATAGGGGACAAAATAGCTTGTAATTCAGCAACTTTGCCGGGGTTACTGGTTGCCAGAATAAGTTCGCTCACTGTTTTCCTTGGTTGTGTCACCGGCGTATCTCGGTTATTCTTTTTTAGATTACATCGTAGTTCATGGCGGGCAAAAAATGGGACCATTTAAATTACAAACTTTACTTGCCAGGCAAGGAATTTACGATAAATCCGGTGCTGTTTACGCCTACGAGCTATTATACCGCAACAACAATGATTTTTGTGCTAACGTCGATAACACCGATGAACAAGCGGGCGTTCAAGCAACGGCGTCGGTCGTGGCGCATTTGTTTGCTAATTTGAACATCGATACGATCATAGGAAACAAGTTGGCATTCATCAATTTCACCCATAGTGATCTTGTGCAACAGATGCCAAGACTGTTGCCAAAAGATCGCATATTTATCGAAGTGTTGGAAACAGTCGAGATTGATAGTCATTTGATTAGCAAATTGTCTGAACTCAGCAAAGACGGGTATAAAATCGCATTGGATGATTTTGTGTTTAAAGAAGAGTACCTTCCTCTATTAGCGATGGTGGATGTCATCAAATTGGATGTACTTAATCAAACAAAGGATGATATTGCCAATCAAATGCAACGCCTAAGTGCTTATAAAGGAAAATTTCTGGCAGAAAAAATTGATAATAAAGAACAGTTTAAAAATTGTGTGGAGTTGGGTTTTGATTATTTTCAAGGATTTTTTCTTAACAAGCCAGATAATATAAAAGGAACGGTGTTAACAGAAAATAAATTGCAGATATTAGGGCTTTTAGCTGAGATTAATAAAGAAGACGTCTCGTTGCAAAATTTGGAAGAAATAATCCTGCAAATTCCTAAACTTAGCTACCGTATTTTGCGGATATCCAACTCTGCTTTTTATTATGCTGGGCATACAATAAATAATTTGGTTGATGCTATTTTTCGTCTTGGAATGGTAAAAATCAAAGACTGGACAAATTTGTTATTATTGGCAAGCAATGACGACGCGCCCTCAGATCTACTCGAGAGAACGTTAATTCGGGCTAAAATGTGTGAATTGTTAGCCAAATCCACGAACTATAATAATCCCCATGACGCTTATATGGTCGGTATGTTTTCTACCCTGGATGGGATGCTCAATGAGCCTATGCCGGCATTATTGGCTAGAATCCAGTTGAGTGATACTTTTAATCAGGCGTTGTTGCAACACAGTGGGGAGCTTGGCAACTTTCTCAAGTATTCGCTCGATTATGAGCAGGCTAATTTTGGAGAGATGGAACATTCTGTTTTTGATCGAAATACACTGACGGGCTTTTACTTGCAAGGAATTGAATATGCAAATTCGGTTTTAGGGATATTACCTGATCTTGCTGCTAAAGGGATAAAGTAGTCAACAAAGTGGTTATAATTCAAGGATGTTGAGGGAACGAAGGAGTAGTTATTGTGGATGAGGGTGCTGTTTTGGATGAAAATGATACACAAACGCGTATGTTTGATAACATCATGCTTGATTTGCGCGTTGAAATTGGTCGAGTAAAAATTAAAATTGCTAAATTAATGACGCTGGATGTCGGGGATGTGGTGCAACTGGACCAAGATCCCCAGGCGGCGTTAATCATTTATGCTAATGATAAACCCATTGCTAAAGGGCAAATTATTTCGTCCAACGGGAAATACAGTATTCGCATTTTGTAGGGCAATTGTTAACAGAGCATAGTACCGTTTCCATTTAGTTTTGACAGGTTGGTGTAGGTTGGTGCTGAGCGGTAGCGAAGCCCAACAAGGGAGCCTCCCGTGCCATGACTGTTGGGCTTCGCTACCGCTCAACACCAACCTACGGTACTAATAAATAGTAACCATTTTGTACAGGGCAACATTGCATAACTAAATGGAAACGGTACTAGCGAATATAGTTGGGTAAGTCATACATCATGCTTTGTGATATCTCAACCAGTTGGGCCATCAGCGATGGCAATAATAAAAACAACGTGACGAGCATAACAATTAGCTTCGGTATGAATGTCATTGACATCTCGTTGACCTGGGTGGCTGCCTGAAGGATCGATATGATGACACCCACAATCAAGGTTGGCAGGGTGATGATTGATACGGCAATGATGACCATTTTTAAGGAATGATGAAAGGCCGTGAGCAGGGCTATTTGTTCCATAGTACTTCCTTAGTCTAAAGTTTTTTTCTGATGATGGTTATGATGGTTCCATTGATCTAAATTTACCTGTTCCATACGGTTCTCGGCATCTTCAAGCCGGTTTTTTTCTGCTTGTTTGAGGGCTTCATCAATCGTCTCAATTTGCTGCGTTTTGGTATTCAGTTCAGCAGAGAGCGCGTCTTTTTTGTGCATTAAAATATCAAGTGCTTCTTGCTCAAGCAATAGTGTTTTGGCAATTTGGTTTAAAAACGATTGGTGGTTGATCAGTTGTTGAATGGATTTGCTCGCACCGGTGCTGGTGCTGTGCTCGTACTCCGTCAAATAGGCTCTGAAGGTTTTAACCGTGGCTTCTTTTTTTTCTATCTGGCTGATTAACTCATTGCGCTGTTGTATCAAAGATTGCAGCGTAAACCCCAGGGTTTTTCTAAACAGAGATAGCGGCTGCGCTTTATTTTTTTTTGCCATGTTTCGCTACCTTTTAGTCAGAGGGATGAGCGCTGAAAATTATTTTCAATGCAGCTATAGAGTCTGCTATCGACGCGGATTCATCAACATCTTGTTGCAGAAAATTATTGAGAGCCGTGTGTTGTGTGATTGCTTCGTCAAGCAGGGCGTCATGCCCTTGCTTGTACATGCCCATTTTAATGAGGTCATGATTTTGTACATAATGGGCGTATAACCGTTTAAAGTGCATGGCGGTATCGTTATTTTCTTTGCTGACTACATTGGGCATCACTCGGCTGATCGAGGCATTGATGTCGATCGCGGGGAAATGAGCGGCCTCCGCGAGCTCACGTGACAAGATAATATGGCCATCAAGAACCGAACGGGCATGATCAGCGACAGGATCATTGGTGTCATCACCCTCGGTGAGCACGGTGAAAAACGCGGTTATCGAGCCTTGATTTTGGTCACCATTGCCGCAACGTTCAATCAGTTGTGATATTTTGGCAAATACTGACGGCGAATAGCCTTTGGAGGAAGGCGCTTCTCCGAGTAATAGATACATCTGACGGAGTGCTTGTGCATAACGGGTGAGGGAGTCGATGATGAGTAAAACATCCAAACCCTGGTCACGAAAAAATTCAGCAATAGTTATAGCCGTTAAAGCGCCGTTGGTTCGTTCTAGCGGGGATGCGTCGATGGGGGCGGCGACCACAATCGTTTTATGCAGGTGGTCCGCACCTATGTTTTCCTCTATAAACTCTTTAACTTCGCGGCCCCGCTCACCAATTAACCCGACAACTACAACCTGGGCTTTGGTAAACCGCGTCATCATTCCCAGCAACACACTTTTTCCAACACCGCTGCCGGCAAAAATACCAAGACGTTGGCCAACGCCTACGGTTAATAATCCATTAATAGCCCGTACCCCAACATCCAAAGGCTCTGTGATGCGGTTTCTGTCTATCGGATTGATTGCCTGGCTGATGATAGGGTAGTAATTCTGGCAGGTGAAGGGCTCTTTTTTATCAATTGGCTGACAAAAACCACCTACAATACGCCCCATGAGGGCTTTGCCAACGGGTACACGAAATTGTTTGGATACAAAGGTGATCGAATCATTAGGCAGAATTTCAGTTGGGTCGGCCACGGCCATCAGGTAGGTTGAATCATTTGCAAAGCCAATTACTTCAGCCAGTAAACTGGTTTTATTACGAGCGGAAAATACGCGACAAACGCTGCTGACGGATGCTTTTAATCCTATCGCCTCCAGTAAAAATCCTGATACACGTACAACTTTTCCTATCATCACAAGGTCATTTGTGGTGGCAATCGTTTGCTCGAGCTGTGTGAAATAAGCGTGTAAGGTCATTTGTTCAAACCAAATAATGCATCAATCCTGTCGGTTAAGATGGCGTTGATGCTGACAGCCGGGCTGGTTATTTTATAGTCTCCCTGTGTAAGGGTGGCATCTGCCTGAAAAGCAGCAATTCCGCAATCCAGCTTTATCGTTTGCAGGCGATTAAAATCATCCGGTGATAGCAATACAGTGCACGACTCTAATGACTCAAGCGCTTGCAATGTTTGTTGTATCATCGCGGCTAAAGCATCATCATTTTTATTTAGTTCGGCTGTAATAATTTTGTGAACCGCCTTTTTCATGCAATTAATCATTTGTGTAAGCAAGGTTTCATCAATTTGCTTGATAGCTTCTGCAAATTGTTGGTTAATTCCGGTAAATAATTCAAGCTGATGGGTTAGCGATTCTTTCAAGGAATTAGTTTCCTGTGTCGCTTCTGATTCTTGTGCGCTTGTCGCAGTTACCTCGGTGTCTATATTCGCTGCCAGATCGTTAAGGGGTGGAAAAGACCACAGTTCGAAGTGTTCTTTTGCTTCAGTAACCTCGGGGTGATCATTTTCCATCGCGCACCTTTTATATTGCCCAGCGTATTCAAAAGTTATTTAATCCCGAACAGAAGGAATCATAATTTGTTGTTCAGCAGCCATTGCTTTTGCTTTCCCAATAATACCTTTTTGCGCAGTCACAATATCGTGTATTTTTACGGGCCCTAAAGAATCAATATCCTCTTTAATTAGATCTACAGCCTTGCTGGACATGCACTTAAATAACGCATCTTTCAGGTGCTCGTCTGCACCTTTTAATGCCATCACTAATTGATCATTCTCCACTTCTTGCAATAGTTTCTTTAAGCTCGTGCTATCAAACTCAGTCAGTTTGTCGAAGGGGAAGAGTTTTTCTTGCAACCGCTCAGACATATCTTTATTGTCATGATCCAGTTGTTCAATGATTTCCGTTTCGGTGGAGGAGTCGAGTCGTGCGACTATGTTGGCCGTGGTGCCGAAAACATCGGGTACTAATATCTTAAATCGCGAGGTTTGTGTGAATTGCTCAACTAAAAATTCTGAAAGTATTTCCATAGAAAATTGAGATACAGAAGACAGGCGCATCATCCGCATTACGATGTCTTTGCGGATATCTATGGGGAATAAAGACAGTACTTCAGCTGATTTATTGCTGTCTAAACAGGCCAGTGCGACGGTGACTATCTGAGGGTGTTCATCTTGTAGTGCATTAAAAATCAAATGATTGGGTTGCCACTTGAGCAGCTCCACGCCATCAAGTGATTTTATCATAGCGCTTTCTTCCATCATGGAGCCGGCTTTCTCAGCGCCTATTGCCGAAACCAATGTGTTGTGGATGTAATCGCCAGACGTCATAGCCAAGCCCGAGCGCACTTTACTTTCATTGAAAAATTCGTTCATGGCTTTGATGACATCTTGCTCGGATACTTCTTCCATGTTGTTCATGATATCAATGATAGCTTCCACATCTTTATAATTCAGGGCCTTGAGCACCTCGGCGGCGCAAGCTTCGCCCATTCCTAATAAAATAATTGCGGCATTTTTTAAGGAAGACATCTATTTTTCTATCCATTTTTTGATGACGCTGGCTACCTTGTTAGGTTCCTTGGCAACAAGCTCTCTCAATATTTTGAGCTGCTCTTCTTTAAGGGCTAGCATTTCTGGTGTAACCACAGCGCCATTGGCACTGCTAGTTGCTTGAATATGTTTTTTATCTTTGCTTGGCATAAAGTCGGCTGAGAATTTTTTATATATCACCAGCAGGAAGATGAAGCCAACAATTATGCCCGCAACGTGTTTACCCCACTCCCAAAACCAGGGCTCCTGCCAGAACGCTGTTTTTGCGATAGGCTCAATTTTTTCCGGTAAAAAGCCGCTGTTGATGACAGTGACGCGGTCACCGCGTTTATCATCGAAGCCTATTGCTGATTTAACAAGTTCAGTGAGCTGGTTCATTTTGTCTTTGGTCAGTGGTTTAGCGATGTCTTTTTTAGTTTTTTCATCGTAGGTTACGGCGTCATCAACAATCACGGCCACCGAAATTGTTTTTATTTTTGGCGAGATGGTTTTGACATATTGCACTGATTTGCTGACTTCATAATTTTTAATATTTTCACTGTGATTTTGACCGCCACCAGCAGCGGGTGGTGCTGCAGAATCAGACTGACCAGCTTGGTCTGCTGGAGGTTGATTTGATAAAGCACCCGGTACACCGCCGGCAGCACCGGAACTGCTGCTACTGTCACTGACGCTTTGCTCACTTCTTAATGTTACTTTTTCAGGGTTATATTCTTCTTTTGCTTCTTCGAGTTGGGTGAAGTCAATGGCAATGTTGACGCTGATTGAGGCTTTATCCGCGCCAACAATCGGTGAGATTAAAGACGTTATTTTTTTCTCGTAGTAGGTTTGCATGTTGTTTTGGTAGTCAATATGCTCACGGTTTACGAGTGAATTTTCATTTCCAGCGGCTGACAAATAGTGTCCGTATTGATTGGTGATAACGACTCTGCTTGGGTCAAGATCAGGTACACTGGCTGCAACCAGTTGTATGATGGAACGAATTTTTTCTTTATCACCCTCATACCCCGGGGTGAAGTTGATGATAATTGAGGCGGATGGTTTGCTGCGTTCGTCGGCAAAAATATTACGCTGCGGGATGGCTAGGTGAACTTTGGCGGCATTAATGCCTTGAATGTCAGAAATGGTACTGGCTAAGTCCGCCTCAAGTGCCCGCAGGTAACGTGCATTTTCTAAAAACTGACTGCCGCCAATTTTACCTTCGTCGTTTAAATAGGAAAAACTGAAACCGTCATCGTTGTGTATGCCCGCGTGGGCCAGTGCCATTCTGGCTTTTGATACGTCAGATACCGGCACACTGATAGTGTGATTTGACTCATTTAGGCGATAATTGATGTCGGATTTATCCAGGGCCTGGACAATCGGCTGCAAATTTTTATCGGTGATGTAGTCTGGCAGCGGACGAAATATTGGATCATCAATCCAGCGGTATAATCCAAAACCAACCATGACGCTCACAGCAATGCTTGCCAGAAAAAAAATGCGTCTGACAACGTCAAAACTGATTAGTGATTTTAGTGCATCTAGGGTGCTGTCCTGATTTTGTTCCATTTGTTGTTATCCCGTTAAACAGGCATATTCATTACTTCCTTGTAGGCTTCAACAAATAACTTCCTTACGGCGATTAATCCTTCAAAAGCGACTTTTGAACGGGCCGAAGAAACTAGAACTTGTGAAAGCGGTACATCCGCACTGCCTTTCAGGTACGATTGCTTGAGTGCTTCGGTTTCATTTTGCGTGTTACTGATGGCAGACAACCCTGTTTTGAGATTGCTCATGATGTCATGAAAGCCGGTACTCGAAACGGACGCGCTTTGCGGAGCGCCAAGGGTTTGGGTCTTGGTAGAAAGGGATCTGATTTTAGACAGTACAGCTTCAATATCCGTTCTGGAAACAGAAGGGGTTGCTGTAATCATGATAAAAAATCCTTTTAATACTCAATGAAAATAGTTTGCTTTAGTTTGGTCAAGAGCGCAAGCCCTATTTGGTAGAGCGTGGAATGTTTAAGATTATTTTTGTCCGATTTTACAAAAAAATTTAAGTTTTTTAGAAAGTCCGGCGATAGTATCACCTAGCTGGAATTAATCAGGGTGCAGAGGGGATAGTGATGAATTATGCTGAAGTTTATAAGGAAGTAGGAGTTTCCAGTGAAATTTTAGGCGCATCACCTTGGCGTCTGGTTGATATCCTTTATCAACATTTGGGTGAAAAAATTAACGTAAGCCTTGATGCCATCAATCAGCAAAACATGGAACTTAAGTGCATGGCAATCATCAAAGCGAATGACATTATTGTGCACTTGCGAGAAACATTAGATCATAACGCTGATAAAGATTTATGCTCACGTCTGGATGGAATTTATAAGCATATGGAAAAACTGTTATTTTGGGCTAATGCAAAAAATGATGAGATAAAATTGCAAGAAGCACAAAAAATCACAGAAAACCTCCGCAATTGGTGGAGACAAGTAAATGCTGGATGATATTAGATTGCGTTCAACCGATAGCCAGGATGTTGATGCGTTATGCGACAGGCGAGATGTTTTGGTGAAGCAGGCGTTGGCTGGCAATGATATTGCTCTGTTACAAGCCATTAGGTCGATGGATATGGAGAACCTGGCAACGTTGTGTGCTGAGAAAAAAAAGCTTGAAACTGAGCTGGTGCAGTTGAACAAACTGCACCAGTATGTGTCGTTGTAATGCCAGGTTCCCCTAGCTAGTCTTGCCGGCAGATGCCTGGTTCGCTATTTGGATTTTAATATACACGGCTCCTTTGTATTCATAGGATCCCCCAGCCTGGTAGGTATCGCTGTTATCTGTGTCTTGATTTTCTGCACCAAAGAGCTGCGAGATTTTCACCCATTGGTCTAAAGGGACAACCGTTGTTGTTTCCATCATGCCTTGATTTATAGTCTGCTGATTAACAGTATTTTGCTGGGAGTATGGGCGTTTGATGCTTAACTTGACTTGCTGGCCTTGTAGTTGAGGTTGAATCACAAACCCTTTCTCTGTCTGCATACGTTGATAGGCAACCCCCGTAGAAAACCAGCCGATACCTACCTGTTGCACGACTGGTACGTTTGCACCTGTTGTGACATAGGCAGATTGGCCGCTGCTCACTTGAACGGATTGATTATCTTGTTGGGTGGAATTACTGCTGGTCGAGTAGGTGGTCTGGTCTTGGGCATTATTATTTAACCACTGATCATCACCTTGATGAATGGACACATTAAATACAACAGGCGGCACGTCGAGCTGATGAATGATTGGGATAATTTTGTTCAGTGTTTCTGGGGAGGCATTGATAATCAGATTATTATTCATAACGCTGAGCTGTTCATTGCCTTTAAGTAATGGCTTCAGTGCCTGCTGTAGTTCTGTCGCTTGTATATACTGCACCGGAATGACTTTGCTGATTAAGTCGTCGGCGAATACGGTGGCACTGATAAGCATCAGTAAAAAAATCCATTTTTTCATGATCGTCTCTGGTGTTAAGCATATTGTTATTGTTGATTATTTTAATTGATAAAGGCAAGATGTTTGCTGACTCAGGTCTATCGAAAATTCAACTCTCGACATTTTAAGTAGCTATGAATGAATAATGTATTAGCAGTTTTTCTTGAAAAAATGTCGCAACATTTTTTGGCGTTTCTAGTGATCGAAGCGAGGATGGCAACCACTTTCTCAGTGATTTTTTTTATGCGCAGGGAATGGATGCCGGGAAAGTTGATGTTGGCATTTTCAGTTGTATTATCGTTGTTTGTTTTCACAAGCGTTCAGGATACTCCCGTTTTTCAAAGTGATTCTTTTGCTGATTTGGTATCGCCACTCTTCGGGCAGATTATTTTGGGTGCAATCACCGCATTGATTATTAATTTTTTTGCTGAATTTTTTGTGGGGTTTGGTCAAATTGTATCAATGCAGGCAGGTCTTGGTTTTGTTAGTTTTTTTGTGCCGCGTGTCGGGAATATTACGCCGTTAACCCAGATGCTAATGTTTCTGTCCATCACCATATTTATGGGATTGAATGGTCATCTGGTGGTGATTGGCATGATGGTGAAGTCTATTCAACTATTACCGTCATTGCCTGATGTGCTGGATTTGGATGCGCTGGATAAAATCTTGCAATTTTCGAGTATATTATTTGAAGGCGCAGTTATGCTGTCATTAGCTGTAATTTTTTCAGTTATGCTGTCCAATATTACATTAGCTGTACTCACTAAATTTTCCCCACAACTTAATATTTTTTCAATTGGTATCAATGTTTCGTTGGTTATCTGTTTTTTTATGGTTTACATCACGTTTGATTTAACCCTTCAAAATGGTGAAATATTATATAATGACCTACTTCGCTTTGTTGAGCAGTTAAAATGAGCAGTGAAGACACTAGCGAAAAGAAACATAAACCGTCGCAGAAGCGTATCGATCAGCAAAAAAAAGACGGTCAGTTTTTACGAGCCAAAGAATTTTACTCTGGATTAACACTCATTGCGGCGATGTCGGTATTATATGCCTTATCTGGTCAGATATATTCCACCTTATCAAATAATTTTTTGTTGACCTACAGTAAACTGGATGTGTTGATTCGTGATGAGCATGCGTCCAAGGTTTTATTTCAGCAATTGTGGAAAAATAATCTTCTGGCGATGTTGCCCGTTTTTGCGGTAATCCTGGTTGCCTTGTTGTCGTCAGTGGGTCTGATGGGTGGCATACATTTTTCGCGAAAATTACTTAGCTTTAAGGGCGAGCGTTTAAGTCCTTATAAAAATCTTAAACGTATTTTTTCTTTACAAAATGCTATGGAAGTCGCGAAGTCGGTATTGAAGCTTTTTCTTTTTATGATCATTTTAGTGATTTTCCTGCAGAGTCATCAGGAGGAAATTCGGCATTTGTCTATCATTGGTGAAGTCAATATGGTCGGAAAGGCCATGCACTTGTTAGCCCTTTTTTTGGGTCATCTTGCCTTGGGAATTTTGATTCTTGCAGCGATCGATGGTGTTTTTAATTATCACCAATTTCAGAAAAAGGCAAAGATGACTGATAAAGATTTAAGAGATGAAAGTAAAGATACAGACGGAAATCCAGAGGTTAAGAAAAAACAAAAGCAAGCGCAGTTTGCATTGGCTCTGCAACGACTGCAGCAAGATATACCGAAAGCCTCGGTGATTATTACTAACCCTACCCATTATGCAGTGGCATTAAAATACCAGGATAAAGTCGACTCGGCTCCTAAAATTGTAGCGAAAGGGGCTGATCACATGGCGTTGCATATCCGTACGCTTGCCAAAAAACATTCTATTCCCATTTACGAAGCACCCGAACTTGCCAGGGCTATATTTCACACAGGCAAGGTTGGTCATCATATCCTTCCCGAGCTTTATATAGCAGTGGCAATCGTCTTATCTTATCTATTCCAGTTGCGGAACTATCAAGCAGGTCGCGGCAGTATGCCTGAACCGATTAGCGATCTTAAGATTCCGGATGAGTTGAAATATTAACCTTGATAAAAAATGAAAAAGTTGACATTTATTTCTTGATCGTGGTACTGCTATAAGCTAAATCACGTCCAGGATAGATGTGTGTTTATAAAAAAGGATGTATTACCTGTCTCGATGCAGGCCAGCAAATATAGTGAGATAGATCGCGATAATCCTGTTGTTGACCAGGAATTCGCGGCGTTCCTCAGTGCTGCCAATTCGCCGGAGCCCAAGAAGGGCGATGAGATGAAGGAGACGGAATCTAATGATGATGCTGCACAGCAGGCTTCGCTGTTGCTGACTGCATCCCCTCCGCCTTTAATTCCTCCCCAATTGGGAGCAGGTTACGAACTCCAATCTGACATAGACACCGAAATGATGCCTGAGATGCAACTGCAGGAAGTCTCAAATAATACACCGATTTTATCTGGTTATGGTGCGAGTCAACCGGAATCGCTAACAGCACAATCCTTGCCTCCCGCGGATGAAAAATTAGCAACAGAATTGAACATGGGTGAAGATAATTCAATCAACCAACCCACTGATTCTCCAATTTTTCTGGGTGCTTTAATGGCTCATGAACCCAACATGACGCCAGGAAAATTAGCGAGCGACTTGCAGCAAACCGAAGTAAAAGCAGGGCATGAGAAAAATGCTAAAGTACAAACCCCAACTGCCGCCCTTGAGTTATCGCAGCTGATCGCCGAAGCAAAGGCAGTCACGTCGACATCGGGTATTGTCAATGAATTAAAACAACTGAAAGAGCAATTGGCTGAGCAAGACCTGCCTAAACAGCCGCTCACGATTGAACAGCCCTCGGCATCGTCGTTTAAAACGCTGTTAACTCAGACTGGCGACAGCAGTGGTGCCGCACCAACTACAGTTGAGGTAATAAAAGATACAAAATCAATGACGCCCTATGAAATACACTACGAAGCCGGTATGGCGACGCAAGCGGCAGCCCAAAAAGCCAGTCTACGTATTCACCAGGAAGGTTTAGGGCAGATTAATGTCAAAATCGAGATGAATCATCAACAATCTTCCGTGACGTTGGTGGCTGAGAGCAACGAGGCCAAGCAGGTCATGCAGGCCCATTTGCCGCAGCTTAAACAGTTTTTTTCTGATGCTAACCTTCATTTGGCACATGCCAATATTGAACAACGGGCATCGCAGGATCAATCGCCGCAGCAGAAAGATCAGCAGCAGCCAACCCCATTTTCTGGAGGTGCGACGGCTGAATTAATCGAAGTGAGTGAGAATGCAACCAGACGACGAAGCCAATCTTTAATTGATGCTTATGTGTGACTATAGGAGGACTTTATGACAGGGATTTTGTCATTTGACAATGAGGCCAAGGCGTTAAATCTTTGCGATTATCGCGCCACGTTAATTGCAAAAAATCTTGCCAATAGCAATACCCCTGGCTTTAAAGCGCAGGACATCAATTTTTCAGAAGTGATGCAGAAAGCCAAGGGGCATTTAGCTTTGCAGGGAAGTAATGCACAGCATATCCAGACTGGCCCATCAGCTTCAGGCTCTCAATTATATTACCGCGTGCCTATGCAAACAAAAATGGATAACAATACAGTGGATGATGAAGTTGAGCGTAAGAATTTTATCGAAAATGCGCTTCGTTATCAGGCTGGAGTGAGTTTTGTCGAGAAAAAATCAAGTCAAATCATTAAAGCGTTGCGCGGGGAGTAATGATGTCTATATCACAAATTCTAAATGTAATGGCCAGTGCGATGTCTGCTGAAAGTATTCGCATGAACGTGACCGCGTCAAACCTTGCCAATTCAGGTAGCGTTGGTGGTACCGAAGCTGAAACCTATCACGCCAAACATCCTGTTTTTTCACAAGTGCAAGGGGCAATCGCGGGCTTTGCCAAAAATGAACAACCCACCGGTGGCGTTCGGGTGACGGATGTCACGACTAGCAAACAGCCCTTGGAATGGCGTTTGGATCCTAATAATCCATTGGCTGACAAAGACGGCAAAGTCTATCTGTCCGATGTTAATGCAGTTGAGGAAATGGCAGATATGATTTCTGCTTCACGACAATACCAGGCGTCTGTAGAGGTGATGAGTACAACCAAGAACTTATTGATGCAAACTATTCGTGCAATCAACAACTTATAACGGTAGGCATAACTATGGACATTAGCAATAATCTCAAAAGCAATAACTTGAATACATCAGGCGTAGCGCAAACACAATTTTCGCAAGAAAACTTTATGAAAATGCTTTTAGCACAACTGAAGATGCAAAACCCGCTTAACCCCTTTGATGCCAGTACGATGATGCAGCAAATATCCCAGTTGACAGGGCTTAGTGCCTCACAAAAATTGGCTGACAGTGTGGATGCACTGAAAGGAAATTTGGGGACGTCGCAAATGTTAGAAGCCACCTCTTTAGTGGGTAAAAATGTGCAGTTGTCGACCGACAAGCTAGAGCTTGCTGATGGGAGGGAGGCGAATGGAGCAGTCCTCGTCCCACCTGGCGTTGAGGCGATTGATGTGTCTGTTACCGATAGCAGCGGCAAGATTCTCAGGACTTTAAAATTGCACGCTAACAGCGACGGGGTTATGGACTTTTCCTGGGATGGCAAAGACGAAGCAGGCGCACCATTGGCACCCGGTTTTTATCAAATGTCTGCTGTGGGGCATGTTGGCACCGAACAAGTCAACGTAGCAACTGCGGCTAATTTCAAAGTGAGTAGTGTCGCGCTTGATCGCGCCAGCGGTAAGGTGGTTTTAAATGTCAACGGTTTAGGTGGTGTGAGCATGAATGAGATTGTTAAAATTTTATAGGTACTATGAATATCAGGCATGAGCCAGGGAGGCAACATGAGTGTCGGAAATATTGCAAATAGTGGACTTAAAGCGGCCTTAACCAATATGGAAGCAATCAGTAATAATATCGCTAACGTGAACACCATTGGTTTTAAAAAAACGATGATTAATTTTAGTGATATCTATGCTGGAAGTGGTTTGGGAGGTCAATCTACTGGCTTGGGGACACGTGTTCAGTCCATCAGCCAGGATTTTTCGACTGGTCGTGTCGAGTCGTCTTCGCGTGGGTTAGATCTACGTTTGGCCAATGATGGTTTTTTCGTGCAGAAAAATATCAGTACGGGATTGGTTAGCTATACACGTGCCGGACGTATGGACTTTGACAGTGACGGCTATTTAACAGGCATGGCTGGAAAAATTCAAGGCTATCCAGCCGTAAATGGCAAAGTTCAGGAAACAGGCACGTTGGTGGATTTGAAAATTACCAATACCGCTATTCCTGCTAGTGCAACTAAAACGGCTGAATTATCGCTAAACCTGGACTCCAATGCTTCGGTGATTGCTGCCTCGTTTGATGCTAATGATCCGGCAACTTACAATTATCGTTCTGATGAAACAATTTATGACAGTTTGGGTAATTCGTATTTGATGTCAATGTATTATGTTAAAACCTCGGATAACACGTGGAATACGCAAGTGGCCGTGGATAATTCAATTGTAAGCTCTGGTACATTGAACTTTTCTGATGTGGGTACATTATCGTCAGCAACGGGGATAACGGGTTTGAACTGGAGTCCTGGTAATGGTGCTTTGGCTCCTCAGTCACTGGATATTCGATTGGCGGGATCAACGCAATTTGCGGGTCAAAATAAGGTTTATGACCATCGTCAAGATGGTTTGACCTCAGGACAAGCATTAGGTGCGACCGTTGATAACGATGGTAAAATAAATGTGTACTACAGCAATGGCATGAGTCGCGTTGAGGGTCAAATCGCGGTTGCCAAATTTCATTCAGTTAATGGGTTGTCGCAAACGGACACTATGTCCTGGTTGGCTACGGCTGACTCTGGTCCAGCTATGATAAGTGGTGATCAAAGTAAGGATTCAATTATCAGTAGTTCCATTGAATATTCAAATGTAGATTTGACGGAAGAACTGGTGAAGTTGATTAGTGCGCAGCACGATTTTCAGGCCAACGCCCAAGTGCAGCAAACGTATAACCAAGTCCTGCAAACAGTTGAGAAATTATAATGGTTGATCATGTCCTTTACACCAACACCGTCGGCGCGAAAGAATCTTTACGCGCCACACGCTTGTTGACCAACAATCTGGCCAATATGAACACGGTTGGTTTTCATGCTGATTACGAGACACTCACTACCAGTGAGGTCAAGTCGGCGGGATTGCAAACACGCACCATGCCTAAAATTGGTCAGGTTTATACTGATCAAGACTCAGGCCCTATCAATTTTACTGGACGCTCGTTAGATGTCGCCGTCGATGGACGTGGCTATATTGCTGTACAAAGCAAGAGCGGTCAAGAAGGATATACCCGGGCCGGTAATTTTGACATCAACTCGGATGGCTTATTGGTTACCAAAAAAGGAGAGCTGGTGTTGGGTAGTTCGGGTCTCATTACCATTCCGACGGCTACTAATGTCACGATCGATGAGCACGGGATTATTTCAGCACAAATTAAAGGCGAATCGGAAACAACCATTGCGGAGGTTGGGCGCCTTAAGTTGGCTAGTTTTGGACCAAATAGTTTGGCCAAAGGCGCTGATAGTTTATTTTATCCTAAAAGCGACGGTGCGCAGGATGATGGACATGTGGTGAAACTGATACCGGAATCACTCGAAGGCAGTAATGTTGATCCGGTGCGTGCTTTGGTGGAGCTGATTGATCTGTCCCGGCAATTTGACAGCCAAGCTAAAATAATGAAGATGGCTGAAGAAAACGGAAACAAAGCAAATGGCTTATTGAGTATACAGTCATAACAGTATGAGGGGTCGAAGACAATCGCCCTGGAGTGTCTTGATTAAACAGAGGAACGGCAAATGGACTTAGCATTGTGGATAGCAAAATCCGGACTTGAAGCCCACCATAAAAACATTGCGATCATCTCGAATAACCTGGCGAATGCCAGTACTCCGGGCTTTAAAAAAAATAGAGCAGAGTTTGAAGATTTGGCCTACCAGATGATTAAGCAACCTGGCGCGCCGACTTCCGATGAAACAAATTCGCCTAATGGACTGATGGTGGGTACCGGGGTTCGTTTGGCAAGTAACAAGAAAATATTCACGCAGGGCCCTGCGATGCAAACTAATAATGACCTTGATATTGCAATTGAAGGGCGTGGATTTTTAAAAATTCAAATGCCTGGCGGAGGCGATTTTTCTTATACGCGCACAGGTACCATGCAGCTTAATGAGCAGGGGCAGCTGGTATTACACAATGGTTATGTTATTCAACCCGCTATTACTATCCCCGAGGGGGCGCAGAATATTAACATCAGTGAAAGTGGGACTGTGTCTGTTTCTATGAGCGGTGGCCAGGTTGAGGAGGTTGGACGACTTGAATTGGTCGATTTTGTCAATCCATCGGGTTTGCAACCGCAAGGAGAAAACCTGTATCTGGCAACCTTGTCCAGCGGGCAGCCAGTTGATGGTACGCCCATGCAAGCTGGTTTTGGTAAGGTTCGCCAACACGAATTGGAAGCCTCCAATGTCAACGTTGTAGAGGAAATGGTTAATTTGATTGAGGCGCAGCGTGCCTTCGAAATGACGTCAAAAGCTGTGTCGGCTGTTGACAATATGTATCAGAAATTAGATAGGGAAACTTAAGATTGAAAAAGTTTGGAATTGCTTTTGTCTTATTGTTGACAGGTTGTGTGCAGCCGGTGATTGTGCCGCCGGCACTGCCTGCTGATGTGCCGCCACCGCCTAAACGAAACGGGACTATCTACCAAAAGGGTTATAGCATGCGGCTATACCAGGATAAGATCGCTCAAGGTGTAGGTGACATATTGACAGTGCGTCTTGAAGAATCGACACAGGGTGAATACAAGGCCAAAACAAAAACGGATAAGAAGGCCACTTTGACTTATCCAATTCCAACACTTTTTGGTCAAAAAATACCAGGCTTGGAAGTGATGACGGATACAGCACAAGTATTTGACGGCAAGGGTAATAGTGATCAAAGCGACAAATTGATTGGTAAATTATCGGTTACGGTAGTGAAGACTCTTTCCAATGGAAATTTGGTTGTTCAGGGTGAGTCATGGCTTACTATTAACCAGGGACGAAAATTGATGAGCTTGCGCGGTATAGTGCGGCAAGAGGATATTGAACCAAATAATGTTATTTCATCACAACGGATAGCTAATGCCCAAATTAGTTATGGCGCAGCAGGTCAGGCAGGCTATGCCACTGGCGGTGGGCTAGCGACGAAGTTGTTTAATCGTTTTGCGCCCTATTAATAAAATAGGGTTTATGGTTTTTTGTGTAGGTCCTACAAGAGGATACAAATATGCCTTCACTATTTGACATCGGATTAAGTGGGTTGCGTGCGTCCAAATACGCAATGTATTTAACTGGAAATAACATTGCTAATGCGAACAACCCATTTTATACGCGTCGCGAAATTGATTTCGTTGAAATATCCTCTTCCCTTTTTGGTGGCGGTGTTCGCGTCGGTGATATACACCGCATTGCCGATACATTTGCTAATAATTTATTGGTGCGCTCGACTCAGGATTTCTCAAAATCCGAAATATTCTACGAGCGCATGAAGAACCTCGAGACGTTCGTTGATAATGATGACTCCAGTGTCATGAAATTCATTAATGAATCTTTGTCGGCACTTGAAATCGTCAATGCGACGCCAGGATCGTCATCAGGGCGTAACTTTTATTTGACCCAACTGGGTGCCATGTCCAGTCGCATGCAACAAATTGATCGCCAACTTAAAACTGAAGCTATTGAAAGTAAAAGTGAAGTGGCGGCAACGGTTCAAAATGCAAATGCCATTTTGGGAAAATTGGCATATATAAACCAGCAAATGGCTGTAGTGAGCGGGTCATCTGGGCAGCCATCCATGGCGTTGCTGGATCAGCAGGATGAGCTTTTAAGCTCACTATCAGAGCTGATTGATTTTAGCCATGAAGTTGACGATGTCGGCAGAGTCAGTGTTCAAATGACAAATGGACTACCTTTGTTGCTGGGCGATAAGGTCAATCCGCTGGTCATTATGAACACAGGATCGGTTGGTGATATTAATGTTGGAGTGCTCGCTGGCGGTACAGTTGCCAACGTCAATGATTTATTTACGAGTGGTAAAATCAGAGGATTGATGGATTATTATGATCAAACTATCGGTCATGCTCAACATCAACTGGATGTGCTTGCTTTAAATGTTGCAGATAAAATAAATCGCCAGAATCAATTGGGAGTTGATACCAAGGGGGGATTGGGTGGCTTGGTCTTCAAGGATATTAACTCGCAATCGCTCATGACCGGGCGGGCGCTGGCCAATCAGACAAATACGGGTGGTGGTAACCTTACCGTGTCGTTAAATGATATGAACGCCATTACGGCAGAAGAATATACCTTGAATTTTGACACGGCAACTGATTTTAGCCTGTTGAGAAAATCTGATGGAATGGTGGTACAAACAGGGAGCCTTGGTGGTTTGCCGCAGGCTATCAGTGTTGCCGGATTTTCAATCAATATCAATAGCGGTACCTTTAATGCGGGTGATAACTATAACATTTCGCCTACTCGAGGAGCGGCGCACGGGATTGCGCTGGCCATGTCTGACGGCAGTGGCCTGGCTTTAGGTTTGCCGGTTGTTGCTAATGCGGCCATGAATAATCTTGGTGCTGGAACCATTGAACTCACGGCCGTACTTGATACGACCAATATGGCGTTTTCTATTCCCAATCAGTTGAATCCGCCTGTGCGCGTGGAGTTTATTACTCCTACAACTTACCAGTTGGTCAACGCCAACGATAACAGTGTTCTTGAAAATAATTTGACCTATGATCCTGTTAGTGGCGGTGAGGCTTTTCCAACAGCAGGTGGCTATGATCCTGGCTATCGTATCCATCTGGCCGGGAACGTTCAGGCAGGGGATTCTTTTTCTATAGATTATAATAATGATGGTCTTGGTGATAATCGCAATGGCTTATTATTGGCGGATCTGTATCGTAATGACAGAACTGGCGATACGTTTAGCGAGAGTTACCAAACACTTTTATTGGATGTGGCTACCGTAACCAGTCAGGCTAAAATAAGTCTTGATTCGACAACGATTTTGAAAAATCAGGCGCAAAACAGGCGTGATGAGATGTCGGCGGTTAGTTTGGAAGAAGAAACGATGAATATTGCCAGATATCAAGAATCGTATATGGCCAGCGCTCAAGTGCTAGAGGCCTTGAAGCAAGTCATGGACGCAATCTTTATGATGATGAGGAGTTAACTATGCGATTACCTTCGATCACGCAATATCGTGCGCAAATGCAGCTGTTATCATCGGAATTTGATAAATTGTCTAGTTTGCAAACTAAGGCGGGTACTGGTAAAAAATTACTTCGCTCATCTGACAATCCAATTTTGGCTGACCGCATCAAGTCCGTGCAAAATTACCTAGGCCAACTAAAAAACTTTGACTCCAATGTTACGCTCGCCGATAACAGGCAGAGTCAAAAATCCTATGTGGCGGCCCAGTCATTAGCGTTGATTGGCAAGGTGCAGCAATTATTACAAAGCGGTCAAAATGAAACTTTGAATGACAGCGATCGAGAAATTATTTCGAAAGAGTTAGATGGTATATTGGAACAGGCTCTGGTGTTGTCAAATACTAGAGATGCCAATAACGAATATATTTACAGCGGTTATAATCCCGCTATTCCGGCGTTTAGGAATGAAGGCAATCAATACATTTATCAAGGTAGTGTTAATAGCTCTAAAATCTCGATTGGATTGCAAGCCCGGGTGAATTATTCAGAGGTGGGTGGCAAGGTATTTGCAAATATTTTGAATGGTAATGGTGCATTCCAAACAAACGCTGATCTTGCCAATAACAATGGAACGGCAATCATTCGCGGCGGGCATGTGGTTAGCCCCGCTGATTATGTTGCTGATTCCTATACTATCACCATTGTTGCTAATACTGCCGGTAAGCCCGCAGTGCAAGTGATAGGCGCAACTAGCGGCCAAATCATCCCCGCTTTGCCAGCCAATGTTCCTGGTGATGCACCTGATTATATCGACGGCAATGATTTGGTATTTAATGGATTAGCGATAAATTTATCTGGACAACCTCAAGTTGGGGATACCTTTAGAGTGAGCCCAAGTCAGGGACAAAGTGTTTTTTCAGCCATTAGTGATTTGGCAAATGTGTTGCATCAACCTATCAAATCCGAGAAGGACCGATCAAACTTTCAACAGATAATGGGTGGTCTTTCTGAAACCATGCAACAGATATATGAGCATTTCCGTTCTTACCAGCAAACCGTTGGCAATGATGGGAAAATCATTGATAATCAAAAGAATTTGATGGAAAATTTAATTACGGATGAAACATTGAAATTAAGTAATTTGTCGGATGCTGACATGCCAGAGGTTCTTACACAAATTACTCAGCGCATGACTTCATTGCAATTAACCCAGCAAATATATCTTAAAATCCAAGAAACACAACAGATGATACTAAACCAAAGAAGGTAGTTAGCGTGCGATTGATTTTAGCATTCATTATGGTTGTGGCGTTAATCCCCCAGGTTGGGGGCACACGTATTAAAGATATCACCAATCTGGCTGGTATTCGTGATAATCAGTTGGTCGGCTATGGCTTGGTAGTTGGTCTGGATGGCACCGGCGATATTACCTCGCAGGCACCTTTTACCGACCAATCATTTCGTAATATGTTACTGGATTTTGGCGTTCGTTTACCAAGCAAAAGCAATTTTCTATTGCGTAATGTGGCTGCAGTGGCTGTTAGCGCTACGCTTCCTCCTTTTGCGCGCATTGGCCAGAGAATTGATATAACCGTTGCATCGTTAGGGAATGCTAAAAGTTTACGTGGGGGGAGTTTGCTGCTGGTTCCACTAAAGGGTGCTGATAATCATGTGTATGCGATGGCTCAAGGCAATGTTGTGGTCTCTGGATTTGGAGCTCAAGGCCAGGATGGTTCTAAAGTTACTGTTAACAGTATGGATACAGGCCGTATACCGAATGGTGCGACAGTAGAGGAAGTCGTTGAAATGCCTTATATCAAAAAGGGCATGATTGTATTTGAACTCAGTCAACCTGATTTTACGACATCTCAGCGTATTGCAGATACTATTAATAAAGAGCTGGGATACAGTGTTGCTGAACCAATTGATGCGGGTGCCGTGGCGGTGCGTATTAATCAAGAACGTAATAAAGATAATTTCCTCGAGCACAATTCATACGTTAATTTTATATCTGGCATAGAAAATTTGCAGGTGAGTCCCGCAGTCTCTGCGGCAAAAGTCATTGTTAATTCACGTTCGGGCACGATTGTTGTTGGCCAAGATGTAAGTATTTCGCCAGTCGCGGTAGCGCATGGCAATTTATCGGTATCGGTTTCTGAAACGCCTTTTGTCAGTCAGCCCAATGCGTTATCCACTGGGCGGACAGTTAAGGGTTCGGATTCTAATGTGCAAGTGAATGCACAAAAAAGTAGGGCCTTTTTACTTAAAACAGGTGCATCGCTGAAAGAGTTGGTTGACGCTATCAATCGTGTGGGTGCGGCTCCAGGAGATTTAATAGCAATCCTTGAGGCAGTCAAACAAGCGGGTGCTTTGCATGCGGATATTGAAGTTATATAGGACGATATATGAGTTATAGTGACACACATTTCGATGTTAAAAACTATACTGACATTCAGGGCCTTTCTGCGTTAAAAGGGCAACTTAAGCAAAATAAAAGCAGTGCGCAGCATGAGGTTTCCCAGCAGTTCGAGGCGTTATTAGTTCAGATTTTGCTCAAAAGTATGCGTGATGCTAATAAAGCTTTAAGCAACGGTGAAGGCGGCGGCGAACAGTCAGAGCTTTATCAGGATTTATTTGATAAGCAGGTTTCTTTGTCTATTAGCGGAAAGGGGATTGGACTTGCAGAAAAAATCGAAACCTATTTGAATGCAGAGCAAGATGTGCCCAAAACTGATAGTGTGTACCGGTTTGAACCAGAAACCGTGGCGCAACCAGGCGTAAATACAAGCAGCGACACGACACCCGTTAAAATTAAAAGCGAACCCGAACATCACCCTTTTGAAAACCAGCAGAGCTTTATTCAGCGTTTGATGCCCTATGCGAAGGAAGCTGCAAAATTGCTTAATCTTGATCCGAAGTTGATGTTGGCACAAGCCGCGTTAGAAACAGATTGGGGTAAAAAAATAATTTCTGGGGTCGACAGCTTAAGCAGCCATAATTTATTTAATATTAAAGCGGACACCAGCTGGCAAAAAGATTCAGCATCGGTAAATACGCTGGAGCAGGAAGGCGATGCGTTGGTCAAAACAAAATCGGCTTTTCGGGTTTATGGGTCATTTTCTGAAAGTTTTAAAGATTATGTGCATTTTTTGCAAAATAATCCTCGATATCATGACGCATTAAAAGTAGCTCACGATCCGGATCAGTATCTGGGGATGTTACAAAAAGCAAACTATGCTACCGATCATCAATACGCCGATAAAATCCTGAGTATCTATAACAGTAAGACGTTTAAACAATTTTTTGCATAAGCATGTGTTTTGGTTTATTAGGTTATTGTTTGATAGTCTCTAACCAAAACAGGCATGCAAAATCTTGTAGGCCACTATAGTCAGCAGTGATGCAGCGGGCAAAGTCAGAATCCAGGACGTAAAAATATTGCGGATCACAATGAGATTTAAAGCGCCGATACCGCGAGCCAACCCAACCCCAAGAACCGCTCCCACTAATGTTTGAGTGGCGGAAACTGGAATGCCTATGCTGGTTGCGACAACAACCGTAGTGGCGGCAGATAATGTTGCTGCAAAAGCGCGGCTGGGTGTTAATGCGGTGATAGCGCTGCCCACGGTTTCAATAACTTTTCTACCATACATCAGTAACCCGCTGATTACCCCAAAACACCCCAGCAAGATAATCCAGGAAGGGTAGTCTGCCGCTCCGATTGGGTGATTGGCGTGCATCACCAGGCTGTAGACAATTGATAAGGGGCCGACCGCCAAAGCAACATCATTTGAGCCATGCGCAAACACCATAGCACATGCCGTCATGGCCATGAGAACGGCAAAATATTTTTCTACTTGCAGAAAACGCTCACGGCGTCTCATATTCGCGCGCTCAGGAATGTGTTTGATAAAAATCATGCCGAGGGTGGTGATGCTTATACTGGTTGCCAATGTGACGGCCAAATCTTGTTTTAAATTTAAGTGGATATTAAAGTGGTTTAAGCCTTTGAATACGGTGATAAAGGATAGAATGGAGCCAATCATGAAAAGGTAGATGGGAATATAAAGTTTGGCTTTTTCCAACGGGTCGCTTTTAACAAAGATGGACTGTTGAATGCTGATAAACAGGGTATAGGCGGTAACGCCTGCGATAAGCGGTGAAGTAATCCAGCCAATAGCGATGTGTGAAACCTGATCCCAATGGATAGCTTTAGTGCCTAATACGATACTGCCAAAACCGACCATGGAGCCTACCAGGGCGTTGGTGATGGATACAGGTACACCGAGGTAGCTGGCAAGGTTCATCCAAATGGTACATGCCATGAGTACGCCTAGCATGCCTTCAATTAGAATCAGCGGTTGATCGGCAAGATCACTGGTATTGATGATACCGTCGCGCATGGTTTCAGTGACACCCGTACCACCCAAAAAGGCACCGGCGAATTCGAAGATGACCGCAATGAGCATGGCTTGCTTGACTGTGATTGCCTTTGAACCCATGGTGGTGCTCATCACATTGGCCAGATCATTGGCACCAACGCCCCAAGTCATTAAGAAACAAAGCACTATCGCTAAAACTAAAAATAATATTGAATAATCCATAGGAATATATTACCGGGCAATGAGAATTTGCAGCCGACCACCAACAGTTTGTGCATGGTCTGCCAAGTCGCCAATCCATTGAACCAGTTTATAAAGAAAAATCACGTCAATTGCAGGCAGGTCCTTTTCCAACTCAAAGATGCGATGCCTGATTTCGGCCAGTTTTTCGTCACTATCCTGCTCGATTTCATCGAGCGTCATAATCATTTCTTCAACAATTTTCACTTCGCTGCCGCGAAAACCGCTTTCAAGTAGGTCATCTAATTCATTAATTGCTTTACAAGCTTGCTGTGCAGTATCCAGGCAACGGCTTAAAAAAGGCATAAAAATAGTCGAAATCGCTTCTGGAATCACCATTTTCCGGCTAATAATCAGGCTTGCGATATCTTCAGCTTTGTTGGCAATCCTGTCTTGTGCGCTTAATAGCTCGAGTAAATCAGTGCGTGCTACCGGTAGAAACAAGCCGGTGGGTAAATGTAATCGCAAGTCGCGCTTGATGCGGTCAGCTTCTTTTTCAATGGAAACTATCTTATCTTTGATAGAGCCGGCTGTTTCCCAGTCTTGTTGGAGCACTGCTTCAAAAAAAGGATGCAGTTTTTTCGCGCATTGGTAGGTCTTGCGCATGTGTTGTTCTATAGGCCTAATCGGTGACGGCCCAAACATATTGAATATGCTACCCATAAATAACGCACGCCTTACAGAAGATAGGACAGATTATATCCAAAATGTTGTCAATATAGAAGCTGCAATATTAGAGGATCTCTATCATCCCATCTTTAACTTGACATATTCCATTGCTGACAAAACAATACGTTAAAAAAATAAGAGGATTAACCATGCGTATTGCAGCGATTAAAGGCCGTGAAATTTTGGATTCACGCGGTAACCCAACGGTTGAGGCTGATGTTACGTTAGAAAATGGCGTGATGGGGCGCGCCAGCGTGCCCTCAGGCGCATCAACAGGAAGCCGCGAGGCTTGTGAGTTGCGTGATGGTGATGCTAGCCGCTATGCCGGCAAGGGTGTGCTTCAGGCGGTAGAGCATATCAACTCAGAAATAAATCAGGCATTACACCATTCTTCCGTGGCGGAGCAACACCAAATTGACGCGCGCTTGTGTGAGCTGGATGGCACAGAAAATAAATCTAGGCTCGGTGCTAATGCTATTCTTGCTGTGTCACTAGCGTGCGCGCGAGCTCACGCAAAAGAGGCGAACCATCCTTTGTTTGTGGCACTTAATCAGGGTGAGGCGATGACTATGCCGGTACCCATGATGAATATTTTGAATGGTGGCGCGCACGCTGATAATAATGTTGATATCCAGGAATTTATGATCATGCCGGTAGGTGCCTCTGATTTCCCCACGGCTTTGCAAATGGGGACAGAGACGTTTCATGTGCTGAAGTCGGTGCTTAAGAAGCAAGGCTTGAATACCGCGATTGGCGATGAGGGTGGTTTTGCACCTAATTTAACGTCTAATCGCCAGGCGTTGGATATGTTGGTCACTGCGGTCGAGTTGGCGGGGTTTCGTTTGGGGGAAGACATTGTTTTTGCACTGGATGTCGCGGCATCCGAGTTGTTTGCTGATGATTGCTTATACCACTTAGCCTCTGAAAATAAGAAACTGACTAGCGGGGAATTGATTCAATATTACGCCGAGTTAGCAAATAATTATCCTATCGTGAGCATCGAAGACGGTCTTGATGAAAATGATTGGTCTGGCTGGCGGCAGCTGACGAAGCAGTTAGGTGATAAAGTACAATTGGTTGGTGATGATTTGTTTGTAACCAATTCGCATATTTTACAAAAAGGGATTAGTGAGAAGACAGCGAATGCTGTACTGATCAAGCTAAATCAAATTGGTACGTTAACTGAAACTCGGCAAACGATTCGTCTGGCGCATAAAAACGGTTACCGTTGTGTGATGTCCCATCGTTCTGGCGAGACTGAAGATACGTTTATCGCTGATCTGGCGGTGGCTACTGGCTGTGGCCAGATAAAAACAGGCTCACTTTGTCGCACTGATCGCGTAGCAAAATACAATCAACTATTGCGTATCAATGAGTTGATGTCTCTACCTTATGCAGGAAAATCTATACTTAAAAATTAGCTCATAAATATGTTATGTAAAAACGACTCGGTGCTTGTCCAGGAGCGCCGGTCTGCTTTTGCAGCATAATGCAAACCGATTTCAGCCATACTATTACGTCATTGCTGCCTGGGTTAATTATACCGAAAAATTATTCAACGAACTGGCTCTAACGTCCTCACGACAAGACGAACTTTGGCGTGCCAACCCTCTCAATTTATTGCTTGCGTAAGATTTTATGTAGTTAAACCTAAATATACTGGATAAGTGTATTTTTAAAATGAGAGGCGCGGTATACAATTGGAATAAATCTCTTGAGAGTTTTCTTTATGCGAATAGTAGTCGCGTGCTTAATATTAGCGCTGATTGGCTTACAGTATAAGCTCTGGGTGGGTGATGACAGCGTGTCGCAGTGGTTGCATCTGCAAGATAAACTCACAACGCAAGAGCTAGAGAATAAAAAGCTGGCTGCGCGCAATCACGCCATTGAGGCAGATATAGTCGAGCTAAAATCAGGCGAGCAGGCTTTGGAAGAACAAGCACGTTTTGAGTTGGGGATGGTTAAAAGTGGTGAAGTTTATTACCACTTTGTTGAATAGACAGAGTCTGCAGAACATAAATTACTTCGTTCCGTAGGTTGGCGCTGAGCACCGTGAAGCCCAACAGTCGTGGTGCGGGAGGTTCCTTTGTTTGGCTTCGCGGTGCTCAGCGCCAACCTACAATAACCTGTCAAAACTAAATGGAAACGGGTCTAGTGAAGTGGGTGGCGGGCTTTCCCATAAACTAATAACATAACCACCGCCACCGGAGCCTGTTGGTTTAACTGCGATGGCGCCGGCATCATGTAATTGCAGCATGTGTTGCTGTAAACTTTCACTGACCAACCCCCATTGCTGAAAACAATCAGCGGCACTATTAATCGCCTGCGCGAGCATTGTTTGTGACTCAGGAAGGGACTGTTGTAATGCATCTTTGGCTAGACTAACACTACTCGCCATTTGTATATCGATCATTTCCGCGCGTGTTGGATTCTCCTGCCACAGGCTTTGTACTTGATTAATACAATGGGACGTGATGCCGATTTGGCCGCAAGAGGACAAGAACCAAAGGGGCTTCCAGGTTTGCGTGACCGGTGAGCATATACCTTGTTTGAAATGAATTCCGGCTGTCGCTGCAACGCCTGCAATATCCAGGCCGCTGCTTTTACCATGAAACAGGTTTTCTAACTCTCGGGCAAAATCGTGAGTATTGATATTAACCAGCATCTCCTGAGCTGCAAACCAACGTGCCATAGCAACGCATAGCGCGGCCGAGGCGCCCATGCCTACACCTACGGGAATGTTGCTGTATACGTGAAAATGTCCGCTTAATTGATTGAGAGATTTCCCAAGAATTTTCATGCCCTGTTCCAGAACGCTCCAAAATAACAAATGCATATCGGCGCCGCTTTCTCCATCATAATCCGCATTCAATTCTGATGTTGACTGGTGATAACTAAGAGTCAGAATTTTTTCGTTAATTGGAAAAACCAAGGCACCATAACCACGAAGAACGGCATGTTCGCCTGCCAAAATCCATTTGCCATGGGTGGTTGTTTCAAAATCATAGGACATCATAATTGCCTGTCAGGTAATCTTTCTGGAATCGTTGCGCCATCTCTGCTTGTTCTGCACGATAGAGTAAATGAATATTCGGGCCTGCATCCATGGTAACCAGTGGCCCATCGCCTTCGCGTTGCCATAATTGTTGCAGACTGGCTAATGCCTCGTTGCTTTTCGCCGTGATATAGGAAAATGGCTGTTCACAGGTTGCAAATAAGTGGTGCATCTCCTGAAATTCACGCCAGCAAATTTGATAGGCGCTTTCCCAATTTTTGGTTTCCAGAGCGTTAAGCAAAACCTTCAGGTTATCTTTTGCCTGCTGAGCACGTGTGGCATAGAATTTACTGCTTAACACTCGTTGGTGAGCCTCGGGTGAGGAAACTTTCTTTTCTTCATGACTGATTATAATGACCTGATGGAATAGTTCCTGGTAAGGCAAGTTAATCCCTTTAACTGTTTCATCTTCCCAGAGTGCCCATGGAGAAAAGAACGAACGACACGATGATCCCGAACCCAGGCGGCTTAGCTGAGCTTGGGTCTCAATAGAAGGAATGGATGAATTAGTCAGCTCGCTTAAGGCCAATACTGCGCATTTAGTGAGTGCTGCAAAACTTGAAGCAGAACTTGCTAAACCGCTGCTGTGTGGGAAATTATTACAAGAGCGCACAACAAACGCTCCAGAATAGTTAAAGTATTCTTTTAAACGGGCGAGGTGCGCTAAAAACCGTTCTTGTGCCGCTGCAGATAATAAAAAATCCGGCGCACCAGGTATTTGCAAAGGTTCCCAGAAATTTTTTTCACCTGCTTGCACTTCTAACGTGACACTAGACAGTAGATTATTGAGGGCATATGACAAGGATGGGTTGATTGGTATATTCAGTTTGCTATCTTTTTTCCCCATGTATTTTATCAGGGCAATATTGGCTGGTGCCTGCGCGAACCATTGCATCGATTTTCTCCTAATAAGCTGGTGTAAATTAGTTGCCGTTAGCGCCCCGGGGCGTCATTCCACAAAATTTTATGTAACTGCAATTGAAAGCGTACTCGCAGGCGGTCTTGTATTATCCATTCGGCAAGTTGGGTGGGGTCCAGTTGCCCCCAGCTTGGGGAAAAAAGAATTTGCGCGCGCTTTAACAGATGATGTTCTGTGAGCATGGTGCATGCCCATTGATAGTCTTCTCGGCTGCACAGAACAAATTTAATTTGGTCTGTTTGCTTAAGATGAGGAAGATTAGAGAACAAATTTTTTTCACACTCACCTGAATCAGGAGTTTTTAAATCCATGACAATCATGACTCGCTGATCAACGGCGCTGATGTCTCGTGCACCACTGGTTTCCAGGGAGACCAGATGACCGGTATCACATAAAATTTTTAGCAATTCTATACAGCCTGGCTGTGCCAAAGGTTCGCCGCCAGTAACGCACACATGTTGGCAATCAAAAGAGGAGACTTGAGCCATAATGTCGTCGAGACTGATTAGTGCACCGCCACTGAACGCATAGGCTGTATCGCAGTATTGGCAACGTAATGGACAGCCAGTTAGGCGCACAAAAACGGTCGGTAACCCGACAGTAACCGACTCGCCTTGTAATGAATGGAATATTTCTGTAATGCGTAAATTTTTTGACAATTGTTTCATTAGCTATCTAAGGTCGCCAGTTTAGCTGCAGCGAGCTGCGCTGTGTTGGTATCGGGGTAAGTTCTTACAACTTGTTGAAGTCGTACTTTTGCTTCACTTCGTCTGCCGGATTCAACTAATGCATAGCCGATTTTTAATTGGCTTGCTGAAGCTTTACTGGACGATGGGAATTTTTGCAACACGACGTCAAAATGTTCAATCGCTAGCGGATAATCTTTTTTGACCATGTAAAGCTCTCCTAGCCAATACTGGGCATTCGCGGTGTATCCGCCTTGCGGATAGCGAGTTACAAAATTTTGCATGGACTTCAAGGCATCATCATATTGTTTGTTTTTTACTAATTCATAAGCGGCTAGATAGCTGATTTGCTCTTCCACAGGGCTGTTGCGTGTAGTGCTGCTGACAGGTGCTATCGTGTCCACTTTGGGCTTGGCTACAACGGGAACTGCAATGGTGGTATTTACAGGAGCCGGTGTGGGTTTTAATTCAGTTTTTGCGTTAACGATTGATGGGTCAGCTGCTAGCGTATTTTTTGTGGTTTGGACAGGTTCCTTGCGGATTCGTGCATCCAAATCTTTGTAAAACGCCATTTGTTGTTCTTGTAATAATTTTAAATCATGGGTTTGAACTTCCAGCTGGCCACGTAACTCCTGGACATCCTGCTGTAACCCTTGCAGCTTTTCCAATAACTCAGTATTAGTGCTAGTGCTAGCAGTGGTGCCGGTGCTGCGTATATTGACCGAATCATTGGCGAGCGCTGTTTCCTCGTCACTGTCATCACTACCAATTCTCTCTCTGGCAACAGGCCGCTCGTAAGCAGCCTGTTGATCATCCAGCATTGCAAAATTTTCGCTATCATCCACCACAGGCGCTTCGCAAAAAGCACTAAATGGCAGTAGACAGGCAAAACTGGCGGCAAGAAAAAGCCGATAAGATTTCATCATCGAGTCGCCTCGTAAATTAACTCAACCCGTCTGTTTTGCATATGAGACGCATCATCGTGACCAAAGTTGGCAGGACGCTCTTTACCATAACTGACAACGCGTAATTGCTGTCTGTTTACACCAGCCATGCGCATTAATTCAGAAACCGTGTTGGCGCGGTGCTCGCCCAAGGCTATATTATATTCACGACTACCACGTTCGTCAGTATGACCGGCAAGAAGGATGCGTGCGCCTGGGTTTGATTTCAGATATTCAGCCTGAGCGTTTACGGACGGTACGTATTTATCAGCCAATGAGCTGTCGTCATAAGAGAATAGATAAACTTGATTGTGGGGCGCCTGCGTAGTGTACGACTCACCAGGTTCCTGGCCTGCAAAGCGGTTTGATTGGCCTAGACCATGTGCAGACATGCCGTCTTCTCCACTCGCACTTGTGCCTGAAGCCGTGCCTGGTGCTTTGGAGCAAGATGCAAGCAACATGACTACCGCTGTGATAAGTCCTAATTTGATAAAAGATCTAAATGCCATGCTCTGTCTCCTTATTATTAAGTTAAGTATTTCATATCGTCTAATGGTGGGCCATTGTACAATTGTTTTTAATTTTTCGCTATTGTCTTAGCCTGCATTTCGCATTGTCAATGATCTTGTTTTATCTTCGTAACCACGAACTCTGATAATGTCGCTGTAAATGCCTGGGTTGCCTGGTTGGCGGCAACCACACCGCCATACGGGGTCTCAGCAGGGCAGTTAATATGTTCGCGAATGATGCGTGAGGCGATGATGCGATCATCTGCAACATGCGTTAACACGACTTTAATCGCCATCTCTAATGCGCTTGGTTTACACAGGAAATTTTGCTCGAGCTCAATAAGCTGGGTATCTAGACGATAATCCGCTTTATCGGAATAAGGGGTTGTTGCCACAGCATAGAAATAACCTGTGTCTTGCATGCTTTGCATGATCAGCGGGAAGAGCATATTCGCAGGCGAACTAATCCACGCATTATGTACAAATGCGTTTAGCTCATAGGGTTTTTTAACATAAAACATTTGTTCAGTCTGATAACCTGCTGCTGCTTCTGGCTGCGTTATTAACAGTGACACTGACGAATGTTTGGCATGCGCAGGTTGGCTGCTGAATTTATTCAGCTTGTATTGGTTGGCAACGGGGGTGTTAACCGCACAACCCGGTAAAAAACACAGAACGCCAAGTAACATGATGAGTCCAATTTTATTCAACTTCATTCTCCCGGTCCGGATTTTGGTGGGGTAGTGCCTCGAATAATAACAGCTGGATTTTGCCGCATTAGTGCACTCACTTGTTCGAGATTGGCAGCAATTAAGTCCAGACGACGTAGCAGCATAACCATCGGTGGTAATGTTTGCTGTGATATTTTATCGATTCCAGTTTTACCTGCCTGCATTGTTTTACTGACTTGTTTTCCCGCTGTGGACATGCTCTCAGTCATGGTGTTAAAACTTCGGATTCCCATTTTAAGCTCAATAACAGCTTTGGGTAATTCATGTAATGTTTTACCAATATTGCTATCATTTTTGGCAATCACATCAGCTATTTTCTGCAAACTGGCAAGTGATTTTTTTAGGTTTTGCGTATTTTCTTCATTAAATACACGTTTGAAGCCGAGGTTGATGTTATGAATGTCTATTTGCAGCTGATAAAAAAATGAGGGTTTGGCTGGAATAACCGGATAAGGTTCACCGGGTATTTTTTGTAAAGGGACAAAAGAGGGTGAGGTGGCACTCAGGCCTAAGTAAGTTACGCCGGTAATTCCCTGGGTAATCAGGGTGGCTTGGGTCTTCATGGTAATTGGCGTGCCTTCTTCGATTTTAAGTTGTATTCTAACTTGTTGTGGATCAAGTTGGCTTAGTTGTACTTTATCAACCATACCCACTTTGACACCATTAAATTTGACCGGTGACTCGTTGCTTAAACCAGAAACAGGCTCAGTCATATAAACGGTGTATAGGTTGTATTTTTTCCTGTCAAAGCCAATCGATAGCCACAGGGCTGCAATAATCAATCCTGCAGTGAGAATCAATACAGTTAAACCTACGGCAGTGTAGTTAGTTTTTGATTCCAAGCACTATGCTCCCTATTTGTTCTTAACAGTTTAATTTTTACTGAAGTATTCAGCAATCAATGGATTCTTATTTTGCATTAATTCTTCAATAGGCTCTACACTTATTACCTTGCCTTGGCCAATAAAAGCCACTCGGTCAGTAGTCCGCACTAATGATTCAATATCATGGCTGATGATGACTACTGTTAAATTCAATGTATCGCGTAAAAAAACAACCAGGCTATCGAATTGTTTAGCGCTGAGCGGATCAAGGCCCGAGGTAGGTTCATCGAGAAATAATAATTCGGGGTCCATCGCAATTGCACGCGCCGCGGCGGCTCGTCGCTGCATCCCGCCGCTTAATTCAGAGGGGAATTTGCTCGCGGCTTCTTTAGGGAGTCCGACCAGGTTTAGTTTCAGTAGTGCCAGTTCTTTCATAAATTGTGGTTCGAGATCAGTAAGCTCACGCATGGGGAACATAATATTATCGAGTACCGTCATTGCAGAAAAAAGGGCACTGTGTTGGAAAAGCATGCCCCAACGGCGACGTATGGCGTTGGCTTCGTGCTCATTGATTTTTTCAATATTCTCACCAAAAACACGAATGGTGCCGGCGGTGGGCTTTTGTAACATCAGAATACTGCGTATCAGCGTGGTTTTACCGCTACCGCTACCACCAATAACAGCCAAAATTTCACCTTTTTCAACGGTCAGGTTTACATCAGAATGAACCCATTGGCCGCCGAGGTGGTTTTTTAAACCGCGTACTTCAATAATTGGAGTGTTCATCTATAGACCTAGCCAGCTATAGATAATGGAATAGGCAGCATCGGCAATGATAATTAAAAACAGGGCCTGCACCACGCTTTTTGTGGTTTGTGTACCTAGGCTATCAGCACTAGCTTCTACACGAAAACCTTGGAAGCAGCCAACGAGAGCAATTAGTATTGCAAACGTGGGGGCTTTATATAAACCTAGCGCCATCTGCTTAAATCCCACTGAGTCACGCAATCGTGATAAAAAATCATAATAGCTTACATTGAGCATAAATTTAGCCATCATCATTGCACCAATGGTACTGAAAAAATCAGCCCAAAATATAAGTAGTGGAAAAATGATGAGCAAACCAATGACTTTGGGTGCCACTAACAATTCGGTAGGTGAGAGCCCCATGGTGTAGAGGGCGTCAATTTCTTCATTGATTTTCATACTGCCAATTTGTGCCGTAAAGGCGGAACTTGTACGTCCGGCGACAATGATTGCGGTAATTAAAGGTGCAAACTCACGAAATATAGCCGTGCCTGATAGATAAGCAATAAAAATACTGGCCCCGTATGTTTCTAATTGCAACCCCATTTGATAGGCAAGTACCACCCCAATCAAAAAAGAAAGCAGGCCGATAATGGGTAAGGCGGTAACACCCGTGGCATTCATGTTGGCGATAATGCTTGGTAACTGGAAGCGCTGCCATGAACCAAAGGCGCGAAATATTTTGTCACTTAAATCACCAATTAAAACAACCAGGCCATTAATTTGGTTGATTTTATGAACCGCTTCTTCGCCAACTTGATAAAGTAAGTTGTTTTGCTTTGGTGGGGGTGGGTTAAATTTTAAATCTTCTTTTTTATCTTTGATCAAGGCCAGCATGTCCAGTTGTTGTTTATTAAAACTGGTTAGTTCAACTTGATTGTTGCGCATTTTTAATTCATCAATACATTTCGTCAATGTTAGCGCGCCGGCGCTGTCAAAATGGCTAAGCCGGTCGCCACTTATTGTGAGCTTTTTCCCAGTAGGCAGAATCGATTGTTTGAATTCTTGCGCAAGGCCGTCAATAGAAATAATTGACCAGCGCCCTACGCAGCGATAGTGGTTTTTTTCTTTGTCGTGGACAAGGCGGGCAGCTTTTGACAATGTCTTGGTCATGTTTGCTATCGTCTCACAAAATAGCCTAGGATAATACGAAAAGCCGTTGCATTCAAAACAAGGATGTATTTGATTGTTTACTGTAAAAAAAATACGCAATTATCTTTGGAGTATTGATCCCGGTTATTTTAACTTGAAACTGGCATGCAAGACCATTTTTGCCATTGTGCTTTCTTTGTTGATCGCCACCGGTGAACCCGCACTGACGAAACTAATAGCGGGTACTGCTAGTGGTTTTTCTATGCAGAGCATCGATGCAAAAACATGGTATGCACGATTGGTGAAGGTCATCGGCTTTGGATTTGTATTTTTTGCATCTTTTTCTTTAGGGTTGATTGTGCGTGATTCTGTCAACTGGACAGCAATTACGTTAGTAGCGATGGGGTTTATTGTCAATTATATGCGCCGATTTGGTCTGGAAAACAGTGTGGTTCCTATGCGGGTGTGGGTCTTGTGTTTCCTTGCTACCATTTTGCCTTTCGCGCACGCTGATGAGGCTTGGGAACATGTTCAGGGTTTAATGATTGGGCTGTCGGTAACGGTCTGTATCATGTTTGTCTTCCCTGATAATTATTCGCGATTATTCAGAACCAATTCAATGCGGTTTTTTAAAACACTGGCGCAGGGACTGCGAGAAATAAGACAATATGTGTTAATTCCCGACCTACACGCAAAATTTGATGATTTACCCTTTGTGCACACGAAAATGACATTGATGCAATTAATAGACTGCAATCAAACGATTGAGCAAAGTCCAATTTTTGCGGGTGAGGAAAAACAAATAAGTGATATTCTCGCGCATCAGTATGCATTACACAGTGCCTATTCATTAATGGTCGATGCCTATCATCGTTTATGGCTTTGCAAGTATCAGATATCTCGCTCATCCACACTGATTTTAAGTCAAATGAACCGGCTGTCTGCAAATTTATTATCTGAGATGATCATGCGTAAGGATTTCACAGTGTATAGCGAGTCGGGTCGTGTTTCTTTGCCTAATCTGGCGAAGAGGCTTGGTCGTATCTCGCCGAGTGATCCTATATTAGTCATGGCGTTATTGAATCTTAAACTCAGTTTCGATTTGTTGGATAAGCATATCGAAAAATTGTTGCAGAATTCAGATGAAACTTAGAAACACCACCAAAATGGCTTTTCAAGCGGGGATAGCGATCGCTATCGCCGAATTGGTGAGTTTGTATTTTAAATTTGATCGTGGCTATTGGGTTACCTTAACTGCAATGACGTTAACTACCCAAACTTGGGGGGAGAACGTGAAGCGCTCTTTTGAGCGGGTAGGGATGACTATTCTGGGTGGAGTGGCAGGGACTGCATTATATTTTTTGTTGCCGAGTGATGATCCCCTTGTTCTTATCGGGATATTACTCTGTTTCGTATTTTTAACGGTGTATATGTTAAAAATTTATCATCTCATCTCAGTGTTTTTTTTAACGTGTTTTGTCGTATTTTTATTTGCGTTGATTCGTCACTGGGATTGGCAAATGCTGCGCATTCGTATTTACGATACAGCTTTGGGAGCGTTGATAGCATTAACTGTCGGCGCGTTCTTTTTTTCATTAAAGACGAATATCGATGAATTGTTTGTTGGTTACTTGCAGAAAATGCGGGCGGTGCTCGCGTCAATATTTACAGTGCAAAATCAGATGAGAACAGCGGTAAACGGCCAGCATTTATTAGCGGACTTCCGAAAGATTCGCAAAGATGCGTTATCCATTCGTTATGAATTGCTCTTTCATCGGATGAGTTCGCAGGAGTTCAACAGGTTATTAAATCAGCTGGGCATGTCTACGCGCTATGTGGTTAATTTGACCGAGTCCTATCATTGGTTGTTGCCGCATATGAGCAAGGACGATAGTCAAATGATTGCTATGGCAGCAAAGGCGACTGTACATAATATTGAAATATTAATCATGCTGATAGAGGAAAAACACCACACAGCGATGCTGCCGGCGACGAATGTTTCGGATTTGATTGCGAAAGCGATTGCTGGTGACCCTGGCCGTTTTGCAACTCTGGAGAGTGATGCACTGGGATTTTTTAATTTGATGTATTTTTTTACGCGGCTTAATGCGTGTTTGAATGAGGTCTATTCAATCATGGGGAAAACGGGCAGATAATACTTAGCGTGGCGAATCTTCAATTTCAAATAAAACGTCTTTCTCCGCGTGCGGGAGAGGGCAAAATATTACACATATGGAAATCACGCCATAAATAGTAAATGATGTAGTTGCTTTCATACGATTGTGGTAAAATTCAAACCATTTTTCCAGTGCAGTGATAGGGTAATGGCAGACGAATATAGTCAATTCGAAAAACGTAAACAAGATCACATTGAACTTGCACTGATGCAGGTCAATCAAACCCATGAATTAAATACATTTGATCGTGTTACATTAATTCATGAGGCCTTGCCTGATATCGATTTTAGCGAGATAGACATTTCATCGTCGCGTTTTGGTTCTGACGTGTCAAAGCCTTTTATGGTTAGTTCGATGACGGCGGGTCATCGTGATGCAGTTGATATTAATCGCAATCTTATTGCAGCATGCGAACAAGGCGGTTGGGCCATGGGTGTCGGCTCCCAGCGCCGCGAGCTTACCGATAGCAAGGCGGCTTTTGAATGGCAGCCTTTGCGTCGCGATTTCCCGAACGTGCGTTTACTGAGTAATTTAGGTATAGCACAACTGATTTCTACTTCAGTGAGTCAAGTGCAACGGTTGACTGATGCATTGCAAGCCGAGGCATTGATTATTCATTGCAATCCGTTGCAAGAATGCATTCAACCTGAAGGTACGCCGACATTTAAAGGTTGTTGGCAAGCATTGGAAGCGTTAGTGAAACGATTGCCATTGCCTGTTGTTGTGAAAGAAACCGGTTGCGGATTTTCTCAGTCTACTTTGGCGCGTTTGAATAATATTGGTGTTGCTGCGGTCGATGTCAGCGGTTTGGGTGGCACGCATTGGGGACGTATAGAGGGACATCGAGCCGTTGATGAGCCGTTGCGTCACAAAGCGGCCACGACCTTTCGCGATTGGGGAATTGATACGGTGCAAAGCGTCATCAACGCCCAAGCCGTACAGCCTGATTTCGAAGTGTGGGGATCGGGTGGCGTGCGCCATGGTTTGGATGCCGCAAAATTATTTGCACTCGGTGCTTCGACTGTTTGTTTTGCCAAACCGATGCTTGATGCGGCACTGCATTCCGCACAGCGAGTATTAGCCGTGATGGCATCGATAGAATACGAATTAAAGGTTGCCATGTTTTGTACTGGCAGTCGTGTGTTAAGTGATTTGAAGGAGAAGGCATGCCATTAACTAATGATGCCAGTCAATTATTTCAAGGCTTTTCAAAACTAGGGCGAGAAGAGCGTTTCCAGCGTTTATTGGCAATGGGCGCAATGACCGATGAAGATGTCGCTTTTTTAAGCCAAGGCGGATTGGAAGATGCTAATCTTGCTGAAAAATTGATTGAGAACGTGATTGGCTATTTTCAACTGCCTCTCGGCGTCGCTACCAATTTTTGTATTGATGGGCGTGATTATGTAATCCCCATGGCCGTTGAAGAAACATCCATCATTGCGGCATTGTCAAAAACAGCTCGATGGATACGACAAAACGGCGAAATTAGCACTTATGTTACCGGCAATTGTATTATCGGCCAAATTCAGTTGGCCAATGTGCGCGATTTTACGCGATTTTCTGTGATCTTCGCCGAAAACAAACAATTATTTATAGAAAAAGCCAATGAAGATGTTGCTGCTAGCATGGTACGTCGTGGTGGCGGGGTTGTTGATCTGCAGTTGCGCCATCTTCCACGCATAGATGGTGGCGATATGGCTGTTATTCATTTGACCATGAATAGCTGTGATGCGATGGGCGCCAACATGATTAACCAGGTGCTGGAATATTTGAAAGCGCCAATCGAGAATCTGACCGGGGAACTGGTCACAATGTGTATTTTGTCCAATTTGAATGATCAAAAGCTGACAACGGCCAAGGTAACCATTAATGATGTTGAGCCAACATTGGGTGATCGCTTACAAGAGGCATCATTATTCGCTGAAAGCGATCCATACCGTGCAGCAACACACAATAAAGGTGTGATGAATGGGATTGATCCAGTGCTGATTGCTACAGGCAATGATTGGCGGGCTGTAGAAGCAGGGGTGCATGCTTATGCTGCACGCAGCGGGCACTATCAAGCCATTACCCGATGGCGCTATCAACAGGGTGTATTGACCGGTGAGTTAACCGCACCCATTATTGTTGGCACCGTCGGGGGGGTTACCTCGCTGCATCCGACCGCCAGAATGTGTTTGCGGATGATGGGGATCGAGTCGGCTAATCAGTTATCCTCGGTAATTGCAGCAGTCGGTCTTGTGCAGAACCTTGGTGCTATCAGAGCATTATGTACAGAAGGGATTATCCAGGGACACATGAAACTGCATATCGATAATTTGTTGCTGGTAGCTGGAGCGGCTGATACTGAAATCCCTTTGTTGAAAGCGCGTTTGCAACAGCAATTAACGATTAACAAAAGGATCAGTTTAAATAATGCTTGCGAGTTGCTAGCCGAAATCAGGCAAGCGTAGATTGTGCGATGAAATGGCTTATTCCTGCTAAAACATTTTTATTAGGCGAGTATGCTGCTTTAGCTGGCGGTCCGGCGATTATTATGACCACTTCGCCTTGCTTCGAATTGACCACGGCCTCTGAACAGGGTCTGCATGGGATTCATCCCCAGTCGCCGGCAGGGCGCTGGTGGGCTGCGCACGGGATGATAGATGCAGGTTTGCAGTGGTATGATCCCTATCACGGTCGCGGTGGGATGGGGGCGTCTAGCGCGCAATTTATAGGCGTGTACCTTGCCAGCATGTCTGTGCCGGAAAATACCTTGAATCAGCAAGCCATGCTTGATGCCTATTTTGATTATTCATGGAACGGCGAAGGGCTGCGCCCCAGCGGCTACGATGTGCTGGCACAATCCTTATGGGGTTGCTCCTACATCAATCGCCAGCAAGGACACTGTCAGTCTTATGAGTGGCCTTTCCCTGATCTAGCTTTTGTTCTGCTCCACACCGGCCAAAAGTTGGCGACGCATGAGCATTTGCAAGCAACATCATTACCGAACCGGATTGATGAGTTAGTCGCTATCGTGGAGTTGGCTAAAGCGGCGTTTGACGTCGTTGACAGCGAGAGCCTCATCGCGGCCGTAAATGCCTACCATCAACAGTTACTGCGTCTTAATTTGGTGGCAGAACATAGCAAACGCTACATCGACCTTATTAAACAACAAACTGATATTTTGGCGATAAAAGGATGCGGTGCTCTGGGGGCTGACGTGCTATTGGTACTAATCGCAAAAGATAAGCTTGCCTCAGTTATTCATAATTTATCTACAGTAGGTCTCAATATTGTGGCGACGAGCCATGATTTGTATACAAATAAATCATTAATTGAAAATATTCCTTTAAAAACACTTGAAATTTTACCTTGATCCGGTATGATTTCAGCCTCTTTGGGGGCCGTTAGCTCAGTTGGTAGAGCAGGAGGCTTTTAACCTCTGTGTCATAGGTTCAAATCCTATACGGCCCACCATTCTAGACCCCAGTATTTGAAAGCAAGTTGTATGGATCAGAAGTACACCATGCTTTATGTTTAAAAAAGTTATTCAAAGGGCCGTTAGCTCAGTTGGTAGAGCAGGAGGCTTTTAACCTCTGTGTCATAGGTTCAAATCCTATACGGCCCACCATTATTTAGTTGTAGTTTCAAACCGATATAAACTGTCTTCCATTTTCTGGAGCTCAGTATCTAAAATGCGCTCGTAGCTCAGCTGGATAGAGTACTTGGCTTCGAACCAAGGTGTCGGGGGTTCGAGTCCCTCCGAGCGCACCATTTAAAATCAAAGACTTAGCTCTAAAACGTGCCACGAAAACCAATTTACTGTGGCAATATTGTGTCATAAACACGTTCCGCCGCAATCATTAAGTGCTCACTTGAAAGGTGTGCATAACGCAATACCGTTTCATAATTTGACCACCCACCGAGTTGTTGCAGCTCATGTAACGGTGTACCATTCTGAACATGCCAGCTTGCCCAGGTATGACGCAAATCATGCCACCGAAAATCATTGATCCCTGCACGAATCAAAGCTTTTTGCCAAGCATGGTTATTACACCTTGTGACCGGTTCTCCCTGATAGGTAAAAACATAAACTGCGTTTTTACCTTTTTGAGATTTTAAAATAGTAATCGCCTGTTTATTCAAGGGAACAGGAATAGGGCGTTTCGATTTTGATTCATCGGCATGAATTAATGCATGCTTCTTATTCAAATCGACTTCACTCCATTTTAACTGCGTAACATTTGATTCACGCAAGCCTGTAGCTAATGTAAAAGAAGCCATTTCGTTCAAATGAAGCGGCAATTCCTTTAACAGCTTGTTAGCTTCTGCCTTTGTTAACCAGCGAATACGCTTATTCTCAACCTTTCTCATCCGAATAATAGGAGTAGCCTCAAGCCAGCCCCATTCTTTGTGAGCACGGTTTAAAATTGCTCTGATAAGCTCTAATATACGGTTGACCGTAGTCAGAGAGACATTCATCTTTTCCTTTTTTTTAGCAATGGATTCAATTAAGTCTCTATCAACATCAGCCAGTTTTTTTGTTCTAAGATATTGATCAAGCCACGTTAAATGAATTTTGTCTGTTTGAAGACTTCTTTTGTGTGTTGACTCTTCAAGCCATCGAACCACTGCATCCATCCATGTTTTATTCGGTATAGACTTAATTTGCTTCTCTGCCCATAACTCATGTTTTAATTGGTCATGGAAATGCTGTGCATCTTGCCTTATTTCAGTCTCAGTACTTTTTCGTACTCTCTTTCCTTTATGGTAGATATCAACCCACCAGATCCCTTCTCTTTTGTAGAGTGCCATTTTATGTTGCTCCTATAATGGTCACCCTGCGATGCGTCGTGGCCAGAGTACTTGTTTCTGATGTGCATCACAAGATCGTGTTCTATAAATATCCAACTTCTCCCAATTTTTACTCCGGGAAGTTGTCCACTCACAACTTGTCTTCTGACGGTTTCTTTATGAGCGCCAAGAAACTCAGCTGCTTGCTCGATATTAAGTGTTTTCATTATTTCTCCTGATTGGAGCTTGTATGCTTGATCTTAAGTTCAAGAATAAAATGATAAAGTTTTACGAGTTGAAGTTCAGAAGAGAACTTGGGAGGTATGAGATCATCACAATAGATAGATCGAATGCTTCTTACGGGACAGTTGCATAAGTCGGAAATATTTTTAAGATTATAATTAGTTGATTTGAGTAAATATTGAATTATACCTTTGTAAATTTGTAGTTTTGGACACGTATCCATTGGGCTGTACTCCTTACTTCATTTGTAGCTTTAGAATGCGGGTTTGATAAACGATCATTAATCACAGTGTTAATGTGCTTATGATGAGTAATTTTTTTTGTATTTATGCTAATATCTATTTTTACATCAGTGTAATTCGTTACATTGGTGTAACTTATTACATTAATGTAACGAAGTCAACGCATGTCCACAAAAATAGTCAGCGAATCTACCAATCTATTATTGGCTCAAACTTTAAATGACCTTATTAATAGAGAGGGGAAATTAACCCCAGCGGCACTTGCCCGAAAAATTGGTATACCTACAAATAAAATAACTAGAATTTTGAACGGTGATGTCACCGACCCAAAAGCTAGCACTTTATTGCAGATTGCCAGTTATTTCGGAATCACCCTGGAACAGCTCCTTGGCTTGGAATCCATAACACCTCAAGGAGATCACGGCGAAGTAATGGCTTCACGACAATTGCCCGTATTTGAGATAAGTAATTCAGATAATCTAAAAACACCGAAAGAATGGTATCGGTGGACAGAAAACGGAATGGATGGAGATTACTATGCTCTGTCCGTTGATACAGACTTATACGAACCAACATTCCCACAAAACGCACTTTTAATTGTTAATCCCGATTTAGCACCCGAGGATCGTTCATTCGTCTTAGTCAGGAAGAAAAATAATCCTGCTCATTGCTCAATAAAAAAATATGTTATTGATAACAATGAGATTTACCTTTACCCCGTTAATCCCAAACGCCCAGTGGAAATTTATGACGAAACTTTGTACACTATGGCTGGCGTAATTCTTGAGGTGCATCAAAAGTTACGTTCGAAAAAATAATTTTTCGGGATGTAGCTATGGAAAAGTTGGGATTGGGAAGTAAGTTCTTACGCTTTGCTTATAAGCAGATATTCTTGCGTTTTTCAGGTCAAATCAGAGATCCGTACCTCATCAGAATTGATAATATATTCACTAATCCCTCTACTAATGAGTTATCAGTCTCCTTTCATGTTGCCAATAAACGTATTAATCAGGACATGACCGTAGCCGAATTTGTTAAATCCGATATGGTTTACCTGATTGATCCACGCATTGTATTTGATATGGGGTTACAATTTGGCGCACATTCAGAAAAGCTGGCTATCATTCAAAAAACGCAGCCAACAATAAAGAGCAAGTGTGTTGCTGGTCTTAAGCGGGTTTTTATTGATGAATAATCCGCTTAAAGGTAAATCGAAAACGCCACTCCAGTTTAAAGTATTTCACACGCTGCTTGGCTTTGCTGTTTTCTTTTCACTCATTACTGTCCCTGCTGAATCCCAAGTGATTAATATATTTGGTATGCAAATGGCATCAGAGCTTTTGTGGTGGCCACTGGTCTTTTTCTCTTTTCAGCTGATCTATAGCGTTTATGGTTTTGCTTATTTGAGGCATGCGGTTTATCTAGTGATTATGTTTCATGCCATCTACATTCTTTTTCTGAAATTTGCTATTTGGTTGCCGTCCTCATCCTTTTGGACACTGCAAGAAACATACACCAATGTTCTAGGTAGAGATTTTTTCTATCTTTTTGAAAGCTCAGCTTTCTTATGGGCTTGTATTCTATTACCAATGAAATTAATTCACCTTGCTAATAACAAAAAACCGCAATACTTGTTTTTAGCAGCACTGATTATTTTTGCGTTATTGGATATCTTTTGGTTGAACCCAAAGGGCAGTAGTAACGAATTTCAAATTATTCCTTTGCTGGGAATTTATTGTTTCATCAATATTTTTTCGAGTGCGTTAGTTTCTTTAATTATAAGGATTGAGCACACAGTTCCTTATAACGGTGTGGACAAGGGGCTATTTAAGTTCCAGCTACCAAACACATCACAAGCTCAAAGCCAGACATTCAAATATCACCATATACTTTTTTGCTCCAGTATTGTTTTCTTTATTGCATCAAAAACGATGGCTGCAAAATTTATATCCATTGGATTTTTAACCATCAATGTTGGTGGCATCGTATTTTCATTGGCGTATCTTGTTGCGGACATGATGACAGATGTTTACGGCGTTGAAAGAACAAAGCAAATGATCCTTTTTGTTATCTTCTGCAATTTATTATTTGTTTTTGATGTTTGGATTACTAATTCTCTAGCTATTAATGATAATGGCGAATTTAAAGCCATATTACACAATCAGGCGCGAATGTTTATGGCATCGGGCATAGCTTTTTTTCTTGGTATGACAATTAATTCCACAGTGATATCAATCATCAAATCACGGCAAAGAAAAAGGGGCATATCCCTAAAAAAAGAATTTATTACAACGGTGTGGACACGAATTGCAACGTCCTCAGCTTTTGGCATAATTATCGATGTCAGCTTGTTTTCTCTGGTGGCATTTTACGGCATTGTTCCCAGCGAAAAACTATCCAGTATCATAGTTTTTGAAGATGCTTATAAAATATCCTACGAAATCATACTGGCTCCTTTATCCATTTTGTTGATCTACTTTCTTAAAGTTAAAGAAAAAGTGGATATTTACGATGAGTTATCGAACCTGAACCCGTTTAGAATCGATACTAATTACAAATTAAGCGCAAACAAATTCAATGAAAACTACATTAAACCCGATGGAAGCAACGATGGATAAATATATATACGATTTTATGACTGCAACGATTGATGTGGCAGCATCTAACCCCATTGCTCCGTATGGTGCGATTATTGTCTACGATGATAAAGAAATCCTTTTAAAGTCCGTCAACAGCGCACATCATCATCCTTTGATGCATGGTGAACTGTCTGTCATTCATACGTTATTTAGTAACGGATTCAATGGGGATTGTAGTAAATTGAGCCTTTATACAACAGCAGAGCCTTGCCCTATGTGTGCGGCTGCTATTTATTGGGCGATGATCCCTAAAGTTGTTTATGGTAGTTCCATTGCATTTTTGCATGAATTGTTTGGCCGGCAGATTCAGGTTGGGGCTGAGGAAGTTCTGTCAAAAACACCGGATTTTTATAGCTGTCATTTGGTTGGAGGGGTGATGGAAGATGAGTGTAATCGATTGTTTATTGAAGCAAGACGATTAAGGAATTCTTGACTTTTTTCCTTAAAATTTAGTAACTTACTTTAAAAAATAGTTGTGTGACCCCAAAAATTACTGTAAGAATTAATGCAATATAAAATAATATTATTTGAGCTGACGCCAGTTTAGATGCATCACTATTTTTAATAGTAAGTTCTCGACCATAGTCAGGCTCAATTTCGGCTGTTAGTTTTTGTTGAGCTGCTAACCCAAGAATTAGAGAAAGCAAATATAATATCCATATAGAAATAGCAATAAATTTACTACAGACGGAAATTTTTTCGGAAATTTTTTGCGCAAAAGTTGCGGTAAAAGTAACGATAATAACTGACAAATTAGAGTATTGTTTAATAATATCAGTTGCAAATTCGTAAGCTTTCAATTTTCTGCTTAGGTTATCTTTCATTAGCAGAATGGCCACAGTGGGCATAGTTTAAATAATGCCATTTTTAAGTCGCTTGCAGTAAATTTATCTTGAGTTGATACAGCTTTCATTTCTTTTACAAGCGCGATCAAATTATCTTCACATGTCTGTATTAATTTATTTTTTTCTGACTTTGAAGAAGATAATATTTTATTGATTGCCAAATCAACTTTGCTAACAACATCCCTGTGCACATCCATGCTTAAATTTTGAGGGTAAGAAGTATTTTCTATTATTCTTAAATAGTAACCTCTTAATTTGTCCTTTTTTTCATCATTTGATAAATGTTTATCCATAACTGATTTGCCCCATCAAAAATATAACTAAGACACAGATATAAATTGAATATGTTCATTAAGTTTAAAAAAATCGAGCAACGCTTCTATAATTTTCTTAGTTTAAATAGATTCTCTCCGGTAGTTTGAAATAACTTGTGATAAGTAAAATCATTTTGTATGAGTTGCGATAAATAATGCAACCCACCAAGAATAACTGATTTATTGAACCCATCCATACCAGACTTAATCACTAACCCACCCAACTCAATCTTGTGCCGGGTATCTGCCCGACGATTTTTGAGTTTGGCCAAAGCCAGAGATTGTTCATCTTGAGCAATCGCCTGTTGTTGCTTTTTAATTTGATCAAGCGTTTCCATGGCTTAACTCCTTAGCCATTCTGGCAAAGGCAATATCCAGTTGCTTGATGTCGAAATTTTGCAGGCCGTGTTTGTAGGCGAGGGTGCCGATTTCGAGTTTGTGTTTTTGTTGAAGTTTATCAAGTCGAGTTTTTGCTTGTTCTATTTTATCCATAAGTACTGCTTCCATTTGCGATGCTGTCTTCTTTGACATTTTAATTCTCCGCAATAATGGAATTACCAGAACAGCATAGCTGCCCAGATCTCTGAAATCAATAGGCTGTTACCCGTGAGCGAAGCGAACTCCATTTTATCCCGCAGGAGTTTTTTCCCAAGGGCGCAATATACATTCATTCGAATGTTTGCTAGAGTGCTTGAGAACACTCTGAAAAATCCCTCTTGGACGGGATTTTTTATTAACCACCAAAGCAACGATGGATCACTTACACCAAGGTGTATCCATGGCTATTGCTTTTGCCCATGCCTCTATTCATACCCGTGCAAAAGGCCACAGTGCAGTTGCTGCTAGCAGCTATCGGACTGGTACTAAATTATTTGATTCTCGGACGGGAGTTACTCACGACTTTTCCAATCGAAAAGATGTGGTATTTTCCACGATTATTTTGCCAGAAGGCTGTTCAGCTGAATTTGAAAATCGTGAATTTTTGTGGAACCAAGCAGAGCTTGCCGAGAAAAGACGGGATGCCCAGATTTGCAAAGACATTGTTTTAGCTCTCCCCAAAGAACTAGATTTAACCCAGCAAATAGAACTGGCGAAACGTTTTGCACAAACTCATTTTGTCGAAAATGGATTGCCCGTTGATATCGCTATTCACGATCACGGGGATGGTAACCCGCACGCACATATACTCACCACAACACGACGACTAGAAAAGAACCGTTTTTCAAAATATAAAGCTCGTGATCTTAATCCAGCATTTGCCAACAAATTTGTTGTTGAAAAAGATTACTGGGGCGAGCAGTGGCGTGATTGTCAGAATACTTTTTTTAATGAACACCAGTTGGATGTATCAGTTGATTTAAATCATGTCATTAGTGAGAGACATGCGGGGCGATTACGGGATGGTGCCAACAGTTACTTACATGAAGAAAACCAACTGATAAAAGCTGCGCGCATAGAACTTGCTCTCTCTAATCCAGAGATTTTTATCAATCAAATTTCCCTGACACATAGCGTATTTACCCGCCAAGATATAGAGCGACTCGTGTTTAAGACATTTGATAAAAATGATAATGCTGCTCATTACCTACACATAGTTGCCGAAATTTTGGAAAATAAAAATATCATCAAATTGGGCGCTAATGATCGCGGTATCGACTCCTACACAACACGCCATCACTATATCCAAGAAGGCAAACTGCTTGGTCATGTAGAGCAATTATATGCTCGAAAAAATCATGTTGTGGGTCAGTCGCTCGGTAACTTTATTGCTCAATACGGCTTAAATGAAGAACAAGTTGACGCTGTTAATTTCATAACCAAGGGCGAAGATATCAGCGTATTAATTGGTCGTCCCGGGGTAGGTAAAAGTTATTTGTTAAAACCGCTCAAAGAGCATTATGAAGCAAATGGCTGTGTCGTATTGGGTGCGTCTCTTTCGGGTAAGGTGGCAAAAGCATTACAAGCGGAAACGGGCATTGCTTCTTCTACTATTGCATCCCTTACTTATCGTCTAACCACACAAAAATTAACCCTTACAAAAGACCATGTTTTGATTATTGATGAGGCTGGCATGGTTGATTTTGCTAGCATGGCTTACGTGTTGGAGGCCGTGAATAGGGCTGGGGCAAAAATTATTTTAGTCGGTGACCCCGATCAGCTTAAACCGATTAATAAAGGAGAAATTTTTAGAGGGATTGCGGCACGTACGGGATATATTGAGCTGGGAAATATCAGACGTCAACGGGATTTAGGCGATAGAAGTGCCAGCCTTGCTTTAGCGCGTGGCCAAATACAGGAGGCTGTTCAACATTATTCAATGAAGAGCGCTATAACATTTTCTGACGATAGGGATGAGGCAACATCAGCATTGGTGGGTGCGTGGCAAAAGGATTTGAATTCAGAATCAATCAAAGAACACATCATGCTGGCATTTAGTCGGGCGGCTGTTGGAACCCTAAATGCAAAAGGGCGTGAAGCTATGTTAACAAAAGGGTTTGTAAAGCAGGGTGGCTTTGAATATTTCTCTGAAAATGGCACGCGTGCGGTCATGCTTTCTGAGGGAGAGCGCATTTTATTACGCCAAAATGATCGCAGTTTGGGAGTTCGTAATGGTGATTTAGCCACGATTACCGCAATCAATGCCAACGCATTTACAGCTATTCTTGATAGTGGTGAACAAATAACGATTCCCAAAACCTACGGGTTTATTGAATATGGCTATGCGCTAACGGTTCACAAATCCCAAGGAATGACCGTGGATAATGCCAGTATATTAATTGACAGCACATACTGGGACAGGCATCTTGCCTTTGTTGCCATGACACGCCACAGGGAAAAATTAAATATCTATGCCAACAAATTGTTTCACCCTGACTTGGAATCATTAACCAGAACGTTATCGCGCTCCTCAACCAAGGATAACGTTATCGACTGGCCGCTTGATTTTGCAATGCGCGCCGGTTTTGAATCTGAGAGCCTGATAGGCAAGGCCATCAAGTATATCGCTAATACGGCAGATACCATCAAAGATAAATGGAATTATGTGGTGAATTACGAAGCATATTTAAATGCACAAAATATCAAAACAAAATTTGCTGAACGCCATGCCTTACGTTCAATAGCGCGGCAAGTAGCAGGACTGATGGATGAAGCATCTGATTTAGGGCGACAGTTTAAACGGGTTGAACAAGAGGCAAGTCTAAAAGGCGTTAAGCAATCTGAGTTGCCACAATTTGAAGCCCTTTATAAGCGAAGCCTTATACGTGATGAACAGGCCGCGCATTTACTTGCAACACATAAAGAAACTTTGGAAAGAGTGACTCAAATGCCAAAGGCTATTGAATCTATCAAAGGTTATAGTGATCGCCATGAGCGTTACAAGGCAATTACTGCTATCGCTAAAACCCCTATAACAAATACAGTGCAAGGACAGCTAGTTAAGCACGTTGCACAAATTGATTTGGCAAAAGACTACCCTCATGTCGTTCGGTTGGCCGCTCAACATAATAAAACACCTGAATCTTTAAGCAAACAAATAGTGGCGATACAGCAGCAATACCAAAAACAATTATTGACACAATTGCGTAAAGAACATCCTGTGTTGGCTGAATACGAAAAGTTAATGCAGCAACGTTCACGCGTTACTGGTTATAAAGGTGAGCAACTGAATAAATCCCTACATGTTGTGGCTAAGGCAATTACCGATAACAAGATGCTGATGAGCACTTTAAAGCGAGATTTTCCTAAAATGGCTCTTAATGTGCAAGAGCGAGTTCAGTCTCAGTATGAACGGACTCGAGAGCATTAGTTTTAAAAAAGGTATTTCGAGCAGAGGTTGAAGGCTGATCTTAATAATCCCGTGTGGTTTTACAATGAATAGACCCTATTCACATAAGCCTCGTTATTTTTCCCCTGGTGCTTTAGGCGTTAATGAAAAAGGAGTAGATTTGTCTTGATGATGTTCTGCCTCAGATGAAGCAGATACGTTAACTGGCATCTGGTGGATATCATCGGACTTTATATTTTGTAATTGCTCTTTGTAATTTTGAGTGGTTGTTTTTGATTGATAAGCTACTTCTTTTAATTCCGGTTTTAGAATTTGGGGATTCATTCCGTGGAAATTGGTGCCATCCAGTTCTTCGGCATTTCGAGCAAAACCATAGGTTGGGAAAAAATAATTAAGTGCAGGCTGTAATGCTTTAGGCAAAATGTGGTCAGCAAGAATATGTCCATTGGTTGATTTGGTTAAATAAACTGAGGCTTCAATACAACGCTTACTTTCAGGATCAATTGTTGCACCCACTCCTGCTCGCCATGCAACTGTAGCATCACCCATATCACCAGTATGATAGGCTCCTATAATTTGACCTTGATCATTTCGCACAAGCCCTATACCCAATCCCCAGCAAACACGCTCCCTATCAATGTCTGGAACGCTTACTTTTTCAACGAGCCTATCTTCTGAGTCAGGTAAATGGTCGTCCTTCATCGAGTAGTTTGGCTTACCCGGTTTGAACGCATAATTTAGTTTAGCATCATTGATCCACGATGTTATAAATGTTGCATAGTCTAGCGCTGTTGTTTTTAAGCTGTTTGCAGCTACAGGAGCCGATCCGTAGCTGCTATCAGGCATCTTTAAGTCGTCAAATACATTTTTTTTAGCTAAGGTTTCAATATCAGTACCCGTTAAAGTCTGAATAGCATCTTGCAAGCAATCAATGCCCGGCCCGGAATAAGCATAACGTGTACCAGGCTGGAATTGGAATTCAAATGGTTCCTTAGCCACAATATGTAGTCCGGTTCGATGAGATAGAACCATTTCAGCGTTCAATAGTTTTGCCAATTCTCGATGTTCAGGAATAAATTTTTTTAGAAAAAGATTCGTTTCATCGGGAGTTTTATCTTCTTTTTCTTTATCTATAAATAATTTATACAACGGTGTTTTTAAATCAAATTCCGTATTAAATTTACCAGAACCAAACTGAGCTTTATTATCTTTGTTAGACTCAATTAATTTTAAAATCAAATATGCAAACACTGGCTTACTAAGCGAAGCTGCCGAAAAAACATCTTGGGTTTCGCCTATCGACATAGTCGAAATGGTTTCATCTTGTCTATAGGATGCAATAGCCGCTGCTGGAATTTGGGCGGATTTCATTAGTTGCTGGGTTGAACCTCGACTTATCCCATTAATTTTATCAGTTTCTTGAGCTTTTGTTTCATGCGCAGCTTCAATTTTTTCTTTAGACATAATTTTAGCTCAATCAAGGTTGTTTATTTATTATACTACATTTTGTGAGTCATCAAAAATTATCAAAGATTAGAAAATGATTCGCTTTATGCTTTTTTACCTCTTATGCCTGTGAGTTTAGAGTTATCTTTGGGAAAAAATGACGAGCCTATTACCTTGTAAAATTTCAACAGGTTCAGTCTCAACATTAGTTCGATCAGGAGCATTAGGTTTAAAAAATATATTTCGAGCAATACCCGATGAATTAATCCCTGCTAAACGCTCGATTTTTATTTTTGGTTTATCGTAATCAATGCATTGACTCATGTAATGGTTTGCAAGGGATATAGCTAGCGCAAGAGCTGCAAAAACAAAAGAAAAAACAGGATTGGCGGCTAACGTCGTCGAAAATGATGGAATAACCACATTTTTTAATATAAAAATCATTGTTGTCGTTAATGTAACACTCAGATTTAGAATAAGTTTATTGAACGTGTGGTTATACATTGCTCTCGCATGGGCTTCTGACAGGGTTAATTCCGTGATGCTATCAACGTGGAGTTTTGGATTCTCCAGAGCGTTGTTAAAGGCCGCAACGAAACTTGATAGGCGGTTGATTTCAATCCATGCGCGCAAGGCAACCAGCCCCAATTCTAGTACCATCAACGAACAAGATAGGGCGAGATAACTCGATGGAGCAAGGGCTGAAATAATCCAGTGGCCATCATTGCATAGCTCAAACCATGTTTGTGCTATTTGCTGTTTAAAGCCTTCAAACGCAGATTCTTCAGAAGTCAGTGATTCCAGTAATGTGGCAATATTAATAAATAGCCTCAGTCCATGAAGAATAAAACCCGCATAATGCAAAATAATACGGATGTAGTGGAGTATTGCATCCATCAACTCCCAGTGTCCAAGCTCTACGAGTGGCAAAGCGGTATGAATCAATAACCGGAATCGCGTTACTAAAATGCGAGGCCAGATTGAACCCGAAATCAGATGTTTAATCTGCTCCTCAATCCAATAGGGCGTGCGTGTAGGATGTATCGTGCATACATATTCAAAGGTGAGTGAGTTTAGAAAATCAGACCTTTTAAAATGATGGTGGATATTTTGTTCATCCCCCTCCTTCAATCCATGCATTGGATCTAACAGCCACTCATCCATGTTGGGCTGTTGGGGTTGTTTCTTCATTTTATGTTTCCATAGACTCAATCATCAGTGTTGTGCGATGTGTAAAGGGATGGTGTATCAAGACTTGATGAGGTACTTCTGTCTTACCGCAGGGTAGATTTTTCATTTCGGTTGCTTTGTACCAAATCCATTGCCCAGCTTTCACTGGTGCATGCCCTGTTCTCATAATTAAACTTTGATGCTCAGGTAAGCGCATGACTTCGTCAGGTCGTAGTAGTGGAATAGCCTGATAATTGTAGCTTTTAGACTCGGAATATCCCTGTGCTTGATTGCTCACCGAACCAGCGGCTACTCGTACCGTTCGTGTACCTAATAACTTGCTGACATATTCCGCATCGTGAATGTCCTCGGTTGCAAAAGCGATTTTAGTTTTGATATTGGTAAAGGCTTTTGCTTCATCATGAGAGTATTGTTCGTAGGTTTGGGCGATATATTGCATGATCAAAACGCACCGAACCCGATACTCACGTAAAAGTTTAAGCGATCGACGCAACCGCTCTATGCGGCCTAACGATGAAAACTCGTCAATCAAACACAACAAAGGGAAAGGTTCTTCCACTGGATCAGGAATGTTTTTGATCATTACCGAAATTAGTTGTTGCCAGAATAAGGTCAATAGTGGGGAGAGTCGCTCCATATCATCATCGGTAAAGCCTACATAAATGGTTATTTTTTCGCGCCGTAATTGCCGTAAATCAAAGTCTGATGAGCTTGTCGCCGCATCAATCATGGGATCATCAAATAACTCGAAATAACCCGAAAAGGTTTCAAGGATAGAGCTTCTGGTTTTCTCATGGTTGTTCAGGTAAGAAAATCCGTTGCGATAAAACTCAGGGTCGAGGTGATCTGTTTCTTCTAAAACAGAGGCCAGCCAGTCATCAAATCCAGCCTGTTTAACCAAGCGATTGATTTCTCCAAGCGTGGTTGGTCGGTCTGGCGTATCCAGCAAATAAAGAACGGCCACTTTAAATAATTTACGTGAGGCTTGCTGCCAGATTGGATCAGATTTTTTATTGTCAGGAATGAGAATATGGGCAATACGCTGAATGTCTGTAATACGTTGAAATTTATCCTGTGAGATAAATGATAATGGGTTATAGCTATGCGTATTCCTGTCTGCACTGGCTGGTGCCCAACAATAGCATTTGTGACCTAATACTTGCTCTCGATACCCCGATGTAGTCTTAAACATGGTCAGCTTCACATCATTACAAACGACTGAATATGGATATTGAAAAAGATTGGGTATGCCGATGCTGCGCGTTTTACCACTGCCTGTAGGTGCAAAGACCAGCACATGCTCGAAACCATTGGCATATAAAGGGGCGCCATATTTCTTGCCAATGATAATGCTTTGCTCTTGTTGCTTAAAAAAACCGGCTCGTTCGGTTTCAAACCCATTGGAAAAATGTGCATGCCCTAACGTTTTACGGGTTGGTCTGAACCGGTCAAATAAATGAACCGCCACTCCGGCTAAGGTAATTAGAAATACGATACATTCTGTTTTAACGAAGTTGCTCCATAAAACAGTGTCTTGATACCGTTGCCACAACAAGTTCGGTAATAACGCAATCCCATGGAACTGATCTAAATAAATCCAGCAAAAAACGACGTAGCCAAATAAAAAAATACCAGTGATGACAAATAATATGCTTACTAAAATTAAGGATAAGTAGCGGTAGAAACCGCTTTTTAATATGCCAATAAAACTTGCCACAACAAGCGATGCAACGAAAAAAGCAAAACCTGTTTCAACATAAAATCCATTGGATATAAAATCAATTAAGGCTACAGGTGTTACCCATTGTGATATGCCAATCAAGAATACTGCAATCTGGCTAGTTAATTGGAGCGTGGCTGCAATGACAGATAGAAGGAACACATTCTTCCATTGATCCCCTGTGTTTTTATTGAGCGTGTTTATAATACACCTCCACTAATTGACGGCCTTCGTTGGTTTTTTGTAACTGCACTACGATATCGATGACTTCATGCAATACGTTGTAAATGTCTGCTTCTTCCATACCAGCGACATTGTTTAGCTTATAGAGCTGCGCCATGCGCATAAAAGCAACTTTGGGGTTATTAGCGTGAATGGTGGCAAGCGCACCACTGTGACCTGTTGAGCAGGCGGACACAAAATCAAAGACTTCGCGGCCTCGTATTTCACCCATAATGATTCGATCGGGTCTTAGTCTTAAAGAAGCTTGTACTAGGTCTTGCATGCTGATGCCGCGGACATTATCGCCCAATTGCTTCAATGCTTTTAAGCGCACAATATTTGTATGCGGCACATTGATTTCATAGGTATCTTCAAGGGTAATCAGGCGTTCACTCAGTGGGATTTTACGCACACAGCTATTTAAAAATGTTGTTTTTCCTGAAGAGGTTCCCCCTGAAATAATAATATTTTTCTTGCCAAGAATGGCTTGGGTTAAAAATTCTTGCCAGTTCTTATCCTGATATAGCTGTTTCAGTAATTGCTCCGCTTTGTTGAATGATTGGGTGCCATGCTCTAAGCCAACGCCTTGAGTATTATTAAAAAAACCTTGGCTTGAATACTCAACAAAGCTTAAATCTTGAAGTGTGAATTTCCGAATCGATAATGTTTCATGTTGTGATGCTTGGGGCATCACCAATTGCACTCTGGAGCCATCTTCGAGACTTCCGGATAAAATAGGTGAAAGCTCTGAGAGCGTTTGTTTGTTTTCATTGGCTATCAGCATGAACAACCGTCGGAGATATTGCGTTGTTAATACTGGGATATCAAAGCGTAATAGGACGCCGTTTCGCTCTACAAAAACCTCTTGGGGTCTATTGATTAAGATTTCAGATACGGTTTTGTCGTCCAAAAAATCCTGTAAGGGTGATAATAGCCCCAAAGATCCCGGTAAAAAGCACGCTTTCATGGCCTCCATATCAGCCCCTTCCCGCAACGCGATAAAAATCCAAATCATGAGCTACAAACACATTGATAGAGGCTCCCTGATTGACCTGCAAGGTGGGTCTGGTTTGCATATCTTGTTGTAATGTTTGATTGGCGGCTTGTTGGAAGCTACCAGCAATATTCGTGCGGTATTGCGCCATGGAGTTATATTCATCCTGCCCGCTAACACCTGCTGTCGCTGTATAAGCACCCAAAACCGATAACAAAGCACCACTACCAAAGCGTTCAAAGAAATGTCGGTCAATATAGTCTGCTGCTTGGCCTGCACGCCCGATTGAGTCGGCACTTGGGCTATTTAGCGTAACAATAATGCCGTTAGTCATTTGCAATCGATTCCATACAACAAAAACTCGGCTTTGCCCTTGGGTTATGGCTGTATTAAATTGACCAACCAAAGTTGAGCCTTTGGGGATTAATAATTTGTCACCCGATAAAGCAAAAATATCTCTTGTGGTAATGGCTCGAACCATACCCGCTAATTCCGAATTAATTGCAGTTTCCAATGTGGCCGGGATCATTTCACCCGCAGGAACGGTCATATTGGGATGCGGTAATCGTTTGGCAGCGACGGAAGTAATATCGTTTTGCTGATTAAGAAACTCGGAGTTGGCATCATGCCCAAGAAGTGTTTTGTCCTGTATTTTGGGGTCATTCAATGCGTTGGTGTGGGCTTCTCCACCACTGAGAATAAAAAAAGTAGAGGGCGCGTTCATGCGGGCTAACGTTTCTTTCGTTAACGAGTCATTTTGTACGGCTCTTAATATCGGAGGATGTCGAGGATCACCACCCTGATAGCCCGTTTGAGCAGCGTTGCCTCTTTCTTTAAGTCCCGCGATTAGCTCCAGATTTTGACGCAGGGCTGAGGCAGCACTCTGTTTCTCATTGTCCTCAGTAATTTGATTTGTTTTATGCTTAGGTATTAACCCACTTAAGCCAATCAGAATACAGACAATGACAACACCCGCCAGTAGTAATTTATCTTTGATTCTGGCATTTTTAATGCTCTTGGCAACCTGGGTTCTACTCCCAACAGTTTCTTGTGAATTTTTCTCATCAACACTCATGTTGGTCTCCTGTTAGCAGCTATACGGCTGATTTCTTGTGTATTAAAAACAGAGGTCGCAAGCTTCCCTTGCCTTAACGTAAATTGTGGTGCCAAGCGTTGAACGATGAGATATTTTCCCTCGCGTCTGGTATTGACGGTCGATTCTTTGCCGCTTTGATCATCTACTGCAAACACGGCAGGAACCGCGCCTCTTGGACTCAATTCAAAATATGTGAACTTTCCATCGTCAAAGACATGAAGCGGTACTAATTGAGGGCTACCGCTGAATCGATAGGCTTTATTCAATATTTTGGGTTGCAGGAGAGTGTTATTTGTTTGAGCATGGCTTTTAATCGTGGCTTGAGTGACTTGGGGTTGAGGGTAAGTAAATTTCAAGGCATAAGTTTGTTGTGCGGGATTTCTTTCCAGCCTTTTGTTGCTTGTTAAATGGAAATAATAAGCGTGTTGATTGGTGATCACCGTCAGGTTTGTGCTGGAATCAAAAATGGTTGGTTTCACGAAAATGATGTTAGCCAATTCGGGATGATAGGTAACCATCCAAGCGGCGCTATCACCGCCCTCAATATCTAATACTTGTTCTTTATCTGCAAACTGTATATGTGTCGTAGTAAATGCGATCCCATGTATTGGAACGACATTATTTTCTTGGTAAACCACGTGCTTAATGCGTGCATCAGTAGGGAAAGCAACAGGGTTGTTTTGTGCATGCAACCCCATTGTTACCAGTAATGATACAAGGCTTAATATTATTTTTTTCATGCGTGACTCTCCACTGAACGAGTTTGCTTGTTGTAGCGCGTGACCTCAAAGCCATCCCAGTTTTGCCAACGTATTTCTGGTGAATCTGGTGCGTTTATGTAGTGCCAAGAAATCATGGCGTTATATTGGGCTGACGTGGTTTTTCCGGTCGTTTTGTCAGTGTCGGTGAGACTAAACACGACCTCGGCTAAGGGCTGATGGTCTTTATGAATGTCTTGTTCATTAGCAAGGAAGGAATCTAAAAAATTAATGCTATAGATATGTATTTCACGCTTAATGTGATTGCCCAGCGCATGGATATGCGAGGCTGGATTAGATGCATCTTGTTCGCCCAAATATTCCTTTGCTACTGTATTCTGCGACAGTAAGTTAACCAACTCAAACTGTGCGCGATAGCTTGATACATCGTAAGCCTCACGGTATTGAATATAGCGAACAATATCGCTTTCTACTTGGGCACGATTAATGGGCGTTTGATTATTTTTTATTGGCTCCACGGTGGTGACGCCATTATCGTAATGATGCACCAACATGGGTACGACTGTTTGATAATGAGCGAGTATGCCTATCACGATTAAGGAAATCATATTGAACCCCATGGCCGACAGGAAAGCGGCCTGATACCGATTTCTTGATTGTTCAAGCCTGCCAAACTGATCGTCCGCCCAACTTCGAGCACGTTTAAAATAGTCATTTAAATTTGTGTTACTCATCCCCCACCTCTTCGTAAGTTTTTATGCATCTGTTTGAACATTGCTTTACCTGATGCCCCCATTTGACGGCTTTTTTCCAGTACGCTTGCACCACTGCCCAGTCCTTGACGCGCAAGCCCCATAGGTCTTTGAACAGTGTTTTTTGAAAATCCCCATGCGCCAATACTGCCACCAATAAAGCCTCCGACCATGGCAGCCCCACCAGATGTACACAAAGAGCCGCCAATATTTTTACCAATTGAAACAGCTTGTATAATTCCCATGACACACAAGCACGCTACGATAGCGATGGGAATCCAGATGGCGGCTGTTAGTTGTGATGGGCTTCCTAGCATGCTCGCGGTGACCATATGCAATAAATGAATGCACAAACCCACTACACTGGAAACAAAGATAAGGACAAATGAAAAACCTGCTAATACACCAAGCCAGCGATCAAAAAATGATTTTGTTTGATCAAACAAGGTAAATATGATGAATAGAGGGGCGGTACACAGCGTGACGGCCATCATAAGCTTGGCAATAACAATTTCGATAAGTGCCAGTCCAACAGTGATGCTTCCAGATAGAAACACCATCATCCCCGCGAAATAAGGTGTTAGTTTTCTTAAAGATCCTGCATCAAATAAGTGAGAGCCAAGTTTGATAATTTCATTTAAAACGTTCTGTAAACCTTGATTGATAGAGCCGCCCATAGGCTGTTTATGTACAGATTGCATTAAGGTGGTAGCAATAAACTCACTGCCTCCAACAAACAAATCCTTTATATGCGATGCAAAAAAATCCCAATTCATTGCTGTCATATAAATCAAGCCAGCTCGTATGCTGAATTTGAACAATTCCTGTTGAGGGCGTTCAACAATTCCGCGAGCAATGGCGTACCCGGTTAAAACGATATAAAGCACGATCATTGAGCCTAACGGTGCTTTGAGTACTGATGAAAGGGCGCTATATCCATCAAATACGAAATGGTTGGTTAACTTATCAATCTCACCAGCAAGAATAACCACAAAATTGTCAATCTGTAGCGTCGTCATGATTTAACCGCAGGGAAATAGTGAGGCCAGGTTGTGGCGGCTGTTTCTGCGTAAGCATCACCTAAGATTTTAAAAACGCGTTGATCAGTTAAATCGGATAAAGTGATGCTTTGAAAACCGGCGTAATGGTTTTCTCTGGCAAAGGCAACCATGCCTTGATACAGGTCGGCACACTGAATTTCAGGACTTTTTTTACCTTCCATACACTCTAAATATCCAAAGCCATAGGAATCTTGCTGGATGGCAAAATGCAGCCGTTTTTCAACATTAGCCGAAGCATTCACGAGAAATGAGGCACTTAATTCTCTTGGATGCGTTTTAAGGGGGTTCTCATGGTGGCAAGCACTTAAAAGTGCCGCTGTGATGGTTATAGCAATTGTTTTTTTCCAAAGATTTTTCATTATTTAGCCTCCGTGATGATTTCTTCGTTAATCGGATATTGCGGGCAAAATTGTCCAAAGTTATGACAGGGGGTTTCCAGATCTGGTGGTTTCGAACACCCATTCAATAAACCGATAACCAACATGCTAATAACCAATTTCTTTGCCATGCCATTGCTCCTTATTAATTGGGCAACCGATTGAACCGCGCCATATCTGCCCTGTCTTGCAATTCAGATAAGCTCTCTTGTGCGACTTGCTGGCTCATCAGGGCTTGTAATCTCAAGCTCATTAATTGAATAAAACCGATTTCAGTTATGAGTCTCGAATTCAAATCAATAGCGCTTTTTGTATTCGGTGTTTTTTCGATTTGTTGCGACAGCTTATGAAGAGCCGCCATGTGTTGATTGATTTCGTTATAGCTTTGGGTGGTTTGTACCTGTACCGCACGATTCACGGCTTTATCCTCTTTAAATCGAGCTACGTTTTCAGGCGTTGTATAACGCGCATAATTAGTTTCATTTAATGAGGGATGATTTTTTTCATAGGCATCAACTAACGATTGATAACGCTCAGGATTTCCACCGGATAGATTCTGTAACGCGTCTTGCCAAGTGCTGACGGGTGATTGCCAACTTTGTAAGGAATCCAAGCTGTTATTGAGATCACCAAAGCCATAATGACCACTGTTCATAGATTTTATTTGGTTTAAATTATCAAGTTGGTTCTGGGCTGTCTGGTAGGTGTCTTTCAATACACGGTATTGAGCTTGAAGTTCACTCAGTTGTTTTAGCGCAGTGACGAGCATTTCAGCGTCTGCTACGCCGATTATATCGGCGTAGCTAAGACTACTGATACAGTTGAGCGCGATAGCTGCGATAACTGAATAATGTTTTTTTCTCATCGGTTGCTCCTTTCGAAAAAAACAGGCAGCCAATTACTTGGTTCATCTCCTACATCGTTAATAATGTCATCCAGCAATTTGGTTGATTGAGTATTGCCAGAAAGCACACGGATATAATCGCTTAAACCACTTAGATCCAACTTACAAAGCATGGCCTCATGATCTTGCTTGTACAGAAATATCCGCGACTCAGGGGTATTATCTTTAATGGCTTGATACTGCGATTCCGTCAGATTTAATTGGTCGATATAGGTATCTCGATCGGCAAGTGGGTTTGGGAAAACAACCATGGTTGCCAAGTTATCAAGCACAATATGTTTAATGGGGGATGCGGTAACTGTTTTAGGTGATTGTGTATCAAAAATAAAATGGCCGTTTTTTTTGCGAATCGTTGGTAGCCATTCTTTAAGACTCTTTTCCCAAAATGGCGAGGCGAATACTTGCCATGCTTCGGCAATAACAAAAGAAGTAAGCCGCCCATCCAGACACTGACGCATACGGTGAAGCAGATATAAATACACAGGTGTTGCGATTAAGGCGTGCACCTGATCCATGAGATAGGTGACATCAAAGCCGACTTTATCAAAATCAAGATTCAGGGCATCTTGTTCATTATCAAAAATCCAGTGAAATTCTCCATTGATTCTTGTTTGGTCTTGTTTAAGCCACTTCCTCAAATGTGGCCAGCGGGGGAAATCCACTGGTAAAAACTGACTTATATGGCTTAATGTTCTGAATTCAGGTGCTAATTGCTCAAAGGTATAATCAATGCAGTCATTGATCGTTTCAGCAATTTCACTGGGAATGATGTTCTCGCCTTCTTCTTGAACCAGTGTTGCAAACCAAGACTTTAAAAAAGAGCGGTTCTCAGGACTATCGGGTAACTTCAAAGGATTCATGGCGATGGCGCTCGCTGGATCAATCTTTGTATATCGACTGTTTCCACAAGCTAAAATATAAATTTTGGATGACTCATCTCTATCAATAAAAAAGCTTCGACCACCAAAACGACCCAATTGCGCATCTAAAAAATTGACCAGTGTTGTTTTGCCTGCATTATTACCACCAAAAACAGCTGCATGTCCTTTCGATGGATTGGTGCGAGAACCTCTTGCATGATAGTTAAAATACACAGGCGTTTTGGATGGTGTTTCTAACAGGGTGACCGCACCACCTAGAAAATTTTCGTTGATGAAGCCTGTTTGAGTATTATGTAGTGGGCAAAAATCCACAAAATTTTGTGAAGTAATCAACGAGGCGCGGGCGATTAAATATTGGTTACAGGGTAATTGGCTCCAAAATGCGGGTTCTTGCCCCAATGTTTCCTTAATCACAACAATACCCGCACCAGCATAACGTTTAGTGGTTTCTAATATCGCTGAATCTAGTAATGCTTTGGTAGGAGCCAGCAGCATGACCGTATGATGATGTGCACCTAATAATAATGACTCACTGGCAACGCCATCCTCCAGATCACTTAAGGCATCTGTTTGACTCACTGCTTTGTCTTCGGCATTAATGAGTTTGGATCGCTTGTCCATAACCTTTTTGAGACTAGCATCACGCCCAATAGGGGCAAATGTATGGGTGGCGATAAATTCGCAATCGATTGATAACAAAGAGTCCAACAAAATACTGGCGGTACTTGTTGGGTATTTTTTCAAGGAGAGCATTGCTCCAAAATGGCAGTCGTCTTTAGTGTTGCCCTGAAACTGAATATACTCACCAAAAAGTAACTGATAACGGCTCAGGTACTGACTTAAATGCCCATCGGGGTATATTGTTTCAGCTTTAAATGCACTGGGTATACTCGTTGCAATCGCGGCACTATGAATGGATTGATGGTAGGGCAATGCATGCCCAGCATTTACCACTAAACTCAAAAACCGAGTCAGTTCGCTATAGCCTAATTGGTTGTCATTTTCACCTAATAAGGATGCGCCAAAGGGTGACAAATTTGCTTGTAATTGTTGTATGGTGCGGGTGAGGGTCGCAATCTTTACTTCCCTATGGTGAGCAGCGAGTTCGGTATGATTTTTTCCCGATAAATTTTTTGCCCACTGTAACCACGACCCCGTTTTTGTAGTGTCATCGCCTTTTAATACGACGGTAATATATAGGGTATTGGTGTATAAATTTTGATTCTTAAAACGCTTTTGGTATTGGTTATCCAGATCACTTGCAAAACCTGGCTTAAAGGTTCCTGTTAAGGAGCAAGAAATCTTTTGTCGATGCGTTGTAACATACACAATAAAACGTGCATCTAAAGACAGTAAAGCTTGATGCAATAAAAACTGTTGATGATTGAGGGTATCGGGTTCTTCCATTTCGAAAGCTACACCATTCACACGGATAACTGCACCAACGAATCCTGACTGCGACTCAAAAATGCTTGGCGTATTAAGATGCGTTATCGGGAATAGGTCAGATACCTTCGTTTCTTGGCAGGCCACCTTAAGGGCTTTAGAAAGGTTCATATGCGCGAACCCTCCAGAAGGCAGCATTAGGCACTTGGGGTAATGCATAACGCTTAGCACAAATTGTAAAAAAATGGGTGTCATACCAACAGACGACCAAGCCAAACACATGTAGAGGAATAAAAATCAGCCCGTACAACGGAGATAGTCCAATGAATGCGCACATAGAGACGAGCAAATTCAACATGTGGTACTCAAAAGTAACTCCTGCTGTCATTGCTGGTCGCGTTAATGCATTAAATAGGTGACTAATTTCCAACTCGCTCATATTGCTCCCCTTTAGCCAATTAGTGTTGAGTACAAAGAAGAGCCACCAAAGATTATTCCCATTCCAACCAGAATCATGACGAAATATTCTTTAGGGAACTTATTACGGTGCAAGCACAAATAGCCCGAAACAATGATGCAGACAACACCTACCGATCTTGCAAGGCCACCTTGTAGATAATTAATCGTGCGGTTAAGAATGCTTTCTATGCCTTGTGCTTGTGATACCGATGGCAGCATTAAGCAAACTGCCGCTAAATAAAGATTGCCTAAAGCATGACTCAGTGAATGAGAACATCTTTTAAGCTGTTTCATACCGCCACCTTACGCAGGGATGCTTCTGCGTCTTGCTGCTGTAGTTTTTTTATAAAAATTTCTTCTCTGTCAATGTCGATATGTTGAGGGGCGTTAATGCCTATGCTGATGATGTCATCATCTATTTTCAGCACTTTTATTTGGATAGTGCCTTTGTTAATTAATATTTTCTGATCTATTTTTCTGGTTAAAACCAACATGACCTTCTCCTGGTTATCTTGCTAAAATTTCTTTACATTGCCTTAAATATGAAGCTCCAGTTTCTTTGCTCACAATTACGTACTCATCATCTACAACACCAAACGAATCCTGTTTTTTAACTTGCCTACAGCACTGAAGAACTTGCGGCAGGGTAGGCGGTAACTCATGAAACTCCCTGCACTTCACAATTGCACTTGTCAAAATGGCATCGGTAAACTCACTAAGTGCCTCCTGCCATTCCTTTTTTGCAAACTCCAAAAATCGTTCGTCTTTAAACTGACTTCGCCAGATATGCCCATAAAACGCTGCAAATTTTGAAAACAGTAAATCAATCCGTTTTTCCGCTTTATAAATATCGCTTGAGCTGGATGACATTGCTTTTTGCTGGCTCGTCGTCTGCATCACTCGGGGGGCAGAACATATCTGCTGCGGTGTCACGTTTCCGAGTACTTGCTTTAGGCTCTGCATGTTGTTTCTCCTGTATCACGTCCGTAGTTAGTTCATCCTCCCAGCTTCGTTTTGTTAACCAAGTAGCTGGATATTTCCAAGGTGGCACCCATGCGCCTTTTGACTGCGCTATTTCACGGTGATTGATTTGTGCAGTGAGTGCTTGAAGCATTTTGTTAAATAGCGTCGTGTCTGGGTTAATTTGTTGAAATACCGCCTGTGCGTTGCTCTTGGATTTTTTCTCAGGATAAAGCGACCAAAATTTTTCGAATTGCGATAATAAATAAATATAATTATCTTCTTTATGAGGTGTGGCGGCTTTTGGTGATCGTGCTATGTCGGCTTCCAAGGCCTCAAATCCCGGAAACCCACTATCTATATGGATTGTATCGTGCGGGTTTTTGGTGGCTTTCTGTGGCGGGTTTATGGCGGCTTTATTTTGGACAGAAAAATGCTTTGAAGCTAATGGACATTTTAAAATGAGTTGCATGCCGTCAGATTGAACTTCAATCATGCCTGCACGAACCAGACCAGAAACGGCACGACGTACTTGATCACGAGAAAAGCTTTGGCTTTTAATCCCCTGATGCGGCTCAATATATAGCTGCTCAGATATCGATTGATAACTGATACGCCGCTTGATGCCTGTTATGCCCGTTTTAACGTCCATATAAGGTCTTATGCCTCTTAAGTAAGTCAGCTGCTGAATATGGGGTAAACCACTCATCACGGCCAACTCTTCCCCGTTAATAACAAAATCCATCATCGGTACATATCCCTGTTAATTCCTCGTTTTTATTTTCATACTGTGATATGTTTATAAAAATAGAACGCATAACTCACGAATCGTGATAATAAGATTTAATTTATATCACATGTCGTGATAATGCAAGCATTGATTTTCATTTTTTGAGGTGAACTTGACTGAGCTGAATATCAAAAAAGAAATTGGCAAACGTATTCTCGAGGCGAGGAAGGCAAAGGACTTAACGCTAAAAGCGCTTGGTGAGCTTGCTGGTGGTTTGAAGCAAACTCGCCTAACCAATTGGGAGCAAGGAACACGCACGCCCGGGCCGGAAGAAATCAAACAGCTGGCACAGGCTTTGGATGTTTCGCCTGCCTTTTTAATGTGCTTGTCAGATGATGTACAGGTTAAAAAAACGAACCGTCCTAGCCATTTAATTCCTCTTCTGGATCACCAGCAGGCTTGTGACGCGAAGTCACATACTGTAGCCATTCATGCTCATGATTCATTCGGTGATATTGTATTTATTTCAGTGAGCTGTGCTCTTTTACCGAAACTTAGTTCCGAGTCATTTGCACTGAAGATGACAGATGAGAGTATGATGCCTGAAATTCGAGTTGGTGATCTGCTGGTAATCGACCCATTGATTTCGCCACAGCCTGGTGATTTTGTAGTTGTTAAAGTTGATGGCCAACAAGAAGTAATTATTTCTCAGTACAAGATGTTGTCTTATGCCTCATCAGATTTTGAACTGCTAACCTTAAATGATAATTGGCCTAATATTAAGGTGACTGAAGAGCTTTCTCTAGCAATACTTGGTACAGTCTTGCAGAACATACATACATATTGAAATTTATCTTCCCAATCTCCTAAATAATTATCATCAATCCTACATCTAGCAGACAACTGGTACTGTCTAAGTTGCTTGCATGTACCGCTCAAATCTATTTCTAATACAGACAATAACAAATAACTAGCAAAAAAATTTAGAATCATATTTACATAAATTCAATAAGTTAATCATTAAATTACGGCAATTAAAAAATCGTAAGTCATTTACTATTGATAATTATAAAATATAAGTTATACTTCAACTATGGATTGTAAATGATTTACGATAATTTTTTAAATATTTTTGGAGAGCTATATGAAAAAACAATTAGAGAAAATAAGTACATTGTTTTCAGGGGTGAGCAACAAAATTTATTCAGAAAAGGAGATCCCTAATTCAAAAGAGGTAGTCTTGTTAAAAGGAAATACTTTGACTCACGACGGAATAATTTCATTAGAAGACGCCATAAAAGTATACATAACTGACAACAAAAAGCTTGAGAAAGTATTATTAAAGGAAAATGATGTAATTTTATTGGCAAGAGGACCAGCAGTTAGAGCTGGAATAGTTAGCAAAGAAATGGCTGATCAAGGAGTAGTCGCAAATGCTAATTTTATAATTATTAGGCCTGATGAGAGTCAAATAAAAGGCGAAATGTTAGTTGCCTATTTCAATTCGGAGTATGGTCACAATCAGTTAATGAACTTGAGTAAAGCTGGTGTAATTCAACACATCCCAGCCTCAGTATTAAAGACATTAGAAATTTCAGTTCCTGCTGATGAGATCCAGAAAAGAGTTGTTGAAATCTATCATGCGGCATTAAAAGCACAAATGTCCACAATAGAATTATTGAAGCAACAGAAAGAAACTTCAAATGCCATAATGTTAAATTTAATTCATGGGGTGTGACATGGAACCTAAAGAAAATCAAAATCTTGAAAACAAACTATGGCAATTTTTCAACCAGATTCGAGCTCACTCAACACATACTGAATCTAATATTTTATTGTTATTGGTAGTTGCTGTACTGGCAAAACAATCTCATGAAAAGTTTCAAGAACTTACTAAGTTAAACAGTGAAAAAAAACTAGTGCATGTAGTTAAAAATAGTTATTGCGAATTAAAAAATCATAAGTTTGATATCGATTCGCTGGAACTTATTTTGAGCTTCATCGAGGAAATAAATGATTTTTCTTTGTTAGCTGATGCAATATCGAATTTATTGTCAGGCGCATTCTTGAAAGATTTTGACCCAGGATTTTCTAGTCAGATAATTTCGACGTTTATAAAAAAATATGTTGCTAAAGAAAAGTTGAGATCTGTTTATGATGGAGCTGCTGGTTATTGTTCTATAACGAGTCAAATAATCGCTGGTAATTTTTATCTTATGGATATAAATCAAGATAACAAGGCCATTGGGCAAGGGATTATGCTGCTTAAAGATAAAAAGTTTACTTATGAGTGTGGTGATACTTTATCTGAAGAGCTTAGTAGTATAAACGCTGATCTAGTGGTCTGTGAGCCCCCATGGGGCATGCGATTGTCTCCAGAAAAAAGAGAGGCTATTAACAGCGGACGCTACTTATTATCAAAAGACCTTGAAAACCCTCCAACTTCAGCAAGTGATTCACTTTGGATACAAAATTCTTTTTATCACTTAAATGAAAAAGGAAAAGCGTTTGTGATACTGCCACATGGTTGGTTATTTAGAGGTGGCTATGATGCACTATTAAGAAAGCTGATGCTTGAGTTAGATGTGATTGAAGCCATTGTTGGATTGCCAGAACGAACCATGAACTATACTGCAATTGCACCTGTTATTTTGATCTTAAATAAAAACAAAAAGAATAAAAATATGATTCATTTTGTTGATGCAAGTGATATTGGGAATGCCAATAAGCGCCATGTAAATATAAGTGATATTGAAATTCAATCTATAGTTGATATGGCTCAAGGTATAAATGCTGATGAGCAACATTTTCAAGCAGTTTCTAATGCCCAAATCAAGAAAAATGATAATGATTTGAGCATAAAACAATATTTCGTCAACAAGGAAACATTTATCCCTTACTGCATTGATAAAGAGTTGAAGAAACTCGAAGTTATCATCAAAAGAGGTGAGATCGCTCAACAGAAATTATTTAACCTATTAGCTAAAGAGGAAAAAAATTGATGTAGTGATATCTATAATAACTTTTATATTACTTCAAAGGATTGTCCTTTTGCCTGGAAGATAAAGCATTAAAAATGAACAGCGAGAACAGAGGTGGCGTTGATGCTACAACATAGGAGATTTATAAATGATATGATATGTGAGTAATTTATTGTCAAACTATCAAGCATGCTAACAATTTAAAAAGGCCTGCTGCAGAAATATATGAAATATCACCTAGATAAATAGGTAAGAAGAAATAAGGTTAACATAGCCAGAACCTCGGCCTAATTATCTAAACTAGATGTAAAAAAGGATAAACAAATGACAGAACATGAATTTTTAAAAAGTCTGGAAGCCAAGCTATGGACTTCAGCGAACAAATTACTACCTTCATTAGACGCGGCAGTTTATAAGCATGTTGTTCTAGGGTTACTTTTCTTGAAATACGTTTCAGACAGCTTTGAAACCCGTCGACAGGAGCTGCGCGAGGCATTTGCAAACTCAGAGCATGATTATTATCTGGGCGAAGATACAGAAGAAGATATTATTCAAGAAGAGCTGGAAAACCGCGATTACTATACTGAGAAAAACGTATTTTGGGTTCCTCGAGCGGCCAGATGGCAATATTTGCAAGATAATATCAGGTTATCTCTCGGCAATCCTCTACCACTAGGTGGCGAGTTTAAAGGGGCTGGCAAGCTCATTGATGATGCTATGGCACTGGTTGAGGCTGAAAACCCTAAGTTAAAAAAGATTCTCAAAAAAGATTTCTCCCAATTGCAAATTGATCAAACCAAACTTGCTAATTTACTCGATCTGTTAGCAACCATTCCATTTCATTATGATGGTATGCAATCGAAAGACATCTTGGGGCATATCTATGAGTACTTTCTAGGCCAATTTGCAGCAGCAGAAGGCAAAAAAGGCGGTCAGTTCTACACCCCTAAATCCATTGTTGGTTTGATTGTAGAAATGCTCGAACCTTTTAAAGGACGGGTTTATGATCCTGCCATGGGATCTGGTGGTTTCTTTATTTCTTCTGAGAAATTTATTGAAGAGCACCGCGGTAAAATTCGTGATATCTCTGTGTATGGTCAAGAGTCCAATCCTACCACTTGGCGATTGGCTGCTATGAATATGGCCATTCGCGGTATTGATTTTAATTTTGGTAAAGAACCCACCGATACCTTTACCAAAGATCAACACCCAGACTTAAGAGCAGATTATGTATTGGCAAACCCACCTTTTAACATGAAAGAATGGTGGGATGGCTCACTGGATGGAGATAGTCGTTGGAAGTATGGTCAACCCTGCCAAGGCAATGCTAACTTTGCTTGGATGCAGCATATGTTACACCATACAAGCCCTAATGGCGTTGTTGGTCTTGTTTTATCAAATGGTTCTTTAAGTACAAATACAGCCGGTGAAAAAGAAGTACGCGAAGCCATTGTTAAAGCTGATTTAGTTGAAGCGATTGTGGCTTTACCCGCTCAATTATTTAGTAATACCCAAATCCCTGCTTGTATTTGGATACTGAATAAGAATAAACCCCAAAAAGGTAAAACTTTATTTATCGATGCTAGGCAAGTTGGCTATATGCTTGATCGTAAGCAGAAAGCATTTTCAGATAATGATATTCGTGAGTTGGCTGATGTGCTTCATAAATGGCGGAAGAATGATGGTTATGAAAATATTGCTGGGAAACATTATGAGGCAACTTTAGAAGATATTGCTAAGCATGAATTTATTTTGACTCCAGGGCGATATGTTGGGGCTGTGGATGTTGAGGATGATGGAGTAGATTTTTCTAAGAAGATGCAAGATCTGACTGCCTTGCTTGCTGAGCAATTTACAAAATCTTCAAGACTTGAAAAGCAAATTAAAGATAACTTATCGGAGCTTGGTTATGACTTATAGTTTTACTACGCTCCCCCTCGAAGAGTGCATGGAGCAATTGATTGACTATAGAGGTAAAACACCTAGAAAGACAGAAGCAGGAATTCCATTAATTACAGCTAAAGTTATAAAAAATGGTAAAATTTTGCCACCAACTGAGTTTATTGCGGAAAGTGATTATGAAAGTTGGATGCGAAGAGGTATACCAAAAGAAGGAGATGTGGTTTTAACCGTTGAGGCACCTTTGGGTGAAGTTGCTCAATTGGATTCAAGAAAAATTGCATTAGCCCAAAGAGTTATTACATTGAGAGGAAAAAAAGATCTTTTAAATAATACATTTCTCAAATATCTTTTGATGTCAAATGAGTGCCAGAGTCATCTGAATGGCAGAGCTAGTGGAACAACAGTTATTGGGATAAAACAATCAGAGCTGAGGAAAGTCTTGTTAACTTTTCCTCCTTTATCAATTCAGAACAAAATATCAAATATTCTCTCAACCCTAGACGACAAAATCGAACTCAACAAAAAAATCAATCACACCTTGGAGTCCATAGCGCAAGCGATGTTTAAGTCTTGGTTTGTGGATTTTGATCCGGTTCATGCCAAAGCCAATGCGAACAGTGAAGATGAGTACGATGCGATTGCAAAAGAGCTTGGCATTTCCAGAGAGATTTTAGATTTATTTCCCAGTGAATTTGAAGAAAATGAGATGGGGTTGATCCCGAAGGGGTGGGGATTTAATAATTTATCTGATTTTATATCGGTGGTAAAAGGGAAGTCATATAAAAGCTCAGAGCTTCAACCATCATCAACAGCGTTAGTTACTCTTAAATCTTTCTTAAGAGGTGGTGGGTATCGACTAGATGGTCTTAAACAATATATTGGTAAATATAAAAATGAACAAATAGTTGAGCCCGGAGAATTAATTATTGCATACACCGATGTCACTCAAAATGCTGATGTTATAGGAAAACCAGCTATTGTAATCCATGATAAAAATATAGAAACTTTGGTTGCTTCTCTGGATGTAGGAATTGTTAGAATTATAAAAGAACATTTCCCTTTGAGCTATCTGTTTTATTATTTTAAAACAGAATTATTTCAAAACTATATTTTGGGATACACATCTGGCACCACAGTATTACATTTATCAAAAAACTGGATTGAAAATCATAATATTTTAACCCCTCCTCAGAAGATGATTAGGCAATTTGATGGTTTTTGCCGAAATGTCTTTCATCAATTAAATGAAAATATTCAAGAAGTCCAGATATTGGAGGATATTAAAACCTTGTTATTACCAAAACTAATATCAGGTGAAATCGATGTATCTAATCTAAAATTGGAGCCAGAAAATGATTAACGAAGATCAAGTCGAACAACTGGCCATCCAATGGTTTAAAGAATTAGGGTACGATTATTTATATGGCCCTGATATCGCTCATGATGGCGTATCACCCCTAAGATCAGACTATCAATCGGTATTGCTTGAAAGCCGATTAAAGTCAGCATTAACCCGTTTAAACCCACAAATACCTGAAAACAGTATTCTTGAAGCAATTGATAAACTCAAAAAGCCACAAAAAACGAGCTTAATACAAAATAACTTAGTTTTTCATCGGCTATTAACTGAAGGTGTTGGTCTAGAAATTAAAACCGATGAAGGCTGGAAAGGCGAGCGAGTTAAGCTTGTTGATTTTCATAACCCAGAAAACAATGACTTCTTGATCGTCAATCAATTTACGGTCAAAGGCACCAAAATGAATCGCCGGCCGGATATTGTGTTGTTTATCAACGGGTTGCCAATTAGTGTCATTGAACTAAAAAACCCGGCTGATGAATCGGCTGATATATTCAAAGCTTATAACCAAATAGAAACGTATAAGCAGGAAATAGAAGATTTATTTATTTTCAATGAGGCCTGTATTATCAGTGATGGTTTAAATGCGCGTATAGGATCATTAACTGCTTCTGAAGAACGTTATATGTATTGGCGCACGGTTAAGGATGAAGCTGACAGACCTCTATTGGAATATCAACTGGAAACATTGATTCGCGGATTTTTTGATAAAACCTTATTGCTAGATTATCTGCAAAATTTCATTTTATTTGAGGACAGCGGCAAGTCAATTATTAAAAAAATTGCTGGGTATCATCAATTTCATGCTGTCAAAGAAGCAGTTACTTCTGTCATCGAAGCGGCTGAAAATAAAAAACGAAAAGGTGGCGTTGTCTGGCATACGCAAGGTTCTGGTAAATCGATTTCAATGGTTTGTTTTGCGGGCAAGCTGTCAAAGCAAGCAGCCATGAAAAATCCAACCTTGTTGGTTGTCACTGACCGAAACGATCTCGATGGTCAACTGTATGGTACTTTTTGTAAATCCAAATTGTTACTTGGTCAACAACCGATACAGATGGATAGCATTGATAAATTGCGTGAAGAGCTAACCAATAAACCCTCTGGTGGCATTATCTTTACGACCATACAAAAATTTTCTCTTAAAAAAGATGAAAAGCATTTTCCTATGTTATCTGACCGGGAGAATATTGTTGTGATTGCTGATGAGGCACACCGAAGCCAGTATGGCTTTGATGCCATGCTTGAAGATGATGGCAGCTTTAAATATGGCTATGCGCAACACCTAAGAGATGCTGTTCCTAATGCAACATTTCTTGGTTTTACTGGTACCCCAATTGAGGGAGAAGACCGAGATACTCGTGCTGTATTTGGTGATTATATCTCTATTTATGATATTGAAGACGCAGTCAAGGATGGCGCAACGGTTCCAATCTATTATGAAAGCCGTTTGGCAAAACTGGATCTTGATATGGAGATTCTAAAAGAAATAGACGACGATGTTGGCCATTTGGTTGAAGATGAAGAACTGGCCAATCGCGAGAAATTCAAGAGCAAATGGACGGCACTTGAGAAATTGGTTGGTGCTGAAAACAGAGTGTCCCAAGTTGCCCATGATCTTGTGAATCATTTTGAGGAAAGAACCGCGGCTATTCGTGGTAAAGGAATGATCGTTGCCATGAGCCGTCATATTGCCGTCCAATTATATAATGCCATTATATCCGAAAGGCCCGATTGGCATAGTGATGACCCAATTAAGGGTAAGATCAAAGTTATTATGACTGGCTCAGCCAGTGATGATGCTGCTATTCAACCTCACCTTTATTCTAAAAAAGTAAAAGAAGATATAGAGAAGCGGTTTAAAGATCCGGATGATGAGCTGCAATTAGTTATTGTAAGAGATATGTGGCTCACTGGTTTTGATGCGCCTTGCGCCCATACGATGTATGTTGATAAGCCCATGAAAGCCCATAACTTAATGCAAGCGATTACGCGTATTAACCGTGTATTTAAAGATAAAAAGGGCGGTATCGTTGTTGATTATATTGGTATTGCTAATGAGTTGAAATCAGCACTTAAAGATTACTCTAATGCCGGTGGTAAAGGTCGAACCACTGTTGATCTGGCTGAGGCATTAGCAGAGTTTTTAAAACGCCTTGATATTGTTCGTGATATGTATCATGGGTTTGATTATTCAAGCTATAAAACAAATGCCCATATAATGCTAGTTCCAGCAGCGAATCATATCCTTGGTTTAGATGATGGTAAAAAACGTTATCTTGATGAGGTATTGGGATTATCTAAAGCGTTCAGTTTATGTGGAACCTTGGATGAAGCGAGAGAGTGCAGAGAAGAAGTTGCTTTTTTTCAAGCGATAAAATCGGTTATACAGAAAGCATCCAGAAGTGAGCGCAAAGGGATTGATAAGAATGCAGCCATTAAACAAATCATTGATAACGCAGTGATATCAGAAGGTATAGAAGATATCTTCGAACTGGCAGGCTTAGATAAGCCCAACATTGGCATCTTATCGGATGAATTTTTAGAAGATATTGCCAACATGCCTTATAAAAACTTGGCTGTGGAGTTATTAGAAAAACTAATCAATGACAATATCCGAGCTAAATCCAGAAATAATGTTGTTCAAGAAAAGAAATTCAGCGACAGATTGCAATCCGCTTTAAGAAAATATCATAACCGAGCTATTGAAACGGCCAAAATCATCGAAGAGCTAATTCAAATGGCAAAAGATTTAGCCGAAGCTAATAAACATGGTGAAGAGCTTGGGCTAAATGATGATGAATTATCTTTTTATGATGCTTTAGCTGAAAATGAAAGCGCCCTCAGAGAACTTGGTGATGAGGTCTTAAAGAAAATAGCCCAAGAACTTACTCAAAAATTACGTGGCAGTGTTAGTGTTGATTGGCAAAAAAGAGAAAGTGTACGGGCAAAAATGCGTAATTTGATTCGCATTATATTGCGAAGATATAAGTATCCACCTGATAAACAGGCAGACGCGATTAATTTGGTTATGGAGCAGGCCGCTGCTTTGAGTGATGAGTGGAGTAAGTAGAAGATGAATTTGGATACACTTGTACAATTTCGAAAATATTTTAACCACAATTTCTGGAGGGCTTTTAAGAATAAGCCTTTTTTTAATGTACCAAAAAGCAAGGGGGAAAAAGATAAGTTTATTGAAAAACTATATTCGGAAATACAAAAACGAACATATTACCCATCAGTTCCAGAGTATTATATTGATCGCGATAAAGGAAATTGTGTCACCAGAATTATTCCCGTTTTTACGCTTGAAGACTACTGTGTTTATTATTATTGTATTAAAAAAATTGAGAATAAAATTGCATATAACAGAGTGGAAAATACTTTTGGTGGATGGACATTGGGGGGGGTAATAAGAAAAAGTGAACATGATGAAATGGAAGCAAGAAGAGAGCACTTTAATCGTCAAGAAGATTTTGTTGCCGAACTGCATGGGGTATCAGTAAGTGAGTATTCTTTTAATCCTTTGGCATGGACTAGAGCATATGGTGACCTAAATGCAAAGCTATACGCCATCGCAGAAATGCAAAACTATCATTATGTTGCTGAGCTTGATATAGCTAATTATTATGATTCCATTCGTTTGGATATTTTGGAAGCCCGCATAAGGGAATTAGCAAACGTAGAAGATACTGACATAATTAGTTTACTTTTTCATTTCTTGAACTATTGGAATAGAAATACAAATTTATATAACAAACAAACGGTTGGAATTCCTCAAGATTTTATGGGTGATTGCTCCAGAATTTTAGCTAACTTTTATTTGCAAGCATATGACAAATACGTATTCGATTTGTGTAAAAAAAACAAATGCGAATATCTGAGATATGCGGATGATCAGTTTTTATTTTCAGAGGATAAAGAGAAGTTAGATATCTTAATTTTTAAAGTATCGAAGCAACTCAGCTCAATTGGGTTATCTGTTAATCAAAAAAAGGTGAAGGTTTGTAAAACAGAAGAGTTATTAAAATATAGATCATTTAAGATTTTTGATTTACTCAAGGATGATGAGAACAAAAAGGATAAAAATAAGGTAGAACAATTTGTAGATTATTATCTTAATTTGCTCGATGATTGTGGCTTATCTAATATTAAAGAGAATGGCACACCTCTATTAAATAGAGCATTATTTTGTCCCGCATTGCGCGAAATAGATCTAGCAAAAAGAACAAAATTGATTAGCTGCTACTTGGACGATACCTACTTAAAAAAAGCGGGCACTCAGCATTTTCAGAAAATATACGAATTGCTCCCCGAAACACAGAGGAGCGAATTTATTATTAAACTCTACTCGCTTTCAGAAAAATTAATTCATAATTCATTTCATTATCAATTGATTGATTTTTTTGATAAAAATAAAATTGATAGTAAAAAGATAACTGAAAAAATTAAACAGTTAAGTGAAATATAGCTGCGTAGCGGTATGTTAATTTTACTATAAAATCACAGGGTAATCCCCCCATTTTTAACCGAAGCTAAAAGTAGAGGTTTAGGCAGCTAGTACCAATTTTTGCCTTGGGGGAATTCCTCCAATTGCAGTATTTGGTCGTTCATTGTTGTACGTCCAAAGCCATTGTGTCGCATGTAGTTGTACCTCAGCAATACTTTCAAATAAATATTGGCTTAACCAGTCATACCTAACTGTGCGGTTATACCGTTCAATATAAGCATTTTGCTGTGGATTTCCTGGTTGGATAAAGACCAACTGTATCTGATTCTTATCAGCCCATTGTCCCAGCAATTTACTGATATACTCCGGGCCATTATCACAACGTATCTGCTTTGGCTTTCCACGCCATTCAATGATTTGATTCAGAGCCCGAACAACCCGCTCTGCCGGCAAAGATAAATCCACCTCGATGGCAAGGCCTTCGCGATTGAAGTCATCAAGGACATTAAATAAGCGATAGCTACGGCCATCCTCTAACTGATCATGCATAAAATCCATCGACCAGCATTCGTTGATTGCATTTGGCACAGCCAATACGTCAGGCTTCTCCCTGATTAACCGTTTTTTGGGTTTGATTCGCATGTTGAGCTCCAATTCCCGATAGATTCGATAAACACGCTTATGGTTCCAAGCATAGCCCTTCACATTTCGAAGGTATAAAAAACATAAGCCGAAACCCCAATTACGTTGATTCTGAGCTAAACGCATTAACCAATCCGCTATTATGGTGTTTTCATCGCTTAGTTTAGGCTGATATCGATAACAGGTTTCACTGATGCTAAACAGGTCGCATGACAAACGAATTGAGACGCCTTTATCAATCACCGCCTTATGTGCCAGCTCACGCCGGCGCGACGGTGTTACCACTTTTTTTCAATGGCTTCCCTTAGAATCTCGGCTTTCAGGCGCTCTTCAGCATACATCTTTTTAAGACGACTATTTTCAGCTTCCAGCTCTTTTAGTCGCGACATCATGGACACATCCATTCCGCCATATTTAGCGCGCCATTTATAAAATGTAGCCGAGCTGATGACATGTTCTCGGCAAAGCTCTGGAACAGGGGTTCCGCCTTCGGATTGTTTTAGAATCGACAGTATTTGGCTGTCTGTAAATTTTGATTTTTTCATGCAGAATCTCCTGTGCATAGGTTACGAGAAAATTCTACTTTTGGCATCAGTTATTTTTCGGGGAGATTACCACAGATCTTAAGTTAAAAATGGGGGCTTTACATTATAATGTGTATTAGATTGTGTATTAGATTCGACAAGATATGACATTTATGTTGAATGAAAGAGAGTTACCCACCAAGCCTCAACAATCATAACCATAGCCAAAGTATCCAATTCACAATATTTCAATAAAGCGTTTCTAAGCTCTTCTCGCTCAAAGTCGCTCATATGTTCTCCGTAAGGTATAATCTTTGATTTGTATAGAAACAGTATAATATAAGTATAAGTCAGGACAAACGCGAGTCTCGTCTAGGTGAGTAACCTATTCTTAATGTAATTAATGATTAAAACTCTGTTCTCTACTATTGTGAATAACTGCATATGAGAAAGCGTCATTAGAATAAGCAAATTTTTTTAAAATAGTATTAAATTTATTTAATCATTTTACTGTGTCATAAAACGTGACATAACTGTGACCGTACTAGGCCGTTCTAGGCAGTAACAGGCCGTTTTTAACGATTTTGACGCATCGCAAGGTATTGATTAATAACGAATTTAAAACTAGAGTATCAGGCTTCGAACCAAGGTGTCGGGGGTTCGAGTCCCTCCGAGCGCACCATTTTTAGGGTCTTTCCCAATTACGGGGGCACTTCAAGTTAACAGCAGAGTACCCTAACACGCGTTCTATAATTTTCAAAGTTTCTAAACCCATAAGCTCTTCGTTGTATCAATTTCATTTTTCGATGAAAGCCTTCTGTAATTCCATTTGATTTACTAAACCTCCACATACAAGCAATCTCTTCTTTCCATGAATCCAACGTTTTACCAAGCGACGCCAAAGCCTTAAAAGGGCTTACTTTAAGTGCATCGAGCATCCCCAGGAATCTGGGTATTAATTTACGACAACGTTTTCTGGTAAGCATTTTCCGCATTAAGATTTGATGTAGTCGCTGCTGAAACTGGTAGATAGCCTTTATGGCGGGGTTTTCAGAAAGAAATACATTCCGTTTGATTTTTCTCTCTGGTGTAAGGTTGTCGGGTCTTGTCCTTAACAAAGCTAATATACCCCGGTTACTCTTCACTCTGCTGGATAGTTCTCTATAGGTCATCATACATTGATGTTGCATTAAACGAATGACATGAAACCTGTCTGCCACTATTTTGGCATTTGGGAAATGCTTCTTGACGATTGAGCGATAAGTACTACTTAAGTCCATACAAACTACTTTAACTCGTTCCTTTCCCTTTAGAGAAGCTAGATAACTGGAAAGGTCAGTTTCACTTCTGCCCTTAACAATTATAGCGGGCGCAAAATCTAGACCATTTTAACAAAAAGTTAAGATATAATTTCTCGCTCAATTTCTATTATCATTAAGCCACGGCACAGCCGGGGACGGCGATGACCGTGACGTGATTCCGGGCAGCTTTTGTTGCCCGAATCCTACACCCTGTTTATTCGAATCACGTCTTCAAATATCCTGGGGTTTGGGGCAGAGCCCCATTACACACAACGGCGCGATAGCGCACCATTTAGTGTAATATTTTTCTATGAATCTCGCTGGGTGTTCGCCCGTTAAGACTTTGGTGCGGTCTTTCGTAATTATAAAAACGGTAGTATTCTCTTATCGCATCCCTTACTGAGACTACGTTTTCCCACTCCTGTAGGTATATGCATTCATACTTTGTTGAGCGCCATAGACGTTCAACAAAAATATTGTCTGCCCAGCGGCCTTTACCGTCCATGCTGATATCAATCTGATGCTTTTTAAGAACATCAGTGAAATCCTTGCTTGTAAACTGCGACCCCTGATCGGTGTTAAATATATCACAACGTGAGTGAGCCAATACTCGCTCAAGCGTTTCCACACAAAAATCAGCCTCCATATTGATGCTGAGCTGCCAATCCAGCACAAAACGGCTGTACCAGTCTATGACGGCGATTAAATACACAAACCCGTGTTTCAGCCGAATGTAGGTTATATCCGTGCTGAAAACCTGACATGGTCGTACAATCTCGACGTCATGTAACAGATATGGATATACCTTATGCTCCGGGTGCGGTTTACTCGTATGCGGGCCTGGTGCAAGTGAGTGTAACCCCATGTGCTCGTAGGCCCATCGTGTCTCATGGCGTTTACATGGCTGATTATGCAAGGAAATATAATCGCTCATTTGCCTTGTACCAAAAAACGGGTATTTCGTGTAAATTTCATCGACCAAGCGTAGCAATGCCAGCTGCTCATCGCTGAACACTTTGGGCCGTGGTGCATAATAAACACTGGAACGGCTTAGATCCAGTATTTCGCACTGTTGGCGCACCGATAACAAGGGATGACGGGTTTCAATCCAGCCGAGTCGATCATCCACTGAACACCTCAGACTTTTTTTTTAGAAAATCATTTTCTACTTTTAAACGGCCAATTTGTTCATATAATTCACCAAGTTGGTTTTCATAATCAGTAGTCTCCGATTTGTTCTTATCACTAAATAAATCCGGAAACAGCGCCAACGCTTGTTTTTTCCATGCATTAATTTGAGTCGCATGGGCTCCATATTTTGAGCTAATTTGTGCTAATGTTAGTTCGGCTTTAATCGCCTCCAGCGCAATTTTCGCCTTTTCTGCTGGAGTGTATTTTTTACGCTTTTCGCTCATTATTGTAACCTTGTTTATGAGCGAGGATTATATCTTAATTACCCTGCTTTAGTGGTCTGAATTTCTTGACCCACTATAGTGTTTTATTGAGTTGCTAAAACAAAGTCCTGAAGGCCTGAATACAAGTAAAACTGCTGAACAAATAAAAATATCAGCCAGAGCCACTCGAACCTGGCTATTAAAATTAATTGAGATGGGGCTTGTAACTGAAATTTATTCCAGCTCACAAGATCCTCACTGATTTTATTTTTTAAGATCAGATTAAAATCAAAGAATAAAAGATGTATGAAATGGCGTTATTATCTATTCCCATCATGTCACATTTATATGCCATAACTTGTCAATAATAAATTATTCAATTCTGACATTCAGATTATAAAATGACTGTCATATTAAAAAATATCCCGTAGCATATTTGTAACAAAGTGAAATGTGGTTTTTGCATGGAGATTGGTTGGTAAGTTGCAAATCTCGAACTTGGTAGAATACACATTCCGTTCTTAAAAGACCCCATGATCTTCGCGTGTCCCATGCGAGATAATAAAATTCATCCTGATTTATAGTGAGGATTTCTTAGCGAGTCACAGGAACGAGTGTATAGTACTGTCACCTAGGTCCTAGAATATGATAATTTGTATGTTGCTTACAGCTCACTACAGGTTGTCTTGCTACTTCGATGTGAAATAACACGCAAACTATGCAAAAAATGATTACTAAGGACAGAATATAATGATAAAGGGCAATGCAATGGATAGTAAGCCTAATATGCAAGTTGATCCTGTTTCAAATATTCTGAAATGGGTTTTATTAATCACAGCAATAATATGTTTCCTTGTCATAATTTGGGGAACGGTTAAAACCTATCAATTAGCACCACCTTTGCCGCATCAATTTGTCTCGGCTTCTGGAACAATTCTCATGACTGAAGAAGATATTGTTGCAGGAAAAGCAGGGTTTCAACGTGCTGATCTTATGGATTATGGCAGTATTTATGGAATGGGCTCTTATTTTGGAGAAGACTATACCGCTCAATACCTTGTAGAATTAGGTCGTAAAACCGAAGAAAATATTGCGAATCTAAAATTTAAGAAATCTTTTGCCAATTTATCAGAAGGTGATCAATACGTCACTCGAAAAGAAATGCAAGAAGCACTGCAACACATTGATCTCAGTCATGATACTTCGATAATACCAGAAGTAATTGCAGCAGCGATAACCCAGCTTCAGGAAGAAATAGCAAGGATGGTTCTCAATCACGATCCAATAAAGGGCTGGACAAAAGCATACAGCTTAAACCAGCAAAGTGCTATTCAAGTAGCTGATTTTCTGATTTATTCCTCATTAACTACTATTGCACATCGACCTGGTAAGGATTTTTCCTACACTAATAACTGGCCGTATGAACCAACCATGGGTAATGTGCCCACTCCGGCAACCTTTTATTGGACATGGGTCTCCTTTTGTTTCGTTTTTTTTGGTTTTGGTGTGGTTCTCTATATTTATCATCGTTATCTAAACGGACCAGATGATGCACCTATGACTCCCATTTTGTTAGCGTTTAAAGAATTAACAATCAGCCAGAGAAAAGTAGGTAAATATTTTTTAATCGTTGCAATCATCTTATTAGTTCAAATTGCAGTAGGTGTCTTACTCGCACATTACTATACGGAGCGAACCGGATTTTATGGTATTAATATCAATACATTTCTTCCATTTAATTTCTTACGTGATGTTCACACACAAACACCAATAGTTTGGATAGCACTTTCCTGGATTAGTTCTGCTGTTTTTCTAGCCCCTATCATTAGCGGCAAGGAAGCTAAAGGACAGGGGTTTTTCGTTGATTTATTATTTTGGGTAACTCTGTTTATTGTAGCCGGCGCCATAATTGGCGACTACCTTGGCATCATGGGAGTTATTGATACAGCATGGTTTTGGGTTGGGAACCAAGGATTGTCGTATCTCCAACTGGGAAGACTTTGGCAGATAGGGTTTTGTATAGGTCTTTTTTTGTGGAGTTTTATCGTTTTCCGAGGCATGTGGCCTACTTGGGATAGTCTAAAAACAGCAACTTTTGAGTTTTGGATAGGAAAAATTAAACTTGAACATTTGTTTTGGGCTAGCACTGTTAACATTGCCGTTCTGTATTGTTTTGGAATGATCCCGTTAACTGGAATTGAAAAATCATTCACGATTACTGATTTTTGGCGATGGTGGGTAGTACATCTTTGGGTTGAACAATCCTTCGAATTTTTTGCAGCTTGTGCCACAGCTTATCTATTAATGGGCGTTGGATTAGTATCAAGGCCGTTGGCAGAACGAACGGTTTTTTTTGAAGCGATTCTTATTTTTTTAGGTGGTGTCATAGGTACAGGACACCATTGGTATTGGACAGGAGGACCTGATATGTGGGTTCCTTTAGGATCAATGTTCTCATTTATTGAAGTTCTGCCCATTGCTTTGTTGATCATCAATGCAATCCAGGAGCAACAGAAAATTAAACAGGATAAGGAGTTTAAACACCACCTGGCTTATCTTTATATTTTAGGAGCTGCTTTCTGGAATTTTGTTGGTGCAGGTGTTTTTGGTGGCGGTACATTAAATGCACCCTTAGTGAATTATTATGAGCATGGAACTTTTTTAACGTTGAATCACGCACATACAGCTTTATTTGGAGCATTTGGATTACTTGCATTAGGAATGATTTATTTTTGTCTACGTTATGCAGCAGGAGATAAAATCCAGTGGAGCGATCGATTGGGCACATGGGCATTTTGGTTATATAACCTAGGGGTGATTTTGTGGATTTTCCTGAACTTCTTCCCTATTGGCTGGCCACAATTACAAGCAGTTTATGAGCATGGGCTAACATTTGCGCGCAGTCTTGAGTTTTACAGTACAACTCTATTATGGCAGTGGTTGCGTATACCGGGGGATGTTGCATTTGCCATAGCTGCTTTATTAATGGCATACGATTTTTCAATGAAGTTCAAGGTCTTTTTTCAAAAACCAACAAAAATCTACCAAGACGGTAATATACTATTGGAACTCAGTTAAATTGTCTTTTTAGGTAATTTAACTGACCAAGGGCGTGTTATTTTTTCAATCCTATTTTATTTAATTTTTGGCTTTTATGTTGCTACCCAGCTAACTAAACAACAATCTCATAGAAAGGCATCACTATAAATAGCTTTAGAAGGCACACCAGCAAGAAACACCGTTGTTTTAAGTTTATTGGTTATATCTTTAGGCCCACAAACATAAACCCATGTATCATTTGGACTATTGAGGTAAGTTAGCACTCGGCGTTCAATTGAGTCTTCAGGGTATCGTCCCTGACTATGAAGCACACAAGGAGCATAGTGAAAGTTTTTGAATAATGCTGCAAGAGTCTCAAGCTCCTCAGTATAATAAATGTCATCATCTATACGGCCACCATGTACCAAAGTAATAGCACCTTGATGTCCTTGACTGAGTGCGCTTTTAATAATACCGATTAAAGGCGCCAAACCTGTTCCTGTTCCCGCCAGCAGCATATCAAATGACAAATTATCGGGGTTGTAGTAATAGCATTTTCCAAAAGGACCTCTAAGCCTGACTTTTGTGTCGATTACCGCAGATTTTTGCAACCATTGACTCATTGCACCATTGTCGACAATCTTTATATGCAATTCAATATAGCCGTCCTGTGCGGGTATATTAGCAATAGAATAGCTTCTGGCGATTTGATTCGAATTAATCAGATTTAGATATTGGCCAGGAACCCAGTCAGAATAATTATCAACCTGTAGCTTAAGCTTTAACACATTATAATTGAGCCGTTCAATGTCAATTATCTTGGCTTCCACATCACATTCAGAAGTATCGGGTGATACAAGCTCTATATTCGTTTTGGGCTTTGCCATGCAGGCCAGGAAATACCCTTGAGCTTTTAGAGTATCTGGCAGGCCTTCTTGCCAGGATGGATCAATTACCCCATCAGTCGCCTTAATAAGACAAGACTGACAAATACCCGCCTGACATGAATTAGGATATTCAATACCATGACGTAGAAAGCAGCTTAAAATGTTTTCGTCAGTGGTCAACGAATATGGCTTATTTTCAAAGATTATTGTATTCATAATTAACGATCCAAAACATCGTCACGAACGCTATTGGCAATTGTAGCCACCTGGTGGATATCGTTGTCATCTACACCTAGTTCATTTAGTGTTGCGCCTAAATGCTCAATAATGATATCTACATGAGTGTCGTTTAGTCCCATTTGTACTAAATGACGATGTCCCTCTCGCATTCCCTTTCCTGTATAATGATTGGGGCCACCAAAGACCATCGTTAAAAATCCTTTTTGTTTGATAATTTGTTGCTCCATATCGATACCATCAAAAAAATGATTAACGCGTTGATCGGCCAGGACTTTTCGATAGAAAATATCGACGGCAGTATTAACAGCGGCTTGGCCACCTAAACGTTCATATAGGGATGCAGACATAATCTAAACTCCATAGTTAATAAGATATATTTTAAATGCATCTTATAAAATGTAATAATGGGAGTCAATAAATAATCGTGGGAATTTTTATATGCAATTAACTCAATTCACTGATTACTCGTTACGAGCTTTGATCTATATCACTTTGAAAAAAGAAATCTGTACTATCAAAGATATTACTGCAGCTTATAATATTTCAAATAATCATATGGTTAAAATCATCCATAATTTAGCTAAGCTGGGACTAATTAAGACGATTCGGGGTAAAAATGGAGGAATTACTATGTCCGCAAACCCCCTAGATATCAACCTGGGGGCTTTAATAATAAAACTTGAATCAAATTTCGATTTAGTTCCTTGTTTTAATAAAGAAAAAGCAAATTGTTGCATTGCACCAGTTTGTAAGCTTAAAAATATTCTCTATGAGGCTCAAAAAGCATTTATTAACGTTTTAAATCAATTTACCTTGGCGGATATCGTGCATAATAAAATTGAATTAAATGCTTTATTAAACATCCATACTTAAACCAATGGATTCACGTTCTTTACTTGATTTCAGGTAGGGTGAGCTAAAAAATTAATTTAAAGATAAGCCATCATACGATTTTTTGTGCTAAAAGACAGCCAAATAAACCCTGCAATGGTCTGCCAAACGCATCTTGTTTATGAAGCAGTCCTGCAGACTCTTTATATTCAAGTATTGACCAACCACTGTTCTGATATAAGTGATAAAGCGCTTCTTTTTCCGGTAAAAAAGTAAATGAGGCCGGTAAAGAGTAAAGCTCCGATTTAATCGGGAATACCAGAAAGTGATACCCTTGTTTCATTGTTGCGAGCTGTAACTCATTCAACAAAGAGGGGATACACTCGGTTTTTAAGAATTGTAAGCTCACTGTTGAAAACACAAAATTATAGTGTTCTTTTTTTAAGTTTAAAGGCAGGTTTAAATCTTGAATAACTGTTTGAATCTGAGTTAGGCTCTCCTTTTGAGCGATCTCCGAAATTTTCTGCATTGCGGATTCGTTGATATCAATGCCCGTTATTGAATGGCCAGCCGCAGCAAAATACAAAAGATTTCTTCCGGAACCACATCCAATGTCCAAGGCGGTTAATTTGCCTTGATTTTGGAGGTAAGTGTGGTAAATATGCTGCAAATCACTATGAACAGCACCTAAACCATATTTTTTGTTAAAATAACGATTGGGTTTACAATAAAATTCTAGCACCGCCTTAAAATTATCATTGATCGGTATAATTTTATGCCATGCAGCTGGCGGAATAAGTAATTGAGGATTGGTTTTATTGAGTCGAGCACGAGAAAGTTCCTGACCGGCTCCATCTAAGAAAATAAAATCGATTTCCCCTTCCTCAAGACATAGGCGACCCCAAGTTCCCTCTTTCGTGCTGTGTTTTTCAAGAAAGAATTTAAGTTTTCCATGGCTTTCTATTGATGTTTGTTTATAGCAAACCAAATCACCATACTCTGTTAACATTTGTCTTCCTAATAAACTAATATCCTACGTTATCTTTTCTTGAAACTTTAAGCTCCAAGACCTTAAAGTTAACATGATTTATTTCTAAAATACTTAACTCTCTTTCGACTCTGGTTTAAGTTTAGTCAATATTTTGTAGCCTTTGGCCAATTTGTCAGCCAATTCATGATTTACATCTCGATGTTCAGCTTCATCGTCGCGAACTGCTAGGAGCACTTCACGCAATCTGGCATCCCCTGCAAGATTCCAATAAGTTTTAGCAAAATCAGGAGCTGGGCAATTATCTATGGTTCCAGCATCAAGCTCTTCCAGATAATGTGTGTAACTTATTACAGCTTCTTCCTCAAGATATCCAACAAATCGATGAGCTGTTTTAGAGGACAAACTATACATAACCAAGTAGATTACAACAAAGATAGCCTGCGCTATGAAAATAATAAAACGCTCAAACCAATTCGGCTTTGCAATATACATAAAGGTTATTAAATGCATCCGTTCATTTTCAGCCTCGTCTAAAAGGATCTTAATCCAACCTTCATCATTCTTTATTTTTCTCAAACATCGTAGGTGCAATAAGGCTGCGCCAACTATTCCAGGCACAGCTGCTACCGTTTCTAAAACAATTGCTCGATTACCATATCGCTTTTGAAAAAAAGTATCAGCAAAAAAACGGAAAAATTTAACTAAACCCCGAGCAATTTTATCACTGATTGTTTTGGTAGGTTTATGATTAGGATTCATGGTAAAACTTAGCGTAAGTAGGCATTATTTGATTATATAGAAGATGTATATTAAATACAACTTTAGGTGCATCTTGATTCTGTATTAATAAAACCACCCCAAAACAGGGGCTTAGTAACTTGAAAAAATATGACTGACCCCATTCGTTACACTTGAAATGGTGTTATTGAATCGTCACTGACGTAATGCATGAGCCCTTGGTTTTATGATTATAATATACCCATTTAGTTGGGCTTATCTTGAGGCCCCAATTTCTACCAGTTCTTCAGCGCGCTCTCTGCCGCTGGTTTCTTCTTTCATTTCAAAGCTATTCCCATCTGTTTTTTCAATTTCTTCTGAAGATCCTGGTTGATTTTGGAAGAAAGCCGCGTTAAATCGAGCAACAGGATGTTGAGTAAGCATTTTCTGGGCATCTCTAGATAAGCCTTGTCCTGATTGCCCGGGTACTTGCGGGGCTGCTTTGCTTTCTTCTTCTGTTGTTACAACCTCTATTGATTTGCTTTCTATAGCCAATGATTGCGGCATTATCGATTGTTGAGAAGCAGGGGCGTTCACGTTCAGCCTATCAATAATTAATCGATGAGAAGCGCCAGCTAAACAATCGATTATAAATTCAGGAAATGGGATTATTTCATCCGAAAATTTTACACCGGCTTTAATAAATTCAGCCAAGAAAACTTGCAAAGGCACGGTCGATTTTGGTTTCAATAAGATGGTAAGTAGTGTTTCGTTAGCACTTCTTTTTTGCCAAATATCATATAGCTCTCCTGACCAATAAAAAGCTGGGGTTGCGATACCAAAGGCCGGAACTAAAGAAATAAATACCCCTATTGCGCCTCCAATTAATTTGCCTCTATTCACTGATACATGTTGTTTCAATGTTTGTTTGCTGACTCCCATTTCAACTAGCAAACGGGGTGCTGATGCTCCGAAATAAATTAAGCTTTCTGTTGCTATAATATCCGCTGTGTTAGTGTTTGATTCCGGCAGTCTGCTCGCTGGATGTATAATTGCCGCAACGCCCAAATTAAATACGCCGTTATAGAGGTGTCGATAATCGTTCTCTTTCGTTAAAAGAGCATCGATTAGATGTAGTGCGTTTTTGGCTAAGTAATAAATTCGCACATCTATCGCCAAACGAACAACGTCGTAACCCTCTTCCGGTTCATTCAATAAATTATCGGCTAAAAAAGCAAACCCCAGTGAGACTCCTTCTATAAAGAGGGCTTTAATGGTTTTTATAAATGATGAAAAGTTAAATGGCATATACTATTCCTCGTTTTAAAACTCATGTTCAATTTATAAAATTACGCGGCCTGTCTGCTCGTGTTGGCCTTTTTTTGTATGGAGTCAGGCTGGGTTGTGAGAATGGGTAAATATTATTTTTAGATGGTCTTTTGAGATCGAAGGCTGGCATTTAATTTACCCGCACCATAACATACATACCAAATGCATGTTATGGTTAATGGACGGTTTTGTCAAATAATGCGCACATCAGGGATGCGTACTACTCCGATGTAACAGTATGAGCCTCGCCACTTATCGATTACGATGCAGGGCAAAGGTGGCGTCGGCAAATCCTTTGTCTCGGCAACCAGCGCTCAATATAAATTCCATAAAGACCAATCACCACTTTGTATTGATACCGATCCGATTAACGCCACGTTTTACTGTTTTAAATCGCTCAACGTTGAACGCCTGGATATTATGGAAGGTGATGAAATCAATCCGCGCCATTTTGACGTGTTAATTGAAAAAATTGCAAACGCTGAAGCTGATGTGATTATTGATAATGGTGCCAGCTCATTTGTGCCTTTATCGCATTACCTCCTCACCAACCAGGTGCCCACTTTGTTTAAAGAACTGGAGCATGAACTTATAATCCATACGGTTATCACTGGTGGCCAAGCGCTGCTGGATACAACACACGGATTTGCTCAGTTGGTAAACCAGTTTCCTGAGGATGTTCGCTTTGTGGTATGGCTAAACCCCTACTGGGGTAAAATTGAGAGCGAAGGAAAGTCTTTTGAGCAAATGAGGGTATACAAAGAAACTAAAGACAGGATAGCGGCAATAATCAATATCCCTGACTTAAAGGAAGAAACTTTCGGCCTAGATCTCTCAAACATGCTTCAACAAAAAATTACATTTAATGAAGCAATTAATTCCCCTGAACGAAATATTATGACCAGGCAACGATTAAAGCTCATACGAGATCAACTATTTAGCCAGATTGATCCAGCCACCAACGATGTGGTCATTGATAACGGCGCCAGTTCTTTTGTGCCGCTCTCACATTACCTCATCAGCAATCAGGTTCCTGCATTACTACAAGAATTAGGCCATGAAATGGTAATTCATACGGTCATCACCGGCGGCCAGGCAATGTTCGATACCATAAATGGCTTTGCGCAGCTGATTGACCAGTTTGCAGATGAAGCTCAGTTTGTCGTCTGGCTCAATCCCTATTGGGGAGCCATAGAGCATGAAGGCAAATCCTTTGAACAATTAAAGGCCTACCGAGATAACAAAGACAAAATATCAGCCTTAATTCAAATCCCTGATCTGAAAAGGGAAACTTACGGCCGGGATCTCACTGAAATGTTGCAACAAAAGCTGACCTTTGATGAAGTCCTGGCTACGCCAGAGAAAAGCATCATGACTCGCCAGCGATTAAAAATTGTTCGCGATCAACTGTTTGATCAATTAGACAACGCACGGGTGATCTAATGACTGATAAATTCGATGCAGTTATTCAGGAGATTGCAGTCAAGCATGGGGTGGTTTTAAGCAATAATGATCCAATTCTCATTTTGCAGACAATGAACGATAGATTGATTGAAGACACCCGACAGGCACAAGCGGCCATGTTGGCGCAGTTCAAAGAGGAAATGGAGAGCATTTCCTCTCAATGGAAGGATGACGCCAAGGAAAAAGCTGAAAAAGTACTTAATACGGCATTAGCCAGCAGTAAAGATGTAATGGCTAAATTGTTTCAGGAATCTACAAGCGAATCGGCTCAGCTCATGAAAAAAATAATGTCTGACGCACTGGTTGAAGCTCGTGACTTGACACAACAGGCGGGGCAGTTTGGTCGATTTGCTTTATTCTCATCAATAGGGATTTTTTCGGCGTCTTGTTTGTTTATGTTGCTCTGTTCTGATTATATTTTTAGCTTGTTGAATCAGCTAAACTTGGGGACAAATTAGGAAAAATTCGGTGAATAGAGTATGAGTATTAAAAAGCCACTAGCATTTGAGCAGCAGTTTTTTTCTGATATTAGTGAATTACTGCGAAAAGGGCGTGAAGTAGCCTACCGGTCAGTGAATTCGGTTATGGTCGACACTTATTGGCAGATAGGTAAGCGTATAGTTGATCAAGAGCAGCATGGCAAAGTGCGAGCAGATTATGGCGAGTATTTAATTGTAAATTTGTCTCGATATTTAACTGATTGTTTTGGTAGGGGTTTTTCTGTTGCGAATCTCAAGAATATCAGGCAGTTTTATCAGACATTCCCTGCTTTAGATGAATTGGCTACACAGTGTGTAGCGAATTTAAGTTGGTCACATTGGCGTTTGATTATGCGTTTAGAAAGTGAACAAGAAAGACGTTATTATTTACAAGAAGCAGGTGAACAGCAGTGGAGTGTTCGTCTTTTAGAGCGCAATATAAAAAGTGGTTATTATAAGCGTTTATTGTCATCTAAAAGGCCTGTTCCTTCGCAGGAAAAATCTACGCCACACCCCTCGGAGTTTATCAAAGACCCTTATGTCCTAGAGTTTTTAGATGTCCCAGATGATTTGACAGGTAAAGAAAACCTTTTAGAGTCAAATATCATAGAGCATTTGCAAAAATTTCTGTTGGAGCTCGGTAAGGGCGTGCGACACGAGGTCGCACATAAGAGTTGTTTCCACTGAAGAAGGTCGGAAACCATCCATGTCACTGGATGAATCTAGGGGTATGAATAAAGAGCTACCCCGACAATGTGACGAAATGCTAATAGCATAGGGAAAGAATCGTGAGAGGACATCCCTTCCGGTAGCCATAACTGGGTAAGTTGCTAGATAGCCAATATGGTGAAGATATCTGAATCTGTGATAAAGGCCGTTACCAAGTGAGGAGCGAAAGTGGTTGATACGCTTTAACCAAAAGGTACAGAAGGCAGGCTGGGCGCCGAACCGTTACGCGCTCCGTGACCAATAAGCTTTCCGGCTTCAAGCAGGCACCTAAGTTGGCACACTCTTAGTGGGAAACGTGGGAACCCAGTATTGTCCCCAGTGATGGGACGGTTTGTCGCAAGATAAACTCATGATGGTGCTGGAGTGGGATGTGGGAAGAAGCGAATGCTGGGCTGTAATGGTTCAGATACGAGTTGAAACAGTACTTGGCACGAAAGTGAGCAGACGTCCCATAGGTCTTTCATTGCAAGATAGTTTAGAGAACCGATAGTATGAGAAAACGCAAATGACAGTAACTTCGGTTACCGGTGCAGTCTCAACATGTGGTGAAACATGGGATTCCTTAAATTGGGATTTCATCGAACAACATGTACATCGGCTACAAATGCGTATTGCAAAGGCTATTCAAAATGGGCGTCATGGAAAAGCTAAAGCATTGCAATGGCTACTGACACACTCAAGATATGCCAAATTACTGGCTGTTCGCAGAGTAACCCAGAACCGGGGTCGAAAGACTGCCGGAGTTGATAAAGTAATCTTACAAACATCAAAACAGAAAATGCTGGCGGCGACTTCGTTAAAACAGCGAGGTTATCAAGGCAACCCACTACGGCGTATATATATTCCTAAGAAGAATGGGAAGCAACGACCGCTCGGAATTCCGACAATGAGAGATAGAGCAATGCAAGCACTTTACTTGCTAGCGCTAGAACCTGTTGCAGAAATAACAGCAGATCAAGATTCCTACGGCTTTCGGCCAAAACGGTCAACAGCTGATGCTATTGAACAATGCTTCTGCACGCTTCGTGCAGGTAACAGAGCTCAATGGATTCTGGAAGGGGATATTAAAGCTTGTTTTGATCGCATTAATCACGAATGGCTTCTAAAGAACATTCCTATTGATAAGCGTGTATTAAAACAGTGGTTAAAAGCAGGTTATATGGAAAACCAAGCTTTCATGCCCACGGATGAAGGAACACCACAAGGTGGGATCATATCGCCAACACTGGCTAATATGACACTAGATGGATTGGAACACGCTGTGTATCAAGCAGCATATCCCCGATATCTAAACAAAATCTATGTGGTAAGGTATGCGGACGACTTTGTCATTATGGCAGAATCGAAAGATCTGCTTGAAGATAAAGTTAAACCCGCCATCGAACAGTTCCTAAAAGAACGTGGCCTAGAGCTCTCTCCTGAAAAGACTCGTATCAGTCACATCGACACAGGGTTTGACTTCCTCGGATTTAATGTTCGACGGTACGGTGGGAAATTACTCATCAAGCCGACGAAAAGCAATGTACTTGCTTTCATACAGGAAATACGTGAGGTCATCAGGACGAATATATCGTCAAGCACAGCAGAGTTGTTGCGCCAGCTTAATCCCAAAATCAAGGGATGGGGGCATTATTACAAACATGTTGTGTCAAAACGAACATTCGCATATGTCGACAACAGCATTTATCTGACCTTAAGATGGTGGATAAATAGAAGACATCCAAATAAGAAAAGCCGAACTTGGCGGACAAAGAGATACTTTCGAAGCGAAGGTCGGCGAAACTGGATATTTACTACTAAAATCCGCAATAAGTCGGGGGAACTGATTCATTTTGATCTATTTAAAATGCAGTCTCTACCGATTGTAAGGCACGTTAAAATCAAACGAGATGCGTCACCTTATAAAGCTCAATATACGGACTATTTCGAAAAGCGGAAACGCTTGAGAAGACAATCGTCTAGTGTTCATTGGGCTCACGCAAGAACGCAACACTTGGTTGGTGTAAGATGAACAACAGAATAGCTGGGTACATAGCCTTTGAAAGGCTTGAGCCGTGTGCTGGGAAACTCGCATGCACGGTTCTTAGAGGAGCCGACAACAGTAATGTTGTCGGTTTACTCGACTTTTCATTTGTTGCGCGTCAAATGCGTGTGAGCACGGAAACGTCTCATTTTTACGTAGACTTGGTTTTTTACAATTATCTTTTAAAATGCTTTGTTGTTATTGATTTGAAAACTGAAAAACTTGTCCATCAAGATATTGGCCAAATGGATATGTATGTGCGAATGTTTGATGAGCTAAAGCGTGGAAAGGATGATAACCCTACAATAGGTATTATCCTATGCGCGGATAAGGACGAGACGATTGTTAAATATTCAGTACTGAAAGAAAGTAAGCAAATTTTTGCTTCTAAATATAAAACCGTTTTACCATCAGAAAGTGAATTGACAAGCTTTATTGAGCGGGAAAATCGCCTGCTTGGATACGAGGAATAATTCATAGCATATTAAATATGCTATGTCATAAATTGTGGCATAACTGTGGCAGAACATTCTATCCTCATTCAGAAGTGGTCGAACCTGGTACCAAGTCAGCACCTGGTCATTGAGGAGCTATTGAAAAGAGAGAATCAAACAACTTTATGATTAGCAAAGAAAAATGGACAACGTTGACAGCGTGGATGGAAAAACTTCAAATTCATGAAGAGGAACTCATTGAAAAGTTTATCATTGGCAGTGGTAAGGGTGGGCAGAAACTTCATAAAACAGCTTCAACAGTATATTTAAAACATATGCCCTCTGGCTTGGAAATAAAATGCCAGGATTCAAGGAGTCGTCAAGATAACCGCTATTTCGCAAGAGCGCGGCTTTGTGAAAAGTTACAAGCAGTTTTGAGTGATGAAAAAACAAAAAAGCAACAAAGAGTAGAAAAGGTAAAACGCCAAAAGAAGCGGCGTTCAAGAAGATCTAAGCAAAAAATATTGGATGAAAAATCTAAAGATGGGCAGCTCAAGGCATTGAGAAAAAAGCCATCACCTAGTGGCTAGTGGCTAGTGTATTGATCACTCCGGTGTTTTTTAATTGACTAAAATGAACCAGGTCTTACTGGTTTGCATCGATAGCAATTTTGGCTGGATTTGTGTTACTGATCGTCTCAATAAAGAAAATGGTATCTTAGCTGCTATTGATGTCGTTGTAGAACTGGTGCAGCATCTGGCACCTAGTCGGCACCTAGTTGGCACCAAGACGGCACCAAGACGGCAGCAGTAGGCACAGAGTTATCGATAATATCCTCGTCCTTAATTTTGGGGAATATAGGATTGAACAAAAGAAATTTCTACGCCAACTTAATGAACGGTGGTGATTATGGATACAAAATTATTTGAGCGACTAGTTGAAAGCATGACTCAGATGAATGAAATTATTGATGGTGAACGAGTCCCTTCTCGTGAGTTTGTAATTGACGCTATTCATGTTAAAGAGATCCGCAAAAAAACTGGCTTAACACAAGCTAAATTTTGTCACTTAATTGATGTGAATTTAGGAACATTGCGCAACTGGGAGCAGGGGAGACGAGAACCAACTGGACCTGCTAAGGCTTTATTGCGTGCGATAAATAATGATCCTCGGCATGTGTTGATGGCGCTTGCAACTTGAGAAAATGCATAAGGCATCTTTAAAAAATTTTAACTAAAAATTTGTGTCACTTAAAAACTCAGCATCTCTGGTCGTTCCCATGCAAAATACAGAGTCCACTCTGATGACTAATTTTGTACGACAGAACCATTAATACCCCTAATACGGCCCCGCACTGCCTGGCACAGCAGTGACGAAAACGTGCCGTAACTGTGTACGATTCTAGTGTATTTGTGGCAGTTTTAGGCAGTCTTTCGGTCATTTGATGCATCGTAAGATGTTGATTTATATTGTTTTCTATTATTGAGTATCAGGCTTCGAACCAAGGTGTCGGGGGTTCGAGTCCCTCCGAGCGCACCATTTTTATATTTAAAATCAATCACTTATAATATTTTATTTTTTTAAGAGCACTTGGTTTTTGTGTCAATTGTGGCATAAATGTGACATAAAACTCACTATTTTTGGTTTTAATTAAATACTATTTAAATGCTAGAGTACTTGGTTAATAACCAAGTAATACACCCATGAGTTTAGTTAAATCTATTGGTTTAACGTCAGCGTCAGATAAAAAAAAACTTGCACAATCTATCGTAATCAGTGCTCACTGGAAAGAAATTCCTTGATAAAAACTGTCTAAGCTCTATAATATAAATATCATCAGATGATATGTAAGATGCACATGAAGTCAGATATTGGTTTAGAGACGTTACTCGAACTAAATGGCACTGAATATACAGAGAAAAATGGTTGTTGGTATAGGATAGAGGCTTGGGAAGTTGAGCAAACCTCAGGAATACCTCATGGCATTAGATACAATCTAACGCTTCATGATAATTTTAACCAACGTATTTTAGGATTCGATAATGCGCATGCTATTTATATTAATGAGGGCGGCCGTTTCAACGGGTACATAATAAAATATGATCATATGCACACCTCTATTAAGGGGCCAGCTGCGCCTTATGAGTTTATGAACGCCCAGCAACTGCTTGAGGATTTTTTTAAAGAAGTTAATTCAATTTTAAATAAATTGAACACTGGAGGTAATTAAAAATGAAAGCGATCCGTGTAGGGATTATGTCTCGAGAGAAATTCCAAAATCGAGCCATTGAAATTGCCTCTGGCCGATATAAGCCCCACAAAAATGAGCCTAAAATTTGGTTTAGCTCGATCAAGTCTCTGTCTGAGGTATTGAACGAAAATAATATGCGCTTATTAAAAACAATAAAAGAACACAAACCAGAATCGATAAATGAGCTTGCAACTCTTGTTCATCGCAAGCCTAGTAACTTAAGCCGCACCTTAAATACTATGGCGCGCTATGGAATTGTTGAAATAGAGAAAAATGGAAAAAACTCCAAGCCTATAACAAGAGCATTAGATTTTAGTATCCAATATAGTGCTTAAGCTATTTCTAAAGCCAGGCTTATAATCAAATTATCGAAAGTAGATTCAATGGCCGAGAATCTGCCGATTTAAAATGAGGGTATATAAGAACCTGGCAGATGGGTTTTTCCATCGTATCCGTTCGGCCAAATACACCTACGATCCACATTCAAAGTGATTCAACATATTAGCTCCTTATTAATGTGGAGTTTTTCATGTCGAGCCAGAAGCAATATTGGAGCTCAATTATCGAACGACACAAGAGCAGTGGTTTGTCGCAACCGGAATTTTGCAAACGCAATGAATTATCTTTCAATCAATTTCAATATCGATGGTATCAGCACAATCTAGCACTAAAATCCAAGCCGGTTACGCCAGCTCACCCGTCTAGCAGCGCATTTGAGTCAGTTATGGTATCTCTTCCGTCAGTTGAGCCAAAACAACCCACTAACGTTGTTGAGTTATCGATCCTTTTACCTAACCAGATTCGTTGTGAGGTGAAAATTGATTTGTATGCCGATGAGTTTTCAACACTACTGAAGAAGTTGATTGCGCTATGCTAATTCCAGACGATATCAAAGTCCATTTGTATTGCGGTATCACGGATATGCGCAAGTCCATCAATACGTTGGCGATTATGGTGCAAGACATCCTGCGTATGGAGCCAACCAGCGGCCACCTCTTTTTATTTAGAAGCCGCGGTGGTGATAAATTGAAGGCACTGTATTATGAAGAGCATAGCTTCACGTTATGGTACCGACGATTAGATAAAGGTAAATTTATTTTTCCACGTAATATTCAAGGCCATTTAGAGCTTACCCGTGAGCATTTTAATTGGTTGCTCTCAAGTTTTAAGTCACTTAAAGTCGAGCGCCTGTTAACGGCGGCATAAAACCGCGGATAAACGGCGCAGGCCTAACCCAGCATTTTAGCCCCATCCATGGGTGACTAAATTTAAAACGGCGGGTCTTGTAGTTCTTCCACTTTTCTTTGTTCTTGAGTGCACTCCTGACCAACTAGATCGTCCCTTAATTCGATTAAGGATTTTTGGTATCGCATGATTTTACCAAGGTGAATGGACTCAAAAGCGAGTGCCAGCTCGTAAAAGAAGTTGACAAGATGGTGTGCGGTTTCATCAGAAAAGTCGTCTGGAAGTAGATCTCGCAGGTTGTCATACATGATTTTTTTCAGAAGTGGACCCCATCGGTGAGACAACGATCCCTTACTATTTAGATAGTGTCCAATATATTGGAACACCGAGGCATTGCGTCTGATGACAGGTTACCTGTAGAGAAAGCGGTGTCAATGAGGAGTCCGGAGGAACGAAGGAAGCTCGTTGATACTGCTTGAACGTAAGGTGTTTTAGTCATTAAGAGCATGCCGTTTTCTACGATCATGCGGCTACTCTAAGTCCATCGTAAAACTCTGATGGCGTACATTTTCCAAGTGATTCATGGGGCCTTTCGTCATTATAAAACCGAAAATACTCACGTAACCCATGACGCAATGCTATCACCGTCGGATATTCTTTTAAATACACATCTTCATATTTAACAGAGCGCCACAGTCTTTCAATGAACACATTGTCCACCCAGCATCCTTTTCCATCCATGCTGATCTTGATTTCATTGTCCTCCAACACCTTAATAAAAGCCTTACCAGTAAATTGGGAGCCTTGATCCGTATTGAAAATACTAGGTGCGCCATAGCGTCTGATAGCGCTTTCTAGCGCACTCACACAAAAATTATCATCCATGGTGTTGGATACCTCCCAGGATAATACTTTACGGCTGTACCAATCCATAACAGCCACTAAATACACAAAGCCACCATGCATGCGGATATACGTCAGATCTGTGCACCAAACTTGATTAGGTTTAACAATAGCCAAATCTCGTAGCAGATATGGATATATTTTATGCGCCTTCCCCTTTTTGCTGGTATTCGGTTTAGGGGCGACGGACATGATGCCCATAAGCCTCATTAAGCGTTGTACACGTTTACGATTAACAGGATACCCTTGCCGACGCAAGTAGTTACGAAGCTGTCTGCTGCCATAAAATGGATGCCGGGTATACTCCTCATCAATTAATCGCATTAGCTCCAAATTTTCAGGGGTCTCGGCAATTGGGTCGTTATTAGCCGCCCGATAATAACTGGCACGTGATAACTGAATTAACTCGCATTGACGAGCAATGCTGATAACAGCATGTGTTGGGTCGATCATCGCTTTTTTCTCCTTCACACTTAACTTAAATGGCCAGTCTTTTTTTTAAGCCAATCCAACTCGACGGCTAACTGGCCTATTTGGGTGTAAAGTTTCTCTCGTTCTTTTTCTAGTGACTCCACGTCCTTTTCATTCTTGCCACTAAATAAATGCTTACTGCCTTCCAATAACTATAGTGGGTCAAGAAATTCAGACCACTAAAGCAGGGTAATTAAGATATAATCCTCGCTCATAAACAAGGTTACAATAATGAGCGAAAAGCGTAAAAAATACACTCCAGCAGAAAAGGCGAAAATTGCGCTGGAGGCGATTAAAGCCGAACTAACATTAGCACAAATTAGCTCAAAATATGGAGCCCATGCGACTCAAATTAATGCATGGAAAAAACAAGCGTTGGCGCTGTTTCCGGATTTATTTAGTGATAAGAACAAATCGGAGACTACTGATTATGAAAACCAACTTGGTGAATTATATGAACAAATTGGCCGTTTAAAAGTAGAAAATGATTTTCTAAAAAAAAAGTCTGAGGTGTTCAGTGGATGATCGACTCGGCTGGATTGAAACCCGTCATCCCTTGTTATCGGTGCGCCAACAGTGCGAAATACTGGATCTAAGCCGTTCCAGTGTTTATTATGCACCACGGCCCAAAGTGTTCAGCGATGAGCAGCTGGCATTGCTACGCTTGGTCGATGAAATTTACACGAAATACCCGTTTTTTGGTACAAGGCAAATGAGCGATTATATTTCCTTGCATAATCAGCCATGTAAACGCCATGAGACACGATGGGCCTACGAGCACATGGGGTTACACTCACTTGCACCAGGCCCGCATACGAGTAAACCGCACCCGGAGCATAAGGTATATCCATATCTGTTACATGACGTCGAGATTGTACGACCATGTCAGGTTTTCAGCACGGATATAACCTACATTCGGCTGAAACACGGGTTTGTGTATTTAATCGCCGTCATAGACTGGTACAGCCGTTTTGTGCTGGATTGGCAGCTCAGCATCAATATGGAGGCTGATTTTTGTGTGGAAACGCTTGAGCGAGTATTGGCTCACTCACGTTGTGATATATTTAACACCGATCAGGGGTCGCAGTTTACAAGCAAGGATTTCACTGATGTTCTTAAAAAGCATCAGATTGATATCAGCATGGACGGTAAAGGCCGCTGGGCAGACAATATTTTTGTTGAACGTCTATGGCGCTCAACAAAGTATGAATGCATATACCTACAGGAGTGGGAAAACGTAGTCTCAGTAAGGGATGCGATAAGAGAATACTACCGTTTTTATAATTACGAAAGACCGCACCAAAGTCTTAACGGGCGAACACCCAGCGAGATTCATAGAAAAATATTACACTAAATGGTGCGCTATCGCGCCGTTGTGTGTAATGGGGCTCTGCCCCAAACCCCAGGATATTTGAAGACGTGATTCGAATAAACAGGGTGTAGGATTCGGGCAACAAAAGCTGCCCGGAATCACGTCACGGTCATCGCCGTCCCCGGCTGTGCCGTGGCTTAATGATAATAGAAATTGAGCGAGAAATTATATCTTAACTTTTTGTTAAAATGGTCTAGATTTTGCGCCCGCTATACAAATCAGCTTTTTTTAATCGATAATATTTCAAAAAATATTCAATCTGGTCTATATGATACACCAGAATGGTTAAATCAAATGCGTCGGGAAAGAGACCATGCTCGGCTTATTGTGAAAGCTATTCCCCTAATAAGTCAAAGTAGCCTTAATAATCTTAATGTATTAAGTGATAGGTTGGAAAAATTATTATCTCATTTTGTTGAGCCCGAAATTAAGAATGAAAACCTTCAGGATATTTTGGGTAATGTAGGAGCAAGTTATCAACGATATATGGAACCTCTTTTGACTTATGTGGTTTATTCCTCTCAAACGCGACTGTATAGCAAACCTGTTAAACCCGAGTTGTCTCGTTATGAGCGTAATTACAATGGGATTTCTAATTATTATGGAAAGGAAAAAATTGATTCGATTATGATAAAGTTAACAAATGAATTTGTTAACGAAGGAGGGAATGACCTGTATTATGCTTTGGCAAATAGTTTTGAAAATGCACCTAGAGTATTTATTGAATGGGCAATATACATATCATGGCCAAAGGAAATGCAATTAAATCCAGAAGGACATCAAAAACTTCCTGAATATATTCAGACAATGAGTGCATATTTCCATCAGGGTGCAGAGGAATCCATTCTTAAAGAGTGGAGCAGCATTAAATGGCCAATAGGGCTTGAGTATCTGGCTAAGGAGCTAGAAGCTAAAGATGCTGATAGCCAAATAACCATAGATATCATTAAAGCGCGTGCTTTCGCCGAGTTCTGCCATAAAACCGCTAGTTATTATTTTGGTTATCATTACGTTGCCAGAGATATAGGAAAGGGACTTTTAGATATTCCATCAGGGTTATTCAATACCTTTGCTCATCCCATACAAACATTTATAGGAGTGGGCCGCTTATTTACTTTAAATGGATGGTCTAGTATTGGCATAAGTGCATGGAATCGTCCTTGGCGTTTAGCTGCCAGCATAACTCCTATGGTCGCAGGAGGCTATTGTGCGATTAATGCTGCATCCACTCCAACAGTACAAGCTGTGAATACAATTAATACAATTCGGAAAGTAAAACTCTTACAACATGTAGGAACTCTAATACCCACACTTACCACACCATTAACTACTATTAATGCTCCCCTTGTCAGCGTGCAGTCAGCAGCCATGGTTATATCGTCTGCAAGATCAATAGATACAATCAGCACTGTAACTCAAAACACATCGCGATCTGACGCAATGGCATCATCTAATCGAGTTAATATAGAATCGAAGGAGGAAAAATCAGCTATGGAAAGCACAACTACTAGCGGTTGGGATAAGCTATGGTTTTTGTTATTACCTGATTTGAATCAAGCTAAAACTAGAATGGATTTTTATAAAATGATAAACGCGCTTCAAGAAGAGCTTGATCGCCCAAGTAATTCATCTAAAACAATTAATTTAACAAAAACCGATCAAAATAGATTTTTTTCTTCATCAAGTACCATATCATCTGGGTCTGATGGGTCATCTGCATTAGCCAATTCTACAACTTATAGCAAATAGGAAGGTTTATAATGTTTAATTTTATTATTGAGTTGCCTAAAAATTGGGATGATCAAGAAACATTGCCCAATACCCCTATTGAGGGAGTCAATCTTAATTCGCCTTTAGGCATACTGATAAGTAGCTTGCAAGGAAATTTTGTACACTCCCTAATGATTAGTAAAAGTAATGTATTACAAGTGTTATATGATCGGCTATTTTCATCAGTTGTATATATGAAAGTAAGAGAGGACAAAGAGACAAGAGAAGAGTTCTTATTAAGAAACTGTGCAAGTTTAGCCTGCCCAATGAGACTCGTTGGAAAAGAAAAACAACTCTCTAAAAAAGAATTCCAAGCTTTATGTGATTCCTTAAAAAAGGCTAATCTGCATTACTTGTCATTACATGTTGATGGCCTTCCTTTTACGGAAGAGGAAGAGCAGGAATTGATTGACGTGATCAAAGCAAATCGTTCCATTCAATCGCTAACAATGATTAGAGGAACGAAAGAAATGGCGAATGCAATTAAAGCCATTGAGAGGCCTTCTCTGGAGCTTGTTGAGATCGGTCTTGTAAATAGAGATACATGGAAATTTGATACCGATGAAACATTCCGCGCCGAAGTAATCCAACAGATCAAAGATGAAAGAAGCCTAATGAATGCGCAGGCAGAACAGGCCACTATTAACATGCATCTTTTACAGGGCTTTGTTACAGTACTTGGGGCTACTACAGTTGCCACAGCATTTGTGCTGTTAGGCGCTGCTTCATTAAACCCCGCTGGGGTGGTGTTCGCGGCGTCTGGGACGGTTGCATTAGCTTTGGGTGTACATTCGTTCTTTTCTCGCCCATCGCAAGAGCCAGAACGATATACACCAACCGAACAAAAATTTTATAGTTAAGCCTAAAAAGGCGGGGTATGGGCGTTTATTGATATAGATTTAAGCCAAATATCTGGAAAAGCAAAACGTATTAATATTACCATGCCAGAACGTGTTTTAAGTCTTATCGACTTATATGCTAAAAGCCATGCAATTAAAAATCGCTCTTCATTTTTGGCTGATGCAGCACTTAGTTATATGGATAGTCATAAATAGTACGACTGTAAAAATTTCTTGTTACATATAGAGCGAGGAACACGCTATAGATGTTTTCTATTCAATCGGTCATCAAGTAAAATGATATCTTAATTATTAGGGAATTATTGTGCGAAAGTTTTTAAAAAAGCATAAGTGGTAATCCCCCCATTTTTAACCGAAGCTAAAAGTAGAGGTTTAGGCAGCTAGTACCAATTTTTGCGGGTCTGTAAAATATTCTGTGTAACTAGCCATTCCATCATTCAGTGACTCTATCACCGAATTCGATCATAAACCGATTCATAGCTGGCTTCCAGTTGTGAATCGGCATTGTCCATTTCTGAGCAATTCGTTCAATTGCAAGATATAGCAATTTAAAGACGGCTTCGTCAGATGGAAACATTCGTTTATTTTTAATTACCTTACGCAAAGTCATATTCAAAGACTCAATTGCATTTGTCGTATATATAGCTCGGCGAATATCCGCTGGATAATCAAAAAATGGGATGATACGTACCCAGTCTCGGCGCCATGAGGCACTTATCGATGGATACTGATTGTCCCATTTCTCAGAAAAAGCCTCCAGCGCCATTTCAGCCTCAATGAGTGTTTTGGCACTGTAAATTGTTTTTAAATCAGCAGCAAGAATTTTACGGTCTTTCCAACTGACATAAGCTAGTGAGTTGCGAATTTTATGGACGATACAGAGCTGTACTTTTGCATGTGGGTATACAGTTTCAATTGCTTCTGGAAAGCCGGTAAGTCCATCTACGCAAGCAATAAATATCTCATCCAGCCCCCTGTTTTTCATATCTGTCAGGACATTAAGCCAAAATTTAGCGCCTTCATTTTGGCTGATCCACATGCCTAGAAGCTCTTTGTAGCCATCAGTATTAACACCTAATGCCAAATAAACAGATTTGTTAATAATGCCCTTGTCGGTCTTCACTTTAACGACGAGGCAATCTAAGTAAACAATAGGAAAACAGCTATCTAATGGTCTGGCTTGCCAGGCTCGTACATCCGCTAATACTGCGTCGGTTACACTGGATATTAATGTCGGCGATAGAGTCGTTCCATAAATTTCTTCAAGTTCGCTTTGAATATCACGTGTACTCAAACCACGCGCGTAAAATGAGATGATTTTCTCATCAAGCCCATCAAAACGGGTTGCATATTTAGGAATGATTTCTGGTTCAAATGTGCCAGTCCGGTCACGTGGTATGGAAATTTCCATTTCGCCCTCATTAACCTGAATAGTCTTTTTGCTATAACCATTACGACTATTAGGTTTGCGCTCATCAGCTTTAGCATGTTTGTCATAGCCTAAATGATGCGTCAGTTCGCCGGTTAATGCAGCTTCCAAACCTCGCCGTTTTAGCTGTTTGAAAAACTCTGTGAAGTCTTCTTGGGTTTTACATGTCTTGGCTATGGTCTGAGCTAATTCATCTATATCGTGTGTCATAGTTATTCTCTATTTCAACGCCTAACTGAAAATAGGCAGATTATATACTATGACTAATTACACAAAATTATTTACAGACCCATTTTTGCCTTGGGGGAATTCCTCCAATTGCAGTATTTGGTCGTTCATTGTTGTACGTCCAAAGCCATTGTGTCGCATGTAGTTGTACCTCAGCAATACTTTCAAATAAATATTGGCTTAACCAGTCATACCTAACTGTGCGGTTATACCGTTCAATATAAGCATTTTGCTGTGGATTTCCTGGTTGGATAAAGACCAACTGTATCTGATTCTTCTCCGCCCATTGTTCCAGCAATTTACTGATATACTCCGGGCCATTATCACAACGTATCTGCTTTGGCTTTCCACGCCATTCAATGATTTGATTCAGAGCCCGAACAACCCGCTCTGCCGGCAAAGATAAGTCCACCTCGATGGCAAGGCCTTCGCGATTGAAGTCATCAAGGACATTGAATAAGCGATAGCTACGGCCATCGACGATAGCCAGGATAATAATCTCCAGCAGTTTTGTCCAGGTTGCGATTCGTCATGATGGACTCCAGAAATAATGCCTTGGAACATCAGATTAGTTTAGCTGATATTACACAACTTGACGGTGCCAGATGATGTGCTGATCCTTGATGACTTTGGGCTTACATCCATTAATACCGCACAACGACACGCTCTGTTCAACCCGCATTGCCTCATGAAAAAATGAACTATTAGTCAACCGTTGCCTCAAATAAAATCGTACTCTTTAATATTTATGAGAGATTTTGATGGGGGAAAAAATGAGCGCAACAACACGTAGAGAATTATTAAAACATATTCAACAACGCTACAAAGAAGCTAATTATAGCGATAAAAGTAAAATTCTTAATGAGTTTTGTACGTTAACAAGTTACGGTCGTAAATATGCGATAAACTTATTTAATTCAGCTGAAACCGACTCTGGCGCTAATAAAACATTAAAACGACAAAACAACAAGAAATATGACGAGGCTCTTCGACAGGCCCTGCTTACTGTATGGAATGCGGCTAATCAAATATGCTCTAAACGATTAGTCCCCTTCATACCAGATCTTTTGTCTGCCCTTGAACGCTTTGGACACGTGTCTTTACCAGAAGATGTCCGGGCTAAATTATTAACCATCAGTCCTGCCACTGTAGATCGCCTATTAGAGACTGAACGAAGAGAGGGTAAAAAAGGGCTTTGCACTACAACTGCAGGTAGTCTTTTAAAAAAACAAATTAAGATTAGAACTTTTGCTGACTGGGATGATGTTGTTCCTGGATTTTTAGAAGGTGATTTGGTTGCCCATTGTGGGTCAAAAACTAATGGTTCTTATCTAAATACACTTGTGGTAACTGATATTGCATCGACATGGACTGAATTTTTCCCCATATTAGTTAAAGGCGAGATCAACGTCATAGCAGCATTAAAAGTTGCCCAAAAATTATTGCCGTTCGCATTCTTAGGATTAGATACGGATAACGGAAGTGAGTTTATTAATTACGCATTGCTTGAGTTTTGCAAGTTAAATGCGATTACTTTTACGCGATCTCGGGCATATAAAAAAAATGACCAAGCCCACGTAGAAGAAAAGAACGGATCAATCGTCCGCCGATTAATTGGGTATGATCGATATGAAGGCATAGATGCCTACAATGCATTATCAGAATTATATGCTGTGTTACGCCTTTATGTTAATTTTTTTCAACCATCATTAAAGTTATTGTCTAAAAAAAGAGATGGTGCAAAAGTGACAAAAAAATATGATAAAGCCAAAACCCCATATCAACGTCTAATACTATCTCAACATGTAACTCAAATTGAAAAAGAAAAACTTGAAACACAATACAATAGCTTAGATCCTGTTGATTTACTTAATAATCTAGTAAAACTACAAGATAACTTCTGGAGGCATGCTTGGAAGCCAAGCGGTGGAGTTGACGTGATCGAATGTAGCATAGCTGAGACCGTCATTAACGAACTTATTAATTCAAAAATAAATGATTATCAAGGAGTGGGTGTGGGGAATGATGTGAGTAATTTTGAGGCTCAAAACATGACGGCTCAATCAACGGATAATATAAATACTGATTTAGCAGATAGCACTAAACAGGCTACTCAACAACCTATCGCTGAGGAGACAACTCCGTCACCCAGTAATGTTAGGCGTTATAGGCGCACAAAAAAACAAAGGAAAGACCTCGCCCCAAGGACTTGGCTTACGCGTGAAGACGCCTTTGTGAATGAATGGGAAAAAATAAAAGTGCGATTGGAATTAAATTCAGCAATTTCAGCTAAATTAATTCTTGAAAATCTGGTTGAAAAAAAACCTGATGAATTTAAGATAAGTCAGCTTAGGACATTGCAACGACGGGTATCTAAATGGCAATTGGAACAATTAAAAATTCATCAAGAAATGCAATCTAAAAAAAGACACCTTCAAGATGATTCATCCGAGTCATATATATCATTAATTGCTCAAGCCGTATTTGAATCTTGTGAAACTATTGTTGAACTAGTGAATTAATATACGTTGACTTTCGCAACTCAGAAGCCCGTCACGGTCATTGCTATTTCCATTCCAATTATATCGTGACGTACCCTTACCAGGTATAATAAAGTGGTAGCATGCTGTCCTTACGTTAGTCATTGTTGGTGTAATAATGTCATTTCATCTATGCTCATTCAATGACAAACTGTAAACAGTTAATTGATCCTGCTATTGGGGACAAGTATGATTCTTGCTGAGGCAACGATTGGTTAAAAGTATGATTTTTTCATGAGGCAATACGAACCGGTTAAGATAATTGTCGCCTAATACCTTGGAACATCAGATTAGTTTAGCTGATATTACACAACTTGACGGTGCCGGTTACTCGACTAACACGCGTTCTATAATTTTCAAAGTTTCTAAACCCATAAGCCCTTCTTTATATCAATTTCATCTTTCGATAAATTTTCGAACTTCGCTCAGTAATCTTGATCTTTCCCATTGCTTAATGTATATTTCTTGCTCCTCATGGTCTTTAATTATCATTTTTGTATTCGAGCATGTTATAGATACGTGGATAACTCATTAAATTTAATTAGTAATTTAGTGGTTTTGGTCTCTAATAAAACTAAAAACAGGAATATTTTTATGCAACAGGTGAAAGCAAATTTTGCAAAAATAAGGGCTGCTGTTGAGATTGAGCATCAGAGATTAAGCCAATCAAGCTACTCGCTTTGGTCACAAGATAAAGCTTTAAATATAAGGTATGCGTTAAATAGAATAGTTGCACTAATAAACAAAATTGAGAACCATGTAGAAGAACCTGAAACAATTGTGGCTGTCCTCTTCCCGACAGGAGGTTTAAAAGAAGGCGATTTAGATAAGCGACAATTTAAAAAAGAGTTATTATCATCAATCGACAAAATTTTGGATTTTAAGTTACATACATGGGTAGAGAGAAAAATTATAACTTACTATGATGCTGCTGATAATGAAAAAGAGAACGTTTATCCTGCGCATTGGAAGCAACATGGCTCAATTCGAGAAACTTTGGGTATAGGTAGATTTAATATATTCAGCACTTTATTCATGACATATTATGGAACTTTATGGGGCAAGTCCACTGCACTTTCTAATGTTGAAAGTAGGCTAGCCACCAATGAGAATGAACAAAAAAGTGAAGTGGAAATGGAAACTTTATCGGTATAACCTGTTAATTTAAGGTGCTTAATTATGAAAAGAAAATTAAATAATTTTTTTGCTTTGGATGCGTTGTATACTGATACATTTAAAAACCATGGTGTAAATGTACGTTCTGTGGATAAAATCTCATCTGGTTACGACAATTTCAAAGAGTTCAAAGACAATATTAAAGCGCCCATACAAATACCTTTGGTCACTTTAAGCGCAAATCTAAGAGCAATTATTGGATGCATTGAGAATACGGCTTACCTGATGGTAAACGTTGTTGCTATGGATTTTTCTGATGCATACAATAACGTTATCAGTATTTTAAATGATGTGTCTTCTATTCTATATCAGACCTTGCGGGCAGTTTTTGATATAGTCCTAAGCTTGATTGAGTTGCCAGTACGCTCAATGATTACGCTGAAAGACTGGATTGAAGCACCTAAGGAAAATATAGCGGAAAACAGTGCGCCTCTTGAGTTTACTGAGCTGCCTACCCAGGTTAACCCTTAATCCTAGTAGGCCAGGGGGTCAGGTCTTGCTTTTTGCCTACCAATGGCAAAAAGCAAGACCTGACCCTGTACGTGTTTGCTTGAAACAGGAACTAAGACACACAAAAAACAGGTGAATTTTGCTGGAATGAATTAGCAACTCATAACATCCAGTCTGCCAAGAATTTTTATGGAGAACTTTTGGGTTGGGAATTTAGCGACCATATTATGGGTGATGGCACCGTCAAGTTGTGTAAACAATCGTCAAGGTTAGGCGAAAAAAAGGGGGGGGTCAAATTTCAGGCACACTTTGCCTGCATTACAATTTCCTGCCATTGATTCCATGAAGAAATCAAATGCTTTCGTTGGTCATTGGCTTCAATTTTATATCGATGAGCGCCGAATAAATTCCTTATTTGCCCATGAACAGGTAAAAATCTCTGTGCCTGTTTCGGCGACTTAAACTTGCGCATTTGCTTCTCTTGCTGCCGAGTAGGTTGATGTGAATTCTCAGCGCGATTATTCAATCCTTTGTGCTGTCGATGTTCAACACAAGGCAAGATTTCTTTCTTAGCAGCCCCATAGCTTGGGAGCTTATCTGTGATAATTACACGCGGCACGTACAGTAGTCCTTTCAGAAATTTCCTGAAAAATCGCTTCGCAGCCTCCTTGTTCTTGCGGGATTGTAGCAGGATATCAAGCTCATAGCCCTCGTGATCAACGGCCCTCCACAACCAGTGTTTCTTGCCCTTCATGACCAAGCACATTTCATCCATATGCCATTTATCACCTCGGCGTGGTGCTCGTCGCTTTATCTCATTGGCGTAAGTCTGTCCGAATGTTAAACCCCATTCGCGTATCGTTTCATAGCTAATGACAATGCCTCGCATCATCAGTTGCTCTGATACATCTCGAAGACTCAGTGCGAATCGATGGTATGACAAGACTACGTAACCTATTAATAATTTGGGATGACGATAGCCAAGATAATAATCTCCAGCAGTTTTGTCCAGGTTGCGATTCGTCATGATGGACTCCAGAAATAATGCCTTGGAACATCAGATTAGTTTAGCTGATATTACACAACTTGACGGTGCCGGCGCGGGTTCAGGAGGTCAAAGCAGTTAATTTATTGATCGGGAACCGGCAATGATAGTTGACGTTTAACACACCAGATTTTTTTCAACTAATGATTGAATTTTTGATAAAAAACGGTATGTTTCACAGTCCACGCATGCTCTTGAATGTATTTGAGTGCTATTAACGACAATTTCTCAAATACGTTCAATATCTATACTGATTTACAGAGCAGTAGTTAACATTTTTGGAAACGACATGTTTGAAAAAATTTTTAAAAACAGCAATTCAATCAAAGAAATCGGTTTTGAATATTATAATATTCAGGATGATTACGATGTATCTATCAATTTTATTCAACAAGGAACTAAAGTCCCCCCACATGGCCATGATCAAGAAGTTTTTAATTATGTTTTTAATGGTGAATTATCTGTTTTTATTGATGATATAGAAAAATCTTATTTAACAGGCGAATGGGTAAATATACCTGCGGGAATAATTCATTCAGTAGAAACTAAAACAGATGTTATCTTGCTGGAATTATGGAAAAAATAATTTTACTCATCTATCTATTTTTTTTTAGTGTTCACTCTTTTGGAAATGTTTTAGTTTCTGGAGAATTTAATGAACCTCTACAGCCACATTCTGTTTTTTATAATGACACAACAGGAAAGTTAGATTTAGATGAAATCAAGAAAAAGAAGTTTAATGAAATAACTCCAGGTGGGTTTTATAATGGAAACGTTTGGGCAAAGGTTAAAATTTGCAACCCAAATAATGAAGTTATCCATTTTATCTATAAAGATCCTATCGAAACTATAAAAATTTATTCCGAAAATCCTTCTATTCCTGTCAAATATCAAGCGATAGATCAAACCAAGTTTTCTAATAATTACTGGGTAGATTTGGTGCTCAATATACACAATTGTGAAGCAATTTGGCTGATGTTTAAATCCAGTGATGTAATGAATTTTTCGCCATCACTTGTTTCTTCCGGCGTATTAAAAAAGATGATGGTTTATTATAATTTCTTTTATGCAGCATATTATTCATTCATGGTAATGATTTTCTTCATTTCATTGATATTTTTATTTAAATATCAAGATAAGGTATAGTGGGTCAAGAAATTCAGACCACTAAAGCAGGGTAATTAAGATATAATCCTCGCTCATAAACAAGGTTACAATAATGAGCGAAAAGCGTAAAAAATACACTCCAGCAGAAAAGGCGAAAATTGCGCTGGAGGCGATTAAAGCCGAACTAACATTAGCACAAATTAGCTCAAAATATGGAGCCCATGCGACTCAAATTAATGCATGGAAAAAACAAGCGTTGGCGCTGTTTCCGGATTTATTTAGTGATAAGAACAAATCGGAGACTACTGATTATGAAAACCAACTTGGTGAATTATATGAACAAATTGGCCGTTTAAAAGTAGAAAATGATTTTCTAAAAAAAAAGTCTGAGGTGTTCAGTGGATGATCGACTCGGCTGGATTGAAACCCGTCATCCCTTGTTATCGGTGCGCCAACAGTGCGAAATACTGGATCTAAGCCGTTCCAGTGTTTATTATGCACCACGGCCCAAAGTGTTCAGCGATGAGCAGCTGGCATTGCTACGCTTGGTCGATGAAATTTACACGAAATACCCGTTTTTTGGTACAAGGCAAATGAGCGATTATATTTCCTTGCATAATCAGCCATGTAAACGCCATGAGACACGATGGGCCTACGAGCACATGGGGTTACACTCACTTGCACCAGGCCCGCATACGAGTAAACCGCACCCGGAGCATAAGGTATATCCATATCTGTTACATGACGTCGAGATTGTACGACCATGTCAGGTTTTCAGCACGGATATAACCTACATTCGGCTGAAACACGGGTTTGTGTATTTAATCGCCGTCATAGACTGGTACAGCCGTTTTGTGCTGGATTGGCAGCTCAGCATCAATATGGAGGCTGATTTTTGTGTGGAAACGCTTGAGCGAGTATTGGCTCACTCACGTTGTGATATATTTAACACCGATCAGGGGTCGCAGTTTACAAGCAAGGATTTCACTGATGTTCTTAAAAAGCATCAGATTGATATCAGCATGGACGGTAAAGGCCGCTGGGCAGACAATATTTTTGTTGAACGTCTATGGCGCTCAACAAAGTATGAATGCATATACCTACAGGAGTGGGAAAACGTAGTCTCAGTAAGGGATGCGATAAGAGAATACTACCGTTTTTATAATTACGAAAGACCGCACCAAAGTCTTAACGGGCGAACACCCAGCGAGATTCATAGAAAAATATTACACTAAATGGTGCGCTATCGCGCCGTTGTGTGTAATGGGGCTCTGCCCCAAACCCCAGGATATTTGAAGACGTGATTCGAATAAACAGGGTGTAGGATTCGGGCAACAAAAGCTGCCCGGAATCACGTCACGGTCATCGCCGTCCCCGGCTGTGCCGTGGCTTAATGATAATAGAAATTGAGCGAGAAATTATATCTTAACTTTTTGTTAAAATGGTCTAGATTTTGCGCCCGCTATAAGGTATATTTTTATTTTTATTTTTGTTCATTACTCATTACGCAAGATTTTTTAGGTACTTCTCTTCTCAATGGTTTTTTGTTTTACTATATTCTAAAACCCATTGATTATGTTCAATATGATGTGGGAAATATTTTTGCTCTACTTATGAATATTTCAGTTGTTTTTTTTGCAATGGAATTTTTGAAAAACAAGAATAAGTTTAACAATATCATTTCTAGATTATTCATAGTGATCCAGGCAATATTATTGACGCCAATTTTAATAAATATTGTTATTCCTATTCATATTCAAAATCCGACCACATCTTATTTGGTCAACCATTCGATTTTATTTGGGTTTATTTGGGTTTTTTATCTTGGGATTTTTAATTTTTCCTCAAGTAGAGGAAAAATATTTATTTTGGCAAGTACTCCAAAATTTTTAGGCCAAATTGTAAAAACTTTACTGTTACAAGGAAGTATAGCTGAGCATGTATATTTCTTATCTATTGATATGAGTTTTATCTTTTTTAATATTTCGGCCATCGGATCTTTATATGAGGCTGTTTTTATTATTTTTTTTCTTATTAATTCTTATATTAAAAATATTGAGAATAAAAATTCTGAATTAAAAGCAACAATGTTGAAACTTCAACAATCAGAGATTAATGCTGCATTAATAGATTTATCAAGGCAGGTTGCACATGATATTCGTTCGCCCCTTGCTGTGTTAACCATGATGACGGGGTCCCTAACAGACATTCCTGAAGATAAGCGTATTTTAATTAGAAATGCTACACAACGAATTAATGATATTGCAAACGGCTTACTGCGTATGGGTAAAACTACGCTTATGCCAGATTCAGTCGTAGTCCAACCAGTAGTTAATATGAAGTCAATTGAGTTTATTCCTGCTCTTGTCGATATCTTGGTCTCTGAAAAACGCATGCAATTCCGGGAGCACGGTGTTCTCGAAATCCAGACAGACCTTAAAAACAGTTTCGGCAGCTTTTCGGAAATTAATAGCACAGAGTTAAAGCGTGTTATCATCACTTTTGATAGAACGCTTGAATGTGCAACTCAAGAATTAAATCTTAAAATAATGGATAAAGTGATTGAGTTGGCTAAGACCATAGATATAAACTAAAAATAAAAAAGGGGCAGCAATGCCCCCAATTGTCAGGGCAAGATCACCAAAATCTTTTAAATAGCAGCGAGCTATGATCAAATAGCCACATTTTATAAAATGAGGCTATTTGAATGTCTAATGGTTTAGTAGAGTATTTTGGTGATTTACCCGATCCACGTGTAAGAGGCCGGACAGATTACCCACTAATAGAGATTGTATTTCTCTGTATCAGCGCAATTGTTTCTGGATTTGACGGCTGGGAAGCCATAGAAGATTTTGGACATGGTAAATTGGATTGGCTGAGAAAATTTTTGCCTTACGAAAATGGTATACCTCGTCATGATACGGTTGCTCGAGTGATGTCTTGTTTATCACCAAAAGCACTTCAATCCTGTTTTATAAGCTGGGTTCAATCGATAGCTAAAATAACAGATGGAGAAATCGTAGCCATTGATGGAAAACAAGCCCGTCGCTCTTACGATAAAAAGAATCGTAAAGCAGCGATCCATATGGTTAGTGCATGGGCTTGCCAAAATGGCGTGGTTTTAGGGCAGCAAAAAACAGATACAAAATCTAATGAGATAACGGCAATCCCGCAGTTGCTTGATATTCTGGAACTAAAAGGATGTATTGTTACTATTGATGCAATGGGATGCCAACGCGATATTGCAAAAAAAATACGTGAATGCGAAGCCGATTATGTTTTAGCACTCAAAGGGAATCAAAGCGAACTACAAGAGATGGTGAGCGATTTTTTTTCAACAGCGATTAAAAAAAATTTTGCGGCTGTTGAGCACTCTAGAGCTGAAGAAAATGATTATGGTCATGGACGAATTGAATCAAGAGTTTGTTATGCTATTCCTTTACCTGATTACCTTAAAGATTTTCGCAAAGAGTGGGCTGATTTAAAAAGTTTGATTTGCATTATATCTTCTCGTGACATTAATAATGTTGTTACTCAGGAAAAACGTTATTATATTAGCTCACTTGAGGCTAATGCGCCTAAAATCAACCATGCAATCCGATGTCATTGGCACGTTGAAAATTCCTTGCATTGGGTTATGGATGTTACGTTTAAAGAAGATGACTCAAGAATTAGACGGGGAGTGGCTGCAGAGAACATGAGTGTTATGCGACACCTTGCGTTGAATTTGATAAGAAAAGAGTCGGAATCAAAGTTTTCAGTTCCTCGAAAAAGACGAAAAGCGAGTCTTTATGACGAATATAGGGAAAAGGTGTTAGGAATTTGAACTTTGACGCTCTTGCCCTGCCCCAATTGTAATTTCGGTATTAAGTAGTGTATAACTTTGTTAAGGGTGTGAAACATGCCGTGGATTAATCGACTCAAAGCGATAGCGCTAGTAATCCTCCTGCAGTCATTTGTTGCGGGACTCTTTTTTTTAGGATTTCTCCTCGACCCACTTATCGGGATATCGATAGCCTTTTTTTATTTTTTCATAATTGCTTCGTTTTTAATGTATAGATGTGCGTTAAATAAATTTTCAAAGTCATTAACTCATCTTAGTAGAGCATGATTTGATTAAGACTACACTAAATCGCCTAGCAAGAACTGTGTCGGCCGTTCCCCAAACCTGTGGGTATTTTGCAAGATAGGATCCGAAAAAGGTAAATGAAATTTATTTATCTTTAACTTCGTTAATACTGCTAATACGGTCCAGCACTGCCTGGCACAGCAGCGACGAAAACGTGCCGTAACCGTGTACGATTATAGTGTATTTATGGCAGTTTTAGGCAGTTTTTAGGACATATGATGCATCGTAAGATGTTGATTTATAATGTTTTATATTATTGAGTATCAGGCTTCGAACCAAGGTGTCGGGGGTTCGAGTCCCTCCGAGCGCACCATTTTTATATTTAAAATCAATCACTTATAATATTTTATTTTTTTAAGAGCACTTGGTTTTTGTGTCAATTGTGGCATAAATGTGACATAAAACTCACTATTTTTGGTTTTAATTAAATACTATTTAAATGCTAGAGTACTTGGTTAATAACCAAGTAATACACCCATGAGTTTAGTTAAATCTATTGGTTTAACGTCAGCGTCAGATAAAAAAAAACTTGCACAATCTATCGTAATCAGTGCTCACTGGAAAGAAATTCCTTGATAAAAACTGTCTAAGCTCTATAATATAAATATCATCAGATGATATGTAAGATGCACATGAAGTCAGATATTGGTTTAGAGACGTTACTCGAACTAAATGGCACTGAATATACAGAGAAAAATGGTTGTTGGTATAGGATAGAGGCTTGGGAAGTTGAGCAAACCTCAGGAATACCTCATGGCATTAGATACAATCTAACGCTTCATGATAATTTTAACCAACGTATTTTAGGATTCGATAATGCGCATGCTATTTATATTAATGAGGGCGGCCGTTTCAACGGGTACATAATAAAATATGATCATATGCACACCTCTATTAAGGGGCCAGCTGCGCCTTATGAGTTTATGAACGCCCAGCAACTGCTTGAGGATTTTTTTAAAGAAGTTAATTCAATTTTAAATAAATTGAACACTGGAGGTAATTAAAAATGAAAGCGATCCGTGTAGGGATTATGTCTCGAGAGAAATTCCAAAATCGAGCCATTGAAATTGCCTCTGGCCGATATAAGCCCCACAAAAATGAGCCTAAAATTTGGTTTAGCTCGATCAAGTCTCTGTCTGAGGTATTGAACGAAAATAATATGCGCTTATTAAAAACAATAAAAGAACACAAACCAGAATCGATAAATGAGCTTGCAACTCTTGTTCATCGCAAGCCTAGTAACTTAAGCCGCACCTTAAATACTATGGCGCGCTATGGAATTGTTGAAATAGAGAAAAATGGAAAAAACTCCAAGCCTATAACAAGAGCATTAGATTTTAGTATCCAATATAGTGCTTAAGCTATTTCTAAAGCCAGGCTTATAATCAAATTATCGAAAGTAGATTCAATGGCCGAGAATCTGCCGATTTAAAATGAGGGTATATAAGAACCTGGCAGATGGGTTTTTCCATCGTATCCGTTCGGCCAAATACACCTACGATCCACATTCAAAGTGATTCAACATATTAGCTCCTTATTAATGTGGAGTTTTTCATGTCGAGCCAGAAGCAATATTGGAGCTCAATTATCGAACGACACAAGAGCAGTGGTTTGTCGCAACCGGAATTTTGCAAACGCAATGAATTATCTTTCAATCAATTTCAATATCGATGGTATCAGCACAATCTAGCACTAAAATCCAAGCCGGTTACGCCAGCTCACCCGTCTAGCAGCGCATTTGAGTCAGTTATGGTATCTCTTCCGTCAGTTGAGCCAAAACAACCCACTAACGTTGTTGAGTTATCAATCCTAGAAGTGGACCCCAAAAATGAGACAGTGGTGTAGAATAGAAACCATTGTAGTTGGGGTTAAAAAATGGCTCATAAGAAGTTCAGTTCAGAATTTAAAGCAAAAGTTGCACTAGAAGCCTTGAAAGGTCATAAAACGACCAATGAAATAGCATCGGAATTTGAAGTGCATCCAACGCAAATTAATCAATGGAAAAGGCTGTTATTGGAAGGCAGTAAGCATTTATTTAGTGGCAAGAATGAAAAGGACGTGGAGTCACTAGAAAAAGAACGAGAGAAACTTTACACCCAAATAGGCCAGTTAGCCGTCGAGTTGGATTGGCTTAAAAAAAAGACTGGCCATTTAAGTTAAGTGTGAAGGAGAAAAAAGCGATGATCGACCCAACACATGCTGTTATCAGCATTGCTCGTCAATGCGAGTTAATTCAGTTATCACGTGCCAGTTATTATCGGGCGGCTAATAACGACCCAATTGCCGAGACCCCTGAAAATTTGGAGCTAATGCGATTAATTGATGAGGAGTATACCCGGCATCCATTTTATGGCAGCAGACAGCTTCGTAACTACTTGCGTCGGCAAGGGTATCCTGTTAATCGTAAACGTGTACAACGCTTAATGAGGCTTATGGGCATCATGTCCGTCGCCCCTAAACCGAATACCAGCAAAAAGGGGAAGGCGCATAAAATATATCCATATCTGCTACGAGATTTGGCTATTGTTAAACCTAATCAAGTTTGGTGCACAGATCTGACGTATATCCGCATGCATGGTGGCTTTGTGTATTTAGTGGCTGTTATGGATTGGTACAGCCGTAAAGTATTATCCTGGGAGGTATCCAACACCATGGATGATAATTTTTGTGTGAGTGCGCTAGAAAGCGCTATCAGACGCTATGGCGCACCTAGTATTTTCAATACGGATCAAGGCTCCCAATTTACTGGTAAGGCTTTTATTAAGGTGTTGGAGGACAATGAAATCAAGATCAGCATGGATGGAAAAGGATGCTGGGTGGACAATGTGTTCATTGAAAGACTGTGGCGCTCTGTTAAATATGAAGATGTGTATTTAAAAGAATATCCGACGGTGATAGCATTGCGTCATGGGTTACGTGAGTATTTTCGGTTTTATAATGACGAAAGGCCCCATGAATCACTTGGAAAATGTACGCCATCAGAGTTTTACGATGGACTTAGAGTAGCCGCATGATCGTAGAAAACGGCATGCTCTTAATGACTAAAATACCTTACGTGCAAGCAGTATCAACGAGCTTCCTTCGTTCCTCAGGACTCCTCATTGACACCGCTTTCTCTACAGGTAACCTGTCATCAGACGCAATGCCTCGGTGTTCCAATATATTGGACACTATCTAAATAGTAAGGGATCGTTGTCTCACCGATGGGGTCCACTTCTAGCAGAGCATCTTTCCAAATTGACAGGACAGACCACCATCGTCAAGGAACACATCACCACCAGTGGCAAACGGTTCTCAACCTTCTTAAATCAAATTTCCAAAACGGTGCAGGAAATATCCCGACCGCTTTTAACAGTCGATGAGTGCATGCGCATGCCTGGGCCTAAAAAAGATACCGATGGTTTGATTATTGAGGCGGGTGATATGGTTATCTATGCGGCCGGTTTTCCGGCCATTTATGGCAAACAGCCGCTTTATTTCAAAGATTCGGTCTTTATAGCCCGAGCATCCATCGAAGCCCCGAAACACTCAGACAGGTTACGCGCCCGTTTAAGTGAAGAGGAGGTAATCAAATTATGAAAAAGTTGACGAGCATCATAGCTGTTTTCTTGATAAGTCTTATCTCGATAGTGCTTCTTTTGATGGCTATGGGCTTTAGGGTAAACCTTACTGAATCCATCCCTATCGGCCTGTATCGCATCACAAACGCTGGAACTATCAAAAATGCTTATGTGATTTTTTGTCCAGATAACCGCGATGCCTTTAAGCAGGCATTAGACAGAGGTTATATAGACCATGGCTTATATTGCGGTGGTTATGGATATTTAATGAAAAAAGTGGTGGCTATAGCCGACGACATCCTCTCAGTGACTCCCGAAGGGGTTTTTGTGAATCAAACGCTTATCCCTTATTCAAGACCTAAGTTAACCGATGGGATGAACCGCGTATTACCACAATGGCACGTTTTAAATTATCGGCTTAAAGAAGATGAAGTGATGACTATGACCAGCCAAAGCGAGTGGTCTTTTGATGGTCGATACTATGGCCTTGTTCACTTAAGACAAATCAAGGGAATGATCACACCCGTATGGGTAATTAATAGACTGGAGAAAAAATATGGCTAATGAAGACGAGTTAATGGATCTAATTAATGAAAAACTGGCGGATTTAACAATCCCAGGCTTCATCGCCGAAGTTACCCCCATTGAGGCCGACATCATGGGCGCATTTTTTGAAGATGCGCTGAGTGAAGACGATGCAATGGAGGCTCTTTATGACTAAATTGCCTCATCATGAGCTGGTTGCCAATAAAATTATTGAGAGCCTAAAGATGGGGACGGCTCCCTGGTTAAAACCATGGGAGCCAGGTATTGGCAACGGCCAAATCCCATTTAATCCGGTCACAGGCAAACGCTATCGTGGAATCAACGCCTTATATTTAATGCTGAATCAAACCGATGACAATCGCTGGTTAACCTATAAGCAGGCATTGAGCGTTGACGCTCAGGTTCGTAAAGGTGAAAAAGGCACAACGGTTCAATACTGGAAGTTTTCTGAGGAAAAAATCAAAACGGATGATGGGGGCAATCCTGTACTGGATGCACAAGGTAATTCAGTAAAAGTTCAAGTTAACCTTGAAAGACCCAAGGTCTTTTATGCTACCGTGTTTCATGCCGCACAAATTGATAATATGCCTGCGCTTGTTCAAAAAGAGTTGGACTGGTCTTTGGTTGAAAGAGCAGAAAAACTGCTGTTAAATTCAGGTGCAGCCATGTTTCATTCAGAAGCGGACAGAGCCTTTTACAGACTGTCGACTGACAGCATCCATCTTCCCCCTAAAGAACAATTTAAATCGGCAGCCCACTATTACGCTACAGCACTGCATGAGCTTGGTCATTGGAGTGGCCATCCTTCCAGGCTTAATCGAGACCTAAGCCACCCCTTTGGTTCGGAGGCTTATGCCAAAGAAGAACTCAGGGCTGAAATTGCAAGCATGCTGTTAGGATCTGAGCTTGGTATAGGTCACGACCCTTCGCAACATACTGCTTATATCAAATCATGGATTCGTGTTTTAGAAGATGATCCACTGGAAATATTCAGGGCATCGGCGGATGCTGAAAAAATACTTAATCACATTTGCGCTTTGGAACAAGTTCAAGATATTGAACAAGTACAGTCAATTGAAATCAGGGATGATCACATGGTAGAGGTAACCCTTATGGAATCTGAAAAAATTTGGTTAAGCATCCCATTCAAACAAAAAGAGATTGCCAAATCGACAGTAGGAAAGCTGCCCGATGGAACACCTGGCATTGCCTGGGATAAAGCCCAGAAATGCTGGTATGCAAAACCTGGCGTTCCTATTGAAAAAATCAAAGCCTGGCTTCCTGAAAATCAGGTGACCACTCAGGATAAAGCGCTGTTACCTGCGGATGAATTCAGAGAGGTACTGATTGGCTTAGGGGCAATTGTTTCAGGCGCACATCCCATGATGGATGGCAAGCCTCACCGCATACCAATGGAGGGTGACAAAAACGGTGAAAAGGCCGGTTTTTATGTGGCTCACTTAGATGGCGTTCCAGCAGGATACATCAAAAACAACCGAACCGGGATTGAGCTTAACTGGAAAAGCAAAGGCTATGTTTTAACGGATGAACAAAAGACCGCTCTTAAAGCCCAGGCACTTGAAAATCAACAAAACCGCCAACATGAGCTTGAAGCCAAACAAAAAAGCACGGCATTAAAGCTCAGACAAAAATTGTCCATGATGACTGAGGCTATGGAGCCTACGCCTTATATGCAATCCAAAGGCATTCAGGTTCATTCTGGTGTGTATACCGATGATGAGAAGAAACTAACCTGCATACCGGCAATCGATAGTGACGGCACTATATGGACTGTGCAATACATTGCCGAAGATGGCACCAAGCGTTTTGCAAAAGACTCAAGAAAGGAAGGCTGTTTTCATGTTTTGGGCGGTCTCGATAGGCTTGCTGACGCACCGGTTATTGTGATTGCCGAGGGTTATGCTACCGCCGCAACGATAAAAGAAGCCACTGAACTGCCAGCGGTTGTTTCCGCTTTTGATTCAGGAAACCTTAAAGCGGTGGCTAAAGCATTGCATAAAAAATATCCTCATACTCCGATTATCATGGCAGCTGATGATGACAAGCACCTTGAGTTAACTCAGGGCATTAATCCCGGCAAAGAAAAAGGCGGAGAGGCGGCAGATGCGGTCAATGGCTTTATTGTCCTGCCAACCTTTGCACCTCATGAGCAGTCGTTGAGCCCTAGGCAATTCAGCGATTTTAATGACTTGGCAAACCACAGCAAACTGGGCTTTGATGGGGTGAAACGACAGATCAACCCAAAGATTGAAACAATAGCTAAGCGATACAAACAGCTGCACCAGTGGCGAAGGAGTAACGTTGTCAGTATCGGTTAGATTAAAGATTCAGTGGCGGCCATTCAATATTTAATTTTAATTGCCGCCAACGATGACTCTAATTGATATGAGCTTAGTCAGGTGAGTTGAACTAACTCCTTAAACTAACTGCTTCAGACAAAAATCTCAGTTAGAACCTCTTATTTTAAGGGCAGCCTTATATTTTTCAAGAAACTCATCATCGATATCAGAAATTTCCTTCCCCAACATAATGAGTTTTTCTAAACGTTCTTTTTCACGCTGTTTCTATTTTTTCCTCAAGGTCTCTAATTTGTTGCGCACTACTTGTATTATTACTATTAAGAAATACGTTTGGATTACTTGCCATTTTTACAGGCTTCAATTTAGAGTCCAACCAGGCTTGAACATTTTTATTATCGGTAGGTTTAGCTCCTAACTGGTCTAAATCCTTAATAATTTTTGCATCATCAATTTTAATTGCATGTAGAATTGTGGCTTCTCTTAATAACGAAGTAATTTCAGCTTGTTGATCATATCTGGATTTAAGAGGTTTAATTAATGGATCATTAGGATTTTTTTGGAATCTCGCATCCAAAAGACTTTTCCCTGAATCCAATTTATTTTTTGCCGTTTTATAGGTTAGTTCATTATGGTTGAATAAAAGTGCCGGATTATCAATAACAGACTTGAGCACTCCTACTCGAGATGAAGTAACCAATACGTCCAAATTGGATAGTAATGCAGTATTTTGATAATCAAAATTAAATTTGGGGTGTTTCAAGAGATATAACATTAAATCTTCAACTACTTGCCCTTTCCGGTCAAATAGTACTTGAAATAAGGACTCGTCCTCATCAGGATTTACTGCATTAATTAAACTATCATCGGATTGAACTAGCTTGCTCATCTCATCGTATTTTTTATCTTTTAACAATGAGAATAGATTCTCAACGGCTGTAGGCATGTTATCTCCTTTAATTCAATTCATTAAATTGGAAAATATTATACCCTCAGGAGAAGCAAAAGTCCATAAATCTATCAACATGGGTTAAATATGGGTTATATTTTTAGTTTAGAATCATCGACTTCGGGTCTCAACAACTCTATGTCCTTTTCTGATATTTTTGATTTCTTATGGATAAGATTTAAAGCTTGTATGTTTTCATGGAATGAAGTCTTAAGATCGTCTGGAACATCATCATAATTTGAGCATTTTTTAATTTCTGGTAGTTGTTTCTCTATGGCTGTGGCTATTTCATGTAGCTCATCTTCAGATTCATCATCATGTAGGATCTTCATAACATCAACGGATACATTCTCTATCAAAACCTCAACTTGATCTTGTTTCGTTCGATCAATTTTTCTTTCCTGATAGATATCTTTAATTTTTGCTTTTATCTCGTTGGATTTCCACTCGATATCATTAGCACCATTGGATACTGAGGAGCTTTTCAATTCATTAATATTATTTAAATCAGGTGAATCAAAATAATGATTTTCATGGATATATGGAGGAGCATTCGGCTCGGGAATTGAAGTTACTAGTTCATGCAATCGATTACGGTAATTATTCGATATTCCATTCATGTCACTTTCATTTTTAATATCTCGAAAATGGTCTGGATTTGTAGAAGCGTCTTGCTGATTATCCAAATCAGATAGATAAGGAGCACTTGGTTTTTTCTCGTTTAAGTCAAGATTGCCTTTAAACTCTGAAAAAGTGGCAGAGTTCTCATGGATACCTTGATTATAATTTTTCATGTCAGATAGGTAAGGAGCACTTGGTTTGTTGTCTTCTTTTTGCAACAATGCATGAGGATAGTCTTTTATCTCAAAATTCTTGTCATTTTTAAGCGCACTATCATATTTTGGCGGAAGAATCATTTTATCAAGTGCGCCTAGATCATCCTTAAGTACAGATGATAATGACGGAGATCTATTCGTTAATTCAGACAATATGTTTTTGCGCTCAAGTAGCAATTCTTGTATAGCTTCAGAATTCTTTTCTTCTTTTATTTTCCCTTGGTTTCTCTGTAATTTTGTTATTATTTGTTCAAGATCAATTTTTTCTTCACTGGCATCATAGGTGCGTAATTTTTCTATAATCCTACCTCCATTTTGCAAAATTTCTAATTTAAAATTGTTTTTTGCTTGTTGGAGTTGCGCTTTCAATGAATTTACTTCTGTATCATAGCCTTTATTAACTATATGAATTTCTTCTTCCATTTTTTGTTTCTTTTCGAGCCTCTCTTCCTTCAATTCCTTAAGCTCTTTGTTATCGATGGGTAGCTTATTAATAAAGTCGTCTTTTACCTGATATAAAAGTTCAATTTCCTTTCGTTTTACCGTGGCTAGCCCTAGATCGATACTTCCATCAACTTTGTATGGATTTATTTCATCAATTAGTCTATGTTTTTCCGCAATTGTAACTTGAAAATTCTCTATTTCAGATATTTCGTTTTTATAACGTACAGGATCTTTTTTATATATCTGCAATGCTCTGTTTAAATATTGGTCATCATCTTTCGCAAATGCATTATGTATACGGAATATTTCCATATTGTAATTGAAGTTAACCCGTTCTAATTCCCTTTCATAATGTTGCACTTTCTCAGCACTTGATAAATTTGGCGATGGATGTGACCAAGAAAACAGTGGGTGCATAATTGGTTGATCTGTGTTGTTAGGCACATTGGAATCAATAGCTTTGACGACTTTCGGAAGAATAGGCTGCATTGGTGGATAGATTATTTTATCTCGGGCATTGAGTTCATTAAGGATTTGAATTGCCCGCTCTTTTTCTTCAGTGTCAGGAAATAAGCTTAAAAATAAGGAGTAATCTTTAGTAACTAAATACCGAAACATCATATCCGTATTTAACAGATGCGTTATGGCTTCAAATAACAATTTATTTTGAAAATCTGTTTCCCTAATAGAATGAATAGCATGTAATTGATTTCTAGTCGCATGTGCTACTACATGCAAATGAGGTATGTTCTCAGCCTCTTCAAGGGAGTATGGTTCTCCGAAGTAGTGGATTTCCTTGTTACCCAGTTGTAAAGATGCCATAGCTCAATACTCTGAATTATTTTCATCAAAGTATAGTATAAATTATTCAATATGATTTATTTTTCTTCATTATCGATTGATTTAATCAAAATTTATTTTTTAATCATGGGGATGATTGAATTAATGCCAGTCATTCAGTTGAGTTAAAACGCGCCGTATATTGTGTGCTAATATTAAACAATATGTTTGGGTGATAACGAAAATGAATCAAGCAGACTGTAATCAAAAAAATGCGTCTTCAGACCCGATAGATTATGATCTATGTTCAGATGGGTTCGCCCTTGATGAGATGGCAAATATTGTCAATCAAAGAGCCACTAATGTTCTTAAGGAATCTATTGATTTTCTAAAAACTCCCTCCGCTAAAAAACAAAGAAAATCGAGAGAAATGCAGTTTATGAAATATCTCTATAACAAAATAAAACCATTATATTCAGCAATTATGAATATAAATATCGTTATAGATCTAAAAACCGAAATTATAAATAATTTCGCAAAAAAACTAGCCGAGCGACTTCGTAAAGCCGCAAATAATGATTTTTGCTGCTGGTTTAGTCAACATACTGCAAGCTCAATAGAGATTTATGTTATCCCCATTGTAACTATTTTGGATAAACTAACCGATATTAAAAATCTTGAGTATCTCTATAAATACCTAGAAGAATGTTCCCAAAACAATTTAAAATTAATCGAGTTTATGCAAGGTATCCAAAAATCCGATCTATATTTGAAGAATACTGAACAAGACTTCAGAGAGACTATCGATATTGCTCTAGACAGTTTTATATATGTAAGTTCAAAATTAGATCAAAAAACAAAAGAAATAAATTTATATCAACAAATCAAAATAAAAAACGATAAATCCTATAACATCATAAAAAATTTTCTGAACCCTCCTGTTCATTAATCTATTTTCTTTAGAAAAATATGTTATTAGGCCAATACTTAATGTGACTAAGGACTAACTTACACAACAATGCAAAAATTTGCATATATCCACAAGTCCATAAAAACCATGTGAATAACCAAGCACTATACTTCTCCTAAGCTGCGGAAAATATTACCTATATTGGGGCTTTTTTTGTTTCTTCTTTAATCCAAAAACTTTCCGTCGCACATCGTTATCAGGTTGGAGTCTTTTCCGCTCCAACTTATCATATGCATTATCCTGCAATAGCATTTGACCTCTTCCGGTGAGCTGAACCACATCGAGTTGGGACAGGTTTCGCAGGCTGTTTTGACTTTTGGCCGGCGAGCTACGTTTAACGCTGCAAGTGTTGGGCTTGGTTCTGCTTCTTCTATTTCTGGCGGTTGCTCCAACAACTTCATGGCTTCCTGGAGTTCTTCTTCGATCGTTATTTCGCTCTGATCTTGATTGTTCATGATTTTTCTCCTGTTCTAAAGTGAGTTTTTGACGCTGGGTTTCCATATCCAAATCATCAAACATTATTGGGATATGATGCTGAACAACGACCTGAAGGATAATCTTTTTAAAAAGCGGTGAGCCATTTACACTAAGACAGTTACCATATCGCTGCCGCGCCATTTCAAGCGCATTTTTAAGGGAGGCAATCGAGCCACCCTTAGAAATTTTGATTTCCTTTCCATCGTCTCTAATGACTCCCATATCCATCCGGTAAATCTCGGTTCCCTCCTTGGTAATAGAATCAATTTGAGCAACATCGACCGAGGAAAAACCCGAGCCAGCTCCTGATAATGCGTAATCGTTTTTATTTTTCCGATTGCGATAACGCAAGGCATTTAAAGCATCTTGATCTCCTTCCTGTGCTTTTTGCTGTAACCAATCGGCCCAGGTTTTATTTTGGTATGTATTGATCAAGGAGCTATGCGCTTTTGCATAATTTTTCCTGACCTGAGCAATATCACTCATGAGCGTTTTGCTGATTTGCTGATAAAGATATTTTTTGCCCATTTTAGAAATACTCATTAACTTCAGAGCCGTCCGCTTTATTCGTCCTCGCCTTTTGGCCTTTTCAATTAGCCCGGCTTTCGCTGCACGTAACTGTTTGATCTTTTCCGAAAGCAATGTTTTGCTGTGTACTTTTTCATGCTGATATCGGGCATAGAGTTCGGAACCAAGCGCTTTTTTGTTCAGTGGCTCATAACGATAAACATTGGTCGGGGTAACATTGTCTTCAAGGGGAGGCGATACAAATGCGCCCAACCTGGATTCGATATTCTTTTTAGAAAAATTTCGGGAGACTGAACTCGCTTTGATTGTAAGCCCCTGAGCATTGCAAAAAACAAAGCCATTTGCTCTGGCACGTATCACAACCCCATATTCAGCAAGTATGCTGTGGATCGCCATCCAACTATTAGCAGCATCGATTTTTCCCTTACAATGACGCTTCATCCAGTTGATCAGGCTTTCAATACCTGAATGTTGCTCCATATCATCAGCAAGATTTTCTGAGCGTCCTTTTCGGGTTTGGTGATTGGTTGTTTCAAAGCCATATTCAATTTCCAGTTTGGTTGCAATATCCGCGAAAGTTTTATATGCCCGGAAAGGCTCAACCATATTAAATGTTTTGGGATGAATTTTATTGGTAGCAACATGGATATGAAGATTGTCCGTATCATGATGAACAACGCTGATTCGTTGGTGTTCTTTAAATCCTATAGACGATACGACTTGATCTTCTATTGCCCGCAAAGCCTCATGGGAGGGGTTTTCGCCTGGTGCGAACGATATCAGCATATGATACGTTTTATCGCCTTTGGCTCTTTGATTTTTAGCTTGTGTAGCTAATACTTCCTGAACAGCCCAGAGGGGATCTGCACTATTACAGTTTGATATGCTTATCTTGCCCACTCGCTCTTGTTTGTTTTGTTCATCACAAAGGTATTGGATAAGACTTGAAAAGCTGCTAAGTCTTGCTGACTTCATGGGAATATGACGAATAATCATAGTTTTTTCACCACCTCAAACATTGCGTCCTGCGTAGTCTGAATGCGGTTTAACAATGTTCTTATCGTTCGGTGGTCAAAGTGTGCAACACGCCTGTCCAGACTAAGCCATAGTTTTAATAGTCCGCCAAGCCTTCCCAGATCTGCATTGATTTTGGCTAGCTGTAACACATAATCCTTATCAATAGTGCTTTGGATTTGAAAGCCGAGACTAATCCTTCTCAAATATTCGGCAATAGAAAGACCTGCAATGGCAGCATTAGATTTAATCTGAATTTCTTCATCAGGGAGAACGGGAACACGAAGATGGCGACCGCTTTTTCTAGTAGGTGTATTAACTTTTTCGTCCATAAGGATGCTGACCTCTTAGTAAAGTGGTTATGCAATCCTTTGGGTATCTAGTTTTGATCTTAAAGCACGGGATTTCCGTTGAGCACCGAAGGTGCGAATAAGGCTTGTGGAGTTTGGTGACCAGCTTGCTGGTTAGCTAACTTCACCTATCTTGCCCCGAGTTTCGAGTTCATTTCTAAATAGTCTAGCAGGTTTTTTTCGATTACTTCAAGGTGATTGTTCGTCATTTTCATAAAATACGTTACAAATTACCGATAATAACCTGTAGTAACGATAAATTACATTAATAGTCAATCGGAGTTAACTAAAATTACGCCAAAAGATATAAAATCACAATTTTTCTTGCAGCCATGATCAATATCCAATAGCATTAAATTAATGAACAATAATAAATTGATGGTCTTGAATGGGAAGCTCACTCAGCGAGCGAATCGCAAAAAACCAACTTAGTAAGAAGGTTTCTGATAACTCCAGAAATAAAGTTGCCTTCCTTGCGCTTAAAAATGATATTGCAGCAGCGCTCACAGATGGCTGGTCGATGAAAGCGATCTGGGAAACTTTATCAATGGAAAAGAAGATATCCTTTTCTTACAAGACGTTTTGCGTATACGTGACGCGATTGATTAATGCACCATTCAAACCAGATATGCAGGAAAACACCAGGGAAGATGAAAAGGAAAAAAGTAAATCACCAAACGAAATCCGTGGCTTTACTTTTAACCCAAAACCTAACCTGGAGGATCTCTTGTAATGTCAAAAATTCATATAACACTGCAGGGCAAAGGCGGTGTCGGTAAATCGTTTATCTCAGCCACCACAGCACAATATAAATACCACAAAGAACAATCCCCGCTTTGCATTGACACCGACCCCATTAACGCTACCTTTCATGGCTTCAAAGCATTAAATGTCGAACACATTCAGGTCATGAGCGGCGATGAAATTAACCCTCGGCTTTTTGATGAGTTAATTGAAAAAATCGCGCCAAGCACAGAAGATGTTGTCATTGATAACGGAGCCAGCTCGTTTGTCCCGCTGTCTCATTATCTGATCAGCAATCAGGTTCCTGCACTGTTACAAGAATTTGGACACCAAGTTGTGATTCATACAGTGATCACCGGCGACCAGGCGCTCTTTGACACCATCAATGGTTTTTCGCAACTGGTAAATCAATTTTCTGATGACGTTCAATTTGTGGTCTGGTTAAATCACTATTGGGGTACCATCGAGCACGAAGGCAAAGAATTTGAGCAAATGAAGGTTTATCGCGACAACAAAGACCGAATATCTGCCTTAATTAAAATTCCCGACTTAAAAAGAGAAACCTACGGGCGCGATCTGACTGATACACTGCAACAAAAGCTGACATTTAATGAAGCTATAGAATCACCAGAAAAAAGCATTATGACCCGACAGCGGTTAAAAATTATTCGTGATCAGCTGTTTGGCCAGCTGGATAACGCCAGGGTGGTCTAATGTCAGAAAAACTTAATGAAACAATTCAAGACATTGCTGTCAGGCATGGGGTGGTCTTGGGCAAAGACGATCCTATCCTCATTCTTCAAACCATGAACGAAAGGCTGCTTGAGGAAAATCGAAAAGCTCAACAGGATATGCTGGCGCAGTTCAAAGAGGAGATGGAGAGCATTTCCTCTCAGTGGAAGGATGACGCCAGGGGAAAAGCCGAAAAAATTCTCAATTTGGCATTGGCGAGGGGGAAAGAGGCAATGAGCAGATTACTGCAAGAGTCTACAAGTGAATCGGTACATGCCATGAAAAAAATGGTATCTGATTCACTGGCTGAGGCGCGGGCTTTGACGCAACAGACCCGGAAATTTAGTCGGTTTGCATTGTTATCATCAGCAACAATCTTGACCACATCTTGCTTGTTTATATTGTTCGTTCTCTTACATATTTTTTAAGTAAAGTTTTATACAGATACTTCAAATATACATTTTTTGGGGCGCCACGGGGCATTTTGAAGACAATAAAGACTACAAAAAACAACGTTATACAGATAGTAACCATATGATTTACAAGGGTATATTCTAGTTGTTAATGGTCTTTTGTGGTCTTAAATATTGGAGGAGGAAGATCCAAACTCTAAGGCCGACTTTAGTTCTTGAAAAATTTTCTCAAAGTTAGTACCTACCCCACCAACTAGTCCGACAACTAATTCAAGCTTTCATCGTCCGTGAGACATATTTTTTATCCTAAACACTATGAAATGACTTAATTATAGACAATGAACTTGAATTAGTGATTTTTACAATTCGTGCCAAATAAATTCGACACGAGTTCTAAATAGTTTAAAATGCACTAATTAAATCTTTCATGCAAAGAAAATGATCAAAAAAATTAGTATAGTATTTTTTGCCATCTTATTAGTTACTGGAATGATATTTCACAAATTTATTATCTCAGCAGTTAAAGAATACCGAGCAATTAAAATCTCCAAAGAAAGAGCTAAATATTATACATTAAAGAATACAGCGAATGTGCTTGATATCACCCAGCAACTCATCGAAGATAATTCCATCCCACCTGAATTAAAAGACCAATTAATAACTGGTGAACGCCGGATTTTTATATTTAAATATATTAGTGATTCGCAGCCAATCGCAGGCTATTTAAGTTACCTTACCCACGGCAAGCATCCAACCATGATATTTCTACGGGGAGGAAGTAAGTATTTCGGTATCATGCGACCAAACAATAAGTTCTCCTTTCTAAATGGGTATAATGTTGTGGGAACCCTTTATCGGGGGAATATTTATGGCGGCAAAGATGAGTTCGGTGGCGAAGACATCAATGACGTTGAGAATATTATTAAATATATTCCCCAACTAGAAAAGATTACCAATACTACACTACAACCCCCTGTTAATATGATGGGTATTAGTCGTGGTGCTCTTGAAATGTTTATCTCCTTATCTCATAGCAGCTATGTGAGAAGCGTGGTGACAAGAGCTATTTCTGTATCTGGCAGCCTTGATCTGAACGTCACCATGAATAAACGTCCGGAGATGAAGTATCTTTTTAAAGGATTTTTTAAAGAGAGTAAAGAGAGCAATTTTGATAATTGGATTAAAGTGAGAAATCCTGTAGATAATGTAAAAAATATTCCAAAATCACTTAAAATTTTATTGGTGTACGGGCTTTCCGATGAGCGCGTTTCTATAGATGAACAGCTAAATTTCAAGCAGGCCCTAGATAAAGAAAATATTTTTTCTAAATTAATTACCATTCCGGGTGCAGATCACGAATTTGATGCTAAGTTTAATGAAATGGAAAAGACCGTACTTAAATTTCTCAATCATTAGACCAAAATGGACTTATGTTTGCATTAGCTCCAGTTATTATTGATATTTAGGGGGTTGATTTTGCAATTGCATTCCAACGAAAAAATAAAAAAAACATTTGGGCTTCTTTCTTTGGCTATAATTAATTGTTCTGTGCTGTATATGATATATTGGTATATATATATAGTCTGCACAACGAAGGTTGATAATTTTCTCCATATTCTATACGAACCATCAGGAATGCAGTTATTCTTTTTCTTTCTGTCTTTACCTATTTTCATTATTTTGTCATTTTTAAGCCAGTTACATAGCTATTATTTCAATCTAATAAAATCGTTATTTCCTGGAATTTTAATAGTTTGGTTTTCCTACTTTGTTCTAGTTCTTTTTGTTGATTTCGTAATTATTTCCTCCACTGGGCATGAGCTTATATACTATGGATGCCTAATGATTTCTCTTGTTGCAATTTCCTATGTTATGTATATAACCTATTGCCAATTTATACAATTAACAAAATCCCCAGATAAGGTCTAAAAAATCTGCTAGAAAACCGCAATACAACCCCAATCAGCCATGAGATCAGCTTTCCCAAGCAACTAGCCTAAATAGCTAATAGCCATTGATTTAAGTCATCAATAACTGTATCTATCTTTTCTGGCAAACCAAGCGCCTGAACTCGAGCAGTACCTAAAACACGTAAATGCCCAGACCAAAGAAGCTGCATTCTTTCTAATTCATCAGGCTGAAACTGAACTGGGAGAGAAAATACTGTTCTCCGGTTTTGGAATGTTTGGGTGATATTATCCTTTAACCGAGTTTTATCAATAAGCTTACTTTCTCGACATAACAACAGTAAATCATGATAGTCCTTCATACGGCTGTTGGCTGCACCACGCGAAATGAGAGTTTCCAGTTTTTCGGCAAAAATAGTTTCAACTGGATATACTTCCAGCGAAATAGGAGCTTCAAACAATGGCTTTTCTTTATAATTAAAAGGTGGCCACTCTAGTAATACTGGATCAACCACATCCCCTACACCAATGTCTACAAAAAATTTATCGCTCATCACCCCAAATTGAACGGAAACTCCTATTTGGAACCCAGGATAATTCATATGCTGGTGATCTAAATCGTCAAGATTGATGAACTGCATCTGAAACCCATCATCCAGATTAAGTAAACAAATTTCTTGCATGATTAATTCTATATTGGGTTTTTCTGCATTTAGTCGTCTGGCTAATAGATCAATATCAATGGTTTCTCTGCCAATAGTCAGGTAATACGATAATAGCAACCCGCCTTTGAATATGAATTTATCAGAATACTCAGAACAAGAAAGTCTGGCTAAAAATCGCTCTAGAACCAATAGCTTCCAGACCTCATTAAAACTCTTACCTTTTTCTTTACCAATATGTTTCAATCGTGCTTTTAAGGCTTGTTCATTCATGTTGTCACCGTCAAAATATAAGGCTCAAGATTAAGTCCAAATTCTCTCGCATACTGCTGAAGCTTTTTAATATCCAATTTTTTAGACGCCCTACCATTCGCTGCTGCTTTAAGCGCTTTAATAGCAATTTCTTTACTGAGATAACGAAAAGCATCTATTATCGTTTTTTCTCTATCAAAAATTGCGACCGTTTCCCGTCCTATTGTGTACATTGTTTTACCTGTTTCCATATCACGCATCCTAACAATACGAGTATGATCTCGTTTTGGTGCTGTAGTAGAATGAGGAACAGCTATCCAATGCTCTCTTGGCATTTCATCCGTCAGTTCATAAAGAGCCAAAGCTGAGACTAGGCAGACTATACCTTGCGGAATACTTTTAGCGATTACAATCAGATCTTCCCATTGAAAATCCGCATCAACAGAAGATTCAACACCGCGATAAACGCCGTGACCAATGCGTTCAATCCGATTAGTTTTTACATAATAACTGAGCCGGCTAGGATGGATACCTGCTTCACGTGCCTCTGCGGCGTAAAAGACTGGTCTTGCAAACAGATCTTTCAATGTAATTTCATTACGTAGTTTCATACTTATAATTTTAATATTAAAACCCAATGGGGTCAAATGGGTTTCAATATTAAAATAGTCCCGTCAAAATCTATTGCGTGAGATTTGCGTGTTTGAGTACGACATTGTTATGGGGAATTCTAATTTGAAGTGCGATAGTCTCAAAAGCTGTATCATGTTCTTGGGGAACTTGAAATAGCAAAGGAGACTGCCACATGGGGCGGTAATCCCCCCATTTTTAACCGAAGCTAAAAGTAGAGGTTTAGGCAGCTAGTACCAATTTTTGCCTTGGGGGAATTCCTCCAATTGCAGTATTTGGTCGTTCATTGTTGTACGTCCAAAGCCATTGTGTCGCATGTAGTTGTACCTCAGCAATACTTTCAAATAAATATTGGCTTAACCAGTCATACCTAACTGTGCGGTTATACCGTTCAATATAAGCATTTTGCTGTGGATTTCCTGGTTGGATAAAGACCAACTGTATCTGATTCTTATCAGCCCATTGTCCCAGCAATTTACTGATATACTCCGGGCCATTATCACAACGTATCTGCTTTGGCTTTCCACGCCATTCAATGATTTGATTCAGAGCCCGAACAACCCGCTCTGCCGGCAAAGATAAATCCACCTCGATGGCAAGGCCTTCGCGATTGAAGTCATCAAGGACATTAAATAAGCGATAGCTACGGCCATCCTCTAACTGATCATGCATAAAATCCATCGACCAGCATTCGTTGATTGCATTTGGCACAGCCAATACGTCAGGCTTCTCCCTGATTAACCGTTTTTTGGGTTTGATTCGCATGTTGAGCTCCAATTCCCGATAGATTCGATAAACACGCTTATGGTTCCAAGCATAGCCCTTCACATTTCGAAGGTATAAAAAACATAAGCCGAAACCCCAATTACGTTGATTCTGAGCTAAACGCATTAACCAATCCGCTATTATGGTGTTTTCATCGCTTAGTTTAGGCTGATATCGATAACAGGTTTCACTGATGCTAAACAGGTCGCATGACAAACGAATTGAGACGCCTTTATCAATCACCGCCTTATGTGCCAGCTCACGCCGGCGCGACGGTGTTACCACTTTTTTTCAATGGCTTCCCTTAGAATCTCGGCTTTCAGGCGCTCTTCAGCATACATCTTTTTAAGACGACTATTTTCAGCTTCCAGCTCTTTTAGTCGCGACATCATGGACACATCCATTCCGCCATATTTAGCGCGCCATTTATAAAATGTAGCCGAGCTGATGACATGTTCTCGGCAAAGCTCTGGAACAGGGGTTCCGCCTTCGGATTGTTTTAGAATCGACAGTATTTGGCTGTCTGTAAATTTTGATTTTTTCATGCAGAATCTCCTGTGCATAGGTTACGAGAAAATTCTACTTTTGGCATCAGTTATTTTTCGGGGAGATTACCCTAACTTGACGCATTTGGCATACATTAAAAGAAGAAAACTGTTGGTAAAAATATCTATTCATCTGTGTTCGGCTAGATTTAGTTTGTAGTTGATAATCTTTCAGACGTTCAAAAAAGTTGTTGTAAGCTTGTTCGCCAACCAGAGAACTAGATGATGTTTCAATATAGTAATGTTTTAGAACCTCACATAGGCTTTTACAGTTTAATATGGTGTCATCCAGGTCAAAAAATACGCTATACTTCATGCCAGCCCTCATTAAAAATCATAAACAAATGGTTCATAAACAATAGTATTGCTTAGGTTTAAAGCGATTGATCCCCAAGACAGTCCAACCCCAAAACCAGAAAGTATTGAATCACCTAAGTTTTTATTTGAGTTAGAATAATGATGACATATTGTTAATGGAATTGATGCTGGCCCAGTATTGCCATAGTTTTTAACAGCTATAGGCACCTGCGACTCACTTAATTTGATTTTTTTTCGCAAATAATTAAGCATAAAAACATTTGGCTGATGAAAAAAATAATTGTTTATTTTTTCTTTTTCCCATGATTTCATATTAAGAACAGAATCGACGGAAGTAGGTACAACACAGAGTGCAAACTCCATTATAGAAACTCCATCCATATTAATATTTCCATCAGTATAATCAGAGTTTTTTGGTATGATTAATTTATCATATCCACTACCATCTGTATGAATATCGAATGCCCAGCTGTCATTACCTGCTTCAATAATTGTTGCAGTTCCGGCATCACCTAAAAGCATTTTAACTTTATGATCATCAGGTGCAATATAACGCGAGATTGTATCGCCAGCACAAAGTAATACTTTCTTACAGCTAGCTGAGGATATTAAAAGTGCGGCTTGATACAAGCCATATATATAGCCTGAGCATCCGTAATTAATATCAAATGCTACAATGTCATTTTTAAGATTAAGTTTATTTTGTATGATGCATGCTGTCGATGGCATAATATAATCCGGAGTTTGTGATACAAAGACAACTGCGTCGATATTGTCAGATGCCCCAGATGATGAAAATATCTTTTATGCTGCCTGAATACAAAGATCTGAGGTGTTAGTTTCTCGTTTAGCAATACCAATTGTTTCAATTCCAGTACTAGCAGAAATTCTATCAACATTTTTTTGACCAAATTTATCATATAGGTCTTCTGTCTTAAGTAGATCTTTTGGTGTAACTGCAGCAATGGCTGATATTTTTAATCCTTTTAAAACAACATTCATGATTTATATCTCCAGAAGCTTTAGCTTCTTTTGTATAAGGTTAAATATTTCACCCAATTTTTTGCATCCCAAAATTTCTACTCCTGTGACAGCTACTTGATAATGCGCGCTGATAGCACCAACGGTAGAAACAACACATAAAGAATCCCAGTCACCATCTGTATCAAGGTCATATCCATCATGTAACTCGCAAGTATCTAACATCAATAATTTAGATATATCATTTAATAATAATAATTTGTTCATTTCTCGCCCTTTAAAATAGCTTTTCTTTGTTTCTTATATCTAGCGCCATATTCAATCGATTTCACAAAACAATATTTATGAGGTAATTGATACCTTGCCAATTTTTTAAGGCATAATCCCTTTGCAGTTTTTTTAAACATAACTTCATCAACATTTTCTTTAAGCTTTATATTCGCAACGACTATGTTTCCAAGAATAGAGTTCTCTTCAGCAATTACAAAAACATCATCAACTTCAGAAAGTTCTAGCAGAACATCTTCGACCTCTGAAGGGTAAACCTTCTCGCCACCTACATTTATAATATCTGATTCTCGGCCCAGTATTCGTATACCATCATCATCAATACTGACCATATCCTTTGTCATAAACCAACCATCTGATGTGAACGGACTTGGTAGATTAAGATAACCAAGCATTGATGATTTTGACTTGATTTCAAGTTTCGAATCCCTAATTCGATATTTAACGTTACTGTCAATAATTTTAATTAACGTAGAGCTATTATTTATAGACTGCGTCTTTATTACTCCAAGTTCAGATAATCCATATGCTTGATTAAGCTTAGTATTAGGTAGTTTAGTAATTAACTTTTTAAGCAAAGACTCCGCCATGACCTCACTACCATAATTAATCTGACTTAAATTATTAAATTTATATTTGTCAAAAACTCCATTTAAATGCATAAGGGTTAAAAAAGACGGAGAGGTAATCAATACATTTACATCAAACTCATCTATATGTTCAGCAACACATATAGGCGTTCTTTCTTTAGGAATAATCAAACAATTACCACTAGCGAATGCATTTAATATAGTATTAATTCCACCTATATGGTCAAAAAGAAGAAATGAGATCACACGTACTGGTCTTAGAGCGGGTTTAATGTTTTCCAGTAAAGGAATAAAGTCATGAACTATCGCTTTACTCTTTCCTGTTGTCCCCGAGGACATAATAATCAATCCAGGATTATTTCTTTGTCTAATTGTGTTAATCAAAGAATTTGTTGAACGCAAGTTGGTTTTTATTATATATAGTGGGTCAAGAAATTCAGACCACTAAAGCAGGGTAATTAAGATATAATCCTCGCTCATAAACAAGGTTACAATAATGAGCGAAAAGCGTAAAAAATACACTCCAGCAGAAAAGGCGAAAATTGCGCTGGAGGCGATTAAAGCCGAACTAACATTAGCACAAATTAGCTCAAAATATGGAGCCCATGCGACTCAAATTAATGCATGGAAAAAACAAGCGTTGGCGCTGTTTCCGGATTTATTTAGTGATAAGAACAAATCGGAGACTACTGATTATGAAAACCAACTTGGTGAATTATATGAACAAATTGGCCGTTTAAAAGTAGAAAATGATTTTCTAAAAAAAAAGTCTGAGGTGTTCAGTGGATGATCGACTCGGCTGGATTGAAACCCGTCATCCCTTGTTATCGGTGCGCCAACAGTGCGAAATACTGGATCTAAGCCGTTCCAGTGTTTATTATGCACCACGGCCCAAAGTGTTCAGCGATGAGCAGCTGGCATTGCTACGCTTGGTCGATGAAATTTACACGAAATACCCGTTTTTTGGTACAAGGCAAATGAGCGATTATATTTCCTTGCATAATCAGCCATGTAAACGCCATGAGACACGATGGGCCTACGAGCACATGGGGTTACACTCACTTGCACCAGGCCCGCATACGAGTAAACCGCACCCGGAGCATAAGGTATATCCATATCTGTTACATGACGTCGAGATTGTACGACCATGTCAGGTTTTCAGCACGGATATAACCTACATTCGGCTGAAACACGGGTTTGTGTATTTAATCGCCGTCATAGACTGGTACAGCCGTTTTGTGCTGGATTGGCAGCTCAGCATCAATATGGAGGCTGATTTTTGTGTGGAAACGCTTGAGCGAGTATTGGCTCACTCACGTTGTGATATATTTAACACCGATCAGGGGTCGCAGTTTACAAGCAAGGATTTCACTGATGTTCTTAAAAAGCATCAGATTGATATCAGCATGGACGGTAAAGGCCGCTGGGCAGACAATATTTTTGTTGAACGTCTATGGCGCTCAACAAAGTATGAATGCATATACCTACAGGAGTGGGAAAACGTAGTCTCAGTAAGGGATGCGATAAGAGAATACTACCGTTTT
>CAVYYU010000005.1:0-425963 GCA_963772805.1 uncultured Gammaproteobacteria bacterium
GCACAGCCGGGGACGGCGATGACCGTGACGTGATTCCGGGCAGCTTTTGTTGCCCGAATCCTACACCCTGTTTATTCGAATCACGTCTTCAAATATCCTGGGGTTTGGGGCAGAGCCCCATTACACACAACGGCGCGATAGCGCACCATTTAGTGTAATATTTTTCTATGAATCTCGCTGGGTGTTCGCCCGTTAAGACTTTGGTGCGGTCTTTCGTAATTATAAAAACGGTAGTCTATCTCTTTATCGCATCCCTTACTGAGACTACGTTTTCCCACTCCTGTAGGTATATGCATTCATACTTTGTTGAGCGCCATAGACGTTCAACAAAAATATTGTCTGCCCAGCGGCCTTTACCGTCCATGCTGATATCAATCTGATGCTTTTTAAGAACATCAGTGAAATCCTTGTCTGGAAACTGCGACCCCTGATCGGTGTTAAATATATCACAACGTGAGTGAGCCAATACTCGCTCAAGCGTTTCCACACAAAAATCAGCCTCCATATTGATGCTGAGCTGCCAATCCAGCACAAAACGGCTGTACCAGTCTATGACGGCGATTAAATACACAAACCCGTGTTTCAGCCGAATGTAGGTTATATCCGTGCTGAAAACCTGACATGGTCGTACAATCTCGACGTCATGTAACAGATATGGATATACCTTATGCTCCGGGTGCGGTTTACTCGTATGCGGGCCTGGTGCAAGTGAGTGTAACCCCATGTGCTCGTAGGCCCATCGTGTCTCATGGCGTTTACATGGCTGATTATGCAAGGAAATATAATCGCTCATTTGCCTTGTACCAAAAAACGGGTATTTCGTGTAAATTTCATCGACCAAGCGTAGCAATGCCAGCTGCTCATCGCTGAACACTTTGGGCCGTGGTGCATAATAAACACTGGAACGGCTTAGATCCAGTATTTCGCACTGTTGGCGCACCGATAACAAGGGATGACGGGTTTCAATCCAGCCGAGTCGATCATCCACTGAACACCTCAGACTTTTTTTTAGAAAATCATTTTCTACTTTTAAACGGCCAATTTGTTCATATAATTCACCAAGTTGGTTTTCATAATCAGTAGTCTCCGATTTGTTCTTATCACTAAATAAATCCGGAAACAGCGCCAACGCTTGTTTTTTCCATGCATTAATTTGAGTCGCATGGGCTCCATATTTTGAGCTAATTTGTGCTAATGTTAGTTCGGCTTTAATCGCCTCCAGCGCAATTTTCGCCTTTTCTGCTGGAGTGTATTTTTTACGCTTTTCGCTCATTATTGTAACCTTGTTTATGAGCGAGGATTATATCTTAATTACCCTGCTTTAGTGGTCTGAATTTCTTGACCCACTATATTCTGAGCCAAAGTTGTTTTTATAATACATGAATGCGGCATTCAACTTATTAGCCATCTCCGTGTCGCCGGAAATATTGATAGGCCCCTTTTTGGGGTCATAATTAAGTAAAAACTGATATGCCATTTCATGGCTAAATCATTTTTATGATCATCATTCAAATTTTGTTGAACAGCGCGAAAGACGCCATTTTTAGCAATAATTCGTCCAAACTGCGCTTTATCTTCCTGCGTGTTTTCAGGCGAATATCGGCGCGTGGAGGTAAAGACCTCGTTATTCTGCAATCTACATCCGTGTATAGTAGGAGGGGTTTCCGTAGTGTCCTTTTGAGAGCATGCCATATTTTGTGCAGACTTTTGACTGCTGCCCCCCGAAAAGCGGTAGGCTTCATTTGCATGAACAATATCACTTACGAATAAAGAGGCAGCAGATAACAGATGATTAATGGGGTGGGTTGTTTGAGTCGTCGTAATGGCGGGGTTGGCTGCTAGTAACCTCTTTTGGTTGGCTATTAAATCGTTATAATTTTTAACAAGCGCTGCGTGCTGGTTTACAGCAAACCGGTTGATTTCATCAAGGCTTATTTCAGATGGCGTGCTTAGGCTTCTAATTATTTTTAGTCGTTGCCTTAAAGAAGTTGGCTCCAGGTTATCAAGCGCGATAGGTTCGTGTGTTTGTTTGACATATGTTTCTAGCATTTTGGTGTATGCGGACATGGTGCACCATTATTATTTTCCATTGGTGTAATAATAGTACAGTTTTTTATTTGTGGGCATAGGTGTGTCTTTGACTAAACCTCCATACACAAGTAATCTCTTCTTCCATGAATCCAAAGTTAAATGAACACTTTCAGTTTGTCTTAATGTTTCTAGTGCGACTTGGGTGTTAAATTTATACGATTGATCGTTCAAAACCTGATCCCAACCAACTGTATTATATTATATTTTTTTAAAAATCAGGCTAAGTCATACCAAGCTTTCTTTTTCTTGTTCAATCCATGCTAAAAATGCTTCACGATCTGATTTGGACAAGCTAGAAAATTTATTTTTAACCGATTCAATAGGTTGTAACTTTTTTCGAGGCGTTTGTGGCCAAGCTTCGTTCAGTCTCATTTTATTTTGTATTACATTATCATAAGCTTGAGGGTCCTTCTTTTTCAACTTCAGAAGTCGTCCATCATTTGAGCTTGATCGCGATGGTAAATAAGTAATTACGTTTTCCTGAATAAGATAAGGATTTGTGTCGTCATAGTCTGTTAAATGTCCACTTAAATCTTTAATAGGGATTTTCTTTTCCTTTGCATACATTCTGACACTAGTATCTACTTCCCCAAGAACCGCTGCCCAATGGGCTGCGTGCTGAGTTTTTTTATTCATAGCAGATTTCAACAACCACAGCATCTCATTGTTGATAATACCAAGGCCCTCTGGTGATTGATTAAGCACATACTCACCAAAATTTTGAAACGAATTATTTCTGGTTTTCCATGCCTCCTGCTCAATAATTTGTGTAATTACTTTTGGTAGATTTTGAAATATAAGCTGATTTGATTCACCAATATATTGGACAGCCAGTGCGTGTAACTCGTCATCTGTGGGGGTATGTATTGATTGCATCCTTTCTCGATTCCTTCGCCATCTCCATTAATGTGTATTATTTTAATGGTTTTCGATAGGCATTGCATCACTATTAGACTTGAAAAACAAATTGTTCATTAGCATTCTCTTGTTTGAATTTAAAAAAACATCAGTGATCCAGGTTGGCATTTTTGCGGACATTACCCCAAGCTTCGATTTAATTCTCTCGTGAGTAGATGAAATGATTCTGTTAGCCAATAAATATTTTTCTAGTTGAATGACGTAAAAGTGTGTCGCTTTTCAAAAGGGGCGGCATGGTACATTGGTTGCCTGAAATTAAGATAATGAAACTTGGGCTGGTTGGGTACCATGGAAAATCAACTATATTATTGGCTGATGAGGCAGCCTGTTAACTGATGCTGCCGATATTTGTTGAGAAAAAACAGGGGAGGCGTTTTTGATTTTAGCATGTCATTGGTTGGTAAGTTGCAAATACTGAATTTTAGTATAAATCACAATTTCTTAAGATAATTTCTTTTCAGGGTTTACCGAACGCACACAAAAATGACGCCAAGTTTTGTGTTTGGTGTCTGTCATGTTCAAAAATTAAATTGAAAGCAATTTAATTTTAATTGATTTTAAAGGAAATTCAAATCAATTAGGCAGAAAAATAACGTTTATCATCAGAACAGAAAATAATCGTGAATAATTATGGACCAATTTGAGCATTGACAAAATTATATATGGCAGATATCATGACCAAATATTGCCCATATCGGCATAATTAAAGCATTATGAGTTAATTATATCGGTTTAACCCTAAGAGAAAATCAACAAACAAAAAATGCAATCTGCCTGAGTGTGAAAGTTAAATACAAAATTTTTAAAGATATGTATTTTAAAATGGCAAAATGTTTTTAAAGCAAGAAGAGAAAAGTTAAAGCCAGTTATGCAATAGAAGTTAATAGCCTAACTAAGGTAAATGACAAATAGTTCTTTTGGTTTGTGATCAATATTGGTGTTTTTATTCTAATAGAATGGAGTTAAATGTTATGTCTACAACTGAACCGGCAATGAGTGCATTGATAGAGCGAGATGGGGCTGCCATAGTTGGGCGAGTTGTCAATGGTGTGATCGAAAATGCAGATATTTGGATTGCTGTAGCAAGATATATATATACTAGGCTTACAGAAAGATCCGCTTTGGAGGTGGATGATCTCTCGCGACATCGGATGATGTGTGATTTATATTCAGCCTGCACGCAACCAACAACTAATGCCGCAACGGCTTCCATTCCTAGAGAGTGGGGATTAGAAGAGGGACGTCCTCTTTACACATCGAGTTTTAGAACACAGAATGCCTCATTGAAACAACAAATTATTGCATTTGACAAATGCTCTAACAACCTTAAAAAGCAAATTGTTGGTATTGTATCTTCAATTGCACGCTTGTTTGAGTCATTATCCAAACGTATAGACTTCCCTTTCAGAGACCGATATCGAGAAGATGGGTATGAGTGTATGTTTTTAACTGAGTTGGCAATGTGGTTTGTGGTTGAGCTCCCTCGCTACCCAATTACAGAAAAAGCGACGGGTGATATGGTAAAGCGTCGTATTAAATATTGCCAGGATATACAGGAAAGGGTATTGATTTATCGTAATGATTTGACGATATCAAATCCTAAAGATACGCTTACTAGTATTATACGCGAATTGAAGATAATGAGTAACTATTTAACTAGGGCTCATGAAGCGGCTAATTTTAGCCAAATGATCCAGACGATAGATAATCTTGTTATAGATCAGGTTGCTAACTCATTCAATATACTTCATTTGATGATGGATGGAGTTAACGAAGATGAGTTCCAAGTTGGGAACTTCCTCGCTCCTGGAATCGGAAAAAAAACCAAGGTTGACGTGCTTAGAAATAAATTACTGGGGAAATGGATAATTGAAACCCTTACTGCAGCAGGGTATGAGTCCAACTATAGTGGGTCAAGAAATTCAGACCACTAAAGCAGGGTAATTAAGATATAATCCTCGCTCATAAACAAGGTTACAATAATGAGCGAAAAGCGTAAAAAATACACTCCAGCAGAAAAGGCGAAAATTGCGCTGGAGGCGATTAAAGCCGAACTAACATTAGCACAAATTAGCTCAAAATATGGAGCCCATGCGACTCAAATTAATGCATGGAAAAAACAAGCGTTGGCGCTGTTTCCGGATTTATTTAGTGATAAGAACAAATCGGAGACTACTGATTATGAAAACCAACTTGGTAAATTATATGAACAAATTGGCCGTTTAAAAGTAGAAAATGATTTTCTAAAAAAAAAGTCTGAGGTGTTCAGTGGATGATCGACTCGGCTGGATTGAAACCCGTCATCCCTTGTTATCGGTGCGCCAACAGTGCGAAATACTGGATCTAAGCCGTTCCAGTGTTTATTATGCACCACGGCCCAAAGTGTTCAGCGATGAGCAGCTGGCATTGCTACGCTTGGTCGATGAAATTTACACGAAATACCCGTTTTTTGGTACAAGGCAAATGAGCGATTATATTTCCTTGCATAATCAGCCATGTAAACGCCATGAGACACGATGGGCCTACGAGCACATGGGGTTACACTCACTTGCACCAGGCCCGCATACGAGTAAACCGCACCCGGAGCATAAGGTATATCCATATCTGTTACATGACGTCGAGATTGTACGACCATGTCAGGTTTTCAGCACGGATATAACCTACATTCGGCTGAAACACGGGTTTGTGTATTTAATCGCCGTCATAGACTGGTACAGCCGTTTTGTGCTGGATTGGCAGCTCAGCATCAATATGGAGGCTGATTTTTGTGTGGAAACGCTTGAGCGAGTATTGGCTCACTCACGTTGTGATATATTTAACACCGATCAGGGGTCGCAGTTTACAAGCAAGGATTTCACTGATGTTCTTAAAAAGCATCAGATTGATATCAGCATGGACGGTAAAGGCCGCTGGGCAGACAATATTTTTGTTGAACGTCTATGGCGCTCAACAAAGTATGAATGCATATACCTACAGGAGTGGGAAAACGTAGTCTCAGTAAGGGATGCGATAAGAGAATACTACCGTTTTTATAATTACGAAAGACCGCACCAAAGTCTTAACGGGCGAACACCCAGCGAGATTCATAGAAAAATATTACACTAAATGGTGCGCTATCGCGCCGTTGTGTGTAATGGGGCTCTGCCCCAAACCCCAGGATATTTGAAGACGTGATTCGAATAAACAGGGTGTAGGATTCGGGCAACAAAAGCTGCCCGGAATCACGTCACGGTCATCGCCGTCCCCGGCTGTGCCGTGGCTTAATGATAATAGAAATTGAGCGAGAAATTATATCTTAACTTTTTGTTAAAATGGTCTAGATTTTGCGCCCGCTATAAACATATATTTAAACACTAAGGAAATTTCTACAGAAACGATTGATAGTCATATTAATTTTGATTTTACAACAAATATTAAAATTGAAGACATAGGAATTTGTGATTACATGTGGCTTACCAATAATGATTTTCTTGGTCCATGGAAAAGCACACAGGCCGCTACTTATTTGAAGGAAAAGGCACCTGATTTTTTCAAGCTAGTTATTAACGTTAATCGCTCAATTTTAACAATAACGTCTATTAGAAAATCATTAGAGCTTGCTAAACAGTTGAATGTTGCGTATGGGGACTCATGGTTGTTTGGTACGACAGAAGGTAAAACATTACTTGATGGTTTGTTAGACACTGTGAAACATGCAAGCGATACCCATATAGAAGCGCTAAATGCATTTTGGAAAGTATTTTATGGGGACAGTTATGAGAAATATGCAGAAACAAATGGCAAAGATTGTATTGACAAAATCTATCAAGATGTTATGGCGGTAAAAAGCTGCTATGACGACAGCATTGCAAAAAAAGAAGCAATAGATGAGCGGATCAACGATATTAAAAGTTATGCAACTCGAGTAAGTGGCCAGCAAGATTTAAATAGAGAGAAAAAACAAAGTCTAAGTAGATTCCTCCATACCTATTTATCCCGTGTGCCGGGTTATGACAAAAATAAGCTTAGTGACTTGTTTGCAATCATTAATGCAACGGCTACTATTACGCCGCCACTGTCGTTAGAGGAAGAATTTAAACAGAGGATGAAGGCAGCACGTCAGTTAGCAACGGAAAATCTTAACCAGATTGGAGGTTATAACTATCAAGATGATATCCCTGATTATTTGCATGAAGCAGGTTATGAGTTTTATTTATCATCATTGGATCCGAATACCCATGTTGAGGAACTTGAGATCATGCGAGCGAGGTATGATGCTGCATTAGCTGAAGCTCGGAACCATGCTGCTACTATTGCTGCCGCTGATGCTGCCGCTGAAACTGTCGCTGATGCTGCCGCTGAAACTGTCGCTGATGCTGCCGCTGAAACTGTCGCTGATGCTGCCGCTGAAACTGTCGCTGATGCTGCCGCTGAAACTGTCGCTGAAACTGCCGCTGAAACTGCCGCTGAAACTGTCGCCGAAACTGCAACTGCAACTGCAACTGCAACTGCAACTGCAACTGAAAGACAAACTCAAATTCTAATCCAAACAGGAGAGCCAACTGTGCCGATAATAGGTCGAAATAATTTAATAACAAATCAAGTGGATATTAATATGGTTCATAAAATTGATGGGCTTATTAACAAACCACTTAAAGATTTTTCAGATTATGTGAGTGCATCTCACGTAGCTCCCCGTCTCAATAGTTTAAGGGGGCTTCATCGTGAAATTTATGACAATATACTAGAACCCTATAGTGGTTTAGCGGGAAGTTGGTTTGGAGCTTGGTGGAATTGGTATTATCCAGATGAATGGATCTTATTACGACAACATCATACTCGATTGACCTGTGCCTTATTTGAAGTTGGCGGTTCTACAGATTTATATAAGCCAGGTAATGAAGCGCTCTTAAATGTAATTAATCAATACTTACTAAGTGGCTTGAAGAGTATGTTTAAGGATATAAAATGGATTAAATGCAAGGATCAAACTGCTTTAATGGATGCTCTAATTCATCCGATAACGCCACTTCTTGAACAACAAGCTACAGGGGAATTGAAAATTATATCACCTGAAGTGATGATTACTGCAGCTAGAGCTGAAGCTGATGCAGCTAATGTTGGCGCTACTGCTGCTAAAGCTGAGAATACTGAAACAAAAGCCGAACTTACTGCGACTAAAGCTGAGAATACTGAAATAAAAGCCGAACTTACTGCGACTAAAGCTGAGAATACTGAAACAAAAGCCGAACTTACTGCGACTAAAGCTGAATTAGAGAGACAAAAAGACATTGCAGCTAATGCAGTAAGAGAGAGCGCGGAGACCAGAGCCCTAATGCAAAACTTCATGACAAATTTCCAAGGGCAAAGGCCTGGAAACCGTGAACCAGGTGTCGCTGAAATCGGTATGTTTGGTAATCGCGATACAGTGCCAAGAGTCCAAATCCCTGAAGTGAATGCAGCGAATAGGCTAAATTGAGGTACGTTTATGTATGATTTACTTGAGTTAAGTAGGGAGAATCTTGAGCAGATTGACTACCATTGGTTTTGGGGTCTTCAGCGCACGCCACTGCTACAGCCAATGAATAATATGGCTGCAGCAGTGGAGGAGTTGCTTCGAGATGAAGCGAAGATGGCTTCTGTTCTGCAGAAACAACAGAATTTTTATCAGCGTGCCGGCATCGTGCGTTTTGTTTATTGGTTATACAACATTGATAACTATACTTATCATTCATATTTGTTGGCAGCTTGTAAGGCGCACCAGAAATATTTATCTAATTCATTAGGGCAGAGTGACAATATGATACATCTGATTTCGGTTGTAATTACCACAGGGCTAGCCTTTGCTAGCTATGGGATTTACCGTGTTTTGAGCAGTGCAGGCTTAATAAAAAAAATTGATTCTACTAAAGAAGCTTCGGCAGAGAAGCGAGAAACAGTAGTTGATGTCGTTACTGTCACGTCATTCATGCAGCCACATTTAATCGTTCTAGGCATCAATCTGAGCACAGGGGATACTTTTAGTCGTTCTGATTTCAAATTAGCATGTAAAAAGAGGTATCTGGAGACACACCCGGACAAAGGAGGCACAGACGAAGGATTTCGTCAGGTGAGAGAGTCAGTTGATAATTTAAGCAAAATAATTTCTTCTCCGGTGACGGGTCAAAACACGGATTCGTTTCAAAATAATTTTGATAATAACTGGACAACTCTGTTTGATGAGATCAAAGCTAAATATGCTGCGGCAGCTGATACGTGGCGGGAAGTCGCTGCTACGTGGAGGGAAATAGCTGCTGACGTGAAGGAAGTAGCTGCTGACGTGAAGGAAGTAGCTGCTGACGTGAAGGAAGTAGCTGCTGACGTGAAGGAAGTAGCTGCTGGTGTGAAGGAAGTAGCTGCTGGTGTGAAGGAACTAGCCGCTGACTTAAAGGCGGTAAGTGCTTATAATGCTGAAACTCGGGATATGATAGCTCAATATACAGCAGAATATCTTCCGAGAGCTGCTAAGATGAGTGATTCTAGCTTATCAGCACCTGGCAACCTAGGTATATTTGCTCCCGGGCAGGCTACACCGGAAATTGATTCGCTTAAGGCTGATGTTTCTGTTGAGCACGATAATACTATTAACTAAATAATTGCTGGATACATTCCTACAAAAATGGAAGGTAAAGAGTAAGTAAAAAAATGGTTATTAATGGCACTAATATTGCCTAGCACAGCCTGTTAAAACAGTGACGAAAACGTGCCGTAACTATGTGCGTTTGTAGTGTGTTTATGGCTTTTTTAGGCGGTTTTTTCGACATTTGATGCATCGTAACATGTTGATTTATAATGTTTTCCATTATTGAGTATCAGGCTTCGAACCAAGGTGTCGGGGGTTCGAGTCCCTCCGAGCGCACCATTTAAATCAGAATTCCCCGACTTAGGAACCAAGCCGGGGTGACGAAAACGTGCCTGAAACTCTTTCTGCAGCTTTCTGTAAATGGTCACTTAAAAGGTGAGCATAACGCAATACCGTTTCATAATTTGACCATATATGGACCCCGCCCAGTTTTGCAATAGATAATGAGCCGAACTATATCACAAGCACAGAGGCGATTTAATTAATGCTCTGGAAAATCTCTAGCCAACCCAATAACGCAGTTATTATTTAAGGCTTTTAATATGATGTTCACAGACTTATCCACAGAAATTGTGGATAAGAATCCCGGGAATGCAAAAAGCCAAATCGGCTATAAGCCTTATTTTTATTGGTCTTTCGGGTTTTAGTGTTTTTTGTCAAGAATTTTTAGCGGGTTGATCAAAAATAATATCCACAAGGAGATTGCAGAAAATATTTGTACTACGGGGTCGTTAATCATATCAAATAAATAATTAAAAAACAGTCTTGAATTTAAATTATTTTGTTTTTTTTATGTTGGGTCTAATAGATGGGCACTTTGATTCAGATTAAAAATTCACCTTAAAGGAGAAGGGCGGTTTGGGCTTTTAGATAAGGGCGAGATGAGCACCAGCCCGTGTGATGACTTCATTGCCCCCAATCCGCTGAAAATTGATCCTTAACCCATCTTTAGAAATCAAGGAAGCCCACCCTGAAAATAATATTGGGTGATAGTTGAAATAAAATGGAGGGATGTGAAGTCTGTAGTTTTTGTATGGAGATTGGTTGGTAAGTTGCAAATTCCGTCTTTTGTAGCGGCCACAATCCTTTGTGCTGGTTCCTTCCAGAAAAATCCGTTTAGATATTTGCAACTCCCAGTTTTCAATTGTATTGAATGAAGGCACTCTGGTCATTAAGAATAAAGCGGAAAACAATCCAAGACTTCTCTTGTTTTTGCCTTAATTTTAATTTGGCTTTTATTTAATTAGTAGAGTGTCTGTTTTTTCGGGGTAAGATCAAACATCTCCTTATATATCAAAGGTGATTATAATGAAGTATCAGTTAGTTATACAATTTCCGGAAGAACTATTCGAGGAGATAGATGAAATAGCAGATCTCGAGGATAGTTTAGAACAATCATTTATTGATGCTGAAGTTGATGGGCATGATATTGGCAATGGTGAAGCCAACATTTTTATCCATACAAATAATCCTGCAACTACTTTTGAAATAGTGAAAGATATTTTGGAAGAGAAAAATTTCAATATTAAATATGTGAAAATTGCTTATAAGGAGATGGGGTCCGAGCAATATATTGCTATATGGCCTGAAAATATAGAGGGATTTAGGGTCTCTTGATTACTGAGTAGGTGTATTAGCCCCGACTTGATCTGATATCTCGATTTCAAATAGTACCTCCTTAAATTTAATGCACTGATTTACAGCCTCCTTGCCACAAAAAGTTAGTATATTTTGTGGCAAGGAGGCTGTAAATCATGACTGAGTCTATTGTGGATGCTGTAAAAAAAAAGAATTATTGTGTGAATCAGCATGCAAAAATGACCCCTATAGGGCGTAAAACAGCGTCCAACGTTAACCCCGGTAACTGAAACACAACACACTGATCATTAATGTAATAATTGGTATTTAACGGGGGTCGACTTTGGGCGCTGAAGCAGGGTCAGCTCATTTCTCTGATTAACAAATGCCCAGGCCAAGCTCAGAAGCAGGTGACTTCAGAGCCGCTTCTGAGTTTATTGGAACCGTGCTAAAATCACCACTTGAAATAAGGGAAATATATATGTCTAGCACCGTGATTATTTATCAAGATGAAGAAAATAATATACGCACAGAAGTCGAGCTAGAAAATGAAACCGTCTGGCTGAGCCAAGGGCAATTGGCGGTATTATTTAAAAAGACAAAGCAAAATATTAGTCTCCATATTCGCAATATTTTTAATGAGGGTGAATTAAATGAGGTCTCAGTTGTAAAGGAATCCTTGACAACTGCGGCAGATGGAAAAGAATACCGAATAAAATATTACAATCTTGATGTCATTATTTCTGTAGGCTACCGTGTGAAGTCTAAGCAAGGAACGCATTTTAGAATCTGGGCCAATAAAATATTGAAAGAATATTTAATTCAAGGCTATGCCCTCGACAAAGAGCGATTAATTAAACAGAACAAACAATTAAAAGAGCTAACTGATGCTGTTAACTTATTTAGGCAAGCACAATCCAAAAAGTTAAATTACTCGGAAGCGATGGGCTTGTTAAATATACTAACAGAGTATACACATAGTTTTATTCTGCTAAATCAATATGATACTGGAAAATTCCCCGAAGAAGGGTTGAACGAAAATATCACAGTCAAGATTACTTTGCCTGATGCAATGCAAGCGATCCAGCAGCTAAAAGAACGTCTTATTATACAAGATGAGGCAACAGAGTTGTTCGGGCGACCTAAAGATGAGAGTTTTGAGGGGATTTTGGGAAATATCGTGCAAAGCTTTGGCGGTGAATATCTCTACCCTAGCATTGAAGAGCAAGCAGCGCATCTCCTTTATTTCATCATAAAAAATCACCCATTCACTGATGGAAATAAACGCGTCGGTGCATTCATGTTTATCTGGTTTTTACAGCTCAACCAACATCATTTAAAACGAAATGGCGAAGCTAAGATTAATGACAATGCTTTGGTTGCTATCGCCTTGTTGGTTGCGCAAAGTGCCCCCTCACAGAAGGAAACCATGATCCAGTTGATTATAAATTTGATTAAAGATGCTTGATGAAATTAAAAATATAGTCAATTTATGGTGTAGCAGATTTGTAACAAAGTGAAATATAACCCCCGTTGTTTCAGGCAGTTGTAAGCAGTAATTGGCAGAATCGTTACATCGCAAGTTACTGATATTATTGATAAATTATCTTGATCAAATTGGCTTCGAACCAAGGTGTCGGGGGTTCGAGTCCCTCCGAGCGCACCATTTTTATATTTAAAATCAATCACTTATAATATTTTATTTTTTTAAGAGCACTTGGTTTTTGTGTCAATTGTGGCATAAATGTGACATAAAACTCACTATTTTTGGTTTTAATTAAATACTATTTAAATGCTAGAGTACTTGGTTAATAACCAAGTAATACACCCATGAGTTTAGTTAAATCTATTGGTTTAACGTTAGCGTCAGATAAAAAAAAACTTGCACAATCTATCGTAATCAGTGCTCACTGGAAAGAAATTCCTTGATAAAAACTGTCTAAGCTCTATAATATAAATATCATCAGATGATATGTAAGATGCACATGAAGTCAGATATTGGTTTAGAGACGTTACTCGAACTAAATGGCACTGAATATACAGAGAAAAATGGTTGTTGGTATAGGATAGAGGCTTGGGAAGTTGAGCAAACCTCAGGAATACCTCATGGCATTAGATACAATCTAACGCTTCATGATAATTTTAACCAACGTATTTTAGGATTCGATAATGCGCATGCTATTTATATTAATGAGGGCGGCCGTTTCAACGGGTACATAATAAAATATGATCATATGCACACCTCTATTAAGGGGCCAGCTGCGCCTTATGAGTTTATGAACGCCCAGCAACTGCTTGAGGATTTTTTTAAAGAAGTTAATTCAATTTTAAATAAATTGAACACTGGAGGTAATTAAAAATGAAAGCGATCCGTGTAGGGATTATGTCTCGAGAGAAATTCCAAAATCGAGCCATTGAAATTGCCTCTGGCCGATATAAGCCCCACAAAAATGAGCCTAAAATTTGGTTTAGCTCGATCAAGTCTCTGTCTGAGGTATTGAACGAAAATAATATGCGCTTATTAAAAACAATAAAAGAACACAAACCAGAATCGATAAATGAGCTTGCAACTCTTGTTCATCGCAAGCCTAGTAACTTAAGCCGCACCTTAAATACTATGGCGCGCTATGGAATTGTTGAAATAGAGAAAAATGGAAAAAACTCCAAGCCTATAACAAGAGCATTAGATTTTAGTATCCAATATAGTGCTTAAGCTATTTCTAAAGCCAGGCTTATAATCAAATTATCGAAAGTAGATTCAATGGCCGAGAATCTGCCGATTTAAAATGAGGGTATATAAGAACCTGGCAGATGGGTTTTTCCATCGTATCCGTTCGGCCAAATACACCTACGATCCACATTCAAAGTGATTCAACATATTAGCTCCTTATTAATGTGGAGTTTTTCATGTCGAGCCAGAAGCAATATTGGAGCTCAATTATCGAACGACACAAGAGCAGTGGTTTGTCGCAACCGGAATTTTGCAAACGCAATGAATTATCTTTCAATCAATTTCAATATCGATGGTATCAGCACAATCTAGCACTAAAATCCAAGCCGGTTACGCCAGCTCACCCGTCTAGCAGCGCATTTGAGTCAGTTATGGTATCTCTTCCGTCAGTTGAGCCAAAACAACCCACTAACGTTGTTGAGTTATCGATCCTTTTACCTAACCAGATTCGTTGTGAGGTGAAAATTGATTTGTATGCCGATGAGTTTTCAACACTACTGAAGAAGTTGATTGCGCTATGCTAATTTCAGACGATATCAAAGTCCATTTGTATTGCGGTATCACGGATATGCGCAAGTCCATCAATACGTTGGCGATTATGGTGCAAGACATCCTGCGTATGGAGCCAACCAGCGGCCACCTCTTTTTATTTAGAAGCCGCGGTGGTGATAAATTGAAGGCACTGTATTATGAAGAGCATAGCTTCACGTTATGGTACCGACGATTAGATAAAGGTAAATTTATTTTTCCACGTAATATTCAAGGCCATTTAGAGCTTACCCGTGAGCATTTTAATTGGTTGCTCTCAAGTTTTAAGTCACTTAAAGTCGAGCGCCTGTTAACGGCGGCATAAAACCGCGGATAAACGGCGCAGGCCTAACCCAGCATTTTAGCCCCATCCATGGGTGACTAAATTTAAAACGGCGGGTCTTGTAGTTCTTCCACTTTTCTTTGTTCTTGAGTGCACTCCTGACCAACTAGATCGTCCCTTAATTCGATTAAGGATTTTTGGTATCGCATGATTTTACCAAGGTGAATGGACTCAAAAGCGAGTGCCAGCTCGTAAAAGAAGTTGACAAGATGGTGTGCGGTTTCATCAGAAAAGTCGTCTGGAAGTAGATCTCGCAGGTTGTCATACATGATTTTTTTCAGAAGTGGACCCCATCGGTGAGACAACGATCCCTTACTATTTAGATAGTGTCCAATATATTGGAACACCGAGGCATTGCGTCTGATGACAGGTTACCTGTAGAGAAAGCGGTGTCAATGAGGAGTCCGGAGGAACGAAGGAAGCTCGTTGATACTGCTTGAACGTAAGGTATTTTAGTCATTAAGAGCATGCCGTTTTCTACGATCATGCGGCTACTCTAAGTCCATCGTAAAACTCTGATGGCGTACATTTTCCAAGTGATTCATGGGGCCTTTCGTCATTATAAAACCGAAAATACTCACGTAACCCATGACGCAATGCTATCACCGTCGGATATTCTTTTAAATACACATCTTCATATTTAACAGAGCGCCACAGTCTTTCAATGAACACATTGTCCACCCAGCATCCTTTTCCATCCATGCTGATCTTGATTTCATTGTCCTCCAACACCTTAATAAAAGCCTTACCAGTAAATTGGGAGCCTTGATCCGTATTGAAAATACTAGGTGCGCCATAGCGTCTGATAGCGCTTTCTAGCGCACTCACACAAAAATTATCATCCATGGTGTTGGATACCTCCCAGGATAATACTTTACGGCTGTACCAATCCATAACAGCCACTAAATACACAAAGCCACCATGCATGCGGATATACGTCAGATCTGTGCACCAAACTTGATTAGGTTTAACAATAGCCAAATCTCGTAGCAGATATGGATATATTTTATGCGCCTTCCCCTTTTTGCTGGTATTCGGTTTAGGGGCGACGGACATGATGCCCATAAGCCTCATTAAGCGTTGTACACGTTTACGATTAACAGGATACCCTTGCCGACGCAAGTAGTTACGAAGCTGTCTGCTGCCATAAAATGGATGCCGGGTATACTCCTCATCAATTAATCGCATTAGCTCCAAATTTTCAGGGGTCTCGGCAATTGGGTCGTTATTAGCCGCCCGATAATAACTGGCACGTGATAACTGAATTAACTCGCATTGACGAGCAATGCTGATAACAGCATGTGTTGGGTCGATCATCGCTTTTTTCTCCTTCACACTTAACTTAAATGGCCAGTCTTTTTTTTAAACCAATCCAACTCGACGGCTAACTGGCCTATTTGGGTGTAAAGTTTCTCTCGTTCTTTTTCTAGTGACTCCACGTCCTTTTCATTCTTGCCACTAAATAAATGCTTACTGCCTTCCAATAACAGCCTTTTCCATTGATTAATTTGCGTTGGATGCACTTCAAATTCCGATGCTATTTCATTGGTCGTTTTATGACCTTTCAAGGCTTCTAGTGCAACTTTTGCTTTAAATTCTGAACTGAACTTCTTATGAGCCATTTTTTAACCCCAACTACAATGGTTTCTATTCTACACCACTGTCTCATTTTTGGGGTCCACTTCTTTATCCTATGCGCGGATAAGGACGAGACGATTGTTAAATATTCAGTACTGAAAGAAAGTAAGCAAATTTTTGCTTCTAAATATAAAACCGTTTTACCATCAGAAAGTGAATTGACAAGCTTTATTGAGCGGGAAAATCGCCTGCTTGGATACGAGGAATAATTCATAGCATATTAAATATGCTATGTCATAAATTGTGGCATAACTGTGGCAGAACATTCTATCCTCATTCAGAAGTGGTCGAACCTGGTACCAAATCAGCACCTGGTCATTGAGGAGCTATTGAAAAGAGAGAACCGAACAACTTTATGATTAGCAAAGAAAAATGGACAACGTTGACAGCGTGGATGGAAAAACTTCAAATTCATGAAGAGGAACTCATTGAAAAGTTTATCATTGGCAGTGGTAAGGGTGGGCAGAAACTTCATAAAACAGCTTCAACAGTATATTTAAAACATATGCCCTCTGGCTTGGAAATAAAATGCCAGGATTCAAGGAGTCGTCAAGATAACCGCTATTTCGCAAGAGCGCGGCTTTGTGAAAAGTTATAAGCAGTTTTGAGTGATGAAAAAACAAAAAAGCAACAAAGAGTAGAAAAGGTAAAACGCCAAAAGAAGCGGCGTTCAAGAAGATCTAAGCAAAAAATATTGGATGAAAAATCTAAAGATGGGCAGCTCAAGGCATTGAGAAAAAAGCCATCACCTAGTGACTAGTGTATTGATCACTCAGGTGTTTTTTAATTGACTAAAATGAACCAGGTCTTACTGGTTTGCATCGATAGCAATTTTGGCTGGATTTGTGTTACTGATCGTCTCAATAAAGAAAATGGTATCTTAGCTGCTATTGATGTCGTTGTAGAACTGGGTGCAGCATCTGGCACCTAGTCGGCACCTAGTCGGCACCAAGTTGGCACCAAGACGGCACCAGTAGGCACTGAGTTATCGATAATATCCTCGTCCTTAATTTTGGGGAATATAGGATTGAACAAAAGAAATTTCTACGCCAACTTAATGAACGGTGCTGATTATGGATACAAAATTATTTGAGCGACTAGTTGAAAGCATGACTCAGATGAATGAAATTATTGATGGTGAACGAGTCCCTTCTCGTGAATTTGTAATTGACGCTATTCATGTTAAAGAGATCCGCAAAAAAACCGGCTTAACACAAGCTAAATTTTGTCACTTAATTGATGTGAACTTAGGAACATTGCGCAATTGGGAGCAGGGGAGACGAGAACCAACTGGACCTGCTAAGGCTTTATTGCGTGCGATAAATAATGATCCTCGGCATGTGTTGATGGCGCTTGCAACTTGAGAAAATGTATAAGGCATCTTTAAAAAATTTTAACTAAAAATTTGTGTCACTTAAAAACTCAGCATCTCTGGTCGTTCCCATGCAAAATACAGAGTCTACTCTGATGACTAATTTTGTACGACAGAACCACTAATACCCCTAATACGGCCCCGCACTGCCTGGCACAGCAGTGACGAAAACGTGCCGTAACTGTGTACGATTCTAGTGTATTTGTGGCAGTTTCAGGCAGTCTTTCGGTCATTTGATGCATCGTAACATGTTGATTTATATTGTTTTCTATTATTGAGTATCAGGCTTCGAACCAAGGTGTCGGGGGTTCGAGTCCCTTCGAGCGCACTATTTCAAATCAAGGACTATATTCTGTTTACCTGGGGCGCATACCAACTAGCGTTGCTACCATGTTGCGTCCGTTGACAATAACATCAAATGAATGGATAATTTATAATCAATGTGATTGTATTGGGTCAGGCTACATCTATGTTTGCACATATATCAAAATCTCTTGCTACAGCAGCCGGTTTTATAAAAAAATATCCAAAATTTATATTTGCAGTTGCTGGAGGTTCTTTAGTTGTGGCTAGTACTTCTAATCATTTTAAAGTTCATTCCTATGGAGCAATGCTCTATCCCGGAAATAAAATGAAATCAAATAACTTTAACTTTAAGGTAGATAAAGAGCTTGATACCAAATTAATTTCATTTGACACATGTAAAAAATTAAAATTAAAACCTCTTTTTTGGGAAGTTGCCAGCCCATTGTATAAAGGAGTGCGAGTATATGAAGGCTATGATTTACTCGAAATTTTTAAGGCTCAAGGAATCAACTTAGAAAAAAAAGACTTGGTTCTTTTTGTTGCTAAGGATAGTTTTATCAGCCGTATTTCAGCGGCTCTAATCCTTAAATATCGTCCATTATTGGTTTATCGCGATACGTCACAGCCTAAAGGCATAAATTGGGGCACTGTAATCAATTCAAATACAGAAACAGATGGCGGCCCCTACTATTTAATGTGGGGTGAAAATGCCAAAAAAGAAGTCGTTGACAATGATTGGCCATTTGGTGTTACGCATTTTGCATTTGCAGTTTTTAAAAATGAATTTAAAAATACAGTACCAAGAGATCCAAAATATGATCCCGGTTTTAAAATTTTTTCACAAAATTGTGCCAATTGCCATACCGTTATGGCGCATACAGTTCCTGGTTTAACTATAAAAACCACAGGGACTGATGCTAAAGGTGAGTCCTCAATTCGCGGTCCTAGTTTTTCAGATATAATAGAATCGGGTAAAACACTTCAACAGATGGGAGATTATGCAGAAAATCCTCAGAGTGTTTATCCTGGTGCGCGAATGCCGCCGCAAGGTCTTAAGAAATCTGAAATAAAAGAAGCTGTTGAGTATGCGCTGTATATGAATAACAAACCCACATAAAATGCCATGATTGTTTGTCTTTAATTTGAAGCGCTTCTCGAAACCCTATGTCTGAGATCCAGGGAAAAATATTTTAATAATGGGGCAGTGGGGGTAGGGCTTGAATGACGGCATTTCAATGGATTAAGGAATTGAATGAATAATCAAAAAAAAAACATTATAATCGTTGGCGGTGGAGCTATTGGAATAAGAATCGCACAGAGACTTCAAGTACAGCATAACATCAAAGTTATTGATTTGAAAAAATCACCAAATAAAAATCATTTTCAATGTGATTTGACAAACAATGATGAGGTAAAAAAAACATTTAAAATACTATCAAAAGAATTAAATAAAATTGATGTGCTTATTTTTGCTGCTGGAAAAGTGCAATTTAAACCTATCCTTCAGACAAATACTGAAGAAGCTCAAGACCTTATGAAAGCAAATTATATTTCCGTATTGAATTGTCTTCATGCAGCATCAATACCACTCGAAAAAAGTAAATTTCCTTTAATTATAAATATAAATTCGATAAGTGAGTATTTAACGTTGGAAGAAAACTCGACTTATGCGGCATCAAAAGTAGCTGCATCGAAATTATTGGAAATCTTTTCGTACGAAAATAAAAAGGTTAAACTATCGCAAATTTATCTAGGGGCTGTTAAATCAAAAGCATGGCTGCAGTACCCAAAATTCAAGCAAAAGAACATGATCGATCCCAAGGAGGTCGCAAGTATGATTGATTGAATGGATTATTATTCATTCTCATTTGATGCATTTAGTAAAAATACAAATGACTCCACCGAAAGGAGTTTTATGAAGCAGAATGTGGCGCTAATAACAGGGGCAAGCCAAGGAATCGGTAAAGATATAGCCATCAAGCTTGCTTGTAACAATATTCATGCCGTAATCGTCGCAAGGGATATAAAAAAATTAGGAATAGTCAGAGCCACGATTGAAAAAAACAATGGATGTTGTAGTTTATTTCAGTGTGATATTACTAACTATGAACAAATAAAAATGTTTTTTAAAAAATTTATAATTGCAAACATAATCCCAAATATTATAATCAATAATGCTGGTTTTGGCGGTGCTTTTGTAAGCATAGAAAACATGACCGTTAAAGATTGGGATTGCGTTTTTGATACCAATATAAAATCTATGTTTTATATCTTAAAGGTAGCTATACCTCACCTTAAAAAAAACAACGCTGGAACAATTATAAATATAGCGTCAGCTTATGGGATTATTGGGGGAGAGAAATCAGCTGCCTATAGTGCCTCTAAACATGCTGTAATAGGATTAACTAAATCACTGGCACTTGAACTGGCTGATTATAATATACAGTGTAATTCGGTTTTACCTGGATTTATTCAAACAGAAATGTCGGATAAAAAAGAACACAATGAATTAGCGAAAAAAATACCCACAAAAAAAATGGTAATACCTTCAGATATCTCTGAGCCAGTATTGTTTTTATCAACGACAAGTTCGAACTACATCCATGGTTCATCCATTGTGGTTGATGGTGGCTTAACTGCCGGCATGAGGATCGATTGAAATTTAAATATAAGCTGTTTTTTAGTTTCGCGTCCCTAAATATTTTTTTAGTTTTACTTTTGGTATTTATTTTTTATCGATTTGTAATAAGTGATGTGATTCATCAACAAGAAATTCAACACAAACGTCTTGAGTCAGTAATTTCTGATACATTTTTAACACTGGAGAAACTTTCTCAAAACTCGTCATTGGTTAGTTTGAAGTCAATTCGGCTCCAGTTTGATAATAAGCCGTTACCTAATGACGATGAATTAAAATCAATCGCTTCTCGAATTATAGTGGGTCAAGAAATTCAGACCACTAAAGCAGGGTAATTAAGATATAATCCTCGCTCATAAACAAGGTTACAATAATGAGCGAAAAGCGTAAAAAATACACTCCAGCAGAAAAGGCGAAAATTGCGCTGGAGGCGATTAAAGCCGAACTAACATTAGCACAAATTAGCTCAAAATATGGAGCCCATGCGACTCAAATTAATGCATGGAAAAAACAAGCGTTGGCGCTGTTTCCGGATTTATTTAGTGATAAGAACAAATCGGAGACTACTGATTATGAAAACCAACTTGGTGAATTATATGAACAAATTGGCCGTTTAAAAGTAGAAAATGATTTTCTAAAAAAAAAGTCTGAGGTGTTCAGTGGATGATCGACTCGGCTGGATTGAAACCCGTCATCCCTTGTTATCGGTGCGCCAACAGTGCGAAATACTGGATCTAAGCCGTTCCAGTGTTTATTATGCACCACGGCCCAAAGTGTTCAGCGATGAGCAGCTGGCATTGCTACGCTTGGTCGATGAAATTTACACGAAATACCCGTTTTTTGGTACAAGGCAAATGAGCGATTATATTTCCTTGCATAATCAGCCATGTAAACGCCATGAGACACGATGGGCCTACGAGCACATGGGGTTACACTCACTTGCACCAGGCCCGCATACGAGTAAACCGCACCCGGAGCATAAGGTATATCCATATCTGTTACATGACGTCGAGATTGTACGACCATGTCAGGTTTTCAGCACGGATATAACCTACATTCGGCTGAAACACGGGTTTGTGTATTTAATCGCCGTCATAGACTGGTACAGCCGTTTTGTGCTGGATTGGCAGCTCAGCATCAATATGGAGGCTGATTTTTGTGTGGAAACGCTTGAGCGAGTATTGGCTCACTCACGTTGTGATATATTTAACACCGATCAGGGGTCGCAGTTTACAAGCAAGGATTTCACTGATGTTCTTAAAAAGCATCAGATTGATATCAGCATGGACGGTAAAGGCCGCTGGGCAGACAATATTTTTGTTGAACGTCTATGGCGCTCAACAAAGTATGAATGCATATACCTACAGGAGTGGGAAAACGTAGTCTCAGTAAGGGATGCGATAAGAGAATACTACCGTTTTTATAATTACGAAAGACCGCACCAAAGTCTTAACGGGCGAACACCCAGCGAGATTCATAGAAAAATATTACACTAAATGGTGCGCTATCGCGCCGTTGTGTGTAATGGGGCTCTGCCCCAAACCCCAGGATATTTGAAGACGTGATTCGAATAAACAGGGTGTAGGGTTCGGGCAACAAAAGCTGCCCGGAATCACGTCACGGTCATCGCCGTCCCCGGCTGTGCCGTGGCTTAATGATAATAGAAATTGAGCGAGAAATTATATCTTAACTTTTTGTTAAAATGGTCTAGATTTTGCGCCCGCTATAAATGGGATTAAGTTTGATTGCCGCAACGGATTCAAATGGCATTTTAACAAGAGATACAGTAACTCCGAAAGCTGAGCGAATAAAAAAATTATTTGATTTTTGCTCCTCATATAAGCGGATGGTAGAAAAAAATGCGGAAGAGGTTTTTGTTACACCGATTATCCCTTCTTTTCATAACAAGGGTCCCTATAAATTTATTATGATATCAGACCCGAGTCACCATGGAATTTTAGAAGTAGGTGTAAAGTTGGAATTTATTTCCAGGCTTCTTTCGTCCGTTATAAAATCAGACAAAAATATTTCTTCAATAGGATTTTTTACTCCGTCGGGTAAATCTTTAGGGACAATTAATAGTTCAGGAGAATTCCTTGAAAATAGTGCACAAATTTTAAATGTGAGTTCTTTAGAGCATTCGATAGGTGATCATCACAACTATGTTATGCAAAAAAACATTTACATCGATGGCGAGAATTGTTGTGAGTGTAAAATTAAAAATATAGTTGGTGTGGATGGACGATACTACTACCTTCTACAGATTGAAGTTTCTACAGATGAATTAATCGCACGCATCAAGAATATTAAAATCATGAGCCTAATGATTTTATTTGTTCTTATTGCGTTAGCAATCGTTCTTTCTAACCATCTGTCGGCATACTTGGTTAAAAGACTTGACCGATTGAACTCAAAAATCAGTGAAATAATCGAAAATAAAAATCTAGATATTGATATGGAAGTTGAAGGTAGTGATGAAATTTCTATTATCGCAAATAATTTTAAGGTTATGCTTAGCTTACTTAACCAATATGAACTCGAAAAAATTCATTCTGAAAAGGCGAAAATATTAAGTTCGATCACGTCACAGGTTGCGCATGATATTCGTTCGCCTCTTTCTGCGTTAACAATGATAACGGGATCTTTAACCGAAATTCCTGAAGATAAGCGCATTTTAATTAGAAATGCTACACAGCGAATTAATGACATAGCAAACGGATTACTGCAAACGGGTAAAGCTATGACCACGTTAGATTCCGTCGCAGCTCATTCTGCCGTCAATATGAAATCAATTGAATTCATCCCCGCGCTTGTCGATATCTTAGTTTCTGAAAAACGCATGCAATTCCGGGAACACAGTACTCTAGAAATTCATACCGATCTTAAAAATAGTTTTGGCAGTTTTTCTGAAATTAACAGCACCGAATTAAAGCGAGTTATCAGCAATTTAATTAATAACGCCATCGAAGCTTTTGATAATTTTAATGGTACCATCACTGTTGGTGTCCAAAAATACAATACTTCTGTCGGTTCAAGTGTCGAAGTCTTGGTAATCCCCCCATTTTTAACCGAAGCTAAAAGTAGAGGTTTAGGCAGCTAGTACCAATTTTTGCCTTGGGGGAATTCCTCCAATTGCAGTATTTGGTCGTTCATTGTTGTACGTCCAAAGCCATTGTGTCGCATGTAGTTGTACCTCAGCAATACTTTCAAATAAATATTGGCTTAACCAGTCATACCTAACTGTGCGGTTATACCGTTCAATATAAGCATTTTGCTGTGGATTTCCTGGTTGGATAAAGACCAACTGTATCTGATTCTTATCAGCCCATTGTCCCAGCAATTTACTGATATACTCCGGGCCATTATCACAACGTATCTGCTTTGGCTTTCCACGCCATTCAATGATTTGATTCAGAGCCCGAACAACCCGCTCTGCCGGCAAAGATAAATCCACCTCGATGGCAAGGCCTTCGCGATTGAAGTCATCAAGGACATTAAATAAGCGATAGCTACGGCCATCCTCTAACTGATCATGCATAAAATCCATCGACCAGCATTCGTTGATTGCATTTGGCACAGCCAATACGTCAGGCTTCTCCCTGATTAACCGTTTTTTGGGTTTGATTCGCATGTTGAGCTCCAATTCCCGATAGATTCGATAAACACGCTTATGGTTCCAAGCATAGCCCTTCACATTTCGAAGGTATAAAAAACATAAGCCGAAACCCCAATTACGTTGATTCTGAGCTAAACGCATTAACCAATCCGCTATTATGGTGTTTTCATCGCTTAGTTTAGGCTGATATCGATAACAGGTTTCACTGATGCTAAACAGGTCGCATGACAAACGAATTGAGACGCCTTTATCAATCACCGCCTTATGTGCCAGCTCACGCCGGCGCGACGGTGTTACCACTTTTTTTCAATGGCTTCCCTTAGAATCTCGGCTTTCAGGCGCTCTTCAGCATACATCTTTTTAAGACGACTATTTTCAGCTTCCAGCTCTTTTAGTCGCGACATCATGGACACATCCATTCCGCCATATTTAGCGCGCCATTTATAAAATGTAGCCGAGCTGATGACATGTTCTCGGCAAAGCTCTGGAACAGGGGTTCCGCCTTCGGATTGTTTTAGAATCGACAGTATTTGGCTGTCTGTAAATTTTGATTTTTTCATGCAGAATCTCCTGTGCATAGGTTACGAGAAAATTCTACTTTTGGCATCAGTTATTTTTCGGGGAGATTACCTCTTCGTCACCGATAACGGTAAGGGGATGCCGGCACACTTGATAAGCCAACTTGGCCAGATGGGAGTCAGCCATGGAAAATCCTCGTCCGGGCACAGCGGAAGTGGCCTAGGACTATACCATGCTAAGCAGACTGCAGAATCCTGTGGTGGCTCCTTGGAAATTACATCCACCGAAGGACAAGGATCGACCATCAAATTTATTCTACCATTAGCTGAGGCTCCGAAATGGTTTGCTCACAAAATTGATTTAACCGGAAAAAAATATCTGATCTCTCTGGATGACGACACGAGCATCCATCAAATATGGGCTGGCCGCTTGCAAGGTCTTTCAGGTGATCCGCGGTTTAAAAACATTGAGCATATTAAGTTCCAGTCCGGTGAGGCCTTTGAAAAATATGTCTATGCCAATATGAACAAACTTAAAGAGACTTTGTTTCTGGTGGACTTCGAATTGCTGAACCAAGCGAAGACTGGCCTTGATCTAATCGAAGAGCTTGGTCTTGAAAAATATGGAGTTCTTGTTACCAGCCGTTATGAAGAAAAAAATATTCAAGACCGCGCTTCGCGCATTAACCTGCATCTTTTACAAAAGGCCCTGGCTGGATTTGTACCTTTTGAGATCCAGAAACCTAGACTTAAAGTAGACGTGGTGGTTTTGGATGACGATGATTTAGTAATCATGATGTGGAAAATGGCTGCCAAGGAGAATTCAAAATCAATTTTATGTTTTTCGAACCGCGACGCGCTTTTTGCCAAGCTTTCAGAAATTGATCACGGTTCCCCATTTTACGTTGATGAAAATCTTGGGAATGAAGTTAAAGGCGAGGTCGTTACCAAAGAACTTTTCGACCTTGGTTTTAAAAACTTATACCTTGCTACAGGCTATCCCGCAGAGCAGTTTAAGCATATAACTTGGGTTAAGGCCGTGGTTGGTAAAGCTCCTGTTCTCTAACACTCAACGCCCTGTGATATTTATGATATCAATTTATCACTGACAACGGTTTTTAATTATAAGCATACCTTTGAAAACAGCATCGCTGAGCTGAGGTGGAAATTTGTTTAGTTTATTATGTTCTACTCTTGCTTGTGTTTCATCTATTTGATCAAAAATATCATTTTTGGTATTCCTGGTTCAATTTAACTTATGGGTAAGAATACTCATAAATTAAGCTCTCTTGATAACATTAGTTATGAGGAAACTCGTGAACGATGAGATAAATTTGCATATTAATAAGATTGATCTATGCTCACATTGATCCATTTTGGATCAGATGGACGAAATGAATAATAAGGGAGATTATATGAAAATCAAATTATCAGTGGTTGGAATATTAATAGCGACTTCCATGGTGGTGGCTGCTGAGCCCCTCCAGGCAGCATGTTTTAAGCACAAGCCAGGATGGCACATGGTTTCGAAAAAATGTAACATCAAGCCTGCTGAAACTTGGCAAGAATATGCTAGCGGAGTCTATACCAAGCCACTAACAGGAAAGAGCTTTTTTTTCATGTCTAAATAATAGTAGCTCGGCCTTGACCTGACAGTCGCTGGTTTTTGGCGGTGCCTGTTTGGTCAAGAATACCTGCCATTAACATTGCTATTTTAAGCTTTTTTTATTTTAGCTCGAGCATGTCTGCTACAGGATAAGCTGACATGACATCATATATTAATGTTAGCTGAAATATTCACTGTGCTTTTAATGAAATACTGAAATTTAACCACGACAATTGCTATCTACCCACCTGAGATATACAGCGTTAAGGCTCTTGTTATTATCATGATCATTAACTTGGTCTGGGAGATTGGGGATCTGTCTCATCTTCTACTTCGTTATCCTCAAAATCAAGGCCTTTTAGATCGAGTGGTGGTGGTTTTTTGGTGGTTGGTTCGTCTCTATCGGGTGATGATGCGGGTGAGTCTATGTTTAATGTCTCTTCATCGTCATCAATTCTCAGGCCTTCTAAATCAAGTGTTAATCCAGACGGTTTGGTGCATGGCTTTAACCAAGAGAATATTTTTTTGGTTGATGAGGGGCTGTCGAGATCGGATTGCTCATCCTCTGATTCTGATGAATAAGCTGACGTGGTAGAAACAGGGGATGAGGTTGCACTTGATCTTCCAAATTCTTGTTCTATGGAGTCACAGTAATTCAGGAATCTATGGTTGCTATCTTGCCTAATATTGCTTTTGGCTTTTTTGTATTCATGCTCTAGTTTAGTTGTGTACAGCGGTGAATTTACTACTATCACAGCGCCCTTTGGGTGTGCTTTCGTGTCTATGTTTGCTCTTTGTATTATTTCATTGGGTAAATTACTCGTATTTCCTATTTCTAATGTTCCTGTTCCTGTTCTTAGCACTCGGCTAATAATAGCTAATCCCAGTCCTTCGCCCCCGTTGCTCGATTTGATATGTTCTTTTTCTTCCCCATTATTGGATTTTAATTGTGTTTCAATATAATTCACTAACTTATTGTCTTTTGTTAAGGCGTCAAATAATCCACCTTTTGTGATTCCGTTACCATTATCTATCGCTATACAGGTTACTCCTTTAGTATCTGCGCTAACGTATAAATCTAGTTGAGTAGCACCTTCGCGAACTGAATTTTTAAAATATTCCATTAATGAAAATGCATTATTAACCCCGAAAAAAGCGGGAGATTTTGAAATTTCCATAAAGTCGTTTTCCGGATTAGCTGAGTTGCTAAGCGCTTCTATCAATTGATTAGTTAGTGCCTCGCGTATATTATTCGCCGCCAGATTTCTGCCAAAATCATCCTTAGGAATTTTAGTTTGTACGTGTAAAATTAACATGATTTTTTCCTCTTTTAAGAAGAAAGCCTATATCGTATGAGTTTAGTACAAATTTTGATTTGTTTGCGGTTGTTTCGATTAAACAATAGAGCAGGGTTTGTTTCTGGATGGTTTTATGAAGTGCAGCGCATGTTCCAGGAAAATCACGAGGGAGGTCTATGTTGGGCTCCATCAATGAGAGAGTGGTGTAAAACATGACTACTTGTTAAAGGTGGTAAAAAAATGGTTAAAAAAACGTTAACCGCCGATTGCATGAAATAAGGAATGCAGAGGCTTGGGCAAACTCAGAATATTGCTGTCTTGACGGTGGGGTTCACTATATATGTACGGAAGCTGCGTCTGAAAATTTTGCTATCATGTGACATATTGCGTTGAATCTAATTACAAATTATAGATAACGACCTCGAAAAATTACCTAAATCTTTAGATGGTCGTATCGTATTATGAAATGGTCGTATCGTATTATGAAAAACTTGTAAGAGCAATGATTTTAATTTGCGTTACAAGGTGTTCCATTGTTATTACTTTATAATTTCACTAGGGAAAGGAAATATATTATGAATGTAAATACTATCAAACCAAAAAATAATAAATCATGTTTGCTCAAAAGTTCATTAATCGTACTAACTGCAGTGCCATTATTGGCTTTATCGAGCTCTCTTTTTGCAGCCACTGGAAAATTAGTATTAGTGAACTCTCTTGCAAAAGTTGTTACAGGTAATCCAGGCTCTTCTGCATCAGACGTTAAAGTGGTAATTAGTGATTCTACTGGTGTTTGTTCAACCACTAATACAGTGGCTTACAATGGCGTGTTAACAGTGAACTGGGATGATTCAAAAACACACTCATCTTCACAATGCACAGGCATTACATCTGTTGCTGTTTCTGCTCTCAAAACCAGCAGTGGTTTGGTTCAGTACGACAGCACTGCAAATGCGACACCGCCAGCAGTAGCAACTGCCGCAACGACCTTTACTGCGCCAACAACCGCAATTGCAAATCTTCTGCTCGTTGTTACTGGTAGTGCATCACCAGCTATGACTGGTAGTGCTACTGTTTGGGGATCAGCATTAGGTGTAGCCCCAATATACGCAACTACAAATGGATTGATTGCCACCACCGGTATTATGGGTGCTGTAGGTATGGCGGGCATCAAAGCCGAGAATGCAATGCGGCTACGTGCTATAGACCCAGCTTAATAGCCATTAGTGGTTTGTGTTCTTTTTTATTTATTAAATCATCCCCGCGAGAGTGGGGATGATGTTTGTGCGGGGTTTAATGGGCTTTAATTATCTATTGATAGGCCTGCCATCCTAGAAGCAGATATTGATCTTATCCTGATTTGCCAGACACCTGGCGCAGGGAATAAATCGCCCAAGCCGCGGTAAAGAGCAAATAATAATCCTGATCAATAAACAATCCGTAAAAATTTAGCTCCCCCCCAATTTAAAATTTAAACTCTTGAAAGTGTGGCTGCGTACATCACGTAAGTGTGGACTTATCAAAACTGAATCTAGCTAGTGCTTGTGATGGATTTGTATTCATGTATGGTTGTTGGCTTGTAAAGACCTTCATGCTGATTATGGATGTCTGACAATGGCTTTATGACGTCGTAAACCTTATCTCTCACTCGGATAAAGGTGCTCAATATTACTCCCGGGATTATCAAACATCATGTATTTGAACACATTGAAGTACACTACAACTGAAGTGATTCCAATCGACGGTTGGCTACAAAACGCTCAAATCGTTTGAGGCTAAAATGGCGGCTTAGCAATATGTCTGATTTTCTGGGGCAAGATCAAATTTGAGAAGTGAGAGTTTAAAGATGGTTTATGAACGTGTGAAGGAATATTTTTTAGAGTCCGGAGAACGATACATCGCTTTACTGCTCGTTATTGGGGTGATAATGGCGGTAGTTGGAATAGTGGCCATAACAGCGCTTTTCGCTTCGTGGCAAGTTGGATTTTGGGCCGCTCTAACGCAAATGAATATGCCGCTCTATATGGAAAGTATTCAAACATTTGTTATGTTAACTGCAAGTTATATTGGGGTAAGTGTTATACAAGATTACCTTGTCGGAATGCTTTCAATTAACTGGCGCAATTGGCTGACGACAAAATTAATTGATAAATATACGTCACATGAAGGAAATAACTATTTGGATTTAGAGCGCCACAGCTCAGAGCTTGAAAATCCTGCACAGCGCATTCAGGAAGAAGTTAAATTATTTGTGGACCAAACATTTTCGCTGGGCATCAATCTCTTCCAATCAATATTGCTTGTCGCCACGTTTATTGGAACTTTATGGGCAGTCGGGGGCTCACTGACGATTGTCAGTATAACTATACCTGGATATTTGGTTTGGGTAGCCGTTCTGTATGCGGCTATGTCTACGGGTTTAACTTATTTAATTGGACAACCCTTAACAACATTGACTAACGATCAACAGAATTTGGAGGCAGATTTCCGAAGCAGCATCGAGAATTTGAGTCATGATGCGGAGAGTATTGCTCAAGACCATGGCGAGATTTATTACCAACAGGCATTAAATGATAGGTTTCGAGCAGTTAATAATAATGCATATCAGCTACTTGGGGTAAGAATTAATCTAACGGCGTTTAATGCGTTTTATCAACAACTATCAGGAGTAATACCCTATGTTTTATCCGCACCGCTCTACTTTTCTGGCATGGTCGGCTTAGGTCAGCTCATGCAAATTGGATTTGCATTTAGTCAAATTCAGGAGGCATTTGGCTGGTTTAGTAATTCGTATGAAACTTTTGCACGCTATAGAACCAGTGTTGAGCGTATAACTGCTTTAGAAAATGGTATGAAAAATGGCGGCTTAACGACAACAGCGAAATCTATCGTGGTTCAACAAAGTGAGTCTTGCGAGTTGAGTGTTCGTAATCTCAATATTCAATATCCATCCAGTACCGACTTCATGATCCGCGAATTGAATTTAACATTTCGTCCTGGTGAAAATACCTTAATCAAAGGACGATCAGGCTTGGGTAAAAGCACTTTATTTAAAGTGATAGCGGGAACGTGGGGCTATGGTAGTGGAGACGTATCTCTGAATGACAATAAGAAAATGTTCTTTCTACCTCAAAGACCCTCATTGCCTAATGATACCCTTAAAGCCGTTTTAGCTTACCCAGAGCCTGTTGGTACTTATACCAATGAACAATATGCAGCAGTATTACGAGAGGTGGGTGATCTGGATAGATTTATCGATGATCTGGACACTAAAGCCCCCTGGTCCAAGCGTTTGTCGCTTGGGCAGCAGCAACGCTTATCGTTTGCGCGAGCCATCCTCCAGAAACCAGATTGGTTGTTTTTAGATGAAGCTACTGCATCACTTGATGAAGAAACTGAACAACATATGTATAGTCTTGTAAAAAACAAGTTGAGCAGTACTACCTTCGTGAGCATTGCGCATCGGTCTACCGTTGCACCGTTTCATGATCGGGTGGTTACGTTGGCGGCGGATGAAAATAACAAATCGTGTCTCAGTGAGGAAAACAATTTTGCAGGGCGAATGGATGCTGTGAACGATATTGATTTACGGCTGAACCCTTCTTTGCCCCCCCTTGATCCTGCTATGTGCTAATCTTAATTTTCTTTGGTAAGATTCAGGAGAACTTTAACTTAATTGTGGGGATTTTCATGCCAGGGATAGATGAAAAGAAGAAAGGTGGTGTATTTAGCAGAACCAACCAATTAAAAAAAGAGCACGACACAGGAAGGAGGAGCTCGCTATCAAGCATACCTGCGAGTGGTTCGGTGAGTGTGTCTCAGGTGGATGGTATTGCGATAAATGCAGCAAGCTCCGTAACGTCTTTAGAAGCATCGGCACAACTCAAAAAGGAAAAACAAGAAGAGCTACAGTTACCTTTAAATTCAGTCGCAAATTCAGGTCATGCAGAGCAGTCTGGATCTGAGTTAGTCGTAGCGGATCAAACAAAACCGCAAACTGCGGAATCAGGCGAAAAATCAGTAGAAGCTGGGCTGGATAGCGATTCGTCATCTTGGGGAGATAGTCTCTCATTGGCGGGTGCGTATGAGCCCAATAGGCTACCTATGCTTGATATTGGTGATGATGTATTTAGTGAGCTTGATACACCAAAAACAGGTAATGACGTAACGAGTAGCTCGTCACCACAATCATCACGACGGTTTACAAGCCCAGCTTCATTTCTTGGTAATAAATCTCGTGCGGAATTTGCACCAACATCGCAGGAAAAAAATCTTCAGCAGGAGATTATCGATGCTTTTTTAATGCTTGCAGGGATAAACAAGGAAGCGTATACGGCCGATTATGAAATAAAGGACTCCACTCAATACAGTGCAGATCAGCTTAAAGCCGTTAAAATAAAAATGGATAACTTAATAGCTAATGTTAAGACGCTTTCCACTTCAAGTAGTGAATCGAAAGAAAAAGAAATTCAGGATTTATTACAGGTGTTTAATGGGGACGTTACTGGGATTCTTAAAACCAATAATAAAGCCCTTTATACATTTATTGCCACAGTTACAACGGCGGTATTAACGTTTGCTGCTTGTGCCATAGCTGGTTTTAATCCATTAGCGGCTTCTGCATTACTAAACCTGGCAGTAACTGTTACGCCTAACCTTGTCGGTGGACTTGTCGGATTTTTTGTTGGGCATGTGAAAGATACGCGGAATAATGCTCCTATCACCGATTTTAATACGGAAGTAGGGAAAGTCGTAACCAGTTATAACAGTTAAACTTGCCTAAATAGAAAAAATTGCCAAGGCAACCTTGAGTGGTTGCCTTATTTAAAAGTTAACCACCTTTAAATATTAGTTCTGTGACCACTGGATTTAATGCACTGAAAGAAACGAATTAAAAAAGAAATTTGCAAAGTTGGGTTGTACGTTGTCGCAGCCCAACCCACATCCTACAGTGCTCTGTGCACACGAAATACCTTGCTCACTAGTGATATGCCCATTAAAATGCTCAACGCTGAAATGGAATCCAATTGAAATCCTATCACTTACTAACTGTATCATTGTGTTAAAAACGTCCCATGGATTTTAATAATCATCAAGGAGTATACGAACAATTAAGCAAACCATAACTTTGGATTAAATATGAAGAAAAAAATATGTCTTCTCGCTATAGCGTCTCTTCCCCTTTTATTTTCTGCAACTAGTTACGCATCTTATAATCAAACGGCCAAATATCACCAAGATGGCTTCTCGTTAAGCGCATCGTTGGGAGGCGTGTCCGGTGAGTCTCATGAATACGTTTATAATGAGGATGGCAGCAAGTTAAGCCAGTTAAACTGGAAAATAAAACCCGCACCAATCATCAAAGGTGAAATGAATTATGATTTATTGTCGTGGTTGACTCTAAATGCTCGGGGCTGGACAACTTTTTCTAAAAGTAACGGTGTGATGGATGATTATGATTGGTTGGATCCTCACCGATCTGGTTGGACAGATTGGTCGCACCATGAGAATACTCAGATTAATTATGCTAATGATCTCGATCTCAATGTAAGAGGGTGGTTTCTAAAGGCTCAGAATTACAGATTGGGTGTTGCCGCAGGTTATGAGCAAACAGCCTTTAGCTTTAAGGCAATCGGTGGTTGTTACCAATATTATTCCGGCACCTTGGTTGGCTGTTTTGAGAATGTTCCGGGAATTGGTTATCAACAGATATACCATACACCTTATCTGGGTTTAGCTGGTAACTATACAATTAATAAATTCCAATTCGGTGTACTGCTGAAAATGAGTAATTGGGTTCAGGCCGATGATGTCGATAATCATTATTTGCGTAACATAACCTTTAAAGAGCACGGTGTGAAATCTAAGTATCAATCGGCGACGGTTGATGCGGGCTATCTATTCACAGAACATATGAGCGTTTTTGCTGAGGCGTCGTATAACCATTATTTAAATGGCAGAGCTTCGACCGAAATCATTGACAATGAAACGGGAGAGTTTGCTTATCTTCCAAATTCAGCTGGTTTAGACAATAAAAATTACACCATCTCACTGGGTGTGAAATACGTTTTTTAACCTTCTTATCGTTAGGTAGGCTGGCGTTGGGCTGCACTGCACTTCGTTTAGCGCCAACCTACATCAATCACGTAGCAGCGTCCTGAGTATTAAATTTCAAGACAGTTGCTACGCTTAAATACCAACATGTTCTGTTTTATCGAATTGATCTATAAGGATTTTCAAGCTAGAGTGTCCTGCCGTTTATCGGGCAATTATGAGCTTTTCATTTCGTTGTATACATGGAGTATTTATGATTAAGAAAAAACTGATCCCCTTTGCTATTTTCAGCACCTTATTAAACCCTTTGAATCAAGTTATCGCTGGAGAAATGGGGGTTGTCAAGGAGGAGCGCTTTGATGTCTATGTTCCTGGTTTACCCGTATCAAATGAATTCACCGCTGGTGCGCTTTTTCTTCGTCCAGGTGGCAGCAATGATTATGCTGTTTTGGTTTCACCTTTTAACCCCAATGTTGCGACGCCTATTCTTTCGCCCAGTTGGGAGCCAAAGGGCATTAAAACTGACTTTAGTCCGGCTTTTCTGCTTAATTTCCGCCATGTTTTTCCTCACTCCGGCAATGATCTAAATTTCTACTGGGCGCATTTGCGTACTTCCGATAATGCGACGTTTCCAGTGAATAGCGCAGCGCCACCGGCACAACAAATGACAGGTCCATTCTGGGACATTGGTCCAGACGCAGGAACAACAAGAACTGCAAATGGAAAATTGAAAAACAGTTATGATGTATTTAACGTTGAAGTTGGCAAACACGTAAATTTTGACCCAAATTTAAAAAGTCGATTTTTTGCAGGGCTAAGCGGCCTTTGGCTGCAGGCTAAGACTGTGGCAAACTTTACTGGAACAGACCCTATTTTAGGCACATACCAATTTGGCATAACCACTCAATCTAAATTTAAAGCGGCGGGTTTTCGTTTAGGGATGGATGGTGAATACCAAGGATGGCATGACATCAATGTTGTTGGATTGTTAGCAGGAAATGTATTCATTGGTAGCCAACAACCCTCGACCCAGACCGTCGGCGTAGGCAGTGTTTTGGCTGCTGCCGGGATTCCTGAAAATCATCAATCCATATCACATAAGAGTTTCACCCAAGTGGTTCCTGCGTTGGATGCGAAACTGGGGATTAAATATGCTCATCAATATGCCAATGATAAGTTATTTACGATAGAAGCGGGTTACATGGCTTCAATTTATGTAAATGCTATTCAAAACTACGTCACCTCAACCTACGTTCCGGGTTCGATGGCCTTATCGACAGGTTCGATGTTCTTACAAAGCTTGATTAAGACCACTGACAGTTTCTCTGTTGATGGGCCTTATATAACGGCTTCGCTAAAAATGTAGGTCCGGTTGGTTCACATTACCCCCGACCGTTTAGATTGGTTGGGGGTAGGCGTGAGACTAAGGCCTCACTTGGCCAAACACGGCAAGCCCCTGCGTGCGGAACCAATCTTTATCTTCTTTGATAAAATAGTTTTCCAACTTCGGGATATTTTGAATGTTGTTATAAGCCGCATTTGCAAAATACCGTTTGCCCGCGATATGAAATTCTTTTGTATTGCGCGAAGGGTTTACCAGAATGTGCCCGTTGGGAACTAGACTAAGCAATTTATCAACAAATTGCACAATATCGACCTCGCTCTCTATGCCATTGCGAATCCCCAAAAGATAGGGCACAAACGCGGTGTCAAAAACTGGTTGTTCAGGATTAATAGTAATTTTATCTATTGTCCCGACATGAAATTGTATGTTTGCGTCTAATGCAAAATTGTCGCTAACGTTAGCTTGAACTGCACGACGAGCCAGGGAGAGCATGTAATGGATATAAGCTCGGCGCAATAAATTTGGATTGGCAACCCAAAATATAGGATTGCTGTATTTGCCGGAAGGTAGGGCGATTAGCGGCGGATACCAACGGGTTAGTGCACCGAATAACTCGCCAATGGATGGATAAGGTTTTCCTTGTTTATCGTATTCACGGTAATGGTAATAGTGTTGGAATGCTTTCATCCACGCGATGGTTACCGGATCTTTATCATAAACCGTTATTGATTTTGCCCCGGCTTGAGCGAATAGAAATCCACTGTTGCCATAGCCGGGGATCACCAAAACATCTTTGCCCACTATATCCGTTTTAATGGGATAACGACGGTCATTTTTTTTTCCAAATAAGACCGATGACAAATACCTTTCTGCGCCCATGGGGTATATTTGAACCTCTTTATTATCAGACAAGCGGGTGACACGTTGCTCCACTATCCAGTTTTTTTCTTGCTTGCTGAAGGGAGACGCGGAGTTGGTGACCTTCTGTTTTGCCATGGATGAAGTCCTTCAAAATTAAGCCCGTATATTCTTTCTATTCATAAGCTTGTCAGGGCTTTTGGTCGAGGGCTACGCTGAGAGGAATAATAGAGTGGTATGAGTATGCCCGCAACCTAATGATTTTATTATGTAGGTATATCAGCGATTTGCATTTTCTCTTTTGAATCTCGAATTCCCAAGGCTTGTCCGCGGGAATTCGATGATCGAGAGATCTATCACATCAATGCAGTGATACTAAGGTTGGGGGTGTTCAGACTCATTAATGATAACACCGGATCCTATTTCTTGAGGGTGGTCTTTAAACAGGGTTGGATAGTGGATTTGATCTTCTGTTGATTGCCCGTCAGTTGGAATATCTGAAGTGTTTTCTATAAGTTGTCGCAAAGAGTTACTCGAGTCTTGCTCATTGTCCGTACCATGTTTTGGGGTAATCCATTCACTAATTAAGCTCCCTAAAACGTTGCAAGCACTTTCTATTGCAATACCCAGTAGAGCTCCGCCAATAGCTCCAATTATCCAACCAGAGCAGCCCCCAACGATTCCTCCTGCAACAGTTCCGATCCCGGGTAACATTGCCGAGCCGAGTGCCATGCCCAGCTGTGTACCATAGTAGGCTGTAACGAAGCCGCCTGCTATTACGCCGATTACGTCGCCTGTGTTAGAAGATGGTTGTTCGTTGGAGTGTGGTTGTTCATTATGTTCAGGTTCAATAGGATCTATTTCGCCAGAAGGTCCAAATCCTTTTTCGTTTGTTGCTTGTTCAACGTTGGTTTCCTTTTCGGAGTTGAATATATGCTGACTTAAATCTAGTAGTAAATTAAATTTATCACTAAATTGTGCGTCTTTTGCAAAGACAAGTTGGGCAATCGCAGTCTGGAAAGAACGAATAGATATGATTTTTTCAAGCGCCGTATTCTCCCATTGCTCATCCAGCGAGTTAATAAAATGTTGTTGTTTTTTTATGATCACTACTAACGAGTTAATAAAAGAGTTATCAACGTTATTTTCATTAAAAAATCCTCGCCATAACTGCTCATCAGCTAACATGATTTCATCGATAAGCATATTTTGTTGATTAAGCGCGCCGTTGTTATTAACAAGCATTTGCTGAATTCGGATGGTTGCTAAGTCTGACCGATTTGCGGTAAACCCAGAGATGCTTATTTTTCCATCAGATAGAAATTCGTCAATAAACTTCATCATCGACGCGGTTAAAATAGGACCGCAACTTACGCCATCGTATTGTTGCTTTGTTGCAACTGCTTCAACAGTAAATCCAGTGTCTTGAAGCTGTTTTGCAAGCGTCTGAGCTTCTGGATATTTTGCTAGTCCGCCATAGGGATCAAGATAAATCGCTTTTTTATTTTTGACATCGATGGTCATTCCTGGATGGTGGTATCCATACAAAAATGGCACGAGAAGCAGTGTATGCGTGTTATCGTTTGATGAGGATTCAATTTGCTGAAAAATCAGTGTATTAATTCCAACCGTATTATGTCCACCATCATCAAGCGCTTTGTTGTCTGGATTTCTTGACGTAGACGTCCCGCTCCATGGCTCGGTCAGGACAATAATTTTTCTATCACCAATAGCAACATTATTTAATTTTAGAGACAGATAATTTTGTAAAATCTGGGCAATAAGATATTCATCAGGATAGAAGCGTCCTGCTGGATTGTTTGTTGGGTTACTTTGGCTAAATCCTTTTCGCCCATCATAACAAGCTTGGGGGGTGTAATACTTAATTAGTGGCATAAGGGAAGCCGTCCAAATTTAAAGCGAGTTGGTGCATTATACTCTGGTTTTATTAATGCTTTATTAAGGCGTGTGGATACATCGGATTTATTACTATCTGATGGATCTTTATGCGTAGTGCTATCAAGCACTTCGACAAGACGGTGTTCTAATTACCAGTTTTCTGACACCACCGCCATCCTTGTCAGCAGTTAGGCCAGGTTGGCTTTAAAATTGAAGATGTTATTTGTGACAGCCAATGTCTTTTGCCTATGGTTGTTGCAAGAAAATAAGAGCTTTGCCCTTTTTTGACAAATAATCATGCGGTCGGTTACTATTCAACTCAGTAAAAACCTAAATACACATCAACGAGGCTGGTGCCAATCATGAGAATTACTGCTTAAGTACGCCCTAAACGCTGGGCAATAACAGCCAAAAAACCATTACGGTTTTTATGGTCGGCCCCTATAGACTACTTGAGAGTGACATGATGCATAAGCCAATTCAATTTGAAAGCCTTGGTCTTTCTTTCCCCCACAAAACTTGTTTTGCAGACTTTAGCGGCCGGATTAGCTATGGCAGCCGTATTGCCATTATTGGCCGTAACGGCGCAGGTAAATCAACGTTACTCAAATTGCTGGCAGGGTTGATAGCGCCGGCAGAGGGCGACATTTATTTTCCTGATAATATTCGCATAGGTTATGTGCCGCAAATTATCGATGCGTTCGATTCATTTAGCGGTGGTCAACGGTTTAATAAGTCGCTAACCCAGGCATTGGCTTTGGAGCCTGACATGTTGCTGCTCGATGAACCGACCAACCATTTAGATAGTCATAATCGTCGTTCATTGACGAGAATGCTCACTGCATTCGCTGGAACCTTGATTATGGTAACCCATGATATTGAGTTGTTGCACGCAACGGTGGGTACGATTTGGCACATCGATAATGCTTTGGTGCATGTGTTTTCAGGTTGTTACGACGACTATCTTCGTGAAGTGCATGTTCAGCGCGCTGCTATTGAGTCTGAATTAGCCGATCTTGATCGCCAAAAAAGACAGTCGCATCAAGCGCTGATGCAGGAACAAAGTCGCGCCAAGAGTAGTCGCTCGCAGGGGGAAAAGCATATTCAACAACGAAAATGGCCCACCGTTGTTTCTGATAGCAAGGCGCGGAATGCGCAAGAAACATCAGGGCGAAAAAAATGTGCGATTAGCCAGAAAAAGCAGGCTTTGAGTGAACGTTTGGCGGCACTTCGAATACCTGAAATAATTCAACCGAAATTTGTACTTACTGGAGACGCGAACAATCAAACCTTATTAATGATTAAAGACGGGCGTGCTGGTTATGTTGCTGATGAGGCTATTTTACAAGATTTAAATTTTTCGCTGAAAGCCCGTGAGCGGATTGCAGTTAGTGGTAATAATGGCTCTGGTAAATCAACATTAATCAAAGCGATTTTAGGTGATAAAACTGTTGTAAAAGAAGGGGAGTGGATTACTCCTAAATCCACAGATATTGGTTATCTGGATCAGCATTACAACACGCTGTCATCCGATAAAACGGTACTTGAAACCATTAGCTGCCTGCTGACAGACAAGCCCTATGCGGCAATCAGAAAATTCCTCAATGATTTTCTCTTTCGCAAAAATGAGGAAGTGGACGCGCTGGTTTCATCACTGTCCGGCGGTGAGAAAGCGCGGTTGTCTCTCGCACAGATTGCGGCGATAACCCCAAAACTACTCATTTTGGATGAAATGACCAATAACCTCGATCTTGAAACGCGCGAGCATGTTATTCAAGTGCTTAGCGTTTATCCAGGAGTCATGATCGTTATTTCTCATGACGATGATTTTTTAAATGCTATTGGGGTGACTAACCGTTATAAGATTGTGAATGGCGAGTTGCGAATGGGGTGAGTTTCATTCGGACGGGTTGGTGTAGGTTGGTGCTGAGCGTTAGCGAAGCCCAACGAGGGTGCTTCGCGTGTCACGATTGTTGGGCTTCGCTAACGCTCAGCGCCAACCTACGGTACGAATTTTTGTACAGGATCACAGGGGAAGATCAAGAACATGATGGTGTGCTTTCTTCCTTTAATTTATTTGACTCCTCCGAAGAGTTGCTTGTGGAGGAAAAAAATCCACAGGTACTTGCAATGAGCGCAACACCGCCAATCGCTGCAACCGTGAGGCCTACAGGACTCAATGCAGCGGCATCCAGTGCTACAAAGGCAACGACCATTAGCGCAACACCGCCTACGGCAAGAAATCCGGATATAACTTGCATGCTTAGGCCATCAAAAGAAGTGCTCTCGTTTTTGGGTAATGCTTCTATTTGGGTGGCGGGAAGACCATTGATAATTATTTTTCGGTTTGTAATAACAGACATTGCTTCAACTAGTGCTGCATCACAGTATAGCAGCTCAATTTGATGAATGATTGGGTTCGCCAATAGGGCGCCTACTAAACCTTTGATTTTTTCTGGAGAAAGTCTCATAAAACTCAGCTTAAGGCCAGTTAGCGAGGTTGATTTCGCCAATTCATCACAAAAAATTGGAAAATCAAGCTCATCACTTGCCCAGGGAAGCATAGGTGCCGTATGCGTATGAGAGTCACTCGTCATGCCATCAATCGTTCTTCTGGCTTGTTCATAATTTAAAATTACGGCTTCCAATTTTCCATTCATTGGCGCAAAATCGCTTAATAGATCAAATTCGGTTAGAACTTGCGTACTTTGGCCATCAAAAAAAGAGCTCTCGTTTAAAAGACTTGTTCCTCGATTTTGGTGCTCCAGATCAGATGTGTCCGTAATAGCCAGAGTGGTTATCGCATTCCTACGCAGATAATCCATTATCATCATTAAAGGTAGTTGTACTGGCGGCTGATGCTCATCATTGAGAACGGCTCTGGGCTGATCGTTAACCTCTAGCCTTGCAAATATATTAAACATGGTTGTCCTCCAAAAAAAATAATTGTAGATACGTCTTCTTATATAATAAATCTAAATATCGATATGCTAAAGTGTTGCGACTTGCATTCGGATTTATTATAAAAATAATTACGGCCTTGGCCGCCTCTATTTTTTAACTCAAATCGAATCACCCTTATGTAGGGCAGGGCGATTCGAAAAAACTAACGCATTTGAGGCGATTGACTCATAGTTGGTTTGTCTGAACCTTTGCTTTCCATCGTTGCAAACATCGAATGATTCGCTAATTGCTTTGATACTGCTGCAGGTGTTTGAGGCATTGATGGGCTTAGCACTACCTCAACGGCATTCCATTTTGTCACTATACTATACAGTTCTTCTGGCGTAGTAGCTGTAGACAAAGTTACCATATATTTTGTCAACCATTCTCGATTTCGAACAATGGGAACAATAGGTAAAACAGTATGCTTATCGCACGATTTTTCTTCGGCAGCTGTGCCTGTTGCTGCTGCAGGCAGCAGAGGAGCTTGTCTTTGCGCAGTAGGTGCTACTAAGCCTATGCCCGCCGCTCTTTCAACTAAAACTATTGAAGAAACAGGTACTGGTGGAGATGACGCGAGCATGCTGGTATAGGTGGCCGCTGGTGTGGATGAGGCCAGTTTTGATATCCCAAATGCTCCCGCTGTAGCCACTCCGGCAGTAGTAGCGCTTGTAGTGAGCATTCGAGTGGGATGATTCCATAGATTGGATCCCATGGAATACCAACCTGCCGGGGTAAAGAAATTCCAAGCTATTGAAGTCACCGTATTAATTGGGTGCCTAACAACATTCCAAACGCCCACGGGAAGATCAATAACGCCGTTCAAAATTTCTCTTGGCATATTGTAGGGTGCAAAAAAATAGGGTGAAGCTTGTTTGCAAAATTCAATATAAGCACGCGCACGTATAATTTCTGCGACTTCAGGTTTGAGTTCTGGTGGATTACTGATACCTTGCTGCTCCCAGTCGAAGCAATCCCATTCCACCTTAATATACCATCGGGCATTATTTTGGCTCTTGTAAATTCTAAGTGGTGTTTCATCATGATAATATTTCGTCAATTGATTTGCGTTAACACTCCATGGTGATTCGGGAAAAGTAAAGCCGAGCTTTTCCTGAGGAATCTGCCGCATGGTCTCATGAAATTGAAAGGCTGCATTTTCAAAGCTATTAACTAAAGTATAATATAAATCGTTTCCACCATTTTCTCCGATTTTAGTAACAAGGCCTAACATAATGGAATCAACCACCTTTCCATACAATCTTTGTACCATGCTGTAGCTAAGTTCGTCCCGAGACATGGTTGGTTTGTTAAGCTTGCCCAATGCCCATTGGGAATGATACGTAGTGTACTCGACCAATCCACCCCAATTAGAAACTGTTTTCCCGATGCGATCGAGATACCTCGTTATATCTTCGTTGTCTAACATCGGTTGATACATTTGTACAAACAACTCTTCGCCAACTTCTTGTGCTTTTTGCATACATAACAGGGAGGAATCGTTCCACTCTAAAGAATTTTCAACTATTTTTTTATAATAAACTGCTTTTCTTTCTAGTAGATCAGAATACCGTAGTTCTGGGTAAGCGTGTAAATTTTTCTCCCTGTTTGCCAGGAAATCAGTAGCCGTGAGTTCTAGCTGTGCAATTTGGATGCTCAATTGCTGTTTGTTGACAGTAATTAATTGTTTTAATTCAGAGTCTGCTTTGTTCGTTAATAGTGTCTCAAGTAATCCTGTGAGCATAACTCCAATTTGCGCACCCGTTAGCCCATACATCAAAATTTTCGCAGGGGTTGACAGATCGGCAACAACGGCTACTAACTGCTTAAAAGAACCAATACCTTGAAGTGCGCTAGATATGTTTTCTATGAATTTAACTTCATTTAACTTATCTAAAAATCCATTTAAGTTATTGACAATATTTGCAATAACTTTTGGATCAATCTCACCGAGAATTTTATTTATATTGTCTACAAAATTAGAAATCTTTGTTGTTAACTCAGCCGCTTTTTCTATTAGGTTGCTTTGATTGATGCTATTTAAAATAGCATTTATGTTAGCCAGCGCCGCTTTGGCTTGTTCTTGTAATTGTGGATCGCCTAAAGTTTTTAGAATAAGATCCAGGGTTGCGTTTATTTTTCCCATAAATTCCGCGGAAAATTTGCTCTCTAACATTAAACGAAGAGCTTCTATTTGTCTGGCTAGTTCATGTATTCCAACGGACATTTTTGTTTCCTTAGTTCTTAGCATAAAAGATGTTTGTTTTTAAAGAAGCGGACTGTATCTTTTCTTGCCTTCCATGTCAAAATATAAAGCTTTCCTGCACCGTAAAATTAACTCGGTGTGCTAAGCTTCAATTATCAAAATTTAGAAGGGGAATGGATGATGCCCCATGGCAAGAGACACAGGCGTTTTATACGCTGATTTATATTGAATAAAATTTATATATTTGCGGTATGAATTTGTGCGTGTAATTGGAAAAATTTTTTCAAAAAAATAAATTAAATTTTTGGCTTATACCTATTTCTACATTATTCAAAACAAGCAAAATAACTTAATATATTATCAAGAAGGATTGTTGTGAAATGATTTGACACGTTAGTCCGTACATAATGATCATTATTTATTCATGCCGTAGCAACTGGCCAAAACTAAATGGAAACGGTACTACATACTATATGAAATGAGATCATGTAACTTAACGACAGTTGTCACAAAATCGAGTACAATTTATGGCTAATGTGCTCATTTGAGGAATCTATGACTGTTTCGTATTCAATTGCTACTCAAGACTTTAAATCCATCGTTGATTTTTTGCGCTTTGGGCTTTCGCAGGCCAATGTTAAAGGCCTTTATTATGGTCATGGTACAGATAATGCCTGGGACGACATTGTGGCGTTGGTATTCGATACCTTGTCGTTACCGTTTGACCTTGAGTCTGTCTATTTGCAGGCTTGTTTGACTACGGATGAGAAGGCACTCCTTTGCCAGCTTTTTCAGCGGCGTATTCATGATAATGTACCGGTGCCCTATTTGACAAAAAAAGCCTATTTTTGTGGTTTATCGTTTTATGTGGATGAGCGGGTGCTTATTCCGCGTTCACCTATTGCGGAATTGATTAACCAACATTTTTCACCCTGGGTGGATGAATCGCGGGTGGAGCGCATTTTGGATTTGTGCACCGGTAGCGGCTGTATTGCTATTGCCTGCTCATATGCATTTCCAGAGGCGTTGGTTGATGCTGTGGATATTTCGCCTGAGGCATTAGAAGTTGCAGAAATAAATCGTGCGGAGCATGGTTTGCAAGACGTGTTAAACCTTATTCAGTCTGATTGTTTTGCAGCACTTGCAACGACCGATCGCTATGACATTATTGTCAGCAATCCTCCCTATGTCAGTCACGAAGAAATGGCAACTTTGCCGAGTGAATACCGGCATGAGCCTAAATTGGCATTGGAAACAACCAATAATGGCTTGGCAATAGTGGAAAAAATTCTTTATTCCGCGCATGATTACCTAAATGATCATGGAATTTTAGTCGTTGAAGTGGGCAATAGCGAAGACGCACTAGTTGATGCGTATCCGCATGTTCCCTTTACCTGGCTTGATTTTGAACGGGGTGGGCAAGGTGTGTTTTTATTGACGGCTCAGCAATTAAAAGAATACTTTAGTGAATAAATGAGCGGAAATACATTTGGTAAACTGTTTACGGTAACGACCTTTGGTGAAAGCCATGGGCCCGCTATTGGTTGTATCGTGGACGGCTGCCCGCCTGGGTTGCCTGTTGATGCGGGTGATATTCAACCCTTTTTGGATAAACGCAGGCCAGGGCAGTCAAAGTATACCAGTCAGCGTCGCGAGGATGATCAAGTACAAATTCTTTCGGGCGTTTTTGAAGGACTGACCACGGGCACGCCAATTGCGTTATTGATAGCAAACAGCGATCAACGCAGCAGTGATTATGAGGATATCAAAGATATTTTCCGCCCTGGGCACGCTGATTTTACCTATCATCATAAATATGGTCATCGCGATTATCGTGGCGGCGGGCGTTCTTCGGCTCGTGAAACTGCCGCACGCGTGGCTGCAGGAGCTATTGCCAGGCTGTATTTAAAACGGTATTTAAATGTTGAGATAGTCGGCTATTTGCAGCAGATGGGCGCCATAACTGCGGTATTTGAAGATGAGCTCGAAATTAATAACAATCCTTTTTTCTGTCCCAATAAACACCAGCCTGAAGAATTGGCGGCGATGATTGCACAATTGCGCCGGGCGGGTGATTCAGTGGGGGCGCGTATTGGTGTTATAGCTCGCGGTGTTCCAGTAGGGCTTGGGGATCCGGTTTTTGATAAATTGGATGCGTCATTGGCGTTTGCCATGATGTCAATTAATGCGGTCAAAGGCGTGGAGATTGGAGCAGGTTTTACAGCGGTCACACAACACGGCAGTGAGCACCGTGACCAGATGTCAGCACAAGGTTTTTTGAGTAATCATGCCGGGGGGATTTTGGGTGGGATTTCCACAGGACAAACCATTGAAGTAAGTATGGTGCTAAAACCCACCTCAAGCATTGTTACTCCCGGACAATCGGTTAACACGCGTGGAGAAGAGGTGACCGTAGTCACCAAAGGACGGCATGATCCGTGTGTGGGTATTCGAGCGGTGCCTATTGCTGAGGCAATGATGGCGTTGGTGTTGATGGATCATTTTTTACGAGATAAAGCACAGAACAGGTGAGGGGTATTAAAACCCTGCCATACACGATGATTGAGGTCTTAAAATGAGTGGAAAATTAAACATAGCAGTTGTAGGTGCTACGGGTGTTGTCGGTGAAACTATCTTGACGGTACTTGAAGAGCGCAAATTCCCGGTTGATAACATTTATCCCCTGGCAAGTGAACGGTCGCTTGGCAAAACAGTAGTCTTTCGTGGCCGGGAGATTGAGATAGGCGATTTGGCTACCTTTGATTTTAGCAATGTCGACATCGCTTTTTTTTCTGCCGGTGGTTCCGTCTCAAAAGAATATGCTCCAATTGCCGCGGCGGCGGGCAGTGTTGTGATCGATAATACCTCCTGTTTTCGTTACGATGATGATGTTCCTTTGGTCGTGCCAGAAGTTAACGCGCATTGCATCGCTCAATATACTAAACGCGGGATTATCGCCAATCCCAATTGTTCAACCATTCAGATGGTTGTGGCATTGAAACCATTGCAAGATGCGGTGGGTATTGCGCGTATCAACGTGGCCACTTATCAGGCCGTATCCGGTACCGGTAAAAAAGCCATCACTGAATTAATCAATCAAGTTGGGTCGTTGCTCAATGGCCGTTCAATAAAGCCGGAGGTTTATTCGCAACAAATCGCATTTAATGTGTTACCGCAAATAGATGAATTCATGGACAATGGTTATACCCGTGAAGAAATGAAAATGGTTTGGGAAACACGCAAAATATTCGAAGATGAGACGATTATGGTTAATCCAACCACGGTGCGTGTGCCGGTGCTTTATGGGCATTCGGAAGCGATTCATCTGGAATTAAAATCGCCGATGACGGCAGCAGCTGCGCGCAAGCTCATCGCGAAAGCGCCCGGGGTCAAAGTGATTGATGATCCATCTAAACTGCTTTATCCCACACCCATGAAGCATGCCGCAGGTCATGATGAAGTGTTTGTTGGACGAATCAGGCAAGATATATCGCATCCCTGCGGTTTAAATCTTTGGGTTGTTGCTGATAATATCCGTAAAGGTGCTGCAACCAACGCGGTACAAATCGCTGAAATTCTGCAGCAAGACTATTTGTAGTTTTTGATTTATAATTAATCATTATGACTGATCGTAAAAGAAGACGCATTGATCGTGGACAGGGCTCAACCGATATCGGTAAGCCCTCTACCTCCTTTTTGGTTGATGAAACACGAACCATGGAGCGTGAGCGGCGCTTGGAGGAGCAACAAGGCCATCGCCGGCTTGCTAAAGTCAATGCCCGTGACCACCATGACGAGTCGCCGCAGTCGGCTCTTGAAGGCGAGCTACAAAATAATATTTTACAAAATCCCTGGCTGGATAATCAGCGCTTTGATGGCATCGACCCCAATCTAAATCCAGAACCGCCATTGAATACAGCGGCACGGCGAGAATATGATAATGAACGTCGCGAGCAGGAAATGGAAAAGCAGCTGCGTTTAGGCAATATGCCTAAGTTTTCCAACTCCCCCAAGCCACAAGGTCATTAAATGACTATTGCTAATGATATTATCAGCTGTCGTGTGCCAGATTTTGACCACTATTTGCGGGCTGGCGATACATTGGATGATATTGACGAGTATGGTTTTACGCCACTTATTGAAGCGGCTATTACGCGCCAGATACACATTGCTGAGTTATTAATTGCGCGCGGCGTGCAGGTTAACAAGCCTGATGTCGCCGGACGAACTGCCTTACATTGGGCCGTTGATAATAATGATCTCGATCTGGCGCGACTTCTACTTGTACATGGCGCCAATCCGAATGCTTATACCCCCGGCGGTTTGGCTGTTTTAGTCTATCCCGTATTGCGTGGCCAAGATTCACTCAAGCTGTTGTTATATCAATATGGCGCCAAACTCGATTTTGCTCTTGATTTTATCTATGCCAAATTGCTAGGTCACCGCTTCGAGTTGCAGGGTGATGTTGATATTATCAATGCGCAAGGTGAGTTTATTGAGCTTGATTATGAAGGCTTTATGCTGGAATTCACCGTGGCGGTGGTTAGTGATTCGTTGCGGCGTTTTACTAGCAGCTATTCGACTAGAAATTTTCGCCAATATTTCCCGTTTCTACATGTTGTCATGGATGCATTCGTCGTTGCTGATGAGCTACTGCAATTGCAGCATCACGTTTCATTAACTGAAGCCGACAACGCTCGACTGACCGAGTTAAGCCATGCCCCGATGTTGATCTTGCCTGCGGCCAGTCGTGGACATGCAATGTGCTTTGTACGTTATAAGCAATGGTGGGCCAAGATTGATCGAGGTGAAAATAGCTTGAAAGAGGGGAGTGTAAATATATATCGCATGACCCATCCGGATGTCATTAGCGCCAAATTTTTGCAGCAATTTCTTTTTAAAAAACAAAGCCGCCGTTATTTTCATGAGCAGATAAATGAACATTTGGGATTGATACCTGTGGTGCAGCTACCTATTAGCTCACAAATTGTTGGCAATTGTTCTTGGGCAAACGTGCAGGCGATAATACCTGTAGCCTATGCGCTGCAACAGCTGCAAACCATCGAACAATTTTCCGCAACCAATTCTTTAAAACTTTATGACACCTGGGTGGAATGGGACAAGGATCGCGCTCTGGATGAATGCGTACAGCGTTTTTATTTGGCAAGTCCAGTGCGTAAGGCAAGCTATGCCTCAATGATGGCTGCAGTCCTTTTTCAAACGTGTGATAGCAGTAATGCACATCATGTAGAACGTGCCGAAAAAATAATAACTATTCTGACGTTGCCAGATTTTAAATACATCCTGAAAAGTTATCTTGATGAATACTGCATCAAACGTTTGACGAAGAAAGGCAATAATTTGTTAAAACTCCTGGATGACTGCGGTGTTAATCCAAATATTGGCATGACGCCGATTGCGACAGAATTGCCGCCAAGAAAGTAGTCAAGTCATTGCTCTTGAAGGGTTGGGTTGCGTTTTTCGCAACCCAACATTTTACCTGTTTTAAGAATCGCTGGGTTCTTTATCTACAGGTGCTTTTTTTTTGGCAGCTTCCGTATTCAGCGGGATTACCCGTCCACTTTGCTGGCCCGCAGGATTGGGGGTGCGTTTACGAGCGACTGGGTTGCTGGTTTCTGGGTTGCGGTTTGGCTGTTGTCCGCTGCCGCTTGGGCGTCGTCGGCGCGTTTGTTGGTTCTGCGATGCGCGTTTTGCAGCTGGATGGTGTGCTGATGATCCATGCTTCATGTGTCCAGAGGCAGTATCTCGATTTTCACTCCGTGGCTTTGCCGTGTCAGTGGAACCTGAGAACAGACTTTTCCAGATGCGATTTAAAAAACCGGTTTCTTTCTTCTTGGCTGGATTTTGACCTGAGTAAGTCTTAACAACCGGCTCATCGCGTTTAACTGCATTCTGGTCAGCGCGAACAAGGACTGTTTCTGGTTGTTGGATAAGTGAATAGCTGGGTTTTTTATTCTTCCCAACATTATCTTCCTTCAGCCGTGTAATTGAATACTGCGGTGCATGCATATGTGGGTTAGCGACAATCAAAACGTGTACGCTATGTCTTTTTTCAATATTAAGGACGAAATCGCGTTTTTCATTGATGATGAACGTAGCAATCTCAGCAGGTAACTGCACTTGAATTTCAGCCGTTTTTTCTTTCAATGCTTCTTCTTCAATCAGGCGAATAATGGATAAGCTATGCGATTGAATGTTACGGACCGTACCGCGGCCTTCACAACGAGGGCAAACTTCTTGTGCGGTTTCACCTAAAGAAAGACGCAGGCGTTGACGTGACATTTCGAGTAAACCAAACCGTGATATACGGCCAACCTGAATCCTCGCTCTGTCAGCTTTCAGCGCTTCTTTAAGACGATTTTCCACATCACGTTGATTTTTAGCCGAACTCATGTCGATGAAGTCGATCACCACCAAGCCGCCGAGATCACGTAATCGCAATTGTCTGGCTATTTCATCAGCCGCTTCCAGATTGGTGTTGAGAGCCGTGGCTTCAATGTCCGAGCCGCTTGTGGCTTTCGCTGAGTTGATGTCTATTGAAACCAGCGCTTCAGTACGGTCAATGACCAGGGCGCCACCGGAAGGCAACAGGACTTCACGTTGATATGCGGTTTCTATTTGGCTTTCAATTTGATAAAAATTAAACAGCGGAATCGTGCTGTTGTAAAGCTTGAGGTTCGGTAGAAAATCAGGTTTGACTTGTTCAATGTATTGCTTTGCTTTCACGTAAGAAATTTGATCGTCAATGATGATTTCACTGATTGATTTGCGTAAATTATCGCGAATTGAACGAATAATAACATCGCCTTCCTGATGGATTAAGCAGGGAGCGGGTTGCGTGTTGTAAGCGTGCTTGATGGCATGCCATTGATTGATAAGCATATCCAGGTCGGCTTGCAGTTCCTCCTGCCCTTTACCTACGCCAGCGGTGCGGATTATCAAACCCATGTCTTCATCTAAATGCAAGGCATTGAGCGTTTCTTTCAATTCATCACGATCATCCCCTTCAATGCGCCTTGATATGCCACCAGAACGGGGGCTATTGGGCATCAGCACCAGGTAACAACCAGCCAAGGTGATAAACGTGGTAAGAGCCGCGCCTTTGTTGCCGCGCTCTTCTTTATCGACCTGGATCAAAAGCTCCTGGCCTTCACGCAGCATGGAGGCGATCGATGTTTTTTCATCGCCGCTCTGAGAGCCATGCTTGCTCATATATTCAGGAGCGATTTCCTTCAGCGGTAAAAAACCTTGTCGTTTGGAGCCATATTCAACAAAAACAGCATCGAGGCTTGGCTCTCTGCGCGTTACAACTGCTTTATAGATATTTCCTTTTTTCTTGACTTCATCAGGACACTCAATGTCCAAGTCAAACAAGCGGTTATTTTTTACCAGAGCAACACGTATTTCTTCATCTTGTGTTGCATTAATTAACATTTTTTCCATTTTTCACCCCATCAAAAAGGCACTGTACTGTGAAGTAAAGATGGTGAAAGGCAACATGTCTCTTGTATTTGTTGCATTATTTATAGTTTCCCCGTTGCTACAAGCGCTTGGAAAAGCTCACAAGGGAGTACTAACATTTGACCCGCGCATCGCGTCTGGGAAATGAAGTCAAATAATGGTAACTGGCATAGCAAGAGATATCGTTTTTAAGCATAACCCAAGACCTTAAGTCCTTGTCTAAGAGCGTATTAACAAATTTAGCTATGTTAGGCAGAGATCGATGATGTTCTGCGATTCGCCGTTCATGTACGGGGGTATAAACGGCGCAGCGATTATTGAAAATCAATAATTGTCGCGGTTTAGCGAATTTGCTAACAAGCTCTACAAAGGGTTTAACTGCTGCAAAACTGATAAAATGACCTAAAGCAGCGCTTATTTTCGTTAAATAAGACTGGCTATTCGTTATAGATGTATGCTGAATAGGTCGATTTATTGTTTGCATGGTTAAACATTTTGGAGACAGACTCTTAATAACAGACCGAACGCATGCTACCCTAAACATGTAAGGTGCATCCTGTGTTTGATAGCATGTCTGGCATGCGTTGGTATCTGACGAGTATGTATTCAATTTGGCTCTGGTGCTGGGTTGCTTCCTTTAATCATTACTCAAGGCAAGCGCATCTCGTTTCTTTTGTAGCTGATTTAATTATCAGCCGGTAAACTATTAAATCGTTTATACGGTATAATTCTGTCGCAGAATATATATCTGCTTATGTATAATAGTATCAAAGAAATCATCTCTAGCAAAGAGGGGGGTGTGGATTGTATAAAAATCCCTCCCAAGTCTCTTTACAAAGGGGGATCTCTTGGTTAAATGTCCTTTATAAAAAGATGCCCCCCAGGTTGGGGGCGCTAAAACGGTTTTGAACAGTAGGTTTTAAGATGAGTGATGTACGTTACACCGAAATTAGTGCAGAAGAAGATGGGCAGCGTCTTGATAATTATTTGTTGCGCATACTAAAAGGCGTGCCAAAAAGCCATATTTATCGCATTATTCGCGGTGGTGAGGTGCGTGTTAATAAAAAACGCGCGCAACCTTCGTCCAGATTGTGCTGCGGTGACAGTATAAGAATTCCCCCAGTTCGCACCGCGCAAACTACAGAAGTACATGTCGGGGAGCGGTTGACTCAGCGGTTGCACGAGTGCGTTATTTATGAAGATCCTCATTTGTTGGTTATCAATAAGCCTTCGGGTATTGCTGTGCATGGCGGGAGTGGTTTGAGCTTGGGTGTTATTGAAGCGTTGCGTAAGACCCGAACCGATTTGCCCTATCTGGAACTTGTTCATCGCCTGGACAAGGAAACATCAGGCTGTTTGTTGCTGGCTAAAAAACGCAGCGTTCTGCGTGCTATTCAAGCCTTGCTTGAGTCGAGAGAAATTAGCAAAATTTATTGGGCGGTGCTTGCGGGCGCTTGGCATGGCAAAAAAACAGTTACTGTCGATGTTGCCCTTGAAAAAAACACGCTTAAATCTGGTGAGCGCATGGTTGTAGTCAATGAAGATGGCAAGGCGGCACAGACGACATTTAAGCTGCTGGAAAATTATCAGGAGGCGTGTTGGGTAGAAGCTAGTCCTAAAACTGGCAGAACCCATCAAATTCGCGTTCACAGCGCACACCTGGGTCATCCTGTTGTCGGTGATCAAAAATACGGTGGCGAGCTGCCAATCGCGGGTTTAGGTAAAGGCAAGCAGCGACTGTATTTGCATGCCAGAGCAATTCAATTTAACCTGAATGGTAAAAATTATTTGTTTCAAGCTGATTTGGATGAGCGGTTTAACCAGGCACTTGAACAGCTGCGCTTGACGACTATACATTGAGGAGCAAATGACCGCATGGGCAAGTCATATCGCTTAGTGGTGTTCGATTGGGAAGGAACACTGGGAGATACCTTAGGACAAGTTCTGAATACGCTCGCAGTTGAAGCTAGGCATCTGCACCTCGGTGAGGTGGATGAGGGGCTTGCGCGTCATTATCTGATGTTTGGATTGTTGGTGGCGATAAAAAAAATATTTCCGCGCTTAGCTGAAGAGCAACACAGGCAGTTACTGCAGGTTGTACAGCAGTCATTAGCTTTGCGGCCGGTAGATAATTATCTTCTTCCTGGTGCTAAATGCATCATACAGCGAATAAAGAAAGCGGGTATAGATTTGGCGGTAGCCACCAATAAAGGGCAGCACTCTCTTCAACGAACTATGCAAGCTTGTGGCCTTGATGAGCTGTTTACAGTCACGCGCTCAGCGGGCCAGGTTCCGGCAAAACCCTGCCCACAAATGCTGGAGGAAATCATGGAGGTTTGTGGCGCAACCACGTCAGATACCATCATGATTGGTGACTCGATAAGCGATATTGAGATGGCCTTGTCGGTAGGTGTTGACGCGGTGGGTGTTAATTTCTATCATCAAGACGAGCAAGAAAGGGAACTGCTTGCCGCAGGAGCCCTCCAAGTGTTTGATAACTATCAGGAGTTGGCTTGCTATTTGCAATTGCCTGCGGATACAACAGACCAGTAAGTAATGAGAGGACGAAGTGAGTACATTAACCAGTTTACCTAATTTGTTAACTTTATCGCGCATTGTGCTCATTCCTGTTTTTGTCATAGTGTTTTATTTACCATTCGAATGGGCGAGGGCGGTGGCCGCTGTTATCTTTGCTTTGGCGAGTTTTACAGACTGGTTAGATGGTTATTTAGCGCGCAAACTCAAACAAATCTCGCCTTTTGGCGCGTTTCTAGATCCCGTAGCAGATAAATTACTGGTTGCCACCAGTTTGTTGTTGCTCGTTGGTGCGAAAGATATAAATTACATTACGATACCTGCGATTATTATTGTTGGCCGTGAAATTGTAATTTCGGCTCTCAGGGAGTGGATGGCTGAGATAGGAAGTAGGGCAAGTGTCGCCGTAAGTTATATAGGTCGGGTAAAAACGTCACTACAAATGATAGCCTTGATTTTGTTATTAGCGTTTGCCCCGGCGGCATCCTGGTGGGGTGTTTTCGGGTTTGTTTTACTGTACTTGGCATCTATTTTAACGATTTGGTCAATGGTTATTTATATTGGTATCGCCTGGCCAAAATTGATCAAATAAAGCCAGCGGAATGTCTGCAGCCTTTCATTAATTTCAATAAAATAGATGGTTTAGTGTTGACAGGGTATGTATTTCCGGTAGAATCCATCCCCGAAGAAGCGGGAATAGCTCAGTGGTAGAGCACAACCTTGCCAAGGTTGGGGTCGCGAGTTCGAGCCTCGTTTCCCGCTCCAGAATTTAAGCGACAGCAACGTCGCTTTTTTTTTACACAAGCTTATAAGACAACCTTCGGATACGAAAGTTGATGGCTAGAAGTATATGCTCACATCAGCATTTTCTGCTGGCGGAGATATAAATACGGCTGGGTGGCAGAGTGGTTATGCAGCGGCCTGCAAAGCCGCGAATGCCGGTTCGATTCCGGCCCCAGCCTCCACTATTGCCCAGGTGGCGAAACAGGTAGACGCAAGGGATTTAAAATCCCTCGGGAGTAATCCCATGCCGGTTCGATTCCGGCCCTGGGCACCAATTACACACCATTTTTAATGGTTCGCAACGCTCGAAATTAAATGTAACTTCCTGATTAAATATAATAATACCGATACCTTCTATTTAGAGCACTCTCAACAGACACTAATCTCAGCTTGCCGTTTTTCAACGATATTGGGTGGTTTCTTGTTTTAGGCTTCGAGATGGCGTAAACGCCTACTCAGCTTGAAGGGATTCCGTGTATAAAAACTCCTTAACTTAATGGCATTGTAACGCGGGCTTCATGAAGTGATGACTAAATTAGCATAAGTTTAAAGCCCGAAATTCGACCACCGAGGTTATTTGGCGTACAATAGTCTCATTTTATATTATATCTAAAGAGAGACGGGGATGTCTTACAGACTAACTAACCTAAAAAATAAAACTGCCGTTGAGTTAACCACCGCGTTTGCAGCTATTCCTCAAGGCGTAACAGCGCTTGATTTGAGCGAGAATGACCTCGGCGATTTAACCGATGCTGCGTTAACCACCGTATTTTCGGTTATCCCTCAATGCGTGACAACACTTGATTTAAGTTTAAATGATCTCTACAAAAAAACAGCCGCTGCGTTAGCCACCGCGTTTGCAGCTATTCCTCAAGGCGTGACAAAACTTGATTTAAGTTTCAATGATCTCTACAACAAAACTGGCGCTATGTTAGCCACCGTATTGGCGGCTATCCCTCAAAGTGTGACTACACTTACTTTAGGTGGGAATGACCTCGGTGCATTAACCGGTGCTGAGTTAGCTTTAGTGCTTGCGGCTATCCCTCAAAACGTGATAACACTCGATTTAAGAGCAAATAAGCTCTACCAAAAAACCGGTGCTGAGTTAGCCGCCGCGTTTGCGGCTATCCATCAAGGCGTGACAACTCTTAATTTAAGTTTTAATAATCTAGCCATCAAAACAGGTGATGAATTAGCCACCGCGTTTGCGGCTATCCATCAAGGCGTGACAACGCTTGATTTAAGTTTTAATAATCTAGCCAGCCTAACAGGTGATGAATTAACCACCGCATTTGCGGCCATCCCTAACGGCGTGACAATACTTCATTTGAGCGGGAATGACTTCGGCGATTTTGTAACCGGTGCTGCGTTAGCCAGCGCTTTGGCAGCTATTCCTCAAGGTGTGACTAAACTTGATTTGAGCCATAATGAGCTCAGAAATTTAACTGGTGCTGCGTTAGTCAGCGTTTTGGCAGCTATTCCTCAAAGTGTGACTACACTTGATTTGAGCCATAATAAGCTCGACGATTTTACTGGTGCTGCGTTAGCCAGCGCTTTGGCAGCTATTCCTCAAGGTGTGACTACACTTGATTTGAGCCATAATAACCTCGGTAGTTTAACTGGTGCTGAGTTGGCCAGCGTATTGGCAGCTATTCCTCAAGGTGTGACTACACTTGATTTGAGCCATAATAACCTCAGTAGTTTAACTGGTGACGAGTTGGCCACCGTATTGGCAGCTATACCTCCAAGCGTGATCACACTTAATTTAAGCCATAATAACCTCAGCAATTTAACCGGTGCTCCATTAGCCACTGCATTGGCAGCTATACCTCCACGCGTGACCAAACTTAATTTAGTCGAGAATGATTTTGGCAATTTAAACGATGACGAGTTAGCTACTGCATTTGCGGCTATCCCCCCAAGTATCAATGAAATAAATTTTAGTCTGGAAGACTTTATATATAGAGCTAAAGATGAGTTGCTGAATCTAGGAACGGCTTTGCCTTATGTTATGAAAATTAATGTTATAGATGAATGCGGAAAGCCGGTTGATGATCCCTTAATAAATATATTGAAAAGCGCTGTTGGCCAAGGGATTATGCAAGTTTATCATTCTCTGCATAAAGATAAAAACAGTCCCAATATCCATAGTGATTTGGTCTATGTCATTTTGTCCTACCTTACGGGGGCAAAGTGGAGCCAGTTGAAATCGTTCGTCGAAACAGAGAAAGGAGAAGAAAAACTTAGTTCTTCTTCAAGCGACCCGCATCATTCTGATGCTCAAATGCAGAAGCCGAAAGACCGAGAGCACAAAGAGAATGATTTGCCTTCGTTTTTTAAAAGATCTCGTACAGGGCCGCGTAAACCACGTGAATTTCATGAGATAGAACTTCTCAGCCCATCATCAAGCTCTTCGTCGTCAAGATTTGCAAGCTCACCTGTTGGTTTAAATGAGGCTTACATGGAAGAAGACACTGAAATGCAAGAGGTAATATGGCACTCACTAAAACGACCTCGTTCTCCAGCTTCTTTCAATAAATAACGACAGTACAAGCACCGCGCAAGTGGAAAATGCAAGCGGTCGGGCTTTGTCAGATAGGTTTTTTGGCACAATATAACAATATGCTCAAATGTGAGCTATATTAATTTAAATAGGAGCAGTAATGACAGTATAAAAATAAAAAAGAGGAACTATCATGAGGCTATATCTGCTATTACTACTAGCAGTCACATCAACATCAACATGTTTCGCGCTGCCTTCTCAGCTTCCTGTGCAAGAAACGAAAACGTTGAATCCAGACAACGACGTAGTGAATCAAATCATCACGATGGTAAGTAAAAAATACTGCGAACCGCAACCGTTGAGCAAGCCATTAAATAGTGTTGAAATAAAAAAAATGATGCAGCAGGAAGCAGTGCCGTCCGCACTTGCTGATAAAGTCTTAACTACGCTAACCTGCGCCAAAAAATACAATCAAGACCAAAATAATATCTTGACTCTGATTGACTACTCGCTACCCTCAAATGAAAGGCGTCTGTGGGTATTTGATTTAAACAATAAAAAATTATTATTCCATACCTATGTTGCGCACGGAGTCCGCTCAGGCTATTTATCATCCAATTATTTTTCAAATAAAAATAACAGCAGGGCAAGTAGTCTTGGTGTATACAACACTGAAAAATCCTATTATGGGCGCCATGGCTTGTCATTAAAGCTGGATGGTTTGGAGCGAAATTTTAATGATAATGCGTCTAGTCGGGCCGTTGTTATGCATGGTGGGTGGTATGTTGAAGAAAGTTTCATAAAAAAATATGGACGTGCAGGGCGTAGCTGGGGATGTCCCGCAGTTCCTGACAATCTTACTGAACTGATTATCAACACCATCAAAGATAAATCGCTTATGGTCGTCTACTATCCTAGTGAAAATTGGTTGGTAAAATCAAAATTCTTGAATTGCAATACCCCATCATCCATGCGGAGTACGGCCAATTTGCAGCCTGATATACCACCGACAATCGACCCAAGCGAACCGCAGGAATCTGTTCTTTTTACGGATCAAAGTAACCGACGTGAGGAAGGTGGAACAGTAGCAACCATTACCGCGGATAATTATGAACGAATATTTCACACGAAGGCACCTTTAACGCGGATGCTACGACGCCAAATTAATAATATTGAATATGTCGCATTGAGTGATAAAGAGCTGGGTCAGATGGTGACTAGTCAAAATCAAGTGAGTGATAATAGCAGAGGTAATTTAGACGTCATTAATTTCGTCAGACCAGAGGTGATTATGGTCCGAGGTTACTATGCCACTGAGATGAGAATTGTAAATCTTGGAAAAATAAAAGAGATTAAATTTCAAGCAAACTCCTCGGCTGATGCGGGTAAACCTGCAAATTATACTGTCTATTTCGAGCAAAATAAGTCCGTAAATTTAAGAGCGGTCAAACAATTCATCCGTTGGTTGGGTCTGTGATTATTTGAAGATCATTCTGCTTGTTTTAGTAATCCATGTTTTCAGCAGTCCGTGCAACTTAGAAATTTATTTACCTCAACATATAATACGATTAGAGCTGCAAGAAGACGGCTATTTTGTATCTGAGCAGACAGGGTATGGCGGGTCGTTAACTCACTGGTAGTGCTGGATAAATGAATGTTGCTTCATGTTTATTATAAAATAAATTCAGTACGCGCGAATTGGGTATTTCTTGCAGTTGTTTGATGGTGGACAACTCCGTTTTACCTTGTAGCTTTATGGTGAAAATCATTTGCCTGGCTTTATTAGAAGCTATCCATTTCATGATCAGGGCATAGGCTCGCTCTGGGTAGCAGGCTATATCTGAAAGCACCCAGTCGTAAGTTTGCTCTAATGAAGCTGGATCTAAGGCAAATGCGCTTTGTTGCAGAAATTGCACGCCGGGAAGCGTCATGATTTCTGGCGCCAGTACTGCTTTATCGACGGCGGTTACGCATGCCCCCAAGGATTGCAACACATAGGTCCAACCCCCAGGTGATGCGCCCAAGTCTAAGGCAGTGTCACCCGCTTTTGGATATTTCTCCAAAAGCGTGAGTGCCTCCCAGAGTTTTAAATAGGCTCGATTGGGTGGGTTTACTTTATCCTCAATAAAAAAGCATTGCCCTTGCGGCCATTTTTTTGCGCGTGTTGCGCTGTAAACCATGGTGTTTTTATCCAGAAGACTAAAGCCGCCTATTGTAGGAATGGGCGTATCAATGGGAAAATCGCGGGTAAGTATTGGGCATTTAATCAATTGCTCTTCGATCAAGCGCGAGCGCCGTACTTGCGAAAGTGGATGCAAATACCAGTACTTACCGGCCTGGCGAAGAATTTTAGCGGCTTCAGATATGGATTGGAATTTTACAATATTGGGTTCTAACCAAATATCCTGCGCAAAGCAAATATCTTCTTTTTTGTGTGTGGAGAAAACTAAATTTTCAATGACATCTGAGACATTGCCTAACTCTTCGCAGAGTTCTGAGATAAATTCGGGTTTTGCGATATAAATGGCCGCTATTTTCTGTTGCGCTTCCATAAAATTGGCCTACGATGGTATCTGAAAACAGGGTGATTCAGATTAATTAAGTGTTTTGCGAGTGTGGTGGGCCGTGTAGGGGTCGAACCTACGACAAAGAGATTAAGAGTCTCCTGCTCTACCAGCTGAGCTAACGGCCCTTCAGAGGGTGACATTATAATAGATTATAGAAGCTATTGCATTAGTTTTGTACGCGAATCTATTTTAGATAAGGCGTCAATGCCGCGCTAAGATATCCTTTCTTTTCTTGTATCCCCACACCGAGGCCATCAGGTGTGGATTGTTTTTTGTATAATTGACTATTTCTGGCTGATATGGCCTAGTAAAGATCCAGCTTTAATCCCACTAATTAATTGATCCTTTTGTAACCATTGTTCATTAAGCCAGGTTCTAAACGCTGATTGCACGTGCTCGTTTTCAAGTAAGGATGGGTTTCTAAATTCAGTGGGAATAGGTAGTCGTCGAATATGAATTTGAATGGCATCGATCCGGTGGCAGACAAAATCCCATATGGAATTGTGCCCATCCGGATAAATGATACTGACATCCAGTAAGCTATCAATTTCTTCATGCATCGCGCCAATTACGAAGCTAATTCCACCGGCTTTTGGCTTAAGCAAAAATTGATACGGTGCCTCTTGTTGTTGATTTTTAGGAGGAGTAAAGCGCGTACCTTCAATAAAACTGACAATGGATGCCGGTAATTTCTTGAATTGATCAACGGCTTTCAGTGTACTTTTGAGATCCTGCCCATGTTTATGAGGATTTTTTGCAAGGTACTCTTTGGAATAACGTTTCATAAAGGGATAACCCATTGCCCACCAGCAGAATCCAAGGACGGGCACCCATATGAGTTGGCTTTTTATAAAAAATTTTAATAACGGGATGCGTACTGAGTGATTAAATACGTACTGTAATATAACAATATCAAGCCAACTTTGGTGATTGGCGACAATTAGGTACCAATTATTGGGATGTACGGCGTCTGTTCCACTGATAATCAGTCGCGCTGGTTGAGTAGCACGAATATAAAGATTATTGATGTCAATCCAGAAAGTGGATATCGCCTGTAGAACATTGGTGCAAAATATTCTCCAGGAGGAGCTGGGGTATAATTTCAATAAACTGATGACAAAAAAGGGAATAAATACCATGATTGTTGAGATGATCAACGCCAGGAATGCAATAGTCCCATGAAATACGTTACCGTTTTTTTTAAATTGCGGCACTTTAGTGCTCCACCCGAATAGCATGTTGCATGACCAAGAAAAAACATCAGTGTCCATTATATCTAATTTTGATAGCTTTGTGATAGTTATTTATGCAATCCTGAGTGGTTGGTTAATAATTAGTTAATATTGGGGGGGTATAATACTCCGATGGAAATTAAGTTGCCGGTAGAGGATTTAGTATGACTAGTTCAGTTGGTGCTAAAGAACTTCTTGCTGAATACAATCAAAAACATTATCGAGAGTTTACTCTTAATGGTGATGTGGCGCTTTTTTTACCAGAAATCTCCGCTGTACCCTGGGTTGGCGCATCAACGCGCCGTGATTTATTCGAAAAAAAATGGTCTCATCCAGGCCGTGACCATCACATTAAATTTATTACTAAAAACCAGAAACCCCATGCGTTTCTATGGCAAACCAATGCTGAAAAATTAAAAGAAGGTGTGCGTTGGGGCATTATTAATACGTATTCCATGACTGGAAATGTAATTGCAGCACTTGGTCAATATAGAGTCATTGCGCATACAGGCGTTGCAAAAGGTATGTTGACTACCTTACGCTCCGTGAAACTGCGCTTGATTGATTTATATCAAGACCGGTTTGCCGCATTGCAGGAAATAGAATCTCTGGTTAATAAAGATAACACGGTAGCAATATACGAAAAGAAGCTTGGGGATTATATTCAAAAACTAGTAGCGATAGACTTGTATCTTACCCGTTATTTTTCCGATATAGATATCGCTGATTCAGGATTTAACGACAATACAATTGCACAAATCAGGAGCGATCTACAGGCTGATATTGCGCGGTCAAAATCCTATCTTGACTCATTAAAAACCACAAATAATATCAATGTTTATAATCTTGCCAGAGGACAATACTCGGTCATGGAGTTTGTTAAGATACAAATGATTGATGGTCTCTATGAATTACAGGGCATAAATAAAGATCTAACTTATAGCAAGCAACATTCGTTTGCTCTGACCTCTGGGGAGTTAAATGATGTTATCGAAGACGCTCGCAAAGCGATTGATGATCATCAGCCAGATTTGCGCAATGCCGTCACTGCAAAACATCATGGTGATTATGCCGCAGATAATGAACCACGACTAAGCTATGATTTTACTGAGGATCAATTAACGCCTGAACGGGAGAGGGAGGTTTTGCTGGCTATTAGTTTCATTGAACGATGGGATGGGTTGGACAATAGTAAAAATCACATGCCAACGGTGAGCAATCAGTCAGGTAACGAAGAGCTGGATACAATAACAGCGCCTAAATGGAAAACGCATCGTAATTTTACGATGTGGATGAAAAGTTTTGGTTTTTATATGCTCAATATGTTTAAGAGTATTTTTGTTGCAACGAAGCCTTGGGAAGAGGAGTCGTGGCATAACGAGAATTTTCATCTTGTTGCAACTGACTTAAGAAAGCATGCTCGACCTAACGAGCCGTTGTGGCAGAAACCAGTTAAGTTTTTCACGCAAGTATTTAACGCAGTTGTCGATGTTTTTAAGGGAATTCGTGATTTTGGTGCCAAACTGGTTATCCGAATGCCGGCCGATATTTTAAATGATTGGGAGTCAACGCAGTTATTATCGTCTTTAAACACCCTACAGCAAGAAGTAGAAAAACACATCGGCGTGATTAAAACAACCGATGAGGCACGGCTGGCTGAGATCTTGCGACAATGTGGATTTGGCGGACATGTGGCTGTTTCTCCGAGTACCAGCAAACTGGTGCGGATGGAGTATGAGCTTAATTCCAGCGATCAAAATGATATCTTGACCGCCATCGCCCGCGGACTTAACCGTTTCAGTGGTGTTTTCTCTCACAATATCTTTGCTAAGGATCCTCTGCGTGGATTATTGTTTACTGGAGCCTATGCTATAGGTGCTGGCGCCATCTATCTGCCCTCGATGACTACATCAATCTTTGGTGCAGATTATGTGAACTGGTTTACCCGTTTTTCATATTCCATGGGGTCATCCAAATTTGCTGCGGCAGTTGCTGGGGGATCAACACAAGCGCAGCTTTTCGCCGTGGCATGGGATAGTGTTGAACATGGCCCAAGTAGCGACGCCGTCAACGCCCTCTATCGGATTGGGGAAGATCCGCTGACACTGGGAGCCTACGTTGCGGCAGCCTACGGAATAGGATACGTTTTAGCTAACGGTATAGCCGGCTGTGATATTCCCTGGCTCAGTGAGCGTCTTAGGGATGATTTGGGGGCGCTGCCAGAGGCTGGTTATCCTATTATTGGTGCAAAATTTGCGGTACTGCTTTATGAGGGACTAATGGCCGAGCGTTCAGAAACTGAAAAACAACCGCAACTTTCCTCCCTACTTGATTCCTTGCAACCGCTTACCGATGCTGATAGAGGAATCATTGATCGTTATCGTCTGGCATCGTGGTTATCAGCTCATGCTGATGATCTTCCGAAGCTTGAGTCAAGGTTAATATTTAATCTTTCGCGGCATATTGATGCGCTATTTTGCAAAGAGGAAAGTAAATCGCTCTGTAAATTACTGTATCCTAAAACAAATCATTCTATTGCTTTTCAAGTTCTCTATATTCCTTTGTCGTATATTCCTGGGTTGTTGCGTCTTGCTCTATCGCCCTTGTTAAGTGTGGCAGCACTAGTGAGTAAAAAGCCTTATCCATGGGAGCCTGTCAAGCAAGCGGCAGGCTCTCTGCTTGATAAAAGCAAAAAAGACTTAAGTCGTTTGATTGTGTTCACGACACACATGCTTTATATACCCTATACATTGATAACCAGTCTTGTCAAAATGACAGCTTCTATCGGAATGATGATTCTAGGACGTATCGCAGGTCTTTTTGATGCTAAACCGGCGCATGCCCTTCATCGGGCGTTTGCTGCAATGCATACGTTTTTTAGAGAAGTTGGGGAGTTTTTATTTCCTGCCAGAGTATTAAAAGAGGTAGCCATTGCTCACCCCATACATACTATTGGTGAGGTGGAGTCATCTTATGTAAAATTAATTACCAGGATAGGTGAATCTGCAAGGACTGCGATTTTAGCAAGAGTGCCTCCCTTGGAAAACATACAACCGATATCCCCGTCTCCTGTATTGACTAGTCCTGAAATGGCAGCTGTCCTGGATGACACGTTTCAGTCGCCAGCTCCGTAATACGGGGTATAGCCAAATAAGCCTTGCGTTCATCGGCCGAAAACTTCTCGATAGCGTAGCGCAGCATGGTTCTTGGCATTAGTGGTGCGTATTTTTCGAGAAAATTTATCAGCACTTGTTGATCGCGTTTGCCAGCTTCCCGCAGCATCCAGCCGACTGCTTTCTGAATTAGATCATGCTGATCCTGCAACAATAATTCAGCTATCTGTATCGTCGGTTTAAGCTGATGGTGGCGAATGAAATACCAGGTCGCAACGATGGCGATGCGCCTTTCCCAGAGAATGGGTGATTTTGTTAACGTTATTAATTTGGTTTTGTCGGCATTTAATAGGTGCGCGCCTACTATCAAATGTGCTGACGCATCAACCAGATTCCAATTATTAATGTGCTGTAAATTTTTCAGGTAAAACTGGTAAATTTCCTGTTTTGTTTGCGCGTTTTCTTTTTGATAGCGATTGACCAGAATTAATAAAGCAAGCAATCGCTCTTCATTGATGGGTGATTCAAGCAGCAGTTGCACCGCGGACAATGGCAGGGTTTTATATTGCCGCGCAATTTGGCGCAACGCGGGCACGCTAACGCCGATAAATTGATCATGTTCGGCGTAGTCTCCTGGGCTTGTTTTATAAAATATAGGCATTGTCGCTACGGGTTTTTTAAACTGGTGCAAGCGTTTTTTTAGTTCAGCGAGTGTGTCTATGCTTTTATCCTCCTCGGCTAATACGGGCACAATGTCTGTTCCTTGCTATCCATCTCAGCTTTAAGGTCCTCTACTATTTTTGTTAATTTAATAATATTTTGGGTTCGATAGGTTACAAACAAGGAAAACGCTGCTCCTGTTGTGCTGGTATGACTTTGCAGGAGTTCTCCAAGCGGGTTTTCTCCCAGGGCCGTTTTTTGTAAAATTTTAAATTTGTCCTCAATTTTTTTCGGCTCGACATAACGGAGTAATTTATTTAGAAGTTCGTCACGATGTGTTTTTAGTGCCGTTGATTCTGCCACAGACAGATTTTTTTTATCCGTACTGGTTAAAATACGGATTATATCATCCCAATAATTGAGTTTCAGGTAGTTGGTAAGAGGCTCTTTATCACCATCCAACACGACTAAACTAATCCTCTTTTTTAATTGTCGAGCATGAAGTTTTGCCAGTGCGTCAATGATGTCATCTTTATAAGTCTGGATGAACTGTTTGTCTGCAAAACAGGATTGAATAAATTGTTCGGTTGGCTGTTGTAGTTGTTTTTTATCTTCTTTAATCAATGTCAAAAAATTCTTAAATTTTTGTTTGCTGGAAATTTTAATAAGAGAATCAAGAATTGATTGATTATCGCGGGCATTTAACCAGAGCTGTGTTAATTGTGGCTGGGTAGTATTTTCGGTCTTTTGTTCCTCGCATCCACTGCGTTTTTTATGATCAAAACCATCATGTATTGATTTAGATCTGGCTATGTCATTTTCACTTTGAAAATCGCGCTTTAGATTCGACCAAAAATCCATCCTCATAAACGCGAGATCAGCTTGGATGCATAGTTCATCATCCTTTTCAGCTTGAAAAATATCCGAGGTAACCATGTCAGTAATTACTTCTGGTCTTAGTGTCTTTGAAAACTGATAAAAATGCGGTTCAGAAAAAACACTTTGATTTAAAATGTTAATTGCAATTTCGTGTTTGAAGAAGTGGGTGATTAGTCCATCTGTGGCGTCAGAATTATCTTCGAGTAGGCGGTGAATGTTGCTGGGGATTGCAAAACTTTTTGCTAAAAGGGGGTTGTGTTCATTTTTATCGTGATAGAGGGTCAGAATACCACCAACAATCACATGACTAACATAACTATACATCAATGGAAAAATAATGTTGCTTCTATACGCTGTAGTGGTTGGAGCAGGTAATACTTGGGTGATTCCTAATAAATCTGAAATTTCTTTTTTCAAGTGGCCATGTATATCTAATAAATCATGGACAGCCTGGGCAATCGCACGTTTAAGAAAATCTTTCATGTCATTTTCTATTGTCAGCGGTATTTGAAATTCACACTCGTCTATCTCTGGAACCACTAATCGTTCATAAAGATTATATAATTGGCCTTCATCGGCTTGGCTGAATGCACGGTAAACGTCGGAAGACGAGCTTGAATTATCAGATTGGTACGAACTGGATAATGTACTGAAAATTTGGCTGAGTGGGCTTGTGTTCACGAATGGCTCATCGAGCTCATCCGTTGTTTTATGATATTTGCTGATTTGATTTTTGAGGCTTTCAGAGTTTGTTAGGTAGTCAATGAAATCTTGTTCACTGTAAGGTCGTTGCGATAAATGAGAGCGTTTTTCTTCGCGATTAGAAAGCTGGATGGCACTTGAATTCTCTGTATAGGGCATGCTCATGATCCTCGTTATGCACTGAAAGTGATTATTAGAAATCAATAAATATTAAGCTGGAATTGGTGCGAAAAAAGAGGGGGAACTCCTATAATATTATTCGTTTGAATACATTTGCTTAATCAATTAAGCTGGTTCGATTCGAAAGATTAGCGTGATTTGAACTGATGAGCAAGCAGGAATATTGGATCTATATTTTGCACTGTAGCAACGGTAATTATTACACCGGCTACACCACTGACTTGGTTCGTCGTTATAAGGAGCATGTGCTGGGATCTGCCAAATGCAAATATACCCGCAGTTTTAAGCCATTAGGTATTGCACAATGCTGGATGGTCTCTGATTGCAAGGGTACTGCTCTGAAAGTTGAAAAATTTATCAAAACATTAAGTAAGGACGAGAAAGAACAATTGATTCTTAACCCTGGAGGGCTAGAGGTGTTTTTTCCAATGGTTTGTGTCGAAGGTCGTCATGTGTAACCCGGATTAGACATTAGCCGTAATCCGGGCTCTTTGAGGTATGAAATCTCATAGTACACGGTGCTAACACGGGCTACGAGACTATATAATTTTTCTAACGCGATGTTTAAGCGAAGGCGCTCCTCAAGACCGTTCAGACCTTTCTGGCCTAGTCGAGCGGCTGCCAAATGTTTTTCCTGTTGTTTTTTTAGCAAACGAATTGGAGCGGCCTCTGTTGGGTGGACCTTTTCTGGTTTCGTTGGATGAAGCCGTGGTCGGCAAGTTATGCTGCGGTTCAAAATCTTCTATCTCGACGCGTTCCAATTTGCGCTTAATCAATCGCTCTATAGCTTGCAGTTGTCCAACTTCATCAGCACTGACTAGTGATACCGCTAATCCTGATGCGCCAGCACGGCCGGTTCGCCCGATTCGATGCACATAATCTTCGGCTACCTGCGGCAAGTCAAAATTCACTACACAAGGCAATTGTTCAATATCGATACCGCGCGCTGCAATATCGGTCGCGACCAAAATATGCACTTCACCTGATTTAAAATCAGCCAAAGCTTTTGTTCGTTGTGATTGCGACTTATTACCATGAATTGCGGCAGCATAAATATGGTCTTCGGCCAATTGTTTAACTAATTTGTTTGCACCATGTTTGGTGCGCGAAAACACCAGCGTTTGTCCCCATTTGTTTTTATGAATCAAATGACTGAGTAACGCTGCTTTACGACTTTTATCAACGGGATGGATCGTTTGTGTTATCGCGACTACTGTCGCGTTGCGTGGCGCAACGTCAATTTCCAGTGGTTGATTTAACATTCCCTTGACCAACGTACGAATGTCTTCCGAAAACGTGGCAGAAAACAGTAAGTTTTGGCGTTCTCTGGGTAATAATTTGATAATACGCTTGATGTCATGAATAAAGCCCATGTCTAGCATACGATCGGCTTCATCCAATACCAGGGTATCGATTTCATCAAATTGAATAGCTTTTTGTTGATACAAATCCAGCAAGCGTCCCGGGGTGGCCACCAGTAGCTCAACGCCTGCGCGTAATTTCATCATCTGAGGACTTATTTTTACACCACCAAAAACAACAGCGGAACGCAGTGATAAGTGGCGTCCATACTGGACAATGCTTTCATGAACCTGGGCGGCTAATTCACGTGTTGGTGTAATGACCAATACTTTGGTGCGATTATTTCGGGCACGTGGTTTTGCACTGACTCGCTGTAAAATGGGTAACACAAAACTTGCTGTTTTACCGGTTCCTGTTTGCGCCGAGGCCAGTAGATCACGTCCCTTTAGGACTGCCGGGATTGCTTGTGTTTGAATGGGGGAGGGTTCACTGTAACCCAGTTCGTTAACGGCACGAACCAAGGGCTCAATTAAACCTAAATCTGAAAAACTCATGATGTTTCCTTCTATTGAATGTGCGAACACTGAATTGCAAGTGTTCCCAATTCAATGTGACTATTTTTAATGCAATTTTAACACAGTTTTCGGTGATAGTTCAGATTTGAGGAAAATTAATATGCAAATGACGTATTTACGGTGATTTTGATCGCAGATCTCCTGGATGCCAGCTTAAAAGCCGCGGTATCCAGGGGCTGAAGAGAAGCTGTAGGTAGCGCTCAGCGTGATAGTGATTCTTTATTGGTGGATTGGGAGATGGTTTGTTCGGTCAGGCGCTGGTTCGCTGGTTGTGCAAAGAATGTGCCGGCTCTCGTGTTACTATTGTCGGAATTTAAAAGTAGGCTTAGAGCCGTCTGTTGGTTTTGTAATTTGGCAATAAGTGCCTCGCTTGCAGCCGATATCTGTTTGGATTCCATAAGGTTGTTTTCTTTTGAGCTTTTTAACTGCTCATGAACGGTGTTTTCAAGTTCGGCTAATTGCCGCAGACGGTTTTGGTAGTCTTCTGCACATTTCTCCATATTGATGGCACTGGCGGACACTTTGGATTGTGCCTTATTAAGCTGTGAAGTTAACGCGTTAATTTCCAACACTTTTTGTCCTAAATCAGTCTGCGCTGCCAACAGGGCGTTGTTAAGCTGCTCAGTCTGCATTAAATAGTCCTTATTGGATGCAGCAAGCTGGTCTTTTGCGGTATTCAATTCATGGATGTTTGTCTGTAATGTATCGATTTGGGTATGTAGTGTCACAATCGTTATTCTAAAGGCTGTGATTTCATCGTTCATTCTTACTAGTGTTTGCTGTAGCTGACCTAAAACATTTTTCATGGTGACTTCAATCTGACTCAGTTGCTCATACTCCGCTTTATTGGCTGCTTCCAGCTTGGTAATGTCTTCGGAAAAGCGCTCACTCCGGCTAGTCAAAATATCGTTATGGTTTTGCAGTGCGCACGAAACGGCGGCTAAAATGCCAATTGATATCACAGTGAGCAGGGCTGCTAAGTCAAATATGGCGCCTATCAGCGCGCTCAACGCGACAACAGCAGAGCCAATGAGTAGTTTCTTCCACCATGCTTTTTCACCGTACCAAAGTGCTGCGCGGTCAAAATAGCTTTTATCTAAAAAATAACGGTTCTTCAGTGCCTTATTCGATGATTGGCGCGCAGTGATGTTCGTTTGTAGTAAGAACATGGCATTATTAAATTTCTCCCCAATCTCATTGAGCACATCGGTAGCGGGTGGCATGTTGGTTTCTTCAATTAAGACACGATCATTATCGTTAGACATATGGTCATTCCTTGTTATTCTATGTTTCAGTTAAAGAAGTTGGATGAGTGCGTTTGAGGTATTGGTTTTGGTTGATTACCTGGTTCGTTAGAAAGTAACTCACGTAATGAGTCATTCTCCGTGCGCAGAGAGATTATCGCTTGCATAGCTTTACCAAGGTCTGTCCCGCTTTGCTCAAGCGTTGCGGCGAGGTTTTGGTTGCTAACGCGGAGCAATCTTTTGTTCTCGTCCATGTCATCTTTAGCTGCGGCGATGGCCCCGTTCAATTGTTGAATCAACGATTGGATAGTCTCTTTATCACGCTGCGCAGCTGCTTTCAAACGCTGCAGGATAGCAAAATGGCTCTGCACTATTTTTTGTAGTTGTGAGGACGCGTCTTGCAGCGTCTTATCGCTGGATGCAAGCGTGGCGAGGATTGGCTGCAGTTCGGTTAGATACTGTTGTAATGCCAACAGCTGTGGGTGTTCGTCAGTGTTTAGTCCTTCACACGCCTGATTGATTAGTTGGCTAGCCGTAAGTAGTTGTTGTGTGGCGGCCTGGTAATCCGCTGCATTTTTTTTAAGAAGCTCGGTGTTTTGCTTGATTTCCTCATGTTGCAGTTCTGTGGTCGTTGTATGGTTACTATCAGCTCCTGTGCGCCCGCTGCCATATCTTGCATCGCCTTGTCTCGCTCTCGGCGCTGATTGTTATCTACTTGCCCTAACTGTCGCAGCTCCTCTTGTGACTCCGTTGTTGTCGGCGTTGATGACCAAAAATACCCGATGAAAAAAGCACACACAGCGGCAATGCTGGTAATAATGAGAAGCATTAAATAACTGACTGCGGCGGCTGTGCCGATGAGAAGAGGTACAGGCATAACAACATTCCTTATTTTCCGTAAGAAAGAATAATTAACCGACGGTTTTTCCATTGTGCCGGTTAATTTGCGGTCATTCTAGCCGATGCTTTTTAAGCAGACAATAGGGAGCCATTAAAATCAAGTTAAGGTTTTGCGATGAGAGCGAATAAATTTTCGCGGAGTTTATCTATAGGCGATGCGGTGAAAAAAAGTTGCTGCATATGGGGGTATGCAGACTTGATGGTTTTATCCCTTGGTTTTGTGTGCGGAGCTTCCTCTTGCTTTCCTGCAAACATTGAAACCAATAGGGATGCCGACGTTGCAGCGGTAATTGGATACCTCGGGCTCACAGGCTCGGTGGCTTGCAACGGTGTGCCAAGCGAGTTGGATGGCTTGCTTTTTGAAGTTTTGTTTCTGTGGTTATTTCGACTCATTCTGTTGTAATCTCCTTCTATCTGAATTAATTTTCATCCTGGTTTAACTTTTGAATCAAATTAAATGCAATGGCTTGCTCCAGCTTCGTATATAGCCCGAGGTTTTTCAGCTTAAGTTTTTCCAAAACATCGCGATCCCACTCAATGCACTCTGCCTGTTTGCTTTCTACGGAGGTTGTTGCATTTGCCGCCCCGCCTTTTAAAAAGCTCATTTCACCGATAAAAAATCCCGCACCAAGAGTGGTTACCGCTTGGTTATCTTTGATAATCTGCACGATGCCTTGTTTAATCAACTTTAATTTTGATAATGCCTCTCCTTGCACAGTGACATCATCACCCTTTTCGTAAGTTTTGGTGAATGATAATTGATACACCTTTAAAAACTCCTTGGTGGACATCATGTGAAAATGGAGGCTATACAATTTTATAATATCAATCGGAAGTTGAATGGGAATGCGCTCGCGAATGATGCGAATGCTTTCTTTCGTGTGAATCACGATGCAGAGTAAACTAAATACCAGGATAACCTTCATGCCGGGGTTCTGGAGTCCTGCGTATAAGGTTCCAAAAACGAAGATCATCTGGCTAACAATGTTGCATATACGAAGGTATAAAATATCGCGAAATAGAAACGATGTGATACCGAGTAACTCGCCACCTAGAAACACGGTTTCTGAGGAAAAAAAATCCATATTTATACTCTCCAGTTTAGCCTCTCGGGGCGCTAATGATGTCGTTTTTGTATGTTTTTATATAAATGTTATTCGACCATTACCTGAGTATAAAGAAACATTGGTCGCGAGTGTATGGTTTTTTCTCTTAGGAGTGATGCGTGGGAGAAACTGCTGTCTTTTAGCAAACAGAGAGCAGTTGCTCGTTCGTTGCTATTTGTTTTGGGGGACAGCGTGACTTGTGGATTGTGGTGCCTGGTAAATGTTTGATTCTTTATCCGGCTTGATACCTGACCAGGGTAAATTGGGTATTTGGTTCAACTCATCCAGAAAAAACGAGGCGAACGAGTGGCGTTCATAGCGGGTTTTCCCGTCTTTTAAAAAAAAGTCGATAATCCCGATGGCACGATTCTCATTGTCAGTTTCATCTATATCTTTCTTGATTTTTAGCGCATGATTTTGTCCACAAGCACCATGGCGTAACCAGCTAAAAAAGCCATTTACTCCGCGATGTTGTATCGTACCTGCATACCACTCAGCATATTTTTTTTGAGCTTCAGCGACTGCCTCTTTCATTAATAGTATATTGCTTTTTTTCTGAGTAGTAGAGGCTGCATCTGTAGTTGTTGGTGTAGCATTGACGACAGTCAGCTCTTCCTTGGGTAAAACAAATTCTTTTTGGATTCGAGTTTGCTCTGCCGTTAGTAAATCCTGAAAAAATTGTTTCTGAAACGATAGTTTCGTAGGGGTCTCAAGCTGTTGGTTTTGAGCCACTACCACCCAATCCACAGTTTGGCCGGCCTTGACTGTCCAAGCTTGGTGTAAGGTATCTGTTGTATCTGATATTATTTTTCCAAGAGCGGTTAGGTAGGTTGAAAATGTGGCATATTGTTTCATCGTAAAATTGGCTAATGTCTGCTGTAAAAGACGTGCCAGCTCATTTTTTTCATCAGGACTAAATCCAGACTCGATTTGAGCCGCCAAATTTGTAAATTGATTTTCTTGTAGCAATTCTTGCCATTTTTGAGCTTGTTCTTCAGGTGTTAGGGGGCATGTATCTGGGGGGGTGGCTGTTTCAAGGTTATAGTCAAAAAACGGATTTGTTTCTGCCTCCTTGACCGGATTTATTCTTGCTTGACGCCACTCATTTCTAGCTGGCGACGTGAGTTTGGATACCTTCACGGAGTCTGTTCCGGCAACATTCGCTATGCCGTCGCGACGATATAAAGTTTCATTTTTCAGACAGTAATATTGATGCTCATTGTTATTATATACATGCCAGGTACCAGGCGCGCTTGCGTTCCATGGTAGGGTGACTTTAGGGTTGTTCTTATCAATGGCAGCTATCTGTACAGTTGTTTTGCCGTTTTCAGCCACATCAAAACGTAGCCATGCTTTTGACTCAACACACCAAAATGGACCGAAATACATGGATCACCATTTATTTGAATAAATTGCGCAAATAATACACCGTGATGGGCAAAAAGTAAACACGCGTGATTTGTTATAAAGGCATATACTATCTTTTATTTAAGCTTATAAGCAGGAAACCATCAATGTGTAGAAAGATTTTTATTTTCGGTTTTGGCTATACCGCGTCTTGTTTGGCAAACAACCTGGCGGCACTTGGTTTCCACATTACCGGCACAACGCGAAATAGTGATAGTGATCACAAGGCGGGGTATGAGCTGGTTGGATTTACTGCGGCGGATGTAGAGATGCAGTTGCAGTCTGCAACGCATGTTTTGATTAGCGTGCCACCATCAGTGGCAGAAGGGGATTTGGTTCTTGCTCATTTTGGCATGTTATTGCAAAAATATGCGTCCCAAATCCAATGGCTTGGCTATCTTTCATCAACTGGCGTATATGGTGATCATCATGGCGCTTGGGTTGATGAGTCTTCAGCGTCGGTTTTACCCGGGAAGTCGGGGCAGTTGCGTCTGGAGGCTGAGGCGGCTTGGTTTGCTGCCGCCAAAGTTTGTCAGTTGCCACTGCATATTTTTCGATTGGCGGGGATCTACGGTCCGGACAGGAGTGCCTTAACACGGGTTGCCCTCGGTAAAACACAAACCATTTATAAAGAAGGGCATTTTTTTTCGCGCATCCACGTTGAAGATATTGCAGCGGTTCTTGTGGCATCAATACACAACCCAAATCCTGGGTCGACATATAATGTTGCCGATGATGAGCCCGCTCCTGCTTATGATATTGATGAGTACGCAGCATCGTTACTCCAGCTTCCGGCGCTACAGCGAGTACCGTTCGAGTTCGCTTCACTTTCGCCGATGGCTCGCGAATTTTATACGTACCATCGGCGGGTTAGTAGCGCAAAAATAAAACAAGAACTTGCAATCACTCTTAACTACCCTACGTACCGCGAAGGGTTAAAAAAAATATATGAGGATGGGGATTATTAGTTGTTTTAAGTGTGATTTGTGACACGCATAAAAATGGCCAGCTAAACCGTTTGCGATTTATTGGCTGGTTTGGAGAATCTCTAATCACCCCGCAATACGGTTATTTTTCAAGGCTTTTAATAATTTGCACACAGGGTTATCCACAGATTTTGTGGATAAATCGCAGTTGATTATTAAAAGAGCGGCATGCTGGAACCCTTGTGTTTATTGGGTTTTTAATAAAATATGGAAAATGTCAACAAAAAATAGTGGCTTGGTTAAAAAAAATATCCACAAGCAATTATATGAGAAAAATTAGAACGATAAGATTGTAAATCGTAACAAAGAAAAAATATAAAACCAGTTTGGTTGCGCTTTAAAAAGTAAAAAAATGTCCTAGGCGTCTTTTGGCCGCCCGCTCATCGAGTGTGTCCTGAGGGATATCCATTTTGACCGGATGAAATAATTTATTCGCTTGTTTGTAGTCATGCACTTGTCTTAATGCTTGCTCTGAGGCTTGGAGTATCGTATCCGGCAGTTTATTTAAAGATGGGCTTATGCTCAGTTGATTGTAGAGTGGGAATGATTGTCTCAAGCCGCTTAACATTAATTGGTAAAAGCGTGATATGGGACCTCGCAGTGCGGCAATGTGATCAAGAACGGGCCCAATGGCTTCGCGCTGCGTTAATAACTCTAAAGAAAGATTGAGCTCATCCAGCTGGACTGTGAATTGTTTTTGCTTGTTAACGGCGTGTTGTAAGTTTTGGTTTGATTTAGTGTGTTTGTTTTCGCGGCTTAATTGGCTTTTTTGATTTGTAAGCAGTTTTGAGTTTTGTTGAGATTTGTATGCTGCACGCATTACAGAACTGGCTAATGATCGCAGAGCAGACAATACTTGGCGCAAGTCGTCCTTGCCAAGTGCGTAGGTGATTCTCTCAAGATTCACCGCGGACGATGCCAGGTGTTCGATACCTAATGTTTGCAACAAGCTTTTTTCTAACTGCATAAGTTTCATCAGCGCGTCTTCAGTATCAAGGCGGTACTCTAATATGAGCTGTAACGTCTTTAGCTGCTGCTCAGGGCTATCTTCTGTTGAATCGGAAAAATCAGACGAATTTGCCAGTTCTTGCATAATGCTTGCGGACTCAGACAGTGCTGAATCTGCCTGACGCATAATTACTTCTAATGCATTAATCTCCGTATGGTTATTCATTAGTGAGCCTCATATGGAAGAGCGTGGCGATGATGTTGATGTCAGCAACCAAGGTTCTTCTCCATCCTCAATCACTTCAATTTTAACATTGTTCTCTTCGAGTCGTGGTGCAGGCGTAGTGTTTTCTGTTTCGAATGTTATGGATTCTATTGCCTTTATATCAACACCGGATTGAATTTTACGTCCATCGATGAGCTGTAGACCTGAAGGGAGGGACGTTTTTTCTTGCTGATATAGGATTGACCCAAATGTGTAATACGTGTTTTCTATTAATTTTTTACTCAGGTCAAGGCTCATGCCTAAGCTAAACCCCAATCCTTCACCAACGAGGCCTAGGCCTTTACCCACAGCACATGAGAATGAGACACCATAAAACGAGCTCAAAATCCGGGCTATCATTGGCGGAATGAGCACAATCGCACCCACATGGGCGCCAGGTATCGTGCTGAGATAGCTATTGCTGCTAATTGCGGTAATGACAAAGCTTGCGGCGGTAGTGCCCCGTTCACCTACGAGAGCTCCCCCAAGTAAATAGCCAGCCTGTGAGCCGGCAAAGGCAAGTATTGCGCCGAATACGGGTTGCATGGCGTTTGCTATGGGGTAGTCCGCCTGTGTCTCGGTGTTCTTCAGTGTTTGGAGTTCTTCTTTGACGAATACTTTAAAACCGGTAATTTCTTTGTCTTCCAAATACTGAAATGAGTGCGAAAATAGGGGGTCGTTTGAGGATTTGTCGCCTAGGTTTAGCCATTTTTCGGCGGATTGCAGGCACAATTTTTTGGTGCTGTTATCCACGGGATTTGATGACGTTAGTTCAAGTGCTTCATCAATCAGAGTAATTAGTACCGAATTAATGTTTTTCACGGCGTACTGTTTGCTTATTTGCGATTTCACATGGAGGCAAGCGGCAAGCATGATCCGCAACGAAATAACATAGGTTTGCCATTGGTTATCGCGGGTGTCGTTATCATTTTTATCGGGAATGAAGGTTTTAAGCTCACTGTAAATTTTGGCTAAAAAATCAAGTTGATTTTTCCTGGTTGTAGTGTCTTTTCCACCAAAAAAGCAAGGCAGGTAGGATGAAGATTGACTTGATAAATTACTGCCTGTAATGCGCTGGTATTCATTAGGAAACGCACTGAATTTATCTAAAAACGCACTGGGCAAAATATAAGGCATTTTAGTCTCCATTCCATGGCTTATATATCAGTATAATTTACTATTATAGTTAAAACAAAAGAGATACGCCAAAAGTTAGTGTATTCTCACAGGCCGCGTCACCTTCTCGAATTTGCATTGTTTTAAAGGCACCATAATTTTGTGTATATTCATATTCGCTGAATAGATTTACTCCCGGCATCAGCCGATAATAAGGCCTTGCTGCAAACCTTATCTGATTTAAACCGTTGCCAATTTGGGCCGAAATAATGTTTTTAGTGGCTAAGATGCCGCGTAGGTTCAGTCGTAGAAAACCATTGTTGGTGATTTGCGTATCGCGTGATAGCTCCATATCAAGTTTTGCACTGCCATTGTAAAAATAAGTGCGAATATTGGTATCGATAAAAAAGGGCATCAATCCTTCAATGCCGAGCCCAGGTAGCCAATAAGCTTTTTGAGCGGGACGATAAAAATAATTTACGCCGCCTTTGATTGCCCAAAATTGGCTGATCAGATGCCAATAAAACAGATCAATATCGGCATTTTCTACGTTGCCCTTATTAATCTCTACATCGTTACTGTAGAGTTCTAACTTGTTGTAATCTGAACCATACAAGCCTTTGAAGGTAAGTTTCTGGACATTATTGATAGGATCGGCGCCAATATCGAGAAAATTAGCGAACCAAAAGCCTGGAGGATGAGCCATTGGGTGATGCACCAATGAGGAGTCGATGGGCATGACTTCATCTTCTCTTACAATAGGTCGATTGATATAGGCGGTATCTGTGGCGTAATGTTGAGGTTGTATTGTTCCTTTTACTAGTTCAATAAGTGTTGAATATTGAAATACTCGCGACATGCCCGTCAGCATGTGATACAGATGATGGCAATGAAAAAACCACTGGCCGCTGGCCTCAGTATCTACATCAGCCACCGCGGTGGCGCCAGGTGGCACTGAGATTGTGTGTAAGAGGGGATCATACTCCCCATGACCATTGCGTAAGATAAACCAATGTCCATGGAGATGCATGGGATGGCGCATCATCGAGTTGTTGGTAAAGACAAAACGGTAGCGTTTATTAGGCTGCAGCAAGATGGGCTTGGCTTTATGTTCAGGCAGGCCGTTAATAAACCATATGTAACGCCCCATATAGCCAAATAATTCCATGTTGATTAGGTCATCGACAGGTTTATTGGCATCATTCGTCTTAACTGCTGCAGATAAATGTTGATATTTCGTTCCTGAAGTGGTGGTTTGCCGCGAATGGTCGGACGTCAAGGTGTCCCCTGTGATGCTCGGTTCAGTGGGCATGGTCATGTCCATCGCCCCATGATTCATCTCGGTCATCATCATGTTAGCCATCATGTCTTGGGTAACTGGTTTGGGTTCGGGAAAAGGGGGGACGTGTTGATAGTCGATGGGGTGGTGAATATCGGGCACCAAAGCACCATATGTTTTTCCCAGGGTATCAATGGATTCGGCATAGATGATGTAAGGCTTATTCTTCTTGATATGAACCAGCACATCATAGGTTTCCCCAGGCGCTATGGAAAATTCATCGATGTTATGCGGTGTTACATTATTGCCTTGAACATGCACCATTTCCATCGTGGCGCCATCAATTTTCACTCGGTAAATGGTGCTTGCGGCGGCACCAATAAAACGCAAACGCACTTTATCGCCTATCTTCACTGGCGCAGTCCAAGGATGGGTTTTAGTTTGACCATTCAATAAATAGGCATCGTAGGCTACATCACTTAGGTCATAAATACTCATACGCATCTGCTGCATCATCTTGTAGTCAGCAAGTAATGCATTTTTGCTCTCTCCATCAGCCTGATTGTAATCATGTAAAAATTTCATAAGTGAGGGTTGGAGTGGAAAGCGGGGTGAATAGTAATCACCGTCTATTTTTAGATTATGTAACACTTCTTCAGCAGGTGTGTTACTCCAATCAGATAACACAACAACATAATCTTTGTTGTATTGGTAGGGCGATTTTTTTTCCGGTGGGTCAATAATAAAGGCACCATATAAGCCTTCTTGCTCTTGCAGGCCAGTATGGGCATGGTACCAATAGGTTCCTTGTTGGTATAGTTTAAATTTATAATGAAAAACGCCACCAGGCGGGATGGCTTGTTGATTGACGCCTTCGACGCCATCCATTTGCCAGGGAACCAATAGCCCATGCCAATGTATGGCGGTGGGTTTATCTAATTTGTTATAAACATTTAAAGTAATAAAATCACCTTGTTGAAAGTGAAGTGTCGGAGCTGGAATTTGATCATTGATGGCAAGGGCCAGGCGGGTTTTGTCAGCGAAATTTACGGTTTTATAGTTAACTACTAAATCGATCATGCGTTTAACGCCTAGTGGCGTGATGTGGGTATTTTTTTTCAGCAACGAGTTTTTGTTTGTGGGTTGTTTGGCTTGTATCGGCGTATTTGCGGACATGGTTTTTTTCGCCACCGACGGAGCAGAGGAGGGCATAGGCGTCGACATTAGCATTGGCATATCATGCTGTGCATTTTGGGAAAATAAGGCGGTATTTAAGCTGGCGATAAAAGCAATGAGAATAAGTTTACTGTTGATATAAGATTTTAAACTACCAGCTAGCATGATAAATCCTTAAGGCGAGAGCGTTCATTCTGTTTTTTTATTGTCGTTGTAGACCAATAGCTTACACACCATAATATTGCATAAAAATGCATATAACGCATTGATAATTTGAGAAGATCAGATGACTCTGATTTGCATGCAAGTAGTATTGTGTGTATGTGAATTATTGCTACGATTGCATATAAATTTGACTTGTGCTCTAAAATGATGCACAATGCTCGTTTTGAGGATTATTATATGCCAACACCGTCGAATTCCTCTGATCCTAAGCGCTCAGACTCTGCCACGCCGCCTAGTAGTCCATCTATTAGTCCTTCTGTTGGTGAATCCAAGAGTCCATCTCTGGGTCTTTTTATGAGTAGACGTTCTAGTAGTCCTTCATTTGCCGATCTTGATCTGGTACTACCCGATACAACCCTAGCAACCGAAGAACCGACAGATGAGCGTGATAATGACTCTACGCTTGCAATGGACGGTGATGCAGCCCATAAGGATAATGAGGATGATCTGTACGATGGAGATTTGATCAGTACAGATGGTGATGGTAGTTGTCGTGCTTCGACTCCAGCACCCCAAAATACCCCCTATACCGGGGTGGTTCCAACGCTTTGCGAATCAATTCCATTTTTGGTTATGGGTGAAGATAATTATTTTCTTGATACTGATACTGATATTGAGTCTGATCTAACAGAAACGTCTGCCAATCAGCCTTGAGATTTCATAATTCATTGGTCCATTAAGTAACAACGTGTTGTTCGATTCCGTATTGAACATGAGATAAAGGACTGCATTATTGCAGTCCTTTATCTTCCAGTTGACCTCAAATTTAACCCAATATTCAGATCCCAACAAACTATTTGCAGAAGTAGTATTCTCAGTGACACAAGAGATGCAATGGTCTGGGATTGAAAGCCCACACCATCGTGTGAATATCATTGCCAAGCTTTTGCGCCAAAAAAAATGGAGATCTACTTGGATAATCATGACTGTTAGTTTTTCTCTCCTTACCTACAAGCTTGCAAATTATCATAAGCGCGTACCTATTTGATAGATGTAAAGTGCAACTATATATAGTTGCGATTTTCTTCAAATACATCTAAACTATAAAGTAACTAATATCAGTTGCATAACAATGACAAAAATAGATAAGCTCAGGAAACGCTTTCTCAGTAAACCAAAAGATTTTACTTGGGAAGAGTTAAAGGCACTGTTAAAAAGTTTGGGATTTGAGGAATATAATTCAGGGCGCACAAGTGGATCGCGTGTTAGATTTATTCATATAAATTATAGCGATATTATTTTGCATAAACCGCACCCCAACCCTGAACTCAAGAGTTACCAAGTCAAACAAATTATTATTCAGTTAAAGAAGGAAGGGCTTTTATGAAAAATATGATGAGATATAAAGGCTACTATGGTTCCATTGAGTTTGATGCAGATGATCTGCTTTTTTATGGAAAATTAGAGTTTATTCATTCACTAGTTAGTTATGAAGGCGAAACGGCGAAGCAAATTGATGGCGCTTTCAAAGAGGCTGTTGATGATTATCTTTTAACCTGCAATGAAAGGGAGGTTGAGCCAGAAAAGCCATTTAAAGGTTCGCTCAATGTTAGAATTGGTCAAGAGCGGCATGAGAAGGCGGCTCGCCTTGCTAAGGAGCTGGGCTGCTCCAGCTTAAATGATTTTTTCAAACTTGCCCTTGATCATGAGTTTGAAAGATTGTCCATGTCCGCTTAATTAACTTTAAGTGAGTTACTGCAGCATTAATTTCTCACTGAGCGCTTAATTTACTGGTATTTTTAACCAAATCAGGCGGTAAAAAATAGTTTGAAAATTTTGTCTACAATAACCCGTGCCAGCACTGAAGAGTTCCTCTTTTGCATATTGTAGGATGTCTTTTTTGTTAGTCTATTGGAGTTATAGGTAGATAATCTAATTTTTACTGTTGTTAAATTGTCGAAAAAATCATTAGTTTGAGAGGGATAAGATCCCATCCTGCTGATTTTATATAAAATTTGATCTAAATGTTTTGTGTGGTAATAAAAGCATATATTAACATTGGTGGTCAAAAAGAGAGAGATCAAATAATAATGTAAATAAGGTCTGTTTCTCGATACCTTTTGTGCCGGAAGCTATATTACCACCTGAAAAGACGACATAGTCTAGCTGTCAATCAGCATCCAAAATTGCCCCTCCTGTCAGCGTCGAAAATATAGTCCGCGTCTTAAAGCCACATGGTTCTGGCGGAGCCATAAGAGACACAAAAACACACTATTTTTTGTTCATTAAATCGATTAATAGACACTGTTGTCCATTAAGTGTTTAAAAGCGAATTTATAGACGCTGTAACATTGATAATTTCACATATCTACTAGTTTATAAATTATGAGACAAAGCGATGACAGATGACAATGTTAAAATCATGGGGAATTAGTATTTATATGTTCCGAAGGCGTTATGGGATAGATGGATTCTTGTATCATACGAACGAAGAGCCGAAGACCACTTATCAGCATGAATATATTAAGTAAACTTGTTACAAAATTGGATAGTAATTGTAAAAATGAATGTGGTTCTATTCTCCGTGGTTTAAGAATAGGAAAAGATGTTTTTATTTCATGTAATAACGCTTGCTGTTTTTTGTGTCTGCCCACTTGTTCATCATAAGTGATCTCATCCTGGTTCCCTAACATAACAGCCCTATCATATCCAACTTGTTTTTCATGGGGGCAGGTAGATTTTTTATATTTAAAGAAAGGCATACATTGGGAGTTTGATTTGGATAATAGAGCATCAATTTTTAAATCTATGGTAGGATAAGGGCTACGACTTCCGACTTTTCCATGCTTTATGGCGGTATTTAATTTTTCTCTCGTTTTATAGTGATGGATTTGGTAAGGGGGAATGATTGTAGGTATCGCGAATCCAGAACAATTAACGCCATTATTTGGTTCAAACCATGAAATAGCCAGATTATTGTATTCACTAGACTCAGTTATTAATTTAAGATTTTTGTTGCGATTTGTATGTTTCGGGTCAAATGAATACCCCGAAAAATGCATCATAGATGTTGTGCTGTCGGTTAATAAATTTGATCCATTGTAGATCTGTTGAAAACATGAATAAAAATCAGCAAATCGATGATCAAAATATGTAAGCGTGTGACGCTTATTGATAAACCCGATATGGGTTTGCTCTGCATAGAAAATCTCATTTTCATCCAAAGCATCAATTATAGATGGCATAGATACTTGGTTCAAAAAAATAAGCTCTTTAAACGTGGCACTATGTCTGCTTAATGATTTTTTTGCATAATGAGTCATATAAGGAATGCCAACATAGAAAGATAGCTCGTTGGTATTAATTTGGTCAGAAAAATATTCAAGAACACCACTTTTCTGAACGCCGCTGTAAGCCGCATCATCCAACATTAATATATGAGTTAACGTTGGATGAGCCTTTCGATATGTTGCTAGTTGTTCATAAGTTAATATGGCTTCAGGTTCCTTTAACCCACAATATTCTAAAGCTAACCCAATGATCCATTGATCACTGCACCCACGCGCTAATTTTTCTGGTCTCAATTCACCCACTATCAACACATAGGGGCTGTTATTTACTTGTTGGTGAAAACCATTAATCGTTTGTTGTAATTGTTTTAAGAAATCCTCAAAACTAATATATTGAAGATTTGCTGCTATTTTATGTGCTATTTTTCTGGTCATGGGTGTGGACTGGCTTTCCACCCAATCATTTAAGTGCTCAAGGTTTGGCGCTCCGCGAAATAAGGGTAACTGAGTTGGGAATTTAATGCCTAGATTACTAGCCATTTCCATTACATTTTCGGAAAATTCAGGCATAAACTTATCTTTCAGAAAGAATTTTGAACATTGTAGCATAAAATATGTCTTTTTGAACTTGGTTTTAAGATTGCCTGTAGGACCCCATGGGTACAAGCTATTGGTGTAGACAGGGCTATGTGCTATTCGTCAAGATTTACATGATTCATGAAAAGCTGCGTCTTATGTCCCAAAACCACATAATTTCAAGAAGTATCGAATATTCCAAACATGGAACGTGTTAGACACTCTCTAATGTGGCCCCATAATACTGAGATTGCTTGGCTCACAAATATCTGATTTTTCATCCTGCCCATCTCCCCAGGGTCCGATTGTTGGCCGGGCTAGGGTATGATCTTATCTACGCATAGGCGGCGCTATTAGCGTCACCAATTCTATCATCACTATTTCATCGCCATTACCCAGCCACACCTGACCATCCTGTATGGTGAGATTAAGTTGCATTTTGCGCTGTGCCATTTTAGCGATGGCACGGGTAGTTTCTATAGGCAGGTTGATCACAGTTAGATTTTTGAGCCGTTCAAACTGAACACTATTTTGTGTGAACCACGTGTCAACAACTCGCCCGCCATAGCAATAGACAACCACCTGATTGGCTCGTCCGCACGCTTTTCGGATTAATTTTTCGTCAGGCATGCCAACGTCTATCCACATCTCAATCACGCTACTTAGATCCTTCTGCCACAAATCGGCTTCGTCATTGTTTGTCATCCCCTGGCCGAACTCCAGGTATTCGTGAGCGTGCAAGCCAAAGGCCAGCAAGCGGATCATCAACCGCTCATCCGTTTCTGAAGGATGTTGCGCAATGGTCAGCGCGTGCTCATGGTAATAGTGACGTTCCATGTCCGCAATTTGAAGATTGGCTTTGAATATAGTTGAATTGATGGCCACTAGTTATTTTCCTTCGTATGTGAGGCTAGTCTGGGTTCCTGATTAAGGCCTGAGGCTATAGGCCTTAGGGGAATATTACAATGGTTATTGCGAACCTGACCCTTATTAACATTAAGAGTTAATTATAAAAGTGAACAGGTGCATCAAAAACACATGTTTTTGGTGCACTTTCTGAATTTGAACGTAATTTAATTAAAGAACGAACCCGTGCGGGGCTTGAAGCAGCTAGAATTAGAGGTCGACAGGGTGGCAGACCTGAAAAGCTTAGTGATGAGTAAAAGGAATTGGTGAAAACACTTTATGCTGATTAACATGGACACCAGCGAAATTCCTTTTTGAAGAGCAAGATCAAGTCATGGATTTAGGATGTTTTGATAGGCAATTTACTGTCGCACTCGTGCCGTTTCCGTTGATATGTAAGCTTGTATAATATTATTATTTATTCGTACCGTAGGTTGGCGCTGAGCGGTAGCGAAGCCCAACAATTGTGGCACGGGAAGCTTTCTTGTTGGGCTTCGCTACCGCTCAGCACCAACCTGTCAAAATTAAATGAAAACGGTACTAGTTAGTGGCTGTTAATAAATAATGCAAAATAGCGAAGATGGTCACTAGCACACTAAATAAAAAAATTGCGAGAGGAGCAACTATTAAGATTCTGTTGTTTTGATCTATGACCAGCTCATTTTCCTGATAAGATTTGGTGTTGCTCGCAAGATAGGTTAGTAGCAATAAACCATAAAAATGAATGGAGTAAATACCTAATTTTTCAGTTAGAGAACTCATTTTCATGGCCATTGAGTACGCCATAGGGAAATTGAGAAAAAAAAGGCATGTAATCCAGGCTATCATGGCTTGAGTGGGGCGTGTCTTTTCCTGAATAGCTGCCAACCAGGTTAACGATAGCGGTAAAACCAAGAGGGTGAAATAATACAGCCAGCCAAAAGGGCTCATCAGTAACATCATGACCAAGGTTAGGCTAAATGCCTGATGATTTTTATCGCTGAGCTTGCGGACTCTAAGCCAGTACCAAAGAAAGGCGAGACCGAACAAAATTAAGTAAGTCAATTTAACGGCAAATAAACTCTGGTCTCGATTGGTAGGATTGACGAACAGTCGGAAAATGAAACCATAAAAAGAGGCATTCCAATTGTCGCCATACCATAAAACACGGGGGAGCATTGATAAATAATCCAGGTAGACAGCTGTGCCATGGATGTATAAAGGGATTAGCCATAGCAAAGAAAACACCGACAGCATTATGAAGAATAGTTGGTAGCGTCGCTGTGCCAAGGCATAGATGAAAAATAGTCCGGGAAACAATTTGATTGCAATGATCGCCCCCCACATGATTCCGGCAAACAGGTCATTTTTTTTTCGATAAAAATGATAACCATACATCACTAAAAACAATAGAATTGAGCCTAGCTGCCCGATTGCAGTATTCATCAGTACCGCATAGAGGGATAAATAGGCAAAGTATAAAATCAAGCCGTTTTTTTTCATAAAAGAAGGCGAAAATGCACACTTGAACGCAATTCTCGCGCCAGCTAAACCCAAGATAAAGGATAATGCTGACCAAACTAAAACGGCCGTGTCATAATTCATTTTGGCAAATGGAGTAGACAACCAGAGCGTGAAAGGTGGGTTTAGGTTAACAGGGAGTTTTTTTACTGTTTTCAGGTAGGTTGTTTGCAGTACGACATAAGGATTTTTTTCTGCTGTAAGTGCCTGGCTTGCGGAATACAGTGATGAAAAATCAAGTCGGATTTGTTGTGTCAAAATGAAATTAAACAGCGATCCATAAACTACAAGCAGTGTTAGTGCCAGCACGGACGCCCATTTTATGCACACCAGTGATTTTTCATCTTTGTGGGCAGTCAGTGTTGTTTGCAAATTATACATACCTATTGTCTGTAGCATGAGAAATTATCTAGATCATGCCAGAAATAGTTTCCTTTAAAAACAATTAAATATAGCCATTAATTAATGGCTTAACTCGGGCGAGAGCTGAGATGTGACGGACAGAATCAGTGAGCTAGCAAGCTGAGCCAATAAGGGGGTGGATTGGCGACTGATCCGCTGTCTAATGTGCCAATTGCATGTAGGATTGAGCCCAAGCTTGCAGCAGTAAACAAAAGGTGATGACTCCAGCCCCGAATGTAAACCAGTAATAACTCATTACTCCAGCCGTTGGTAGCTCTTCGCGAAATACATTCAACAGGACGGAGCCAGCCAAAAAAGCAACCATAAAAGCCACAACGACAACATTGGCGGGGTCAAATAATATGGAGAATAGCCAGCCCGTAAAAAGCGATATGATCAAAATCACACGGCCTGTATGATTAAATTTCAATTTGTAAAGTCGGGAAAATTTGCGGTCAGTGAGGATAAAATGCAATGCCATCGAAAAGGTAAATAGCGCCGTTGCGATGATGCTGACTTGTGCCCGCAATGACATTGTGTAGGTTATTAAAAAGTTGTAAAGACAAAACATCGATAAATGTAGCACATACACAAATCGCTGTTTATGCGCGAGCAATTTTGAGCGCTCTGCCATGATTTCCAAGCCGTAATAAATTATAAATCCAGACAGTGCGACGATGTAAATCATCAATTCAGAGAACGGCGTGAGCCAATCACGTGTGATTAAAAATTCGCCCATGGGTTCGTTGTATTCAACCAAGTTGGGCAGCATGTGTAAAAAAACATACGCAACGGCGGTGCCGCCAGCAAAGGAGACGAACGTTTTGCCGTTGTCGGGAAGATGGTTGGCAAACCATGGACTGCAGTAATGAAATAACATCAGGATAAACGTTGCACTAAAGGCTACAAATAAGTGAGTTTTAGTTATCCAAATCACAAACAATCTCCTTGCTATTTGTAGTTATCCATACCATTCGTGCTTGAGGATCACCTGATTCATTGTATACTACACTATTATTTGCTTATTATTGATTAATCAGGGAAAAGGATAATTAAGTTAAGGATAATGTAACGTATTTCAATAATCCCTAGTATCGTTTCCATTTGATTTTTGCGTGTTATATTGTACAAAATGATCGTTATTCGTACTGTAGGTTGGCGCTGAGTACTGCGAGGCCCAACAATTGGGGCACGAGAAGTTCACCTGTTGGGCTTCGCTACCACTCAGCACCAACCTACATCAACCTGTCAAAACCAATTGGAAACGTTGCTAGTAGTGCACAGTAGCTGTTGATAACGATCAACAGCTACTAATAATCCACGCCCTCGTGGTTATTTGAGTGTCGTTTGAACTCAAAATTAGAGGGCATAACGATACTCGAGGAGAAATTATGCGAAGTTACTGTCGAATTATGGCGTTGGCTATATGTTTTATGTTTTTGGCAAGCTGTCAAACAAATAATGGCGGAATGATGTTTCAGACACAGCCTAACGACCTGTCGTTGACGGCGGCGGTCAGTGCGACGCTAAAGACCAATCGAGATCTTGCTCCATACAATCTTCATGTTGAAACTGCAAACGGTACAGTCTTCCTCAGCGGTTATGTCAAAACCATTCGTCAAAGTGATACAGCTGGTGATTTGGCAGGAAAAGTAGCTGGCGTTAAAACTGTAGAAAATAATATTATCGTCCGTAAATAGTCGATGGACGCATTTTTTGCCTGGTGTATGTTCTCATCAGGCAAGATGTTCAATGCAGCCTTAAAATAACCAACTTTGGAGGCGCGCCATGGTAAAATTCATTCTTATCGAAACAAGCACAATGGGATTCAATTTATAATGGCATTTTTAAAAAAATTGTACGTGCAAGTATTATTGGGAATTTGCATCGGTGTAGTTTGGGGCATTTTATTTCCTGACAGTGCTGTTGTCTTCAAGCCGCTTTCTGATGTATTTATTAAATTAGTAAAAATGCTTATTGCCCCCGTTATTTTTCTGACTTTGGTGTCAGGGATCGCGGCGATGCATGATATGAAAGCAGTTGGCAGAATAGGAGGAACGGCGCTTTGCTATTTTATGCTCACCACGACGTTTGCACTGTCTCTGGGCCTGCTTGCCGCTAATATATTTCAGCCTGGGGCCGGGCTGAACATTAATCCAGCGACGTTAGATATCAGTGCGGCTAAAAGTTATATTAATGGGACGCATATAGCGACAAATATCAGCGATTATTGTTTGAATATTATTCCAAATACGTTCTTTAGTGCTTTTGTTGATGGGGAGATTTTGCAGGTTTTACTTATTGCTATTTTATTCTCTGCAGGGATGATGTTGCTTGGCGAGAAGGCAAGACCCATCCTGAATGGTCTTCAGTTGTTATCACGGGTTTTTTTCAACATTATACATTTGGTGATGCACTTGGCGCCTGTGGCAGCGTTCGCCGCCATGGCGTTTAGCGTAGGAAAATACGGCACCGCTTCATTGTTGAATATGCTGGGTTTGTTGGTTGTGTTTTACGCTACCTGCATTTTGTTCGTCGTGCTTGTTCTTGGCGTTATTTTATGGGCGTATTGCCGGGTCAGTATCTGGCAACTGTTAAGTTACATTAAAACTGAAATATTTATTGTGCTGGGAACGTCCTCCTCTGAAACGGTGTTGCCTAATTTAATGGAAAAACTGGAGCAAATTGGTTGTGAGGAGTCGATAGTTGGCTTGGTATTGCCTGTGGGGTATTCATTTAATCTAGCGGGGACTGCAATTTATCTGACGCTCGCGGCGTTATTTATCGCCCAGGCGACAAATATTGATTTAACATTATGGCAACAGCTTTCGTTGCTTGCGGTGATGATCATCAGTTCAAAGGGAGCTGCAGGAGTAAGCGGCAGTGGATTTGTGGTGCTGGCGAGTTCGTTAGCAGCAACAGGCCATATACCGGTTGCCGGTATTATTCTGATATTAGGTATCGACCGGTTTATGTCGGACGGACGAGCCGTTACTAATATGATAGGTAATGCTATTGCCACGATTATTATTTCCACCTGGCACAAGTCATTTGATTTTGAGAAAGCGCGCGTAATTATGCAAGCAAATGAGTCGAGTGAGGTAGTTTCTGTTGATGAGACAGAAACTGTGTAAGTTAGAGCACGAGGAAGGAAAGACGGCGTTAATCATAACCAATTGATCTATCACGTGCGGTGGCTTATAGAGCAATAACGTGATCATTATTTATTCGTAACGTAGGTTGGTGCTGAGCGCAGCGAAGCCCAACAATTGCGGCACGGCAGGACCTGTTGTTGGGCTTCGCTGCGCTCAGCACCAACCACCTACACCAAGCCGTCAAAACCAAATGGGAATGGTATTAATACAGCGCTTCAATCGATTAAATTATCAATATCATGCGCCAGCAAGCGTCGGTTAGCGCGGAAATAAGTTAATGGCGAGTGCTCTAATAAATCAGACAGTTTTTCCATGTAGATACATGCAAAACGATCCACCTGGTAGGCAAAATAACTTTCTTCGGCTCCGGCGCGGAAAATACGATCCCATTTAGGGTTAAAGAAGGTCCGTTGTTCGGTTAATAGTTTCGATATTTTTTTGTCAATCTCGCCCAACTCGGTTTGCAAATCTTGAATTCTTGCATTGTACTTGTCAGTTTTTTCTTCAATACTTTGTGTATGCAGCCCAATATAGCTCTCATCTAATGCGCTTTTGAGCTTCATAGATGACACTATTTCCTTTTCGATAGGGTAGGCTTGTTGCTGGGCGGCGATTTCTTCCCCAAGTTCCTCAACGACCAGTGCTGTGCGCCAGTTACAATCTTTTTTCAACCGTAGGATATCGCCATAAATATGGTCGCCAATATACAATATTTCATCGCCTAAGAGAGCCAAATCATCGGTGAATTTTCTTGCATGCCCTCCTTGATAAACACCCGGTTGGATAGTGCCACTGGTATTTGTCATCGTGCCATCTTCGGGATTAATGGCAAGAAATTTGAAATTATCATAAAAAAACCGCGGTTTATTAGCCAGGGTGATGACATATTCAAACAAATCTTTCCAATTTTCGCCTTCCTCCAGAAAAGGGTTAATGGCGAAGTCCAGCAAGAGTTTAGTGTAGTGGAAATCAGAGTTAGTCAGGATAAACAGTTTTTTTCCATGGCGCAGGCATCGTTTCAGGCCGTCAACTACCGCTTTCTCGCGAATGACATAATCCTCGAGATGTTCACGTATATGTTGTTTTAAACTGCCATCAGCATGTACTTTATCAACACCGCTCAAAACGTCTAAAGCCGTGACGCTATAGCTTGGCAGCTCGTTTGGGTGCTCATCTTTGTAATCTACGAGTTGGCTGTATAGCACACAAAATGCAATTGAGAATGAAGTATCAATCGCCATATAATTCGGATCACCCAAATCAACATAAATACTACGATAAAATTGTGTTTGTTCGGAAAAATTAATTAGCTTGGTACCGTGGTAGCTCAGGCGAATGGCGCCATAGCGGCTAAGTTTTAAAATATTGCCATTTTTACTGTCTACGACAAGTCCACGGATAGCATCCTGGAAATTAAATTCAAATTTTCGGATCGCTGCAGGATAGTTTTTGTATTTGATTAGACTTTCAACCACCATTTTGTAAACGAGGGCTTCAAAGTTTTTTGTCTTATAGCGAATCAAAGTGTGATCCATATCCAAACCAATATATTTGATTCGTTTCATATTCAAAATGCGATTTACAAAAACTTTGTGTTTCATAGGTTCTCCCAGCCGGCAATCAACTCGTCCACCACGCCGGAATCAGCTAAGGTCGAGATGTCACCAATGTCTTCAAGCTCATTGCTTGCAATCTTGCGCAAGATGCGCCGCATAATTTTTCCAGAACGTGTTTTAGGCAGCATATTAGCCCACTGGATCACGTCTGGTTGTGCAATTGCGCCAATCTCTTGGCGCACATGTTGAATCAATATTTTTTTTAAGTCGTCGGTCTTTGCAACGCCTGGTTTAGTGGTCACAAACGCATAAATTCCCTCACCTTTGATTTCGTGGGGAATAGCTACAACCGCCGCTTCTGATATGCCTGGATGAGTGAGAAATGCGCTCTCAACTTCAGCCGTGCTGATTCGATGTCCCGACACTTTGATGACATCATCAGTACGTCCCGTGATCCACAGGTAGTCTGCATCGTTACGATAAGCACCATCGCCAGTTAAATAACGGCCTGGGAAATCTTTAAAATAACCATTAATAAACCGTTGGTGATTACCATATACGGTGTGCATCATGCCAGGCCATGGTTGCTTGATGACAAGTTTCCCGTGACGGTTGTTCGAAACTTTTTCGTGCTTATCATTTACAATTTCAGGAACAATCCCAAAGAAGGGCCAAGCAACTGATCCAGGTGTCATCGCTGTTGCTCCCGGGAGTGACGTGAGCATGATGCCGCCTGTTTCAGTCTGCCACCAGGTATCAACAACCGGACAGCGGTCTTCACCAACAACCTGGTAATACCATTCCCACACTTCTGGGTTAATTGGTTCACCAACACTGCCTAATAATTTTAGGCTTTTACGACTGCTTTGCTTAACCCAATCGTCTCCTTCGTGACGCAAGGCACGAATAGCGGTCGGTGCAGTATAAAAAATATTAACCTGGTGTTTGTCAATGATTTCCCAGTAACGGGAAAAAGTCGGGTAATGCGGTACGCCTTCAAACAGCAGGGTAGTCGCGCCGTTAGCCAATGGGCCATAGACAAGGTAGGAGTGCCCGGTAATCCAGCCAATATCGGCAGTACACCAATGAACGTCTGGCCTATGATAATCAAAGACATAGTGATGGGTCATCGCTACATACACCAGATAACCGCCGGTATTGTGTAATATACCTTTTGGAGTACCTGTTGAACCTGAGGTATAGAGAATAAATAAGGGATCATTGGAATCCATCGGTTCAACCGGGCACTCAGTCTCTACTTCCGCCATGGCATGGTGATACCAGATATCGTGTTTGCTATTCCAACCAATTGGATTACCTGTGCGCTGCACGACAATGACCCCTTTTACGCTGGGGCAATTTTCTAATGCTAAATCACAGTTTTTCTTCAGTGGAATGGTTTTGTCGCCGCGTACGCCTTCATCTGCCGTGATTACTAAACAGCAATCAGCATCTATAATACGACTTTGCAGCGATGACGGTGAAAAGCCTGCAAATACCACGGAGTGAATGGCGCCGATACGAGCGCATGCTAGCATGGCAATTATGGCTTCCGGGATCATGGGTAAATAAATACAGACGCGATCCCCTTTTTTGATCCCTCGCTGCTTTAATACGTTTGCAAATTTGCAAATCTGCTCATGCAGTTGAGCATAGGTGATTAATTGCATCTCATTTGGGTCGTTGCCTTCCCAAATGATTGCAACTTGATCTTTATGGTGTTCCAGGTGGCGATCAACGCAGTTATAACACGCGTTTAACTGGCCGCCGACGTACCAGTTTATGTCCATGGTTTCAAAATTACCCTGGGTTACTTTTTCCCAGGGCGTGGACCACGTAATAAATTTCTCAGCCTGTTCGGCCCAAAATTGCCCAGGATTCTCAATGGAGTGTTTATACATCGCATGATATTTTTCTTCATTGATATGAGCATTTTTTGCAAATTCGGCGGGAACCGGGTAGCTTTTCTTCTCACTCATGTCTCACCTGTCTACTCCCTGTTAGTGCTTGGTGTCGAACCTTGGTGCCCCAAATTATAGACTATAACAAAAATGCGGATGATTTTTATATATTATGTCTATGACAGGATACATGCATCAAAAAATTAAGTTAACTTTTATTGCGGGTCGAAATTTGTAGTGAATGGCTGAAAATTAAGTTTGATATACAATCTCTGTGAGCTTTTAATGAATTCTTAATAAAACAGTGTTCAATAAAGATACCATTATGTTGCGGTTATTGTTATAATATGCGACACATTTTACAACCCTGGCTGGTCGTGATAATGACTGATTCTTTAGTAATAGATTCAAGAGTCGCTTTGCCCCGTGGTAATTGGGCGGCATGGTTAGTATGTCTTTCTGCTGGTTTGTTTTTCTTCTACGAGTTTTTTCAGCTCAATCTTTTTGATGTAATCAATGAACCACTGCGCGCAGAGTTTGACATTGATGCTGCACAAATCAGCTGGATGTCGAGTATGTACCTTTGGGCCGATCTCATTTTTCTTCTCCCCGCAGGTGTGATTCTCGATCGTTTTTCTACGCGCAAGGTGATACTCACCGCGATGTTTGTCTGTGTAATTAGTACGGTTGGTTTTGCATTGACCAGCTCATTTGTGGTCGCATCATTGTTTCATTTTCTCTCGGGCATTGGTAATGCATTTTGCTTTTTATCTTGCGTGGTATTGGTTTCTCGCTGGTTTCCACCGCAACGCCAAGCACTGGTCATTGGATCGCTGGTGACTATGGCATTTATTGGTGGCATGATGGCGCATACACCATTGGCTTATTTGAATGAGACTTATGGCTGGCGTCAGTCGCTGCTGATTGACGGCGGAGTGGGTGTTATACTCTTCCTGTGGATTTTTCTCATTGTCAAAGATCAGCCTGATGAATATCAAGCTCACACCAGCAAACGCGGTGCTGTTCCTAATTTTATCCTCGCACTCACCAATCGCCAAAATTGGCTTGCCGGTCTTTATACGTGCTGTCTAAATTTACCTATCATGGTGCTTTGTGCTCTATGGGGTGACAGCTATTTAGAAGTTGTGCATCAATTGCCTAAGATGGCCGCCAGTAACGTGGTGAGTTTGATTTTTATGGGTAGCATTATTGGTTGCCCATTGGTAGGATGGCTTTCTGACAGCCTGGGGCATCGTAAACCTCTGATGATTGCTGGTGCCGTCGCAACCTTGGTCACCGTTGTTCCTTTATTCATGGGTATGGCTTTATCCGAAACGGCATTAAGCCTATTGTTCTTCGCATTAGGCGTATTTACCAGCACACAGGTTATTGCTTATCCGTTGATTGCGGAAAGCAATACACCAGGCAATACAGGGGCGGCAACAGGCATTGCATCGCTACTTATTATGGGTGGGGCAGGTGTTGGGCAGGTACTGTTTGGCATGTTAATGCAACATCATGCTGATATGATCACGCAGTATACCGTCGCTGATTTTCAATTTGCTATGTGGATGTTTCCTATTGCAACTGTGGTAGCGCTGCTGGCAATTTTGTTAACTCGGGAAACGAACTGCAAAAATTTATATTGAGGAGCTCCTATGCTGCAGGTGGTTGATAATTGTAAGCGGTTCGAGCTGGTAAAAGCATCTATGATGCCTTGGGTGGTTTGTTTTGCGGCGTCCCTGTTTTTCTTTTATGAATTTATTCAGGGAAATATGTTTGCATCGATGGCCGATAACATCATGCAGGATTTCCACATCCAGGCTGACAAAATGACTTATTTGTCGAGCATCTATTATGTCTCCAACGTGATTTTTCTTATTATTGCGGGCATGATGCTTGATCGTTTTTCAACAAAGAAAACGATTATCGTGGCGATGATGATGTGTGTATTAAGCACCTTCACCTTGGCGTATGCACAGTCTTATTATCTGGCACTGTTTTGCCGTTTTATCACCGGCATCGGCAGTGCATTTTGTTTTTTAGGGCCTATTCGCATCGCTTCACGCTGGTTTCCACCGCAACGCATGGCGCTCGTCACCGGCGCTATCGTTACCATGGCGATGACCGGCGGCATGCTGGCCCAATATCCCTTAACTAAACTGGTTATCCTGGTTGGATGGCGTGATTCGCTATTGATGGTAGGTTGGCTGGGTATGGCCATGCTGTTGGTGATGATGTATTGGATTCAGGATAAACCACAGGATACAGAAGAGCCTGTCAGAAAAAAAATGAATATGCTGACTACGGTGAAACTGGCGTACTTGAATTCACAAACCCTGCGAGCTGCTCTATATACCAGCTTGATGAATATGGCTGTTGCCGTGTTTGGCGCGATGATGGGGTCGCTTTATTTAATGCAACGCTTAGGCGTGAGCAAGGAAGAGGCCGCCATGGTTAACTCCATGCTGTTTCTTGGCGCCATTATCGGTGGTCCTTTCATTGGCTGGTGTTCTGACAAACTGGCGTTGCGAATCATGCCCATGAAGGTTGGCGCTATCGCCTCTTTAGTAACCATTTTGGCGATCTTGTATTTTCCAGTGTCTTTGGGCCTGATGGCCGTATTATTTTTCCTCTTGGGATTTTTTACCGCAGCACAAGTCATTAGTTATGCCTTGGTCGCTGAAAGCAGCTCGCCTAAAATGACGGCTACCGCTCTGAGTATCGTGTCACTAGTGACCCAGGGTGGCTATATCGTTTATCAAAATTTATTCAGTGCTATTTTGCAGTGGCATGGTGGAGTGCAGGTAGTAAATGGAGTTCCAGTCTATTCATTCGCTGATTATCAGGCTGCGGCGTTGATTATTCCGCTGGGTTTGGCATTGGCACTCTATAATATATACAGTCTTAAAGAAACTCATTGTCATCAAACACAGGGATAAAATGTATGCCTGCAGCACGCGTTTGTATTTTATTAATGGATTCGTTGGGTATTGGCGAAAGCCTCGACGCCGTGAACTATGGTGATGTCGGTGCGAATACATTTGCTCATATTTACCAGGCCAGTTTGGACGGACAAGCTGATAAAATCGGTGTGCGCCAAGGTCCTTTATCTATCCCTAATTTGGCGCGCGTAGGTTTATATCACGCCACAGTTGCCAGTTCAGGTTTGAAATTAATTGATTTATCAACGCTTGCGGAACCCGTTGGTTATTATGGCTATGCTGTTGAACAGAGTTTGGGTAAAGATACACCAAGCGGCCATTGGGAATTGGCAGGTGTGCCGGTGATGTTTGACTGGGGTTATTTCTCCGAGTCTGTTCCTTGTTTCCCTGCAGAGTTGATTGACGAGTTTATTGAGCTTGCGGCATTGCCGGGTGTATTGGGAGAAAAACACGCATCGGGTACGGTCATCATTGAAGAGCTGGGTGAAGAGCATCTACTTTCTGGCAAGCCGATTGTTTATACATCGGCTGACAGTGTGTTCCAAATTGCGGCTCACGAGCAATATTTTGGCCTGGATCGTTTGTACGCAATCTGCGAGATAGCACGTAACCTCGTTGATAAATATAATATAGGGCGCGTGATTGCCAGACCCTTCACTGGCAGCCCGGGTGCTTTTAAACGCACTGGAAACCGCCGTGATTATGCAACGTTGCCTCCTGAGCCTACGCTGCTTGATTACCTTAAAGAGGATGGAAGAGAAGTGATCGCCATTGGCAAGGTTGCCGATATCTATGCTCATCAGGGTATGACACAAACCATCAAAGCTGACGGTAACATGGCTCTGTTTGATGCAACACTTGAGGCTATGAAAACAGCGCCTGATGGCAGCTTGGTGTTCACCAATTTTGTCGATTTTGATTCCTCATATGGGCACCGGCGTGACGTTGCCGGTTACGCGCATGCATTGGAAACGTTTGATGCGCGCTTGCCTGAACTGGAAGCGATGCTAAAACCCGGTGATATCGTGGTTATCGCGGCAGACCATGGGTGCGATCCTACGCGTTCCGGCTCTGATCATACGCGTGAGCACATTCCGGTGCTGGGCTTTGGTCCGGGCATCAGCAGCCAGTTTATCGGGCGGCGTGAGACGTTTGCTGATATTGGCCAGACATTGGCAGAGCATCTCGCTATTCAACCCCTGTTACGCGGGGTCTCGTTTTTAAAGCAAAAATGACCTATCCAAGCAATTTTGTAGACTACTGTATGACTCTGGGGTTAAAGCTTAGCTCCTTACGCAAAGAAATATTATATATTCTATGGTGCGCTAAAAAACCACTTAAAGCGTATGATATTTTGAATCATTTATTAAATACCAAGTCGAATTCAACGCCGCCTACGGTCTATAGAACGTTAGATTTTTTAGCAGGTCACGGTGTTGTACATAAAATCGAATCCATTCAATCTTATACTTTATGTTGTGAACCTGAAAAGCATCTTTTTTCTGAAGTGCTAATGGTGTGCAATGAGTGCCATCAAGTGATTGAGGTCCATGATGCGAATATGCAGGCCTTGGTCAATCAACTGGCTGAGCGTAATCATTTCATATTAGGACAAGACACCATTGAACTAAAAGGTATTTGTCAGCAGTGCGAGCTTCATTAGTAGTGTTGGGTTTTCAGCGGAGGCGCCTAGCGATTACACTTAAACATAACCTAACTTATAAGCACTCCATTACCGATTTTGGTCATGAGGCATGGATTATTGATGGAACAAGGTTTTATGAATTTATTAAAAGTAATTTGTATCGTTAGTTTTTATTTTATACCAACAGTTTGTTGCTCAATACCTAATGCTATATGTGTTAATTCAACAGCAAACATATAAGATGTTTGGTACTGTTCGTTGGGCCGATTTTTTGAATACTTCTTTTATTATGGCATTTGATGATGAGAACTTTTCAAATTACATTATAAAAAGCGCTAAAAATGAATCTCAGCTACTTGAGCAGATAAACAAAATGACGGAGAGTCAATGAGGGATAATATTAGGGTTGTTTACTAGTTAATAACCGGTAAAATATTGAAGAAAAATAAGGTTGTTGCGTTGTCGTCAAGTTGCTCAAATGAGCAGATTAAAAAATATTACCCTTATATTTATTCAATGACACCGCCGCAACCGAGTTACTCAAAAGCCGTGGCAAATTTCCTTAATACAAATCATAAAGTTAATAAGATTTATGCTTTTTATTAACCTGCTGATATTTACAGTAGGGATGGTTTCAAACACTTTTATAATAACTCGGAAAAAAAAGTCATTCCAGTTAAAGTGAAAACTGATGGTAGTTTTGATTTAGCCATTTTTGAAGATACTGAGGCTGAAACAATATATTATGTTTTTTTTACATACCCTTTACCATCGGCTCAGATTATTTCAGCGTTGGTTAGCAATAAGTTGATCGACAAAAAAACAATCATCATTGGAGCATCTTCATGGATGTATCAATTGTCGGTATTTTATTCAATTAAATCGATCCTAATAAAAGCGGCTACGCTGCTTGCACCGAACATAGTTGATAAAAACAGAGTGGCTCAGTCAAACTTTGCGCTACAATTTAAGAAAAAATTCCATAGAAATCCTGATGTTGTAGAAATATTAACTTATGATGCAACAAGGTTATCTATACAATGTTATCGTTTTGCTCAATTGCGAAGTAAAAACTTCCGCTCTGATTTTTTAAAATGCTTAAACAATGGGCAACATGAGGGTATTTCTGGAAATGCATTATTTCCTAAGGGCTCTCCATTTACTGAAAGAAAAATTTATATAGACGATATGATGAATAGGTTGTAGTTATGAGAATCAAAAAGCTCTTTTATGAGACAGCAGTTTTATTGACTATTATAACGCTTTTTATAGTCATATTTAACTCCATTCAGGTACAGCGAAATGCTTCACTTTGGCTGCAAGAAATCCAAGAACAATATCTTAATGCCACCTTTGAAATTTATCAAAATCAACTCATTGGTGATATTTTTGTCGGAGATAATAATATTATTTCCTCGTTAATACAGGAAATTAGGGGCTGTTGACATTTGATCTCCCCGTCGCCGACGTACCGCGGTTTATCCGCGGTTTATCCGCGGTATTCAGGAGACCCTCATGTCAAGTGCATATTTCTTCGTATAAATCGCGCCATGTTGGATTAAGCTCTTCGATTAAATTGAGTTTCCACTTCCTGCACCCATTTTTGAAGCGTGTTTCACGTCTGGCAGCTTCTAAATAAGTACTATGAATCTCATAATAGACCAGCATATGTACATTATATTGTGCTGTAAAGCTGCTGGGGATCACATTATTTTTATGTTCCCAGACTCGTCTGATAAGATCTGATGTTGCGCCAACATAAAGTGTGCCATTGCGTTTGCTGGCTAAAATATATGCGTACGATGATCTCATACCATTTCCTTAGGATGAGTAGACGCCTGCTCTTTAGATTTAGGGCGGGTGCATGTTGGACTAGATTGAAATTATATCAATAAATCTTACATAGGCAGCCATAGATATGAGCACGCCATGGCGAGCATTGAAGCGCAATTTCGTTTCAGTTTGTCATATCTTGTTGCAATTGCTCGGACGTGTTTGAGGCGTGCAAAAACATTTTCGACCAGATGCCTATATTTGTACAAACACCAATCCATGTCACCATTCCTTGTTTTTGAATTCTTTTTCTTCGGAATAAGGGGTGTCGATTTTTTTTCTCGAATGAGTACTCGAATATCTTCACTGTCATAGCCTTTGTCCGCAATGATATAATCAGACAAAGGAAGACGTGCAATTAATTCTGGGGCGGCCTTGCTGTCATGCACTTCACCACCCGTAAGATCAAATTCTATTGGAAGGCCAAATGCATCAACAGCCATATGAATTTTCGTTGTATTTCCGCCAACGGATTTTCCAATCGCTTGATTTTCTTTACCAATAGCTCCTGCACTGTGTTGATGAGCCCTAACTATACTTCCATCAATAAACTCCCATTCAAGATCAGGATCATCCACTAAACATTTAAATATTTTGACCAACTTGTCTTTGCATGACCAGCGGTTAAATTTTTGCTATATTGTATTCCAGTTTCCAAACTCTGCTGGCAGGTCTCGCCAAGGACAGCCTACGCGCATACGATACAGCATGGCTTCAACCATAAGACGAAGCTCGGGCTTGTCATAAATCCCTTGTTGTAGCATGATTATCCCTAGCTTCGACCATACCTCGTCACTGAGCATTAGTCTGGCCATTTCAAACTTGTTTTATTTTGGTGTGGGAGCCGTGATTTTACGAGTTTGATCCTATTTATCAATGGGTTGAAATGTGATTGCTCATGATGGTGTGTTATCAAAAACGAATTGTAAGGTAAATTAAAAGCGCTGTGTTTTATACGGGCATTTTCTGGATACCGCGGATAAACCGCGGTACGTCGGCGACGGGGAGATCAAATGTCAACAGCCCCTAGTGAAATTAGAAGTGTCGGCGTCATATTAACAAATGATAATAAAACCTTAACTGCCGGCTCAATAGATAACAATGATTCTGGGGAAAAATATACTCTTAATATAGATAACGAAAAAAAAGCCATATTAAAATTATTTTTATCTCAAAAGAAAAGTAACCTGGATGTTTTTTATGAATTGATTTTTCCTATCCTTCTCGAGCTGACTATACTTTGTATCGCTATTTGTTTTTTATTAAGACGTATAAAACAAGGCTTCATTTCGCCACTTAATGAGTAGTATTAAATTTAGGTCCTGGAAAAATAGAGGAGTTTGAATCGAGCGCTAAATCTGTCCATGAAATCAAGCAGTTATGCATGACTTTAAAAAAAATGAATACAGATGTCAAAAAAAATGCATCCTATGAGGCTGAAGTTCGCGCTGCTAAGCAAGTTGCTCATGATATTAGAAGTCCACTTGCGTGTTTAAATTTATTATTATCGGCCGCTACTACGCTTCCTGAAAAACAACGGGTTCTTATGCGGACTTCAATTCAAAGAATTACAGATATAGCCAATGTATTGCAGAAAAAAGCGGAGCATAACGATAGTAAAAATGATGGTATTTCAGATTTTGAAAATGTCATGATTGTAACGCTTGTTGAGCAGTTAGTGACAGAGATTAGGGTTCAATTGGATGTTGATTCGAATATAAGTATTGATTTGGCAATTGATAAAGCCTATGGCCTGTTTTCAATGCTCAAGATTTCTGAGTTTAATAGAGTTCTATCCAATTTAATAAATAATTCTATAGAGTCTTTTGATGCGTTAAAACATCACATAAAAATATCGATACACTCAGAAAATGGGTGTGTCATCGTTGGTATTAATGATGATGGTGCCGGCATTCCAGCCACTATATTAGATAAGGTTGGGTTATATGGATTTACACATGGGAAAGCTTTGTCTCAAACATCGGGTAATGGCTTGGGTGTTTATCATGCTATAAATACAATTAGATCTTTTGATGGTGATTTTAACATCAAGTCAGAATTAAATGCCGGAACAGAAGTTACGATGGCTCTTCCTCAGTCGAAACCGCCTAACTGGTTTGTGAATCATATTTGTTTTAGCTCGTTAAATAGGGTCATCATCCTTGATGATGACCCATCTATTCATTGGTTATGGAAAGAGCGCTTAACCATTTTTTCAAAAAAGGAATTGACGGTGATGTATTTTATAAATCCTAAAGAAATGAAATGATACTTGGAGTTAAATATAATAAATTCAAGTGAAAAATTTTTAGTATTAATTGATTATGAGTTTGTTGGTAATCATATGAATGGTTTAGATATAATTGAAAAATTAAGACTAAGTAACCAAGCAGTTTTAGTTACAAGCCACTTTGATGATAAAAATATCCAAAATAGAGCCAAAGCATTAGGTGTTGGAATCATACCTAAAACCATAGCACCATTTGTACCAATTAATTAATTACCCCTTACTTTTTAATCTCCACACCATTGATTTTTTCATAAAGATCCCCAACTAGTGAACTTTAGACTTATCAGGGATTCATTTTGGAACAATTTCGCGGTACGACCATTTTGTCTGTCAGGCGCGGTAATCAAGTTGTGATTGGTGGGGATGGGCAGGTCACGCTTGGTAACACAGTAATGAAAGGCAACGCGCGTAAAGTCAGGCGTTTGTATAAAGATAAAGTGATCGCAGGATTTGCAGGCGGCACGGCCGATGCGTTTACGTTGTTTGAGCGTTTTGAAAGTAAACTCGAGCAACACCAGGGGCATTTGGTGCGTGCAGCGGTAGAGCTAGCTAAAGATTGGCGTACAGATAAAATTTTGCGACGATTGGAAGCCTTATTAGCAGTAGCTGACAGTAAATCATCACTGATTATTACTGGTAATGGTGATGTGATTGAGCCAGAAGAGAGTTTGATGGCCATTGGTTCAGGTGGGCCATTTGCGCAATCTGCGGCACGTGCACTGTTGGACAATACTAAATTATCGGCGGCCGAGATTGTCAGAAAATCATTAACTATCGCCGGTGAAATCTGTATTTACACCAACCACAACTTAACTATTGAAGAATTGGAAAGTGAGTAATCTGATGACAGAAAGTAATATAAAGACTGTAATGACGCCGCGTGAAATTGTAGAAGAACTGGATCGCTATATTATTGGCCAGGATCAAGCTAAACGAGCGGTGGCCATTGCGCTGCGTAATCGGTGGCGGCGGATGCAGATAAGCGATGATGAGTTGCGCTCCGAGATCATGCCTAAAAACATTCTTATGATAGGACCCACGGGCGTTGGTAAAACAGAAATAGCCAGGCGATTAGCCAGGCTTGCTGAAGCGCCGTTTATCAAAGTTGAAGCAACGAAATTCACAGAAATTGGTTATGTTGGTCGTGATGTTGATTGATCATCCGCGATCTTGCGGATACGGCGATAAAACAAGAGCGTGAGTTGGCGATGAAAAAAGTTCAACGTCTCGCTGAAGATGCTGCAGAAGAGCGGATACTTGATGCCTTGTTGCCGCCTGCGAGAGGCAGTGTAACGGAGGGTGAAAAAAGTTCGTCTACTCGTCAGGCTTTTCGTAAGCAATTGCGCGAGGGAAAGCTGGATGATAACGAAATTGAAATTGATGTTTCTGCATCACCTATGGGGGTTGAAATCATGGCGCCTCCCGGGATGGAGGAGATGACTAATCAGTTGCAAGCTATGTTCCAGCAAGTCGGAACCGGTAGAACGAAGGCTCGCAAACTGCCTATTCGCAAAGCGATGAAAATATTGTGCGAAGAAGAGGCGGCGAAGCTTATAAATGATGAAGATATAAAAATTCGTGCGATTGAGAATGTTGAGCAAAACGGTATCGTCTTTATCGATGAGATAGATAAGATATGCAAGCGGCCTGAGCATGGTGGTGATGTTTCCCGTGAAGGCGTGCAACGCGATTTGTTGCCACTAGTTGAGGGAACAACAGTTTCGACCAAATATGGGATGATTAAATCGGATCATATTCTGTTTATTGCTTCCGGTGCGTTTCACGTGGCCAAGCCTTCTGACTTGATTGCAGAATTGCAGGGACGATTGCCAATCCGTGTTGAGCTATCAGCATTGACTGTTGAGGATTTCGTGCGAATTTTGACAGAGCCCAGCTCGTCTTTAACCGAGCAGTACATCGCTTTATTGGCAACGGAAGGTTTGCAGCTCTCGTACGATGAGTCGGGTATTAGACGGATAGCGGAAGTTGCATGGCAAGTGAATGAGACTACTGAAAATATCGGTGCCCGGCGCCTGTATACGGTGATGGAGCGCTTGCTGGAAGTTGTATCGTTTGATGCTACCGATAAATCCGGTGAAGTCGTTCGTGTTGATGCGGATTATGTGAATCAACATTTGGGTAAATTGGTGGCTGATGAGGATTTGACGCGTTATATATTATAGTCATATTGGATATTTAATTAATCCGTCATTGCAGGCTTAGCAATGACGGTATTGGATGGTTACATCACCCTTGATGCTGAAACAGCTGCTCAAGGCTCATCGACAGGTCTTTCTGTAAGTCGGTATCTGTTTTTTTAATTTGTTCATTCCATTGCGGCAGGGGGTATTCCTCTGACATCAGTTCCTCATTGTTGGGCAAGCGGTAAGGCAGTAATTGCATCAGCTCATAAAGACTTAAGTTGGTTAAATCGCGGCTCAACAGGTAGCAACCGTTCGTGGTTCTTTGTATCAATTTGAGTGCCAGAAGTTGTGCGAGCATTTCACCTATATCAATGGCGAACGGTTGTTTGCTGGTATCTATCAGTTTTTCTAAAGTAACACCTTTACCTTCGCGTTGTGCAAGCCATAGATGGTACATCCACAACAGTGCATGTGAAAAACCGTCCAGGTGTATGCCCCGGCGTCGTTGATGGTGCACGGAAAATGCATAACTGATTTCTGCCCCAAGCAAGGTGATAACCCAGACCCAGTAGACCCAAATAAAGAAAATAGGAATGCTTGCAAAAGCACCATACAATAGCTGGTAGGTGTTGTACTGGGTTAAATAATAGGCAAAAGCATGTTTGGCCGATTCGAATAATATCGTGGCGATCAGGGCGCCATATATGCCATGCATGAAACGAACAGGACAGTTGGGAACAGCCACATAAAGAAAAGTAAAACCGACAAAGGATAAGATAAAAGGACCATAAGCAATAAATATGGAATTGGTTTGTATGCCGTTGACTAGTGGCATTGAGAAAAAATAGGAGCTGGCTACGATGCTTAAACCTACCAGAAAAGGAGCAAGTGATAGGATGGTCCAATACAATAAAAATGCGGCCAGCGCTTTTCGTGGCGTGCTGACGCGCCAGATTTTATTCAAGGAGTGCTCGATGGTGTACATGACGAGTAACGCAGTTATAAATAATACAACTAAACCGGCAATTGGCAATTTAGAGACTTGTGTTTCAAATAGTTGCAGATAATCGTGGATTACTTTACCCGTGGCCGGCACAAAATTATCAAAAATAAAGTTTTGTGCTGGTGCCGTTATCTCCTGGAATACAGGGAAAGATGATAGAATTGCAAAGCCTACTGACATTAATGGCACGATGGCAAGAAGTGTTGTAAACGCCAATGCGGATGCGCGATAAGGACAATCATCATCGATGAAATGATTAATAACAAAATACACAAACCGTTTGCTTTCAACGAATTTGTCAATTAACTTCTGCCTGAAGTTCATGAAAGTTATCCTTTGGTACTACGAATACTAAAATGGCTTATACCATATATATTAGATGATTTTTATAATTGTGCATGATTGGAGTGCTTGATGAAAAAACCTTACATTTTAGTTTTATTCTATTCCCGCAGCGGTGCGGTAGCGCAGCTTGCGCAATATATTGCCCGTGGCGTGGCACACGTTGATGGTATGGAGGCGCGTATTAGAACGGTGGCGCCTGTTTCAACAACGTGTGAAGCGGTCGACCCGGTCATTCCTGATGCCGGTGCTCCTTATGTGTCTTTAGATGATTTACGTGATTGCTCGGGGTTAGCACTTGGTAGTCCAACGCGTTTTGGCAATATGGCAGCACCCATGAAATATTTTCTCGATAGCACGTCTTCACTGTGGCTCGCGGGTGATCTGGTCAATAAACCGGCTTGCGTTTTCTCATCTTCTGCATCGATGCATGGTGGGCAGGAAGCAACCTTGCTTAGCATGATGCTGCCGTTAATGCACCATGGCATGTTGATGGTTGGATTACCTTATACTGAACCTGCTCTAAATACCACGCTAACAGGTGGAACTCCTTATGGCGCAACGCATGTGGCCGGAGTCAATAATGACAATCCATTAAGTCTTGATGAGATAACCTTGGCAAAAAATCTGGGTGAACGTTTAGGTAGGATAGCATTGCAAATGACAAAGTGACGTCAACGACTAAGGTGGTGTATCTGCGTGCGCGAGTGCTGTAAATACAGTATTAGTTGTCGTGAGCTAGACGATACGATGGCAGAACAAGGTGTTATGATTGCTCCTGCAACGGTTGCTCGCTGGGTATACTGCTTTGCCCCAGAGCTAAAAAACACCTTGATCGACATGAAAAATTTAGTGTGTTTTTTGCGCAAGCAGAAGACCAAATAACCCTGATATCGGTCTTCCCCGTTCATCTTGCTTATGCAAATGGCCTACCGTTTCTTTATATTCGATTATCGACCAGCCACTGTCTTGATACATATGATAGATCTCCTCTTCTTGTGGTAAAAAAGTGAAGGAGTCTGGCAGCGAATAACGCTCTGATTGAACAGGAAACACTAAAAAATGATAGCCATTTTTCCTCGTTGCTGTTTGAAGTTCAGCCAACAACGTTGGAACGCGTTGCTGGTTTAAAAATTGTAACGTGACCGTTGAAAGGACTAAATCATAATATTCTGGTTCAATATTCAAGGGTTGATTTAAATCAAGCAATTGCGTATCAACCGCAGGTATATTCTCTTTTTGCACTATACTCTGAATCGCCTCCAATGCAGCTTGGTTGTGATCAATCCCTGTACCGCGATGCCCCATTTTTGCTAAATACAGCAAATTTCTACCTGAACCACAACCGACATCAAGTATTGATAAGTCTTGCAGATGACGAAAATAAGTTTGATAGATATAAAGCAAATCCCCATGCACTGTACCTAGACCGTATTTTTTATTGAAATAACGATGGGGCATGCAATAAAACTCAAGGCTTGCTTTAAACGATTCACTGATGGGGATGATTTTATGCCATGATGCCGGAGGGATAAATAATTGAGGATGCTTTTCATCGATGCGGGTACGTGACAGCTCTTGTCCTTGGCCATTTAGGAATACAAAATCGATTGTCCCCTCTTGCAAGGAAATTTTGCCCCAGGTTCCTTCTTTAGTGCTGTGTTTTGCCAGGAAAAATTTCAATTTTCCATGGCTGTCAATGTCAGTTTGTTTATAACAAATTAATTCATTGTGTGCTGATATCATGACGCACCTCGTAGTTCTGGTTAGCAATAATTATCTGATTAATCACTGTTTTTAGTGTCAGTAGGTTCTCGTTTTATCCCTGTTAAAAGAGTGCGCTCGCGTGCCAGCTTGTCAGCCAATTGGTGGTTTACATCGCGATGTTCTGCCTCATCGTCACGGACGACTAAAAGCACGTCGCGTAGTCGTGCATCGGAAGCTAATCCCCAATAATTTATAGCAATATCAGGGGCAGGGACATTTTCAATACGACCCTCATCCAATTCCTGTAAATAATGGGTATAGCTTACAACTGCTTCTTCTTCAAGGTAACCGACAAAGCGATGCGCTGTTTTTGAAGAAAAAATATACATTAATAAATATAAAACCACAAAAATAGCCTGTGCTATAAAAATAATAGATCGTTCAAACCAATTAGGCTTGGCAATATACATAAACGTAATCAAATGCATCCGTTCATTTTCTGCCTCGTCCAATAAGACTTTAATCCAACCTTCATCATTTTTGATTTTCCTTAAGCAGCGTAAATGCAGTAAAGCTGCGCCTACCATACCAGGTACCGCGGCTACTGTTTCAAGCACTATGGCACGATTCCCATAGCGTTTTTGAAAAAACGTATCCGCAAAAAATCGAAAAAATTTCACAAGAGCTAAGGCGATTTTATCACTGATGGTTTTGGCGGGCTGATGTATTGCTGGCATGATATGCTCCGTAAAGATGTATTTTATAAGGGCATTATAATAAAGATGCATTTTAAATACAACTTTAAGGGCGGTTCATGTATTTGTCTTTTTATGTGATAGTCAGCACACCCTAATCTAACGTCAAATGGAGTGTTTTTATTAACCGTTAATGTGCTATGGCATATTCTCCAACGCCAAATTATTTATTTCCTGATTCGCTTGTTGCCGATCATGATGGCCAAAGAACCCGTAGCTACTGACACCGCCCATTGTGATGGCTAAAGCAACAGCGCTCAGGAGCGCGGCGCCATTAAACAATATAGCTGCAGTGACCAAGGTTATCGCAGAGACGAGTATTCCAATCGCCGATACAACGCGTATTGTTTCAAACACGAAGCTATAGTTTATGTTTTGGGTATTTATCGGGGGATTATTCGTTTTTTCCGCCGTCTTAAGTCGACATAATAACAATGCATCATAATAAGGTTTGTTTTGATGAGACTCATTCTTAAGCATTAAATCCAGTCGTTTTTCTAAGTCATAAACATCCAATTCTTTTTTATCCAATATATAATTGAGTGCTTTTCTGGCGCCATGGGCATTTTGAATGTGTTCATCACAATACCCAATCAGTGGCTTTAAAATCTCATTTCGTTCTTCAAGTCCTCGTTTAATAGACGCTTCAAGAATTATTATTTCTTGTTCATCACAAGGCGCTGCATATTCGCCAATGATTCCCGCAAGGTCAGGGATTGCGACTTCGTAGGGAATGGTAGACACCACAAAGGAGGACAAATAATTGCGGTATAATTGAGAGGTAAGGATTGTATTATTGCAAAAATCAATAGCCTGTTGATTTCTGCCACGGTTTAGCCAATGTTGGGCCCACATCTGGATATCATTATTCTTGTTATCTTTTTCATCAGGTTTTAATCCATATTGCCTAATTAACAGGGTTATTATTGCGCAATTACTACCCATGGCTGCATAGTGCAGTACGGTTTCTCCATCGTTTGTTTTTGCATTGAAGTCACAGCCTAATTCAATTAAATCCTTAGTTAACTCGTAATTTCCATTCCTGGCAGTTATGTGTAGCACTGTTTTGCCATCTTTATCTCGAGCATTTATCTCAGCACCGGCTGCAATTAAGGCTTCAATTATTTGCAAACTTCCATAATAACTGGCTAAGTGCAGTGCTGTTTCCTCTAAGATGTTTTTTGCATTTATGTCGCAACCTGCTTTAATTAAAAGCATGATTATTTCGAGGTTTTTTCCCCGTATAGCATCGTGCAGTGCTGTATCGTTTCTATAATTTTTTGCATCTATATCACAACCTAATTCCATTATCTCCATAACCGCTCTGGGGTTACCGCTCTTGACGGCACAGTGCAGAGCGGTTTCGATAGAATCTGTTTTTATATTAATGTCACAACCTAATTCGACTATAGCCTTAATTGCCTCGGGCTCGCCGCTACTTGCGGCGCGGTGTAGAGCTTTTTCAACAGGGTTTATGTGTTTTCTTCTATCCCAACCTGATTCAACTATGGTCTTGATTGCTTCAGGATTGCCGCTGTATGCCGCACACTCCAGCATTGATCCATCTGAAGATTTGGCCTGAATATCACAACCTAATGTAACTAATGTTTTTATTGTTTCAATATTGCCAGTTAAAGCGGCCAAGTGCAGTGCGGTGTAGTTTTCCTCTTCGGTTTTTGCATTTATTTTGCAACCTAATTGAAATACAGTATTAATTGCATCAACATTGCCGCTGAGGGTTGCGTAGTGCAGTATCGGGGAGCCGGAATAGTCTTTTGCATTTTTGTTGCAACCTAATGAGATTAACTCATTGATTGCTAAAGAATTACCGCTTAAAGCGGCGAAGTGCAGCGCAGTTTGCTGATGCTGGGTTTCCGCTTCTATGCTATAGCCTAGGGTAATTAAAGTATTAATTTCCTCAACATTCCCGCCCCAGCTGGCATAATGTAACGCATTGATATGGAGATCATGATCGGCAGCATTTTGCAGTAAATTGACGTCCCTAACAACAATACCTGCAATTAATAATAGCTGTATATAGTTAAAATAATTCGATCTAGACTGATTAAATTTAAGCTTAAATAATAAGAGATCCCAATCAATGGTGTCTGGCCACTCATTATATAAAAACACATCATTATTAAAATATAATGGATTTTTTTGTTGCTCACATGTTTTTAATAGAGTGATTGTTCTATCGTTTAATGGATTGGGCATAGAATATTGATCTGGCTTATAGTACGTGGGGAAATTATTATACAGCTAAGGCTTTTTGAAATCCACAGTGGTTAATATTGAACCTGTGGATTCTATAAAGTATGGTGTCTAGTTATTATTATTCAGACGGCTTCTAAAATTAGGCAAGGAACTGGTTGGTAAAGCCTACTTTTTAAACATGCGCATGACCTCAAATCCTTTGATGGTTGCATAGGCTGTTAGGGTGTATAGTATTTAGATACTGTGATCTTCATAATAATATGTAGTTATTCAATTTTTCAAGGGGGATTAATGCCAAAGCATTTATGTAATTCTTTGCCTCATATGGACGTTAAAATAGCTCAAACAGGTAACGGAAAAATCATTAAAGAATCCGTTGAAAAATTGCCAATTAGCGATCATCAGGCGAAGTTTATAGCCAAGGGTTTATTTTCTATTGTTAGTTTTAATATGTGGGGGGTAGGCGCTCCAATTGGCCCTGCTTGTTATCCTTGGAAATTGGATGGTAATTCACAACGCTTCAGGATTTTAGATATAAAAAGTAGGGAAACCCATTTGGACGCGATAGCAGACTATGTTATTGCTTTTTTTAAAGCTGGCGTTAATGTTTTGGCTTTTCAAGAGCTTCCACTGCCCTATGGTAAAGCGCAGGAGGATAAACAAAGACAAGAATTCGATCAAACCCATCTAGAATATTTTATTGCCAAATTGAAAGAGCGCGCAGTTAAAGAAAATATTGCTCTTGATTATAGTGCGTTGCTTACTACGTTTCGGCGAGTACGAAATCCAAGAGAATCGACAGTTGATATGGATGCATACCACGACTTCGGTAATGCTCTATTAGTAGTAAAAGGGATAGATGTTAAACCTTTGGATGATGATCCATCCATAGAGCAACGCAGTTTTGCTTTCAATTTATCCATTGGTAAGAAAGAAAAAATGAAGCTTACAAATCTTCATGGCGATTATGGTAGACCCGTTGAGACGGCTGAATTTATAGTTAAAGAAGTTGAAAATGGATGTGTTGTCGTAGGTGATACGAATATTCGCTCAACTTCTAATGCTGCAAAGCGTATTTTAGCCAATATTAATGGTGAAGTTTCAGTTTCAACACCACCAACAACCAATAAAGTGGAGGTGGATGACGATAGTTTGACTTTTGATGTTTGCGCAGCACAGTCACCCAATGATCTATCGCCAGGAAATTTTCAGCTTACTTCGAGAGTGGTAGTGAATAGCGACAGCTCAGGGAGTGAACATAAGTCAAGCGTTGCTGATTCTCGATTTTTTCCAAAGCCTAAAGAACATGGCATGGGTGATAGCCCCGATTTCACCTTCAAGCCTTAGTCGATAAGTTGGGTCATTTTGACCCAACGAAAAACTATCTCCTTGTAATAAATGCGTAATTTTTTATGTTTGCGGACAGTCGCTTGCATATTCTGACCATTTACACCAATGTAGTGTTTGTAATATTTCGCGCTCTTTCTTTAACATACAGGTTTAATCCAGCCTAATACCCATTTTGCGAATAAACAATTTTGTGTACAAATAAAAAACACAAGTAATTAATTCGATAAAAAAATGAAACCATCATAAAATCATGTATTTTTAGGGTGAAACGTTGTGAAAGTAATTAGTTTTAATGCCAATGGCATTCGTTCGGCAGCCAGTAAAGGCTTCTATGAGTGGTTAGCAGCGCAACAGGCTGACTTTGTTTGCATTCAGGAAACGAAGGCGCAAACCCATCAATTGCTTCCTGAGTCGCTCTATTTTCCGCAGGATTTTTATTGTGATTATTTCGATGCGGTGAAAAAGGGATATAGTGGTGTTGCTATTTATGCACGTAAAAAACCACAGCGGGTGGTGAAGGGGTTGGGTTTTGATTATTGCGACGAGGAAGGTCGTTATATTCAATTTGATTATGAGAATTTAAGCGTGGTGTCGCTTTACCTGCCGTCGGGAAGTAGCGGTGATGAGCGACAAGCCGTAAAATTTGATTTCCTTGTGCGTTTTGCCGAGCATTTAACGGCACTAAAGGCGGCAGGACGTGAGTTGATTATTTGTGGTGATTACAATATTGCGCATAAAAAAATCGATCTTAAAAATTGGCGTGGTAATCAAAAGAACTCCGGGTTTTTACCAGAGGAACGCGCGTGGCTTGATGAATTATTTGGATCGCTGGGGTTTGTGGATGCGTTTCGCGTAAAAAATCAGCAGGAAGAGCAATACACCTGGTGGTCTAACCGCGGTCAGGCATGGGCTAAAAATGTTGGGTGGCGTATTGATTATCAAGTGATTACTCCGGGACTGACAGACAGCGTCCTTGGCGTCGATATCTATCGTGACATTAAATTTTCAGATCACGCCCCGTTGTTAATTGAATATCAAGGAGAATTTTGTGCTTAAACTGGCGAGTTGGAATGTAAACTCCTTAAAGGTGCGTTTGGAGCAAGTGCTGGCATGGCTTGATTCGGCGAATGTTGACATCTTGGCGTTGCAAGAAACGAAGACGGTCGATGAGCAGTTTCCGTTGCAAGCATTTATTGATCGAGGTTTTTATGTCACTTTTTCAGGTCAGAAAACCTACAATGGCGTGGCTATTATTAGTCGCCAGCCCATTCATGACGTTGTAACCGATATTCCCGGGTTTGACGATCCGCAGCGGCGCATTATGGCGGCGACCATTGGTGATGTTCGCTTGGTTGATTTGTATGTACCGAATGGCAGTGAGGTTGGTTCTGATAAATATGCATACAAGTTAAATTGGCTGGAAAAGGTAACGGATTTTTTACGTCAACAAATGGTTATTTATCCCAAAATGGCGGTGGTTGGTGATTTTAATGTCGCGCCAGAAGATATAGATGTGCACGACCCCAAAGCCTGGGAAAATTGCGTATTAGTGAGCCCACCGGAACGCGAGGCATTTGCAACACTGCTCGGTCTTGGATTTCATGACAGTTTTCGTGGTTGCAACAATCAGGAGCAGGCTTTTAGTTGGTGGGACTATCGTGCCGCTGGTTTTCGTCGTAATTTGGGTTTGCGTATTGATCATATATTGCTTAGCGATGAGTTAATTGGCCAATGCATTGAGAGTAAAATTGATGTGGAGCCACGTCGTGCGGAAAGACCTTCTGATCATGCGCCCGTTTGGGTTATGCTGGATGCGTGATGATTTTTTGGTTATCTATTACCCACTAAGTTAATGTCAGTGGCGCGTAGCGATATCCACGTCATACGAGACCAGCCGTTACCATACGTTCTTCATCCAAACCGGGCTGCCTCTATTTGGGAACAGTGTATCTCGCACCGACAATAATATTTGATTTAAAACTTCAAATCTGCTATTGTTCTGCGTCATTTATTAAGAGCATGGTGCCCGACATTTGTTCAGGTGGCGATGTTCATTTTGGTAATTATAAGAGAGTAGTATTATGAAAGCTTCGATTCATCCTGCATATGAGATTGTCAAAGTGACTTGTAGTTGTGGTCATGTATTTGAAACGCGTTCAACCCTGTGCCACGACCTGAGCATTGAAGTCTGTGCTGAATGTCACCCATTCTATACCGGTAAACAAAAACTGGTTGATACTGCTGGGCGTGTACAGAAATTCCGTGATCGTTATAAAACACGCGGCGCATCACCAGCAGAGGCGTGAGGCTATAGCTTCATTGTTTGGGGGTTATCGGTATGTTCGCTATCTTACTCATAACACGATGATCCGCAACGCCTGATAAAACAGTGAATTAGCATCTAGGCGCAACAGTTTGCGCCTTTTTTATTGCAAATCGGCTATTCACCTCTTGTAGTTTCTATATGATTTCCGGCAGACATCTTGAATAGAGAGAGCACCTTGGATAAATATAATTTATTAAAAGAACGAGCACTGCATTACCACGAATTTCCTATTCCCGGGAAACTTGGTGTATATGTAACCAAGCCTACAAATTCTCAAGATGACTTGTCGCTTGCATACACCCCTGGTGTTGCTGAACCGGTGCTTGCGATTGCCAAAAATCCAGATGATGTTTACCGCTATACCGCCAAGGGCAATCTGATTGCCGTAATGACCAATGGTACAGCGGTGCTTGGGATTGGTGATGTTGGTCCTCTGGCGAGTAAACCAGTGATGGAAGGGAAGGCTGTTTTATTCAAACGTTTTGCCGATATTGATGTGTTTGATATTGAGGTGGATGCGAATGATCCGCAGTTGTTCATTGCTATTGCGAAAGGTATCGCGCCAACGTTTGGCGGTATTAATCTTGAAGACATCAAGGCCCCTGAGTGTTTTGATATTGAGAAAGCATTAAGTGAGCAGCTCAATATTCCGGTTTTTCACGATGACCAGCATGGTACTGCTATTGTTGTTGCCGCAGGTTTATTGAATGCCCTGGAGTTGCAAGAGAAGAAATTGTCTGAGGCAAAAATTGTGTGTATCGGTGCTGGTGCTGCGGGGATTGCATCTATGCGTTTGCTTGTGGCTTTAGGTGCTGACAAGCAAAATATGCTGCTGCTCGATAGCCAGGGTGTTATCCATACTGGCCGTGATAATCTCAATGCTCATAAAGGAGAGTTCGCCCAAAACACAGACAAGCGAACATTAGCTGATGCGATGGTTGGTGCCGATGTCTTTATTGGCGTCGCCCGTTCTGATTTGCTTGACGCTGATTTGTTACAGTTAATGGCTGCGAAGCCCATCATTTTTGCTTTATCAAATCCCAATCCTGAAATCAGGCCTGAGCTGGCTTTGGAAGTTTGTAAGGATTTGATTATTGCAACGGGACGCAGTGACTATCCTAATCAAGTGAATAATGTGTTATGTTTTCCTTATCTGTTTCGAGGTGCGCTTGATGTACGTGCGACCTGTATAAATCGGGAAATGCATATAGCGGCCGTTGAAGCGATTCGACAGCTGGTGCATGAACCTGTTCCCCAGGAAGTAAAAGACAATTATCCTGGTGTTACTGAGTGGGAGTTCGGGGCGCATTATATTATTCCCAAGCCTATCGATCCCCGTTTACGTGAACGGGTTTCAGTTGCTGTGGCAAACGCAGCAATTAAAAGTGGGGTTAGCCGAAAGGACGCTAACTAGCGTTACCCCCGGAAAAGCTCATGCCTAACCCTCTAAGTTAAGGAGATGGTCTTGTCTGTAAAAAATGATAAAAAATATCAGTTGGTCGCATGGTTAATGTGCGGTCTGGGCGCGTTGTATTACTCGTATGAATATTTTCTGCGTATATCGCCCAGTGTAATGGAATCAGCTCTGCGCAATCACTTTAATTTATCAGCTACCGGCTTTGGTTTTTTGTCTGCATTTTATTACTACGCTTACGTGCCCATGCAGTTGCCTGTCGGTGTATTGATGGATCGATTCGGACCAAGACGATTATTGACGTGGGCTTGTCTTACTTGCGTAATTGGTACGTTTATGTTTGCTGGAACGCCACTATTTTGGGTGGCAGCAACAGGTCGTTTCATGGTGGGGCTGGGATCCGCATTTGCGTTCGTTGGCGTTTTAAAACTCGCAACAATATGGTTGCCAGAAGACAAATTGGCAATGGTTGCCGGTTTGGCAACCGCACTGGGTACAATTGGTGCGATGATTGGTGATAATTTACTCGGCAGTATGGTGGCATCAGTCGGTTGGCAACAAACGGTTTATTTTTCAGGAATATTTGGTATTGTTTTGGTTTTTGTGTTGTGGTTTGGGATACGGGATCATAAACGTGACCAACTGCAAGGTGGTACGGTCGATAGTTTCAAAAAAAATCTGCTCGACCTGGCGATCATCATTCGCAATAAGCAGATATGGATTAATGGATTATATGGATGCTTGGTTTATTTGCCGACTACGGTGTTTGCTGAACTGTGGGGAATTCCCTATCTACGGTATGCTCATGGACTAACTGAGTCGGGTGCCACTATCGCCAATTCTCTCCTTTTTTTAGGTTTTACAATAGGTGCCCCGTTGATGGGTTTTATTTCTGATAAAATCAGAAGGCGTAAGCCCCCGATGATTATCGGCGCGGGTGGTGCGGCGATAATCATGATGACGATTTTATATTTCCCGGGCCTGGATCAGTCGAGCTTAAATGTTTTAATGTTTTTATTAGGATTGCTATACAGTGCTCAAGCAATTGTGTTTGCTGTAGGCCGTGAGCTAAGTCCTAAAGAAGCAGGGGGTACAGCAATTGCGACTACCAATATGATTGTTATGATTGGTGCGATGTTTTTGCAACCTGTGGTTGGGCGCTTATTGGATTGGAGTATGCAAGCGCGCACCTCGGCTCAAGGTGTTGCAATTCCGCTGGATAAAATGCAGCAACTTTATACGGCTACTGATTATCAATTTGCCTTGTCAGTTATTCCTATTGGTATTTTAATTGCAGCAATTCTGACCTTTTTCCTAAGAGAAACATATGCCCATGCAAGAACATGATTTAGTTCGACGGAAACAGATTTATATAGGTAGTCTGGTTTGTGTTATAGGTGCTCTTTTTTATTGTTATGAGTTTATTTTAAGAATTATTCCTGGTGCGTTGCAAAGTGAATTAAGTGCGGCATTCGGTCATATTTCTGCTTCGGCTTTTGGACAGTTGTCGGCATTTTATTATTTCGCATACTCCCCGATGCAATTGCCAGTCGGTATGTTGATGGACCGTTTTGGTCCTCGCCGTTTATTAACATTTGCCTGTTTGTGCTGTACTTTTGGCTCACTGATGTTCTCGTATTCCTCGTCAATGCTTATTGCCGGCAGTGGGCGTTTTCTTGTTGGATTTGGTTCGTCCTTTGCTTTTGTCGGTGTTTTATCATTGGCGATGCACTGGTTGCCGCGGCGGTATTTTTCATTGGTGGCGGGACTAATTACTACGCTCGGTATGCTGGGTTTGGTATACGGCGAAGTCAAAATTACCGAGATGGCCGTAACGATGGGTTTGCAGTATGTGTTAACGATGATGGTGGTGTTTGGCGCCGTACTGTCTGTTTTAATATTTATTGTCGTACGCGATGGTCCTGGGGGCATACAAGTCAAAAGCCAGCCCTTGCCTGAATTTTTTCACAATGTCTTGTGTGTATTAAAGTCACACCATGTCTGGTTGATTGGTTTTGTCGGTGCATGCCTTTATACCTCGCTGTCAGTGTTTGGCGAGTTGTGGGGCAAGACTTATCTTGAGCAGGCGCACCACTTAACCAAGCTTGAGGCCGCGAGAACAATTTCAGCGATGTTCCTAGGTTGGGCAGTTGGGGCACCAATTGCGGGTTATTTTTCTGATTACACCGGTCGTCGTGTTTTACCGTTGGTCATTGGTGCCGTTATGGCATTAATCTGCATTAGCCTGGTTTTATATTGCCCTGGGTTGTCATATACCTCCTTGAATGTGTTGTTGTTCTTGTATGGTGTTTTTAGCGCTACGGAAATTATTGTTTTTGTGATGGCCAAAGAGAATAGCGGTGCACTCTTGTCGGGCACAGTATTTGCTGTAACCAATATGATTGTTACCTTGGGTGGGGTGGTGTTTCAACCACTAGTGGGTAAACTATTGGATACATTTGGCGATAGTTCTTTAGTGGGCGGCGAGCATATTTATACAGTGGTTGACTATCAGTTGGCCTTGTCTATTCTGCCGTTATCATTGTTGATGGTGATGATTGCCGCATTCTTCTTGAAAGATCAACGTTCATCAAGACATTGATTAAAAATCGAACTTGTGAAACATGGCATTTATGATTGCCACTTGGTTTTTATTTGTCTAACTTATTTATTGATAGATAAATTGTCGAGCATTACAATCCACTTTTAATTAAAACTTCAACAATTGTGATAAATATATAATCGATTGTGCTTTTTATTTTCTTCTTTAAAACTCGTATTTAACGATATTTTTTCCTAACAAAGCCAAAGTCAGTGAATTAATGAAATCCAGACAATTTGCATTGAATCTTCAGTTATCGACACAGAAGTCCGATCTAGAGCAGCGGATAGCAGCTGCCCGAGGAGATATAAAAAGTTGTTAATATTAGTGAGAGAAGTTGACGGCTCGATAAAAACCAACTATGAAAGATTATTCTCCGGCAATTGTCGACCTGATGGATCCTCTCAGCTTGAAACGTTAGAAAAACAGTTTGATAACTGTTTGCACAAAGCTAAAATGGAAGGTCTTTATGCTTGGGATCGCTACATAGGTTTTTTCCGTGAGTCGATTCAGCTGGACCAATATAAAGAGATTCATGCGCAGATAAGCTCATTAAAAAAATAAGAGGGCATCTAATCCTGAATGGAAAAATTTATACAATCTATCTGTTAGAGACGCTGCCATTGCCAGGAGATACTTCGCGAAAAAAGATGCGCGCAGGATGACGTATTTGGGGAGTTACGAGCTGTCATCTATCCGTTTTGACATGCGATCCTGTACAAAATGATCATTACTTATTCGTACCGTAGGTTGGCGCTGAGCGGTAGCAAAGCCCAACAATCGTGGCACGGGAAGCTCCCTTGTTGGGCTTCGCTACCGCTCAGCACCAACCTACAACAACCTGTCAAATTATTGGCTATTTATCTTAAACTTTATATCAAGAGAGTAGATCCCGCGGTTATATCATTACGCACGATCCCGTATTATGCTGCACTAATACGGGCTACTATGAACTCGGAAACATCAGCGATGGGTAAGCGTGAGCTTTCTTCCTGATTGCGGGCTTTATATTCAATCAATCCCTCTGCAAGATTACGTTCACTTACCACTAACCGATGCGGTATGCCAATCAAATCGTTGTCTGCAAACAAGACACCAGGGCGTTCAGTGCGATCATCAAGGAGCACATCGAATCCTTGTGCGAGCAGTTGTTGATAAAGTTCCTCCGCTGTGTTTTTAACTACTTCAGAGCGGTGTCCATTGATGGGGATAATAACCAGTTGAAACGGTGCGATATTTTGCGGCCAGACAATACCATTGGCGTCATGGTGTTGCTCAATTGCGGCGGCGACCACGCGCGAGATGCCTAAGCCATAACAGCCCATGATCATGGTTTGCAGCTGACCTTCTTCATTAATCACCGCGGCATTCATCGCCTGTGCATACTTGTCGCCTAATTGGAAAACGTGTCCTACTTCGATGCCGCGACATGATCGCAGCGTGCCTTTGCCGTCGGGACTGACATCGCCTTCTTTCACATTTCGCAAATCGAATGCGTCTTGATACTGTGTATCACGGTTCCAAGCGGCATTTATATAGTGTTTGTCAGCTTTATTTGCGCCACAGACGAACGTTGTCATCGCCAAGGCTTGATGATCGGCAATTACAGGGATATCTAGACCCACGGGGCCAATCGAGCCAACAGGCGCTCCCAGGCTCTTCAGGATCACGGCTTCATCAGCGAAGCGCAGTGGCGATTTAACCAGCGGATGTTTGATTACTTTGACTTCATTTAGGTCATCATCGCCTCGTAACACCAGTGCTACTAATGCGTGCTGCTCTCCCTCGACGATCAGTGTTTTAACCGTCTCCTGTGTGTTAATTTTTAGGTAATCAGCCACTTCGGTGATTGTTTTTTGGTTTGGTGTGTCGACCAATTGCATCGTTTCTTGCGGCAGGCTCGTTGCTTTTTCAGCAATAAGGCTGGTTGCCTGTTCAATATTTGCAGCGTAGTCGCTGCCGTCGCTATAAAATATTAAATCTTCACCTGAGTCAGCCAGTACTTGAAACTCATGCGATGCAGAGCCGCCAATTGCACCAGTATCGGCTTCTACCGCGCGGTATTTGAGACCCATGCGGTCAAATATCCGGCAATAAGCATTGTACATATCATCATAGGTTTGTTGTAAGCTTTCTTGGCTTAAATGAAATGAGTATGCGTCTTTCATAATGAATTCGCGGGCACGCATGACACCAAATCGAGGCCTGATTTCATCACGGAACTTGGTTTGGATCTGATAGAAATTAGCTGGTAATTGCTTGTAAGACTGCAATTCATGACGCATGAGATCGGTAATTACTTCTTCATGGGTGGGGCCGAAACAATAATCGCGACCATTACTGTCACGCATAGTCAGAAGTTGGCCGCCAAAGGTCTCCCAGCGTCCGGTTTCTTGCCATAGCTCGGCCGGTTGCACAGCAGGCATGAGCAATTCCATGGCGAGAGTACGATTCATCTCTTCCCGCACGATATGCTCAACTTTTCGCAGTACTTTTAAACCAAGTGGCAGCCAGGTGTATAGCCCAGACCCTAATTTACGGATAAGGCCAGCTCTTAACATCAATTGATGAGAGACAATCTCTGCGTCATTAGGTGTTTCTTTTAACGTTGCTAATAACCATTGTGACGCGCGCATTCCAGCTCCTGATTAAGTCAAATTTTTAAGCATCGTATTATATAGCTAATTCAGGTTATTTTGCGAGATCGTTATACTGAGTGCGAGTTGCCTCAAAAGAAATGTTACCGAAAACAGGAAATTTTAGATTCGTTGCCTCATAACTTATGTTACCGAAGAAAAATAATAATAAGGGACATTTTTTATGGGGAAGTTATCGATGGAGCTTTACTTAAAAAATTTGTCTAAACGTTACCATGCTGCAGGAAAGCGTGATAAAGGCATCATCCTGCAAGAATTATGTGAATCGAGTGGCTATCACAAGAAGCATGCTATTCGATTGCTGAATGCTGTCCCAAAGAAGCAGAAACGTAAAATAAAGACAGGTAGGCCTAGCATATATCCAGAAAATCTTTATCTGGAGCCATTAAAGCGGATTTGGCTATTAAGCGACCAACTTTGTGGAAAACGATTGAAAATGGCCTTGCCGCTTTGGTTGCCTTATTATGGTGAGGCTTATGGTGCATTAGATCCCGGGGTATATGAGGGTTTATTATCGATGAGCGCTGCAACCATCGACCGATTGCTCATCCCATTGCGCGTGAAATATAAACGTTCATACGGTGGCACAAAGCCTGGCAGTATATTAAAAAAACATATTCCAGTAAAAACAAATCAGTGGGATGAAGACAGGCCTGGCTATCTAGAAGCGGATACGGTGGCTCACTGTGGGTCATCCCTGAATGGCAGCTTTGTATGGAGTCTAACGATGACCGATATAAACTGCGGATGGACTGAGCTTAGAGCCGTTTGGAACAAAGGGGCTACTGGCGTGGTATCGCAGATAAAAGATATTGAAGAGAACTTACCTTTTCTTATTTTGGGATTTGATTGTGATAATGGCTCTGAATTTCTCAATTGGCATTTAATGCATTATTTTTCGAACGAGGCAGGTGCTCATAGGATCCATTTTACTCGTTCTAGGCCTTATCATAGTGATGATAATGCCCATGTTGAGCAAAAAAATTGGACTCATGTAAGGCAATTAATGGGTTATTCTCGCCTTGATAATGAAGCCCTTGTTGAGTTGATGAATGACCTTTATAAAAATGAAGTGTCCCAAATGAATAATTTTTTTCTTCCCAACTTTAAACTTATTGAAAAACAGAGGGTTCAAGCCAAAATTATAAGGAAACATAGCAAGCCAGAAACACCTTATCAACGCTTAATTAAGTCAGAACATATCAGTGAGGACAAGAAAAAAGAACTAACAGAAGCTTACAATCAACTGAACCCGTTTATGCTACAGAAAACGATCCAAAAAAAATTAAAACGAATTTTTTCATTGGTAAATATCAAAACCGATTCAAAAATGCGCTATATTTAAACATACGGTGCAGCCGGGGACGGCGATGACCGTGAGGATATAAACGAAGGGGCCTCATTACCGGCCCCTTCACCCCGCTAGGATATTTATAGAGGATATTTATGTTAATCAAGTCTCAGTTCGGTAACATGAGTTATGAGGCAACGAAAAGACCCTTGGGTAACATTTACTTATGAGGCAACTGGAGTGTCGCTACACAACTGTCAGGGTAATTGTCGCTTTAATTGGCTTCTTTAAAAATCGTCACGTATAAGTATAATCCAGATTTATAGTGATATGGGTAATGTTAAGCCAGTGCATATTTGAGTTGATGTTGTGGAGCTCACGACAACACGGTCATTTACTATAAAAATAACTAAATTTTTAATTTATTAATATGAATAAGGAATAATAAATGTTATCAGCTAGGCAAAAAATAACACAGCAAGCAGCTAAATTTTCACATGAGTTCGCCACTTTTATTAAATATAATAATGCCTCTCAATTAGCCAAAAAATGTATCACTGGTGGAACTACTATTTCAGCAGTCGGATTTGGTGCCATTGGATTTCGTGAGGGCTATTTGGCGGTAAGAGACAAAAAAAATTTAGCTTATTTAGACATACCTAAAAGCAGCGTGGCTGGCACTTTAGGAGCAGTAATTTATGGGGTTCCTGGTGCTATAGCAGGTGCATTTTGGGGATCAGTTGTTGGTGGTGGTGTTTACTTAACGCATAAAAGCCTGTCTATGCTTCCCCCCTCATTAAAATCGTCTACCTTAACAGCTATTAAAGAAGCGCCTCTGCCGGTGAAATATGCGGCAGTTGCTGCTGGCTCTTGTATTACTGGAGTAGCTGCAATGGGCTTATTTAGAAATAAAAATTCAAAGAAAGAATCAGCCCAGAAGGACGCACAAAAATCTAGCATAAGGCATGATGATCAACCAAGGCAACATGGACTTAGCCCCGAATAGAGGAGGGGGTAGGCCAAGTTGCGTAGGTTGGGTTGCGTTTTTATGCAGCCCAACGTTTATACTATCTCAACTGCTAACAGGCAGTTCAGTATTAGCTTCGTTCATTAATTTATGTAACTTGCTGGCTAATAGATTGCCTTCTTCACCTTGATCGAAATGTTTAACGGTCTGGGAAAAATCCTTAAAGCCTACTTTACCGGTGTGCACATCATAAACGGCACCGACCATCCCCATGCTGTCTTCCACCGTTAAGCGGCGTAAAATAGCACTTTCCGTAAAGATATGTTGCATAGTATTGGCGATGTTTAACTCAATGACATTGTGCACGAATTTATTGTTTTCACTGGTACGGTTAGCCGTTGTTTGGGTTTCAGCAGCAATTGATGGTTTTATTTTAGCCAGAAGTTGGGTTATATGTCCTTTTTCAACACCATCACAAGCGGCTTGAATAGCACCACAGTGAGTGTGCCCTAACACAACGAGCAATTTAGCGCCCATCACGGCACATGCGTATTCAATACTGGCTAATACGTCATCATTCACAACATTGCCCGCAATGCGCACACAGAAAAGATCGCCAAAACTCATGTCGAAAATAGTTTCTACCGGCACTCTTGAGTCAATACAACCCAAGACCACCGCCATCGGGTGTTGCGTTGTTGCAGTATGTTTGATGTCACTTTTAAAGCTGCGGTGAATGCAGGTATCTCTTAGAAAGCGCTGGTTGCCTTCTTTTAAAATACTCAATACTTGTTGAGGTTCTAATGTGGACTGCACATCAAAGGTTGTTACATTAATGAAATCGATGTAATTGTGAATTTTATAACGATCTTTAAAGCCAATAAGGTTTAGTGAAATTTGTTTATGCGGTGCTTGTTCAGTCTTAAATTCTTTAATAAGCTCTATAATTTCTTTGTCGATGTAGTCAGAATAACGCGCATCGATAATCAATTGTGAGTGTTTAGGAATAGAGTCTAGTTCTGCGATGAGGGAGGCTTTATTCAAAAAGGTGGTTTGTTGCGGTAAGACTAGACGATTGGTGACGCCAGTGGGATAGATCTCTTTGATAATATCAAGACGCGCACCACTATTTGATTTTAAAATAAAGAATATACTGACCACCAGGCCAATGATTATACCTGATAGGATATTGAGTACGACAATGCTGACGAGTGTGGCGATGAAAGGGATGAAACGTTCCCATCCCTGACGATATATTGTTGAAAAAATAGCTGGATGGGTTAATTTGAAGCCGGTGTAAATCAGGATTGCAGCGAGCGAACATAATGGAATTTTGTTTAATGCTTGCGGAAGAAAGGCGACGGTAACCAAAATAAATACACCATGTAAAATGGCGGAGAATTTAGTTCTGGCTCCGGCCTGGATATTTACGGAGGTACGAACAATAACCGAAGTAATGGGGATACCGCCGATAAGCCCTGCAACCATGTTGCCGAAACCCTGTGCTATTAGCTCTTGATCTTTAGAGCAGTAGCGACGTTTTTTATCGAGTTTTTCACCGGCTTTTATATTAAGCAAGCTTTCCAGTGAAGTGACTACTGCTAATATGAGTGCATATAAATACACGGCGGGATTAGTCCATGCGGCCCATGTTGGGCTATGCATTTGCGCGATGAAGTCAGCGATGCCTTCGTGCCTGGGAATATTAACCAGTTGTGGGCTGTGTTGGGCAAGGTATGAGTCGGTATATACAAATATTTCATTGAAAACGATGCCAACAATAACAACGACGATGGGCCCCGGGATAACTTTTAACCATGAATTTTTGGTTTTATTAAAAAATATCAGGATAGCGATAGAGGTGAGTGAAAGGATCAGCGCTCCGCTATTGATGTGAAATGACAAGTCAAACAAGGGTTTCAGGCTCAGGCCTTCCGTGGTATCCAGCAAGTGCATTTTCAGCTCTGCGAGATTGGCAGACAGTGTAAACGCCAACGGTAATTGTTTGACAATCAACAAAATCCCGATTGCGCAAAGCAAGCCCTGAATAACGTTAGACGGTATATAATCGGCGATAAAGCCAGCTCGTAACGTGCCTATAATTACTTGCAATATGCCTGCAAGGGCCAATGCCAGCAAGAACGTGTTGAAATCGCCAAGGTGAGCAATGGCGGCGACAACCACAGCAACTAGCCCCGCTGCCGGGCCACTCACACTAACATGCGAGCCACTTAAACTGCCGACAACAATTCCGCCAATGATGCCACTTAGAATCCCTGAGAAGATAGGCGCACCAGAGGCGAGAGCGATGCCAAGACATAACGGAATCGCGACTAAAAAAACCACAATAGCAGCTATAAAATCGAACTTGAAATGGCGCTTTCTATAAACGCGCAGCTTACGAAAATTGGTGTTCAGAGCTTTGGCCATTTTTTTCATACTCCGCTAGCGTAATGTTGAGTTATGGTATATCAAGAGTGTTAGTTTGTTAACCATGCTCGGATAGTTCAGACTCTTGCTCGTACGATAAATCATCGGTCAATATAACGGCTTCATCTCCCGACGCCGACCCATTCACGAGCTCTTTTTCCAGATGCTTGAACTGCCATAAATCTTGATCCATGAGTTGGCTTGGTCTAACGCTTTGCAAAGCATGCAGCATATTGCTGGGTACTTTCGGGTTTTCTTCTGCCAGTTGATCAATCAGGCGTCCGATACGCTTGCGTGCGAGGTTTTCCTGGGAGCCACACAAGGTACAAGGAATAATGGGGTAGTCTTGTTCCTGGGCATACTTGATTATGTCTCGTTCTTGCACATAACATAGTGGACGAATAACAATATGCTTTTTGTTATCACTGAGCAATTTGGGCGGCATAGAACGAATATCACCGTTGTAACAAATGGACATCATCAATGTACGGATTAAATCATCGCGATGGTGGCCCAGTGCTATTTTGTTAAATCCATTCTCTTCGGCATAACGGTAGATAATGCCACGACGTAATCTTGAACATAATGAGCAGTAAGTTTTTCCTTCGGGTATTTTTTCTTTAACAATGCTGTAGGTGTCGCGCGTGAGAATTTCATGCTTAATTCCCCGTTCCTCGAGCCAGTTACGCAACTTACTATCGTCCCAACCAGGTTGTGCCTGGTCCAGAGTAAATGCAAACACATCAAATTTGTTGTTTGAACGTCGGCGCAAAAGGTTCAGCAATGTTAATAAGGTGAATGAATCTTTGCCACCTGATAAACAGACCATCACGCGATCACCGCGTTGAATCATATTATAGTCCGCGATGGCTTTGCCGGTGTAATGCAATAATTTTTTTTCAGTCAATGAGGGTGACGACGTCATAAATACAACCTGATAATAAGTTAGGGTTTACGCAAAAAGCCGATATCTTCGTTACACTTTGCTTTTAATGCGGTTACTTAGTCATCTAGACAGCCACATTAAAAATAAATTTTGCTTCAACCTTGGCTTTTTGCGTAAGTCCTATAAGTAAAGGAATAATTCAGTGGCGCTTGGCTTTGAGCGCGGCTGAATTATACCTGATCAATTGATGAGTAAGTAGATTTATTTCTTGCCATGGACTCTTTCTTGTGGAGGAAACCCACTAATACGTGTTGTCGCCAGCCAGGAATTCACTTCTTCAATATCATTGGCATTCAGCGATCCTGCTAGGTATTTTAGCTGCAATGAGGCATTGATTAAACCATACTGGTCTGAGGCTAGCTGTTCTTGTGCTTCAAACAGGCGCTGTTGCGCGTTGACCACATCGACCATCGTACGCGTACCAACCTGAAATTGCGCTTCGGTACTTTCGAGTGAATTTTGTTGTGAAGTTACGGTTTGACGGTCTGCTTTTACTTTACTGATACCATCAACAATGGTGTTAAAGGCAATACGGCTATTCACGACGACATCACGATAGGTTTGCTCTAATTGTTCACTGGATGTTTGGAAATTAAATTGTGCTTGCCGGGTTTGCGAGGCAACCAGCCCACCCTGGAAGACCGGAAAATTCATCGCCAGCGCAATATTCGATTGCATCTGACTTCCAGGCACAAAGAAATTGCTGGTGCCGCCACTATTATGCACTTGTCCACTCGTTCCCTGAATAGCGAGGGTCGGCCAACCCCCCGCAGCTTGCACTTTGATGTTTTCACGCGCTGCCTGCAAGCTATATTTTGCAGCAAAGAGTTTGTAGTTTTGTTTGATACCGGTGGCTGTCCACTCGTTGGAATCGTCGGGTTCAGGTTTAATAAGTGGAATACGGCTGTCTCGCAAGGGTGATAGCTGTTCATAAACATGATTGGTTAGTTTGCGCAAGTTCTCATTTTGATTGATTTGGTTATTTTTCGCCGAGATCACTTCGGCGATTGATTGATCGTAAGCTGCTTTGGCTTCATAAACAGAGGTTATTGTGTCGACACCGACTTCAAAACGTTGTTGCGCCTGGTCCAGCTGACGTTTATTGGCTCTTAATTTTGCTTCGGCGAAATTCAGGGTGTCGCGGGAAAACAAGACGTCAAAATACGCTTTTGAGGTGCGCAATATCAAATTTTGCGCGGCGTCATTAAATGTAGCATGCGCTGATTTGACCGATGCTTTCGCTTGTTGTATCTGTGCCCATGATTGATAGTTAAAAATAGCTTGAGAGGCTTTCAGTTGCCATTGGTTGGAATTGTATACTTGCTCTCCTGCAGCACCACCCACTTTCACACGCAATTTGTTCCGGCTTACCGCACTGAGTGCGTTAACTTGCGGTAAAAGAGCAGAGATGGCCTGAGGTATGGACTCAGCATTCGCCATAAACGTGCTGTAAGCGGCTTTGAATGTTGTATCATTCTCCAGTGCTTGATGATAAATATCCATTAGATCGGCGGCTTGCAGACTCGAGGTGCTGCTTATAGCAAGCATCAAACACAGTGTCGCTTTTTTCATGTGAACGTGTCCTAGAAAACAAAGTCTTGGGGTTTCAACTTATCGATTAATGGTGGAATATTGGTTTCAAAAAGAATTTTTTCTTCCCATGAACCATCGTCTTTGAGCGAATGTAACTGTCCTTGCATAGCAGGCTCGCTTCCCATGACAGTAAATATTTTACCTCCTGGTACCAGTTGCAGACGATGAGTCTCGGTTAACCCTTCAATAGCGCCAGTGAATACCATAACATCGTATGGCGCTAAATCAAGCCACCCACGGCAGGCATCTCCAGTAAGCAACTCAACATTGAGGCATTTATGCTCGGCTAACTTGGCGCGGGCATTGACGGTAAAATCGGCATAATAATCGATACTGATAACTTTTTTGCACAATCGACTTAATAATGACGTCAAAAATCCTGTGCCAGTGCCTACTTCTAGCACGACTTCGTGGCCTTTTAGTGCCAGTGCCTGTAGCACCGTTGCTTCTTCCAGTGGTGTCATCATGCGCTGATGATGCGGTAATTTTATTTGCATGTCCGAATAAGCAAAATCTTTGCGTTCGAGCGGTACGAACTCATCACGGGCAATGGATTCATAGAGAGCAAGAATTGATTCATCAAGAACATTTCCTGTACGGAGTTGTTGTTTGATCATATTTGTGCGCGAAATTTGACTAATCATGTACTTCACCCGTTGAGTAATTGGCTAGGTTAAAACGTTGTTGTGATTTTAGCAAGAATTGCGAAAAGATGAAGGGTGTTTATGTGAGGGAGTTATTTATTTTAACCACTCATTACAAATTAAAAACTTGTATGCAACGATGGTTTTTCTTGCAATAACCGCGTTTATTTTAATTTAAATTGAATGTCTAAATTTTGCACTTAATTTTCTTGCTTGTGGCCTTGATACTGTTTTTCAAATGCGATTAGCTTGATTTCGAGTTGCCATTGCAGTTTCGCCTTATCGTTACCGGCGATAAACAGCTGGCAGGATTTACTGTTCAACAGTTTACATGCTTGCACGGGAATATATTTACCGGCATCTGCCCATAAACTATTTCCTGGTAAGAAACTGTATGTTAATGCGTTGCGATTAATTCCTTTGATGGTTGCATAATCAAGATCATGGTTGATTGCGGCATCGACATATTGATGCGTCAAATCAGTGCGTAATATACCCTCGTCATCAGTAGAAAGTACAACCGGTACTTGGTGTGATAAATAGGATTGCAGTGGGTGATCTTTGCCGGCGATAGCAAGAATTTTACGGTTGCTGGTTAAGTTGATTTCCACGGCAATTTGGTTTTTAGCCATGTGATTTAGTAAGGCTTCTGAGCCGTCTTCGTGCGCGATGTCTACCCCATGGCCAATACGCTCTGCATGGGCGGTAAAAATTGCGTCATGAATATGATAGCGCAGATGATTGGGGTTGACGGCGGCAGATGACAACTCCCCAGCATGCAAGGTGATGTGCACCTCGGGATAGGTTTCATGCATAAATTTAATTACTTGCATTTGTGCACGGTAATCACGCAACGAAATCGGTCCATCTTCGGCTTGCACCATGTTGATCGCTACGATGTCGGGCGACTGGGCAGCGGCGGCAAATCCGTTCAAGGCTTGTGCAAAAAAGTTGTTCAGTGGCTGTTCGCGCAAGATGAAGTATTGAAATTTGACGGATAAAGCACAAACTGGTTGATTGGGCACGTTATCGCAGCCGAGGTGTTTATGTGCTTGTTTTAGTGTGCGCTTACTTTCGCTAATGGTAAGGGCAGTGTTTTTTTGAAACGCTTTATTCGTCAGTAAAGATTGTCGTTTGTCCGCCGTGTTTGTGGTGTTCTCGATAAGCTTTGCAAAACTCGCTGATTGGGCATTATCAGGCAAAATCATAATTTCCATATAAAGCTCATGCTGGTTGGCTGCGCGTTTCATAACTTCGGCCAATAATTGTGGTTGATAGGCAGAGATTACAGGCATAAATTTGAAGAAAGCAGCAAAAAAATGATCATGGCCTGATTCTCGTCCGGGGATAAAACCCTTCATTGACCAAGCGCGTATTGTCTCGTCATACAGTGCTGGTTTTGCCGCGACGTCGGCTACGTTCGCACCATTACACGTATCCTTATTTTTAGTGATGGTTGCTGTTGTTTTGTCTACACAAAAATCATCTTTGGCCGCCAGGCTTAACATCGTCTCTGGATAAGCTCCGCCGGCGAGGTGGTAATGTAATTCTCCGCCTTTTGGCATGTCCTTCAAGAAGGTATAGAGTGCATTGGGATCAGATTTGATCGCGGTAAAGTGATTATTGATATCGGCGTGGAGGGGGCTTACAAAAAGGCTAAGCAAGGTAGGCAGCAAGAGTTTTATAAAACGCATAATTTTCTACACCATCATAATTGTAAATTACTTTTATCTACTTGACGTCGCCCATACTGTAGGTTGGCGCTGAGCGTTAGCGAAGCCCAACATTCGCGGCACGGGAAGCTCCCTTGTTGGGCTTCACTAACGCTCAGCGCCAACCCACAACCGTGCGGGCTAATCGTCAAAACGAAACGGTAACGGTACCGGTCACTCAATAATTAAGGGAATTTTGGATTATATCATTTCTTGTAACCAACGCTTGTTCCGCCACATCATCGTCCATAGCAAGTTGGCCTTTGCGTGCATATGCCGATACGATTTTTTTGAATACTTCCAGTTTTCCAGGAGGAGATGGTGCGAATGATTGCTGATACTCGTTGACCAGCGTTGTGAATTGATTATCAAAATTTCCTAACGATATGGTTTGCGCATTGAAGATGCCGTGCCCTTTGGGCGAGACTTCAAGTATGGTTTTATTGGCTTCTCTGACGGAAATGACATGCAGTAAATTAGCGTACATATAAAATTTGGCAAAACGATCCGTTCCATTATCCTCTATTTGACTGGATATGGTTTCTAACATTTTACTGGGCATAATATGCTCGGATTAATTTAAAAAAACACTGTATCAAAATTAATCTTTGAAGTCAATGAATGCGCAATTAATTGGGTTCTAACAGAGCCTTTTGAGCAATCAAAACGATTGAGTCCAAGTATCCCTTAACCCATGAAGACGGGGGTTAAGGGAGTAGTCTGGGGTTCGTTAAAACGCTGATTATCGTTGTGCAACAGACAAGCCTTTCAAGACATTTAATGCGGCATAGAGCTGATAATCTTGATGCATTAAGTCTTCGTCATTATTCGGTGCTTCAACTTTGGCGGTTGGGCCAGTGTCTTTATTTGCATTGAGGATATGCCCGCTCAAATCAGCCTCGCTAAATCCGGAGTAGCTGTCTTTGCTCTCTGATTTCGGCATGCTGAGTTCGTCTATCACGATATCAGGTGTAATACCCTTAGCCTGTATTGACGCACCTGATGGTGTGAAATAAAGAGCGGTGGTTAATTTGATACCGCGCTTATTATCCAGAGGCAATACAGTTTGCACCGAACCTTTACCAAAGCTTCTGGTTCCAACAATAATCGCCCGCTTATTATCTTGCAGCGCGCCAGCCACAATTTCTGAAGCAGAAGCGGAGCCATTATTAATAAGTACAATCATAGGAGCATTGTTAAGAATATCCCCAGGATTGGCGTTTGCTGTAAATTTTGAACCAGGAAGTCGTCCTTCAGTATAGACAATTAGTTCTTCATGGCCTTTCTTATCATTATCAATAAACGCATCGGATACCTGGATGGCTGAATCCAGGAGCCCTCCGGGGTTATTGCGCAAATCAAGGATCATGCCTTTAAGTTGACCGCCTGCTTCTTTTTTAAGTTGGGCAACGGCTAGCTCCATATCCTTAGCGGTTAATGCCTGAAATTGTGAAAGGCGTACATAACCGTATTTGTGATCCAGTAGTTTGCTTTTTACACTTTTAATTAATATTTTCTCGCGTAACAAGTTGAATTGTAAGGGTTTATTTTCCCCTTTTCGAAGTATGGTCATATCAATTGTGCTGCCTATTTTGCCGCGCATCATATTGACTGCATCTTTGAGCTCCATGCCCTGCACAGATTTTGAACCCAATTTAATGATGTAATCACCAGCTTTGATTCCTGCTTTAGAGGCGGGGGTATCGGCGATTGGACTGATAACCTTGACAACACCATCTTCCATTGTAACTTCAATACCTAGACCACCAAATTCACCATTTGTTGAGGTTTGCAGTTCTTTAAAATCTTCTTCATTGAGATAGCTGGAATGGGGGTCAAGACCGGCTAACATGCCACGGATTGCATTGTCGAACAATTCTTCGTCACTGACGGGTTTGACGTAGTATTTTTTAATCTGCCCAATGGCGTTTGAAAACCGCTGTACATCTTCCATTGGAATACGCTGACTAGTATCTTCTTCCGCTGCCAAAACTTGTACAGGAATTAGTAAAATACCCACAACCAAGGCTACAAACACCCTTGAATACAACGGCTTTCTGAACATACGTTTCTCCTTTAAGCTATGGCATCTTTGACAGCCAGTGCTTTCCCATAGTTGTTATTATTATTGTCTGGGGCAATTTGATTGCCAGAGAACAATTAAGACAACCACTCAAGTGGAGGAATTGCTTTTCCACGCTGTCTTACTTCAAAGTATAGACCGTTTTGTTTAAGTCCACCGCTATGTCCAATTGCGGCGATTTGTTCGCCTTGAAGAACGGCTTCGCCTTTTCGCTTAAATAAAGACTGGTTATGGGCATAAAGGGTCATAAACCCTTGGCCATGATCGACAATTAAAAGTAATCCGTAGCCTTTTAACCAATCACTAAATACTACTTTTCCTGCGGAAACAGCAGTGACCGGATCGCCTTCTTTTGCAAAAAAAGTAACACCCTGATTCATTTTTTGAAATGAGTTTCTACCGGTTTGCACGGGACGTGGCAATTTTCGGCGCATTTGAGTGAAGGGATAGCGTGTGCGAATAACGCTTTTTTGCATCAGCGAGCCCAGTAAACGTGATAAATTGGCTTTATTGTGTTGATATTCTTCCAGCTTTTGTTGGGTTGTGCGTATATCCTGGCTAAGCACCTGGATTAAGGTCTTGTGATAGAGTTTATCCTGTTCGAGTTTTTGCTGTTGCAGATGCACCTGTTGTACCAGTTGTTGTTGTCCCATGATTTCACTGTCCAGCTTGTTTTTGCTGACAGTAAGGGCGTCTGATGTCTCATGAACTGTATCTATCATCTGTTGACGAGATTTGATTAGGTATTGATAAAACGTCAACATACGGTTGATGGTATAAGGGTTATCTTGATTCAGCAGCCATTTTAGTGGCTGATATTCACCCATTTTGTAACGAGTGCGTACGTGCTTGGCGAGCAGTTCTTGTTGAATTTTTAATTTTGTACTGAAAACGGCGACTTGTTGTTGCAACTGCGTAATCTTTTGTTGTTTGGTTCCTATATTTTGTTGGATGCTTCTTAGTTGTCGTAGACTTTCGCCCATTTGTTTTTCTGTTTCGGCAAGTTCGTGGTTAAGAATACCTTGTTTATCGTGTGCGCTAACCAATGTCTGTTGCAGCTTGCTAATCTTATTGTCCAAGTCTTTGAGTTTTGTTTTTGTTTGGCTGACGACAACGCTTTCCGCGTTAGCGAAAGTCGTTAACAACACCAGCGCGCTGGTAAGCAAAAATTTTCGGGGCAATTGTTTAGTCATGATTGTTTACCAGTAAGGCATGGCCTGTCATCTCCAATGGCTGCTCAATCCTAAGTAATGAGAGCACGGTGGGGGCGATATCAATCAGACTGCCGTGGGTGGTGTTGAAGTGCCAGCCGCCACCGATGTATACAAAGGGGACGGGTTGGTTTGTGTGTGCAGTATGGGCTTGATGGGTTGATTCATCAAACATCGCTTCGGCATTGCCATGATCAGCGGTGATTAGCAATTTTCCCCCCACTTTATTGAGTGCTTGCCAAATATCATGCATGGCTTGATCCAGGCATTCGATGGCTTGTACGGTTGCTGCAAAATTGCCAGTATGGCCTACCATGTCGGCATTGGCATAATTGCAAATGATTACATCATAAGCCTGCTTGCTAATTGCGTCTACTATCGTTTTTGTCAGTTCTGGTGCACTCATTTCTGGGTGGAGATCATAGGTTGCGACTTTTGACGATGGTATTAAAATACGATCTTCATGGTCGTAGACTTGTTCCGAGCCGCCGTTGAAGAAAAAAGTCACATGGGCATATTTTTCTGTTTCCGCTATTCGTAATTGGCTCATGCCATGCTGGGCAATTACTTCACCCAGCGTATTGTGTAACGTCATTGGTAAAAATGCGGGCTGGGTGGCAAGATTTTTTGCATATTGCGTCATGCTGACAAAGTGAGCTATCTCAGGTTTCTTGTGACGATTAAACCCCACAAAATCTTCATTAACTAATGCTTGTGTTAACTGTCTGGCGCGATCGGCACGAAAATTGAAAAATAATACAGAGTCACCATCTTCGATAGCCTTTCCGTGGCCTATGCGTGTCGGCGGAATAAATTCATCACTGATTTTTTGTTGGTAAAAGGCTGCAATCGCTTCCTGGGCCGTTTCATAATGGTAGGGGCTTTCTAGTTCGGTAAGCAAGCGATACACAGGCTCAAGCCGTTGCCAGCGTTGGTCGCGATCCATGGCATAATAGCGACCGCTGATTGATGCAATAGTCGCCACAGGGAATCGCGCCAGCTGCAGGTCTAGCTGCGCTAGACTTGTGTTTGCACTTTGTGGCGGCGTATCGCGGCCATCAAGAAATAAATGTAAATAAACATCAGAAAACTCATGTTGTGCGCACAAGGCAAGCAAAGCAAATAAATGATTCTCGTGGCTGTGGACGCCTCCAGGAGAAAGTAAGCCGAGAATATGCAACGCTCGGCCACGGTGTTTCATATCAGCGATTGTTTCAAGGAATACGTTGTTTTGCCCATAAGCGCCGCTGCGTATTGCTTCATTGATGCGGGTGTAATCCTGAGGAATAATTCGACCGGCACCAATATGCATGTGTCCCACTTCAGAATTTCCCATCTGGGCCTCTGGTAAACCGACAGGATTGCCGGAGGCCTCTAGGAGGGTATGGGGTTCATTTTGCCACCAGCTGTCCCATTGCGGTGTGTGAGCCGCAGCAATTGCATTGTATTGGGATTCTTCACGATACCCCCAGCCATCAAGAATCAGCAATACCAGGGGGGCACTTTTGAGCATGGTTTCTCCTAGGGTCTTAAATTACGCAGTGCAGCTCACACAGGATAAATTTTCAAATTGTGGTCGCGAGAAGTATATAATGCAGGTAGACTATAGGCCATTTTTGTAGATGGAAGAAGTAGGTTGAACCAAAAATTACCCCAACATGTTGCTATTGTAATGGATGGCAACGGGCGTTGGGCTGAAAATCGTGATTTACCTCGCGTTGAAGGGCATCGCGCTGGTATTGAGACCGTGAAGGCTATGGTGCAGTGCTGTGTGCAAAAACAAATTCCAATTCTAAGTCTTTTCGCATTCAGCAGCGAGAATTGGTCCCGACCTGAGATGGAAGTCGATTTTCTCATGCATCTTTTTATTTTTGCCCTGGAGCGTGAAATCCAGGAGTTGCATCAACATGGTGTTTGTTTACGATTTATCGGTGAACGTAGTCAATTGTCGGCAGATCTGCGCACTCAGATGCAAGCTGCTGAGAAACTGACGGCCGATAACAAGCAGTTGATGCTAAATATCGCTGTGAACTATAGTGGGAAATGGGATATTGTGCAGGCAGCAAAGGCACTTGCAGTTCAACTTGCTACGGGCCAGGTTTCACTGGAGAATATTGATGAAGTGGCTTTTTCGCAAGAATTGAGTACGCATGATGTACCTGATCCTGATTTGTTAATTAGAACAAGCGGTGAACAGCGCATTAGTAATTTTTTCCTTTGGCAGTTAGCCTATACAGAATTGTACTTTGCGGATGTTCATTGGCCGGATTTTACTGCCAGCGAATTTGACCAAGCATTGGCCAATTTTAGTGCGCGTGAGCGCCGTTATGGTCAAGTTTCAGATCAAATTAATGAGAAAAACCATGTTTAGACAACGTTTGTTAACGACGCTAGTGCTCGTGCCATTAGTATTAATGGCTCTTTATTACGCGAACCCATGGATGCTTGGGGCGGTGTTGCTATCAATCATCGTGGCGGGCGGGTGGGAATGGATGCAGTTGATACCGGTTGTCCGTTTGAGCCATAAAATTATTTTTCTTTCAGTGCTGCTATTGGCTGTATGGGCTTGCGCTTATTGGCTTGATTATTGGCTAGCCGCAGGCTTAGTTTTGTGGGGTTTTATATTTATTGCGGTTTTGACCTTTCCCGCCTCACAGATGGTCTGGGGTCATCCTGTGATCGTGGGTGGCGCTTGTTTGTTATTGCTGCCGTTGTTAGGCAGTGTTATGGTGGCTGTCTATCTATATCCGCAAGGGAAAGATTTAGTGGTCTACCTGCTTTCACTGGTTTGGGCGGCGGATATTGGTGCTTATTTGACTGGGAAATGGTGTGGACGTCATAAATTAATTCCGCAGGTGAGTCCTGGAAAAACGGTGGAGGGGGCGTTAGGCGGGCTTCTAACCGCGCTCTTGGTGGCTTTTTTCGCCTATCTTTATTTTCAACCAGCTAACGTGATCATCTGGTTCGTTACTGCAACGGCCACTATCTTGATTTCAATGCTGGGCGATTTATTTATCAGCATGCTTAAACGGCGTAGTCAGCTAAAAGACACTGGCCATATTTTCCCGGGTCATGGCGGCGTGCTTGATCGATTGGATAGCATGATCGCAGCACTACCTATATTTTACATTGGGATGCGTTTTATGCCCGCTGGATATTAACTATGATACACACCTTGCTTTACTTTACCCTGGCATTGTTACTCCTGATTACGGTACATGAATTCGGTCATTTTATTGTTGCCCGTTGCTGTGGTGTGAAAGTACTGCGTTTTTCGTTTGGTTTTGGCCGGGTGTTGGCGAGTTGGTATGATAAGCGTGGAACCGAATATGCCTGGTCTTTATTTCCGTTAGGCGGATACGTCAAGATGCTGGATGAAGCGGAAGGCGAGGTAGCAGTAAATGAGCGTCATTTGGCATTTAACAATAAATCAGTTTGGGCGCGGATTGCTATTATTGTTGCAGGTCCCTTGTTCAATTTTATTTTTGCATTCGCGGCATTGTGGTTAATGTTGGTGATCGGGATTAAATCGCTTGCACCGATGATTGACGCAGTTAAACCCGGCAGTATTGCCGCTCATGCAGGTTTAAAACCAAACCAGGAAATTATGACACTCAATGGCAAACAGATTGCCAGTTGGCGTGATTTTCAATATGCGCTAATGCCTATGTTGGGAACGGATGAGCCCATAACGCTTACGGTTAAATCATTACGCGATGGTCAACAAAGTAAGATAATACTGCCTTTGATTGCTTGGAAGTTGGATGCAAAAAAGCCTGACATGTTGGCAAGCTTTGGTATTACGCCTTTTGTGCCATCAATCCCGCCAGTTGTAGGTGAAGTCGTTGCTAAATCACCGGCACAAGCAGCTGGGTTACTGATTGCTGATCGCATTGTTGCGGTGGAAGGCAAACCGGTGGTGGATTGGCTGGAGCTGGTTGAGTTCGTTAGACAACATCCTGACAAATCTATCTCGCTTGCAATAAAAAGAAAGGGGCAGGTTAAAACGGTTGTTGTGCGCGTGGGTCGTGCAACGAACGACGGGCGGGAGGAAGGATTTCTCGGTTTGCGTTCTCAGCGAGTGGATTGGCCTCCAGATTGGCTACGCCTGCATCGCGAAGGTCCCATAGAAGCCATTAGTACTGCCTTTACACAGACTGTGGAATTATCCAGTGCAACCTTTACGCTGTTTGGGCGATTGGTTACGGGTAAATTATCATTGAAAAGCATCAGTGGACCGGTTGGCATTGCCCAAGGTGCCGGCGAATCAGCAAACGGTGGGATATCTTATTATTTGTCTTTTTTAGCACTGGTAAGTATTAGCCTGGGAGTGTTGAATTTGTTGCCAATCCCCATGCTGGATGGTGGGCAATTGTTGTACTGTTTTATTGAAATTGTAAGGCGCCGCCCACTTTCAGATGGGGCGAAGTCCGCTGGAATTTATGTTGGTTTGGTGTTGTTGTTAGCGTTGATGGTAGTTGGTTTTACTAATGATTTATCAAGGCTGGCAGGGTAGGTTGAGTCAATAGGTTTCGTATTAAGAAGATGGGCCATCCTTGCATGCGCAAGCATGGCTGAATTTTTTATAACTTACATAGCTGTTAAAGAGGTCCTGATAATTAACGAATGCAGTGTTAGTTGACAGCTGATATGACTTCCTATAAAAAGGTTCAATTTGTAGCTTGACTGGGTTTATAAAACATAGGTGTTTATACTGTGCGCGAATTCCCGCTGTCCTGGATGTAAAAATAATAATGAATAAATTCAGAAAAAAAGTTTTGATAGGTGTTTGTTCTACTGCGTTAGCGTGGTCTGCACAGACAAATGCGGCGAGTGGGTTTGTTGTTCGCGATATAAAAGTGACTGGTTTGCAAAGGGTGAGCACTGGTACTGTACTAAATTACCTGCCCGTGCAGGTCGGTGAGGAAGTTGGACCTTCCTCTACACCACAAATCATCCGCGCACTCTATGATACTGGGTTCTTTCAATCGGTTATTCTTGAACGGCAAGGCAATACGTTGATCGTGCGCGTTGTTGAGCGGGCGACTATCGGCTCTGTTTCTGTGGTTGGCAACTCCGAAGTACCCAGTGATAAGATGAAAGAAATACTCAAAGATTTAGGCTTGCTAAAAGGTCGAGTATTTCAGCGTGCCTCACTTGAGCGTCTTGAGAAAGAGCTAAAACAAGTATATAACGCCCGCGGTAAATACAACGCTCGCATCGAATCCAAAGTTACTACCCTGACTGAAAATCGTGTTGGCATCAGTGTAACGGTTTCAGAAGGGCGTGTATCACGCATTAGGGAAATCAAGATTATCGGCAATCATGATTTTAACGAGAATGAGTTACTGCCGGAGATGGCTTTATCAACGAGCAATATTTTTACCTATTTCAGTAAAAAAGATCAATACTCCAAAGCAGGTATGGATGCATCATTAGAAGCAATACGCTCATTTTACCTTGATCGTGGTTATTTGAAATTTAGTATTGTGTCATCACAGGTTTTGTTATCACCTGACAAAAAAGATGTATTTATTAACATCCATATAGAAGAAGGGCCGCAGTACCGTTTTGCAGGTTATGGCATCGTCGGTAAAACTATTTTACCGAAGGAAAAAATTGATGCCTTGGTTCAGGTGAAGCAGGGTGATGTTTTTTCTCGTAAAAAAGTAACTGAAAGCATTTCTGCCATTGGTTTGGCCTTAGGCGATGTAGGGTTTGGGTTTCCGGCAATCAACGCGGAGCCTCGCATTAATGAAGAGGACAAAACAGTCTTCGTTACGTTTGCCGTCGATCCAGGCCGGCACGTTTACGTGCGCCGCATTAATTTTCATGGCAATACCAAAACAGCTGATTATGTGATGCGCAACATTATTCGTCAGGATGAGGGCTCGTTGTTGTCGTTGCATAATATTAAAGAATCTGAAAGGCAATTGCGTTTATTGAATTACTTGAAAAACATTAACATTAAAACCACGCCAGTACAGGGCGCAAACAACCAGGTGGATTTGGACGTGGAAGTGGAAGAGGCGCCATCAGCGGAAGCGAGCGCATCCATCGGTTATGGTACGACCGGACCACAGTTTAATGCAGCGTTTAACCAATACAATTTCATGGGAACCGGCCGTACCGCAGGCGTTGCGTTTAATGCAAGCAATTGGGGACAAGACTATTCCTTCAATTATTACAATCCATTTTATACTAAAACGGGAATAGGCCGGGGTGTCAGCGTTTATTTCCAAAAAGTTGATCCTAAGCATTTGGATGTGGTGTCTTATAACTCTGATCGCTATGGCGCAGATGTTAACTATAATATGATTCTAAGCGAAAACAGTAGCTTACAGTACGGTTATGGTTATCAGGGATTGAATATCAAGCAAGTGGGCGCGGTACTGCAAACACAAAATTTCGTGAATATGTATGGCAACGATTTCAATCAAATTCGCTTGAGTGCCGGGTGGAATCGTAACTCCTATGACCAGATGCCTTATCCACATCAAGGCTTTAACCAACAAGCATCGGCATTGGTAGCACTACCTGCTAGCTCTCAATCTTTCCAATATTACAAAACATCCTATCAGGCACGCATGTATTATCCTTTAGTGCGCGGCTTTTTGTTTACCGTGTTAGGTAATGTCGCTTATGGTAATACATTTAAAAATCAGGGACTGCCGTTTTATGAAAACTATTTTGCCGGTGGTATCGCCCAGCCGGGGCAGGTCCGTGGTTATGATAGCTACTCGTTGGGACCGCAAGACAACCAAGGTAATTCGCTTGGTGCTAACTTGCTTGTGAACGGTAGTGCGGGCCTTATTTTGCCTTATCCCTTAAGTCGTGAAACCGTGCGTACGATGGTTTTTGTGGATGCTGGTAACGTATTTTCCCGTGGAACACCGTTTGCTTTAGCAGGTACTGCTTCAGGCCCGATGCGTTATGCGGGTGGTTTATCGGTAGAATGGCGTTCGCCATTTGGGCCATTGGCATTCAGTGTCGCAAAACCCCTGAATAAACAGCCTGGTGATGTTGATCAGATATTCCAGTTTACGCTGTCGTCTAGTTTTTAATGGGGGTTAGGTTGTGTGTGTGGGATGCGATAAGGCGAGCTAATATTACCAGGCTAAATTATCGCAACCCGCCACGAATTGTGCTAGCATTTACAGCCATTCAAGACTATATTGCTTGGATCTGTAGAATGTCAGTTAGTTTGTTTAAAAGTCTTTCAATCGGGAGTTAAATCATGAAACGAGCAGTTGGCGTGTTTGCCGCGTTAATCTTGGCAATGGGCAGTGTCAGTGCATTTGCAGATGGGACCAAAATTGGTGTGGTTGATTTACAAAAAATCATGCAAACATCATCACAAATGAAATTAATTCAAGAAAAACTTGAAAAGGAATTTAAACCACGTCGTGATAAATTAGTGACGATGGAAGATGGTCTGAAAAAAGATATGGAACAGTTTAAAAGAGATACCGCAGTATTGAATGCGAATCAGCGTAAAGACCTGGAAAAGAAAATTGTTACCACACAGCAACAGTTTGAAAGAGAAGGGCAGCAGTACCAACAAGAGTTGAGTACAGCACACAACGAAGCTATGGAAGAATTTTATAATAAAATTCGTGCAGCAATTGCAAAAGTAGCTCAAACTGACAAGTATGATGTGGTATTGCAAAAAGATGCTGCACCATTTAGCGTCGATAATTTGGATGTAACTGCCAAAGTAATGCAAGAAATCAAGTAATCTGTGTTTATTCAACTAATCCTGATTGGTTGAATATATACCTGAAAGCCTGCCGCATTGGTCAGGCTTTCAACGCAACGTTTAGTTGTTGTCTTGTGTCAATAATCTGTTTTAATCCAAGTGACTTAATCTGATATGCTTTCCCCATTCTTCTGCCAATGCAATTATGTAATTGATCTTTTAATAGTTACATGGCGAAATTTTATAGTAGATAAATAATTAAGTGAGAAATGACTTATGAGTGGATCTGTGGATATTAATGCAATTCTTAATTTGTTACCCCACCGTTATCCTTTTATATTGGTTGACAAGGTTCTCGATTATAAAGAATTTGATTTTTTGACAGCCATCAAAAATGTAACCATTAATGAACCTTTTTTTACCGGACATTTTCCTGGAAACCCTATTATGCCTGGGGTATTGATGGTAGAAGCATTAGCGCAAGCGAGTGCTATTTTATCTAATTTGTCCCGTACACCACGCGAAGGTTATGAGTTTTTATTCTTCTTTGCCGGTATCGATAATGTTAAATTTAAACAAATAGTAACGCCAGGCGATCAGTTACGTCTTGAAGTGAAACTGATTGGACAAAAACGAGATTTTTGGCGTTTACATGCTGAAGCTTTTGTTGGTGAAAAGCTGGCTTGTTCTGCCGATTTAATGAGTGCAGTGAAGGAAACAAAAAGTGATAAATGAGCATGCAGTAATTCATCCCTCAGCGAAACTGGCTAAAGGCGTGTCAGTCGGACCTGGCACAGTCATCGGTGCTGATGTTGAAATTGGTGAAGGTACTTGGATAGGTCCTCATGTGGTCATTGAAGGGCCAACCGTCATTGGTAAAAATAATAAAATTTTTCAATTTGCATCTGTGGGTGATGATCCGCAAGATATTACCTACCAGGGTGAGCCAACGCGACTTGAAATAGGCGATAACAATATCATTCGCGAATATTCTATGATTAGTCGTGGAACGGTCAAAGGCGGCGGTCTAACGCGATTGGGTAGTAACAATTATTTGATGGCCTATACGCATGTTGGTCATGATTGCATGGTGGGTAATCACATCATCATGGTCAATTGCTCAGCCCTTTCCGGGCATGTGATCGTTGAAGACTATGCGAATATTGGTGCGTATGCTGGAATACATCAATTTTGTCACATCGGTAAATATGCTTTTATTGCACGTGCAACTTATGTCACCAAAGATGTTTTGCCTTACGTGATGATTGCGGGACATACCACCTCAGCTTGCGGGATTAATACGGTTGGCTTGCGGCGTCGCGGTTTTTCATCAACGGCGATTGATTGTTTACGTCGAGCATATAAAATTATTTTTCGAAAAGGCTTGACCGTGCAGCAGGCGGTAGCCGAACTTGAGTTATTACAAGAAGATTGCCCTGAAGTGTTACCGATGATTGATGCACTGAATCAATCAACTCGAGGCATAGTGAGGTAAATGTGTTAACAGCTATCTTTGCTGTAGCAGCTGGCGGATCACTGGGTGCTGTCGCACGTTTTGGAACTGTTTATTTTACCCAAATGTTGTTGGGAACACGTTTTCCTGTCGGTACACTGCTTGTTAATTGTTTTGGCTCTTTCCTCATCGGTTTTCTCATGAATTTTATCATGGACCGTTTTACCGGTGAGGCTGAAGTCTGGCGCTTGTTCTTGGTGGTCGGGTTTCTGGGCGCTTACACGACGTTTTCCAGTTTTGCCTGGGAAACTTTAATACTGTATTCCAATGGTGAGTGGCTGAGTGCGGCACTTAATATTTTGTTAAATAATGTATGTACATTAGTTATGGTCTTGCTGGGTGTTCAATCCGCTCGCTGGATCGGAGGGATTGCATGATGCAAGTTAAAGTTACCCGCGTTTATCTCAATGAAGAATCACCGCTATTGAATGAATTGTTTGACTATTTGCAAGCGCAAAAAATAAAAGGTGCTACCATTTATCGTGGGGTAAAAGGGTTCGGTGATAGCGGGAAAACCCGCGAAACACGCTTTCTCGATCTGCACTTTGATTTACCGGTCGTGCTTGAGTTTTTTGATGAACCCACGCGGGTAGACGAGATTTTAAGCCATTTCCGCGATAAATTTCCGCGAGGTCATGTGCTGCAATGGTTGGCAGACGCTATTTAGGAGTTTAGAAAATCATGCTGGATCCCCATTTATTACGAGATAATCCCCAGTTTATCGCTGAGCAGCTCAGCTTGCGCGGGTTTACGTTTGATGCGAAAGCATTCACCGCACTGGACGAGCAACGCAAACTATTACAGATTGCTACCCAGACTCTACAAAATGATCGTAATCAGCGCTCGAAGGCGATTGGTATTGCTAAAAGCCGCAACGAAGATATTGAGCCCATGCGCGCAGAAGTCAATCGCATCGGTGCTGAGTTGGATGGTAAAAAAGCGGAGCTTGAATCCTTATTACAGCAGTTGGAAGCGATTAGCCTAAGCTTGCCAAATCTGCCGCATGCATCGACTCCTGTTGGTCGTGATGAAAAAGATAATCAGGAAGTGCGCCGTTGGGGCACTCCCCCCACGTTTGATTTTACAGTTAAATCACATGATGAATTGGGTGAAAATCTGGGCCTGATGGATTTTGCATTGGCCGCCAAGATTACTGGTAGTCGATTTGTCGTGCTTAAATCACAATTGGCGAAACTGCAGCGTGCGCTGACGCAATTTATGCTTGATGTGCATACTGAGCAACATGGTTACCAGGAAATTTATGTGCCCTATATTGTCAATGCGGACAGTTTATATGGGACTGGTCAGTTACCGAAATTTGAAGAAGATTTATTCAAATTGCAGGGAGATGCCAATTATTACTTAACATCAACTGCTGAAATACCGGTCACCAATACCGTTCGCAATACGATTTTAACTGCAGACGTCCTCCCTATCCGCTATGTGTGTCATTCGCCCTGTTTCCGCAGTGAAGCTGGATCTTACGGTAAAGATACTAGAGGCATGATCCGACAACATCAATTTGAAAAAGTCGAGCTGGTGTGGATAACACCGAGTGAGCAATCAGATACCGCTCTAGAGGCGCTTACGGGCCATGCAGAATCTATTTTGCAACGGTTGCAATTGCCCTATCGCGTATTGGCATTGTGTACGGGAGACATGAGTGCGGGTGCTGCGAAAACGTATGACCTGGAAGTGTGGTTGCCCAGTCAAAACACGTATCGTGAAATTTCATCCTGCAGTAATATGCAGTCGTTCCAGGCGAGACGCATGCAGGCTCGTTATCGCCACCCGGAGACAGGGGCGATGGAGTTGGTGCATACGCTGAATGGTTCAGGCTTGGCTGTTGGCAGAACCTTGGTTGCTATCATGGAAAATTACCAGGACAAAGACGGTAATATTATTATTCCTGATGCATTACGCCCGTACATGGGTGGCATAGAGTTAATCAAGGTAAATGGCTAATCAATAGTTCTGGCTGCAGTTTTCTATAATGGTGCAGCCAGAAATCGTTCCGCTTTAGTTTCACCTAAAATACGCGCCGCTACTAAGGCATCGATCTAGATGCGTCCAGAAAAATTAGTTCGAGCAATATTATAAACGCCACCTAATTTTTATTTTCTATTTGTTTTTGAAATATGATTAATGCTCACCTACACCAAGTTTTTTCAGAATTATTTCCAAAGGACAAAACTGGGTAAATCCACTCTGAAATAAATTAGCTCCTACAAAAACAGCGAGCCAAAGAAAATACTGGCTAAAATACAAAGGACTTTGAGGCAAACCAAGTGTCAAAGAAATCAAAATCATTGCACCTGCAACAATTCGAATAATACGTTCAATAGTCATAAATATCTCCCTTATGTTATGTGTAGGTTACCTGCTTATGAATTATGCCTCTTCCACCAACTTAAATATAGAAGTGGAATAAGGAATAAGGTCAGAAGCGTTGAGGCAAAAGAGCCAAAAATTAGCGAAATAGCAAGACCACCAAATACAGGGTCTGAAAGCATTACTGATGAGCCTAAGATAATTGCCAGTGCGGTTAATACGATAGGCAAAAGTCGCACAACACCTGATTCCATAACGGCAGCTTCGATAGAAGCTCCAGCACGTTGGTTTTCCAAAATAAAATCAATCAGCAATAAGGAATTGCGTACCACAATCCCTGCTAAGGCAATCACGCCAATCATAGAGGTCGCAGTAAACGGCTGATGCATTATCCAATGCCCTGGAAACACCCCAATAACAGTTAAAGGAATAGCCCCCATGATAATAAGTGGAATAAAGAATGAACGATAAAATCCGGTGAGCAAAATATAGATTAAAACGATTGCAATAATAAATGCTGAACCCAAATCACGAAATACGTCTAAGGTTAACCGCATTTCACCCAACCAGAACAGCTGCGTTTTGCTGATGTCTTGGGGTTGCTCTTCATGAAAGCCTAGATTGCCAACAGTTAAATCAGTACCATCGGGTGATTTTGTATTTTGGAGCAGGTGTGAGACTGTTGCTACGCCGTACGCGGGACTTGAAAACAACATATCTCCCATAACATAAACTACAGGATGTTGATCGCGAGTCAACACCGGTTTTTGTTGGATGTCTTTTTTAAACTCAGCAACTTTAGCTAAAGGAACAAGTTGATTTTGCTGGTTTTGTAAATACAACTTATCCAGTACCTTAATATCATTACGCAGCTCCTGGGGTAGGCGCAAAATGATATTTTCAGGCTCTCTTGAGCCCGGTCGATGACCACTACCGACTGTAACACCCCTAAAATACCCGACTAGCTCATCCGTTAATGCACTTGGCAGTAATCCTGACATAATCGCCGCATTACGATCAATTTGAATGCTGTATTCAGTCAAATTTTCAGTGACTGAATTATCGATGTTAATCATCTTATATACCTTGGGATATATATTGGAACTGATATATAAACCCAATTCTCTTAGTTGATTATAGTCGGGGCCATATAAACCGAGCTCCATTTGAGAGCGAACAGGTGGTCCAGGTGGGCTTTCAAAAAGTTTGATATGGGCTAAGGGATAGGCGTGGCGGATATCTGATAAGGAATCATAAAGTGCTTGTGTGATTTCATGAGACCCGATGGCGCGTTTATGCTTATCAATTAGATTGATTCGAATTTGGCCGTAATTGCTGCCGCTTTGCAGCGCATCACCGCGAACCATGGCTGCAAAATCTTCAGGGGCTGCTTGACCTAAAAAGAGCTGGTAGTTGGTTACAAACCTGTTTTTAGCTAAGGATTTTGAAACATCATGAAGAATTTGCAAGGTCTTTTGTATCGTTGAATTGGCTCCGGAATCTACCTCTATCAACAACGTATTCACGTTGTCGTCTGGAAGCATTTTTAATTCAACGCCCAAGGGACTTAATGGGCCATTTGTGCCTGATGGTCGAATGAATTGCCACAAAGGCTGAAGCATCACGAGAATCAGTGAAATAAATATAACACCGTAAAATAGATGTCTTTTCCAGCGTGATTGTACTAACGCTTTAAATAAAACAGTATAAAATTTTTGGATTAGACCTGAATGACCGTGGGTTTGCTCAAGAGGTGATTTATCGCTAGTAAGATTTAATTGATGCGCTTTTCGTTTAAGCCATCGATATGCCAGATAAGGAACCACCGTATACGCAATGAGCAGCGAGGTGAGCATGGCTAAAGGGGCATTAAATGGGATGGGTGCCATGAAGGGGCCCATCATCCCTGAAACAAAAGCCATGGGAATCAAAGCAAGTATTACGGTAAAAGTAGCAATAATGGTTGGTTTTCCAATCTCATTTGCCGCTAAAACAACGAGCCTTCCAAAATTACGCTGCAAGCCCTTAAGCATATGCCGATGGATGTTTTCAATCACTACAATGCTGTCATCCACTAATAGTCCTAAAGACAATATCAAGGCAAATAGTGTAATTCGGTTAATCGTCTGTCCTGCTAACCAGCCAATGCCAAGCACGATGCATAGAATTAACGGAACCGAAAAGATAACAACAGAAGCCTCGCGCCAACCTAAAAACAACATCAAAAGAACAACTACAGATGCTATGGCTATCCCTAAGTGTTCGACCAGAGTATTCACCGCATCATTCGCGTCATCGCCGTAATTTCGAGTTATGGTTACGGCAATATTTTTAGGAAGCTGATTGCTTTGCGTAATAAGCTTGAGTCTATCAAGAACGGCGTTAGCAACATCTACACCGTTACTTCCCTTTTGACGTGCGATGGCGAGTGTTACTGCTGGTATTAGTAAGCCTGGTGTTTCGGTTAATGTGCCTGGGCCAAAAGCAAAGTAAGAAAGAATGTCATAATTTTCAGGACCTACTTCAATTCGCGCAATATCGTCTAACAGAACTGGCTTACCGTTATCTGTCCCTATAATAATATCTCTCAGATCTTCATTGGAGATTAGACTTCCTTCTATGCGCAATGGAATATCATGCAGCCCATGCTCTAATTTTCCTGCATTTAAACTAACGTTATTAACTGAAAGAGCCTGCTTTACTTTTTGCAGAGAAATATAATGAGATGCCATCTTCTCGGGATTTAACCACACACGCAGTGCAGCAGGCGATGCTCCCATAACCCCGCTTTTTCCTACTTGGGGTACTGCTCGTAATTGTTCTAAAACCTTGGTTGCAACATCCCTAAGCTCTATAGTGCTATGCTCAGAGGAATTGAGAGTAATGGTGAGTAAAGGGACATCATATAAACTGACTGAGCGCACTAATGGCATCAATGTGCCGGTAGGCATTTTGTCCATATTACTATTAATTTGGTTATAGACTTTTACGAGACTGTTTTCTTCATTTTCATTGACTTTAAAACGCACTGTAACCAGCGCATTGTCATCAATGGCCATACCATAGGTATGATCAACGCCTGGGATTGATGCCATCAGTGCTTCTAATGGGCGCACAATGTGCTGCAGCATCTCTTGCGCATCACTCCCAGGGCGACTGACAGCAAGCGTGACAACCGGCACAATAATTTCAGGATTATAGGTTCTTGGAGTAAGTTCCAATGCCAGTAAACCAAATAATAATGCACCCAATATAATGAGTACCGTTAATTTTGAATGAATAAAAATCTTGGCTAATTGGCCGGCACTATTTAATTTAGGTTTATCAGGAAAAATTTTATTCACGATGTTGTCTCAGTTGCATAATAGTTAGACCCATTTTTGTACTAATTTATTTATCAGTGTGTGGAATGAGTTGATTGGTTAACAGTAACAAACGACCCTGCGCAAGTGTTCGATTATACTGCGATTGGATGGCTTGACTTTGGGCTTGAGTCAGTCTCATTTGACTCTCTAGTAATGAGCCTAGAGGAATTAATCCACGTCCATATCGCTTTTTAAATGTGCTCACTATTTCCCTGCCTCGCACCGTGTTTTCCTGATTGGTTCCATATTCAATATCAGCCAGTTCTTCGGCACGTATTGCCTGGATAATGGAAAGACGAAGGGTATTGCATGCATCATCCAACAGGTAGGAGGCTTTTTTAACTTCGGCAATGGCTTTATTAATGGCACCTGCTTGTTCTCCAGAGCTAAATAGCTGCCAATCAACTCTTAGTGCTATCAAATTAGAAGGAAGGCCGCTACCAATTGAATTCCCGTTCCAGTCTTGGCGTAATTGCAAATTGACTTGAGGTTTGCCTGTTGATTTTGCAGAGTCAATATTGGCGCGGTCTGCATCTATGGTTGATTTAATTGCACGTAATTGCGGATTGTTTCGAATCGCGTCATTCACGAGCCCATCAATTTGTTTTCTTTTTTTAGGGAAGTGAACGGGGTTGCCTGGGATAAAAGCGCGTTGTTGTCGACCAATTAATATTCGAAATTCATCGAGATGATTTTGTGCTTGAATACGAGCACTCAATAAAGATGATTTTGCGGCTCCAAGATAATTATTGGCAAGCAGCAGGTCACTTTCTATGACTACGGATAGTTTCAAAAGAGATTGTGTAGTATCACGATAAGTTGCGGCGGCCTGAATATTCTCATTGGCAATACGTACTATCTTATTTGCAGCAAGTACGCCTTCGTAGGCTTCTAAAACATCATAAGCAAGTTTCATTCTCGCTGATTCATCACCCTGATGAGCGGCTCTGAGTAGCGCTTTTGTACTTTCTAATTGAGCACGGGCTTTACCGCCTGAATAAATAGGCACCGTTAACTTGAAACCTGCATTATAGTTATTGTAGTAACCAGGATGATTTAATGCTTCTGGTTTGATATTGATGGCGTTAATGCCAGTGAACTGTTGTGCGCCAAAATCGGCAAACGAAGCATTTCCCTGGCTCAATTTATACCCAAATACATTTAAAGGGTTATTGCTTTGCGCACCATTTAATTCCAGGTTCAATTTAGGCAAGCCAGCACCGCGTGACTCGGTGATCGCAGCCATTGCTGAGTCTATCTCTGCTGTGCTGATGCCAATTTTGGGGTTATTGCATAAGGCAAGCCTTACCGCATCTGAATAGCTGATTTGCACGGGCTTCTCAGACCATGTCTTAGTAGAGATGAACAACAGAGGAAAGAAGAATAGCAATATACCCATCCATCGTGTCTTAAGCTGGTAGTTCAACATCGTATGCATTTACCCCTATTATTTTTTTCAACGCCCTTATTCATATTAATTTCGCCGCGCTTTTATATTAAAACTTACTTATATTATTTATGAATTTTATTCTTTGCAGTAAATTAAATATAAGGTCGATAAAATAGCCTCCACTTCCGGTTTATTAATGCGGTAATAAATCGTTGTTCCTTGTTTGTGTGTGCCTACCAGCCCCTCGTTCCTCATTTTTGCCAAGTGTTGGGACAGTGCCGATTGGGATAGTTCAACTAGTTCAGTTAATTCGTTTACGCAACATTCTTTTTTTAACAAATTGCATAAGATTAACAATCTTTTGGAGTTTGCTAAGAGCTTCAACATTTTTTCCGCCTTGAGGGCATTTTTTTTCATTACCTCAATGCTTATGTTAGAAATTATTGCGTTCATCGTAATCATTATATAAGCAATTGCTAATGTATCAATGGGTTTTTGTACTTATTTTCTTGTGGTTGAGGAGAAATGCTGATTATAAGAGGATACAGTAAATTTCTTTTGTCCTCGGTTCACAAAAATAAACAAGCAATAACTAATTGATTAATAATGATGTTTTAAGAATTGCTCTATACATTGGTTCTGTATCAAATAGCTATGAAGGTGAATCTGCGAAAAAAATTAGAGAAGCATTTAAAAACGCAGTTAATGATTACTTGCGAACTTGCATTGCGGAAAATCTAATTCCTGAAAAACCGCATGAAAAATCAACCATGGTTGCATTAGATCTAAACATGGAATTAAATAAATTTGTGAAAACGGCTATAAATCATGAGGTTGAACGTTTTCAGAGTAAAAAAGCCCAAATCAAGTTCATGAAGAATCAAAGAAAACTAATTGCAATAATGATGCAGTTATGAATAGAAATAATATACTTCATTTAATCTGATTAATTGTTAAACCACACTCAAAATGGTAAAACAGGCCAAGCTCAACGCTGCAGCGCAATAGCCTTCATCATTACAGCGACAGCGCGATTTTTTATGCTATTTTTTCGTGTTTTTAAACCTAAAATGTAAGCATTGGGATGATGATAAAGTTGTTACTCCAATCTACTTCTAGATACTAGTGATTATCATTTCCAGTTTGGGCTGGGTATGTGTGTGGAAACCCTAATTAGCTGATTTACGGTAGCAAGAGGATGAATAAATGAAAGTATCTTTCGGTATAATAGGTGGCTCAATAAGTGGTCTGGCAACGGCAATAAGTCTTCGCAGCAAAGGCTTCGAAGTTCGAGTTTTTGAGCGAAGCAAGACTATTTTACAGGGGCGTGGTGCGGGCATTGGCGTGTCTTCGGAAGTGCTTGCACAAGCGACAGGAAACAAACTTCTGGATAAATCCATTCCTCATCTACCGACGATAACCCGATCATTTTTGACAAAAGATCTACTTAATCCGACTCAGACAAAGCTCCTTATCAAGAACCAACCCTTTAGTATGATCGCCTTGAATTGGCAGCATATCTATACGCAACTTCTGTCTAAACTACCGCAAGAATTTTATCATCTTGGTGAGCCCGTAAAAGCAATTTCGCAAGGCCACGCTGAAGTTCACCTGGAAACAGATAAAGCCGCTTATAAATTTGATTATGTCATTGGAGCAGATGGGATCAATTCAAGTCTTCGTGCGCATTTGTTCCCTAATGTGAAGCCTCATTATGCGGACTATATAGGATGGCGAGGGGTGTGTGATGATACCTCACACATAACCAAGACGGATTTTAATCAACATGCAGCACTCTATTGCTTTAAAGGTGGCCATCTTGTTGTGTATAAGATTCCTGCTTTTGATTATGCCGCCACAGGTAAAGAAGCAGTTAACTGGGTTTTGTATGAACATCGACCCGGTATTGCGGCGCAAGAACTTTTAGTTGACAAAAACGGAACTCAACGTAATTTTTCGATTGCGCCAGGCATGTTAAGTTCAGAAACAATTGAACACATTAAAGCTTTTGCCAATGAAAAACTGCCCTCAAATATTGCTACTATTATCAGTGCAACCAAGACCCCATTTGCACAGGGTATTTATGATCTAGTCGTCCCGAACCATGTTCATGGAAATTTTATTCTGCTGGGTGATGCCGCAGCGAGCTTGAGACCCCATGTGGCTACTGGTGTTGTTAAAGCACTTGAAGGAGCGATGGGACTAGCTCAAGCACTGGATGTTTCTGCTGAAAAACGAACAGACAGCTTAGAGGTATGGAATGAAGCACAAAAGAAAAAGACACAATCATTAATGGAATTATCAAAACGTTTCGGCGATGCATTGGTTACTGCTTCACCCGACTGGACGAAAATGGATGAATCCACAACGCCGCAATGGTGGGCAGATTTGATGCAGGGTAAAACCTGGTATGCAACGACAGGAAAACCGTCTTTTCCGCGCTAAATGGAAGTGACCTTTAATTTCAATTAATGTTTTAAATGACTGCAAAAAACCTTAGGGACGTTGCCTAATGCATTGCGTGAATTTTTAATTTTTTATCGACTACCTATACTATATGAAATTGATCGTGACTTACGTGTTAATTATACAGTTGGACATCTAAAAATTAATAAATTGTTTCTATGGTATTACATAAAGATATTGCAGGGGATTCTTGGTTTTGTTCATGGGTTGTAAAATGTGCTGTTAATTTCAACTACAGAGGATAACACGTGTCAAAAGATAACGTTCAACAAAAAGTTAACGAAATAGTTTCCGATAGAAACAAGCTTGAAAAACCAAGTTTACGCGACAGTATTAGGCTGATTTACACATAGGCAGCAACGGATGCCATTAATAAAAAGCCGATAATCACATAACTGAAATCACGTAAATTACAGCATCTTTGAACCATGACGCAGCGCTCAAGACCATGCAAGGTACCCAGGTAAAGAAATGTGCCTGCTGACACCGCAATCAATATCGGGTCAAATAGCGAGTTGGTTTCCACGCCGTAGTCACAATACCAGCCGATAAATATCCCCAAGGGCGACATGAGTGCAAAAATAAGAAAAAAAGTGATGCTTTTGAATGGTGTTAATGAGCTTTTACTTAATTGGATAGCGATCGCAAAACTTTCTGCCCACTTATGGATAATAATGGCTAGAAACAGCATGATGATGACTGGATATTCATGGCTAAAGCCCAACGCGGTGGCGAGCACCAATGAATGAATTGATAGCATTAACCAAGCAAGCAAGGCAAAAGCTGGGTGATTGGCATCATGGTGGTGATAGAGTTCCTTACCCAGATGTTCAAACCATAAAAAAACCAGGAAGGTAATGCCGGTAATGATATAGGCAAAGGGGTAATGGTAGCCCAGTTTGATAAACATGGCATTGGATTCTGGCAACATATGCAGCAGGGCAGCCCCTAAAAACACACCTGTGGCTAGTGTTTCGCCTAATGGGAAATCAAAATGCTCCCCGTCGATCAGTCGTTTTTTGAAAGGATACCAGCCTGCCAACAGGATGACTGCAAAAATACTGAGTGCAAAAAATACTTTCAAACTTGTTGTTGCCATAATGTGAGTTACCTTTTGAGCTGTAAGTCAAAGCAAGATGTTCTATACAGTACAACGACTATGTATTTCCTCATCTCCCATATGGAGAGAGGGAAGTTTTTTGCTTAACTATAATCGCTAATTTTATGAATTTCGACTGCATTTAAAAAATTTAATGTGAATAATATTTTGACAGCCGCTATTTAGCAAGCTTAATTTCACTCTGCTGACTAAACAGCCGGACGTTGGCGATAGTCCCATGCGTTTGTAAATCGTCATAAATCCTCGCGTCTAATGTTTGCCATTGATTAAAACGTTGGTTGCAGATCAGATCAACTATGATTTCACCATCCAGATAGTGCAGTGCCCAGGATTGTATTTGTGGATAATCCTCGCGCCATTGATGCAACAACGTTTGCTCCAGGATGGCGCGGTTAGGCAAGTCCAAAGAGGGGCATGAAACTTCATCGTCTTCCGGGTCAACATGTACGGTAACGTCTTTTACCCGGTCAAATAAATCAATCAGGTCACGATGGACATGTTGGGCGATAAAATGACCTTCAGAGACTGATATGTAGGGAGCAACCAAAATATGCACATCGACGAATATATCGCGCCCCATCATCCGGCTGCGCAATTGATGTATTTTTTTCACCCCATCAACATTGCTAATGATGTGTTCAATGCGTGCTAGCGATTGTGGGTCTACGGCTGCATCTACCAATTCTTGCACACTATTCCAACCGTAGTTTAATCCCATCTTAATGATCATTAAACCTACGGCAATGGCAGCCAGTGCATCAAGGTATATAAAGCCTAACAAACTACCAATGACACCTACCAATACCACGGCAGATGACGCGGCATTAGAACGATGATGCCATGCATTGGTGATAATCAAATCAGATTGAATCCGTTTGCCAATATGCAGGGTGTAATGGAACAAAATCTCGTTGGCGAGTATAGACAGCAGGCAAATAGGTAAAGCTAACCAGCCAGGCATATCATGGGTGTGGTAAATAATTTCATCGAGCGAATCCCAGACAATACCCGCGCCCGCAAGGATAAGTATCAATGCCAGTATGAAGGTGGCCGCAGTTTCGATGCGTTGATGGCCGTAGGGGTGGGAGTGATCGGCATCCTGACTGCCATACTTGGATGCGAAAATAACCATGATATCAGTGAGTAAATCGGAGAAAGAATGAATTCCATCAGCCACCAAAGCATGCGAGTGAAAAACAACACCGCCAATAAGTTTTAAGAATCCAAGTGAGGCGTTAATTACTCCGCCAATCAAGGTGACTTTCCTGGCCTGTCTGTAACGCTCATGTTGTTTCATAATTTGTCCCATAGCATCTGGATTTTGTAGCCGGATTAGACGTAGTCGTAATCCGGGAAGTGCATAGAGCGAATTCCAAGATAACCTACATCACAAGTTCCAACAATTGTAACCTGTACTAATTGTCGGTCAAGTTGGTGCATCAGCCTTGCAAGAAGGGCTCAAATTCACCCAGCCACCGTTTGGCAATAATGCGTGCTGTTTCTGGATCGTCAATAATCAATTTGTTAGCCACCGGCGCTAACGAGGTTAAGATGTCCCGATCCCGTTGCAGATTAGCTATCTTAAACTGACGATAACCCGTTTGCCGTGTACCTAAAACCTCCCCAGCACCACGCAGTTCCAAATCTTTTTCCGCGATGACAAAGCCATCGCAGGTCGCACGCATTACTTGCAAGCGTTCGACGCCGATTGCTGAGAGCGGTGAGTGATACAGCAACAAGCAATGGGCTTGTGTGCTGCCACGTCCGACGCGCCCGCGTAATTGGTGTAGTTGCGATAAACCAAGACGCTCGGCATTTTCAATGATCATCAAGCTGGCGTTGGCAACGTCCACACCCACCTCAATAACAGTGGTGGCCACTAACAAATCGATTTCGCCACGCTTGAAGGCAGCCATGGTTGACTCTTTCTCGGTTGCCTTCAGGCGGCCATGCACCAACCCCACCCGCGCATTTGCTAATTGCTCCTGCAAATGTTGCGCTGTGGCGACGGCCGCCATGCATTGTAATTTTTCCGATTCTTCAATCAACGTACAAACCCAATAAGCCTGGCGGCCACTGGCAATTGCTGTTTGCAGCCGGTCGATAACTGGTTGCCGTTTTTCCTGGCTGATGACCGCAGTTGTTACTGGTGTGCGTCCGGGCGGCAGTTCGTCGAGAACCGATAAATCAAGATGCGCAAATTGCGTCATCGCCAGTGTTCGCGGAATGGGGGTGGCGGTCATGAGCAATTGATGTGGCACACGTTCTTCAAGTTGCCCCTTGTGTTGCAGCAGCAAACGTTGTTCGACGCCAAAACGATGTTGTTCATCGATGATAACCAATCCCAGACGCGCAAAATTAACGTCGTCTTGAAACAGGGCATGGGTGCCGATAATGATCTGACATTGCTGATTAGCTAACGCCGCTAACGCCTCCCGGCGCTCCTTCGCTTTCATCTTGCCACTAAGTCTGCATACGGTGATGCCTAATGGGGTAAACCAGGATTGAAAATTTTGCACGTGTTGTTCGCTGAGAATATCAGTTGGCGCCATGAAAGCGACCTGGTATCCATTAGCAATAGCAGCAAGAGCTGCAAGTGCTGCAACTACAGTTTTTCCTGAACCAACATCACCCTGAACCAACCGTAACATCGGTTTTGATTGGCCCAGATCTTGGTTTATTTCAACACTAACGCGTTGTTGTGCATTGGTTAAGGTAAACGGCAATGTGCTTAGAAAACGAGCTGCAAGTTCATTGTTTTCTGGTAATGAGGGAGCCGTCAGGGTGGCGCGTTGCTGGCGTGCAAACTGCATGCTTAATCGTTGTGCCAATAATTCATCAAACACCAGCCGCTTTAATGCTGGGTGGTGGCCCTCTTCAAGGGCCTGCAGCGGGATATCGGGCGGCGGGCTATGCAAACGGTTGAGTGCAAGCGGTAGTGGTTCAAAATAATGTTGTTGTAGTTGCGCATCATTCATCCACTCAAGTTGGTCAAGCGTATCTTTGCAGGTTAACAGGGCGGATTTAACCAATTGCCGTAAACGAGTCTGCGTCAGTCCCTGCGTTGTCGGATAGATTGGCGTTAGTGTTTCTTCAACGGGGCATTCATCATCAATATCGAGCAGTTGATATTCTGGGTGGATCATTTCCAGATTATTAGCAAACTCCCGAACCTCACCAAAAGCACGAATCATCGAACTTTCATTAAGTGATTGCACTTGTTGTTTATTAAAATGGAAAAATCGTAATTTTATAATGCCGGTTTTATCCTCGACAAAACAATTGAGCATCATTCGTTTGCCGTATTTGATTTCCGTTTTGCAAACTCTCCCGCTGATAACGCACCAGTCATTGGCACGTAAATCCTGAATAGGTGTGATCCGAGTTCGGTCCTGATAGCGATAGGGTAGATGAAACAACAGATCTTGCAGGGTTACAATGCCGCATTTGGCAAGTTTTGCGGCCAAGGTTGGACCAACACCGGGCAAAGTTTCACAAGATTTGGTTAGCACAGTATGATTTATCTAAAAAAAAAATGATAATAACAGGAAAGTATACGCAAGAAACCTGAAAATGCTATGTTTCGGGTCAGAGAGTGCCTGAACGGGCGGTGAAGTAGTATTTAAATTTAGGAGCCCACAATATGAATCGTACCATTACCTTTGCATCAGGTCTTATTACGGCTTGCCTAATTGGTTATCTACTGATCGTCGGCCGAGGACTTCTGATACCGCTGGTTATCGCAATTTTTATCTGGAACTTACTCAACACCATTCGGTCAACCATGCAGCACATACCGGTTGTTGGCGCACGTCTGCCGAATTGGCTGAGCATGACGCTATCGCTTTTAGCAGTAGCAGGTATGGTCACGATACTATTTAATATCATTGGCAACAATGTGAACGATGTTATTTCTGCATCACCACGTTATCAAGAAAATTTGATGCGTATTTTTAACAATCTTGAGCAGCACTATCATCTAAAAAAGCTAGTCGACTTTGATAGCATCTTAAAAGCCATCAATGTGCAAAACATATTTGTGAACATCTACAGCGTATTTACGACCTTAACAGGCTCGGCGGTATTAATAGCGTTATACATCGTGTTTCTCTTTGTTGAGCAGCACTATTTTACTCAAAAGCTCGATGCACTCTTTCCACGACCGGCTCATCGGAAACTAGTGGATAGCATTACTACGCACATTGCCAAAGATACTCAAACCTATCTGGGTTTAAAAACATTGTTGAGTCTTATCACCGCTGTTGCCAGTTGGATTATTATGACCTGGGTAGGCCTTGATTTTGCTGAGTTTTGGGCATTACTCATTTTCTTTCTTAACTATATCCCTAACATCGGTGCCATGATCGCCACCGCTTTCCCTGCTCTTTTAGCTCTGATCCAATTCCAAACCTGGCTGCCTTTTGTCATTGTTACTTCAGGAATTGTTCTTGTGCAATTCGTGATCGGTAACTTTGTCGAACCGCGCTATCTCAGCAAGTCACTGAATTTAAGCCCCTTGGTTATTCTAATCGCCTTAGGTTTATGGGGTGCAATTTGGGGTGTATTAGGCATGTTCCTCTCCATACCCATCACCGTCATGATGATGATAGTCTTCTCTCACTTCGATGCCACCCGGCCGGTAGCAATTTTATTGTCGCAGGATGGTTATATTAAAAAGACTGCGCTTTAAGAGTCCTGCAATTTAGCTATATCTTGAGTGCAATACGCCACCCCCCTTTTCGGTATGGATAAATTATGTTCTTATATCGTATAATGCGCGCATTTAAGTTGGGTCTGATTGCGATAATGAGTTGGCAGTCATCATAATTTGCCTGCTAGGGGAGAATTGAAATGCCAGGTTTGTCTGAGTGGAGTCAAGAAGGGTTTACATGGCTGAAGCGTGGATATGAATGTCTACAGCCAATGCCTTGGTATAAACGATGGCTTTTTCCAAGCTCACTGAGCAGCGCATTAAACAGGTATTCGCTAGAAGAGCCGACACTTGAACAAGCCTGGGCTGTTTCTAATGCTTTTTTCAATGACGTCTGGTTTTTCCAACGATGGTTTTTTTCTTTTCTTACTGAATTTCCCAGCTTAAATTCGGGTGAGAAATTATGCACACTTTATAGCACGGGATTATTAGACGGTGAATCAGGGCCGGATAATTTTAATGCAGTTATGGGGCATATTGATTCGTTTGGTATGATGCGGGCACTGCTGATGCTCAATAGCGCTGGCTTGTTAGCAGGTGAGCAGAAACAAAGTAATTTTGATGATTTAATCAATTACTCCGCTATTCTGTTGGGTCTCACTACGAGAGATATTTGGACACAAATTCCTAGTTATCGACTAACGGCAGATCGATTTTGCGATATGGTTGCGATTGCTGAGGAATATCGCCAAACTCCCATCGCAGGTGTAGAGGCTCTTCGCGCTTATGCGGAGCAATTTCTTCTTAATGCCTCTAATGGAGGTAATGTTGCTGGGGATGTAATACCCTTTAAATTAAACCTAAATAATATTGAATTGACCTCGTTTGCATCCCTGAGAACTCATTCGTTTGATTTTTTCCCGTCCTTAGAACGTATAATTATCGATGGTAATCGGGAAGCTGAGCGTCTTAAACAGAGCTTTTTGGAAATGCCTCAAAGGCGCACTTACATGGAACAATTGTATGAAGGACAGGGTAATTTATTGGCGGATATTCGTCGCTTTGGAATTTTCGAGCGCGAATTTCAATTTGGGCCTGCGTTTTGGAGTAGACAAGCTGATTTCACTCCTCCCACACCAAGAGAGTTCAACTACAGTCAGAGTACGCATACAACGAGTGTTCATAAATCAGTTTCTGAGTCTGCCGCCAGACTACTTAAGCGTTATCAAACTGAAATCACACCGATCAAATTAGATACAGTAATTAATGTTATGGGTAATGCAATTAACGCGACGCCAGGTGATTCCATGGATGTTGTTGCCGCAAAACGCGGTTTTCATCGCATCACTGCCGCTAATTTTTCCCATGAGGATGAGGTATCGCATGTCTCCGTGAAGCAACTTTTGGCGCTTTTCTGGCTCGCTATTAACGATGACAAAAATAGAACAGGTACTTTTGCTGATGCCAAATCGCAACTTATGCAGGGACTGTATGAAGTTCAACGGGGTTATAATTTGTCTGATGTTGGTGTTGATGATGCTTGTGAAGCAGATAGCTTAATTTGTAATGGTGGTACGTTCAACAAGATAATTGAGAAACTAATAGGTGTGCATCCTGATGTTGATGTTCTTTTTATTACTACAGAGGGTGCCTCATCCAAGTTGCCGATAGTGGTAAATGAAATAGCCATGACTTATCTTCAGCAAAAAACAGTAATAGAGTTAACGGAGATTCGTGCGCAGGAAGATGTTCTTGCGTTCATATGGAAAGACATTTTCGGCATGGTTTCCACGAGTATTTTTGCTGAATTTGGCTCTTTGTATGAAGACGGCATAGACTCTTACGAGTTCAAGCGCTTTATTGAAGTTGGCGTAATAGTGGATCTGAGTCCTGCCGTAAAGGCATTCATTCAAAACCCAACAGTGATTGTGACGCAAACGGCAGACAATCCCAGTGCCTTTTTTGTGGCGGCTCTCCCTGACGAGCAGCTGTTAAATTCGAATATTCCAAAATTGGGATAAGACATCATGTCTATGTAAAATGATTGATACAGTTCTTCTTTCCAACTGATATATAAAAGCGCATAATAGACACTTTTTATTAATGATAAAAATGCCATGAAAATAACGGTTGAGCAATTATTACAACGAGCTTTGAACGCTTGCAAAGCATCCGGTCTGATCCCTCAGGATGTGGTTGTCGATATCAAAGTTGAGCGCGCCAAGGATAAAGAGCATGGGGATTTTGCTACGAATCTGGCGCTGATGTTGGCAAAACCGTGTGCTATGCCTCCTCGTAAATTGGCTGAGATGCTGGTGGATCACTTAGGTGAGGACTCACTGCTTGAACGTGTCGAAATTGCCGGCCCAGGATTTATTAATTTTTTCATGCGCGCGACAGAACGTGCGCAAATTGTTGCGGCAGCGATTACTCAAGGTGCTGAATTTGGTCGTTGTAATGTCGGCCTGGGTCAAAAAGTATTGCTCGAATATGTTTCAGCCAATCCAACCGGTCCTTTGCATGTCGGCCATGGCCGTAGTGCCGCATTTGGGGCGACTTTGGCAAATGTGTTATCGGCAGCGGGATTTGCGGTAAGCCGTGAATATTATGTCAATGACGCTGGGCGGCAAATGAATATTTTGGCGGCCAGTGTCTGGTTGCGTTATCTTACCCTGGCGGGCGAGACGATCACATTTCCTGCCAATGGCTATCGTGGCGATTATGTTAATCAAATTGCCGAGGCGATGCTAGAAAAACATGGACGTGATTACGTGCACAGTTGGTACGTGATTACAGCAGACCTGCCCCCTGATGAACCGGAAGGTGGCGATAAAGAGCGTTACATAGATGCCCTGATTAAGACGGCGAAAATATTACTGGGTGATGCAGGTTTTGTGTTTTTCCATAAGCAAGCGCTGGATTCTGTGTTAGTCGATATTCAAGATGATTTGGCTGAGTTTGGTGTTGTTTATGATTGCTGGTTTTCGGAGCAATCGCTGCTTGATAGTGGCGCCATTGATAAAGGTATTCAAGCGCTGAAGGATGCCGGTCACACCTATGAGCAGGAAGGGGCATTATGGTTTCGCGCCACCACCTTTGGTGATGAAAAAGACCGAGTACTCATCCGCGCAAACGGACACACTACCTATTTTGCGTCTGATGTTGCTTACCACTGGAATAAATACGAGCGTGGTTTTGATCGCGTGATTGATATTTTTGGCGCCGATCACCATGGTTACATCTCACGGGTAAAAGCCGCGGTCAATGCCTTGGGGCATGATGAAAATGCTTTAAATATACTGTTGGTGCAGTTTGCAATTTTGTATCGCGGTGATACCCGCATACAAATGTCTACACGCAGTGGCTCGTTTGTAACCTTGCGGGAATTGCGTGGAGAAGTGGGCAAAGATGCCGCGCGTTTCTTTTATGTGATGCGTAAACCCGAGCAACACATGGACTTTGATCTTGATCTGGCTAAATCAGAATCGAGTGATAATCCGGTGTATTATATTCAGTATGCACATGCGCGCATTTGCAGCGTGCTGAAGCAATTACAAGAACGTGGCTTAAGCTGGGATGAGGAAATGGGTCTTGCCCATATCGATTTGTTGACGGAACCTCAAGAAGAGGCGCTCATTTCGTTAATGAGCCGTTATCCTGAAGTCATTGAGACGGCGGCTAAACTTTGTGAACCGCATCAGTTAGCTTATTACTTGCGTGAATTGGCAAATGGCTTGCATAGCTATTACAATGCGGTAACTTTATTATGTGAGCAAGAGTCGTTGCGCAGTGCGCGATTATGCTTGTTGAAAGCAGTCCGCCAAGTTTTGCGCAATGGGATGCAATTGTTGGGTGTGTCAGCTCCAGAGAGTATGTGATGGCCAGAGATTATCGAAATAAAAATGCACCACGTCGTAATAATAACCGCACGTCCAGACAATTTATATTAGTGCTGGGAGCACTTTTATGTGGTTATTTGGTCTCTTCAGTATTTGACCCGGCGGCGTTAGGTGATTGGCTCAAAACTAATGTGCTTGCTAAACAGAATGACAAGGTTCCTGTCGCAGCAGCGCCTCGCGTGGCACAGACGGCTCAGTTGCCTAAACCTAAATTTGAATTTTATACCTTGCTCGCCAATGAGCATGCATCGGCTCCAGTTGTTGAAGCCAAGAGTGCAAACACAGCGGCTGCCGCTTTGTCAGCGCAGGCGGTCAAAGCATTGGCTACAAACTCCGCAACGACTCCAGCGAACAGGACAGCGACCGCCACAATAGCGATTGCAACCAGCAAAGGATTACCCCCTAAAGCTTTGGCGAGTACTCCTGTAGTGGTGAGTAAAGAATCCTACCTGGTGCAAATTGCATCATTTAAGAATAAACAAGACGCAGAGCGCATGAAAGCCTCATTGATCTTGAAAGGATTTACGGTAAATATTGCAACCGTAAATCAGCAACAAATCAATTGGTATCGAGTAATCATAGGGCCATTCAACTCACGGACGCAGGCTGAAAAAGCACAAGTGGCTATTGCTCGTAGTGAACATATTACGGGTATGATTCGAAAAATGGATGCTTGAAGCCCTTCTGTGAGCGTTTATGTCAGCCACTTATTGTTTTTCCCTGCCCGGTATTCGTTGTGTCAATTGTGTTCAGCCTATAGAAAAGCTCCTGCGTAGCTGCGAAATCCTCGAAATTGAGGATTTCGCAGTTGATGTTGTTGAGAAGAAATTGACAGTGACGTTGGTCGACGAAGGGCATTCGCCCACAATGGTACGGCAATTTTTTCGTGATGCGTTAGACGACATTGGAGTGGAGTGCGTTGATGTTGATTTACCTGATGAGTCCACCTGGATAGTAAAAAAACTGCGTTCGCACTGGTTTCAAGGGTTTATTGGCACCAGCTCCGGCATTTCGCTACTGATTTTATCCCTCTTTAGCGGAGCACTTCCCATCGCCGCAATGGTTGCCATTGCTGCAAGCAGCACTGTTCTCACCCTTCTTTTGGGGGCGGAATCCTATATAGAATCGGTTAAAAAATTGTTTAAAACCGGTACGCTAACCATGGATACGCTGTTTTCAATCAGTACTCTGACAGTCCTTATTGTGTCCACCACAGCATTTTTTATCCCCTGGCTGCCCATGATGTTTGATGCGGGTTTGTTGATTTTCGGCTTTCGTCATGTGGGACTGGCAATTGAGGAATCAATCAAACAAAACATGGCATTAGGCGTGCGTTTTAAGGACCGTGTTCCTGATATTGTCAGGGTAATTATTAATGAAACCCAGATTGATGAAAAGCTTATCAAGACTGTAAGCCCGGGAGATTTGCTGGTTATTGCAGCGGGGGAGCTCATTCCTGTCGATGGTTTGTGTGAGGTTGATGAAGGGGTGGTGTTTGAAACAATTCTTACTGGTTCAACTCTCCCAAAGCGCGTTGCTCGAGGGGCACAGATGCTTGCAGGCATGTACTTGCCAAGCGATGCGCCGCCTATGCATTTGCGGGTGACGGCGGCAGCAAAGGACTCCTATCTGGCGCGACTGGACAACCACATTATGCGTGCAAATTTTGAAAAGGCACCACTAGAAACCCGAACGAATGAGATTTTACAGTATTTTATCCCGGTAGTGATTCTCGCGGCGGCCTTGTCAGGGGTCATCATCAGTAATTTTTTCCCGCTTGCCATTGCCATTCAATGTGCGGTGTCTGTTCTTGTATCCGCATGTCCCTGCACTTTGGGTTTCATCACGCCATTGGCGGTTAAAATAGGCATGAATAAAGCGGCTGAGCATGGCGTGCAGTTTAAAAGTGCGAAATCACTGCAGGAAGCAGAGCAGATTGAGCGGGTAGTGTTTGATTTGAATGGGACGTTAACCGCAGGTATTCCTTCCGTGCGTCATTATGATGTTATGCCGGGCGTAAAAATAAGCCCGCGCGATTTGCTGGTGTATTGTGCCTTACTGGAGAAAAATTTATCCCATCCGGTGGCTAAGGCAATTTGTGAGTATGTGGGACAGAACGAAATTACGCCGGATGCGGCATTGAGCTTAACAGAACTTGATGCATCGAATCATTCGGGATTGTCAGCATTGATTAATGGTGAGCATTATACCTTGGGTAACCAGACCATCATGGCCGAAATAGGAGTTTATACCCATACCCTGCCAGATAATGTAAGGCCAAGAGCAGGTGATAATGTTATTTATCTGTCGCGCGCTAACACGGTTTTAGGCTATATCGTGCTAAGCGACCCGCTACGCGATGATGCCCGTCTTGCCATTGATTCCTTAAAAGCATTGGATAAAGAAGTGTACATTTGTACGGGGGCGGATGAGGCCACTGCGTTGCGTTATGCAAGTGAGCTTGGAATTCCTGCGGCGAATGTCAAAGCCGCTTGTGTGGGGCTTCACAAAAAAACATATATCGACGAGTTAAAACAGAATGGATGCCGGGTGGCCATGATTGGTGATGCCGCTAATGATGCACTGGCAATTGCCGCAAGTGATTTCGGTATAGCTGTTAACTCACGGGGTAGCGATGAAGTTACGCAACAGGAAGCCGGAGCGGTGATTCAGAGCGGCTCATTGCTACCTATCGTTAGTGCCTTTGCTGTCGCTCAGAAAACAGTGGGAAATATTAAACAAAATTTGCTGCTGAGTTTGGGTTATAACATCGCGGCGGTGCTAGCCGCTGGCGGCGTGTTGTTGACCGTCGGCGTGACCCTAAATCCCGGAGTTGGTGTGGCGTTAATGATTTTCCAAAGCAGCCTGATTCTGCTCAATGCTTATCGTTTTAAGCAGCAAGGATTAGCTCATTTGCCGCAGTCCGCGGAAAACGTGCAAGAAGCGGGCAGTTATGGAGTGATGCAAGCCTGTATGCCAGCGAAGGGTGAGGGGTATCGGTTTAGTAGTACAGTTACTGATGACTATTCAGAACGTGCAACTGATTTTTCTCTTCTTTCCTCGTCCGTTGCAATGCGCCACCTTCCGTCACAAGGGGATGAGGACGATGCGGGGCATGTGACAATGCCGGCAATCTAGCGGTTAATTGTCACGCAAATATTCCCTGCATTTTTAACGGCATCCGGTTTACTAACACTCACAGAAACGTGTGTTACCTTAAATTCATCTTTTAACAATTGCACTATTTTCTCTGCGACAGTTTCAATCAAGATAAAGGTATTTGACTCGACGAAGGTCGTTACGCGTTGGCATAACTGATCATAATCAATCGTGTTAGCCAGCTCATTGTTGCAGGTGCTAAAGTCAGTCTCGATGCTGATGTCGATTGACAGACGTTGCAAAATCCGTTGCTCCCAAGCATGTATGCCAATGTGTGTGGTCATACGCAGGGCTGAAATTTCTAGTTTGTCCATGATGTTCCTGATCGGTAAGTTGGTAATAATGAATATTACATTTTTTGATAATAATGAAGCTTATTTTAGGAAACATAAAAACCCCATTTATCCATTTCAAGAAGTATAGCTTACCATCCACTACCAAAAAACCCGAATCATAATCGACAAAATATAGCGCATTTTATCGCCATCCCCTCTGCGTTCATGTTTGTCCTGCTATTTGTGGTATACAGTTCCAAATCACCAACATATATATGAGTGGTTTAAAAAAGAAGCTATACAAGGGTTTTCCTCTGCACAACGTAATCTTGGAATGTGTTATGACGTTGTGACAAATGATACAGAAAACAATGAAATTATTGAGTTAATTCTTAAGGTTAATCAGGCTAGAGGCGAAAATAATTTAAATGATACCTTAACTATAATAAATAACCCGCGTATGGATAAGGCTTATGAAAAAAGTGCATCAACGCCTGGCATTGTTACATTGACGGGTTCATATCTTGGTTTATTTAATTCAAAAGAACAAAGAAAGCGTGGAGTTGATCAGGAATTTGCTAGTAAATACGCCAATCTCAGAGTGCACATCCCTGATTAAGAAATCAGGATCTTAATAAAGCAGGGATTCGTTGATTAATACTCCCGTAACTAAGAGTGCTTGTTACCGAGAGCGACCGTCGAGGCGCGATTATTCCGCTAGCATCAAAAAAAATATAGACTGGGCGCTGGTTGACTAATACTGACATTAACTTATTATTACCGCTTATAAATTAACAGTAATAAATAAGAGAACATTATGCCAGACACGGAAATGAAGGAATCCAACGATCGACATGAGCAACCCACAATAAAACTAGCATCAAAACTGGCAATGTTAAACCCACAAGACTTATTGACCCAATTATCGATACTAGAACCCGATATACAAGTTTTAGAATTATGCTTGTTTAAAAGTAAAAAACTGGCACTAGCGATTGTAAAAGACGAGAAAAATAGCTTGCCGTGCATCATGCTTGAGTTGTTTGCAACGTACATAAAAAATAATCCAAAAGAAATACTCGCCTTTTTAAAAACGCAAGATATATATGGCGCCTCAATAGGTCATTGGATTTTATTATTGCAGGATGAAGCAACAACCATGCTGTATTTAAACATGCTTTTAGATTTATCAAAAAACAACCCAAAAGAAGTATTAGACATTTTAGAAATTCAGATAACGTCAGTGCCAGCATCAGGATTAAAAACGTTTATTTTAGGCGCAGCTATCGGCGAATTGATTGCTTGTCAAACTCCGCCACGAAGTTATCAACTATTTTTCAAGTTACTGAAAACTTTAGCATCCTCTAATCTAAATGGAGTATTTCAAATTTTGATGGCCAAATTCTCCACCGGCGATACCATCAGCCATTGGCTAGCGCATAAGCAAGATGCTGAAACTAACCAGCTATTTTTAAAGCTCCTTGCCAATCTAGCGACAAACAATCCGAGTGAGGCCTTGGCAATTTTGGCACTCCAGAATAAAGGAGGCGAGACAATCGGCCATTCGATAGCGTATGAGCAAGATGCTGAAACTAACCGGCTATTTTTAAAAGAGCTTGCCAATCTAGCGACAAACAATCCGAAAGACGTCTTGGCAATTTTGGCACTCCAGAATAAAGTAGGCGAGACAATCGGCCATTGGATGGCGCATAAGCACGATGCTGAAACTAACCAGCTATTTTTAAAACTCCTTGCCAGTCTAGCGATAAACAATCTGAAAGACGTCTTGGCAATTTTAGTATCCGAAACAAAAGGGGGTTATACTATCGGCGGTTTGATAGTACATAAGCAAGGTGCTGAAACTAACCAGCTATTTTTAAAAGTGCTTGCCAATCTAGCGACACACAATCCGAAAGACGTCTTGGCAATTTTAGCATCCCAAGGAAAATCAGGTGAGACAATCGGCCATTCGATAGCGTATGAGCAAGATGCTGAAACTAACCGGCTATTTTTAAAAGAGCTTGCCAATCTAGCGACAAACAATCCGAAAGACGTCTTGGCAATTTTGGCACTCCAGAATAAAGTAGGCGAGACAATCGGCCATTGGATGGCGCATAAGCACGATGCTGAAACTAACCAGCTATTTTTAAAACTCCTTGCCAGTCTAGCGACAAACAATCTGAAAGACGTCTTGGCAATTTTAGTATCCGAAACAAAATGGGGTTATACTATCAGCCATTGGCTAGCGCATAAGCAAGATGCTGAAACTAACCAGCTATTTTTAAAGCTCCTTGCCAATCTAGCGACAAACAATCCGAGTGAGGCCTTGGCAATTTTGGCACTCCAGAATAAAGGAGGCGAGACAATCGGCCATTCGATAGCGTATGAGCAAGATGCTGAAACTAACCGGCTATTTTTAAAAGAGCTTGCCAATCTAGCGACAAACAATCCGAAAGACGTCTTGGCAATTTTGGCACTCCAGAATAAAGTAGGCGAGACAATCGGCCATTGGATGGCGCATAAGCACGATGCTGAAACTAACCAGCTATTTTTAAAACTCCTTGCCAGTCTAGCGATAAACAATCTGAAAGACGTCTTGGCAATTTTAGTATCCGAAACAAAAGGGGGTTATACTATCGGCGGTTTGATAGTACATAAGCAAGGTGCTGAAACTAACCAGCTATTTTTAAAAGTGCTTGCCAATCTAGCGACACACAATCCGAAAGACGTCTTGGCAATTTTAGCATCCCAAGGAAAATCAGGTGAGACAATCGGCCATTCGATAGCGTATGAGCAAGATGCTGAAACTAACCGGCTATTTTTAAAAGAGCTTGCCAATCTAGCGACAAACAATCCGAAAGACGTCTTGGCAATTTTGGCACTCCAGAATAAAGTAGGCGAGACAATCGGCCATTGGATGGCGCATAAGCACGATGCTGAAACTAACCAGCTATTTTTAAAACTCCTTGCCAGTCTAGCGACAAACAATCTGAAAGACGTCTTGGCAATTTTAGTATCCGAAACAAAATGGGGTTATACTATCGGCGGTTTGATAGTACATAAGCCAGATGCTGAAACTCAGCATCCGTATTTAAACCTGCTGGCTAATTTAGCTAAAAGCAATCCTAATGAGGTCTTGGCAATTTTAGCATCCCAAGGAAAATCTGGCGATACAATCAACCATTGGCTAGCGCATAAGCAAGGTGCTGAAACTAAGCAGCTATTTTTAAAAATCCTTGTCAATCTAGCGACAAACAATCCGAATGACGCCTTGGGAACTTTGGCACTCCAGAATAAAGTAGGCGAGACAATCGGCCATTGGCTCGCGTATAAGCAAGATGCTGAAACTAACCAGCTATTTTTAAACGTGCTTGCCAATCTAGCGACACACAATCCGAAAGACGTCTTGGCAATTTTAGCATCCCAAGGAAAATCAGGTGAGACAATCGGCCATTGGCTAGCGTATAAGCAAGATGCTGAAACTAACCAGCTATTTTTAAACGTGCTTGCCAATCTAGCTAAAAGCAATCCGAAAGAGGTCTTGGCAATTTTAGCAACCAAGGAGAAAACAGGCGATACAATCAACCATTGGCTAGCGCATAAGCAAGGTGCTGAAACTAATCAGCACTTTTTAAAAGTGCTTGCTAATCTAGCTAAAAGCAATCCGCAAGAGGTCTTGGCAATTTTAGTATCCGAAACAAAAGGGGGTTATACTATCGGCGGTTTGATAGTACATAAGCCAGATGCTGAAACTAACCAGCACTTTTTAAAAGTGCTTGCCAATCTAGCGACACACAATCCGAAAGACGTCTTGGCAATTTTAGCATCCCAAGGAAAAGCAGGTGAGACAATCGGCGATTCTATGATTTGTACAATGAAGGATAAAAAGGTGGGGGGCAATATTGAAATATTAACGTTATACACTGATCTATTAGATTTGCTAAAGGACACCAAACTAAAAAGCTATTTTTTAGAGATGTGTAAAATGCATTCTACAGCAGGAAAATTAATTGATTTCATATCAACTGAACCTAAATACGCTCTAGAAAAATTAGACTTGGTAAAGCGAGTGTTAACTAAAGAGTCTTTACTAAACACAGTCTTTAAACTGCCAACCATAGAACAAAAAAAATATGATGAAAGCAGCTTCACGCTATTTAAAAAACGACCAAAGGGTAACTTGGATACAATAGAAAAATACATGAAGGAAATGCAAGCCTATATGAGAATGAATCCATTCAAACAGGTTTCTAGTTCCACCGGGGCGCAAAGTGTTGGTAAGCTGTCGACGAGTATGCCGGCTAATACAGCACGATATGAATACAAATTAAATGAAGAAGATTCATTAGCGCTAGATGACAGCCAACCATTGCTTGAATTTGCTAATTCTCGAAAAAATATTAATTTTTTTCAATCGAGTACTGATGTTTCTGATAGTGAGGCTGGATGTGAGGAACGTAAAAGCAATCTGCGACAAAGGGCACGTCCGTCCTGAAGTTTAATTTTAACCGCAGTGACGTAGATTACAGCATCGTGGTTCATACTTGATTATGCACTCAATAATTCCACGCAAGGATCAACTTTACGCCTTTTGTCCAAGTGCAGTCGTTCTTTATTCCGTGCTAAAATTCATGCCTTGTCTTGATTTAAGAGCGGATTTGTTATGGTTGATGTAAGTGAGTCGGTATTTATTCGCAGTTTACAAAGAAAAACAGTGGCGCGCACCCCAGTCTGGATGATGCGCCAGGCAGGGCGATATTTGCCTGAATACCGACAAGTGCGGGCGCAGGCTGGTGATTTTTTAAGTTTATGCAAAAATCCCGAGTTGGCTTGTGAGGTCACGCTGCAGCCCTTACGACGCTTCGCCTTGGATGCCGCTATTTTGTTTTCCGATATTCTCACCATCCCTGATGCTATGGGCTTGGGCCTTTATTTTGCAGAAGGCGAGGGGCCCTGTTTTAGTAATCCCATTCGCACGGCCGCCCAGATTGAGAATTTGCCTATTCCCACCCCGACTGGTGAGCTTGGGTATGTGATGGATGCGGTACGTTTGATTCGTCGTGAAATGCCCACTGAATTGCCATTGATTGGTTTTGCCGGCAGTCCGTGGACGCTCGCATGCTACATGGTAGAGGGGGGCAGCAGCCGTGAATTTAAGCGCATTTTGCAGCTAATCTACAGTGAGCCGCAAGCGGCGCATCAATTACTGGCTAAACTGGCAACCTCTGTCAGCACTTACCTGAGCGAACAGGTGCAAGCCGGTGTGAATGCGTTGATGATATTTGATACTTGGGGCGGCATTCTCACCCCGCGCAACTACCAGCATTTTTCGCTGAATTATATGGCCACTATCGTGCAGCAGTTAAAAGCGGAGCATCCGCATATTCCTATTATTCTATTTACCAAGGGGGGCGGGCAATGGTTGCCGCAAATCGCTGACACGGGATGCGATGCGCTGGGCATCGACTGGACGTGCGATCTTGCAATTGCCCGTGCGCAGGTAGGTCAACGTGTGGCCTTGCAAGGCAATCTTGATCCAGCGGTAATGCGTACTTCCCCTCAATGCATTCGCAGCCAGGTTAAAGACGTATTGGCTTCCTTTGGGCAAGGTTCTGGTCATGTATTTAATTTAGGCCATGGCATAACGCCCGATGTACCGCCTGAGCATGTTGCGGCCATGGTCGAGGCTGTTCATGAGTTTAGCCCGGCCTATCACCATGCTGCCTTATGATTATAGAAAGCTCTTTTAAACCCGCTTGGTGGCTTGCAAATGCCCACTTACAAACGCTCTACCCCACGCTGGTTCGCCGTCTGCAAGCACCGGTTGATAAGATGGAGCGTTTTGAGCTGCCCGATGGTGATTTTATTGATTTGGCGTGGGCGGTAAATGGTTTAAGCGCTGATGCACCTCTCGTGGTTCTGTTGCACGGGTTGGGTGGAAACGTTAATTCGGCCTATGTGGCAGGCCTTTTGCATGCGTTTAATCGCTGTGGCTGGCGGGGTGTGCTCATGCATTTTCGCGGCGCAAGTCAGGAACCCAATCGCTTGCCACGTGCTTATCATTCAGGTGATACCGGTGATGTTGATTGTTTGTTGAAAGCATTGGCACAACGTGAACCGAATACTAAAAAAGCGCTGGTTGGCGTATCTTTAGGCGGAAATGTGTTACTTAAATGGTTAGGCGAGCAGGGGTCGCAATCATTGGTGCAGGCTGCCGTGGCGGTTTCTGTGCCATTACAGCTACGCATGGTCGCTGACCGGATTAATCAAGGTTTTTCACGTATTTACCAGGCGCATTTATTGGGTCGGTTGCGCCAAGTCTTTGCAAAAAAATGGGAAACACATTCAGAGAGCCTGCCGCCGTTGTTAGGTGATCTGGAATCGTTACGTTGTTTTTGGACTTTCGACGAAAATGTAACGGCACCCTTGCATGGTTTTGCAAATGTGCATGATTATTATCGGGAAGCAAGCTCACGCCAATATTTACCACGTATTGCAACCCCGACATTAATTATTCATGCGTTGGATGATCCGTTCATGACTCCAGATGTTTTACCAACGGCGGATGAACTCTCTTCAGAAACTATCCTCGAACTCAGTAGGAAAGGCGGGCATGTTGGCTTTATCGCGGGTAATGTTCCCGGTAAGCCTGTTTATTGGTTAGAGCAACGTATACCGGAATTTTTGCGGCATCATCTGGATTAATCACCAGTTGCTATAATATGTTATAATATTTTGCATAGTGGATTAATTAAAATCTCGCGGGAATATTAACAAATTCAGGAGACCAATATGCCTCAATTAGGAAAAGCAGCAACCCAATTTTTACTATGGATGAATAACTACAAAGAATCACATCGTAAAAGTGGTGATTATGATGATCACAATAAAGCATTAGTTAGCTTTCTTAGTGCAGATCATGGATTTAAATACGTCAAAACCTTCGACGATCTGTGTCAGTTAGCAGAGCTACTAGAAACAACATATGAGTTTAATACCAAAAACCCACCATGCTCACAGCTTGATTTTGCAATGGCTATTGAACGTGCCGATCCAGAATCGTTTGGTGATGTGAAACCTACCATGCCTGATGTTACAGCACTGGCACTAGCCGCTGAACACTTTGATAAATGGATGAATAACTACAAAGAATCACATCGTAAAAGTGGTGATTATGATGATCACAATAAAGCATTAGTTAGCTTTCTTAGTGCAGATCATGGGTTTAAATACGTCAAAACCTTCGACGACCTGTGTCAGTTAGCAGAATCACTACAAGCAAAAAAATATGATACCAAAAACCCACCATGCACACGTGCCGATTTTGCGAAGGCTATTGAACGTGCCGATCCAGAATCGTTTGGTGGTGTAAAACCTACTACCGGAGAAAATGATGAGCATCATGGCGAATATAAACGAACAAATTAATGCGCAGACTTCTAGGAAAATTATGTAGTTATGTTGGTTTCGTTTTTTTGCGACCCAATCCGACTTTAAGTCTATTTTTAGGATTTTTATCAAAAGCCTAAAAATAGTTCTAAATAGGGTCAGCGATGCATATGATACCGAAAAATATGCATTATTTATCTGTACAGTAGGTTGGCGCTGAGCGATAGCGAAGCCCAACGATAGTGGCACGGGAAGTTCCCCTGTTGGGCTTCGCTCTCGCTCAGCGCCAACCTACAACAACCGATCAACACTAAATGGAAACGATACTCGCTCGCTCTATCTTCTAATTTTCAACCGGGCTGAATTGCCGACTCAACTGAATAGCCATTTCCAATGATTGCTCATAATTCAAGCGTGGATCAACCAGGCTATGGTATGCCTCATTTAAATCATCTGCCGCGAGTCCGCGTGCGCCTCCGATGCATTCGGTGACATTGTCGCCGGTTAATTCAAAATGCACGCCACCCAAATGGCTGCCCATTTCACGATGAATTTTCAAGGCTTGCAGTAACTCAAATAAAATATTATCGAAATGCCTGGTTTTAATTCCGGAGTTGGTCGTTTCAGTATTGCCATGCATGGGGTCGCAGGACCAGGTCACTGGAATCTTGGTCGCAGTTACCGCATCAATGAGGGGTGGCAGCAGTCTGTCGATGTCTTTCGCGCCCATGCGGGTGATCAATAAAATGCGTCCTTCTTCGTGCTCAGGATTCATGCGTTCTAATATCTCGGATATCCACTCCGTAGTGGCACCTTGCCCTACTTTAATGCCTATGGGATTTTGTATTCCACGTAAAAATTCGACGTGAGCGCTATTGAGTTTTGCCGTTCGCATACCTATCCAGGGTAAGTGCGTGGATAAATTATACCAGAGCCCATCTGGCAAGCGGCGCGTTAGTGCTTGCTCATAATGCAAATGCAATGCTTCATGAGAGGTATAAAAATCAACCTTGTTGAGGTTGCTGCTGCGTAAGCCGTCAATGGATTCGAGGAAATCAAGTGAATCGGCTATGGAGCGCACTATCGTATGGTATTCCTCTGCCTGAGCCGAATGCTCAACAAATCCCAGATCCCAGCGTTGCGGATGATGCAGGTCTGCAAAGCCGCCCGCGAGTAGGGCGCGGATAAAATTCAGGGTCATCGCAGCACAACTATATCCTTGCAACATTAGTTTTGGATTGGGTGTGCGTGAGGCTAGGTCAAATCCTGGAGAATTGACTAAATCACCACGGTAGCTGGGTAGGGTGATGCCATCAATTGTTTCATGGTCAGAAGAGCGTGGTTTGGCATATTGGCCGGCAATGCGTCCTATACGTACGATGGGTTTGCGCATGCCATAGATCAGCACCAAACTCATTTGTAATAGGATTTTTAGCTTGTTGCTGATGACATTGGAGCGGCAATCATTAAAGGATTCGGCACAATCACCACCCTGTAAAATAAAGGATTCACCGCGGCCTGCACTTGCAATAGCCTGTTTTAAGTTTTTAACTTCACCGCTGCTAACCAAGGGCGGCAGTTGGCTTAATTGTTCAACAACACGGGTAACTTGCTCCTCATCGGGGTAACTGGCGGCTTGTTCATAAGGGTATTGCAACCAGGATGTAGGTGACCATTGCTGCATATCAAAAACCTTAACGTTCTAATGGATATATAAAAATCCAAGTATGCAATGAATGAACAATCGCTGCAAGTTGGGTTTAAAATAGGGCTAGTGTTTATTGGCTATAAATTAAGACTGCACTTTTTTATTTTTTAGACTTGATTTCTCAATAACCGGCCTCATATATATTTGCAATTAACTCAGGAGCGTTTTTAGATGAGCGAAAAACATAAAAAAGACTGGAATAAAGTAAAAGAAGATAGTCTTGTGCAAGATGAGCATGATTTGGAAGATATCCTGGATGAGGCTGATGAGTCAGATATAAGCCCTGCCGCCCTGGATCATCCCTCATACCTTGCGCTTGAAGAAAAATTAACGTTGGCGGAACAGCAAGCCCATGAGAATTGGGAAAAATCGATACGTGCAGTCGCTGAATTGGATAATGTGCGTCGTCGCGCCGAGCGTGATATCGAAAATGCGCATCGTTATGGTTTGGAAAAATTCGTGAATTCGCTCTTGCCTGTGTTGGATAGTCTGGAACAAGCATTGCAGATGGCTGAGCAACATGAAGACGTTGGCATGAAAGAAGGCATTGAGTTGACAATAAAATTGTTTCTTGATGTGCTGGGCAAGCAAAATGTTGAGCGTTTTGATCCAGAAGGTGAGGTTTTCGACCCGCAACAGCATGAAGCAATGTCTATACAGGAAGCTAATGGTGTAGCGCCGAATACCGTGATCGCAGTATTCCAAAAAGGATACAAACTCAATGATCGAGTTATTCGACCGGCGCGGGTAATTGTATCGAAAAACAAAGCCAATTAATTAAAAAGACTTGAAATTGGCATTTAAACCCCCATATGCAAACTATTGCATACTATACAACTGATTGGAGTGAGAAATAATGGCAAAAGTGATTGGAATTGACTTAGGTACAACCAACTCATGCGTTGCAGTAATGGAGGGTGGTAAACCTCGCGTAATTGAAAACAGCGAAGGGCACCGCACTACACCATCTATCGTTGCCTACACTGCTGATGGCGAAGTGTTAGTCGGACAAGCTGCTAAGCGTCAGGCTGTTACGAACCCGAATGACACATTATTTGCGATTAAACGGCTGATTGGTCGCCGTTTTGATGATCAAGTCGTGCAAAAAGACATTAAGATGGTGCCTTACAAAATTATTAAAGCCACCAATGGCGATGCTTGGGTACGTGTCAAAGATGATGATAAGGCGCCACCACAAATTTCGGCTGAAGTTTTGCGAAAAATGAAAAAAACAGCTGAAGATTATTTAGGCGAAGAAGTCACTGAAGCGGTTATTACTGTACCTGCTTATTTCAATGACTCACAACGTCAGGCTACTAAAGATGCAGGGCGTATTGCTGGTCTTGAAGTGAAGCGTATTATCAATGAACCAACTGCTGCAGCACTGGCTTATGGTATGGATAAAAAACGTGGCGATTCAGTGATTGCGGTGTATGACCTTGGTGGTGGTACGTTCGATATTTCTATTATTGAAATTGCGGCTGTTGATGGCGAACACCAGTTTGAAGTGTTGGCAACTAATGGCGATACGTTCTTAGGCGGTGAAGACTTTGACATGGCGTTGATTGAATATTTGGCGGCAGAATTCAAAAAAGACACCGGTATTGATTTGCACAGCGATCCACTTGCTTTGCAACGTCTTAAGGAAGCAGCAGAAAAAGCTAAAATTGAGCTTTCGTCAGCTCAGCAAACGGATGTGAATCTACCTTATATCACTGCAGATGCGTCAGGTCCTAAGCATTTGAACTTAAAATTGACTCGTGCCAAGCTTGAATCATTGGTTGAAAAATTGGTTGAACGCACCGTCGAGCCTTGCAAAATTGCACTGAAAGATGCTGGTTTAACCATAAGCCAAATCAATGAAGTTATTCTTGTTGGTGGTCAAACACGTATGCCAATGGTGCAAAAAACAGTACAAGACTTCTTCGGCAAAGAGCCAAGAAAAGACGTAAATCCGGATGAAGCTGTGGCCGTTGGTGCTGCAATTCAAGCCGCTGTATTGTCAGGCGAAGTGAAAGATATTTTGTTGTTGGACGTGACCCCCTTGTCATTAGGTATTGAAACAATGGGTGGCGTGATGACGAAGCTGATTGAAAAAAACACCACGATTCCGACCAAAGCGAATCAAGTGTTTTCAACGGCTGACGATAGCCAAACAGCGGTAACAGTTCATGTGTTGCAAGGTGAGCGCGAGCAAGCGTCTGCCAATAAATCTTTGGGACGTTTTGACTTGGCTGATATCCCTGCAGCGCCACGTGGTGTGCCACAAATTGAAGTGACATTTGATATCGATGCCAATGGTATCTTGAATGTATCTGCTAAAGATAAAGCCACTGGCAAAGCGCAATCCATCGTGATTAAAGCTTCTAGTGGATTAAGTGATGAAGAAGTAGCTGCCATGGTACAAGATGCTCAGGCGCATGCTGAAGATGATAAAAAATTCAAGGAACTGGCTGATTTACGTAACCAGGCTGATAGCATGCTTCATAACAGTGAAAAATCGTTACTGGATTTGGCTGGTGAATTGTCTGAAGAAGAGAAACAAGAGATTGAAACAGCTATTGCTGATTTGAAGGAAGTTGTGAAAGGCAATGACAAGGTTCAAATTGAAGATAAGCTGAAAGTATTAACTAACGTTTCTGGTAAAATGGCCGAACGTGTCTATGCCAAAAAATCTGCAGAAGGTCAAACGGCGGGTGAAGAGCAACCACAGGATGGCACTGCCGCAAATGAAGATGAAAGCGTTGTTGATGCTGAGTTTGAAGAAGTGAAGGAAGATAAAAAATAAGCAGGCTAAAGTAGTCAATTTATATGGCTGTTTTATCGATGATTGGGGCGTGTTTTTACATGGCCCCATTTTAGTTTATAGCGATGTAACGTTTTACCGTGGTTGAATTTATGGTGAATGGTTGCAAAATAACTAATTCTTAGTGTGAGTGTTCAATGCAACAGCAGGATTATTACGAACTTCTTGGCGTGAACCGCAGTGCCGGTGAAGCTGAAATTAAAAAGGCCTATCGCAAATTGGCGATGAAACATCATCCCGATAGGAACCCAGACGATCAAAGCGCTGAAGAAAAATTCAAAGAGATACAAAAGGCTTATGCCGTACTATCCGATCCAAAAAAACGGGCGGCTTACGATCAATTTGGTCATGCAGGCGTAGATGCAGCAATGGGTGGCGGACACGGTGGGTTTGGCGGCTTTGGTGATGTGTTCGAAGACATCTTTGAAAACATTTTTTCTGGCGGACGTCGACAACAGCGACAGTCACACGGGCAACGTGGGGCTGACCTGCAGTACAATATCCAATTGACTTTGGAAGAAGCTGCCCACGGCAAGCAAATTGAAATAACTGTGCCACGTCATACCAACTGTAAAACCTGCGAAGGCAGCGGTGCCAAAACAGGCAGTAAGCCACAATCATGCGAAACGTGTAATGGCATGGGGCAGGTTCGCATACAACAAGGATTTTTTTCCATTCAACAAACATGCCCTAGCTGTCATGGTGAGGGGAAAGTCATCACTGAACCATGCACCGATTGTCATGGGCAGGGTCGGGTGCGTGAAAATAAAAAATTGACCGTAAAAATTCCTGCCGGCGTTGATAACGGCGATCGTGTGCGTTTAATGGGTGAAGGCGAGGCGGGCATTCACGGAGGGCCTGCTGGCGACCTGTATGTGCAAGTCAGTATGAAGCAGCATGCTATTTTTGAGCGTCATGAAAGTGATTTGCATTGTGAAGTGCCGATTAGCTTTGTAACGGCGTCCATTGGCGGCTCAATAGAAGTACCGACCTTGGAAGGGCGTGTGACTTTGAAAATTCCGGCAGAGACACAAACGGGTAAATCATTCCGCTTGCGCGGCAAAGGCATGAAATCAGTTCGCGGCCACGGTACAGGTGATTTACTCTGCAAAGTGGTGGTCGAAACGCCAGTTAATCTGTCCAAAGAACAAAAAGAATTATTAGCCCAATTGAATGAGTCCCTGGAAAAAGGCAAGCATTCACCAAAATCCAGCTCTTGGTTTGATGGCGTAAAAAAGTTTTTTGAGGACATGAAATTCTGATAGTTGTACGTTATACTGCCCGCAGCCAAAATTGACGGTCTTCTCCTTCTCCCCTTGCGGGAGAAGGCGCCCGACAGGTCGGATAAGGGGTGTTAATCAACCATTTACCCCTTTACGCGCCACCTATTTCCCCAAGGGAGCAGGGAGGTTCGAATCGACCTGCGTGCAAAGTTGATAGTGAATGGCAAAGAAGATTGATGGAAACACTTACCCAGATTTAATCAAAAAGAGTTATCGATGATCAATAAACCTGCAATATTAGTTCTTGCTGACGGCACAGTCTTGGAAGGTATTTCTGTCGGCGCTGAAGGTAGTAGCGTTGGTGAGTTGGTTTTTAATACGGCTATGACCGGCTATCAAGAGATGCTCACAGACCCATCCTATGCTCGTCAAATTATTACGCTAACCACAGCGCATGTTGGTAATACTGGTTGTAATCCCGACGATATGGAATCGACTAGAGTATGGGCAAGTGGCTTGGTTATTCGCAATTGCGCTTTGTTGCACAGTAATTATCGTGCCCACCAATCATTGCCAGACTGGTTGAAAAAACACGGCGTTATCGCCATTGCCGGCATAGACACCCGTCAGCTTACTCGGCGTTTGCGTGAGCACGGTTCTATCGGCGCATGCATCAGCACCAGCGTTGCTGAAATTGAGCAGGCACGGGAAATGGCACAAGCATTCAGCGGTTTGGAGGGGGCTGACTTAGCGAAAGTGGTCTCGCGACAAACAATTGAACGATGGCACGAGGGTCGTGGTGAGTGGGCGCGCGCCTCCAAACCAGCGCAATATCATGTTGTAGCGTATGATTTTGGTGTGAAATATGCCATCTTACGTATTTTGCATGATCTGGGCTGTCACATCACACTCGTTCCCGCGCAAACCTCAGCGGCTGACGTGATGGCACTGAATCCTGACGGTATATTTTTATCAAATGGGCCAGGTGACCCGCAAGCATGTGATTATGCTATCAGCGCAACCCAAGACTTTTTAAAGGCCAATATTCCAGTGTTCGGCATTTGTCTCGGGTTCCAAATTTTAGCACTGGCCTGTGGTGGCAAATCATTAAAGATGAAATTTGGTCATCATGGCGCAAATCATCCTGTGCATGAAATTGAAGGCAAGAAGCAGGTATTTATTACCAGCCAAAACCATGGTTTCACCATCGATGAAGTGAGTTTGCCAGATTGTATACAAGCCACTCACCGTTCTTTATTTGACAACAGTTTACAAGGCATTATGCACCGCGATAAACCAGCGTTTGGTTTTCAAGGCCATCCTGAGGCGAGTCCCGGGCCGCATGATATAGAGGTAATTTTTGAGCAATTCATCAAAATGATGTCTGCTAGTTTAAGTGCTCAAAAGAATTAGAAAGGAGAATACACTGTGAAATCATCCCATGTTTTTACTTCAGAGTCGGTAGCAGAAGGACATCCAGATAAGATAGCCGACCAAATTTCAGATGCGATTTTAGACGCAATTTTACAACAAGACTCTAAGGCTCGTGTGGCTTGTGAGACGTTTGTGAAAACGGGCATGGTGCTCGTTGGCGGTGAAATTACAACCAGTGCCTGGGTCGATGTTGAAGAAATTACCCGTGGCGTAATCAAACAAATTGGTTACAACAGTTCCGATATGGGCTTTGATTGGGAATCGTGTGCTGTATTATCAGCGATAGGTAAACAATCACCTGATATTGCGCAAGGCGTTGATAATCAAGTAACGAAGATAATGGGTGCAGGCGATCAAGGCATGATGTTTGGTTATGCATCCCGTGAGACCGATGTCTTCATGCCAGCGCCTATTGCATATGCACATCGCCTGATGATGCGTCAGGCAGAAATGCGAAAACAAGGCGTATTACCCTGGCTGCGTCCTGATGGCAAATGCCAGCTGACGCTTAATTATGAAAATGGCAAGCCGGTATCCGTCAACACGATTGTCTTTTCAACCCAACATTCGCCAGACATAAATCACCAAGACTTGGTTGAGGCCGTGCGTGAGGAAATCATCAAGCCTGTCATTCCAGCCGAATGGTTAACCAATCAAACGCGTTACTTCATTAATCCAACGGGCCGATTTGTGATTGGTGGGCCATTGGGTGATTGCGGGCTAACGGGTCGTAAAATTATTGTGGATACCTATGGTGGCATGGCGCGTCATGGTGGCGGTTGTTTCTCAGGTAAAGATCCTTCGAAAGTAGACCGCTCAGCGGCTTACGCGGCAAGACATGTGGCTAAAAATCTTGTTGCTGCCGGTATTGCTGATAAATGTGAGATACAAGTTTCTTACGCGATTGGCATTGCAGAACCAACTTCGATTTTTGTCGAGACATTTGGCACAGGAAAATTGAACGATGCGGTGATTGTTGATTTGATTAATACGCATTTTGATTTGACCCCACAAGGGATTATCGATCACCACGATCTGTTACGTCCGATATACCAGCAAACTGCGGCGTATGGTCATTATGGTCGTGATAACCTTCCCTGGGAGCGCTTGGATAAAGTCGAGGCTTTACACGAGGCATTGTAATTTAAAAGGATAACTTATGAGCTCAGTTAGTGAAATGGTAAAAACTAAAGAAGATTTTAAAGTCGCCGATCTCGCGCTTGCCGCCTGGGGACGAAAAGAAATTGCTATTGCTGAAACAGAAATGCCAGGCATGATGGCACTGCGTGAAGAATTTGGCCCGGCTAAACCTCTGCAAGGTGCGCGCATTATTGGTTGCTTGCACATGACTATCCAAACGGCTGTGTTGATTGAAACCTTAATTGCTTTAGGCGCCGAAGTGCGTTGGTCTTCCTGTAATATTTTTTCTACTCAAGATCATGCCGCCGCTGCAATGGCCGAAGCTGGGGTTCCAATATTTGCCTGGAAAGGTGAAACCGAAGATGAGTACTGGTGGTGTGTAGAGCAAACTCTGCGAGGCCCGGATGGCTGGACACCGAATATATTGCTGGATGACGGTGGCGATCTGACGCAAATTATCCATGAAAAATACCCGGAATTGTTGGCTGATATCAAGGGTGTTTCTGAAGAAACGACGACTGGCGTGGCCCGATTGTATGAAATGGCTAAACGAGGCGACCTGAAGATTCCTGCGATCAACGTCAATGACTCCGTGACCAAATCCAAATTTGACAACCTTTATGGTTGTCGTGAATCGTTACTGGATGGTATCAAACGTGCAACTGATGTGATGATTGCTGGCAAAGTCGTCTTGATTCTTGGTTACGGTGATGTCGGTAAAGGTTGTGCTCAGGCTTTGCGTGGCCAGGGTGCGGTTGTATGGGTTGCTGAAATTGATCCCATTTGCGCACTGCAAGCAGGAATGGAAGGTTATCGCGTTGTAACGATGGATGATGTAGCCGAGCAAGTCGATATCATCGTCACGGCTACTGGTAATTTTCATGTGGTCACGCATGAACACATGCTGCGTATGAAAAATCAGGCTATCTTGTGCAACATCGGCCATTTTGACTCAGAAATTGATATTCAAAGTTTGCGTCAGTATGAATGGGACAACATCAAGCCCCAGGTTGATCATGTGATATTCCCAGACGGCAAACGCATTATCATTCTTGCTGAAGGTCGTTTGGTTAATTTAGGCTGTGCAACCGGACACCCTAGTTTTGTGATGTCAGCGTCATTTAGCAACCAGGTTTTGGCGCAAATTGAATTATTCCAACGTGCTGATACTTATGACAACCAAGTGTATGTACTACCGAAACACTTGGATGAAAAAGTAGCCAGCCTGCATTTAGGCCGTATCGGTGCCAAGCTGACGCGCTTGACTAAACAGCAAGCTGAGTATCTTGGTGTGAGTGTAAATGGGCCTTACAAGGCTGATCATTATCGGTATTAAGTCTACATGTTTCCTTCTCCCCTCGCGGGGGAGGGATCCCATCGTTGTTTCATGTGAAATTTACTCCCCCTCAACCTCACCTAAAAAAGAAAAACGCGCTTTCTCATCTCCCAGGTATGATTTTTCGGCAAAAATCGATAAAATGACCCACTTCAATATTATAAGTAGCTAACATGCCTAAGCGTAGTGATATTAAATCCATTCTTATCCTTGGTGCGGGTCCAATCGTTATTGGCCAGGCCTGTGAATTTGATTACTCTGGCACACAAGCCGTGCGCGCCTTGAAGAGCGAAGGTTATCGGGTGATCTTGGTCAACTCCAATCCGGCGACGATTATGACTGATCCGGAGCTTGCCGATGCAACCTACATCGAGCCAATTTTATGGCCAGAGGTCGCGCGCATTATTGAAAAAGAACGCCCCGATGCCCTGTTGCCTACCATGGGAGGGCAGACAGCGCTCAATTGTGCACTGGATTTGGTACGTGAGGGCGTGTTAGAAGAATATGGCGTGGAATTAATTGGTGCCAGTCGTGATGCCATTGATAAAGCAGAAGACCGTGAGAAATTCCGCTTATTGATGAAAAAAATTGGCCTGGAAATGCCGCGTTCAGCGATTGCACACAGTTTGGAAGAGGCTTTGTCTGTGCAGGCGCAGCTTGGTTTTCCCGCGATTATTCGCCCTTCGTTCACTATGGGTGGCAGCGGCGGGGGTATTGCCTACAACCGCGAAGAGTTTGAAGAAATTTGCACGCGCGGTTTAGAGCTATCCCCCACCCATGAATTGCTGATCGATGAATCGGCACTGGGTTGGAAAGAATATGAAATGGAAGTGGTGCGCGACAAAAATGATAATTGTATCATTGTGTGCACCATTGAAAACCTTGATCCTATGGGAGTGCATACCGGAGACTCCATCACCGTCGCTCCCGCACAAACATTGACGGATAAAGAATTCCAACGCATGCGCGATGCTGCTATTAAGGTGCTGCGAGCCGTGGGCGTAGACACCGGTGGTTCAAACGTACAATTTGCGATCAATCCTGAAGATGGTCGTATGCTTGTCGTAGAAATGAACCCGCGTGTATCCAGAAGTTCAGCGTTGGCGTCTAAAGCCACGGGCTTTCCCATCGCCAAAATAGCGGCGTTGTTGGCGGTCGGTTATACGCTTGATGAGTTGGCCAATGAAATCACTGGTGGAAAAATGCCAGCGTCATTTGAGCCGACGATTGATTATGTGGTCACCAAGATTCCTCGTTTTAATTTTGATAAATTCCCGCAGACGTCAACCACACTAACAACACAGATGAAGTCAGTCGGTGAGGTGATGGCGATAGGTAGTAATTTCCAGGAGTCTTTACAAAAGGCGATACGTAGCCTGGAGATTGGTCGATGTGGTTTGCAACCTCTATTCAAGAGTGGCGATTTGTCCTTATTACGCGGTCATTTACGCGAACCCACGCCCGACAGGATGTGGTATATTGCTGATGCATTTCGCAATAAGCTGTCACTGGAAGAAATTTACCAGGAAAGCAAAGTTGATCCATGGTTTTTGGCACAGATTGAAGAGCTTGTTCTGATGGAAAGTAGCGTTCCTGCCAATCTCCAGGACTTGGATAAAGTAACCTTGCGCGAATTGAAGCGTCATGGTTTTGCTGATGCTTATCTCGCAAAACTAATGGCTTGTGGCGAGGAGGAAGTTCGAAAACATCGCTTGCAGCTAGGGGTAACGCCAGTTTATAAGCGCATTGATTCCTGTGCTGGGGAATTTCCCAGCGAGACCGCTTACCTTTATTCTTGTTATGAGACCGAATGCGAAGCGCGGCCTGAGACTAATAATAAAAAAATCATGATTTTAGGTGGTGGGCCAAATCGCATCGGTCAAGGTATCGAGTTCGACTATTGTTGCGTTCACGCGGCTATGGCGCTGCGTGAGGCGGGCTATCAAACGATTATGGTCAATTGTAATCCTGAAACAGTTTCTACTGATTTTGACACCTCTGATCGCTTGTATTTTGAACCGGTAACGCTTGAAGACATCCTGGCTATCGTGGCCATTGAAAACCCCATGGGTGTAATCGTGCATTACGGTGGCCAAACACCGCTGAAACTGGCGCGCGCTTTGGAAGCTAATGGCGTTAAAATCATTGGTACATCTCCTGATTCCATTGATAAAGCAGAAGATCGCGAGCGTTTTCAACAACTGGTTACCCGACTAAAGTTGCATCAACCGGCGAATGGCACTGTACGTAGTGAAGAAGAAGCCATAGCACTTGCTAGCAAAATTGGTTATCCCTTGGTGGTTAGACCTTCCTATGTATTGGGTGGACGCGCCATGGAAATAGTCTATCAAGAGGAGGATTTGCGCCATTATCTGGGGCATGCCGTTGAGGTCTCCAATGACTCACCAGTCTTGCTGGATAAATTTTTGGATGACGCCATCGAAGTCGATATCGATGCAGTATGCGATGGTAAGGATGTGTTGATTGGTGCGATCATGGAGCACATAGAGCAAGCAGGCATACATTCAGGTGATTCTGCCTGTACCTTACCGCCATTTAGTCTAAGTGTGGTAGTGCAGCAAGATTTGATAGAGCAATTGCGCGCAATGGCGTTAGAATTGGGTGTTATCGGTTTGATTAATGCGCAATTTGCTATTCAGGCCGATGATATTTACGTACTGGAAGTCAATCCACGTGCTTCGCGTACCGTGCCATTCGTATCGAAAGCCACGGGATTGCCTTTAGCCAAGATTGCAGCGCTCTGTAAGATAGGGCGCAGTCTAAAAGAGCAAGGGTTAACGCAGTATTATCCACGACCTGCTTTTTACTCTATCAAATTACCTGTTTTCCCGTTTATTAAATTTGCAGGTGTTGATTCCATTCTCGGCCCAGAAATGAAGTCAACGGGCGAGGTGATGGGTATTGCCAAGCGCTTTGGGCAAGCATATGCAAAAGCGCAATTGGCCGCTGGTTGTAATATTGTCAAACGCCGCCGTGCATTTATCTCTGTACGTGATGCGGATAAAGCACGTATAGGGGAAATCGCAAAACGTTTGATTGAGCTTGGGTTTGAAATCATAGCGACTCGAGGAACCGCGGCTGTTTTACAAACGCTGGGGATCGAGTGCAAGCGGGTATTTAAAGTAGCGGAAGGCCGACCACACGTGGTTGACTATATAAAAAATCATGATATTGATTTTATTGTGAACACGACAGAAGGGAAGGTAGCGATTGCAGACTCTTTTGCAATTCGCCGCAATGCATTACAGCATAAGGTTAGTTATACTACGACCTTATCAGGTGCTGAGGCGGCATGCCTCGCTATGAAATATGAAGACCGGGAAACGGTGACTAGATTACAGGATTTACACTAGAGGTGGTTATGAGCATACATCCAATGACAGTTGAAGGTGCTGCGGCGCTGCAAGAGGAATTACAACGTTTAAAGACTAGCGATCGTCCACAGGTGATTGAAGCAATTGCTACAGCGCGTGCACACGGCGATCTGAAAGAAAACGCTGAATACCATGCAGCCCGCGAGCAGCAGAGTTTTATCGAAGGTCGTATTCAAGAGTTAGAGGGGAAATTATCCAATTCGCGAATAGTCGACATCACTAAACTTCCAAACGAAGGTAAAGTGGTATTCGGCACAACGGTGCGTTTATGCCACGTGCAAACCAATGCCGAAGTGACTTACCGCATTGTTGGTGAAGATGAGGCCAATATTAAATTAAATAAAATTTCCTACAGCTCACCGATAGGTCGTGCATTGATTGGTAAACATATTGACGACACCGTAGTGGCGAATACGCCTGGCGGTATGGAGGAATATGAGATCATTGCTGTGGATTATTTGGCGGCAGACAGTAAGTCATAGTAAGGCATGCTGGGTTTCATGTGTTTTCAACCCAGCATGAAGGATATTTGCTGAGTAAGACGTTGGGTTGAGAGCGACGCAGCCCAACCTTGCTTAGTGTTAATACACAGGGAGTGTATCCATGCAAACGATGTTGCGGAGGCTATTGCCTTTACTGATTTTGATCATAGGTCTTATTCTTTTTTTCTACTTCCATCTCGATCGATATTTATCTTTTAAATATCTGCACGACCACCGAGCAATGCTCCTGGGCTGGACTCAAAATAACTATCTTGCGGCAGTCTCCGGATTCATGGGTATCTATATTCTTGCTGTGGCAATATCAGTTCCAGGTGCCGTACTGTTAACGCTGGCAGGTGGGTTTTTATTCGGTAGTTTTTGGGGCACGCTTTACGTGGTCGTCAGTGCAACAATCGGTGCTGTGATTGTGTTTTTTGCAGTACATTCAGCGCTTAACGATTGGCTAACACAGAAAGCCGCGCATTGGATGGTGAAAATGCGTCAGGGATTTAGCAAAAATGCTTTTTATTATTTGTTGTTTTTAAGGCTGGTGCCTATTTTTCCATTCTGGGTTGTTAATATTGTACCCGGACTTTTGAATGTTAAACCGAAGACTTATATTCTCGCAACGTTCCTTGGAATTATTCCCGGCTCGCTCATTTACGTTATGGTTGGCAATAGCTTAGGATATCTTTTTGATAACGGTGAGCAACCCAACTTGGGTATTATTTTATCCCCTCAATTCCTATTACCATTAATTGGTCTGGGGTTATTAGCACTACTGCCGGTGCTATTTCACTTACGCCACAAGGATAAAAATTGATGGAACGAATTAATTGCGATTTGGCTATCGTGGGTGCGGGTGCCGGGGGCTTGAGTCTAGCAGCAGGTGCCTCACAACTCGGTGTTAATGTAGTATTAATAGAAAATGGTCTTATGGGTGGTGACTGCCTGAATTATGGCTGCATTCCTTCCAAATCATTGTTAGCTGCAGCAAAGCGTTATTGGCACGCTCATCATTCACAAGAAATGGGGGTGGTAATAAACAAAAGCCAGCTTGATTTTAAGGCGGTTATGCGCCACGTACACCAGGTTATTGATACCATTGCTGAACAAGATTCAGTGGCTCGTTTTGAAGGGCTGGGGGTGCGTGTGATCCAGGCGATAGCACAATTTGTTGATAAAGACGTATTGCGCGCTGGAGATAATACCATCCACGCTAAACACATTGTTATTGCAACAGGCTCCTCTCCGGCAATTCCGCCCATATCTGGTATCGACCAGGTTGATTACTATACCAATGAAACTGTTTTCAATTTAACTGAATTGCCACAGCACTTGCTGGTGGTGGGTGGCGGTCCTATCGGTTGTGAATTAGCCCAAGCTTTTGCCATGCTGGGATCGAAGGTGTCTATTTTTGAAGGAGTCCGCATTCTCAATCAGGACGAACCTGACTGTGTGCAATTGGTTCGCGACGCCTTGCAAAGCAATGGTGTTGATGTGTTGGAAGGCGTGCAGGTAAGTCAACTTTCAATGGCGGGAAAATCGATTGTTTTACAAATTGAAAAAGAGGGGACATTACAGGCGTTTTCCGGCACACACCTTTTAATTGCGACCGGACGTGTTGCCAATCTTAACGATTTGGCTTGTGAAAAAGCGGGCATTACTTATGATAAAAAAGGCATCTTAGTCGACAAGCGTTTACGAACCAGCAATAAAAAAGTATATGCTATTGGCGATGTCACCGGCCGTCTGCAATTTACCCACGTTGCAAATTATCATGCAGGCATTGTATTGCGTAACATTTTATTTAAATGGCCTGCCAAACTGGATTTACGAGCAGTGCCGTGGGTTACCTATACTGAACCTGAGTTGGCGCATGTAGGAAAAAGCGAGCGTCAGTGTGAGGAAATGGCAGTGGATTTTAGCAGTTTAAAATTTGCCTATGCTGACAATGATCGCGCCCAGGCCGATGGAGAAACACAGGGATTTATCAAGGTTATTAGTGACAAGAAAGGCCGCATTTTAGGGGTTACGATTGTCGGTCATTTGGCAGGCGAGTTGATTATGCCTTGGGTTATGGCGATGCGCGAGGGAAAAACGTTGCGTGCTTTTACGGATGTAATCGTGGCATACCCTACTTTCAGTGAACTGAGCAAACGTGTAGCGAGTCAATTTTATGCGCCGAAGCTGTTTTCAGCCAAGGTGAAAAAGATCGTAAAGTTTTTGTCATTTTTTTAGGATAAATAATGCTTGAGCAAACAGTGCGTCCACTGTATCAAAATCTACTTGTCGATCCCCTCGTGCGTTTGATTAGTCAGCGCGTATCACCTTTACAAATAACATTGCTATCGGGAGTATTGGGGTTGCTCGTCATACCCGCTCTCATTTATGGATACTCGATGACTGCAATCGGGTTGCTATTAGCATCGGGTTACTGTGACACCCTAGACGGTTCATTGGCGCGTTTTCAGAAAAAAGATACATCATTGGGAACTGTGCTCGATATTATTATCGATCGCCTGGTTGAATTCAGCGTTATATTGGGGCTGTATTTTGTTGCACCGGCAACGCGTTCGTTGGCCATTATTTTCATGCTCGGCGCGATTTTATTGTGCATTACCAGCTTTCTGGTGGTCGGTATATTTGCAGTTAATGAAACAGAAAAAGGTTTTCACTACAGTCCTGGGTTAATGGAACGTGCGGAAGCATTTATCTTCTTTATCCTGATGATTATCATGCCGCATTATTTTAACTTATTGGCCGTCACTTTCACTTTTTTAGTCTGCTTCACTGCCATAATTCGTGTACGCCAGTTTGCACGTACGCATTGAACTATAATTTATTTAACTAAAATAGCGAGGTTATATGAGTCGTCTATGGATTGTCATAATACTGCTGTTTATCACCCTAAATCCGGCATTCAGCAAAACGGCCGAGGCGATTTTTGCTGGGGGGTGCTTTTGGTGTGTTGAAGCTGATTTTGATAAAGTTCACGGCGTGCTGGACACGCAATCCGGTTATGATGGCGGCACTACTGAAAATCCAACCTACCAATCGGTTTCAGCGGGAGATACAAACTATGCTGAGTCAGTGCGCGTTACGTTTGATCCGGAGTTGATCAGTTACCAGGCTTTGGTGCGTTATTTTATACGGCATATTGATCCTACGGTGCAAGATAGTCAATTCTGTGATCATGGTCACCAATATCGCAGCGCTATTTTTTATTTAAACGATGAGCAAAAGAACGCAGCACGAGCGAGCATCGAGGAGATAAGTAAAAAGTTTCCTCATGTATACACGGAGATAGTGCCCTCCACACATTTTTATGCAGCAGAAGAATACCATCAGAATTACTACATTAATAATCCATTACGCTACAAATATTATCGCTACCGTTGCGGACGTGATAAACGTGTTCAGGAGGTATGGGGAAATGAGAAATCTTGACTAAGTGATGATGTTTGCAATGATATTTTCCGCAACATATTATACAATTCAATCCCTCCTAAGGTTGCAACTGCCGAGTTAAACGCTTTAAATCCTTTCATTTTCAATGCTCTAAATAGAGTGCTGAACCTGACTTTTTGCGACATATATGAACCCTCCCGTTTTGCAAGCTAATTTTTTACGATGTTAGAGGTTTAAGTTGCTGTCATATATTCGGCGTCTAAGCTAAGCTTGCGCCCTGATGTAAATCCGCACTCTTTTTCCTTATCAGAACCATGGCATCAAAGTGCCGTGTTGCAAAACAGGTTTTAAAAGAGTTGGTCTCACCTATTAACCATCATCAAAAATTAACCAAAGCAAACTTGTGATATTTTGTTATATGTTAAATTTAAGCGCTCAATATTGAGTATCAAGCCACCACCATTTCCTGATTAGCATTAAATTCTTTCCCTGTTTTTAATAATACCCAAATGATCCGAACATTTTTATTCGCTAATGCTACAGCCGCTTTATTAAAACTAAGCGATGATTTTTTATCGATTAGCCATTCGCCATATTTGCTATCTGTATTTTTACAACGACTTAATGCAGAGCGCGCCCCATGAATTAGTAATGTTCGTAGATACCTGTCACCGCGTTTACTAATGCCGAGTAAGACTTGCTTGTTACCGCTTGATGACTGTCGTGGAACTAAGCCAAGCCAGGCAGACATATGACGACCATTTTTAAATTCATTAGCATCTGGCACCGCAGCAACGATAGCAGTCGCCGTTAATTCACCAATTCCTGGTATACTTAAAATACGTTGGCATTGGTCATTTTCCTTACAAATAAGTTTGATTTTCATATCTAGCTTTTTGAGTCTTTCTTCGGTCTCAATTAATTCATCATATAACTCTTGCATCAATTCACGTGATGATACTGTTAACTCATTTTCTTGATCATCACTAATTGCTCGTAGGTGACTTTTAACTTTCAATGCACCCAGAGGAATTGCAATACCATATTCTAAATTTAATCCCTTAATTTCATTGATTAAAGCAGTCCTATTTTTGACTATTCGACTCCGTACTCGATGTAAAGACTGGATATCTTGTTGTTCAACCTGCTTAACGGGAACAAAGTGCATTGAAGGCCTGCTCGCCGCCTCAACAATCGCCTCTGCATCATTAGCATCATTTTTATTAGGGGCTGTTGACATTTGATCTCCCCGTCGCCGACGTACCGCGGTTTATCCGCGGTATTCAGGAGACCCTCATGTCAAGTGCATATTTCTTCGTATAAATCGCGCCATGTTGGATTAAGCTCTTCGATTAAATTGAGTTTCCACTTCCTGCACCAATTTTTGAAGCGTGTTTCACGTCTGGCAGCTTCTAAATAAGTACTATGAATCTCATAATAGACCAGCATATGTACATTATATTGTGCTGTAAAGCTGCTGGGGATCACATTATTTTTATGTTCCCAGACTCGTCTGATAAGATCTGATGTTGCGCCAACATAAAGTGTGCCATTGCGTTTGCTGGCTAAAATATATGCGTACGATGATCTCATACCATTTCCTTAGGATGAGTAGACGCCTGCTCTTTAGATTTAGGGCGGGTGCATGTTGGACTAGATTGAAATTATATCAATAAATCTTACATAGGCAGCCATAGATATGAGCACGCCATGGCGAGCATTGAAGCGCAATTTCGTTTCAGTTTGTCATATCTTGTTGCAATTGCTCGGACGTGTTTGAGGCGTGCAAAAACATTTTCGACCAGATGCCTATATTTGTACAAACACCAATCCATGTCACCATTCCTTGTTTTTGAATTCTTTTTCTTCGGAATAAGGTGTGTCGATCTTTTTTCTCGAATGAGTACTCGAATATCTTCACTGTCATAGCCTTTGTCCGCAATGATATAATCAGACAAAGGAAGACGTGCAATTAATTCTGGGGCGGCCTTGCTGTCATGCACTTCACCACCCGTAAGATCAAATTCTATTGGAAGGCCAAATGCATCAACAGCCATATGAATTTTCGTTGTATTTCCGCCAACGGATTTTCCAATCGCTTGATTTTCTTTACCAATAGCTCCTGCACTGTGTTGATGAGCCCTAACTATACTTCCATCAATAAACTCCCATTCAAGATCAGGATCATCCACTAAACATTTAAATATTTTGACCAACTTGTCTTTGCATGACCAGCGGTTAAATTTTTGGTATATTGTATTCCAGTTTCCAAACTCTGCTGGCAGGTCTCGCCAAGGACAGCCTACGCGCATACGATACAGCATGGCTTCAACCATAAGACGAAGCTCGGGCTTGTCATAAATCCCTTGTTGTAGCATGATTATCCCTAGCTTCGACCATACCTCGTCACTGAGCATTAGTCTGGCCATTTCAAACTCGTTTTATTTTGGTCTGGGAGCCGTGATTTTACGAGTTTGATCCTATTTATCAATGGGTTGAAATGTGATTGCTCATGATGGTGTGTTATCAAAAACGAATTGTAAGGTAAATTAAAAGCGCTGTGTTTTATACGGGCATTTTCTGGATACCGCGGATAAACCGCGGTACGTCGGCGACGGGGAGATCAAATGTCAACAGCCCCTACTTTTCTAAGTCGATGTCAGCAGTAATTAACATCGAACCCCTTGTATTCTCTTGATCGTAAGCGTTTAATTAAGCGCATCTTTTAATAATCCATTACGCTACAAATATTATCGATACCGTTGTGGGCGTGATAAATGTGTTCAGGAGGTATGGGGAAATGAGAAATCTTAGTTATGTGATTATGCTTGCAATGATATTTTCCGCAAATAACGCATTGGCTGCGACCTTTGATAAAGCAAAAAGGTTGGAAACTTTAACACCTTTGCAATATCAGGTCACTCAGGAAAATGCGACGGAAAAGTCTTTCGAGAATGCGTATTGGAATAACAAAGAAGAAGGCATTTATGTCGATGTCGTGTCAGGTGAGCCGCTGTTTAGCTCAAAGGATAAATTTGATTCAGGAACCGGCTGGCCAAGTTTTACCAAGCCCATCAATGATCAAGCTGTTGTTTTAAAAGAAAACCGGAAATTTTTCTTTATTGTCCGCACCGAGGTTCGTTCGAAAATGGCGGATTCCCATTTGGGAGATGTCTTTAAGGATGGCCCACCACCCACAGGTATTCGTTATTGCATGAATTCCGCTGCATTGCGGTTTATACCGAAGCAGGATATGGCGAAAGAGGGGTATGGTCAGTTTTTGTATTTGTTTAATTAAGGTTGGGTCGCATGCATTGCAACCCAACATGCTCATCTATGCAGTTAGGGTAAGTAATAGTAAGGATTAGGTAATTTAAATGTTTTTTCAGCGTGACCACCAGCCAAGTCGCTGTGTTGGTCGCCGATGGAGGCAATAATCGTATACCCTTTTTTGGTAATAGCCGCTCTTGTTTGTGATTTGAACGGAACAATGGAGGGTGATTGTGTGTTATCAGGTCGTAAATACAGACTTGCCCAGCCTTTGTAGCCCGCATTTTTTAAATTCTTCACGGTCGCGGCCCGCTCAGCTTCCCGTCGACCGGTCACGAAAAACACCCTGACACCATGCTTTAACGCCACGCGGTAGAGAGACAGTGTTGGTTTAATCGGAGGGGCGTCAGCGGCGAGTGTGTCTTGAAGTAGTTGCTCTTTGTTGGCTGTAAATCCGCGGGTGACCATTCTGGGATAGTTAGACAAACTGGTCTCGTCAATGTCGAGAATAATTGCTAATTTCTCGGGATGGGGGTTGTGCTTGTTGGCTAATACGCGCTCAATTAGAAAAGTGCGCGCACGAATAATAGTTTGATGTATTTCTTTGTGATATTCGCCGGAGTCGTGATAGGCCACAACCTTGTTGGTTAATAATGCAAGGTTAGCAGGTTCAGCATAGGATGCTGTATTCAGAAAAAAAGTAGAAGCAACGATAAGAAGCGTTTTGGTAATCAGCGTATTTTTCATTATCAATCCATTTTTTCGCGTGCCCGTTATTATACCGTAAAGTCATTGATTGTCAATGGCTCAATGTGTGTGAATTTAAACCGCGGCCTATTTGAAATCACACGGATATGGTTGAATGTTTACTGGGTTTATTTTATCGTGCACAGTCTGTTTTATAAAAATCGAGTGGAATTTTATGGAATTAAGTGATGATGGCACAGTATTGGTAACAGTTACGAACCAAGATCTTAATACCAACGGAACTTTCACTATTCCAAAGTCCGTGACGAGCATTGGGCGTGGCGCATTTTATAGCTGCACCAGCTTAACCCAGCTTGGCATTCCAAAGTCCGTGACGAGCATTGGGAATGCGGCATTTGAAGGCTGCACCAGCTTGCTTAATATTATTATTGAAGGCGAAGATGATAATATCAAAAAATTATTGCCTGATGAATTACAGAAACTAGTTGTTTCACCAGCAGACTATAAGAAAATTCTTGCTATTCAAAATACAGCGCTAGAGAGAATAATTCATACTATAGGCAGCTCAGTCTTTCATCACTTAAGTAATGATTACCAAGATGTACTGAGTATTATCGATAGCTATGTAGGTAATAATGCTTATATCAATCAGGCACAACAAAGAATGAAGGATGTCATCATTCCTACTGACGATAATTGGCAAGGCTATGAAAAGCAAATAAATGGCATTGCAAACGCATTTATTGAACAAGCAAAATCAGATAAAGGTAGGCATCATGATAAATTAAAGGAGAAGCAAATAGACTTACCTGTATCATCTGAAGTCAAAGAGGGTACAGAAAAGAAACGGGTCACGGAATGCTCTTTTCCTCAGTTTATGGGGAATTTAATATCTGAAAATAATAAGCTGAAACAGTCTGATGGTGGCTCTGAGCATAAAAAAGAGTCAAATCAGTGCGTGTCTCGTGAGCCTGGGTCTACTGTCTCAACTAACAGCAATTTAATGTTTGCAGGTTCTTCCGGTAGCTCAAGCTCTTCTGGTTCTTCCCGCGCTTCAAGCCGCTCGGCCTTATCGGCTAAAGAAGAAGCCCCATTTTGTTGCATTATTTCTTAGGCAACGTCCCTGAAGTTTTTTTACACATAATCGCCTCTTAAATTTTTCACGGATTTTTTGAATTTACGTCGATCAGCCCCCTCTCCCGCGCTAGGAGTTTGAGTAGTATGATGATGCCCTTCACGGGAGAGGGTTGGGGAGAGGGAATGTCACGGATGGTCATTGACGATGAGATGTGGCCTCGTTTAGAAGAATTGCTACGAGATATGATAAAACAGCCCGAATGTACATCACTGGCGTGATGTTTGTGAGTATATTATTGGCTTTAAAGTAAAGCCGTCATGATGACCTCGAGGACGGATGGCGTTTGCTGAAAGATATCATGATTCCAAAATCGTAACACTTTAAACCCATGTGCCATTAGCCAATCAGTACGCTTCATATCGTAAATTTGATTGTCCATATGTTGGCCACCATCAAGTTCGATAATCAACCGTTTTTCAAGGCAGACAAAATCAACAATGTATTCGCCAATAGGTACTTGTCTCTTAAATTTAACCCCAAGTCTATGTGCTCGAAGATAGTACCATAGATGCCTCTCAGCATCAGTACTGTTCTTCCTTAAATCGCGGGCTCGTTGCTTTAATACAGATTTTTCCATTCCCTCTCCCCAACCCTCTCCCCCGAAAAGCATCATCATACTACTCAAACTCCTAGCGCGGGAGAGGGGGCTGATCGACGTAAATTCAAAAATCCGTGAAAAATTTAAGAAGCGATGGTGTGTGAAAAAACTTCAGGGACGTTGCCTAGTTACTTTTTGTGTGGTTTCGATAATTTTGCACAACTTTACTGAAGCCATACTTTATGTGTGAATTTAAATCACGGCCTATTTGAAATTAGAAATTGCTCAATCGAATTATATTGGGTATTATAAGCGCTTTGTTTAAATAGAACCAAATTAGTACTATATTATAAGTAGAGCAATCAAGACTTGGTTGGTACTAGATTGCTGAAGGTAGGAATGATATGATGCGCATCAGCAAATTGGCCGATTATGGAACAGTAGTGATGGTGTACCTCGCCAAGCAATCGCAGCGATTATGCAATGCGCGTGATATTGCCTTACACACTCACCTTACTCTGCCAACAGTGAGTAAATTATTGAAGCGTTTGACGGCTGCCGGGTTGTTGACGTCTATGCGCGGTGTGGCTGGCGGTTATCGCTTGAAACACTCACCGGCCGAGATCTCGGTGACTCAAATAATCTATGCATTGGATGAGTACCGAGGCTTAACGGAGTGCAGTTTACAACCGAATGAGTGCTCATTGCAGGGTGTTTGCCATATTCAAGGTAATTGGCGGTTGATAAGTCAGGCTATAGAATCTGCATTAAGCAGTGTGAGTCTGGAAGAGTTAGCGAAGCCTACTCTTCAGGCTATTGATCTTGACCGCATCAAGAAATTAGCAACTGGAGTTAGTCGTGGCTAAAGATAACGCACAAATAAATACCCTGCTTGAGCAGGAGTATCAGCATGGGTTTATCACGGATATCGAAGTCGATACCTTTCCGCCTGGTTTGAATGAAGATGTCATTCGTCGCTTGTCTGCTATTAAAGGTGAGCCGGAATTCCTACTGGAGTGGCGTTTGAAAGCCTTTCGTCATTGGCTCACTATGCCACATCCCGAATGGTCAAGCGTACATTATTCGCAAATTGATTATCAGAATATATCCTATTATTCGGCACCGAAGAATATTAAAGATGGGCCAAAAAGCCTGGATGAGGTTGATCCGGAATTGCTGCGCACCTATGAAAAACTGGGCATTCCCTTGCGCGAACAGGAAATGCTTGCTGGTGTGGCTGTTGATGCGGTATTCGATAGTGTATCGGTGGCTACTACGTTTAAAGCTAAACTCGCGGAAAAAGGGATTGTTTTTTGTTCTTTTTCGGAAGCCGCAAGAGAACACCCGGAGTTGGTGCGCAAGTACTTGGGAACGGTTGTACCCTATCGCGATAATTTTTATGCCACGCTTAATTCAGCAGTATTCACTGATGGTTCATTTGTCTATATACCCAAGGGCGTGCGTTGCCCAATGGAATTGTCTACATATTTTCGTATAAATGCGGCTTCAACCGGCCAGTTTGAACGTACATTGATCATTGCCGATTGCGACAGTTATGTATCCTACCTGGAAGGCTGCACGGCTCCCATGCGCGACGAAAATCAGTTGCATGCGGCAGTTGTTGAATTGGTGGCACTGGATGGGGCGCAAATCAAATACTCAACCGTGCAAAACTGGTATCCGGGCGATAAAGACGGTAAAGGCGGTATCTATAATTTTGTGACCAAGCGCGGAGCTTGTCGCGGCAAGGCTTCAAAAATATCATGGACGCAGATAGAAACAGGCTCTGCAATTACCTGGAAATACCCCAGCGTTATTTTGCAAGGTGATGATTCGGTCGGTGAATTTTATTCGGTCGCGGTCACCAATAACTGCCAACAGGCCGATACCGGCACCAAAATGATTCATCTGGGTAAAAATACCCGTTCAACCATTATTTCCAAAGGAATCAGTGCGGGTCGATCGCACAATGCCTACCGTGGCTTGGTGCGTATAGCGCCGACAGCGGTCAATGCACGTAATTACACGCAGTGTGACTCCATGCTGATGGGTAGCGAGTGTTCAGCGCATACGTTTCCGTATATCGAGGTCAAGCATCCTTCAGCGCAAGTTGAGCATGAAGCAACCACCTCAAAAATTAGCGAAGATCAATTGTTTTATTGTCAGCAACGAGGCATCGATACTGAAGATGCGGTCTCCATGATCGTTAATGGTTTCTGTAAACAAGTGTTGAAAGAATTGCCGATGGAATTTGCGGTGGAAGCCACCAAGTTGTTAGGTATTAGTTTGGAAGGGGCAGTAGGTTAATATGTTATCAATCAATCAGTTAAATGTTTCTATTAATGAGCAACCAATTTTAAAAGGCATTGATCTCCACGTTCGCGCTGGCGAAGTCCATGCCATTATGGGGCCAAATGGTTCTGGCAAAAGTACGCTGTCAAAAGTACTGGCCGGCCATCCTGCTTATGAAATTACCAGCGGTGACGTCACTTATTTGGGTAAGGACTTATTGGTTTTATCGCCAGAGGAACGTGCTCAGGCTGGAATTTTCATGTCATTTCAATACCCGGTAGAAATTCCTGGGGTGACCAATATTAATTTTCTCAAGGCATCCGTTAATGCCGTGCGTGATGGGCAAGGAAAAAAGCCCATGGATGCAATCGAATTTTTGACCTTCATCCGTGAGAAATGCAAGTTAGTGGATATGGATGAAAGTTTTTTATACCGCAGTATTAACGAAGGTTTTTCCGGCGGTGAAAAGAAACGTAATGAAATATTACAAATGGCAACGCTTGAGCCTAAGCTCGCGATTCTCGATGAAACCGATTCCGGTCTAGATATCGATGCATTGCGTGTAATCTCACAAGGTGTGAATGCCATGCGCAATAAAGACCGCGCCATTATTTTGGTCACCCATTATCAACGGTTACTCAACTATATCGAACCTGATTTTATTCACGTATTAGCCAATGGCCGTATCATTAAATCAGGCGATAAATCGCTGGCGCTGGAGCTGGAAGATAAAGGCTACAGTTGGCTGGAGGAGACGGAACAGGCATGAGCGAGCTCTTGGATTTTTATCAACAACAAGCTGTTGCCAGATTATCAACTATCCCCTGGCTGACGCACTTGCAGGAAAATGCTTTGGCCGATTTTGCGCGCCTGGGCTTTCCAACACGCCACGATGAAGAGTGGAAATACACAAAGGTTGATACACTTGTGCAACAACGGTTTTCCCGAGAGGAAACTACCGATGCCAATACCGCTGGAGTCCTGACAGACGCGCCTGTAAACCTCAACGTTGCTCTCATAAATGGTGTGGCCGTGGGTTCGACCGCTCTGGCAGCAAGCTTGCCTGCTGGCGCAATCATTCGGCCTTTGTTCGAAGCATTGACGATGCATGCTGAGAAAATAAAACCTTATCTCGGGCAAATTCTACAACATGCGCACGGTTTTCACGCATTGAATACCGCAATGTTGCACAACGGCTTATTTATTTATTTGCCAGCAGGCGTTTGTCTTGAAGAACCACTGTTAATTTCGCATTACCAAGACCGGGAAAACCAGGCTGTCCATATTCGCCATATCGTGATCGCCGAAGCGGGCAGCCGTGTTAGCCTTGTTGAGGATTATCAAGGCGATGCGGATTGCAGTTATTTTACCAATACCGTCACTGAAATTTATGCCGCAGCAAATGCCACGGTTAATCATTATAAAGTTCAGCGCGAAAGTAAGCTGGCATACCACATTGGTCATCTTAGTGCCAAACAGGAGACGGGCAGTCAGGTTAATAGCCACTCTTTCAGTTTTGGTGGCAAACTGGTGCGTAGCGACATCACCATACACCTGCAACAGCCACGTGCGCGATGTATGATGAACGGTATTTATGCGCCTGCAGATGGGCAGCATGTCGATCACCACACGGTAGTAACCCATGAAGTGCCTGACTGCTCGAGTGAGCAAGATTACAAAGGTATCTTAACTGGCCATTCGCGAGCGGTATTTAATGGTAAAGTAATTGTTGCAAAAGGTGCTCAGCATACGAGCGCCAAGCAGCAAAATAAAAATTTGTTATTGTCGGCAAATGCTGAAGTCGATACCAAACCGCAATTGGAAATTTTCGCCGATGATGTGATTTGTACCCATGGTGCGACGGTTGGGCAGTTGGATGAAGATGCTTTGTTTTACATGGCGGCCCGTGGTATTGGGCGTGCTGAGGCGGCGAGTTTTCTGACTCAGGCTTTTGCGGCTGAAAACCTGCGCACTGTTGCTAACACACCATTATCAGATTGGTTAGGTAACTTATTAAATCAGCAGCTAAGGAAAGGACATGAACAAGGCAAAATCTGTGATTGAAACACTGGATGTGAATGCTATTCGCCGTGATTTCCCTATTCTGCAGCAGTCGGTGTACGGCCAGCCTTTGGCTTATCTGGATAATGCAGCGACGACGCAAAAACCGCAGGCCGTGATTGATGCAATATCTAATTATTACAGCCATGACAATGCTAATGTGCACCGTAGTGTGCACGCCTTGAGTGTGCGCGCTACACAGCAATACGAAGCCGCTCGCACGAAGGTGCAGCATTTTATCAATGCCAATCATGCGCACGAGTGTATTTTTGTTCGCGGTACTACTGAAGCGATCAATCTGGTGGCGCAAAGTTTTGTCGCACCACGCATTCGACCAGGTGAAGAAATTTTAATTACTCACATGGAGCATCATTCCAATATCGTTCCCTGGCAAATGGTGTGCAAAAAAACCGGTGCGACCTTGAAAGTGGCACCCATTTCATTAGAAGGCGACGTGTTGCTTGATGAGTTTGAAAAGCAATTGTCGGACAACACCAAATTTGTTGCAATTAATTATGTCTCTAATGCCTTGGGCACGATTAACCCCGTTAAAAAAATGATTGAAATGGCACATGCGCATGGTGCAGTAGTATTGCTGGATGGTGCGCAGGCGACAGCGCATTTACCCGTTGACGTGCAGGCATTAGATTGTGATTTTTATGCGTTTTCCGGTCATAAAATGTATGGCCCTACTGGTATTGGCGTGCTTTGGGCGCGGGAAAGTCTGTTGGATAACATGGCCCCTTATCAAGGTGGCGGTGAGATGATCCACTATGTCACTTTTGAGGCGACAGAATATGCGCCGCTGCCTTATAAATTTGAAGCAGGAACACCCAATATTGCGGGTGCGATAGGTCTTGGTGCGGCAGTCGATTATTTATTGTCACATGATTTGTCAGCCATTGCGGCTTACGAGGCGGAGCTGTTGGCTTATGCGACCCAGGGTGTGCAATCGCTGCAGGGGTTTAATTTGATTGGTACGGCTCGTAATAAAGTACCTATTGTGTCGTTTGTTCATGGCACAATACATGCGCACGATATTGGTACGATTCTCGACAGTGAAGGCATTGCGATTCGCAGTGGTCATCACTGTGCGATGCCTTTGATGGATTTTTTCCAGGTGCCTGCTACCACACGCATGTCGCTATCATTTTACAATACCAAAGAAGAAATTGACCGCTGCATTGCAGCCTTACACAAAGTGAGAGAGGTCTTTGCCTGATGATGGACTTACGCGAGCTTTACCAAGAAATCATTATCGATCATAACCGTCACCCGCGAAATCATCGGACGATGGAAAATGCCACTTCGCAAGCGCAGGGGTTTAATCCATTGTGTGGCGATAAATTAACAGTGTATTTACAGATTGCCAATGGCGTGATTGTTGACATCAGTTTCTTAGGCTGCGGTTGCGCCATTTCACAAGCGTCCGCTTCATTGATGACCGATGCGCTGATGGGCAAGACTGTAGCAGAAGCGCATGACTTGTTTACGCGGTTTCACCACATGGCGACCTGCGATGATGAAGCACCACCAGTGTCTTTGGATAAATTGGTTGTGCTGGCCGGGGTGCGGGCGTTTCCAGCACGTGTTAAATGTGCCACGTTGGCCTGGCATACCCTGGAAAGCGCGTTGAAAAAAGAAGAAAAAACGGTGAGCACGGAGTAGTAGTTGATGTTTGGTTTAAAGAAAAAACAAGATAACGAGGCACTCAAAGACGCAGTCATTACAGCGTTAAAGACGGTGTTTGATCCTGAAATCCCTGTCAATATTTATGATCTTGGGTTGATTTACGATGTAGCTATCAACGAAACCCAGCACGTTCATATTCAAATGACGCTGACCTCACCAGGATGCCCTGTGGCACAAACGTTTCCCGGTACGGTCGAGCAGGCGGTTAACCTGGTTGACGGGGTGAGTGATTGTAATGTCGAGCTGGTCTGGGAGCCGCCCTGGACGCAAGAGCGCATGAGTGAAGTCGCGCGTTTGGAGTTGGGGATGTTTTATTAGCGGTTTCTCACTAGGGGCTGTTGAAATTTGATCTCCCCGTCGCCGACGTACCGCGGTTTATCCGCAGTATCCAGGAGACCCTCATGTCAAGTGCATATTTCTTCGTATAAATCGCGCCATGTTGGATTAAGCTCTTCGATTAAATTGAGTTTCCACTTCCTGCACCAATTTTTGAAGCGTGTTTCACGTCTGGCAGCTTCTAAATAAGTACTATGAATCTCATAATAGACCAGCATATGTACATTATATTATATTGTGCTGTAAAGCTGCTGGGGATCACCTTATTTTTATGTTCCCAGACTCGTTTGATAAGATCTGATGTTGCGCCAACATAAAGTGTGCCATTGCGTTTGCTGGCTAAAATATATGCGTACGATGATCTCATACCATTTCCTTAGGATGAGTAGACGCCTGCTCTTTAGATTTAGGGCGGGTGCATGTTGGACTAGATTGAAATTATATCAATAAATCTTACATAGGCAGCCATAGATATGAGCACGCCATGGCGAGCATTGAAGCGTAATTTCTTTTCAGTTTGTCATATCTTGTTGCAATTGCTCGGACGTGTTTGAGGCGTGCAAAACATTTTCGACCAGATGCCTATATTTGTACAAACACCAATCCATGTCACCATTCCCTGTTTTTGAATTCTTTTTCTTCGGAATAAGGGGTGTCGATCCTTTTTCTCGAATGAGTACTCGAATATCTTCACTGTCATAGCCTTTGTCCGCAATGATATAATCAGACAAAGGAAGACGTGCAATTAATTCTGGGGCGGCCTTGCTGTCATGCACTTCACCACCCGTAAGATCAAATTCTATTGGAAGGCCAAATGCATCAACAGCCATATGAATTTTCGTTGTATTTCCGCCAACGGATTTTCCAATCGCTTGATTTTCTTTACCAATAGCTCCTGCACTGTGTTGATGAGCCCTAACTATACTTCCATCAATAAACTCCCATTCAAGATCAGGATCATCCACTAAACATTTAAATATTTTGACCAACTTGTCTTTGCATGACCAGCGGTTAAATTTTTGGTATATTGTATTCCAGTTTCCAAACTCTGCTGGCAGGTCTCGCCAAGGACAGCCTACGCGCATACGATACAGCATGGCTTCAACCATAAAACGAAACTCGGGCTTGTCATAAATCCCTTGTTGTAGCATGATTATCCCTAGCTTCGACCATACCTCGTCACTGAGCATTAGTCTGGCCATTTCAAACTCGTTTTATTTTGGTGTGGGAGCCGTGATTTTACGAGTTTGACCCTATTTATCAATGGGTTGAAATGTGATTGCTCATGATGGTGTGTTATCAAAAACGAATTGTAAGGTAAATTAAAAGCGCTGTGTTTTATACGGGCATTTTCTGGATACTGCGGATAAACCGCGGTACGTCGGCGACGGGGAGATCAAATGTCAACAGCCCCTAGGGTTAGGGGATAATTTACTGCTTTTGTTGCAACGTCGCTCCCGCATCAAACCATTCTTCCTCCTGCTCATTGGGAGAAAAAAAATGGTTATTTTGGTTGATTGTTAACTGTGGTAGATGAAGTGTCACTATGGGCATTCGTTCGCGCCGTTCGGTAGAGCCTGCTTTGTTTTCTACAAACACACACTCATCCTTATCTACCGTCGTAAGTCTGTTCCGTTGATCATTCTCTATCTGTTGACGCCATGTTTTTACTAAGGCAATAACGTCCTCATTGGTGATTAGTTGCAAGAGTACTTTGGTGATAATTCGTGGTGTTCCAAAAAAAGTTTCTACCAATGAACTGGTAACGCCAGGGGCTACACTTGATAGCCGAATTGCCGGATGATTGCTGAGGGATGCAAAATTATTTAGGGTGTTGATACCTATGATTTGCAGTGCTGGCCAGTGGAATTGAATGATTTCATCATGGCGGAATGATTTTAAACTTCGAACCAATGGCGGCAATAAAATACGTGCCATACGATTCTGTCTTATTGCTTCAATGAAACTGAACAACTCTTGTATGGGTATTGTTTTGACTGCTGTCGTAAAATTAACTGCATTTTGGTCTTTAAGCATGCGCGGAATTTTTGTTTTAAGCCCCAGTAATAATGTATCAAACAAAAAGCCAACGCCATTCTGGTAGGGTAAAACTGGATCAGGAATTGCACGTGCCGATGATTTTAGCGGCGCAGGTAAACGCATCTGCGATACCACACTCATCTGCATGATCAACAAAAACTGGTCTACCGTGCTGGCATAAAAAACCGCGGGGATTCCCGTTGCGCGTTCTATCATTGAGTTTACAATCCACGAACCACTAAGATGTCCCAGACCCAAAGACAAAGCCAGCTCGGAGTGTTCGCGAAAATAGATAACCTGATGACGGTTACATACTTCTGGTAAAACAATACTTAATACATAGCGGCCGCGGTGATAAATTGATGCGGGGGTGGCTATGATTTTTCCGGCGACAGGAATATAACCCACTAGGGATATAGCTGCTTCAGTCGCCCAATAAGTGACTACATTACGCAGTGAACCTTGGATAAAACGTAACGTCGAGCATTGTTCGTCCTGGCAAATGGTTAGCGGTGGGTAAAGGCGAGCACTATTAATCGCTGGTGGCGCTTCAATAGCGACTATGGTTGTGCGTACAAGTAATTGCGTTTGTTTGCGGATTTTAAAAGCCCAGGTTGCAGCTTGCAGGAAGTATAAGCCCGCTTGGAGGGTGGCGCGCGTGCTCAGCCAGGGGTGGTCAGGCTCCTCTTTAATGTAATCGCGGCCCTGTGTCTGGATGAGATGACTGGTATACGAGACAAGCACTAAGGGCAGCAAATCTTCACCGGCAATGCGCAGTAAATGTTTCGCAACGTTCTGGGTAGGGGCATGCGTTGCTATTGAAAGTAATGCTTCGGGTAATGCGTACGCTTGCTCTAACGCATAGATCATCGTTTGATAGGAATAATTTGCCGCAGCAGGAATCGCGTCACTTGGCCAAAGCCGCCTTCCCCAATCTCTCAAGCGCGCAATCCAGCCCATCATCTGTTCCTGAAAAATTAATTGGTTGCCGATAAATCAAGGCAAGCTAGTATCATTTGAAGACTAATCAGCCAAGTCTATTTTTTATTGATCTTTTGGTCAAGCTTGGAAAATAGCGGCTGTGTCTAGGTTATCAGGGCGTGGCTTGAGGCTAAGAAATTGCGATTGAATACGATGGTTTTATCCCGATTATGTTAAAACCCAGGGGCGATCTTAATGTTCACTTAATTTATTACCCGTATACTATAATCAATAAATAAAGCAAAGCTATTTGAGAGGAACTGTGCCCTATTTAACAGTTAATTCTAGCGCCAAGGGTTTTAAGGGACCGAAACCAGGTTCTTTGGTTGTCTGTGCGGGAACGGTAACCTGTAAAAAAGTAAGCGAGATGGGGCTGGGATTTAACGTATTTAATAAAATTTTTGCGAAAGATGAGCAATGGCGTGATAAATTACAGGTGCACCTGGATAATTATTTTAATAACGATAAACTCAAACCTATGCCCGCCTATGTGCAGATTGCCGCCGTAGACAGCCTTGTGGGTGGGGTTGCAACGGTTCCTGATCTCAATAGTCAATCATATCCAAGACCATTATCAGAGCAAAGGAGTGACAGCCAGTATAAAGAGGCGGTAATAGGGGCTGTGCGTGATGCTAAAGCTTTACAGAGACCTTTGTATATCCAGCCGTTGGGGATAGGTGGTTATGGATGGCCTCCTATACAAGCAGCTATACTGTTCGCAGCAGTGCTGAAAGAAGAAGATCCTGCTGGAAATTTGGATGTAACTATTCCTATCTATAATCAGACCCCCGGAAAGCCGGACAAATTATTCGAAGCCGAATTGAATAAATTAATGGGATTTTCCAAGGTGGATGACGTGCTTCTGGCTGGTGCTGCTAAAATAATACCGAGTTCTTCAGCTCATATAACTACCTTTGATTCTTATATCGCACAAGAACAAAATGATTCATTACAAACGGCGGCGCTTAATGTGTCTCTAATGCTTCATGAGGCTCCTCATGCCAAGGATGTGAAAGTCATAGTTGGTCCTGTCACACTTACCGCTCTTGAGCCTGGGTATTACATGCGTTTTATCCCATACCAACACACCTTTCATCTTTATGGTATAGAGGTAAAAGCCGGTGGTAATGTGGTAGTCCATGAAAATATTCCAGAAAATGCGTTTAAACAGAAAACGCACGCCGATAATGATTTAGCAGCGCAATTATATGCCCTCTATGACAAAGGTTTGGTGAAATTCAGAACAATATCGGGCAATAGGGGCGTTGATTTGCATGCTGATCTTGCGGCTCACTATGCTCAAACGGGGAGTGTTGCGGATTATAAAAATAGCGCACTGTTTAATGGGCCTTTTTCCAAGACTGCTATTGCATCAGTAGCCCCGTTTTCAGCAACCAAATCTTTGAATGGCCTGATGTTAGAATTTGATAAATGGCTGGGAGAACTGCAATTAAAAACGACTGAGTTGCAAGAAAAGGGATACTCTAACTATAAATATATTGATGTCGCTGAAGCGGCGGGACATTTACAACAATCGTTGGAAATTGCACGCCGTAATTTCGTTCCCCCACATACTACAGCAACTGATTTTACGACGTTCAAAACATCTTGTGAGTCGGCCATTAAAAACGCGGGCAGTGAATTTAAAAATCACCGTAGCAGCTGGGGACAACTTAATCCGATTGTGAAAGGTTTTTTAGGTGTGCTCGCTTTATTGACGGTGTTGCCGGCATTTATTGTGGCTGTAGCGTCTACACATGGATACCGTGAAACATTTTTTGGTGACCCGCCGACCGATGCCGCTAAAAAATTGCAAGTTTTCAAAGACGTAGTCTCAGGTATCAAAGACGATCCAGCAAATAAAGGGCTTTTGGATGATATTGAGAAAGCCAGCAAGCCTCGTAAATAAAACAGCGTTGCAACCAGCATTCTATCCCATATTTCAGCATAATTGCTTAAACAATAGTCATGTATTCAATATTCCATAGTGAACTTGTGTAAAAGTTGCTATTATCGGCAAATTTATTTTAATACAAAGGAGAGTGCTGTGGGGGACCGTTTTACTGAGTTTTTGCAAACTGAGTTAGCTTCAATTAAGCGTGAAGGCTTATTTAAACCGGAACGGGTTATCGACAGTCAACAATCTGCTGAAGTTAAAGTGGGCGGCGCAGACGTGATTAATTTGTGTGCTAATAATTATTTAGGTCTTGCTAATAATCCTGATCTGATTGCTGAAGGTCAGCGTGCCTTGGCGGAATATGGCTATGGCATGGCGTCAGTACGATTTATTTGCGGTACACAAACGCCACACAAAATCCTTGAGAAAAAAATAAGCGCGTTTCTTGGCAAGGAAGATACGATTCTCTATTCCTCATGCTTTGATGCCAATACCGGCTTATTTGAAACCTTGTTGGGCCCAGAAGACGCTATTATTAGTGATGCGCTTAATCATGCCAGTATCATTGATGGCATTCGCTTATGTAAAGCGATGCGCTTTCGTTATGCTAATAACGACATGAAAGATCTGGAAGCGCAACTCATTGCCGCAAAAGACGCGCGCTTTCGTCTGATCGCCACCGATGGTGTGTTTTCGATGGACGGCATCCTGGCCAATTTACCAGCCATCTGTGAGCTGGCTGAAAAATACGATGCAATGGTGATGGTTGATGATTCGCACGCCGTTGGATTCACTGGTGAAACCGGGCGGGGAACACCTGAGCATTTCGGTGTACGTGATAAAATTGATATTCTAACCGGTACGTTAGGCAAGGCGTTAGGTGGTGCGTCAGGTGGTTATACAGCAGCAAATGCGTCCGTTATCGAATGGTTGCGTCAGCGCTCACGACCTTATTTGTTCTCCAATACCCTGGCGCCGATGATTGCGCATACATCCATTGCGGTACTTGATCGCTTACAAAGTAATAATGACTTGATCAAACAACTAAAACGCAATAGTCAGTATTTCCGTGAAGGAATGACGCAATTAGGTTTCAAATTGGTTCCTGGTGAACATGCGATTATTCCGGTGATGCTGGGTGATGCGACATTGGCTGGAAGCATGGCGGAACGGTTGTTGAAAGAGGGTATTTACGTTGTTGGGTTCTCCTTCCCCGTCGTGCCCAAAGGCTTGGCGCGTATTCGCACACAGATGTCAGCTGCGCATGAGTTGCATCATTTAGACAAAGCATTAACGGCTTTCCAGAAAGTTGGCAAAGAACTTGGCGTTATTTAGTTAAAGAGGATTAATGATGAAATCGTTAGTGAAGGCAAAACGCGAGCCAGGCATTTGGATGGAAGATGTGCCTGTGCCTGAGTGTGGCGTGAATGATGTATTGATCAAAATTAATAAAACTGCGATCTGCGGCACAGATATCCATATTTATTCCTGGGATGAGTGGGCGCAGGCAACAATTCCTGTGCCCATGACCGTTGGTCATGAATTTTATGGTGAAATTGTTGAAGTAGGGCGTGAAGTTCGAGGCTATAAAACGGGCCAACGCGTTTCAGGTGAAGGGCATCTCACCTGCGGTTTATGCCGTAATTGTCGTGCCGGTAAGCGGCATTTGTGCCGTAACACTTTGGGCGTTGGTGTTAACCGTCAGGGATGCTTTGCTGAGTACTTGGCAATTCCTGCTAGTAATGTTTTGGCCTTGCCTGATGATATCACGGGCGATCAGGCGGCGGTACTTGACCCTTTAGGTAATGCGACTCACTGCGCGTTGGCATTTAGTGTCGTCGGCGAAGATGTGTTGATCACAGGAGCTGGACCAATTGGTATTATGGCAGCAGCCATTGTCCGCCATATTGGTGCGCGCCATGTGGTGATCACCGACGTTAACGAGCATCGTTTGGAGCTGGCGCGGCAAATGGGTGTTACCCGTGCCATCAATGTGAAATACCAATCTATCCGTGATGTCATGGAAGACTTGGGCATGAGTGAAGGGTTTGACGTCGGTTTGGAAATGTCAGGAAATCCCATGGCGTTGAACGACATGGTGCGGGCAATGAATCACGGCGGTAATATTGCATTGCTTGGCATACCGCCCCAGGAAACAGCGGTGGATTGGAATCAGGTTATTTTCAAAGGCCTGGTTATCAAGGGAATTTATGGGCGGGAAATGTTTGAAACCTGGTACAAGATGATCGCGATGTTACAAAGCGGCTTGGATATTTCACCGGTTATTACGCATCATTTTCCAATCGACAGCTTTCAGGATGCTTTCGAAATCATGGCTTCAGGTCAGTCTGGAAAAGTTATTCTTGATTGGTCATAAAGTTTAATTATTTATCACTAGCGAGTGCAGTATTTATGTCACAGTATATTTTTACCATGAATCGGGTCAGTAAGATTGTCGAGAATCAACGATTCATCCTGAAAGATATTTCCTTGAGTTTTTTCCCCGGAGCCAAAATTGGCGTGTTGGGTTTAAATGGTTCGGGTAAATCCACCTTACTGCGGATTATGGCGGGTATCGATCAACAATTTGAAGGGGAAGCAAGAGCACAAGCCGGGATTAAAATCGGTTATCTGGCACAAGAGCCTGAGATCGATCTGGAAAAAACCGTGCGTGAGATTGTGGAAGAAGCAGTAGCTGATATGAAGAACATGCTGGCGCAGTTTGACGCGATTAGTATGCGCTTTGCCGAGCCCATGAGTGATGACGAAATGAATACGCTCTTGAATGAGCAAGGTGAGTTGCAGCATCAAATTGAAGTTGGTGGCGGCTGGGATCTTGATCGCCGGCTGGATATTGCGGCCGATGCACTGCGCTTGCCAGATTGGGATACCAAAATAAATGTGCTTTCAGGTGGTGAGCGTCGTCGGGTCGCTTTGTGCCGCTTGCTGCTTTCCAATCCTGACATGTTACTGCTCGATGAGCCGACTAACCATTTGGATGCTGAAAGTGTTGCCTGGCTCGAGCATTATCTGGAGGGGTTTGCCGGTACTGTAGTGGCTATTACCCATGATCGCTATTTCCTCGACAATGCTGCTGAGTGGATATTAGAACTTGATAGAGGTGAGGGTATTCCTTATAAGGGTAATTATACTGCCTGGCTTGAACAAAAAAATGAGCGTCTTGAGCGTGAGCAAAAGCAAGAAGCTTCGCATCAACGTTCTATTAAAGCGGAGCTTGAGTGGGTACGTACATCGCCCAAAGGTCGACATGCTAAAAATAAAGCACGACTTGCCCGTTTTGAAGAGATGAACTCAAAAGAGTTTCAAAAACGTAATGAAACGAATGAATTGTATATCCCACCTGGTGAGCGTTTGGGTGATTTGGTCTTGGAAGGGATTAATATCCGCAAAGCATTTGCTGACCGATTGTTGTTTGAAAATTTGAATTTCAATTTACCGAAAGGCGGTGTGCTAGGCATTATCGGCCCCAATGGTGCGGGTAAATCGACATTCTTAAAAATGATTACCAACCAGGTTACACCGGACGGTGGTGAAATCCGCATTGGTGAGACGGTCAATCTCGCTTATGTTGATCAGATGCGTGATGATCTCGATGATAATAAAACAGTGTGGCAAGAAATTAGCGATGGTCATGACATCATGCAAGTTGGATCATTTCAAATGCCGTCACGCGCCTATGTTGGCCGTTTTAACTTTAAAGGCGCTGATCAACAAAAGAAAATGTCGCAATTATCAGGCGGTGAGCGCAATCGGGTGCATTTGGCCAAACTACTGAAACGTGGCTGCAATGTGTTGCTACTTGACGAGCCCAGTAATGATTTGGATGTTGAGACCTTGCGGTCATTGGAAGATGCTATTTTGAATTTTCCCGGCTGCGCAATCGTTATTTCGCATGATCGCTGGTTTCTGGACCGTATTTGCACCCACTTAATGGCGTTTGAAGGCGATTCGCAAGTGACCTTTATCGAAGGAAATTATAGCGACTATGAAGAGGATAGAAAGCGCCGTTTGGGAGACCTAGCGAACAAACCATCGCGGATTAAGTACCGAAAATTATCGAGTTAGGACATCCAAAGCTGGTTACCTATTAGTTAAATGAGGATTTTGTTTCATGAATAAAGCGTTATTACTTGGGTTGTCATTATCGTTGACCCTTACGGCCTGTGTGGAGTTTGATGAGTCAACTTACATTACGGATGATGCCGGTGTGGTGCATCACACCAAGCATTATTTGCGCGATACCCGCGGGCAGAATTATTTTCCCACGCAATTGACGGCAACTGGAAAAAAACAATTCATTTTTGATCCTAAAGCGTCCGCATGGGCTGCTTACGATGCCCAAGGCCTGCGAGTGATGACCGGCAGCGCATCTGGCGGAAAAGACTTGTGTGAAGACGTAGGGAAAACTTGCCGCACAGTAACAGGTTCATTCCGTGTGTATAACAAGCACGGTATTGACTGCAAGTCAGGTGAGTATCCAGTAGAAACTACAGGTGGCGCTAAAATGCCTTATTGCATGTATTTCTACCGTGGTTTTACCATTCATGCCGCATACGAAGTACCGCCATTCAATTCAAGTCATGGGTGTGTTCGTGTATTGCCTAGTGCTGCCAAATGGCTTAATGAGGAATTCATGCAGATAGGCACACAAGTGACGGTATTGTCTTATGAAGATGAAGACGGCGATAAAGACCCAGTAGGTTAGGCTCTATGCAAACATGCTAAACCAGGTCGTTTAATGGTAGCCCGGATTAACATGGCGTAATCCGGGCTATAATTTCAGTCTACATTACTTTGCTGCGGGCGTGGCATCAGCGGGTGCGACATCAGTAGCAGGTTGGGTTTCTGCAGACACGCGCGGTGTGGCAATTATTTGCATAATGCCAAGATCCCCTGAAATTTTACGGCCGACTAATAAATCAAGGGTAAGCAGTTGTGTGAATTTTTCTTTGTCATTTTGGTAAACAACCTGGATCGGTACGTTTACTTTCCATTGATTTTCTTTCACCGGATTCACGACAACATCGCCATCAGTTTGGCTGCTTACGGTCAAATGTTGCGCTTTAATTGAGTTTAAGTTTCCTGATTTTTGGAATGCATCACTATAACCTTGCCAGCCTTGATCTGTAAAACAGGTTTTCAATTTATCCAGCTGTTCATCAATGGTCGCGGGGCTAAAGTCAAACGATTGTACAGCGGCTTTTCCTGCCCAGGTTGAAAGGATCGTTTGGTCGATAGTGGTTGTTTGTGCAGGTATATGGTATTGGCAGTCAATCACCGGGGCAATTTGTGGCACTGGAGCGGGGATGGATGATTCTTGTGAGGGTGGCTGAGCAGTCGTTTGCGTCGGTGTGGCGCTGTCAGCAGGTGTTGCTGGTTTAGGCTCATCAGCATAACCTACAGAGCAAAATAGGGTTAACATAGCTGCATACAGTGTGTTTCTCTTCATTGTACATTCCTTGCATTATGGCTTGCGACTTATACGCTTTCCTTGCCGTAATAGGTAATATTAATTACGGCCTCGCTCACGATTTGTCCACATACCCTGGTTAAAATTTAATAAAGTTCCTAGCATAGATGCCGCTAGCCGTGCGGTTTTTTGTCCCTGGTCTAGCGTTGGCGAGAGTTCGGCTATATCAAGACTTACAACTTTGCCAGTTTGCGCGATGTATTTCAACAGGGGGAGCGCATGCCAGGGAGTTAAACCCACGGCTTGTGGCGCGCTAACCCCAGGTGCAAAGCATTCTGCAAATACATCGAGGCAAATTGTTAAATACAAATAATCATGACGAAGCATGAAATCATCAAGAAATGCCGTTTGCCAGGCAAAGCTTTCTTCATGAATGGCTTCAACGGTGAGGTAGGCCACTTTATAATCATGAGCACAATCAAATAGGCTTTTGGTATTTGCCACTGATTGAATTCCAAGGCAGCAGTAATCAAAGGGGAGATTGTTGTCTTGGCTATATTGCTTAATTTGCCAGAAGGGGGTACCTGATGTGCCTTGGCCATTCTGTACCGGGCGCAGATCAAAGTGCGCGTCAAAATTAATAATGCCAATTTTTGGATATTGCCTCACCAGACCACGGTAATGTGCCCAAGCAATTTCATGTCCGCCGCCAAAGGCTATCGTTTTATGCCCTTGTTGATGACAATAATCAAGCAAGGCCGCAAATTGCTCTTGTGCACTTTCCAGTTGCTCATCCACACAAACAATATTGCCGATATCAATAAATGGTTTGTTGCTATGACAGGCAAGCCGCCCAAGCTGTTCACGTATACTATCAGGCCCTGATTTAGCACCTGTTCGCCCCTGATTGCGGCGTATACCTTCATCGCTGCAAAAGCCAAGGATAATTTGCTGCGGTTCTTTTTTATCCAATAATTCAGAACGGATGTCTATGCATTCAATGTGCTGAAAAAAACGCTCACCGGGAAGGCTGTCATTGCGGCCTTGCCAGAGGGATTGATTGGGTGGTTCGTAATTTGGAATAAGGTCTAGCATATTCATCTCCGGTGCCGATGGAACCATATTATCAGAAATTTTTAGCAGACTCTAAAACCGTGCCAACTAATACTATGTCTGCTATCATCGTTCAATTTCATTTTTGGAATTGGGGGCGCTGTGTTTGTTGTCACTGGAGGGGGTAGCGGGATCGGCCGGGCTTTAGCACAGGCGTTAGCTGCGCGCGGAAAATTGGTGTTAATTGTTGGACGCCAAGAGCAGCCTTTGGCTGAAACGGCAGTTTTTTCCCCGCTCATTGAGCCCCTTTGTGCTGATGTGTCGACACCGGCTGGACGCGAGCTGATTATTGCGCGCTTGCAAGACGTGGAGGCACTTGAGGGTTTGATTCATAATGCGGGTATTATTGATCCCATCGCGCCTGTTGCCGACATTACTGAACCCGCCTGGCGGCAGGTGATGGCTACAAACATTGATGCGCCTCTTTTTTTAACGCAACGACTAGCTGACAAGCTAGGTAAAGCGCGCGTACTGCATATTGGCTCGGGAGCGGCACATTTCCCTGTTGCTGGCTGGGCGGCCTATTGCGTGTCGAAAGCAGCACTAGCCATGCTCACGCGCTGCTGGCAGTTGGAATCCACGACCACCGCTTTTGCCAGCGTCATGCCGGGTATTATTGATACCAATATGCAGTTCAAAATCCGCAGCGCCGACAACATGGAACCGGATCAGCTGACGTTTTTCAAACAATTAAAACAGAACAACCAACTGTTATCACCGGCGACCGTTGCCACTTTTTTATGCTGGTTATTATTGGATGTTGATAGGACAGTATACCAGTCTAAAGAGTGGGATATTTATGATACAACCCACCATGAAGCTTGGCTTATTTCTCCCCATGTAGTACCAAGTTTGGAGTAATAATACCTATGTTTACCTGTGATCGATTACTGTTGAATGCAACCACCGTTGATACGGCAGGCGTTCAGCATGAAAAGCAGGCGCTGGTGATCGCAAACGGTTTGATTGCTTGGTGCGGCGCGGAGGCGGAATTGCCAGAGTCGTATAAAATACAGGCTACCGTAATTGATAATTGTCACGGTAAATTAATCACCCCAGGTTTAATCGATTGCCACACGCATCTGGTATACGCCGGTAATCGCGCATACGAGTTTCAACAACGCCTAAACGGTGTTTCTTATGCTGAAATTGCTCGCCGCGGCGGCGGGATTGTGTCGACGGTCAAGCAAACCCGCGCCGTTTCTGAAGAAGAGCTGTTGCAACAATCATTGCCACGAATTTTGGCAATGCGTGCTGAGGGCGTGATGACGGTCGAAATTAAGTCGGGTTATGGGCTTGATTTGGACAATGAGTTAAAAATGTTGCGCGTGGCCAGGAAATTGGGGAAAATAACCGGCTTGCGGGTGATGACTACATTTCTGGGTGCACATGCGATTCCACCTGAATACAGTGGACGCAATCAAGTTTATGTCGATTATCTCTGTGCTGAAGTATTGCCAGCAGTGTTTGAGGCAGGTCTTGCCGATGCTGTCGATGTATTTTGTGAATCCATTGGTTTTTCATTGGCACAGGCTGAACAGTTATTTTTGTGCGCGCAAGGTTTAGGCTTGCCCATCAAGTGTCACGCCGAGCAGCTATCTAATCTTGGCGCTAGCACGCTTGCGGCAAAGTTTGGGGCATTGTCGTGCGAACATTTGGAACATCTTGATGCCAAAGGTGCGACTGCGATGGCACAGGCAAATACAGTAGCTGTTTTGTTACCGGGGGCTTATTATTTTTTAGGCGAAACCCGCAAACCGCCTGTGGACTTGCTGCGCGATGCCGGTATTGGAATTGCAGTAGCAACTGACTGTAATCCGGGATCATCACCTACTACGTCGTTGCAGTTAATGATGAGCATGGCTTGTCAATTTTTCTCATTGACCGTGCCTGAGGTGTTAAGTGCGGTGACTTACCAAGCAGCACGCGCTTTAGGAATTTCCAGCACTACAGGTGCTTTATCTGTGGGGATGGCGGCGGATTTGTTGCGTTGGTCGGTTCATGATGCCGCACAATTATGTTATCACTTTGGGTATCCGCTACCCCACGAAACAATGGTCGCCGGCGAGTGGGTGGCGGCTCTTGAGCTTAGTAAATTATGAGGAACGATCAAATGAACCAGCAATGTGGGGTTATTAATGGCTAGTGTGCCTCCTTTTATTGCTCCTGAGCAATCAATTGCAGAATTAACAATACGCAGCGTTGTGCTTGCGATATTACTGACGTTATTACTGGCGATGTCCAATGCTTATCTGGCGCTTAAACTAGGGATTCTGACCTCGGCGTCGATCCCTGCGGCGATTATTTCCATGGGAATTTTACGGTTATTTAAAGATTCCACCATTCTTGAAAATAATGCGGTGCAGACCGCAGCGTCTGCGGGCGAGGCAGTGGCCGGCGGGATTGTCTATACGATTCCAGCACTAATCATCATTGGTTATTGGAACCATTTTGATTATTTCACCAATTTTTTTATTGCAGCAACTGGCGGTATTCTTGGCGTGTTATTTTCTATTCCATTGCGCCGAGTCTTGGTGAACGACCAGACGTTAAAATTTCCAGAAGGGCGAGCAATTGCTGAGGTGTTAAAATCATCTGCTGAAAAAGTTGGCCTGCATAACATTGTTTTTGGCGGTGTCGTTGGTGCTGTGATCGAGTTGTTTCAGGTGGGTTTTAAAGTGATTGCCAGCAGTTGGAATTACTGGTTTGTAGCGCAACGATCAATCTTCGGTTTTGGTGCAGGTTTTTCAGCAACGATGATTGGTGCTGGTTATTTGATTGGACACGAAATGGCCATCAGTATTTTTCTGGGGGCGGTGGTTTCCTGGTTAATTGCATTGCCAATTGTTAGTCAATTTTATCCCCAATTTCTGAGCCAATACCCTACGGACAAAGCGGCTGTGTTGTTATGGAACAGTGAGATGCGCTATCTCGGAATTGGGGCGATGTTATTTGCAGGAACTTGGACTTTCATTAAATTAATCAAGCCGTTAGCTAACAGTATGCATATTTCTATTCGTTCCTATATGGCAAAGAATAATGAAGCGGTACAGTTGCCGCGAACGGATAGGGATATACCAATGCCTTATATTTTGATTGGTGTTTTTATCATGGCCGCGGTGTTGTTTTTGTTTTTTCAGTTCATGTTCCCGCTGGAACAGGCAGGGCTGGATGGGAGTTTCGCACCTAGTCTGGTGTTTTTTGCCGTTCTCTATGTATTAGTTGTCGGTTTTTTATTTTCAGTCATTACCGCCTATTTCTCGGGGATGGTTGGTGTGACAGCCAGCCCTGGAAGTTCTATTGTTATTGCCGGTATATTGTTTGCAGCGTGGCTGCTGTTAATTGTGATTAACAAGGTTGTACCTCTGCCCCTGAGTCCTGACCAAATAAAAGCAGCTGAGGCGATAACAATTATAATTGGTTCTGTTGTGACAGGAATTGCAGCGATCGCAAATGATAACACTCAGGATTTGAAAGTCGGGCAACTGGTGGGGGCTACGCCCTGGAAGCAACAAGTTATGCTGCTGTTGGGTGTAGTGGTGTCGGCGTTGGTTATTCCGCCAGTCATGCAATTACTCTTTAATGTTTATGGGATTGCCGGCGTGATGCCGCATGAAGGTATGGATATTGGCCAATCGTTGCCTGCACCAACGGCGGCTATGCTGGCGGCTATTAGCGAAGCGGTGTTTCGTCATAGTTTGCCGTGGGTGATGATGTTAATTGGGGCGGCGATTATACTTGGCGTGATTATCTGCAACCGCATCTTTAAATTACAACGCTATATTCAATTGTCTATTTTGGGTATTGCGATTGGCATGTATTTACCTATCGCCTCTTCGTTCCCCTTATTTTTGGGGGGCATCATTGCCATGTTCGTGAACTGGCGTCTGCATCGTAAATCATTGCAAGAAAATGAGGTGAATCAGCGCAAGCAAGTGGGGACATTTATCGCTTGCGGTTTAGTGGCAGGATCAGCATTAATTGATGTGCTGTTAGCGATACCCTTTTCACTTTTACATAGCCCTGATGCCCTAAACCTGGTTAGCGCAGGCTGGTATAATTATGGTGTGGGCTTAGCCATTATCTCAACTCTATTGCTTGCTGTATGGATAGAACGGCGTGTTTGTAATTAATTGCTGTAATAGATAGTCCGGGTTGAGCATAACCATAATCCGGACTACGGTAACTGCTATTTCCTATGTGGCCGCTCTAATCAAGCCGATAACATCAAATCAATATGCTGTATTTATACGCATAAAAGCATTTTTGTGTTAGAATCGCGCATTTTAAACATCAATTTTACAGAGTATTTCCTAATCATAATTTTGAGTGATACATGACAAACCACAGTCAAACAAGAGAAGTAATTGCTGATTGCTGGTATACGACCGAGCATATAGAGGATTTGGGTCGTTTATGGGAACAAGCAGATGCTGGCCGACGATTATTTGTCAGTTGTGGGGAAATCATCAATAAAACTGGTCTCTCTGCGCAAGATGTTGCCAACCTTTCTCAATTCCCTTATAGCATTTTATTGCCATTAAACTGCAATGGTAACCACTGGACGAGCATCATTGTTGATTTGTCCAAAACAAAATCCAGCAAAATTACGGCTAAAATTGTGTATTTAGATTCTATGAATGATGCGAAAGAAATTAAATTGTTGCCCGCATCTGTGATTCAGGAAATGACGCGTATCAAAATATTGTTAGGCGATAAACTCGGCAATAAGAGTACCGTTGTGCGCAAAATATACAAACACGCCTGGCAGCAATCCGATGGTTCTTCTTGTGGTCCTTATTCGATGAAAAATGTGGAAAGATATCAAGCTGGTAAAACAGATGATGTTAATCCTGGTTGCATAGTCGTTCGACGCGAACAGTTGGATTTGATGACGGCAGTTAGTGGAATAAAGGCATGTTCGACCAATAAAGCACTCGATGCTATTTTGGCGCATTGGATAATTATGTGCATGTCAAAACGGCAACGCTTTGTGGTTCCTTCTGATGCTATGGCAGAAGAGATTGCCAAGTTTTATGCAGAATACGCGGGTATGAATCTTGCTGACGTGCGCAAACAGTTCATTGATGAATATGGCGTTGCTGATGGTAAAGATGAAAAGGGTGTTGACGGCAAGTTTTTACGCCATATTCCGTTAAATATTCGCATGGAAGAATTAAAGAAATTGCATCCGGCAATTCGTCAGCTTGTTTCTGAGCTGCACCATGAGCAAGTATTAATACGATTGCGTCGGGAAGGTATAATGAAAAACATCGAGTGTATTCGTGCCGCCTTTGTGAATAATATAAAGGACAATGAATACCTCATTCTGGGGCTGGTTGTTGGGCAGTTGTCTCAGGGCAATGCTCATGCAGCCAGAGACTTGATCGCGGCTTATGTGATTAACCGAAATGATCGGGAACTTTGCCTCAGCCAAGCCACTGAAATAGCGTGCTTTGAAGGGATCCTTAACGACTACCAACCCAAATTGACCCGATTAGCTAAAGCTTATATGGACATCCATAAATCAGCGATAATAATAAAAACCATGGCTATTCCTGCACAAGCCAAACAAAATATCCTGCATGCACAAGTGACCCTCCTGCAAAGCGCTGTCGCGCGTAATGACGCTTCGTTATTGGGTGTGATTGTTTATTTTTTACAAGATTTTTGTGCGGCAGTGCTCGAGTTTATTACCTGCGGGCGGTGGGAACCTGACTTCAGAAAGATTGAAGTGATTAAGAAAAAACTAAATAACAATGTTGCTGCTGTGACTCGTGAAGACTATAACAAGGAACTTGATAGCCTTGAATGCTTGGTTCAGGCCAACGAGGTGATAGGCATGGGTGGTGTAGCTTGTTGCTTGGCTCCGGCGGTTAAAGTCGGCATGTAGCGTAAACAGCCGCATTATTTTGCCTGTCTTTCACTAATCAATAGGTATTTGTTCGCTTCATCAAGGATTTCAATTGATAATGCGCAAAACCTAAGGTTACCCATTAGACGGTTTCCTGTACCATTTGATTTTATATGACCTCAAATAGTAGGGGCTGTTGAAATTTGATCTCCCCGTCTCCTGGATACCGCGGTTTATCCGCGGTATCCAGGAGACCCTCATGTCAAGTGCATATTTCTTCGTATAAATCGCGCCATGTTGGATTAAGCTCTTCGATTAAATTGAGTTTCCACTTCCTGCACCAATTTTTGAAGCGTGTTTCACGTCTGGCAGCTTCTAAATAAGTACTATGAATCTCATAATAGACCAGCATATGTACATTATATTGTGCTGTAAAGCTGCTGGGGATCACATTATTTTTATGTTCCCAGACTCGTCTGATAAGATCCGATGTTGCGCCAACATAAAGTGTGCCATTGCGTTTGCTGGCTAAAATATATGCGTACGATGATCTCATACCATTTCCTTAGGATGAGTAGACGCCTGCTCTTTCGATAGGTGGCGGGGTCCATACTATTACGTCAGTTGGACTAGATTGAAATTATATTAATAAATCATAGATAACTTACATAGGCAGCCATAGATATGAGCACGCCATGGCGAGCATTGAAGCGTAATTTCGTTTCAGTTTGTCATATCTTGTTGCAATTGCTTGGACGTGTTTGAGGCGTGCAAAAACATTTTCGACCAGATGCCTATATTTGTACAAACACCAATCCATGTCACCATTCCCTGTTTTTGAATTCTTTTTCTTCGGAATAAGGGGTGTCGATCCTTTTTCTCGAATGAGTACTCGAATATCTTCACTGTCATAGCCTTTGTCCGCAATGATATAATCAGACAAAGGAAGACGTGCAATTAATTCTGGGGCGGCCTTGCTGTCATGCACTTCATCACCCGTAAGATCAAATTCTATTGGAAGGCCAAATGCATCAACAGCCATATGAATTTTCGTTGTATTTCCGCCAACGGATTTTCCAATCGCTTGATTTTCTTTACCAATAGCTCCTGCACTGTGTTGATGAGCCCTAACTATACTTCCATCAATAAACTCCCATTCAAGATCAGGATCATCCACTAAACATTTAAATATTTTGACCAACTTGTCTTTGCATGACCAGCGGTTAAATTTTTGCTATATTGTATTCCAGTTTCCAAACTCTGCTGGCAGGTCTCGCCAAGGACAGCCTACGCGCATACGATACAGCATGGCTTCAACCATAAGACGAAGCTCGGGCTTGTCATAAATCCCTTGTTGTAGCATGATTATCCCTAGCTTCGACCATACCTCGTCACTGAGCATTAGTCTGGCCATTTCAAACTTGTTTTATTTTGGTGTGGGAGCCGTGATTTTACGAGTTTGATCCTATTTATCAATGGGTTGAAATGTGATTGCTCATGATGGTGTGTTATCAAAAACGAATTGTAAGGTAAATTAAAAGCGCTGTGTTTTATACGGGCATTTTCTGGATACCGCGGATAAACCGCGGTACGTCGGCGACGGGGAGATCAAATGTCAACAGCCCCTAGGTAATTCAGGCTAATTATCAGACGCTTTGTCTAACTTACCCTTAGACCACAACTGATAATAAAATATAGGCATAACCAATAATACTAAGGGAATAGCAAATAAAAGCCCGGAAATAATAGCAATTGCTAATGGTTGTTGCATGGTTGAACCTGTTCCAATGCCTAATGCCAAAGGCATTAGGGCGAGAATAGCGATAATCGTTGTCATCAAAATAGGGCGCATGCGCATCAATCCAGAGGCAATAAGCTCTTTTTTTCCATGCTGCGGATAGGATGTTAATTCAGCAAAATAAAACACAGCTATTTCCGTAACCATGCCGATGATCATAGTCATGCCCATCATGGCAGAAATATTAAGTTCAGTGCCTGTTAACCAAAGGCCTAAAAAAACACCTGACAGAGACAATAAAGTTGTTATGAGAATGCTAAATACAATATATAAATTTTCATACAAATATAGCAATAAGAGCATGACTAACAATAAAGCGCTTATAAAAACTATAGATAAATCAAAAAAAGACTTTTGTTGTTCCTGATAAAGTCCACCATACTCAAAATAAATTGACGGGTGTAATTTTATTTTTTGCATCATCGCTTTAACATCATGCATAGTTGAGCCCATGTCTCGACCATCAATTCGTGCTTTTACCGCAATCATGGTTTTTTGATTTTCACGAGTAATTTGAGCCTGTCCTTCATCAATACTAATCGTTGCAACACGATATAAAGAAATATAATGCCCCGTGGCCGTCCGTAAAGGCAATCGCTGTAATTGCTTGATGCGTTGATGCAAGTCTTTCGCCGTCCAAACACGAATTCCAACAAGTTTTTCACTCGATTGAACTTGGCCTACCACATTTCCCATAAGCATTGTATGAATTTGTCGGGTAATGGCATCTGAATCAAGGCCAAGTAGAGCTGCTTTAATCCTGTCTACTTGAATCGTAACGGCATCACCAGAAATTACAATACCGTTTTTAACTTCAACAACACCGGCAACAGCGCCGAGTTTGTCGGCAACTAAATTAGCAACATCTTTTAATATATTTAGATTGTCCCCAAATAGCTTGATCTCAATAGGTTGAGGAACGGCCGTAAGATCGCCAATCACATCTTCCATTAACTGCGAGGTTTCAATTTCGAGTCCAGGAATGGTTAATTGAATTTTAGTACGAATCTCTCCCATAATTTTGTCAATAGCACGTCTGGGTTTGGGTTTTAGATGAATGAAAATATCACCCATATTTGCTTCAGTAATTCCGCCACCAAGTTGCAGTCCTGTCCGACGAGAGTAGCTATCTACCTCAGGTGTATCGGTGATTAATTTTTCAACTTGCCGTAATAACCGGTCTGTTTCTGTTAGAGAAGTACCTGGTGGGGCAATATAATCGAGAATGAAACCGCCTTCATCCATGTGTGGCATAAAACCAGTACCCACTTGGGAATAGGAAACATACCCTATTGTAAATAATCCTATCAGGATCATAGGTAAATAATATGTTTTATTCATCAAACCAATCATTAACTGTTGGTAGGCTTTATGTAATCGACCCAAATACGGACCAACCATTTCCAGATGTTTGGCATCAGAAGGTTTTAATAGTTTTTCCCCCAGTAAGGGTACCACCAAAAACACATAAAAAAATGAGATGGTCAACGCAATAGCCATAGTAACCGCCAAGGCTTTAAAAAAACCACCGGTCACCCCTCCTATAAAGGCCAAAGGTAAGAAGATGATAATAGTACCAAAACTTGAACCAGCTAAAGGTTTTAACATTTGCATTGATGCAACTAATACTGTGCCAGATGCGGATTCATTTTTTGAGTCTTCACTTAATCGCCGCATAATATGCTCTAAAATCACCACCCCATCGTCAATAATTAGTCCAACAGCAGCGGCCATCCCTCCTAGCGTCATGATATTAAAGCTCATCTGAAAATAACTCAGCAATAAAACTGTTGTAGCTAAAACACAAGGTAAAATCAGGGCGACAATCAAAGTCATACGCACATTTTGCAAAAATAAATATAAAATAATTGCGGCTAATAATGCGCCAATAATAATAGAATCACGAACACCCAGTGCTGAAGAAACCACTAACTCGGATTGGTCGTAGTAGGTTTTTATCTCTATGCCTTCTATAATTTGATTTTTATATGCTAATAATCTGGCCTTAACCTCTTTTACAATAGAAACCGTATTCGCGCCTAGTTGCTGCTTGATGTTCACTAGAACGGCATCATGGCCGTTGGCTGATACTCGCGTCCACTGAGGTGTGGTGCTTTTAATAATTTGTGCCACATCATCAAGTAAAATGACTCCATTAGCCCCGCTGCGGATAACACTATGCTCAATCTCCTCTAACTGATGCAAACGGGTATCAGATAGTATTAAGTAAAGGCGATAGAAATCTTCAATACGACCGACAGCAGTCACTACATTGTTTGCTGCAAGCGCTTTCATCACCTCATCAAACGTAAGATTTTTTTCTTGTAATTTTACTGGATCAATCAATACTTGAAATTCCGCTTTTTCTCCCCCCAAGGACTCAATATTAGCAATCCCCGGTATGCTCGATAGCAAAGGGATTAATTGATAATCAGCAAAATCCTTAAGCTCAACCAAATTGTCATGCGTTGAAGTAAGCGCCAAACCTAACATCGGAAATACGGTGGAATCCATTCGCCGCGCATCAAATGTCGTTCCTATCGGCAAATCGGGCATTATTTTATTAATGGCAGACTGTATTTGCAGTAAAGCCGTTACCATATCGGTGCCCCATGCGAAATTAATTGAGAATTCCGCTGAGCCGCGACTGCTTATAGAGCGAATATTAGTTACCCCAGGTTCTGCCCTTATGGCCTGTTCCAAGGGACGAGTCACCTCGATCATCATTCTATCTACTGGTCTATCGCCCGCATTGACGTTAACGGCAATACGTGGAAAAGAAATATTTGGAAAAAGTGCAACCGGTAAATTCATGGCGGAAAAAAGGCCACCTAGCGCGAGTATTGCAAGGAGGAATAGTAGAGACAGACGATGTCTTTGTAGCCAAAGTGCTATCATGTCTTTTGTTCCACTACGCTTAAATTGTTTGTCAACTCATAATTTCCCACTGTAACAACTTTCTCACCCACTTTTAGACCTTTGATGATATTGACCATCTTGCCGTTATCCTCACCCACGACAACCCAACGTAGCATTGCCTTGCCGTTATCAACAACAAATAGGTAAGGTTTTTTTTGTTGGTAGAGTACAGCGCTGTGCGGTACTGCAACCACCTTCATTTTGGGTTTTGTAATAATTTCTCCACGAACCATGCTGCCTGGAATTAGCTGCGGAGCATTTTTCAATTTTACTATCACATCGATTAGGCCTGTAGTCGCATCAACTTGGCCGGTAATATTTGCAATGGTGCTTAGGTGTTCTGATTGTTGATTCTCTAGGGGAGTAATAATTACCGGCATTCCAACTTGTAGCTTTACAATATCCTCATATTCCACTCCAAGACGTATTTGACGATTCTCACCATTTGAATAATTTAATAGTACGGAATTTGCCGGAACTATTTGCCCCGCGCTCACATTAACGGCAATCACTGTTCCGCCAACCTCGGCGCGTAGAATCGCGCCATTTTGATTTTGTTGTTGGTTTTGGAGATTAAGTAACTCTATTTTTGCTTTTTCCAAGTTTTGATTGGCGACTTGGACTTCCGCATTGGTTGCTAGAAATTGCTTGCGTAATTCTGAAATCCGTTTTAATTCTTGGCTAGCAAACGTCACTGCAATTGTTGCATTGTCTATTGTAAGCTTGGCGTTACTACTGGGTGATATTTTCACTAAAGGATCATGGGGTTTAATTCGCTGTCCTGGAATAACAAAAATCTGCATGACCAATGCTTCATTTTGAATAGAAATTTGGTGAATTTCATCTGGAGGAAAACTTACGGTGCCATAAGTTATGATGCTTTCTGACATTTCAATCAATTGAGCATGAATCGATGTTACTGATGCTGTTGGTAATTCCTCATGTGTTAATTTATTTTTACTAATAAATAAATATATAAAGCCAAGAACCATCACAATGAATAGAAAATAAATAATGAATTTTTTTTTACTTATCATATATCGCTGCCTCATTCCATAATCTGCCTAGTGCAATTTGCAAACCAATCATTTGTTCGGCCTTATTTTGCTTAAGAACTAATAATTTAAGCTCTTTATTAAATAAATCAGCGCGAATACTTTGATAGGTTATTTCCGTTATACTCCCTGTTTTCAAACCTTGAGACATCACTAGCTCTGCCTTTCTTATGTTTGGCAATTCTTTCGTTAATTCATATTCGGCATTTGTTATTAGCTTCAAGTCTGCAACCAATGCTGCAATATCAGCTTGCGTTTGATGTAATCGGGCATGGTATTCGAAATTTAATTGCTCTCTTGTCGCATAAGCGATAGCAATAACACCTTGATTTCGATTGAATAGGGGAATATCAAAACTTAGATTAACCCCAATTGTATTGACAGTACCTGTATCTCGTCCACGAGTCATTCCTAAATTAAAATGCGGGAACTGACCCAATATGGCTTGATATATCGCTTGCTCCTGATTTTCATAACCCGCACGCAAAGCCGTGAGATCTAATCGGTATATGCGAGCTTCATCAAATAAACTAACAGCATTTAATTGAGCTAATGTTTTTATTTTTGGTGGGCTTAGCGATACTCGTTCCGTCGGATTTAATCCTAGCACCTGATTCAATTGCAATTGAGTGCTGGTTAGCATCCTTTGTAGAATTTGCAATTGATCTTGCTGATCCATATAAGCCGTTTGTCTTAAAGCATATTCATCTATTTTCGCATCATGACGCTGCATATTATGAAGAGTTACGTCCAGTAGGTGTTTTGTAGAGATCTTGTTTTTTTTCGTCAAGGACACTTGTTGTTGCAGAAAATAAGTCCGAGTAGCTAATAGTTCAGCTTGATTGGCTAAAAGCCATTCTTGCCATGCTACATCATAATGAATTTGTTGATATTTTGCATAAGCTGCATGTAGTTTTGCCTGTCTTGTAATTAATCCAGCAAAATCCCAACTTAAGTTAACACCAAAGGCATTGCCTAAAGGGATTGTTGGTGGATCAGTTTGATGTAGAGTCTTATCGAAGAGTAATCCTAATTGCGGATCGGGGAGTAGTCCTGCGTCAAATACCTGCTCTTTAGCAACTCCTTCCTTGGCACGTAATGCTTTCAAATCAGGATTAAATAAAACGGCAACTACAGCTAACTCTTGTAAAGTAAACGGCTTAGTAAAATCAAGTTGAATCGGGGGAAGTCGAGAATGGTGCAATGCGGCGGCCTGATGCACCAAGGCATTTTTATTTAAAGTGGTTAATCGGTTTACTGAAACAATATTTTGCAAAGGCTTGGCCTCATAGCCAATACAGCTTGATAGTACACCTATCAAAATCAATAAGATAAAAGATTTCATGAAAACCATTTTAGTCCATGTATGAATTTTTATAGTGTCTTCTTTGAGAGAACCATTATGAATTTATTGTGCAATATTTATCTGGAAATAACTAGAGCTCCTCTATAATGGGCTGTTACTTGCGGGTTCATTATATTCGAGCCGTGAAGCCCAACACCAAGCTACGACACTAGAGGTCGTGGCTTGGTAGTATATTGTTAGAGTGTTTCTATTGTCACCCGATGATGCAACAACTTTTCTTTCGACAGCCGTGCCTGCGCTAATTTTTCTTGCTCTTTGGTGATAATTTCAGCGGGCGCCTTGTCAGTAAACATAGGATTATTCAGTTTACCTTCAGCTAACGTGATGTCTTTATCAAGCTTAGCAATCTCTTTGTCCAAACGCATTAACTCAGCTTCTTTATCAATGAGTCCTGCCATTGGAATTAGTAGTTCCAAATCACCGAGTACGGCTGAGGCAGATATGGGCACTTCCTCCTTGGCATTCAGACAATTGATGCACGTCAATTTGCACAGTTGAATCAGCGTAGGTGAATACTTATCGATCAATTTTTGCATGTCAGGGGTGATATTGCGAATATTTAACGGAATCAGCTTGGCTGGACTAATTGCCATTTCACTGCGTATTGTGCGAATCGATTGCACGGCTTTTTTCAGCCACTCAAGCTCTTCTTCAATCGTTTCGTTAATAAGCGCTTCTTCGATTTGTGGATAACCGGCCAGCATAATGGTATCACCATTGTCACTGGTCAATTTAGTGATTTGCTGCCAGATTTCCTCGGTAATGAATGGCATGATTGGATGCAACAGTTTGAGAATTTGATCAAGCACTTGTATCAACGTGCGGCGTGTGCCACGTTTCATTGCACTCAGCGAGTGTTCATCATAGAGAATAGGCTTGGATAATTCCAGGTACCAGTCACAGTATTCATGCCAGACAAATTCATACAGGGTATTGGCCAACAAGTCGAAACGGTAGGTTTCGTAGTAGTGATGGCAGCTAACTTTGGTGCGCTGCAGACGAGAGAGTATCCATTGATCAGCTGGGCTATATTGAAACGCGCCATCGCCAAAATCAATACGTTCTTCATCAGTGCTCATCGATACATAACGTGCAGCATTCCACAGTTTGTTACAGAAATTGCGGTAGCCTTCTACACGGGCGAGGTCGAAACGGACTGTTCGCGCCGTTGAGGCGAGTGAGCAAAAGGTGAAGCGTAAGGCATCGGTGCCAAATGCCGGAATTCCTTCTGGATACTGTTTGCGCGTGGATTTTGCTATTTTTTCACGTGCTGAGTTGAGCATGAGATTGGACGTGCGTTTTTCGACCAGACTCTCAAGATCAATGCCATCGATGATGTCGATTGGGTCAAGCACATTACCTTTTGATTTCGACATTTTTTTGCCTTCGGCATCGCAGATCAAACCGGTGATAATAATGTCTTTGAAAGGCACCTTGCCGGTGAATTTCAAGCCCATCATGATCATGCGTGCAACCCAGAAGAAGATGATATCGAAGCCGGTGAACAATACCGACGTCGGGTAAAATTGTTCCATATCAATCGTGCGTTCCGGCCAGCCTAGCGTTGAGAAAGGCCAAAGAGCTGATGAGAACCAAGTATCTAACACATCTTCGTCTTGCTTTAAGGATACGGATGGGTCTAGCTTATATTTGAAGCGAACATCGTTTTCACTATATCCGACGTAGATATGCCCTTGACTGTCATACCATGCCGGGATGCGATGACCCCACCATAATTGGCGGCTGATACACCAGTCTTCAATATTTTCCATCCATTGGAAATAAGTTTTGCTCCAGTTTTCTGGAATGAAGCGGATTTCGCCGTTTTTGACGGCTTCAATGGCAGGTTGTGCCAAGGGTTTGGTTTTTACGTACCATTGATCCGTTAACAACGGCTCAATGATCACATTTGATTTTTCACCCCGGGGTACTTTTAATTTATGCGCGTCGACTTTTACCAGCAGGCCTTCTTTTTTTAAATCTTCAATGATTTGTTCACGGGCAACGAATCGATCGATTCCCTGGTAGTTAACAGGCGCGTTTTTATTGATAGTGCCTTTTTTGGTTAATATATTGATGATGGGCAGCTGGTGGCGTTTGCCTACTTCATGGTCATTGAAGTCGTGTGCAGGTGTTATTTTGACGCAGCCGGTGCCAAATTCCTGATCGACGTAGTCATCAGCAATGATAGGAATGGTGCGATCACACAAAGGAAGTTGAACTTGTTTGCCAATTAAGTGTTTATAGCGTGGGTCATCGGGATTAACAGCGACCGCGGTATCACCTAGCATGGTTTCTGGACGGGTTGTGGCAACTACGAGCGATTCATCGGAGTCAACCAATGGGTATCGGATGTGCCAGAGGAAACCATCTTCTTCTTCAGCAATAACTTCCAAGTCAGAAATGGCCGTGCCAAGTTTAGGATCCCAGTTAACCAGGCGTGTACCGCGATAAATCAGTCCTTCGTCATACAGTTGCACGAACACCTTTTGCACGGCGGCAGATAACCCCTCATCCATCGTGAAGCGTTCTCGCGTCCAGTCGGCGGAGGAGCCAATGCGGCGCATTTGGCGGGTAATATTATCGCCAGACTCTTCTTTCCAATCCCATACGCGTTGTAAAAACTGCTCGCGGGACATGTCTTTGCGTGATAGTCCTTCTCTGTCGAGTTGGCCTTCAACAATTAATTGTGTGGAGATACCTGCATGATCGGTGCCGGGTTGCCATAGTACGCGTGCACCCATCATGCGTTGATAGCGAATGACGATATCAATGAGGGTATGCTGGAAACCGTGTCCCATGTGCAGGTTTCCGGTGACGTTGGGAGGCGGCAACATGATGCAAAAGTTTTTACCATCTCCCCGTGGTTCAAAATAATGGTGGCTTTCCCAGGTTTTATAACATGTTTCTTCTATGTCTTGTGGGGAGTATGTCTTGTCCATCATTCAACCTGTACACGAATTAAAGTCGTGGATTTTAACATAGTCGGTGGAACGTAGGACAGTATTAATCATATTTTGGGCGGAGTCACTGCATTGAAATTGGATAAAATGACTTCAATGCAGTGACTTTGATATTGTAAGTGTGTCTATAATTTAAAATCATGGCGATGATCAGCTGCAAGGTATGTATACATAGTGGGGACGACAAACAACGTGAAGCAGGTACCGACTAATAACCCAGATGAAATAACCAGACCTATATCAAAACGACTAACAGCCCCGGCACCAGAGGCAATTAACAGCGGCAATACACCAAACACCATCGCGGCGGTTGTCATTAAAATAGGGCGCAGGCGGATGGCGGCGGCTTCTTCGACGGCAGCACGGCGATCTAGATTTTTTTCTCGCTGCAAGTGATTGGCGAAATCAACAATTAAAATACCGTGCTTACTGATTAAACCAATTAAGGTGATCAGGCCCACCTGGGTATAGATATTGATGCTGGCCAAGCCTAAATTCAGCGGAATTAACGCGCCACAAATCGACATGGGCACGCTAATGAGGATAATTAACGGGTCACGGAAGCTTTCATATTGTGCTGACAGCACGAGATAAATAATGATGATCGCGAGGAAAAATGCTAGAACCAACGAGCTGCCTTCCTGAACAAATTGTCGTGATTGACCACTATAGTCATATGAAAAGCCCTTGGGCAGGATTTTTTCGGCTTGTTCCTGTAGAAAATTAAGTCCTTGCCCCAGTGTGACACCTGGCATCATCACCGCTTGGATGGTGGCGGAATTGAGTTGTTGAAAATGCGATAAGGCATTTGGTTGCGTTTTCTCAACCGGGGTGACTATGGTGGAAAGGGGAACCATGACGCCGTGTGCCGTGCGTAGATAAATCTGCCCTAATTGTTGTGGCGTCAGGCGAAAACGTCTGTCTAATTGCGGGATAACCTGATAACTGCGGCCGGAGAGATCAAAAAAGTTAACATAGCCACCAGAAAGTGCGCTGGTTAAACTACTGCCGATAGCTTTCATATCCAGTCCAAGATCAGATGCTTTCGCGCGGTTGATTTGCAAGTCAATTTCAGGCTGATTAAAGCGTAGACTGTTGTCTGTATAAACAAATAAACCGCTTTGTTTCGCCTTATCCAGCAATTGATTCGACACATCCAGCAGGGTTTTAAAATCATTGGTGGTTTTAACGACGAACTGCACGGGTGTTCCGCCACCGCCACCGGGCAAAGGTGGCGGGATGACGGCAAATGTTTTAAGTCCCGTTACTTTGTCCAATTTATTTTGCAGCGGTTTTTTCATGGAGAACTGGCTTTGTTTGCGATGACTCCAAGGTTTTAGCACCATCCCTGAGATCGGCGTTTTGGCATTGATGACAAAATAGTGTTCGGTTTCTGGAAAACTTTGATATATCTTGTCAAACGACTGACTGAATTTTTCCACATAATTTAGTGTGGCATATTGTGGGGCGGTACCTATCACAAAAAAGAACCCTTGATCTTCCTCTGGCGCGGTTTCGGCGGCTGTTTTGCTATATAAATAAGGCAAAATCATTAAGACTACGGCGGCTAAAAGCAGCATGATTTCCCGGGTATTGAGTAGACTGTGCAGCGCATTTTGATAGCGAACTCGTAACTTGTTAAAAACATTGTCAAGAAACTTCACAAATGTGCCGCTGCTTATTTCTGCGGAGAGTATTTTTGAGCACATCATTGGCGATAGGGTTAGCGCTACAATACCTGAAATGATAACGGTAGAGGCTAGCGTGAATGCAAATTCTTTAAATAGCGCGCCGGTTAGTCCTTGCATGAAACCAATCGGCGCATAAACGGCGGCCAGGGTTATCGTCATTGCAATAACGGGCATCGCAATCTCGCGTGCGCCAATAATTGCCGCATCAAATCGTGATTTGCCTTCTTCGATATGGCGATGGATATTTTCAACTACGACAATCGCATCATCCACGACTAAGCCAATCGCGAGCACAAAGGCAAGCAGGGTGAGTAAGTTGATGGAGTAGCCCAAAAATAACATCAGGGTGCTGACGCCTATTAGTGATAATGGGATAGTGACGATAGGAATCAGTACGGAGCGTATCGAGCCTAAAAATAAATAGATAACCACAACAACAATAAGTGCGGCTTCAATAATGGTGGTCACTACTTCTTTGATCGAGGCCCTGATGAAATCAGTGGCATCGTAGACGATGGTGCCTGATAAGGACGGTGGAAACTGTTTTTGAATGGCTGGAAATGCTGCACGGACATCGCTAATGACAGTCAGTGGGTTCGCTGTAGGCGTTGGGGTGATGCCGATAAAAACGGCTTTTTTACTGTCAAACGTCACCGACGTGTCATAATTTTGCGAGCCCAATAGTACCTTGCCGATATCACGCAGTCGGATTATTGAATTGTTATCGCTGCGTACAATCAACTTACTGAATTCATCAGCGTTATTCAAGTTTGTTTGGGCTTTGATGTTGATGGCCACATACTCGCCTTTGGTGCTGCCGGCAGCAGTTAAAAAGTTATTGTTTGCAAGCACGTTGAATACATCGGACGGTGTGACATGAAGTGCTGCCATTTTAATCGGATTGAGAAATACGCGCATGGAATAGGTTTGCCCGCCAAGCAGTTCGGCTTTTGCAACACCGTCGACAGTTTGCAATTGTGGCTGTACGACACGGGTTGCATAATCGGTGATTTGCTGCGGGGTCATCTCGGTACTGTCTAAGCTGATATACAACAGATTGCCGGCGGTATCAGATGCTTTGATAATGATAGGTTGTTGTGATTCGGGGGGTAATTGGTTTAAGGTTTGTTGTACCTTGCTCATTACATCAGTAAATGCCACTTGCGGATCAAAATTGAGTTTTATGGTCAGGGTGATGGTACTAACCCCTTGGGTGCTTGATGACGTCATATAGTCAATGCCTTCAGCACTGGCAATGGCGGCTTCTAGCGGGGTGGTGATAAAGCCAGCAATTAAATTGGCATCAGCTCCCGGGTAGGCGGTGGTTACCGTAATCACGGTATTATTCATGCGTGGAAATTGGCGAACCGGCATAGAGGTGATCGAATTGATGCCGAATAACAAGATTAACAAACTCACTACGCTTGCAAGTACCGGACGTTTGATAAACAGGTCAGTAAATTTCATGTGGTTATCCCTTGTTAATGCCTGGATTATTTAACAGCATGCATCGAGCTTATGGTGTTCATTATTTTCAGTCGGTGATGACTGGGTTTATAGCAGCATTATTGATTCAGGTTATCCAAGTCATCCGTGTCATTTAATTGCACATCATTATTAATGACTACCCGTGTGTCGTCTTGCAATTTTAGCTCGCCGGAACCGACCACTAGCTGACCTGCTTTCACCCCTTTAGTAATCACGGTGTAGTTGCCCTGCTGATCGCCCGTGCTGATGAATATCCGTTTTACAGTTAAGATATCTTTACCTTGCTCATCCTTGCGGTGCTCTTTATCTTTTTCGATGATATAAATTGAGTTGCCATAAAGACTATAAGAAATAGCCGTGGTCGGTAAGACGATTACGTGCGGGAGCGGTGGTTGTTCAATCTCAATTGCGGCAAACATACCGGGAATAAAATTAAATTCAACGATGGCGTTTTTTGCGTTCAGTGCACTGTCACAGGACATAATAGTTTTATCACTATCCGTTTGTTTTTTGAGCTTGACCAAGGGTGAATGAGTTGGATCAGCAAGCGCCTTCGCGGGACAATTAGGAACGGTTGCCTGGACTTTAATATTATGGGTGTTGATATCAACCTTGGAGTTGATCGCTGTTATCTTTCCCTCAAATAACAATTTCGGGTTTTGTTCAACGGCAAGGGTAATTACCTGGTTGAGATGCAAGCGTTTCAATAGTTGCTCGGGTAAATGAAATTCCAGGTAGAGCGGGTCCATCGATTGCAACGTCACGATTGCCGTTTGTCCAGGTGTTACATATTGACCAAGATTCACCTGGCGAATACCTAGCTGTCCTGAAAAGGGTGCGGTGATGTGTTTTTCATTAATAGTGGCTTGTGTTTTTTCTACATTCGCTTGAGCTTGCACTAACTTCGCTTGTGCCTCATCAACACTTGAACTTGGTGTGGCTCCTCGCTTAAACAAATCGGTCTGGCGTTTATAATTGATTTGCTGCAAGGCTAATTCAGACTGATTAAATTTAAGTTGAGCCTGCTCAACACTATCATCAATGTCAATTAAAGGTTTGTCTTTTTCAATATACTGACCGGAATCAAAATCAATTTTGACTATATTACCGGATGTTTCCGAATTAACATCTACGCCGTTGATGGCGACGAAATTACCAACAGCCGAAATACGCGGATCCCAATCCTGTTCTTTGGCGACCACCGAAGACACTGTAACGGCTGGTGCTTGATAATTGGCAAAAAATCGTTTGATCATGAACGACTTAAACAGGTTAAATAGGATGATTCCACCAAAGACCACGGCCAAAGCAATCACCATGATGGTCATGCGTTTTCTCTTTGTTGTTCCTTGTATATTCATAGAAGGTTACCTTTTAGATTAAGCCGCATTCGGTAGAGGGTGATGTTATATAGCTAGCTAATATAACATAAATAGATTTTGCTTATAGCCTAGGTTTTCTGCAATATCACTTGTTTTGGAAAAAAATCGCATGCAAATACCGGTATGAAGTTTGGGCTGATTGACACCCAGAGAATAGTTTTCGTGCTTAAATGAAAGCACAAATAACGCAAGTTAAGCAGTGGGTTCAATTTATGAAAGAAAATGCGGTGCCTTTGCAAAAAATGTCAAAAAAGAAGCATATCAAATTTTAGGCGCATGTCAGCTATAGAGACCGAATTTTTCATTAATAGATGAAATTTTATTTCTATTACCATACATCCAAATATCAAACGGTCCCTTTTTAAACATGCGCGTGATTTCAAATTCTTTGATGGTAGCATAGGCTGTTTTCATCGACTGGAACCCTCGTCTAGGATTGATAAGCCACCTAAGTTTAGCATGGTCGGCTTCCAACCGATTATTACGATACTTTATTTGTAAATGATTAACGTGTGAGGCTACTCGGATAGCTAATACCATATTTACAATATCAACGGACACACTGTACAATTATTTCGCCATGAAAATGACGCCATTTGAAGTCTGTAGGTTGATATTTTTTAATGTGTTTCTCCAATCGAGAGATTGGTTAAGTATAGGCAATGGATTCTTTTTGCAACGGAGCCAAAATTCGTACCTACATGCAAAGAACCCTAACAATGAAAACAAGGCATACTCTCATGTTAAGCGGAAAAAGAAAGAGACAAGACGAAAGCAATCAACCTGTTGTATCTTCATCATCAGCAACTAATGCGCTTCCTGATGATATCATTGGTATTTTGATAGCACCCTATCTTACGGTGCAAGATACCGCGAGTCTTTCAGCAAGTTGTAAGTTTTTTTATAAACCGCTTAAGGAAAATATGGAGCAATCAGCGGGTAGAAAATTATTACAACATGTGGCTTATGGAGAGCAGGATGATGCTGAAAATATGTTAAAAAACAATCCTAACTTAGCGTTTATACAAGCTAGCGTCACGGATTACTCTGGAAGAATGTTTGAAAAAATCACTGTCATTCAATATGCAGCATGGACTCTTGATATTCACATGTTAAAAATGCTACTGCGTTATGTGTCCGATAATAAAGAGGCATGGGATCAGCTAAATGACCTTGAAATCAACGGTACGATGATTGTGACACAAAAAAATACTAGTAATATTTGGGCACAACAAGATGAGCATGAAGAAAAATCTGAAATAGCAGGTAAACCGAAAGAAACAGTAACAAAAGAGACGTCCTCTAATTATGATTTTTCACCGTTACTTGCAGCACTGCAGGCGCATGTAGATAATTTTCATACATGGAATAATAATCAGCGTTACTATCATTGGCACAGACAGGTGGGTGGTGCTCAACGGAATATGCCGGTGCATGTGGTTAATGAGTATTTACATCCGTATCGTTCATTTGATCCAACACCATTATTTAAAGAAGACAAGCTACCTCGGAGGCTTAATTTCACATATAATGAACATGGAGTTCCCCGTCTATCGGGCTGTCCGGAAGGTTATTTGCCAAATGTTGGTACGCGTAGTCTCCGTGATGTTAGGCCTTTACTTCGCGCAGGCAAATCCGTGATGCGGCCGCCGGCGGATTGTCTGTGCTTCTGGGGCCATTGGACCAATTCCTTGACGCAACGGTGGCAAGGATGGAGAGCGTGGCAACAGCCACTCTTGCAGCGGGAGCTGCATCTTGATTTGATGGCGTTAACCGCATTATGTAAAGTGAGAACGTTAGAGTTAACAGAGCTCAAGCAGAGATTACTGAAGCCAGCGCAAGAGATTGAGTCATTTGAAGAAACTCGATGCTGCGTGATTTTTTGATCTCATCAAGAAGCCCCCCCGGCCATGGATAAAAATCATTGATCCTCACGTCATCTCGATAGTTAAATGCAGATGTTATATTAGTACCTACCTTAACTGTCTTGAAGAATACGTTCCAGCTCGCCTTTCGATTGACGTGAAAAATTAATCAAGTCATTTTCTTCTTCAAAAAATTCAAAGGAGCTCAATAAGGAGGATTCATCATACTGTTGGAATGCCTGTGTTTTTTTCTCAATGACTTCCTGTTTGTAACCCATAAACTTGAGAACTTCTTTGGTCATCGACAGTGAAGAGTCATATAATTCCCGCTTAAAATAATCTACTCCTGCTTTATGCAGCTCATAGGCATGGCGACGATTGCGTGCCCGGGCATAAATTTTCAAGTGAGGGAATGCCTCCCTTGCCAGTTTTACTATTTCTAAATTAATATCTGCGTTACCAACGGTCACTATCAATAATTTAGCATGCTCTGCACCGGCACTTTTTAATACGTCAAGGCGATTGGCGTCTCCAAAGTAGCTTTTGTATCCGAATTTTCTTAGCAACTCAATTTGCTCTGGGTTTTTTTCCAAAACGGTTACTTTTATCATTTCTCCATTGAGTACGCGTCCAATTATTTGACCAAAACGACCATAACCCGCAAGAATAATTGCATTTTTTTCGCTGATTCCATCATATGTCTGTTCAGGAATTATGCTCACAAAACGAGGAATAATATAGCGCTGATACAGTAGCATTAAAAATGGTGTGCATAGCATCGAAAGGGCAACCACCAGCGTTAAAAATCCCCTGATTTCAGGAGTGATTACCTTGGAGGCGCTTGCATATTGAAAAAGAACAAATGCAAATTCACCGCCTTGCGATAATGCCAAAGCAAAGCCAATAGTTTGTATGGGTGAAAGAGTAAAACCCCGCCCTAATAAAAATAAAATAATAGCCTTACAGGCAATTAACCCAAAAACCGCGACAAGGATAAGCATCATGTGTTGAGAAAAAAGACTGAAATTCATACCCATACCAACGGAGATAAAAAACAACCCCAGGAGCAGTCCTTTGAAAGGTTGTATGTCTGCCTCAACCGCATGTTTGTATTGAGAGTTTGCTAATACTACACCTGCAATAAAAGCCCCCAACGCTGGGGATACGCCTATGGATTCCATTAGCAAGGTAATGCCAACGACAAGTGCAAGTGAAAAGGCGGTGAACACCTCGCGTAAGTTTGTTTTTGCAATGATCAAAAACAAATGTTGTGATAAATAATGCCCAATGAAAATTATGGCACCAATTACTCCGGCGATTAATAGCGCATGCAGTGGTCTAGAAAGTTGGCTGATATAAGATGCATGCTGAACGTCTATTGGCGCGGCATACTGTTGCGCTAAAAGAGGCATGATAATCAGGATGGGAATTACAGCAATATCTTGAAATAACAAGACAGCAAAGGACGCCTCGCCCTTGGCTGTTTTCAGTAAGTTTTTTTCTTGAAGCATCTGCAGGACCAATGCCGTTGAGGATAGGGCAAGTGACATACCTACAGCGAGACTGGTTTGCCACTCATAACCAATAAGCATGCCTATTGTGGTAAGTGCCGCCGTGGTGAGGATAACTTGTAAGCCACCTAATCCAACGATTAATTTTCTAAGCTTCCAAAGCATAATCGGTTCAAGTTCCAAACCGATTAAAAACAACATCATGATGACGCCAAATTCAGCAAAATGCATTGTTTGTTCAGCATTGCCAATCAATTTAAATCCAAATGGACCGATAAGAATACCCACGAGCAGATAACCCAGAACAGAGCCTAATTTAAAGCGGCTTGCTATGGGAACCATAATACTTGCCGCAGCAAGAAAGATAAAAACATTTAAAAGCAGATTTTGATTCATGACAGAAACCTAACGTTAGCATTTATTTCTCGTGACAGTTTTAAATTCTTACTACCACTACACAGGTAAGAACTGTTACGGGCGGAGTGTCTTTTTATTTTTATACAGAATGGCGTAGCATGATTATATCAATCACTCGGCGGGCCCTAGGGATTGCTTGCGCGCTAAATATAAAGCGTGGCATTGGCAAAGGACTTGCTTAATCTGCCGAGATTAAAGTGCCATGGCATAACCAAATTAAATGAGGACTTATGCCAAACGCCAAGGTCAAGACAAAAAATATTTTTAATGCGAGAGCTCAGATAAAGCAACTACCTGAATTAAAAATATTTTTTAACGAAAAATTGGAGATTAGTATAGATCCTGAAATTACGAATAACATTTTACCCTATGCGGAGTACAAAATATATCAACGTGGTCTAATGGGTGAATACGGCCAATTAAGAGCTAATAATTCGAAACAGGGGAAAAAGTGTTAGCAGTGCGCTTTTGATTGAGCTCAAACTAAATTGGTTTATCTTCAAGCGGAATAATACGGCGGCGTTACCTGCAAAAGTTGTTGACAATTTGCGCAGTTACGGTATGATTAAATCCTGCTCATACGGGTGTTATTAAATACAATGGCAATCATTAACTCTGAAAAACAACATGTTTTTGCTGAGGGCGCGGCGCCTTCTTCAGTTGACAACCTGCCTGATGATTGGCTGGGTTACTCCCTATCTTTGATGGCACATGATACCAAGCTGCAAGAGGGAGTTCTGTATTTAAAGGAAAAAAACGGGAAAGTGGCTTTTTCGGTTATTACCCTCAATAAACAGCAGGCCAAGGACATTGTTTTACAAGATATTAATGCGCCATCGCCGTTTGATCTGGCCAATTTGTATAAAGTTAAATTGGACATTCTTCAATCTGTATCTGAGTTGTCACGTACAGCAACTCAAGTGAGCTATATATTCCATTGGACTGTTGAATTTGGCAAGCTGTGTGCCAGCTTATTGGAACGTACTGCAGAAGAGTCCCTTAAATTACAGAATGATTTTACAAGGCATGCGGGACCCGCTGCGACCTACACAGATAAAAAAAACTTGCATGCACGTCTATTGGAGCTTTCTGGCCGTTTGTCTGCAAAGGGTGAAAATGAACTTAGTCCCTCCGATAAAGCAGCTGTTGCCAGTAAACTCGAGGAAGGTGCCGCTCACTGTACGGCAGGATTTCACAATCGCGTGAATGAGGCGGTTGGGGGGTTTTATCTTCCTGACAGTATCGATGCGCTTTTGACACGAATCCGAAAAGAGATCATTGATGTTATTGCTCGCAAGTCCAATGCGGATAACATTCAACAGGCTCAAATAGCAGTGACTCAGGCGCAAACGCCCGTGGATAAAAGAGTAGCACAGCGATCTCTTGACAAATTAACTGGCAATGAGGTGCATACTCATAATCGATTTTTTGTGGTTGCCGAAAATAAAGGGTATGGCGTCAAACCATCCAATCCTCATGATATATATCGTGGAACACTTTCAGATGATGAGATAGAGAATCTAATCCCTGATGCATTTTCAGAGCAATATCAACCTGCCATTATTCTTACCCGTTTGTTCGATGGTATAGAAAATGTGCTGCAAAATTATTTCGGTTATACAGGTAAAAAAGAACTAAAAGCGCAAGCAGAGGATCTGGGGTATCTTGCAGGCGATTATGGCAAGTTTCTTACCTATCTCGAAAAAGTTTTTTCACCTAGGGAAAAACTAGATGAACGCGACTATCTAATTTGTGATGAGGATTGCAGGGTTGTTGATTTGAATTGGAATAAAATCAAACAGATGTTGTTTGAAACGCTGGTTGAACAACAGTATATTATAGTTTCAGATGCTGAAATCGAAGTGATGCTAAAGCTGCTTGACGCGCAAATGGTGGCTGACAAAAATGATAATCAGGAAATTGAAAGCAGTCATGACGAACAGAAAAAAGAGCATAAAGCCGAGAGGCAGGTTGCAGCGATTGATGTTTCTCCTTTGGTCAAGCATGAGTTTATCAATAATACCTGTGATCTTATCAGCGTATTGTCGTTTGTCGATAAAGCTGGTTTGTTTAATCATATGGCGCTGGTTAAGGCGTATGTAAAAAGTTTTCTGCCCTTTGAACAAATTCCACTAATCAATGAAATAATAAAGGAATTTGGATCCCGTACGGGCGCATCCTCTGAAGGCCAAAAGAATTTAATTCCGTACATTGCACTGTGGGCGCTTGATGAATATAGATATCGGGAAGCATTGCTCCATAAAAACCAACTCACGATCGCTTTAGAGAAGAAACAGGACTTATTCCTTGCCGCAGCGGCGTTAGATGTCCTGGACATTGAAGAGCAAAAACAGGTTGTTATGGCAGTATTATCTGATGAAAAATCAGATGCTTTGTTTTATGCTGTGAGGGCCTCCTCCCTCGGTGTCTTGGCGGCAATTCTTCCTTTTATTGGTGAGCTGAATGAACGCAGGCAGCTAGAGATTTTAACGTACGCAAGGTATGGTAGTAATGCCCTCATGGTGGCAATTCGAGATTTTTCCGAAGTAACCAAACCGTTTTTTGAGTTTTTTGGTAAACTGCCGTGGGTTATGCAGGCAGCTATTATGAAGCAGACAAATAATCATGGTGATAATGCGCTGATAAATGCGGCTTATTATCACCCCGAAACTATAGAGCAGCTACTTAAGTTGATAAGTGCTTTTCCCTTAAATGAACAAGAAGAAATTTTAAAGACAACCAATGACAAAGACAAAATCAATGCATTGGGCTATATGCTCTCTGGTCATAAAAATGGCCAGAAGGCTAAGGTTACACCCAACGATATGGGGATATTTTTAAACGTCATCAGTAAACTTCCAGCAGCTGCGCAGCTAGCGATTTTAACCAATACGGGCCATTCGGACACACTTTTACAAAACATACTTAAGCGAGTTCCACAACATTCTGGTCTTCTTCTTGCCATACTCAATAAAATGCCGAAAGCGGAGCAGTTGGCTGTTCTGACGACAAAAAATTCTAACTATCAAGGACTACTATCGGTTTTTTTAGACTCTACACTATTTGGTTTTAAAACCGATGAAATCACCTTGATCTCACAATTATCTCAGCAAGAGCAGGTTGCGTTTTTAATGCTACCTTGTGATTTTCGGGGGGAGAATAGCTTGAGCTGTTTTGCAAGAGCTCCTGATGTTGATCTTAAGCCTCTCTTTGCAGTTATTGGTCAACTGCCTAAAGCTGAGCAGGCCAAGGTATTAAAACAGACTAATAGAAAAGGTTATAATGCCTTGATGATTGCAGTGTCTTCTAATCCTAAAGCAGCAGAGACGATGTTAGATTATATAAAAGATCTGGATGTTTCTGTGTTATCGGCAATTTTAACGCAGAAAAGTAGTGACACGGATAATACCGTATTACGGTACGCACTGCATTCCAGCGGCTCTGATAGAGAAACCAGACAGAAAAATATCGCATTGCTTATTACGCTGCTAAGCAAATTAAGTGAGCGTGATCAGCTGGAAATTTTAACGCATACGGACAGTTTTTATCACCACAATAATGCCTTGCTGTGGGCTGTCCGGTATGATGCTGAGACCGCACCGCAGTTTCTTACTTTTATAGGCAGGCAGTCTGGCGTGTGGCAGGCGCAGATTTTGCCGAAGAATATGGATCTATTAAACTATACCGCGCAGTATCATCCGAATGCTCTTAATGACGTGATGGGAGTGATAAGGGATACTTGGTCTGCAAAAGACAAAATTAATTTATATACAACAGGCGCGCTAGATCGCTTTCAACAACAATTTAAAGACAGATCATACAAGCTATTTTGTTGTGAAATCATGATGTTGTCACAATTAGAAACACTTGCTAAAAAAGTGGCGCAATTTGAAAAGCTACCTAATAAAGATTTACCGAATAGCCCATATCGGGTTGCCGGTGCGCTTCATAGTGCCTTAAACGGCAGTTTTGTAACCTATGAACAATCCGAAAGAGATGCGTATGATATCCAAGGCCTTAAAAGAATCTGGACAGCGTATATCGACGAGGCTTCTCCTGTTTTATCGCAGCATCGAGGCATGAAAGATATATTCGTTATTTCACTCTTGTGTTTAACCATTATCGGTGCTGTTTATGTTGCATACCAAGCGATAGTTCAACATAAGCAGGGAAATGGATTTTTTGCTCTCACAAAAACTGACAGTGCAGATAAATTGGAAGATATGCTTGCTTCAGTGGAGACGATAAGCCGGTGTTCCATTTGAATGCCTACAATAAAAACCCGTTGACTAAATTGAATACTTTGTTACCATTTGCTCTTCAAATCTTTTAAGGGTTCATTATGAAATTGAAATCACTGATTTTTGCATGCTGTTTTAGTTTTTTTGGCGCTTTATTTGCTGCCAATCAACATGTTCATCCACAGGCGGCAAATGGGGGTGATGTCAAATCTGCAAACAAAAGCGTTAGTTGGCCGGGCTATTGTGAAATTGAAATTGTTAATCAAAGCTATGAACAGGTGCGCGTGTTTGGTATTTTTGACGATGGTTCAAGCTTGCCACCATTTAATATTTATATGAACGACGCACCACATTACATTTCACTTTACTATTATGGTTACTGCCATTCTGGTATGAATTTGTATGTCGATACACTCGATGGCTACTCTGTCTATTCCGGTTATACACCAACGAACACCACTATTCGTGTTGTACCTTATCTCACTAACCAGGTAAAAGCTGAAATTCAAGCCAAATAAGCTGAAACACACTGGTTTTCCATAGCCTGGTCGGTGCTCTGCACGGTCAGGCGCTTAATAGCTTAATAGTAGGTCGATTTATGAAACCCTTATTTATATTTTTAATGATATTGCCTTTGTTGGCCGCGTGCGGTGAACAGAAAAACGTGACTGTTGTACAAGCAAAACAACAGCAACCGCTGCAACATAAAATCGTGCAAAAACATGCGGTGCAAGCTGTGCACAAGAGAACATTGCGACACAATAGTGTTCAGTTAAGACAATACCATGGTCATACCCATCCGCAGGTTCATCATCATGGTCATCACAATGAAACGATAGTCGTGGTAGCGCCTCCCCATCGTCAGGCTCTTGCGCCAAAATCTAATGTTCACGGGCATCCAAGTAATGATGCTAATGTTCATGCTCATCTGTCTCCAGATATACAAGTAAATGTACACCAGCATGGACATAACGAGGGATCTGAAAACCCAATTCATGAGCATGACTAGTTAGTGCCAGTATGTTAAGCTGAATAGGTTTAACTGCGATGGAGCTCGAATGATAAGGACATTTAAATTTGTAATATTGGCATTTTTTGGTCTGGTTGTCATCGCATGTGCCGCAACGCCTAACCGCGAAAGCACGGGCGAATACCTTGATAGTGCAGCGCTAACCGCGTTGGTTAAGGCTAGTTTAGTAGAAAAATTAGGCACTCAAGGCTTTGCGATTACAGTTAAAACTTACAAAGATGAAGTGCAATTAAGTGGTTTTGTTGATAGCACTGCTCTAAAACGACAAGCGGGGGATATCGTGATGCATAGTGCCCGTGTTAAAAATATTCGCAATAACTTGATTGTAAAGTCAGCACACCGATAAGGATTCACTCATGTTCGATGGCAATTATACAATAGCAGGATTTGATGATGCATTATGGCAAGCTATTAATGCAGAAGGCCGTCGGCAGGAAGATCATATTGAATTAATCGCTTCAGAAAATTATGCCAGTCCTAGGGTGTTACAAGCCCAGGGTTCGGTATTAACGAATAAATATGCCGAGGGATATCCAGAAAAACGCTATTACGGCGGTTGTGAATACGTTGATGTCGTAGAAAGTCTTGCCATTGAACGTGCCAAAAAACTCTTCAGTGCTGATTATGCCAATGTGCAACCGCATTCAGGCTCGCAAGCGAATGCTGCTGCTATGATGGCGTTACTGAGCCCTGGCGATGTGGTGTTAGGTATGTCCTTACCGCATGGCGGCCATTTAACCCATGGCTCTAGCGTTAATTTTTCTGGCAAGTTATATCATGCCATCCAATACGGACTTGATGTACAAACCGGTTTGATTGATTACGATGAGGTTGAGGCGCTTGCCATTGCTCATAAACCAAAACTTATTATCGCCGGCTTTTCTGCGTATTCGCAGGTAGTGGATTGGGCGAAATTCCGTGAAATTTCCGATAAAGTGGGTGCGTACCTGATGGTTGATATGGCGCATGTCGCGGGGCTGATTGCTGTAGGTTTGTATCCATCGCCAATGCCTTATGCGGATGTAGTCACGACAACAACGCATAAAACGTTGCGTGGCCCTCGCGGGGGGCTGATACTGGCCAAAGCGAATGAAGCACTTGAGAAAAAATTAAATTCAGCGGTTTTTCCTGGTACGCAGGGTGGTCCGCTAATGCATGTCATTGCCGCCAAAGCCGTGGCGTTTGCTGAAGCGCTACAGCCTGAGTTTAAACAATACCAACAACAGGTATTGCTGAATGCGAAAATGATGGCGGCTGTTCTGATGGAGCGTGGCTACAAGGTAGTGTCCGGGGGCACTGAAAACCATCTTTTCCTTCTTGATTTGATTGATAAAAATCTTACTGGTAAAGAGGCTGACGCGGCTCTCGGGCGAGCAAATATTACCGTGAACAAGAATACGGTTCCCAATGATCCCAAGTCGCCGTTTGTGACGAGTGGGCTACGTTTGGGGACGCCGGCGGTAACCACGCGTGGATTTAAAGAAAATGAAATTAAACGGGTTGCGGGCTGGATGGCTGATGTATTGGATAATATCAATGACGAAGCAACCATTGCACGTGTAAGAAAGCAGGTGCTGCAATTGTGCAGTGAATTTCCCGTTTATCGTGATTAATCATGTACTGTCCATTTTGTCATACAGAAGAAACAAAAGTAGTTGACTCCCGCTTGGTTGCTGACGGTGCACAAGTGCGCAGACGGCGGCAATGTCTGGTCTGTCACGAGCGTTTTACAACGTTTGAGACGGCGGAATTGATCATGCCCCTGATCATCAAGCGCGATGGTCGTCGGGAAGCGTTTAGCGTTGATAACTTGCGCGCGGGTATGTTACGTGCTTTAGAAAAAAGACCAGTGAGTGTTGATGCGTTAGAAGAGGCAATTATCACCATCATGCAGCAAATCAGGCGTCTTGGTGAGCGTGAAATAGATTCACGTCAAATTGGCGAGTGGGTTATGGAGCAGTTGTACCGCCTGGATCACGTTGCCTACGTACGTTTTGCGTCAGTGTACAAGCGATTTAAAGATATCAGCGAGTTTAGACAGACAATCGACCAAATGAAAGACGATAAAACATCGTAATAACCTACATAGTTCAACATCCTGAGGTAACAGTGGATAATCAAGCGATTAAAGGTAAGAGGCGGGCAAGGAAACTTGCTTTGCAAGCATTATACCAATGGCTTATGTCGGGCAGCGATCTGGCTGAAATTGACGCTCAATTTTGTGTGGCAAACGACATGAGCAAGGTCAATAACGAGTATTTTCGCCGTTTATTGCATGGCGTTCCTGCACAATTAGCCCTGGTTGAAGCGGCCTTTACGCCGTTTCTTGATAGGCCGATTCAAAGCTTGAATCCTATTGAGCTGACCGTGTTGCGTTTAAGTTCGTTTGAGCTGATGAATTGCCCCGAAATCCCTTACCGCGTGGTGTTGGACGAAGGTATTTCTTTGGCTAAAGAATTCGGTTCGCAGGATGGGCATCGTTATGTTAATGGTGTTTTGAATAATCTAGCGATGCAAATTCGAACGGTAGAAATCAATTCTGTTCATGAATGAATTTGAGCTGATTGATACATTTTTCAAATCTATTACACATCACCGTGATGACGTTGTTTTTGGCATCGGTGATGATGCAGCCTGCTTGCAAGTGTCTGTTGACGAGCAATTAGTTATCAGTTGCGATACCCTGGTTGTTGATGTTCATTTTTTAAAAGCATGGGATGCTTATGATATTGCTTACCGAGCAGTTATGGTTAATGTAAGCGATATGGCCGCCATGGGTGCCAGCCCTTGTTGGGTGACGCTGGCACTGACGCTGCCAGCGTGTGAACCTACCTGGTTGCAGCGCTTTTCAATGGGCATGACGGACGCGTTGAATCGCTTTAATATCGCCTTGATTGGTGGTGATACCACACGCGGCAATCTTAGCATTACACTGACGATCCATGGCTTGGTGCCCAAGGGCAAGGCCGTGCGTCGCAGCGGTGCCAGCATAGGTGATAGGATTTATGTCAGTGGCGAGTTGGGTGCTGCAGCACTTGCGGTGGCTTTTCTCCAGCGCGATGATATTGACCCCCATGACAAAGCCGTCTTAATGAAAAAACTACTTCATCCTGAACCGCGCATTGATTTATCAAATTATTTACAAACCTTTGCAAGCGCTGCTATCGATATTTCTGACGGTTTAAGCGCTGATCTGTGTCATATTTGTGAAGCCAGTAACACGGGTGCAGGCATTATTTCAGACAGGATCCCAGTGCATCCGTTGGTTAAAAAATATCAATGTGAAAACGCTATTGATTTTGTCTTGAGCGGAGGCGATGATTATGAACTGTGTTTTACCGTCGCGCCACAAAAAGAAGTGCAATTCCTGAAGTCGCTTGCACAAGCTGGCTTGAATTGTTACCCAATTGGCGTTATTGAGGCGTTACCTGGTTTAAGAATCAAACAGATAACCGGTGAGGTCATGCCATTGATGGTGAAGGGATATAATCATTTTTAGATTGGATTGAAAGCAACACCGATGCCTGTATTGCTGCCTCCCTCAAGAGGAGAAAGGAAAAATTACGGAGGACAAATGAACACAGCCAAATTATCAAGCAAAGTATGGCAAGATCCAGCTTATTTTATTGCCTTTGGTTTTGGCAGTGGCTTAATGCCTATTGCCCCAGGAACCTGGGGAACATTGGCTGCAATACCTGTGTATTTACTGCTTGCAGGCAGTTCATGGAGCTTGTATCTAACGGCCACTGTCGCGGCCTTTATTCTTGGCGTACTTGTCAGTAACAAAGTTTCACATGAGCTAGGCGTGCATGACTACTCAGGTATTGTCTGGGATGAAGTCGTCGGCTATTTATTGACGATGTATTTAGCACCGGTTGGTATTTGGTGGATGATCGCCGGTTTTTTTCTGTTTCGACTATTTGATATCTGGAAACCACAACCAATTCGCTATATTGACAAGCATGTTCATGGCGGCATGGGAATTATGCTCGATGATGTTTTTGCAGCAGTACCCGCTTGGATTGTGATGCAATTATTAGTTTGGAGTTTCGCTTAAAACCTGGGTGCATATGAACGAAAATCATAAAGAATTCATCAGTATCGGCTTGACGATTAGTATCGTCGCATTAGCGTTGTTTATCATTCATCGTTTTATCCCGTCGATGGTATGGGCTACGATTATTGTTATTGCTACCTACCCCTTATATAAACGTTGGCGTGCGCTTTTTGGAGACCGACATAACCTGTCTGCTTTTCTATTTACTTTAATACTTACCTTACTGTTAATCGTACCAGTGAGTTGGTTAATCACGGTGTTGGTTCAGGAGTTACAGTTATTTATCAACTACTTACAAATGACAAACCGTGATGGCGGGCAAGCACCTGCGTTTATTCGTGATCTCCCTCTCATTGGCAATGATTTAGTGCTGTATTGGGACGCGAATATTGGGCAGCCGGGCAGTCTCAAATATTTTATGACTAACCTGCATTTATCTTTAACGCCCGCGAGTTATTACATCAAACAAATAGGTGTGGATCTGGCGCATCGAGGTTTTCAACTGGGTTTTACGCTGCTTAGTTTGTTTTTCTTTTACCGCGACGGTGATGTCTTATTTCAACAAATCAATCATATCGGCGAAACCTGTCTTGGTGCGCGTTGGTTCCGCTATTCGGAGAGGCTTCCTTCCGCATTGCGTGCCACAGTGAATGGCACTATTGCCGTTGGTATTGGTGTTGGTATTTTGATGGGAACCTGCTACGGTTTGGTTCATTTTCCGGCTCCAACGCTGATGGGCTTTATCACGGCCTTTGCGGCGATGATTCCGTTTCTTGTACCGGTGGTGTTTGTCTTTGTGTCTCTTATTCTCTTTGCTTCGGGAAGCATGATAGCGGCTATTATTGTTCTTGCTTGGGGGACTATCGTCATGTTTGTTGCTGATCACTTCGTGAAGCCAGTATTAATCGGCGGGGCGATTCAACTCCCCTTTCTAGCGGTATTGTTTGGAATTTTAGGTGGTGTTGAGTCCATCGGTTTGCTGGGCTTATTTGTTGGGCCCATCATTATGGTTTTGTTTATTACCTTATGGCACGAATCGCAAGGATCGGTCCATGTACGAGCAAGGTAATCAAGTAGGTATCTATGTCTAAATAACAAACGGATTGATAAAATAATAACAAAATGTCATACTATTACCAAATTAGGGCAGTTGAAATTTTAGAAAACGAACCAATTTAACCGGGTATTGAGAATCAGAAAGGGGGTGTTGGTGGACAAAAGCTGGCCTACAAAAGAAAGAGATGTGCATACTGCTAAGCTTATTATGGAAGAGTATGCCAAAGACCAAGAGAGTGAGTCGTTAGGGTTATTTGAACTGGTTGTTGATCAGAATGAAAAGCGAATGAACTTTCGCTTGGCTAATTGGGTGCTCGCACTCGCGCAACATTTCAATTCAATCTACGGTGTAACGCATGGTGATTATGTCACCCGCCAAATCGTCAGCCGCTGTATTATTCAAGGGAAAACGCTACATTGAGCGTGATCGTATCCCGGATTATTCTGTCGTTTAATCCGGGATACGTCTTCGATTAAAATTCTTGCAGGTACATGTTGAAATTCTTTTTAAATGCCCCACTAGTTTGATATACAGCTAATGCTTGATTGATTGATTGCAAAAGACTTGCGGCATTTTTATTCACTGCAATACCAAAACCATAACCATAGGGCAATTTCATATCAATCGCTTTTAATACATATGAGCTGCGGCCTTGCCAGTAAATGGCGGCGGCTGAGTCCATCAAGATCGCATCAATCTTGCCATCACTCAAGGCGGCAATCATTTCCTCTTCGTCATCATAGGGGACTATTTTTGGTTTTTTTACATTCAGTATTTGGATTTGAGTTGCGAATATACTGCCTGTTTGCACGCCAATTTTCTTATTGTCCAATAATGTCAGCGAAAAAGGGACCGCTGCTAGTTGTGCTGATAGCAAAAATCGTGACTCACTGGGTAAATAAGGCGATGAGAAACTTATCTGTTGCGCTCTGTCTGCGGTGATGGTGATTGAGCTCACCGCGACATCAACTTTATTTGTTTCCACGGCCGGGATTAGATCTTCAAAGGGCATCTGAATAAACTGACAATCTCGTTGGATAGCGGTACAAATATACTGCATCATTGCAATATCAAAACCATAATAGTCTTTCACTGTGCTTTGCATGACGAATGGTGGTGCAAACCGCGTCACGGCCACTTTCAAGGGAGGATTTTGTGCATATGACGGAGTGAGTGGTATCGTCATTGTTAACCAAACTAAAAGACAGGCTATTTTTTTCATTATTATGCTTACTCAATTAAGGTCTTATCTGTTGAGTATATCTAATCTTTTAAAGATTTGTCTAAATCATCCTGTATGAGGTACGCTTGTGCGAAAAGAAAAGTGTATTGACCGATGCCATCTACCGAACTTCCAATTAGTCTACAACAAAAAGCCAATGCGTTATTTGTCAGGCATTTTGCAACGCTAGTTCACCCTATGTCGCCATACGTACAGTGCTTATTGCATATCAGTGACTATGCCTGCCGGCATATCAATCTACTGCAAACGTTATTACAAGAAGATGGTTGTCGTCATCAATTAATGAACACGGATTACCAAGCGCTGATTTTACAAATACCGCTGGATTTACCAGTACCGGCTTTTATGCGTCAGTTGCGATTATTTCGCAACCGCCACTTATTGCGCCTATTGCTGCGTGAGTTGGGCGGGCTTGCTAGTACGGAGGAGACGATGGCCGCATGGTCCGATTGTGCGGATGCTCTCATTTTACATGCATTGGCTTATTGTGAACGACAATCAGAGCAACGTTATGGTAAACCGCGTGAGCAATCTGGCAATGTCGCTAAAATATATATGCTGGCTATGGGGAAACTCGGTGGGCGTGAACTTAATTTTTCTTCGGATGTGGATTTAATTTTTGCTTTTTCAGCAGCCGGCAATACTGATGGCGCCGAATCTATCACTAATCAGCAATATTACAGCAAAGTCGTACAGCAATTGATGCAGTTGTTACAGCAAGTTACGATAGATGGTTTTGTCTTTCGTGTCGATGCCAGGCTTCGTCCAAACGGTGATAGCGGCAATTTGGTTTGTTCCCTGGCCGCCATGGAAACTTATTATCAAGAGCAGGGTCGTGATTGGGAACGTTATGCCATGGTCAAGGCGCGTTTGCTGGGAGAAAACTGTGATAATTCGCATTGGTTTAATCGCCTGATCATACCTTTTGTATATCGTCGCTATGTTGATTTTAGTGTGATTGAATCATTGCGCAGCATGAAAGCGATGATTGAGCGTGAAGTACAATTAAAGCCGATGCTGGATGATATTAAACGAGGGCGGGGTGGGATCCGCGAGGTTGAGTTTATTATTCAGAGTTTTCAATTAATTCGCGGCGGAAGACTGCCCCTTATTCAGCATCAAAACGCAATGGCGGCTCTAGGCGCATTGAAACATGAAAAATTGTTAGCCCACACGACAGCATTACAACAAGCCTATTTATTTTTGCGTAAATTGGAAAACGCACTGCAAACCCAGAATGATCAACAAACGCATTCTCTTCCCACCGATGCAGCTGTTCAAGCGCAGATAGTGATTGCCATGGGTTGTGAGAGTTGGGACAATTTACTCGTAACGCTGGATCAATATCGACGTATTATCAGCCTTGCTTTTAATGCAGTATTAAGTCAAACGGATGGTTACGAGGATGAAAAACGCTTATTCACCCATCAACTATCCAGTTTGTGGCAAGGGCATGTTGAAACCAGCATGGCGATTAATCTGCTGGCAAGTCTTGATTATCAACAACCAGAACGATGTTACCAGATGATCCATGCGTTTCGTCATGGTCCACGTTGTCGACGGCTAACACAAGCGGCGCGTATGCGGCTTGACCGTTTTATGGTGCTTTTATTGGGTGAGCTGGTGCAAGTTCCAGAAACGGATGTGGTGTTATTGCAGGTGTTGCGCTTGTTGGAAAATATTGTTGGGCGCAGCGCCTATCTGGCTTTACTCACGGAAAACAAGCCGGTGTTGCAGGAGTTGTTACATTGGTTTGCTCATAGTCCATTTATCACCACCTTATTGGTTGAGCACCCGTTTTTACTGGAGGTTTTGATTGACCAGCACCAAACCTGGCGACCGCTTACCCGGAAACAATTGCGACTCGTTTTGCAGGCGAAGCTCGCGCACGCTGCTGACACAGAGGCGCAAGACGAAATACTGCGTCAGTTTAAGTTAACTTGCTGGTTACTGGCTGCCCGTGCAGAATTATATGGTCAATGCGGCGCTGTCATGGTCGCACGATTTTTAGCAGATGTAGCTGAGATCGTAATTGTTGAAGTATTTACGCAAGCTTGTCGGCAGTTAGCTAACCGCTATCCCGAGATCATGTCTATTAAATCACGCTTTGCTATTGTTGCTTATGGCAAGTTAGGTAGTCGTGAAATGAATTACGACTCAGATTTGGATTTGGTTTTTCTTCATGCGGCCACGCCAGCAGAGGAGGGCATGGTGATTAGGCTAACTCAAAAAATTTTACACATGTTGACCATACGCTCACAAAGCGGGATTCTTTATGCAGTAGATACAAGGCTGCGGCCGTCTGGTACTGCAGGCCTTTTGGTCAGTCATGTTGATGCATTTGCTGAGTACCAGTTAACACAGGCCTGGACTTGGGAGCACCAGGCTTTGGTGCGCGCACGTGTTATTTCTGCAAATAAACAAATTCGTGAACGATTTACTCGTTTAAAATCAGACGTGCTGTTCTTGCCGAGAGACCGAGCTACCTTGGCTGAAGATGTACGGGCTATGCGTGTCAGAATTAGCAAACACTTGGAGCTGGAGCATATCAAATACGTTCCAGGCGGTTTGCTCGATCTTGAATTTTTGGTGCAATTTTTGGTGCTTACACATCCGCAGCAGCAGTTCGTGCGTCACACGAACACCCTCTCGCAGTTACGACTGTTATTTAGTGCTAATGTCTTGAGCAAGACACAGTTTTCCCGGCTAAAACGCGTTTATAACTATTATCATCAATTATTGCATCAGCATTTATTGCAACCATGCCCGCGCGACAGCGACAGTTTCCAGGCTGAGGTGGTGGCGATTAGTCAGGAGTTTTATTAGCTGGTCTTTAGCCATTTTTCATAATTACAAACCCACTACCAGTTGCAGGACTATACATAAATTGCCCATCAAGGTATTATTTGAACATTTTTATATTATCAGTTCTCATTAACTGACCTTTATATCAGTTAGTTGCTAAATTAATCCCTTAAGACGAATGGAATTTATTAAAAATGCCTAACCTTTCTGATACCATCCACCAAGCCATAACCAAATTAAAAAATGAGTATTTAGTTCTACCTTGGTACAAACGATGGTTTTTCCCTGGCACATTGGGAAAGGCGCTAGCCTCATACCCTGTAGAAAATTCAACGGCGCAACAGGCGCTAGTGGTTTGCAATGCCTATTTAAATGATGTCTGGCGTTTGCAACGTTGGTTATTTGATATTCTTAATATCTTTTCCTATGAGCCTTTTGTTTACGAATTAAAATCATTTAATGATATGGGATTGTTAGCAGGGGAGACTGGTAAAGACAATTTTGATGCTATAGTAAATCACGACGACCTATCATCGCTTTCTAATTTTATTGGGATATTTTCCAATGCGCCATTTTTTGCGAGTGAGTCAAAACAGGCTACTTTTCTTGCTGTAGTAAAAAATCAAGACATACGTAAGCTTTTCGACGCCGTTTATCACCTCTCACACTATGGGCTATTAGCAGATGTTGCGTGTAAGGCTAATTTTGATGCGGTGACAAGCCACCCAGATATAAGGAATCTATTTTTTGTGCTTTGTTCTCTTTCCTCCCTGGGCCTATTAACAGGAGAGCGCGGACAGGCTAGCTTTAATGCTGTTGTAAATCACCAAGAACCAAAGTTGCTTATGAACGCTCTTCGCGATCTTTCTTGTGCGACTAAATTATCAATAAAAGTAAAACAGATTTATTTTGATGAGGTTGTGAAAAGTACAGATCCCCATAACCTTGTTCACTGCCTTATTATACTTCACACACAAGGATTACTAACGGATGATAAATATCTGTTTGATTTTAGTGACAAGGAGGACGACCTAATCATGGCTGCTTACAGAAAGATGCAGGAGAGGGTTCATAAGGTGTACCTGGCTAATATTAATGCTCTAGTAGCCAACCGATATATAGAATTTTCTTACAGAGCGCTACAAAGATGCAGCGATTCAGGCTTATTGTCCGGAATAAATAAGCAAGCTAACTATCTTGCTGTGGTGAGCCATCCAGACCAAGGGTATATTGAATATGTTCTTACTATATTACATCGCTCAGGCTTATTAACAATTAAAAACAAACAGCATAATTTCAATACGGTAGTGACACACCGAGACCGAAATAATTTTTCTTTAATCATGCTCAGAATTGAAGAGTCGGGGTTATTAAAAGAAAAGGACGGACAGTTTTATTTTGATACGTTGGCGGGACACCCTAACGCACGTGTGGCTGAAAGAGTCCTAAGCATATTAACACGCGACACACTTGCACGCGACAAAGTATTAACTGGCGAGTTAGGCCAGGCTTATTTTAAAATGGTGATGAGGCATTCGAGTCCAAAGGGCATGGCTGAGGCGCTAGAAATTCTTAACAGTAACGATTTATTAACCAATGAGGAAGGTCAAGTTTTCCTTAAGGTTGTGATGGCGCATGAAGAACCAATGGGACTAGCTCAAGCCTTAAGCGTCACTCATAAGGCCGGCTTATTAAGAGGCATGTCAGGTGAGGCTAATTATAAGACTGTGGTAGGACACCAAGATCACTATATGTTAGCTATGGCTCTTAATCAACTTCAAGACGCGGGATTGTTATCAACAGGATTGGGCCAGCGTAACTTCAATATTGTAATAGGACATCAACACATCAGTGAGTTGGCTAAACTACTTTTAATGCTCGGAGTTGGCGGCTTATTTACTGGTGAGACAGCACAATCTTATTTTGATGCACTCATAACACACTCCGCTATCTTGGTTAATAATGATATGAGCGTTTTGTGGGGACGTGTGACAGGACACCTGATCACAGCGCCGTTATTTGCACGCATAATTGAGATATGCCAGGAAAACCAGGCAGATCTCAGAGCAGGACAATTGGCTGTGTGGAATTTTATTAATCGTGATGTGTTGGAGGTAGATCATTACACTGAAGAATTCAATCAAGGTCAGAGCACACACACGGCGAGTGTTCATAAATCAGTGTCTGAGTCGGCAAAAAAATTATTTAATCGTTATAAAAATGAAATTGTAGGCGATAAGTTAGGTGCGAAAATCGAGGAAATTGGAAAGGTGATTAGTCAGATGCCAGATGATACTCATGAAATAAAAGCCGCGAAACGTTGTTTGGAATGCATTGTCGCCATCCATTTTTCGTATGCGGATAAGTATTCTGGAGTATCTCTACAGCAACTATTGGCACTGAGCTGGGTTGCGATTCACGATAAAGACAATCGAAAAGGAAGCGAGGCTGATGCCGAGTCACAGTTTATTCAAGGGCTTTATGAAATTCAACGCGGATATAATTTATCAGCGACTGGTGTTGATGATATGGGATCTGATAAGCCAATTTGTGTTAGCGGTACATTTAATAAATTCGTGGAAAAGTTAAATGGGTTGCACCCAGATGCGGATATTTTGTTTATTACAAAAACGGGTGCCGCAGCCAAGCTTCCTATAGTTGTCAATGAGGAGGCTATGGCTTATCTGGAGCAACAAACTCCAAAAGAGATAGCTCAGGCTCTGAGTAAAAAAGAAGAGGTTATTGCCGGCGTATGGAAGCAGATTTTAAGCGCCGTTTCTCAAAGAATATTTGATGAGTTTGGCTCATTGTTTAATGACAATATAAATTCAGCTGAATTTGTGAGTTTTATCGCAGTTGGCGCAGGTTTATGCTTGAGTCCTATAAATTTAAATGTTTTAGAGAAACTCACAGGCTCTATGCCCATTGAGCCGATAGCCGCACAGAGTGGAAATGGGTTCTTTGCGCCAACATCTATTCTCGGAGCGGGTGAGGCCATACCGCAAAGTACAACACCAGGAATAAACCAAAATCCATAGAAGAGTCTTTCCAGAATTTTGTGTAAGTAGCCCCTATTAGATTTACAGTTCAATGCGCCCTTCGCATTCGATTGTGAATCTATTCATTGCCGCCTTCCAGTTATGAATAGGCATGGTCCATTTCTTGGAAATATTACCGATAGCTAAAAATAATACCTTAAAAACCGAGTTATCAGAAGGGAAAACCCGTTTATTTTTAATCACCTTACGCAAGGTCATATTCAATGATTCAATAGCGTTGGTGGTATAGATAGCCCGTCTTATATCAGCCGGATAGTAAAAAAATGGGGTGATATTTCCCCAGTGATTCAACCATGATTTACTAATTGATGGGTATTTATCATCCCATTTATCACCAAAGCAGGCCAGTGCTGTTTCCGCGTCATCAACCGTTGGTGCACTATATATTTTACGTAAATCCGCGGCTAATAATTTCCGGTCTTTCCAGCTGACATATTTCATGGAGTTTCGAACCATATGTACAATGCATAACTGCACCTTGGTATTAGGATATACCGCCTCAATCGCCTCAGGAAAGCCCTTAAGGCCGTCAACGCAGGCAATAATGATATCTTCAAGCCCGCGATTTTTTAGCTCAGTCAGCACATTAAGCCAAAATTTCGCGCCTTCATTTTGACTCATCCACATGCCCAGTAGTTCCTTTTGACCTTCAGTGTTTACAGCAAGAGCCAAATAAACCGCTTTGTTGATAATTCGCTTATCCTCTCTCACTTTTACAACAATACAGTCGAGATACACAATGGGGTAAACGCGCTCAAGTGGGCGTGACTACCATGCTTTTACTTCGCTGATAACAGCATCGGTTACCGTTGAAATGAGCGAGGTTGATACATCGACACCATACATCTCATCAAGCTGGGCTTTGATATCTGAAACGCTTTGACCGCGGGCATACATTGATAATATTTTGTCATCGAATTCTTCAAAACGGCGGCTGTGTTTGGGCACAAGCGTTGGCTCAAAGTCGCCGGCTCTATCTCGAGGAATAGATATCTCATGAACACCATTACTTGATTGAATTTTCTTTTTGCTGTAGCCGTTTCGGCTATTTGAGCCTATTGATTGTTCATGCTTCTCGTAACCAAGATGATCAGTTAGCTCTGCATCAAGACATGCTTGTAACGTTTTTGATATTAATGAATTTAAGAGACCGTCTTTAGAAAAAAACTCTTCTTTGGTTCTGCAACCAGACGCCAAATCTTTAGCCAGTTGGTCTATATTAATACTGTTGCTCATTTTTATTGTTCCTCAGTTTACTTCTGCTTTGAGTTGCAGCAGAGTTTATAATAACTGAGGCTATTTACACAGATTTATGGACAGAACCGGCCAGCTTTAACTTTCTATAAAATTTTCGACAGAACCACTGATTGATATTTACCTGCAGAAGGATAAATACCGGCAAGCCATGATTCATGAATATTACAAATATCTTCGGCAGTGAATTGATAGTTTTCATTGTACACGCCAATAAGTTCCAACCCGACTCTTTCCAATTCATTTGCTTTCTAGTTGCTCAATGACCTCTGGTTCTTTTATACCGAGGTTATTTTTTAGAACACTGTCATTGGAGCCAGGTTCATAATCTTCGTCATTTGGTACTTCATAGCGGTTAGTCATTCAATGCCCATCTCAGGATAGCGCAGCACTTCAGGAAATGCTTTACGCTTCTATAAAATTCCCATACAAATCATAATCATCGCTATCCGTTATCGTCACATCCACGCGGGTTCCAATTTTAACGTCAGGATTGGGCGGCAGATAAACTAAACCATCGATTTCCGGCGCATCACTCATGCTGCGAGCGACGATTTGCTCATCGCTTATTGCGTCAATCAATACACTCTGTATAGACCCAATTTTCGCCTGCAATTTATCACGGCTGATTTCAGCTTGAACCTGCATGAAGCGGTGATAGCGTTCTTCTTTGATGTCTTCTGGTACAGGATCAGCTAATTCGTTCGCCTTGGCGCCATCCACAGGAGAATATTTGAAACAGCCGACGCGGTCGAGTTTGGCGGCTTGCAGGAAGGTTAGCAGTTCCTCAAATTCCTCTTCTGTTTCACCAGGGAAACCGACAATGAATGTTGAGCGTATGGTGATATTAGGACAAATATCACGCCAATGTGCAATTCGTGCCAGCGTGTTTTCACTGCTGGCTGGACGTTTCATTGCTTTTAATACCCGCGTACTGGCATGCTGCAGCGGAATATCAAGATAGGGCAGGATAAGCCCGTCACGCATTAACGGAATAATGTCATCCACATGCGGGTAAGGGTAGACATAATGCAAGCGCACCCAGATACCCAACTCACCCAATTGTTCACATAAATCGTAAAAACGGGTGTTGATAGTTTTGCCTTGCCATTCGGCAGGCTCGTAGCGCGTATCGATTCCATAGGCACTGGTATCTTGTGAAATGACCAATATTTCCTGTACGCCGGCATCTTTTAAGCGTTTTGCTTCCGCAAGAACCTGGGTGATGGGATAGCTTTGTAACTTGCCGCGCATCGAGGGGATAATACAAAATGTGCATTTTTGATTGCAACCCTCCGATATTTTTAAATAGGCATAGTGGCGAGGCGTGAGTTTAATGCCTTGTGGCGGCACGAGCTGGGTAAAAGGGTCGGTCGGGGGTGGCAAATGCTGATGCACCGCGCTTACGACTTCTTCATACGCATGAGCGCCGCTAATGTGCAATACATCGGGGCAAGCTTCGCGAATGATATCGGCTTTGGCACCTAGGCAGCCTGTCACAATAACTTTCCCATTCTCAGCCATTGCTTCTTTGATAGTATCCAGTGATTCTTTAATTGCCGAGTCAATAAAACCACAGGTATTAATCACCACAACGCCGGCATCCCGGTAGCTGGATACCAAGTCGTATCCTTGAGCACGCAGTTGCGTAATGATTCGTTCTGAATCAACCAATGCCTTGGGACAGCCAAGGCTTACAAAACCCACTTTATGATTCATAGTATTACCTGTAAAAAAAGTGAGCGAATTATACGAGTTTTGTGATGACTTTGTCCAGAAAGAAGTAGTCAAGCAATTGCTCAAAAGTAATAGTTTCATGTTTTCTGGTATTTTTGGGTTCCTATGATATAAATACAGTGGCTTTTAATTTAACTAAACAGGACGTTGACGATGCCTACTATAAAATATGATGAAATGAAAAAAGCGGCTGAAAAATATTTGAATGCCACTTATGGGGATGAAAGAGCATTTAATCTTATACAAGATGTAGCTTCATCTGATTGCTTTGTTAATTCAAATATACCTAATACGGATACTATGTTTCACTGTGATATTAACGATCTTTATGAAGCACGATTTGTAAAATACATGGCTAATGTGGTGGCTATATCAGATAGAGAAGTAATCTATGAAAAAAGTGATAATAACAATGCACTGGTATGCAAAATATCTAATAAACAAAAGCGGTTAGGAAAAGGAGAGAGCGAGGAAAATACGCCAGGAATTTTTGAAATCTCAGCGACGCTCCATCTTTCTTTTAAATGGGAAAAAGATGAGCTGAAAATATATCAAGTAGATTGTAAGGATTACAAAACAGTCAGAATTGAACTTGAAGAAAAAAATGATCAAAATTCACGATCCGAACATAAGTCGGAGCTGGATATTGGCAAAGAGGCTAATAACCGCGTGGATAGAAACACATTGTTTTCGCCAGTGCAGAACAATCAAGCAAATAAAAATGAAGCACGACAACAGACGGCACCGAAGTGCTAGAATGAGGCAAGAAGCCCAGTACCGATTTGACCGGTTGTTGTAGGTTGGCGCTGAGCGGTAGCGAAGCCCAACAAGGGAGCATTCCGTGCCACGACTGCTGGGCTTCGCTACCGCTCAGCTCCAACCTACTGTTCGAGTAAATAATAATCATTTTTTACCAGCTAGCGTTTTATGTAAAGCCGAAACAAACGTTTCTACCGATGCTTCACCAATCACTCGCAAAGTATCTAATTCACTACCTTTTGCATTGATAAACAGGAACGTTGGCGGGGCTACGACGTTAAAACGACGCAATAAAGCTTTGGTGGCGGCGTTGTTAGCAGTGAGATCGACTTTCACCACCACGAAATCATTAAGCGCGCTTTTCACCTGTGGATCTTTCAACACGGTAGCGGCGATTACTTTACAGGACGTGCACCAGTCGGCATAAAAATCAATCATGACCGGTTTTCCGTTCGCATTGCCAATCGCGCGCTCCAACTCCCCGACCGTTTTAACCACATCAAGACTTGATGTGGTGCTGATATTTGTATTGTTTAAGGGCGCCATGGGTTGCAGGGGATTGGTATTGCCGCGGCTGGAACCAATCAGAATCAGTAAACCATAAAGTAAAAATATAAGTCCTAAGCCTTGGAAAAATTTTTCAGAATTGGTAGTCGCTTTGGCTAATCCGCCTAAGTATATGCCAATGAAGACCAGCATGCTTCCCCAAAGCGCCATGATGAGTGCCGCGGGCAATATGCGTTCCAGTAAATAAATTGCAACGGCGAGCAGCATGACGCCAAAAAAACGTTTAACTGCATTCATCCAATGACCTGCTTTAGGCAGCAATTTACCTGCGGATGTGCCAATCAATAAGAGGGGAGTGCCCATACCTAACCCTAAAAAAAACAGCGCCAGACTACCCATGACAACATTACCGCTGCTCGCAATATAGCCTAGTGCGCCAAGCAGTGGGGCGGTGACACAGGGAGATAAGATTAAGGTTGATAAGCAACCCATGAGGGCGGCTCCTAAATAATGCCCGCCTTCGTGGCTGCGCGTCACGCTAGCCAATTTATTTTGCCAGGATAGTGGTAAACGTAACTCATAAAAATTAAACATCGACAGGGCTAGAAGGACAAAAATGAGACTGAATAAGCCGATAGCCCAGGGTGACTGCATAATGATTTGCAGATTGCTGCCCAATACAGCGACGATGGCACCCACAATGGCATAGGTGAATGACATGCTGAGCACGTAACTAAGCGATACGAAAAATGCCTTGCGTGTCGATAAATTTTTACCATGGCCGACAATAATTCCTGAAAGCACTGGCACCATGGGCAACACACAGGGCGTAAATGCCAACAACACTCCAAAGCCAAAAAAACTCAACATGATCAAAATCCAGTTGTTACTGGAGAACAGGTGGTCGAATTTATTCTTCGGTGCATTGTCAGGGGCGGCTTGGTCGTTAACTTCAAGGTTCACTTGAGAGAGCGATAACGTTTTATCAATGGTTAACTTAATCGCTAGGGTTTGTGGCGGGTAACAAAACCCATCATCAGAACAACCTTGAAAATGAACATCCAGCAGTCCTTCGCCTGCCTGTTCACCGAGAATTGCTACCGGTAGCGTTAACCTATCGTGGTACACGGGGTATTGTTGTCCTTGCGCATCCGTTTTATTGATGGCCTTGGGAAAACGAATAGCACCTACATGGAAATTACTGTCGGTGTGTTCAGATAATTTGATGCGTTGTTGATATAAAAAATAACCCGGTTTAATCGTCCAGTTAAGCGTCAGTGTGTTGGGATCCAATTGTTTGGCGCTAAGTTGAAAAACGTCTTCTGCCGGCGGGGGGCTGCTAAATCCAATAAATGGAATGAACACCAGTACTGCAAACAAAAAACATTTTTTCATTACAAACCCATGGAAATTAGTCATTTATTGACCATTGTAAATCGAAGCACCAAAAAAAACATAATTTTTTTCAATTTTACCCTTGAAAGAAGTTTTTATGGCCCCATATGGCTTTCATCAGTGTTGATCATGCAGTGGTGAGTCAGCATTAACCCTAAGGTAAACATTAAAACCAGGAGAAAAAAACAATGAAAATTCGTCCGTTACACGATCGTGTTGTGGTTCGTCGTCTTCCCGAAGAGCTAAAGTCAGCTGGTGGTATCGTCATTCCAGATAGCGCTGCCGAAAAACCAATGCAAGGCGAAATCATCGCTATTGGTGCTGGTAAAGTATTGGACAATGGTGATGTGCGTGCTTTGGCTGTTAAAGTAGGTGATACCATCCTGTTTGGCAAATATTCCGGTACAGAAGTTAAGATTAATGGTCAAGAATTGGTTGTGATGCGCGAAGATGACATCATGGGCGTTGTTGAAAAATAATTAGATAGAATTAGGAGATAACTACAATGGCTAAAGAACTACATTTTGGCAACGATGCTCGCACGAAAATGCTTGCTGGTGTAAACAAATTGGCAGATGCTGTAAAAGTTACAATGGGTCCACGCGGACGCAATGTAATATTAGAAAGGTCATATGGTGCACCTACTGTCACTAAAGACGGTGTGTCTGTTGCAAAAGAAATTGAATTTGAAGATCGCTTCCAAAATATGGGCGCGCAAATGGTTAAAGAAGTTGCTTCCAAAACGTCTGACACTGCAGGTGACGGTACTACAACTGCAACCGTATTAGCGCGTGCTATTCTGGTTGAAGGCCATAAAGCAGTTGCTGCCGGTATGAATCCTATGGATTTGAAACGTGGTATCGACAAAGCAGTTATAGCTATCATCAAAGAATTGCAGTCTATGTCAAAACCATGCAAAGACACCAAAGCAATTGCACAAGTAGGTACTATTTCTGCGAATGCTGACGAAGCGATTGGTTCTATCATTGCTGAAGCAATGGATAAAGTAGGCAAAGAAGGCGTGATTACTGTTGAAGATGGTAATGGTCTGGAAAATGAACTGACTGTGGTTGAAGGTATGCAATTTGACCGTGGTTACATTTCTCCATACTTCATCAACAACCAGCAAAACATGACCACAGAACTTGAAAACCCATTCATTCTGTTGGTTGACAAAAAAATATCCAGCATTCGTGACATGTTGTCCGTGCTTGAAGGCGTTGCCAAGTCTGGCCGTCCGCTGTTGATCGTCTCAGAAGACGTTGAAGGCGAAGCGCTGGCTACATTGGTTGTTAACAACATGCGCGGTATTGTTAAAGTTTGCGCGGTTAAAGCGCCTGGTTTTGGTGATCGTCGTAAAGCTATGTTGCAAGACATTGCCATTTTGACTAGCGGCCAAGTGATTTCTGAAGAGATTGGTAAAAACCTGGAAGGTGCGTCTCTGGAAGACCTCGGCTCTGCAAAACGCGTCGTGGTTACCAAAGAAAACACTACAATCATTGATGGCGAAGGCAAAGCGAAAGATATCAATGAGCGTATTACTCAAATTCGTGCGCAAATGGAAGAAACATCTTCTGACTACGACCGTGAAAAACTACAAGAGCGCGTTGCCAAATTGGCCGGCGGTGTTGCAGTAATCAAAGTCGGTGCTGCTACTGAAGTTGAAATGAAAGAGAAAAAAGCGCGTGTAGAAGATGCTCTGCATGCAACTCGTGCGGCTGTTGAAGAAGGTATTGTTGCTGGTGGTGGTGTTGCCTTGATTCGCGCTCAAAAAGCGTTGGATGGATTGAAAGGTGATAACCATGATCAAAACATGGGTATTGACATTCTGCGTCGTGCAATTGAATCACCATTGCGTCAAATCGTTGCTAACGCTGGTTACGAGTCTTCAGTTATCGTCAACAAAATCACTGAAAACAAAGGTAACTTCGGTTTCAACGCGGCGACCGGTGAGTACGGTGACATGGTTGAGCTTGGTATTCTTGACCCAACTAAAGTTACACGTACAGCATTGCAAAATGCAGCTTCTGTAGCTAGCTTGATGTTGACCACTGAGTGCATGATTGCTGACCTTCCTAAGAAAGATGAAGGCGGCGCTGGCGACATGGGTGGTATGGGTGGTATGGGCGGCATGGGTGGCATGGGCGGCATGATGTAATCCTTTGCTCCATCTGTTCTACAAAAAACCCGCCTCATGGCGGGTTTTTTATTGGCATTTTGGACCTGGCAAAATAACTTACGCTTTTAACGTTTTACTCTGTTGGTTTATACCAACGCCCTGGACTTCTTCCTTTCCCATTGTCGCAGTGGAGAAAGAGCGGGTTCTGCCATAGCATCTGCTGGCAAATAAAACGTCTGTTCCAGTAAATACTGCCCGCTCAATGCGGCGTGGGATACGTGATCGGTGAAAACTAGCCAGGTACTATTCGGTGGAAACTCTATGCGTTGTTTATCCAGCGTTTGTTGGTAGTGATCATCTAATTTCATGCGGTCATGCAAGTGGAGCATGTAATGGTCATAGGGTGAGCGCAAGGTCTTTGTGGCTTTAACCAGTTTTAATAATTTGGCACGGGTGCGGTTATAGGGAGGAATTCGCGGTGCAAATTTTTCCATCACCTCAGCAAAGGGTTCGCCGACATGCCATACACGCGGTTCACCGTAGGGGTTTACATTGCAAAATACACGCAAAATTCGCCAACCATTCACCGGCGTTGCTGGGAATGAGTCTACATGTAGGCGGGTATCATCTTTGCGTTTTGAACTTTTTCTGTTTTTAATTTCTGCAGGTCGGTAACTGGTTCTACCCCAGTGGACAGCTGCACTATAGTGCGGCAAAAGCGCATCAAGAAGTTGCTTTGCATATTCAGCAAAACGGTGCATAAACTGGTGCATGACTACTGGTAAGTTGTGTGGTTGGTTGAGGGCAGTGAAGCCAGAAAGCCGTTGACGGCAATAATCATAACTGACGTTTTTATGCATGCCATCTAGAATCGATTCGGTCAAAAGGATTTGATCCTCAGGCTCAAATTTAAATGAATAATTCGGCAGATAAATAACGCACCCCGATTCCAGTGAAGCTAATGCATGCTGTTTATCGACATCTTGAAGTGTACGCAAACTGTCAGTATCGATTGTATACAACGGTTCGGCCATGATTCTCTCGCTTACGTTAAAAAAACCATCCGATTCTATCAAATTATCATATGAAAGAGAAAACAGGTTTTGAAGTATTGTGACGTGAATCCCAGGCATCGCTTGGTTCGCGGATTCATTCAACTAAGCTAGGAGTATTACCAGGGGGTAAATTTATGAAGGTAACTATACGGTCTTTTATTTTGTATGCTATAAATTAATATGAACATTACGCATGAGGCACTATGATCAAATTAGGAGTGTGGTTACTAATCTTGTTAATCCTGACTGGCTGCTCCTCAGACAAACCAAAAGCGGGAGAGTCTGTTCGACCCGTTAAAGCCATTACTATTCAGTCTTCACCGGTAACGACCGAGTATTCCTATGCGGGCATAGTGACTGCGCGTGATGAAATTCCAATGTCTTTTCAGGTGACGGGAAAGCTTGCTTCGCGTTTGGTTGATGTGGGCGACAAGGTAAAAAAGGGGCAACTGCTAGCTACGTTGGATGCAAATGATCTGAATATACAGTTAGAGATTAAAGAGCAGAAGCTGATTGCGGCAAAAAGTAATCTGGAATTTGCTGATTCTGAGTTGAAACGTTATTCCCCCTTGTTGAAAAAAGGATATGTAACGCCCAGTCAAGTGAATCAGCTCAAGAGTAAATATGATTCAGCGCTTGCAGACTGGAATAATGCCAATAAGGATTTGGTAGCGGCACAACGGCAGTTGTCTTATACCAATTTATACAGCCAAATTGATGGCATCGTAGTTGACACATCAGCATCAACAGGAGAAGTGTTAGAGGCAGGCAAGCCTGTGTTAAAAATTGCTACTTCTGATGAGAAAGAAATTACCATTAACGTTCCTGAACAAAGGGTTCAGCAATGGAAAAAATCACCGGGAGTCATTGAAGTTGCACTTTGGGCTAACTCGGAAAAAAAATATAAGGTACACGTCCGTGAAATTTCATCTGATACGGATCCTGTGACGCGAACGTTTACCGTGAAACTCGGTGTGGTAGATCCGGGTACGGATATGTTACTCGGCATGACTGCCAATGTGAAATTACGCTTTGTTAATCAATCTCCTAAAGTTAGCATCCCTATAACTTCCTTGTTTTATCAAGAAAAGACCCCTCAGGTCTGGGTCATTGACCCGCATAAACTAACGGTGAAGGCGACGGCTGTTATGTTAGGTCAATATAGTAAGAATAACACGGTACTTGTTGATAAAGGTTTGCATGATGGGGAAATGATCGTAACTGCGGGTGCTCATAATTTGTTTCCTGGGCAAAAAATATCCCTGTTGGGTACCGATGAATGAAAACCTCCTGGAACTTATCTGCCTGGGCAATAGAGAATCAACCGCTGGTACGTTTTTTAATGATCATGTTTTTATTGGGCGGTTTTTGGGGTTATACACAATTAAGCCAAAAAGAAGATCCTGATTTTCCTTTTCACGTGATGGTTGTTGGCGCCTTATGGCCGGGAGCTACAGCGAGCGAGGTACAACTCCAGGTCATTGAGCGAATCGAAAAGCGCTTACAAGATGTTCCTCATCTCGATTATATCGAAAGTACCGCCAGGCCTGGTCAGGCTGCTATTTATGTTCGGCTGAAGCAGGGAACGACGACAGCAGATGCGGAAGCATCCTGGTACCAGGTGCGAAAGAAAGTGGGTGATCTCAAGCATGAGCTACCTAGCGATGTTCTCGGACCTATTTTTAATGATGAGTTTGGTGATGTGTTTGGAATGATATATGCAATTACTGGAGATGGTTATAGCTTTGCAGAGCTAAAGACGTATGCGGATTCAATTCGTCAGCAATTATTGGCGATTCCCAATGTAGCTAAGATAAATATTATTGGGCAGCAGGATCAGAAGATATATATTGAGTTTTCGCACATGAAAATTGCAACCCTGGGTCTTGATCCGCAGTCAATGATTGATACAATTCAGGATCAAAATGCCTTGGAGTCTGCAGGGATTTTGCGTACAGGGGATAATGAAATTATTCTGCGGCCCAGTGGTAATTTTGATTCACTGCAGAGCATTAGTAATCTTAATATACATGCTGCTAAAGGTGATTTTCGCTTAGGCGACATAGCAACCATCTATCGAGGTTATGAGGATCCACCTACCTATAAAATGCGTTATCAGGGAAAGGAGTCCCTTGGTCTTGCTATTTCTATGAATCGTTCTGGTAATATTGTTGATCTAGGAAATGTTCTCAAAGACGCGATAAAAAATATTCAGGCCGAGTTGCCTGTTGGTGTTGAAATACATCAAATTGTCAATCAGCCGGTAGTCGTTAAATCGTCTATACATTTATTTGTGCGCTCGCTTTTTGAGGCAGTAATGATCATCATGGTGGTCAGTGTTTTAAGCTTAGGCTTTAGAGCAGGTAGTGTTGTTGCCATGTCGATTCCGCTGGTGATGGCGATAACTTTTTTAGTCATGATGTTTTTAAATTTGGATCTTCAGCGTATTTCACTGGGTGCCATGATCATTGCTCTGGGTCTTTTGGTAGATGATGCAATGATTACCGTTGAAATGATGATGCGAAAATTGGAGGAAGGTCTCGATAAATTTAAGGCTGTAACGTTTGCTTATACAGCGACCGCATTTCCAATGCTGACCGGCACCTTGATTACAATTGCAGGATTTATGCCTATTGGATTGGCCAAATCGGACGCCGGTACGTTTACCTTTAGTTTATTTGCGGTGGTTGCCATTTCGTTAATTGCCTCCTGGTTTGTAGCGGTGATCTTTGCACCCTATATTGGCTATCATGTTCTCAAGGCGCCTATTCATCATGAGACCCATAAACCTGGCCGTATCTTGGTATATGTTCGTTCGCTTGTGGAAAAATGTGTGGAACGACGTAACTTGGTGATTACATTGACTGTGGCGATGTTTTTGCTTTCAATATTTGGTTTTGGTTATGTGCAGCGCCAGTTTTTTCCTTTTTCTGAGCGTCCTGAACTGGTGGTCAGCATGACGTTGCCAGAAGGAACACCTTTTGTAGCAACAGAACGGGTTGTTAAGCGGTTTGAATCCCTTATTGCCAATAATCCTGATATTGAGTATTACACCAGCTACGTTGGTGGTTACACCCCTCGTTTTTATCTGGCCCTCTCTATCTTGGAAAACAGCAGTAATTTTGGACAAGTTGTCGTTCTGACAAAAGGTGGTGAGGCACGCGAGCGTGCAGTTGCTGCATTTAGGACATTGTTGGCAGAGCATTTTCCAAATGTTCAATCTCAGGTTTCTTACTTGCAAAATGGACCTCCTGTGGTCTATCCATTGCAATTTAGGGTGAGTGGCAAAAATCCAAACACAGTTTATAAGATTGCGGCTGAAGTTGAAGACGTTATGCGCAAGAATCCTTATGCTATCAATACGCATATCAACTGGCAAAAAAGAGTTGATACGCTTTTAACGATAGACTCTGATAAGAGTCGACAAATGGGTATTTCAGGTCAGAAACTGGCTGAAAATTTACAGGCGGTGCTCTCAGGTCTTGAGATAACTAAATTCCGTGAAAAAAATGAGTTGATTGGGGTTGATATCAGGGGGCTACCACAAGAACGGGCTAATTTGAGTACGCTTAAGGATATTAATGTCTACACCAGGAGTCAAAGGTTTGTGCCATTGGATCAAATCGTACAAATTACGCCAGGGGTTGAGGAAGGTGTTATTCGCATGAAGAATGGACTGCCTTCGATCGTGGTCAGTGCTGATGTTGGCGGTTCGGTACAGGCACTTGATGTTGCGCATGCGATTGACAAGGAATTAATCGCGGTAAAAACGCATTTGCCGCCGGGTTATAAAATTGATACTGAAGGTGTCGCTGAATCAAGTAGTACAGCGGTTCACTCAATCTTCGTTGTTTTGCCAGTGGCTATAGCCGTGATGGCATTGCTGCTCATGTTGCAGCTTCATAGTTTTCAACGTGTCATTTTGGTTTTTATAACAGCACCTCTGGGACTTATAGGTATAACGATAACGCTGCTGCTTTTTAATCTGCCATTTGGGTTCGTCGCGATGTTAGGCGTTATCTCGCTTTCGGGCATGATAATGCGAAACACTGTTATTTTGATTGATCAAATTGAAGTTCATATCGCTGATGGCATGGAGGCGCGCACGGCAATCATCCAGGCAACAATAGAGCGTTTCCGTCCTATAGTGCTCACTGCAGGTACCGCGATTCTGGCGATGATTCCTTTGTTAGAAAGCCTTTTCTGGGCGCCAATGGCCGCCGCTATAATGGGGGGGTTGATCGCAGGAACCGCATTAACCATTTTATTTTTTCCAGCGCTTTATGCATCATGGAAACGGGTGTGATTTGAGTTAATGCTAAGAAAAAATTTGGATTCGTTTTGAATCGCCTACATTTTTCAACTACGCTTAGTAACAGGGGTATTTGGCTGTACAATTAATAAATGGAGCTTATTATGAATGATTTAGTCAGCAAGTTATCGATAATATTGGCAGATACTTATGCGTTATATCTCAAAACACAAAATTACCATTGGCATGTGAAGGGGCCGCAGTTTCGGTCGTTGCATGAACTCTTCGACATGCAATATCACGAACTTGCAGATGCAGTGGATCAAGTCGCTGAGCGTATTTTGATCAAAGGCCATAACGCGCCTGCCACGTTCAAGGCATTTGAAGGCATGAAAACTATTAAAGACGGCACGTCAAACTCAAGTGCAAATGAAATGGTCACTGAACTTGCTAAGGATCATGGCACTCTGGTGAAAGATCTAAACGCCGCCATGGTCATGGCACAAAAAGCGAATGACGAAGGTACGGTTAATCTGTTGGCAAATCGTATCGAAGCTCATGAGAAGGCGCGATGGATGCTAAGCTCGTCCCAAGATAATGCTTGATTTTGTAACCATTCAACCGGCACCCAAATCTGACTTTTACTGGGGTTAGAACGTTGTGATGAATGGCTACTAATTTCATTTTTTAATCTTCACGGTCGATGCCATGGATTCGCCAGAGCCAAAACATGAGCGCGCTACAAAGAGGCTTGTAGGGTGGGTAAAGCTCAGGGCAAACGCATGAGTGCACAAAAAATAACATTTAACATTTTTTGTGCATAATCAGGCTGTAATGTTCCTATGAATCGTTTGGCCTTTATTCCTTTTTTGCATGACTTTTTATTACGCAATGTATTAATGGAAACCCTAACGCTTACCACAGTCTCTATACATAAAAGCAGCATGATATTCGTCGAATTTTTTTTGCTCTGAGTTGGATGGAGTATTTTTATTAACAGAAAATAGTAATGGACCTTTCTCGCGAATTGTAGTTCGATTATAGTGTGGCGATCCCATAAGATCTCTCAGTGTACTACTCAATGTTTCACAAGTTTCGAAACGTAATTCTTTTGCTGTTTTATCATTAGTTGATTTACCACAATTTTTTTCCTTAAATTCGCGATGAATTCCACCCATATATCTACTATAATAGCTCTCGGATGAATAAGCAGATAGCTCAAAAAATGATAACTCGCTAAGCGTTTTTTTAGATAAATTCCATCCAACAAACATTCGCAACTCATTCCCAAGGCTTTCACAACTTCTTGAAGGTTTCTTTTCAATCGGCTTTACAATGATAGCATTCGCAGCTGTCACAAGTTTACCGTCGACATATAATTGATTATCATTTTTCTCCACGCGCTTCCCTTTGTCGAGTTGTGCAAGTAATTTTTTAGTTAGAAAATAACTTATTGACCCGGCACCCGCAGTTATCATTAATTTATTAAAGAATTGATTAAACATATTATCAGCTCCATTTAGAGTGTTTTTACATCATCAAGATGTGTTGGTTGAAAATTATACATTATTCTATAGTAACAAAAATAGGGTGATAATCCAGGGCAAGATCATGAGTGATGATAAATTATCCTAAACGCCGACGTACTGCGCTTTATGCGCGGTATCCAGAGATCTTGCTAGATTCCTGGATCCGGCGAACAAGCCGAAGTACGTCAAAATATAGAGCATATGTAATGGATCATGGTATGATTGTTTATTTTTTACTCACACACACTTTTGCCTTGGGTGATAATCCTCCTAGTGAAACCTAGAATGTAAACCATGCTAAAATCTGTAATTAAGTAGGGCTACCTATCGCATCCAGCAGCAGAATGACGTGATTTAATGGATTCGGACACGTCACTAAAAATACTCATATACATTTTCGTCGCTGCTCTGAGCGTCAGGTTGATTTTTACTCTTAATAAATTTAGAAAAATCAGAAAGCCCGTTGTCGTAGACAATTAATTCGGCGCAACCAGCTAGATGATTTCGTAGATAAATATGTTCTACGTCATTCTTTTTTAAAATATTAGATACATTATTCATGTGGTCATGTTTTGCAAAACTGGGCTTAAAGACTATCCGACACCCTCTACCACAATCGAGTTTTAATTCTCGAATTACTGACTCAGTGATATCAAATGCTCTCGCTACTTCGCCAAGAGTAAAAGGGAACTTTTTAATGGTTTTGTTTCCACTAGATTCGGGAGATTCTAACCCCTGATATTCCTTTTTTGGTGGTAAGAAAGATATTTTTGGCTTTGAACTTTTACCCAAGTTAATATTAAAAAATGAAGAAATTAAACTTGTAGAAGAAATTATATTTTTTCCTGCAAGTATTTCAACAAGGTCTTCATGTCGAAGCTCTTCTTTTTCCATCAGAAAGTTAACAAGTAACGCATGCTTTTTTGGATTTTCCTGAAGGATTTTCTTAGCACGATTCATTTGTTCTATTAAAATGAGCTCAATATCTTGATCTCTGGCAATTCCACTAAGCGACGAGCCTAGACCTTGATCTGCAAGATAATAAGCCAATGTTTTAGCATGATCTAAATCTGCTTTGCAGCCACATCGTAACACGCTAAAAACCTCATCTGCTGCGCGACCAGCAAGAGCAACACATATTTCATTGAGCACCTCTTCTTTTGTGCGATTTAGTTGGTCATCTTCAGGTAAAAATTCAGTATACCCAAAACTTTTTCCTGATCGTAAGAGAGAAACCTTATAAAGAGTTAGCCCTAGAACATGACCAACAAGTGCATGACCTATTTCATGCATGGCTGTGCGTTTCTTTTGTATCGGATTATTAATGTGTTGGCCAATAACGCCATTTTCTAATATAGATCTAGCCTGATCAAAATGAGATTTTGTAATGGCTTTTACTCCATCTCGCGATGCACACATGACCGCTTCATTTACCCAAGCAGCGAGTTTTGCACCTGAAAATGTAGCGCTAAGATTGGCAAGATCATCAAGTGACACGGAGTCTAGCTTTTTATTTTTTGTGTGAATTTCCAAAATACGCATACGATTTTTAAGATCAGGCAAGCCAATATAGACATGCCGGTCAAAGCGACCTGGTCGAACTAGTGCTGGATCAAGAATGTCATGATTATTCGTTGTAGCAAAGATTACGACTCCAGTATTATCTTGGGTAAGAAGAGATAAAAATTGATCGACAATAGAGTTGACAGAATGCTCAAAACCCGTTCTATCTGATGAAGAAAAACGTTTAGATGCTATAGAATCTATTTCATCAATACACAATACACAAGGCGCGGCTTGTCTAGCAGCTTCAAAGAGCTCTCGAAGTTTTTTCTCTGATTCTCCAACATATTTAGACTCAATTTCTGGGCCGCTTATTATAATGATAGGAACTCCGGAATGTCCCGCTACTGCTTCAGCCATCATTGTTTTACCCACGCCAGGAGGACCGCTTAAAATAATTCCGCGGGGTGGTTTAGCGCCTGATTTAATGAATTTTTCAGGATCCTGCAGATAGCACACTATATCGGCTAAGCTATTTAATACTTCCTCATTACCACCTACAGAATCTAAATCAGTATTAGGCTTGCGAGGGGTCCATTTTTTAGAAGAATCAGATTTTGCAATTTTAAAAACTGTCATTTCTTTATCGAGAAATGTCGAAATATTGTTAGGACGGTAATATTTATAAGACTGGTAAGCGACTATTGATGTGAACAGTGTGCCTGTTCCTCTTAGTACAAATCGACTTAAATTTTTAGCATTTACGCTTTCAAAAGCTCCACCTAATTTAGATTGGCTTTTTAGCGAATTCATAAATCTTGTAAACATACATATTCCTCTTTGTCTTTAGATTTTTTTAAATTGTTTATTGTGTTTGAATTTTCTGTAGCGTCTGTTTTTTTACTTCGCTACCACTGTCTACACCAAAATAATAGTCAAGAGCCCAATGATTTTCTGAATATTTGTATTCAAAGAATCCGCTTGATGATGCTTCACTATTTTTTAAAATTTTTTATTGCCTTATTAATTTTTATATCAAATTATTTATTAAAGTGGTTCCGAGTATTTGGATGCTATTGCGAATTGCGTTATATTCCTATGAGCTTTTTTGCAAAAAATAAAATCCTGCTTTCAATCCAATAAAACACATACAGGTAAATATTTTTGCAGTATATGTGGAAATAGAACATTAAAACAGAGGGAAAATCCCCCTGTTGGGTTGATTGAAAGGGCGCGATGGTTTGCCGATAACTCTCCTTTCTTGATCCCATCCAACATCATTGTGCACAAACAAATGGGGTCGGGTCTTGCTTTTTGCCCTCACTGACATGGCAAAAAGCAAGACTCGACCCCCTAACGCCTAGGGCTACCCTAGTTTTGAGTATTATTATGCCAGCTGATATGAATTCTTTGTTATCAGCATAATTTTATAGTCAAAGACCTGCTTGTATATTGTCCTCTTCTTGGTCTGGTGTCATACCTGTCTCTGCTCTGCAGCCGATAAAAAAGGGATTGTCGGCAAGCCATCGCGCCCTTTCAATCAACCCAACAGGGGGATTTTCCCTCTGTTTTAATGTTCTATTTCCGCATATACTGCAAAAATATTAACTTGAAAGTATTTTCTGTGGTCGAATGAAATGGCATCACACAACACTTGTAGCAGAGCATGTTATTGTGACCAACAAAATTATGAACAATAATATTTTATTAAAAAAGAGGTGAAATATGTTAAAAAGATTGTCTAAAAGTTTAATGACATCAGCAGTTGCTGCCGCTGGATCAATCGGCTTATTTCAACAAAAAAAAGCATTTTGCGCTACCACTTCATTTTATGTACCACTGACTCATGCAACTCTGAATACATTCAGAGGTTCTATGAGTGAATATGCAAAAAAATTTCCGGATTTCAATGCCACTAATATACAAAGAGTAGAAATTGTAGGTAAAACAGTCGGTGGGAATGGTTATAATCCATCAGAGACTGTCAACGATAGTGAAATGCGCAACTTCATGGGTAGAATTATAGCGCATCGAATTAAAGAGTTAGATCTGTTGGGTGTTACGCTTGGTAAGGGATGTGGATATGAAATATCACTTGCTTTGAAAAAAGAAAAATGCTCATTGGAACAAATTGCGCTAACTACCAGTCAACTAGATAAATTCGATTTAACGCATTTTCTTGAATCTTTAGAAACAAACAGCTCTCTGAATGTTTTAATTGGTCGTAGTTCCAGCATTGAGCCTCGACAATGGTCAGAAGAAGAGATTTCCGCTCTTCGGAGAGTCATAGGCATTAATAATGCATTGGAATTAATCGTACTACAAAATAACCAAATTCAGAGAATAGAAGATGCCGCTTCACTAATCACTACTTATAACGACAACGTTGATAAAAAACCATTGCCTAGTATCGGTGGTTTAGAGATTTATGATCAAGCTATATCAATTAATAGTGCTACTGTGAAAAGCGGTGAGTTTAAGAGTATTTTAGCAGCTGCAGAGGAACTGACCAAAGAAAAAAAGGTCAGGGAAAAATATTTACATAATAAAATATGTGCTGGAATATTTGCAAATACAAGTATGAGTACAATCTTAGATAGTAAAAATTTAGAAGAAATAAATGCACGATTCGTTAGATGTATTAACTACACACGTAACAGCAAGCCATAGTTCAATGCTTTGACTAGGCGGTGAAGCCTCGGTAAAAACTAGCCAATTTATACGGAACTGCCAAAACCTCACCGTAAATACTGTTAGTAAATAGATATGAGGTTTAGGGAAGCTGCGCTATAAATACACAACAACTTTGAGAGGCTATAATATGCGCGAGAAGCAAGATAAAACATTAATTTCAAGTGCTCAACCAAATACAAACTTTACCACGACAAATAGCGTAGATTGCGAAGCCAAACAATCTCTAAGGCTGATTACACCAGTAAATATAATTAACCAGGCAAGACAAGTATTCTTACAAACTGATTTATCTACTAAAAATGAATCTAAAAGCGAAGAAAATGGCCTCTTAAAGCAAATAAATCCTTTTGTTAAACTATATACCTGCACCCTGGAAGGAAAAATTTATCGCGTATTTGGTGTGTTGAAAGAAGACCAAGAAAAAGTAGATTATGCAGGGCTTCGCCAAGATATTTCAGCCGAATTAGGATTTACGAAGACGGTTTCTTTTAGCCAAGTGATTGGGGACACCAATGCATATAGCAAGAAAGGAACTCAAGACTCTAAAAAATACTTAACAAACCAACTGGAAAATGTCATACCTGACGATATCATTTTGTATGGTTTGACTGGTAGAAGAAGCCCAGATGGCTCATGTCTTGGTGCTAACCCGTTGGTTAATGCTTGGCTAGATGAAAGCCCAAGCCCTAAAAAATGCGCAAGAGTTATTGCAAATGTTGTTGATTTTCATACTGTAGAGGCTATCACAAAATGGGGATGTCGCGTTTCTGAAAATATAACAAATTTTTATTTGGTGTATAGCAACCCTAATCCTAGCGTAATGTTTGGCGATGACGTTCAATCATCCGACAACTTAACAAATAATAAAGCTTTTTGTTTTGACGGTGGTATTCAATCATTAAGACAGTGTTTTTATATGATGAAAAGAGGAATTAAAATTGAAGCTTTAGTTGGGCTAAGGGATTTCTCAGATTCCAAACTAACTATATGTTCATTCACCAATCTCCCCTACTTGTCAGCATCAGAATTTATAAATAGCCTTAATGACATTACTAAAGCAAAAAATGCCACAGTGGAGGATGTTAAACAAGGCATCAGCCGCTATTTAGCCAGTCATGCACCTTATGCTAAAAATGCGAAAGATGCATCTACCAAAGACGCATTATGGGAAGCCACTTTAATTGATATTATACAGGGCTCGCTTTGGAATTTGATTCCTTCTTGCTTTTCTTTGCAAACCAAGCAGTCACAAATAAGTGATGATTCTGCATTTGATCCAATTTCGTATGCATTATCGAGCTGTAACGTTGCTTTATTTGCGTACAATCACTATATCGGTAGCAAAAGCATAGGGGATAAAAATGAACCTCACACAGGAGATGGCCGTACAAATACATTGTGATCTCAAAAGCCTCCTTTTGCCAGTACTGCAGAGCCAAAACATGAGTGCACTACAAAAGGTTTCGTCGCAAAAAAATTTAAAAAGCCATTGCATCAGTAGCGCCTGGCGCGAAGGTTTTTGCTAACGCAGTTAGAAAGCACTGGGCCATCGAAAATCAGTTGTAATGGGTGAGCTTGCCCTGTAATTTGGTTCATCTTGATTCAACAAGTTTTCATGTCGATGGTGAATATCAGTCCGATATCGATGCCCAAGGTGTTCGTTTAGTAAAAGGTTATAGCCGTGATCATCGCCCCGAGCTTAACCAAGTAATTATCAATTTAATTACAGAAAACCGGGCTGGCCTTCCTGTTTACATGCAGGTGTGTAGTGGAAATACTAATAATAGCGATAGCTTTAAGAAGCTGGTTAAATCACATATTAGCAGCCTAAAGGCCGCACACCGCAGCCGTTATTTTATCGGAGATGCGGCCCACTATGTTGCCGAAACAATACAGCTTCTTGATAAGCAAAAACAGTTTTTTATATCCCGAGCGCCTCAAAATTTATGTGAAGCTCGCGATTTAATTCAACTGCGAGACTCAGAAGTGGACCCCATCGGTGAGACAACGATCCCTTACTATTTAGATAGTGTCCAATATATTGGAACACCGAGGCATTGCGTCTGATGACAGGTTACCTGTAGAGAAAGCGGTGTCAATGAGGAGTCCTGAGGAACGAAGGAAGCTCGTTGATACTGCTTGCACGTAAGGTATTTTAGTCATTAAGAGCATGCCGTTTTCTACGATCATGCGGCTACTCTAAGTCCATCGTAAAACTCTGATGGCGTACATTTTCCAAGTGATTCATGGGGCCTTTCGTCATTATAAAACCGAAAATACTCACGTAACCCATGACGCAATGCTATCACCGTCGGATATTCTTTTAAATACACATCTTCATATTTAACAGAGCGCCACAGTCTTTCAATGAACACATTGTCCACCCAGCATCCTTTTCCATCCATGCTGATCTTGATTTCATTGTCCTCCAACACCTTAATAAAAGCCTTACCAGTAAATTGGGAGCCTTGATCCGTATTGAAAATACTAGGTGCGCCATAGCGTCTGATAGCGCTTTCTAGCGCACTCACACAAAAATTATCATCCATGGTGTTGGATACCTCCCAGGATAATACTTTACGGCTGTACCAATCCATAACAGCCACTAAATACACAAAGCCACCATGCATGCGGATATACGTCAGATCTGTGCACCAAACTTGATTAGGTTTAACAATAGCCAAATCTCGTAGCAGATATGGATATATTTTATGCGCCTTCCCCTTTTTGCTGGTATTCGGTTTAGGGGCGACGGACATGATGCCCATAAGCCTCATTAAGCGTTGTACACGTTTACGATTAACAGGATACCCTTGCCGACGCAAGTAGTTACGAAGCTGTCTGCTGCCATAAAATGGATGCCGGGTATACTCCTCATCAATTAATCGCATTAGCTCCAAATTTTCAGGGGTCTCGGCAATTGGGTCGTTATTAGCCGCCCGATAATAACTGGCACGTGATAACTGAATTAACTCGCATTGACGAGCAATGCTGATAACAGCATGTGTTGGGTCGATCATCGCTTTTTTCTCCTTCACACTTAACTTAAATGGCCAGTCTTTTTTTTAAGCCAATCCAACTCGACGGCTAACTGGCCTATTTGGGTGTAAAGTTTCTCTCGTTCTTTTTCTAGTGACTCCACGTCCTTTTCATTCTTGCCACTAAATAAATGCTTACTGCCTTCCAATAACAGCCTTTTCCATTGATTAATTTGCGTTGGATGCACTTCAAATTCCGATGCTATTTCATTGGTCGTTTTATGACCTTTCAAGGCTTCTAGTGCAACTTTTGCTTTAAATTCTGAACTGAACTTCTTATGAGCCATTTTTTAACCCCAACTACAATGGTTTCTATTCTACACCACTGTCTCATTTTTGGGGTCCACTTCTGTTAGTGCAAAGTCGCCCGCCAGCCTCACAATTAACAACATTTTATTTTTGCATGTCATTGGGTGGCGTACTTGCGGGGGTATTTAATGGCTTGTTAGCACCCCGATTATTTACCCATGCCTATGAGTATCCACTGGTTATTTTATTGTCCTTTTTAGCGCTTCCGCTGGCTACAATGACGCGTGAATGGTTGATGCCAACGTTGGTATTTTTGCTGCTGTTGGTTGATTATGGGTTGGAAAGCATGGGCTGGATACCATGGTTACACAGCTATCATGTGGAAGCGATTTTGGCGTTAAGTATTGCATTAATTTGGCCTAAGAGCGTTCGTAGTCTGTTGTTGAGCATCGCTATTTTATTTGCTTTTATCTTTATGCCCTGGTTCAAGCCGGTGCAAGTTCTCAGTCAACAGCGCAATTTTTATGGGGTCAAACAAGTGTTTGCACAAGCTGGTGCGCATGTACTTTTGAGTCAAAGTACTATCCATGGTTTTCAGATTCCGGGTGATGCAAAATCTACAAACGGCTCAAGGGCATACTACGGCTCAGTCTTGCCGGTGGTGCGACGATTGCAAGCGCTGCATCAGCCATTACATGCCATGGTCATAGGTCTGGGTACCGGTATCATGGCATGTCAGTTTCGGCAGCATGACAAACTCACTCTGGTTGAGATCGATCAGCAGGTCATTGATATTGCTAGTAATCCAGATTTATTTACTTATCTACAGGATTGTTCTTCAGAGAGGTCGTTAGTCAGGGAGGATGGGCGGCTTGCGGTGGCGCAGTCAAAGGATGCGTCTTACAATTTGTTGGTCATGGATGCGTTTAGTTCCGACGCTATTCCTATACATTTACTCACCATCGAGGCGTTCACGCTTTATCAGCAAAAAATCACGTCAGATGGTGTCATCTTAGTGAATATCAGTAATCGTCATTTACGCGTTCTACCAGTCTTGACTGCGGCAGGTCGAAAGCTGGATCTGATCGTGATGCATAAAAAAGAAGCAGGAGATGGTCGTTTAGGCCAACTGCCATCGGAATGGGCACTGCTGACAACCAACGAAAAATTGGCTGCTAGCTTACTCGCTAATGAAGGCTGGCGCTTCGTGGCCGATGGTGAAACCCGATTATGGACAAATGATTATTCTAATCTTGTACCCCTGATAAAATGGTAGTTGGGAGCTTTTGACACGTCTACCATCTTGGCCGTTAGGCATTAAATTAGGTGCCTCATGGCTTGTCTGCTAATTGATTCGCACTTTTATACGGCACATCTGTTTTTGTTCTATACTAAAAGCATCTTAATTTAACATGATTGAGTGTAATGTCATCAATATTAGACGCGCTGCAATGGTTTCAGGGTTACCTCGACGGGGATGATCCAACCTTGTTGGAAAAGCGCATGACTTATTATGTAAAGAAGCGGGCTGAGTTTAATCAGGATTTTTACATGAAATTGATTGATGATCCTGAGCTAAGTGAGGTTATTCCAGCAATACTCGATGGCTTAGGCATACCAGAAAATAAACGGAGCCGCTTTATTAAAGAGGGTAAGACTGTTTATGCTCAGCTGAGTGTTTATGATTTTCTCGCGGAATTACGAGAATTAGCTAAGACAGATAAGGATAAGCTGGAGCATTTTATTCAAGCTATTGATGAACGCGATGAGTCCATAAAAAAGGTGCTTAATATAGTTCGTTGGACTCTAATACTGGCTGCCTCAACCTTGCCAGCATTTTTTAATTTGGGTGGGGTCACGTTAGTCCAAAGCCTGTTGGCTGTGACACTATTTGTACCGGTTGTCGGTATTGTATTTACCGTAGGTATTGCTGCTTATAGTTTTTATCAGAATTCAATCGATAATACAAAATCATTGTATCAACGTTTTCATGACAATTTTTTCTTGCTTGCTTCCACCGCTTTAAACATCGCGGCATATAGTGTGTTAATCACGGCGGCAACCGCTATGTCACCACTAGCGGCTACTTTGTTTGTGGTCGCAGCCGGCGTTGATGTGATTAAAGAAGTCAGTAACCTGATCAAAATTTCAGTTGAAAATAAAAAGCTTGGACCTATCACTGATAAGGACACGCTAGAGCAACAACAGGAAAAAACACGTGCGGCTAATGCGCAAGTAAAAACCAGAAATGCAGTGGTGATTGAACTAAGTTCAGCAGCTTTAATGGTGGGTATTGTGGCTATGTGGAGTTTTGCTCCGGCCGGTATTGCTGTCAGCATCGCGGCGGTAGTTGCTATTGGTTTGGTTTATCTGGCGAAAAAACTGGCTTCTTCTTACAACGAAAAAACAATGAAAACACATTTGAAAGATGATTTTTCTACGTTGGAAAATGATTATGAAAAGAAGAATGGATTACAGCTTGGCAATCATCTGAAAGCTGAAGCGAGCCTTGATTTAGATAGTGGACAGAAGATTAACGCACAATTGAAGGATGGGTTGGGTCGTGAGCATGAAGAAGACAAAAAGGAACACGTGCAAGGCCAAGTTGAGACTCGGAACGATGCGGAACACGCCATAAAAGCAGGAGATGATCTTTTGGCTGATGGGCGTGGTGCGGACCATCCTAAAACAAATATCAAGGATCGCTTAAGCCAGCAAAAACAAGAAGAAGACCCTTTGAATGTGTCATCCCCCGCAATACATCAAAAATGATCGTAGAATGGTGTACCCCGAACCGCATCTAATTACCCAACTGCTTACTATTTACTATACTGTTATTAGATAAACGCATAAGTTTATTGAAGGTTGTGAAAAATGGGATGCCGATGAAAGGATATTTATATAAATTGATATTTGGTCACGTAAAATTTAATAAAAATGAAGAGGCGCTTGAGTATAAATTTATTTTTTTGAATACTGCCTTTGTGATTAGTATTGTCCTGGCGCTAGTTGTGGGAATTCTTCTTTGGCATCATAGCCATATTATTAGTATTGTTGATTTTTGTTTTTCTTGCCTCGGCATTTTCATTCTTATCTACCTTCACCGCCATAAAGAAAAAACAGAAGGCATCGCGACCATTGCATTGATGCTAACATTCCTTATTATTTATTCAAATTATATATTTGATACAGATAATACAATGCGCATTACTCTTTTTTTTCTTATAGCTGCGGCTGTGTACTATTTAAAAGGACGAAAACAGGGGCGGCGGTGGATGGTTTTTTTTATAGCCGCCATTCTATTAGGCTATTTTCTTTCTTCTGATAACTTAAAGTATACGAATATTGACATATTTTTAATCTGCGCCTATTTGATGGTTTATGCCATCATCATGGACAATTTTGGATTTTTGCAGGAAGCACAGGTAATCCCCCCATTTTTAACCGAAGCTAAAAGTAGAGGTTTAGGCAGCTAGTACCAATTTTTGCCTTGGGGGAATTCCTCCAATTGCAGTATTTGGTCGTTCATTGTTGTACGTCCAAAGCCATTGTGTCGCATGTAGTTGTACCTCAGCAATACTTTCAAATAAATATTGGCTTAACCAGTCATACCTAACTGTGCGGTTATACCGTTCAATATAAGCATTTTGCTGTGGATTTCCTGGTTGGATAAAGACCAACTGTATCTGATTCTTATCAGCCCATTGTCCCAGCAATTTACTGATATACTCCGGGCCATTATCACAACGTATCTGCTTTGGCTTTCCACGCCATTCAATGATTTGATTCAGAGCCCGAACAACCCGCTCTGCCGGCAAAGATAAATCCACCTCGATGGCAAGGCCTTCGCGATTGAAGTCATCAAGGACATTAAATAAGCGATAGCTACGGCCATCCTCTAACTGATCATGCATAAAATCCATCGACCAGCATTCGTTGATTGCATTTGGCACAGCCAATACGTCAGGCTTCTCCCTGATTAACCGTTTTTTGGGTTTGATTCGCATGTTGAGCTCCAATTCCCGATAGATTCGATAAACACGCTTATGGTTCCAAGCATAGCCCTTCACATTTCGAAGGTATAAAAAACATAAGCCGAAACCCCAATTACGTTGATTCTGAGCTAAACGCATTAACCAATCCGCTATTATGGTGTTTTCATCGCTTAGTTTAGGCTGATATCGATAACAGGTTTCACTGATGCTAAACAGGTCGCATGACAAACGAATTGAGACGCCTTTATCAATCACCGCCTTATGTGCCAGCTCACGCCGGCGCGACGGTGTTACCACTTTTTTTCAATGGCTTCCCTTAGAATCTCGGCTTTCAGGCGCTCTTCAGCATACATCTTTTTAAGACGACTATTTTCAGCTTCCAGCTCTTTTAGTCGCGACATCATGGACACATCCATTCCGCCATATTTAGCGCGCCATTTATAAAATGTAGCCGAGCTGATGACATGTTCTCGGCAAAGCTCTGGAACAGGGGTTCCGCCTTCGGATTGTTTTAGAATCGACAGTATTTGGCTGTCTGTAAATTTTGATTTTTTCATGCAGAATCTCCTGTGCATAGGTTACGAGAAAATTCTACTTTTGGCATCAGTTATTTTTCGGGGAGATTACCCACAGACTAAGGCTTTAATTCGAATTAATCAAAATTTAGAAAGCGATATATTGAAGCGAACCAGGGAATTGCAAACTGCAAATGATTCTTTATCCGCATTAAACATACAAGAAGCGGCTACCTTAAATGAGGTAAGAATACTCGAGCGTGAAGAAAATCTTATTAATCAATTGAATGCTATGCTTCAACTATGCGTTACGGCAGAGGAGATTTATCCAAGAGTTCAGATAAAAGCACAGGATATTTTTCAAGGACTAAGTGGCGGTCTAGCTATATTTAACTCCGCTAATCAACAAATGGAAACCGTCATGCAATGGGGCATAGAACAAATATTAGCACCGTTTTTTTCTCCGGATGATTGTTTTGGTATTCGTTCAGGAAGCATTAATATTGTTGATTATTCCCGAACCGCCATTCCTTGTAATCATTACATCACACCTCCTCAAGGCGGATATATGGGAATCCCAATGTTCGTTAAAAATGACTTGATAGCGGTATTCCATTTATTTGCACCACCAGAACAAACGCTATCAAAACATACGCAAGACACAGCGATCGCATTCAGTAACATTGTAAAAATTGCCCTGGTGAACATCAAATTACGGCAAGCCCTGGAAGAGATGTCCTTAAAAGATGCATTAACTGATTTATTTAATCGTCGTTACCTTAATGATTTTTTGCCACGCGAGCTTCATCGAATTCAACGTGATAAAGGTAGCCTGATTGTTGCGATGTTTGATATAGATGATTTTAAAAAAATCAATGATACATTTGGACATAAAGCTGGTGATGAGGTGCTTAAATGTATTGGTAAGCTGCTTAATCAATATTTTCGAGCTAGTGATATGGCTTGTCGTTTTGGTGGTGAGGAGTTTTTAGTTGTGATGTTAAGCGATGATTTAAATGCGGCCGTGCTCAAATTAGAGCGCTTGCGTGAAAGTATCAAAAATGAAGAAGTGGTCTTTCAAGGCCGGGTTTTACCTAAAACGGTATTGTCCATAGGGGTAGCCAAGGCGCCTCAGGACGGAATAACGGATGACGCCCTGATAGATGCTGCTGACCAGGCTCTCTATATAGCCAAACAATCTGGAAAGGATAGGATTGAAATATATCAATCTAAATCGAGTTAGATGATTCTTTTATACCCGGATACCGGCCAAAGGTTAATATGCAACTATTTTTCAAGACACGATATCACAAGACCATGTATATAAATCCCTTGGCTTAAGGTTGTGGGCTGCCTTTCTAAACCGCTGCAAGGTTGCCTTTGGATTCAAGCCATATTTTGCGATCACCAGCGCGTTTTTTAGCGAGCATCATATCCATTGATGCCATGGTGGCTGGTTCGTCTTCAAGCGTGAGTTGTATTAATCTGCGAGTGTTCGGATCCATCGTGGTTTCACGCAATTGTATGGGGTTCATCTCGCCCAATCCTTTGAAACGTTGCACATTAATTTTTGCCTTGCTATTTTTCGATAATTGCGCACAAATTTTTTCTTTTTCCTCATCATCCAGAGCGTAGTGCACAATTTTGCCCGCATCGATGCGATAGAGAGGGGGCATAGCTACAAAGATGTGTCCCGCGGTAACCAATGGTTTAAAATGACGTAAAAAGAGGGCGCAGATTAGCGTGGCAATATGAGCGCCGTCTGAATCGGCATCTGCCAGAATACAAATTTTACCATAACGCAGGCCACTGAGATCATCCGAAGCGGGGTCTATGCCAATCGCTACAGAAATATCATGAATTTCCTGCGATGCTAATACTTGCGACGAATCGACTTCCCATGAGTTGAGGATTTTGCCACGCAAAGGCAGAATAGCTTGAAAGTCTTTATTGCGCGCCTGTTTTGCGGAACCTCCCGCAGAATCTCCCTCCACCAGGAATAACTCGGCCTGGTTTAAGTCTTGTTGCAGGCAATCGGCTAATTTTCCGGGCAAGGCAGGACCTTGATGAACCCGTTTGCGCGCGACTTGCTTGGCTTGGCGTAAGCGTTTCTGTGCGCGCTCAATAGCAAAGGCTGCGATGAGCTCACCTTGGCTACGGTGTTGATTGAGCCATAGCGCAAACGCGTCTTTGATAACGTTACTCACCACCGCGGCGATTTGCCTTGAGCTGAGTCGCTCTTTGGTTTGCCCGGCAAATTGTGGTTCTTTCATTTTAACCGACAGTACGTATTGGCAAGGCTCCCAGAGATCGTCCGCTGTTAATTTAACCCCGCGTGGTAGTAAATTTCGTAATTCGCAAAATGTGGACATGGCGTCAAACAGGCCAGAACGAAAGCCGTTCACATGCGTGCCGCCCTGGATGGTGGGAATCAAGTTCACATAACTTTCATTGATAATACTATTTGACGTTGTGGACCAGGCTAGCGCCCAATCGACGGTTGTTTCATCGCTTTTATAGTCGCCTGTAAAGGGTTCCTGCGGGAAGTAATCGGCAGGCAATGATTGGCATAAATAATCAGCCAGGCCGCGCTCATAACACCAATGCGTTTCTTCATTGGTGGCCTTATTGATAAAGGTCATTGCTAAACCGGGGCACAGTACGGCTTTAGCACGCAAGACGTGGGTGAGTTGTTTGATAGATAAACGCGTGGTATCGAAGTATTTTGCATTTGGCCAAAAACGAATGGTTGTTCCGGTATCGCGTTTTTTGGTGACCCCTGTCTCGTTTAACTCAACCAGCTTTTCACCATTGGCAAATGAGATTTGATAAATAACGCCGTTGCGTCTGATGGTCACATCCAGGCGATCGGATAGTGCGTTGACCACGGAGACGCCAACGCCATGTAAGCCACCAGAAAAATTGTAATTTTTATCGGAAAATTTAGCACCGGCATGCAGGCGGGTCATGATCACTTCCACCCCACTCAGGCCTAACTGGGGGTGTAAATCAACCGGCATACCACGGCCATTGTCTTCAACTTCGACCGATCCATCTTCATGCAAGGTGACAATAATGTTGCTTGCAAATCCTGCAAGAACTTCATCGACGCTATTATCGATGACTTCCTGTGCCAAATGATTGGGGCGAACGGTATCGGTGTACATGCCTGGGCGGCGTTGAACAGGTTCAAGGCCGGTTAGTACCTCGATCGCTTCGGCAGTGTAATTTTCGGACATTTTGCTAGAACTCAATCAAGGAAATTACCTCAGTTTAACATGACAAATGCAGATAAAGAAAATCACTCCACTATAATGGGTGGGAATTTATCCGCGTAATTCAGCGGTTTTCGCGCTAATTCAATGGTTGTTTGTAATGCTGTTTTGATAAAGGCCGTTGCTAGCTCGTCATGGTCGTTGATGGCTGTGGGCGTTCCTTGCTCGCATTGACTGCCAATGCGGCTGTCTAGCGGAAGCTGGCCCAGGAGCGTGCATCCATAGGTGTCACACAATTTTTTTGCACCGCCATGACCAAACATTTCTTCTTGATGGCCGCAACGGCTGCAGGTATGCAGTGACATGTTTTCTATAATTCCTAGCACATCGATGTTTGTTTTTTCAAACATTTTCAATGCTTTTTGCGCATCCAGAGTCGCTACTGTCTGCGGGGTGGTAACAATCACAGCGCCGGTTAGCGGGATTTTTTGCACCAGACTTAGTTGAATGTCGCCTGTGCCAGGCGGTAAGTCGATAAACAAATAATCCAGTTCATCCCACTGGGTGATATCAATCATCTGAATGAGTGATTTGGCTAGCATGGGACCACGCCAGATTAAGGCGGGTTCACCTTCAGTCAGGTAGCCAATCGACATCGCCTGAACGCCATGGGCCATGACTGGCAAATAATGATCGCCTGCAACTTTTACCGGCTCTGTCTTGCCCATCATCAGGGGGATGCTGGGTCCATAGATATCCGCATCAAGGATACCCACGCGCGCTCCAGCACGCGCCAGGGCGATTGCCAAATTAACCGCTACAGTTGATTTCCCTACCCCACCTTTGCCGGAAGCGATGGCAATGGTATTTTTGATGCCGCGTAACCCCTGACCGGGTAATTGAGTGCGATGTGCTTTGATAAATTGATTGAGGGTTACGTTTACTTGTAATTGGGGAAATGCCTGGTGTAGGGCTTGCGTAAGTTTCGGCAGCAGGTTTTTTTCGAGGAAGGTCGTCGGAAATCCGGCACTTAAACTGAGCGTAAGTTGATTGTTTTCCAGTGTGATGACGGGTTTAATGGGGAGTTGATCAACACTCAGTCCTAACATTGAATCGGTGGTGTTGGCCAATATCGAGGCCACTTTTTTTTCGACGTTCATGGGTATGCTTCGCTCATTAGAATGTGGGCATGATAACGCCTGATTGATGATTTGACGAGGGGTACAAAATATTATCCCCTTATAGCCAAACCTTTTTTATAAATTAACCCTCCCAGTTAACCCACTGACTATCGCTCAAATAATAAAGACCGCAATGGATTGGCTCCGGGTAACGGCTGGCTAGCATGTTGGCATACTCATTCACTTGCTCACGATGTTTAGTCTGGGTTTTCTCATCACTGCTGCCGGTTTTAAAGTCGATAATCCAGCGTATGCCCTGATCGCAAAATGTTCGGTCAATAATGCGGGTTTCAATCTCGCCCTCGTTATTGACTAATAATTCGTATTCGTTGTGTTCCTGCTCATGTGCCTTAATCAGCCATTGACCCACTGGGTCGTTAAATAATTGCTGTAATTGTTTTTGCAATAGTAGTTGTGCGCTATGCAGCGCTGTTGGTGGTAATCCAAGCATTTCCAGTTGCTGGTTTGCCAATGCCCAGGGTATTTCCGTAAAAGTCATCAGGTGATGGTCGCAAATCCACTGCAATAACTCATGCATCACTATCCCTACAAGGCGAGGCACGGTATCCGTGAGGATGAGAAGTGGCAATGCGCTTGCGGCCGGCAGGGAGGCAATGGCGGGTTTTTGGTAGAGACTCAGGGGAAGATGATAGAGCTTAGGCAGTTTGTTCTCTTGTGTAATGGCGCCGTTTTTTTCGCCCATGGGGAAAAATTCCTGGCCTTTTAGCAGGTGGCGGAAGGTTCCCTGGTTTGCTTTGTCGCGATTATCGAAAAGATATAGGCGTTTTTTGGCGCGTGTTGCGGCGACGTAAAGCAAGCGTTGTTGTTCATAGGTGTTTTTTTGTGCATCAAGTCTGCCCAAGTAATCGTATAATAGGCAGTTTTCATGATGGGCGGCTTTAATCGGTGAAATTAATAATAAATCGCCATGCTGGCTGGGTAGTTTAAGCCAGCGCAGCATAGGGGTATCCATGGCGGGGGATTTGGCACTCAAGCCTGGTAAAATAACGCAGTCAAATTCGAGGCCTTTGGATTTGTGAATGGTCATGATTTGCAGACGAGAGGGAGTTACTTTTTTTGAATACAGTTTGTTTAATTCGCTTTTAAATAACGCCATGTCTACAAGCTGGCCATCTTGTTCAAAATATTCGAGCAATAGCCAATATTGCTCAAGGTCATCTTGTTGGGCTGTATCTAAAATTTGATCTAAATGTAATTCCTGCAGGCTATTGGCTATCCAGTCAACTAATGATTGTTGGTGTCGACAAGCCAGTCCTTGATGAAGAACTGTATAGATAAAATGTGCGCGTACACGACCCTCTTCACTTAATCCTGTGATTTTTTTCAACTGTGATAACGCAAAATAAATCGATTTATTTTTTTCAAAATTGGCAATGCAGTGCAAATCGGTTAAAGATAAGCCACACCATGGGCTGCGCAGAAACTCAAGCCACGCAAGACGATTTGCCGGCATTAACAAGGCTTGCGTTAATGACCAGACATCGCGCAGATGAGGCAACTTGGCCAAGTGATCAATTTCCACACCTTGACAGGGAATTTGTTGTTCTCGCAAGACGCGCATGATTTCCTTTAACTGGCTGCGTGAGCGTACTAAAATGGCGATGTTATCGTCTGGATGGTTTTGTAATTCTTGGGTTGCCAGTTCTACCAATGCATGCGCCTCTTGCTCGCGGTCTTCGTACTGAAAGGCATGGACGTAGCTGTTTTCATCTGCGGGCTTGGTATAGTCTGAGGGATGGAAGGAGACCGCACCTGATTCAATATCATCGCTTTGTGGGAAAATCAGTTTGAATTGGCGATTCACCCAGTCCACGATGATTGCGGTTGAACGAAAGTTGCATGTTAATTCAAGTGGTTTTAGTGTTACGGAACCAATGCCCTGCTGTTTGGCGCGCAAGAAAAGCCCGACTTCAGCGGCGCGAAAGCGGTAGATGGATTGCATAGGGTCGCCCACGACAAACAAAGTGCGGCCATCATTCAGTTGCCATCCATGAACTAACTTGGTTAGTAATTGAAATTGTTGGATAGAGGTGTCTTGAAATTCATCGACTAACAGATGCTGGATTTGGTTATCGAGGTAGAGCGCCAAATCGGTGGGGCAATCCTCTTCGCCCAATGCCTGAATTGCTTGTTGTGAAATGGCACTGAAATCGACTTCATTATGTTGACTAAAAACCAGGTGTAGGTGGGCTGCCAGCAGGGGCAACAGGGTAAACAGGGCTTGCAGTACCTCCCATTGTTGTGGGTCATATTGCGGCTCAGGTAAGTCTTTGACTTGCAATAAGGCATCAAGGAAATCAGGTGCTTCTTCTAATTGGCTGAGCAGTTTTTTGCTGGCAGCCTTGAGTTCATCATACTCTTTATTGTCACAGGAGCCGCGTAGTAAGCCGACGTTATGATCGAACGCTTTTCGCAAGGTATCTTGCTTGGTCAGCAGCAGGGTTGCGAGGCTGGCGACAAGTGGTTTGTCCAGTTGCTCAAACGTGTCCCAGTTTCGTAATGGATAGCGCGTTGATTCGGGATTGGCTTCTATGCAGGCAAGTTGGCGGGCGCGGGAGACTAATTCTTGCGAACCCCCAACGGGGATACTCGCACGAAAACGCGACAACTCATGTTGTTCTATCGAGGCTAAGGCTTTTTCAAACAGGGCTTTATCCTGTATTCGGGCTTCATGTAGTGGAAGTAACCATTGGTCACGCTTTGCTAACAGGTCACTCAGTAGCGATATTAATTTGTCTTGTTGATTATCTACATGACGCAGCAGGAGCTTTAACGGTTGATGATAGTCTTCGTTATGAATTGCATAATCAAGACTGGCACGCGCTGCAGCAAGGTAATGTTGCCCAGGTTTATCACCAATTTGCGCATAGGGAATTTGTTTTTCCTGCAAGGGGATCGCTTGTGTTAATCGTTGGCAGAGGGAGTCAATGGTAAAGATGCGCAGACGTGCTGGGTTGTCGAGCAATTGCCAGTCAAGCGCTTGGTCGCGGGCGAGCGCAGCGGTGGCGTAGTCGTAGGTTTGTTGTTGGTGTGTGGAATTTGCAGGTGTTCCTTGTGCTGTTTTTTGGAGCGCGAGCAAAATGCGTTCTCGCATTTCATTGGCTGCTTTGCGGGTAAAGGTGAGGGCGATAATTTGTTCTGGGGCGTTAACAGTGGCGAGGAGTCGGAGATAACGCTGGGTAAGAATTTCAGTTTTACCGGAACCCGCGGGTGCCTGGACGATAAAAGATTGGCGTGGATCGGTGGCCTGTTTGCGTTGCTCGCTGTCGTTTAGCATTGGGAACCTCAAATTCATCCAGAACGTTATTATTTTCCCTTTATTTATTCCCCCTTTTTGAAGGGGGACGGGGGATTTTCCAGTGTGTTTACTTCTGCCCATCCAAAATAATTTCTTGCGCGGGCGGCCTTAAATTATAAGACGAGCTCATGCAATGGCCATAGGCGCCAGTATTCGCAATCAGCATGACATCATTTTCTTTCGTTTCCGGCAGCATACGGTCATAGCCCAGGGTGTCGCCAGACTCGCAGATTGGACCGACGACATGGGCAAATCCTGTTTTTTCATCGGTGAGATGCGTTAAATTAACGATTTCATGATATGCACCATAGAGCGCTGGCCGCATCAACGAATTCATGCCGGTTTCAATCCCGATAAAGCGTATTTTTCCTTTTTCTTTGCACTGTGTGACTTTGGCAAGAATAACGCCACTTTCGGCAACAAAATATCGTCCTGGTTCTAGCCAAAATGAAAGCTGTGGGTAGCGTGATTTAACGGCTAACAAGGAGTTATCTAAAGCGTCAAGATCCAACGATTGCTGTCCTGGTTTTTCGACAATCCCAAGGCCACCGCCGAGATTAATAATTTTAGCATCAGGGAATCGGCTGGTTTCTGCGGCCAACATCAATGCGGTTTGCTGCCATAGATCTGGGGTCAAAATACCGCTACCGGAATGTGAGTGTAAACCGATAACCTTAATTTTATGTTGCGTTGTGAGTTTGGCGACTAATGCTAGGCTCGCTTGCGGAATACCAAACTTCGATTCATTGCCGCCCGTACACACATATTTATGATGGCCAGCACCGCTGCCTGGATCAATGCGTAATAAAATTGATTTGTTTTGGAAAAGTTCAGGCCAATTCTCCAATGGGTAGATACTATCCACTGTGACATAACAGCCCATGGACATTGCATATTCGTATTCACTTTTGGCTGAAAAATTAGGAGTAAATAATAAACGGTGTCTGTCAATTTTGGGAAATAATGCCAAAACATGCTGCAACTCATTGATTGAAACACATTCAAAACCAATGTTTTTAGCAAACAAGGTTTGTAAAATAGCGGGATGAGGATTGGCTTTGATCGCATAAAAAAGCTGATCGATAGCGCTTAGCTTTAATAAGTCATCTGCTCTAGCAATTTGGGTTTTCAGGTTATAAACATAACAAGGCGACTGTTTTTCCGCTAACGTTAATAAACTCGCGCGCGCCGTTTCCCACCATGGCATTATCGGCGCGTTTGGCCTGCCGAATTCTTCATGCCAACTTTTTGAGTAATAGAAACTTTGTGGGTTATTTTCGATGAGCAGGGCATGTAATTTTTGACATAATTTATCCGCTTGCGACTCATCAACTACGAAGGTTAAATTAGAATCATTGGATGCTAAAGACATTAGATATATCTGTTGCTGGTCAAACAATTCCAGAGTAGGTCCGAGTTGTGGCAGTACGGTGCGGATGTGGTGGCCAACGAGGCTTACGGCACTACAAGGCTCTATAATTCTAGCGCGACTAAATTGATTTAAATCGTTAAGCAGTGCGTCTAATGCTGGTCTATCGCGCAGTTTAGCGTTGCTGTCTAGCGACAAGGTTACGTTAAATTCTGATGAAGACAGCAGGTCTACTGAAAATCCATGGTATTTAAATGCGGAGAATACATCTGCCAAAAAGCCTACTTGTTGCCACATGTTCAAGGTATCAATGGAAACAAGCATAACATTGTGTTTGACCTGGATTGATTTTATCGGGGGTGCGTTATTATCACTTTCTTTGGCAATCCTTGTGCCTGTATGGTCGGGCATACGGGTGTATTTGACCACCATAGGAATTCCGGCTTGTCGCACGGGGGGAATGCAGTTTGGGTGTAATACTTTGGCACCCATGGATGCAATTTCCTGCGCCTCGTCATAATTAAGTTGCTTTAACAAGCGTGCATGCGGCAATTGATGCGGATTGGCCGTGTAGATACCGGGAACGTCTGTCCAAATTTCACAAGCAGTTGCCTGCAGGATAGCCGCGAGAAGTGCGCCTGAGGTATCAGAGCCGCCACGGCCGAGCAAAACCGTCTCACCTTGGTTGTTGGCTGCGATAAAGCCTTGGGTGATGATGACATCGGCTCCACTTTTCGTTAATTGCGAGGACAATGCCGGGTTAGCTTCGCTACTGCAACGGGCTGCTAAATAATTGATTGTATCGCTGCCCGCAATCGGGGTGGAACGCAAAGCCTGACGAGCATCATACCACATGCAATTGATGCCTTTTTTTTGTAAAAAGGCGTGTCCCAAACGCGTCATCATCAGTTCGCCGAGACTTAAAATTTGCGCACGGGTTTTTGCCGGCGCCTCTTTTAACAAAGCAATTCCGGTAAGCCATTGCGATAAGTCTTTTAATTCTTCAGCAATCAAATCAGAACCAATGTCCAAGGCCTCGGCAAGCTTCGCATAGTCTTCGCGAATGTTAGCTTCGAGACTGTGATGTTCGTTTAATAAAGCGGCCTCGATCATCTTTTCCAGTTTGTTGGATGCTTGTGAGAGGGCTGAGCACACAATGACGGGTTGCACGTCATGGGTAAGGTGTTTTTGGGTGATTACGGCGATGTGCTCCCAATTTTCACGAGAAGAAACGCTGGTACCGCCAAATTTAGTGATTATCTGTCGCATAATTTTTCCGCACAAAATTGAAGCACGTTAGCATGCTTCACTTTGACAGGCAACGATATGTAACTTGACTGCGATAATATTTCTGAAGAATATTTATTTATAACTATTTGAAAAAATGGTTTATTCCTTTATTATCTTTTTTAGTTTATAGATAGTTTGGAATAAATAGAGGAGCATGGCGTGAAGGATATACAAAGACCCATAAGAACAATTATAAGCGCAGCGGTTGTTGGAATACTGGCTAGTAATGCAGTAAATGCGGCTGGTTTTTCTCTCTACACGGAATCAAGTCCCGCGGCAATTGGTAATAATGGCGCAGGTATTGCGGCTGAAGCGGCCGATGCATCGACCGGTTGGTTTAATCCAGCGGGCTTGGCATTGCTGGGCAAGCAGCAACTTGTCGTTGGCGGTATTGGTATTTTTCCAAATAGTAAACTGTCAGGTACTTCAACATTTGCAACAACACCTTATCCATCTTATATCCAACACTTTTCTGATTTACAAGGCGGAAAATCCGCTTTGGTTCCCTCTTTTCATTATGCACAGCCTTTGGGTGATCGTGCGGCGTTTGGTTTGAGTATTGTCTCACCGTTCGGTTTGTCTACTGATTATCCTCCAACCTCGCCTGTGCGTTATGCCGCGACATTTACCGAGTTGCTGACAATGAACGTATCGCCTGAGTTGGCTGGTAAATTGACTGAGAATTTTGCTATCGGTGCCGGTGTTGATTTGCAATGGGCGCGCGTAAAATTCAATCGAGTTCTGGGGTCACCGGCTGCATTGCAATTTTTACAGCATCTGGGCGGCTTGGTTACGCCAACTACGCTGGATTCCTTGAGTTACAATAAGGGGCACTCTTTTGGTGTTGGTTTCCATGCTGGCGTTTTGGGTACGTTCAATGATAACCATACTCGTATCGGTTTGAATTATCAGTCAAAAATGGCGCATACATTCCATGGTTACAGTGAGTTAACGGGTCGACTGGCGGATCCGTCATTGACCAATTCAGCGGCAGCTTTTCGCAATAATGGGTTATTTAGCAATAATATGGAATTACCTGAAGTAGCTACGTTAAGTGCTTATCAGGATATCAATCAAAACTGGGCTTTGCTGGGATCCGTAGTTTATACAGGCTGGAATGTCTTCCGGACGATTCAACTCAATAACGTGGCTGCGTATTCAAGTGATTTAGGTAGTCAGGTTGTGGTGAATTCTACGAGCGCTGAAAACTATCGCAATGCTTGGCGTGCCTCCGTGGGAGCTAATTACCATGTGAATGATAATTGGATGTTGCGATTCGGTGGTGGTTATGACCAAACTCCAACAGTTAACAGCGAGCGAGATGTGCGTCTGCCAGACGTTGATCGCTGGTCATTATCGGTTGGTGCGCATTATCAAATGCGTCCTAGTATTGGTTTTGACGTGGGCTATACTTATTTGTTTGCTACCGGTGTAACGAATGTTAACAGGACTGATGCCCTGGGAACTACATCTTCTTACAACGTAACTGCACACAGTAAGCCGACTGCAAGTCTTGTAGGTTTGCAAGCTGTTTGGACTATAGACCAACCAGAAGCTGTAACGACTAAATAGGGCGTATTGACACTCACCCTTATACTGATGTACCGCGGGAAAACCGCGGTACATATTAATTACCAATTAATTTTTAGTTATCGTAGTTTCGCCAGGGCCATTCACACTAATGGTGTAGCCGTTTGCACTTAATTGTGCAGGCGTAATATCGCCAGTATTAAGATCCATTGATAAGTAACCAATATCAACTGGGTGCGCGGATCCGGTGTCCATCTTGATGAGTGCAGCGCATCGTCCATTAACCACATGACCAAAACAAGCCATTCTGACTTCAGTCCATGAAACCTTTCCTTCGCTATATGGTTTTGTTGGATGCGTTGAAGGGATAACTCCGGCGACAAACGCGTTTGATTCAACAGCGGTGTTGTTGTGGGTTATCAATTTCTGCGGGCTTGCGAGCACAGTTGTTACTGTGAAAGCCAAGGCTGTTGCAGTCAGGGTGTTTAACAATTTAGTCATTGGTACTTCTCCTTTATTTGAAAATAAAATCTTATTAGCAGAATACTGTTTCAATATAGGGTAATGCTACTTTTGAAACAAATTATTTTTATGGTTTATCGCTCAGTGAGATTCGGTAACAATCCACAATAGTTCAGTGGCGTTAAATCAGGCCAAAATTTTTGGAGGCGTAGCCTCAGACTCGCAAATTGGTTGGTAACCGGTATATAATACCATAAAATTATAAACAGATTGTAAAATGAAGAAACAAGACTTTGATTTTCAGTTACCTCAAGAGTTGATTGCACAATATCCGCTGGCTAACCGTAGTGATTCCCGCTTGTTAACTTACCGTCGCGATACTGGTAATTGTGAGCATCATCAATTTAAATCAGTCATCGATTTCCTTGAACCTGGCGATCTGTTGGTGATGAATAACAGCAAAGTTATTCCTGCACGTTTATATGGTCACAAGGCTTCTGGCGGAAAAGTAGAACTGTTGGTCGAGCGCTTGACAGGTGATGATGGTTTTTGGGCGCATATCAAAGCGAGCAAATCTCCCAGGGCTGGCAGTATGATTCATCTCGATAAGGATTGGTCTATTGAAATAACGATGAGAGACGATGATTTATTCCATTGCAGGGTTAATGGTGATGTGGATGTGATGTTGCATCAGATTGGACATATCCCTTTGCCACCCTACATCACCCGAAGTGATGAAGCGTTGGATTTAAATCGTTATCAAACGGTCTATGCACAACACAAAGGTTCGGTAGCAGCACCTACAGCAGGTTTGCATTTTGATGAAGCAGTGCTCGCTAATCTGCGATGTAAAGGGGTTAATATCGCTTATTCGACCCTGCATGTGGGAGCTGGTACGTTTCGTCCAGTTCGCTGTGATGAGCTTGGCGATCACAAAATGCATCGTGAGTTTTTTACGGTAAGTGAAGAGCTGTGTGAGGCAGTTAATCACACACGGGCATCTGGGGGCCGGGTAATTGCTGTGGGAACAACGGCGGTTCGCAGTTTGGAAAGTGCGGCCTGTAATAGTGAATTACGCCCTTGCAGCCGTGATACCGATATTTTTATTTTACCAGGCTATCAATTTCAAATTTGTGATGGTTTAATCACCAATTTTCATTTGCCGGAGTCAACGTTGTTGATGCTGGTATCGGCATTTATTGGCCATGCGCAGGCAATGGAGCTTTACCAGATAGCGATTGCTCAGCGTTATCGCTTTTTCAGTTATGGCGATGCGACTTTATTACTCTAAAAGGGGCGGACAAAATGAGTAAAGACTGTAGCAATAATGATGTTCTAGGCATGATTCCCATTCTCACCACTTCTGCGGGCTCTTGTTTAACGGCCTTGAATTGGCAAGAGGTGGGCGTTAAGACGGCGGCATTTTATTTGGCCTCTTTATTGTTGAAGCCTGGCTATGCTTTTCTCAAGACACTTCCAGATCTGGCCGCATATAATGGATGGCAGCAAACGGTTGTCCTTAATGCGTCGATGCCAAAGGCTGATAAAGAGGGGGTGTATAAGCTGCGCTCCCCATACGACGGTAGCATTGTGCACTTTACGATCGATGAAATTGTCATGCTAATTGCACAACTTCAGCCGCAATTTGTCATATTGCCACAAGGTGTCTTGCAGCAGAATCCAGTAGTGTGGCATTCAATACCGGAATCTGTTTTCCCTTTTTTTCCCGTGACTGATTTGCCACAACAAGATGTACAGCGGGATTATGGCGTATATTTCCGTCATGATAAATCGACTCCACCTGCGGTGTTGTTGCAGCAGTTGGCCGACTATAAACATGTAAGGACTTATGTCAGCGGTGATCTGACTTTGTCGCTGATGAGACAGTTGCTTGATGAAGGTGTGTATTATGTCGAATCAGACCTGCCTGCTATGGATGCGTGCCTTGGTAACGTTTATAGCCACGATGGCAATATTTTACTGGGTGAAGCTGATTATGCGCGGCAATTTGAGTGTATTGATGCTAATTGCCAATGTCCAACTTGTAAACAGAAGTTTAGTCGCGCTTACCTGCATCATTTGCTCATGCAAACGCCACTTTTGTGTCAGCGTTTTTTAATCCAGCATAATATTCACTTCACGCAGTCGCAACTGTTAGGTTGCACGTCAACGCACTTTTAAATATCCCTCATTCGCCCCGTCGGGCAGCTTCTCCTTTAATTGGGAGAAGGTCATCCTGCTTATACAATTGTCCTAAATTTCATGATTGATGCCAAGGCACATAGCTCAATTATTTACGGTACGAACTCTTTGCCGTTATTTTGTTCTATTTTATTGATGCAGCTGGCGAATTGCACTTAACTTCATTTACGCCGGCATGAAATACCGATATTATGTGTCGCTAATTACTGGCTTCCTGCCAGCATTTTTAATTGCGAATTCGAGGAGATGGGCATGAGTTTTTTTATAAGTGATGCAATGGCTGCAGCGGCCACTCCAGCCGCACAGGCAGAAAGTTCTTTTTTTTCGTTATTCATGATCGCAGCAATCTTTATTCTGTTCTACTTCATGCTGATTCGTCCTCAAAACAAACGCGCTAAAGAACACCGCGAACTGATTGGCAAATTGAAAAAAGGGGACGAAGTAGTAACGTCTGGTGGAATAATTGCTAAAGTCAGCAGTATTGATGAGCAGTATGTTAAGGTAAGCATTGCAGAAGGAATTGAAATCAGCTTGCAACGTAATGCAGTCAGTGCGGTTTTACCCAAAGGCACTCTTAAATCTATTTAAGCGCCGTCATAGAGACAAAAAATGCAAAATAAATATCCCTTATGGAAAAACCTGATGCTGATCATGGTCGCTGTCATCGGGCTGATTTATGCAATTCCCAATTTGTACAGTGAGGATCCAATTGTACAGGTGTCCTCACCAACACCAGTTGAGCCGCAACAACTTAAAAGTCAAGTGAAGAGCATACTGGGCAATGCAAAAATTGCTTATCAGTCGATTGCAGCGAGTGCCGATGGATTGATCGTCCGTTTTTCTTCAACCGATGCGCAATTATTGGCGCGGGATTTGATTAAAAATGGGTTGGATAAGCAGTACACAGTAGCATTGAACTTGGCATCATCAACTCCCTCGTGGCTGATGGCTATTCATGCTGAACCAATGAAACAGGGTTTGGACTTGCGAGGTGGCGTGCATTTCCTTCTCGAAGTGGATATCGATAGCGTCATCAACCGTCGTTATGAAGGGTTGATGAAGGGCATTGGTCAGGACTTACGTGAAACTGGGATTCGTTATGCAGGAATCCGTTATGTGGTTGATAAAGGTATCGATGTGCGATTCCGTTCAGCGCAGGAAATGGATGATGCGCTGGCTGATCTTAAACAAAAATTTTCTGGCTTAACCTTTAGCAAATCAAAAGTTACAGCTGATCTGACTGCATCGTTATCTGAAGCAGAGCTGAATAGTATTCGCCAAGGCACCATTGAACAAACAATGAGTATTTTACGCAACCGTGTGAATGAGCTTGGTATCGGCGAAGCGGTCGTTCAGCAGCAGGGTGCTACACGGGTTGCTGTTGATCTCCCTGGTATTCAAGATGCGGCTCGCGCTCAGCAAATTCTGGGGGGCACAGCAACGCTGGAGTTTCATCTGGTTGACCAGGAAAACGATGCGCAGATTGCAAAACAAACAGGAGCTGTTCCGGTTAATAGCAAGCTGTACATGATGGATAATCAGCCTATTTTATTAAAACGGCAGGTCGTGTTAAGTGGTGATTCCATCACGAGTGCTGTGTCAAGTTTTGATCAGCAAACCGCTTCACCCGCTGTTCAGATTCAACTGGGTGGAGGTGGTGAGTCATTTTTTACCAAGGTTACGCGTGAAAATATTGGTAAACGTATGGCTATTGTATTTGTTGAAAATAAAACGACGATGCAAAAAACAGGTGATACGACGAAACGAGTTAGTCATCGTGAGGAACGTGTGATCAGTGCGCCTGTGATTCAAAATGCACTGGGGAATAATTTCCAGATTACCGGACTGACTGATAGTAAGGAAGCTGGCAATTTAGCGCTGTTGCTTCGTGCTGGTGCTTTGCCTGCAGCTATCTATACAGTCGAAGAGCGTACAGTGGGGCCAACGCTGGGTAAAGAAAATATCAGACGCGGTCTTGTGTCACTGGAAGTGGGCATGGGTTTGGTTCTGATAATGATGATTTTGTACTATCGATTTTTTGGTGTGGTGGCCAATGTCGCATTGGTGCTCAATCTTATTTTACTGGGGGCGCTATTATCGATGATTGGTGCAACCCTTACGTTACCTGGTATTGCCGGAATTGTACTGACCGTGGGTATGGCGGTGGATGCCAATGTGCTTATCTATGAACGTATACGTGAAGAGTTGAGGCATGGATTATCGCCTCAGGCGGCAATCTATGCTGGCTATGATCGTGCATTTGCAACCATTCTTGATGCGAATGTTACCACGCTGATTGTAGGTATCGTGCTATTTTCTATTGGCACAGGCCCGGTTCGTGGTTTTGCGATTACCTTATCGCTTGGCTTGCTAACGTCCATGCTGACTGGTGTGACCTATACGCGCGGTATCGTAAATTGGTTCTACGGCAGACGTAATGTAAAAAAACTTTCAATCGGTATTTAGATACTGGTATTCAAAAAGAGGTGTAGATGGAATTTTTCAACCCAAATTCAAACGTGGATTTTATGGGAGCGAGGAAGTGGACCGCTCTCTTGTCCATATTGATTTTTGTAGCATCTATTGCGGCGTTGGCGATCAATGGCTTGAAATGGGGCCTTGATTTTACCGGTGGTACGCAAATTGAAATATCTTATCCGGGAGTAGCTGATTTGCCGGCGATTCGTGACAGCTTATACAACGTTGGATTTAAGGAAGCTCAGGTCGTTAGTTACGGTACCTCCAAAGATGTGTTAATTAGTATCGCTCCTCATGCTGATCTTGATCAAAGCTTGCTTGTTGAGCGGGTTATGAAAGAATTACCATCTGGAGCGGTGAAGCAACGAGTTGATTTTGTTGGTCCACAGGTTGGGCAAGAGTTGGCAACTAAAGGTGCCTTAGCGATTATCGTCGCTTTGTTAGCTACGATGATTTATATTGCCATGCGTTTTGAATATCGATTAGGCGTGAGCTCGGCTGTCGCTCTGATTCATGATCCTATATTAATTCTTGGTGTGTTCGCGTTCTTCGGCATTGAGTTTGATTTAAAAGCACTGGCGGGATTGCTCGCGGTGATTGGTTATTCGCTGAACGATACTATCGTGGTGTTTGACCGGGTGCGGGAGAATTTCATCAAGATTCGTCGTTCCAGCCCAATGGAAATCATGAATACGTCAATCAATCAAACGCTGTCAAGAACCATTATGACATCAGTTCTGACCTTGTTTGTTGTCGTGGCTTTATTTGTTTATGGTGGTGAAACGATTCACGGGTTTGCATTGGCCTTGATCATTGGCATTGTAGTTGGTACTTATTCCTCTATTTATGTGGCTGGTGCCTTAGCGGTAGTTATGGGTCTGGATAGACAGGACTTTATTGCAGCGCCACGAAAAGAACTCGACGAAAAACCTTAAAAATAGATACAAATGTAGCCTGCATTATGCTTCGGTGCGCTATAAAAGTGCACCTGCATGATGAGCTGTTTTGAATATATAAAAATATTTGAGTAGATCTATATCGAGCCTATCGCCCTAATTGGGCACGATCGTTTTTTCTAAATGGAGGAGAGCCGAATAATCGGCATCTCCTACCTAATCAACCGCTGGCTAGCGTTTTAGACCCCAACTCTATTTTTCTTGCGTCCAATGCATGGTCTTCTGCTTTGTGTTCGTTTTTTGGTTCATGTTTTTGGTGTTTTGATGCATTAAAGAAAGTTTTTTTTTCTTCATCATATCTCGTAATCGGCAGGGGACTAGGCCAGCGTTTTCTGTTGTAGTATGCATACCGTTCTGGCTCGTTTATTATGGGTGCGCGTGTTTGATTGGAGCCATGAGATGCAGCAAATTTCCAGGCGGTATACTCGTTTAAAAAAAATGGTGGGTAATTTGTATTTTTCGGCATGCTAACGTTCCCTGTAAGTTTTGATGAATCGTATTGGATTTGGTTCACCAGCCAAGGCGGAAAAGAATGCTCTTGTATAAAAAGTAGACCATAACTGCCGCATGCAAATTATGACCACGTTGGGAAGGTAAAAGCCATTGATTTATATCTGAAAATTTAAATAAAAATAGATCAGCAGAAACATTGAATTTGTTTTCATTACATTGCTAATATAACGTGTCTTTGGAGCCACCGTTTTAAGGGAATAAATAAAATGGTTTATAGATTTGAGCAGCAAAAAAGTGTTAAACCGGTTTGTACTCTCGCTTTACTCTTATTATTAGGCCATCAAAATGTTATGGCCAAAACAATGGTCTACGGTATAGATAATGCCCACCATTTTGCGAGCCATGCACACGGACCTTTTTATGTTCAGGTTGCGGCCTTTAGTTCAGCCAGCAATGCGAAAAATTACATCCACAATTTAACAGCACACTGTAAATACTCGATAACATTAAAACAGCATGGAGCGTTTCATGCCGTAATAGTCGGTCCCATTGCCTCGGCTAATGAAGTTAGGGCCTTGTCAGCTGTTAGCAATATGTCCCCCTTAAAACTCAAGCAAAAATCATGGGTGCAGGCATCAAAACCCATCCTAACTTCTAAAAAGACACTGGTTGTAAAAAAAGAACCTTTTCAGCAATCCGTTATGAAAGATAAAACATCAACCAAAAGTTTCTTGATGACGCACGGATTTGTGCAAGCCGATTTAGGCTATACGACTGGTTCATCAACTGGAAATTTTGAGGTCTTTAATGGTGCCGTTGATCCATATCCTGCTAATGTGGATGTCTATTCAATTAATCATCATAAACATGGCAGTATGGTCTCTTTGTTGGCTGGATTACGTTGGCAGCAAGAGCGTGACTATTTACCAGCCTATTCGTTGGCATTGCGTTACCAGAATTTATTCAATCAGAGAATCGCTGGCACGATTATGCAATATTCTGATCCTGATTTTCTAAATTACAATTATCAATGGAAATTTAACTCCAACGTCTTTTCAGTCTATTCAAAAGTTAACCTCGCTAAATCACATAATGTCTTACCCTATGTTAGTGCCGGTGTAGGAAGTGCTGCTAATAAGTCAGGTCGTTATCATGAAACAGCACTAAGCGGCATTGTTGCACGTAGTGACAGTCCGGATTTCGCTTCGCAAAGCAAGCGCCAATTCACTTATACACTAGGTGCCGGGCTTGATTATCAGCTCAATAAAAAAATGCTCATGTCAGTTGGGTATGAGTTTCAAGACTTAGGTGCTGTGCATTCAGGTTATGGTCAATCTCCCTGGTCAGCAGATAGGTTTGTACTAAATCGCTATAAAACCAACTCAGTTCTTCTTAGTTTAAGTTATTTGCCTGGTGCTTGAGCGCCCTATTAATGTTGCTGCCAGTAAAGACTGGTTTTAAACGCAAGGAGAAATTATGCATTGCTATAAAAAACTATTTTTGGGCTTGGTATTAGCTTGTTCTGCCTACCAGGTTATGGCGACGATTGATCCTATCACCCAGTCAGTAACCCCCGCCGGATTACCGGCCAAGGTGAAGATAGGGGATAGCTTATCGGCCACGTATACGCTAACTAATAATAAAAAATTTCCGGTTAAGTTAACAATAACCAGCAGCTCAGTTGGCAACGGTATAATCACGCATGATCTTTGCGATGGCGTCACGTTAGCTAAAAAAGGCGCTGTAGGAAGTCAATGTACGATCAACGTCTCGCTTGATCCTGTCGATGCGGGGCAATTGAGCTGGAATGGCACGATGCATTACGATTACAACCATGTTCCACTTACTGCGCTAACGACCACCGTTGAAGCTCAAACAGGGCCGGTCATTGCTAACACAGATGTAGACCTTCCCGCAGAAACCTACCTTAATCACGCTCCTTATCCATTTACTTTCCGCTTCACCAATAATGGTCTTAGTGACGTAACAGGAAATGGACTGGTCACAGGTAATGTGAGTTCCTATCAAATAGAAACAAATGGCTGCGTGAATAAAACGTTAAAGAATACCGAGTATTGCCTGATAACGGGTGTATTTTCTCCTGATGCTGTTGGTTATGTAAGGCTCGAAGGCTCTTTTAATTACAATTCAGGCCAATTGACTGCGAGCGCTGCGACTGAAACCACGGTAATACAACAAACAGGACAAGTTACCGCCGTGACAGAAGTTCCCCTGCCTGACCCTACATTTGTTAATCAGGGTCCTTATTCCTTCACGTTTAAATTCACCAATACCGGGGGTACGATGGTAACGGGTAATGGTGTATTCAATGGGCATGGGGCGCCTGTAAGCGTGACTAATAATTGCCTTAATAAAACGCTGAACCCAACTGATTCGTGCACAATTACGGGTACTTTCTCACCGGTAGCAACTGGTAGTGTTATCCTTGATGGTGATTTTGTTTACAATTTAGGAACCGCTTCAACCTCGACTGAAACGACAGTGAGTTCATCCCAAGGTCTTGTGGCGCAAGTGATACAAGCTTTGCCGCCAAATGCGGGGCAAAGTACTAATTATCCGGTTGAGTTTCGATTTACTAATACATCAGGAGTTGATCTTAACGTAACCCAACAACTGTCATTACCTAATCTCTCAGGGATAACCAATACCTGCCCAAATCCGGGTTCGTTTTCGCATACGTCACCTATGAATGTGTGCACCATCACGGGCACGTTTAATTCATCAGGTTCAGCTTCAGTACAAACGCTCACAGCGACAATGACTCCAACCGGTTCACCGCTTCCGCCGGCAACGGCCTCCACGGAAACATTAACGCAGCCAACGAATAGTATTTTTATTGCAAGATATCCCACGTCACTGCGGGTGAGTGCTGGTGCAGTGAATATGCCGTATCAATTTAGCTATCAAATCAATAATAACTTGGGCTCGATTACGCCGGTCACGGTTAATTTTATTGCACCATCAACAGTCACGATGGTTCAACAAGCATCTACTGCACCACCTAATTCGCCCAGCGATCCCTATTTCAAGAGTTACTATAATTGTGGTGCAGGTGATGTTTCATTTAACCCGAACAATTTATTGTCATTCTCTGTACCGGCGAATCCTGGCGGGGTTTGTAATGTTCACGTGACGTTTTTAGTGACGTCTACAGTTCCTGCAAACGCCTATACTGATAACTTCGAGATGGCTTTTAATACGCCAACCCCTTTCCCGGGTGTCGTGACTCCATTAAGTTATGCAACCGGCCAACAGATTAGGGTAAATGGCACGCCATTAACAAGGACGATAAAATTTAACAATCATTGTTCCTACCCAGTTTATTACGCACTGCATGGCGCTAGCGTTCAGGGTAAAAATAAATCGTCGGTATCTTGTACGACAAGTGCGGATTGCTTTACTGGTTCTGTTTGTACTGGCGGAGAGTGTTTGTGGGTTCAGCCTACACCAAGCAATGGATATCAAATAGCACCCACTACTGGTTCAACAACAGTGCTCATACCGGTCTATGATAATGCCATAAAGCTTAACCTTAGCAGTGTACGGGATGTAACCTGGGGTGGTAATCTGGCAGGTCGCGTAGGGTGCACAGCAGGTGTTGGTTGCACAGTGAATGATTGCGGTTTGGCGGCCGGTGGCGCTATCGGCGAATGTTCTACTGGCATAGGTTCTGCGCGCTCACCTATCAGCGCGTCTGAATTTACCTTGCAAGCGGATGACCCGCTTATTTATTCGGATGAGACTACAAATCTCGCGGTGGATAACTATAATATCCAGCTCATTGATGGTATTACCGTGCCGTCAACAATGACGCCTACAAATGGAGTTTTTGGTGGCGCTAGCGCACCTTACACGTGTGGTGGGCCTGGACTTAAAACCTCGCAGGTCGCACCGTTAGCTTCTTGTCCATGGACATTTACCCCGCCAACGTATGACTACTTGTGGGTGCAATATACTGCAAATCCAACAGCTTGTGTAGACGATAGTCCCTGCGGTGCTGACAAATGCGGATTGATGGTTAATCCTACTGGAACGGCTGTAGTGCAAAAAGGTTGCGGGGCACCAATAGTTGGCGCAGCGCAGCTGATGTATTGGACTGCTGATGCAGTTTGTAAGATTGATGGCACGTTTGGTGCTCCTTTTAACTGTGCTGCTGGGGTATCAACGATTGCAGGAAATACGAATAGCCCTGGCAGCACAGCTATTTCCAATATGTATGCTTGTACAGGGGCAGAATTGGGAGCTACCTGTTATGGAAACAATGTGAATACTTGTTGTGGGTGTTTTGATTGGGCGACCAATCCTGTGGCTACCGATACATGCCCTAGCGTAGTGCCTCCTTTGGCAACCGCCAATCCTGGTTGGCTGGCTCAAGTCAAACCTGTAATTCAATGGGCAAAGACAGGTTGCCCGACAGCATACGCCTACCCGTATGACGATCCAAGCTCATCTTTTACTTGCTTAGTCAATCAGGTGCTTACCGTTCCGCAGGATTCGTATGATGGTGATATGAATACAACAAATTATGAGGTCGATTTTTGTCCGACATAATCCTTGAGTATAGTTACTTTAAAAACCCGTGGCATGACCACGGGTTTTTTTTGGGTCCAAGTCGATTTTATTTTTTTTCGTATAGCCACAACGAAAAATAGCGTCCATTCAATGAGAACAGTCTTTCGCCAATAATCAGCGCCACGAGACCTTGATAGGCAATCCAAGCGTGAGGAGGCGTCATATCGTAGATATGCTCATTGCAAACCATGAAAATTGAAGCCGCAAGCAGAAGTGCCCAGGGAAAATATTTGATATTTTTTGTTAATAAATAGTAAAAACAAAATACAATCAATAGTCCAAACAACAGCCCGCCTGTTACATCATAAATAGTATGGTACTTAAAATGGACTAAGCTGACACCAACACCGAGCACTATGGCGGCAGTTAGCGTCCGGTAATACCAGAAGGGGATATAGATAGCCCACCAAACATAAAAAACGGTGGTAAGTTGCATGTGCCCACTGGGGAATGCGTAGCTGCCCATGCTGGGGTGTACTGAAGATGGAATTTGAAAGGTGCCTTTTAGCACAACATTGATAATAATACCGAACGCAACAAGGCAGGCACATTGAAAAAACAATCTGCGGCCTGCGAACAAAGAGCCGGCCAAAGTAAAAAATAAAACTGTCTGATAAGTGGTAAAAGTTAACATCAGATCAGCGACTAGATCGAACATGTAAATTCCCTCTAACAGATTGAATTTATGTATATTATAGAATACGCATGGATATTTAGCTGGATAACAAGTGACTTCAATTCAGTTGTGGTTACATAATGAGCATGTTTACTAACGGATTTACGACATCACTGATATAATCTCGAAGATGAAAAAGAATGAGCCATGATTTTAAGGTGCTTGCGAAGCCTAGTAGGAGTTCAGGTTGAAAATAATTAATGCGATGTTTTCCAAAGTGAATGGTGGTTTGGAGCAGGTGTTTTTAAATTATATCCCAGCACTTACCCTGCAAGGGGATCATGTTATTCCAGTCGTTCACCCAAAGGCGGAAATACTTGCCAGTTGCCCCCAGGATAATTTGGTGACGATTCATAACTTTAATCAACATGACCCAATTGCTATTTTAAAATTACGAAAATTGATAAAAATTGCAGAACCAGATTGTATTATTACACACAGTTATCGCGCCGCTTATTTATTTAAAAAAACCAAAACCAGTGTGCCTAAAATTGCCGTGTGTCACGTAAAAGGTCACTATGATTTTGGTTCTGATGCGATTATCGCCATTACCGAGCAAATGCGTCAGGATATTATCCGTTCAGGAAAGCCAGCGGACAGAGTATTTACTGTGCCCAACATGATTGATATTCCCCATGAAACAACGTTCAAAGAGCCTAAGGATACAGAGGTTCCAGTCATTGGTGTTTGCGCGCGCCTTGCCGAAAACAAAGGGGTTGATGTCTTTATTGAGGCGCTTGCTGAGCTTAAACGACGGAAAATAGCGTTCAAAGCCAGGATTGCTGGAGATGGAAAAGCACGGGAGCACTGCGTTCAATTAATCCATCAGCATCACTTACAGGATGACGTGGCATTACTGGGCTGGGTTAATGACAGGTCTTCATTTTATGAAAGCCTGGATATTTTTTGCCTGCCGTCGCGTGAAGAGGCCTTTGGCTTGGTGGTCTTAGAAAGCATGATGCACTCTTTACCGATGGTGCTTACTGAATTATCAGGTCCAGTCGAAATTGTGGCGGATTCTGATAGCGCTCTTTTTGTTCCGCCCGCCGATCCAAGTCGAATGGCGGATGGTTTGCAAAACCTCATCAACAATAAAAACAGATCCAGGGAATTAGCTGCTAATGCGTTTCAACGCGTTCAACACTACTCCAGCCATAATGTAGGGCCGATGCTTCATAATGTATTAGAAAGGGTGTGTCATGCCGTGGTGCGTAGTGCAAAATAATATGATAGATTAAAAAAATTAAGGGTGGTTGGATTTGACGATGTCTTTTAAGCAATTCCAGTGGGATAATTGCGTACCGTTTTTTTTGGTGGCGATGCTTTTTTTTATTCCAATTAGTTCAACGTTTAAAAGCGTTTTTTTGGTGTTATCTGCGGTTGGATTTCTATTAACTCCATCATACTGGCAGGATTTTCCCTTTGTTTTTTCGAACAAGTGGAGCATAGCCGCGATTACTTTCTTTGTTATCGTGTTGGTCGCTTGTCTTTGGAGCGCGGCCGACTATCACACCTGTGCAGTATTCATAAAAAAATATAGTAAATTCATATACTTACCAATAATGGCAGTGGGCTTTCGTAGTAAAAAAAATCGCATACTGGGAATTTATGCTTTTATATTGGCAATGCTTCTTACTTGTGTGATGTCCTTTGTATGGTCTTTGACGTTGCCCAAGGGTAGCTTTGATCCTGGAGAAGTATTTCATAACCACATTGTAACCAGTTTTATGATGGCTTTTGCTGCCTATTTAACAGCGATACTGACGATTCACCAAGATGGTTTGAGGCGCATAGCGCTTGTATTGCTGACGTTATTGTTCAGTTATCATGTCTTGTTTGTAAACACAGGCCGCACAGGGTATGTGATTTACTTTGTGTTGATGATTATGTTCTTGATTCAGAACTTGCCATTGAAACATATTGCTGTTGGCATATTGTGTTTTTGCGCTTTATTTGCGTTTTTTAGCTATCAAAGCAACGTCTTATCATTGGGTTTTCATCAGGTTGTCGATGATTTGGGGCAGTATCAACAGGGGCATAAAAAGACATCCGTAGGTTATCGTCTGATGTTTCACCAATATGCTAAATCATTGTTTATTTCCAGTCCCTGGATAGGGCATGGCACCGGCGGTTTTTCACAAGCATTTCAGCAAGACAAGATATTGCCGGAATGGAATAATTTACTTGATCCGCACAGCCAATATTGGTTGGTAGCTGCTGAGCAGGGATTGCTTGGTCTCATGGCATTATTCGCTTTTTTCATTAGTCTGTGGATGGCCGCCCTTCGTCTTGGTGACATGAAGCCTGTCATGCTGGGGATGCTGGTCGCAATTTTTCTGGGTAATGTGTCTGATTCATTATTACTTTATTCGGTTATTGGTAACTTATTCATCGTGTTTAGTGCGCTATGCATGGGGGAGCTGGTCGAAAAACATACAACGGGCGTGACCAAAATTTACCTGGGTGATTATGCAGACAAAACAACATGAATCGCGCTAACTCATCGCTGCTTGTACGTTTGCCCAATTGGGTGGGCGATGTGATGATGGCATTGCCCGCTTTGCAGGCCATGCAACAGAGTGGTATTGAATTACAGTTACTGGGAAAACCGTGGATCAGTGATTTATTAGGGGCGATGGACATGCCGCTGCTTTCATTAACCAATAACTTTTGGCAAACGAGAACGAAACTCGCAGAAATCACTAACAGCAATAAAGCACTGTTGCTTACGAATAGTATTTCAAGTGCGTTGCTGACTCGTTTAGCAGGTTTTGCTACGATTGGTTATAAAACAGACGCCCGTAAATTGTTGTTAACGGCCGGAGTGGTTAAAGGCCATGATCAACATGAAGTTGATTACTTCTGGAGTATTGCTCGTTTCGCAAGTCAATATTGGTTTCCTCAATTACAGTGGCCAGGCTCTATTACTACTAAAATAACCTTGCCGGTCAGTTTATTATCTATAGCTAACGCAAAGGATGCGTTGTTGCGCGCCAATATCAGCGAACCTTATTGGGTGATCTGCCCATTTGCGCAGGGTACGGGCAAAAATGGTGAATCGAAAATATGGCCCAACTGGCGTGAGCTTTCAAAGCAGTTGGCGCCATATAATTTAGTCGTTTGCCCTGGAAAAAATGAAGAACATTTATGTGCGGAACTAGTCCCTGATGCTACTGTTTTATCGGGTCTAAATCTGGGGGACTATGCGGCTATACTGAAGGGGTCTGAACGGGTAATCGCAAATGACAGTGGGCCAATGCACATGGCGGCGGCAGTTGGAGCAAACACGTTAGGTATATTTGGTGTGACTGAGCCAAAGCGTACAGCTCCCTGGGGTGCTGATTATATTGGCGCATCTGGTACTTGGCCGACATTGTCGCAGGTGCTAGACATAATTAAATAAGTAGCTGATTGCAAAATTACAACAAATCAGGGAAAAACAACCATGACTTATTCTAAAACCAAGAACTCAATTGGCATTGAAATTCTTCCTCGTGCGGTCGATCTGGGTGGTTTTAAAGTAGGGCGGGTATTGCCTGCAAAAGAAAAAAAGACGGTAGGGTCTTTTGTATTTTGGGATCAGGCAGGTCCAGGTGAGTTTCTCACTGGTAAAGGACTGGATGTTCGCCCTCATCCTCATATTGGTTTATCGACGATGACATATCTGTTTGCGGGCTCTCTTGAACATCGAGATACGTTGGGTAGCGCTCAGATTATTGTGCCGGGTGACGTAAACTTGATGACTGCAGGTAGAGGCGTTGCCCACTCGGAGCGGACACCGCAACAAGTGCGTCGGCATCCGCATCAAATTTTCGGTATACAATGCTGGTTAGCTTTGCCGTTAGACAAAGAAGAGATGCACCCAACCTTTGCGCATTATGAGAAAAATTCCATCCCTGTTCACAATGATATTAAAGGTCTTCAGTTACGGGTCGTTGCTGGCGAATGGATGGGCTTGCAATCACCGGTTATTACACAAAATGATGCGCTATTTGTCGAATGTAAATTGAAAGCCCATCATGCGCTAAACATTCCAGCAACCACAGAAGAGCGAGCAATTTATATCTTGAGTGGCGAGATTACACTAGACACGATTCATTATGGTAATAACCGCATGCTTGTGCTTAAAACTGGCTGTGAAATCAATGTCAGCGCAATTTTGGATGCCACATTTATAATATTAGGCGGGAACGCTCTCGCAGAGCCACGCCATCTTTGGTGGAATTTTGTCGCCAGCTCAAAAGATAGGATCGAGCAGGGAAAAATTGACTGGAAAGAAGGTAAATTCGGCAAAATTCCTGGTGATGATAAGGAATTTATTCCTCTGCCAGAATAAGATCCTGTACCTTGAGAAACAATATCTTTCTGAAAAAAGTGAGGGGGTTCTTCAGTAGGTGAGGTGACTCATTACTTAGGAGGCAAATTTTCCATACTAGGCACGCTTCAGATTGGAAGGAGGGTTTGGTCAGGGCGATCAGACCATTCTAATCACCCCGTCTTTTTATATTAACGGCTTAAGGCCTACTTGTCCGCACCGGCCATTATAAAAATAATCGTAACTATACAATGGTCGCCGACCAGTATTAACGAAAACTTGACCAGTACTCGTTGTGTCGATCCATTGTACTATAGTAGGAGTTGGGTTATTAGCTGGAGGGTTGCCGTCAACTGCGGCAAAGCTATACTGCATTGCCGGTGCATTTAAAGCACCCATTAAGATCCCCATATTTACTCCTGCGGGTACTTGATTATTCGAGTTGTAGGTCCCAGAAGGCCATTGGGCTATGGGTAAATCGATGAACATCGAGTCAATTCCAACATCAAGAAGCGCCGTACCACAGAACTGATTGGGAGTGGGAGAACTTAGAAAACTGTAACAGCCAGCCTGCGGATTAAAGTCACCCGGCACGGCTGGATTGGGCGTCAGGTTGATAATATTGTAATTATTGCTAGTGCTAATACCTAAAGTAAGCCCCGTCGCCGTCGAGTTGTCATATGGGGTGAGGTAGTAGCCCGGTGTCAGATCGGCCCCATTATTGACATTGGTTAAGTGAAGAAAAGCATTGGCCGTGGGTGAGTTAAACAAATCACCTGCGGTGGTGCCATTCCGATTAAATCCAACGCCCAGGTAATGTAGATCTGCCGAGGGAGGGTGTGAATAACAGGACCTAGTGGTCGGACCACTGCAGTAGGCTCTGTCAATTCCAAGAACCATTATTGGGTAAGTTTGCACGGCTCCACTTGCTAGCTTCATCCTCACCGGAGCCAGGTAGTAATTCCCTGAATAAGTATTGCCACTACTGTCATAATACTTGATGCCGGTCGCTCCAGGGCCTATCACGTTGGTGTTTATGGGGAGCTCATGACTTGGAACAATAACGCCCAAAGAACCGGTGTCAATAGTGAAGGGAATAATAGAATCTGTTGACGCGTTCACATCATAGCCTACATCAGCTCCTATTTGTAAGGCATTTGGTAGTGTTTGCACTAGAGGCACCTGATAGCTAATACTGCCATAAGTACAGGGTGGAGTGTTCTGCTGTAGAACCTGGGTCACGCCGAGAGCGGCACCATTATTGCTGCTATCGCTAATCCAAGCATTTATCGAAATGTTATTCGGGAACGGTTGTCCGTTATAGGTAAAAGTTATTGACCCTGTGCTCGTTGTTGTTGAGGTTGGCGAAATGACGCCGTTGGGCGCACCATAAACATCCACGTGGATTGGGTTATTTTCACTGGGAATCAGTGGGTTTCCCTGAGAGTTGCACATCGTCATATTAATCGTAAACTGTTGTGACCGGTTTGGCGTGCTTCCAATCGGATTGTTCACCCGCGTTACTGTTGGTGAAAAACTAACGATACCCGCCTGACATGTCGGGGGTGTGACTGGGATGATTGCGGGTTTTGTATTACTCACTGAAAATAGACAATATCCATTGCCATTTAAGTCACAACCGGATAGCACATAACCGGGGGTGTTTATTTTAATTCCGGCAAATGGATAAGTACGATTTGGTATCGTGGTCAGTATGCTTAATGTTAGGGCTGAAACATTATAATTCTGACAAGACAAAGGCCCTTTTCCATTTAAGCATAGGGTAATATTCATATTACTTGGCGTGCCTGTTGCCGAAACATTAAAAAGTAGACCACTTCCTGAAAATACGTTTTGACCAATGATCAATAGCAACGTAACACTTATATTCCTAAAATATTTTGTCATAAATTAATCCATAAACTATAAGTTGAATTAAACAGTCATTGAACACGTTAATGCATTAGCATAGTCACGCCCGGTATTAAGCCTATCAAGCAGCTGATTAGTGTTTTTATTGAAGCGGCCTTGACCTAAATAAAAGAACTTATAGCCACACTCCAATGGCCTGGCTCCAAAAAAGTTATTGAATTTAACTCCAACGCCTGTCATTACGCTAAATGTTGTAGTAGTTTTTCCTGAAAAAGGATTCTCTGGTATAGTTATGCCACCATCGAGTGATTGTTCTTGGACGTTGCTGGTACGCATGAAGTTAGGTCCAATGCCTAAATCGAGAGTCAATGTATATTTCGGATATTTTGTGTGGATCGTGGATTTTATTGCTGCATAAACAGGGCTGTGAGTGATGTTATAACCATAGGATAAGTTAGTAAATAAATTTTCTTGTGTCACTTCACCCGATACGCCGGTTTTAGCGAGATAAAAGGCATTAACCCCATAAGCCAAACTGAATAAATCTTTTTCTTGCCCATCAATGAAATAACCTAAACCAACCAACCCATTGCTGCCTTTTCGTTCAGTGACAGCAAAATCATCGCCGATCAAGCCATCAATGTTTATATGTTGTGATTGTCCTTGAGTACTCCAATAACTACCCAATTGAACAACGGCATGTCCATGAGCCAAATGGTATTTTAAATTAAATGGAAAGACTTGGGTTGTGATAGACAATAAAGCAATTGATATTATAAATTTTAAATGATGCTTGATACTTGATGCCATAGAATATCTTTCATCCTTGTTCACAATACAATAATTTTAAAACTCTACTATTCTTCCTACTTGAAAGTTATTAGTCAATACGCTAGCAATTTTAATTTGGGGAAGTGGTTGAGTAACTATGGCCTCTCATTTTAACAGGATAAATCAGCATTTGTTCTGACATCTTTTATCCACTCTTTCGCACCAATGAATGATATTTTTGTAATTTGATGGTCAATATACATGTGTTAAAGATCGTTAGCGGGAGGTCATGATACGTGTCAAAACGGAATTTTATGGATTTCAATAAGCCACTCCGTGTATTTTTCGTTCTTACGTTGCGCAAAAATAAAAAATCAATTCTATACTTATCGGTGTGAATAAAAGTCAAAATTAGGGATAATGTCATGAAAAAACCAATCAAAATTTCAAATCTATTAGGTCCTATAGCAATCGTAGCGCTTTTATCGATTGATGTGGGTTATGCACCCGCTGCACACGCGGCTCAAGGGTGCGGATTCGGGAATCATATGAATTATTGGGGACGATGCGTGCCTAATGAGCCTGGCCCATGGGCAAGACCCGCACCTGGTCGACCAGACTGTTGGATTAATGACAGAGGTCAATTCCGTTGTTTTAGATAATCAAAAACACAAGGCATGCTTTCTGCGAGCCTTGTGTTTTTTCCTTGAAGACCCTAATTACCTGACGTTTACGGCTACCCACCTTATTCGTGAAATATGCCCGGACATTTATATAAGCAATGATGGCCTTACGCCTATAACACGTATAAATACGTTAGAAAATTATCTAATTAATTGACATCCTGATTTAGGATGGTCTTTTTTTACTTCGAGGGAGTAATGGATCATATCCGGAACTACAATAATATATTGAATTCTTGCGGGTGGTGTAACAGGATCACATTGCTCTGATCCTGTTACTTACCCTATAGAATTAATCAGACTAAATGGCATGTCTGTTCACGGTGCTTTTCGTTTTTCTTTAACTATTGGCAAGTTGTAAATTTAAAAGAAGCAATTGCTGTGCTCCAATTGTAACTCCCAGATGTTTGAATATATTCAGTTGTATACCAAAAGGTGCAATCATCACTGGGGTCAATAGCCATACTACTGTAATCCCCCCAACGATTACCAGTAAGTTGGGATCCACCTCCATTCATGATAGTAAGCTCAGTACGCATTGTGTTACGGGGATCATAAAATTCACGTCCCGTATATCTAATAGATGGGAACAAGCCAGGTCCTGAAACGCTATAACCCAGAGCTATATTTCCATTCTTATCCATGGCCATACTACCCATCCAACGACCATTGCCATCTTGTTGAGTATATGTTCCTTGTTGATAAACAACGGCGGTGCCCTGATTATTCATCCTGATTTCATACCAACGGATTCCAGGGATCTGGCCTGGAGTTTGAACGCTATGATTAAGAACCATGGATTGAATTCGACCAAAATTACGATAAGCCAAACGATACATGGGTCTATCTGATAGCACATCAAGATTTGCATTAGTCCCTGGTTGTACCGCACAATTCATATTTGGATCATTACAAACAGTTGGATTAAAAGGTGTTACCCTCAGTGCAATTGGTCCAGAAAATCGACTGTTATTGGGATTTTGCCAATCTACATGAAATTTCCACATCGCCAATCGATCTTGCAAGGTAACTCCATTCGCATTTTGAAAAAGACCAACAAAAGAGTTAGGGGCACCTAAGGGAGGAAGAGTCGTACCATCTAAATCTGCAGGAAGAAATATACCCGTTGCTGGCGTAGGTTTAAAACATTGCATGTTCGCGGCCCTTCCAGCCAACATATTAGTACGATCATAAGCACAAGCTTCCGGTGCCTGAGTAGGGGAATCAACAAAGTCTGGTGGCGCAATTCCGAACACAACAAAACTCATATAATATGCATCTGGCCATACTCCCAGCTTTCCATAATCATTAAAATCAGTACCAAAGCTATAGGAATAGAGATTATAAGTCCCCGTTGCATCAGCTGTTGTTGAAACAGCAATACATTGATAGTACGGCGGAATTTTATTACCTTGAAGGTCCGTATTGAACGCAAATTGCGTCATCACCCAACGATTAGCGATTTGGTCGTATTTAACAATGGGATCTCCTCTATTAGAGTTTTCACATAGACCACCAAATCCAGTCCATAGTGTATTCCCAGGGAGCGGCCCCAGAATACGCTGTCCCGTAGCTTTATTAAATACAACATAACTGCTGTTAACCCATTGGATCATTTGAGTCAATCCAACCGATAAATTAGTATCTGGTGGGATAACGCCAACTGTAAAACCTGGAAAACCAACTCCAAGTCCTAGTAAATTAAGACCGGGAATAGTTTCAAGATTCTGCCCCACTCCCGTTTGGATTGCCTCATCATTTTGAACAAGGTCAGATGGGTTTAGTTTTAGCGGCACACTGTATAAGGGAGAAACCTGGTGAGTTGGCTGCGGTATTAATCCCTGTGTATTGGTCATTTCGCTTAAGGGTTTGGATATACTGTGTTTTACCTCTGGGATAACTCGCACCTGAGAAGTGGCTGCTAGGGATTCTGCTGCAAATAGACCACCACATAAAGCCAGAATAAGACCGAATCTAATATTAATTCCTTTCACTATGTTACCACCTTATAATAAAGTCAGACTACTTTTGAAAAACAGCAGGTAATTGATTGGGTATTGTGAACCGTATACCGATTGAAGCCATATTATAAAAAAGATTGCTAATCGGCTTGCTATCAAACTGGCTGATGCCATTCCAACTTAATAAAATAGAAACACTAGGATTATATTGATATTGTACGCCTGCGCCATAAGTTAAAGCAGCTTGAGTACTTCTTTGAGAATAATTTCCTGGGTTAAAGAAAATATTATTTTCTGGATCATTAATAGAAAATGTTGAGATTAGTGCAGCAGCACCTAGTTTAGCAAACAGATTTATTTGCCCGTTATCAATAGGAATATAGCCAACAAGATTACCCCCAAGAGATTGGCTGTCTAAATTACCACTCATATTGCCAGTCGCTGTAGTAAGTTGGCCTGCAAATGAGCTTAAGCTTTGGTGTCCCCAATATGTATAGTTCGCCTCAACTCCAAAGAAAGATCTAAAGTTGAACCCCAGATCAGCATATGCACCAACGGCTCCATGTGAATTGAGTCCATATACATCAGTAACCCCCCCAGTTAGCGTACCACCACTGCCGACAAATCCTTCACTTGGAGCAAGAACAGTATTAGGACCTGAGCTTACACCAACACCTGCATCAACATAATATCCCGTTTGTATAGCAAAACTCAGGCTTGGTAGAGTCAATAAAATTAAACTAGTCCATTTAATATATGCTTTCATGTGATACACACTCCTTGTATGATTAATTTCAAAAAAACGTTTTTTTTGATAATTTACATTAAATTATCACTACAATTAGCCATAACCCAACACTATGCCGTTGACATGACAAGCAAAATAGTCGAATTTTATAATAAACTCAATACGTTCGATGAGTTACCTATAAAAAATAAGATCAGGTGTGTCGACAGGGTTGGGCGCAATCGAAAGCAAATCTGGATCCAGCTACTGCTGGCTGTAACTATAGTACTCTATTGACTATTGAATCCCCTTTAACGCATCTCCTGATGAATGACGATGAAATTAATAAAATAACTGTAAAGGCTCTAGTCAAATACTATCATGCAGCTTCTGTACCTGATGAAATAATCTATTCACTATTCACTATTCACTATTCACTATTCACTATTCACTATTCACTATTCTGGGGGAATGGACGCAACGCAGAGGTCAGTATTTATCTAATGGAGCATCGTCGTCCAACTCGGTTTATAGCCTGACCTGTTCACGTAGGGGAGATAGAGGTACGGAACCGGGTTATATTGGGCGAGTACGGGCTAAGACTGAATTTGTTGATACAGTTTTTGCATCAGTTCGCCGACATGATCATTTTCTTCATTGGTGGCACTGTTAAAGAGAGCGACAATGATTAATTTTTCTTCAGGCTTGCACATATAGATTGCCCGATAGCCTAGTGTTTTTCCCTCATAAAACCAGTATCGTCCCATTTGCTCACTATAACCCTGGCTAATGCCAAGGCCGAAAGCTTTGGGGGTATCCTTGTTGGTTTGTGCAACAGGTTTGCCCGTAGATAACGAGATCAGCGTTTGCATGGTCTTCTTTTCAGATCCGGACAATAGTTTATCTTCAATAAATAGGTAATTAACCCATGTCAGGACATCGGCACTGTTGGCAACTATTGCACCAGCAGCACCTGCCCAACTGAGGTCTGTATCAGTCACATCACGTCCCAGTAATTCAGGGTTGTCATAGATATTCCAGGAGTAACCTCGAACCTTCTGCTTCATAACACCAGCTGGATACTCTGGTAAAGGGTAGAACATATGCTGCAGTTTTAAAGGAATAAAAATCTGGTCATGTAACAATAAAGCTAAGGATTTTTTATATTGTTTCGCCAGGATCATATCCATCAGGACATAGCCTGTGTTGCTATAAAAATAACCGGGAAGTCTAGGTGGGTTGCCAGTTTTAGGATAGGCAAGTGCAATAATATTTTCGTGAGACCAGCGATAGTGTGAATTCTGACTAAATAGGTAGTTCATGGTAGGCGAGTTTGAGTAATTGGGAATTCCTGTGCTCATATCCAATAATCCGGCCAAGGTAAGATTAGACCAGTCAGGGTATTTTTTCAGATATTGCCTCACCGTATCTGGGAGAGACAGTTTTTCATCTCGTTGAGCAATCACGGCGAGTGCCGCCGTAAATGATTTTGTAATGCTGCCAATTTCGAATAGATCATCCAAGGACAGAGCAGGGCTGTCAGGATTCAGAGAACGTTTGCCGACAGTATAATGATGGATAGTATTGCCTTTCATAATAGAGGCTTGAATGGCTGAGAAATGCTCCATCGCTCCATATTGTTTAAGGTGATTGTCCATGATCGCTTGTAAGGTGTTTCCTGAATCAGCAAGTGCAACTGACGAATATATTAAAAATCCCAACCAATGCGCTTTCATGTATTATAACTCCTGTTAATTAGGCCAATTGCCCAACGCTAGCATTTTTGGTGAGAAGGTGTACATGAACCCCTCTATCTAAATGCATGAGCTCATCTGAAGAAATGTAATCGTAACTTCTGTACCAGCATTCAATTCAGACTTGATGTTAAAATCACTATCAAGAGATCTAATTGTATTTATAGCATGATAACCCCCCAAACCATTGCCCTATGTTTTGGAAGAACCTTTCTGCAGGCCCTATGTTCTTTTCACCCATGGATCTTCATGGCAGCCAAACTTGTAATAACAACACCTACTTATTTATGTGTCGACATCGCCAGTTAGTTTTAAAAAACACAAGCATAGGGGGGGGGCCTGAACTCATATTACCAGATCTAACACACGCTACAATCATGAATTTTTGTACAAAATGAACAAATTTGACTATGATTATACAGTGAGTTGTAAGATTAAAGTCAGGACGACATGGATTCGTTGATAAGTGGTTGTGATTTGGCTAACCAATTACAAAACCACCTGAATTTTCTAAAATACCAATCATTTTCTATGCGCCACTTGAAATATGTGTTGAGTAAACCAGTTCATGCGCGTGAAGTGGAGCGTTATAGGAGTAACTGAATGTGATTAATGATGAGCACAACTCTAAAATTCTAGGGATGGGCGCGCTGAATATACAACAGAAAATCTTTGTGGAAAAGGTAAAAACATTATATCAAAACTTATTGTTAGCTATTGTGACCAATCTTGTTTGTGCAACAATAGTTATAATTGCCCTGTATAAAGACAATCAAAACAACATGTTATGGATTTGGTATCTTGCCGTGCTTATGTTTTCTTTGTTTCGATTTATTTTGTATTTTTTATATAAATTCAGTAACGGAAAAAAAACATTCTATTATGGGCTTTATATATTTGGTGTGTTGTTATCGGGGGGCTTGTGGGGTGTTTTCTCGCTCACACTTATGCCAACAGACAATCTATTAAACCAAATGGTTGTTATTGTGATTATAGCCGGTGTAACGTCAGGGAGCATTCAGTCATTACAGGTAAGTTTTATCTCTGGTATTTTATATGTTCTTTTAACCATATTTCCGCTCTGTATTTGGTTGTTTTTTCATAACGATATTCATTACTTGGCTTTAGCCATTGCCATGGTAGCCTATATGTTTTTTACGATCATCATCTCGTTTAGAGGACATGAATTACTAGAAAAAACACTGTGGTTAACTTTTGAAAATGATCAGTTAATTGAGGATTTGTCATTGGCAAATACACAATTAGTCTCCTTAAATGAACAATCAAGTCTCATGGTAAGCGACCTGCAACAACGAGAGCTTGATGCGAAAATAATATATAAAATGAGTGAGTTGCTTCAAGCATGCAAATCGTCTAACGAAGCATATCTTATTATAGGTAATAGCGCTAAAACGTTATTTCAGCATCTTTCTGGTGGGTTGGTGATATTTGATAAATCGACTCAACAATTAGAGACGATGATCCAATGGGGTAGTAGGAAAATTTTAAAAAAGAACTTCTCAATGGATGATTGCTGGGCTGTACGTCAAGGCCACGTCTATCGTGTAGATGATCCTGGTAATAGTCGTGTTTGTAATCACTTTGAAACTATACCTGTAGGCGGCTATTTATGCATACCCCAGATGAATAAAGAAGGGGTCTTGGGAATGTTTTTTTTAAATGCACCAAAAAAAACAGCTATTACGCGTACCCAGCAACAACTTGCTATCACCTTAAATGAAGTTATTAAATTATCCTTATCCAATATATATTTGCACGAGCTCTTAAACGAACAGTCTTTGCACGATACATTAACTCATTTATATAATCGCCGCTTTCTTGATGAAATATTGCCACGTGAATTACTGCGAGTTCACCGAGAAAAACAATCGCTTTGCGTTAGTATGATAGATATCGATTATTTCAAACAATTTAATGATGTATATGGGCATGAAGCAGGGGATGAAGTTTTGAGATATATTGGACAAGTGTTGAATGAGCATTTTCGAGGGAGTGATATTGCCGCTCGCTTTGGTGGAGAAGAATTTATATTGGTTTCAGTTCATTCAGATATTAATACGATCTTTCCAAGACTTGAAAGCCTTCGTGAGGAAATCAAGGCACATCAACTTCAGTTTCGTGAGCAACAGTTGCCGCCAATCACCATATCAGTTGGGGTAGCCGAGGCACCAAGGCAAGGTGCTAACATGGTCAGCATTATACGCGCTGCTGATGAGGCCATGTATTTAGCTAAAAATAATGGCAAAGATCAAGTGGTGGTTTTTGGGAGCAGTGAGAAGGAAAAAGATAAGCGCAAATAATAGTGAAGTGCTAATGTCACAGCAATATAAATTAAAGATCATGGCGATGCGTCAACATATCTACTGAGTTAGAAAATAGAAACGTTGCCAGATTAGAGCCATGTCATTTGGTTAATTAATATGGGATAAATAGATTTGCACGAACTGTATTGCAAAAATTTCTACACCCTTGCTTGTATAGATGAGGTGGGAATTAATTGTAGTTGATCGTCTTCAAGGCTTTCACTAATAAAAGTGCAAAAATTACCACGATTTTGAGCGGGGCCACAAGGACTGTGTAAATAACTAGACAGCGCGGTCAATCCAGCACATAAAGGGTACAATACCTGTAATATCAATCTTGGGTCTTCTTTGGCGTTCTCAAGCAAGGTACAAATGACGTACATTCCTGATGCCAGACCGAATGTAGCTGAAAGAAAAGTAGCATCGTTCATATCAAGCCCCCGTTATAATGAAATTAAGTCTCTATATCTATTCTGTCGTGAAAAATCAAGTTAACTACAATTTGAAATATTGATTCTAGTGTAAAAATTGTGGTCAAGTCCAATCCTGGCAGGCGCCGCTTGCTTATTGAACAAGCATAAATAATAAAAGGAATGATTGAATGACGCCTGCCTGATGAAGGATAAATTTAATTAAAGTGCTGCACTATATCACAAGCACAAAGATGATTTAATTAATGCTTTGGAGAATGTATAAGCAACCCATCAATAGAGTTATTATTTAAGACTTATCATATTGTATTCACAGAGTTATCCACAGAAATTGTGGATAAAAATCACGGGAAGATTAGATGAAAGAGTTCCTGAATACCTTTGTTTCATTGAGTCTCTCGTTTTTTATTATTAATTGTCAACAGATATTTGTAGGTAGTTCAAAAAAATATCCACAAGAGAGGTGGGATGAATATTTGTAGTGCGCGGCCTATAATCATATCAAATAAATAATTAAATAACAGTCATTAAGTTAAAATAGTTCGGTTTTTTTTGTGCAAGAAAGCAGAGAACTGATTTAACCCAAAAACATGTCGCTTTAATAAAGTGACGCTTGAGACCTACCAAAGATTTCGGCTTTGGCTCTTCAAATTGATTTGAGAAAATTTTATTGAATTGGAGGAAACCACGTAGCCTATTAATATACATGGTGGCCAGAGACGGAATCGAACCGCCGACACGAGGATTTTCAATCCTCTGCTCTACCGACTGAGCTATCTGGCCCCAAGGGTTGGTATTAAACTCCGAGAACGGATTTGAGTCAAGGGTGAAGGTGAAAAATATTTATTCTTTCGATGTAAAGCCTGATGGTTTCTCAGAGCCTTCGCCAAAAAAGTATTTTTCCATTTCCGTACGTAAAAACTCACGGGCTTTTGGATCAAGTAGGCTTAGACGGTATTCATTGATTAGCATCGTTTGATGGTCTAGCCACATTTTCCATCCTTGCTTGGATACCTGATTAAAAATTCTCTCGCCGAGCGCGCCGGGGAATGGGGGTGCAGTTAAACCTTCTGCTTCTTGATTTAACTTAATACAAATGACACTTCTGGACATGGATTACCTTTACGTGATTATAAATTGCCAGATTATGCGGCAATATGTATTTTCAGGCAACTTTTAGTCACCGCGAACAAGATAACCGCACAGAATAATTGTTTATTTATGTTTAACATTGTAGAGTAGTCTAGTTACCAAATTGTGCAATAATAGTCTAGAATTAGACAAGGTATGTCTCGTAATTTATTCATGGAGGATGTTATGAAAAATGCTAAAGATTGTAAGAGTAGTGGATGTTGGTGGGCATTGCGTTATGAATTGGTGGGGGTTTTTTTCCTAGGGCTTGCTACTTTTTTAACGGTAGTAACCCTCAACGGTTTCGGTATTGCGGCAATGTTCATCGTAGGTATGGTGTTGTGTTGCCATAAGTGCTTAGGTTGTAAAGCATGTCATTCTCACACCATCGACGAAGAGTTATGTCAAGCACGTGACGATAGTGGGATGCATGTTACTCATGACAAACCAGCAAAAGCCGTGGTAAAAAAATCAAAGCCAGCGCCTAAAGCTTAGTGTTTTCTCCGATCGTAGTGACTGCTTGGTAAGTGTTGGGTTGCAAGGCAACCCAACAGGCTGCTTATTAATTCAAAAATAGGTTCACGGAGGCTTGGCATGAAGGGATTATTAGTTGGTTTGTTAGCGTTGTGTTCATGTTGGGCCAATGCTGCAGATAGATTAACGGTAAGTGTCGATAGCAGCAGCCCGACATTTGTTATTCGATTGGCGGCCAATCCTAGCACTGGGTTTAAATGGAAATTGACCCAATATGACATGAAAACGCTGAAGCTCACTGACAGCAAATATATTGCAGCGAAAAGTGAGCTGATTGGTGCAAGCGGTGAGATGCAGTTTACTTTTGCATTGATCCCAGGTCAGATTTATCCTAAGAGTACGCAGATGATATTTTGTTATGCACGTTCTTGGGATCCCGATAGTGCAACTTCAAAGCGGGTGATTGTTAAGTTCATCGGAGCGTCGACAAAGAAAGCGGCGTCCACATCAACTTCGTCTAAACGGTAAATAGCGCGGCTCCCAGAACATTGTCTGAATTAATTTTTCAAGATTTTGATCTTGATTACATTGCGCAAGGCCGCTGTCGACGGCGCTGCGTGCTACAGCGACTGCAATATGTTTGGCGACAACTTGAGCATCATCAAGTGAAGGCAGTAAAGGCAGGAAACTGTCTTTTTTGCTGGGAGCGAAATCGCACAATGCCTGTGATGCCGCCCAGATCATCGCTTTTGATAATCGGGTGGCGCGCACCGCCAATATTCCTAGACCAATGCCGGGAAAAACAAGGGCATTGTTGCACTGAGCTATTTCAATTAAATGATTTTGGTATTCGACGGCGGCAAATGCGGTACCCGTTGCAATCAGGGCTTTGCCATTGCTCCAGGTTAAGATGTCTGTAGGTTGCGCCTCACATTTCTCATCGGGGTTAGACAGAGGAAAAATAATGGGTCGATCGCAGTTGGACGCCATTTGTTCGATAATATCTTGGCTAAATGCTCCGGGCTGTGCAGAACAGCCAATTAGAATAGTTGGATTAACCTGCCGAACGGTGTTCATCAATGAGGGATAGTGGCTGGTAAAGGCAGGCCAGTTGTCGATCTCTTGTTGCTTACGTGCATAGGGTTTTTGTGCGTCCGTGAGATTAAGATCGCCTGCAACTAATAATCCCTGGCGATCGATGAGCCAGAAGTGCTCATAGGCTTCTGAGAGACTTAAACCACAATTGACCATCGCATCGACAATTTGATCACTGATCCCAGTGCCTGCGGACCCAGCTCCGTAGACAATGATGCGCTGTTCTTCAAGCTTTGTACCCGTTATCTCGCAGGCGGCAAGCAAGGCGGATAACGTCACGGCCCCTGTACCCTGAATGTCATCGTTGAAAGTACATAATTTATCTTGGAACTGATCTAAAATTCGTCTGGCATTGTTACGCCCCAAATCTTCCCAATGCAGAAAAGCTCGTGGAAAATGCTTACGGATACTGGCTACAAAGTTGTTAATAAAGGCATCATATTTCTCTGTAGCAATTCGCGGATGACAACAACCGAGGTACATAGGATCTGTTAAAAGCTCTTGATTATTGGTACCTACGTCAAGAAAAACCGGCAAGGTGCGTGTAGGGTCAATACCACCGCACAAACTATAAACCATCAATTTGGCAACTGGGATGTCCATACCGCCGATACCCTGGTCGCCAATGCCAAGGACACCTTCGCCATCGGTGACGACTATCAGGTCAATGTCTGGGTTTGAACGATTGCCAATAATTTCGTCCAAATGATTTTGATCGGAATGAGCAATATACAAACCTCGTGGTTGTCGATACTCACGGCTGAAACTTTTCACGGCAGTGCCCACAATAGGGGTATAAATTATGGGAAGCATTTCACCAATATGACGGCTTAATAACTTATAAAACAGTATTTGGTTTTTATCATGCAGGTTATTGAGATAAATATTTTTTTGCAGATTTGTTGTGTATTCAGAATATTGGATATAGGCCCGTTTTACCTGTTCATCCAGCGTTTCAACCCGATTGGGTAGTTTACCCAATAATCCAAACACAAGCCGTTCATCATGGGTAAATGCAGTACCCTTATTAAGTTGTGGTGTGGTTAGCAAGTGTTTCCCACAAACAGATGTTTCGATAAACCATTCGCCACTTTGTTCATCACGGCTCGTTTTGAATTCCAGCATATATTTCCAGAAAGACTAAAAAATACTTCTACGATAGCCAATATAGGTGGTACTGTCCACAGAATAGCGCGGTTGCTAATGTTAACATGGCCTTGCATACAGACTGATGATACTATCGACATTTTTGCAATAATGTACAAAGGCGGAAGCATATGAAATATATTATCCTGATGTTCATGTCATTATGGGTGGTTGCCTGCGCGGCGCATGATGAAAGTTACTATAGACTGCATCCCGATGCATTGCATAAAGAGATTAAAAATTGCCCCGATAAGCAACCCAAGGCTATGCGTTGTGACCAACTCATAGCAATCGCTGCACAGGTGAACGAATTAGCCTATCAATTGCGTATGAACCCCCAGCAGTTTGGGCAACAAATTATTGCATTACAGATTGCACTTGCTAAACAGGAGCAATCGTTGCAGCAAAAAACTGACCAACCCGGCCTGGATGTTGAGTTCAACAAAAATAGACAAAATCTGAATGAGCGCCTGGCCGTTGTTAAATGGTTAGAATCACCCGAGAGTTAATATGAGGATTCTAATCAGCAATGATGATGGTGTTTTTGCCCCCGGTATATGTGCTCTGGTCAATGAGCTGTCGGCGATTGCGAAGATAGAGGTTATGGCTCCAGATAGAAATCGTAGTGGTGCCAGCAACTCACTCACGTTGTCGAGGCCGCTCAGGGTTAAACAGCTGGATAATGGTTATTACAGTGTCGAGGGGACTCCTACGGACTGTGTGCATTTAGCGCTGACCGGTTTTTTCGATCCGGTCGCGGATATAGTTGTTTCCGGCATAAACGAAGGGGCTAATCTCGGCGACGATATTCTTTATTCTGGCACTGTGGCCGCGGCTATGGAAGGACGACATCTTGGTTTACCTGCTATCGCTGTTTCCATGGTTGGTGAAAACATTCAGCATTATGGCACGGCAGCGGTTATAGCCCGACAATTAGTGACGAAATTGGGAACTCACCGCTTGCCGTCACAGACTATTTTAAATGTAAATGTCCCCGACTTACCCTTGACTGAAATTAAGGGACTGGAAGTAACCCGCTTGGGAACACGCCATAGCGCAGAGCCGATGATCAAAGAATATGACCCGCGTGGCAAGCCCATCTATTGGGTTGGTCCGCCAGGTTTGGAAGCAGATGCAGGGCCTGGGACGGATTTTCATGCCATTAGTCAAGGGTATGTGTCTATTACTCCACTGCACCTTGATATGACGAATTACAGACTGTTTGAGCAAGTTTCAGTATGGCTGGAGGAGGTCAATTGGGTCTCATGAAAATATTCTCATATTTCTATAATAAAACCATATCATGGTCGGGACATCGACATGCTCAATATTACCTTGCTGGTGTATCGTTAGCGGAGTCCTCTTTTTTTCCAATTCCACCCGACGTTATGCTCATTAGTATGGGTTTGGCTATTCCAACACGATCCTGGCGTTATGCGTTTATCGCAACTTTATTTTCGGTAATAGGCGGCGTGCTTGGTTATGTTATTGGTTATTATGGTATGGCGTTGATATATCCCTATATCATTTCATCATCTTACGCAGCCAGTTATCACCAAGTGGCACATTGGTTTGAGCAAGGTGGGGTCTGGGTTGTTATTTTGGCAGGATTTACGCCCTTGCCCTATAAGCTTTTTACCATTACGGCAGGTGCCATGCATATGGCGTTGTTGCCCTTTATTGTGGGGTCGATTATTGGCCGTGGTCTGCGCTTTTTCCTGGTATCTGCGCTGTTGTTTTATAAAGGTGATCGTATTCAGGTTCATCTACGCCGCTATGTAGATGTGCTTGGCTGGTCGATGATAATAATTTTTGTTATCGTTTATTGTTTAATGAAATGGGTATTTTGAGATACTAACTAATGACGTATTCTTATATGAAGGGAAGTTGCATACTCGTAATGCTGTTATTTCTTTCTTCTTGTATGCAACGCGATGGATTGGCACCCGTTGTCGAGTCAGCATGGCAGTCAGTCAACACTAAGCAACAACGGCATGTTGTCGTTCGTGGTGAAACATTATATGCGATTGCATTTCGCTATAATCAAGATTACCGACAAGTGGCGTCAGCAAACCGATTGCGACCTCCCTATACGCTAAGAGTCGGTCAGGTAGTGCGAGTACAGCCGAAAAAAATCAGGCCTGTCAGGGGTGTGCCCAGCCAGCGAAACAAGCCAGTTTATCAATCCCCGCGCGTACCCTATCATGCGCCAGCACGACAACAGCAGCCTGTACACAAGGTATTTTATTCGCAGGCTAACGGGCGTTGGTTGTGGCCAGCGAAAGGCCGAGTGGTTGCCAATTTCGTGCCTAATCTCGGTAAAAAAGGTATTGATATTGCCGGAAACAAGGGAGAAAAAATTCTTGCCTCTGCTGGTGGTATCGTTGCTTATGCCGGCAGCGGACTTGCAGGTTATGGAAATTTGATTATTATTAAACATAATAATCAATACCTAACAGCTTATGGAAATAACTCACGTAACTTGGTCAGAGAAGGTCAGCAAATAGCAGCAGGTCAGGCAATTGCTGAAATGGGTGTTGTCGACAGACGTTTCTGGGGCGTTCATTTTGAGATTCGAAAAGCGGGAATTCCAGTTAATCCAATGAATTATTTACAAAAAGGTTGACAGATAACGCGCTATTATAGCAACAATAGAGATAACAGATTCATTAACAAGCCGTTGATTAAACTAAATATACATAGGTGAAACAATGTGCCCAAACGATCGACCGTCTGAAGAGAAAATAGAAGCCTTAGAAGAGAGTCTGACAAATTTTGATGATGAGGAGCTGGAGTCTGATGAGGATGCTCTCGTTCTTGATGATGACAAAATTCTTGTTGATGAAGAAATTGCACCAGATTTTACTGACGAAGTAGCGTTTCCTACCTACCAGCGAGGCAGGCACGTGGCTAAAGCCATGGATGCCACCCAAATTTATCTTAGCGAAATTGGGTTTTCTCCACTGCTTACTGCAGCAGAGGAGGTGCATTATTCCAAGCTTTCACTCAAAGGCGATGTTGCTGCCCGTAAGAAAATGATTGAATCCAATTTACGGCTGGTCGTTAAAATTTCACGGCGATATCTTAATCGCGGTTTGCCGCTTCTTGATTTAATCGAGGAGGGTAATTTAGGGCTGATGAAATCTGTTGAAAAATTTGACCCAGACCGTGGTTTTCGATTTTCAACTTATGCCACTTGGTGGATTCGCCAAACCATCGAACGGGCGATAATGAATCAAACCCGCACAATCCGCTTGCCTATTCATGTTGTGAAAGAACTCAATGTTTATTTACGTGCGGCGAGACAACTGACGCAAAAATTGGATCATGAGCCATCGGCTGAAGAAATTGCCGAAATGGTTGATAAACCGCTGGAGGATGTGCGAAAACTCCTTGGTTTGAATGACAAAGTAACCTCTGTAGATACGCCTATTGGCTATGAAGAAAATAAATCGTTGCTTGATACTATCGCTGATGAAAATAGCAGTAACCCTGCAGAGTTGTTAACGGATGAAGATTTGCGTGAACATATCGAATCTTTATTAGGTGAGTTGACCGAGAATCAGCAGCAAGTTATTGCGAGACGTTTTGGGTTGCGAGGTTTTGAAAAAACAACATTGGAAGAAGTCGGTAGAGAAATTAATCTCACTCGTGAACGTGTGCGTCAAATCCAGGTGGAAGCACTAAAAACACTGCGCATTCATTTAGAAGGTGTCGGCTTGACGCAAGAGGATTTATTTTGAAATCTGTAGGTACGTAGACACTTCTATTATCTTGGCTGTTAGGCTTTGCTTTTCTGCGATGCTCGAAAGTCTAACGCTTCAAGCAAGTGAAATAGTAACAGCCAGGATTAATAGAGTATTTTTATTGTTAGTTCAGTTCGTATACGTATTAATTAAAGGATTAATTATGCCGCGTACTAAAAACGTCTTTTTTCGTTCACCTGTCCAACGTGATGTAGGTCTTGAGAAACTAAGTGGCTATGATGAAATAGAACAGTATTTGGATAGAACGCTGCAAGAGCCATACATGTGTCCCATAACCCATAAAATTTTCAAAAATCCCGTTAAATTTAATGCATGCGCTCATACGGTAGAAGAAGAGGTCGCAATGGAGGCGTTGAAAAGCACTAAAACATGTCCTTGTTGTGATGCTTGTGTTGAGGAATACAAGCCATGCGGAGAGACCAAACAAAAAGTGGATCTTTTTTTATATAATTTTCCTGGTAGAGTGCAATCGCAGTATCAGCTTGGTGATGTCAAAGAGGCCATCAAATCAAGATTAAGCGATCGAGCTGGAGAGGGTTGTACGTGTGTCTTGATGTGACTGCGTAGCATGTAATATGCAGTTACTCAGATAAGTCATCAATATTGCCATTTGATATAATTCCCGCGCGGTTTATATGTTTTTCATTGTCTATTTGCCAATATAGACGCTGGGCTTTAAACGGCATCAGCAATAAATTTACGCACGTATTATCCGCCGCATCTTGGTAGCCAGGTACACCAATTTTTATCGATTGCTGTGGTACATTAAGTTTTATTGTTCGATGTAAGCGATCCCAGAAAGAAAATACGACACCATAATTTTGATTGGTTTCATCACGGTAGTTCGAGTGATGAATACCATGCATGCGAGGTGTAATAAACACTATATTCAGTATTCTTTCAAATCGAATTGGTAATCTTACGTTGCTGTGCTGAAAAAATGTACTGGCCTGAAAGACAAATTCATAGCAAAAAAATGTAATTGGATTGATACCGATCAAACCTAACTGAATGAGTCTAAAAATACTAGAATAGGCAATTTCTATGACGTGAAATCGCATGGATGTTGTTACATCCAAATCAGGATCGATATGATGTACGTTGTGGAAACGCCACAACAAGGGTAATCGGTGGTTGAGACGATGCCAATAATAGAATGTTACATCCATGAATAAAAAACTGAATACAAAAAGTAATGGTTCATTAAGGGGCAGCAACGCTAAAACGCCAAATCCATGGGTCTGTGTCAGATTGATCGTGTATTTTGACAGGGGGCTAATTAATAAGCTCGCCGTCACATAGACCATGATTGTAAAGGATATGTTAACTATTAAACGTGCTAAAAATGGGCTTTTTTGTTTTCTTAGCGGCCTGTGTCGTTCAATGATCAACAGCGAAAAATAGATTAAGGCCAATGTTACAGCTACTATAAGCTGTATGGTTGTAAAATGGTTTTTGTTCATATATATATCTCAGGCCAGCATCCTAATAACAATGCACTTGAAAAATGCTTAAAGCAAGTATGATAGTAGCGATAGCTAGGTCAATTGCATTAGGTAACTTATGGCTAATGCCTAATTGAGATGTTCTTGTCACTGTTTAAATTTTAGATGATCATGCCCTGAAGAGATGACTGGTATTGGGGCGTATACAATTATATTATTTTTAACAAAACAACATGAGGCATATGAATAAACTAATCGTAATTCTAGTATTACTACTGGGAGGTTTTTTTCTCTTCCGTAGCGTTATCGTACCTGCAGTAATTAAAAAGGGGGGTAATTTAATTGATTTTAAATCCTTGACGTTACCCACTAGCCCTAATTTTTACCTGATTTGTCCCGATAACTATTGTCCGAAAGCCGATCATCAAGAGAGTCCTGTGTACGACGCATCGCTGTCTCGGCTCGAGAGTCTTTGGACTGACGTAATCAAAAGCCAACCGAAAGTGCAATTGCTTGCTCAAGATAATGATACTCATCAGTACGTTTATGTACAGTGCTCCGAATTTTGGCATTTTCCCGATTTTATCAATGTCCAGTTTCTTTCTCTTGGTAATAACCGTTCTACTGTTGCAATATATAGCCACTCTCGATTCGGCCACTCTGATTTTGGTGTAAATCACCAAAGGGTTGAAAGCTGGTTGGCGCAACTGGGTATGATGCTTTGATCCAAATGATTTATGAACTAATTGTGGAGTTAAGATGAGGCTTAAAATAGGTCTTGTGCAACAACAATGGTACCCAAACGCCGAGGAGCATAAAGCACATTTGGCTGAAGGTATTATGAGCGCTGTAAAACAGGGTGCTGAGCTGGTGTGTTTGCAGGAGTTAACTTTATCACCCTATTTTTGCACGCGTTCTGATGTTGATGGCACACCCTACAAAGAAGATTTGCACACAGGTCCTACCTCACAATTCGTGAGCAAGCAGGCTAAAGAATTAAATGTTTGCATTACAGCATCCCTATTCGAAAAAGAAGGTTATAACACCGCTGTAGCATTCGACAATTACGGAACCCTCATTGCTTCTACACGTAAGCAGCATATTCCCAGTGGTGAAAAATACCATGAGGATTATTATTTTAAAGCGGGCGATTCTAATTACCCAGTACACACTATTGCCGGCCACAAATTTGGCTTACCCACTTGTTATGATCAATGGTTCCCAGAATTATCCCGAATTTATGGGTTGAAAGGGGCGGAAATATTAGTGTATCCGACTGCAATCGGGGGCGAGCCTACTTCACCAGGATTTGATAGCCAACCGATGTGGAAAAAAATGATGGTAGCACAAGGCATCATGAGTCATACCTTTATGATAGCGGTGAATCGTATTGGAACGGAAGATGGTCTTACCTTTTACGGGTCAAGTTTTATTAGTACACCGATGGGTGAAGTATTGGCAGAAGCCCCGCGTGATAACCCCGCCATCCTTGTTGCTGAGCTTGATTTTAGTCAACGTGCAGAATGGGCAAGAATGTTTCCTTTTTTTGAACAGCGCCTCCCGGAGAAATATATAGCCCTTTGTAATGGTGAAGTTAAATTAGATGCACTGTTAAGACCAAAACTGTAACTGATTGGGCACGAGGCGTAATTTTTTATCTGATCGGGTGTTAATTGTCTAGTTAATATGTTTTCGAAAAATTACGCTTCAAGCCCTGCCAACATGTCGTATAGTCATTTTGTCGTATGCTATGTTTTAATGCTTTCTCGGTGATTTTCCACGGTTCGCGTGCTTCAAACATAAAGGCTAAAGTATCAGCATAATACTCAGGTTTGAGTTTCTGCGTGCTTGCCTGTAAATAGGAATCAGCATCTGGTCCGTGTCCGGTCATGCAGTTATGGATGCTCACCCCGCCAATGTCGAAGCCCTCCGCCTTGGCATCATACTCGCCTTTGATAAGCCCCATGAATTCGCTCATCATATTGCGGTGATAGTACGGTGGTCTAAACGTGTGTTCGGCTACCATCCAGCGAGGTGGAAAAATGACGAAATCCAAATTCGCAACACCGGGTGTGTCGCTTTCTGAAGTTAACACGGTAAAAATTGAAGGATCGGGGTGATCGAAACTTACGGTGTTAATCGCATTGAACAGGGATAAATCATAGCAATAAGGCGCATAATTACCGTGCCAGGCGACAACATTGAGGGGGGAGTGGCTGCTGCGTGCAATCCACCAATGGTGCTGATATTTACAGATTAAACTCATTTCGTCATTCAATTCCTCAAACGCGGCTTGCGGATAAAGAAAATGACGCGGGTTGGCCAAGCCATTGGCTCCAATCAGCCCAAGCTGCGGCAAGGTTAACGGAGAGCCACTGTTTTCGCATAGATATCCGCCAGCAACAAGATCAAGTAATTCAACTTTAAAATACACGCCACGCGGAATAACGGCAATCATCCCCGGAGCAATTTCCAGCAGACCAAATTCAGTATGCAGGCGGATTTTACCCAGAGAGGGGACAAGTAACAATTCACCATCATTATTACTAAAAAACCGGGTCGTCATCGACTGGTTACACTGATATAGATAAGTATTGAGTGAGTGATTGCCTGCGAGGTGAAACAGACCGTCGATAAAATCCTGTTTAATATGCAGCTCGGGTAGGGGCGACCAACGCGAGGCATTAGGTGACTGGCTTGTGGCAAAATTATCGTTAATAGTGTGTGGGTAGTGTGTATATTCCTGATGGACAACAGAGGGTAAGATACGATAGAGCCAGCTATGCAGGTTTTTATGACGGGCACTGGTGAAGGCGCTACCGCTTAATTGCTCAGCATAAAGACCTAAATTGCATTGCTGCGGCGAGTTTTGTTGCTCAGGTAGGGCGCCGACGATGGCTTCACTTTGATGGTAGTTTCCAAATCCTGATAAATACACAGCATCTCTCCTTGTTTGTTGATGCAACGGCTCCCTCTATGCTTGCAAGAAAGCATAGCCTGAAATAATCAAAGAAGTCGAGTAAACAAGGCCATCGCCATAGAATTCATTTGGTTTTTCTAGGATAATTTCATCTTTAAAGTTTTTAACGAGGTGTTTTCATGGCGGGTCATAGTAAGTGGGCTAATATTCGTTTTAGAAAAGGCGTGCAAGATTCGCGACGCGGTAAAATTTTCACCAAACTAATTCGAGAGATTTCAGTGGCAGCACGCATGGGCGGGGGAGACGAAACCTCAAATTCCAGATTGCGCGACGCAATTACCAAAGCGCTTAAAGCCAATATGAAACGCGACACTATTGATAATGCGATCAAACGTGGTGTAGGTGGCCTGGATGGTGCAAACATGATGGAGATGCGTTATGAAGGCTATGGACCTGGTGGCGTAGCGGTCTTGGTTGATTGTCTTTCAGATAATAAAAATCGCACGGTTTCAGAAGTCAGGCATGCATTCACCAAGCATGGCGGTAATTTAGGAACGGATGGCTCGGTAGCCTATCTTTTTACCAAACAGGGTGAAATACTGCTGGTTGCAACGGAACAAGAAGATAAGGCGATGGAAATTGCTATTGAAGCCGGTGCTGATGACGTGCTTCAAGACGAGGGACAACTTGAGATCATCACGGCTTCAGACATGTATCACCAGGTGTTATCCGCATTACAAAACGCCGATTTTGAAGTTGAGCATTCCCATTTAACGATGTGTGCGCAGACGATGGTGCCTATGGACGATGAAAATGCCGAAATGCTGGAGAAATTAATCGATATGTTAGAAGATTTAGATGACGTGCAGGAAGTGCACAGCAATGCCCAATACCCGGAATCCATGACCGAATCAGTCGATTGATGACTATTATTTTAGGGATTGATCCAGGCTCACGCATAACGGGCTATGGCCTTATCAAGGAAGATGACCAGCGTAAATTGCATTATCTTGATAGTGGTTGCATTCGTACATCGGGGGATGAGCTTAGCCAAAAACTGTTGCAGATATTTAATGGCATATGCCAGTTAATGGAGAAATATACGCCAAACGAAGTGGCGATTGAGCAAGTGTTTATGCATAACAATCCCAGTTCCGCATTAAAATTAGGGCATGCACGCGGGGTTGCTATGGTGGCCTGTGCATCGCATCGGATCAACGTATCCGAATATTCGCCACGGGAAATCAAACAATCGCTGGTCGGCTACGGCGCCGCTGAGAAAGAGCAGGTGAAACATATGGTGACGAGTTTGTTAATGTTAACTGGCACACCACAAAGTGATGCAGCAGATGCCCTTGCCATTGCTATCTGTCATAGTCATAGACGCAATGGGCTGACCGCATTACGACCACGGGCTCAAAGGAGACGCATACGATGATTGGCTGGTTAAATGGACGGGTTGTAGACAAGCACCAACCTGGTAAATTGGTAATTGATGTGAATGGTGTTGGTTACGATGTGGAAACGTCTTTGCAGACGTTTTTTCAGTTGGAAGCGCTGCATGATTCAGTTGGCCTGCATATCCATACGGTAGTGCGTGAAGATGCGCTGTTGCTGTATGGTTTTCTTGATAAACAGGAGCGTGCTTTATTTAGGGCTTTGATCAAGGTCAATGGCGTCGGCCCCAAGTTGGCTATCGCGATTCTTTCAAGTATCAGTCCAGATGAGTTTATCCAATGCATTAATCAGCAAAATACGCTGTTACTGACTAAACTGCCCGGAATTGGTAAAAAAACGGCCGAACGATTGGTCGTTGAAATGAAGGACGGTTTACAGCAATTGCCTCATGCTGCACGATTACAGGAGAAACACACCGTTATTGTGCGCGAGCAAGACGAGGCAATCCGCGCTTTGGAGGCTTTAGGTTATAAGCCGCAAGAAGCCAGCAAAGCGGTGAGCAAGATTGATGATGGTAAAAAGACGTGTGAGCAATTGATTCGTCAAGCGTTGCAAATATTGTCTGGTGCGCGTTAAGTGGCAGTATGAGGGGTTCGGGGAGCAATGGAACAGTTATGGGAAGCTTCCCATAACTGTTCTTATGGATAGCTAATGATTATGTGAAGTTGGATATTCATGATGACCTACAGACAAGCTCTTACCATTGCTCCTACTTCCCATAACGCGGATTCAAAATTAAGAAAAATTGTTTACCTAAACATTGGTGATAACGTCCCTGTTTAGTAGCAATCCTCAGATTAATATTACTCCCTGCAATACCGCTATCAGCTTGTCAGGCGCATTGAATCGCCCGCGTTTGAGAGATGGCGGTATGACCTTCTCGATGGCTTCGATCTTCTCCATAGGATCCGCCCGCAGATAAACCTCGGTGGTTTGCATCTGCGCATGGCCTAACCACAACGATACTTTGCGCAAATCACCAGTTGCTTGATAGAGCATCATTGCACAGGTGTGACGCAGCACATGTGGGGATACATGTTTTTCCTTTAATGACACACAGTGTTCCATAGCAATGTTGGCGTATTTGTTAAGCAGATATGTGAAGCCTTTGCGGGTCATCGGCTCGCCGCGAGCATTTACGAATAACTCCGGCGTTACTATCTCCCCTCTAACTGCCAGCCAAGAGCGTAGATCGGTTGCAGTTTGTTTCAACAAAGGTAAGCTTCGCTCTTTTCTTCCCTTGCCCATTATACGAATCGCTGGCACAGGCTGTAGCGTAACAGCGCTCAATAGCAGGCCAACCAATTCTGATACTCGAAGCCCTGCTGCAAAACCTAAATGCAGCATAGCTCGATCCCTTATACCAGCGCGGGTTCGAACATCTGGAGCATTGAGGATCGCTTGCATTTCAGTCATGGACAAACTGTGAATCAACGGTATATCCGTTTTTTTTGATGGAATCGCAAGAACGCGCAGGCTTTGTTCCAACACAGATGGCACTCGATGCTCCACAAATCGCATGAAAGACTTGATGGCGGCGAGCCGGGCATTACGTGTGCGAGCCCCATTACCTCGTGACGACTCGATATGTGTTAAAAAATCCATCACCAATGGTGCATCGATTTGCTCGAGATTCAATTTTGAGGGGGTTACTTTGAAACGTGTACTTGCAAATTCAAAGAGCAATTGAAAAGTATAGGCATAACTCTCACAGGTATGGTGACTTGCTCCACGCTGCAGGGGTAGCCGTTCCCGTAAAAAGGTAGTGATATGTGATGCAATTAAAGTCATGCTTCCTCTCCTTTCAGAAAAAATTCACATGAGTTAACGATATCCATCATCAACGCAGGAGTACTTTCGAGATACCAATAAGTGCTCTCCATTCGTGCATGGCCCAAGTATGTACTTAGTGCCAACATATGGCGCGTAACTTGATCCCTGGAATCTGGGCAAGACATGAGCGACTTGACCGCAAAGCGATGTCTGAAGTCGTGTAATCTTGGCCGTGATTGTTCTGGTTGAGCAGTGATACCTGCTGCCACAAGTACTTCTTGAAAAGTGCTTGCCACGATGTCATACCCAAGCTTTTTACCACCTCGGTGGGAAATAAAAATATGTAAATCGCTGTTCATAAATTGTCGTCGATGTTCCAAATAGCAATTGAGGGCGGCCATCGTAGTGGCATGAAGAGGCACAAGGCGATTCTTTTTGAATTTGCTCTGACAAATGGCTAACCCATCTGGTGTAATGTCTTGGAAGCGTAGATTCAATACTTCAGAAATTCTTAACCCTGTAGAGGCGAGTAATCCAAAAATTGTACGATATGTGTGTGGTCGCAACGAGTCGATAGGACCAAGGTTGTTTGCTTCGCAGAGTATTCGCGTGATTTCGTTATCTGTGAAAAGATAGGGTGTTCGACGTTTTCGCTGACGACAGAAGATGTGATCGAGAGGAATTTCATGACGATTGTCATCCGCGCGTGTAAAGAGAGCAAACCGAATCACTTCATCAAGTCGGCGTGCACGCGAGTCATCTGAGCAGGCTTGAGTCGCCCAATCAATGGCCGTCTGACTAACAATAAGCACATCACCTCTATTTGTGGCGAAATTCGTAAAACTTCGCAAATATACCTCAGTAGTTTCAAGTTTAAAGCCCACGGCTCGGCGGACAGAAAGATACTTATTCAAGCAATCGGTTAGCATGATGACACCTCTGGCCAAGACATTGTAATTTCATTTAGCAACCCCACATCTACCTTGGCGTACACGCGAGTAGTATCAATGGAGGCATGACGAAGTAACGCACTGATCGAAGGTAGTGATACTCCATCGCGTAACAGGCTCGTTGCTGCAGAATGCCGCAGTAAATGGGCACCTTGTGACGGAGAAGCAATGTCAGTACGGCGCAAAGCGCGGCGAACTGCACGGCCAACGACTACACGAGAAATCGGAACGAGTGGTGCAGTGGTAGTAATAAAGACACGATCACTAGATATGTGGGGTCGCCTGTGTTTTACATAATGCAGGATCGCATCGCCAACATCCTGTGGTAATGGCAACCGAGTCTCTCGACGGTTCTTACCTGACACAACAAGCGTTCCACTATGCCAGTTTAAATCGCTAAATCTTAACCCGCTAATATCGCTGGCTCGAAGTCCAAGTCGCGCGATCAGTAAAAGAATGGCTCGATCTCGTGCTCCAAGTGTTGATGCTTGATCACATGAGTTGATTAAACATTCAACTTCTTCTGCAGGAAGATACTTCGGTATTGAAGCAAGTCGCCATCGAGCAACGGTTGGAATAGCCTGATCTAACCCAATGCCACAATCGCCTCTAGCAATCAAAAAACGCAGAAACATCCGCACAGCTGTGGCAATATTTTTAGCTTTCGTCACACTGGAATGCTTTGCCTGCTGAAGCAGAAAATTTCGCAACCCTTTGGCAGTAAATGAACCTGGGCTTGAGCCCAAAGCTTCCAGCAACGCAATAATAGGCAGACGATAGTTGGTGAGCGTACTTTCCATGGTTCCTCGCTGTGACTGCATCCATTCGCTAAATTCGCCCCATAAAATTACGATTGAGGATGGTGGTGTGTCACACGGCTCCGTCGCACACACAATACCGGTCGACTCGAGGAACCTTACGAATATACGAGTGCTTTGACGTACATGTTGATAACCACCTTTGAGAGGGCATAGCGATTGTTGGTTGGCGAGATAATTATGAAATTGTGTCAAGGCACTACGATCTAATGTGTGGATGGTGGGTTCTGTTATCTTGGCCCAAGACACAAAGTGAACGACTTCTCGGATATGACGACGAATACTCGCTCGACTATAACCACCGCTTTCCAACCAAATAATAAAATCGTCCAAAGGCAGATCTATAAATTCTTCTCGATAGCGTTCAATTGTTGGTAAGGATTTGAAATATCTTTTTAACATGTGATGGCTCCTTCTAGTTACCCTAAAAGGCAGCCGCGTTATGGGAAGTAAGTTCAGGGCATAAGTATGGTAAACGTCTGCCAAGCAGGACGCCACGGCCGCCCAGCGACAGGATACTTCACATAATCATTAGCTATCCATAAGAACAGTTATGGGAAGCTTCCCATAACTGTTCCATTGCTCCCTTAACCCCTATGATGATTGATTGGGAAATAAACTTTAACAATTAAACCAGTGCCTTCAGTTGGCGATTCAAGTGTAACGCGGCCATTATGCAAGGCACAAATTTGCTGAACAATAGCAAGACCCAGGCCGCTCCCCGGGCTTTTGTTGCCCAGGACACGGAAAAAGCGCTCAAACACCCGTGATTGCAATTCCACCGGAATGCCTGGACCTGTGTCACGAACTTCAAGAACCACTTCATTTTTCTGAGGATAGGTGCGCACGATAACTTGTCCATTTTCTTTGCAATAGCGGATGGCGTTATCCACCAGATTGCGAATTAAAATGCCAATAGCTGTAGGGTTTCCTGCAAAAGTTGGCGTTTTTTTATCTGCTTCAAACTCAAGTTCAATTTGTTTTTCGACCGCGGCTGGAGCCAGCATGGCCAATATTTCCCGCGTTATTATAGCCAGGTTTACCTTTTCCAAATCATTTATGTTTGCGGCTTCCGGCACGAGTTTACTGATCGTGAGCAGCTGCTGCACAATATGGGTGCTGCGATTCACGCTGGCAATTAGTTTGTGTAATGCGATATTTTTTTCATGAATGTCGTCAGTGTTTAACGCGACTTGTGCTTGCGCTTTAAGCGCGGCTAGCGGTGTTCGCAACTCGTGTGCGGCGTCGGCCGCGAAGCGTTTCTCGCGTTCAAAGCCTTCTTTTAAGCGAAAAAACAGCTTATTCAATTCATCAATAACGGGTTTTATTTCCTCAGGTACCACTCGAAGATTAACCGGTTCCAAATGGCTTGGCGCTCTGTTGGCCACTTCCTGCGCCACACGCTCAAGACTATCAAGACCTCGGCCAATGATGATCCAAATGAGTAGACCAGACAGGGGGAAGGTAAGCAGCATAATGTACAGATCATCTTGTGCAATGCGTTTCCCTAATTCGTTGCGGGTGTCATAGCGCTCAGCCAACACGGTACGTATTCCTGCTTTTTCATTGTAAGTCGTAAATACGCGCCATTCTTGTTTATCAATTACTTTGTCGCTAAACCCATCAATATCACCAGTGAGTGGTGTTTTGGGAGCACTTGATGAATGCAATAATAGCTTGCCACCATCGGTCCAAATTTGAAAGTTGAATTTATCCAGGAAGTGCTCATGCGTTGGATCATTGCTCATCAGATGATGCTGGTAATAAGATTCTAATTTTTTGGGAATTGTTTCAAGCGTATCCTGGATTTTAAAAAGAGGTCGTTGGTGCAAATCATCGCCCAAAAGCGCTTGATAAGAGAGTGCAGAGACCGCCATCAGGGTATCCAGATGCTCCTGGATATCTTTTTGATCAAGATAATAATTACCAATAGCCGTCAGTGACGTGGTAATAGTGATCGCCAGTAATAGATTGATTAATAAAAATTTTCGTATTGATGATTTCACAGTACACGTAGCCTGTTTAATAAAAAATAAGGGTAGGAACTATATAAAAACAGGTTTCTTGGGTATATTAAATCCCTTCATTTTTTTCAGCCATATACCCTACACCACGTATGGTACGTATATAATTCGCATTGAGTTTTTTGCGCAAATTATGAATATGGACTTCTAATGCATTACTGTCCACATCTTCATCCCAGCCATAGATACTTTGCATCAATTGCTCGCGCGATAATACATGCCCACTGTTTTCCAGAAGTTTTTGCAACAATGCAAATTCACGTCTGGGAACATTGACGACCACGTCATCAACCATCACTGAATGTGCTGCGGGGTCTAATGTAACGTTGCGATATTGCAATACTGTGTCAGCGCGTCCCTGTGAGCGCCTAACCAAGGCACGTACTCTCGCGCTTAACTCATTTAAGTCAAAAGGTTTGATAATATAGTCATCAGCGCCGCTATCCAGACCTTTGATTCGGCTTTCCACTGATTCACGTGCGGTGAGTATGATCACCGGTGTGGTATTTCCTTCATGCCGAATGGTTTGTAAAAGAGCAATGCCAGATAGTTTTGGTAATCCTAAATCAAGGATAATTAGCTCGAAGGACTCTGATTTGAGCACCTGACGGGCGGTTTCACCGTCTTTCAACCATTCAACAATATAACCAAATTGTGTGAGGCCTGTTTTTACTGCATCCCCTAACAACTCATCGTCTTCAATCAGTAGCAATCGCATTTTTGCTCCTTATTAATGTTGTGACGCGTTGTAAGTCAGCGTGAATCTCCAGACGGTTGTTGCCTCAGTTCTTTATCCACTATGTGTCTGGTTAAATAAATAGCTTGAATAAAAATAAAGAGCAAAGTGAAACCCGCTCCGCCAAATAATTTAAAGTTAACCCAAAAATCAGTTGAAAAATTATAGGCCACATAAAGATTTAATGTGCCCATGACAATAAAGAACATTCCCCATGCCAAATTTAAACGACGCCATATTTTTTCTGGCAATATAATATTGCCGTCCATCATTTTTTGAATCAACGGTTTTTTGCCAATATAGGTCGAGGTGATAAAAACTACCGAAGATAGCCAGTAAATACCGGTTGGCTTCCATTTGATAAACCAGGGATTATGGAAAAACAAGGTAGCACCACCTAGAACTACGATGATCGCCAGGCTAATTAAATGCATTTTTTCATAACGCTGGTATTGGAAACGATAAGATAAAACTTGAACCACGGATGCAACCATAGCAACCGCCGTGGCGTTGTATATGCCAAATAATTTATAGCAGATAAAAAAAAGCAGGATGGGGAAGAAATCAAATAGTAATTTCATAGTATTGTATTAACCTTAATTGTATATTCAGTATAACACATGATTATGGCCGTTCTTGCAAGTAACCATAATGAAAAGCGTCCATTTCTGTCAAAAATCGTGGAAAACTGTAAATATACTACTCATAATCCAGGAATGCCTACCACAAGATATCTTTAACAAGCTTCCGGCGCCTGTTCTCGTCCAAACAATCGTGAACCGAGAAAATTGATATAAAGCCCGCTAATCACTAATAAGCCAGAGACTAATTTCCACAATTGGAATGGCTCATTTAATATCACCACTGAGCTTAGAATTCCTACAACGGGAATTAATAAAGTGAATGGTATAATCGCCCCAACGGGGTAACGACTAAGCAACCAGTTCCAGGTACCATAGCCAAACCAAGTAGACAGACAAACAATATAAAGCACCGATATTACGCCTGTCCAGCTTACATGATGATAGCTGTAAACCAGACTTGCCGGCCCTTCAAAAATAAAAGCAAGTATTAACATGGGGATTGATGCGACAAAACAGCCCCAGATTACCAGTGAAATCATGCTGACGTTATGAATTTTTTTGGTAATCAAGTTACCGACACCCCAGGTGGCTGCAGCAAGCAGAATACAGATAAAGCCCAGGAGCGGTATAGTTGCATCCAGATGAAATGCGACTAAGCCTATGCCGCTAAATGATATAAGTGAGCCAATTACTTGTGGGCCAGTAGGTTTCTCACCTAAGACAAAGGCTGCTAAAAACATACTGAAAAAAACCTGTATCTGCATAATTAAAGATGTCATACCTGGTGTCATACCGACATGCATTCCCATAAAAAGAAATGAGAACTGCAGTGCAAACATGACTAGCCCATATAAAGCGACAATTCTAAAGGATACGGCGGGTGGTTTGATAAAAAAAATAGCGGGAACACTGGCTAACAAAAATCGTAATGCACAAAGAAAGAATGGCGAGAATTCATCCAGACTTAATTTGACAAAAATAAAATTGATACCCCAAATCACAACGACCGACAGGGCTAAAAGTATGTGTTTGAAAGGCATGGTGGTTTCAATAATGCGTAAATAATAATATTTTACCACAAAATGTTTAATTTTTCTCTATTATTTGTTAGTGCAAATCAGCTTTCGTTGTACAACGGATAAGCCACGTAATATGACGTTAATTATTGTAGGTTATACTAATAAATGAGAGCAACTTAATATGCAGGTTTCGCAATCATGGTAAAAAAAGTAGCATTAGTTGACTATGATGGGAGTTTAGAACTCGGTGGAAAATTAAATACAGTGCTCATCAAGGATTTAGCGGATAAGGATCCTGTGATTATTTTTTCACAACGAGAAGTAAATACGATTTATACAAAATCGGCTTCATGTACAGACCGTTCTTGTATTCCGATGCAAAGTGCTATGGATGAATTGAATAAATTATTTCCTAAAAAAACCATTTTATTTTGTAGTTCTCACGATCAATTTTATAACCCTCACGATCACACGTCATTTGCTATTGGGCAATATTATGAAAAGAGCCTAAAACACTATGAACAGATTTGTATAAAACACTGGCAGTTAATGGCGGAAGTTGCAGACGATAACGATATGTTGAATTGGGCAAGGCATGAGCTTCAGAAGGCTGAAAAAGATGATCCTGGTTTGGATCAAAAACTTGAGAATTTTTCTGAGCTGGGAACAAAACTTAATAATTTAAACAGAGAATTAGTGGCCATAGGCGCCGAGATACAATCATACAAGTCAGCACAATTTAGCCAAGTTGCAGAGGTGATTGCGGCGGAAAATTTCAAAGAAAACGGTAACTTTTATACTGGAGAGATTGATGGTCGCAAAATTAATCTTTCTAAAAAAAGTCTGGTAGCAGAGGGGAAGGTGACTCAATTTTTTTTTCTTGCTAAGGAATTAGATAAAAAATATGGTAATGAGCCATTGGAGTTTACATGGTACGAGGATAGCCAGGAAAACATTATAGAAATGCAGACGGCTATGGAACAAGAAATGGTTTCAGATTTTAAAGTGGTTCAAATTGATTCCAATGGCAAACTTGCACCAGCTGAAAAAATTCTTAATAAATTTGACTATTTGCTCGCCGACTGCAAAGCGTTCCAAGATATTCAATGGCTTTCATCGCCACATGAGCTTGTTCATTCAACAGCGTTTGCATCATTGGAAAATACACGTGAATTACTTGAGGATAAAGATGAGCCGTCGAATGGACTCGTTTATTCAACAGCATTTACATCGTTGGCGGATTTACAGGATAGCCATGCAGATGAGCTGTTAAATGGCTCCGCTGATGCTAGTATAATCAACAAGGCCAATGAGCTATTGCTTGCAATTGAACAAGCCAAAACGCCGAGTGCTTTGGTTGAGTTATTACACAGTGATATTACCAGCAAAAGATACCCTGAGTTCACAAATGAAATTGCACAACTTGCACAGCAGGTTAGTGATAAATTTGCAGAACAAAAGCAAACTGAACCGCCAAATAAAAATCTGAATAAAGAGATGCAAAAATTAAAAAGGGAGTTTAATCAGCTTCGCGAACAGAGTAACAAGATCAGTGCCGAATCCAGTGAGGAAACAAAACATGAATTACCAACAATGCGAAATCGTTAACGGTATAGCCCTGAATAGGTAGTGCCGTATTATGCGGTGCTAACACGGGCTACTCGTGACTAAATCTCACTCATATTAATCAGCCAATAACGTATCCACTTTAGCAGCACAGATAAAATCATTATGCGACAAGCCTTTCAGTGCGTGGGTTGAGAAGCGTATATGGCAGTAGTTGTAGCCTACTTCCAGATCTGGATGATGGTTTTCAAGATTGGCTATCCAGGCGATTGCATTCACAAAGGCCATGGTTTGGTAGAAATCTTTAAATGAAAACGACTTGCGTATTTCGCTGTGATCCGCGGATACATGCCAGCCTTCGACTAATTGCGGCATTAAATTTGTTATCTGCTCCGCGGTCAATGCCGCACCAATTCCTTCACAAGACTCACAACGTTTACTGCTTAAATCACTTTTCATGATGCACTTCCTTTATTTTATCGTTCATGCAAATAGCCATGGCATCAAGAAAGCGAGTGTTTTGCTGCTTGGTACCAATGGATACGCGTATATAATTATTTAACCCGTAGGGATGCAGGGGGCGCACGATTATGCCATGCCGCAGCAACGCCTGGTAGAGAGCGCTTGCATCTTGGTAGCAATTAATTGTGACAAAATTGCCTTCCGTCGGCAGAAGGGTTAATCCCAAATTGTTTATACCCTCGGTCATTTGGATTAGTCCTTGGGCATTAACACGCAGTGTTTCCTGGATAAATGCCTCATCATCCAGTGCGGCCATCCCGGCCGCGAGGGTCGCCTGGTTGACAGTAAACGGCAATAAGACCCGATGCAGCAGACTGGTAATTTCTATACTGGCAATGGCATAACCCAAACGCAGTCCCGCTAAACCATACGCTTTAGAAAAGGTGCGGGTGATAATGAGGTTGGGGTGGTGTTTGAGTAAGGCTATGGTATTTTTCCGGGCAGCCTTATCAATGTATTCGTGATAAGCCTCATCAAGCAAGACGATCGTTGATGCAGGGATAGTTTGTAATAGACGTTCGAGGCTATCATATTCAATAAGCTTGCCAACCGGATTGTTGGGGTTGGATAAAAAAAGTATCGCTGTTTGCTCATGGCATGCCGCAATCAAGGCATCGATATCCACCGACCAATCTGGGTGCATTGCCACGCTGCGTAGTGGGATGCCAAGCGTTTTAGCTTGAATATTGAAGGAAATGAAGTTGTAATCATGAACGAGCGCGTGCTTGTCATGATGCAAGGCAAAACAGATGAGACATAAGGTAAACAACAGATCAGAGCCGTTGCTTAACATAATCATCTCGGTGTCGACTCCGATTTTCTGAGCTATCTTGGCGCGCAGAGGATGAATGGCTGCTACAGGGTATGTTGCCAACTGATGGGCGGTGAGTTTCTCTAACGCTTCTAAAACGCGTGGACTGCATCCCAGAGGATTTTCATTACTAGCCATCTTGATAATGTCAGTCAGGCCTTGCTCACGCGCTAATTCTTCAGACGATTTTCCCGGGATGTAGGGTGCCAGGGTTTGGATACCCGGGTGGGGAAGCAGGCGATAGTCACAGGACATCATGTCTCCTAGTGCAACGTAGTAGTTAATCTTACCGAACGCTGGGGTAAAAAGGAATGTTTGTATGGGAAGCCGATACCACTTGCGCCCGCTGACCAATAAACGGTAGTCTTATGCCGTCGTCCAACTTCAGGAAAGGAAATGAACAGCTATCGCGGGTTTTCACTAACCGAGGTACTGGTATCGCTATTATTAGTGACCGGCACTTCTATGGCTTTGTTAAAACAACAATGGCAAACCAGTCAACTCTTTAATCAAGTGCATCTGCGTATGCAGGCTTTGGAACTGCTTGATAACGTGTCTGAACGTGTTGTGGCAGGGCATGCAGCTATCATGGCAGATGAGCGCTTTCATCTTCAGCAAGCTTATCTGAATCACAATCTGAATTTGCAAATTACCTGGAATTCACTGTCTATACAGAGCAATGATTGCTGTATGTTGCAACGCCAAATACTGGTGGCCTGATGAACCGGCAGCAGGGAATTGGCTTGCCAGAAGTGTTAATCAGTTTGTTGTTATCAAGTCTGATTATGTCGGCCTTAGTGAACCAATATGTACGTGCAAAACAACACTATCAGCATCGGCGAACAGCTATTGAACAAGCCTTTGAATTACAGCTTGTGACTGATCTAGTCCGTGACAGTATACGACGCGCGGGATTTACACCTTGTTCTGGCATTAATCATCTAATCACCGTCGATAATCGTAATCATCATGAAAATATTCCAGCCTTTTCAGTCACAGAAGACAAGCATTCTTCTCTCACCGTTAACCGTATGAACGAGTATTTCGAGGAAGTGCTTATGCAATTGAATCCCACTCAGTTATTGGTAACAGATCTTCATGTTGTGAATCGTGATCGCCCGCTATTAATTGCTGATTGTTTTCATGCTGAAGTGCATACGGTGAGTAAAGTAAAACATACGGATGACGGTCAAATCATTACGCTTACACAGCCTTTGTCATTCATCTATCAAAGGCAGATATATGTTGGTGAGTGGATAGAAGAACGCTATTACATTCACGCTTTTCAGCAGGGAAAAAGCAGCCTATTTTACCAGCGGCAACACAGTGATGAACTGACGGCTGATGTACACACTATGGCCGTACAGGTAAAACAGCAGAACAACCGCACGTTATTGCAGATTGACTTAGGCCTGGATCATGGAAAGTTGATGCAGGTAGAAACAATGGTGCGCACGTTGTGATTAGCAAGAGAAGGGCTGCGGGGGCGGTCTTATTAACGACGATTATTATGGTCGCTGTGTTGGCTATCGCGGTATTGTCGCTGATGCAGGCCGTATTGTTATACGCAAAAGCAAGCAGTCACGTCGCCATCAACCACCAGGAATTTTATCAACTTGAAGCGGCAGCACTTGAAATTGGCTTCAGCAAACAAGCGGCTGTAGCCCCGTGTTTGGTGCGAAAATCAAGTCAAAATGAAATTATCAAACAGTTATTGCGCGATGATGGTTGTGTAAAGATGGTAGGTCAGCGTCAGTATCACTATTTGGTCGATGATTTAGGCGAACATCCCTGCCTGCAAATTTTACGCGATAAACTACCTGTTGGCAGTCATCATTGGTTAATCAGTGTTGCAACCGCAACACATGTCATTTTACAGTTGCGTATGGCAAAACCTGAAACAACATCTGAATGTAGGCAGGTTGAGAAACGAATTATTTATGAAGGCGTTATAAGTTGGCGCTATTTACAGAAACAGTAAAATTACTCATTAACACCAAGCGCTGTGGATCATAGTATTCATCTGTTGGCGTTACTATGGCTTATTGGCTTTTCTTCAATTTCAAACAACCGCTTTTGCACAGGATTCTTGTCAAGTTTACTACCACTTTTACCAAATAAATTGCTGCTGGAGATAGATGAGCTGCTATTTCCACCTGGTAACTGACCCGCCGGTCTGAGGCTGTGGTGATAAGCAAGCTTCTGCCCAGAGAACGATTCTTGTTTATGGCCATCTTCTTGCGGTGGAGTTGGTAAGTGTGTATCTGATTTTTTATGTTCAGTCGGTTCGCTATTATGAGGACTTCCAGTATGTTGATTCGTGGAAGATGAGCCTGAATATGTATTCTTCCATGGCGTTTTAGCGGGGCTTCGATCTGGAAAAGTTGGAGCACGTCTTATGCCGGAGCAAGCTGCTGTGTCCTCAGTTGCTATGTTCACTACCCCCTGATAGGCCTGCCCATGGCTTCCTCTTACTATAAAGTCGGGGTAGTTTTGTAGGAATTCAGAGCAAGTTGCGCAGCACAATTTGGTAATACCTATTGTACCAGCGGGTTCTTTTTTTAATAGGTTAACTTGATAATGAACGATCAGTTGCTCCGCATGTATTTTGTCAATGCAAGAAACTTTTTTGGGTGCAATAGCCAAATCAATATCTTCGTCCACCCAACCTGTATCCTGCCGATAATGTTTTTGAATTTTAATTCCATTAGTTCCAATTTTTGGCAGTAAAATAACCACTGGCGCATCAAGCAGAAAAGCGTCTTTTTGTTTTGGGGTAAACGTATCTGTATCAATGCACAATGCATGCATGAATTTAGTCGCTGCTTGTAGGAGTGTTATAGGGTCAACACCGCATCCGTTGCACGCAAACAATGGGCCCACCAGGTGCTCCTTCGCCAGCTTTTCAAGTTCGTCTGCGGGGATTAAATCAATTTTTGATGAAAATTTATGAACGACGTCATTAATGATTGTCAATTTTTGTTTAATTGCCATGATAATTTCGGCTTGGGTGTCTTTTGTGCCAACATTCATTGCAATGATAAGTTGGGGTTTTTCGGAGGTATCAATTGTTACTGCTGCACAAGCAGATAGGCTTGTTTTCAGTGATAATAGGCGCGATAAACTATCCATTCGCCGCAATTGCCTTTCATCATTGGTTATTGTGCGTTCGTCCACTGGCGAATACTCTTGCTTTAACCAAGCGTTAAGACCATGTTCCAGTTCTGCTGTGTTTATTTCAATGATAAAGGCACCACTAACGGGTGTTTTTTCAGGAATTTTGGGGATAATTTGCTCTGATAATTGGCTTAATGCATCCTCTATTCCAGGTATCTCAAGAAAGCGTGTATAGACATTAATTTTTTGTGTTGCTGTAAGTGGTGTATTGAGAATTCGACCCTCATCAACGTTATGATTTTCAGGTATCTCAATAGAGCTTTTATCGCCCTTACTTTCTTGTTGTGATGAAGTCTTAATGATATTGTATAAATACCCAAAGATTGTGTTGTCGGTAAAGTTATTATCTATGGCTAATCTAGACAGATCGTTCAAGAACTCACTTGATTTAGTTTCTAGTTTCGTTGTAATACGATTTCTTAAATTCTTCGCAAGCGTGGATGAAATTTTATTTTTTTGCGATGGCATAATGAGTCTATCAAAGAAAGTAAGGTTTTTATTATAACGTACAGCGATTGTTGTTGCAACAAGATTGATCACTGTGATCCATGTTTGATAAGTTGGTTGCTTTAGATGGAATGTCATCCTGAATTGAAATATATCCACATAATTTAAATAAAGATTTTCCGTTTTAAAATAATTAAAAAATTGTCATCGCGAAGCCATCTAGAGGCATTACTCTGAATTGATGGATTGATTTACTATGCTCGAAAATGGGTTTAAATTGACAAAGAGCGTCACTCATCGCGCGGTGGGCGGCTCATAAGCCGCTCGACGGCCAGTTTGGCGTCGACATTCCCCAAGAGTAGCGTGTTGACTATGTTGCAAATGGGCATTTCTACTTGATGTTGCTCGGCCAGCGCACAGACTTGTGCGGCGTTATATTTGCCTTCCACAACTTGCCCAATCCGTTTTTCTGCATCTGCGATGCTGACTTCTTGGCCGAGCAGTAGACCGAAGCGGCGGTTGCGTGATTGATCGTCGGTGCAGGTGAGTACTAGATCACCAACGCCTGCTAGCCCCATAAATGTTTCTTGGCGTGCACCTAATTGAATTCCCAGGCGGCTCATTTCGGCCAAGCCTCGGGTAATTAAAGCGGCTTTGGCATTGGCGCCGTAATTGAGGCCGTCACTGATGCCACAGGCAATGGCTAATACATTTTTTACCGCACCACACAACTGGACGCCAATCACGTCATCGGTTAAATAGGCGCGCATATTATCCTGGTGCAGGATTGTACGCATGGTTTGCAGGTAGTGGGGATTATTGCCTGCAACGGTCAAAGCGGTTGGTAAAAATTGCGCTACTTCACGCGCAAAAGAAGGGCCTGAAATAACGGCGATGGGGAAGGATTCCCCCCATTTTTCTGCGACCAGTTGGCTTAGCAGTTTATGACTAACGGGATCAAGCCCTTTGGTTAACCAGGCGATACCGGCAGCGGGTTTTTGCAAATTGGCCAGCAGCGTCGAAAAAGCATGGGATGGTACCGCAATAATCACTTGTGACGCTTTTGTTAAGCAGGCGTCGAGATTGTCGTTAGGTATCAGACTCGGGGGAAAGGGGGCAGCGGGTAAATAGCGTTTATTGCAGCGCTCTTCAGCCAAGTCGCGCAAATGTTGCGGATCATGCCCCCACAGCAATACACGATTGCCGGCTTGTGCCAGATGGATGGCAACTGCAGTGCCCCATGATCCAGCACCCAATATGGCAATCGTGGATTTTGTTTTCATTTAGTGGCTTTTAGCGTCTTCTTTGGTTTTTGTGTCTTTCTGTTTAGCTTCGAGTTGTTGCATATACAACGCATCGAAATTAATAGGCGCTAAAACCAATTGTGGAAAGCTGCCGCGAATCGCTTCGGCGGTAATCGCTTCACGTGCATAAGGGAAAAGAATACTGGGGCAGAAACTGCCGAGTAGATGATCCAATTGCTCGACCGGCGCGCCCTGAACGGTGAAAATACCGGCTTGCTGCACTTCAACTAAAAAGGCGGTTTCATTTTGGTTTTTAACGGTAGCAGTTACAGTCAAGGTTACTTCGAAAACACCCTCTTCCAATTGTTTATGCTGGGTATTTAAATCCAGTGCTAATTCGGGTTCCCACTTTTGCTGGAAGGATGCAGGGGTATTGGTGGTTTCAAACGATAAATTTTTAACGTAGATACGCTGAATCATAAATTGTACTTCAGGCGCTTTTTGTTCGTTGTTTTCAGGTTCGTGATTTTTTTTTGCATTCATGATGTTTTCTGTCCTTGTAAAAGTTTATCTAATTGCCCTGTATGTTCCAGGGCGTACATATCATCACAGCCACCGATAGCCTGGCCATTGATGAATATTTGCGGCACTGTGCGCCGGCTACTCCTTTGAATCATTTCGTCGCGTTTTTCGGGATGCTCATCAACCTTGATTTCATTAAACTGAACCCCTTTGTGCGCCAGTAATTCTCTGGCACGAACGCAGTATGGGCAATAGGTGGTGGTGTACATCAGCACATCTGCGGTCATGACTATTATCCCCGGCCTTTAACGAGCGGTAAATTTGCCGCGCTCCAGGCGTTGATGCCACCAGCTAATACCATCGGCTGAATAAAACCTAACGTACGTAATTTAGCGGCTAAAGCGGGTGATTGCAAACCGCGGGCACAGACTAAAATGACAGGCTTTGCTTTGTATTTCTCCATGCGCGGTTGCGTCATGTCATCTGCTGAAGCGGAAATGGCATTAATGATATGACCCGCACGGAATAACTCCGCATCACGTGTATCAATGACCACGGCATCTTCATGATTGATCAGGTCAACGGCTGACGCAGGTGAGAGTTCTTTAGCACGTTTTTTTTGGGTGAGTAACTCGTTAATGAAAACCAGTAACAGGATAATGACCAATGCCAGCCAAAGCGTCCAATGATTTGTAATAAATTGCTCTAAGTGTTGCATATAATGCCCAAAATTCGATAGCTTGTGGCGAATTATCCCCAGATTAAAGCGATAAGGCAAGTTTATCATGTGGTATCGTGCGGCCTGTATTCGCGTAGCTAAATATGAGCGCTATAGCCGCGCCTAGCCTGGGTTAGATTTAGTTCACTAACCGACTGTATCCCATCTCTACATCACGACTGCCAACTACTTCTCCTTTTTTTTCGCCTTCTTCATGTTTTTCGTAGCATTGTATGTGGTGTGAGCATATAGCCGAAAGGTATTGAGCGAACACTGCTCCACAATAAAGTGAATAAGGAATAGCATCAGGTAAATTGTATAGTGTATCTTTTAACCCCTTTACGACTTGGGCTAATTTTAGCTCAGCGGTGGTATTGCTGGTCTTTAAAGAGGCAGCAACAGAGGCTACCAAAGGTACCCCTTTTATTGAAAACATAAATTTAAATAAACTTTCGAAGGCGAAGGGGGAGAGTGTTTTTATGTAATTAATTGGCAGTTGATTTGATGCGAGCTGGAGCACCTGTTTTTCGCCTTGCATGGCGAATCCGGAAAGCATCATCCCAGTAGAGCTTATGTTAAGTATTGAGCGTAATCCTCCGCAGGCCTTTTTTTTGAAACAGTGGGATTGGGTACCTGGATTGTCAAACCCCTGCTGATAAGCCTCATCGAGGTTGTCCTCTCTCAACCGTGCAGCACGGCCTGATAGACATCCGCCACCCATGGTTGTTAATAAGCCGGCAACAATTACAAGTGGCGCAAAATTCATTGCAAGGCTAAGTGCACTGCCAATGCCTGAGTTCGACGGAATGAGCGTAAAGCTACTCTCTTCTAAAAAATTTTGGCTGAAATTTTGATAGTAGGGGCCAAACGTATCACCTGGTGAATTTTGGAGTTCGATATAAAGTGTGGTGTTAGCATCCGCATGTGAGCTAAAAGATGCACCAATTGGTTTATCTTCCAGGTGATGAATGGTCGTGTTAGTTACTAGCAAAAGCCCTATGCCAATGGCACCAACACCGGCTAGGAGGTTACCTGCTAGTTTGACCCCCTCCCCCACTAAAGACAGAACATTGGAAAATAGTTTATTCCTTAATTTCTTCCATGGCACAGTACTTCTCCTTAAAACGTAGCTCCTTTGTTTTTTCTTACAACGCCTTATCGCCAATTCTTTTGACGGTTTCACCTTTTTTCGCGAATACCCTCCAGGGTAATCACCAAAATGTTCTATAGTTCAGTTGGGTATCCACAGATATGCCATTCAGCGATGCCACCATCAACAGAATAGACTTCCTTGTAACCCATATCAAGCAGACAGTTTGCTGCATAAAGTGAACGCACGCCGCCACGGCAATGTAAGTAGATTGGGCAATTATGATCAGGTACTTTTGCTTCGATTAATCTGGTGATCTCATTTTTAGGCATATGCAGTGCGCCAGGAATGCGCATGTCTTGCCATTCATGGATTTCACGTACATCGATTAAACATAAATCAGGATCTGCATCACGACGTTTTTTTAATTCATGGGTGCTGATCGTTGCTATTTTATGGTTTGTCATAACGGCTCTCTCTAATAGCGGGTCTAGTAAGGGTAGAATGGTGGATAAACCAGTATATCGTTGCGGTAATTACACCGCCAATTAATGTTGCGAATGCCCAGGTCGGCGCTGAAACCAGAGCTGGGCGTTGTCCCAATTTGTATAAAGCTCCTGCATCACGTGCCACGGCACCGGCAAAAACAACATGTAAAATGACATTAATCAGCATGAACAAATAATAAAAGGTCTGGATTTGAGTGCTATACTGTTTAGCAAGTTCAGGTAGCATCGCAAGCGTCCTTGGAGCTTGTTAGATTTGAGTCATCATAGCAGAAAAAATTGATTTGGCATCTAGTACAACGTTTCACTGATTTTTGTCCCAAATTCGCGTCCCCAGTAAAGGTAGAAGCGAATTAATTGGGTATTCATATGAGCGGGTTGCGTTGTACTGGATTAAATGGGTATATAACCTGGGGTAGCATCGCGGGTTGCCTGCAAAATTATTAACAAATATTTGAGAGGGAAGATGCAATTAATCGATATCCCAGTGCCTCATTTGATCACGGCCCATGCGGGTCCGTTGCATCATGTGGAAGAAGTAATTTTAAACCAGGTGGCGACTATAGAAGCGTGGTTTCGACAACGTTGGCAGGAGACGCCTGCGCCGATTACTTCCTCGGTAGATTTGCGCCATGCAGGCTTTAAGTTAGCACCAGTTGATACTAATTTATTTCCAGCAGGTTTTAATAACCTGAATCGTGATTTATTCCCTTTGTGCATTCAGGCGGTGCAATCAATTTTGGGTGATAATTTTCCCGAGTGCACAAAAATATTGATAATACCCGAGAGCCATACGCGCAACCGCTTTTATTTGCAGAGCCTAGGTGTATTGCGTGATATTTTTATTAAAGCAGGGTTTGTTGTGCGTATTGGCAGTCTTGATCCTGAGGTAACGGCACCCACTGAGGTGATACTCGATGAAGACGCTGTGTTGTTGATTGAGCCGCTGCAACGGCATGGTACTCTTGTTGGTTTGCCTGATTTTACTCCGTGCCTAACGTTATTGAACAATGACTTATCATCAGGTGTTCCCACTATTTTACAAGGTGTGCAACAAAATATTCAGCCGCTACCCCAACTGGGGTGGTCATCGAGGCTGAAATCCAGCCATTTTCAGCATTTTTCTGATGTGGCAACGGAGTTTGCAAATGTGGTGCAGATTGATCCCTGGTTGATTAATCCGTTATTTACGGCCGTTGATGGTGTTGATTTTATGGCGCAGGAAGGTCTTGCTGCGTTGGCTGCGGCCACCGATAAACTGTTGGCTGATATTCGGGAAAAATATGCCGCGTATGGTATTTTGGAAACCCCTTTTGTCGCCGTAAAAGCCGATAATGGCACTTACGGTATGAGCGTGATGATGGTGCATGATGGCGCTGAATTGTTACAACTGAATCGCAAACAGCGTACGCGCATGGCGGCGAGCAAGGGCAGTCAAAAAGTAACCAGGGTGATGGTTCAGGAAGGGGTTTATAGCTTTGAGACGATGCCTAATGGTGCGGTGGCCGAACCTGTTGTTTATATGATTGGTCAATTCGTAGTCGGTGGATTTTACCGCGTGCATCAAGGCCGGGGGAAGGATGAGAATCTGAATGCTCCGGGCATGCATTTTGAACCGTTGGCATTTGCCCAAGCCTGCAATATGCCGCAGCGGGATTTGCGCGTTGTTGACTGTCCAAATCGTTTTTATGTTTATGGTGTTATTGCGCGACTGGCAGCGTTGGCCGCGGCCCGCGAAGCGGCGGTTTTTGAACAGCGTTAAGGGAGTAGTGAACAATGAAACTCGGTATCTTAATGGATCCGTTGCATACCTTAAGGCCCTATAAAGATTCTAGCGTTGCGATGATCGAAAGCGCACAGGCAATGGGATGGTCTTGCGCTTATTTCACACAGGCAGATGTCTTTTGTCGTGATGGACTGGCATTTGCCAGTGTATCATCCATTACAGTTCAGGATGTGAAGGCCAAGGATTGGGCGCAAACAAGTGCCATGGGTGAGCAACCATTATCCTCGTTTGATATTATTTTGATGCGCAAAGATCCGCCGTTTGACATGGAATATATCTATGCAACGTATGCTTTGGAGCTTGCCGAACGCCAAGGCGTACTCATCGCCAATAAGCCGCAAAGTTTGCGCGATGCGAATGAAAAATTTTTTACATTAAATTTCCCCCAATGTTGCCCAACAACCTTGGTTAGTCAGGATATAAGCCGTTTGCGAGAATTTTGGAAAACGCATGGCGATGTTATTTTTAAGCCGTTGGAAGGCATGGGCGGGCGCGCGGTTTTTCATGTGAGTAAAGATGGCCGTAATTTATCGGTGATTCTTGAGATGTTAACGCATGGTCAAACTGTGAGCATCATGGCGCAAAAATACATTCCTGAAATCAGCACGCTGGGGGACAAACGAATTTTATTAATCAATGGCGAGCCAGTGGCGCATGCTCTAGCGCGTATTCCTGCTAAAGGTGAAACGCGCGGTAATTTGGCGGCGGGTGGCCATGGGGTCGTCGTGCCGATTACTGGCCGTGATCGCTGGATTTGCACACAGCTCGCGCCAACGCTGCAAGGCAGGGGATTATATTTTGTTGGCATTGATGTGATCGGCGATTATTTAACAGAAATTAATGTCACCAGCCCCACCTGCATTCGTGAAATTGCCTCTGAAACAGGACTGGATATTGCAGGCGATTATTTACGATGTTTAGCATCCATTAAATAAAATTTAGCTGACGCCACGCTTCAAACAGTATAATGGCGACCGAATTAGAAAGATTCAGGCTGCGGCTGGATGCGCGCATGGGGATGCGAATGGCTTCAAATTGTTCGCGTATTTCTGCGGGCAAGCCGCGAGTTTCCGGTCCGAATAACAACATGTCTTCATCTTGATAGTTTATCTCGCTATAATTTTTTTGCGCTTTGGTTGAACAAGCGAAAATTCGACGCATGTGATTTTCTTCGATAAAGTCGAGCTCATTGTCGTAATGAATAATGCTTGCCCATTCGTGATAATCGAGGCCAGCTCGACGCATGCGCTTGTCATCGAGGGAAAATCCTAAGGGGTGAATCAAATGCAGCTGTGCGCCGCTATTGGCGCACAGGCGTATAATATTACCGGTATTCGGAGGGATTTCAGGCTGAAGGAGAGCGATGTGCAACATGGTCTGTTTTTGCCAGTGAGGTTTTAGGAGTAACTTTAGTGTCCGCTTTAGTCAATTGCGGTGTATTGGCGGTCTCTTCCTCATCGATGTAATCTGCCGCGCCTTCGTCATCAACGTACAAAGAACCACTATCCTCGGCTTGCTCGCCAGTAATGAGGAAATTACGGCGTTGCAGGTAGGCATCGCGAATGAAAGTGTATTTATCCATTGACTCATCAATAATTTGCTCAGTCTCGAGCATCTGTGTGCGTAAATCAAGGTAGCGTAAAGCCAATAATGGATACAGAACTTTATCCGAGCGAATATAGGGATAGGGCGTAAACAGCGCATAATCAAACATCATCCCCATGCCGTCACGGTAGGTGCTGGGCCCCAAGAAAGGGATGACCAGATAAGGCGAATGTTTATCACCCCATTTGGCAAACGTTAAGCCTAAATCATTGTAATGGGGCGGCATATTGAACTTAGCCGCGACGTCGAATATACCCGCGATGCCTAAGGTTGTGTTGATGCAGAAACGTCCAGTGTCCTTGATAGCCTGATTGAAGTCGGCCTGTAATAAATCATTGGCAACGGTGGGTATCATGTCGACGTTGTTATAAGCGTTATTAATGCCTTTACGTATTGGCGCGGGAACCACGGCTTTATAAAATTTTGCAGGTGGTTTCAGCATGGTGGCATCAAATGCCATATTGAATTTATGAATTTCGCGATTAATCGGCTCATATGGGTCAGCCGGATTAGTCCCTTTGGTGACACAGGCGGATAACAGGAGCGTACTTGCGGTGGCTGCACATTTAAGGATTAAACGCATGATTATTCGATTCTTATTAGAGCGAAAACCAATCTTACACTAGATCACTGGGGTTGAAAACGGCCTTAATTATTTAATAGGAGTTATACACATATTTTTCCCTTCTCCAATAAAGGAGAAGGGAAAAATACACCTCAACCCACTTCCGGTTCTTGCCGCGATATCTCAATGCTCGCCTCAATTAAAGCATCAATAATCCCCGCTTCACGATCCGAATGACCTGCGTCACGCACAATGCGTAAATTTGATGCCGGCAGTGCCTGATGCAATGACCAAGCGCCTGCTAATGGGCAAACCATGTCGTATCGGCCATGCACAAGGTAGGAGGGGATGTGGCGGATTTTATGGGTGTTATCGAGGATTTGATTGTCTTCGATGAAATAATGGTGATTTACGTAATACGACTCCAGTGTAGCCAAGCCTAAAGCAAAATGCAGATCACTGTATTGATCGATTACATTGACATGTGGCTGTAAACTGCTGCAATGGGCTTGCCATGCCGCCCAGTTTTTAGCTGCCGCCATGCGTGCCAGTTCATTCGTTCCTTGCAGGCATTTGCTATAATAAAGAGGAATATCATCGCGCTCTTCAGGTGGTATAGCCGCGATAAATTCCTGCCAGTAGTCAGGGTAAATATGGTTGGCGCCGTTTTTGTAAAACCAGTCAATGTCTTGTTTTCGTCCTAAATAAATTTGATGCAACATCAATGCGGTGACTTGTTGTGGGTAGAGTTGCGCATACAACAGCGCAAGTAATGATCCCCAGCCACCGCCAAATAACACAAACGCATCAAGTTTCAGGTAGGCACGTACGGCGTCAATATCATCCAGCAAGTCCTGTGTACGGTTATGCTGAAGTTCCGTATGAGGAGTGGAACGCCCGCACCCACGTTGATCAAATATAATGATGCGATAACGTTGTGGATCAAAAAAGCGCCGCAAATGCGTATCGCCTCCCGCCCCGGGTCCTGGATGCAGGACGATAACGGGCAACCCATCAGGATTGCCTGTTTCTTCAACGTATAACACATGAGGTTTGCCAACCGGCAACTCATGACTCAGATAGGGTTTTATTGCAGGATAGAGTGTGTGCATAAATACTCAGGTATTTTTATTCTCTATCTTATACGAGAGTAAGCCGTGTTGGCAAAATATTGTATTACACATATCTAAATGGTCCGTTATCAGTAAGCGTTTAGGAAAATAATTACTGTACTTCAGCGCTAGATTTACGATAATGCACGCATTGAACTTTATGTGGAATGATTAATGGCTAGTGCACCTTGGTTGGAAGGGCTCAATGAACGGCAGCGCAGCGCGGTGACAGCACCTTTAGGCAACACGCTGGTATTGGCGGGTGCTGGTAGTGGCAAGACCCGTGTTTTGGTGAGTCGCATCGCATGGTTGATTGATGCAGAGCACATTTCGCCGCATGCTATTTTGGCCGTTACGTTTACCAATAAAGCCGCGGGTGAGATGAAGGCGCGTTTGAGCAGCCTGCTGTCTTGTCCAGTGCAAGGTTTATGGGTTGGGACGTTCCATGGTTTGTGCCATCGACTTTTGCGTCGTCATTATCAAGAGGCGAGACTGCCAGAGCAATTTCATATTCTTGATGGTGACGATCAGGCGCGTGTGATTAAACGCGCAATCACAGCCCTTAATCTGGATACGGAACAGTGGCCGGTTAAGCAGGCGCAATCTTTTATTAATGGCAAAAAAGATGAGGGTGTGCGACCGCAGCATATCAATACGCTGCAATATGGACCGACTCGTACACTGGTTCAGATTTATCAAGCCTATGAACAAGCTTGTCAAACCGCAGGGGTGATTGATTTTGCGGAGCTTCTGCTGCGTTGTCATGAACTGTTGCGTGATAATGCACAACTGCTTAGCCATTACCAGCAACGTTTTAGCGCTATTTTAGTCGATGAATTCCAGGATACCAATACCATCCAATACGCCTGGATTCGTTTGCTCGCAGGTGAGCACGCGGCGGTGATGGCGGTTGGTGATGATGATCAGTCAATTTATGGTTGGCGTGGGGCGAAAATAGAAAATATTCAGCGTTTTTCTCGCGATTTCCCTAAAACAGAATTGATTCGTCTCGAGCAGAATTATCGTTCTACCTCCACTATCCTTGATGCCGCAAATGCCTTGATTACCCATAACCAGTCGCGCATGGGTAAAGATCTATGGACTTCAGGCCAGGCGGGCGAAAAAATCGTTGTTTACAGTGCTTTTAATGAATTGGAAGAGGCGCGTTTTGTTAGTGAGCGCATTGCCATGGAAATTAATCGTGGTCGTCGTGCTGATGAGATTGCGATTTTATATCGTTCAAATGCCCAGTCACGGGTGTTGGAAGAATCCTTGCTGCGCGCAGGAATTGCTTACCGAATTTATGGTGGCGTACGCTTTTTTGAGCGTGCTGAAGTAAAAGATACATTGGCGTATTTACGCTTAATTGCCAATCCCGATGATGATACAGCCTTTGACCGTGTTGTTAATTTTCCAACGCGAGGCATTGGTGAAAAAACGCTGGATGATCTGCGTCTGCTTGCTAAGGCTGAGCAAATATCGTTATGGCAAGCAGCGGTGAAAGTGCTTGCTGCGAATCAACTGCCAGCGCGCGCTGCGAGCGCGTTATCCAAATTTATAACGCTTATGGAAGACCTGCAGTCACAGTCAGCCAGTATTGAGCTAGATGAGCAGATTAGCACTGTGATTCTTACCAGTGGTTTGCAAGCGCATTTCGCCAAGCTAAAAGGGGATAAATCAGAATCAAAACTCGATAACTTGCAAGAATTAGTTAACGCTGCCAAACAATTCCGCTACGAGCAAGACGAGGAAAATAATTTACCCCTGCTGGTTGCATTTTTAGCGCATGCGTCATTGGAGGCGGGTGACATGCAGGCGGAAGAGCATGAGTACTATGTTCATATGATGACCTTGCACGCAGCAAAAGGACTTGAGTTTCCGGTGGTATTTTTGGTCGGCATGGAAGAAGGATTATTTCCAGGCAAACAATCGTTGGAAGATCCGGCACGCTTAGAAGAAGAGCGCAGGCTTTGCTATGTTGGCATGACGCGGGCAATGGAAAAGTTGGTGATGAGTTATGCTGAAGTCCGTCGTTTATATGGGCGTGAGGAATATCATCGGCCCTCACGATTTCTCAGGGAGTTGCCTGAGGAATTGGTGGATGAGGTGCGTCCCAAAGCAAAATTCCAGGCACCTGCGCAGAGACAATCATTCAATTCAATGCATTCGGCAGCACAAGAGGCTGGTTTGAAACTGGGTCAATCAGTCAGTCATGCTAAATTTGGGCAGGGTGTGGTGTTGGCCGTTGAGGGCAGCGGCGCACATACGCGCGTTCAGGTTAAGTTTGCCGATGACGGCAGTAAATGGTTGGTGTTGGCTTATGCTAATTTGACGATTTTGGATGGTTGTTTGAATCAATAGATTCCAAGCGATACAGCGGGCTTGAATTTACTGCAAGCTGATGCTAGGGTTCGTGGGTTCAGGAATTAACTTAAACTAAGGGGAATGTTGTGAAATTAACAAGTTTATTAACAGCAGGGGCGCTGGCAGCAACTATTACATCACCAATGGCAATGGCTGCAGATACTGCTATGTCACCAGAACAAACAAAACAAGTCGAACAAGTTGTGCATGATTACCTGGTGAATAACCCTGAAGTACTGATGGAAGCTTCACAGGCACTGCAGCGCAAACAACAACAAAGCATGCAGGAACAAGCTAAAGCATCTATTTCACAAAATGCTGATCAACTATTTAATGAAAAATTAGCCGTTAACGGCAACGCCAAAGGTGGTGTTACCTTGGTTGAATTTTTTGATTACCAATGTATTCATTGCAAAAAAATGAGTCCTGTAGTGGGTGCGTTAGTAAAGAAAGACGCGAATCTGCGTGTGATTTACAAAGAATTCCCAATTTTTGGCAAAGGCTCAGAGACAGCATCTCAAGCAGCATTGGCTGCAGCGATGCAGGGTAAATACATGCAATTGCATGATGCATTACTCAGTACTGACAAGCGTTTAGACGATGCAGTGGTGATGGATATTGCCAAATCAGTTGGTTTGGACATGACAAAACTGAAAACAGACATGAACAGCAAGACAGTAACGGACGCACTGGCCGCAAATCGTGCGCTTGCAGAAAAAATGCATTTGCAGGGAACACCGGCATTTATTGTTGCGGCAACACCTGCGGGTCAATTGAAAGCTGATAGCGATCCTGCGTTTATTCCTGGTGCTGCCAGTGAAGAAGTGCTGCAAGGTTTAATTACTACAGCGGCAGGCAAGTAAGCAGTCAGAATAAATACCCCCTTTAAAGGGGGCACAAGCAATACCCCCCTTTGTAAAGGGGGGGCGGGGGGATTTCTTCGGCGCCAAAGATTAACTGCAAAGTTACCCGTTAATTTTAGCATCCGAAAATCCCCTCTCGCCCCACTTAATAAAGGCGGAGATAATACGATTGTTCCAGCTGCTCCTTTTAAAAAAGAGAGGAATGGCTCAAGCCATTAAAATTCATAGCTAATTCGAGATGTACATGACAAAACCTACCACATTCCAGGACATTATTTTAACTTTGCAACAGTTTTGGGCGGCACAAGGCTGCTTGATACTGCAACCCTTGGATATGGAAGTCGGCGCCGGCACTTTTCATCCGGCAACATTTTTACGCGCTATCGGCCCTGAACCTTGGTATGCGGCTTATGTGCAGCCCTCAAGACGCCCAACGGATGGCCGTTATGGAGAAAACCCGAATAGGGGTCAACACTATTATCAATTTCAGGTGGTACTAAAGCCATCACCTTTGGATATCCAGGAAAAATACCTCGATTCAATTCGTGCACTGGGCATTGATCCACTGACCGATGACATTCGCTTTGTCGAAGATAATTGGGAATCGCCTACCCTTGGTGCTTGGGGGTTGGGTTGGGAGGTATGGCAAAACGGTATGGAAGTATCGCAATTCACTTATTTTCAACAAGTTGGAGGCCTGCCTTGCAAACCGGTTACTGGCGAGCTGACCTACGGTCTTGAACGTTTGGCGATGTCTATCCTGGGTGTCGACAATATGTTTGCGATGCCGTGGTGCAAAACGGCGCAGGGCACGGTGACTTATGGCGATGTGTTCCATCAAAATGAAGTGGAAATGTCGGCTTACAATTTTGAACATGCCAACGTAGCCGCGCTATTTAGCCAATTTGATTACTATGAAACGGAAGCGCAAAAACTGATTGAGTTGCAACTGCCCCTGCCGGCGTATGAGATGGTGCTGAAGGCATCGCATGCATTTAATTTGCTGGATGCCCGTCATGCTATTTCGGTGACCGAGCGCCAACGGTATATTTTACGCGTCAGGCAATTATCCTCGGCTGTAGCACGAGCTTATTACCAGGCGCGCGAGGCGCTTGGTTTCCCAATGCAAAAAGGTGTGTGATGGCGAACGATTTTTTATTTGAACTAGGTACAGAAGAGTTGCCTTCAGGTGCTGTTTGGCCGCTGGCTGATGAATTGGCGCGGAAGTTGAGTGCAAGTCTGGTCAAAGCCAACGTGGAGCATGGAAAAGTAGTTCCTTATGCAACACCAAGACGATTGGCGGTGTTAATTCACGATGTGCAAACTGTGCAAGCGAATCAAACCATATCACGCCGCGGCCCGGCAATTGCCGTTGCTATGGATACGAGCGGACAGCCAAGTCCTGCGTTGCTTGGTTTTGCTAAATCCTGTGGGGTGGGGGTTGCTGACCTGACGACGGTCAAAACCGATAAAGGCGAATGGTGGGCTTATGAGGCGGTGATGCCGGGTGCTAATACCCGTGAGTTGTTGCCGGCCATGGTTAACGACGCAGTAGCCAGCTTAACGATTCCCAAACCAATGCGTTGGGGCAGTGGGGATACTGAGTTTGCGCGTCCAGTGCATTGGGCTGTTTTATTGTTCGGTACCGATGAGGTAAAAGCCGATGTATTAGGTGTGACCGCAGGTCGTCAAAGTTTCGGTCATCGCTTTCATCATCCGCAAGCACTGGATATCACATCGCCCGCGCACTACACGGCCGCATTAAAAGAAGCTTATGTTATTGCCGATTTTTCTGAACGTCGCAAGTTGATTGTTGCACAAGTGCAACAATTGGCGGCTGATCGCGGCTTTCAGGCGGTGATGCCTGAATCGTTAGTGGATGAAGTCACCTCTATTGTTGAATGGCCGCGGGCGTTACTTGCCAATTTTGAGCGTGAATTTTTGGATGTGCCTTCCGAGGCACTGATTGCGGCGATGCAATCACATCAAAAATCGTTTGCGCTGCACGATAAACAAGGAAAATTACTGCCCCACTTTATTACGGTTGCCAATATTGACAGCACTAATCCGCAGCAAGTTATTGTTGGTAATGAAAAAGTGATGCGTGCCCGTTTGAGTGATGCCGCATTTTTTTATCACCAGGATAAAAAACGCTCATTAGGAGATTATGCGGCGGGCACTGCAAACGTGGTGTTTCAGGCGCGCTTGGGCAGCCTGCAGGATAAAGTCAATCGTTTGCAAGCTCTGATGGATAGTCTGACGCATCCTTTGCAATTGGACGGTAAACAGGCACAGCGCGCTGCTCAATTAAGCAAGTGCGATCTGATGACTGGCATGGTCGGTGAATTTCCTGAGTTACAGGGGTTAATGGGTAGCTATTATGCGCGCCATGATGGTGAAGATGAGGCCGTCGCTCAGTCGCTAAATGAGCAGTATATGCCACGATTTGCTGCCGATGAATTACCTCAGTCTAATCTCGGACTAGCGCTGTCGCTGGTTGATAGGCTTGATACGCTGGTGGGTAATTTCGCCCACGGTCAAAAACCTACTGGTGTAAAAGATCCGTTTAAATTACGCCGCCACGCACTCGCTGTTGCACGTTTATTAATGACGACTCCTGCAGAGCTTAATTTATCGATGTTGATCAGGCAGACATTGCAGATCTATGGTGACACATTAAAGACAATTGACGATCCGACACTGGAATTGCAGACGTTTATTCTGGAGCGCATGCAATCGTATTATCAAGGTCAAGGGATAGCCGCCGAGCTTGTGCATGCCGTGCGTGCACGCCAGGATGACTGGCTTTTTGACACCGATAAACGGATTAAAGCGTTGCTTGATTTTATTACTATGCCCGAAGCAAATAGCCTTTCTGCAGCCTGTAAACGGGTTAATAATTTGCTACAACACGCGCGCTGGTCAGCGGAAAATACTACAGTTGAGGTGAATTTACTGCAAGAGCCTGCTGAGAAGGCGCTGTTTGAAAATCTGCAAACTGTGGAACAGCGTGTCTCGCCGCTTTATAGCGCAGGTAATTACAGTAAAATTTTGAGTCAATTAGCCAGCTTGCGCCGTCCCGTTGATGACTTTTTTGACAACGTGATGGTCATGGTTGATGAGACGGCTATTAAAGAAAACCGGTTGGGTTTGTTGGCTCGTTTGCAAAGTGTGCTCTGTGGCGTTGCTGATATTTCGTTGCTCAGCATTGCTACGAGCCAATAGGTTGCGTGCTTGCTGATGGATAATACCCTTACTGTAGGTTTTGCCGCGGATGCGTTGTACGAACGTGCAAAAGCACTCGCTGAGCAACTCCATGCGGATCTTGGCAATGAGCGCTTGCCTCGTTTGTCGCTAACTGCGGATAAGCTCGTGCTGCTCACGGAAGAATTTGCGCCGTTATTTGTCGATTTCAGCCGTGAACTATGGCAAAAGCGGCGCGATGCAGGAAAAAAACAAGGGTTGGTGCGTGCCTGTAAACCTGGTAACGGTCTGCGTATTATCGATGCGACTGCTGGCTGGGGCAGGGATTCGGCGGTGCTTGCCAGTTTTGGTGCACAAGTGCTGATGTTGGAACGCAGCCCGCTGATGGCAGCGTTAATCGCTGACGCGCTAGTGCGTTTGGGCTCACAATCATCGTTAAGTCTGCTTTGTACGGATGCCAGGCACTATTTGCACGGTTTGTCTGTAGAAGAATACCCCGATGTGATTTATATCGACCCCATGCATCCGCTGCGACAAAAATCGGCCTTGGTGAAGAAGGACATGCAAGTGCTGCAGGCATTACTGGGCGCTGATCAAGATGCGCAGGAGTTGTTGCAAGTGGCGATTGAGCGCACGCGCCAGCGTGTAGTGGTTAAATGGCCGCAACGGCTAGCGCCGTTAGTGAAGCCTGATAGGAGTATTGAGGGTAAAACGGTGCGGTTTGATATTTATACTTTGCGATAATGATTTCTTCGTTTCACGGTGATTAAGCCCGGGAATTTTTATACCTCAGCCCGAATGGATCGAGGTATATTTGACTCAAAATCCCTTATTAAATGGCCGTGAAGTGGAGAAGGGATTTATGCTCAATATTCACTTAGTTCTTCACGCAGACGCCGTTCTTCATTTATATCCTCAATGCGTCTTCTTCTTTCCAATTTATTGCTAGCACTCGAATTACTGCTTTTTTTATCCCGAGTGTCGCCATTGTCATTAACAGATGCTTCAGATTCTTTAAACCGTGCGGCGGTCATGACCATTCTCCTTATGTATTCGCTATCTCGTCTTGATTCCTTAACGAGAGCTTGTTGACAAGCATTAAACAGCTAACATGAAGAAAATAGCAGAAATCGTGGCTAAGTGACAGTGGAATTTTTTGAGCAGAATCGGCAGGTAATTAATTTTTTCCCAGAGCCGCTAGTAGTGTTTCTATTTAGGTTTGACCTGTGAGCTTGTATAAAATGTTCATTGTTTATTCGTACTGTAGGTTGGTGCTGAGCGATAAGCGAAGCCCAACAAGGGCGCTTCCCGTGCCGCGATTGTTGGGCTTCGCTTATCGCTCAGCACCAACCTACAACAACCTGTCAAAATCAAATAGAAACGCTACTTGCATGAATCTTGCATCTGGATATTTTGAACAAGCCTGGTCATCTTTGTCCTGGGGCTTGGTGGACTTCTACAGCAGGTAGCGCAGATTGCGGTGCGGCTACTGGTTGAGAAGCTTTAAGACCTTGTAAATGGGTTTTGAACTCACTTGATTTATATATTGTGCTTATTGCTTGGCCCTCGGTTGCCTTCGCGTTTGCATATGCACGCTCAGCAGCCACTTTGAATGAGGGCGCACCTTTCGCAAAGGAGGGGTCTTCTTTCCCATCTTTTTTTGCAAATGCTTCTAGTGCCGTCACGGTTCCATTGATATTTATTGTTATCTTTTTAGGATCAAAGCCTGTCGCACAGCAGGCAAGATAAGCTTCGCGAGCCATCTTATTGGCATATTCAGGGTTATTGTGCTCTACTGACATTGTGATTGAATCATGCCCATTTGCGCGCACTGCCCGGGCAAGGCTTTCCATGTCCTGACCCATAGTAGCGTCCCTGCCAAAAAGAAAACTGTAGACACGATTTGGAAATTGTACCTTTAACGTATCACCCTCAAAGGTTGCAGTACTGCCCCCTGGTGTTTTAAAACTCGCTAACATCTTGGGTGTTATGCCTTTTACTAGCGCACTGAAAGCAGCATTATCGGCATTTTGATTGGCAATGTTAATACCTTCTGGCTGTGGAATCCTTGCCTCAAGGTTCCGCAATAAACCTTCATTTCCTTTGCTTGTTAAAATGTGTTTTAAAGTAACTATGCGCCACGCTTCATTATGCATATTAATTAATGAGTCGCTTACGTTTTTTGTAAACGTTTCAATTTCTTTTTTTTGATTTTGCTCCAGAAAGTCAAGCATGTTTTTTTTCACTTGCTCGACCTTTGTAGCATCTTTAGGGTCTACACCAAGACTTTCTAAGAGGTTTGGATCCTGGAGTTGTTCTGAAAGCGTATCTTTTTCTAGTTTGTGTTCTTTAGAAATTGCCTGAATAGCTGCATCTCGAGCTGGATATACCGAGTCAATTTTTTCGAAATTATCAATTTTATCTATAGCTGCATTAAATGTTTCCTGGTCCTTTCTAATGGTACTCTTGGATAGGTATATAATGGGTTTAACGACAACAGCTAAACACTGTTTTATATAATCAGTATTTTCTTTAGTATTTACGATGTTTATACCAGGGGTCTTCTCAATCTGCTTGTATAAGTGATCAGCCGTGAGCCGTGAGTCCATATACCTACCAAAGCTTTGGGCGGGGTGTAATACCTTCTCAAAGTTCATGCTGCCCATAGACTTTCTTACGGCTTCGGAAATACTAATTTGCATTGCCATATACTCACTCTCTCAAATTTACATTTAGATAAAGTATAACACCAAATTATTAAGTCATAATTAAGTGGTGCATCACCATGCAGCAATGGCTGCATCACCATGCAGCAATGGCTGCATCACCAAATAGCGCGTGTGCTTTGGCTGTCACTTCGGGTGAGTTTAACGCTTTTACCAGCAATGCCAGTTGCTCTTTTTTCGTGCTGTCGCGGCGAATGACGATTACATTTGCATAGGGGGATGCTTTGTTCTCTTTGAACAAGGCATCACGCGAGGGGCGAAGTCCTGCGGGAATGGCGAATGTGGTATTGATGACCGCGGCGTCTACGTCTGCCAACACGCGAGGAAGTTGGGCTGCGTCTAATTCTTTGAAACGCAGTTTTTTAGGATTACTGCCAATGTCCTGAATGGTCGCGTTTTGTTTGCTTTTCAGGGTAATGAGTCCCGCCTTTTGCATGAGCAACAGTGCGCGGGCTTCGTTGCTGGGGTCGTTAGGCAGTGCTATTAGCGCTTTCTCAGGCAGTTTGTGTAATGACTTGAATTTGGCTGAATAGATGCCTGTAGGGTAGATAAAGGTTTTACCGATTACTTCCAAGTCATAGCCATGCGCTTTGCTGGATGCTTGCAAATAAGGTAGATGTTGATAAACATTGGCATCCAGGCTGCCATCTTGCAATGCTTCATTGGGTAGGTTGTAGTCATTAAATTCGATGATTTTAACGGTTAAACCGTAGCGGTCTAGAGCGACTTGTTGAGCGACCTCCACCAATTCAGTTTCAGGGCCAGAAATCGTGCCCACGGTTAAGGTGTTGGGTGAGGGTTTGCTGCAACCCAATAAGGTTAACAATAGGGTGAAAACTGTCAAAATGCGCATTTGAATCTCCTGAAACGAACTATCGATTGTTTTTCATTGGCATTAACTGGGCGTAAACCGCCGTGCAAGGCGATCGCCACCCGTTTGTAACAATTGCACGATCACCACCAAAATAACCACGGTACCCAGCATTACCCCGACATTAAAACGCTGGTAACCGTAGCGAATAGCCAAGTCGCCCAGACCGCCACCGCCCACCGTTCCTGCCATCGCGGAATAGTTTACCAGTGTAATGGCGGTTACAGTTGTCGCATGAATCAATGATGGCATTGCTTCGGGCAGTAATATTTGGCGAATCATCTGCCAGGTACTGGCGCCCATTGCATACCCGGTTTCAATCAATCCACTTGGCAAACTTTGATAGACATTATCAACAAGACGGGCGAAAAAAGGGGTGGCTCCAAGGGTTAGGGGTACTATGGCGGCATGAAGCCCAATCGATGTTCCCACCAACAAACGGGTGAAAGGGATTAAGGCAACTAATAAAATAATAAAGGGTATGGAACGGCTGATGTTGATTATCGCCGCAATCACGCGGTTAACGGCAGGATTAGGCTTCACTTTGGCGGTGGTAAACAGCAGTGTGCCCAACGGCAGACCTAATAAAATAGCAAACAGGGTGCTTGCCAATACCATATAAAGCGTTTCGCCTGTAGCGAGTAAAAAATTATACAACATCGTCAGTGACATACCCTAAAATCTCCACAGTTAAGCCAGATTGTTCACACCGCTTGCTAAAGGCGTTCATTAAGTCTTGATCAGCCTTTAATTCAGCGACGAGCACACCACAGGTCACGGTATCGAAGCGATCAATATTGGCGAGCAGGATATTGATATCAAGATGCAGCTCGCGGCTAGCCTGGCTAATAAAAGGAACTGTCGCACCTTCGCCTTCAAAAAATAAACGCACCAGCGGTTTATTGTTACGCACTTGTGTTAAACGGCTACTCAAACAAATAGGCAATTGTGGGCTAAGTTGCTTGTATAACATGCTGCGGGCAAGACTGTCTTTGCGGGCAAACACATTGGCAATGGATGTGGTTTCAATGACTTTTCCAGCGTCCATGACGGATAAACGATGACAAATCCGTTTCACTACATCCATTTCATGCGTTATTAACACGATAGTGATGCCATAGAGGGTATTTATTTTTTTGAGCAAGGTGAGAATCGCATCCGTTGTTTCGGGATCAAGTGCGGACGTTGCTTCGTCACAGAGCAAGATTTTAGGTGAGCAACTGAGTGCGCGTGCAATAGCCACACGTTGTTTTTGACCGCCGCTTAGCTGCGCGGGATAGGCGTGGATTTTGTCGCCCAATTCAACCAGCGGTAATAACTCGTCTATTTTAGCTTTAATCGCATCTTCGTCTATACCCTGAATGCGCATGGGCAAGGCGATATTGTCATAGACTGTTTTGGCGTTGAGTAAATTAAACTGCTGGAAAATCATTGCCATTTTGTGACGCGCATTGCGTAATTCGTTATTTGGCAGGTGTGTAATATTCACAGCATCAACGAGCACATCACCCCGGTCTGGGCGTTCTAATAAATTAATACAACGCAATAAAGTGGATTTTCCCGCACCGCTTTTACCAATGATGCCAAAAATTTCACCTTCTTGAATAAACAGATCTATATCGTGTAGTACGACATGGTGATTAAAAGATTTAGTTAGCCCGCTAAGTTCGATCATGATGTTACCAGAATTTTGCAGCAGGCGGGTCGCTAAGAAGGGGGGGATTCAACCCGCTTTAGCCGTATTTTCAAAAGATAGATTGCAAGAATCAGTCAATCGAGCGCCCGCAAGCTGTGTGTTCAAATCGGCGCAAGCTGCGATTATACATGACCTGTGTGGATTGACAACATTGATTTTAAGTGAATGTATAAGGTGGGGGTGTTTTGACGAAGTCGAAATCGGGGGATTGCGCGCAGCACAAAACCCCGTTGCTAATACAGCTATTGATTGGTTATCGTGGCTGAGGTTGATCTTCCGTATGTTCCTGTGATGTATTTTCGTTACTAGTGCCAAGTACATCTCTAAGTTTTTTAGTAGTGAAAAATCCTTCAACGTTAAAAATTCCTGCCCATGCTGCTAATCCAAATGATAAAACAGTCGCAATCGTTTTGACAAAGGATATCCATCCGCTATCACGGCTTTTGGACAGCGTATTCTGGGTGGTCTCGCTAAATATTGCTTTGAATTTTATCAATTTTTCAGAATTACTTTCTTCGGAATTTAGCGCGCTCACTAGGTTTCCGACTATTTTTGACTTTTGTTCTGAGCTTGAACTCGACTGTAAATGTGTAAGGTATGTTTGACATATACTTAATAATTTTTTTATCATAATGGAATTTTCAATGTCTTTTTTCGATGATATCTGGTCAAGTTGGCCTTGCAGTTCTGCACGTGAATTTTCCAGATGAAATTTTTCTATGTTTAAGTCCTCGATAACACTATTCTTATCTAAGACTGTATTTTCAAGTGTTTTTATAGTCTCAGCCTGCGCTGCATTTTTTTTCATCCATGATTCTCTGATGTCGTTTATTTGATGTTGTTGATGATCTAGAGTCTTATCATCTTGCTGTAAGGCATGATTCTCTACTGTTAAAAGCAGTATTGTTTGCTTGAGTGCCGATGACTCGCGTTGAGACAGTGTCAGTAAGTCGTTCAGCGCAGCTATATCTTTAACTAACTCCTTGGTGTCTTCTGTGTTGTGTGGTTGTCTAGGCACGGTTTTCTCCAAATTCTTTAATTTATTTAAGATCATGTTCAACACAAACCGTAGGTTGAAAGTAGCTTACTTTCAAACACAGTATTGCTATTAGTCGTGCGGTGCAGACATGATGGTCAATATACTAGCATGAAGGGCAATATATATCCACAGAAAAGTAGTCAGGCATCTGGGTGCTCGTTAAACGATTAAGGTTTGGTTCGGGTCGAGTGTTACTAGCAGGGCAAGAGCGTCAAAGTTCAAATTCCTAACACCTTTTCCCTATATTCGTCATAAAGACTCGCTTTTCGTCTTTTTCGAGGAACTGAAAACTTTGATTCCGACTCTTTTCTTATCAAATTCAACGCAAGGTGTCGCATAACACTCATGTTCTCTGCAGCCACTCCCCGTCTAATTCTTGAGTCATCTTCTTTAAACGTAACATCCATAACCCAATGCAAGGAATTTTCAACGTGCCAATGACATCGGATTGCATGGTTGATTTTAGGCGCATTAGCCTCAAGTGAGCTAATATAATAACGTTTTTCCTGAGTAACAACATTATTAATGTCACGAGAAGATATAATGCAAATCAAACTTTTTAAATCAGCCCACTCTTTGCGAAAATCTTTAAGGTAATCAGGTAAAGGAATAGCATAACAAACTCTTGATTCAATTCGTCCATGACCATAATCATTTTCTTCAGCTCTAGAGTGCTCAACAGCCGCAAAATTTTTTTTAATCGCTGTTGAAAAAAAATCGCTCACCATCTCTTGTAGTTCGCTTTGATTCCCTTTGAGTGCTAAAACATAATCGGCTTCGCATTCACGTATTTTTTTTGCAATATCGCGTTGGCATCCCATTGCATCAATAGTAACAATACATCCTTTTAGTTCCAGAATATCAAGCAACTGCGGGATTGCCGTTATCTCATTAGATTTTGTATCTGTTTTTTGCTGCCCTAAAACCACGCCATTTTGGCAAGCCCATGCACTAACCATATGGATCGCTGCTTTACGATTCTTTTTATCGTAAGAGCGACGGGCTTGTTTTCCATCAATGGCTACGATTTCTCCATCTGTTATTTTAGCTATCGATTGAACCCAGCTTATAAAACAGGATTGAAGTGCTTTTGGTGATAAACAAGACATCACTCGAGCAACCGTATCATGACGAGGTATACCATTTTCGTAAGGCAAAAATTTTCTCAGCCAATCCAATTTACCATGTCCAAAATCTTCTATGGCTTCCCAGCCGTCAAATCCAGAAACAATTGCGCTGATACAGAGAAATACAATCTCTATTAGTGGGTAATCTGTCCGGCCTCTTACACGTGGATCGGGTAAATCACCAAAATACTCTACTAAACCATTAGACATTCAAATAGCCTCATTTTATAAAATGTGGCTATTTGATCATAGCTCGCTGCTATTTAAAAGATTTTGGTGATCTTGCCCTGGTGTTACTAGTACTGTTGTAATGAAGTTTAGACAAGTAATATATACTCGTGCCGTAGGTTGGCGCTGAGCGGTAGCGAAGCCCAACAATCGTGGCACGGGAAATTCCTTTGTTGGGCTTCGCTACCGCTCAGCACCAACCTACAACTATTTAAATGGGGGTGATTCGTCTTTAGGTTGTGCGTTATCTTCAGTGTTTCCTCCCTTGATCCCGCCAAGCGCCTTTTTAATTTGCTTAGTGGTCAAGTCTCCTTTAACGCTGAAAATCCCTGCATATGCCGCTAGCCCCCCTGATAAAACAGTGAGGATCCATTTAACAACGCTCATCCCGGTGCTATCGCGGTCTTTGGAAAGCGTATTTTGCTTATCGGTGCTAAAGGTCTCCCTGAAATCGCTCACTTTTTGTGAAGCAGTTTTCGTAGAGGTGTTACCAGCAGGAAGGAGCGTTGCAATTAGCTGGTTAACTATTTTTAATTTTTTTTCAAGAGCTTTATCCGGGATTGCCGGCCCTAACGTTTTTTTATAATTGAGACAAATCATAAGTAGATTCTCTACTTTATCGCGGTTAATCTTCTCAATATCGTTAGTAGATGACGCTTTCTTGACTTCAAGCTCTTGAATCGAATTGCTTACTTCTCCAGCATTGTTGTCGGTGAATTTTTGTACATTTGAAAGCTGCTTTTCCAATATTTTGTTTTTCTTTTGGAGTGACACTATCTCACTTTGAAGGTCTGTCTTTTCCTGGCCATGAGCTATAATCATTTCATCAAGTTGAATGATTATAGCTTCAGCCAGAGCTAATTTTTTTATAGCATCAGCATACAATGGCTGAGATTGCTGTATTTTAACTGTAAATCGATCAATTTCGTCCTCTTGTGTTGCTATCGTATGTTCAAGGTTCTGAATTTTACTTTCCAGCTTCGATGAATTTTTTTCTAGTATAGTTACTTGGCGTTGAATCTCAGTTTTTTCTGTTTCTTGCGCGTCTAAAACAGGTCTTGTATCATTTTCGCCGCTTGACGACGTAATTGTTTTAAACGAAATTTCCAAGGATTTTAAGTGTTCATTAAGACGCATCATGTTATCTAGTTTGTCGGCAAACCTATAGGTTAAATACATGTTGTTGATTAGGTCAGGAAGTTCTTTGAATTCTTTCATTATCGCATTGTAATCAAGAAGCTCATCCTCTAGAAACGTCTCAATTGTAGTATTACTCTGCATTAGATGTTGGTAACAGTTTATAGTGTTAGCTTCAATGTCATCGAATTTCTCGAGTTCGGTCTCTATAATGTCACTAATTTTACTTAATTGGTCTTCAATGGACTTTATTTCGCTGATCTTGTTAGGAGCATTTATGTTTTTCTTGGGATGACTAATTTCAGTCAATAACTCGTTTAGTTTGGCTGCGTTAGTTTTTGCTAATTTAATGAACAAGTCTCTTGTATAATTACTGTCTTTTATATTTTGTTGCGTTCTTGTATTTTTAAAAAAATCATTAACAACGATGGGAGTTGTTGCAACCTCATCCTGAAGAACGATTGGAGATTTGGTAGTTAGAGATTCGTTTATCGCTAGAATGCATTCAGATAATTTATCACTAAGATCTTTCAGTGGATCTGCTTTGTTATCTGCAATTTCTATCACCTGTGGATAGATAAAATTTTGATCATTAGTAATCTCATTTTTAGCTTCATCTTGTAACTCAGGCATGTCAATACCAAATAGTTTGATAATTATTGATTAATATATTAGCATGTAGATCATTATATGTCCATTTGATTGTTATTATGCGTATGGATATTTTTTAAACAGGGTGCGTTATGCAGACTCCCTGATTAGACGAAGTCGTAATCCGGGAGTAATGTGCTAGATGGGAACTGCTATTTTGTTGTGCTAATCTGAATTAGCGCACTGAATATTAACGGCCATAAGGTGGTGGGGCATAAAGTGGAGCACTGGGTTTGTTACTACCTGCGGCCTCCTCCTCGGTGAGAACCTGATTATTCAGAACTCTATTAGAATGAGAATCAAAAAATAGTCCAACACGGTCTGTATCAGCAAATGTTCTAATGGCGCGTCTCACTGGCTCTTGTGCATTTTCGCGGGCTTTATTGGTTGTTTGATTTTCTAAATTTCTTTGTGCAGATTCTACTAGACCGCCACTATATATAGTTGAGATCACACCGCTAACAAAGGCAAATAAAATTAAGTCTTCACTCATTAGCATGACGCCTAGATATACACCGCCAATGCCACTGGCAATTGAAGCCGCTACTGCAAACACCGCGAGTGTCAGATATAATTTTTCGTCAAAAAGAGAAATTTCATTTGCTGATTTAGTTAAATCATCTAGCGTTGTTGATTCAAATTTTTTGTCTAGAATGTCGCCCATTTGTGCGGCAGTTTTTATAATGAATGCTTGTTCATTTGTCGTCAAATTCAGACCTTTCTCGCAGAGACTCGAGCCATACGTTTTAAGGACATTTTCAGCGGCTATTTTGTAATTCCCCTTTTCTAACTGAACTATTTGAAGTTTTAGCGTCTGCAATGCCAGGAGAATTTTGTTGAGATTTTCGTAGTAAGTGAGAGCGGAAGAGGCGCGCTGAGCTTGCGATCTTAGATCTTTTCGGAAAATAGTTAAATCGATAGGAAGTCCCTTGGCGTTATCTTCTATACGCGCAAGCATATCTTTGCAATCTGAAAAGCTCATGTGTTTATCTCTCATTCAGCGTTTTAAAAAGAGTATTTTATTATCAAATTGTTAAGGAAACATTAAGAAAATAATATACATAGTAATGCACAGATGCTTTATTGATGTGCAATCAAAGCTGGCGGCACTAGTCCTGGCTATGTAATTCCTCTCTATTCTTAAAATAATCGAGCGCATCAGGATTAGCTAGCGATTGCAGGTTGTTTACCGTTTGGCCGTGTACCACTTGACGTACGGCTAGCTCGACTATCTTGCCACTTATCGTGCGTGGGATATCGGCGACTTGCAGGATTTTGGCGGGCACATGCCGAGGGGACGCGTTGGTGCGTATGAGTTGGCGGATGCTGGTTTGCAGCGTTTCGTCCAAGGTCATACCTTCACGTAATTTAACAAACAAGATGATACGAACGTCATCTTGCCAGTCTTGGCCGATGACGACACTATCTAAAACATCCACTATTTTTTCAACTTGCCGATAAATTTCTGCCGTACCAATGCGCACGCCGCCGGGGTTGAGGGTAGCATCTGAACGGCCGTAAATAATCAGGCCCTGGTGTTTGGTTACTTCGGCAAAATCACCATGTGCCCACACGCCTGGGAAGCGTTCAAAATAGGCATGCTTATAGTTGGCTTTATCAGGATCATGCCAAAAGCTGACCGGCATAGACGGAAATGGTTTGGTGCAGACTAATTCACCTCGTGTTTCACGGACAGCCTGCCCTTGTTCGTCAAATACTTCGACGCTCATACCCAGACCTAAGCATTGCAATTCACCGCGATAGACGGGGAGGATAGGATTGCCTAAAGCAAAGCAGGAAACAATGTCGGTACCGCCTGAAATAGAGCTGAGTTGAATGTGGGGTTTGATTTGCTGGTAGACAAAATCATAGTTTTTTGGCAATAGCGGCGAGCCTGTCGATAAAATACAGCGCAGATTTTTCATCGCAAAGAGTTGGCCTGGATTTACACCGGCTTTGTCCACTGATGAGATAAACTTAGCGCTAGTGCCGAAGACGCTGATGTTTTCGTCATCGATTAGTTTAAATAGCCTGCTGGCATCTGGGAATGTTGGCGAGCCTTCATATAAGGTCAGGGTCGCACCTAAGGCTAATATCGATACCATCCAATTCCACATCATCCAACCGCAAGTGGTAAAGAAAAATAAATTGTCATTTGAGGTGATATTGGTGTGCAGGCCTAACTCCTTCAAATGTTGTAGCAACACACCACCAGCACCATGAACGATGCATTTTGGTTTGCCGGTGGTGCCTGAAGAAAATAGAATATAGAGTGGATGGGCGAATGGTACGGAGGCAAACTCCAGCGCTTGATCCGGTTTGATAAAGTTATCCCAAGTAATCGCTTTCGGTATCATGCTTAAATCAATAGGATTGTTGAGAACAGGGCAGACAACGATATGCGTTAAACTGGGCATCATCGCGCCGACTGCCTGCGTTTTAGCGGTATCATCATGGATTTTTCCGTGATACTGATGGCCATCGCACACAAATAATACTTTGGGCTCAATTTGCCCGAGACGGTCAATGGCGGCATTGGCGCCAAAATCAGGTGAGCAGGACGACCAGATGGCCCCGAGGGCGGCGGTGGCGAGAAAAGCGATGATGGTGAAGGGCACGTTTGGCATGATGGCGGCAACGCGATCGCCACTTTGCACGCCCGCGTGTTTTAAACCAGCGGCACAAAGGCTAACTTGACGTCGCAGCTCACGATAACTTAAAACCTGACGATGGCCTTGTTCATCAAGGCTGACCAGTGCTGGATGATCGTCATTGCGTTCTAACAGTTTTTCAGCGTAATTGAAGGTAGCACCACTAAACCAGCGAGCATTGATCAGGTGGTCGTAATCATTCAGGATTTCTGTTGGTGACTGATCGTAGGTGATGCTGAAAAAATCACTTAAAGTTTGCCAGAAAAGGGCAGGTTGTTGTACGGACCAGCGGTGTAATTGCTCGTAATTAGTTAGGGTGAGTTGGTGTGTTTTCTCGACAAAGCGCATGAATAGCCACATTCTCGTTGTTTCGGGGTGTTGGGGTTTCCATACTATTGTGTTCATCGTGAATTAGTCCTGTCCGTTGAAGTTATTTAATTCTTGATATCATGCGCTCGTCGGTTGTTGCTGCGTAATGCAATGAATCCCCCCGCCACCAGCAAAAATATCCAACGCTGCAATCTGGGTTATTTTATGTTCCGGATACAATGTTATAAACAACTGATAAGCCGCTTTATCATATTTGTCATGGCCAAAAGCTGGCATCACAATACCCTTGTTGGCGAGGTAGAAATTAATATAGGACAAGGTTAGACGCTCATCACCAAGATATGTCGCTGGCGGTTGTTCCACGGTGTGTACTTCAAGTGCTCGACCTTGGGCATCGGTTGCTGTTTTTAAGATTTCCAGATTTTCATGCAGGGTATAATAATTGGCATCTTCTTTATCATGGGTAATTAATGCCAGCACCTTACCTGGGGCGATAAAACAGGCGATTTCATCTATGTGGCCATCGGTTTCATCACCTAATAACCCCTTATTCAACCATATTATTTTTTCAGCACCCAGGTAATCACTCAGGTATTGTTCAAGCGCTTGTTGAGATAAATGGGGATTACGGTTGGCATTGAGCAGGCATTCGCGGCTTGTTAAAACTGTGCCTTCACCATCGACATGAAATGAGCCACCCTCCATGATTAGGGGCGCATGAAAATACTCGGCTTTTGTTTGTTTGATAACGGCGGCCGCTATTTGGTTATCAAGCTTGTAATCGACATAGTTTCCACCCCAGGCATTATGGATCCAGTCAACGCCTGCGAGTTTACCTTGTTGGTTTAATAAAAACGTGGGTCCGGTATCACGCATCCAGGAGTCATTGATCGCAAGCGGCAACAGACGGATATTTTGCCCGCATAGCGTTCTAGCTTGCGCCATGTCTTGTGGATTGACTAACAGGGTAACTGGCTCATAGGTGGCAATGGCATTTGCCACGTGCGCATAGGCAATGCGGGCGCGTTCTAAACCGACTTTTTCCCAGGTTTGCGCGTGGCAGGGCCAGGCCATCCAGCAGCTCATGTGGGGGTGCCATTCGGGGGGCATAAAATACCCGAATTGTCTTGGCGTCATGATCAAAAACCTTGTTTTTTATGGGGCATCGGATTCTGGTCTCTTAAAATTTGTTTAACAAGGATTTGCTAGTAAGGCGTTGGCTACTTTTGATTGGTTTTTACGGCCAAGTGCCTGACAAATCATGTCGCCGGCGGCGACTATTTTGTATATATCAACACCGGTTTCAATGTTTAACCCATGCATGAGATACAGCACATCTTCCGTGGCCACATTACCGGTTGCACCACGCGCATAGGGGCAGCCGCCCAAGCCTGCGACTGAGCTGTCAAAGCGGCTGACTCCACATTGCAGTGCTGCATAAATATTGGCGACGGCCTGGCCATAGGTATCATGGAAATGCATGGCTAATTTCGATAAGGGCATACAGGGTTCGAGGGCGGATATCAGGGCCTTTGTTTGTTTGGGTGTGCCAACGCCGATGGTATCGCCCAAACTGATTTCGTCGACATCGAGCGCTTGCAATAGGCGAACAACCTGGGCGACTTGGCGCGGGGCAATTTCCCCTTCGTAAGGGCAGCCTAATACACAGGAAATATAGGCGCGTACTGGAATATTATGGGTCTTGGCGAGCGCCATGACTGGAACAAAACGCTCGATGCTTTCGGCGATCGAGCAGTTGATGTTGTGTTGGTTGAATAATTCGCTGGCAGCGGTGAATATTGCAATTTCTCCCACCCCGACAGCCAGTGCTTTTTGCATGCCTTGCTCGTTGGGAACCAAGGCTGAGAAGTGCACATGGTCTGGTTTTTCAATGGCGCGAAATACCGCTTCGTTGTCCGCAAGCTGGGGGATAGCTTTAGGTGAGACGAAACTGGTTACTTCGATGTGTTGTAAACCGCTGTGCGCCAGTAAATTAATAAATTTAATTTTATCGTGGGTTTCTACAAATGATTGCTCATTTTGAAGGCCATCGCGCGGCCCGACTTCGATTATGGTGACCTGCTGTGGGTAGCTCATGGCAGTCCTTAATTAATCGTTAATTTCACTCTCCAGGGCGACTAATTCGGCGCCCTCGCTAACTTGTGCGCCTACTTCAAAATAAATATCGACCAGCAGGCCACCTCGAGGTGCCAGAATCGTATGTTCCATTTTCATCGCTTCCAAAACAATTAAGCGATCACCTGTTTTGATCTTGTCACCTTTGTTTTTCAAAATGGCGACAACGGTCGCGGGCATTGGGGCCGTGAGTTGCGCCTCTGTGCCGCTGGCAGTAGTTGTTAATTGTTGCCAGTTAAAGCGCTCGACGACAACCGGGCCAGATTCGGTGTATACAATCAATTGCTCATTAAGGCGTTCTACAGGGGTAATCAATGTTTGCTCACCATCATCAAAATGCAGCTCGTTGTTAATCAATTTGACGCGCAGTTGGGTTGTTTTATCACCGAGTGTAAGGGTTAGCTTATCGTGACTAATGGGGGTGACGATGATGTCATATTGCTCACCTGAAATCAGGTAGTGAGATAGCCAGTGACTTTTAAGATGCATTTGCCAGGCAAAGGTATCAATGTCTAAGCTGTTTTCAGCGGGTGGGTAGGCGAGCAGGTAATCCATACTGGCGGCCATCAGCAACGCCAAGTGACTATCAGGCATTGGCATGTCAATGCATTCACGGCTTAAAAAATCAGTGCTGACTTCAGCGGTGACAAATTTAGGCTGTTTAATAATGGCTTGCAAAAAGGGTATGTTGGTTTTTACGCCACCCAGGTGGTAGTGTTGCAGTGCATTTTGCAGGCGTTGCAGTGCCTGGTCGCGATCCTCTCCCCAGGCGATCAATTTGGCAATCATTGGATCGTAGTACATGGTGATCGTTGAGCCACAGATGACGCCGGTATCAATACGCAAGCCTTCACCCATCGGTTCCTTGAGAAAGTGCGCTGTACCAATCGATGGCATAAAATCATGGCGTGGATCTTCGGCGTAAATTCTGCACTCGATTGCGTGTCCGGTTATTTGTATTTCGTCCTGGGTCAGTGGCAAGGTTTCATCGGCGGCAATACGCAATTGCCATTCTACCAGATCAAGTCCGGTAATCATTTCAGTGACTGGGTGTTCAACTTGCAAGCGGGTATTCATTTCCATGAAATAGAAATGATGATGCTCATCCACTAAAAATTCTACGGTTCCTGCACCACGATAGTCGATGGCCTTTGCTACAGCAATGGCGGCTTCTGCCAAGTCTTGACGCAGGTATTCTGAAAAATTGGGGGCAGGTGCTTCTTCGATTATTTTTTGATGGCGGCGTTGAATAGAGCAGTCCCGTTCGAAGAGATGGGCTATATTGCCATGGTTATCGGCCATGATTTGCATTTCAATGTGACGCGGATTACTGATTAATTTTTCAAGCAACATGGTGTCATCGGCAAAGCTCGCTTTGGCTTCACGACGAGCCCCCGCCAATGCCTCTGAAAAATCAGCTTCATGATGTACCGCACGCATCCCTTTGCCACCACCACCGGCTGCCGCTTTGATTAGAACCGGAAAGCCTAGTTCTTTGGCTTCTTTTAATAAGCGTTGATCGGATTGCTCGCTGCCATGGTAGCCCGGGGTAAGGGGGACATCTGTTTTTTCAAGCATTTGTTTGGCGAGTTGTTTTGATGCCATTGCTTCCATGGCTTTTATTGATGGGCCAATAAATACAATGTTGGCGTCGGCACAAGCACTAGCAAAAACCGGATTTTCGGATAGAAAACCATAACCCGGATGAATGGCTTGTGCGCCAGAATTTAGGGCGGCCTTGATGATGGCATCAATGTTTAAATAGCTGGCCGTCGCTGCCGGTTCACCGATGCAATAGGCCTCATTAGCCTGCAAAACATGTAAACTGTCGCGATCAGCTGTTGAGTACACGGCGACTGTTTGAATTCCCATGCGACGCGCGGTTTTGATAATGCGACATGCGATTTCACCGCGATTGGCAATAAGAATTTTATTAAACATGTGTTCCTCTGTTTTATCTATGTAAGCTTCTATTGCCTTCATCCTTTGGGGAAGAAGGAGTTTTTATTTGAAATTGTATGATTAATCCCAGTCTGGAGCCTCTTTTCTGATAAATGCTTGCAAACCGCGCTGTCCTTCCGCCGATACCCGTTTTTTTGCGATCAGATCAGCTGTTTTATGCATTAAGTCTTCGTCAATCGTGATGCCGGCAATCTGGCGCACGAGCGTTTTGGAATCGCATACAGCCTGTGGTGCTAATTGTGCTATTTGTTGGGCGAACGCAAGTGTAAAGGATAAAAGTTCTACTTCAGGGATACAATGTTGCACTAATTGCAGCGCCAGTGCACGTTGGGCATTAAACGTTTCAGCACTGATAAACAACCAGCTGGCAGCACGCGCGCCTATAGCTTTGATGACATAGGGACTAATCACCGCGGGAATCAAACCCAGTTTGACTTCGGAGAAACAAAAGCGGGCAGTCTCTGCGGCAATGCCAATATCACAGGCAGCAATCAACCCGGCGCCGCCACCGAACGCTGATCCTTGCACCATGGCGATGATGGGTTTGGAGTGGTTGTGTAAGGTATACATGACACGAGCCAATACCTTGGCATCAGCCAGATTTTCGGTTTCACTAAATGAGGCCATGCGTTGCATCCAGGCCAGATCCGCGCCAGCACAGAAATGTTTTCCTTCAGCTTTCAGGACGATAACCCGAACATCAGGGCTATTTTCGGCATCATCAAGCAGTAATTGCAGGTCGGTGAGCATTGCATCGTCAAAGGCATTATGTTTGTTCGCGCGGTTGAGGGTAATTAGTAACACTTTTCCCTGTAATTCGCTTAGTACATCACTCATTGTCCTTATCCTTACTCAATTTTATTCTCCCCTTTTATATTTTACATAAAGTGAGCAGTATTGTTCCCCCCCTTTATAAAGGGGGGGAACAATAGATTACATACGAAACACACCAAAACGCGTTTCATTGATGGGTGCATTTAATGCCGCAGATAAACTTAATCCTAAAATTCTGCGTGTATCCGTCGGCGCTATCACTCCATCATCCCATAAGCGCGCACTGGCATAGTAAGGATTACCTTGCGCTTCATATTGATCCCGCAGTTGTGCTTTAAACTGTTCTTCTTCTGCCGCAGGCCATGAGGTGCCCTGTTTGCTGTGCTTGTCACGATTAACCTGGGCAAGTACGTTAGCGGCTTGTTCGCCGCCCATGACAGAAATGCGGGCCGTAGGCCAGGACCATAAAAAACGTGGGTCGTAGGCACGGCCGCACATGGCGTAGTTGCCCGCGCCGAAACTGCCGCCGACAATCACCGTAAATTTGGGCACATTGGCGTTGGCAACGGCCGTAACCATCTTTGCGCCATGCTTGGCAATTCCTGCAGCCTCATACTTGCTGCCGACCATAAAGCCTGTGATGTTTTGTAAAAACAGCAGCGGAATTTTACGCATGGTACATAGCTCAATGAAGTGCGCGCCTTTCAGTGCGCTTTCACCAAAGAGGATACCGTTGTTGGCCACAATACCGATTGGATAGCCGTATAAATGGGCAAATCCACATACCAGGGTAGTGCCGTATAACGCTTTGAATTCATCAAATTCTGAGCCATCAACGATGCGTGCAATGATTTCACGAATATCAAAGGGTTTGCGTCCATCTGTAGGGATAATGCCATTCAATTCATCGGCATCATAAGCTGGTTCGCGACTGGCTATCCGGCAGATGGTTTCGGGTTTGCTGCGGTTTAAGTTACTGATGGCGCGTCGTGCCAAATGCAGGGCGTGTTCGTCACTTTCGGCATAGTAATCAGCAACGCCAGATTGCTTGCAATGCACATCAGCACCACCCAATTCCTCGGCACTAATGATTTCGCCGGTGGCCGCTTTTACCAATGGCGGGCCCCCGAGAAAAATAGTGGCTTGCTGGCGAACCATGATCGATTCGTCAGCCATGGCCGGTACATACGCACCGCCTGCAGTACACGAGCCCATGACGACAGCAATTTGTGGAATATTTTGCGCCGATAAATTGGCCTGGTTAAAAAATATCCGCCCGAAGTGATCACGGTCTGGAAAGACTTCATCTTGTCGCGGTAAAAACGCGCCACCGGAGTCGACCAAATAAATACAAGGCAGGTGATTGGCCTGGGCTATCTCTTGTGCGCGTAAATGTTTTTTAACCGTAAGCGGGTAGTAGGTGCCACCCTTAACCGTGGCATCATTGACTACAATCATGCAGTCCTGATTGGCAACGCGGCCAATACCGGTAATTAAACCAGCGGCAGGCAGGTTGTCTTCATATACTTGGTAAGCTGCCAATTGCGATAACTCAAGAAAGAAACTGCCAGGATCAAGCAGCTGTTGCAAGCGCTCACGCGGCAGCAGTTTTCCATGATCTAAATGCCGGGTACGTGCTTTGTGATCACCGCCCAGGGCAATATGGGTAATAGTCTTCTCAAGCTGCTCAACCAGTTTTTGCATGGCTGAATAGTTTGTCTTATATTCAGTATTGCCCGGGTTAATCTGGCTGATAATTTTTGCCATGGCATTCTCTTCCCTTATCGAATAAGTACTTTGCTAAGCACAATCACCAGCCACAGGATCCAGGTTAACTCTATAAAATAGGGCATGTGCTTGCCTTTAATGAGTCGATAAATTAGGGCGGGGATAGCCGCGATAACCAGTGGGATCAAGACGAGGGAAATAACCTTGCGAATCATCATGCCTGTGCCGCTGCTGCTGAATATTGGCGCTAATTTGACGTTGATAAATGTATAAAGCATATCAATATAAACGATTAGTAATTGAGCGTATTCAGCGAGGAGCACAACCAGAATACTTAATAACAGGTAAATAATACTTTGTCTGAGCATATATATCCTAAGGTTTAAATTTACATTGCAGTATGTGTAGTCTCACTACCATGAAGTTAAGAAGTTTTACTTAATGGTAGTGGGACTACACTTGGCTATTTATATTAATTCAATAGCAACAGCAGTTGCTTCACCGCCACCAATACACAATGATGCGATGCCGCGGCGTTTATTTTTTTGTTTCAAAGCGTGGATCAACGTCACGAGGATCCGTGCGCCTGATGCACCAATTGGGTGGCCTAATGCACAGGCGCCACCGTGTATATTCACTTTTTCAATATCCAATTCGAGCTCGCTAATGGCCGTCATCGCGACTACCGCAAACGCTTCGTTGATTTCATACAGGTCAACGTCCTGCGGTTGCCAACCGGCTTTATTTAACACTTTCCGGATGGCTTCAACAGGAGCTGTGGTAAACCATTTGGGTTCTTGTGCATGGCTAGCGTGTGCCACAATTCTGGCCAAAGGTTTTATACCGCGTTTTTCCGCGTTTTCTGCCGTCATCAAAATAAGGCTTGCTGCACCATCGGAAATAGAGCTGGAATTGGCAGCGGTTACGGTGCCGTCTGCTGCAAACGCCGGTTTAAGTTGTGGAATTTTGGCAAGCTTGGTGGCATCTGGACCTTCATCTGTGCTGATGGTCACATCCCCCTTACGGCTGGAAATGGTAACCGGTACAATTTCCTCAGCAAAAGAGCCGTCTTGCTGCGCCTGCAGTGCACGCGTCATAGAACGGGTGGCGTAGGCATCTTGTTGCTCGCGACTAAAATTGAACTGTTTGGCCGTAGCATCAGCAAAGCAGCCCATTAATTTACCGGCCTCATAGGCGTCTTCAAGACCATCAAGAAACATGTGATCTTTCAATTCACCATGCCCCACTCGGTAACCGGCTCGTGCCTTGCTTAGTAAATAAGGTGCATTGCTCATACTTTCCATGCCACTGGCTAAAACAATATTGGCTGAGCCCGCTTTAATCAAGTCATGGCCGAACATCACCGCTTTCATGCCTGAGCCACACATTTTATTGATGGTGGTGGCTCCCTTATCGTTGGGAATATTAGCCTTTAATGCGGCTTGTCTGGCTGGCGCTTGGCCGATACCGGCTTGTAATACACAGCCGCTAATCACTTCGTCGATATCCGATGGAGCGATGTTTGCTTGTTCAATGGCGGCGCGGTGGGCAATTGCACCCAATTCCGGTGCTGTTAATGAAGATAAATTCCCAAGCAAACCGCCTGAGGGTGTGCGTTTAGCTGCAACAATAACGATATCATCGTGTTTCATCAGACTATTCCTTATCTAAAGTTAAAAGTTATTTCTAGGCGCTTTCATTGAAAAGCTCGCGCCCAATTAGCATGCGGCGGATTTCTGACGTTCCGGCGCCGATTTCATATAGCTTGGCGTCGCGCAGCAGGCGTCCTGTTGGGTATTCATTAATGTAGCCATTGCCGCCGAGGATTTGGATACCTTGCAGCGCCATTTGCGTGGCTTTTTCTGACGTATATAGAATGGCGCTGGCCGCATCTTTACGGCTAACCAAACCATGGTCGCATGCGCGAGCGACTGCATAAAGAAAAGAACGTGAGGCATTTAGTTCTGTGTACATATCAGCTACTTTTCCCTGGATAAATTGAAATTCGCCAATGGGTTGATTAAATTGTTTGCGCTCATGCACGTAGGGAAGCACGACATCAAGACAGGCTTGCATAATGCCAACGGGACCGGCGGCAAGCAGGGTGCGTTCGTAATCAAGACCGCTCATCAATACTTTTATGCCCTGGTTAATCTCACCCAGCACGTTTTCTACAGGAACTATGCAGTTCTCGAAGACCAGTTCACAGGTGTTTGATCCTCGCATCCCAAGTTTGTCCAGTTTTTGCGCGGTACGAAAGCCGGCAAATTCTTTTTCAATAATAAAGGCGGTAATTCCCTTACTGCCCGCTTGTTTATTGGTTTTGGCATAGACAACTAACACATCAGCATCAGGTCCATTGGTGATCCACATTTTAGTGCCATTTAGAATAAAGTGATCATTTTGTTGTAGGGCATTTAATTGCATACTGACTACATCAGAGCCTGAGTTCGATTCGCTCATTGCGAGCGCGCCAACGTGTTCGCCTAGAATAAGTTTTGGCAAATACTGTTGTTTTTGTTGAGTGCTGCCGTTTAAATAAATTTGATTTACACAGAGATTAGAATGAGCGCCATAACTTAGCCCCACAGCGGCTGAGGCGCGTGAGATTTCTTCCATTGCGATTACATGCGCCAAATAGCCCATATTTGCGCCACCGTATTCTTCACTGACGGTGATACCCAATAATCCCAAGCTACCAAACTTTCGCCACAGCTGTTGTGGAAAGGTATTGTCATTATCAATTTTCGCCGCGATAGGGACTATTTCCTGTCTGGCAAACTGATATACACTCTCACGCAGCATATCATACGTTTCGCCAAGGTGATGTTGCAGTCCGTTGTGCATGATGGCTTCCTGTTTCTTAGGGCAAATAGGCTAAACTATACCTGTCATCATGAGCGTTGTGAAGATGGTTTGCTACAGAGAGTAATCATACTTGACGCCAGTATTAAAATTAGACCATCATCCATGTTTTTGAAACCAGATTTAATAAAGGGAAGGTGACTTGATGCGTGAACTGGTTCTTTGGGGACACCATGTGGACGAATATCGAGAGATGTTCGCGTTGTCTACAGCCGATTTTAACACCCGTATATTGGAGTATGGTTGTGGCGCAAGCGCAATCAATGCTGAACTGCATGAGGGAGCTGATCATGTGGTTAGTTGTGATCCCTTGTTTACTTTGGATAAGGCAACACTGTCGACCAAAGTTTCTCTGATTTTTGAGGACATGTTGGCTGCAGTCAAAAAAAACCAGGATAAATTTGATTTTAGCCGCTATGGTGGCCTTGATGGACTGGTTAGCAATCGCCGTGAGGGCATAGCGGAATTTTTTGCTGATTATGAGCGCGGACTTGCTGAGACGCGATATCTGCCGCTGCGTGACTACACTTTACCGTTTGCTGATTTTTCTTTCGATTTTGCGCTTTGCTCACATTATTTATTTGCCGATCTGGATGGTCAGGATATTGATTTCCATTTAAAGGTAATTCGTGAATTGGCACGCGTGGCCAAAGAAGTGCGTATATTTCCCTTGATAGACAGGCTAGGTCAGCCATCCCCATTTTTAGGGCCAGTTCTTTTGGGGTTGCAGCAAGAAAACTATGGCGTCGAAGTACGCGAAGTCAGCTATCATTTGGAGCCAACAGGAAATGCGATGCTGCGTGTATGGGCTCAACAATGTCCAGTGACTAAATAAGGCTAAAATGTGCGATGTATAAATTAATTCGCCCCTTATTATTTCGTCTCGATGCTGAGAAGGCACATGCGTTAGCCTTATCGGCTTTGCATTATTTGCCTGGTGTTTGTTTTAGCAAACCGAAACACATTACATTGAATACAATGGGTCTTGAGTTTACTCATCCGGTAGGGTTGGCGGCAGGGCTTGATAAAAATGGCGAACATTTAGAGGCATTGGCCAAACTGGGTTTTTCATTTATTGAGGTTGGCACCGTCACGCCTCGTCCGCAGCCAGGCAACCCTAAGCCACGCTTGTTTCGCATACCGCAGGCTGAGGCCATCATCAATCGTATGGGATTTAATAATCAGGGAGTGGATGCACTGGTAGCGAATGTGCAACGCGCGAATTATCAGGGCATTTTAGGGATTAATATTGGTAAAAATAAGGATACGCCGCTAAATCAGGCGGCAGATGATTATTTGTATTGTTTGCGTAAAGTGTATCTTCATGCCTCCTATGTGACGATCAATATTTCCTCACCTAACACACCAGCTTTGCGACAACTGCAGCAAGGTGATTATTTAAATGACCTCCTCAGCCAGCTGCGAGAGGAGCAACTGCAATTGGCTGATATTCATCAGCGTTATGTACCTTTGGTTGTCAAATTATCACCCGATGAAACAGACGAAGAATTAAAAAAAATGGCAGATATAATCCTGTCTTATGGTATTGAGGGTATTATCGCGACAAATACCACTTGTGCACGTAACGCAGTACATAACTTACCGTATGGTAGCGAAGAGGGTGGGTTGAGCGGCAAGCCATTGACTGGACAATCTACGCATTGTTTACAGGTATTAAAAAGCGTGGTCGGGAACGAGATTTGTTTAATTGCAGCAGGAGGGATTGATAATCCGGTTGTGGCTGCTGAAAAGTTGGCGGCAGGCGCTTCGTTATTGCAAGTCTATACCGGGTTAATTTATCAGGGCCCGAATTTAGTGGAAAAACTGGTTGCTGGACTGGTAGATTAGACCGCGCCAGTCTAGCTTAAAGCGACATCGTTGGCATATCCGGTGTTGCATATTGGTTATTCGGTGAGCCTTGCTGGTACTCATGAATAATAGGAAATAAATCAGCATGAAAGTTCGGTGGGAGTGTCATATTTATTGCTTTTTGTCGTTGACGTTCTGTTCCTTGATAAATTGCTTTAAATTCGTCTGATAGTTTATCGTGTGCGATGGAAAGTCTTTGGTGTTCTCTAGATAACTTTTGAAATACAGGTAGAAATTGGTTAATACGGTTATTTTTTTCTTCGTTTGAACGATTGCAGTTGATGCCAACAGCGATCAGTCCGCCTAAAAACAGTCCTGCGCCGCTAAATGCGCTTAAGCATTTGGCTAATAAAGAGAGGCTGGTACATCCACAACAACATGCACAGCAAGCCCAACATCCAGCACCGACGGCGCCTAAGACGCCAGCCCCAGCGCCTAGTGATGCAGCGCATGTTCCGACGTTATATGCATCCTCGTTGCAATCTTCATAACAATTTAGTGATTGCTGTAATTCAGCTGGGGTTGCTTCAGGGGAAGGATAGAAGCCACAACAGCAGGCACAACAATTGGGATTGGTGTCGTTATATTGGTCAATGGTCTCTATAAAATCTTGCTCGGTTTCATCTTGTTGATATTCAATTAGAGCTTTGGTTTTTCTAAGCTCAGCACACCTTGCATTATAGCTGTACTGATCAAAAAATCCTGGCATCATTATCACTCCATGCTATTCAGCTAATTGCTCAGGCCGCACCCATTAAGTGGATTAATTGCGGGATGACGTTCAATTAAATGGGGGGGGGTATTTCTTTTGGTTAAAGAGTACTACTCGATTACGACCCAGCTGTTTGGCTTGATATAAGGCCTGATCTGCATTTTTTATCATGTTAGTAGTGTTTTTTGTACTATCAAAGCAAGAAATTCCGGCACTAAAGGTAACAAAAAAATCGGTATTATTAGCTCTAAAATGGTATTGAGAGAATTGTTCTCGTAAGTTGTCTACTATTTTTTGGGAGTCCTTAAGATTTGATCCAGGTAGAATAAGCGCGAACTCCTCTCCTCCATACCGCCCCACACTATCTTGGCTGCGCAATTGAGACAAAAACAGGGTGGATAATTTTTTAAGTACTTCATCCCCGACAACATGACCATAGCTATCATTTATTTTTTTAAAGTGATCAATGTCAATCATGATAAAGGAAAGGAATTCGTTTGAAAATTGTGCGCGTGTTAGTTGAATATCCAGTTTTTGTAAGATACTTGAGTGATTCAATAGTCCTGTCAGACTGTCTGTTGTCATGTAATAGTTTAAAATTCGGGCGCGCTTTGAACGAGCCCTAACGGCAGAAATCAAATGTTGTGCTGAAATCGGTTTGGTTAGAAAATCATCCCCACCCAAATTGATGGCGAATAATTTCGTGTCATTGTCTTCTTCAGTAGAGAGAAAAATGATGGGTATTTTAGTATAACGGCTCTCTTGACGAAGTACTGCCGCGAGTTCAAAACCAGTACACTCCGGCATGTATACATCCATTAACAGTAAATTGGGTTGAAAGGCTTCCAGTTCTTTTAATAATTCAATTGGATTGGTGATGAATCGAGTGGTCATACCTGCTTGATTTAAAACGAGGGAATAATACTCGGCCAATGATTCAGAATCGTCAATCACTAGAATACGATAGGGATCTTCTGGGGTAATGCTGCACTTATAATTTAATATTTGAGTTAATTGAGGTATATCCACTGGTTTTTGGAAAAACGCCTGACAACCCGCTCGAACTGCATCTAAACGGGGCAATAATTCGGCATTTGGTAGAACACAGAACAATTGAATAGGCGTTGCTTGATCCATTTGAAGATTTAATACCAGCGGAATATCAGTTTTCACTAAATATTGGGTATCAATTATTATCGCTATGGGAGGCTTTTCCTTTACAGCCATTTGGAGTGTAATTAAATCTTGGATAAAATGGGGTGTGTAGCCTATTTGCTTCAGACTTTCATGCAATTGTTTTTTTAAATCCTCATCTTGCTCCACAATATACACGCATTTATTTTCAGCTGATTCTGAAGGTGTTATTTCAAAAAGTGGTATTTTTGTAGGACGTTCTAGCTCCAAAGTGAGTGTCGATTTTAATTGACTCAAGTATGCGGTAATTTTTTCTTGGTCTTCACTGGTTAGTAATGCTTTATTTAAAAATGTTTTTAAAAAAATCTCCATTTGTCGCGCAGCTTTACTTAACTCAGAATAACCATAAGTTCCTGCTGATCCACTCAAACTGTGTACTTCTCTATGGAAATCCTGGAATTTAATTAAATTAAAATGTCGCTGTTGTTCATTCCATAGCGTTTCAATCTGAATAATTTTATTAGGCAAATTTTTGCTATATATTTTGAACAAATCATCTAATTTTTTCTGTACTGTCTTATCCATAAAATTTAAACCATGCTTTTTGGATTGACTCAGCAAGAGTCAATGGGTCAAATGGTTTTGCAATCACATCAATTGCACCTACGGATTTGTACTCTTCAATCTCGTTAACCTGTATTTTCGCCGTCATGAAAATTACGGGTATCTTGGAAAAATGTTCTAATTTTCGAAGTTCGCGTAAGGTGGTTGGCCCATCCATTTCAGGCATCATGACATCGAGCAATAGTAAATCTGGAGTGAAATCCCTTGCAGCATCTAGCACCTCACAGCCATTAGCGCAATATCGTACTGTAAATAGCCCAATGTCTTCCAAGGCAATTTGTGCAATCGATCGAATATCTTCTTCATCTTCTGCATATAAAATATTTTTAAGCAGTTTCTGTTGTGCCATATCATATCCTTAATGCAATGGAAATTATTAAAGAAGACGCATGATTGAGTTCAATAATGCTTCACTTGTTGAATTGGATTTAATCAGCGCCTGGCTTACGAACTTCGCATAGTCTTCATTGAGTTGCATGTCTGAAAACACAAGGATAGGCGTATGAGATTTAGCCAATAAAGGCAATATTTCAATGCCATTTCCATCTGCCAACACTAAATCCAAAATAATTAAATTATAATCATTTTTTTCAAACATGTCCCTGGCTTCGCTCAAGCTATTGGCTGTCGTTACAGAAGCATGCTTTTCAAGTAACACGCCCACAACATGTTGAATATCAATGTTATCTTCTATGTGCAAAATCCGAGGAATACTTGAATTGTTTTTTTTGTTAACTCGATTGATTGACATGAGTAATTTACTAAAATCAATGGGTTTATCAAACCAATCTATGACGGAAATAGCGTCTCCATTTAATAGCGACTCCCCAGTCTGTGCGATGACGGACAGTACAATAATGTGTAAATCACTGGTTTTCTCATTAGCACGTAACTCTCTGATGAAAGAAATGCCATCTTGATCGGGTAATATTAAATCGAGTAATAGAGCATGATAATCGTGCTCTGCCAATAATTCTTTGGCTTTAGCAACCGTATCAGCTACATCTGCTATAAATCCTGCAGATTCTAAAAGTACTTTAAGATATTCTGATTGGTTTTGATCATCTTCACATATCAGTAGTCTTTTTTTAACCTCATAAGTTTCAGTTGAACCTGTTTTTTTTGAAACAGGATTATTATGAGCGATGGGAAGATCGAAGTAGAAGGTTGTCCCTTTATTTGGTTTGCTAACAAAATCCAAGGTTCCACCCAGTTTCTCAATAATGGTTTTGCTAATGTTCAAACCTAAACCGGTACCACCTTTACCACGAGTATCTGAAGAGTCTTCTTGTGAAAATTTTTGAAAAATACGCGATTGGAATTCTTTTGAAATACCAGGCCCATTATCTGAAACCGATACACGCACAGCCGAATTAATCCGTTTTATCCCCACGGTAATGGTGTCGTCTTTTGGCGAAAACTTACATGCATTTGAAATTAAATTGGCTAGTACTTGCATTAAACGGCCTGAATCTACATGTACTTGAGTGGATGATTTCGGTTGGATAAATTCTAAAGATAGGCCAAATTTATCGGCATACATTTTGTTAGCGGCAATTGATTCGGCGACCAACTGATTGAGATCATGTATTTTTACTTGGAAGTCCATTTTTCCAGCTTCAATTTTTTCTATGTCCAGGATATCATTAATTAATAAAAGCAATCGCTCACAGTTGTTATTGGCAATATCAAGAAGCTTCTTGGCTTTTTCTGGGAATTCACCCATTACCCCGCTCACCAATAGTCCCAATGATCCTCGAATTGAAGTAAGGGGGGTTCGTAATTCATGGCTCACGATGGACACAAATTCATTCTTTAGTTTTTCTGTTCTTTTTAACGCCGTTATGTCATGAATGACCGCAACTGCCCCCAGGTTTTTCCCATCCGTATTCATAATGTTTTGCCCTGCAAACACCACATTACGTACCACATTGTTTTTAAATGTCATGATGAGTTCAACGTCATGAGTTGATGTGCCTTTTAGAGCAAGGCTCAGTGGCATATCCTTTTTGTGAAGGGGTTTATTATCCATGGTAGACAAGCTGAAATAATCAGATAAATCGTCCAGAGTCATTGTTTCTTTAGTAGAATTTATGTTTTTTTTCAGGCTGTGATTCAATACTGTAACTCGACCATTTGCATCACAGGCTATAATTCCATCTTCTAAATTATCCAGCATTGCTTTTAAAAAATCTTTTTCATTTTCTATAGCGGTTATCATTTTCTTATAACTATTTGACGCAGTTAAAGCTAAACTGGTAATTAATGCGGCAATTCCTGCGATGTAGAAAGCCAGGTAATTAGGTTGAATAGCTTGATTGTTTGAGGTCATGACATGAGAAAAAATAGGGGTGAATACCGCTGCGGCCATCCCTGTATAATGCATGCCACAAATAGCGACTCCCATGACCAAGGCACTAATGATTTTAAGATTGAATTGCCTGTTATTTGATCCTTTGTTGCTCTCTAATGCCAAATAAAGTGCGGCTTCAGAGGCTGTAATACCAATAAGTATGGATAGAAAAAAGAGCCAAGGTAAATAGTGAATGTTAATATGGATTTTCATCCCCTCCATACCCATATAATGCATAGTGGATATGGCGAGCCCTACGATAATGCCACCCAGAGCAAGCTGGAGGATTGAATAATTTTTTTTCTGTAGAATAAACAGTGCGAGGGCTGAGGCAAGAATTGCCATCAATAATGAGGCCACCGTCCAATCTAAATCATATTCCATTGGCATAGGCATAACAAAAGCTAGCATGCCAATAAAATGCATAGACCAGATTCCAGCGCCCATTGTGAATGCACCACCTGCAAGCCAATATATTTTAGCGCGTAGACGTCGCTCAGCACGAAGCCTGCCTACAAGGTTGAGTGCTACATAAGAGGCGAGAACAGCGACCACATAGGACAATCCCACCAATACCAGATCATACTTGCCACTTATTGCATCAGCGGGAATAACGCCCGATTGAAACCAACTTGGAAAGCTCGTCATATGTACGTCCCTGTTATATTAAAACCAATTTTAAATATCCATGTCATGAACTATATCATAATAATAAAGTTCAGGAAGACCGGGGTTTGATCGATATAGAGCGACGTTATAGCGTGACCACAGGCAGTTCAGACCATTGTGTTGTATAACTTGGCGATTTTAGTTGAGCAATGCTTGACCACGGCTTGTTGTAGCCTTCGGCTGCCAAGCGAATGGTGCTGCTGCCAAATTTGCAATTGATGCTGTCAATGATGTTCATAAATTGTTCGGTTCGCTGCTGCGCGTTGGAGGAGGGTTGATTAAATAAATCCATTTGCAGGTGATGGCGAGGCGTTAAATCCCCCAGCTGTATTCCCACTTTTTTATATTGAATAGCGGTGCGATATATTTTTTGTAAACAAAATTTTGCACATTGCGTCAGGTAGCGAATGTCATCGGTTGGATGAACCAACCTGAAATCAATCGTATTGTAATATTGCGGCTGATCATATCTAAAGCGATTTGCATAGACCGAGACACTTAGGTGCTGGGCAAGAAGGTGCTGATTGCGTAATTTTTCACAAGCCCGGGCGCAATGACTGCTGATTGCTTGCGCTAGATGTTTATATTCAGTTTGCATGATACCGAATGAGCGTGAGGAGATGATGTTTTTTTGTGGTTCCTCAACTGCAAGTTTTGCACAGGGGATACCATTTAACTCCAGATGAGTACGTTGCAACATCACGTTAAACTGATTTTTAATGGCAACGGGATCCGCCACGGCTAAATCCTGTGCGGTATTTATTCCATGTTGCAGCAATTTTTTATGCCATGCGCGGCCAACGCCCCATACTTCGCCAACGTCGATACGTTGCAACCAGTTTTGTGGTTCACGAAGATTAAATACTGGGATCACAAGTTCCTTTTTGGCAATGTGATTGGCTAATTTGGCGAGGGTCTTGGTTAATCCAATCCCAATCGAGGTTGGGATCCCTGTGTGGCGTAATATGGTTTGCTGCAAGTCCTTACAAAAAACATCATGATAGGATTGATCCAGTGAGCTTAAATCCAGGAATGCCTCATCAATTGAGTATATTTCAACATGCGGCCAGTTTTCTTCAATTACGTTCATTACGCGCTGTGACAGATCACCATACAGGGTATAATTTGAAGAAAATACGCGCACGTGGTGTTGCTTGCAAAGTGCTTTTATCTTGAAATGAGGAACTCCCATGGCAATTCCCAATGCTTTTGCCTCATTGGATCGCGCAATCACGCAGCCGTCATTATTGGATAATACAACGATAGGCTCGTTCCTCAAGTCTGGCCGAAACAGGCGCTCGCATGAGGCGTAAAAATTGTTGCAGTCAACAAGGGCAAACATCAGCTCACCTGATGAATAACGTGCGTGACCACACCCCAAATTACCAAATCCTGCTCATCAGTAATATCAATTGGTGCATAAGCGGGATTTTCTGCCAGCAATTTGACTTGATTATGTTGGCGCGACAAGCGTTTGACGGTTAATTCGCCATTGATGGCCGCGATCACAACTCTCCCATGTGTCGCTTCCAGGCTTCTGTCGACCACCAACATATCCCCAGACTGAATACCTGCATTGATCATCGAGTCGCCTGCTGCTTTTACAAAAAATGTCGCGGCAGGGTGTTTGATTAAATGGGTATTCAAGTCGAGTTTTCGTTCAATGTAATCATCCGCTGGTGAGGGGAAGCCCGCGCGTACAGTGCTTGAATACAGTGGCAGCTCATAGACTGGGCCGTCCTCAAGAAAGGCATGTATATCGTTGATGCGCGACAGGGGAATCCGTACAGATTTGGTGCTTTCACCATATTTACCCAACCCTTTGGGACGTCCTGCACCCGCTCTTGCTCCGCCATGCTTCATACAATGCCATTTTGATAAGTGTACACTTATCAAGTATAAACGCTGTTTGCATTTTTTGCACTAATACAAAAAACAAAGGCCACTTAAAAGTGGCCTTTGTCCGGGGCAAAAAGCCTCACCCTTATGGAGTGAAGTAGCCCTTACTTTAAGTATAGACAGTCAGCCAGAAAGATCAAGTTTTATACAGTTTTTGTGGGTATGTTGGGTTGCTTTTATTTTTAACCCAACATACCCAAACCATGGCAAGTAATCGAGTTAATGCACGGTTATAACTTGTTCGTTAGAGCGGCAATGCGTTTCTTCAATAAATAGCAGGGTTAATAACGCTAAGATCAAAGATACCGGCAGGATGGATAATGATAGGTGATAACCCTGTATGGAGAATTGATGCAAACCATTGCTCGTCAGTTCGCCATTCCAGGTCCAATCCAGTAGTGCACCAACTACGGGTTCAAACAAGGCTTCGCATACCGAGTCAAATGTATTCATAATTCCCATGACGGTAGCGGCAAGTACTATCGAGAATAATTCACGAATCATGGCAAAGCTTGTAAAAAAGCCACTCGCACCGAAGCCAAAGAAAAACAGCAGAACCACTAATGTAAATAACGTCTGGTTTGGGTTGTAAATCACCAGTAACAAACAGCATAAAGCGGAGAATGTACCAAAAAAAAGAATGGGTTTTCTTCTCCCCATGAAGTCGGAGAGCCATCCCCAAAAGGGTGCACCCAAAGCAAACCCGATAAAAATACAGGAGATTGCCATGGCAGCATCGGTTCCGGAAAGTTCATAGGCGCTCTCTAAAAATGGTACTCCCCATAAACCGCCAAATACCGATACGGGTGCAAAAGCGAGCCCGCTATATAATGACAAAAGCCACGTTTGTTTATTGCGAATAATGGGCCACAACAGGGCGCTTATTTTTTCATTCGTCTTCGGTTTGTGAGCTGGATTTTCTGGCTTATCCCGAAGAACAGCGTAATAAATAATGCCCAAAAAAACACCCATCAAACTGATGATTTCAAGGGCTTCGCGCCAGCCGACATTCCTCACCAGAAGCGATAACGGCATTTGTCCGCCAACCGCACCCAGCATAGCAGCCGTCATGAACATGCCAGATACTAAGGCGAAGCGTTTTGGCGGAAACCACACAACCGCTAGCTTGAAGCAAGAAACGGCAGCAAATGCAGCGCCCGCGCCCATCATTGCTCGGCTCGCACAGGCAATCCAAAGTGTATCGGTTTGGGAAAATACAAACGTGCTGATGCTGCACAGAAAAATAGCAGCTGTTGTTAGCAGTCTTGGGCTATATCTATCCAGCATAATCCCTACTGGAATTTGCATAATCAAATAAGCATAAAAATAAAATGCTGACAAATTTCCAAGTCCGGCGCCATTTACTTGGAAGGCTTCCATTAAGTCACCGGTCATCACGCTGGGTGATACCTGGATTAAATACTTATAAAAGAAGAAACTCGCAGCGATTGTCCAAACGATCCATGGGTAGGCTTTGCTTAGCCATTTGCTCTTATTGTTTAACGTGTTCACCATAACTCCTGCTGGCTTGGGGGAAGAGCGCTCGCTGTAACGATAAATGCGGTGCTCTCTTCGCGCAATAATTAAGTATTTAGACCCTGCGTTATCTGCTGCTACCCCACCCTGAGGCGGGCAGATAACGAGTTAGAGGGCGGGCCGGCTCAGAGCTGAAGAGAGGGTAAAGGTAACCACCACCACGAAAGAAGACAGTAATGAAGAGACGAGCACTTTTGCAGCAGTTAATGTGCTGTGAATTGGATAAGAAATACTGTTGGTGGGCGAGGATCTCAAATTCATCTTATATATAACGCGTTAAAATTAAATGCTATCTTTTTATTCAATATATTGTCAAGAAATAAATGTGATGGATTTTATAGCATTTAATACTATTTCATACTAGATTAGCAGCTTAATATTGAAACCAATTTTTTCTGGAGACACTATTCATGAATACTATTAGCAAGGGCAATACATTGCGTGTTGTTGTGTGTGCTCTGAGTCTTTTTACCAGTGCAGCCTGTGATGCAGGGCATGGCAGGGCCGAACACGGTCATGGTGGCTATTACAATGATGGCGGCAGGAGAGAGCACTACCATGGTGGGGGTGGTGGATATGGTTGGGGTGGATTCTTTTTTGGTGGTGGAGACTACTATAACCGCGGAGGTTGGGAGGGGCCTAATATTATTATTAATGTACCTGGCCCACGCCAATACGTTCCTGTATGCCAAACCTTCGAGGTGTGTGATGCGTATGGAGAGTGTTGGCTAGAAGATCGTTGTGAATAGTCCCGCTATGATTGATTTTAAATGGTTCACATTCAAAGCGTTAACTAATGAGCAACTTTATGCAGTGATGAAATTGCGCGCAGAAATTTTTGTAGTCGAGCAGCACTGTCCCTATCTTGATCCAGATGGTCGCGATGCAGCAGCCTTTCATTTGCTGGGCATGGATAACAGTCAATTAGTGGCATATCTGCGTTTATTCCCGCCTACGAGCGTATCGAATCATATTGTGTTTGGTCGGATAGTTACGTGCCAATCTGTGCGGGGCCAAGGCTATGGACAACAATTAATGCAGACGATGATAGGGTATTGTGAGGATAATTATCCAGGCATTGCGATTAGGTGCTCTGCACAGCACTATTTATTGAAATTTTATAACCACTTTGGATTCGAGGCATACGGGGATATGTATCCAGAGGATGGTATTCCCCATATAGCCATGCAAAAAAATTCAGACGCGTCAGGATGCTGATTATTTTTTGTGGTGATGTTTGGCGTGTGTATTTTTGTCTTGTTTAGGTTCTGATTTTTCCTGATGGGGTGTGTCTTTTCCCACGGGATGTTCAGCTCTGTTTTGATCGTGTCGGCGAGCATCTTGTGATTCATTACCGAAATTTTTATGACGAGTCATTTTGTAATCTCCTAATGAGTTAAAATTTGTCATGTCTCAGAATTTAAGGTTAGGTGTGATTGACCAAAATAGCAAATTTCGGCCTGGAGAAAAAACACTTGATTAGAAGGGTTTCAAGAAAGGACACACATATTTATCCACAGATTCTGTGGATAAATATGTGTGTATGGATGGTATAAAACTAGGGGGCTAAATTATTCAGCTCCACTGAGGTTAGTTAATGGAGCAGTTTTTCCTGTACGTCGGAAGCCTGAAACATAAAGCCGCGATAATTTTGCATGTAATTTAGTGAATAGTATTGGGAATACGCCGTTAGCGGTGACATTTGCGGTTGTTCCAAACGGGTCGCAAATTAAATAAACCGCCGTGATTAACCCAATCATATCGCTGGAGAAGCCGAGGTGCGCTTCTAGAATAGGGGCGACCACGATAATGACACCGCCAGGAACTGCTGCAACGGCATACTTGGCTAATGCGGTATAAAACGCGAAGACCATAAAGACTGTAACTGAAGGCATAGGCATACCAAAGGCTAATAGGGTAGCCAGGCTTAAAATGGGAATGCCAATTGCGCTACCGATGGTATGGATGTTAATGATGGCAGGTATAAGCATTTTTGCTTGTTGTGGATCATCCAGATTTTTTTCAGTACCTATCAGTAATATGGGCATTGATGCAGCACTAGAGCTGGTGCTTAGGCCTGTTAAGCTGGCTGGCAGCACATTTTTTAAGTAAAAGGCGAATTTTTTCAATGAGAATTTGCTAGCGACCATATACCAGAAACTAATGTATAGCCATTGAGTTGCAATGATTAACACTAAAATTGGGCCGTAGACTTTTAGTGATGTTTCCAATATCTGCTCATATTCCATCTTGAAGACGAATCCCAAAATAAATAACGGCAGCAATGGAACAAATGCGCGTTTTAGAAAATTGTTTGATAATTTATTTAGATGGGTAGCAATAGTTTTTGCTTTAGCATTTGGTCGCAGTGAAAAATAGATACCAACGGCAAATCCAATCATTAATGCTAGGTCATTTGTGATGAGCTTGTTTAAGTGAAACTCCCAAGCAGGTAATAGTTTTATCGACAACTCAACAGCAGTTTCTTTGAATTGCATCAGGTTAAGGCCGATATATCCTGACGTATAGCCAAACATGAGGGCGGTAAAATTCGAAATAAAGACGCACCCTATCAATAAAAACACAAAAAAGACGGCGCCATTTTTTAAATTCGACAGACAGGAGAAAACGAAGCTGAAAATGATGAAGGGTAATACAAATTCAAGCAGCCCTTTCATGGTGAGGCTAATGGCATAACAGGTCGATTTTATTTCTACAGGAACAAACGACCCCCAAAACAAAGGTAATAAAAGGACGGCTAAAAGCATAATAGGCAATTTAAATTTTTTGATAAACTCTAAAACCATTGTGTGAGTCCTCTGATAAAGCCAACAAATTACCCTGGATCCAAATAAACACCAATATTCTTGGGTGGGTAACACTTTTCTTTTTGATTATTTATGGGTATTCGCCGAGTTATCTTTCACAACCAATGCGATTACGTCCCTGAATACGAGCCTAACAATAATTTTTAAAGCCCTAATGGGCTTTAAACGACATCAGTGGTCACAATTGTATCATATTGTGCTTAAATTGAAAGATATTTTTCGGCCACTTGCTATTCTAATCAAATAAATAAGCCACACTATACCATTAATGGGCACGTTTTTAATAAGCAGAACGGATGATATTCTTAATTAAGGACAATTAATATGCACAGAACGCCTAAAAGTGCTGTTTCTTTTTGCTTAATCAGTTACTTGTTAACTGCACAGGCGGAATTTGATATCAACTCGCTCATTAAGGTTACCAAGGTCAACGCATCTAAAATGCATCGAATATTACCAGGCCATGGGTGAAGCGGCTCAAGATAAGTAAAATAAATTAGTACTGTTTCCATTTGGATCTACGTTCAATCTTGCGAACAAAGACTATTATTCATTCGTGCTGTAGGTTGGTGCCGAGCGATAGCGAAGCCCAACAATCGTGGCACAGGAAGCTCCGGTGTTGGGCTTCGCTATCGCTCGGCGCCAACCTACACTAACTACGGGTAGCTTGCGTTGCTATCAAAACTGGATGTTTAATTATAGGGCTTTGAAAAAAATGTGATTGTTCTGTTCATCTTCATCTACCATCCTTAAGATGGCGGGGATTGGCCGTTGTGGAATTAGTTCGCCGCATCCTGCTTGCCGCCATATTTAGTAATAAGTCTATCAAGGTTGTTGGAGAAGTTTTGCACATCTTTTGGACCAAACTTACCGGCGCCGCCTGAAATCATGCCATTGTTACGCAGCGACTCGTTTAAATTTCTCATCGCTAGAATTTGCTTGATATTGTTATGGGAATATAGTTCGCCTCTCGGGTTTAAGGCAATTCCTTTTCTTGTAATGATAATGTCTGCAAGTGGAATATCAGCCGTTATGACCAAGTCATTTTCTTGCAAATTATCAGCAATATGATTGTCTGCAACATCAAATCCTGAATGAACAACATGTTTTTTGATATAGGGTGAAGATGGCGTGCTAACCACATGATTCGATACGATAATTAGATTTGTTTTGGTGCGCATGGCTGCGCGAAACAATATATCTTTGATGATTTTTGGACAGGCATCGCCATCAATCCAGATTTGCATTTGTCATGTCTCTAAAAAATATAATGGTAGTTCTATGCACATACGTGTCGCATTTTAGCATAATCTGATATTTTTGTAATTGACAGTTGATTATTCTGATTTTATAGCAATTGGCAGTTTGACGTAATAAGGAGTACAATTTGGCACTTTTACAACCAATGAAGTCGTTGCTCAATGAAAAAGAATTCACATGGCAAAGCGGGCCCCTTGTATCGTCGGCTATTTGGTTACGTTAAGCCATTTTGGCCGGTGCTAATACTGGGATTAGTTGCCAATATTCTCTATTCGGCAATTGATGCGGGTTTTACCTACATGATGCGCCCTTTTCTTGATAAAGGCTTTATCAATATTGATACGTCATTTATCAAAGAGATCCCGTTGATTGTTCTTATTGGGATAACTGTGCGCGGTTTGGTTAGTTCTGCGGGTAACTATTGCATGACCTCGGTGGCGCGCTCGGTAGTGAAAGTACTGCGTCAGCGTGTGTTTACCCACATTATTCGCTTGCCTGCTGATTTTTATGATCAAGCAACCTCTGGGCAGTTGTTATCTAAAATTCTATATGATGTTGAGCAAGTCGCGCAGGTTAGTGCGGATGCATTGACAGATTTTGTGCAAAACACGTGTTTGATGATGGGGTTGTTAACCGTGATGATGGTGATTTCATGGCAATTGTCGCTGATGTTTTTACTGACTATTCCGTTTGTGGCAGTTGTTGTTAATTACACCAACAAACGAGTACGGCGTATTAGTCATAAAGTGCAAATAACAATGGGTGAAGTGACCGAGATAGCAGGAGAAGCCATAGATGGCTATCGAGTGGTGCGCGTTTTTGGTGGTGAAAAGTACGAAATCAATAAATTTAACAAGGCTACCGAGGCATCACGACACAACGATATGAAAGTTGCGGTCAGTAAGGCGATTAACGTATTTGGTGTGCAGTTTATTATTGCGATTGGTATTGCTGCGATAATTTTTGCAGCGATTAAATTGGCTACCGTGATTACGATTACAGCGGGCTCTTTTCTTGCCATTATTGCTGCGATGCTGCAACTGATTAAGCCGATGAAAACGTTAACCACTTTAAATGCGACCATTCAGCGCGGCCTCGCTGGTGCTGAAAGTGTCTTTGATCTACTAGACAGAGCAGTAGAGTCTGATCAGGGCTTACAACTAAAGGAAAAAGTGCGCGGCACGATTCAGTTTGAGCATGTTTCTTATGCTTATCGCGAAGGACTACATGTGTTGCACGACCTGGATTTTACGATAAATGCTGGCGAGACAGTCGCGTTGGTCGGGCATTCAGGCAGTGGTAAAACAACAATTGCTAGTCTGCTGCCGCGTTTCTATGATGTCAGTTGCGGTAAAATCACTCTGGATGGTATAGCGATTAATGATTTGGCACTGAGTCATTTGCGTGCGCAAATGGCGTTGGTCAGTCAGCACGTGACCTTGTTCAATGATACCTTGGCGAATAATATCGCCTATGGCCGTTTTGACGTTAGTCGTGAACAAATAATCGCGGCCGCCAAACTTGCATATGCGGATGAATTTATTGAAAAACTGCCTCAAGGCTATGATACTCGTGTTGGTGAAAATGGTGTGTTGCTATCGGGTGGACAACGCCAACGTTTGGCAATTGCACGCGCAATTTTAAAAGATGCGCCAATTTTAATTTTGGATGAGGCAACGTCAGCATTAGATAGTGAATCCGAACAATACATTCAGGTAGCTCTTGAGCGGGTGATGGAAAATCGTACTACCTTGGTTATCGCTCATCGGTTGTCAACTATCCAACGGGCCAATAAAATTATTGTTATGCATCAAGGCCGAGTTGTGGAGCAGGGTACCCATGCGCAGCTGCTTGCTCTCGAAGGTCATTATGCGCAACTTTATCAAGTGCAAAAATTAGGCATAGGGCATGTTCTTGTTAATCATGAGCGAGAATTGGCACGAAGTTTTTAAGTACTGAGCATAGATAGTTAACCACATGAAAAACAATAAGAAATTACGTGATTTCATTAAATTTTATTGATAAGTTTTGGTATGATCGTCATCCCATGCGTTGGCTCTTGTACCCCTTGACGCTAATTTTCCAAGGCGTCAGTGCGCTTCGTCGCTTTTACCTGCAAACGTTTCGCCAAAAACAATTTTCGGTGCCGATTATTGTTGTGGGAAATCTAACGGTAGGCGGGGTGGGTAAAACGCCATTGGTTATTGCGTTAGCGCAGCAATTAAGATCTCGTGGGTTAAAGGTTGGCATTGTCAGTCGTGGGTATGGTGCTGGTGTGCGTCATTTTCCTTATGAGGTTGGCACTAATGCTGATGTAGCACTTGTTGGTGATGAACCGCTGTTGCTTGCGAAAAAAAGTGGATGTCCTGTGGTTATTGCGCCAAAACGAGTGCAAGCTGTGCACTATCTTCTGGATAAATACAAAAGTCAGATCATTCTCAGTGATGATGGTTTGCAGCATTATGAGATGGGTCGAGCAATAGAGATTGTCGTCATTGATGGTTCGCGTGGTTTGGGTAATGGATTATGTTTGCCAGCTGGACCTTTGCGGGAGGGGGTGAAACGCCTTCAACAAGCAGATTTTATCGTGGTTAATGGTAAGGAGTGGCCGGGCGCCTATCGTATGGATTTAGTGCCTGGCTTGCCCAGGAATCTTGCTAGTGGCCAGCCAGTTGAGTTGACGGAGTTAGGTGAATCGGTTGCTGCCGTGGCGGCGATCGGCAATCCGGAGCGGTTTTTTGCAACACTGCATCAACTGGGTATGTCGTTCCGCGCCTATCCTTTTGCCGATCATCATCAATTTCAACCAGAGGAATTATTTTTGGCAGAAAAAATCATAGTAATGACCGAAAAGGACGCAGTAAAATGTGCTCCGTTTGCTACCGATAACATGTATTTTTTACCTGTCGACGCCAAGTTGAATGCTGAATTTTGGACGTTATTATGGTCACACGAACAACTAAAGGGTTGTATTAAATGAAGTTAACTCAATGTGCTAGATTGTTTTTAGGCTTTACTATCCTTGCCAGTGCTTATTGTTACGCAGATGAAGACGATAAGATTGAGGTACCGGAATTTATCCCCGCGAGTGCCGCTCATGCTAATTGGATTTTTTCCGGTGTGGTAACAAATGAAAATGAAGAAAATTATGGTTACTTCTTTCAGATGCAACGTGATGACGAAAAATTTCACGCGATAGCGGCTTTATTTGATGCCCAAAGCAAGCGTATTATTTTGCTTGATGAAGGGTATGCCGCAATTGATAACCCAACAGCTTACAACTGGCAAGTTGGCCGTGCTTTTCTACGGTTTAATACAATCAACAATAGCTGGATTTTTGGTCTTAAAACTAAGGATAAAAAAGGGTTTAACTTTAAAGTGGATATGTTAAATCAAACTGAATCAAAACCCGTAACTCAAGATTTACGTCCAGGCGTTGAATTAATTGTGAGCCAGACCAGTCATTTAAATGGTCATGTGCAGATTGGTGAAGATGCTAAAGAACAGTTTGTAACGGCAAAAAATGCTTGGTTTCGACAAGTATGGCTGAGCGAGAATCAAGAGAAGACACACCCATTTTCAGGGGTTTTATGCAGATTTAATGATGGTAGTGGATTCTACTCAGTCAATATTCGCGAGGCAGACGCTCTGCGGGGGGCGGTAACTGGATCATGTGATTCGCAAGGGATGTCGACGGTTATATCGCAGTTTATCAATGTTGATGAAACAAAAGATGGGGCTTGGCATATTAGAATCGCCTCACCAAAGCATCATTTGGTTTTATCAGATGTGACGAAGCAAAACTCGGTGGTAGCCGGTTTTGTCACGGAAGGGGATAAGACGGGTTTCTGTATGTTAAGCAAAGATGTGTTCGGGGATCATAAAACACCTGAGCCTGTGATTAAAGCAATCGTTTGATGCTGAGGGATCTACCTTTTAACGCGTTGCTGTTGGTGTTTTTTCTGGCAAAAATAGTACCAAAATGGCCGCAATAAGCAATGAAATTGGCACGGTTAGTAGGGCTGTTTGGTAAGCAGCCAAGGTGTGGATGCCGTCCTCACTAAGCCAATCAAGTAAGAAGCCGGTAAATGGTTGCAACAGGGGAGCGGTAACGACGGCTAGCATGTTGGTAAACCCAGTACAGGTTGAGAATGAATTGGCGGGCGAGAGTTCATTAGCGATTGTATAAGCCAGCATGTAAGCTCCACAGCAAAGTCCAATTGAAAACATTAACAACCCTACGATAAGATGACTTTCAATCGGTAGATAAATTACAGCTGCAAGCAGCAGGGTGGTTGACATGCATGAGCTTAAAATCAACGGATTACGTCGTGAAAAATAGGTGGAAAGAAGTCCAAACACAGGGCAACTAACAGCCGCGCCCAGAAAAAAAACAGCTCCCAGAATACTTGCCTGCGCCATAGAACAGCTCAACTTAACCTGTAGAAAAGGAACAGCCCATAGAGCACCAAACACGGTAACAATAGTAAAACACAAACCGACAAACAAACCATTTATCCACGCTTTGCCGTTGGTCACCACTTGCATGAGTTGTTGGCGGTAATTGTTTACGCGTGTTAATGGTTGCGGGCTATCTGGAATATGTTTCCAACATAAATAGGAAATTATTAAACCCGTAATCCCTGCACCATTGATAAAACCTCGCCAGCCCCATTGGGCAAGTAGTTCGCCCATCGAAATCATGCCAATTACCGTGACAATAAAGCCTAGCGTTTCTGATAAGCCAATCATGAAAGCAAATTGTCTTAAAGGAAAATGTTGCCGTAAGAGATGAGATAAGCCAATAAAGGCAAAAGCTGAACCCGCACCAATCAAAAGACGTCCTACAAATAGCCCGGTTAAGCTATGGGAGGAGGCGAATAGTAAACAACCGACACTGCAAAGTAGAGCATTAACTGATAATAGCGTACGGGTGTTTTTTCGGTCTAATAAAATACCAACTGGAATTTGCAATAAGGTGTATATGATGTAGAACGAGCTGCCTAAAAGCCCCGCGGTCAGTGCAGAAAGCTGCATGTCATGCATGATAGAGCCTATCACGATACCTGAAGACAATTGCAGAAAAAATTGGAACAGCACAAATAAGACACCAACTAGCCAAATGCTGATGCGTGAAGATGAAAGAGGCATGTCAGTCGCTATCATATTAAGAAATTTTATGAACCTTGATTAACATCCCTGCTCGGGGGTGATCAAGGTAATAGACAACACCGCTTTTCAGACGCTGCTGTTGGTCAAATACAAAGGGTGTCTGGTTACTATTTATTGCTGTAAAGAGCAGTTTGGTATCGAGTAAATAATAATTACTTTGTCTGATGTGTACCTTACCTTCTAAATTCCAACCATTGTGATTGATAGATGGTAGGGCAATGGGTTTTTGACTATTGCCGGGTTGAAGCCAGGAGTAGTGAAACATAACTTGATATTGGGGTTTTCGATGCAGTGCCCAATATTCAGTTCGCAACTGTGACGATGATGCGGGCAATGTGTGATAAGGCGTCTTAGCGATGTTAGCGTCGTTTTTCAACACAATAGCATGGTTGGTATTATGTGTCGGTAGTGAGTGATCTGCATCTGTTTGCGTTGATGAGGTCTGCTGATGCATAAATACGATCATGTCTATTTGATAGAGCGGCGATTTAGGGGCGGCAAATCCAAGGTGAGAAAACAGAAATAAACTGATTGAAATCAACGCACGTAACATAATTATTGCTTTAATAAAGTTTAGTCCCGGCATTATACACACTCAACGTGAGATGTTGTACTACCATGGTTCTTAAAAGTGAAATGGGATGGATCTGAGCGTTACTTGCGGTTTATTGCAATGAATTTTTTTGTCTGCTAGATTAACTGGCGGTTCGGTTGGAATCTGATAAACAGTTTGGATTTGTGTATATTATTAAAAGGGAATGAACTATGAAAAGGATTTTTGTTCAGCTTGGTGTTGCCGGTTTATCTGTTCTTAGTTTTTCACTCTGCTTTGCTGGTTCGAAAGACACTGTGTACAGTCTTGAGCATGCTCAATATTTTAATTATCGAACCAAGGGAAGTTTCTATATCCAGGCCGCTTCTTTTTCAAATAAGTCCAATGCTTCCAGATATCAACACTTATTGCAGTCTCAAACAAGGTATTCAGTGACGATTTCACATAAAAAAAATTTTTATGTAGTCTTAATTGGCCCAATGAACTCAGCGTTTGAATTAAGAAAAACAGCAGAAGCTCTTCTGCATGTAACAGGAAGAAAGGTTTCAGTCAGCAAAAATACGACAAACAAGGCAATAAACTCAACATTCATCGGTAAAATACAACACAACCCAGCGTCAGCACCATCAAGTGGAGTTGCAGTCTCTGTTGGGATAAAATCGCCTACTCCTCCAGTCATGCATGCAAATGCAAAATGGTTTGTGGCAGTAGCCGGCGGTGCTGAGTTTCCTATGGCAAAGGGCAATATTTATGTCAACAATGGCTCTTCTTTTCCACCGCCTTATGATACAGACATTTATTCCACTAATCAGTCTGCCAGCGTGCTAACGAACCTCTCGGCTGGCCGTCGTTGGGAGCGTGAGGGTAAATGGCTGCCCGCTTATTCTTTAGGTTTGGTTTATCAGCATAGTTTTTTGGGCAATACGAGTGGAACCGTAACACAATATTCACTTCCGGAATTTACCAATTATAATTATACTTGGAAGCTATCCTCAGAGATCCTGCTAGTATCTGCTAAAGTGAATCTTTATGTCCAAAAGCAGTTCTCACCCTATGTTACGGTTGGCCTGGGTCGGGCATTTAATCATTCTAAATATAGTGAAACAGCTTTGCCCGAGGTTACGCCACGCAGTGCTCCTGGTTTCTCAGGGACTAGCATTAAATTTGCCTATAATGCGGGTGCTGGCTTAGATTTTCAAGCGTCAAGTCACCTGATCATTAATGTCGGTTATCTTTATCAAAACCTAGGCGATATATCAGGCCCAGGCATTGGGACGTGGTCTGGTACCTCATTAGGTTTAAAGTCCTATGGACAAAATGAAGCGTTGGTGGGTATTACTTTTTTGTGTGATTAATAAATTGGAAATTATTGAAAAGGAACTAAGCATGAAACAATTGAAGCGTATGGTTTGTTATTTGGTCGGAGGTCTCATATGCTTTGGGCAGGCGATCGCAGCGACCAATCCGATTTCGTGGGCATTAGACCAAGCTTTCCCAAATACGGTAACTGCAGGTACGACCTATTCGGCGACCTACACTTTGACTAATAAATTGCCAATGCAATTAGTGAATCCCTTAGTCATTAAACACAATGCCAGCCCTGATAGTGAATTCACTTACACGGATGGGTGTACTGGGCAGCGGTTGATGCCCAATAGGACATGTAACATAACCATTTATTTATTGCCCGTTGCAGCCGGTGAGAAGCCACGGGCTTTTCATGAGTAAATTTTGACCGGCAGATTTTTTATCTATACCACCTTACAAGGCCACATCATCAATATTTTATTAGCCTTAATGGCATTCTTGGCACCCAAGAACCTTTATTTTGTGGGTTTAAAGCATGCTCCGCCATCACACAGACAGCGTGGGTAATTTATTCTCCATATATTCTTGTTGGTGGTTAAAGCAAAAGTAATGTCAGCAGATAATCCAAATCCCAACCGGCACGTTTCAGTCGGGAGCGGACACTTTTCTTTTTTCCTGGAGGTAACTTTGATTTAACTAAGCTCAATAACAATCGTTTTGTTTTGGCAAAATTAATAGCTGCAACTTCATCATGTTTTTTGTCTGCATCATCCTGTAAATGTACGTCAAGCTCCCAGTGGTATTCACTTTCAATGGACCAGTGATTTCTAACATAGGATGGCAGTTTAATATTATCAACATCATGGCTGCTCACATAATAGCGCCACTCGGCCGAACCAGATCCTGGTTTATTTTTTTCTGATGAAATGGTTTCGGTAGCAATAATAGTTTTAATGCCAGGAAGTGCAACAGGCTTAGCATTTTCTGGTAGGGGGAACGCAAAATATCGGCGTCTTACAAGTCGTCCATGGCTCTCATCGAAATAATCTTCAATTAAATTCCCCTGATTTTCACCATGCTCTTTAGAATATGAAATAACTGCATTATACAAAGAAGGTTGATTCTTTTTTAAACCAATCACGAAATCACCACCCTTATTAATGATGGATTCGAGTATGACTGTTTGGCATCCCATTGCATCAATGGATACTGTGCATCCTTCCAACTCCAGAAGTTCTAACAGCAAGGGTATTGCTTTAATTTCATTGGACTTACTGTTCGTTGCCACATCTGCTAATACGAGCTTATTAGCAAAGCTCCAGGCGCTGACCATTTGAATAGCGCGGATGCCTTTCGATTCACAACGAGTTCCCTTTAATGTTTTACCGTCAATCGGAATTTGATCTTCCGGCAATCGTTCTTTTATGACTAAACCCAATGTACCCTCAATAATGGTGCTCCAAACCGTTGGGCTTATGATGGCAAAGACTCTCCTAAATGTACTGTAGCAAGGGATCCCCTTATCTAAATCAATGTGGTTCATGAGCCATTTTTTACGTGACTCAGCGAAGGTAACGATATCATCCCAGCTTTCAGCACCACAAAAAATTGCGCATATTGCGATAAATAATAAGGTTGGCAAAGGGTAAATTATTTTTTCTTGGTCACGTGGGTCTTTTATTGTTGATAACAACTCAAGTACTTCTGACATGAAAATTCCGTTTAAAATCAAAACAATGAATTCTACATGAATTTGCTCAAGAAATACTCATGAAAAGCCCGTGGGTGAGAAGCGGGTACAAATTTTTATTACAGGGTTTGATAAAAATGAGGTTCCTTTGCCACAGCTGGTGACCTCTACTGATTCTTCCCCTCTGAATCCTATTTTTGCACCCGGGGTTTCCGGAATCGCCACGATTCCACTATCCGCATCTACAGCAAGCACGGCTATAGCTATCCCTTTCACGTTTACATTTAGCAATTATTCTAGTACAGCGGCGACCAATCTCGCGGCAACCATCACGGCAACAACTGGCACAACCCACACGGTTACTAGTGATAATTGTACGGGGATCTTAACGCAATCGAGTGTGCCGTGCACCGTATCCGGGACGTTTACTCCAGCGGCCACGCCGGCATTGCAAGCTGTGACGGCAAGCCTAAGTTATGGTGGTGTGAGCGGCAGCCCGACCATTGTGTCGACGTCAACGGCCGTGAGTACTAGCGCAAGTTTTGTTGGTGTCGCTCAACCAGGGTTATCCCCGCTCTTGACACCCAGTACAACTTACCATGACATGGGAATTGCACCTTATTTTCTCTTTACTAATAATACGGGAGCGCCGGTGGCAATAATAGCGCCAACTATGCCACTGAACTTGCAGTGTTCGGCAAGCGACGGGAGCAATTGCTCAGCATTACTTTCGTCCTTCGTTACGTCGTGTGTTCCAGGTAATCTCCCCAATGGAGGAGCATGTTATATTACGGCTAACTTCACTACTCCGGCCTTCACCACGCCCATCACGTATACCATTACGGCAACAGTGGGCTATGATGTTACTAAGGTTGCCGCAGTGATAACCAGTGGATCGCTGGTAGCCGCAACGCTTCCTTCTTCAAGAGTTGTTCAATTAGTAAATAATTGTCCGTTTGCAGTATCGTATTCGTTGCATGGTGGGGCATTGGGTGGTGTTCCTGCGTCATGTCCTCAAGGGTCGATTCGATTTACTGATGGTAATTGCTATTGGAATAACTATGTAGGGACCTCGAATATCTTGCTTGCTGGTGCGACCGATCGCGCCATAATTCCAGGGTATAGCTATACCTATCAAGATAACCCTATTCAGTGGAGCGGTAATCTTTCGGCAAGCGTGGGATGTGCTCAGCCGAATGGAGGTTCTTGTACTCAGGCGACCTGTAATGGGGATAATGGGGGCACGAGTTCGTGCGGTTTGGCGCAAGGATTTAAACAGCCTGCAACGCAAGCAGAAATTACCATGCAAGCTAACGCTGCAGCAGATAGTTATGATGTGGAAGTCATCAATGGGTTTCATATTCCTATCTCGATGACGCCGTATTATTACATTAGTAGTGATGGTGCGACGAGAGTCCCTGCCGTGCCGAATAATTACAATTGCGGCGTACCTGGAAATTATTTTACTGGGGGCGGATTATCCAACGGATTTGGATCATGTAATTGGAATGCAGCAACTCCGCCTTCACCAGCCGGTTATTATTATAATGTTGCCGGGGGATCGGGGGGGGCGTGTGTGGCGACATCACCTTCATGTCCGGCACAAGAAGTATGTGGTATCAATGCGTCACTTCAGCAAGTATGCGGTGATTTCATTGGGTATTGGACGCCTGATCAACTGTGTGGGCAAAGTTTTGCAACGCCTGCACCCAGCTATCCGTTCTATGTTGGTTTGTCCTGTGCAACCCCGACAAACTATGGTGTAGCGGGAGATCAGTTTAATAATACGTATACTTCATTAATGACGTGTTCCAAGCCAATTGCTGGGAATCCTGCTTATAACACGTGCTATGGGACCTACTCAACAGGAACACCCGGGTACTGTTGTGGTTGCGTGAATTGGTGGCAGGCGCCAGCTTCAATCTTTGGAGTGAATCAGAATGGCGGCCCCGGTATTGCGGTGGCGAGCTGCCCTGGGGGATATTCAAGCCCAGATTGGACTACATTTATACAGCCTGGTGTTCAATGGCTAAAAACAGCTTGTCCGTCTGGATATGTTTATCCTTTTGACGACCAAACCAGTAGCTTTAAGTGTACTAATTCCACGACACAACCCAACACTACAAGTTACGTTGTGACGTTTTGTCCAGGAGGCAACACTGGATTACCTGCCGGCTTGAAGGATGGACGCGGCTAGTCCATATAGGCCTTTCCGGCGCTTAGAAAGCGTCCGGAAAGACCCATCTTAGGGGTGCCAAGTATTTGATTAAGGCTATTGATAAATTAGGTTTCTCTTGAGTATAACAATGACTCTCACACTTGGAGTTAAAATTCGCCCCTAAGTTTTTTTCGTAATCCATTGACTTTAATGGTCGGAGTGACAGGAATTGAACCTGCGACCCCTGCCTCCCGAAGGCAGTGCTCTACCAGTCTGAGCTACACTCCGTACTTAACCGGGCTGAACCTTGCCTAGCGTTCAGTGTTTAATGATTGCGCTGAATTGCATATTGCGCTAATTCTGAAAGGGCATCTTTATATACCGAATCGGGAAGGATCTGCAGGGCTGATATTGCCCGATCCACTTCGGTGGCCGCTACACTTTGGGTATATTCAATGGCATTAGTTGCCGCGATAGACTCCAGTATTTCAGGCAGATGGTCTAAAGATCCCTGTAATAAGCTTTCCTTAATTTGTAACTGTTGGGCTGGCGTTCCATGTTTTAGCACATGGATCAACGGTAAGGTAGCCTTACCGTCAGCCAAATCATCGCCTATATTTTTACCTAGCGTTTTGGCGTCCGAGCAATAATCGAGTGCATCGTCAATTAATTGGAACGCATTACCCAAATGTAAGCCGTATGCGTATAAACTTGTTGCTACTTCTTCACTTGCATTGGCAATCATCGCGCCTATTTTCGCTGAGGCTGCAAATAGCAATGATGTTTTAGAGCGAATCACAGCAAAATATTCTTCATCCGTGAGTGCCGGATTATGGCGGTTAACTAATTGTATGATTTCACCGCAACCGATCTGGTGTGTAATTTCGGTTAGCAAACGCATAATGGGCAAATTGCCAACATTAACCAGGAGCTGCATGTATTGGGTAAATAAATAATCACCGACTAATATGCTCGCTTTACTGCCCCATATCGCATTAGCAGTTTCGCGTCCGCGACGAAGTGTTGATTCATCAATAACATCATCGTGTAGCAGGGTGGCAGTATGGAAAAATTCAATCATTGCCGCCAGGGTGATATGGTCTTCACCGTTATAATTACAAGCACGGCTTGCCAATAAAACCAACAGCGGTCGCAAACGCTTGCCGCCACTTTGAACGATGTGATTTGATAAATCATCGATCAAGCTAATCTGAGATTGTGTTTTCTCAATGATTAAGCGATTAACCGCATCAAAGTCTTCACTCACCAGTGTTCGCAAACGGTGAATTGCCATAGCAGTCCCCAAAAAATGAATGCAAGAATCGTAAGCGTGGGGCTACCCAATGTCAAGTTTGAACACAATCATTTGTCGGTGCTTTGGATAATGCAGGAGCATATATTCCGAAAATCGGCCTTGACCTTTGTAATAATTTTAATTAATAATGGAAATTCAGGGACTGAAAAGCGAGAGCATATCATGCTTTATGAATTGTTTTCCTGGCTAAGTGATGGTGTAGATAGGACTTCAATTAGCAATCAGATTGTTGAGCAGTCTGATGTTGATAAATATCAGCAAGATTCTGTAGAAATTCGGCGAAAATTACTCGCTGAAATACGAAGTATTAGATTCGAAAAGTACCCTGATTCCGCAAACGCCAGTAATGAAGTAAAGCACCTGCAACAATATGAATCCTACCAAAGTTTCATTGATTTTTTTCAAAAAAAAATTAAGGTTAAAAACAAAATACCATTGTTTATTTTAGGCATGGAGTATTTGTTATCCATATATAATACGGCTGGAATACAACAAGATATTTTTGCTAACAAAATAGCCTTTATGTTCGGCGTTCTTCTCGAAAAAAATAATGACATTGCCATTGATTTCTATTGCCATAATATGGATAAATTTTCTGCAATTAAAAAAATAAAAATCATGGTTGAATCTGACAAAACAAGTCGATTTTTAAAGCACTTAACGTCTCAGTTGGTGGGCGAAAAAAATGCTATTGATGTAGCACCGTTGTTTAGAACGTTTATTGCGGAAACCGAGTATTTTTCCGCAACTTTGCTGTGGCTTTTACAGCAAAATGTGTCTGAGAAAGAAATTTTGCAAACGAATTTGTTGCAGGATTTTATGTTATATAACTTGGCCTCATTGCATGCGCCAGATAGTCCTATTGTAAACTTGTATACCTTGCTTCATCAATTTCCCGAAGCTCGCTCACTTCTCCATGATGCAGGACAAGTCCGTTGTGAAGAGAGGGGGTTCCAAAGCTACTCATTAATGGGTGTGCGTTGTGATGAAAATAAATTGCAAAGCATCGTAGTCAATCCACCACTGATAAAATTCACAGCGACCAAAGAGAATTTTGATGCGCTGTATCAGCTCTTTGACGAGTCTTTTTTGTTTGCGGCAATAGAATGGTTTGCACGCAGCGGTAATCAAGGATGTTCTGATGAATTGGTTCGAGTTTTAAATCAGGTGCTATCTGTTGATAAAATATCGTCACTAATCAATCAGATTGCAAGACAAGGAAATGATGGGCTATTAAAAAAATTAGCTATATTACTGACTGATACTATGCTGGAAACCATGATTTCAAAAAATCAGGGCTCCATCATGCATTTATTGCCCTACAAACTTGATTTATATAAAAAAATAAGTGTAACAAATGTGAAAGACTATGTTAGTCAGGTGAGCAAGTCTGGTTTGTCAGATTATGAAATTATCCCACAGTTTATGGCTATGTTTTCTGCTTTCAAAGAAAAGGGTGATGACGTTGCTGTCATGGTCTACGATGCAATCATCGATAGGTTGATGTTGAAACCACAATTTATGGATGATGGGTCATTGCTAAAAAAACTAATGAGATTTGATCAAAAAAACAGCGTGCTTTCAAGGAAATATTCCAGTATTGAAAAGCAGCTTGATGCAGTTATAGATACGCAAATTTCATTGCAGCTGTTTACTCCAGAAAGTTATCAATTAATTGAAGATTTTTGGAGTGATGCCTCGAAAAAAATTAGTGTTATTAACGAAATTTCTCCGGTATTAAATTCTTTTCCGCAAGATAAATATGCTTTTCAGGCTCATATTGCCAATCGTTATGTGACACAGCACGGATGTAAATTTGATCTTGATGAATATACTAATGCGCTGGGTACTAAGCCTGCCTTGAACATAGATGATGTGACAGAGTACGAACGCATATTGATTGAGGTTCTGACTACCGTAGATGATGATGTAATTCGAAGCCAACTGACTAAGAAATTAAAGGAAAAATACACGAAAGAAGAGGTATGGATTAATAAAAAATTTGGTGATGAATCCGTCTTTAGTCGCGCCGTTAAACAAGGTAATATTGGTTTTCTCACTTGGTTGGAATCAGTTAATGAAACAACTAGCCTGTTAGTTAATGTATCGGCCTATCAGGCGGCAAAGGCTAATCAATGGCAGGTGGTTGATTACTTCTGTCGCGTGACGACTCATAAGCCAAAACAGCATGTGTTGAACGATATCCTGGTTTTAGCCTCGATGCACGGTGACTTAAAAACGGTGGCATCTCTCTGCGATTTTAAGTTAAGCCGTCCTCATAAGAGAACTATTGAACACGCTTTCCAGCAAGCGGTTGCCAATCATCAGATCAAGGTGGTGCAATTTTTTTGTGAGTTAAAGACTAACGCACCCAGTGATGTTGTACTGGCAAAAGGATTTAAACAAGCTATACAAGATGGGCAGTGGGAGTTGATGCGATGCATTGGACAAGGAGGGGATAGTAAACATCTACAGCCTGAAATTGATCGCGCATTTCAGCACGCATGTGTACATGCTGATATACAGTTAATTAAGAAGCTTTGCGATCTTAGCATCTCACCCCGTCAATCCGTGATCATTAAGTCATTCTTGTCAGCGGTTGGAGCTGGACAAACAGATGTGGTGAATTTTTTGTGTACGTTGCGAGACAACCAGCCAGGACAGGATACTTTGAAGCATGCGTTTCGGTTGGCCGTCGAATCGGGGCATTTGCTGACCGTTCAATACCTTTGCAGTTGCACAACGCTTTCAATCGCAGATTGTGAGCGGCTATCAGCATATAAGGACGCTACGAAATTAGGTCATAAGGATATAGCGAGCTATCTTAAAAATCTTGATATACACGATAAATTATCTACAGCCGTCACTAAAGAGCAGCCGATTAGCGCATCTGGAACAGCATTGGGTGCCTTTGGGTTGTTCGCCGAACAAAAACCGCATTTGTGTAGAACTACAAGTGGAACAGAGTTAAATACTCTGAAAATTTAACATAACAACCTGTGGCAGATGGTAAGTTTAAATCAGAACAGTAATTGTGGCGCAATTGGTTTACTGTATGAACCCATCTGTGGGATAATTTTTGCTCTGAATACCCTACACAGGTGAACCTAATGGAAGACAACAAACAAAAAGCGCTAAGCGCGGCTCTCGCTCAGATAGAACGTCAGTTTGGTAAAGGCTCAGTGATGCGCATGGGGGATGGAACTGCAGTGCGCGATATCGAAGCGATATCAACGGGTTCGCTTGGATTGGATATTGCATTAGGTATTGGTGGCCTACCTAAAGGGCGCGTCGTTGAGATCTACGGGCCTGAGTCTTCTGGTAAAACAACCCTGACATTGCAGGTGATCGCTGAATGCCAAAAAAATGGTGGTACTGCAGCATTCATCGATGCTGAACATGCTCTGGATCCCAGTTATGCTGAAAAATTAGGCGTAAAAGTTGATCAGCTTTTAATCTCCCAGCCTGATACTGGCGAACAAGCGCTTGAAATTACTGATATGTTAGTACGTTCAGCGGCGGTTGATGTGGTGATTATTGACTCGGTTGCAGCACTGACACCTAAGGCTGAAATTGAAGGTGAAATGGGTGATGTTCATGTTGGTTTGCAAGCACGATTGATGTCTCAAGCCTTGCGGAAATTAACAGCCAATATTAAACGTTCTAATACGCTGGTTATTTTTATTAATCAAATCCGGATGAAAATCGGCGTTATGTTTGGCAGTCCTGAAACAACAACCGGCGGTAATGCGCTAAAATTTTATGCATCGGTGCGACTGGATATAAGACGAACTGGCGCGATTAAAAAGGGCGATGAAATATTAGGCAGCGAAACTCGCGTGAAAGTGGTGAAGAACAAAGTTGCACCGCCTTTCAAAACGGCTGAATTTGATATTTATTATAATGAAGGGATTTCACGAGAAAGTGAAATTATTAACCTGGCAACGCAATTGGGTTTAATTGAAAAATCGGGTGCCTGGTATAGTCATAAGCAGGAAAAAATTGGTCAGGGCAAAGATAACGTGCGCCAGTATCTGAAAGATAATCCGCAAATTTCTGCTGAATTAGAGCGGCAAATAAGATTGGAGTTGTTGGTGAAGAAGTCACCTGAAACGGCTGCGGAGAAGATGGATCTGGCGGCGGCTGAGCTGCTTGAAGACTAAAGCATTTGACGGTGCTCTGCGCCTGCTTGTCAGGCGTGAGCACGGCGCGCACGAGCTTGCTACTAAACTGCAACAAAAGGGACACATTGCGCTTGAGATTCAAGAGGCGATCGTGGCGTGTCAGCAGCTTGGTCTGCAAAGCGATGCGCGCTTTGCTGAAAACGTATGTCGTGCTCGCATTCGTCAGGGCTATGGTCCAGTGAAAATTCGTCATGAATTGCAAAATCTGCAGGTTGACCGTGAGTTGGTTGATAGCGTACTTGCTAAAGAGCAGGATAATTGGCTAGCTCATGCTATCGATGTGCGTAATAAAAAGTATAAAGAGCAAGGCGAAGTGCCTTATGCGGCGTTGCAAAAACAAAAACAATTCCTGCTTTATCGTGGGTTTTCCATGGACACGATTACGTTAGTATTTAGAGAGCGTTGAGTTGTCACATAACTAGCTGGATCAACTTCTCCCCTTGTTGGAGAGGGTGCCCGACAGGGCGGATTAGGGGAGTTTAAATTAAATTACTTCTTTCTCGCCACCTTCTCTCACAAAGAGAGAAGCAAATTCAATAAACATAACCTTTATTAAGTTGTAGGAAAATGAAAAGTTCAGAAATCAGACAAGCATTTATTGATTATTTTGCCCAGCATGGCCATCAAACCGTTGCCTCAAGTGCATTAATCCCCGCTAACGATCCAACGCTGTTATTCACCAACGCAGGTATGGTGCAATTCAAGGATACATTTTTAGGCCTAGAATCGCGCCCTTATAACCGAGCTGTGAGTTCACAACGTTGCTTGCGTGCCGGTGGTAAACATAACGATCTGGAAAACGTAGGCTACACTGCGCGCCACCATACTTTTTTTGAAATGCTGGGTAATTTCAGCTTTGGCGATTATTTTAAACGTGAAGCAATAGCTTACGCCTGGGAATTTTTAACCGGGGTACTAAAATTGCCTGCGGAGCGTTTGTGGATTACCGTCTACACCGATGACGATGAAGCGGCAGACATTTGGTTGAACGAAATGGGTGTTTCCCCAGAGCGTTTTTCGCGTTGTGGCGAACAAGATAATTTCTGGTCGATGGGTGATACTGGGCCATGCGGACCATGCACAGAAATATTTTATGATCATGGCCCTGAGATCGCAGGAGGCCCACCGGGTACTCCTGAAGCTGATGGTGACCGATACATAGAGATTTGGAATCTGGTATTTATGCAATACAACCGCGACAAAGAAGGTCGCCTGCATCCATTACCGAAGCCTTCAGTTGATACGGGCATGGGACTTGAGCGTATCGCTGCTGTGGTTCAAGGCGTTCATAACAATTATCAAATTGATAGTTTTCAATACCTGCTTAAAGCCATTACCAAGATGGCTAACGGTGTCGATTTAGAACACCCTTCCCTAAAAGTCATTGCCGATCATATTCGTGCCTGCTCGTTTTTGATTGCGGATGGCGTGATGCCAAGCAATGAAGGTCGAGGTTACGTCTTGCGGCGTATTATTCGTCGTGCAGTACGCCATGGTAATAAATTAGGATTACCTACGCCATTTTTCTGCAATTTGGTAGCCCCTTTGATCTCGGTGCTGGGAGACGCGTATCCTGAGCTTGCTGAGCATAAAGGGCAAATTGAGCGCGTTTTAGCACAAGAAGAAAACCAGTTCGCTCGTACGTTGGAGAACGGATTACAATTGCTGAAAGAACAAATTCAAGCGTTGTCAGGTGAAGAAATCGCCGGTGATGTAGTGTTCAAGCTCTATGACACGTATGGTTTTCCCGTTGATTTGACCGCAGACATAGCGCGTGAGCAGGGTTTGCACGTTGATATGGAAGGCTTTGAGCAGTGTATGCAACAGCAACGTCAGCAATCGCAGTCTGCCAGCCAGTTCAGTGTTGATTATTCTGGTGTTGATCAACTGACGAATTTTGCTTCCAAGTTCTGTGGTTATGAGCATGATGTCATGCCTGGGAAAGTGGTTGCCATCCTTTGTAATGACGAAAAAGTAAGTAAATTAACGGCAGGTACTAAAGCAGCCATCGTGCTGGACGAAACTCCTTTTTATGCTGAAAGTGGTGGTCAAGTTGGCGATCGCGGCTTTTTAAGCACTACTAACGTCATGTTTCGCATTGATGATACGCAGCGTTTAGGACAAGCCATTGTCCATTATGGCGAGCTAACTGAAGGTGAATTAGCACTGCAACAATCAGTTACAGCCCAAGTGGATACAGCTCGCCGGAATGCGATTCGTTTGAATCATACAGCAACCCATTTATTGCATGCAGCCTTAAAAATAATTGTTGGTGCTCATGTGCAGCAAAAGGGCTCTCTGGTGGATGCTGAGCGCGCTCGCTTCGATTTTGCTCATTTTGAAGCATTGACTACGGCGCAAATCAAACAGATAGAAACGCTGGTGAATGACAGAATACGCGCCAACGATGAAGTTACAACTAATTTGATGAGTATCGACGAAGCGAAAAAAGATGGCGCGATAGCTTTGTTTGGCGAAAAATACAGTGAAGTCGTCAGGGTATTGTCATTAGGCGAGTTCTCCAAAGAGCTATGTGGAGGTACGCATGCTAAGCGCACGGGTGACATCGGTCTTTGCAAGATTGTCGCAGAGTATGGGGTAGCAAGTGGAGTCCGACGAATTGAGCTGGTGACAGGCGCTTCGGCACTGGACTGGGTCAATCAGCAATTGAATTCGCTCGATGATATTGCGCTAAAGCTTAAGTCTGCACCTGCTAACGCTAGCGAAAAATTGACACAATTTTTGCAAGAAGCAAAGGTGCAAGAAAAAGAGCTGACACGCCTGCAAAGCAAGTTGGCAGCCCAATCAGGAAATGAGTTGCTGAGTGCAGTAAAAAAAGTAGGTGATGTCAATTTGTTGGTTAAGAAATTAGACAATGTGGACAACCAATCACTAAGAATCATGCTCGATCAATTAAAATCAAGTCTTGATACCGCTATTATTGTACTATTTACTGTCGATCAGGATAAAATGAATGTTGTGGCAGGTGTTAGTAAAAATATTCTTGGACGAGTACCTACAGCTGCGATGCTGGTAAAACATTTGTGCGGTAAAGGCGGGGGCCGTGATGATATGGCGCAAGGCGGGGGAACGGTTCCTGCTGATTTGGATGAAAAACTAGCGCATATTACTACGATGATTACTGACTACACACATTGATGAGGCGCTGAAATGGCACTGCTAGTACAAAAGTTTGGGGGAACTTCGGTTGCCACGCTGGCTCATATCAATCACGCAGCGGATATAGTAGCCAAATCAAAACGTGCTGGACATGATGTGGTGGTGGTTGTTTCGGCGATGAGTGGTGAGACAGATAAGCTTATTGGCTTGGCTCATCAAATGAGTGAGAGTCCAGATGGCCGCGAATATGCCGCTCTCGTCGCTACTGGCGAACAAGTGTCCATGGCATTGATGGCGATGGCATTGATTAATCGCGGTATTGAAGCGCGTTCCTATACTGGCGCCCAAGCACGGATCTTGACGACTAGCCAATTTAAAAAAGCACGCATCCAAACAATTGAGACCCAGTCTATACTTGCAGATTTGCAGCAAGGGAGGGTTGTGGTTATTGCTGGTTTTCAGGGTGTCGACCAAGACGGTAGTACCACTACATTGGGTCGGGGCGGTTCAGATACAACTGCTGTTGCGATCGCTGCGGCTTTGAAAGCAGATGAGTGCCAGATCTATACCGATGTTGATGGTGTGTATACCACAGATCCTCGCGTTGTTCCCGATGCCAAGCGTCTTGATCAGATCACGTTTGAAGAAATGCTTGAGCTTTCGAGCTTAGGTGCCAAGGTGTTGCAAATCCGCTCTGTAGAGTTTGCTGGAAAGTACAATGTGCCACTGCGTGTTCTCTCGTCTGCGAAAGAGGGGCCGGGTACGTTGATTACTTATAAACAAGATCAAAACATGGAGGCATTCTCAGTTACCGGAATAGCCTTTAGCCGCAATGAAACAAAAATTTCTTTATCAGGTGTGCCGGATGCACCTGGCATTGCTTCAGTTATTTTGGCTGAGATTAGTGCGATTGGCGTTAATGTAGACATGATTTTGCAGCATGTATCCGCTGAGAATAAAACGGACTTTACGTTTACCGTACACCGAGATGAATATCAGCCTACATTACAACTGCTGCATAAGCTTGCAAAGGAGATGGGTGCGGATCGTGTGAATGGGAGTGAAAGGCTCGCTAAACTATCATTAGTGGGTGCGGGGTTAAAAAGCCACCCCGAAGTCGCGCCAGCAATGTTTAAAACACTGGCCGATCTCGGCATTAATATTCAGATGATCACAACATCTGAAATTAAAATTTCGGTTGTTATTAACGAGTCGCAGCTAGATGAAGGCGTACGCGCCTTGCATCATACGTTTTTAGCAGGGAATGTAGTTGACGAGTCGCGCAAAGGTGCCGGTGAAGCCCTAGCACTGTAACTGTAGGTACTAAATAAGGTGTGGTGCGGATTGTCAGTAGCCTTGATGCAGCATAGCGTAATCAAGGCTTTCTTTGATTTATCACCAAGGCTACAGATTTGTATCCCAGAATCATGCTCTGCACGGGATTATATTAGTTAGACATCCTCTTCATCAGACAAGCCAAAATCTTTTAGTAAATTTTTTACTCTTTCATGGAAGTTAACTCGAGATAATGGTGAGTTACTGGATGTTTCCAATGCACTCAATCGAGTTTCTTTTTTGTCGTTTGTAGACATGTCGGGTTGATTTTCTCTGTTGCTCGCTACTTTTTCACCCGTTTGTTTGTCGCTACTCTCAGTCCCAATTTTTTCAGCGTTACCTTGTAAACTAGAGTATTGAGCGGCAGAGGACTCGTTGTTCCCCATTTTATTTTGTGCATTTGACTCCGCTTCTGTAGCCAGATTTTCAGTTTTATCTTTTAATGTATTTACAGCATTTGTTAACCCTTCAACAATAGGTGTGAGATTTATAAAGTCTGGTGTATGCGCCCATCCTGCATCTGCAGTATTTCTTAGCGCAGCAATAATCGTTGGTGAAGGTTGATTAATACGCATGCCTTCTTGTCCATTTGTATTACTGTTACTAGCTGATCCTCCCGCTGTTGAATGTTCAAAAATTGACGTTGATGTTTGTAGGAAATTTTGGTTTCCCAATGGGCGCGAAACTTGTGCGACAGGTAGTGGTGTAACGACAGTTGGTTTCGTGCCTGCAGGTGCCGGAACAGTAGGGGTTAGTGGTGTGGGTGCTGTTACGATAAACGTCAGTGTATTTGTAGGTGAAACATTGCCGGCTATGTCAATTTGACGAACCATAACTGTGTTAGCTCCTTGTTGTACAGCAGGTGCTGCCGTACTCCAATTCAAACCATTAGCACTATAAAATACTTTTGCACCAGGTTCAGTTGAACCCACAGTAATCGTTCCAACATTGTCCACAGTCATATTTGGTGTCGCAACCTGCGTGTCATAGGTAAAGGTTAGGCTGTTGGTGCCGGATACATTACCAGCGATATCGGTCTGACGAACATAAATAGTGTTCGTGCCTTGAATCAAGGCGGGTGCGCTTATGTTCCAGGTCGTTCCATTACTACTGTATTCAACTACTGCATTAGCCTCTGTGGCACCGATACTGAATGTGCCAACATTGGTTATATTGTCACTGCTGCTTATACCAGAGTCAGTGGATAGAGCGATGGTTGGAGAATGTACTGTGGTATCAACAACTACATTAATTAAGTTGCTGTAGGCGATGTTGCCAGCGACGTCGGTGACTTGGGTTCTAAATTGATAATTGCCATCGCTTAAGTTACTTTGAGCGGCGGTGGTATCAGACCAGTTAGCACCATTATCAGTGGATATTTGATAAACGACACTGCTGCCGACTTCATTGCCTGCAATGCTCAGATCGAAGGCCTTGTCTTGACTGATAAAGTCAGTTGCACTGATGCCGGAATCACTGAAGTTATTGAGTGATAAGGTACCGGCCGCGGGAGCTGTGGTATCGACGGTGACATTAATTAAGTTGCTGTAAGCGATATTGCCAGCGACATCGGTGACCTGGGTTCTGAATTGGTAATCGCCATCGTTTAAGTTGCTTTGAGCGGCGGTGGTATCAGACCAGTTAGCACCGCTGTCAGTTGATACTTGATAAACGACACTGCTGCCCACTTCATTACCTGCAACACTCAAATCAAAGGTCTTGTCTTGACTGATAAAGTCAGTTGCACTGATGCCGGAATCGCTGAAGTTATTGAGTGATAAGGTACCGGCCGCGGGAGCTGTGGTATCGACGGTGACATTAATTAAGTTGCTGTAAGCGATATTGCCAGCGACATCGGTGACTTGGGTTCTGAATTGGTAATCGCCGTCAACGAGGTTACTTTGTGCGGCAGTGGTATCAGACCAGTTAGCGCCATTATCTACTGATACTTGATAAACCACGCTGCTGCCGACTTCATTGCCTGCAACACTCAAATCAAAGGTCTTGTCTTGGCTGATGAAGTCAGTGGCACTGATGCCGGAATCACTGAAGTTGTTGAGTGAGAGCGTGCCCGCACTAGGTGCGGTGGTATCGACGGTGACGTTAATTAAATTGCTGTAAGCGATGTTGCCAGCGACGTCGGTGACTTGGGTTCTGAATTGGTAATCGCCGTCAACGAGGTTACTTTGTGCGGCAGTGGTATCAGACCAGTTAGCGCCATTATCTACTGATACTTGATAAACCACGCTGCTGCCGACTTCATTGCCTGCAACACTCAAATCAAAGGTCTTGTCTTGGCTGATGAAGTCAGTGGCACTGATGCCGGAATCACTGAAGTTGTTGAGTGAGAGCGTGCCCGCACTAGGTGCGGTGGTATCGACGGTGACATTAATTAAGTTGCTGTAGGCGATATTGCCAGCGACATCGGTGACTTGGGTTCTGAATTGGTAATCGCCGTCAACGAGGTTACTTTGTGCGGCAGTGGTATCAGACCAGTTAGCGCCATTATCTACTGATACTTGATAAACCACGCTGCTGCCGACTTCATTACCTGCAACACTCAAATCAAAGGTCTTGTCTTGACTGATGAAGTCAGTGGCACTGATGCCAGAATCACTGAAGTTGTTGAGTGAGAGCGTGCCCGCACTAGGTGCGGTGGTATCGACGGTGACATTGATTAAATTGCTGTAAGCGATGTTGCCAGCGACATCGGTGACTTGGGTTCTAAATTGATAATCGCCATCGTTTAAGTTGCTTTGTGCGGCAGTGGTATCAGTCCAGTTAGCGCCATTATCTACGGACACTTGATAGACGACGCTGCTGCCCACTTCATTGCCTGCAACACTCAAATCAAAGGTCTTGTCTTGGCTGATGAAGTCAGTGGCACTGATGCCGGAATCACTGAAGTTGTTGAGTGATAAGGTACCGGCCGCGGGAGCTGTGGTATCGACGGTGACATTAATTAAATTGCTGTAAGCGATGTTGCCAGCGACATCGGTGACCTGGGTTCTGAATTGGTAATCGCCGTCGCTTAAGTTACTTTGAGCGGCGGTGGTATCAGACCAGTTAGCACCATTATCAGTGGATATTTGATAAACCACGCTGCTGCCGACTTCATTGCCTGCAACACTCAAATCAAAGGTCTTGTCTTGGCTGATGAAGTCAGTGGCACTGATGCCAGAATCACTGAAGTTATTGAGTGACAAGGTGCCTGCGGCGGGGGATGTCGTATCGACGGTGACATTAATTAAATTGCTGTAAGCGATGTTGCCGGCGACGTCGGTGACCTGGGTTCTGAATTGGTAATCGCCATCGTTTAAGTTGCTTTGTGCCGCGGTGGTATCGGTCCAGTTAGCGCCATTGTCTACGGATACTTGATAGACGATACTGCTGCCGACTTCATTGCCTGCAACACTCAAATCAAAGGTCTTGTCTTGGCTGATAAAATCGGTCGCACTGATGCCAGAATCACTGAAGTTATTGAGTGATAAGGTGCCGGCCGCGGGAGCTGTGGTATCGACGGTGACATTAATTAAATTGCTGTAAGCGATATTGCCGGCGACGTCGGTGACCTGGGTTCTGAATTGGTAATCGCCATCGTTTAAGTTGCTTTGTGCCGCGGTGGTATCGGTCCAGTTAGCGCCATTATCAGTGGATATTTGATAAACGACACTGCTGCCGACTTCATTGCCTGCAATGCTCAGATCGAAGGTCTTGTCTTGGCTGATAAAATCGGTCGCACTGATGCCAGAATCACTGAAGTTATTGAGTGATAAGGTACCGGCCGCGGGAGCTGTGGTATCGACGGTGACATTAATTAAATTGCTGTAAGCGATATTGCCGGCGACATCGGTGACCTGGGTTCTGAATTGGTAATCGCCATCGTTTAAGTTGCTTTGTGCGGCAGTGGTATCGGTCCAGTTAGCGCCATTGTCTACGGATACTTGATAGACGATACTGCTGCCGACTTCATTGCCTGCAACACTCAAATCAAAGGTCTTGTCTTGGCTGATAAAATCGGTCGCACTGATGCCAGAATCACTGAAATTATTGAGTGATAAGGTACCGGCCGCGGGAGCTGTGGTATCGACGGTGACATTAATTAAGTTGCTGTAGGCGATATTGCCAGCGACATCGGTGACTTGGGTTCTAAATTGATAATTGCCATCGCTTAAGTTACTTTGAGCGGCGGTGGTATCAGACCAGTTAGCACCGCTGTCAGTTGATACTTGATAAACGACACTGCTGCCCACTTCATTACCTGCAATGCTCAGATCGAAGGCCTTGTCTTGACTGATAAAGTCAGTTGCACTGATGCCGGAATCACTGAAGTTGTTGAGTGAGAGCGTGCCCGCACTAGGTGCGGTGGTATCGACGGTGACATTAATTAAATTGCTGTAAGCGATATTGCCGGCGACGTCGGTGACTTGGGTTCTGAATTGGTAATCGCCGTCAACGAGGTTACTTTGTGCGGCGGTGGTATCGGTCCAGTTAGCGCCATTATCTACAGATACTTGATAAACCACGCTGCTGCCCACTTCATTACCTGCAACACTCAAATCAAAGGTCTTGTCTTGGCTGATGAAGTCAGTGGCACTGATGCCAGAATCACTGAAGTTGTTGAGTGAGAGCGTGCCTGCAGCAGGGGATGTGGTGTCGACGGTGACATTGATTAAATTGCTGTAAGCGATGTTGCCAGCGACATCGGTGACTTGGGTTCTGAATTGGTAATCGCCGTCAACGAGGTTACTTTGTGCGGCGGTGGTATCAGTCCAGTTAGCGCCATTATCTACTGATACTTGATAAACCACGCTGCTGCCCACTTCATTACCTGCAACACTCAAATCAAAGGTCTTGTCTTGACTGATAAAGTCAGTTGCACTGATGCCGGAATCGCTGAAGTTATTGAGTGATAAGGTACCGGCCGCGGGAGCTGTAGTATCGACGGTGACATTAATTAAGTTGCTGTAAGCGATATTGCCAGCGACATCGGTGACTTGGGTTCTGAATTGGTAATCGCCGTCAACGAGGTTACTTTGTGCGGCAGTGGTATCAGTCCAGTTAGCACCGCTGTCAGTTGATACTTGATAAACCACGCTGCTGCCCACTTCATTACCTGCAACACTCAAATCAAAGGTCTTGTCTTGACTGATAAAGTCAGTTGCACTGATGCCGGAATCGCTGAAGTTATTGAGTGATAAGGTACCGGCCGCGGGAGCTGTGGTATCGACGGTGACATTAATTAAGTTGCTGTAGGCGATATTGCCAGCGACATCGGTGACTTGGGTTCTAAATTGATAATTGCCATCGCTTAAGTTACTTTGAGCGGCGGTGGTATCAGACCAGTTAGCACCGCTGTCAGTTGATACTTGATAAACGACACTGCTGCCCACTTCATTACCTGCAATGCTCAGATCGAAGGCCTTGTCTTGACTGATAAAGTCAGTTGCACTGATGCCGGAATCACTGAAGTTGTTGAGTGAGAGCGTGCCCGCACTAGGTGCGGTGGTATCGACGGTGACATTAATTAAATTGCTGTAAGCGATATTGCCGGCGACGTCGGTGACTTGGGTTCTGAATTGGTAATCGCCGTCAACGAGGTTACTTTGTGCGGCGGTGGTATCGGTCCAGTTAGCGCCATTATCTACAGATACTTGATAAACCACGCTGCTGCCCACTTCATTACCTGCAACACTCAAATCAAAGGTCTTGTCTTGGCTGATGAAGTCAGTGGCACTGATGCCAGAATCACTGAAGTTGTTGAGTGAGAGCGTGCCTGCAGCAGGGGATGTGGTGTCGACGGTGACATTGATTAAATTGCTGTAAGCGATGTTGCCAGCGACATCGGTGACTTGGGTTCTGAATTGGTAATCGCCGTCAACGAGGTTACTTTGTGCGGTGGTGGTATCAGTCCAGTTAGCGCCATTATCTACTGATACTTGATAAACCACGCTGCTGCCCACTTCATTACCTGCAACACTCAAATCAAAGGTCTTGTCTTGACTGATAAAGTCAGTTGCACTGATGCCGGAATCACTGAAATTATTGAGTGAGAGCGTGCCAGCATTAGGTGCTGTGGTATCGACGGTGACATTGATTAAGTTGCTGTAAGCGATATTGCCAGCGACATCGGTGACTTCGGTTCTGAATTGATAATCGCCATCAGCGAGATTGCTTTGTGCGGCGGTGGTATCAGACCAGTTAGCACCATTATCGGTTGACACTTGATAGACCACACTGCTGCCCACTTCATTGCCTGCAACACTCAAATCAAAGGTCTTGTCTTGACTGATAAAATCAGTTGCACTGATGCCGGAATCGCTGAAGTTATTGAGTGAGAGCGTGCCAGCATTAGGTGCCGTAGTATCGACGGTGACATTAATTAAGTTGCTGTAAGCGATATTGCCAGCGACATCGGTGACTTCGGTTCTAAATTGATAATCGCCATCAGCGAGATTGCTTTGAGCGGCGGTGGTATCAGACCAGTTAGCACCATTATCAGTGGATATTTGATAAACGACACTGCTGCCCACTTCATTGCCTGCAATGCTCAGATCGAAGGCCTTGTCTTGGCTGATAAAGTCAGTTGCACTGATGCCGGAATCACTGAAGTTGTTGAGTGAGAGCGTGCCCGCACTAGGTG
>CAVYYU010000006.1:0-10606 GCA_963772805.1 uncultured Gammaproteobacteria bacterium
ATAGAAGTAAGCTACACAAATTATATTGGCCTATCCCCTATAACGATGTGCTTGAGCCTTATTGGGGGAATGGCACAAGAATGAAACGCGTGGTGGTTATTAATGGTAGCCATAATCCGCATTCCAGAGTTCGCGAGCTTTATAGTGTGCGAATTAAGGCAATGGCTGACCTATCGAAAGTCGGGGTCGTTGACTTGTATGGCATGGGTTGGAATAGGTGGTGGTCGCGCGAAGCTATGTGGTTACCTTATTGGCGTAATCTCCGTGCACTTATGTCTATATACAAAGGCAAGTGCACTTCTAAATTCGAAGTTCTTCAGGATTACGAATTTTGTTTATGTTTTGAAAATATGTGTATGGATGGATATGTAACAGAAAAGTTATTCGATTGCTTATATGCAGGCACAATCCCACTCTATTTGGGAGCCCCCGATATTTTAGATTATATCCCGGGAGATGTATTTGTGGATTGTAGAAAGTATTCGACATGGAAAGAAATGTGGGAGGACGTAGCCGCGATGTCTCCTGCCAGAATCAATGCCATGAGAATAGCAGGACGAAATTTTCTGAAGAGTGATATTGCCCAAAAATTTTATAACTCAATTGAAGATATTTGTGAGTGCAACTAATTGACTAATTTAGATATTGATAAGCCAGAATTGGGCGTATTACCTTTGGTGTGCATATGTATTCCTACTTTTAATGCGGCAGAAACGATACGAGAAACACTGCAGTCAATTCTTGGACAGTCCTATCTAAATCTGGTTGTACATATATCGGATAATGCATCGACTGATAACACACTGGGAGTGATTGAGTCGATTGCTGATCAGCGCGTCACTATTCATCAGCATGATGTAAATGTAGGTGGCGAAGGAAATTTCAGCCGCTGTATTCAGTTTTCGGAAGGAAAATATACTGCGATATTTCATGCGGATGATATTTATGAACCAAAAATGGTGGCAAAGCAGGTGGCGTTCCTAGAGAAAAACCAAGATGTTGGTGCTGCTTTTACTGAAGCTATGGAAATTAATGAACATGGCGAACTAAACGGGAGGGTTATTGGTCGTGAACCGAGAGCCAACGGCTCAATTAGTTGTTATGATTTTAAGCTGTTAGTACAGGCTTCGCTTCGTCATCATAACTTTTTAGTTTGTCCCAGTGCTATGGTCAGAACGGGAATTTATCGGAATGAAATTGTTAACTGGAAAGGTAGTCTATTCAAATCAAGTGCCGACTTGGATACGTGGTTTAGGATTGCAAGGAATCATCCAATTGTTGTTTTGGGTGAGCCGCTAATGCGATATAGAGTTAGCAATGCACAATTTTCCAACTCAATTCGTAACAGAACTGTACCTTCAGATTATTTCAGGGTAATGGATTATTATCTTGAATTTCCAGAAGTGAAGAAATTCCTGACTAAAAGAGATTTGAGGAATTTCAAATGGATGGTGCGTAGCGACAGTGCTGTGTGCGCAGCTAATTTGTTTGTTCAGGGGAAAGTCGAAGAATCCAGGATATGCCTACCGAACCGGATAATGTCACTTGATTTGCTCCATGCGGCTATGGTGACACGTCGAGGGATGATTACAATGCTAGGTGTTGTTTTTTTGCGGCTGATGATTTTTTTGGATTTAAAAAAAGTTGGTGCTAGGCTGGTTGTTTTTTTACGGGGAGTTGTTCGCTAACGTATTTTCTAAGAGATTAGAATCTTTTAAACGCTCAACAAGGAACGGCGCGCTCAAAAACCGAGTGCAAAAATACGGTTTGAGAACAGGAAATTGTTATCAATGGATGTGTTTTAAATTAAATTTTAAGGTTCGATTATAATGATACCGTCGTGTATCCAAACTGAAATACCAAATATTCTTTGTTTGTTACAACTCCCCCCACCTGTTCATGGCGTGAGCCAAATCAATGCTTATATAATCTCTAACCCGATTTGGCATAATCGAGCTGAGTTGCGTGTGATCGAATTGAATTTTGCAAATTCTATTCATGATGTGGGTTCTGTCAGGTTCGCTAAACTGGCGGCCTTGTTTAAAGTGATAAGTAGGCAGGTGGTCGCGATAATTCGGTTTAGTCCGCGTATCGCTTATTTTACTTTGACGCCAACGGGAATATCGTTTTACAGGGATCTAATTCTGCTTGCTATCTTGAAAATGTTTGGGGTGAGAAATATTTTTCTTCACCTACATGGAAAGGGTATCGAAAAGGCACTTAAGAAAAGGCCATATTTAAAATGGTTATATAGTTTAGCGTTTAAGAATACGCAATTAGTATTGGTATCGCCACTTTTGTATTTTGATGTAGCTAAAGTTGCAAACCAAAAACAAGTTCATTATTTGCCTAATGCGATTCCGGCTATGCTCACTCTGAATGAGATAGAGTCAGCCATGAAGAGAAGAGCAGCACGAAAAGTACCTAATCTTGTTTTCTTGTCAAATATGCTTTTAACCAAAGGGCCGATTGAATTATTAAAGGCGGTTTCTATTTTGATTGATAAGGGTCTTCATTTTAAAGTTACTTTTTCGGGTGCATGGTTTGATGATGGTTGCAAGGAGGTGTTTTATTGCCATGTAAAAGAAGGTAACTTGAGTTCGTATGTGGAATATATAGGGCCTGTGTACGGAGTTGAGAAAAATAAATTGCTGCTCAATAGTGATGTTTTTGTATTTCCTACATACAGCGATATTTTCGGTATCGTAAATCTAGAGGCAATGGAGGCCGGATTGCCGATAATTTCAACGCGTGAGGGTGCAATACCAGACATTATTGTTGATGGAGAGACTGGGTTTCTAGTTGAGAAGCAGGATGTGGGCGCGCTGGCTGATAGACTTGCGTTATTAATTTGCAATCCGGAACTAAGGCTAACAATGGGATTGAAAGGTCGTCAAAGATTTGAAGATAAGTTTGATTTTGACCAGTATGTTACCTCGTTATTTAACATTCTTGTTGAGCAGCCTATTTTGGATGCTCGATAGCGCTATGATGAAAAAGTCGTCATCTGGGTCATTCACTTCTCTATTTGTCAACTTTGTCCGTTGGATATTTTTGCTATATCTTGCAGGTCAAATATTTTTTGGGCGCGAGTGGTCGGTTATTTCTGTGGGACCAGTTTATACGACTGATGTTACTTTGCTCTTTTTGTGGTTAGGTGTTTTTTTGTTGTTTTTGACACGAAGGAAGAAACGCGAGTTGCCTTTCAAGATGCACATGTGGGCTATTTTGCTAGTAGCATTTTTGCAGCTATTACATGGCTTGCTAATTTATAACAATACCATGATGTCGTTACGTCAATTCGCCCCTTTTATTTATCTTACGTTTGCATGGGCTTTGTTTTATATATATTCGCAAGAAAAGGATATTCGTAAGCTTTTAAAATTCATATTTTACTGCTCAGCCTTAAGTGTAGTTGCTCATGTTTCCGGTTTCTCATTCGCTGAGTATTCAATTGGACATTACAGTGTGTGGGGGGTAGCAGTCTTCATTGGACTCTATCTTTATGGTTGTGCTGCGCGAAGAATGGAAAAAAGATTAATTACCATAGGCTTGATTACAAATCTGTTGGGAATATTTTCCGTTCCAGTGCGAGGTGCATGGATTGCGCTGCTGTTGACCCTTTTGTTTTGCGGTTTGATGTGGGGGAAGTCAAGCAGAAAGAAAATTAATGGTAGGGTAATTAGGAATAGTATGTTGGGTCTCCTGATTTTTGTGGGGGTGATATTCCTTGCTTCAATGATCAACCCGGAATTTGAGAGCCGAGTGTCCAGCCTATTTAGTATCGGTCAGTCTATTTCTGGAGAGGGTGGTAATTCCGCATCTGAAAAGAATACTGAGTGGCGCTATCTAGTTTGGTCAGATATGTTTAATGCTTATTTAAAACAACCGATCTTGGGTTATGGTTTTGGAGATAAATTTATGCCTCCTACAATTGTGGCTTTGGGTTGGGGTACCGGGGACTCTGATTTTTTGGATCCACACAACTCCCATCTTCATTTTTTATATATGCTGGGATCAATTGGTTTTCTTGTGTTTGAGTTCTTCTTTGTAAGGTTAGTTATTAGATTTATTAATGTGTTAAATCAACCTGCAATTAGCGATGCCTCCAAAATGCTAATTATCAGTTTGCTTGGTTCTGTCGGTTACATTTTTTTATTAGCAAATTTTGAAGTTGTTTTTGAGTCCCCCTACATGGTGGTTTACATGTGGATTTGTTTAGGCTTACTTTTTTCTGCCGAGAAAATTGCTCAAAAAAATCTTTATTCAATCAGGTGCGCGTAATGAATTTAACATTGTCAAAAACCTTGTCATCTATCCCTTTCTGTCAGCTAACTGCTTCAGAAATATTGGTTCAAATTGGTAATGCAATTGAGCATGGTCAACAATCAATATTGACTGTGTTAGATGCAGCTATGGTAATAAATATTAAGTCCAATTCTGCGTCATGGGATGCCGTTTGTGCATCAGAATTTATTGTTGCTGATGGTTATTACGTTGCTTTGGCTTTGCGTTTTTTGGGGTACGGCTTTATAAATCAGATCACAGGTTTTCAAACTGCACTTGATGTTATGCAACTAGCCAAAGAGAAAAGTTATAAGATTTTTTTTTTAGGTGCAGAAGAGGCGGTGGTACGTAATGTTGTTAGTTACGCTGAAAAGAATTATGGCTCGATTGTTGCGGGTTTTCATAATGGATATTTTGATGCGGAGCAATCTGAAGCTATAGTCGATGAACTCAATAATTCTGGTGCGAATATCGTTTTTGTGGGTATCTCTTCACCCAAGCGAGAGATGTTCCTGCACCAATACCGTAAACAATTAGCTGCTCCATTCTTAATGGGTGTAGGGGGTGTATTCGATATACTCGGTGGCAAAACTCAAAGGGCACCAGAGTTGCTAATTAAGTGCCGATTGGAATGGTTATACAGGTTTCTTTTAGAGCCCAGGCGAATGTGGAAACGTGTTTTTTATGCGTATCCTTATTTTGTATGGTGTGTCTTGATTGAACGGTTTAGTATTATTTTTAATAAATCCGACTCTGCCGATAGGTCCTAGTACATGACAGTTTTATATACGTCGGATTTTTTTGAATTTTATTTTTAGGAGCTGAGTAGCATGTTCGCTAATAAAAAATTAATTATCACTGGCGGGACAGGCTCGTTCGGGAATGCCGTGTTGCAACGTTTTTTGCATACTGACATATCCGAAATACGCATATTTAGCCGTGATGAAAAAAAGCAGGACGACATGCGCAAGCGCTACAACCATCACAAGCTGAAGTTTTATATCGGCGATGTCAGGGACCCGCGCAGTCTCGCTCAGGCATTTCGCGGGGTGGATTATTGCTTTCATGCGGCAGCGCTCAAGCAGGTTCCATCCTGTGAGTTCTATCCGATGGAGGCGGTTCGTACCAATGTGATGGGCACGGAAAATGTGCTGGAAGCAGCCATCGCCTGTGGTTTGAAGCGTGTAGTTTGTTTGAGTACGGACAAGGCAGTCTATCCGATCAATGCCATGGGTATCTCCAAGGCGATGATGGAAAAAGTGATGGTGGCGGCTTCACGCAATCTGGAACATTCTGAAACGGTGATCTGTGGAACGCGTTATGGCAATGTGATGGCATCGCGCGGGTCGGTTATTCCATTGTTTGTTGGGCAAGTCCAGTCTGGTAAGCCGATTTCAATCACCGACCCTGCGATGACTCGCTTCATGATGACTCTGGAGGATGCAGTGGATCTGGTACTGTATGCGTTCGAGCATGGCAGCAATGGCGACATCTTCGTGCAGAAGGCACCGGCGGCAACTATTGAGGTTTTGACCGAGGCGTTGTTGCAGCTCATGGCTCGGCCGGATCACGAAGTAAAAGTCATTGGTACCCGTCACGGTGAAAAACTGTATGAAGCTTTGCTAAGTCGTGAGGAACGTGTCGCAGCGCAGGATCTGGGTGGCTACTATCGCATCCCTCCTGATTTGCGCGACTTGAACTACGGTAAATTCGTGGAGCAGGGTGAAGTGCAGATCTCCGACGCAGTGGACTATAACTCGCATAACACCACACGTCTGGACGTCGATGGTATGAAAGCATTGCTGATGAAGCTGCCTTTCATGCAGGCGATTGCACGGGGTGAATCAGTGCAGGCGGAGGCATAGATGCGTGTGCTGGTTACTGGTGCCAATGGATTTATCGGGAAGAATCTGGTCGTGCGTTTGCGAGAGCAAGGTATTGAGGCGCTTACTTTCACTCGTGAGATGACGCAGGATGATTTGGCTGAAGCACTGAACGGGGCGAGTTTCGTGTTTCATCTGGCCGGTGTCAATCGCCCCCAAGTGTTGTCCGAGTTCACTGAGGGCAACACAGAGTTGACCGTGAGGCTGTGCGACTTGATTCGTATCAGTGGACAGAAGATTCCGGTGCTGTATACCTCATCGATTCAGGTGCAGGCTGATAACCCATACGGTGCAAGCAAGCTGGCTGCCGAAGAGGCACTATTGGCGCTGGAGAAGGACACGGGGTCACCAGTCTATCTGTATCGGCTGCCGAATGTGTTTGGCAAGTGGAGCAGGCCGAACTACAACTCGGCGGTTGCCACGTTTTGCCATAATATCGCCAGCGACTTACCCGTTCAGATCAACGATCCAGCATCACCGGTGCGCTTGGTCTACGTGGATGACGTGATTGAGGACTTTCTGCGTTTGCTGGCGGAGCAGCCTGAAGGTGTGGCGTGGCCTGAAGTCTCTCCGGTCTATACGATTACGGTAGGTGAGTTGGCTGAACAGATCAGATCGTTTAAGGTCAGTCGCGAGTCGATGATTACAGAAGCGGTTGGGACAGGACTGAAAAGGGCGCTGTATTCCACCTACCTGAGTTTTTTGCGTCCTGAACAATTTTCCTACACCGTGCCTGTACATGCAGATCAGCGCGGCCGGTTTGTGGAGATGCTCAAGACCCATGATTCGGGGCAGTTTTCTTTTTTCACTGCACATCCGGGCATCACACGCGGCGGACATTACCATCACACGAAGAACGAGAAATTTCTGGTAATACAGGGTAAGGCGCGATTTGGGTTTCGTCATGTGCTGACGGGTGAGAGCTATGAGCGCTTCACCGATGGGGAAATCCCAGAGGTGGTCGAAACAGTTCCGGGCTGGTCGCATGACATCAAGAACATTGGTGATAACGAGATGATTGTGATGCTCTGGGCAAATGAGATATTCGATCGACAGCAGCCTGACACGATTACCTATAGGGTGTAATGATGAAAAAACTTAAGGTAATGTCTGTCGTAGGTACACGGCCGGAAATCATTCGGTTGTCACGTGTTCTGGCGCGTCTGGACGAATATTGTGAACACATTCTGGTGCACACCGGGCAAAACTATGATTACGAACTGAATCAGATTTTTTTTGATGATTTGGGTGTACGCAAACCTGATTATTTTTTGAATAGCGCGTCGAACAGCACAGGAGCAGCGCATACCATCGGGAATCTGATTATTTCCGTAGATCAGGTGCTGGAAGAGGTTAATCCTGAGGCGATGCTGGTCCTAGGAGATACCAATAGCTGTTTATCGGTGATTCCGGCCAAGCGCCGAAAGATTCCTATTTTCCATATGGAAGCTGGGAATCGGTGTTTTGATATGCGGGTGCCGGAAGAGATCAACCGGCGAATTGTCGATCACACGGCAGACATCAATCTGACCTACAGTACCATCGCGCGGGATTACCTGTTAAGAGAAGGTTTGCCGCCCGACATGGTAATCAAGACGGGGAGTCCGATGTTTGAGGTGCTGACGCATTATCGCCCGCGTATCGATGCCTCTGACGTCCTGACGCGTCTGGAACTGGTGGAAGGTGGCTATTTTGTGGTCAGTGCGCATCGTGAGGAAAATATCGAGTCGCCGCAGAACTTTGCCAAACTGGTTGATGTGTTGAATACGATTGCAGAGGATTATGATCTGCCGGTGATCGTCTCGACGCATCCGCGAACGCAGAAGCGGATTGATGAGTCGAATTCCAAATTTCATCCGCAGGTGCGATTGCTGAAGCCGCTGGGTTTTCACGACTATGTGAAATTACAACTGTCGGCGCGTGCCTCACTGTCAGATAGCGGGACGATCAACGAAGAGTCATCAATCCTCAATTTTCCGGCACTTAACCTGCGTGAAGCACATGAGCGTCCTGAAGGTATGGAAGAGGCTGCCGTAATGATGGTGGGGCTTGAGGTTGAGCGCGTACGGCAAGGGCTGGCTATATTGGCGAACCAGGCACGCGGAACGGAGCGCGGCTTAAGGCAGGTGGCTGATTACAGCATGCCCAATGTGTCCGACAAGGTGGTGCGTATCATTCACAGTTATACGGATTATGTGAACCGTGTGGTGTGGAAGAAGCTGTAATGCCTGATTAAATGTGGTGTCCATGTATGCAGATGGATACTTGCTTGATATGGCTCATGACGTAGTGGTAGGTGTCATTGTCGTAGGTGATTTGAAAAAGAGAGTTCGTGCGGACTAATTTAGTATTAGGGGAGATGTTTTGGGTAGCCGTTTGCCAACAGGTTTAATTAAACAGTATAGTTCGGGTCTGTCGCTGTTGCAGCTCACGGTAGACGCGTTGCTAATTGCCGTCTGCATGATTATTGCACTTGAGTTGCTCTCCATTGCGTTGAGTGCCGATTACCTGTTGTTAATCACGCTTGCTGTTCTGGCTTTTCTGTTTGTAGCAGAGGTGAGAGGTTTATATCAATCATGGCGTGTGAGTAGCTTGACCGAAGAATTCTGGTCGCTTAGCGTTATATGGTCTGTAGTGATAGTTTGTTTGCTGGCCTTGGGTTTTGTTCTAAAAATTTCAGCAGATTTTTCACGGCTAGTTATTGTAATTTGGTCGTTTTTGACACCTGCTGTGATGTGCTTAATGCGTGTTGTATTACGTACAAGTTTGCGTCATGCAAGAGCGCAGGGTATGAATTCGAGAACGGTTGCATTTGCGGGAGTTGGCAGTGCAACGAAAAAAATGGCTGAACACATCACACAGATGCCGTGGCTAGGTTTAAAGGTGATTGGCGCGTTTGATGATCGTGCGCAGGATAGGCTTGTAGACGGCACTGTTCCGCTGATAGGTGATGTGCAGGCATTGCTGGAGCGAGCAAAATCAGGCCAGATTGATATTGTTTACATCACTTTACCTATGCACGCTGAGCAACGCATTATTCAAATCATTGAGGAATTGTCCGATACGACAGCTTCGGTATATTTGGTCCCTGATTTGTTTGTTTTCTCATTGTATAAGGCACGTTGGGTAACCTTGGGCGGTATGCCCGTGGTGAGTACCTTCGAGAGCCCGTTCCACGGAACTGAGTCATGGTTGAAGCGGGTTGAGGATGTCGTGCTCGCCAGTTTAATTCTATTGTTGATATTTCCCCTGTTGTTGCTCATTGCAGTCGGTGTTAAGCAAACGTCTTCAGGGCCAGTTATTTTCAAACAAAGGCGATATGGTTTGAAGGGAGATGTTGTTGAGGTTTGGAAATTTCGTAGCATGACGGTTTGTGATGACGGTGCTCGGGTGGAGCAAGCAAGGAAAAATGATGTACGCGTCACACCCTTGGGCGCGTTCCTGCGCCGTACCTCGTTGGATGAGTTGCCACAATTTATTAATGTGTTACAAGGTACTATGTCCATAGTCGGGCCGCGTCCTCACGCCGTATCACATAACGAGCAGTATCGCAAATTGATACGCGGATATATGCTGCGGCATAAGGTTAAGCCGGGTATTACCGGTTGGGCGCAGGTGCATGGCTGGCGTGGAGAAACGGATACGCTCGATAAGATGCAGAAGCGCGTTGACTATGATCTGGAATACATACAGAACTGGTCTTTGTTGCTGGACATTAAAATAATTTTTAGAACTATCTTAGTCGGTTTTAGAGGGAAAAATGCGTATTAGGAAATCAAATGATGTCGATACGGTGTGCTGCAAGCTGTGAGTGATATTGTTTTCGTACGCAGCCAAATGCAACTGTGGGCGTTGTTTGCGCTGATTGTTTATACGCCGCTGCCTTTGGCGAGTAATCGTAAATACAAAATTATTTATACAAAGTTGGTGTTTTTCATGTGGATTTAGTTATAAAAAATCTTCTGAAAAACTTAGTAAATAAAGGCATTATTTTACAAAATGAATGTCAAAAAGGGTTAAGTAAATATACTACATATAAATTAAAAGGTGAAAAATAAAAATGGAATTTCAACAGTATTTAATTGAGAGTGAAAGAACTCTCAAAAGTTTAGGTAAAGAACTTGATTTGTTGCATTGTGCGACTGGTTTAGTTACTGAAAGTGCTGAATTGGTAGATGCTATAAAGAAACACGTTTTTTATGGTAAGCCTTTAGATGTGGTTAATATTAAAGAGGAGATAGGGGATATTCTGTGGTATATCGCTATACCTGTTAGAATATTTGATTTAAAAATAAATACATCATTATCTAATGCTTTATATTTTAAAAATAAAACTATTAATAAAATCAAATCAAAAGAAGGTTTGATTGATTATTTTTTGAAATTTAATAATTATGTCAATCATGCTTCATTAGAAGTTGTGAGAATATCAAGTG
>CAVYYU010000007.1:0-3817 GCA_963772805.1 uncultured Gammaproteobacteria bacterium
TTATCGAAGTGCCCGCTCGAATTTTACTTAATCAACCAAAAAATCGTCGCTTTGCATTTTCTGGCTTGATGACAGTTTTGGCGTTGTGCATCTTTATGGGTATTTCAATACGGCACGAATACTATATAAATGCTGATCTATCAGACATAAAAAATGGGGGCCTTGTATTTCCAGGTAAATCAGGTGCTCCTTCAGTGATTCTTATGGGTGATAGCAATGGTTCCATGTATGGAACGGAAATGAAAAAAGTTTGCCAAGATATTGGCTGCAATTTAACTGTAATCAGTGTGGCAGCAGGGAATGCGCTTCCTTCGATGAGTGGTGAATCCGGAGAGTTGTGGAAGGATATTTTGGAAGTCATCAAAAAGACCAAGCCTGACTATTTGGTCATGGCTAATCATTGGACAGCCAAGTTACACCGTGATCCGGAAATTTTGACGAAAGCGATTGAAGAAATAGAACCATATGTTGGCCGTATAATTTTGCTTAATCAACCGCCTATTCTTCCAAAGGAAGCTAACCGGACATCTATCAGGGAAGGTATTAAACCGCCATTCAGGGAGGTGGCAGAAACAAGCATTGATCGGCATAAGGCAAACGCATTCCTGCTCCGTTTAAAGTCTGAGAAGGTTTCTATTATTGATGTATCGAGTCATTTTGAGAAAAATAACGGGGACATAATATTCTTTAATGAACAGGGGCGTCAATTATATCAAGATGCCACGCATTTATCTGGTTTTGGAGCAGACAGGGTTCATTTCGATTTAGTACAAGCGCTCAATCCTAGTAAATTATTGCGAGTTCAATTGAACTAAGCTGGTTCCACTTAATGGGAAAGCTAACCTTGATTAGTCAGCTCGCCTGTTAAATTTAATTCAAAACATGAAGAATATTAAAGAACAATTATCTTTGCACAGTGCATTGTCTCGACAGCTGGATTTTTTGCGGGCTGCATCAGCATTTCTGGTCCTGATTGGGCATGTCGCCTTGATACTGTATGAAAAGGAGGGGGGGGCGATTTTTGATTATCTTACTGGATTCGGCCATCAGGCAGTCATGATATTTTTTGTCATTAGTGGCTTTCTCGTATCTAGAAGCGCGATGATTTGCTTAACTTCTGGTAAGGGTGGGTTGTTACGGTATGTGATTGATCGTTCCCTGAGGTTATATTGCGTACTTTTTCCAGCCTTGTTATTAACTTGGGGATTGGATTCTGTAATAACTGTTTTGTGGCCTGAGGTTGAAAAATACAAATATCTTGTGAATCGTGCAGGGTTTGTGAACATGGTGGGTAACCTTGCATTTCTTCAAACAATTTACTTTCCGGTTTTTGGGAGTAATGGGCCTCTTTGGAGTTTGGCATATGAGTTTTGGTATTACGCTGTTTTTCCTGTTATGTTTAGCCTCTATCTATATTGGAGGAAACCTAAGGCAGTAGTTGTGCTTTCTATGCTTCTTGTGTCATTTTTTGTATTTCTTCCTTGGCCAATCTTGAAACTATTTATAGTATGGTTGATTGGCGCATCGGTATGGGCAATTAAGCGCCCGATTATAAGAAGTACTTTTTTGTCCTGGATTGTATTTTTGGCGGTATTTTTAGCATCTGGCTTGCCATTCGCTCAAATGCAATACGTTGGTTTTGCATTTGATTTACTTATTGCCGTATCTTTGGCTGGTTTGATTGTGAGTTATAGGTATTCGGATGATAATAAATTGAAGAGAGATCAATGTCCGATTAGATTTTTTTCTGATTTCTCTTACTCACTTTATCTGGTTCATTTTCCCCTTCTCGTATTTACAGGTGCGATTATTTCTTGGTATGGGATTAAACTCTCTGTTTCCCCAGTTGGAATTGAAATATTTATTGCGATAGTGGGTGTCGTTTATCTAATATCTTATATTTTTGCTCGGCTAACAGAGTTAAATACACATAAACTAAAGGCCTTTGTTCATTCACGTTTGTTGTGAGCTTTTTAAGTGTGCTTTGTGCTCAGAGATTAATTGAAAACGAAAAGTTTAATGTGAGTTCGGTAAATAAGTGATCAAGATGAGTCAGATGAGAACATTAAAGCCAAAGACTACACTGTCTGAATATGCGCAGCTGTGGAGTCTATTTTTTCTTATTATCTATACTCCTTTGCCATTGGCCAGTAATCGGCCATGGGCTCTGGCGTTGTTAAGTATTTTTGTGGTTTTGCTATCTGTTTGGGTGATTTGGCAGCCCACCTTGCGCTTAGACCTTTCTGCGTGGAAATATGCAAAGTTGCCTTTGAGTCTGCTCGGCGTGTGGGTCGTGTTGTTGGCCTTGCAGTTGATGCCCTTGTCAGAATTTGCACAAGGATTGGGTGTGTTTTCTGGAAACACGCTTTCAATTGACCCCTATTCAACCCGGCTGTATTTGGCTAAGGCGTGTGTGCTGGCTGCTGCGTTTTGGCTGGTTATGACGCTGATTGATTCTCAAGCGCGCATGGAATCATTGTCCAGAGCGGTGGTTTTTTCAGGATTGCTTCAGGCGCTGATCGGTGTGGTTTTGATGGCAAGTGGGACGACTTTTCAGGTGTTCTTCGTGACGATGGATGATGCGCGTGCGCATGGCACTTTCGTGTCGCCAAATCAGTATGCCGGCTATCTGGAAATGACACTGGCGATGGGTATAGGGCTGATGATCGCCAAGCTGGATGGTGGCTCGGCGGCAAATTGGCGCCATCGTATTCACGGCTGGCTTTCGGTGATAATCAGTGGCAAGGCGATGCTCAGGCTGGGGTTAATCATTATGGTGGTTGGTCTGGTTGCCAGTCGCTCGCGGATGGGTAATGCTGCATTTTTCGCAAGTTTGTTAGTTACAGGTTTGCTTGCGGTAATTTTCTCGAAACATGCGACACGTACGACAGTTGTGTTTATTGCCAGTCTGGTTGTGCTGGATGTGGTAATTATCGGCGGGATGGTGGGCGTGGAGAAAGTGGTGCAGCGCATTGAAAATACCAATCTCAAAATGCAGCAGGAGAGCCAGATAAATTCCGTAGTTTCATCTTCTGATGCTGTCAAGCCGCTGCAGGTCAATAATGGAGAGCAGTCGCTTGAATCCAGGGGGGAGGTTGCCGTTCCTTCATTGCAGATTGTTCGAGATTTTCCTTGGCTGGGTACGGGTGGCGGGACTTTTTTTCTGGCATTTCCACATGTTAAGTCGGTAGAATTGTTAGGCTATTATGATCATCCGCACAACGATTATGTCGAATTTGCCAGCGAAACGGGTTTGACGGGTTTGTTTTTGCTGGCCGTATTTGTGCTGCATAGCCTTTGGAAATCGTTAAAGTTGCTAATGCGTAGCCGGGACCAGTTTGCACGTGGCATGGCATTCGCCAGTGTGATGGGGGGCACATCACTGCTGATTCATGCAACAGTGGATTTCAATTTCCAGAATCCGACTAATGCCATGCTGTTCCTGATTCTGCTTGCTATACCCTACCTGATGGACAGCTTTAAGCGTAAAACAATTCCTCAATAATCTGTTTTGCGTCGAGAGTTTGAATCGACTTTGTAATCGACGAGTGGGCATGGCGAAAAGTGATTTATAAAAATCCGGTTCAGAGTATGTGATCGTTATTCTGCGCTCTAGGCCGAATGGCATATATAATTAGCGCTGCATAGTCTGTAACATTTGCATGCCAAAATCGTAATCAAGTCAAACCGGACATCGTCACTCGTCACAGGGCGTAACGAAACCGTGTTGATTTTTACCCTTGGTTTCATCGTCAATCAATGGTTGGTCGTTATATATATGCTGATATTGTTCTCTGGTCTGTTAGTGTCTTTTGCG
>CAVYYU010000008.1:0-1176873 GCA_963772805.1 uncultured Gammaproteobacteria bacterium
CGGGTTATGCAAGAGACAGAGAAATATAAATTACCGAGACTTGCAACAAACTCAATTTCTACCGTAGGTTCTTTGAGACCCAGCAGCATGTCTGCTGGGTCTCAAAGAAACCTGCAAACAGTTTTCCTGGCGACAATAGCCGTTTGGACCCACCTGATCCCATCCCGAACTCAGAAGTGAAACAAACGAGCGCCGATGATAGTGTGGGGTTTCCCCATGTGAAAGTAGGTCATTGCCAGGTTTTTATTCCTGAAAGCGGCTATTAGCCGCTTTTTTTTGCCTAAAATAAATGATAGCTAGATTAGCACACAAGATTTGTTTTCACTTTATGAGATAGTCGAGCGTTGATAATGCAAGCAATGATATCAACTTCTCCTTTTGCGGGAGTGCGTCTTCGACAGAACGGGAAGGGTGTTTAAAATAAAACAACCCTTATCCTAGGAGCACAACCGAAGTATGACTATTACTTATCAACTCCACTCAAGTATTTATTTTTCACTCGAACATAATGCTCAGCCGAATACTCTAAATTACCCATTTCCTCATCAGTCAGTCGTCTTACTGACCGTGCCGGGCTTCCCAAATATAAATACCCACTTTTCAAGACCTTTCCTGGTGGAACCAAACTTCCAGCTCCCAGCATCACATGGTGCTCAATATGCACAGCATCCAGTATTACAGCGCTAATACCAATAAGACAATAATCATCAACGCGACAACCATGCAAAACAGCCTGATGTCCTACTGTTACCCCTGATCCTAATAAAATAGGCTGGCCACCAGGTGATAAAGGGCCATCATGGCTAACATGCAGTATTGCAGCATCCTGGATATTGCAGGTAGGTCCAATGGTTATCGAGTTTACATCGCCGCGGATGACTGCCATTGGCCACACAGAAACATTATCTGCCAACGTTACATCCCCAATAACTAGCGCCATCGGATCGATGTAAACGCCTTTACCTATCACAGGTTGTTTGTCCTGAAATTTACGAATCGAAGCACTCATGAATATACCTACTACATTTCATCTGGGATCAAATTGTATTAAATATGTTCGGCAGGAACAACAAAAAACATAATCTATTGCATATAAATTGTAGATAGTCATTGTCCTTGCAACAGGTATATACTAATTATATATCCTTACATAACACAGTTATTGATGAAATTTATCCATTTAATTATTTTATTGTCTCTGTTAACCCTACTCAGCTGCAGTAAGCCGCGCCTGGGGCATTATCAAGGTTATGTTGAGGGAGAGAATATTTATCTTGCGTCTCCCTATTCAGGTATATTGGAGGATGCATTTGTAACGCGTGGACATCAGGTTAAGAAGGGTGAGCTGCTCTTCAAGCTGGATGCTAATCCGGAAATATTAAAGATCAAAGAAAGTGAGTCCGAGCTATTACAGGCAAAAAAAATCTATCAAGACTTAGTAAATCCAAGACGACCTGCCGAGATAGCTGCCATCAATGCTCAAATACTGCAAGCCGATGCTAAATTAAAATTGGCTCAGATTCAGGTTCAGCGCTACCGCCAGTTATATGCCAGAAATGCCGCGGCCAAAGAAACTTATGATGAAGCCGTAGAAAGAGCAGATGAATTTGCACAGCTGAAAGCACAATATGAATCTGACTTGGATTTGGCGAAGCAGGGCAGTCGTGAAGAACAAATCAATGCGCAGAAAGCGGCAATAGGTGCACTGGTTGCTAAGCTCGAACAAGCCAAATGGCAATTATCACAAAAAAGTCTTTACGCACCCGCAGATGGGATTATCTTTGACACCTATTATAAGGCAGGTGAGTTCGTTAATAACGCCAAGCCAATTGCGTCGTTATTAACGCCTGAGAATATTCGGCTTGAGTTTTTTGTTCCGCCCCAAGCGCTTACTTTGATTCATCTTGGTCAAAAAATTTACTTTACCTGCGATGCCTGCGAGAACAATAACCAGGCTACGATTAGTTATATTTCACCCATTGCAGAATACGTGCCTCCCTTGGTCTATAGTCGCGAGAATGATGACAAATTGGTATTTCGCGTGCAGGCAGCAATTAAAAATGCCGCAAAATATAAACCTGGGCAACCCATCGTTGTTACCGGCGCCTCCTATGGGCAATGAACTGATCATTGATGTAACTAATCTGCGGAAATCATTCGATGGCCGTGTAGTCGTTGATGACATAGGTTTGCATGTTAAAAAAGGTGAGGTGTTCGGATTTCTAGGTCCCAATGGTAGTGGCAAAACCACGACCATTCGTATGCTATGTGGCCTACTTACGCCAGATGCAGGAATAGGCACGTGTCTTGGTTATGACATTCTCACTCAACCCGAGAAAATTAAGGAACGCGTCGGTTATATGACGCAAAAGTTTAGTTTCTATACTGATTTAAGTGTAGAAGAAAATTTGAATTTTATTGGCCGCGTATATTATGTTGAGCAGCGCAAGGCGCGCATTAATCAGATTATGAAAGAGTTTGGTTTGGATGCACGTCGTAAACAACTCGCTGGCGAGCTTTCTGGAGGTTGGAAACAGCGCATGGCATTAGCCGCTTGCCTATTGCATAAGCCTGATTTATTGCTATTAGATGAACCTACAGCGGGCATTGATCCTATAGCCAGGCGAGACTTCTGGGACAAAATTCATGAATTAAGCGAGCAAGGGATTACCACATTGATGTCAACGCATTACATGGACGAAGCGGAACGCTGTACACGCCTGGCCTACATTGCTAATTCAAAATTAATAATTACAGGTACTGTGGATGAAGTGATTAAAAGCACGAAGTTAAATACATGGGAAATTAGAGGCGATATTACTACGAAACTATTGCAACAGGTCAAAAAGATTGAGGGCGTCACGCAAGCTGCTTTGTTTGGGCGACAGATTCATATTTGTGGTTTTCATGTTCATGAAATCGAACAGGGATTACAGGCATTAAAAGCTCACCATGATATTTCATGGCAAGCTATTGAACCTACGTTAGAGGATGCATTTATCAGTCTGGTTAACGAAACGCATGGAGAACTAGCGTGAATAGGCGGATCAGATCGCGCATGTTTGCAGTAGTGATCAAGGAATTTATCCAAATGCGCCGTGATAAAGCTACTTTTGCGATGATGGTTGGCATTCCCTTGATCCAGCTTATTCTATTTGGCTATGCAATCAATTTGAACCCGCGTCATTTACCAACAGCAATTGTCGGTGCGGATCAATCAGTATGGACCAGACGTATTTTAACAGGCATGGAAAACTCAACCTATTTTCAGTTTATCAGTCCAGCAACAGAAGAAAAAGAAGCTAATCAACTTTTGAAACGGGGCAAAGTACAGTTTATTGTTAATTTTCCCGCCGATTTTTCCCATGATTTGATTAAAGGACTTCGGCCAACATTATTACTGCAAGCGGATGCCACCGATCCTGCAGCAACCAGCCGGGCGGTATCTGTATTTGCTGATTTGGCTAATCTATCGCTCAAAGAAGATTTGAAAGGCCCTGTAAGCGACCTAAATGCCAGCCCACCACCTTACCAACCCTTGGTCTATCCAGTTTATAACCCCTTGGCAATTACAGCATACAATATTGTCCCCGGCTTGCTTGGCGTGGTATTAACGATGACTTTGGTCATAATAACTGCACTAGCAATAACACGCGAATATGAGCGGGGGACCATGGAAAATTTACTTGCCACACCACTACGACCTATAGAGGTCATGGTCGGTAAGATACTTCCCTATATTATTGTAGGTTATTTGCAGATATTGCTTATTTTATTCGCGGCCAAATTTTTATTTGGTGTGCCTATGCAAGGTAGTATTTTGCTGCTATTAGTTCTTTGTTTGCCATTTATTGCAGCGAATCTAGCGATGGGACTAACATTTTCTACGCTTGCGACCAACCAGTTACAAGCTGTACAGAGTGCTATGTTTTTCTTTCTTCCCTCGATTTTACTATCTGGGTTTATGTTCCCATTTCGCGGTATGCCCGATTGGGCGCAATATTTAGGCTCTGTCTTACCATTAACGCATTTTTTAATTATCGTGCGCGGTATTTTACTAAAGGGAAATGGTTTCTTCGAAGTATGGCAAGAGATATTGCCGATTCTTGGCTTTATGAGTGTCGTTCTGATTATTGGATTTAAACGTTATCGACAAACCCTGGATTAGTTAGAATACCTGCAACCCTAAAAAATTGACGCCATTCAGTGTTTACTTGGTGAAATCATTATAAATCAAGGGCTGTAGTGGCAAAGTAACACGATCCCTTATGTTTTTTTAATATAATTTAAGATAAGATGACCCTCGATTTAATGATTAGCAGCTAACAGGTATAGACGCATGTTTAACCCACGACAAAGTACTAGGCGCGGACTTCTCAATATCATTTTGGTCGGTGAACCAAAGGCAAAAGAAAAAGCCAAAAAACAGACTACAGATTTTTTAAAAACATGTGGAGTTCATTTTTTCAGGGCAGAGGCAGAAGATGGAAATGAAGCGCGAATCTGGGATGCTGTAGGTGAAGATAAAGTTCATTACCTGCTTAAACTCTATTTTACTACAACGGACATAATTTTAATTTGCTGCGATAGCTTAGATGACTATAAAAAACATCAGGTTTCTTTGCAAAAAGAATTCAACGAAAAGGTAGTTACCGTAACTGATGATGTTGATGTGCGTTTGCTCTGTGAATATACCTCGGCGCCTGTGATTGGATTTCCCGATGATAATGCTTACGATATATTTATGACAAATGTCATTGATGCTGGACTGAAGAACACAAATTCGGCTGAAGAGCTGCCTGTTTCATTCAACGGCAGCGTAAGATTTTAAGACAATTAAAGAAGTGGAAAGCAGCAAAAATTATCCATAAGTTCATTTACGATTTAACTCCACGCTATGTTAATCAGTCTGAAAAATGGCCCTCTAGGGGACAAAATTGTGTCCAAAATCCATCCGCTCTGAGATGTAATATAACCGCTGAGTACCCAGCATAGAGCTGGGTTTGTCGAAAAAAACCGTTAGGAGGCAATACGCGCAGATAAAGCGGCAAGTGAATATAAGCGCAGCATGCAAGTGGCTGCAATTACAAAATACAGCGAATAGCATGGCTTGAAGAGGATAGTACTCCCCACCTATAAACACAGCGTTGCTATGCTCGTCGATTGCATGGGCGTTTAGAGGCGCTGCACGCGGCTATCAAGGTTAACACCGCTTTTTCACCCTTGTGTTTTGCTCTGGGTGAAGCTCATCAATACTTTTGTTTTTTGTAGTGATATTGGCTAAAAAGTACATTTAGGACTAAATTTAAACGTAGGCGCTATTTTATTTCAAATTGAAGCTGTTTAGTCAAAAGTGAGACTAAAATGTCGGTGAAAATGTCCAGGTTAAAATTATATCTATTCAAAGGGCAGGCTGGCCATGATTTAACTAAGCAACTGAATAAGCTTATTGACAACTACAATGATTTTAAAGATGACGATTCTGCGAATAAAATTAAAACATTACAGCTTATCCGAAATAATATGCAGACAATTGATAAATCTTATCCCCCAAGTTTATTTGCTAGCTCTAAAGGCTATCAAACGGAATTCCCTCAACTATTTAAAAGTATAAAAGACAAATTAGTCACTCTGGGTATAGCTTCTTTGCGAGATTCAAAGCAAGAATCATCTTCTCTTTCAGAAATAGTAGCCAATATGTCACCCGAATATGCAAATCGGTTAGCAAAAATTTTAAATGAAGGGGGAAAATATAAACCATTACAATTAAGGAATGAGTTAAAAAAGATTTATTTGAATAAAGATAATAGTCAGGAGGCAACAAATTTTCGGGAGTTCCTGCAAAAACATAGTATCAATTATCTGGGCGGCGGAAATTCAAAAAATTACGAAGTATTCAATTCGAGCACTCAAATTAAGCTAGTATTAAAACTCGATTGCCGCCTTGATGCACCACGAAATGTTGAAGATCATCTACGCAAACAACCGAAGTTAAGCGCGAAATTTACGCCGGTAGAAGTAGATCGTCAGGTTGTTTTTACAACGACGGAAATAGAAACGGTTTCTCGAACATTGCTGGTAACGGAGTTTTGCAGCAACGGTAGTGTTTTAGATCATAGCAATGCTCATCGTCGAGAGGCTCGTGTACATATTCCTAAAATATTCGAACAAATGGCACAAGCTTTAGAGGATATAAAAGAGTCACACTGCATGTTCCCGGATGCAAAAATAACCAACTGGCTTGTTGATAGTCATGGGAACGTGCGTCTAGCGGACACTAAAAGCTTTCTTTTTATTGATGACAAAGGGAGTTTTAGAGAGGATATACCTGGTAATGAATATAATGGCTTTATTTCTACAAATGGCTTTACGCCCCCTGAGTGGAAAAAAAACATATACCAGGTTGATGGTGCACATGAGTTTATTCTAGGAAAAAACTTATATTTATATGCAATGGGAAGAAGCGCTGTTGCAGGTGATGATGCCTCTAACTATAATTTTACCGCGCCGGTTTTTGCGAGCCCAAGTGGCGACACGCTAAAAATACTGATAAAAAACCTGGTAAAAGAGAACCCCTCTCAGCGTATATCCGTAAAAGATGCGCAAGTTATGTTAAAAATCATGACCTTTCAGGATGAACTATCAATACTACAAAATTTGCGTTTTGCTGAGGATTCAAAAATAAAAGGCATACAGGAGCAAATAAAGGATATTCAGCAAAAGATTGTGAACAAAACAGGGGGGGCTGATGACAAACAGGGATTGATTGCACAATTGCAGCAGAGTGTTAGCAAATTTGTTGATGAGCAGATTAAAAAAAATGTGTCAATGAATAACGAAATATTTAAGGGTAGCAATAGTGACGGCGAAAGCCTGCATAAAAAAATTCACGTATTGCAACACATTGATAGCAATCTAACTCAGCAAACATTAAGGCCGCTTCATCAGTTAGAGTCTCTTAAATTTGGACCTAATGATAACTTAATGAATACATATATAGCAGAGATGAAGTCAAAGATTGAAAGAGCAGATCCTTTTGAAAAACTAGCGTTAATATCACAGATGCAAAGTAAGGTCGTTGAACTGGAAAAAGACAACGCACTTGTGACGGAAGTAAAAAAAATTGTGCAAAATTTAAGAGAAAATGCAACATCGTTTACTGTAGGTATGTTTGCTAAGGCTAGCCGAATTGAAAAAGCAATGTACAATATTCCACTTGAAGAACGGAAAAATTTACTTGGATCCAAAGGATTCGAAGACGTAGAAAAAATGATTGCTTCTCACCGCCGCTTTGGAATAGGAGGCAATGTATATTTAAATAAAGAGGGCGAAATTGATACAAGCAAAGCGGCAGCTTCGTTTAAAGAATTTAAGACATTTAAGGAAAACTATACACGTGCACTCGCAATAGAGCCTAAAGACTCAACATCAGGCACGACTCCAGTTTCGCAAGAACATAGCAATAAGAAGGTAAGTTTGAGCGAAAAATCCACGAATTTTAAAGCGGCTTTAAGAAGCGAAATATCAAAAGAGAGTAAAGACATAAAACCCGCCGCAGCTCCAGAGAAGCATATTTCCAAGCCAAAATAATAACACACGAGGAAAAACATTATGAATTTTGAAGAGTTAGTTAAAGAGCTAAAACTGAATACAAATGCGCCCCTTGAAGATAACCTGGCTTCAATACATCAATGGTGCGAGCAAAATATATCCCGCGATATTCATTTTGACGGGGAGAAAAAGCAGGCTTATGAGCGCTACATGCAATTGGCTAAATATTATCTGGAAGAGATTGAACCAAGCCTGCCGGATTACTCAAGTGAGTCGAAATCCAGCGAGGGGTCAAATATGACCAAGCTGGTACAGTTAGCGGCAGAAAAAGGATTTGATCGCGTCTTGCTCGCCTTGGCACCTGATAAGACTGCCGTAAATCAGCCCAATGAATACAGTATGACGCCATTACATATTGCCGCAGTGCAGGGTTATTACCATACTGTTAAGGCATTATTCGCTTTGGGAGCTGACCCAGAAAGTGTGAATAAAAATAAGCAAACGCCCCTGTTTAGCGCGCTATTCCTTCCAATTAGTGCTGATAAAGATTTAAAAGAACGAAAAACAGAAATATTTAAATTACTAAAAAATGAGTCGCCAGAGACATTAACGCACGTCGACAAGAGTGGCGATTCCGTCTTGCATTTAATTGCAGCCCAAGGTTATGCAAGCTTGATAGATGAGGTTTTGCAATTAACGCCAAGGCTTTTGGATATCAGTAATAATCATGGCCACTATCCCGTTCATACCGCCATTTTAAATAACCAGATTGACTGCCTTAGAATTTTTTTAACAAAGAAGGGCGTCGAAGATTTGGCCGATTCATCTGGCGAGGTAGCGCTTCATTATGCTGGTCAATACGGCTCAAAAGAGACGGTGGCACTTTGTTGCAAGGCGTATAAAAATATTGATCTCCCGGATAGCGAAGGCAGAACACCCTTAATGTTAGCCGCAAGAGCAGGTAATACAGACGCGATGCAAATATTGGTTGAACATGGGGCTGATGTTAATCTCAGGGATAACTATGGCAGCTCATTATTGCACCACGCAGTGCACTATGATGGAACTGAATCAGTGCGTTGGGTTCTCAACAATGCACAGATCAATGTTAATCACAAAAATGACTATCAGCAGACGGCCCTGCAAATTTGCGAAGACCAAGGACAAGACAACAAAATTAAGTTGCTCCTAGAGAACGGTGCTAGCCATGGGAGTGCGTCAAACTCAATGTAATATTGTCTTAATCTCCCGGATTATGACCTTTTCTAATCCGGGTTTTATTCTACTTCTTTTCGAGCTATATCCTCAAAAATAGGCACGTTGGTCTAAACTTCATACATATGAATCGAATATTGTTTGGGATGTAGATTATGGTGCCAAATTTGGAATCTAAAACATCTGTCGCTGGGCTCATGGCAAGGGTACGTGAATTTAAATCAAAAAAATTACCTGAGGATGATAGAAGTCACTTTGTAAACAACGTGAATGCCCTGATTGATAAATACAATAAGAACACAACTGAGTCTACGAAAAAGCAATTTCTACAACAGATTCAAAAAACGGTACAAGAGTTTGAGCATAAGTATCCGCCCAGCTCCTTATTCGTTAACTCACCAGAATATCAAAAAGTCCATGATGCGCTGTTCGACGATATACGCGCGCAATATGCAAGTATAGGCATAAATTCCGTACGTGACGCCCAGCAATCACCATCATCGCTTCCAGAAATAATTGCCAATATGTCGTCAAAAAGCGCAGCAACATTGGCAGATTTGTTAAATTATAAACACAGGGGCGCAATCGATTTAAAGGACATCTATGAAGATAACGATAAAAGTCAGGAAGCAGAAAATTTTCGAGCTTTCACCGATAGTCATTCGATAAGGTTTATAGGTGGTGAAAACTCAAAAAATTATGAAGTTGTGAGCAGTGATCCCAGGATAAAAGAAACGTTAGTCTTAAAGCTTGAAAACCGGCTTGATAGAACCAGAGCTGCTGAATCACATTTGGTCGGATACGAGTTTTTAAAAGACCGGTTTCCACGCTTAGAAACTGAACGACAAGTTATTTTTAAAACGCATCTTGGAGACGATATTTCAAGAGCTTTGGTGGTCACCGAGATGTTTAGCCGCGGCAATCTCTTTAACCAGGAAATTCGGAGCAAAGATGCTAATAAATTAAGGGAAAAATCGGGCGATCCGTCAGAGGCTAAAACGGCGGATACAGCAGACACTAAAGGCACGGATAAGTTGGCGGCGAATATTGGAAATTATTTTGTGCAAATGGCGCAGGTATTTATACACATACAAGACTCAGGTTGTATTTTTCCTGACGCCAAAGATTCAAATTGGCTGGTCGATGATAATGAAAATCTCCGGCTGGCGGATACAAAAAGCTTTCTTTTTACTGATAAAAATGGACTTTATAGCAAAGATGGACCTGAAAATAAATATGGTGGCATTGTCTATACCCCCGAATATTCCCCACCTGAGTTGAGGCAACGCCCGCTTGCTTCAGTCTCCGCCGATAGCGTTCACGCTTATACTTTAGGCCATAATTTATACAAGTATGCAACAGGTAAACACCCCTCAGGGTCTAATCCTGCTAAGTTTAATTTTGATGTCGATATTTTTAAGGGTTCAAGTGGCTTGCTGCTGCAAACGCTGGTACAACAGCTAACCCAACCCAATGCATCTGACCGCTTATCTGTCAAAGATGCACGTGATGCGTTACATACATTAGTAGCAATAAATAAAAATGATGTTGATGCAGAATCTCGCAAAGTAATCGCAGTTTTAAACGGATTGAAATTTGGTTCCAATGACCAACAAATGAGTGCATATATACAGAAAAATGAGCAACAATTAAAAGACGCAAAGCCCAATGAAAAAGGAAAAATATTGGCAGAGATGCAAGTCATGGCTCTTCATTTTAAAGGTGATAAAGCGGCCATGGAAATTAGGCACGTTGTGGAAAACTACAGAAATAATGCCCATTGGTATACCAGCGGCATGAAGGATAAAGCGGACAGAATAGAACAAGCGATGTCCAAGGTTCCACTTGAAGATCGAACAAAGTTCGGGCAATCCCAGCGCCAAGAGGTCAAAGACGTCCTGGATGCCTTTGCTGCGGCACGCGGCAGTAATAAAGACGCTGTTAAAGGTGCCGCCGATAGCCCCTCATCGTCATCAAAATTCAACGCGTTCAAGCAAAAATATCAAGAACAAAAAGAGACTCATCAAACAGAGCATAAGCACTCTAAACAAGAAGAAACTCCCGATCATAGTGGGCCAAAATTTACCAGATGAGGGCAAATGAATCTGAGTTTGTTGCTGGGGCCCGGTCTCCGGAGTTACCATAGACATGATAGGTTTTTGTAGGTTGGCGCTGAGCGGTAGCAAAGCCCAACAAGGGAGCCTTCCGTGCCACGACTGTTGGGCTTTGCTACCGCTCAGCGCCAACCTACGGTACGAGTAAATAATAATCATTTTGTACAGGCCAAGATGTCGAAACAAAACCAATTTTTGTTCCAACCGAGGGGTATAACTGCTGTGTTAAAAGATAAAGTTGTTTTTATAACAGGCGCATCAAGTGGTATTGGTATGGCCTGTACCACCCAGTTCGCGCAATTGGGTGCTAAGTTGTTATTGTGTGCAAGGCGGCTTGACGTGGTCAATGAACTTGCACAGCAGTTAATGACCGAATATGGCATTGAAGCGCATGCGTTTCAATTGGATGTTCGCGATAGCGCTCAGGTCGCTACGGCAATCAAAGCGCTTCCTGCGCAGTGGCAACAAATTTCGGTGTTGGTCAATAACGCGGGTCTTGCGTCTGGGTTGGACACGATACAAGAAGGCGATATTCAAGATTGGGACGATATGATTGACACCAACGTCAAGGGATTATTGTATGTGACGCGAGAAGTTTTACCACAAATGGTCGCTAGAGATTTCGGTCATATAATTAATATTGGTTCAATAGCTGGTCACCAGATTTATCCAAAAGGTGCGGTCTATTGCGCAACCAAACATGCGGTTGGCGCGCTCTCTGATGGGCTACGCCTTGATTTATTCGGCACAAAAATTAGAGTGAGCACGGTATCCCCAGGGGCTGTTGAAACGAATTTTAGTCTGGTGCGCTTTAAAGGTGATAGTAATCGTGCTTCAGCGGTATATGAAGGAACCTCGCCATTAACCGCAGAGGATATCGCCGATACGGTAATTTATTGTGCTACCCGCAAACCTCACATTAACATCAGTGAAGTGCTCGTTATGCCCACAGCACAAGCTTCAGTTGGTATGATGCATCGCAAGTAAAGGAAGTTTGCATGTGCGGCCTTCATGCAGTGTAGCGTAATCAAGGCTTTTGTTAATCCACTGAAATAATAGTTATTCAATGGTTGAATACTCATTGTTCTGTTTGAGCAAGCTCTGGTTGTGTGTGGTATTGTCTGAAAACTGGCAATTTGCCAATATAGATTTAAACTTTATACTTGATTTTATTCATTAGAAGGACTTGCGATGCACACCTCAAATTATATTTATCACGACGGCGAACTGGAGCTTCAGGGTTTTCTGGCACATGATGAACATACAAATACCCTAAAGCCTGCGGTACTAGTCGTTCATGATTGGACCGGACGAAATCAATTTGTCTGTCAAAAGGCTGAGATGTTGGCAAAGATGGGCTATGTTGGTTTTGCGGTGGATATGTATGGTCATGGCCGTCTAGGCGATACAGTCGAGGAAAAACAGGTATTGATGATGCCTTTGGCTCAGGATAGGGGGTTATTGCGCGCCCGTATTAACGCCGCTTTGGATGCAGTAGTAAGTATGGATAACGTTGATAAACAACGTATTGCCATAATCGGCTTTTGTTTTGGCGGCTTGTGTGCGCTTGATCTGGCACGCAGTGGTGCCAACATTGTCGGTGCAGTCAGCTTTCACGGTTTGCTAAATAAGCCAGAAGACCTGCCAAACGGCAAGATCAAAGCGAAGGTTTTGGCATTACATGGCTATGACGATCCGATGGTTACGCCCGAGCTAGTGAATATATTTTGTCAGGAAATGACAGTGAATAAGGTTGATTGGCAAGTGCATATGTATGGTCATACCCAGCATGCTTTTACTAATCCACAGGCACACGATAGCAATTTAGGCACAATTTACAATGCACAGGCTGATCGACGATCATGGCAGGCAATGACTAATTTTTTACAAGAAATACTAGCCTGAGGCGGGGCATATGCCAAAAAAAATGGAAATTTATGGCCTTGCCGAGCAACTGGGTCAACTCCTGCGTAAACGTAAAATGCAATGTGCGGTAGCGGAGTCTTGCACCGGCGGTAGCCTTGCTGCGGCTATTACAGATGTACCTGGCAGCTCGCAGTGGTTTGATCGCGGGTTTGTAACGTATACAAACCGCGCTAAAGAGGAAATGCTAGGCGTTTCTGCTGACTTGATTGCCTTACATGGGGCGGTGAGTGGCGAGACGGCATGCGCCATGGCACATGGTGCTATGGTGACCAGTGATGCGGAAATTAGTGTTGCAATCACCGGCATTGCGGGGCCTGGTGGTGGCACGACCGAAAAACCGGTGGGAACTGTATGGATTGCCTGGGCAGGTGACAAGCAGGAAACTTACCGTCAGTGCTTTCATTTTAGGGGTAATCGAGAAGCTATTCGTCAGCAAGCGGTGCTCAAAGCATTGCAAGGTTTAACAAGCCGTTGCGATCCGAAAACGCATCCATACCTACAGCAGGTAACATCTGAGCGCTATTTTTTTGCATTATGGCCAGATAATAAAACAGCACTGATTTTATACCAGCAAGCGCAATTGCTTCTTGGAACAACTGAATGCAAACCTACGTTAGAGGAAAATCTGCATCTTACGCTGGTGTATCTGGGCACTGCCCACCCTGATTTTATCCAGCACGCGATGGAGATTGCCAGTCGACTGCATGTTAATGCTTTTGAGTTATGTGTGAATAGGGCTCACTGCTGGTCGCAAAACAAGGTGTGTTGCTTGGGTGTGGAGAAAATGCCGCTAGCTCTGGAGCAATTGACCGACGCCCTCAATCAAGAATTAATCATAGCGGGCTTTAAGCCAGAAAGACGCCAGTTTATCCCGCATGTGACGATTGCGCGACATTATAGTGAGAAAAACATACTGGAAACAACAACACCAATTGCCTGGTCGATTCATGATTTTTGCCTGGTTAAATCAAACTCGGTAAGTGGATTGTCGGACTATGAAATTATTGCACGATGGCCTTTGTCTCACAGCATATAGCCTGGTGGCGACGTCAAATTAACTTTGTGTGCTTAAATTTTTGAATTTTAGGTGCAGTAATTTGCTGGGATTTGTATAGCGTCCTACAACCACAGCAACGATATCACGGAAACGTACATTAAATCGATGGTAGCTCTGCATCGCGTGGCTACTAATCTCAAGCTGAAATCGGTAATCATGGGGTCTTTTTTCTAGGGACATCATGCATTTCTGCGCACAATCTTGGTCAATCAAGCTTAGCATAATGAGTTGATTTGAAGATGCCTTTAAATACTTATCAAAACAAAAATGACCTTAAACTGCTATAATTGAGCAATATATAGACATGGTATTTTTTGGAGATATATATGTCAACTATAAAGTCTGTGGGTGATATAAAAAATGCATTATCCAAAGCCGAAGAAATAAAGAATCAACTAGTTACTGAGTTAGATAAAAATGCAGATATAAAAACGTTAATGAAGCCATATCATGAATTCAACAAAATATTGACGGCTGTAAAAAATTTCATGATCCCGCCTGTTGATAACTTGAGTGACGCTCGTGTAACAATAAAGCAGAATGAAGAAACCAGACCACTTATTAAAAACCTGCTGACACTTCAATCATTTTTTACTCAAAAACCTGCGGGCTACAATCAATTTTTGCAAGATACAAAATATTCTCAATTATCGAGCACAAATACAGATAATGCAGGTGCAACTGATTCAAGACATTTTACGGTGAAAAAAAACACAGAAGTTACCCCCGAAGAAAAAAAAACCATTAATGAGTTCGTTAAATTTGATGCTTATAAAGCGTTTATTAAAGAATATACTTTATACAATAACGAAGTTGATAAAATCATCGGAAAACTACGCCCCAATGACCAGAAATTGAGTGAAGAAATTGGAAAAGAAATATTTCTTTCAAAGGAGCAGGCAACAAAATTTACAAGTGGGTTAGAAACAATTACCAATACAAAAAACAGTGAGGCGGAAAATTTTTTAAAAACATATGGCATAGACAATCCAAGTGATAAATTGATAGAAGCAACCAAACAAAGTATTTTTTTTGCTCACCTGCCTAAATATGTGACGGCAGAATTACCGGATAATGCTTTTATTAAGGGTAAGAGTGGATTTATAGAAGGGGCACACACCCTCGACAAAATTGGCGTAATCAATGAATTTCTTGAGAAATCGAAATCAGGTGTTACACCAGATTCAAAAGTATTGAGGGCGCTATTTGAAAAAATCAACGTATCTCTCGATGAAGGCCACTTACAAAAAATTATAACTGCAGCTAAAGATATAACCATCGAGAGTAAAAGCGAGGATACGAGTAATATTTGTAAGGATTTCAAGGCTAGATTGAGAGAAGGACGAGCCTCTACTAGCGATACCACTAACACTAACACCTCTACTAGCGATACAACTAATGCCTCTACTAGTGATACCACTGACGACTTCCCTACAATGAGACGTTGATGTGGTTGAATTTAGGCGGCTAGGTAGCTAGCTAGGTGAATTCAGCAGCTCATAATAGCGATATAAAAAAATCATTAATTCAATAGTCATTCTGATGTTAGCTTTGCTAAGATAGTTTTCTTATTCACCAAGGAAGCGTTGTTATGTCAGAAAAATTTACTAACATCACCAAAGATATCAGTACCCAACTGGCTAAAATGCGTAAGGAAATGCCCGAGGTTATGGCAGGCTTTAGTAGCCTTTCGCAAGCAGCAAGCAAAGAGGGTGTTCTGGATAAAAAAACAAAAGAATTGATTGCAATGGCATTAGCGGTTGCCAACCATTGCCCGGGATGTATTGGCTTTCATTCACAAGCGCTGTTGAAATATAAAGCGAGCCGGGAGGAGTTACTTGAAACATTAGGTATGGCCATTTATATGGGTGGCGGCCCGTCATTGATGTATGCAGCCGAAGCGCTAGAGGCTTTTGAGGAATTTAGTCAAAGCTAGGGTAAATAACCACTTGTTCATGCCATTCTTCCCATGTGGGAGAATGGCATTTTAGTTACCCATATGCATCATTTGTTGTGTACTCTGTGGTGCGTTTTGCTGAGTACCCACAGATCCGCTTTGTTGTGGCGAACAGGGGTATTGTTTGCGCAGACCCAGTAATGCTACTTGCGACACCGTCATTTTATCTTTATCACTTTGCTGGCTGGATATCTCACGATAAGTTTGTTGAATCAAATCATTCACCATACTCGCATTTAATTGCACGCTTGGAGGCAGGCAGAAAAATGCTTTTCCCTGTTCCTTTGCTGATTCATTGGCGAGCAATAAGGACTCTGAGACACTTTCACTGGTTAATACCAGAATATTACGCGCCGATCTTGCCCAAGCCTGCGCCTGCGGATCAGCTTTCATCTCCATTTGCGGAATATTGTTAGCAATGTTCATGAAATTATCAATGGTATCGGCATGGGTGCAAGTCGATAGCAACAAAAGTAGATAAGTAATAGGTCGCATTCTGGTTCCTGATTGATTTCAAAGATTGCATCGCGTGCCTAGATGATGATGCCACAATGAATGTACTGATTTCATGGCAAGGAATCAAGAGCACATGCACCATTACATTGGATGCGGACTAATCCAGTTGAAGCTGAACGCCAAAAACAGAAAGAGGAATAAAGCTAATGACAAGCCAATTCGCCAGCTTAACGCTTTGACAGTACGCTTGCTTTTTCCGCCATCACGAACAAGAAATACCAGGCCACTTCCTAGTGCAATTAAAATAACCAGCATGATAATAATGATGAGCGCTTTGGTGAACATTTGTTATACTCCGCTGCTTGTGAAGTTCTTAAGCCAGGTTAATGAGCAATCGAGGCTGAGACATTCTGAATACATGAGAATAAAGATGGTAAGTTTAACCGGTTTTAAACGACGTTTCACCCCAAATTGGCGAATGACTGTTCTGACGCTGTTTGCTACCTTGTTATTTGTGCGTTTGGGTCTTTGGCAATTAGAACGTGCCGACGAAAAAAAACAGATGATTGTAGAAGATAGTGCGTTTGCAATGCAGGCCGAGACGATATGGCGGCCTAGTGACAAGTTGCCATCCCAATACCAGCGAGTCAAGGTGCAAGGGCATTTCCTGAAGTCGTTGTTATTGCTTGATAATCAGCATTATCAGCACCAGTTTGGTTATCATGTCATCACACCGTTTGCGCTAGATGATGGTCAGGTCGTTTTAGTGGACAGGGGGTGGGTGGCTGGTGATATCGCACGACGAGAATTGCCCGTAGTGGATACGCCCGCGAGTGCTATCACATTATTGGGCAGTACCTATTACCCTTCTAAAAATAAAATGCTGTTAGGTCCGCTTCTTGAAAAAAAACAAGCAGATTTGGCGATCATCGAACTTATTGATACGCAAATTATCAGTCAATTTTTGCATAAATCTCTCTATCCGTTTATCATTCGCCTTCGTGAAGATGCTCCACATGGTTTTGTACGCGAGTGGGCAATAGTTTCAATGTCACCAGAACGACATTTCGGCTATGCAGTGCAATGGTTTGCTATCGCATCGGTTGTTTTAATCCTGTTTGTTGCCCTGAACTTTAAGAAAAAAACATGAGAAGTACATATCGTAAATATTTTATTTTAGTCTTACTGACGCTGGTTTTTGTGGCCCCCGGTTTGTCAGCCTATATTGTTTTTAATCATACGACATGGTTGAGTGCTGCCAAAACAAATAAAGGGACGCTGCTTAGTCCACCGATGTTGTTCGCCGACTCCGGCATGGAGTCTAAGTGGCGTCTGGTATTGTGGAGCCCGGCATCTTGCGATGCGGTCTGTCAGCAACAATTGGATAAGTTGGCGCGGGTGCGTTTGGCGTTGGGTAGACGCCTATACCAGGTTGATCAATGGCTAGTGCTTGGAGCTGCTGCACCACAATTGAGTGAGGCCTTGGCTAATTTGCTGCACGACCAAGCTATCCAGGTACTCAGGTTGCCGTCCGACAAACTTGCACGCCAAGTTGGTTTGCCGATAGATTCTGAACTTTTTATTATGAATCCTGATGATTATCTCGTACTTGCTTATCAAGCAACAAGCAAGCCAGGTGATATATATCACGATATTAAACGCTTGTTAAACGTAAAAGAGTAACTGCTCCGATGAAATTTATATCCCTTCGTTTTGTAACGACACTCGCCTTGATTTTAGCACTTTCAGTGATGATGCTTGGCGCATACACGCGCCTTACCAATGCGGGTCTTGGCTGCCCCGACTGGCCCGGTTGTTACGGCCATATGGTGCTGCCCTCGATTGCCAGTGAATTGTCGCATGCCCAAAGCCAATTCCCAGATGTCCCTATCGAGTCACGCAAGGCATGGACTGAGATGGCTCATCGCTATGCGGCGGGTACGTTAGCGGTATTAATTCTGTTCATTTTTTTACGTGTATTTTTCAGCCAGGATAAGAAGCAACCTATTAGGACAATACCTGTCATCTTGATAGGCTTAGTCGTCTTTCAAGCTTTACTTGGCATGTGGACCGTAACTTTGAAATTATTGCCTGTGGTGGTGATGGGTCACCTGCTCGGCGGTATATTAATCTTTGTCAGTCTCTGCTATTTACGTTGGCAGTTGAGTGGTATTAGCGGTCAAAATCTGCCGCAGTGGCGCTTTTGGATAGGCTTAGGCCTAGTCATTGTCTTTTGCCAGATTGCGCTGGGTGGCTGGGTGAGTTCCAATTATGCGGGTATCGCATGCATTGGTTTCCCAGCCTGTAACGGACAATGGCTGCCTGCACTGCATTTTTCACAAGGGTTCAATTTGTTTTCACCGGTGGGCGCGAATTATCAGGGCGGTTTGCTCGATAATGATGTGCGGGTCACAGTTCAATTCATCCATCGTTTGGGCGCGTTGATCACGGCTGCTTATATAGGCACCTTATCGCTGTTGATTGTCCTGCGTATTAAAGAAAGATATCTCCGCCTAACAGCGCTACTGTCGCTGCTTGTTCTCGGGGTGCAATTTACGCTAGGTGTGATGAATGTTGTATATTTACTGCCGCTATCGGTAGCTGTGGCGCACAATGGCGGCGCGGCATTGCTGTTAGGTCTGATGGTTAGCATGTTTTACTTGTCAAAAGGAGACGCTGTCAATGCAGGCCACTAATGTGCTACGAGTAAGCGCGATATGGAGTGATTATTTGGAGTTGTGTAAACCACGCGTTGTTGCTTTGATGCTATTGACCGCGTTAGTAGGCATGTATCTTGCGACGCCTGGTTGGGTTCCTCTAAACACCTTGTGTGCGGCGATGTTGGGTATTGGTTTATGCGCGTCAAGTGCGGCAGCGATTAATCATATGGTTGATAAACGTATCGACGCCATTATGCTGCGCACTCACAACAGGCCGATAGCTCATGGGCGTATTTCGTTAAAACAGGCTTGTTGGTTTGCAACTATTTTAGGGATTATGGGGTTGGTGGTGCTGAACAGCTTTGTTAATTCATTGACTGCAGTGCTCTCTTTTGTGACAATAATAGGGTATGCTGGTGTGTATACTGGTTATCTCAAGCGCGCCACACCACAAAATATTGTGATTGGCGGTTTGGCAGGGGCGGCACCACCTTTACTGGGCTGGACTGCCGTAACAAACCAGCTTGATCCGCAAGCACTGCTTTTAGTATTGATAATATTTACCTGGACCCCCCCGCATTTTTGGGCGTTAGCAATTTATCGTTATGAAGACTATCGGCATGCTGAAATTCCGATGTTGCCTGTGACCCATGGTATTCGTTATACCAAATTGAATGTGTTGTTATATACCATCCTGCTATTGGTTGTAAGTGTGCTGCCATTTGTGGTGGGTATGTGTGGTTGGTATTATTTAATTGGCGCCTTGCTGCTGGGGGTACGATTTTTGTATTGGGCTGTGGTGTTATATCGCAGTGAACAACCCATCGTTGCAATGCGTACGTTTCGATTTTCCATCATCTATTTGATGATGTTATTCCTGTTTTTGCTGATTGATCATTACCTATAAGGGGATAGAATGCCTGATAAAAAAAATCGTGTCATACTCACAGTGGCCGTGTTGGTTGCTTTTATGGCTTTGGTTTTAGGGGTGTTTGTTTCACAATATGTGTTTTCGAAAAAGAAAATTGATTTGAGCCAATTTCATGGCACTTATCTGGAAAAAGCACGTGAAGTTAATCAATTTTCCCTTACCGGTACAGATCAAAAAGTATTTGACAATACTAGCTTGCAGGGTCAATGGACGATGATGTTCTTTGGATTTACCAACTGCGGATATCTTTGTCCCACCACCATGGCTGAGCTTGCTAAAATGTATCGGCTACTGGAAGAGAAGGGTGTGAAACCCTTGCCGCAAGTGATGATGATATCTATTGATCCAGAGCGTGATAGCCTGGATAAGTTGGGGCAGTACGTAAAAGCGTTTAATCCTCACTTTTATGGTGCCACTGGTGATCAAAATGCGATTAAAATGATGACTCGCGAAATGGGTGTTGCCTATGCCAAGGTAGCTCTTCCTAATAGTGAGGATACAAAAAATTACGATATGGAGCACACCGGTGCTGTGATGCTATTTAATCCAAAGGGTGAATTGACGGCCTTTTTCACGACCCCCCATCAGGCGGAGTTATTGGCAAGAGACTATCAGGTGTTGATCCCCTCTGCTTAAGGCTTGGTTTATATCTAAATTTACTCGCCCTCAGTTCCTTTTTCAATTTAATAAAGGTCTGTTTATGCGCGTGTCATGATTGGCTGCGCGGGGTATTTTTTTGCTGTAGTTAACAGCGACAGTTAGTTGAGTGTTCTAAACTTAATTTACGGGTTGTTGAGATGGCCGTTAGGAATTGATTTTCTTCGCATCGCTGCTCGCATACTAACGTGTATGCTATGCGCACAAACAATGCCTAACGACGCAAGTTAGTGAAATGTTACCAGCTCTTAATGGAACAAAAAATAAATTAACCAAGGAAATATGAAGTCATGAAAATCGCGATACTGGCGACCAACCCTAAATTATATTCGCATCAACGTCTGCTGGATGCGGGCAAAGAGGCGGGGCATGAAATTGAAGTTATCAACCCCTTATATTGCTACATGAATATTTCTTCTTCATGTCCCAATGTCCATTATCGTGGCGGTCAGTCTTTGCCCCATTTTGATGCCGTGATTCCTCGTATTGGCGTTTCTAATACGTTTTATGGCACGGCCGTATTACGCCATATGGAAACGATGGGTATGTATTCTTTGAATGAATCGATATCGATCTCCCGTTCGCGCGATAAATTTCGTTCGCTGCAGTTATTGGCGCGGAAAGGCATTCCGATGCCTTCAACCAGTTTTGCACAATCTCCTGACGACACAGAAGATTTGGTTCGTATGGTCGGCGGGGCACCATTGGTCATTAAATTGCTGGAAGGCACGCAAGGTAAGGGCGTGGTTTTGGCGGATAGCCACCAGTCCGCGGTGAGCATTATCAATGCTTTTAAAGAAATGCACGTTAACATCCTGGTGCAAGAGTTTATTGAAGAATCGCGTGGTATGGATATTCGTTGTTTTGTTATTGGTGACAAAGTGGTGGCTGCTATCAAGCGCCAAGCCAAAGACGGGGAGTTTCGCGCCAATGTTCATCAGGGCGGGGCGGCACATAAGGTAAAACTCACACCACAAGAACGAACAATTGCGATAGCAGCAGCAAAAACAATGGGGTTGAAAGTAGCTGGTGTTGATATGTTACGCTCAAATAATGGCCCATTGGTGCTGGAAATCAATTCATCTCCAGGGTTGGAAGCGATTGAAAAAACCACACAAATTAATATTGCCGGTAAAATTATTCAGTATCTGGAAAAACATGCCAAACCACTGAGCGTGAATAAACGATTCCAGGGGTAGCAATATCGCAACTGCCTTGACATTGTCATTGTAAAATTCAGGGCAGAATGCAGCGTAGATTAGACGAAGCCCTAGTCTGTGGAGAGTGTGGCAAGAGGCATCGTTCCGTTGTAAAAAAATAGAGCACTTAGTCTGTTTTAAAAAATAAAAGCCTAGAATAGGACTATTTTAATTGGTTCAAAATAATTTCAGTATTTCTACAATCAGGATACTATCAGTTTGTCATGTTTTTTTAATAACAATAAGTAACGTGTTGGTACAGTATCCTTTTAGCATCTTAGGCTTTCATACGACTTGGGGTGCTTTTTCTTATCCCGCAATTTTTATTTTAACCGACCTGACTACACGATTTTTCAATGCAAATATTGCTCGAAAAATTGTTTTTCGTAGCATGGTTCCTGGGTTAGTGATCTCTTATATTATCGTTAGCTATATCGACGTAGTAAGCACTCAGAGCTGGAGTGGTTTATTTGTGTTTCACCCAATGCCACTTCGTATCGCCTTAGCGTGTTTTATTGCTTATACTGTTGGCCAGCTTCTTGATATCTTAGTGTTCCAACGTTATCGTAATAACTTTTCCTGGTATCTAGCCCCAGCCCTTTCGACTACAGTGGGTAATTGCGTCGACACGATTTTGTTTTTTACTATTGCTTTTTATCACAGCAGCAACCTATTTTTAAGTCAACATTGGCTGGAAGTAGCTGAAGTTGATATGGTTATCAAAATTGCGATTAGCTTAATGGCTTTTGTTCCAATATATGGATTTGTATTAAATATGTTTAACATGAACATGTTGAAAAAAGAATCATTATAAACGGCTAACATATACACCCAAAAATAAAAGGTAGGTTATGGATATGTGTTTAGAATCAACTCTATTGAACCATGACGTCTTAACTGGCCGTTATATCCAGCTAGAGCCCATTTCAGCCTATCATCATGACGGTTTGCGTAATGCTGCTGATCATGAGTCAATATGGGCGTATATGCCGCATAAAGCTACAAGTGACTTGTTTGACGATTGGTTTGATAATTGCCTTGTTGAAATGTCTTCTGATGAACAAATCACATATGTAGTTCGTGATACAAGCAGTCAATCCATTTTGGGAGCTACTGCGTATTATGATATTCAATTAGATAGTAAACGTCTTGCTTTAGGTTACAGTTGGTATACTCCTGATGCGTGGGGAACTAAGGTAAATCCTGAGTCAAAGTTACTTATGTTAACGCAAGCTTTTGAACGTTGGGATATTAACCGAATTGAAATTGGCACAGACTCTCGTAATAGGCATTCCTATAATGCCATCCGCAAATTGGGAGCAACAGAAGAGGGTATATTACGGCAACATATGATTCTTCATGATGACGCCGTAACGGATACAATTATTTTTAGTATCCTTTTGTCTGAGTGGTCAAATGTAAAAAAAGAGTTATTGCAACGGTTATATTGATAAAGGGCGTTTTTGCAAAGGAGCCGTTAGTTTTTTTACGCTAATCTAATCCTCTTGCTGCTTTTGGCTCCGGAGGGGGCGGAAGATGAGGTTCAAGGTATCCGGGCTCTCGGAAATACATTTTTCCTGGCAGTTCTCATTTCAAAAACCAACCTAGAGACACTAATTTGGTTTCGAAATCTAAAATGATCATATACCGTAGGTTGGTGCTGAACACAGCGAAGCCTAACAATCGTGGCACAGCAAGCGCCCTTGTTGGACTTCGTTACCGCTCCGCACCAATCTGATTCCTATCGCTACGATCAGATGACGTACCTGGGGAGTTACGTGACATCTCTAGTTATGCCGTTCATCACTTTTACCCAATAACCAATCGGCATTAACTTCCAGTTCTTCCGCAAGCAATTCAAGCAGGGGGGCGTCAGGGTTGGTGCTGCCGCTTAATATGGCTGCTGCCTTGAATCGCGGGATTTTAATAAGTTTTGCAAATACTTCCACGCGCTCATCACTGCGCTGTGGAACGCCGATTTCGTCTAGTTCTTTATTTAGACGTTCTGAAAATTGTTTATTAGTCATATTCACCTCCAGGAGGCCAATAAATATCGTTACAATTCGTTTCTGCTCTAAGATATCGATGAACAGATTGCTAGTCCTAGCTTTGGTATAGCACAATTTCATCGATTAGCAATTTTATGAGCAGTTTTGTTTGAAAATAATCGTTCAGTTTTGTATCGACGCGATGTCAATGATTGCATCAACCCACCGTTCGCTGTCATTAATGCAGGGAACCAGTGTTAATTGAACGCCACCTAGATCCAGCCATTGTTTCCTGGCACGCATGCCAATCTCCTCTAGTGTTTCGAGGCAATCTGCGACAAAAGAGGGGCACGCAACAGCCAAGTTTTTTACGCCTTGGGCTACCAATTCTTGCAGTATCTTATCGGTGTAGGGTTGTATCCAAGGTGTTCGTCCTAATCGCGATTGAAATGAGGTGCTATATTGCGTATCAGTCAAGCCGAGATGTTTAGCCAGCGATGCACTGGTGCGTAAGCACTGCGCGCGATAACAGCTCTGGTTATCAAGGGACGCAGGTGAACATGAACTTATACACACGTCTTTGCAATGATTTTTAAGAAGATGCTTTTCTGGTACCCCATGATAGCTGAATAAAATATAATCATGGGTAGCTAGGTGGGGTGCTATCAGCTCAGCTTGTGCCTGTATAAATCCTGGATGTTGATGGAAATCGCGAACAATAGATAATGAGGGTAGGATCGATTGTTGTGCTAGGAGCTGCATCACGTGTGCAATAGAGGAGCCGGTTGCTGCAGAGGAATATTGCGGATACAGCGGTAGCACACAAATGTGTTCACATGCCTGCAACTCTGCCAAAGCTTTATCAATGCTGGGGTTGCCATAACGCATCCCCAGGGCTACTTTGCAATGCGTGCTAAGACGTGCTTGTAGTTTTTTTAGTAAATCTTGGCTGTGTACCAGCAATGGCGAGCCTTCTTCAGTCCAGATGGCCTGATAGGCATGTGCTGATTTGCGTGGTCTAAAAGGAAGGATGACGCCATAGAGAAGCAAATAGCGCAGGGGGGCTGGTAAATCGATAACGCGTCGGTCAGCGAGAAATTCACGCAAGTAGTGCCTAACGGCCTTGCTATCGGGGCTGTCGGGGGTGCCTAGATTAATTAATAATAAGCCGTATTTCATTAAGACGAAGGTGTTAACTAAACCATCGCGATATAATACAGTACAAATAGCGATATAGCAGCTTTTCACTGACTATATCGCTGCTCACGATGGCCGGTTTAAGCCATTTCTTCTTCGGCAACTTCTTCCAGGGCTGCGACGTTTGTCGCATGCAATCCGCGTTCGCCGTTTTCGAGGTCAAAATTAACAATTTGTCCGGCAAGCAGCGTTTTATAACCGGTGCCTTGAATTGCGGAAAAATGAATGAAAATATCGTCGCCGCCACCTTCAGGTACTAAAAATCCCCAACCTTTTGCATTATTAAACCATTTGACTTCGCCTGTAGCCATAATTCCTCCTTTTGCTAAAGCGGATCAATCGTCGACTGGTTCGTTGACACGCATGTCAACTTTAGTCGAGCAATTGCATTTGTCCATAAATGACAATTGTTAAACAAACCCATATTTAATGGGACATCTCAACATAACCTAAAAATGATATAACTCTCAATACTTTTTTATTAAAAATAATCAAATCAATTTATTTATAGTATTTTCAAAGAGATGTTGTTGATTATTGGCGCGTCATAGTTAAATTAGACACAAAAAACACAAGACGAGACTCGAATTTATCGAGTGAAAAAATTGAATTCATGTGACCTAAAGCCATTTTTTCTTTCGGAAATAGCGAAAGGGAATCCATGCTGAAAGAACCATAAGAAGGATAGAAACAGGATACCCGCCAAACCACGAGAGCTCTGGCATGTGCTGAAAATTCATGCCGTATACGCTCGCTATTAGCGTTGGGGGCAAAAAAATGACCGCAGCAACCGAAAGTATTTTGATAATACTATTTTGCTCGATATTAATCATTCCCAGCGTTGCATCAAGCAGGAAATTTACTTCAGAAGAGATGAAAATAGCGTAGTCACTGAGCGCCCTGATGTCTTTGTTGACGACTGCCAGGCGTGATTTTAAATCGTCGTCCATTTTGCTGGTGTATTTTTGTTCAAAAAAAGAGAGCAAGCGGATGAATGACACCAAACTATCACGGGTTTTTGTCCCCAGTACGCCATTGATACCAATCGCCTGCAATATTTGCTTATAGGTAACTTCTCCTGAGGTCTGGCTATTTTCGTCTTTATGAAAAATCATGTGTGAAATTTCATCAAATTTATAACTGACTTTTTCCAGAATATCAGCGAGCCTGTCGGTGGTCGTTTCAAGCAGACTAATAAACATATCAATAGCATTGTGTTCGTTATTTTTCGAACGCTTCAGCTTGGAGATATATAAATTAAACGCAAGTGGCTCGATATAGCGGATCGTAATTAATCTGTTTTCAGAAAGAATAAATGTCACTGCATCGGCCTTGGCTTCGGGTTGATCGGATTGGGCGACCATGGTGGCTGTCATGTAGAGGGTGTCTTCCTCGGCATACAGCCGGCTTGAAGGTTCAATCTCTACCATTTCTTGTTTGCTCGGAATATCAAGCTGCAGGTAATGCTCAGCGAAGTCTTTTTCGCTTTCTGTTGGACACAGTAAATCTATCCACAGTGCATTCTGAATCATGTCTTTGTTTGTATCAGTAATTTCAGTGGACTGAATGCCCGATGTGGTTTGAACATATGCTGTGAGCATGGATATATCCTTGCCTTATAATCGAAATTGGATAGTTTGATTACACTTGAGTGTTACTGTTTTATTCGATGTAGTATAGGCAGAATTATTTATGATTTGCTAGGTATGTAGTGTCTATAGTTAACGCTTAATTCGGGCTAAATTGCTCCTTTCGGCAGTGATTTAGCTACAATTCCATTCATTCAATTGTTTTAGCTGTCAACTTGGTTTATTTTGGAATAAACCGTTTGCAATTTTTCTATTATTGGTAAAACAGTATGTTGGAATTCGCTACTCTCCATGCCTCACCGTTTTATGAGCTGACAGCGTTGCTCATGATTGCGACTGCTATGGGTTTTATCAGCCTCCAATTACGGCAACCTATGATCGTAAGTTTTATTGTCGTCGGTCTTTTGGTTGGACCTGTATTTCTTGGTATCGTTCAATCCTATGAGCACATTGAATTATTGGCTGAATTGGGTGTGACGGTGTTATTGTTTTTAGTTGGTCTGAAACTGGATATAAAGCTGATTCGAACGTTGGGGTCGGTGTCGCTGGCTGCGGGATTGGGTCAGGTAGTGCTCACCTCTACCATCGGATTTCTTATTGCGATAGCGATGGGTATGACTCTTCTGATCGCATTTTATGTTTCAATTGCGTTAACGTTTTCCAGTACGATCATTGTTGTTAAATTGCTTTCAGACAATCGTGACGCCGAATCGCTGCATGGGCGTATTTCTATCGGTATTCTCATTGTGCAAGACCTGGTGGTGGTGCTTGCCATGATCATGCTTTCTTCGTTTGGCGTTAGCGCCCAAGGGGCTAGCGTATCCATTGCAACCCATATTGCTAATGTATTCTTATCCGGTTCAATCATGTTGATTTTGGTAGGGCTAATTATCCGCTATCTCGCCAATCCTCTAGTGAGCCGTATTGCTCATTCGCCAGAATTGCTGGTTATTTTTGCAATTAGCTGGGCGGCGTTCATGGCCGCACTTGGCAGTTATTTTGGTTTCAGTAAAGAATTGGGTGGATTACTTGCCGGAATATCGCTGGCCTCAACGCCATTCAGGGATGCAATTGTGGCGCGACTTTCTTCCCTACGTGATTTTTTGTTGCTTTTTTTCTTTGTGGCCTTAGGTTCACAACTTAATTTAGATAAGTTTGGACAACTGATTGTACCGGCAATACTATTCTCGTTTTTTGTATTGCTCGCTAAACCAATCATTGTTATGGGAATCATGGGAGCTATGGGCTATCGCAAACGCACGAGTTTTCTCACCGGCTTGACTCTCGCCCAAATCAGTGAATTTTCGCTGATCTTTATGGCGATGGGGGTGAGACTTGGTCACGTTTCGAGTACGGCGCTAGGGTTGGTGACTTTGGTGGGTTTAATTACCATTACAATTTCCGTGTACATGATTACCTATTCGCAGACGCTTTATCAATGGTTAAAACCTGCCTTGGCTGTATTTGAAAAAAAAGTGGCTTACCGCGAAGAGCGCAGAAAAAGTCAGATTATTGCTAACCAATTTCATGATATCGTAATTTTTGGTTTAGGCCGTTACGGTAAAGCGATAGCCGATAGTTTAAGCAGGCAACAATTCAAGGTTCTTGCAATTGATTTTAATCCGGACGAAGTGCGCTCGTGGGTTAAACATGGTTTTAGTGCAATCTATGGTGATGCCTGTGATATTGAGTTCATTAAAACGCTGCCGCTGAGTGATGTGAAGTGGGTGATTTGTGCTATTCCTCATCACATACTTGGGGTGACGCATCAGGATCCGCGCATTGTTCTGACAGCAACGTTAAAACAAACGCATTTTTCAGGAAAAATTGCGGTGACGGCTCAACATGTTGCAGAAATAGAGCTATTTAAAAATATGGGGGCGCACATGGTTTTACAGCCTTTTCATGATGCTGCTAAGGAAGCTGTAGAAAAAATATCAGAGGCATTGCGCTTTAATTGAGATCGTTAATGAAGCCTAAGTAAGCTGTTTTATATTTCTGCAATAAACGTTCAACTTCGGCCGTATGATAGTGTGACTCATGGGGTGCTATCATGTTTTCAGACTCGGCAATTTGGCGCAGAAAAATATCGTCTAACCAGCTCGTTAGAACTTTTATTTTTTCGCTAATCGACAACTCGCCATCCTCATCGACTTCAATCGGTTTTTTATAAAATCTTAGTGGGTCAGCTATTTTTTCGAGTACTCTATCCATGATAATAACTTAATTCATATCCGCTTTCTTTGATTATAGTACATCTTTAATGGTGTGGGGCTTCTTGCTAACTGTTAGACAATAAGACAAAATTCAGATTTCAATAATCCCGGTACACACTATGTCTTTTATAATTGATGATCGTATTTTATCGACTTGTTTTACCTTGGGTAACTGGCCGCTGTCGTGTGTTCTATTCAAAAATAATGCCGATTATCCTTGGTTTATTCTGGTGCCGCGCATAGCCGATATACAAGAAATCGAGCAGTTATCGCAGTCTTCAAGGCATATGCTTGTTGACGAAATAAGCCAACTTTCGGCGATAATTCAGGCTGAATTTAAGCCCGACAAGATAAATGTCGGCGCTTTAGGTAATATGGTGCCCCAATTGCATATTCACATGGTTGCCCGCTTCACACATGACAAACTTTGGCCGCATGGTGTCTGGCAGGCTGATCTTACGACAACGCCTTATGATGAAAGCCAGTTAAAGCAACAGCTTGATCATTTACGCGGTCAAATTAGCGACTCATTTATACTCCGGTAATGGTTCCTGGTCGGGGTAAATTTCTGATAAAGGAACGGAAAACCCGTCTTCGCGTACAATCCGCGCATGCTCGCGCCGTAACTCCCTAGGCTCATCAACCCCAGCCGAATGGCACAAAACGGCGACCTCATGAGCCATATTATTTGCGTAATGAAATACACGATCGGCTTTATCCGCAATCACTAATCCACGTTGTAAACGAGGGTTATGGGTAGTTATGCCCGTAGGACAGGTATTTTTATGGCATTTCATTGCTTGGATACAACCTAAAGCAAACAGAAACCCCCGTGCCGAACTCACAAAATCAGCACCAGCACATAGTGCCCAGGTTACTTCAGCTGGGGTGATAAGCTTACCGCTGACAACTACTTTAATGCGTTCACGCAAATTGTACGTGACCAGTATATCAATAAGTCGGGGCAGCGACTCTTCAATGGGAATGCCCATGTAATCCATTAGACCCTGGGGTGACGCTCCTGTCCCGCCATCAGCACTATCCAAACAAATATAGTCAGGTGCGCTAAGGATGCCGCGATGATGAATCGCAAGGCACAAATCATGCAGCCAGTTATAACTGCCCAAAACAAATTTACAGCCGACGGGTTTTCCGGTAACGCTGCGAATGTGATCTATGGCATCAAGCAGCTCCTCAACGTTGGCGATGTCCATGTGGCGGTTGGGACTTATTGAATCAACATGAGGAGGAATACCACGAATTCTGGCAATCTCTTCGGTCACTTTAATAGCTGGTAATAGCCCACCTTTACCGGGCTTTGCACCTTGGCTCAATTTAATTTCAAACATCTTGATGGATTCTATGGCGGCGAACTCGAGCAAGCATGCATCAGATAATTGGCCATTTTCATCACGAAAACCATATTTTGCCGTGCCAATTTGCGCAACGATGTCGCATCCTGATTCTAAATGGTAGGGTGATACGCCGCCCTCGCCAGTATTTAGCCAGCATCCTGCCCTTTTAGCCCCTTTACCTAGAGCGAGAATAGCGGGTTTTGAAATGGCGCCATAACTCATCGCTGAAATATTGAAAATATGCGTAGATGTATAGGGTTTTTTACACTGAGGACCTATGGTGACTGGGCGGATCACGGCCTTATCAGTAGCCAATGGTGGGAAGGGGGCGCAGGCAAAGTAAACAGTGCCCGTATTATGCAGAGACCGAGTAGAACCAAAGCCTAGCGTTGTATCGATATTTTTTGCTGCGCGATATACCCAACTGCGGTCTGCCCGATTAAAGGGGAGCTCATCACGATCACCGGCGATGAAATATTGTCTTACAAAATTACCTAGATATTCACCAAGGTAGCGAAAGTGACCAAGGATCGGAAAGTTGCGCAGAATAGTATGTTTTTTTTGATTTCTATCCCAAAGGAACAGGCCGGCAAGGAACAGTATCAAACTTATTATACCTAACATCAACATGGACTGATGTATTTCCCATGCATGCAAAAAAAACTGGGTTCTGCTTGGTAACTGGATCTTTTCCATATTTATTCCTTAACTACGTATATCCCTGTTTTGTAACAATCTGCCCCAAAAAACGACAGTCATTTTCTTGGTATATAATTAAAGTATGTAGCATACTTGAAGGGGCGATAAAATGGCACTCGAGAACTCATTCGCAAATCATATGCTGATTGCAATGCCCTCGCAAACTGATCCAAATTTCAGACATACTGTTATTTACGTTTGTGAGCATCAGCCGCAGGGAACGGTAGGCCTTATCATTAACCGCCCTATGGAGTACCCTCTGAGCCTGGTTTTTGATCAGCTCCAAATACAATCTATACACAAAGAGCAAAATAACAAGCCTTTGTTGTTTGGCGGTCCGTTGCAGCCAGAACGAGGTTTCGTTATTCATCGCCCCCTTGGTGGTTGGCGCTCCAGTTTGGTTTTGCGTGATGACGTGACGGTAACCACATCAAATGATATTATCCGCGCCATTGCGGCAGATCATGGTCCTAAGGACGTTTTGGTGACTTTAGGATATGTGGGTTGGGGTGAGGAGCAATTGGAGCATGAGGTTATGGATAATGCCTGGCTGGTTTGCCCCTTCAAGCCTGAATTGTTATATGAGGTTCCGTTTGATCAACGTTGGGAGTATGCCGGTTTGACTATCGGTGTTCATATGAATCAATTAACGTCTAGTGTGGGCCATGCCTGAAGGTGTATATATCGGTTTTGATTTTGGCTATAAGCGCATTGGCGTTGCGGTTGGTCAACGATTGACGGGGAGTGCCTCGCCATTAAATACGCTTGATGCCAAGCACGGCGTACCCAATTGGGACGTTGTGAAAAAAGTTATTGACGACTGGCGGCCACAGGCTCTGATCGTCGGTTTACCTACTTGTATAGATGATAAAGAGCTTTATACCACCGCCGCCTCAAAAGGTTTTGCCCGTCAATTACGAAAACGCTTTTCTTTGCCAGTGCATTTGGTTGATGAGCGCTTAACCACCATGGAAGCACGCGCGCATTTGTTTGCTGAGGGTGGATATCGTAAAATCAAGCAGTCTGAAATTGATTGTATCGCTGCTTGCATTATTCTTGAGCAATGGTTGCAGCATCCTACCTAAGCCACAAGTGAGACAACATGAGTCATTTCCTGGAAATCAGCCAATTATCTCAGCATGAGGTCAATGCGCTTATTCAGCGTGCTTTGTATTTTAAAAATAATGATGATTATCCGTGCTATCCAAAATTCACCGTTGCTAATCTTTTTTATGAAAACAGCACCCGCACTCGAGTTAGTTTTGAAATAGCGGCTAATAATTTATCAATGCCTGTGGTTAATTTTGATCTGCAGCGCTCGTCTGAAAACAAGGGTGAGACTATAGAGGATACATTAAATACATTGGCCGCCATGGGAATCTCGTTGTTTGTGATTCGTCATACACAAGATGGATTGCCACAAGCACTGGTGGCAAAGTGCGCTGACAAGGTGCATATTATTAACGCCGGCGATGGGAAGCATGCCCACCCAAGTCAAGCGCTGCTTGATTTGATGACTATCATCGAGAAAAAACCAAATCTGAGTGAGCTTAAAATCGCTATCGTCGGCAATATTCGTCATTCGCGCGTTGCTAATTCCTTACAGGCGATTTGTGCGGTGATGGATATTGGTGAGTTGGTATTAGTAGCGCCACCAGTTTGGCAGCCACAACAAGTACATTACGGCCGGGTAACCGACTCATTACACGATGGCTTGGTTGATGCCGACGTAGTGATTTGTTTGCGCGTTCAGCACGAGCGCCTGTTGGACGGTGAACAAGTTGAACTTGCCAATTATCGTCGAGATTATGCCCTAACGCTCGAAGCGTTGGCTTATGCCAAAAAAGACGCGATGGTTTTGCATCCGGGACCCATGAATCGCGGTGTTGAAATCGACAGCGATGTTGCGGATGGCTCGCAGTCTTTTATCTTGCAGCAGGTTAGTAATGGGGTGTATATGCGTATGGCGATTCTTGAGTCGATGATTGGCTGACTACTGACAATTTTTTCCTTTGATGATGGAGACACTTTTGAGAGAGCTCATACAGTGCCTCCTTTTTTTCTAATACCGCAATCTCGGGATCTTATTACCTAGGCATCTGCAATGTTTGCTTAAACGATAATGCTTGTTGCAAATCAGGTAATTCTACGTTCTTTGTATTATGCATATCAGCAATCGTTCGCGCCACTTTTAACAAACGGTGGAAACCGCGGGCAGAGAGCTTGAGGCGATTGAGTGCTTGGCTTAAAAACGCTTGCTCGCTACTTCCTAAAGCACAGACTGTTTCGCATGCCTTGGCGTTGAGATGAGCATTGATGTGTCCCTGGCGGTCAAACTGTCGTGCTCTTACTTCTTCCACTTGTTTACGAATTCTGGCACTTTCGCCTGGTTGAGATGGGTTTGGTTTCACCAGTTCCTCTTCGCCGAGGGTTTGCACCGTAATTTGCATATCAATGCGATCGAGTAGTGGGGCAGAAATTTTTGCAAGATAGCGGCTAATTCTGTCCGGTGAGCAAATACAATTGGCTTTAGGATTTCCCCATTGCCCGCAAGGGCAGGGATTCATCGCGGCTAACAATTGAAACCGTGCCGGAAATTCAGTTTGAATAGCGGCTCTGGAGATGCAAATATGGCCAGATTCCAACGGCTCACGCAGCGTTTCTAAAACATTGCGATGAAATTCAGGCAATTCATCAAGGAATAAAATACCGTGATGAGCGAGAGAAATTTCCCCGGGCTTTGGTGGGTTGCCGCCTCCGACTAGTGCCACCGGTGAAGCTGTATGATGGGGGGCGCGAAAAGGTGGTTGGCGCCAATTGCTGAAACTAGCGAGACGACCACGAATGGAGTTAATGGCGGCGCACTCTAAGGCTTGAGTTTCGGATAGCTCCGGCAACAAGGTACTGAATCGTTTCGCCAGCATAGTTTTACCGCTGCCTGGCGCACCACTTAACAAAATACTGTGGCCGCCACAGGCCGCGATTTCCATGGCGTGTTTTGCATGGTGTTGGCCTTTGACGTCCGACCAGTCGAGATCAATATCGCTTCTACCTATTTCTGGCCGCTCAGGTAATTGCTGTAGAGGGGTGTTTTGCGACAGGTAACTACAAACCTCGCGCAGGCTCTCCGCTGCAAAAACGCCATGGTTGCCAGCGAGAGAAGCCTCTTCAGCGTTTGCAGTGGCAATAATCAATTGGCGTTTGTCACGATGGGCGGCAAGGACAACGGGCACTATCGCTGCAACTCCACGAATTTCTCCGCTGAGTGCCAACTCCCCGATAAATTCATGTAATGCTAGTTTTTCTAAGGGTATTTGGCCTGAGGCGGCGAGAATACCAAGGGCAATGGGTAAATCAAAGCCGCTGCCTACCTTTGGTAAGTCAGCCGGTGCGAGGTTAACGGTTATTTTGCGGCAAGGAAATTCATACTGGCTGTTAATAATGGCGCTGCGTACCCTGTCTTTACTTTCCTTCACCGCCGTTTCTGCTAAGCCTACGATGGTAAAGCCTGGTAGGCCGTTGGATAAATGAACTTCTACAGATACAGATTGCGCATAAATGCCTACGGCACTGCGCGTTTTGGTAATCGCCAGGTTCATTATGGACTCGTTTTGTGGTTGGACCGAAATGATTCTACGCGATTGGATTTATTTCGTCGATGTGGTTTATAAGAAAATAAATGTAGCGCCGTATCCATTTGGTTTTAACAGGTAGGTTGGTGCTGAGCGCTAGCGAAGCCCAACAAGGGAACTTCCCGTGCCACGATTGTTGGGCTTCGCTAGCGCTCAGCACCAACCTATCCTTATTTATTGTGGTTCTTTTTTTCTGCCAGCAGTGTATCAACCTGCGTTTGCAACGCATCTATCTTTTCTCGCGTGCGTGCCAATACTTTAATTTGCACATCAAATTCTTCACGGGTAACTAGATCCATGCGCGTGAATGTTGATTGCAATATTTCTTTGAATTTTTGTTGAATCTCGATTTCAATGTTTTGTAAACTGGTTGGTAAAGCGGCGTAAAGCTTTTTTGCCAAGTCTTCAAATTGTTTGGGATCAAACATAGTATACTCCTCAGGCATTTTTTAAGCGGTGTATGAGAGTCTAGCAAAACCAGTCCGCAACAGCCACCCGATAACAAAGGTAATGATAATGAAAATGATCACCGCAATTATTAAACCGTTTAAACTCGATGACGTGCACGAAGCATTAATGGAAATAGGAGTGCCAGGCATTACTATTTCGGAGACCCGTGGTTTTGGACGACAGAAGGGGCACACTGAGCTTTATCGCGGGGCGGAATATGTAGTGGATTTCCTGCCTAAAATAAAAATCGAGCTGGCACTGCCTGACAACATGGTTGAAGGCGCGATTGATGCAATATGCAAAGCCGCTTATACCGGTAAAATTGGCGACGGTAAAATTTTTGTGTATGAGCTGCAGCAAGTGGTGCGAGTGCGTACGGGTGAGGTGGGTGAGGATGCGTTGAGTTAGGATAATTCCGGACTATGGCTCCGCCTAATCCGGTCTGCGATACAGCGGTATGCGTTTTAACGCAGCTGATTAATAAAATCCCATTCAGTTTTGCTCACCGGTGTAATCGATAAGCGGTTTCCTTTGCGCAATAAAGGCATCTTTTCCAACTCCGGGTGGTGTTTTAACGCATCCAAAGGTAGGAGGTGGGAAAATTTCTCTTTAAACCGTACATCAACCATAAACCACCGGGGATTATCGGGGGTGCTGCTGGCGTCTGGGTGATCGCTGGTTGGATCAAATGCCGTGTGATCGGGATAGGCGTCGCTGACGATTTCGGCAACACCGGCAATACCTGGAGGCTTGCAGTTGGAGTGATAAAAGAACATTAAATCACCTACTCGCATGTCCTTGCGCATGAAATTACGCGCCTGATAATTACGTACGCCATCCCAGGGTAGGGTTTGTTTTGGTGCATTGCGTAAATCATCAATGCTGCAGCATGTCGGTTCAGACTTCATCAGCCAGTAATTAGGCATGGTTAACTCCAGTAAGCATTGCGTTCGGTGATTATCGCGGTCATTGGTATATCCCAAGGTTGTGCCTCAATAAAGGATTGGCGCTGAAACTCATAGGCGACGCCGATGAGTAACGTATTTTTATGATTCGCTAACGTTCGGTCATAGTATCCCTCCCCTGAACCTAACCGTGTGCCTTTTTCATCAAAGGCAATCAAGGGGAGGAGAATAATGTCGAGCTCATCAGGGCTAGCTGCCAATTCACGTGCAACAGCAGGCTCACCTATACCAAAACGGTTTTCATGAAACGGAGTAGCTGGTGTCGCCGGTAGAAATATCAGCGTTTTATCGTCATTAAGGACTGGAAAATAACAATATTTTCCCTGCATCGGTGCAGATTGCCAGATGTCGTTCAAATCAATCTCGCCATTGACTGCCCGATAGAGGGCGATTCGTTTGGCATAGCGATATTGGTCCAGCGCACGAATGCGTGCACAAATCTTGGTTGAAACCCTTCGTCGATGCGCTGCAGAAAGCTGTTTTCGAACTTGGCGATTGGTTTGTCTGAGTGCTTGTTTAAATCGGTCAGCCATGGGATTAGGGGAGAGTTCGCGTTCTTTGATTATCACGCAAGTGGATTGCTGAATGCAATCTCAAATGAGAATTGTATTTGAGGTCAACAGTCTGAATAGATAGCATTCTATACACGGGTTTGCAGGCCACTATTCCTGGTTTTAAGGTTTAGGTGTTATAAATTAACTAGGCAAACTAAAAAAAATGCGGTATATAGCTTGCAAATTTAATAACGACTTAAAAAAACAGAGGGTTCAGGCTTTGCGGCCAATAGTAAAACTGTCCATAGAGGGTAACCCTTTGGAGAACATGGCTATTTAAACTTTCGAGAGGGTGGCATGAGTGAATTATTTGAAGATGAAGAAGACAGTGATTTGACGGCTGATGATGAGTTTGTTGAGACAGAGGACGTTATTGCTGATAATGAGCTGCATCCGACAGTGGATGCGCGTAAACGATTGGAAAGTTTGATGGAAGAGAGGCGTCTACGAGATGAGCTGGAAGACTTCCTTGATTTTTAATCCATAAATGCTAATCCCAAATGCATTGGTATATTCTGGAAAAACTCGACTAATAGCAGCTGATGATCGTGTTTTCTTGGGCGAGGGGTTGTTTGAAACTATTCGGGTTGATAATCATCGACCCCATTATTCCCAGCTGCATTGGCAGCGCTTGCGTGATGCCGCTGTAATGCTTCATATTCCTTTTGAGTTATCTTTTATCACATGGAACGAGCAGTTGCTGCAGTGCATTGGTAGTGCACAGATGAAAGCCGGGGGAATTAAGGTTGTATTAAGTGGGGGACCTGCGTCACGGGGACTAACTGCCGAGTCAGAGAATACCTGTTTATTAATAAAAGCATTTACCTATGCCGGGGATAATAAGCCCTTGAATCTGGTTAGTGCATCCTGGCGTCGTGATGCCAATAACCCCGTATATCAAGTGAAATCTATTAATTATTTGGAAGCAATTATCGCACGGCGGCAAGCATTAGACAGGGGCGCTGATGATGCCTTATTTTTCAATTCGCAGGATTATGCGACTGAAACGACAGTAGCCAACTTGTTCCTTATTAAAAAGGATCAGGTTTATACTCCAGCATTAACGTGCGGAATATTAGCCGGCATAATACGCAACCGTCTACTTGCACTATGTGCAGACGCGTCCATTACCTGCATTGAAAGCAACCTGGATCATTATGCAATCCGTGATGCGGATGGGGTGTTTGTTACTAATTCGTTACAGGGGATTAGGTTGGTTGAATCGTTGGATGGCACTGCTGTGCCCACCCGTCATAACTTGCTGACCTTTTTACGTCATCGGCTTAATCAGGACAGTCAGGTTTAGATGAGATGGTGTTTTTGTTTGCGCTTAATTAATTTAATTAGAATGAATAATGAACTTGCGAAAAACAAGAAAAATGCAATGTGTGTACGAGTGTAAATTTCTCCCGGGTGGGTGAGGATATCCATACCTGCATAGCCACAGTAGGTCGATACTATCTCTGTTGGAATTAAAAAAATGGCAGTGGTTATTAAATAATGGCTAAATTTAATGCGCGTTACACCTAAACCATAATTCACCAGATTAAATGGAATGATAGGCACTATGCGTAACAGTGCCACAAATTGCCAGCCGCGTGACTCAACTCCGGCAATCAGTTTGTTAATGCGCGAATTTTTTTTAGTGGCCACCCAGTCAAATAACCAGTAGCGGCTGATGCAAAATGCAAAAGCCGCGCCTAGCGATGCGCCAAAAAGATTAAATAATGTTCCCCAAACCGGACCAAAAAGCGCACCTCCGGCAAAGGTCAAGACCATAGTTGGCAGAAAAAAAATCGTTGCAACACAGTATAAAAACAAGAAAAGAATAGGGGCTATGTAACCTAAGGTATTGATCCAATTGATAATAATGGAGGAATTGCGCTGAAAAAAATAAGCGCCTACAGCAATGGCGGCTATAACCAGAGCCAGGCCAAGCCTTTTAATGAATAGAGGATAAATTCGCGACATGAAGAACACTTTATTACAGGTGAGAAGCTGAGGCAAGTTTATGAGGGATCAAATAGGATTTATTAGACGATAGTGGATATTTCATTGTAATTATTAAGAACACTTAATAAAACCTTAATTTTTGTTGTATATTATGAAAAGAAGTACTTAAGAAGTGGATTTACCATGACTAGCAGCACGAATTTCATGTTGGAAGCGATGAAATATTTAGCATCTGAAGTTAAAACCAGCACGGTTGATGTTGATGTTGATGTCGATGCTGATGCTGAAGCTCCTTCTATTCACCCTGAGAAAAAAACCACCTCACAAAAACAACCCCCCGTGCTATCAATGGCTGATGTACTAACTAATTGTCTCAATCCCCGTAAAAAATCAGACGCCACCCCTCAATAACTTCAACTCGTTGAGTCAAAATGCTCTTGTGCCAACAAGTTAACTTTGGAGTGAATCACGATGATGCTTGCATTACCTTCACGGCGAGATATACTTTTAGTATAAGCAGTTCAAGTACGAGGTTTGTATGGCTTCCGGCTTTTCTCCCACCGCGCATTGGCGCGATTCTGCTCGCAGTGCTCGATTTTTTATGGTCGATGCGAGAGCTGCATTTCCGATTTTTCTTTTTTTAATGCACATTCGAATATGGACTGGAGTATTAGTGATTGTCTCAGCTGTATTTTTTGCAATTATTGAACATTATGGTTTTACGGTGCCTGTTTTTCTGCGTTGGATAAGAAATTTTTTTGCAGGTCCTGTTAAATCCTCACAACCTTGGTGGCGATAAATGAAAACAGATATAACTAAAGGCATGACTTTAATAGCTGCTGGTATGAATGCTAAATTTTATTTGAATGATCGTTTTGTTAGTTATGACGAGGTGTTTTCAAATACAGGTTTATTACCCGCAATTTCACGCCGCGCTGATCAATTGAGTTCGTTGTGCTTGGGTTATGGGTTGGGTGTAACTTTTGATGAAGCGGAAAATGCCTTGTTGGGCACTCGGGTCGTTTTTGATGAGGTAACACCGAATGTGTTGCGCTTACTATATATGACTGACGTGTTAAATGAGCTGATTCAAGGCGGTCCAAGTCGTGATTACACACCTTTGGATGAATTAATGTATGACTAATTTTTTGCGTCTATATGTAAAAAAACAGCAAAGTTGTTGTTATTTAGGGTTGTGTTAATCAAGACTCTGTTAGGCTATCTCTATACAGGTTTTATTTTAGGAGTGTTTTATGGCTGGCAATAGTCGAAATGGTTTTTTTGGTAAGGGTTTGTTGACGGAGGCTGTTATTACTAGCAACTCCTTTGAAACTACAGTTCTGTCACCGGTGCGGGAGTTGTGCAGCAAGGTTGGTAACATGGCTTCTATTCGGCCTACTCCTGATAATAATAAGGGAGCCGTTGTTCTTTCCGAATGCTTAACCCAACTCCGTAACGCCATGAAGCTTGAAACTTCACGAGAAAAAAATGACGAGCAAGAAGAGCAAAATATTACCCCCTCCCTCTAAATAGTCTATGATATACAATAATCAACATTTAAAGTTGATTATTGTATATACACAGTATGACGAAGTTTCCTTAAACAATGTAATTGATATTAGCGGCCGAACTCAATGAAAGATCAGTTATCAGAAAATCAGACTGCAGCGGTTCTCAAAGCCCTTGATGATGCCATTCAAGAAGGCCCATGGGACGAGTCAAATTTCCTTAAAGTAATTGGCAAAAATTTGCGCGAGATACGCGACCAGTTTGCTATGGAAATAGGTTTGCAAGCTCAGGAAGAAGAAAGAACTGCCGCAGGTTTCGCTAAGCAATCGGTATTGCGCAGAGGCCAACAGGAAATATTTATAGTCCTTTACTCCTCCGAGGGTAGTAGTCTGTTCTCTTGGGAGCGCATTCTTGCCAATTTACCAAAACAGATGATTTCTCGTCCTATTTACGCCCTTGAACAGCATGTTATCGACATCATCAAAACAAAGGACAATAAAATTAATGAGGCTTATGTATCCATGAATATCAGCGAAAATGATATTCTTGAGATGGGGCCAGATAAAATCTCGCTTGATAAACTGGGTAAACCTTTGCTCGCCTTGAAAAATAAATCACTCAATCTTGAGAGCATCAATCGCTTTGTTCATGAATCAGGCACCTACAGATTCAACCATGGCCGTTTGGTTAAAGGTGTTTCTACTGAGAACAAATGACGCAATTGTCTGTTCGTAAGTCAGCCCTTTCATAAATATCGCAAAAGTCTGAAATAGGTATATACTTTAAATCAAGTACCCTTATTTTAAAGCAGCGGATGGCTCAACAAGGTCAACAACAAAGTGGTGGCGATAACTCAATGGCACCGGTGTGGATCACAGTGTTGCTGTTTATCTCGGCCTTTTTTTTCTGGAAGCTGGGGCATAAATACATTGTCGCATTTGTATTTTCTGTGAATGTGCTGCAAGCAAAGCTGGTGCATTTAGTATTGGGCGGGACCCAATTAGCAAATGAAATTTATCTGATGCAAACAGTTGATCCTGCCTCGGTAGAATGGGGACAGATGGTTCTTCTGATGAGCAATGTTGGTGATTACATGCGCTACCCCATTGTGGTTATTCTTATTGTTCTGGCAATTTATCTTTACAAATCCAATATCACCCTCAAATTCCGTAGAGCACACGATATGAAAACACTGCGGGCGCAGGAACAATACAATTGGCCAGCAATTATGCCCGTGGTTAAACAGGACTTGGTGAGTATTGATATTAACGAAGGTCCGTGGGCAATGGCAATGACGCCCATGGAGTTTGCGCGCAAATACCAGTTGCTCAAAAAAAATGACATCCTGCTTGATAATCCTTTAGCAGGACAAGAAATGACAGCAGGTGTACGCCGAGGCGATGCAAAGCGCGTTTTTACGCTGCAGCTGGGTCCGTATTGGGACGGCTTCGAGCATTGCCCTCCACACGCTCGCGCACTGGCGGCTGTTTTTATGGCACGGATATGCCGCGATCGAGCATCAGCAAGTAAGATTCAGGAGTTGCTGGATAGAAATTATTCACAAGGAAAGCCTGATTATAGTGTCGCATTTAGTGTGCTGCGAAAATATCAAAATACAGATGAAATCAAAAAAATCGTAGGGAAACATGCCTATCTATTAACGGTCATGGCATCCTTGCTGGCCGCTTCACGTGATGACGGCGTTGTACCCAGTTCTGAGTTTTTATGGTTAAAACCCGTTGATCGTCGTTTGTGGTATATGCTTAATTGTGTTGGCAGACAAACCCCGTTCGCCGAAGTTGGCGGCCCTTTTGCCCACTGGCTTGCTGAGAAGGCGATGGGGCGTGGTTCTTTGGTGCCCATGATCGATGAAGCAATTAAGGCCCTCGAAATTGCAGTGAAAGAAGTTAAATTGTCGCCTGAAGCGTTGCAGGGGTTAGAGCCATGATGCGTGGTATTGATACTCAACATGAAATTGATCCTACCCTGCTATTGCGGGATACGAGAACAATTGGTCAGCGTATAGGGAGTTTCTTTTCAGATCCTACCAATATTGCTATTGTTCTAATATCGCTCTCTGCCGTAGCCTATTATATTTCCGAGGCTTCATTTTATATCCTAATCATTGGTGTTCTGTCTTTTACCTACTCATTTAGCCGCAAACAGTCCTTGCCATTTCGCTTGCCGAAAATTTCACGGGTTAAGGATTTTAACGATTTGAAACCTGGCATTAAAAAACCAAACATGGCGCGGGGCATCGCATATTTTGGGAATGATCTCAAAACTAATCAAGAGTTGTGGTTTGCGAATGAGGACATGAGAACCCACGCGCTTATATTTGGGTCTACCGGTAGCGGTAAAACAGAAGCATTGGTTTCCATCGCTTTTAACGCGCTGACCCAAGGCAGTGGTTTTATTTATGTGGACGGGAAAGGGGATACATCTTTATATGCCAAAATATTTTCCATGGTTCGCAGCATGGGACGTGAAGATGATTTGCTGTTAATTAATTTTATGACCGGTGCTCGTGACATTATTGGACCGCAGGAAAAAAGGTTATCAAATACACTTAATCCTTTTTGTCAGGGATCTTCAAGTATGTTAACACAGCTTGTGGTTAGCCTGATGGGCGGTTCCGGCCAATCATCCGATGGGGACATGTGGAAAGGCCGCGCGATTGCATTCGTAGAGGCCTTGATGCGTATGTTGGTGTATATGCGCGATGAGGGGGCAATTCTTCTTGATGCCGATACCATCCGTAATTATTTTGCTCTGGAACGCCTTGAATCGATCGTTGTAGATAAAATTTTCCCCCGTGACGAACAGGAGGGGATTAATATCGAGTCAATACCCAAGGTAGTGACTGATCCCTTACGCAACTACTTATCCACTTTGCCGGGTTATAACAAAGAAAAAAAAGGCAAACAGGTATCTCAGGTTTTGGAGCAGCATGGATTTATTACCATGCAGTTGGTACGGGCTTTTTCATCATTAGCAGATACTTATGGGCATATCGTTCGAACCAATCTGGCTGAGGTTGACTTCAAAGATGTGGTCTTGAATCGACGAATTTTAGTTGTGCTATTACCCGCTTTAGAAAAATCACCAGATGAGTTGTCGAACTTAGGCAAGATTATTGTTTCTTCTTTGAAGGCAATGATGGCAGCCGGACTTGGTGAAGAGGTTGAAGGAGAATATCGAGATGTGATCGAGCGTAAACCTACAAATGCACCTACTCCGTATATTTGCGTGCTCGATGAGTATGGGTACTATGCTGTGCAAGGTTTTGCTGTAGTACCTGCACAAGCGCGTTCACTCGGTTTCTCCGTTATCTTTGCCGGTCAGGACTTGCCAGCCTTCCAAAAAGCGTCAAAAGAGGAGGCGGCGTCGATCGGCGCGAATACGAACATTAAAATTTGTATGAAACTTGAGGATCCTACCGAAACATGGGATTTTTTCACCAAAACAGCGGGTGAGGCTTATGTTACTAAGGTTGATTCATTCCAAACTAAAGATGGTAGTGTTGCAAACAGTTACATGGATACCAAAAGCTCATCATTTGAAAGACGAGCCCGTATTGATTTGCTCGATTTAAAAGAACAGACAGAAGGCGAGGCGCATATCTTTTTCCGTTCGAAAATTGTGCGAGCGCGTATGTTTTATGCTAACCCAAAACCTGTTAAAAAATTGAAATTAAATCAATTTTTGAAAGTTGAACCACCAGCGGATGATTATTTAGCTAGGCTGCAATCCCAATTGTTGGCGTTTAACCGAGTATTGGAAAGCAGTGATATTAGCATTACTGCAAATGTACCTAGTGACGAAATTACTTTAATTAGCAATGCGCTGCGAGACACGAAAATTGGTGAGCCTATTGAAAGAGGCGTGGCGGCACTTCTTGCATTTCATCGTCATAATGAGCCTGAAGAAGTTACTGAAATTATTGAAGATGAAGTACCTGGTGTGTTAACTATATTTACGCCATTACGCTATCCAGCTAGTGCTCCGCCACTGCTTGCTAAAGATGTGGGGCGCTTTTCAGAACCTTTGCTGCCAATCAATGTGTGTCGTGACTATATGATGTCTATTGAACGGTTAAGTGGGGAAAAAGATAAACTTGCTGGAAGTATTGCAAACGAGCTAATCAAAGATTTTCAAATGGCAACAAGTTATCCTCCATCAAATCGTGATCAAATTAGCGTAGCAGAGTTAACGGATGTCGTGCAGAAATTGTCTGAAAATATCAGTAAAGAGCGTGAAAATTCAAAAAGAAAAGCCGACGAAGAGTAGACCGTATTAGCGCTGCGTAATACATGCTCAACCGTAATAAGAGATACAATGTCGGTTTGTAACCTAAGTACAAAAATCACCCACCCCAGTTATCAAAATATTACTTTTAAAATTGAGTACGATGGTTTCGCTTGGCATATAGATTATTAAAGCATATTATTGATAAAGTTATGTGATACTTGTAACGTAATGATTTGTATGTTTTTATTTATAGAGTATCAGTAGTGTTTTCCTAATGGGGATTTGCATTGAGACGATTGAGTACAGGCTTCATAGGGTTCTCTAAATGGGTTGCAGCCTTATTTGTCGTATTAATAATGGCAGGTTGCCATACGGGTTCGGGACAGCTACAGGGCATCCCAACGTTACCTCACAAAGTAGATGGTGCTTCTGACGCCAACATCATTGAAATGCAAAGCAAGTTTTACAAAAAGGGTGTGAAAGTGGTCACCTTGGGGCAGGACTATTTATTAAGCATTCCTTCAGACGCGTTGTTTGCAGATCAATCCCCCCAGTTGACATGGGGATCGTATAATCTACTTAATGAAGTAGCCTGTTATTTACAACAATTTCGCAAGATAGCAGTAAGCGTAACAGCCTATAGTACAAAGTGTGTTTCACCGGCAAGGGGGCGTGCGTTGACTTTGGCCCGATCAAAAGCGGTAGCTGACTATTTATGGTCACAAGGAATAGATAGTCGTTTTATCTTTACTCACGGTCTGGGTAGTGATAAACCTATAACAGGATATGCGCAGGGTGGTGAGCAGTCTCCTAACTCAAGGATTGAAATTACCTTCAGAGATGCAGTTGCATAAGATGGAGCGGAAATGAGTAGAGAATCATGGAACCTAATTAAGCATTCAAAACGATTCTATGTCTCTACATACCGTAAGGCAGGAAGTGCTCTAGTTATATCGATATTAATTAATTTAATGTTAGGGCTTGCTGTTTATTACACTTATTTTACTCGGCCAGAACCGGATTTTTACGCTACAAGTGGAATGACGCCACCTATACAGCTTACCTATATGGACGAGCGAAATAATACATCAGTACCATTATTAGCAAGTGATCAGGATGATGACTATAACAACAAAGTCATACCGCAATAACAGAGGATATTATGGCTGAAGATGCTTTGACCGCGGTCACACTAAGAAATAATTTCTACCGTGATGGACAGCGTAAATTAATGCTGGTTTTGCTGGTCTCCATGGTTGCCAATTTGATGTTAGTGTCGGTACTTATCTATATCGTCACGCACCCACCTGCGCCTAAATATTTTGCTACCAGTATCAATGGTAGAATTACGCCGTTGTTTGCGCTGAACGAACCAAACCAGTCTGACTCAGCAGTATTGCAATGGGCAAACCAGGCAGCAATAGCCGCATTCACCTACAATTTCGTAAATTACCGAACGGAGTTACAGGCTGCATCAGGGTTTTTTACAGCAGATGGATGGACACAATTTCTCAATGCACTCCAGGAATCAAACAACCTTGATGCAGTGAAAGCAAAAAAACTGGTCGTATCGTCAGTGGCGACAAGGGCTCCCATTATTTTGCAAAAAGGGATATTGAATGGCAGTTACTCATGGCGAGTTCAGATGCCCGTATTGGTCACCTACCAAAGTGCCAGTGAATTTTCACAACAAAATAACGTTGTTACTATGCTAATCACGCGTGTGTCAACGCTTAACTCACCACGCGGAATAGGAATTGCACAATTCGTGGTTGGACCTGCTACTGGCGGGGTATCCGGATGAAAAATAACAAAAAACCAAATATTTTTAAGTTTCAATTTCCATTGCTTTTACTTGCATTCGTGTCAATGCCTATCAGTGCGGCCCAAACTGATTCAGCTCAACAAGCCTTGGATCAACTACGTATGTTGCAGCAACGCTTGTCTTCGAGTTCAGGTGTTATTGACCAGCCACCGGGAGCGGGTCAGGAGTTAGCTGCAGGAAAACCACAATCACAACCATCCGTGTCGTCAGCAACTCAAACCAAAACCAAAACAGTCCCTCCAAAGACATCGGATATAAGTGAAGAAAAAATATTATCCTCTGATGACAAAGAAGCGATCGATGCGCTGGCATTCGATGGCGTTGTTGAGCAAATGTTTCCGCTGACACCTGAGCAGATAACGCGTATTAAGCAAATTTATCAGACATCTGAGTTTGCACAAGAATCACCTATCGGAACTCCGCCTAAACCCACGGCAACTTCGCAGTTTGTTAATTTATCGCCGGGTTCGACACCGCCTGTCATTCGATTATCTCAAGGGTTCGTATCGTCCCTGGTATTTCTTGACTCAACAGGGGCTCCATGGCCAATCAGTGCGTATGACCTGGGTGACCCGTCGGCATTCAATATCCAATGGGATAAGACCAGCAATACGCTGATGATTCAGGCAAGTAAATTATATACTTATGGCAATCTTGCGGTACGATTAAGAGGTTTAAACACACCGGTTATGTTGACATTAATTCCAGGGCAGAAAGCGGTGGATTATCGGGTTGATTTGCGTGTTCAGGGTTATGGTCCAAATGCTAAGAGCATGCCTATGGAGGAAGGGTTGCCCCCATCAGCCAATGATCTTTTATTAAGTGTACTGGATGGGGTCCCCCCGACGGGGAGCTCGCGATTGGTTGTCAATGGTGGCGATGCTCGAGCTTGGTTGTTAAATGACAGAATGTATGTCAGAACCAATCTCACCATCTTGTCTCCTGGTTGGATAGGAAGCATGACTAGCGCTGATGGAATGCACGCCTATGAAATGCAAAAATCACCAGTAATTTTGGTGTCCTGGCATGGCAAAGTCATGCAGCTCAAGGTAGAAGGGTTATAAAAATGGCCGGCAGAAAAGATAACATTAAAGCACTGTTTTCCAATACCCGGTCAAGGGTCATTATTATATTTACCGCAGTTTTAATGCTGGTTGCGATACTGATAGGCGTGATTAAACTTAGTTCGTCCTCAGGCAACGTGGAGTCGGGTGCTAATCTAGCGGCAGCCCCTGGTGGAATTCAATCGATACCCGGTTCAATTAATCCCTCAGCAGAATATGCATCCCTTGTAGAGTCGCAAAATATTGATCAAGCAAAGCAGGCATCGAAAGCAGGCGGCAGCGCTATTCCCACTATTATTCGAACACAAGCTTTCGGACAGGGCGTGGAGGTGGTTGGGCCACAGCAAGGTGAGGGGGGTCTTGGTTTTTCTACTCTAGCTACTGATGATGGTGGTGGGCAGCGAAGTTTATGGGTACAGTCATTAAAGGAAACTAATTGCAGCAAGGCCAGTGTTCAGAAGGCGATGGACCAAGGTGCTGTTTTGTCCGATTTAAAGGCAGCTTGCAGTTGTATGCAATTAAAAGATAATGGCTATGCGCTTCCTGACTTAGAGCCTGTTTGTTCTTGTAAAGAATTGAAGGCATCCGGATTTAATGCCTTACAATTGAAGGCTGTTGGTTATGGTGCTGGTAGGTTGAGATTGTGTGGGTTTGATGCTTGTGAGCTGCGTAATGCCGGCTTTACTGCTCAGGAAATGAAGGATGGTGGTTATTCCGATGGTGAAATGAAGGGAGCTGGTTTTTCTGATCAGGATATTAGTCGTGCTGGTGGTCTACCGGATGGCATTACCGCTGATGATGTGCGTAAAGGCGGATGTGAAGTAGATTCATTGATAAAATGGCGTTCAGCAGGTGTATCGGCGTACGCTCTTCGGCATATAAATGGTTGTACGCTTAGTCAACTAAAAGCCGCTGGTTATAGTGCTCAGGACCTTAAAAATGCAGGATTCAGTGCTACACAACTCAAAAATGCTGGTTTTACAGCTGCTGATCTTAAAAACGCTGGTTTCAGCGCACACGAATTATTAAATGCAGGATTTACTCCGGTAGAGCTTGCGAATGCTGGCTATACACCTGCAGAAATTAAAGCAGCTCTAATCGAGTTACCACCTGGAATGACTCCGGAAGACGTTAAGACGGCTGGTTGTAACGTCGAATCACTAAAAAGAGAACGTTTGGCTCGTGTTAGTGCAGCATCAATAAAACAATATGCTGGTTGTAGTGCAGAAACGCTAAAGGCTGCTGGGTATACATACAGTGATTTGGCCGATGCAGGTTTTACTCCTCAAGAATTGAAGCAAGCAGGTCTAAGCCCTTCAGATGTTATTAGAACAGCAGATTGCAGTGTCGCCGCTTTAACTAGTGCTCATACATCAGGTGTCTCGGCTACAACTATTAAGCAGACATTAGGTTGTAGTGCAGCCGCAATGAAGGCCGGTGGTTACAGCGTAGCAGAATTAAAAGATGCAGGCTTTACAGCCACTGATCTTAAAAATGCGGGATTTACAGCAGCAGAATTAAAAGACGCAGGGTTTACAGCCGCTGATCTTAAAAATGTGGGATTTACGGCAGCAGAATTAAAAGACGCAGGATTTACAGCCGCTGATCTTAAAAATGCGGGATTCTCTGCAAAAGAATTACGAACAGCCGGATTTACTGCACAACAATTGAAAGATGCAGGTTACACACTTGCGCAACTTAAGGAAGCCGGCTTTAGCGCCGGCGATTTAAAAAAAATCGGCTACACGGCCGCGCAATTAAAAACAGCAGGCTATTCTGAGCAGGATTTAAAGGAAGCGGGCTTCCCCATAGAAGGATCAAGCGTGCAACAATTGGCGGAGGTCAAACAAACCGTTATGCCCTCAACCGTTACCTCCTTGCCCTCTATTGCAGGTATGTCTGCAGCAGCTGGAACGGAGATTCAGCAATCGAATGCAAAGAAATTGCAGGAATTATTGAGCCGTCAGCAAACTCACCTGGAAGATCAGCGTTCACAACAAAAACTTCAACAACGTATTTCTGTAATGCAGTCAGCTGCTAATGACACACTACAGCGATGGAAAGTTGTTCCAACTCAAGCTTATATGGCTAGTTCTGAAGTAGAGAAGGGATCAAAAGCAGAATCGGTGGGGGCAGGTGATTCTGATTTTCTTGGCTTAAAAATGTATCAGGGTGGACCAAATCAGCCTCAAGGGTCTGGACAGGGTAATAATGCAGTAAATGGACAAAATGCGGTTAATTCTCTGAATGGTAATGGACCTAAGGCATTGATTAAAACAGGAGACGTGCTTTTCGCGGTTCTTGACACATCAATTAATAGCGATGAACCTGGACCTATCCTTGCTACGATCGTGTCAGGTCAGTTGAAAGGCGCCAAGTTAATAGGCAGTTTTAACTTGCCTGGCAACGCAGATAAAATGATTATCTCGTTTAATACAATGTCTGTCCCTGGCGCAGCAAAATCAACCTCCATTAATGCTTATGCTATTGATCCCAATACGGCAAGAACGGCTTTGTCCAGTAGCACGGATCATCATTATCTATCACGGTACGGTTCATTGTTTGCAGCGACATTTCTTGAAGGTTTTGGTAATGCCTTCCAGTCTGCAAATACTACGATCACAATTGGTGGTACTGGCGGTACTACTAATACGACCGTGTCAAATGGTGCTGGCCGTTCCTTGTTACAGAATGCAGTGATTGGTTTGGCTACACTGGGTAAAAGCTGGGGGCAGGCCGCACAGAAATCGTTTAATCGACCGACAACTGTACAAGTATGCTCAGGTACAGGCTTAGGAATTCTGTTTACACAGGATTTAACATCACTTTAACTGGATGAGCAGGTAAAACATGGCAGACAACGATGAGTTTAATGATGAGTACCAGTTCACTGATCTGGATGCAATCAACCCTGAAGCGATTGATGATGCGCATGGTGAGGGTGCTACCCCAGTTATGGAAGGGTCGCGGCAAGTTTCTTCCGCGACCTATGTAAAACGCAAGGCTATATTTGTTGTCGGCGTGGTGATCTTTGCTATGATTACTTATAAATTTGTCGGATCTTTGTTTTCTGATAAACCTGCCCCAGCAAAAGCCGTTGCCAGTATCAAGCCTATGCCACCTAAGCCTCAGCTGGTCATACCTTCCACTGTGGTACAACCTGTTGTGATACCTCCAGTTCAGACTATTGATACGGGTATGCAGCAAAAAATGTCTGCACTTGAGCTGGGTCAACAAAGCGTGCGCTCAGAAGTTTCCTCAGTGAATAGCCAATTAGGTGGACTGACTACTAATCTTGGTACACTTACTGCACAAATAGAGCAGCTTAATCAGACCATTGCGTCCTTGACGACTAAAGTTGCAGAGCAGTCTCAGGATATTGCGCGATTAACAGCAGTACGTAAGGCTCCTAAACCGCGCCCTCTGGCTAGAAAAATGATTCAAACGACAAAATATTATATTCAAGCGGTGATCCCTGGCAGAGCTTGGCTAATTGCTGCAAATGGATCTACACTTACTGTAAGAGAGGGAACGGCAGTTCCTGGTTATGGCGTGATTAAATTGATTGATCCTAATCAAGGGCGTGTACTAACAAGTTCCGGTCAAGTGATAAGATTCAGTCAAGAAGATAGTTGAGGTCTTTATGGACGTATCAGGTTGGTCAGTAGGTAACGCTACCAGTTGGATTAGCAACCATGCGGATATATTGTCCAATGTTGCTAATACCTTGGTCCCAGTGCAGAGACTTTTAACAGGCGCTGCCTATCTGATTGGCCTGACATTTGCGTTTAAAGCTATCTATACGTTAAAAGTGTATGGAGAAGCAAGGACAATGATGTCCAATAGTGCGAGCATTAAAGAGCCTGTTTTTTACTTGATAGTAGCGGCGGTATTTGTTTATTTTCCGACAGGGTATGAATTAGTGAAAAATACTGCTTTTGGGCCTGATTCAAATGTACTCGCTTATGTAAACACACAAAATTCAGCACTCAATACGTTTTTAGGACCAGATAGTATGGTTGGTACGCAGTTGGCGTTAATAATTCAGACCATTGGCTTGATTTCTTTTATCAGAGGTTGGGTACTTATAGCTCGTTCGGCTGGACAGGGTCAGCAGCCAGGGGGTACTGGCAAAGGTTTGATACATATTTTTGGTGGTGTATTGGCAATGAATATTGTTGGAACGTTGCAAATAATTAATAATACAATTTATGGCAGTTGAATTTTAACCAGGATTATAACAACTAGGACTATAACGATGAAATTTGCATTGGTAACAAGGCTAACGTCGGTGAGAGGGATAGCAGCATGTTTAACAGGTCTTGGTTTGCTAGCGCTCGCCGGTGATGCAGCAGCTGTCCAGAATGTTGGTGACATGGCCTCTTCGATTACAGGCTCATTCGGGGCATTGGCTAAGCTAATTACCGCAGGTTCATACCTTGCTGGATTAGGATTTTCTGTAGGCGCTATCATGAAATTTAAACAGCACAAGGATAATCCCACCCAAATTCCAATTGGTACGCCTATTGCGTTGGTATTCATCGCCGCGGCACTGCTATTCCTGCCTTCTATTCTTGGCGTAGCTGGTGGTACTATGTTCGGTTCTAGTGGTGGAACAGTAGCTGGCGCATCTGGAATGGAATTTAAATAATCTTAAATTTATTTGTAAACATCAGGGGTGCAGATACCGCTGATGTTTATATTCTATTAATGAGTCATTTTGCGAGCTTGACCAATGAGTAGCGAACAAAAGCGCTGTGAGTTAAACCTGATGGCGAGCCCTGGTTCTTGGCGATTATACTCTGCCAGGAAGGTTGACCCACGTTTTAAAGCCTTTGAGCAGAAGGTTTACCAACGTGATCAATATACCTGTCAGTTCTGTGGGTTTCAGGCACGGTTATACCAGGATATTATTAATCTTGATGGCGATTATAATAATAACAGACTGGTTAACATGGTTACGTCATGCTGCTTTTGTGCGCAGTGTTTTTTTATTGAATCAGTAGGCGTTGGTGGTTATGGTGGGGGTACATTGGTCTATATACCCGAAATGACACAAGCCGAAATGAATAGTCTATGTCATGTATTGTTTTGCGCGATTACCAATGACACCGGCTATAAAAATAGTGCCCAAACGATATATCGCAGTTTCAAATTTCGTTCACAAGTGGTTGAGGAAAAATACGGTGAGGGAACAAGCGACCCAGCTATTTTCGGTCATTTATTGATTGATTCGGGCCATATTGGTGACGATGTGTCGAAAAAAATAGTTGAAGGCATTCGCTTATTGCCTTCCAGAGCCAAGTTTCGAAAACAAATTGAACATTGGGCAGCGAGCGCCTTGCAGGAAATAACTGAGATATAAATAGATTAGCTATACAAACCATTTGCTAGGGTTAAGAGATAAAACGTAATCACGGGGTAAAAGGCATGGCCAATTGGGCAGAATCATTTTTTGAAGGCTTAGATACCTTTTTTGCCTGGTTGAGTACATCGTTGAAACAAACCACTGAATCATATTGTGAGCTCGAAACCGCTGATGGTCTTGATGTCTTGGTCAATCATGATGGTTCATTGATTTCTATATTGAAAATTGAAGGTGTAACGGCGCTCGCTGGAGCCGAAGAGTTCGATAGACTTACTGAAGGATTAACAAACACCTTCCAAGCTGCCATGGGTCGTCCTGGACATGCATTGCAAGTCTATTTTAGCCATGACAAGCAAAACATCAAAAAAGTTATTTCCGACATCTACGCTCCTGCTGAAGAAACAGCCCATCGTCTGGAGCTGAATTTAGATGATTTATTCAAAGAGCGTATTGATTTTCTAGCCCAATATTGTGCCGAAGAACGCGTATATTTTGTTCTAATGACCCGTCCTTTTAACATCGCCACGGATCAGTTGAAAATCGCAAATAAAGCAAAAATGAAGATGCTCAAGGAAACAAAAGCCCCTACATTTAAAAATTCACAAACTATATATGCGGCAATACCTGAGTTGAGGGATACCCATAGTGCTTATGTACGATCCGTAATCAACGATTTGGATTCACTTAATATCATGGCCACCTTATTAGGGGCGCATGAGGCTGTGCATGCAATACGCATGACAGCCGATCCAGACTTCACTGCAGATGATTGGAAAGCAAGTTTACCTGGCGATAAAATACCAGTACGTGAACTTAACAACTTTGAGGGTGATGTTTCTGATTTGCTCTGGCCATCGCTAGCTAAACAAGTGATTCCCAGGGATGCTGAGACGCTTGATCGGCGTACTGTGTTAGTTGGTGACAAAATATATTCTTCTGCGTATATCGATCTTTTTCCCAAAGATGTCAGGCCGTTTATGGCTCTGTTTTCGCGCATTTTACCTACCCATATTCCCTGGCGAATTTCTTTTCTGCTTGAAAGTGAAGGGTTGAGTACTATTAAACTTAAAGGGCTACTTTCCTCAATATTAAGTTTCTCATCGGCACAAAATAGGCTAATTAGTGATTCGGTTAATCTGCTAAAATATTTACAAATTAACACCGATGAGGCGATAATTCGCCTGCGCGTGGTGGCAACAACCTGGGCTCCTGAAGGCAATCTTCCTTTGCTTCGTCGTCGTAGCTCAGAGTTGGTTAAAGCGATAGAGGGATGGGGTTCAACGGATGTCTCAGAAATTTGTGGCGATCCTTTTGCGGGCTTTGTTTCCACCATGCTAGCGGCAACAACAGCAAGCACCGCCGTCGCGTCTGTAGCACCTTTGTCTGCTATTATATCCATGCTGCCCATTACCAGACCCGCATCGCCTTGGAAAACAGGCGCTTTATTGTATCGGTCGCCAGATGGTAAGCCCTGGCCTTTCCAGCCTGGTTCAAGTCAGCAGACCACCTGGATCGATTTAGTTTATGCCCGCCCCGGCTCAGGTAAATCGGTCTTATCGAATGCACAAAATTTAGCGCTGTGTCTATCGGGGGGATTAAGTCGATTACCACGAATTGCAATTATCGATATTGGTCCTTCCAGCAGTGGGTTGATCTCCTTGTTGAAGGAGGCATTGCCCTCTTCAAAAAGACATCTAGTTGCATATCATCGCTTACGCATGACACCAGAGTATTCTATCAATCCATTTGACACACAATTGGGCTGTCGAATTCCAACAGCAATAGAGCGATCATTTTTGGTCAATTTTTTAACGTTATTGACCACACCACTCGGTGCACCGAAGCCTTACGATGGTATGGCAGACTTGAATGGCATGATCGTTGATGAATTGTATAAAATTATGTCGGACGAGAATAATCCGACACCTTATTCGCAGGGTATAGAAGAATTTATTGATAGCATTTTGGAGGAGATAGGTTTTGTTCGTGACTCCAAATCAACCTGGTGGGAAGTCACCGACTCGCTTTATTCTGCCGGTTTTATCCATGAGGCAATGCTTGCCCAGCGGTATGCGGTGCCATTGCTTGCTGATGCGGCCTCTATATGTCGCACATCCGCGATAGAGGACTTGTATGGAAATATTACTGCACCTACCGGTGAGTCGTTGATCAATTCTTTTTCGCGAATGATCTCGGGAGCTGTGCGTGAGTATCCTATTTTATCACGCGTTACCGCATTTGATATTGGTGACGCGCGCGTTGTATCGCTTGACCTTGACGAGGTTGCCAAGAGCGGTGGCGATGCAGCTGACCGACAAACAGCTGTCATGTATATGCTTGCTCGCTACACACTTGCGCGCCATTATTATCTAACTGAAGAAAGTATGTCCGGTATTCCCGAACAGTACCAGTCTTATCACAAAGAACGTATATTAGAAATTAGAGAAGATCCAAAGCGTATTGTTTATGACGAGTTTCACCGCACCTCAAAATCATCAGCTGTGCGTGATCAGGTTATCATTGATATGCGTGAAGGGCGTAAATGGAAAGTGCAAGTTTCGTTGCTCTCACAGTCGGTAGACGACTTCGATTCAATTATGATTGATTTTGCCACATCAATCTATGTTATGGATGCAGGTCCATCACAAGCGATTGAAAAAACATGTAAAATATTTGGTTTGTCTGAAACAGCAAAAGTCGCATTACGAACACGAGTACATGGGCCGCGCGCAGGCGGTGCTACATTCCTGGCGCAATTTTCTACCAAGAGCGGCGTGAGTGTGCAATTGTTGACGTTGACGCTAGGTCCTATCGAATTATGGGCATTCAGTACAACTGCAGAAGATGCGACGGTGCGCAATCAACTCTATCGTCATTTGGGGCCGGCAGAAGCGCGACGTTTTCTCGCATCATTATTTCCTAATGGTACTGTAACCAAGGAAATAGCAGAGCGCTTGGATATGCTTAAGAAAGAAGGTGGATTGATTGAGGAAGAAGGTAAGTCGAGCGTAGTTGAGCAGTTGGTTCTCGACATTTTGAGTGCCTATGCACGTGATCCGGCTAGTAAAAGTCTGACAACAGTATAGGGTTGGTTGACATATAATCCCTAAATTACGCGCTCGCGACTAGTTAGCGGGGTATAAAAGGGTTGTAGTTTCGAGGTTCGGACAAAATTTAATACAAAATGTGGACATTTACTGGCAATAACTATTGCTGAAACATTGCAACTAATTAATAATAAAGAATATGTGATTGACTAACTTTAAATTATAACCAGGAGTATAACGATGAAAACGGTATTAACAACTCGGCAAAAATCAAAAAAAGGGCTTGCTGTGTGGTTAACATCCCTTAGTTTGTTAGTGCTTGCAGGTGATGCGGCGGCTGTTGGTAATATTGGAGATATGGCGGCTAATATCACCGGTTCATTCAGCGCACTGGCTAAGTTAATTACAGCGGGCTCATACCTTACTGGATTGGGATTCTCTGTAGGTGCTATTATGAAATTTAAACAGCACAAAGATAATCCAACCCAAATTCCAATTGGTACGCCTATTGCGTTGGTATTCATCGCCGCGGCACTGTTATTCCTGCCTTCTATCCTGGGCGTAGCAGGTGGTACGATGTTCGGTTCGTCTGGTGGAACAGTAGCCGGAGCAACTGGAATAGAATTCACCAAGTAAAATTAGGATAATATTTATCGAAAACCTCAGGGATGTAATGCCCTGAGGTTTTTTTTTATCAAAAATCTGTCTATTTATTACAAATGTTGAATCGCGGCCAAAAGTCAGATTTGGGCGGAGGTTGCTCAAGCCTGACCCTAAAAAAGCACTGAAAACAACTGCAAATATGAGCGAAGTGTGGATGTGTGTTCGATCTGATGCTGAGCTCCAGATTATGTCGTTGTTTTGGTTATCTAGACAATCGCATCCTTCAGCACAAACCCATTTAATATACCTGGAATAAACGGATTAACCTGGTTTTGAGTTTTTAATGTATAGCGGCCTGAATTGCCGTTCACCTCAAACAAAATCTGCAAGTTTGCACTATCTTGTTCATCAACCAAAACATTCACTTTTTGCAGTATTTTAAAGAACGCCCATGGGCCTGGTTCATCAAGCTCATAATGCTCGCCTTCAATTGATTTTAAAACGAGCTTGGCGCCTGATTGCGGCCATGTGAAATTCGTGAATGAATCGCTATTTTGATCATCGTAAAGTTTCTCTTCACCAATGGCGAGCTGCAAACTCGCAACAATTGGATCGAGACTTATTTTTTGCAAGCTAAATTGAATTTTGCTTTTATCGCTTTGTCCAGCGAAAAACATATTGCTAATCACATTAGCGCGAATGAGCTCGTTAATTGTATCGGGGGTTATTGGCAATACATAACTGTTTAACTCTTTAAGCTGCCATTGCGATTGCGAGGTATCCAGGAAAGGCTTGAGATAGAACTCTACAAAATTATTAAGTACTCCGCGATTTGCGAAAAATTGATCAAAATCAGCAAGCGCCACATCCTGTGCTTGTGTGGCATCAAATGGATAGTGTGCGGCAATTTGTGATTGATACGTTAGGAAAACGGTTTGCTGCCATTGCTGATTGATATAGGCTCGGCTGTCGTTTATTAAAATAAACCAAGTGTCGTCTGCAACCTGTTTTACCCACAAGGACACAGGCTCCGGGAGTTGCTGAGAGCGGTTATAAAGCGCGCTTAATGGGTTGGATAAGGTATCACCCATAAATCGCGCCCTTGCTAATGTAAACGCAGTTTTTCCCTGATCATTGACGACAGACAAGGTAGTAACAAATTTCTCCAGTTCCTGGATGTTTTTTGTGAGGCTATGCACTGCTGAGTGGCTTAATAAACTTAATGAGGTAAATTTGCTCGCGATTTCCTTATTAAACAGCGAGTTAGTGTCCGTGAATTCAGGGCTGGTTTGTTGCTGGATAAAATCAATAATTTTGTTCAGTGAGCTTGACTTGAGCAGCACCTGTGCCAGATTGTGACCCTGCTGGTAATCCTGAAAATGCAGAGGGGTCGAGCGGGTCATAAAGTTTTGCCACCAGGCGACATACTCATAGCAATAGGCCTGTTGCAACAGCGATGGCAGATCGCCTAGATCCTGGCGGGCAAGAACCCAATTATTTGTTTGTAGTTGAGCGCTTATTTCAGGAAGGCTTTTCATAATGTTTTGAAAGCCGGACTTGGTAAAATAGGCAGGTAATTCTTTATCAGCCAGCTCGAAGCCCTCAATCGCAATTGCTTGCGTTTCTTGCGGAAAGTAGCCTTTTGCTAATGAGTAATATAAATAACTGGGTGGAAGTGCATTTAAATAATTACGGACATCCGTTACGACTTGCTGGTTGATGGCTATAGGCTGCATGGGTTGTCGTAACACTTGTTTGAGCAATGCCAGCTTTTTCTTTATTTGTCCTGCTGTTTCATTTTTGGCGTGTTGCCGAAACCATAGCAAGACATCTGCCTCGGAATATTTTTGTGCATCACCCAACATCAAGTATGTTTTTAATGCCTGATATCTGGATGATTGTGTCTGGTTGGCATCTGTCATGGTTTGTTCAAGCTCACCCAATATCGCGGGTAAAAAATTATCCTTGAGGTTATGCTTGGTATTTATGCGCAGCCGCGTTTTTAAATCCTGGATTGTCGGTGATACTACATTGCCGGTAATTTTTTCCAACGAGCTCGATGCTTTGGCTAAATGATAGAGCGCCGGTGCGACGTTATTATTGTTCTGGCTAGCCATCGCTTCATACATTAATAATTCTTTACTGGCTTCATCCAGTAAATGCGCTGATTTTAAATGTTGCTGTCCAAGCCAGAACAGGGACAAACCCACAGTGCCCGTTAGCAGACCCACGACCCATTTATTCGACAATGCAGGCAGGGACGCGTGGCGTTTGGTTTGTGATTGAAACGCCTGTAATGCGCCTTCAATGAAATAGGCGCGGTAGTTAACGGCCTGTGGGAATTTGTCTTGTACAACCAGCGCATATTCGTGCTGAATTTTTTTATTAAGGCAATCAAGGCTGACACCACCTTGTTCGGCACTGGTAAAATAGAGTGCTTCCAGTCGAAATAAATGCGGTGGTATGTTTTGGATAAGTGTTTGTATAGCGATTCGCAAGCTGGCTAATTGCAATGGAAATTCACGGATTAGCGTGCGCCTAATGCTGGAGCGGGCTGGGTGCATTTTATTAATAACTTCTTGTCCCAGCGTTTCAATCAGTTGCTCAAACTGCTGTTTAAACGCATCAATCAACTTACCTTGCTGGTCTGTGCTGTGAAACGAGAAGCCTAGCGGCTTGCTTAAATTGGCTGCATGTTCATACTGAAAAAAATCACAAAATCCAGCGAGGGCATCTGATTTAGTAAACATGACTGCGGTATCGATACGATAGCCTAAGCCTGTTCCAAAGCGTTGTAGCAGTTGGCCGTGCATTTTTATATGTTCAGTAAATTGCTGCGGTTCGGAGATTAATAATTCATTAATATCGACGCATAAAATAATGCCGCTTATTTTCAAGCTGCGATGGCAGCGGTTTAATTGTTTTAGAGTGTGTTGCAACAAAGTTTTACTTTGACTGAGCCAGGATTCGCCGAGCTCAACAATAATGCCATGTTGATTATAAAAAATATCAGCACATCGTTCAGCATCAACGGTGAAATGCTGCAGTTGGCTTTGCCGCAATAGTGTTGTTTTACCCTGATTATCTTTGCCTGTAAGCAACAAAAATGAAAGTGCGTTAACTTGTGGTTTTAACTGCCAGATGATTTTCTTTACCGCGTCACATAATGCTTGCAATGATTTGTCCATTAATTATCCAATTTAGCGAGTATTGTATGTCCAAGGAGAACGGTTTTGGCTTTCTGCTCAAGCAGGGTGTGGCTGACAAAATAAATGGAGGTTAGCAAACCGAAAGCAAGCAGAGCGGCGGCGATGAGTGGTTTATGATTAGCGGGCTCAGTTAACGTGGTTGTCTGTTCCTTGAAAAGACGCTGCGGTTTATTCACTCGATGTTGCTGAATCAATTGAAAAAGTTCTTCAATCAAGTTTTCTAGAGTTTGTCTGCCATCTGCACGCAGATGTTGCTCCCCTTCAAAGCCTGCAATCAGGCAATAATAAGACAGTTCAATCAGGTCGAGATATTGGTTGGCTCGCTCTTTGATATGATTCACTATATCGAAAAAGCGCTGTTGCGGCCCAATGTCATCATGTGAAGACGGTGTGAACGCTTTAAACTCAGCGGGTTGATTGAAAAGGCGCAAATAATTTTTGCCCAACAATTCATCGATAGTCGCGCTCAACAAATACTGCGCGATAATGATTAGCTCTTCGGCGTATTGCAGACTTGCTAACTTGCTGTGAAAGGCATTTAGCTCGTGCTCAATATTGTCGCGAATGCTATTTATCGGCGGCAGCGATGGACTGATGCACAACCGTTCTAGCAAAGACAATAAAGGCCCTGCAGCAGCGACCAATGGATTAGTCGTCGATGAGGCGATAAACAATTTTGAACGGTAATAGCCCTGCGTGATCCGTTGTGTGCTTGGGACTGCAAATCGGCTTACGAGTGAGGCCGAATAGGTCTCGGCTGTCATGGTTATACTCCAAATCCTAATAGATTATTTTATGCTTCGCGTACTTAAAGCGTACTCGAAGAATCAGCAACACATGAAAGATCTCAAATGATAATACGTTATCTATTATGCCTTGTCGATACGGGTTTTTTTCGGCTCAAACTTAACTTGAGAATTTTCCGAGCAGCCAGTAGTATTGACGCTTATTTATTGTAAAAAGAGGGCGTTATGTTTCGAGGCAGTATTGTAGCGTTAGTTACACCCATGCTGGAGGGGAAGGTTGATGTTGAGCGTTTACGCGCATTGGTTGACTTTCATATTCAATCTGGAACGCATGCCATTGTCGCCGCTGGTACCACGGGTGAGGCGGGCACATTAACGCATGATGAAAAACTGCTGGTGATCAAGACCGTTATTGACCAGGGGCGCGAGCGTATTCCGGTGATTGCAGGTACGGCGGCTAATGCGACTACTGAATGCATTGAATTGACCCAAGCTGCAATGGAATGTGGTGCGGACGCTGCATTGATTATGACGCCCGCTTATATCAAACCTACACAAGAAGGTCTTTATCAGCATTACAGTCACATCGCGCACGCTGTAGCGATCCCTATTATTCTTTATAATGTTCCCGGACGCACGGCTTGTGATTTACTGCCAGAAACTGTAGCAAGATTGGCTGCTATCTCCAATATTATTGGCATTAAAGAAGCCACCGGGAATTTAGCGCGCTTACAGCAAATTTTACGGGATTGCCCTCATTTTGATGTCTATAGCGGTGATGATTTAACGGCCACCGAATGGTTATTAGCAGGTGCACGCGGGGTAATATCTGTCACCGCTAATGTAGCGCCAAAACGCATGGCGCAAATGTGCGATGCCGCGATCGATGCTGATCATGAGCTTTGCCTTAGTTTACAAGAGCAATTAATGCCTTTGCATCAGCTGATGTTCATTGAGTCAAATCCAATTCCGGCGAAATGGGCTGTTAACCGCATGGGTTTAATTGGAGATGAGCTTCGCTTGCCGTTAACGACGCTATCTTGCGAGCATCATGAATTGCTGGAGCATGCGCTGCATACCCTGCAATTAGTATAAAAATTCATTCACTATCTATAAATTCCCGCCAGGGGAGAAACCAAGAGGTAACGTTGTGCGAAAAACCGGATTTCTTATTTTATCATCATCATTGTTGTTAGTTTCGTGTTCATCCCTCTATACTACTAATGGAGAAAAACAATATTTGCGCAGTCATAATGGACCGAACCTGGTGGTTCCAAGGCCGTTAACCGGTGCGAACATTAGTCATTTTTATGACTTGCCCGCACAAACGCAGGATGCACAGGTTAATATAGAGCCGCCGACCGTGTCAAAGGGAAGCTAAGGATAGCAAACATGACAATGCAAGCTGCGGAGTTGGAGTCAATACAGGAGTTATCCCAACGCATCATTGATGCACAGCGCAGTATTCGCATTCTTGATCTTATCAAATGGGATGACAGCATCAAACAGGATTTTTTTAAGCATAAATGCCAAAAGCTTCCGGCTGTAAACGAAAAATACTATCAAAATAAACCGTTGCCCTTTGACCCGCATGAAAAAACGAATGAATTTCGTTTGATTATGCGTGATAGCCAAAATAAATTTGGCCAATATTCACCGATTACGCGTTTGCTCAAACGCCAATGTGAAGAATATACGCGTGCTGTACAAATGCTGGCGGCTCGTGGAACGCCCATTTTTTGTGAGTTGGCGACCGAGTTGTATGGTAGCCCGGATGATGCATTTTATCCCGGCGGCCCGCGGCTATCTGAGTTAGGAGCGTTGCTTTTTGAATTGCTTACCGCACTTGATGTGCAGTTACAATCTGATCTCGATATAAAGCAATACACTGCCGAGCAGGCGCAAGAAATATTGCAAGTACGGTTTAGCGAGTTTTTCAACCAACATCCCGGCAAAGTGACCGTGATGGTCAGCGACGGCATGGTCGCCGATGCCGCAGCTGGTGCGGATAGTATTAAATTAAATCAAAATGTGATGTTCAGCGAGCGCGACCTGCGCTATCTGGAAGTACACGAAGGGTGGGTGCATGTAGGCACAACGCTCAACGGTGCCATGCAACCCTATTGCTCCTTCCTCTCCAAAGGCTCACCGTCTTGCAGTGTTATTCAGGAAGGGTTAGCGGTGATTACTGAGGTCGTTAGCTTCTCATCCTACCCCGGACGCATGCGTAAAATCACCAACCGCGTGATTGCTCTCGATAAAGTGATGCAGGGTGCCAATTTTATTGATATTTTCCGTTATTTCATCGAGTGCGACATGAGCGAGCAAGACAGTTACAACCAATGTGTACGAGTCTTTCGAGGCAGCACACCCACCGGCGGCCCTTTTACCAAAGATTTATCTTACGCCAAAGGGTTCGTGCTCATTTACAACTTTATCCGCTTCGCTATCATGCAGCACCGATCCGATGCCATCACCATGCTATTCTCCGGCAAGCTAGTGCTTGATGATTTGCCGCTACTCAACGAATTAAAAGAAAGTGGCATACTAGCGCCACCTGTCTATATCCCCCCCCCATTCCGCGATTTGGCCGCAATCAGCGCCTGGATGGGCTTCTCTCTTTTCTTGCTAAAATTCGATCTCAACGAAATCCAAAAAAATTACCGCTTTTTGCTGGTTTGATGAGTAAGGTAGGCTGGGCTGTAAAGTCCAGCAGTTGACCTTGAACCAAGCTGATAAACTGGGTATAAATAGCAACATGGAAGATCACCCAGCCCAACCTTATGCAATACAGAAGAGCTCTGTTTCCAGGCGCCAGCTATTTTTTCACCTTAAACGTGCAAAATAGAGAAAGCAATTTGTTAATCCAACGAGTCGATGCATTGCGATTTGCTGTCAGAAGAGTGCAACAGCGCCATCCATTCTATATCGATGCAATAGTCATTATGCCAGATCACTGGCACATGATAATGACCTTACCCCATGCTGACAGAGCTTATGCCCAGCGTTTAAGCTTGATAAAGTCAACGTTTTCAAGGCAAATTGCACCGGATGAAATAATCTCCGACTCACGGCAAAAAAAACGCGAACGAGGTATATGGCAACGCCGGTATTGGGAGCATATTATTCGAGACGAAACCGACTATGATCACCACGTCAATTATATTCATTACAATCCGGTAAAGCATGGTTATGTAAAAAATCCATCAGATTGGCAATATTCAAGTATCCATCGCTTCATCCGCCAAGGCATCCTCGATGAAAGCTGGGCCTGTTCCAATGATTTCAATAAATCCTTTGGAGAGTAGAACAAATGTAGGTTGGCGCTGAGCTCGCGAAGCCCAACAACGGAGCCTGCGACCACCATAAGTTGGGCGGCACGGTGTTTAGCACCACCCCACACCATCGAAGTAGGTTGGCGCTAAGTTTACGAAGCCCAACACCGGAGCTTGCGACCACCACATGTTGGGCTGCACTGCGTTTAGCACCAACCTACATCCAATACGTAGGTTGGTGCTGAGTTTACGAAGCCCAACACCGGAGCCTGCGACCACCGCATGTTGGGCGGCATGGCGTTTAGCGCCAACCTACATCCGATACGTAGGTTGGTGCTGCGTTCACGAAGCCCAACACCGGAGCCTGCGACCACCGCATGTTGGGCGACATGGCGTTTAGCACCAACCTACATCCGATACGTAGGTTGGTGCTGAGCTTGCGAAGCCCAACACCGGAGCTTGCGACCACTGCATGTTGGGCGGCATGGCGTTTAGCGCCAACCTACATCCGATACGTAGGTTGGTGCTGAGCTTGCGAAGCCCAACACCGGAGCCTGCGACCACTGCATGTTGGGCGGCATGGCGTTTAGCACTAACCTACATCCGATACGTAGGTTGGTGCTGAGCTTGCGAAGCCCAACACCGGAGCTTGCGACCACTGCATGTTGGGCTGCACTGCGTTTAGCACCAACCTACATCCGATACGTAGGTTGGTGCTGAGCTTGCGAAGCCCAACACCGGAGCTTGCGACCACTGCATGTTGGGCGGCATGGCGTTTAGCACCAACCTACATCCGATACGTAGGTTGGCGCTGAGTTTACGAAGCCCAACACCGGAGCCTGCGAGCACCGCATGTTGGGCGGCATGGCGTTTAGCACCAACCTACATCCGATACGTAGGTTGGTGCTGAGTTTACGAAGCCCAACACCGGAGCTTGCGACCACCGCATGTTGGGCGGCATGGCGTTTAGCACCAACCTACATCCGATATGTAGGTTGGTGCTGAGCTTGCGAAGCCCAACACCGGAGCTTGCGACCACTGCATGTTGGGCTGCACTGCGTTTAGCGCCAACCTACATCCGATACGTAGGTTGGTGCTGAGCTTGCGAAGCCCAACACCGGAGCTTGCGACCACTGCATGTTGGGCGACATGGCGTTTAGCACCAACCTACATCCGATACGTAGGTTGGTGCTGAGTTCACGAAGCCCAACACCGGAGCCTGCGACCACCGCATGTTGGGCGACATGGCGTTTAGCACCAACCTACATCCGATACGTAGGTTGGCGCTGAGCTTGCGAAGCCCAACACCGGAGCCTGCGACCACTGCATGTTGGGCGGCATGGCGTTTAGCACCAACCTACATCCGATACGTAGGTTGGCGCTGAGCTTGCGAAGCCCAACACCGGAGCCTGCGACCACCGCATGTTGGGCGGCATGGCGTTTAGCGCCAACCTACATCCGATACGTAGGTTGGTGCTGAGCTTGCGAAGCCCAACACCGGAGCTTGCGACCACCGCATGTTGGGCGACATGGCGTTTAGCACCAACCTACATCCGATACGTAGGTTGGTGCTGAGTTCACGAAGCCCAACACCGGAGCCTGCGACCACCGCATGTTGGGCGACATGGCGTTTAGCACCAACCTACATCCGATACGTAGGTTGGCGCTGAGCTTGCGAAGCCCAACACCGGAGCCTGCGACCACCGCATGTTGGGCGGCATGGCGTTTAGCACCAACCTACATCCGATACGTAGGTTGGCGCTGAGCTTGCGAAGCCCAACACCGGAGCCTGCGACCACTGAATGTTGGGCGACATGGCGTTTAGCACCAACCTACATCCGATACGTAGGTTGGTGCTGAGTTCACGAAGCCCAACACCGGAGCCTGCGACCACCGCATGTTGGGCGACATGGCGTTTAGCACCAACCTACATCCGATACGTAGGTTGGTGCTGAGCTTGCGAAGCCCAACACCGGAGCTTGCGACCACCGCATGTTGGGCGGCATGGCGTTTAGCAGCAACCTACATCCGATACGTAGGTTGGTGCTGAGCTTGCGAAGCCCAACACCGGAGCTTGCGACCACTGCATGTTGGGCGGCATGGCGTTTAGCACCAACCTACATCCGATACGTAGGTTGGTGCTGAGCTTGCGAAGCCCAACACCGGAGCCTGCGACCACTGCATGTTGGGCGGCATGGCGTTTAGCACTAACCTACATCCGATACGTAGGTTGGTGCTGAGTTTACGAAGCCCAACACCGGAGATTGCGACCACTGAATGTTGGGCGGCATGGCGTTTAGCACCAACCTACATCCGATACGTAGGTTGGCGCTGAGCTTGCGAAGCCCAACACCGGAGCCTGCGACCACTGAATGTTGGGCGACATGGCGTTTAGCACCAACCTACATCCGATACGTAGGTTGGTGCTGAGTTCACGAAGCCCAACACCGGAGCCTGCGACCACCGCATGTTGGGCGACATGGCGTTTAGCACCAACCTACATCCGATACGTAGGTTGGCGCTGAGCTTGCGAAGCCCAACACCGGAGCCTGCGACCACTGCATGTTGGGCTGCACTGCGTTTAGCGCCAACCTACATTCGAACGTAGGTTGGCGCTGAGTTTACGAAGCCCAACACCGGAGCACAGCGACCATTGCATGTTGGGCTGCACTGCGCTTAGCGCCAACCTACATTCGATACGTAGGTTGGTGCTGAGCTTGCGAAGCCCAACAACCCAGCCAAAATTTTATTTTAACACCCACCAATAATACTAAAAATAGTTGGCTATACTTAAAATGATTCAATTGAACACAACATGGATTTAATTTGGATGACTGTGGCTTGAGATAAGTTATGTTGTGTTTGTAGTTAATTTTATATTTGGTAGGGGATTGTGATGGCAGAGACTTCATCTGATGAAGAAAAAAAAAGCAATGATTTAAATGAGAGCGAGCTCCAGGCAAAGCTTGATCTTGCGAAAAAGAGACTTTTAAACGCGGATGCTGCCCTCGTAGTAGCTGAAAATATAGCGAAACAGTTTGAAGCCAAACTAGGTGAATATAACAATTCCAGTTGGTTTGGAACAGCGACCTGGGCACTTTGTAGCGGCAATTTAGAAATGTCCCCTTTGGGCAAAATAGAAATGTCCCCTTTTGGTCTCGGTGAATCTAGTCTTTAAGTAGGCAAATATCATCGAGGACGGAAAATGCTCTTAAAGGGGTTATTAGCGATGAGCACAAAGGAGATAGAGCGCTTATCCATCATTGAAAAAATAATTGATAAGCGATTAACGCAGAAGATTGCAGCGCAGCATCTTGGGTTGACGGTAAGACAAATAAAACGTTTGGTAAGGAACTATAAGCAGTATGGTGCAGAAGGATTACAATCAAAACAGCGAGGCTGTCCAAGTAATCGGAAGCATAGCGATGAAAAAATAGAAGTAATCAAAACATTAATAGAAACGCATTATTATGATTTTGGACCTAAATTTGCTGCTGAAAAGCTCTATGAAAAACATGGTATTAAAGTCAGCAAAGAGACATTGAGACAATGGATGGTTGAATGGGGCTTCTGGAAAGCAAATCGTCAGAAGCAAGCCCAAATTCATCCTCAGCGAGATCGTCGCGATTGTTTTGGTGAGCTTACCCAAATAGATGGCTCTCCTCACCCCTGGTTCGAAGACCGAGGACCTAAATGTTGTTTATTGGTCGCTATTGACGATGCAACCAGCCAGTTATGCAGCCTGCACTTTGAACCCACTGAAACAACCGCTGGTTATTTTAAATTAATGCATAAGTATATTGTTGAGCATGGAATCCCTTTAGCTACTTACAGTGATCGACACGGTATATTCCGGATTAATCTACCTACAGCCTCAGAAGACACAGAAACACAATTTGGACGTGCAGCAGGCCAACTGGGTATCGAGTTGATTTGCGCTCACAGCCCTGAAGCGAAAGGTCGCGTAGAACGCGCTAATCAGACACTGCAGGATCGATTAGTGAAAGAGATGCGATTACTTGGGATCAGCGATATAGAGTCTGCTAATGCGTATTTACCGACGTATATAAAGGATCACAATAGCCGTTTTGCAGTGGAAGCCAGAAGTTCAGAGAACGCACACCGTAAGGATTTGCCAACGGATGAAGAGATGAATCTGATTTTGAGCTACCAAGATGAGCGGAAAATCTCAAAAAATCTAGAAATAAGCTATGAAAATGTGATTTATCAAATTAAAACAAACACAAAAGGCTATAGGTTACAGCACTCGATGGTTACTGTTTGCAAAGATCTAAATGATGTAGTCACTTTAGTATGCCAAGGAAAAATATTAGATTACACCTGCCATGAGAGAGCAAAACCTAATGCTGCTATTGTTGATGCCAAACAACTAGAGTCGAAAGTAGATACGATAAGGAATAATGCTAAAAAGTATACGCCACCAGCGAATCATCCATGGCGACATTTCATTATCAATCCAACAGCAACAGAAGCTTATGCTCAAAAAACGCCAACAAATGGCGTAATTTAGAATATATTGTATAATTAAATTACGGAACAGCCGGGGACGGCAATGACCGTGAGGGGATTGAGCTGCTGTTTATCTTCAGCCGCCAAGACCAAAATGGCTGCTTCGCAGGGCTATTTAAAATGGGGACTCTGTCCCCAAACCCCTGGGATATTTTTAGAGGGGATTAATGTTACAAGGTGACATTTCTAAATTGCCCGAAAGGGGACATTTCTATTTTGCTCCGACAGCGACCTGGGCACTTTCTGATCCGGTAGGTGATCTTAAAAATGCCAATAAAAATGTGGCCAAGTGTAGAGAAAATTCGACTAACGCTTATAAAAGCGTTGGTGATGCTACGTTTAAACTCAACGAATTTAATTTAAATAAGAGCGAAGCTGAGGCACCCGCCAAAGCGCAATCAGCTCAAGATGATAACAGTATTTCGCTTTCACAAGTATCTGTGCTACCAATTGTCGATAAATCTCAGGCGGACTTAGATACTAAAGATCAGGAAAAGCCAGCTGTTTCCCCACAACCTGAATCTAATCATGTAAGCGAGAAGCCAGAGCAAACAATTGAAGAATTTTTCAATGCAGAGTTGGCCAAAATGAGTGCTAATCTAACTCAGGCACATACTGACTCTGAAAAGGCGAAAAGAGATAAATCTGCGAACTATAAGGTGTTGGCGGATGCTTCGGGGAGCCCTGTACACATTAGTAATGATTTTGATGAAACGTATGATAGTGCAGCATCAAATTTAGTAAAGATCGCAGATAAGGTTGCAAATATTAAAACAGAATATGAATTGGCGCAGTTAGGGGGTATGAATACGAATGCTGTAACCTATATAGAAAAAAATCTTAGAGAGGCTAATAATGCATTGGCTATTTTAAATGGAACTAAAGCACAATTAAATCGCGATTTGAGTGCAAATAACACTGAATCAGCAACTAAAGAAGGAAAAACGGCATTAAACAATACTCAATCTGAACTGGATGCTGCAAATGTATCTATACGTGACTCAGAATCGAGAGTTGCTTTACTTGAGGAACTATTAAAGACCGCTCAGCAAACAGCCGATCAAGATGTTTCCCAATCTATGGGAAATGAAAACAAATTTGTTGTGCCTGCACGTCAAATGACAGCGCCGGTGGACACGCATTCCAACGTGGGCGGCCATATCTTGGCAGCCGCTATGGCATCAACACATCAAACTAAGACCGTTCCTGTTGTTGAGGAGTTAAAAGCAGCCCAACAACAGGCTTCTGGAGCCCCAGAAAATCCCCCCGCGAAAAATAACGACCAGCTGAGTATGTTTAAGGATACATTGGAATTTAAAGGTGGTTCTGGTAATGCTCCCGCGCAAGATGCGAGTTCAGTTGCTCAGCAACAAGCGGGTTCAGTTAATTTCAAAAATGTGAAGCTTGATAAAGATTATATTATTCAGTCCAAGGCTGACTTTGGAGCAGGACATGTTGGCATATTACAACAAGACCATACCGGGAAAGTAACCAATGTATCAACAGGGAACCTTACTGATGACCAAAAAACACTTGTCGCACGTAAGCAGGCTCAAATGTTAATGAATAGTTTTGATCCTAATAAGGGAGATATTGTTATTAACGGAAAGAACCCTGAAATGGTGAACAAGGTATATGAGGCGATGCGATTGCTTAAGCAAAGTGATGAGCGGCTTAAGGATGTAAATATCCAGGTTCGTATAGATGGTAAAGATGTTACGCCTCCCAAAGGCACAAACGAAATGATAACTGAAAAATCGCCTATGAGTCATCCTGTTGACTCGACGACAGCGGATTATTTACAGACTCAGCTTTTGACAGACGGATCTGACGAGGAAAAAAATCAAGAAGTAAATGTGGAAAATAAGGAAAAAGATCAAGAAGTAAGCGTGGAAAACAGGGAAAACAATCAAGAAGTAAGTATGGAAAACATAGGAGAAGATAGTAAAAAAGGGGACAAAGAACAGGAAGGTACAGGGTCTAGGATGTCTCCATGATCTTTATTCTGCTTCGCGTGCATGCCTCTCAATACAGGCTACGTTTTTACGCTATTTAATAAAATCTCAGATGACAACTACTGTTTAATCCACATTTCCAGCCAAAAACAACCACAAGTTCTACAGATATAAAAAAAACATCCTATACTTAAATTATCTTTTTTGTACAAATACTTAACGTTCACTTAAGGCGGGTCGCTTTATAATAATGCAATTTGTTTTAATTGTTGATTTTATATTTGGTGGGGGATAATGCAATGCCAGGATATGAAGATGAGCTTAAAAGAAAAGGAAAAGAGCTTAAAACGTCTATATACGATGAGCTTATCGACAAGCGTGCACTAGCTCTCGCTGAGTCAAAAAAAAATCTTGCCTCCAAAGAGGCTTTGTTTAATACTGCCCAAAAAAATTATGACAATTCTTGGTTCACACTGGGAGACTTCTTTGGGGTGAAACAACATTTGAACGATGCAAAAGAAGATGTCGAATCAGGGAAAGGCGACGTAAAAATAGCCGAAGCTGCATTAGCTGACATTAGAGCTAAACAAATTCAATATGATTTAGAGGAAAAGAATGCTATGCCCGATATAGATGGTGTGAGAGATGAGGCTGCTCTGGTTGTTGTTGGGCGTGATGCCGCTCAACAGGCAAAGACAGATGCTAGCAATTTGGCTGCGTCAATAAAAGCTGCTCATGAAAAAATTGAAAGTATAGTCTCGGACATTAATGCAAAGCTTGCGTTAAATGTCTCAGAAGAGGTTTTGAGTGAGATAAATCAGGAGCTCAATTCTGTCAAAAATTCAGTAGCAGAGATCAAGAAGATAGATGACAGGATTCCAGAAGCGGCAGAGGAAAAGGGAGCGCGTTCAGCAGTAGATGAGCTGGAAGATGCTTTAAATGCAGCTGATGAACGCTACGAAGGTCTTCGTGCACTTAATGAGGTCGTTGTCCCTAAAACAGTGAAAGCACCTCATCCTTCATTCATAGCTTCCGCACAACAAAATCCAGCCCCAAAACCACCAAAGTTTAATATGCACATGGTGACAAGTAAGGACTTTGGATTTACGGATGAGAGGGTTCAAGTAGAGAGTTTTGCGAATAATTTGCCGAAAATAGGGGAACATAAGCCTTCGGAAAGGACTGTGGTTGAAGGTGGCGCCTCTAACGTTGGCGGCTCTTATGACAGGATCCATCTGGATGAGGGACATGTTATTCAATCTCACCGCGTTTTTAAAAGCAACTTAGCAGACCCTACCAAAATCACAGGGATTGGCATATTAAAGCAAGAGCCGTGTGGTCGCGTGACTGATATGTCGGTGGGAGTACTCAAGGTTGATGAGCTAGCTTTGGTAGCACTGAAGCAGGCACAAATGCTGCTGACAAATTATAAAGCAGCTGATGGCGATATTATTATTCGTGGTGGTTCGGCTGATCAAGCGAATAGAGTCTTTGCCGCGTTGTTGTTGCTTATGCCAAACAGACCTGAGCTTGCGAATGTCAAAATTAAATCTTTTGTCACGGGTTGTACCGGACCTCAGTCTGGTTGGCTTAGTGGCTGGACTATCAGTGGTCGTAACCGTTCTTTTATAGAAACTCATTTGGGTGAAAAGGTGGCTGACGGCGAAAGATTAAGGGATCAGGTGATGAAGTTTAAAGCTGAATTGAACGAGCAGAAAGAGCCGAATGAAGTTATTGATCCCAATCCCGCTCCCAACAATGGACCAAGAAATTAACCGCAGTCGAGCAGGGTGATTTTGTAGGTTAATATCGTGTAAGATGTTCGATTACGATATCAAATGTAGGTTGGTGCTGAGCTTGCGAAGTCCAACAACGGAGCGTAGCGACCACCCTTGTTGGGCTGCACTTCGTTTAGCGCCAACCTACTTTTTCAGCCACACAATAACAACAGGGTGTCATGAATAAATCACAATTAGCTATTGGCGTATTTGATTCCGGTATGGGTGGTTTGACGGTGCTGCGTGCTTTGCGTGCGACATTACCGCAGGAATCGTTTATCTACCTTGGTGATACGGCACGCCTGCCCTATGGCACTAAAAGCCAGGACACTGTGCAGCAATATGCGGTGCAGATGGCGAGGGTGTTGGTGGAGCGGCGGATTAAAGCGTTGGTGATTGCTTGCAATACTGCAACGACCGCAGCCCTGCCGCACTTGCAAGCGTTGTTGCCTGATCTGCCGGTGCTTGGTGTGGTGGCACCGGGGGCCGCTGCCGCCGTTGCTGCGACACGAAATAATCATATTGCCGTGATGGCGACGGAAACGACAATCGCGGCTCAGGCTTATCAACGCTTGATCAGCGAACAAATCCCCAAGGCGCTGATTAGCACTCGCGCTTGCAGCGTGTTGGTGGCGTTAGCAGAAGAGGGCATGGTGGATAACGCCATTGCTCGTGCAGCTTTGCAGCATTATCTGACTGATTTTGTCAATGAAGATACCCTGCTGTTGGGGTGTACGCATTTTCCGGTGTTCAAGCCTTTGTTAGCAACGTTAATTCCCGAGCATGTGAAGATAGTTGATTCCGCCGACGCCACCGCTGTGGCGTTGCAGGCGCTGCTTATTAAAGAGGATTTGCGTAACACTGAAAAATCGGCAAACGGCAAGGTCCAGTATTTGGTGACCGACTCCGTCAATCGCTTCCAGTCGGTGGGTGAGATTTTCTTGGGCGCGCCCTTGCTGCGTGCCGATATTGAGCTGGTGGATGCTTAATTTTAGATCCATGCCAGCACGAAGCTGGCATGATGTGACAAGACGTCTCCGTACCCAACGATCTGCCGGCGTTAACCCAACAGTATCTTTTGTCCCGGTCGCAGGTATTTGGTTAGTCCAGGATTTAGTCTGGTCAGCGTGCTGACTTGGGTTGCGTTGCGTTTGGCAATGACGCTTAGGGTGTCGCCTTGTTTGATGATATAGCTACCGGTGCTGTTGCTGCGTTTCCAGATTACCAGCTGTTGTCCGCGGCGTAGTGCGGTTTTGGCGCTTAACTTATTCCATAGTCTAATTTCATTGGCCGATACGCCATATTTAGATTGGATACGCTGCAACGAGTCATTTCTTTGGACGATATGAATCAATTTATATTGTCTGGCTGCGATAAATTGCGGCGGTTTGGCTACCAGCGTCGGGGGTGTTTTGGCTGCTGGGGTGTTCTTGCTGCTTGGAATCAGCACGAATTCGCCTTTTTTTACAGCGTTAGATTTAAGCTGATTGAGTTCTTTAATCAGATTCACCGTGGTGTGGTATCTTCTGGCTATCAACATCAAATCATCGCCTGCACTGACTTTATGCCTAGTCCAGCTCACTCGTTTGTCTTCTGGAAGATTAGCCAAATTGCGGCTGAAATCTTCAACTTTATCCGCCGGGATGAGCAATTTATAAGGACGGTATGGCGCTGTGGCCCAGCGGTTGTAGCCTGGGTTTAATTTAATGAGGTCTTTGTAGGGAATGCCTGCAAGCTTGGCGGCGTTATTGAGGTCAATCTGACTGCCGATATTCACTTCCTCAAAATAGGGAATGTGGGGGATATCGGGTAGTTGGACATGATAGCGGTTAGGATTTTGAATGATTTCGGCCAGTGCCAGTAAACGCGGAATATATGCTTTTGTTTCTTGTGGAACGGGTAGCTTCCAGAAATTGATGTTGCCCTGTTGTCCACTGTTTGTGATGATGCGCTTGATGGTTCCTTCGCCCGAATCATAAGCGGCGACAGCGAGTATCCAATCGCCCTGAAAAAATTTGTTTAAATAAGCCAGATAATTGAGCGCTGCATCGGTTGATGGACGAATACTTCGTCTGCCATCGAACCACCAGTCGCGTGTCAGTCCTAAATCGGTGCCCGTTCCTGGCATAAGTTGCCAAAGTCCCGCGGCACCTGCGCCGGAGTATGCGAATGGATCATAAGAACTTTCTATCATCGGAATTAATACAAGCTCACCCGGCAGTTTGCGTTTTTTAACTTCAGTGATGATATGGTAAATATAGGGCTCAGATTGCGCTAATTTTTGCAGATAGCTGGGGTGCGCGATTAACCAGCGCAATTGGTTTTGCACCTCAGGTTGGGTGACGGCGTGGTTGAGCGTAAATTGCTTGCGCAATACCTCCCAAACATTAGGGGCGGCATGTGCATTAGTCGCTTGTGTAAGGATACACAGACCCGTTAACAGGGTGCATAAATAATGTGATATCAGTGACTTGAACCTCAAAGTTACCGCCTCGTTTTCATTAAAGAACTGTGCAGTCTACTAAAAAAATGACTAGCAATAAACCCTTGGTGAAAGATTGCACATCTATCTGGTGTAAATTAATACGGTAACTCAGTAGAAATTGTCTTTTAGTTCGCGTAATTGGCTAAAAATCGCCAAAGAATTGTCAGGGTCTAAGTGTTGAGTCTCGGCGAATTGTTGCAGGAAATTAGTACGCATAAACGGGTTGATACTTTTTTCAAGCGCAATCGTTGAAGGCAGGGAGCAGTGATTTTCTCTTTCCTGAAGGTAATCTGCATAGGATTTGATGGTTGCATTTTCAGGTTCAATGGTGGCGGCAAAGCGCAGGTTGTGGCGGGTGTATTCATGTCCACAGTATACTTGTGTTTTTTCCGGCAGGTTTTTTAATAAGTTTATGGAGCGATGCAGTTGCTCCATTGTGCCATCAAACACGCGACCGCATCCTGCCGAAAATAACGTGTCACCACAAAACAACCAATTTCTAGTGGGTTCTTGATAGCAGATATGTGAACTGGTGTGCCCCGGTGTGCTTAAAACACGAAATGAATAATTATCGATGTGGACAATATCCTCATCACGGACAACGGCATTAACTTGCGTTATGCGTGTGTCTGCCGGTGCGAAGACGTTGGCTTGTGGATAGGCAAGAAATAACGCGGGGATGCCACCTGCGTGATCAGCGTGATGATGGGTGATGAGAATATTGCTTAATGTCAGATGATTGTTTTTGGCATAGGTTAAAACGGGCTGGGCGTCGCCGGGGTCAACGCAGGTGAAGGTATGTTTTAACTCATTCACTATCAGCCAAATATAGTTATCGTTAAACGCCGGCAACGCGATAATGCTCATTGGTTTAATTTTCCATAATATAAGACGAGACCCCAGGATTGAATAGTTTGCGCAATGCGTCTAAGGTGGTTTTAATCTCATCGGCAAGGGTATACGGCGGGTTAATAATCCACAAACCACAACCGGTCATTCCAGCAGTTGCAGCCTTGGTGAGGTAAAATTCAACGCGTAAATGATGTTCAGCGCCAATTGCTTCCATTCCTCTGAGTAATTGTTGGTGCAATTTGTTATCAACAATGGGGTACCATAGGCAATAAACGCCTGTAGAAAAACGTTGGTATGCGGTTTTGAGCAGGGCGGGAATAGTGCGATAGTCAGTTTTAATTTCATAAGTGGGATCAATGAAAATCAACCCGCGTCGTTCAACAGGCGGTAGCTGGGCTGCAAGTTGCTCCAGGCCATCCGTGTTGCTGTAAAACACGCGTTTATTCTGATCAGATAACTGCGATAAATGATCAAATTCGCGAGGATGTAATTCACAGCAAAATAATCGGTCTTGTTGGCGAAGCGCGTGAATGGCTAATAATGGGGAGCCAGGGTAATTACGCAGTCCATCCTTATCATTTACCTGTCGAATACTGTCTAGTAATGGTGAAAAAACGGCGGGTAGTTGTTTGCGCGCTTTCCAGAGGAGTTCAATGCCTTGACTGGCTTCACCTGTTTTCAAGGCCTGTTTGTCTTTTAAATCATAAATGCCGCGTCCTGCGTGAGTCTCCAAATAGAACAATGGTTTTTCTTTTTGGGTGAGGTAATTGAGCAGGCGCGTTAAGGTAACGTGCTTGAGGACATCGGCATAATTGCCGGCATGATAACCATGTTGATAGCTGAGCATGTTGATCTTATTGTTGAAAGTAGGGGGTCAGTATACTGCTTGTTTGATTGAATCAAAATATAAAAAAAAATTCAGGTTGAACTATACTCATTTTATATGGGAGAAAAACTGGAGAAGGTAATGAGTGTGCATAAAGAATATGATGATAGTCAGTTAGTTAGTGATTTTAATTATGAAGAAGAAGGTGACGCGTTAAGTCATAAAAAACGTGTTCGACGAATGATTGAGGATAAGCTTGAGCTTAGGCGTCTTAAAGAAGAGTTGGATGATGAGTTGGAGGGGGAGTTTGACTGGAAAGATTTTGATCGTTAACGAAGTTCAATAAGGGCGTTTCTCGTGCCACGATTGTTGGGCTTCGCTATCGCTCAGCGTCAACCTACTGTACGAATCGATAATGATTATTTTAACCAAGTGGAGCCTGTACTGGTTTGTAATGACAGGGCAGGCAGAGCCTTTCTTGTTGGGCTTCGCTATCGCTCAGCGCCAACCTACTGTACGAATCGATAATGATTATTTTAACCAAGTGGAGCCTGTACTAGTTGGTAATGACAGGCAGGCGAAGCCTTGTTTGTTGGGCTTCGCCGATAACCTGTAATTTAATTAAATCCTCACACTTTACTCTTCGCTGACCCTGATCTTAAAAAGCGGTCGATATATGGCGACCATTTATTTGAAAGATAAGTCACAAAAAAGACGACGAGGAGGGCGGTAAATACGTCGATGGTGTAGTGGGCTCGGAAAATAATTACCATGGACACAAGGTAGGCAAAGAAGAGATATCCAGTCACTGTGATCCATTTTTTTCCAAGGCGAGAGAGCTCTAACGCACCCAACAAGGCAATACCGGTATGCGCTGAAAAATAAAGATCGCCCGTTGCATGGTAGTCAACTAATAATGAAGGGAATCCAGGGTAATACCAGATAATATCCTGTGGAACGGGAAGTGATACTAATAGTTGTATTGATTGCCTGAGAAGAAGGAATAGAAACAATGATAAATAAGGGCGGATAGATGGGCCAATAAGAGCGCGTAACGACAGAAAGAAACAGCAGAAGTCGAACCAGAGCGAAGTTGTGATCAGCACAAATTTTGTTGTATCTGGGTGGGAGTGGAAATATTGGTTAATGGGGGTTGTTAAAATATGCAAGCGATCGATGATTAGGCCTAACGGTGGGGGGCGGTCGCCAATGATAAATTGGGTCAACTTGGTTATCGCAAATCCAAGTATCATCAGGAGAATAGTCCAATACCACGGATTTCTTGTTAGCTTATTGCTGCTGTTATTTGTAGTCATCCTTTTCTACCTTTTTAAATTCAAACGAATCTTTATTCTATTTGAAATAAATTTATGGCGAAAGTCTATGGCGTCTAATCATCAAAAAGCACTAGAAATGCTTGCATTATGTTCATGTAAACAGGATGATCTGTTTTAAATTTTAGCTCCTGTTAAACCCATCGTTTGTTTTAAACTGCAGTGATTAATTATGAATACAACTATTTGGAAACCTTCTGCCTCTATTCCTTCATTACACCAGCGAGCCAAACTTCTTACTGATATTCGCGTTTTTTTTAATACCCGTGGTTATTTGGAAGTGGAAACGCCAGTTATGGCACGTTTTGGTGTTACCGATGTTTATTTAAGCAATATTAAGGCGATTTTTCGCGGTGAGTCCTATTGTCTGCAAACTTCACCTGAGTATCACATGAAGCGCTTGTTAGCGTCTGGCAGCGGTCCTATTTTTCAACTGGCGCGCGTATTTCGCGACGATGAGCTAGGTCGTTGGCATAATCCTGAGTTTAGTTTGCTGGAATGGTATCAGTTAGATATCGATCATCATGCGCTGATGAATGAGGTTGATGCTTTATTACAACGGGTTCTTCATTGTGACTCTATGATTAAAAAAACATATCAGCAAGTGTTTATGGATGTTTGTGATATTGATCCATTGCAGGACGATATCACGCAATTGCAGAAGACAGTGCGACGTTTTGATTTACACGAAGTCTTAGCTGCCGATGAATGTGACCGCGATCAATATTTATTTTTATTGATGAGTCATGTGGTGGAGCCTGCACTTGCCGGCGAATCAGTTCCTGTCGCTGTCTTTGATTTTCCACCATCACAGGCGGCACTGGCGCAAATCAACGAGGGCGTGGCTGAACGCTTTGAGGTGTATTATCGTGGTGTGGAGTTGGCTAATGGTTTTCATGAGTTAACGGATGTAGACGCGCAGCGCGCACGCTTTCATCACGATCGAAATGCCAGACGTTTGCAGGGGTTGCCTGATGTGGCTCCTGATGAGTATTTGCTGCAAGCCTTAGAGCATGGGTTGCCCCCATGTAGTGGTGTGGCGTTAGGGATAGACCGTTTGCTGGCGCTGGCGCTTGATAAGGTTGCTATCAGCGAAACATTAAGTTTTGATTTTTCCAGAGCCTGAGTATTCTAATTCCTTTTGCAAAAGGGGAGAGGCAGTCTTTATGTAGAGCAAACCGCCTGAATTTTTTGAAAGAAGATGCTGCGGTGGGTTAAGATAGGGAGCCTTTTTCCTGTTCAAGTAGTTTTGTACACTCCTTTTCACTCAAGGGTTTGCTAAAATAATAACCTTGAACTTGATTGCTATGGTGCTTCTTTAAAAAGTCTACTTGTTCTGAATGTTCAACACCCTCGGCAAGTACATTAATCCCTAAGCTTTTTGTCATGCCTATAATTGCTTCAACAATAGAGGCGTTACTGATGTCGGTAGTGATGTTATCGATAAAGGCCTTGTCAATTTTTATCGTGTCAAATGGAAAATGTTTAATGTAGCTTAAGCTTGAATAACCAACACCAAAATCATCCATTGCAAAGCGAATTCCCAGTGCTTTTAATTCAACCATTTTTTGGATTACGTCTGCTACATTATCTAAAATAAGGCCTTCCGTTATTTCTAATTCTAAATATTCTGGATTTAGCTGCGTTTTTTTAAGTACATCACGAATAAGTGGCACAAAATTTTTGTCGCGAAATTGTTTCGACGAAATGTTGACGGATATTTTTATCGTTGAATAAGCAGAAGATTGGTGCCAGAGGCTGGCTTGGGCGCAGCTTGTTCTTAAAACCCACTCTCCGATTTCAAGAATAAGGCCTGATTCTTCTGCAATAGGAATAAATATAGACGGTGAGATAAGTCCCATAATGGGATGTTGCCAACGTATTAAGGCCTCAAGTCCAATTATATTACCTGAATTTAAGTCAATTAAAGGCTGATAATTAAGCGACAATTCCTTATTCTGTATTGCTGCTTTGAGTTCATTTTTTAAGTGAGTATGTTCCAAAAGCTGTTTATTAAATTCTTCCCTATAAAATTGGAATCCATTGCGACCGAGTATTTTTGCATGATACATAGCGGCATCGGCGTTTTTTAAGAGCGTATCAGCATCTGTGCCGTCCTGAGGATAGATACATGCTCCAATAGAGCCTGTGACTGTAAGGTCATGACCGTCTATATGGCATGGTTTTAAAAACAACTCTACAAGTCTGTTGAGGAACTCAACAAGCTGGCCATCATTGGATTGGGACGCTAAAACAATCACGAATTCATCCCCCCCCAAACGAGCAACAGTATCGTTTTCACGTAAGAAATCAGATAGTCTTTGTGCATGAGATTGTAACAATAAATCCCCTGTTTTATGGCCAAAGGTATCATTAATCCCTTTGAAGTTATCTAAATCCAGCATCAAAACGACCACATGCAAGTCAAATCGTTTTGCATTTGCAATGGCTTGATTCACTCTATCTATGAGTAATGCACGATTAGGTAAACCAGTTAAATCATCATGAGTTGCTTGATGGAGTAGCTGCCTTTCCAATTTATTACGTTCGGTGACATCTAGAAAATTATACACAAGGCCTATTATTTTATCGTGAAAATATTGAGGATTTGTATGTATATCCAACAGGATTCCATTTTTTAATTGCCATTCCCCCATACTTTTTATTTGCGGTTTCGAACTTAGATCATTCATCATTTGCAGAAAAAGGGTGGAATCCTCGACTCGTAGAGCCAATTCTTCAAAAAAAGCACTCGATTTTTTTGATTTAATAAACTCTTCTGAGATATCCCATTGTTTTAAAAAAGTATTGTTATACAGGGTGATGCTCTTGTCTAAACTCACGGCAAGAATACCACCTTGGGTGGATTCAAGCGTAGTGTGGGTAAGCGAATACAAGCGCTCTAATTCAACTGTGCGGTTTTTCACTAAATTTTGTAAGTTAGCAATCAGCTCCCATTTTCTGGTTAATGCAGACGCCATCTGATTTATTTCAATTATTTCAAAGGGTTTTTTTAAAATAAGAAGGTTGTCGGAGTTACCTAGTTCTCGTGTAATATCTTCCCAGGAATGATCAGAATACGCAGAACAAATAACCATTTGAATACAAGGATCAACCGCCCATATTTGCTTGATTGTTTCAACACCATCCCAGCCCGGGGGCATTCTCATGTCTATAAAAGCAAGCGCATAAGGATTTTGATCTAATAAAGAGCGTTTTACTAAGTCAAGCGCCTCCTGTCCTTGGTAAGCGGAGTCTATCTCGTACTCATGAGCATCAATAGTATCTGGCAAACCGAATAAAATCGCCTCATCATTATCAGTAGCTGGTTTAATGCCATGAGAAAGAATTTTGCGAAAGTCTTTATGAATCTCTGCATTATCATCAACCACCAAAATTCGCTTTTTACCATCCATGAACATGCCTCTTGTAGCAGTGACCGTTAAGTTAAGAATAGATTAAAAATGAATTAATTCTAATTAATTTAAATTAATGTTGCACCAAATTGTCAATAACCGCGAAACCACTCGGAGTTGTGTGCAAATTAAAAGCAAAAGCGGTGGGCGTATTGTTATGACAAGGAATGAGTACTTATCAAGCAGGATTTGAGTCAAGATAACAAACAAAAAACATAATCCTAGTTTGTACAGTGCTGCACGCAGACGGATTTTAATATATTGATTAAGTGAAAAATAATATATTGAGAAAAAGGTAGTGAGTGTTATTTCCTGGTTCAAGCATATAAATAATTTTTTATCGGTTTAACGGGTGCTGATCTGTCATGACAACGAAAACCTCCTATACTGGTATGGGGGATGATATAAAACCGAAAATGCATTAGCACAAATTATAAAAACGCGGGGGAATGAAATGCTTAAACTTCATAACCTCCTATCTTTGTTACAAAATGATTCGGGATTAACCATGAAGACTGATAAAGTACGGCAGTTGATATTGTTTCTTTGCACCCTTAATCCGTATCAATTACCTGAAAAAATTCAAGCCGAACAAGTTAAATTGCTTTTTAATCAACAATCATTGGCGGCGGAAGCCATGGCCGCAACGTGCTTGTTTATCGTTCTATGGAGTAGAGTAAATCATCAGTTGCTAGCCGGTTGGCTTGTATTTGTTTATATATTTGTGTACCTACGGCGAAAGCTTTACCTTGATTTTCATTCTAATAAAAAGAATTTGTCTCATGAATCATGGATCAATTTATATATTTTAGAGGCATTCATCGGGGGTGGTACTTGGGGATTTGTTAGTGCGTTTTTAATGCCTCATGATACAGTGGTGTCTCAAACCTTTGTAATTGTTTTGATAATTGGAGTAGTAACAGCTGCAATCAGCGCGCTCGTCCCCATTTTAGCCATTTGCACGGGGTATTTGCTCTTTTCTTTTGTCCCATTAATCGTATGGTTATTTCTTCAGGGTAGCCTTTACCTTTATCTTGCCGTCATGGGTATTGTCTACGTCGTTGTCTTGTTAAATACAGCCTATTTTTCCAATACATTGCTGATTACTTCTTTGCAATTAGGTTTCAAAAATTTAGATCTGATGTTAAGTGAGAAAAAATTAAATGATCAGTTAATCATAGCATCAAGAACTGCCGGTATGGCTGATATTGCTACCAGTGTTTTACACAATATCGGGAATGTATTAACCAGCATTAATATATCGCTTGGGATGATTGAAAGAAAAATTGCCTCAAGTAAAATGTCGAATTTAGAGGGTATTTCGCAGCTTTTACAGGAACATCAAGACGACATAGGGGCGTTTTTGGCCAGTAATCCCAAAGGCCAGCGGGTGCCAAGTTATTTGACCACGTTATCCAACTTGTGGCTTGATGATAAAAATTATCTACTGGAAGAATTAAAATCACTGGAAAAAAATGTTGGACACATTAAAGATGTTATCAATAAACAAAACTCATTAAGCTTGGCGTTGGGCATCACACAAGAGACGTCTGCACCAGAATTAATAGAAGATGCCTTGAAGTTAAATCAACTCTCTTGCGAACAAGCCAAAATAAAAGTCATTCGCGAATTTTTTCCGATAAAAACTATTTACATCGATAGGGTCAAGTTACTGCAAATCATTGTTAACTTAATTAAAAACAGTATTGAATCTTTAATAGCCGCTAATATAGAAAACGGTGAAATAATTTTGCGCATTCAAGAGCAGTCTGACTCTTTCTTTACAATTGAGGTTGCTGATAATGGACTGGGTATCTTGCCAGAAAATTGCGATCGCATCTTCCATCAAGGATTTACAACCAAGAAGGAGGGACATGGATTCGGCTTACATGCAAGCGCTCTTTCTGCTCAAGAAATGCATGGAAATTTATCAGCGCAGAGTGAAGGCGTTCTTAAAGGCGCATTATTTACGCTACGATTGCCTTATAAGCAGGATGAACTTGAAGAGCGAGATAACTCAGATGGAACCTTGTTTACAAAAGAGGACAGCAATTCTTTTGCTGATAAACAAGAGGTCACGTGAGCAACTGTATCATGCTTAAGCATACCATTTTTATGGACAATATTTTTTCTGAATTCTTATGTGTGAAATAGCTTACGGCTCGCAAATTCTTTCGCTAACGCGCCAGCTATATGTGGGTATGTAAACTGAAACCCTTCTTCCGACAAACGTTTAGGTATGACCCGTTGTCCGCGATTGATTAAATATTCGCCCATCTCACCAAAGAGTGTACGCATAACAAATGCCGGGGTTTTTAGAAATAAGGGCCTATGCAAAACCTTGGCGAATGTGGCTGCAAATTCCGCTTGGCTGATTGGGTAGGGTGATGTGATGTTAAACGCGCCAGTAAGTTCAGGGCGTTCAAATAAAAATTTCAAGGCGCGCACCGCATCGTCAATCGCTACCCATGACATGATTTGCGTACCATCACCAATCACACTGCCTAAGCCAAATTTAAAACTGGGTGTGAGTTTTTTTAACATACCCTCGCCGCGCTGCAGGACAACCCCAAAACGGGCAATGGTCACCGGCATGCCATAATCAATTGCTGGTTGTAGTGATTGTTGCCAACGTATGCCTACCTCACTTAGATAATCACGCGGGTTTGCAAAATCAACAGGACTGCTTTCGTCAAAGACGGACGGGTCGCCATTCGATTGCACGCCATAAATGCCAATTGCGTTTGCGCTGTAGAAATGGGGCTTGCAGTTCTGAGTAATAATCCAGTCAATCAGAGCGGCGTTGGTGTGCACGCGGGAATCGATAATTTGTTTTTTAACGGCATCAGTCCAACGCGAGGCGGCAATATTATAGCCCGAAAGGTTGATGATGATGTCAAAGGTGCTGGCGTCTAATGTGGGTAATTCTTCCCATGTACAGGCATGCACAGGCTGTTTGAACCGCTGGTGGATATGCGCTTTATCCCGACCTACAACGGTAATTTGATGTTCAACAGATAATGACTTGATCAACGCTGTGCCAATAAATCCGCTGCCGCCTGCAATCAAAAAATTCATATTATTTCCTGGTGTTAAATCATTATATCAAGAGAGCTCAATGCGACACAGACTTTGAAAATCACAATACTGACAAGTGGTCTCGCGGTTGGGCGTGGGCGGGCAGTAGCCGCTGCCAAATTCGCTGGCCAGTCTGGTTAATTGCGTTTTCCATTGCTGTTGCTGATCGGCCCAGTGTTCATTTTTTTTTAAGGTGCTGATGCCCTTGATTGGTAATTCGTCCTCACTGATACCGCTACATACGAGATGACCCGCTCGTAATTGTAAAAACAGTAAGACGTTGATGGTTTCATCCAGCAGAGCGTAAAGTAATAATTGCGGCTCTTCCGGACGCTCCTCATACCAGGGCTTGCTGGTGGGCAAGCGACTTTTATAATCGATGACCCACTTGTTATTGCCGACGCGGTCCAGTCTGTCGACACGTACCTTAAAATCAATTCCGGCCAAATTAATGGTAAATGCTTGCTCGACTGCTTCGACCACGAATGGTGTGCGTTGTTTATCCCATTCAAGGCAGGCATGGACTAGATACTTGAGACGAGATAACTCCACTTCTTGTACCAGCGACGAAAAAGAGTAATTACGCAGTTGCACAAAGGGGGCCAGGGCATCCAATATAGCCTGCTCAATAAGTTCATCCAGTTGCTCATGGCTCATGGCTAACAGATTGGGTTGACTGCCAATGCGCCGCCATAAAATATCCATGACCTTATGGATGATTTGCCCCCGCTCACTGGCATCGGGGCCTGTGGAAATTTTCGGGCTGGATTTCGCATGCAAGCGATGTGCGGCGAATGCACGAAACGGGCACTTGGCTTGATTGGCTAGGATCGCAGTACCACCTGAGATTGTTTCAGAGGCAGTGAAAGCTACATCGTAGGCCTCTTCAACGTTAATTAATGCAAAAACAGTGGCAGGCTGTTGGTAATCACGGTCTAGCAAGGGTAAGTTCGCAATAAGTGGGCTAGGCATATTTGGTATATCGCCAACCATGCGCGGATAACTAAAAACACTATGTCCACTACCATGTTGTAAACGTTGCAACATTTGCCGCGCAAATTGCAATTCGCGCGCCGGAATAGCATGCGGCATTCGTTTATCGCGTTGTAGGGAGGCCGGGATAAAGGCTGACAAACTGGTTTTCTGCGGTAAACATTGATCGGTCAGGCCGCAAATCCACACGCTATCAAATGTGCAGCCTGAAGCTTCCAGAAGTCCTAAAACCTGAATTGGCGTCGCTGCTTTGCGTATTTGAAAAATAGTGGTTTTTGTCAAGTGGGACAATGCCTCCAATGCCTCGTCTTCACGCATTAACGGGGTGAGCACGGCCAAGGGCAGTAACTCATCCAACACACCAATTAGCCGTTGAAAATATTGATAGGCTGAAGACTGAAGCGGGTACTCTCCGGGAAAACCAAAATGATGTAGCCTCGTTTTGAAATGGGTTATCCATTCATAGGGCGTTGCTCGCTGTGGATAGGCGATTAATTTCTTAAGTAAGTCGGAAAATATGGGTGCGACGCGGCTGCACTCTTTAATCAGGGCGGGCAGTGGAATGATGGCTTCTTGCAGTAATTTACAGTCTTGCATGAGCTGTGCGCGCACTACCAGCTCAGTTTTAGCGCCGGCCAGATAGGGTGAGAGCAGCAAGAGGCGAGCATGATGATTGCTTATCGTTTTCCCATGCAGGCCAAGAAGGCATAGCGCATGAGTTACAAGTGGGTAATCAGCGAGCGCACCGCCCAGTGATATGCTGAATTGTGGCTTGGGTATATGCCGCTGTAACTGACGTTGTAAACGAGTCGATTGGTTTTGCAGATCAGGCACAACGACGCCAATTCGCGGCTCCCCTGCGGCAAGCCGTTGTTTAAGCCAATGGATCATCTGCAGGGTTTCATCTTGAGTGTCTTTTGCTGCAAATTGCTGTGTTGTTATTGGTTTAACAGCCAGATCATAGTGATACTGCTGGCAACCCTGGTTTTCTATGGCTTTTTGCAGTGCATGTTGCTGTGGGGTGTAATCGTCGAAGCATGCCCAGATAATAGTGGGAAAATTAAATCCGTCGGGAAATTGCTGCACGTAATTAGCCAGCTGTTCTTCCGTGATTGCTTGCAGTTCGTCTAATTGATTTTGGAATTGCTGTTGCCATTGTTGAAACTGCCTCGTTTGTGGATTTTGTGAAAAAGCGGGATCATCAATGGCAATTTGCCAAAGTTGGCAACGGGCCCACGCATCACGTACGCCTTGCAAAAGACCTTCAGGCACAGTGTTGTCGGCCTGGTGTTTCAGGATTTGTCGCCATAGATGGCATTGTTGTTGCTGAGTAAGAATATTTGGATGGGAAACGTGCGCATGCTGATGGCGTATCTGTTTAAACAGCCAATGCAAGAAAGCTTGATAGGGTAGGCAATGGGGTTTATCTTTTACGCTGGAAGTGTCCGAGTTTGTCGCGTAGAAAAAGTCGCGTAAAAGCTGATTGCTTAATCGATTATTGGGCGTGACCACAATAGCGCCGCTATTCATTTGGGCAAATAGTGCTGCTCTGTTATTTAAAATGTTATTAATCAAGGATTGTACGCCTGAGTAGTGGTAGGTAATGTAACCTGCATTCACCCAATTACGATGTCATTTAATCCGAGTTATGTATGGCTGTGTTTGCTGATGCGGATTATTTAATAAACTACATGACTACGTAACAAAATGGCTAGTTCAGCCATAATAATAGCTAACTATATGCCAGCAAGTATAAAGCTGTAAGCCAGGATAACCAAGTATAAATAGAATAAATAACCTGGCGTGAAATCGGTAAAAAGTGTTGGGTAGTGGTTCTGAGGCAGAGAAACAAAACCGATGTTGTATACACTCGAGTCCGCTAACTGGTTTGTTAATTGGTAAATACTATCTACACTTAATTTATAGTAATAGTCGATGGAAACACACTATGGACGTTATCCCTTTTTTTAAATTAATGGCCGATCGCGGGGCTTCAGATCTGTTTTTTAGCGTTGGCACTCCGCCGCACATGAAAGTGGAAGGCGAGACGTCTGCAGTGGGAGAGAAGCCGCTCAGCTCACAACAAATGATAGAAATATCGTCTTCAATCATGAATGATACACAACGCAAAGAGTTCGAGGCGACCATGGAATTGAACCTGGCTATTTCGGTTGAAGGTATAGGCCGTTATCGCATCAATTTGTTTCGGCAGCGCGGTGAGGTAGCCATGGTTGTCCGCTATATCAAAGGGATAATTCCTTCCCTTGATGAGCTGAATTTACCACCGATTTTAAGTAAGGTTATCATGGAAAAACGTGGTCTGGTTCTAATAGTGGGTTCGACTGGTTCAGGTAAGTCAACGGCCCTGGCGTCGATGATTGATTATCGTAATAGCAATTTTAGTGGGCATATTTTAAGTATTGAAGATCCTGTTGAATATTTACATCACCATAAAAAATCAGTGGTTGATCAGCGCGAAGTAGGGATTGATACGCACACCTATGACAATGCGTTAGAAAACGCCATGCGTGAAGCCCCTGATGTGATTCTTATTGGTGAAATTCGTGATCGCAGCACGATGAAACATGCTATAGCTTATGCGGAAACCGGGCATTTATGCTTGTCGACACTGCATGCTAATAATGCCAATCAAACCATGGACAGAATCATCAATTTTTTTCCTGAAGAAGCGAAACAACAATTGCTTCTCGACTTGTCTTTGAATTTGCGTGCAATTATTTCACTACGTTTGATTCCGGGTTTGGAAGCGAAAAGGGTGCCTGCAGTAGAGGTACTGGTTGTCACGCCGTATATTTCCGATCTGATTGTCCAGGGAAAAATTGATGAAATAAAGGAAGTTATGGGACGATCCGTTGAGCTGGGGATGCAGACATTTGATCAGGCTTTGTTTCATTTGTACAAAGCCGGCAAAATAAGTCAGGAAAATGCCATTGCTTATGCTGACTCCAAAAACAATGTGGGTTTAAAGATTCGTTTGTCAGAGGAAGGAAAAATCGACAGTGATTCTGATCTAACTATACAACGAAACGAATTTGATAAATTTTAGTTGCTGATGAAATATTGGGAATAGCGCAAATAGTTATGTTGCTAAGGTCATGATTAACGTCTTATGATCTTGTTAACCAGGGAATTGCCCCCTGGTTATTATTGAAAGTAACCTAACTTAATTGTGCTTGAATACGCTTTAACCGATCATAAGCGTCCTGAGCTATTTCTAATATTTCCGGTTTGTTAACAATACCCAAGACAGCAAGCGGATCCATGAAAGAAACCAGCACACTACCATCATTTTCTTCACTAATAACAACATTACAAGGTAACAACAACCCTAGATCCGGCTCTATTTCTAATGCTCGATGTGCTAATTGAGGATTACATGCGCCCAGAATCAGATATGGTTTTCTTTCAATGTTCAATTTCTGTTTGAATGTTGCCTGAACGTCAATTTCAGTCAAGATTCCAAATCCTTCCGTTTTTAATGCGGCTGTTACCTCAGTGACAACATTTTTAAATGAGTCATGTCGTTTAACCTTGAAACTATACATAACAGTTGATCTCCATAGTTACTATTGGTTATATGAATAATGTGTATATTTTGATGATGTTGATTAATGATTCTGAACGATGGTGCTCACTTCGAAGTGACACTTGTTTTTCAGTATAGAATTAATCTTTCTCCCCGGCTAATTTTTTAGCGTGTATTTTAAGCATTTATTTTCCATTTATCCGGTCCATGTCCGCGATGGAGAAGTCTATTTAAAATAGCATTAGCTAATGCTCTCGTGCCATAAATTAACTGGAAATTGGTTTGTAATCCTTGTTGACGACTGATTATAAGGACCGTCTTGATTCAGGACTTGGAGAATCTCTAAGCAACCCATCAATACAGTTATTATTTAAGGCTTTTAATATTGTGTGCACAGAGTTATCCACAGAAATTGTGGATAACTATCACGGGACTATTAAATAACAAAGTGCCTGCAGGCCTTATTTCTATTGGTTTTTCAGATTTTAATTTTATTTGTCAACAAATATTGGCGGGTTGTAGAAAAAAATATCCACAAGTGGATTGTGGCAATAATATATAATACGAGGTCGTCAATGATATCAAAAAAATAATTAAATAACAGTCTTGAATTTAAAATATTTCGTGTTTTTGTTTGAAGTGCAATAGAACATTGAATCAATTTAAGCGTAAAAATATTTTTATTTAAAAGGATCAACCTGTAGCTATGATTTACTGATAATGGTGTTACGTGCACACCGATTTTTGTCAAACACGGTAGGCTTCACATCAGTTCATTACAATATATCCTCTTTTCTTTCAAAATTAACTTCCGGAGGTCATTGTGGTATAATAATGACCACATCTATATTGTTGGTTGAGTTATGTCATTCTTTTACAATCTGCAAAATATTGATTTAGGTGGTAAGCGCAACCAGTCTGGTCATGTGGTGCATGTGAAAGCCATCTACAAAGCTTGTGATCAAGCGACGCGCATTATCTACAAAGAAAACAAAAATAATAATACTGATTTAACTCGTTTTGAAGCAGCGTTTGGGGAGTTGGCGCGTTTATTTTTGCCCACCGATTTAGCCCCCAGACAAACATTAGTTAAAAATCAACAGGGAACGGTCAGTGGATTGGCTTGTGAACATGTAGCTTATGCGATTGCTCGTCGTGAAGGCCTCAACGAGGCTTTTTATAAGCGGCAGCATAATGATAACAAGGGTGTCTTTGAGTTGGCTTTGTTTACTGCCGATAAAACCGAAAATATCCCGTTTTATTTTTTCAATGAATTTTATCCCGGTTTTTTTGCAACGCTTCGTCGCGTCGAACAACGTGGTGAGATTACCCTGGATATGGCATCCCTCGCCAATGTGTTAGCGACCTCCTATTCGCTTGAGGAAGATGATCTACATAAAGGAAACTTGGGCTTTTATGTGGTGCATAAAAATGAAAAACCTCATGTTGTCTTTTTTAAAATTGATCATGATTTAATGTTGGCAGACAGCGTGATGTCGCGTTGTAACACGCGTTTTTTGAATTGGTTTCATGGCTCGGATGCTTTTCAGGTCACCGCACGAGATTTGATCGAGTTTCCAAAACTGACGGATTCGCAAAATTATTATTGGCCCACAGTGCGGCATCTATTTGATTTTAACTACCGTGTCGCCTATACCGAAAAATCTGAAACCGAAGCGTTTGCAAGCCTTGCATCGTCACCGGAGTTTTGTAAATACAAATGGCAGGCATTTTATAAACACATACTCATTCCTCCAGTATTGATTAGCCAATCATTGAACAAACACCTCGATGATCAAACGCCTGAGGAACGTGCAAGAATGGCATTGATTACCCAATCGGTGGTGGCGCGCCAGGCAAAATTACGCGCAGTATTGTTTACCATCCCTGCATTTCGTGAGTTCATCAGCTCACTCGATAAAAATGCTACACACGACTTGGTACAAGGCATTGTAAATGATACTGCACCAGATGAGGTTGAGTCCTTGTCGAATGAGATTGAGACAACCATGGCGCGCTATCGCGGTTTGTGCGAATCAAATAGTTTTAGTGAAAAAGATACCCCACTACATGCAGCTATTCGTCTGCAGGACTATCGTTATCACGAAACAATGCAGTGGTATGGACATTTTGCAAACCAAGCCAATGCACAGGGGCAAACACCATTGGATGTGGCCGCTGAGATGGCGTCTAAACATCAGACTGAAAATTCTGATATACGTGCCAATATTGTGAATACCATGAAGCATTTATTGCATGAAGGTGTTACAAAAACAGAAACTTATCAAAATCTTAACGCTACATTTAAGTTCAATCCTGAGCATTATACGTTTGATGCAGCTTATCCATCGCGTGCAGGACAGGCCAAAACCTCGGTCGAATTAAAAGAGGTGCTGCGCGATATAGGTGAGGATCACCGCTATAGCCTTAAGATGCAAAAAGAATTAGCGGTAACTAGTGTGCGTCAATTTGTTAATAGCCATCAAAAAAACCCTCAATTAGAACAAATAATGCGGGAATTAAAGGCTGATTTGAATGGCGCAGGCGACAGACCACCAGCGCCTGAGTTGCAATTTATTCGCCAGCTACGCAGCCAACTTTGGATTGTGCGTGTTTTGCGCGGCTTATTTGGTGGAACGGCGACTAAAGTGGAAATTAATGTAATTATTAATGCAGAATTACGTCGTTTAACGCCGGGGTGGTCATTTTTTTCAGCGAGCAAACCGACACAGGACTCAGAAGTTATGCCTGAGAATCCCAGGCTAGTAGATAGGTTGTTGTAGGTTGGTGCTGAGCGTTAGCGAAGCCCAACAAGGGAATTTCCCGTGCCACGATTGTTGGGCTTCGCTAACGCTCAGCACCAACCTACGGTTCGAAAAACAATGATCATTATGGAAACAGCACTGGATTTCATGCAAGATAATCATGGACTACCCGTCCATAAGGCAGGGTAAGATCAGATTTAATATGCACAGCACTGACTATCCGTTTCACCGGTAATTGCGCTACTGGCGCCATGGCGTGATGAAACAACTCAAGCTGTGCTGGTCCTTGCCAGGCGCCCTTGACCTGAATATCAGTCAATTGATACTCCACCAGCTCACAAATCCGTACACTGCCATCCACATGGGGAATAATTTTTAACAAAAAATTACGCTCTCCCATTGAGTGCGTAATTTTTTTAAGATCCAAAGTCTGGTATTTATAACCCATGGTTGCTGTGGCAATTCGACAACTACCATAATCAAGCACACCGAGTAATGTTTCTTTTTCAACACAAAGACGAGGTTGGGCAAATTTTTTAGGGAATCCCCATATTTCACGACCTCCGGCAATAGGCGGTTGATCGTCTAGATACATGGCGTGCGAATAGCCACCTGTCATCCCTTTGAAACGCACTGGTATTACTTGTCCTGACTCGGTGTAATCGCCAAAGCCACTGGAATCGGGCATGCGAATAAACTCAAATTTTACCAGGGGTTCGGTGACTTCTAATGGTGCTGGAACGACCGAGCGCAGTATATCCATATCGGTTTCATACGTGATAATTAAATACTCACGGTTGATAAAACGGTATGGTCCTGGTGGATAACTAGGCGAAGATATCGGCATCGCATATGCGTTTTTTATTACGTCTGATTCTTTCATGATTTTTTATTACTCCATAAACCAGCCATGACTGACTACCATCAACTAATTTTTCGCGATGTTGTAATGACGTTCATGGTATCCGCCATCGCATGTCCACCTTAAAAAAATTATCCTGGGGAGCATTTTGCTGCACCCAGGATAATTAGATTAACTAACGCTAGCACGCGGTTCATCAATAACGATAATAGCGCCCATGGCGGTAATAGCGACGTTCTTGTGATTGGCCTATCTGGTTGCCAACTAAGGCCCCGGCGCCGGCACCAATGACGGAACCTAACGCACTGCCGCCGCTGACTGCATAACCTATACCTGCTCCAGCTGCAGCGCCGGTGGCGGTTCCCACTTCGGTCGTGGTGCATCCACCCATAGTCAGTGTTGTCAGTCCTAAAAATGTTAATGACATAACTGTTTTATTCATGATTCAAGTCCTCTTGTATGTTACTCCTTCATTAACAAGTTTAGTACAAAATATAAAAAACAAGTGCAAATTAAGTTCATTTTGTATTTGTGTGTGTGTTAGCTAATAATAAAACCTTTGCCGCACTAGGAATAACTGGGCATAAAATTTAAATTTTTTTTAAATTGCACAAATATGACAGCAACAGTCGCTAGTCACCGAATCAGAATATTTTCGACACCCACAAAAAAGAAGCCCCAGCCTCCAATAAGCAAGTGAGATATTGAGACACCAATTAAGTTTCCTTGGCGGGCATACATCCAACCCCAAAAAATACCGAATACAAACACTACCAGGCCCACGGTTAAAGACATATGTAGGTGACACATCCCAAAAATAAGATTAGACACAAAGATCGCTGCCGCAACATGGTGTTCTCCAGACAAGAAACGCTGTAATGAACCTTGTATGGCCCCTCTGACGAGCAGTTCTTGAATGGGAGTTAATACCAAATAGGCAACAACAAGAATGGTAATCATCAACGGATTTAAGCCATGAAATGCAACTCCAGGACCTTGAATCAAAGGGAGATTGTAGTTACAAAAATGGATTAAAAACCATTTTATTAGAACAATTACTGCCATCACAGGAATAGACCACAGGATGGCCTCAATAGCTGATTTGCGCCAGTTATTTAACGTGAGTCCAAAAAAACTCGCTGGGTATCCTGTGGTTCTCATAAAGTAAATAATGAGGACGGTAAAAAAAATCATATTTGGTATGGTGATAAATGATGTGGAAGGTAAAATTTTTCTCAACGAGGATGTCGCGGTTAGCAAATAGGCATAAGTAACCATTGCGCTGATAATTAAAATCAAAAATCGTCCAGTCGTTACTTGTAATTGCGACAACTCCAGCTCGTGTTTTAACGCTTCAGCTGTGACAAAGTTTGTATTATTCAACCGTTCACTTAACCCTTTGGCAAGATTCAAAGCTATCTTCGCGTAAGTTGGCGCTTCAGTTAAAGAGGTTTGTAATGCTTTTAGCTCATTGAGGATCTTACTATAATTTTCCTGGTGGCTAGATAACTCACGAAGTTTTTTAATGGGCAGTATTAATACTGTCGTTTCAGTCAGTGCACGAGCTGATGCAGTACGTGCGATATTTTCTAAAAGAGCAATTTCGCCGATGGTTTCTCCGGCGGAAAGCGTGGTGATGCGGTAGAACTTATCTTTATCCGTATCGGAAGCGGTTTTTAAAATTTCAACCTCACCTGATTTAATCAGATAAAATTCATCCTCACCTGGCTCACTTTCATGAATGATAAATTCCTGCGCTGAAAAGACACGCTCTTCAGCTAGCGAGAGAATAAGACTCAAATCTCTCTCAGAGACACCTGAAAAGAGCGCGTTTCCTTCAAGTAAAAGCTTGTTATCAATTGATTCCGTGCTTGACATAAGCTATTTCCTATATAAATTACATTATATTTATATAGCATATAATTAGCATGACAGATTGTTTTGGGAAGAATTAAAGGTACAGTTCGATCCGCTGTAATCAATCTGTTTTTTGAGTTAAGTTTGATAATGCTGCCGCCCAAGTATTGTCAAGCAGGGTACTGATGGTCATCGGGCCTACACCGCCGGGGACAGGCGTTATCCATGTAACGATGTCTTTAGCTCGCTTAAAATCTACATCACCTCGAAGCGTGCCGTCGGCTTTACGATGAATACCAACATCAACAATGATTTGCTGCTCCTGCAGCCAATGGGTGGGAATAACGTCGATTTGACCGACGGCAATTATCACGATATCAGCCATACGAATATGATCTTGCAGATTTTGGGTTGCACTGTGGCAAACAGTAACGGTTGCTTTTGCCATGAGCAACTCCAGAGCCATGGGGCGGCCGACGATGTTTGAGGCACCGACCACCACCGCATTTTTGCCAGCCAGCGGAAGTTGATAATAATTCAGTAGCTTGATGATGCCATAAGGCGTGCACGGCCTGAGCAAGGGATTGCCTTGTGCCAGCCTGCCAAGATTGTATGGGTGAAACCCATCCACATCTTTGCCGGGCTTGATGCGCTCTATGATTGTTGCGGTATTGATGTGAACGGGCAAGGGTAGTTGAACCAGAATACCATCGATGTATTCGGATTCATTTAATTGATCAATGAGCGATACCAGTTCTTGCTCTGTGGTTTGTATAGGAAGATCGTAAGCGTACGACTTAAAACCTACTTCAAGGCAGGCCTTGCGTTTGTTGGTCACATAGACTGTAGAGGCGTGATCGTGGCCCAAGAGGATGACCGCAAGCCCGGGGGGGCGCTGTCCTTGTTGGCAGCGATCGTTGACTTGCTGCGCAATGTTACTGCGAATTTGAGCGGCGGGTTGTTTGCCATCTATGATCGATGCGGTCATCTTTGTGTCTCGTTTGCAATCCAGCATCATGACGGCTGGCAATAGTAATTTCCTGATTAGCAGGGATTATGAAATATCAGCATCCTGTATGCAATCATTAACAGATAATCGACAGGTAGAACGATTATGTGTTATTTTTGAATGAGTAATCAGAAATTTCTTCACTTTCATTGCATTTTATTGAATCATAGAGGATATAATGATATTTACGCTAAGGGATTAGCTAGGTAGCTGTTTATGCACAGGGAGCGGTGATTGAAAAAAATCATTCTATACACTGTTTTATTTTCGCTATCTATTTCACTTTCCGCCTACGCCATGGGTTTAGGTGATATATCTGTGCATTCTTCGCTTAACCAACCATTCGACGCTGAAATTGAACTGCTTGATGTTGGCGATACACCGCTATCACTCATTAAAGTAAATTTGGCTTCGGCTGAGGACTTTGAGCGCCTGAATCTTGAGCGGGCTTATGCGTTAGATTTGCTGGTATTTACTGTCGATAAAACAGCGACAGGAAAACCCATTATCAAAGTACGCTCCATTGAACGAATGGATGAACCCTATTTGCAAATGCTGGTGGATCTCGGTTGGGTAAATGGACAGGTTTATCGCGCTTATACCATTTTACTTGATCCGCCAGAATATCAATTGACGAGAGTAAAAAAACAAACGAGTAACCATGCTGTTAAAGAATCTGCTGGGGATGAGAGAGCAAACAGTAGTCAGATTAATGCAGAATCTCAAGTTGTCGAGGAACAGCGTGGGGAGGCGTCTTATGGCCCGACGATGGCCAATGAAACTATCTGGCAGGTAGCCCAACGCTATAAAACTTCGGATGTTATTTTGCAGCAGGTCATTCTTGCTATTCTCGGCACGAATACAGAGGCATTTGTTGACGGTAATTTAAATGGTATGAAGGTGGGTAGTTCGTTAAAAATTCCGGATAGTGCGACGATAAGGTCTGTTCCTGCTGAAAAAGCTAGACTGGAAGTGCTCGCCCAAGATACCGCCTGGCGGGAAAAACAGCCTATCAAGCATGTTTTGGCACCGCCTTACACTATTGAGCCGCTGGTTGCTGATGATGAGATGATCTCGCAATTGCCTGCCGTGCCAGTATTGTCAAAATCTATCTCTGTCACGGATGCGCCAATTCCGTCACTGTTGCCTAAGCTGTCATCGTTGCTTACAGCAGGTGACGATACAGCACCTGCAGCAACGGGTGCAAAAACCACCGATCAGCAGGTGATTGCAAAACAGATGAAAGCTGAAATTGATATTGCGACAACCGCGATTGAATCCGTTCGTGAAACGAATACAGTGCTGAATGATCAATTGCGATTATTGCAGGAAATGAATAAGCGCTTGCAACAGCAACTTACAAAGCGCCAGCAAGAGATCAAGCAGTTACAGCAACAAATTTTATTGATCAGCAAGCGGCAAGGGCTGGCGGGGCAGGCGAGTGGCGTGGCTCCTGAGTCAGATACAGGTAATGTTTTTCTATGGTTATTACTCTTCATGCTGGCAGCAGCGGGTGGTGGATATGCCTACTGGCGCTTTTGGAGGCTAACTGAGACAGAACAGGCGGTTGCTCAAGCGATCACTGAAACCAATATCATCATACCGCCGCAGCCAATCGAGGAAAGGGTAGTCGAGGAATCGCAAACAGTAGCTCCCGTTGTACTTGAAGTTGAGGAGCCAAATGCAGTTGTACCAGAACATCAAGAAGAGCTACCTGTTGTTGAGCCCGCAAAATTTACAGAAGAGCTTATACCTGAAGTCGTGGTGGAAATGCCTTCTGAAACGAATGAACGGTTGGATTTTCAATTAGAACCTGAGGTTCCACCTGCAACTGAAGTTGAGTTGAAGGAAGAAATGGCAGAAGAAGGGCATGAGGCTGTTATCGAATCAACTGATGATCACGTCCTGGAGTTTGAATTAGGGGAAGACTTGTCCGTTACCTCTATACACAAAGAGGAAACACCACTCTTGACTGAAGAAAAAGAGGAAACAGACGAACACGGATTAGATTATGTCCCAGCTACAACAACCCCCTCAACGGCGGTTGAACAACCCGTTAAGAGCAAGCGCGCTTTGACTACCCTGCTAGACTTGGCGAAAACATACCAGAGCATGGGTGATATCGAGTCCGCGAAACAATCACTGCAGGAAGTGCTGGTACACGGTGATGAAGCTCAACAGCAAGAAGCCAAACAGTTGCTGGATAAATTAGACAATCAATAGGTTGCTCATACACCAAAATGCTTTCAGATCAATACACCTGCAGTATGTATTCGTCATCATTTGTTACGTGTTGTTTAGGACACAAGCTCAGAAAACTTTCTCCAGGCAGGCGTATCTCTCACATTTAGCATGTGGGCTAGTATTACCGCTTCTATCATCATGGTTGTGTGCCGTTAATTCCTAGACAAACAGCGCATGGTGTTATACATTGGCTGATTTTAGCGGGAATTGCGAATGCGTATTGCCTTGATGGTTGAATACGATGGTAGCCAATACCACGGTTGGCAAGCGCAAGCCGGCTTGCGTACGGTTCAACAGGGCTTGGAACGAGCGCTGAGTAGTGTTGCCGATCATGAAATAAGCATTGTCTGTGCCGGCAGAACCGATACCGGCGTGCATGCCACACACCAGATTATTCATTTTGATTGCGAAAAAGAGCGTACCATCCGAGCATGGATACATGGTGCTAATTCCTATTTGTCTAAAGACGTTTGTGTGAAATGGGGTCGGGAAATGCCTGAGCATTTTCATGCCCGTTATTCCGCATTATCAAGACGCTACCGCTATGTTATCTACAATGCGCCCATTCGCCCTAGCCTGTTGCGTAGCAACGTGACCTGGCAATATCGTCAGCTTGATCATCGATTGATGCATGAAGCCAGTCAACATCTACTCGGCGAGCAGGATTTTACCTCGTTTCGCTCTGTTGAATGTCAGTCAAAAACGCCGATGCGTAATGTCCACGGGGTGCAGGTGACGCGCAAAGGGGATCTGGTGATTATTGATATCACCGCGAATGCGTTTTTACACCACATGGTTAGAAATGTTGCTGGCGTGTTGATTGCTGTGGGTTCAGGACGCAAACCCGCTGCATGGGTCAAAGAAGTACTGCTCGCAAAAGACAGAAGGCTTGGCGCCGAAACGGCACCGCCTTATGGTCTATATCTGGTTGAGGTTGTTTATCCACAAGAGTTTAATGTGATCAACGGCACAAACGGACCGCTATTTCTTCTGGGGGCCTGATTGACTGAGCGCACACGCATTAAAATGTGCGGCATGACCCGTGCTGAGGATATTGCACATGCGTTGGCGCTTGGTGTGGATGTCATTGGCGTGATTTTTTACGCGCCCAGTGCGCGCAGCGTGACGGTAGAGGCTGCAAAAACACTGTTGCAAAATCTGCCTTTATCTGTTGATACGGTAGCCGTATTTGTTAATCCACAAGCCTCTTTTGTGCAACAGGTCATTAATAAATTGCCTATTAACACGCTGCAGTTTCATGGTGATGAATCAGCTGAATTTTGTGCACAATTTGCCCGTCCCTATATTAAGGCAATGCATGCCGAATCCACGCAATGTATTGAAAAAATCATAAACGATCATCAAAAGGCTGCTGCAATACTGCTTGATACGCCATCAACAACGCATCGCGGCGGCAGTGGCAAACCGTTTGACTGGCGTGTGGTGCCGTTGCAGGTTTCAGTGCCGATAATTCTCGCGGGAGGCCTTGATGCTGGCAATGTCGTGGAGGCGGTTAAAGCGTGTTCGCCTTATGCTGTTGATGTGTGCAGCGGGGTAGAGGTCTTACCGGGTATAAAAGATCGGGTTAAAATGAATCAGTTTGTTAATGCATTATGGGGGAACGGATGAGCGCGAAAGAACTTCCTGATGAGCACGGGCATTTTGGTCCCTATGGAGGCGTATTTGTTGCGGATACGCTGATGGCGGCTTTAGAGCAGTTGCAAGCCGTTTATCAACAATATCGCGACGATCCGGATTTTTTGGCAGAATTTTCTACCGAGCTGCATGAGTATGTGGGACGCGCGACACCTTTGTATTATGCTGAGCGCCTTAGTGCCCACGCTGGTGGCGCGAAAATTTATTTAAAGCGTGAAGATTTAAATCACACCGGCGCGCATAAAATTAATAATGCCATAGGTCAGGCGCTGTTGGCCAAGCGTATGGGGAAAAAGCGCATTATTGCTGAAACCGGTGCGGGGCAACACGGGGTGGCTTCGGCTACTGTGGCCGCCAAATTAGGCCTTGAGTGTGTGGTTTACATGGGATCTGAGGATATCAAGCGCCAGGCCAGTAACGTCTATCGTATGAAATTATTGGGTGCACAGGTAGTCCCAGTCAATGCCGGTTCAAAAACATTGAAAGATGCCTTAAACGAAGCGATGCGTGATTGGGTGGCTCATGTGGATGATACTTTTTACATCATTGGTACCGCCGCAGGTCCGCATCCCTATCCGCAAATGGTTCGTGATTTTCAATCGGTTATCGGTCGGGAAGCGCGTCAGCAATCGTTGGAAAAAACAGGGCGATTACCCGATGCACTGGTCGCTTGTGTCGGTGGCGGCTCTAATGCTATAGGCTTGTTCTACCCTTTTTTGCAAGATGATACGGTCAAGATGTATGGTGTTGAAGCAGGTGGCAAGGGGATTGAAACAGGTCAGCATGCGGCATCGTTACTCGGTGGCAAGCCTGGGGTATTGCATGGCAATCGAACTTATTTGCTTTGTGATGAACAGGGGCAAATTATCGATACCCATTCCATTTCCGCAGGCCTTGATTACCCTGGGGTGGGGCCTGAGCATGCCTATCTTAAAGACATTGGCCGTGTGCAGTATGTGGCTATCAATGATGATGAAGCACTGGCGGCATTTCATATCTTGTCACGGGTTGAAGGTATAATTCCCGCGCTTGAGTCGAGTCATGCGGTGGCTTATGCCATGGAGTTGGCAAAGACGATGGATAGTGAAAAACAAGTTGTTGTTAATTTATCGGGGCGGGGCGATAAGGATATTCATACGGTGGCGAATCTGGACGGGATAACATTGTTATGAATCGAATCGATCAAACACTTGCGAATGCGCATGAAAGTGGTAGAAAAATACTAAGCCCCTATATCACCGCCGGTGATCCCGAGCCTGGCATGACTGTGGGCTTAATGCACGCATTGGTCGATGCCGGTGCTGATATAGTGGAGCTAGGCATCCCATTTTCTGATCCGATGGCAGAAGGTCCGGTGATTCAAGCAGCAATGGAGCGTGCACTGGCTTATCATGTGACTACGGATGATGTCTTGGCAATAGTGAAACAATTTCGTGAACGGGATAGTATGACCCCCGTGATCTTGATGGGATACCTTAACCCTATTGAGCAGTACGGTTATCACGAATTTGCCAAACAAGCACAGCTTGCAGGCGTTGACGGCACCATCATTGTTGATTTGCCGCCAGAAGAAAGCCATGATATCGCCCCAATCTGGCAAGCGGCGGGTTTACACAGTATATACTTGTGTTCACCGACAACGACTGATGCCCGAATGAAACTGATTGAAAATTATGGTCGCGGTTATCTTTACTACGTGTCGCTAAAAGGGGTGACTGGAGCGAGCTCGATTGATTTGAGTTCAGTAAAAATGCACTATCAATTACGCAAGACACAAACTGATTTGCCGCTACTCGTTGGATTTGGCATTAAAACACCCGCGATGGCGGCTAGTGTGGCTGAATTTGCCGATGGTGTGATAGTGGGTGCGGCTCTGATCGAACACGTATTACAAGCTTATCTCAATCAAAACGATATACTCAAAGCTGGCGCAGAAGTAATCAGCGCCATGCGCCAGGCGATGGATAATAATGGAAACAGACTATGACTGACAGCAGCGAAAAACGAACACATTTTATTAGACAATTGATTACTGAGGAATTAGCGAGCGGTAAACACCAAGAGGTGATCACGCGCTTTCCTCCAGAGCCGAACGGTTATTTACACATCGGTCATGCGAAATCAATTTGCCTGAATTTTGGTCTGGCACAAGAATTTTCTGGACGTTGTTATTTACGTTTTGATGATACGAATCCCATCAAAGAAGAAGACGAGTTTGTGCATGCGATTATTGACGACGTGCGCTGGCTCGGTTTTAGCTGGTACGCAATGACGCATTCCTCCGATTACTATCAGGAATTTTATGATTTTGCTGTGCTGTTGATTAAAAACAATCTAGCTTATGTCGACAGTTTAAGCATGGAAGAAATTCGAGCTCATCGTGGAACATTGCAAGAGCCTGGTCGTGACAGTCCATATCGTAACCGCTCCATGGAAGAAAGTCTGGATATGTTTGCACGCATGAAAGCCGGTGAATTTGCTGATGGCACGCATGTGTTGCGTGCGCGCATTGATATGCAGTCCGGTAATGTGAATATGCGCGATCCAGTGTTATACCGCATTCGCCATGTGCCTCACCAACGCACAGGCAATGACTGGTGTATATACCCCATGTATGATTACGCTCACCCGTTGTCTGATGCACTGGAAAAAATAACGCATTCCTTGTGTACCCTGGAGTTTCAGGATCATCGGCCGTTGTATGACTGGCTCATTAATAACCTGCCGGTACCTGCCAAGCCCGTACAAACTGAGTTTGCACGCTTGAATTTGTCGCATACGGTCACCAGTAAACGTAAATTGCGTGAATTGGTTGAACAAAACGCTGTAGACGGTTGGGATGATCCCCGCCTACCAACGTTGCGTGGCATGCGCAAACGCGGCTACCCGCCAGCCGCGATTCGCCAATTTTGTGAAATGATTGGTATTTCACGCAGCGATTCAGTGATTGACATGACGTTGCTTGAAGCCTGTGTTCGTGATGAGTTGAATATTACCGCCAAGCGTGCGTTATGTGTCATGGATCCATTAAAGGTTGTGATTGAAAATTATCCAGAACAACAAGTGGAGGAACTAAGAGCCTCCTATCTGCCGCAGGATCCACAAGGTCCAAGTCGGATACTGCCGTTTAGCCGTGAGATTTATATTGAGCGTAGTGACTTTATGGAAGAGCCTGCTAAAAAATATTTCCGTCTTTCTCCTGGCGCTGAAGTTCGTTTGCGCCACGCCTATGTGGTTCGTTGCACGGATGTTATTTATAATGAGCAGGGGGACGTGGTCGAGTTACGATGCACATATGATCCGAACACTTTAGGCAAAAATCCAGAGGATAGAAAAGTGAAAGGGGTAATTCACTGGGTATCGGCAGCACATGCACATCCGGTTACTGTTTATCAATATGACCGATTATTCCATGATGCAAACCCCGGCCGTGAAGATGATTTTATGCGGTTTTTGAATCATGATTCGTTGCAAGAGCAGCGCGGTCTTTGTGAGCCTTCTCTGGCCTCACAGCCGCTTAATGAGGTGTTTCAATTTGAACGATTGGGATATTACTGTGTAAATACAGTAGATAATAATCAGGTAACTGCATTTCATCGTGTGGTTGATTTGAAGGATACCTGGGGAAAACTTGCTTGAACTCGTACTCATTCTCCTTTGCGGGAGAAGGTGCCTGACAGAGCTTGCCCCCGCAGAGGCGGGGGCGGATGAGGGGTGTTAAATTAGAAATACCGCTCACTTTTCCAGTACCGTTTCGATTTGGTTTTGACATATGGTATTGTACAAAATGATCGTTATTTATTCGTACTGTAGGTTGGTGCTGAGCGGTAGCGAAGCCCAACAGTCGCGGCACGGGAGGCGCCCTTGTTGGGCTTCGCTACCGCTCAGCACCAACCTACAACAACCTGTCAAAATTAAATGGAAACGGTACTAGCAGGGAAAACATAATGTGAAGAAAGAGGTCGATATGTTACACGTTTATAATTCACTGAAACGTAAAAAAGAGCTTTTCATACCCATTACGCCTGGCAAAATCGGCATGTATGTCTGTGGAAACACAGTGTATGATCACTGCCACCTCGGCCATGCGCGCTCTATGGTTTGCTTTGACGTCATCGTGCGTTTTTTACGTGCACAAGGTTATGCCGTGAATTATGTCCGCAACATCACCGATATTGATGACAAAATTATTGTTCGCGCCAATGAGCGCGGCATATCCATTCAGGAATTAACCACCTATTATATCGACGCGATGGATGCTGATTCACGCGCTTTAAATATACTGCCTCCTGATTCAGAGCCAAGAGCGACGACCCATGTTGATTCAATTATACGCCTTACCCAACGCTTGATTAAAACAGGCCATGCCTACGTGAGTGATAATGGTGATGTTTGCTATCAAGTGGAGCGCTTTGCTGACTACGGCAAGTTGTCACATAAAGATTTGGATGGGCTGGTGGCCGGTGCACGCGTTGAGATAGCGTCAGGAAAGCGATCGCCACTTGATTTTGTAGTATGGAAAATGGCAAAAGCAGATGAGCCAAGCTGGCCATCGCCTTGGGGAGCTGGCAGGCCAGGGTGGCATATTGAGTGCTCTGCCATGGCAATCGATGAGCTGGGTGAGCAGTTTGATATTCATGGTGGCGGGCTAGATCTGCAATTTCCACACCATGAAAACGAAATCGCACAAAGTGAAGGTGCTACCGGTAAACAGTTTGCCAATTACTGGCTGCATGCAGGCATGTTGCAAGTCAATGGTGAAAAAATGTCGAAATCAACCGGCAATTTTTTCACCATTGCCGATGTATTAAAAAATCATCATCCTGAAGTCATTCGTTATTTTCTGCTCAGCAGCCACTACCGCAGTTCATTGAATTATTCCGAAGAGACTATTGTCAACGCTGGTAAAGCGCTGATGCGTTTATACCAGTCGCTGAAAGAGGTTGCTATTACGACGGATGAACTCGATCAAGACTGGTTGGCGCAGTTTAACGAGGCAATGAATGACGACTTCAACACGCCGATAGCCTTGTCTATATTATTTCAATTGACCACCGAACTAAATAAAACAAAATCACCAAAGCTTGCCGCAACCTTAAAACACCTTGGTGCTACACTAGGTTTACTGCAAGAGTCACCGGAAGTTTTTTTACAGTCAGGATTAGCTGATGATGACATGCAGGCGATTAACACTCTGATTGAACAGCGTCTGGAAGCAAGGCAACAAAAGGATTGGGCGAGGGCTGATGAAATTAGAAAAACACTTTTGGCACAAGGGGTCGAGCTAGAAGATGGCCCAACAGGAACTACTTGGCGGCGAGTCTAAACGCAGATCTACTGCCATTAAGTTAAGAGTTGTTATCCACGAAATCCGTTCGGGCTGAGGAGGCGCTTACGCCGTCTCGAAGATCAGTAAAGGACTAAAGTGCTTCCTCGCCGTTAGAGTATGGTACATGAGCTACAATATTTTTTTTGCTCATCATTGTCATCGCTCTCTCTTTTGCTAATAAAGGATGCCAACTGATTATGCTCAGCCCCTGTGAGCTGAGAAAGCATCATGACGACCAGATCTTTAGGAATGTAGTTATCCTCTCTATCTATATGCAGGGACTTATACATTTGCATAATCCCTTGGTCAGCGCAGCGTTCCAATATATCTCCTTTAGGAGAATTAACAATAAGTTCATCTTGTTCGGTTTTAACATCAATTTTCATAACGAAAGGTAAAGCTTTTCCTAGCTTAGCTAGCTCATCCTTGGATTTAGATCTTATGTCCGACTCTTTAATTTCGATTGTACTTTGACTTGTAGGGGTATTCGCAAAAATTGCAGCCAGCTGAGCATATGTCTTAGCAGGTACGGTGAGTTGGGGGGGGAACCCTCAGGGCAAAAGCGTGCGTGAGTAAAAAACAAACAATCATGCCGTGCTCCATGACATATGCTCTATATTTTGACGTACTTCGGCTTGTTCGCCGGAGCCAGGAATCTAGCAAGATCTCTGGATACCGCGCATAAAGCGCAGTACGTCGGCGTTTAGGATAATTTATCATCACTCATGATCTTGCCCTGGGGGAACCCTAATATATGAGAAAATCCTGCTTTTTTGTATACTTGTTAAAATAGCCCGAAAATTCTCCATCTCTGTATTAAAATAACTCATAAATTCAAAGATCCTTTAAACAATAATTATTATTAATAGGTTGGGCACAATAGAATGCATTTCCATTTGGTTTTGACCTGTTTTCCTGCACACAATGGTCATTGTTTATTCCTGCTGTAGGTTGGCGCTGAGCGGTAGCGAAGCCCAACAGTTGTGGCACGAGAAGCTCCCTTGTTGGGCTTCGCTACCGCTCAGCACCAACCTACAACAACTTTTTGAATGTACAGTTATAATTCTAAATAATTTAGGAAATATTAAGGGATTAAATCAAGGCACTCTGCTTGATGCGTTTTGTTAAGAGGTTGTTCAACTCAAAAAGTTGTTTAGATACTCGTCACCCTCAAAATCTCAGCTAGCGAAGTATCCCCTGCTAAAACACGTTTGAAGCCATCGGCACGGATGCTTGCTGATGTGGGTCGGATATACGTTTCCATTGTTTGAATGCTTTCATTACGATGGATCATGCCACGCAGTGTTTCATCCATGGTAATCAGCTCATAAATCCCTGTACGGCCACGATAGCCCAGTTGGTTGCATTGTTCACAACCCTGCGGCTCAAACACGCTGGAGGTGTCTGTATTCTCGTTCAATCCCATTAATTCCCGCTCATCGAGGCGTAAATTATGCGGTGTACGGCAGTGTTGACATAATTTTCTAACTAAACGTTGCGCAATCAGGCCAACAATACTCGATGACAGCAGGAATGATTCTACACCCATATCATGAAGTCGGGTCAATGCACCCAGTGCGCTATTGGTATGCAGGGTAGAGAGCACCAAATGCCCGGTCAGACTGGCTTGTACCGCAATTTCAGCTGTTTCCAGATCGCGGATTTCCCCAATCATTACTACATCCGGATCCTGACGCAAAATAGCGCGCAAGCCTTTAGCGAAGGTCATTTGTACTTTGGCGTTTACCTGCGTTTGCCCAATGCCAGGCAAATCATACTCAATTGGGTCTTCAATGGTGAGAATATTACGACTAACTTGGTTTAGCTCGGTTAACATGGCATAAAGTGAGGTGGTTTTACCTGAGCCAGTGGGGCCTGTGACTAACAATATTCCATGCGGTTGTGCAATCATCTGGCGTATCGTCACCATGGTATCCTTTGCCATACCCAATAAGCCTAAATCCAGCTGTGCTGCCTGTTTGTCCAAAATACGCAACACAATGCGCTCGCCGTGATTCGAGGGCAGGGTCGAGACGCGTACGTCAATATTATGACCACCTATGCGCAGTGCAATGCGGCCGTCCTGGGGGATGCGTTTTTCAGCTATGTCCAGTTTGGCCATCACTTTAACGCGAGAGATAACCAACGGTGCAATACCGCGCTGTATCTCAAGCACTTCCTGCAATACACCATCAACGCGATTGCGTACCAGCACGCGATTTTCATAGGTTTCAATGTGAATGTCGGATGCTTTTTGCTTGATTGCTTGCGTAAACAGGGCATTGAGCAGGCGGATAATAGGGGCATCATCCTGATTGTCTAACAAATCTTCGCTTACGGGTAAGTCGCCTGCGAGTTTTGCCAGGTCAAAATCATCCTCCACTCCCTCCGTTGCATCGAGTATTGACGATTGCGATTGATAAAAACTGGCCAGATGTTGTTGATATTCGGTTGCGTCTACTTCATGTAAACGCAGCTCACATTGCAAAATACGTTTGATTTCAGCGAAAACCTGTAACGGGGTATTCGGGAGGTGATGAACAAGTGCCATACCATCAGCGTCGATACCTGCAGTAACGACGCCGTGTTTTTTAGCAAAGAGATACTGTATGCGCTGTTCCTTTATCTCCATAAATTATTTAGTCACCATAACAGGTTGAGCCGGAAGATGGCAGAATGGTTTTGGCAAGGCTTCTTCGTGCAGCGGTGGCAGCAATATTTCTTTATTGCGTTCATCATAGTCTTGCTCTCGCAACAACTCTAATTGGTAGTCACGTATATCGGTATATTTGCTGCCGGTGACTTGTAACGCATCGCGTTCGCTTCTTAAAATCTGCGGACGAATAAAGACCATCAACACCTTTTTTTCGCGATTGGTACTGTTGTGTTGGAATAATCGGCCAAAGCCCGGGATATCGCCCAGGATAGGTAATTTGGTATCGTCATTACTCAGACCGTCTTTTGTCAGTCCGCCCAAGACAACAATATCGCCACTTTCAACGTGAACAGAGGTGACAATCGCACTGACATTGAAGGTCGGATTGGTTGATGCATCAAGTACACTTGAGGGGTCAATGCTATCGTTACCCTGATCAATTTGCATTTGAATCCCCTTGCCGCGCGTAATTTGCGGTCTGACGTATAAATGTAAAGCAACGTTGACGCGGTTAAAGGTAGTGTATGGGTTGACTACCCCGGCACCTTGATTATTTCCCGGGTACGATGAATTGGCAACCGAGACTTGCTTACCAATAAGAATTTTAGCCTGGCGGTTGTCTAGCACGACAACAGATGGTGTGGATAAAATATTGGCTCGGTGTTGCCGCGACAGGGCGTAAATTTGCGCCTGAAACTGATCAATCGAGGTTTTGGAATTAACAATGGCAAAACCCGCTCTAAACGGCGAATTGGATGACTTATCTTGCCCGACACTACCCCATTCAATACCTAACTCGTTAAAATCATCTTCATTAATTTCAGCGACTAGCGCCTCTATTAGGATTTGCGCAGGCTTGATATCCAGCTGGCTGATAACAGACTTCAGCGTGCGTATGAGGGTTGCTGGTGCATTAATAATGATTGAATTGGTATTGGGCTCACCAATAATTTGGACTGTGGGTTTCGTGCTACCTTCCGTTTGGTTACCGGCGCTCGTGGTGTTTGGTGTTGCTGCTGGATTCTCAGCGGTTGTTGATTGGGAGGCACCGCTGGACGTATCATTGGTCATGCTTGAGGCGGGGTTTGTACTATCCAGTGTGGGTCTGGTGATAGTGCCAATGGTGGTGCCGACGGTGCCGCTGAAATTAGCTTGTGCAATGCCTGCAAGTATTGGCACTAAATCTTCGGCCCGTAAATAATTTAGATAAATAACTTGGGTATTGCTGTTAGTACCATACGGTCCTTGTTTATCCAGCTGCGAAATAAGTAGGCGCAGTCTGAGGCGGTCTGTTTGACTGCCGCTGATGAGAATTGAGTTATTGCGATCGTCGGCTGCCAATGTGGTTGGATTATGAGCCCCAGCCCCTGCTTGCGATTTCACCAGGTCTTTTAACGTATTAGTAACATCCATGGCTAATGCGTGTCTTAACGGTACGATATCAATGCCATTGGCCGAGGAGGTATCTACCTGTTTGATAATATGGGCTAATTGTTTAATATTATCGGCATGCCCGGATAATATCAGCATATTAGAGGGGCCATATGCAGATACATTGCTCCACTGTGGCATCAATGGGCGTAGAATAGGAACCAACTGCTCTGAAGGAACATAGTGCACAGGGATAACTTGAACCATCATATCATCGCCGTGCGGGGGGTGCCTCATCTGACTGAGCAAATCAGGGGACATGGTCTTGGCATCAATATTGGGGACGATTTTTATCACGCTGCCGCTGGGAATGGCGCTGTAGCCGGATACTTGCAGTATGGAGAGAAATACCTGGTAAAGCTCTTTATCAGACATTGGCGTGTTGGAAACAATTGAAATTTTTCCTTGAACCCGCGGGTCAATCAGGAAATTTTTATTGGTTACACGCGAAACTTCCGCAATCACGGCGCGAATATCCGCATTTCTTAAGTTCCATATTTTTTCTGCTAATTTTGGCTTCGATTTTTTCTCTTCGGATGCTTGGTCATCGACTAACGGGGTTGGTTGTGGGATGGCAGGAGTAGCGGTTGGTGGTGCTATGAAGGGCTCTATTTTTTTCTGTAACGCATCGGCCGTGGTTGCATCGTTAACGGGACCTATTTGAACCAGGTAGGAGCTTTTATCATTCGGGTGACTGATAGTGACAGGTTGTTGCACCAGAGTTGATATTTTTTTTTGTAATGCTTCTGCTTTTTTTTTATCGGTCAATGCGTCAGCTTCAAGCAGATACGCTGATTTGTCATTGTCAGTTATGGTCTTGATATTAATGCTTGTTGCATGCAATAGCGATGACCCAAACAGTATTAAAAGATAAGGCGCAATAATTCGCATTGATCAACCATAAAATATTAATTAACAACATCATAACCAAATTTATAATGATGTAATAGAGTTGAGGCCTAAGTACAGACTAAAAAAGCAATTATTGCGACATGGTCACAGACGGGGCGGGCATCACTCCGAGTAGGGCATATTCTGCGTCGTGATGCAAAATTACTGTAGTTGTCGCCACGATTGGCGGCCTGAGCGATTACTGCCCGGATTCTCGGTAACTTTCTGAATGTCTCCACTGGTACCTGGTAAATATTTGTATTCAGTATCTCCGGCATTAAGCACGGCTGGTGTTGCAATAAGACCAACGTCTGCCATAAGTCCGCTTGCAGGAACCTGGATATCTTGACCACCTTGATTGTAGGTAACCGCATCATTGGCATTAAACAATTTATCACCATTCAGATCGAATACATTGTAATTTAATCGCGCACCGGTAAAAGCGTTTAACTCCATCAGCCAGCTTACGCCACCAAAATCACAAGGATCACTGGTGGGGGTTGTGGTTGAGAAAATGATTTTTTTATTAAGATAAAGCATATTAGAGATAATACGCTCTCCTTTTGCTACGCCACCGACAGTCAAGTCCATGTACCAGCCGCGGTCGTTGTTGGCGGGCATATTTTCACTGACAACCCGCACATTGCCTTGTTCAGACAATATTGTTTGTGCGGTCAATTGGGCGCGGCCTGTAATAGGTGATGTACCGTCATCACGCAACGCATAAATTGATTGTACCGACGTGTCTGTTTTATCACTGACCTCCAGATATTTACCGGTGCCGATATAGATTTGGAATGCTGATGCGTTAACATCGACCTTTGATATTGAGGGTTTGATGGTGATGGGTTGGCGTTTGCCATTGCTGTCGGCGGCTACAAACAAAGGCAACGGTGTGTTTCCTGATTTGAAACTGAAATCCCATTGGTTGGCGTTGCTTGCTGAAATATCAATTTTCCATAGATTACCAAATAGATCGCCAACATACACTATATCTGCAATGCTGTTGCCATCACGGTCAACTACGGTGGGAGACGCCATACCGTTAGGGCGCCCAATCAGGAGCGGATCCGCGCTCATGCCAACACCCGTATCAAATTTTTTAATAATAGCGCCTGTGGCAATATCAACGACATAGAGCACAGCATTACCGGTGCTACTGGCTTTACCGTCGGCTGCGGTATTATTATAACCGTTGCCAAAAATGGCAGCCCATTGACCCGTTGCGAGACGAACAATAACCGGCTGGCTGTATGTGAAGCCTAAATCTGCATCGTTGGTATCAGTAAATTCCCATTTGACTAAAGTAGCTGCATTGGCTTCGGTAAATTGACTCGGATCGGTCACATCTAAAGCATAGACTCCTTGCCCACCACCATTTAATCCCGCAACCAAAATGGTGCGCCATTGGTTATTAATAAATGCATCAATAACCGTTGGGGAGCCATCAACATAATAGTGATGAGTATAGGATGGCGTGGTCAGCTGCGATAAATTGCTGTAGACGCTAGCTGGAATAAAGGCAAATATTTCGTTACCAGTTGCTGCATCAAAGGCATGGAGCATACCGTCATTTGCACCAACATAAAGAACTTGTTGACGATTAAGATTATTCTGGCGGAAGCTGTTATACGACACACCGTTTTCGGGCGATGTGCCTGCCCAAATTACAGGATATTGTTGTTCAGGAACGCCGACGGCAATAGGGCTGGAGTTGATAATATCGCCAAGCAGGGTGGTGCGATTGCGGAATGTACCGCCGTTTTGTGTTTCCAGTGCTTTGTTACCACGGAGAAAATTCAGACGATTACTGCCTTGGCCGTCACTAAGACCTGAGGTTGGGCTGGTGTTTAATGCAGTTGTTTGTGTTACATCAAGCTCCGTGCTTGTGGGGGATGCTGGATTGCTTGGCCAACGGAAGGGAATGCCTTTATTAGTGGAGGGTTTGTAGGTGATGATTCTTCGGCCAGTATCGTAATTTTGTAAGAGCATTTGCTGCGCTGCATCCCAAATGGAGCCAGAAGGTCCGCCACCGTTGGTTAAAATGTCACCATTGGTGGGATCGATAGCAAATGACAGTAATTGTCCGCTCCAGTCTAGCGTGCGAAAAATGGCTTGATAAATCCGTGTTTCGGCAGCTAAAAATCCACTGCTTAAGGCAGCCGACGAGAACGAACCGGTGCGATTGATGATTGAGTCGAATGCCATTCTTAATTGTGCTGACAGATTAGTGGCATTGTTTACCTGGAAATAGTTATCTGGATTGCCGCTGCCACTGGTATCCCATTCTTTTTGAACATCAGGAGTTCCAGAGTTATTCTGATCATCAAACCCGCCCCATTTCGCAGCATACCAAAGGGGTGACTGGAGCACGGATGCGCCAGGCTGACTGCTGGGTGAAAATATGCGTGTAGTTGTTGTAGGTAGAGCCGCATGGTCTTGCCAAGCTTGCCCAGGTAACTTTCCAGGAGGAGTATCCAGAAAATAATCGATGTCATTGGCTACGGCCGTATCGGTGTCGCGGACCTCAAGATAAACCCCATCTGCGGTGGTACCTGAAATCACAAAACCCATGTGCTGAATAATGGATCCCGCAGCGTACATGGTTTGTGTTGCCACGGTTAAGGTATTATCGGGATTAACGGTGACAGTGTATTGGACAATGGCATCCATATCAAAGTCGCTACCTTGTTGAACGTCACCAAAATTTACACGAAATACACCGCCGGTTGCTGTCAGTGAATCGATGTAAAAATCGACAATACTATTGGTCGGTTGATATTGACCTTGGGTTGCATTGATACTCAGGCCACTAACTGATTTGCCAAAAGGTATGATTGAGATAGTGTTGGTGCCAACCTTGAATTTAATTTCAGGATATGGAGCGGATAGTCCAACCATAAATGATTTGATGTTTTGTTTACCCTTGACGGCATTCACATCATTCATCCAGCCATAGTAGGCTACACTGGCGCTGTAATAACTGCCTTCGGAGTTTGCTTCATGCGGTGCTAGTCCACGGATATTACCAAAACTGGTGACCGTTTTTGGTGTGGGCGCGCCGTCAGCGACGGCCCCCGACTGGCCAATAAAAGCGAGCGTACTCGATAAACCTTCAGCAGTGAATATTTGCTGGCCAATTGTTGCGGCATTCAATGAGGGTGTGAGATCGCCCGAAAAAGCGTTGAAATAACTGCCAGGTACTTGATCACTATCATAAGATGGATAGACATCACTGATAACTAACATATTTGCTTTAGAGCAACGAGGATATTGACTGTATGGATTTTGCCACGTCACTTTCGGTAAATTGAGGGTGGCATCTGTGCCACCAGAATAGTCATACGTAGTGGTTGCGGCGGCTTTCCCGGCAAAATAGCGTACAGCTTCATACATCATTTCACCGAGTGGGTTTCCCCACATTTGGCACTCTCCGTTAATGATGTTACGCGTGGTGATAGTGCCGCAGCTGTAATTATAGTTGCTTTGAAAGCCGGTGACGGTTAGCCGATTTAGCGTGGCAATAATGCCGCTTACAGCCGAGAATTGTCCAGTGGCTAAAGTAATTTCATCTTTAATGGAGGCGATATTTTTTCGTAATACACCGCCGTTCAGATTGCTATTATATGAACCGGTTATTAAACCAAAAAACATCGAATCGTTTTCACCGAACTCCTGTAATAAACCGATTGGTTTATAGTTACCATTAGGGTAGGCGCGACAATTTGACTCTATACCAATGGCAGGATCACAGACTTTGACGCGGACAATGAAATCGGTGATACCTGAAATCAATGGGCCGCTTGCGCCATTTAGAGCACGACTGCCTGCGACCGGTCTTTCTATACTCACCCATTCCCAGATGCGATATGGTTGATTGAGTGCTACACGTAGGAGGGGAAGGCCGGTACCACTAGCCAAGGTGGTGTTGGCAAACAGGTGATATGAGTTGCTGGCTGGAGCCGCGTAAGGGGTGTAGTCACTGATATTGTAGCCGTCCACAGCGGAACTTGCATATTCCTTGCCCCAACTGTGACCGTCTTGGGGAATGTAGGTGCGTTGCAGAACGGTTTGGGTGGTGGTGTCGGTTGAGCGATAGCCACCATAAAGTACTTTGCGCAAGGCATCAAGGCGGGCTGTCGTCACGTAATTGAGAAAATTGCCACTCCAACTGCCGGAGCATTTTTTTGTGGCAGTGACTGAGGTGGGATAAAAATATTGATTCGTACCATCGTAGGCATAGCATTTATAACTATCAAAATAACCAAAATAATTAATACTTGGTTTGAATCGAAGTTCGATTGCGCCATCACCATCCACGTCCGTTGTATCGTTGTACTCTTCAAAGTAAAGCTTTTGATCCCGGCTTACCACAAGCATAGTCAGAGGAGCGACGCTATCGGTGAGAAAAAGTGGTGTCTGGGACATGTTCAAAGGAGCGGCTCTCACGAACCCGGCGAACAGGCTAAATACCAGAAGAAAGCTTGTAATGAGACGTTTCATCAGAATCTCCTCCCAATGGTACTTTGCAGTAAACTTACCGAATCATCTGATGAACCAGTACCGCGAGTGGTTATTTGATAGTAAAAGACACCAGAACTTTTTACTGATGAGTCTCCCACAATGGGTGCATCAGGAACGAATTGCAAAAACTCAATGACGTAACGGGGCGAGGTGGTGACGTTGTCTAATGGCGAGGAATAGGCAGCGGAGTTAGTTTGCCACCAGGTACTTGTTTGCCCACTGAAGTTTAAATTTTGATAGGCTTCTTGCACACAAGGGTAGGGTGAGCAAGTGACCTGCAAGGTGGGTTGCCTGCTTAAAGCCATAATCCATGCCTCACCGGCAGCTAGTCCTGATTCAGCGGCATTGAAGGATAATTCTTTATCTTGCAGGTTGGCCGACATCTTTTCTTCCATTTGGGTAACTTGCATGGCGCTGACACCGAGTAAGGTTACGAGAAAAAGGAGTATCAACGTAATGGCTAATGTGGCGCCTAGTTGTGTTTTCATGATGGCAGCGCCCTGTTTCTGATGGTGATAAATGTCTCCCATTCGCGGCGTAATTTTCTATCAGTTGGCGTGAGCGTCTGGCCGTCAAATAGATAGCTTTGCGGTTTATTCTGCACATTCTCAACGGTGGCAAATAACAGATTTATTTTGAAACTGATGACGTTATTCCAATTGTTTCCATTGTTGACTTCTGTGGCGGTTTGATAAGTATCAGCTGTTTTATCACTATTGCTGTCTACACCATAACGAACGCGCATTTGTTCAACACCATCAACAATTTCTGTTTCATTGCCATTAACATCCTGGCGCACCAGCGCATAAACAGGTTGACCGTCCGCATTGGTACGCCCGGTATTTTTAATGTAGAAAGCATAATAGATATAACGCATAACATGCGAGCCGGCGGTATAGGCAGTGCTGAGTGAGTTGCTGGTATTGTCGGAGACTGTATGCGTAATTGCCGTTGCATTGGTGTTACCGCCAGCGATAAAAATATCACCTACTTGACAATTACTGATCATCACTACTTCACCGGCTTGGATACCTAAGCGATCGTAGACCAAAATTGGATTGTTGCTCTGGTTCATGTCGTCTTTTAGTTGAACATTGGTGTCGGTACCCATCCTTATTTCGAAAGAATCTGTGCCGGTGGCAACTTTGCCGGTTAAGTTTGCAGGTAATGCTGGGCTAAAGCTTGAGGCTAGGCCATCAAAACCGAGTAATGGGGTGTTGTAGACTAAGACTTGTGATGGATTTTTTACCAGGTTGGTCATGGTGACAAAGCTTTCACCACCGCATCCTTGATAGCCCACCATGCGCAGTTCGTGATTGAGATAATAATTTGCATAGCGCGCATTCTCTTGCAGCCTCGCCAGTCCTTCTTGAACTCGATAAGTTGATTTATTACTTAGATATACAGAGCCTACCGCGGCAACCATTAAAGTACCAAGAGTCATTGCGATTAAGAATTCAATGATAGAGAAGCCTTTGTTCATAATTGCACATCCATAATCAGGCAAGTCAGATCGACCTGTGGATTATTACTGCAACCCATGCCAGCAGCGCCGGTGCGGTTATTATCCCAACGTATGGTCACTGTATAGTTACTGCCATTACCCACAACAGTTCCCTGGCCTGATGGAAGAGCGAGTGCATTGGTGGTATTCCATTGATTGGTGTCGCGTTGAGCAATTTCTGTGTTGGTGCAGGTTGTGCAGTTCGGCGCGGCGGGTATTCCAGAAATATTATTGTAATTTCCTGATTTTAAGCCAGCATAATTGGCGCGCATCCTATCGATCATACTGCCTGCTTGCGCTACGGCTACCGCGCGCAGCTGGGCTGAATGATTAAAGCGGATCATGTTAACTTGCAGCGCCGCTATTCCTAATAAACCAACGGATAACACCACTAGGCTGATTAGCACTTCAAGTAAACTGAATCCATGATGATATTTGCTTAAGATGCCCATTAACTAAAATTCCTATGTCCTCTCTATAAACATAGTGCATTTTCAATGCCTTTGGGTGATTTGGGGGGTGTTTTTTTAATTTTTAGTGATAATTGTTGTATGGTGTTCATTCAACGGTTCAAAATAAACTGAAGGTTTGTATATGATACCTGATGGCAAGCAAAAAAAGATCGAAGATAAAAGAAGATAAAATTAGAAGTGATCCCAATAGCGTAAAGTTTGAACCCTGGGGTTCAGGTGGGGTGCGTTCGTGTCGCTTCAGGCTTCCCACGTATAATGTGGTATAGCACAACACCGACAACAGTTCGCTCTCCAAAATGTAGCTTATCGGTTCAAAAACCTTTTGCTACTGGGTTATTGACAGTATAGCACTCTCTTTATTAAGTTGTAGTTTAAAAATAAATAATTTTTTTTATTCAAAAATAAATGCAGTAATTAGGGGCAGAAGCGATAACTCATCCTGTTGCCCGACATGCTATGGAAAAGCTGCGGCATGTCGGGGTTATCGCTCAATTGTCAGCTGTTGATCACCGGTTGTAATGTCTGCAACAGGGATTTAAACACTTTAGGCGTTCCGGCTATTACATTACCGTGTTTCAAGTAGTCCTCACCACCCATTGGGTCACTTATCAATCCGCCTGCCTCTTGTATTAACAAGGCGCCTGCAGCGATGTCCCAGGGGCGTAAACCAAGTTCCCAGAATCCATCCAAGCGTCCGCTCGCCACGTAGGCGAGGTCTAGTGCTGCAGCACCAGTGCGTCTGACGCCAGCACATTTTCCAAATAAAGCTTCGAATGTTGGCAGATAGCGTTGAGCTAGCGCTGCATTTCTGAAAGGAAAACCCGTTCCTAACACGGCTTCACTGAGCTGTGTTTGCTTGGACACACGCATACGCCGGTCATTTAAACGCGCGCCGCGTCCACGGCTTGCAGAAAAACATTCGTGACGAGATGGATCATAGACGACACCATGTTCGATACGATTTTTTATGCGCACAGCTATAGATACGGCATAGAACGGAAAGCCATGTAGGTAATTGGTGGTGCCGTCGAGTGGGTCAATTATCCACACCGTTTCGGCATTTTCATTGTGTGCGCCACTTTCTTCAGCGATGATGCCATGTTCAGGATAGGCTTTATGAATGGCGTTAATAATCGCTTGTTCGGCTTTAATATCTACTTCACAGAAGTATTCTTCTTTGCTTTTAGCCGTTATTTTGATGCGGTCGAGCTGTTCAATATGACGAGTAATAATATCGCCTGCCTGGCGGGCTGCACTGATGGCAATGTTTAAAAGTGGTTGCATAAGGTTGCTCGTGATCAACAAAGCTCAATATTCTAGCACATTTTATTTGTGTGTAGAGAAATCATTTAGCTATACTCGGAAATTCGCACCAAAATTGCAGGAAGAGGATATTTTAATATGAAGTTAGATTCAATTCGCGTCGTACTGGTGGCGACATCACATCCGGGCAATATTGGCGCAACAGCACGGGCGATGAAAACAATGGGGCTGCACCGGCTATATTTGGTGAACCCTAAGATACTTCCTGATGCGCGAGCCCATGAAATGGCGGCCGGTGCGGATGATATTTATAAACGGGCTGTGGTGACCGAGTCGCTCGCGGATGCCATTCAAGATTGTCAGTTGGTGTTGGCGACCAGCGCCAGACCACGTGATATAGCTCTACGTGGGCTAACGCCTGCGTCCAATGCGGATTTGATTTGTGAGCAGCCTGATAAGACCGAAGTAGCACTTGTGTTCGGTCGTGAACACGCCGGATTGACGAATGATGAGCTCTTGCATTGTCACTATCATATTCATATTCCCAGTAATCCTGATTTTAGCTCTCTCAATCTTGCGCAAGCGGTGCAAATTATTGCGTATGAGCTGCGGATGAAATTACTGTCGCCCACCGCTTCCGTGGAAACGGGACGTGAGAAAGAGGCAACTGCCCAGGAAGTAGAGCAATTTTACCAACATTTGCGGGAAGTGTTGGTTGAGATAGATTTTCTAAAGCCGTCTAATCCCAAACGATTAATGCAACGTCTGCGTCGCTTGTTTAATCGTAGTAAGCTTGAGCACGTGGAAGTTAATATTTTGCGTGGCATACTAAGTCAAATAGATTATATATCGCAACGTAAAAATGACATCTGACGGGAGTTATGGATGAAAAGGCCACCTATATATTTTGATTACATGGCAACAACGCCGGTTGATCCGCGTGTGATTAGCCAAATGGTCAACTACCTGGGGCCTGATGGCCAGTTTGGGAACCCGTCCTCGATAACCCATATTTATGGTCAAACAGCAGCTTTAGCTGTGGAAAGTGCGCGCCAGCAGATAGCAGATGTTATCGGCGCCTCTATTGAGGATATCGTATTTACCTCCGGCGCGACAGAGGCAAATAACCTCGCGATCTTGGGAGCTGCTCATTTTTATCAGCGCAAAGGCCGTCATGTCATTACGATGTCAACGGAGCACAAAGCGGTTCTTGATACCTTTGCGCAATTGCAGCGTGAAGGGTATGAGGTTACTTATCTCGAGCCACAGCAAGATGGCTTGTTAAATTTGGCTTCATTAGCGCAGTCATTGCGTGATGACACGATCATGGTCTCGGTCATGCACGTGAATAATGAAATTGGGGTTGTGCAGGACATTGCCGCCATTGGTGATTTATTACGGGGTAAAGGGATCGTTTTTCATGTTGATGCGGCACAAAGTGCAGGGAAACTCGCAATTAATCTGCGAGAGCTTTCAGTCGATTTAATGTCTTTTTCCGGGCATAAAAATTATGGACCTAAAGGGGTTGGGGCTTTGTATGTGCGTCATAAGCCGCGTATTAGATTGCAACCCATTAGCTTTGGGGGCGCGCATGAGGGTGGTCTGCGTTCAGGCACCTTGCCGACGCATCAAATCGTAGGAATGGGGGTGGCCTTTGCACTGGGCGAGGAGTTACGTATTAATGAGCAGGCGCAAATTTTAAGCCTGCGCCAGCAGTTATGGGCTGGTATTAAGCATTTACCGGGTATTCACTTGAATGGTCACCCGCAGCAACGTATAGCTGGGAATCTTAATTTCAGTTTTAGTGGTCTTCGTGGTGAGTCTTTATTGCCGGCGTTGAGTGAGTTGGCGGTATCCACGATGTCGGCTTGTTCATCAGCAAGCTCACAGCCTTCCTATGTGTTGCGAGCGCTTGGTCTTAGTGATGAGCTGGCTTATAGCTCCATTCGCTTATCACTGGGTCGGTTCACCACAGCGGAAAATATCCAGCAGGCGATAGAGATTATTTGTCATCAAATAACCCGGCTGCGTGAAATGACGTCACTTTGATGTATAATTTAATATATAGAGTCCATTTAATTTAAAAGAGGTGACGAGTGAGCGAAGTTACGCAATACACCACTGAGTTTCAAAAAAATGTGCAATTCAGTGACGCAGCAAAGGAACATGTCTTGTCCTACCTGGCGAAGCATGGCAGCAAGGGGATCCGACTTTCGGTTAAAAAAACGGGTTGTTCTGGCTTATCATATGTGATTGATTATGTGGATGCGGCTTCAGATAAAGATATTGTGTTGACGCTGGCGCATGATTATATAATTTGTATCGACAAAAGTAGTTATCCTTTCCTTAAGGGTATGCAAATTGATTATGTGAAGCAGGGGCTAAATCAGAAGTTTGTGTTTAATAATCCAAATCAGACCGGTCAATGTGGCTGTGGAGAAAGTTTTACTGTTGGTTAGGCGCCTGAGATTTGTATTATCCAGGCTGTTAGACCTTCTTTTTCTGTGCTTTGTTGCTCATCTGGCGGCGTGTCAATGCCTCTTAATTAAAAAAATTAAAAAAGCATGAATTTGCAACAGATCTTGTGCTGGAAGGGTATTTTGGGTTTTTATTATACTCATTTAGGCCTTAATCTTCCGTTAATAAATGAATATCATTAAAGCAATGTTTACACTCTTTGAGATATTTGGTACTATATAACCCATGATGTTCGGTCTATGCGAAGTTGGCTGAGTTATTTTTTACTATTTAAGCGTGTTTGGAGGATGTAATGAATGCAGTAGTGCAAGATACACAACAACAAAATGAAGCGTTAACGCAACAAGTGATTAGCGCCGTTAAAGGTTATCTGACTGCTGTTGGCAGCAAAGATGCGAATCTTAATCTTTATCAACTTATCGTTGAAGAAGTTGAGGCTCCTCTTTTCCGTACAGTGATGGAAATGACGCGTTATAACCAGTCGAAAGCTGCGCGCGTACTGGGTGTAAGTCGTGGCACATTACGTACTAAGTTAAAACGTTATTTTGATGATGAATTCATCGGTACCCGCGATTTTTAATTTCTGGTCTTTTGAAAGTCACTCTGCTACTATTGCCCACAAAGTCGGTTAGACAATCGCTCTTTGCTATATGCAAAGGGAGGAAAGTCCGGGCTCCATAGGGCAGAGTGCCAGGTAACTCCTGGGAGGCGTGAGTCTACGGAAAGTGCCACAGAAAATATACCGCCTGTATGCAAATGCAGGTAAGGGTGAAATGGTGCGGTAAGAGCGCACCGCGCGGTTGGCAACAATCGTGGCAGGGAAAACCCCACTCGGAGCAAGACCAAATAGGAATCCATGTGGCCGAAAGGCTGTGACGCACGGCCCGTGCGGGATTCGGGTAGGTCGCTTGAGGCAAACGGTGACGTTTGTCCCAGATGAATGATTGTCCGCGACAGAACCCGGCTTACCGACCGACTTTTACTTTTCTATCTGCCCAGATAGAAGATACTCTTGATTCTCTTCTTTACTCGTCTTACGATGGCGCTTTCTCTTGGGGGCTTTCCTGATGATGCTTTGTATTGATGTTGGTAATTCGCATATCTTTGGTGGGGTATTAGACGGCGAAGAGATTCGTTTGCGGTTTCGCCAGACGTCCAAAGTGTGTACTTCCGATGAGCTGGGTATTTTTCTAAAAATGGCTTTACGTGAGAATCAATTCTCCGCTGAATCAATCGATAAAATAAGTATTTGTTCCGTTGTACCTCAGTTGGATTATTCATTGCGGGCGGCATGCGTTAAATATTTTTCTATCGAGCCATTTTTTCTGCAAGCTGGTGTCAAAACAGGGTTGAATATCAAATACCGCAACCCGCAGGATGTTGGTGCTGATCGCATTGCCAACGCGATAGCTGCAACAAATTTATTTCCTAATAATAATCTCATTATTATAGATTTTGGTACGGCGACGACCTTTTGTGTCGTCAATGACCAAAAATCCTATTTGGGTGGTTCTATTATGCCTGGAGTACGATTGGCTGTTGATGCACTGTCAATGAATACTGCAAAATTACCCGCTGTTGAAATTATCAAAATGGATCATGTTGTGGGCAGCTCAACCATTGATAGCATTCAATCTGGTGTTTTCTATGGTGCTTTGGGTGCGTGCCGTGAATTAATTACCCGAATTAAACAGGAAGCATTTGCAGGCCAGGCAGTCTTGGTTTTGGCGACTGGTGGTTTTGCTTCGCTATTTGAAGAGCAGGGTATTTATGATCAAGTTCTTCCCGATCTGGTCTTGCAGGGCATGCGCATTGCGACAGAGATTAATTCGCCTATGTAACTAAACATCCTCAAATAAAATTAGTTGCATTCAACAACCCATACTGCGTAATATGCGGGCATCAGTTCTTCGCTAGGTGAAATATTAACCATTTTTTAACAAAAAGTGGGCTTTCTCCTTGACGCTTGGGAATATGTGTTCCTATAGTGTAGTAAAGTGGTTTAAAATAACTGAAAAGTGGAGAATTGTGGGAAGGCTTCCACAACAATAAAATTATGTTTCGCGGAATCAATGCAATTAACATCGATGGAAAAGGTCGTCTTGCAGTTCCAACGCGATATCGAGATGCGTTGGGGCAAGATAGTTCCTCATTGGTTGTAACGATTGATACCGAAGAAACCTGTTTATTGTTATATCCAGCCCAACAATGGCAAGTGATTGAAGATAATTTACAACGTCTACCCAGTTTCAATGCGGCCGCTCGTCGAATTCAACGCTTGTTGATTGGACATGCGACTGATGTAGAGCTTGATGGTAGCGGGCGGGTGTTGTTGCCGCAGTTATTGCGCGACTACGCTCAGCTTGAAAAGCGCGTGGTCATGATCGGTCAAGGTAATAAATTTGAGGTTTGGGACGAGTGTTTGTGGCAATCAAGGCGGGAAAAATGGTTGGCCGAAGAGGCATCCAGAGAAGATGGATTGCCAGACGAAATGAAAACGTTTTCTTTGTAATGGAAACTAATAATGGCTACACATGAATCAGTCTTATTGCGCGAATCAATTGAAGGCTTGGCAGTCAAGGCTGATGGCGTTTATGTCGATGGAACATTCGGTCGTGGTGGGCATAGCCGCGCTATTCTGGAACATTTAAACCAATCAGGGCGACTGATTGCGATTGATAAAGATATGGATGCGATTAATCACGCCAAAGAGCATTTTGCTAACGACAAACGATTTACAATAGTCCAGGGATCATTTGCCAAATTAGGCGAGATAGCCACCCAATGCGGTGTATACGGCCAAATAAATGGGATTTTACTTGATCTGGGCGTGTCTTCTCCTCAATTAGACAATCCTGAGCGCGGTTTCAGTTTTATGCAGCGAGGACCGCTTGATATGCGCATGGATCAGGAGCAGTCGCTTGATGCCGCGAGTTTTGTCAATCGTGCAAAAGCCGATGAGATGGCCATGATTTTCAGACAATATGGCGAAGAGCGATTTGCCGGGCGCATTGCACGCGCAATTGTTAGTGCACGCGAACAAGCTCCTATTTTAACGACGGAAATATTGGCGGAAATCGTCAAGCAAGCAAATCCAAAATGGGAAAAACACAAACATCCGGCAACGCGTGTTTTTCAGGCCATAAGAATCCACGTCAATCAAGAATTAGCCGATTTAACGGCTTGCTTAAAGCAATGCATCGCTGCATTGGCTGTAGGTGGGCGTTTGGCTGTTATCAGTTTCCATTCATTAGAAGACCGTATTGTTAAACAATTTATGCGTGATCAGGAGCAAGGTTTGCGTCCACCTCCTGGAATACCGTTGCGGGAAACCGAGATGAAAACTTGCTTTAAACGGATTGGAAAAGCAATTAAGGCTCACGATGACGAAATTAAGAAAAATATTCGTGCCCGTAGTGCCGTACTTAGGATAGGAGAGAAAACACTATGAATGCCGCAGCGAAAGTAATGCATCAAAGCAATTTTTTTAGTGGGCAGTTTGCTGATATACGTTTGTCCAGGAGGTTTTGTATGCATATGATCTTGGTGTTTACCATGCTTATTAGTGCATTGGCTGTAGTCTATGTGACTAATTTGCACCGCATTACGTTTAGTCAATTGCAAGCAGCAGAGCAAAGCAACCACCAATTACAATTGCAATGGGGGCAACTGCTTCTCGAGCAAGCAAGCCTTGCTACTCCTGCCAGAGTTCAAGAGTTGGCTACTGAGAAATTACACATGGAATTGCCAGTAGATAAGAAAACGTTCATTTTGCATGTGCGATGAAGATTAAAGGTCATCAAGCCAGGTTATTGTTTATCGCGTTTTTTTTTGTACTTCTCCTCGCGATACTGATTTGGCGCATGCATGACCTAACTGTTCTTGATCGAAAATTTTTGAAGGGGCAGGGTGATGCCCGTAGTCTGCGTGTTATCGATATTCCTGCCTACCGCGGTATGATAACTGATAGACAGGGTTCGCCATTAGCGGTGAGTACGCCAGTAAAATCAGTTTGGGTTAATCCAAAGGTATTTTCTCCTGACACCAAGCAGCTTGCAGCCCTTGCTCGTGTGCTCGGCCTGCCGACTGACCAAATAATCAAACATGTGAAAAGCCAAGGGCGTGAGTTTGCCTACCTGCAACGCCAACTGACACCGATGGTAGCTAAGAAAATTGCAGATTTAAAAATACCCGGTATCAATTTTCAGGAAGAATTTAAACGATATTATCCGCAGGCGGATAGTGTTGCGCAGTTAATTGGTTTTACCGACGTCGATGATAATGGTATTGAAGGTTTGGAGCTTGCCTATCAACAATGGTTGATGGGAGTTAGTGGTAAAAAACGGGTAGTAAAAGACAGGCTTGGCCGGGTGATTGAAGAACTGGATATTCAAAAAGAACCGCGCCCCGGTAATGAATTACGTTTAAGTATCGACAAGCGTATTCAATATTTTGCCTACCATGAATTGCAAGAAACAGTTACAAAATTCGGAGCAAAATCAGGCTCTGTGGTCGTGCTCGATGCGAGGAATGGCGAAGTACTTGCCGTTGCCAATGCGCCATCGTTTAATCCAAATGCACGTGGCCGTTACACACTCGATAGTTACCGCAATAAAGCGATAACAGATACTTTTGAGCCAGGTTCTGTTATTAAGCCACTTACCATAGCAAGCGCCTTGGAAAGCGGTCAGGTTACGCCCACGACAATTATTGACACACGACCAAGCTGGATGATTGTTCACGGTCATACAATCCGTGATGTTCACAATTATGGTGTGCTTGATGTTACGGGTGTTTTGCAACGTTCCAGTAACGTTGGTGTAACCAAAATGACACTAGCAAGTCCGCCTGAGCAATTAATCGGAGTACTGACTAGCTGTGGTATTGGTCAACGGACTGAAAGCGGCTATCCCGGTGAAAGTTATGGTACGCTGGTTAAAATCGCTGATGCTAATCCCTTTGTTTTGGCGACATTGAGTTTTGGTTATGGAATGTCGGTCACTGCATTGCAATTGGCAAAATCCTATTTGATTTTTGCGAATCAGGGGCGCTTGCTACCGATTAGCTTGTTGCATTATGAAAAACCGGTTGACAGTATACAGGTGATAAAGCCCGAGACTGCCAGGCAAGTGCTGGCGATGCTGGAAGCGGTCGTCGAGGCGGATGGTACTGGAAAACAAGCAAAAGTTCCCGGGTTTCGCATTGCCGGAAAAACAGGTACAGCTCGAATTGCCGGAAAACAGGGGTATGAAGCTAATCGCCATATTGCCAGTTTCGTAGGTATAGCCCCTGCATCAAACCCGCGATTGATAGTTGCTGTCGTCATTCATGAACCAACGCGCTTTAGTTATTATGGCGCGGCTGTTGCGGCACCACTTTTTTCAAAGGTCATGAGTCTCGCCTTGCGAATTCTTGATATTCAACCTGACCAGGCAGCGAGGGCTTAAATGAAACTGGCTGAATTAATGCATTTATGGTTCGATGGCGTGATACCCGATAGTGAGATTTCAGGGTTGCATAATGATAGTCGTCAAATTAAACCCGGGTATTTGTTTATAGCGTATCCTGGTGCTGCAGCCGATGGGCGTTTGTTTATCCAGAAAGCAGTGAGTGCTGGTGCTGTGGCGATTGTTTATGAACCTGAAAGCCTGCCTGAATCGTGCCGATTACCCGATAATATTCCCTGTTTACCAGTACCGTTATTAGGAACAAAACTGGCAGCGATTGCCAGTCGTTTTTATGATTATCCATGCAGGGGTTTGTCCGTTACTGGGGTAACGGGAACAAACGGCAAAACAACCATTGCTTATCAACTGGCGCAAGCCTATGACTTATTGGGCGATAAAGCTGCCTACGTTGGGACTCTGGGACAGGGACGTGTGCGTGAGTTAGAGCCTTTGGTAAATACCACTCCTGATGCCTTGTGCTTGCAGCATTTGCTTCATGAATACAAGCAGCAAGGAGTGATGCATGTTTGCATGGAGGTATCTTCACACGCATTAAGCCAAAAAAGGGTAGATAGCATTGATTTCACCCAAGCGATTTTCACCAATCTTAGCCATGAGCATCTGGACTATCACCATACCATGGCCGCTTATGCAGCAGCGAAAGCAGCGTTATTCGCCAACCCTGCGTTGAAATATGCGGTGATTAATCAAGACGATAAATACGCGCAACTGATGGGCGAGCATTTGCCTGCGGGCTGCCAGAAATTGACTTATGGTGTGCTTAATGATTGCGATGTACGCGCGCAGAATTTGCGTATCACCATGACCGGTAGTGAGTTCGATGTGGTGTCGCCCTGGGGTCAGCATCATGTGTCTACCAGTATTTTAGGAAAATTCAATGTTTACAATAGCCTCGCGGTCTTTGCAAGCTTGCTAGCTCAAGGCTTTTCCGCTGCTGATGTGGTACCTGTTATGGCCCGATTAAAAGCAGCACCCGGGCGCATGGATGTGGTAGTGAAAGAGCCGTGTGTGATTGTTGATTATGCTCATACACCTGATGCATTAGAAAACGTTTTAGCCGCTCTAGTGCAGCTAAAACGCGCTAGCTTAGGCGTAGTATTTGGTTGTGGTGGTGATCGCGATAAAGCGAAACGCCCAATGATGGGAAAAATCGCTGGCAGTTATGCTGATTTTGTTATTATTACCAGTGACAACCCCCGCAGCGAGGAGCCGAATAAAATAATCGAGGAAATCGCGCAAGGGATAGCTCCTGGAGCCAATTTTCTGAAGATTGTTAACCGCGAGGAAGCGATAGAAACAGCGCTTGATATGGCAGGCAAAGAGGACATTATTTTAATTGCCGGAAAAGGGCATGAGTCCTATCAGCAAATTGGCCATGAGCGATTTGTTTTTTCTGATCAGGATGTGGTTAGGGCGTTATGCGGTGCTAGCAGCTAACTCAGCCTATTTTTATACCCGTACTAGAAGGTAGAGACCGCCTGAAATTCATTGGAGCTAGCCTAGCTTTTTTGCAAGCATATCAAATGCATGTTTGGGGAGAAGTAGCCAATAACGTCCTTTGTTTTTCATGTGCTCACCAAGGAACGTTGCTCTTTCTCCTGAACCCCAATAAATATCACCACGTATCAGACCTTTAATTGCGCCACCAGTATCTTGGGCAATCATTAGACGTTGGAATTTTTTGTCATTATTATTTTGTTGATCAGGTATGGTCGTTGCTAACCAGAGGGGAGCACCAAGGGGTATCCATTTTTTGTCAATTGCTAATGAGTATCCCGGAGTCAGAGCCATACCTTGTGCCCCAAGAGCAAAAAATTGCTTTAAATCTTGAAAAAACACAAATGATTTATTTTGGCGAAGAATAGTATTCGATTTTTTGGGTTGGCTCTCTAAATAACGTTTAATTGCATCTTTAGAGGCATTATCTTTAGTCATGATACCCATCTTAATTAGCACACTGCCAATTGACGAGTAGGGCGCGCCATTCTCACCTGCATATCCCAGGTAGATACTCTCATTATTGGCAAGTTTTATAACGCCAGATCCTTCAATTTCTAAAAAGAGTCTTTCAATGGGGCTCTTAATCCACGCTATAACCGGAGCTTTATTATTAAGAGCACCTTTATCAATTTCAGCACGGGTATAATTGGATAAGTGTTTGGTTTTATTTTTATTTGGTAAGCCATAAATCGGGGTACTAAACTTATTTGTTTTAGTTAAATTCCCTTTTATTTGGGGCATATAATAGCCAGTAAACGTACCGTAAACAGGTTTATTTTTTGCAAACTCAATGGGATAAAACCATTTTTCAAAAAAAACGCGCGCATTTTCTTCCAGGATTGAATCAATTGATAGAGCCTCTTTGCATGCAGGGTGCCAATCTTTTGCTTTGAGATTGATAAGATTTGATCCAACTTGATGTCCAGGAGCTTGTTTTAAGAACGTTTTACAAGATTTCTGAAATGCCAATAAAGATTTTTTTACTTCGGTTTCATTCCAACCAGGCAGTTCTTCGAAAGAAATCTGCTTTAAGGTGTTATTTTTAGTGATAACGGTCTTTAATGGCGCCGCATTAATCGTGTTTTTCTTATTGTTTTTATTTGTTGTAGCGGTAGGCTTTAGGGATTTATTGTTAATAATTGTTTTTATTGGGGTGTTGTTTTTTGGAGTAGCGGGGTTTAACGATTCAGTATTAATAACTTCTTTATTATAAATGGTACTTGGCCTGAGAACGTTTTTATATAACAAAGGTCCTATTAAGCCCAACATTAAACAAGTAATACCACTTATTGTGTAAATTAATTTTTTTCTCATAACTGCGCAACATTTTACACAAAGTGAGATTATTTGCAACATTTTTGCTCGGGTTGAGATTAAATTGCGGTTACAAAAGCTATAAAATATGGTCTAAACTTTTCAAGACATACATTGGTTCACATACTAATTAAGGAGAAATTCATGAATAACAATGATTTTTCACTTAATTAAATTGCTCCGATACAAGAGATAAATGTGTTGAAGGTTGTTGAAATTAAAAAAAAGGAAAAGAATGCATATTTATAAAGGGATAATTTCTTCTGTCTTGCTATGGCTGCTTTCAATACACGCAGAAGCGAATGATACCGCCTTCGGCGGCAATGGTTCATTACCAATACCAATTAGTAACGAGGCAATTGGTATGATTTCTGAAACAATTAATATAAGTGGTGAGAATTTACAGAGCCTGACGAACGAAGGGCGCTGGCTATACCAATGCCAATTCACATTTAAGAACTTCACCTCTAGCAAGCAACTGTTACAGATGGGATTTCCCTTTCCTGTATACAATGAAGAGGAGGCTGTTGCTATTCCCCAAGGTTCAAAGAGTCAGCCGGGTGATCCTTTAGTCTATGATTTCAAGGTGACGACAGCAAATGGACCGATACCTGCTGTTCGCAGCAAAATTGGTTCCAATATAGATAAAGATCTTGCTTATCAGGACGCCTATATATGGCCTATGTCTTTTGATGCAAATCAAACGCTTGATATAGAGCATACTTATTCAACAGGGGCTACCAATGATGTTCAAGGCTTTACGTGGGTAAGTTACGTTTTAAAAACGGGTAAGCTTTGGCGAGGTGGTCTTATTGGCCATACGCGCATTGTGGTAAGACCCAATACCCCAACGCGGTTATGTTCTGAAGTTTCTCAGTATAAAGATACTGAGTCACCCATTCTAACGGGTATGAAAATCACGCAAGATGGAAAATATCGTTCCTACACTTGGGATCTTGATCAGTTTGAACCTAAAAGCGATTTATTTCTTTGTTTGCAAACCGGTAAAGATTATGTCCGATTTCAGCTAGTTTATCCGCTTATTGGACCATCTACTTATACTATCTCTGCGCTGAATACCATAAGCAAAACTGAGTTAAGAAGAATGAAAAATAGTATTTTTGCTCAATATGGACGGACATTTAAAGATAATGAGTTGCAGCAGTACTTTAATCAACAATGGTGGTATGAACCTAATTCCAACTACAGTGATAGTCTATTAAGCAATGAGGACAAGGAAGCGCTTAAGGTTTTGCAATCAGCTCATAACTAACGCCCTCTGCAATGTCGGCTAAATTTGTATATATTTGAAATGTGTCGGCTGCCCTGCAAGTCCTTTGTTGTCTGTTTTGAGCCGTTGCACTTTTCTTCGCTAATGTAGTAAAAAATAAGATATAAGCTATGAGAATCATCAAAAAGGTATTTTAAACAGGAGGCATTATGAAAATACGGATATTAAGTTCGTGGGTGCTGGTATCGTTTGTGACCGGCGCAGGGCTTGCATTTGCAAGTAATGACGTGCCGAGCAATACAGGAACCCCACAGACAGGGATGTATACGCCGGGTGGGAGATCTCCGCAAGTTCCTCAAAACAGCGCTCCTCAGGCAGGCTCCGTAGGAGGACAGACCCCGGCAGCAGGAGCGGTCGACCAAAATACTGGCGCCGGCGAGGTGTACTTTGACGAAAAAACGTATACCTGGAAACGGAAGCAATAAATCCAGTAGAACCTTGGTGTTATTTATTGATTAACACTCGGTATTTGATAAAGATTTTTACATCGAACTTGTCTTGATTGGAGTTGTGGCTCTGTTGACCTCCGGTCTGACGATTTTTGTGCTGTTCTTTCAGATGCCGCTGGCCATATCGGCCACGGCACTGGTGCATTCGCTACCAGGGGTTCTAGCCCGGAACGATTTTAATTTCTGTTTTGTACTTGGATCTTGAAATCGCCTATTGATATTTATAATAAACAGCCTAATATTAAAAACACTCCGTAATCATAACGGTTTAAAATGAGCAACATTCATTTACTTAAAACGATTTGTGATAAAGTCTATAATCCTGATCTAGATTGCATCAGCACAATAAATCAATATTTCCATCCAGATTATCACCAATGCATCAATGGTATTGATATGGATCTGTCCAATTACATTCAGCACGTCATTGAGCAAAGAAAGAACATCATCATTGAGTTCATCGAGTATAAAACTTATCTTGAAAAAGATAACGAGCTTTTCGCAATCTATATCCCCAAAGGAAAAGACAAACAAAATAACTCTATTGAAGCAGAAGTGATCGCCTATATTCGTTTTAAGGGGCAACAAATAGATAAAATTCATGGTCAGGTGAGATTGATTCACGGCAATCTAAATGACGTAGATATGTAATAGCACTTTTGGTGCATCAAGACTATTTTTCGTTAGCCATCAATTTAAGCAAAAACGCCTTTATTTCATGAATCCGTTCTTCATGACTGGTACTGTCCAACGTGAAGCGTAAGCGGGTTGGACCTTCCATCTGGTAGCGTTTGGCTTGTAATTGAATGAGACTTATTAAGGCGCCTGCGTCGATGTTTGGTTGGTCATTGAATTCAACCTTTCCATTTTGAGCGGCGGCGTTAATGCGAGTGATCCCTAATTTTAAAGCGAGGAATTTCAAATCAGTTATCAAAAACAAATGTTTTACCGGTTGTGGTAGTAAACCAAAGCGGTCGATTAGTTCAATTTGCAAATCGCGTAATTGCTCATTGTCTTTTGCATTCGCGATACGTTTGTACATGATCAGGCGGGTGTGCACATCGCCAATATAATCTTCTGGAATAATGGCACTTAAACGCAGATCAACTTCTGGCCCTTGGTTCATGGGGCCTGAAAGCTCTGGATTCTTTCCGGATTTTAAATCATTGACCGCGCGGTCAAGCATTTCCATGTATAAATTAAAGCCGATAGCCTGCATATTACCGCTCTGATCAGCGCCTAATAGTTCACCAGCGCCGCGAATTTCCATGTCATGAGTGGCTAGCGTGAATCCTGCGCCTAAATCTTCCAGCGATACGATGGCTTCCAGGCGTTTTACGGCATCCGGTGTTAATAATTGTTCATTGGGGGTTAGCAGATAAGCATAAGCCTGATGATGCGAGCGCCCGACTCGTCCACGCAACTGATGTAATTGCGCGAGGCCAAATTTATCGGCTCTATCGATGATAATTGTATTTGCAGTTGGAATATCAATGCCGGTTTCGATAATAGTCGTACAAACCAAGACGTTAAAACGATGATGGTAGAATTCGGACATGATGCGTTCCAGTTCGCGTTCGCGCATCTGGCCATGTGCGGTGCGGGCTTTTGCCTCAGGCACAAGTGTTTGAAGATCTTGACAAATGCGCTCAATCGTTTGCACATTGTTGTGTAAAAAAAACACCTGACCGCCACGCAGAATTTCACGCAAGATAGCTTCACGTAGAACAGAGTCGTTACGTTCCTGCCAAAAGGTTTTGATTGCCAGGCGCTTGGCTGGTGGCGTTGCAATCAGCGAAATATCACGAATACCGGCCATCGCCATATTCAGGGTACGTGGAATAGGGGTTGCGGTCATTGAGAGAATATCCACATGGGTACGCAGTGATTTAATATGCTCTTTTTGTTTTACGCCGAAACGATGTTCCTCATCAATGATCAGCAGACCGAGATTGTGAAAGCCAATATTTTTCTGGAACAATTTATGGGTACCGATGACAATATCAACGCGTCCATTCTTTAATGACTCAATAACTTGTTCTGATTCTTTGCTACTACGAAAACGCGATAACAACTCAATATTGATGGGAAATTCGGCGAATCTGTCGCGAAAAGTCTCTAAGTGTTGACCTGCAAGCAAAGTGGTTGGAACTAATACGCAAACTTGTTTGTGGTTTTGCACCGCGATAAAAGCGGCACGCATGGCTACTTCGGTTTTACCAAAACCAACATCACCGCAGATTAATCTGTCCATAGGGCGAGGTGATTGCATGTCCTTGATGATTTCGTTAATACTTTGCAATTGGTCGGTTGTTTCTGTGAAAGGAAAACCACTGGCAAAAAGTTGGTAGTCGCTAGGGTTAAATTGATACACATGGCCAGGCTTTGCTTCCCGTTTGGCATAAATATCCAGTAACTCGATGGCTACGTCATGAATTTTTTCTGCCGCTTTTTTCTTTTCTTTCTGCCACAGGTCGCTGCCTAGCCGATGCAAAGGGGCATGTTCACTGTCGCCGCCAGTGTAGCGGCTGATGTTATTTAATGAGGTTACCGGGACATAAATTTTGTCATCATTGGCATATGTTAGTACTAAAAACTCATTGGCATCACCATTACTTTCTATCGTTTGCAATCCCTGGTAACGTCCCACACCAAATTGTAAATGCACCACCGGCGCACCGATTCGCAGCTCGGCCAAGTCGCGGATGATTAAGTCAGGATCAATCTTTTTGTCCGTGCTGCGCCGTTGCGGAATGCTTTGTTCACCAAACAGCTGCGCTTCAACAATAATGGATATCGACTGCTCCGGCATTTGCGCGCCATAGATTAAGGGGCCGGTGATAATATTAATGGCCGCGCTATCCGTGATAAAAGCTTGCCATGAGGACTGAATCTTGGGCGCTACGTTGCTTTGTTTGAGTAAATCGAGCAGAACTTCTCGACGGCCGGCACTTTCCACCACCAACAAATAACGCAGTGTCGTATCGGTCATGAATTCGCACAGGTGCGTCAAGGGTCGTTCAGCCTGGCGTTCGATGGGCAAGGGCAGCGCTTTGTCTATATTGAAATTAAATACAGCACCTTTTTTTTCTACCGGTTTATGAAACACGCGCAATTGTTGATATTGATTTACCTGCGTGAGCAATTCAGTCGGCGTAATAAAACAGGTGGCAGGTTTCAGGATAGGACGGGTAATATCATAACTGCGCTGCTCATAGCGGGTATTCACTTCTTGCCAGAATTGTTCGGCATACGTTTGGATAGATTCAACCAGACATATCGTTGCATTCGTGGGTAAATACTCAAAGAACGTCGCTGATTGTTCAAAGAAGAGCGGCAAATAATATTCAATACCACTGGGAAATTGGCCATTGCTTACAGCTTCATAAATGGGGCATTGGCTTGGATTCCCTGCAAATTGCTCCCTAAATGCACGGCGAAAAAAAGCGATGCTCTGCTCATTCAGCGGGAATTCACGTGCTGGTAAAACCTGAATTTGCTTGATTTTTTCAATCGTTCGTTGCGTTTCAGGGTCAAAACGTCGCAGGCTGTCAACGACATCATCAAACAGATCGATGCGGAAAGGCATGTTACTGCCCATGGGATAAATATCAATAATCGCACCGCGTACCGCAAATTCACCATGTTCGAGTACTTTGTTGACGCAATGATAACCTGCTTGCTGTAACTGGTGTCGGAATTGCTCAATGTGCAGCGTTTGGCCTTCACTTAAGACCAGGCCATGTTGATTTAAAAATTGAGGCGTACATAATCGGTGCATCAGGGTACTGGCTGCGCTGATGACAATCGCGTTTGATGTTTGTTGCAGTCGGCTAAGTGTGTACAAACGCTCGGAAATGATATCTTGATGGGGTGAAAATTGATCATAAGGCAGTGTTTCCCAATCGGGAAATATCAATATTTCTTGCGTATCGTCATCCGCGAGAAAAAACGCAAGCTCTGCCTGTAATTGATCGGCACTTAAATTATCCGGAGCAATTAATAATTTAACGCCTGATGTATTTTGGCAAAACTCTGCAAGTGCCAAAGGCAGACTACTGCCATAGAGCTGGCCCCAGGTTTGTTTATGTTCGATTTTAATGGGGAGCAATATTGGTTTGGTCATGGCATATTTGAATCTATTTTAAGGCGAAGAAGTATATAACATATTACCGCAGATCCAAATTGCTTATAATCTGAACTTTCCTGATTATGGATTCCTCTTGATACTTTCGGCATACACTCAAATCCATGGTGGGGTTTGAGTGTATGCCATATTAGCATAGAAAAATACGAGGTTATCTGTTCAGCGATAGAGTGAATATTTAATTTCATCGAAACGTTTTGCATCTTCAGCTTTCACTTTTTCGGCGGCTTCAGCTTCTTTTTGCTTTTCCTCAATTTCGCGCTTCATCTTCATCAGGTCAATACTATTTCGCGTTTGTAACTCATTTAATAGGGCGGTCATGATATATAAAGAAGTACGATCTAGACTAACTTCCAGTGGTTGTTGCATTTGGGTTTGTTGTTGCACCGGTTGTCGCTGTTGGTAGGATTGGTTGCTTGTAGAGTGACGTTGATGTCTATTAAAAAGACGCGGTTCATGGGGATGGTAAGAAGTAGATGGGTATCTGGATGCGGGTCTGTGTGGCGTGCGTGAGAAGGCGCCAGTTCCACTTGGCTGTGTATGGTCTTCATCCATTTTAGATCTCCTTATACGTGAGTGTATCCATTACAGATTAATCGCGATATATGAGAAATAGCAAGTGGTTTGGATTCAATTTTATTTCGGTGGACGGCGGAACCTTAATACAGTGACTCAAGGCCAAGATGGTAAATTAACGCAGGTCAGGTTGGTGGCCCAACCTACGTCAGGATATTAACGCAGGAGGTAGCTAATCCAACCTTCATTTTCCTGGAAATCTTTTTGTGATTTAAAAAATTCGCCCGCCGCTTTGTTATAATCTTTGTCAGCCAGTCGTCGGCTATTCGCGCGATCTGAAAATAAGGTAGATGCGACTGAACTTACTTGTTGTTGAGTATTGGCTGAACCATCGTTGTTGCTGGAAGCAGGTGAGTGTGCCGGTGGTTGTTGCGGTTTTGTTACTGGGTCTATCTGAGCATTATTTTTTATCATTTTATACCTCTATTTATACATGATAAGCACGCTGCGCTAGACTAACTTTTTTACATAACGCATGTCAATAAAATCAGCTGGGGTTGTTGCTCGAGCTTGCACTCATAGATTCTTTATTGTTTTCATGCTCATTGTTCTTCGATAAAACCAATTGAAAAAATCGGGCATCACTCTGGTTTGCAAGTTCATAGAGAGTAGAATCGTATGAGGGATTTCTGTATAACTTCTCCTTATCAATAAGGCATTGCAAAAAAGCATTTGCTACATCTAGAGAGCTAGATGTGTCGCTCGTTACCCCCTCGATTAGTGATTCCACGGCTTTTAGCAACGCTCTAAATGAACGGCGTGTCTTGCGATCGGTAGCTTGATCTTTGTCGTGAGTAACTTTGCTCAGCAAATCATTTGCTTGTTGTTTTAGCTCATCTCTTTGAGCATTAGTTGATCCTGGCATAATAGCTCCCTTTAGTTATTTGTTACCGAACATAACATTGCCTTGAAAATATACGGGCAATTCATAGCCATTTCAACTGAATAGCATGAGTATTATTCTATCAGTGAGTAGGTGATAGTAATGACGATGGTTCACAGGAGATGAAGCCTTAGCATGGTGAAGAATAAGTTTTAGAATGGCTATTTAGCGCATGTAGCTTATGATAACCTCCATAAAATAAGTATGAAGTTATTTTATGGGTTTTAATATATATTTTTTCGCAGCTTTATTACGCCAGAAGATGAAGAGCTTTATCCACCAAACAAACTTGATAACGATTTTTTTAACTTGCAGGATGAAAGAAGATAGTGCTTCTGCTTACAACCGATGAGACGATAATTTTATGCCAAAATGTCACCTTTCCCACCAACATTTTGAGATGGACGAACAGCACAGCTCCTCAAATGATGATGACAATGATGATATTGAGATTAAGCAGATGCTGGAATGCCTCAGTCAAACAGTAGAACGTTATTTGGCTCTGTATCCGCGAGAAATTTTTTGGCAAAAACAAGCTGTAAATGCCGTTACCGCAATCATCCATTATGCAACTAGCGAATATGTATCAGACGAGGAAAAATGTAGTCATGTATCTTATAGCACTGACCCCTCTACGACAGAATACGATAGGCTCGAAGAAACCTTAAATAAGGCAGTTAACCGACATGTTTATACATTGACCGAGATGGGCTTTTCGAAATGGGCATCCATATCAAATATTGATGCAATCGTATTACAGAATATCAATCAAATTAGAATTGAGCGTGAAGCAAAAAAAATAGTAATAAAGTATGCTGAGCCAGATCATAAATCAGAAAAAAATTTAAAAATATGTTTTTACGTGCTTATTTCCTCCATTATGGGCATGATGGCCAAGTTAGAGTCTAAGTCTGTTATAGACAACAATGTCATTGATCTCAGTGCTATCGAGCTAGATGATCTTGAATATGCATATTACGATGTTATTCATTCCTACATTGATGTAGTTATTGATATTGATATTGATGAAGTTAAAGGGAGAGCCACTAGTAAAACTAATGTTTTCGTTGCACTTAAAAAAGAATTAGAGACGATGGTTGGCATGATTAAACAGGGTAACAATGCAGCATCGCAAGGATCGATAGACAGAAGTGGTCAGGAAAAAAGGGCAAGAGATACATGTGAATCAATTTTTTCACCAGCTGGTGATACATATTCATCAACATTCTTTCAATCGTCCGCCCCAAGTAACCAAGAGATTGTCAAACCGATAGGAAAATTTGGCCCTGTTTTGAGACCAAGAGGGTAACTAGTATTGTTTCCATTTAGTTTTGATCAGTTGTTGTAGGTTGGTACTGAGCTGTAGAAAAGCCCAACCAGGGAACTTTCCGTGCCATGATTGTTGGGCTTCGCTGTGCTCAGCGCCAACCTACTGTATGAATAAATAATAATCATTTTGTGCGGGCTTACTTGTTAAAACCAAATGGAAACAATACTAGAAGGGTGTTGCCAAATAGCTAACAAGTATTCCTGCTGCTAAACCAAATAAATGCCCCTCCCACGATACGCCCTTTTTCCCGGGGAATATGCCTAAAAATATACCTGCAAAGTAGTAGATGCTTACAACGCCAAGAATAATTGCAGTAAGTGTGCCTTGCTTGAATATGTCGCTTACTAGCAAAGCCCAATAGCCGGTAATCAACGCACTGGCGCCAATGTGCAATCCTGGCTTACCAAAACACCAAATCAGCAAACCACTGATCAAGGTAATTGCCAAAGTTACGGCCAAGTAATAGTCCAAGCCATTAATCAGCAGAAAATTACTCAAGACCAGCAGGGGAATCGAGTTAAAAAATATATGGTTGAAATTGGCGTGCAGTAAAGGGGCGAACAGTATACCGGGAATACCCTGAATGCGTCTGGGAAAAATGCCAAAATATAAAAGCTTCTTGTCAATTAGATTGGTAAACAAAAATACAAACCAGGGAATCGCGAGGACGATGGCCAGGGTATGCATGTTTGTTTTTGTCTGGTTGATGATCAAATCCAGGCTAGCGTTTAATGGTTCAAGCACGGGTGGTTTCTCCAGCTTCTCTAACAACAGCTGCCTTTTTCTTAGGCGCCGGAGACAGGGTTGTTATCGTATGTGCAGAGACAAATAGTAATGGATCCACTAGCGTTTGATTCATAACCATCGACCAATGAAGATGGGGTCCCGTGGCGCGCCCTGTCATCCCCACTATTCCTACTTGAGGGTTTTCCGGTAGGGTAGTTGCTGTAACCTGAGTAATGCAACAGACAAGAACAGTAAAAATGGTAAAAATACATCTGTAATCATATTTCATCAGGTGATTCCCTCTTCTCTACAGTCGCGTCGAGCATCCCTTTGGCCAATCTAATAGTAATGATATCACCGGCCTTAACCTGCTTGTTATCATAAAGCACTTTGTGACGATGGGTTACAATAGCATACCCTCGATCCAGTGTCGCCAGTGGGCTAACTGCATGTAATGTTGCCAATTGGGTTGCAAATTGCTGTTTGCAAGCGGTGAGCTTCATGACTGTTTGCTGTAGAAGTTGACTTTCAAGCCCTTGTAAATGTATTCGGGCTTGCTGCAACATAATACCTGGATTTTTTGCAGTCAAACGGGCGAGCGTCAAATGCAGTCGATGACGTTTTTGTGCTAATGACTGCAGCAACGCCCGTTGCAGGTGGCTTGATAAATAATCAAGCGTTTGCCAATGGGTGGCGATTAACTGACTTGGCGATGTGATTTTTTGAATTTCATGGCTAAGCAGCAATTGTTTGTGCTGAACAAAACGGGTGGTTGCTGTGATGAGACGTGCTTGCATCGCTTGCAAGTACGCCAATAAATCAACAGCATTAGGGGTGATTGCTTCGGCGGCGGCAGTCGGCGTTGCGGCCCTGAAATCGGCGACAAAATCAGCAATGGTAAAATCAGTTTCATGACCTATTCCGGAAACAATGGGAATTTGACTGGCAGCTATCGCATGTGCCAGATGCTCATCATTAAACGCCCACAAATCCTCAATACTGCCACCACCACGAGCCAAAATAAGCACGTCACATCGTCGGTCATGATTTGCCTGTGCAATAGCATTGATTAACTGGGGTGCGGCTTGTTTTCCCTGGACATCACTAGGATAAACAATTACCTCTGCCAGCGGATAGCGGCGTGCAAGTGTGGTCAAAATATCATGCAAAGCCGCTGCCTGTTTTGAGGTGATTACCCCAATTATTATGGGGAATTGCGGTAAAGGTTTTTTGCGCTGTGGCTCAAACAACCCGAGAGCTGCCAGTTTCGTTTTCAATAACTCGAATTGACGAAACAGATCACCTTGACCTGCTTCACTGACTTCTTCGACTATCAACTGGTAATCACCACGTGCTTCATACAGGCTTAATCTGCCACGGGCGATAATTTGTTGCCCATTTTGCATGATTAGGCGCGTATCGTTTGTATGATGATTGCGAAAATACACGCAACGTAATTGTGCGGATGCATCTTTCAAGGTGAAATAAAAATGCCCTGATGCCGGTTTACTCAAATTTGATACTTCACCTTCAACACAGACTTCACCCAATTCATGTTCGAGCCAGGAGCGCACTTGACGATTTAGTTGGCTGACTGAGAGCACTGATAGTTGACGGGTCATGAGTATGGCACAAATTGGGAAATGACTATGGTATCAAACTAGAGTTGCTCTTCATAATACTTAAGAAATTCTTAATAATTCCTGACATCTAGCCTTGAGAGCGAATTGTCAATACACCCTAGTAATTTATATTTAATTTAGGCAAAATACGTGAGCGTTTTTGCAATATTTTATTCTTATAGAAGACTAAGGGGATTGTTTATGAAGATGAAATTGGTCGCGGCAGCAGTCATGGGGCTAGTAATGTCAGCAACGATGGCTGCAACCAAAGCACCAGCACTGAATAGTGACATAGACAAGCTGTCATACAGCATTGGAACGGACCTGGGTAAAAATTTTAAACGGCAAGGTATTGAAGTCAATGCTGACGTCATGGCCAAAGGACTTCAGGATGGCATGAGCGGTGGTACATTGCAGTTGACTGAACAACAAATGAAAGATGTTCTCAACAAATTCCAAAAAGATTTAATGGACAAACGCACCGCTGAATTTAATAAAAAGGCTGAAGATAACAAAGCAAAAGGCGATGCATTTTTAAAAGATAACAAAGCAAAAACTGGCGTAGTTTCTCTGCCAAGTGGCTTGCAGTATAAAATTGTTACAACTGGCGCTGGTGCAAAACCTGCTAAAGAAGATACAGTTACCGTTGAATACACCGGTAAATTGATCAACGGCGAAGTATTTGACAGCTCAGAAAAAACAGGAAAACCCGCTACATTTAAATTGTCGCAAGTTATTCCTGGGTGGACTGAAGCATTGCAATTAATGCCTGCTGGCTCTACTTGGGAAGTTTATGTTCCTGCAAATCTGGCATATGGCCCACGCAGTGTTGGTGGACCTATTGGACCTAACGAAACATTGATTTTCAATATCCATTTGGTCTCTGTAAAAAAATCTGACGCGTAATAGCAAGATTTCCTCCCGGATTACACTGCGTTAATCCGGGAAATTTGCAAATATAATTCAATATCACCATTCTTTAGAAGCGTTCCCCGTTCTAATTCTTCGATGAGTATTTTAAACAATGAATAAACGCCTTTTGATTGTGTTTATCTTGGGCTTTTCTTCAGGGCTGCCTTTAGCGTTGGTCAGCAGTACCTTGCAAGCCTGGTTTGCAGAATCGGGTATGACTATCATGGCAACTGGAATGTTGAGCTTGCTGGGTCTCCCTTATTTATTACGTATTTTTTGGGGGCCTATTTTAGATCGTTGTTCGCTCTTGCCTATGGGTAAGCGCCGCAGTTGGATATTTGTGATGCAATTATGCCTGCTCACAGGGTTTAACGTCATGGCGTGGTTTTCACCCAATACCGCTCCAGTATTGCTGGCTTTTATAGCGTTCATCATGGCGTGCTCCTCGGCCACTCAAGACATGGCCATCGAAGCACACCGTACGGAATATTTACTGGTAGAAGAACAGGCCCTGGGCTCATCGTGTGCTGTGTTTGGTTATCGTCTGGCACTGTTGTTTTCGGGTGGTTTGGCATTGGTTATTGCGCAACATGCCGGCTGGGCAATTGCTTATCGGTTAATGGGCTTTTTAATGATCGTCGGTATGGTGGCCACCTATTTTAGCCCAGAGCCGTCGCTGCAAAATGAAAAGAAGATTAGTATTACCGAATCTTTTACCGCACCTGTCAAAGAGTTATTGTCGCGCCCTGGTATTGTATCGTTGTTGTTGTTTATCATTTTTTACAAATTGGGTGAAGCATTCACGACCACCACTAGTGGCATTGTGATGCCATTTCTTATTCAAGGTCTTGGTTTTTCGCTGGATACCATTGGTTATGTTAACAAGATGATGGGGGTTGTTGCCATTTTATTTGGTGGCTTGGCTGCTGGTATTCTGTTGCTGCGTTGGCCGCTTTCCCGAGCACTGCTTGTTTTTGGACTCGTGCAGGCGATGACAAACCTTCTTTTTGTCGCGCTGGCGATAACAGGTAAAAATTTGGCATTATTTGCTTTGGCTGTTGTTTTTGATAATTTTGCCGCAGGCATGGGGTCAACGGCGTTGGTTGCTTTATTTATGAGGTTGGTAGATCGCCGCTTTACGGCAACCCAATTCTCAATTTTAGCCGCTTTATCGACAATTCCAAGAAACTTCTCAGGCCCTTTAGCGGCCATGCTGCAGTCGTGGTTTGGCTGGGTTGGCTTATATCAGATATCAGTTATATTGGCATTAGGATTCGTGCCATTCCTGTTTAAGATCCGCCACCTCGTTAATGCAAAAAATTCAGAGCAAGATGAGCAATTACAACCAGAATCATTTAATTATTGAATTTCTATATTTCATTACAATCCGTAGCTGATCTGGTCGTAACGACACAGTCGCAGTAACAGCAAAAGATAACCGTTTTTTGTTGAAGCAGTAATTATACGCTTACAAATAAAGATCCTGCAGTGGGTTTAATGAGTCATGGTTATCTATAGCATCTATTTGCGGCGCATAATTTGCTCTATAGAGCCCATAGGCGGTGAGGCCTAATCCAACGGTACCAGCCGTGGTTAGCAGTATACTTGTGGTGGTAACAGGGTTGAGCATAAGAAAGGCTACAATACCAACAGCCAAGGTAATCGCGCTGATTGCAGCGAACGCATGCAAACATTGCAATTGGAATGCATAGGATACCTGTTGTTCATGACCAAGGTAATTGTCGTTGTGGTTATGTTTTTCTTGATTTGCTTTTCGTCCACTAGCGTGCCAGCCTTGCATTGGTGATCCACCAATATATATAGCATTTTTGCCTTTAGTAGCGTACCACTCAGCCATTTGTGGTAGATCATTTAGCTTTTGCATTTGTAATTCGGCCATTTTACTGGATTCAGGGGTGTTCATAAAGTCCAATGCTTGCACGACTCTATAACTTATATTTGGCCAAACAACATTCCCCTTACTTTCTAAAAGCACCTCTCTTTCTTCCGCTGAAGTCGCACTGATAGGAGTGAAGACTTTCACACCAATGTCTGAGTCGCATTGTTGAAAACATTTTATAATGTCGGGGTAGTTTCTTTCATCAACAAGCCCCGCAAGAACTGCGAGAGCAAGCCCTTGCGGGTCAATAGTTTTTCCTTGAAGAAATGGCGCGTCTTGCTCATTAATTAAACTGGTTACATAGGGTGGTAACGGGATGACTGGTGTCATCTGATCATTGATGCGCTTTCCCGGAATAAAATCCATTGGGTTAAGTCTATGGTCATCGTTATAAAGGAGTTTGTCTCTAATGGATAGCTGGAGATCTGACTTAGCTTGAAGCAATGCTGTTTTTATACCCTGATTAGTAGCGAGTAATTTTAGCAGTGGCAGTTGATGGGTACTGTTCACATGTTGCAGCTGGTTTGCTATGTTTTGGCTGAACGACGTTTTTCTTAACAGACCTTCATTTTCAACTAATTTCGATATTACCTGATACAAATAAGTGGCATTACACAGTGTTTTGGCGTCATACATAAAGTCAGCGAAAATATCACGAGAATCGGCTCCAAACGGCAAGCCATCACTGTTATCAACCACATTCATGTATAGGTAAAATACAGCACCTGATAGTGTTGGGGCGAATTCATCTAAAAGACACTGTTTACTGTCTTGATCATCCAAAGCATCAACTAGAAACATCAATGCTCGAATAAAGTGAATTTCACTATCTCTTGTGCCTGGGGTTAAATTTTCTATATTGTTGCTTATGAATCGGCTCAAGGCAAAAGATGGCGTTGGTGGTATTGAGCTGCTAGGTAGCAATTGATTTCTGAATATCGTTAATGCATTGTAGTATTTCGTTAATATGTCTGCATTGAGTCCCACCAAATTTAGTTCATGCTGAGACGTATTTTGCGCTGATGCAGAATGGTCTGCATTTGATGGCACTGGGAAGTTTACGAGCGCGTCAGGCTGATTCTCTTTACAATACTGCCTTAGTGCTTGTTGCCAGTCTACAATCCGATTGGCTAAAAAATGTTCTTTATTCGACTCTGGTATATATACAATGGGGATCTTGCCGTATCCCTGGTAAATTGAGTAGCCGTCATTATGGGTTGCACGACTGGTTTCTTGCTTCTGAGCAAAGCCTCTTAATGCCACTGTAACCTGAGCAACATAGCCACTTTTTAGCAGAGTGGGCGCCATAAAACTCAAATCTCGCATCCATACCATATCGCGATATCTTCTACCTAAAGATGCTACGCAACCATAAGCTGCTACTAGCTCAAGTAAATTGTCTGCGGCGTGATTTTTATTGCTGGCTTCAAGTTGCAAATTTGTTTCTAAATTCTGAGTTTTATAGTCTAAATAATTTCTAATTGCACGACATGCTGCTTGATGGATCACTTTTTCTCGAGTTAAACGACTCTCTGTAGACCACTCATACAAATCAATTTTATTAGCAAATAGTATTGGCTCTACGATTTTTTGTCGATAGCCCTGAAAGGTGGGCTGATGTAGAGCCAGAGCTGCTTCTCCATCTTGATGCCCATAGATGCATAGATCGCGTTCTGCCTTTTCGGATTTAGACAATTCATTATAAAGTTTATCATCATGCAAGGGAGGTGCCTTGTCTTGCTGATAAGGTTTCTTGTCTTCGTCAAGCAATACTATTGGGTCTGCACTAGCGACGATAACCGGACCATTATCTTGAGCTAAGGCAACATAGGTAATATCTGCAAACTGCTTATCGTGATTGAGGATCAACCCGCCCTCAACCCCAACATAAATCCAATTGTCATCCGCTTTCGTCTCAATACCTTGCTCTTCTTTGAGACATTTTGTCAACAGTACTTTCCTCTCTCGAAGAATCGTTGCCCTTAGTTCGGCACCACACCTGGTTTCTTTATGTCCGACGGGTTGCGATGGAATCCCCGTGTCGTTCTCCCCAATTCGATGGCGCAGTGAAATAAAGCCATCAGGATAAATGCGTTCAAGCGCGCTTTCAATAGGTCTAACTTTAATGTCTTTGGTGCTACTATAAACAACGATAATCATATTTCTATTCTCAATGGGTTATGTTGATATTTGTTCGTTAAGCAATTGAATAATATGATATATTTGTATAAATCAAGTTCTGAAACGAGAATAAAGCCCGTTTGCAATGGCTAGACGACTGCTCAGTAATGAGCGCTGGTCGAAGCTCGGGACAATAATGAGCGAACAAGGGATTTATCACAAGCCCAATTTGCGAAAAATGTTAGAAGAAATACTGCATCGTATTCTCCTTGAACTACAATTAAAACTTTTGTGCTTACTGGGGGGCTTCTGGGGCTAGAGGGGGGGGGCGGTATAAAAATATTCTTTTATCCAAAAAAAAACGAGTTGATCTATGAATGAAATTATAAAAAAAACATTACCCAACGTGGGTACGGTTATATGCGAAAAATAACGAATAGTTGAGAAAGATTTGAGAAGAAGAAGTCAGTGTTATTTCAATATAAATCAAGGAGTTATGTGCCGTTGTGAACCATTGAGAACTGATACAAAATGTCTCAATGGTACCGAGGGTCGGAGTCGAACCGACACGGTGTCACCACCACCGGATTTTGAATCCGGCGCGTCTACCAATTCCGCCACCCCGGCACAGGCGCCTATTATAACAAAGAACTTCAATGAAACAATGGCTAGACTAAATTATTCTGCCCTTGCACGACCTTTTAGCGTCATTTATTAATATCGCATCGTGGTTTTGAGCCGTTACAGCAAAATTTGATTGTTTCTTGTACGGTGATATCCTCATACTGTTGTCAAATCCGGTCTTCCGTAATATTAATCATCATTTGCAACGCTTTTTTGGCATTATCAATGACCCAGTTTTGATCTGTTTGTTGCAGCCGGTTACGTGTTCCTGTGAATTCATTCACCACATCACCTGCTTTGACTTCGTTGTATGCCATGGTTTTGCCTTGGCGTAATAGGTCGAGCAAGCCGACCAGATGTGGTGGATCATTGCGGGACATCGTCGCGCATCCACAGCCGGCGCCTTTCTCAACAGGCGACTTAGGTGCTTCAGCGAGGTTGACTACTGTAATGCCCAAATGTTTACAGTATTGTTTCAGATTTTCCACCATGTGATTTTCAGTGCCAATCGCATAGTGTTTGGTGCCGGCACGATCGTTGACAACATTATCCCAAATGAATGCGGTGGATCCGGCATGTTGGGCAACGCGAATCACGTCATTGCGGCATTCAGGATGCACGATGGTGGTGTACCCTTGTTTGTGCCAATACTCACACATCTCTGGTTGGTAGTGGGTGTGAACGGCACATTGGCTAGCAAATAAAATCAGCTCTGCTTGGTCAAATTTCGCGAGCGTAGCCTCGTCTTGTGCTGCTAGAGAATATTGTGCGCCGGCAGTGCCTCCTGGCCAATAGGCAATATTCTTAATTCCCAGCCAATACGCAACATTTTCACCCATGTGTTGATCGGGAATAAATAAGATCTTTTTATTTTGTTTTTGTGCCCATTGAAATATTTTTTTGACATTTGAGCTCGTACAAACAGCACCGCCCTGTGCACCGGTCATTGCTTTTACGCGTCCCGATGTGTTCATGTAGCAGACTGGTATTATATTTTCAGCACCGTAACGTGCATTAAGATCAATAAAGGCCGGTTCAACCATGAAGTCCTTGGCCAGCATTTCCATAGTGCAGCCTGATTTAGGATTGGTGATATAAACGTGCTGATTGGGGTTCGCAAGGATGCTGATCGATTCAGCCATAAAATGCACAGCTGATTCGATAATGACTGATTTTTCAGGATGATTTGCTGCCATCAGTGCCAGCTGATAAGAGTCGCCGATTTGCCCACCAAATTGTTCGATCAAGCGCACTATATCGCCACCCATGTAATAATGAGCGAGCAGCAGCAGTTTGTCACCAAAGTGGGCCTGTGCTTTTTGCATGTAAGGCTTCATCCACTCAACAACGGTTGTCAGCTTTCGATCTGGTAATGCCTGGTATTCTTGTGCGTAAGGGATAAAATCGTCTTGATACCAATCCAGTGGGTAATCACTCTGGCAGATGCTCATATCATTGGTGATGTGCATCAGTGTCTTTTCAGGTTGATAGGCGCTATATGTTTTAAACATGACTTGTCTCAATTAAATAAACGGGTTTTGTGGCGAATTTAGGCGAGAAATACTCTCGCGCGCCTGGGTACTTTTTTTCGGAAAATCTTCTCGAAAATGTCCGCCCCGTGATTCCCGTCTGGACAACGCACCCTTAACAATCAATTCAGCATTCAGGACAATGTTACGCAGCTCGATAAGATCACGAGTAATACAGTGTTTCCAGTAGTATTCCTCGATTATTTTAGTACGCTTTATTATCAATTGTAGTAGATCCTGCAGACCTGCTTCAGTGCGTACAATGCCAGCATAAGATGTCATCTCACCACGAAGACTTCGCCAATGCGCATTGATTTGACTTGCTCGGCGTGCATTTACGTTACCTGGAGAGCTCCAATTAGGAATATCGGTGTTCAAAGTCCAGGGTGTGGCGATGTCTATTAAGCTGTGACGCGGAGCGTTTGCGGCCATTACCAGCGCCTCAAGTAATGAGTTACTCGCTAAACGGTTAGCGCCATGTAGCCCGGTAAACGCTACTTCGCCTATTGCATACAAACGCTTGAGATCAGTGCGGCCATTTACGTCGGTGAGTATGCCGCCACATTGGTAGTGAGCCGCGGGAACAACCGGGATCATATCCTGACTCATTTCAATGCCTACTGATAGCAGGGTGTTGTAAATTTGGGGGAAGCGTTTTTTTAGAAATGATTTTGATTGGTGTGTGATGTCTAAGTGAACAAAGCTATTGTGGCCTTGTTCCATTTCGTTAAAGATGGCTCGTGCTACCACATCGCGTGTGGCTAACTCCATTTGTTCCGGAGCGTAATGACGCATGAAGCGCTCGCCGGTATCCGGGTTTTTAAGCAAAGCTCCCTCACCACGCACCGCTTCTGAGATTAAAAAATTATTCAGTGAGTGGTTATGGAGCAAGGTAGGGTGGAATTGATAAAACTCCATATTGCCCACACGAGCACCTGCGCGATAAGCCATGGCTACACCATCACCAGTGGCAACCATCGGGTTGGTTGTATAGCGATAGGTTTTGCCCGCGCCGCCTGTTGCCAACACAACGCAACGAGACAGGAAGGTGTGAATGCGATTGCGCTCACAATCTAAAATATAGGCACCTAGAACTTCACCTTGATTCTCGGTGCGGTGGGGGTGGTAATGGGTTATTAGATTAATGGCTACATGCTGTTCAAAAAAATGAATTTGTTCTTGCAGCCGTGCCATTTTCTCGAGAGCCAGGGTTGTTGTTAATCCTGTTTGATCACTGCAGTGGACTATACGGCGATGTGAATGCCCGCCTTCTTTTGCCAACGCGTAATCGCCATTTGCTACTTTGTTAAAGTTGATGGAATATAGTTGCAATTGTTTGATGGCTTCTGGGCCCTGACGAATAATGGACTCGACGGCGTCGCGGTAGCACAGGCCATCACCAGCCAGTAAAGTATCTGAAATATGGGATTCCAAGGAGTCTTCTGGTGCGAATACTGCCGCTATTCCACCCTGGGCATAACGACTATTGCACTCACTGGCTTCAGCTTTGCTGATGAGTGCTATCTTGATTTTGGGTTGCAGCTCTAACAACTGCATACAATAATGAAGTCCAGCAAGGCCTGTACCAATGACTAGCACATCAAATTCGTAGGTCTGTCCCTGTTGGGTTAACGTTGATATATTCATGAAAATGCTTTTACAAGTTGTGCTGCAAGACCGGTATATTTCTCGGGCGTCAGTGTGATTAACTGGTTTTTAGCTTCATCGGGAATGTCTAACAATTTGATGAATTGTTTGAGGCTATTGCTATCAATTCCTTGCCCGCGAGTCAGATCGCGCAATTGTTCATAAGCATTCGGCACACTATAACGGCGCATGACGGTTTGAATGGCCTCGGCAAGCACTTCCCAATTGGCGTCAAGATCATGTTTCAGTGTGCGCTTACTGATTTTTAACTTATCATTACCTTTGGCAATTGCCTGGTATGCGATAAGGGTATAGGCGAAAGCAACACCCAAATTGCGCAGTACCGTCGAATCAGACAAGTCCCGTTGCAGGCGGGATTGTGTTAATTTGTCAGCAAAATGGCTGAATAAAGCATTCGCCAAACCGAGGTTGCCTTCTGCATTCTCGAAATCGATGGGATTAACTTTGTGCGGCATGGTAGAGGAGCCGACTTCGTCTGCTACCGTTTTTTGCTTGAAGTACGACTGTGAAATATAGGTCCAAATATCACGGGTGTAATCAAGTAAAATGTTATTGATACGAATCATCAGGTGCGATATTTCTGCAATACCGTCATGGGGTTCAATCTGCGTTGTGTATGCATTGAACGAGAGACCTAACGAAGTAACGAAATTTGCACAATGCTTACGCCAATCCACTTCGGGGTAGGCGATGATGTGGGCATTGTAGTTACCTACAGCACCATTGCACTTTGCAGATATTAATACTTCTACTAATTGTTGTTGTGGGCGCTTGAGTCGCGCAACAAAATTAATTAATTCTTTTCCCATGGTAGTGGGTGTCGCGGGTTGTCCATGGGTGCGAGCAAGCATGGCTGTGTTGCCGTGTTGTTTTCCGAGCAAAGTAATGCCACCTGATAGTTCTGCGAGTGCCGGCAAAATAACGTGCGCGATAGCCTCTTTCATCATCATTGCGTATGCGAGATTATTGATGTCTTCAGAGGTGCAGGCGAAATGAATAAAACCGGTTATTTCTTTTAACTTGTCGTGTTGTTCCAGCTTTTCTTTTAAATAGTACTCAACCGCTTTGATGTCATGATTTGTTTTTTTCTCATGGTCTTTTACCTTGAGCGCCTCTTGTTCATCAAAATTCGTGAGCACATCCGCAAGATAGGCGCGTGATTGGGCATCGAGTGGCGGCACTTCGTGAATTTCTTTGTTGGCGGCTAAAGATTCCAGCCAGCGAATTTCTACCATTACCCGGTAGTATATGAGGGCAAATTCACTAAAATAGGGGCTTAACGTGCGTGTTTTTTGCAGATATCTTCCGTCTATCGGTGAAATGGTATTTAAAGCAGATAAGGTCATGGGTGTAATCGCCGCAAGTTAAATATGTATGATATGCGATGCGCCGCCAGATGTGAATAAAAGTGTTCCAATTCAGGCAATTTGAGTTGTGGCATAGGTGCTGGTGCTCGGGGAGAGCAGGTTGTTTGGAATTGCTGGTTTTCATCATCTGCTAATTCACATCATCTGGTAATTTAAGTAGAATGGCTCACAATTTATGGATTCGAGGTAATTATGGCAGTGAACGCGCACACTATTGACCTTCAACACTTGGGCATGACGGACCTGGAGCAAGTTGGTGGAAAAAATGCCTCTCTGGGTGAGATGATTAGCAACCTGTCTACGATGGGTGTCGCAGTTCCTGGTGGCTTTGCCACAACGGCCGATTCATTTCGCGAGTTTGTGGCGCAAAATGGACTCGATAAAAAAATATATGCGCTACTGGCCGATCTTGATATAGAAGATGTCACACAGTTAGCAATCGTCGGGAAAAAAATTCGTGAGCTGGTGGTTAATACGCCTTTTTCCAGCGCGTTTGAAGATGCTGTGCGTACTGCCTACACCAATCTCGCGCACACCGTGGGCCATGATGATTTCAGTGTGGCCGTTCGGTCTTCGGCAACGGCGGAAGATTTGCCCGATGCATCGTTTGCCGGTCAGCAGGAAACGATGTTAAACGTGAAAGGTGTTGATGCCGTTTTGTTGGCTATCAAATATGTGTTCGCTTCATTGTTCAATGATCGTGCCATTGCTTATCGGGTGCATCATAATTTTGAACACCATGATGTGGCTTTATCGGCAGGTATTCAGCAAATGATTCGTAGCGACTTGGCGGCTAGCGGTGTCATGTTTACTATGGATACTGAGTCGGGATTTGACCAGGTTGTGTTTATCACCTCATCGTATGGTCTGGGCGAAATGATTGTACAAGGCGCCGTCAATCCCGATGAGTATTATGTGCATAAACCTGCATTGCGCGCAGGAAAATCAGCCATTATTCGCCGCAATTTGGGCACCAAAGCGATTAAAATGGTTTATTGCGATGACGCATCACAAGCACGTACTGTGAAAACGGTTGATGTTGATTTTGCAGCACAACAGCAGTTTTCATTAACGCCTGTTGAGGTAGAGCAATTAGCGCAACAAGCACTTACTATTGAGAAACACTATGGTCGAGCGATGGATATTGAGTGGGGTAAAGACGGCCTGGATGGCAAACTCTATATTTTGCAAGCACGCCCAGAAACGGTAAAAAGTCGCTCCAACAAACAAGTGCTGGAGCGCTATAAGCTTCAAGGTACAGGCACCGTATTAGTTGAAGGACGCAGTATTGGTCAACGCATTGGCCAAGGAACCGTTAAAGTAATCAAAGATATCAGTGAGATTCATCGTGTTCAGCCCGGAGATGTGCTTGTGTCTGATATGACAGATCCTGATTGGGAACCTGTGATGAAGCGTGCATCAGCGATTGTAACTAATCGTGGCGGTCGAACTTGTCATGCGGCCATTATCGCACGCGAATTGGGTATTCCCGCGGTTGTGGGTTGTGGCGATGCGACCAAAGTGATTTGTGATGGTGATGAGGTGACAGTATCGTGTGCTGAGGGGGATGTGGGTTATGTGTATCAGGGGTTGATACCGTTTGAGCTTGTTCGCCTTGACGTCGATACCATGCCTGAATTACCGGTTAAAGTAATGCTTAATGTAGGTAATCCAGAGCGTGCATTTTCATTTCAGGCTATTCCTAATGCGGGCGTTGGCCTTGCCAGACTGGAGTTTTTGATTTCTAACACGATTGGGATTCATCCTAAGGCATTGCTGCAATATGATATGTTGGAAGATGTGAAACTAAAACAATTGATTACTGAAAAAACAGCGGCCTATGCATCGCCAGTTGAGTATTATATCGAACGTTTGAAAGAGGGTATTGCGACAATTGCCGCAGCATTCTATCCTAAACCAGTGATTGTGCGGCTTTCTGATTTTAAATCCAATGAGTATGCGAATCTTATCGGTGGTAAGCTTTTTGAGCCGCATGAAGAAAATCCAATGCTGGGTTTCCGAGGTGCAGCCCGATATGTTTCTCCTCACTTTGCCGATTGTTTTGCGCTGGAGTGTATTGCGGTGAAACGTGTGCGTGAGGACATGGGGTTGACAAATGTTGAGGTGATGATTCCATTTGTCAGAACGGTTAGTGAAGCGGTACAGGTTATTGCGACTTTAAAAGAACATGGTCTTGAGCGCGGCAAGGATGATCTGCGCATTATTATGATGTGCGAGCTGCCTTCAAACGCGTTGCTGGCCAATGAATTTTTAGAGCACTTCGATGGTTTTTCAATTGGTTCTAATGACTTGACGCAGCTAACACTAGGTTTGGATCGCGACTCAGGCTTGGTTGCGGCACAATTTGATGAGCGTGACGCGGCGGTGAAGGCATTATTACACATGGCAATTTCAGCCTGTAAAAAACAGGGGAAATATGTAGGGATCTGCGGTCAGGGTCCATCTGATCATCCTGATTTTGCTGAATGGTTGATGCAAGAGGGTATTGATAGCCTTTCGTTGAATCCAGATTCGGTGTTGGAGACATGCTTGTTTCTTGCGAAGTATTGAACGCAAAATTTAATTCCGGTGCGCCTATCTTTTATATATATAGTATTAGGGAGAGGGTGCCCAACAGGGCAGTGAGGGGTGTATTAATTGTTAACACTTCCCATACAGCGTCAAAATTTTTCTAACATGAATTACTAACCGAGTGCAAATGATATGCATCGTTTAAAATATTGGATATTGCTGGTAGGGTTGTTCCCCGCACTCGTTTATGCAGCACCTAATGGTGATCACACAGATCCTGCGGCGTCTGTTATTCTTTGGGTTACCGTTCTTTTTATATTTGGACTTATTGGCCGCTACGCTGCCAGGTGCGCGCATCAACCCGGTGTATTGGGTGAATTGTTGATGGGTGTGCTGATTGGTAATGTTTGTTATTTTTTTGGCATGCCTCTGGCGATTATTTTGCGTGAGGGGGCGGCAATTTTTGATATCATGCGCGATTTACTGGCTGGAATTTCCCTGCCGTTGGCCGTGGGTAATGTAATCCCTAATCCAATTTATGCGAAGCAGGTTATTGCGTCATTAAGCGGCAGTAATGGCATGGATCTGATCAAAGTAGCTTATGTGGTCGATATTTTCTCTCGTTACGGTATTATTTTCTTATTGTTCATGGTGGGTCTTGAAAGCTCGGTGGGTGAGCTAAGGCACACTGGACGTGAATCAGTTAAAGTCGCGTTTATTGGCGTCATCGCGCCGCTATTTTTGGGTTTGTTGACGATGGATATCCTCATGCCCGAGAGCTCTTTCCAAACAAGCCTTTTTGTCGCGGCGACCTTAACAGCGACTAGCGTGGGTATCACTGCTCGTGTTCTCAAAGAAATGAAAAAACTGCATACGCGTGAGGCTAAAACCATTCTTGGCGCCGCGATGCTGGATGATATATTGGGGTTAGTTATTCTGGCGATTGTCAGCAGTATTGTGATTCGGGGTGTTGTTGATATAGGCGAAGTTAGTCAGATCGTTATTTTGGCGATTGTATTTTTTTCCAGTGCGTTGTTGATTGGTCCCTGGTTGTTAAAAAAGGGGGTGGCGTTTTTTAGTTTTCTGGAGCTTTGGGAAGTAAAGCTATTTATTTCGTTTATCTTTGTGATGACCTTGGCCTGGTTGGCGACGTTAGTGCAGTTAGCCACGATCATTGGTGCGTTTGCCGCTGGAATTATCATTCATGATGGTTTTTTCAAACAAGAAAAGGAACAGAAAAAGGCATTAAGTATTAAAGATCTGCTCTCACCTTTTGAATCTATCTTAGCACCATTATTTTTTGTACTAATTGGTATTCAGGTGAAACTAGAGGCATTTTTCGATGGCCATGTTTTGCTTCTGGCCACCGGATTGATTGTTGCTGCTATTATTGGAAAACTGGTGAGCGGTCTGGGCGGTAATCCTAAGGATGACAGAATTCTAATTGGGGTTGGTATGCTACCTCGTGGTGAGGTTGGTCTGGTTTTCGCATCCATCGGTATCACCTTGGGCGTTATCTCCGATCAAATTTTCTCGGCGATTATCTTGATGGTGATCGTGACGACACTGGTAGCACCGCCGTGGCTAAAAGCAAGGTATGCAAAGCATAAAGGCGGCAAGGCATGATTCCTGAACAAACAGTGATAATTGACGATGTGAAGCGTGCCCTAGCTGAAGATATTGGCACGGATGATGTCACTGCCGCGTTATTGCCTGCTGATTTATGCATTCAAGCGGACATTATTTCTCGTGAGCCTATGGTTGTTTGTGGTCGACCATGGGTTGATCAGGTGTTTGCTCAGATTGATGCGGATATAACAATACACTGGTTAGTTGATGAGGGTGTTTGGTTGGATAAGCCAACAACGCTTTGCAAAATCCAAGGATTAGCACGCGCAATTTTAAGTGCTGAGCGCACGGCTCTTAATTTTATGCAAACCTTATCGGCAACGGCTACCCAAACCTATTATTATTTGCAGCAACTCAAAGGCCATAAAACACGCCTGTTGGATACGCGTAAAACGCTGCCTGGTTTGCGTTGTGCCCAAAAATACGCGGTGGCATGTGCTGGTGGCGTAAATCATCGTTTTGGTTTATACGATGCGTTTTTGATCAAAGAAAATCATATTAAAGCGTGCGGCTCTATCACCGCCGCAATCGCTGCTGCGAGAAAAATGCAGCGCAGTTTACTGGTAGAAATAGAAGTTGAAACGTTGGATGAATTGCGTGAGGCATTGTCGGCTAATCCAGATCGTATTTTATTGGATAATTTCACCACTGAAATGATGATGCAAGCGGTGGCGATGAACGAGCCTAAACGTTGTGATCTCGAGGCATCTGGCGGCATCAACTTGTCCACAATAAGCACTGTTGCGCAAACGGGAGTTGATTTCATCTCAGTAGGGGCGATCACCAAATCGGTGCAGGCAATTGATTTAAGTTTATTGATTAGGGAAGTGATATGAGCTCCAGAATCGTATTTACCGGGGGCGGTACAGCGGGGCATGTGGTGCCCAATATTGCGTTGATCGAGGTTTTGCAACAAGATGGTTGGCAGATTGATTATCTTGGTTCGCAAGAGGGCATTGAAAAAGGAATGATTGCAGCGCTCAATATTCCTTATCACTCCATAAGCAGTGGTAAGTTGCGACGTTATTTTAGTTGGCAGAATTTTATAGATCCCTTCAAAATTTTTGCGGGTGTCCTGCAATCCTATTTTTTATTGCGAAAACTGAAAGCTAATATCGTTTTTTCTAAAGGTGGGTTTGTCGCTTTCCCTGTTGTTGTTGCGGCCTGGCTCAACCGTATACCTGTTGTCGCTCACGAGTCAGATATGAGTCCTGGACTTGCCAATCGCTTGAGTTTTCCCTTTGTTGATAAAATTTGTGTGACGTTTTCTGGCGCAAAAAAACATTTTAAGAATGCAGATAAAGTAGACGTCACAGGCACGCCCATTCGTCAGCAATTATTTCACGGCAATGTCGAAAAAGGCTTGGCTCTTTGTGGTTTTGACACGCAGAAACCACGCTTGTTAGTCATTGGAGGCAGCCAAGGTGCACATGCCATGAATGCTTGTGTAAGACAAGCTCTTGACTCGTTGTGCCAGCAATTTCAAGTCATCCATTTATGCGGTAAAGGCAAAATTGATTCCTCATTCAATGATCGGGTAGGATATTGCCAATTTGAATATGCCAATGAGGAGCTAGCTGATTTATTTGCTGCAAGTGATTTGGTTGTTTCACGCTCTGGTGCTAATTCCTTGTATGAAATATTAGCGTTAGCGAAGCCCCATGTATTGATTCCTTTATCCCGGCAAGTCAGTCGCGGTGATCAAATTCAAAATGCCCGCTATTTTCAACAACAGGGTATTAGCATCGTGGTAGATGAAGAGCAGTTAACACCAGAAACGTTATTAACCGCCGTCAATCAGGTAAGCACACAACAGACTGTAATTATTGAAAAAATAAAGGCACTGCACATTGAATCAGCTACAAGGAAAATTGTTGCAATTATCAAGGAGCAAGCATGCTAGACTCACAAGCTCTCTACGCCTTTGTTGAGAGCCAATGGCAAGACGAGATTTTGCCCAGCCTTAGCGACTATATTAAAATACCCAATAAATCGCCTCAGTTTGATTCTCAGTGGGAGGAGCATGGCTATATGGAGGAAGCCGTCTCTCATGTCGTCAACTGGTGTCAGGCGCATGCGGCAAAGAAGATGAAACTTGAAGTGTTGCGTCTTCCTGGACGTACCCCGCTGATTCTTATAGACATCCCCGGTCAAATAGATGAGACGGTGTTGCTTTATGGTCATCTTGATAAACAACCAGAAATGACAGGGTGGCACGAAGGTTTTGGACCATGGCAACCTGTATTAAAAAATGGCCGATTGTATGGGAGGGGAGGTGCGGATGATGGTTATGCTGTATATGCGATCCTTACGGCTATCCGTGCTTTGCAAGTGCAGGGGCTTGCTCATGCACGTTGTGTGTTAGTAATTGAAGCATGTGAAGAAAGCGGCAGTTACGACTTGCCTTATTATCTGGAGTTATTCAAAGATCGCATCGGAAAGCCAACATTAGTTGTTTGCCTTGATTCGGGAGCTGGAAATTATCAACAATTGTGGATGACCACTTCATTACGAGGTTTAGTCGGTGGAGAGTTGTCTGTCGAATTAATCACTGAAGGGGTACATTCTGGCCATGCCAGTGGGATTGTCGCAGATAGCTTTCGTGTTGCCAGGGACTTGATTGGGCGGATTGAAGATTCGGCCAGTGGCGAAATTAAATTAACCGAGTTGCATTGCGAGATCCCACCGCTCCGTGTTAACGAAGCAGCTGATTGTGCTGAAATTTTAGGTGATGAGATCTATACAGCACTTCCATTCTGTCCTGGTGTGCAGCCGATTGAACCCTACTCGCAATATTTGTTATTAAATAGTACCTGGCGTCCTGCGTTAACGGTAACGGCTGCCGATGGATTGCCAGCGATTGCTGATGCCGGGAATGTGTTGCGACCTAAAACTGTATTAAAACTATCGATGCGCCTGCCGCCCCTTGTTAATGCTCAACAAGCAGCTGTTACCATGCAAAAAATACTGACTGAGAATCCTCCTTACAAGGCCAAAGTCTCGTTTCGTTTAGTTGAAAGTGCCGATGGATGGGATGCCCCGGTGTTGGCAGATTGGTTGGCAACAGCAGTGCATGATGCATCCATGGAATATTATAAAAAACCAGAGATATACATGGGTGAGGGTGGAACTATTCCATTTATGGCTGTACTTGGAGAAACCTTTCCAGAAGCACAGTTCATGATTACCGGTGTTCTCGGACCTAATTCCAACGCCCACGGACCAAATGAGTTTTTACATATTGATATGGTGAAAAAATTAACTGCTTGCGTAGCGTATGTTCTTTGTCAGCATGCCATTTGACTATGTCATAGCCTCGCTCTGATTTGTGGTGATGCGGCTGCATGTTGGTGCGTGGTATTATTCTTCGTGTTTTTTTTAAAAAAACCTAACATAGTATCTTTGTGAAAATCTATTTCTCCAGTCGATATATCATGCTTGCCCCCAACCAGCCCACAGTCACCATTTTTAACCCGCGCTCTCAAAATTGGGCTGCGCTGCATAATGATTTCTGTCATTCGCTTTACATTTGTTTTTGACACGGATTCGACAAAATCGGTATTAGTTGAATTATTGATTTCATTTACTTTTTTTTCTGCATCGACCGATGGTTTGATTTTATTTAAAAGAGCGGTGAGGTTACCTGACTCAATGTTGTCACATGCGCCTTTTATTGCGCCGCATTTTGAATGCCCCAGCACTACAATAATTTTAGCCCCTGCGATTTCACAAGCATATTCGATACTACCTAAAATATCTTCATTAACGATGTTGCCAGCAATGCGTATACTAAAAACATCTCCTAGGCCTTGGTCGAAAATTAATTCAGGTGAGGTACGTGAATCTATACAGCTTAAAATTACCGCAAATGGGTGCTGTGCATCTGAAGTGTCAATCACTTGTTGTAGAAGATTACGGTTAATTTTTAAATTATCTATAAAGCGCTTATTGCCTTCTTTTAATATTTTTAACGCAATTTCAGGTGTAATAGCGGCCTGCATTTCCTTAGTTAATGTTTTCATATGTCCAACTCTCTATATTTATGATAAGGCTCTTATCGTGGGTTATTAATCCTGGATTATTTCTGACTCATAAATTAAAGAGAAAATTTCTCGTTTGTCATGTCATTATTCATTTGAATATAAAAGTAAAACAATGTGCTATTATTTTACCGGTTTTATATCGAAAGGAATACATTAAAGCCGATATATGCTTTATCTAGGTATCGACAGCTCCATAAAATCTTGCGATACTGATGCGCTTCCTGTCAGTGAATTGACAGGAATAAAGTCCAATCAAATAAGGAGATTATTATGAAAGCAAATTCATTTGCTGCAGTTGTTTTATCGTTAATTGTTGTATCCATTCCTGCCCAATCAGCTGTAAATTCAATTCAAGCTGATAGTGCGCCGACAAAGGTACAACTTGCAAATAAAATCAATTTGAACAAAGCCGATGCGCAAGCGTTGACTCATTCAATACAGGGAATAGGTGGAAAGCGCGCCGAGGCTATTGTGAGTTACCGTGAAACGCATGGACCATTTAAGTCGGTAAACGATTTGGCTGAGGTTCGGGGCATAGGTAAGAAATTTGTAGAGACTCATTTGGCACAATTACAAGAAACGTTTGCAATTGAGTAGTAAGGCATAGCAATAGCTTGTAAGCTATGCAGGGTACCTACCTCTAAACAAGGTAGGTGCCCTTAATATAATGTGTTTGAATTTTTTTGTCTTTAAAATAAAACGTGAAAAGATCTGTCGATTTTTATTCATATTTGAGTTAAAGTACTCACCAAAAAAAGAACGAGGTAGTACCGTCCATGTTCAGGAAACTTAGAGGTGTGTTCTCCAACGATTTATCAATCGATTTGGGGACGGCTAATACGCTGATTTATGTTAGAGACAAAGGCATTGTGCTCAATGAGCCGTCTGTGGTTGCTCTGCGTAATGAGTCAGGCCAAAAAAGAGTGGCAGCAGTTGGTATAGAAGCCAAACGCATGCTTGGCAGAACACCAGGTAACATCAATGCAATCAGGCCGATGAAAGATGGCGTGATCGCTGATTTCTTTGTTACTGAAAAAATGCTGCAACATTTTATTCATAAAGTTCACGAAAATCGCTTCTTGCGGCCTAGCCCACGCGTGTTGGTCTGTGTGCCATGTGGCTCGACACAAGTTGAGCGTCGAGCAATTCGTGAGTCAGCAATGGGCGCTGGTGCGCGCGAGGTTTTTCTTATCGAAGAGCCTATGGCTGCAGCATTAGGGTCTGGTATGCCTGTAGAAGAGGCAAGCGGCTCAATGGTTGTCGATATTGGTGGCGGCACAACTGAAGTTGCAATTATTTCTCTAAGCGGTATTGTTTATCACCAATCAGTACGTATTGGTGGTGATAAATTTGACGATGCAATCGTATCTTATGTGCGTCGAAATTACGGTACCTTGATCGGTGAAACAACGGCCGAACGTATTAAACATGAAATTGGTTCTGCATTCCCAAGTCGCGATCTTTTTGAGATTGAAGTCCGGGGAAGAAATTTAGCTGAAGGTGTGCCGCGTAGTTTCACTTTAACCAGTGCGGAAATACTCGAAGCGTTGCAAGAACCATTATCTGGTATTGTGGGTGCAGTCAGGGCAGCACTTGAATTGGCACCGCCAGAATTGGCTGCTGATATTGCTGAGCGCGGGATGGTTTTAACTGGAGGCGGTGCCTTATTGAAGAATATGGACACTTTGCTGATGGAAGAAACCGGACTGCCTGTTCTGATTGCTGAAGATCCACTGACATGTGTTGCACGTGGCGGTGGTAAAGCGTTGGAAACCATGGATCTGCGTGGCGGTGATTTCCTCTCAACCGAATAATTCTCGAAGCAGGCTTTTTGCCAAGGGTAAACACTCGTCTTTAGGCTTTGTGTTTGCTCTGGCTATTTCCTTGGCTTTCATGATAGCCGACTACCATTATCGATATCTCGATAATGTACGTAGCGGCTTTTCGCTGCTTGTAGCACCTATACAATATGCGGTTGATTACCCTGTGCGTGTTATTGGCTGGGTGCGCTCGTTGGTTAGTGCTAAAAAAGATTTGATTGATGATAATATGCAGCTTCGTTATCAACAAATGATGCTTGAAGCGCAGCTACAAAAACTCTTGGTCATTCGCAATGAAAACTCACAACTCAAAGAATTGTTATTAACATCATCCAATGCCAATACGCGTGCAATGGCTGCTGAAATTCTCGCCGTCGATACTAGTATTTCGCGCCAATTGTTGGTACTCAATAAAGGTAAGCGTGATGGTGTGTTTTCTGGTCAGCCCGTGCTGGATGCTAAAGGCGTGATGGGGCAAATCATCGATGTTGGATCCATGACAAGCACGGTATTATTGATTTCCGATTCGAAGAACGCAGTACCTGTTCAGAACAACCGTACCGGCGAACGTGCGATTCTGGTTGGTACTAATAATATAAGCCAATTGTCTTTAATCAACTTACCCAAATCATCTGCTATTTCCAAGGGGGATTTATTGGTTACTTCAGGACTAGGTCGCCGTTATCCCGAAGGCTATCCCGTAGGGCGTGTGGATGAGGTAAAGAATATTCCAGGTGAAGAGTTTATAAAAGTGCTGGTAAGCCCCGTAGCCTTACTAAACCGCAATCGTCTGGTGTTACTGATCTGGCCTGAAGAAGAGCATGCTGAGTTAACGGCTCAAATTGATGAGCGTATGAATGCATTGGAAGATAAAGCATGACTGTAAATATTCGCTTGTTGCTTGCACTGCTTATCGCTTTAGTGCTCACTATCCTACCAATGCCTGCGTTGTTGACTGGGCTTCGTCCGCCTTGGGTTTTCCTTTTTGTTCTCTACGTGCAATTTTTTAAGCCGAATTATTTCAATGTGTCTTTTATATTATTCCTTGGGTTATGTCTGGATGTATTGTCATCGGCAGTTATCGGTGAGCATGCGTTTGCCCTGTTGTTAACTACAGGGCTTATTTCAGGGAAAGCAAGACGATTTAATTTCTTTTCGATGGGGCAGCAAATGGCGTTAATTTTGCCCTTCTGTTTGATGTATCAAGTTACAATTTTACTGATCGATGCCTTTCTTGGCTATCACTATGAGGTATTAATGACAGTATGCAGTGCTGTGATTAGCATGCTTTTATGGCCATGGGTAAGATTACTGGGTGATAATATGTTATCTGCAAAAACAGCTACCTATCGATATAAAATGTAGCCGAACTAATTCGAGTTACAGCAATTTTCAATCACCACATGGCATGACAATATTAATTTTCACATGGTATGATGATCGTCTTTAATTTTGACGGAGTTGTTCATGACCTTTGAAAAAATTCGGCTTCCAGCACATGGTGAAGCGATTACCGTAAATGCTGATTTTAGTTTAAACGTACCAGCTCAACCAATCATTCCCTTTATTGAAGGAGATGGCATTGGTGTTGATGTTACGCCGGCTATGTTGCTGGTTGTCGATGCAGCCGTTAAAAAAGCGTATGGTGATACAAAGAAAATTGCTTGGATGGAAGTTTATGCCGGCGAAAAAGCAAATAAGGTCTACGGCGCTGATCAATGGCTGCCCAAAGAGACTTTAGCCGCACTTAAACAGTTTGTTGTTTCCATCAAAGGCCCGCTAACTACCCCAGTTGGTGGTGGAATTCGCTCATTAAACGTGGCTATTCGCCAAGAGCTAGACCTCTATACATGTCTGCGTCCCATACGATATTTCACTGGAACTCCAAGTCCAGTAAAAGAGCCATGGAAGACCAACATGGTTATCTTCCGCGAAAACTCAGAAGACATTTATGCTGGCATTGAATGGCAAGCAGATTCTCCTGAAGCTAAAAAAATCATTCAATTTTTGCGACAGGAGATGGGTGTTACGAAAATTCGTTTTCCAGAGCATTGTGGAATTGGCATTAAACCTGTTTCGCAACAAGGAACGTCCCGCCTGGTGAAAGCAGCTATTCAATATGCCATTGATAATGAACGTGATTCGGTAACCTTGGTTCACAAAGGCAATATCATGAAGTTTACAGAAGGTGCCTTTAAAGAATGGGGATACGAGGTCGCGCGCGATGATTTTGGCGCCATACTCCTTGACGGTGGGCCGTGGATGCAGCTAACTAATCCTAAAACAGGCAAAGCAATCATTATCAAAGATGTTATTGCTGATGCCTTTTTACAACAAATCATATTAAGGCCGGAAGATTATAGTGTGATTGCCACCCTTAATTTGAACGGTGATTACATCTCCGATGCCTTGGCTGCACAAGTGGGCGGGATTGGGATTGCGCCAGGTGCAAATATTGGTGATGACGTCGCCGTGTTTGAAGCAACGCATGGTACGGCACCAAAATACGCAGGTCAGGATAAAGTTAATCCAGGGTCTATCATATTGTCTGCCGAAATGATGCTTAGACATCTTGGTTGGACAGAGGCGGCTGACTTAATCATCAAAGGCACGCAGGGGGCAATCGAAGCTAAAACGGTTACGTATGATTTCGAGCGCTTAATGGATGGTGCTACTTGCGTCAGCTGTTCTGGTTTTGCAAAGGCTATAATTAATCATATGTAACAAGCGTTGTCGGAAAACCAATGGATGGTAACGTATTCTATACTTTCCAGTTAACGACATGTTTGAGTCAATTCTTTATCCTCTATTCCGCGGCTTGCCCGCGGGATAAACCGGTTTTAATGATTTGTTCAACAACACTTTTGCATGCTGAAAGGTGCGGTTCAGTGGTTACTGTTTACAGCACAACGTGAACAAGATGATGGTGATTAGGGCATGTATTGGTCATTTTAGTAAATATAATTGATTTTTACTGGCCAAACCACCGATGTAAGTCTATAAAATTAGTAAAGGGTATATATAAATGAGTGGGCAGTTTTTAGAGGAAATTGTGGAGCGCGAGACAGCTGAATCGAAAGTGAAGCCGGCGCTTAAAGTGCCTCGAAAATATAAAGTAATTCTGCTCAACGATGATTATACACCAATGGATTTTGTTGTGGAGGTGCTGGAACGTTTCTTTCATCTGAATGAGGCGGTTGCAGTTCAGATAATGCTTCAGGTACATCTTCAGGGACGAGGCGTGTGTGGAACGTTCACACGCGATATTGCAGAAACCAAGGTTGTCCTGGTGAATGATTATGCCAGGAGTAATGAACATCCATTGCTGTGTAGTATGGAACCGGATTAGGCGGCAGTGCTGGATAGGAGCACGAACATGTTAAATAAAGAGCTTGAATTCACGTTGAATCTTGCTTTTAAAGAAGCAAAAGAGAAACGCCATGAGTTCATGACCGTTGAACATTTACTTCTGTCGCTGCTCGATAATCCAGCTGCTGGCAATGTGCTACAGGCCTGTGATGCTAATATCGATTCCCTACGACATGATTTAATTGAATTTATTGATGAGACGACACCAAAAATCCCCGAAAGTGAGGTGGATCGCGAAACACAGCCAACGCTTGGTTTTCAGCGTGTATTGCAACGGGCGGTTTTCCACGTGCAATCAGCAGGAAAAACAGAAGTTAGCGGTGCTAATGTTCTTGCCGCAATATTTAGTGAGCAAGAAAGTCAGGCCGTATATTTCTTGCGCCGCGAAAACATCACCCGACTTGATGTTATTAATTACATATCCCACGGTGTTTCCAAATATCAAAATAACGACCCACATGACGGCATGAACTCATCCTCTATGGATGAGGACATGGCGATGTCTGAAGGCAATGAATCGCCTTTGGAAAGTTATTGTATGAACCTTAACACGCGTGCCAGATTGGGTAAAATTGATCCCTTGATCGGGCGCCATGAAGAGATTCAGCGTACTGTTCAGGTGTTATGTCGTCGCCGTAAAAACAATCCTCTTCTGGTCGGTGAGGCGGGCGTGGGCAAAACTGCCATAGCTGAGGGTTTGGCCAGACAAATCGTAGACGGTGAAGTGCCTGATGCAATCAAAAATTGTGTGGTCTATTCACTGGATTTAGGAGCATTGCTTGCAGGTACAAAATATCGCGGTGATTTTGAAAAACGTTTAAAAGCAGTTTTGAAACAGTTAGGTGAGCAAGATGGCGGAATTTTGTTTATTGACGAAATTCACACTATTATCGGTGCTGGTGCCGCCTCAGGCGGGGTTATGGATGCATCAAATTTGATTAAGCCGCTGCTGGCAAATGGCGAACTAAAATGCATCGGATCTACCACCTATCAAGAATACAGAGGTATTTTTGAGAAGGACAGGGCGCTTGCCAGACGCTTCCAAAAAATTGATATTTCAGAGCCTAGTGTGGACGAAACTTTTGAAATCCTCAAAGGTTTAAAAGCACGACTGGAAGAGCATCATGGTGTTAAATATTCAATACCGGCATTAAAAGCGGCAGCAGAATTATCCGCAAAATACATCAATGATCGTTTCTTACCGGATAAAGCTATCGACGTAGTCGATGAAGCAGGTGCTTATCAAAATCTGTTAACGGCGAGCAAACGTAAAAAAATGATCAGTGTTGCCGAGATAGAAAGTGTCGTTGCAAAAATTGCTCGTATACCAATTAAAAAAGTATCAGCACGAGACAAAGATACCCTGCGTAATTTAGAGCGTGATTTAAAACTGCTGGTTTATGGTCAAAACGAGGCAATAACAGCATTGGCATCAGCCATTAAATTAGCGCGTTCAGGTTTGCGCGAGCCGGAAAAACCAATCGGCTGTTTTCTTTTTGCAGGCCCTACAGGTGTGGGTAAAACAGAGGTTACCAAACAGTTGGCTAATGTGTTGGGGATTGAATTATTACGCTTTGATATGTCTGAATACATGGAAAAGCATACCGTTTCACGCTTGATTGGCGCACCTCCAGGCTATGTAGGTTATGACCAAGGTGGTTTGCTCACGGAAGCTGTAACCAAGAACCCGCACGCTGTAGTCTTACTTGATGAGATTGAGAAGGCGCATCCTGACGTGTTTAATCTGCTGCTGCAAATCATGGATCATGGCACACTAACCGATACCAATGGTCGTCAGGCAGACTTTAGACATGTGATTTTGGTCATGACCAGCAACGCCGGTGCCAGTGAAATTAGCCGTAACTCAATTGGTTTTTCGCTGCAAGATAATACCAATGATGGTTTGGAAGCGATCAAGCGGCATTTCAGTCCAGAATTTAGAAATCGTCTGGATTCAGTTATTAATTTTGATTCACTTGATGTTGGGACAATTGGTTTAGTGGTTGATAAATTTATCATGGAGCTTGAGGAGCAATTGATTAATAAGGGCGTGTCGTTCAAAGTCGATAAAGCCGCGCGAGAATGGTTGATTGAGCATGGCTATAGTAAAGACATGGGTGCACGTCCCATGGCGCGATTGATTCAGGACAATGTTAAAAAACCGCTTGCTGAAGAGCTTCTTTTTGGTAAATTGGCTCATGGTGGTCATGTGACATTAGAAATGAAAGACGGCAAGCTATATTTTGATAGTCACGATTCTCGCGAAGGTGTGTGTTAGTTCGCGAGATGCTCTGTTGGGTTGCATGCTTCAGCAACCCAATACATTGCACTTACAATCAACGCAATGTTTAGTTAAAATCAACGCTACACTCCTCTATTCTAAAATTAATACCATGCTCAGTGTTATTATTATCACTAAAAATGAATCAATAAATATCAGGCGTTGTCTTGAGTCGGTGCAGTGGGTCGATGAGATTATTGTTGTTGATTCTGGGAGCCTGGATAATACCGTCTTCATTGCTAAAGAATTCACTGATAAGGTGTATGAAACCGATTGGCCTGGTTATGGCGTGCAAAAGCAGCGTGCTTTATCCTATGCCACGGGTGACTGGGTATTAAATATCGATGCCGATGAAACAGTAAACGCCGCCTTAAAAAATGAAATTACCCAGGTAATGGCTGCAAAAGGACCCAGTGCTTATCGAGTGCCGAGTTGCATGAATTTTTATGGCAAACCGCTGCGTTACTCTGGGAGTCCGAAGCGTCACATCCGTCTGTTCAAAAGAGCGGTGGCGCGCTACAGTGATGATATTGTTCATGAGAAAATCCTTTTACAAGACGGTGCTAACATAGGCCAGCTCAACTCCCCGATTATGCATCATTCCTACCGTGATCTGACTCACGCTTTAGACAAAATTAATCTTTACTCTTCCTATAGTGCGAAAATTCGTATTAAAGAGAAAAAGCCTGCAAGTCTTATCAAAACAATTTTAGGCACTGGCTGGATGTTTTTTCGGTGTTTTGTTCTACAGCGCGGTTTTATGGATGGCCAAGACGGTTTTGTGATTGCGGTAATCAACGCTCAAGGCACATTAAACCGCGGTTTGAAACAACTTTATCAAGACAGCCAGCTGCAAGAACCACCTAAAATTAAGTCGGACAAATCGGAATGATTTTGTAGGGTGGGTTGCGTGTTTTAGCAACCCAACAATTTACTTTTAGTCCAACCAAGCGCACACTGAGATAGCTTAACCCTATAATTGATGTAAAAACAATTTAAGGATTAACATCATGGATGAAGACAATAAAAATTTTGCAGAAATAAAAAAATCAGCCGAACAGGGTAACGCATACGCGCTAAATAAGCTTGGCGATATGTACCAACATGGACAAGGTATAGAGCAGGACTATGTAAAAGCAGTTAATTACTACCGTAAGGCAGCGGACAAAAGACATCCTGCCGCGCTAAACAACCTTGAATACATGTTCGATCATAGCTTAGGTGACCCTGATAGTGTCTACCATGCCTTTATTGTTCTTGATAAATCTAAAATGCATAAACGGTTTAATTTGTTGGCAATTCATCAGCCCAGTGATTTTGATGCACTTATGGAAAAAAACCCGCAAGATAATTGGACGATAATTAACCAGAGACTATACAAAGAGACTGCCGATATTGTTCACCAACGCCAACAACGAAAGCTAATTCAGGAATTAATTATCACTCAGCATGAAATAGATAATGCCATTGCCAATCGAGTGAGCATTGGGCTAGATCCTGCCTTAATAGTGTCTATTTATGCAACGAGTAACAACAAATCTCATTTGATTTTTGGCATTGAAAAACTTGTAACTACAGAAATAACCTCTAAAAAAATATTAACGGAAATTGAAAAATTAATAAATCATGCAGAAGGTGAGTGGAACACCATAGCGTCAAACAATTTTTTTTCTGCAATCCCTGCCAGCATTCAATACATATCGGCTGCAATTAAAGAAGCTAACGAAAACAATCGTTACACAGAGACCTTTTGTACCGTTAAACAGCGACTCTTCGATGCACGCGTAAATTCTGCGAGCCAAAGTAACAGCATTAAAAAACTTCATGATAATTTATGGCATGAAATCGAGGAGTCAGCCATCCAAGAGGAGCATAAAAATACCCTATAATGATAGTTAGATAGGTCGGGTTGAAAATAGGCAACCTAACATGAAAAATGCCATTTATGCAGCGGTCTTAGGGTATATGACACTGTCAAGATAACTTAGCAGTGCTCTTTCAAAGGGTAAATAAAATATACATGCTTAAAAAGCCAGCTTAAACTGCTCCCAATAATTGTTATACAGCGTAATTGTTTCATCATCCACATCACGCTGGAAGTAACCTCGTGTCAGTGTTTTGGCTGACGGATAAACCATAGGATTGTTACGCAGCGCTTCGGGTAACAGTGCTTTACCGTTGGCATTTGCTATGGCGTGACCCTCGATAAGCGCTATTTTAGCGGCGGTAGTTGGTTTGAGCATGAAATTAATAAACTGATAAGCTTCTTCAATATGCGGTGGTTTAGCGGGGATTGCCAGGCAATCAACCCAGATCACAAAACCATCCTGGGGGTAGACAAAATTAATTTGTTTATTCTCTGCATAGGCTTTATACGTATCACCATTCCAGGCAGAGCCGGCGGTAGCGTCTTCATCGATCATAATCGCCTGGATACTGTCGCTGGCAAATAATTTAATGTTGGGAATGAGCGTTAGTAGTTGAAGGTAGGCTGCTTTAATATGCGCCGGATCATTATCATTAGGTTGGTAGCCTAAACTCATTAATGCTATGGAAAATACCTCACGTGCATCGTCCAGCATGAGCAATTGATGCGGCCAGTTTTTTTTCCACAATTGCTTCCAGGATTGAGGTGGATTTTTTACCCAGTTGCTGTTGTAAAAGATACCCGTTATACCCCAGATGAGTGGGATGCTGAAATGGTTGCCCAAATCATATTCATTCGTGCTAAAGAGCGGATCAAGGTGGCGCAAGTTTGTGAGTTTAGAACGGTCTAATCTTGCCAGCATATTTTGCTTTTTCATCCGCTCGACATAATAGGCAGAGGGTAAGATGACGTCATAAACGTTTTGCCTGCTCGCTTTTAATTTGGCATACATGGTTTCATTACTGTCATACGTTGAAAAGTTTACTTTGATCCCAGTTTCACGCTCAAATTGTTGAATGATTATTTTTGGTATTACGCCCCCCCATGCGTACACATTTACAACCTTATTGGCAAAAACAGGACTCGTGAACAGTGATATTAACAGAGCTATGCATATTCGCTTCATGATGATTTCTGCGCCAAACGATGCGAGACAATTACCAGTATCATGGAAATAAGAAAAGTAATCGAGCACAGGGCATTTAATTCCGGCGTGACGCCTGATCGCACTAGGGAATAGATAGTGAGGGGTAAAATGCTGAAATCCGGACCGGCTACAAAATAACTGATGATGACGTCATCGAAAGATAAAGTGAAACATAATAAAAAAGCACTCAAAATGGCGGGCCACATTAACGGTAATAAAATTCTGGTCAGTGCTTTATAACGGCTGGCGCCTAAATCAAGCGCACTGAAGTAGATATTGGCATCTAGCGTGTGAATACGGCTGTTAATGGTTAAGACTACGAATGGAATACAAAAGGTGATATGTGCAATCAGCAAACTACCAAAGCCCAAGGGAATAGCTGCAACATTGAAAAAAATTAACAAGGCTACGCCTAACACCAGATCAGGTATAATAATAAGTAGCAAGAGCATGGCAAAAAGCGGGCGGCGGTTATAGCCTCGGTATAAAAATAAATGCACGCAAGCGAGTAGGCCCGCTACCGTAGAAATAATCGAAGCGCATAAACCTAAAATCACTGAATGAAGAAATGCGAACCAAAGATCATGATCAAGAAAAAGCTCATGATACCAGCGTGCTGAGAACCCATGCCATTGCAATGAAAAGCGCGCATCATTCACCGAATATAATATCAAGACTAAGATAGGAAAATAAAGCAGGAAATACACCAGCCCAAGGTATGATTTAAGTGTCAGGGATTTCATCAATTAATGATCTTCTTACTATGACGACGATAGAAGGCTAACAGCAGCAGCAACAAGGCTGACAGGATTACACTGGTTGCAGCACCTTGCGGCCAATCATCCAAGACCATAAACTGATTTTGAATCATATTGCCTAACAGGATAGAGCGGGCGCCACCAAGGACGTTAGGAATATAGAACAGCGTCATTGCGGGTAAAAACACTAATAGACATCCTGAAATAATTCCGCCTGAAGTATTGGGTAAAAATACACGAAAAAAGATTGCCCACCGATTCGCGCCCAGATCTTTTGCGGCTTCAATTAAACGAAAATCAAAGCGCTCCATGTTAGTAAAAATAGGCAAGACCATAAATGGGAAAAGGTTATAAACAAGACCTGTTACTACGGCAAAATTTGTATATAGCAGTGAAAGCGGCAGGTCAATGAGATGCATTTTTAGCAAAATGAGATTCAGTATCCCTTTCATTTTCAAGATGGCGATTAAAGCATAGGTGCGAACCAGCGAACTGGTCCAAAACGGGATGATGATTAGAACCAGCAAGATTGATTTATGTTTGGCTTTGGTTAATAAATAACTAAACGGGTAGGCCAGGAGCAGGCAAGCCGCTGTGGTGAGCAATGCAATCCCAAATGAGCGCAGCAAGACTTTGCCAAAAAGGGGGGAAATTATTTCGGCGTAGTTGCTGAGTGTCATTGGGAGGGAAACGAGATGGACACTATCTTTGCTGAGAAAACTGGCAACCAATACCAGGCTTAACGGCATAAAGCTAAATAGTATCAGCCAGACATAAATAAAATGGATAGAAAGTGGTTTAACTCGCATAAGGCAATAAAACCTCCCAGCCGGTTAACCAATGCACCCATACGGTTTCATTGGGTGCATATTCCAATTTGTCATCATCTTCATCAAAAAACTCAGACGCATTGATGATTTTTCCAGAGGATAATTTCACTTTGAGATCAACGGTTGATCCTTTGTAAATAATATCTACAATTTTCCCGGGTAACATTCCGGTTGAATCGCTGACTTCTGTTTCACCCCAAACGCGGATATCTTCCGGGCGCACGATTAAATACGCTTTTTCTCCGGGTTGATAATTTCCGGTATTTTTGCACAGCAAGAGGGTGGATTCGATTTTAGTTTTCAGGTGCTGTTTATCAACAGCATGAACATCAATCTCAAAAATATTGGCTTCGCCGATAAATTGGGCGACATGCAGGTTGGCCGGTGTCTCATAGACTTCGCGCGGTGTGCCGATTTGCTCGATACGACCATGATTAAAAATCACGATACGGTCGGACATAGATAACGCTTCTTCCTGATCATGGGTGACGAAAATAAAGGTTATGCTCAGCGTTTTTTGCAGTTGTTTAAGTTCGTATTGCATCGCCTTGCGCAGGCGATAATCGAGGGAGCTGAGTGGTTCATCAAGAAGCAGGACTTGCGGACGATTGATAATGGCGCGCGCGATGGCGACTCGCTGCTGTTGGCCACCACTTAATTGCCGAATACTGCGAGAGGAGAAGGCTTCCAATTGCACAAGTCGCAGGGCATCCTTAACGCGTTGCTCAACCTCGCCATGAGCAATTTTTTGGCAGCGCAGGGCAAACGCCACATTTTCAAAGACTGATAAATGGGGAAATAATGCGTAACTTTGAAAAACCGTATGCACGTCCCGCTTCTGCGGTGGCAGATGGTTGACGCATTGCCCGTTGATATAAATTTCACCCGATGACGGTTGTTCAAAACCTGAGATCAATCTTAAAAGGGTGGTTTTACCACAACCGGAAGGGCCGAGTAAGGTTAAGAATTCGCCAGGATGCACGTCGAGGGAGATATTATTTAAAATATCTGCCGAGCCATATGCTTTGGATAGTTGTTTGATTTCAATCAATGGGATTGGCATGTTCGGCTCGCCAAAAAGTGGTGAATTATGCGGGACAGGACATTAATTGTCCAGACTACTGGACACGCGGCTACCAAGCCGCCACACTTTGAATAGGATTTTGCAACGCACAAATTTCAGATACGCCACCATTGTTACAAACAACCGTACCCGTTTCATCATAGGCCATGACGCCGCCTTGCCATAAACAACAGCCTTGAATTCGTTGTAAATCCATCACGGCATGACGGTCACAATAACAAGTTGAGTAATAACCATTTTTGCAAACAAAACGCCCAGCTGATGAATCGCAGTATTGAACACCGCCCATTTTGTCGCAACAATCAGCACAGGGCGCGCTGTGAACAAGACCAAATGGAGCAGCAACTAGCAGCATAAAAATAACGAGCAAATGGCGCAATGAATGCATTACTTTTTCCATTAATCTTATATAAAACAAAGAATAGCATATACTCACAGCAAATCAATTTGTATCCTCTGTGAGACCAAGGAAAAGAGGAACAATAAATATTTTAAAAAAATATAAGTCTTATAAAACGGTGGTTTTTAGTCTAATCAAACACTAGACTTAATAAATAATATCCAAGCCTCTCAATCTAGGCCTAATCACAGGGCAATATGTGCCGCTAAAAGGAATAAAGCGTATAAAACATTTTATTCTGAGCTTTCCTTGAATTTTTTATATTTTATATATGGAGTAAACAATAAACATGGACATAGCTACAGGTTGCTCAAAAAAATCAAATGAAGCCGAAGCGGTACGAGAGGCTTACGCTCAGCTTACTGAAAAAATGGATGTCCCGTCGTTTTTATTTGTTCTTTCAACGGTTACTTATAACAACAAAATAATAATGCATGAACTTAATGCGCTTATGGGTAACACTAAACTCATCGGGGGCACCACTTGTATCGGCTTGTTTACAGAAAGAGGCTATTGTAGCGAGAACAACAGAGCATTAGGTCTATTTGGTATTAAGGATGATCAAGGTTGTTTTGGGATAGCGGCTTTGTCATTAAGCAATAATCCTTTAAGCGATGGTCAGGAGGTCATCCGAAAGGCATTAAACAATGCAGGACGGCCTGGCGAATTGCCAACCATGATATTGCTTACTAGCGCACCAGGACATGAAGAAGCGTTAATCAATGGTATTATGAGTGTAGTCGGTGATGAGGTGCCAATTTTTGGTGGAACTGCTGCTGATAATACTATTTCAGGATTGTGGCAACAATTTTGTGGTGAGGAGATTTATCAAAATGGCATAGCCGTTGCTGTAATTTATAGTTCTCAAGCAATTGGATATGCGTTCCATAATGGCTATGTTCCAACGGAGCAGGAGGGTACTGTAACCAAAGCTACTGGGCGTATTGTCAACTCTATTGATAATAAACCTGCGGCTGAAGTGTATAACCAATGGTCAGGGGGGCTGATTCAAAGTGCCTTAGGCACTGATTCAAATATTCTTGCTATCTCTACGTATCATCCCTTGGGTCGTGAGGTGGGTAAGATAGGGACTATACCTTATTATAATTTATCTCATCCCAATGAAATTTTTGCAGATGGTTCCATGAGTTTTTTTTCTACTCTTCGAGAGAATGATAGGGTGGTGTTCATGGCAGGAACAAAAGAGAGTCTTAAAACCAGGATAAAACGTGTCATCCATTTAGCAAAAGAAAACCACTCACATAATAGTGATCAAAAATATAAAGGGGCATTTATTGTTTATTGTGCGGGATGTTTTTTAGCGATTCAAGATGAAGTCAAGGATGTTATCGACAATGTGTATTCTGAGTTGCCTGTTGAGCCGTTTTTGGGCATGTTTAGTTTTGGAGAGCAGGGGTGTTTATTCGGTGGGGAAAACCGCCATGGTAATTTAATGATTTCTGCAATTGTTTTCGGATAACACAATGGATAAATCTCAATCAGGCACTGAAGAACTCTATGAAACACTCATTGATTTAGAAAATGAGCGCGTTATTTCTAATAAAATTAATCAGGAATCTGAGAATCTTTTAAAGGGATTGAAGATTTTAGTTGAACGATTTAATGAAGAAAATATTTTAGTGGACGTCATCTCTATTTTGCGCGATATCGTTGGATGTGAAGATGTCCTCGTTATGGCTGCTGATGAGAATCGCATATTAATAACACAGGCTGCAACCTCTGATTTTTTTTATGACATTACATTAGAACCCCAACTATTTTTAGAGCGTGTGCTAAAAGGTGAACTATCTATCTCATTTGATATTCAGTTGATACCAGAGTGGCACCTACTAGCAGAAAAATTGAATAGCCGTATAAAATCCGCCATTCATATTGGATTTGGCTTTAGTGAACAAAAGACGCTTTTGATTTGCTGTGACTCCCGACCAAAGTTTTTTAAACGAACCCATGCTGATTTAGTGAAGAGGTATTCTACATTGGTTGCTCAGGCGTTAATCAACAGGAGTTCACAAGATAAAATTAAGCGCTTAAATGCTAATTTAATGAGTGTGGCGCATCAAGCTGGTATGGCTGAAGTTCAGGGCAAGATCACCAAAATCTTTTAAATAGCAGCGAGCTATGATCAAATAGCCACATTTTATAAAATGAGGCTATTTGAATGTCTAATGGTTTAGTAGAGTATTTTGGTGATTTACCCGATCCACGTGTAAGAGGCCGGACAGATTACCCACTAATAGAGATTGTATTTCTCTGTATCAGCGCAATTGTTTCTGGATTTGACGGCTGGGAAGCCATAGAAGATTTTGGACATGGTAAATTGGATTGGCTGAGAAAATTTTTGCCTTACGAAAATGGTATACCTCGTCATGATACGGTTGCTCGAGTGATGTCTTGTTTATCACCAAAAGCACTTCAATCCTGTTTTATAAGCTGGGTTCAATCGATAGCTAAAATAACAGATGGAGAAATCGTAGCCATTGATGGAAAACAAGCCCGTCGCTCTTACGATAAAAAGAATCGTAAAGCAGCGATCCATATGGTTAGTGCATGGGCTTGCCAAAATGGCGTGGTTTTAGGGCAGCAAAAAACAGATACAAAATCTAATGAGATAACGGCAATCCCGCAGTTGCTTGATATTCTGGAACTAAAAGGATGTATTGTTACTATTGATGCAATGGGATGCCAACGCGATATTGCAAAAAAAATACGTGAATGCGAAGCCGATTATGTTTTAGCACTCAAAGGGAATCAAAGCGAACTACAAGAGATGGTGAGCGATTTTTTTTCAACAGCGATTAAAAAAAATTTTGCGGCTGTTGAGCACTCTAGAGCTGAAGAAAATGATTATGGTCATGGACGAATTGAATCAAGAGTTTGTTATGCTATTCCTTTACCTGATTACCTTAAAGATTTTCGCAAAGAGTGGGCTGATTTAAAAAGTTTGATTTGCATTATATCTTCTCGTGACATTAATAATGTTGTTACTCAGGAAAAACGTTATTATATTAGCTCACTTGAGGCTAATGCGCCTAAAATCAACCATGCAATCCGATGTCATTGGCACGTTGAAAATTCCTTGCATTGGGTTATGGATGTTACGTTTAAAGAAGATGACTCAAGAATTAGACGGGGAGTGGCTGCAGAGAACATGAGTGTTATGCGACACCTTGCGTTGAATTTGATAAGAAAAGAGTCGGAATCAAAGTTTTCAGTTCCTCGAAAAAGACGAAAAGCGAGTCTTTATGACGAATATAGGGAAAAGGTGTTAGGAATTTGAACTTTGACGCTCTTGCCCTGGGCTGAAGTTGCAATTTCCGTTATACATAATATCGGCAATGTTCTTAATAGTGTGGGTGTTTCTGTTGGATTAATGAAAGAAAAAATGAGTAGTTCAACATATAAAAAAATTGATCTGCTCAAGAATATGCTAACTGAGCATGAAGCCAATTTGATGGATTATTTTCAAAATGATGAAAAGGGAAAATTACTACCCAACTATTTAACAGTTGTATTTGAAGAAATACAACAGCATAAAACAATGCTAGATAAAGAGGTAAGTCATTTGCAGCAGCAATACAACATCATTAAGGATATTTTACGTGCTGAGGATGAGATAACGGGACAACAAGCTTTCACTGAAAAAGTATTTCTTACTGAGTTAGTGGATTCATCAATTAACACGGTGATGACTAAAGATTCAATGCTTGTAAAGCAGATTACACTAAATAAAGACTACAAATATAACTCTTATATTATTACAGATAAAACGCATTTGATGCAGGTGATCATCAATTTGTTGAAAAATGCTAAAGAATCCGTGATGGAATTAGATGAAGGCAGTCCTAGAAAAATTAATATTAGCATTGGGAAAATAAAAGACGACGAGAAAGTTGAGCTGCGAATTACGGATAATGGTTTAGGAATTTTACCAGAAAATCTACCAAAACTATTTACCTTTGGATTTACTACCAAGAAAAAAGGGCACGGATTTGGCTTGCATAATGCGGCTCTTACTGCAAAAAAATTAGGTGGGACACTTGAAGTTGAAAGCATGGGTCTCCTCAAAGGTGCTATATTTATTCTGACACTGCCAATTATTCAATCTGATGATTCGTCAAAAAACAGCAAGAATGAGGCGTAAATTCGGAATAATTTCAAGGGTAAAGAGCGAATCATGGTTAAAGAAAATAATTTGAAAATCATAATTATCGATGACAACAAAGAAATTCATCAGGACATTATGAAAATATTGCTATTTACTGAGACGAACATTCAATCTGAAGTAGAAAAAAAATTATTTGGTGAGGTTCCTAAAAAAGAAATAAGCATGTTACCACATTTTCAGATAGACACTGCCTTACAGGGTCAAGAAGGCGTCAAGCTCATTGAAAAAGCGTTTGAAGAGGGAGCGCCCTATGCGCTGGCATTTGTTGACATTCGCATGCCACCAGGATGGGATGGAATTGAAACGATTAAGCATATTTGGGGAATAGACCCAGAGGTACAAGTGGTTATTTGTACGGCATATACTGATTATTCCTGGGAAGATACAGTAGACGAGTTAGGAAAAAAAGATAATTTACTCATATTAAAAAAACCGTTTGACAGTATTTCAGTACGGCAATTAGCTTATGCACTTACTAAAAAATGGCAACTTCTACAAGAAGCACGCAATTATACGAAAATTTTAGAACAACGTGTTGACGAGCGCACGAGCTCTCTACGCGAACTGCTTTCAGTTACAAGAGGAACCTTGGAGTCCTCCGCAGATGGAATTCTCGTTGTAAATCGTGATAATAATCTTGTTGATTACAATCGCAAATTGCTAGATATGTTTAATATCCCTCAACATATTATTGATACCCATCAAGGTGAGCTTGTGATGAAGTATATTTCACAACAAGCAGATAATTCTGATGCCTTTTCAATAATGGTTTCAGAACTATCACAAAAGCTGGATATGGTCAAAATCAACAAATATAATTTTACACAAGATCGTATTTTCGAGTGTTATTCACAACCCTACACCCTCAATAATAACATAGCTGGTCGAGTATGGAGTTTTCGCGATGTAACACAGCGTATTCTCTTGGAAAAACAATTAGAGCATCAAGCGATGCATGACTCATTAACAGGATTGCCCAATCGAGTTCTGATGCTGGACAGGCTCCATCAATTACTTGAAAAGGCAAAACGGGACCATTCTTTATTTGCCATTATTTTTTTTGATTTGGATAGATTTAAATTGATTAATGACAGCATTGGACATGATGCCGGTGATGAATTACTGAAAACGGTAGCCAAAAGACTGGAATTTACGCTCAGACAAACTGATACCTTGGCCAGGCTTGGTGGCGATGAATTTGTAGTGATAGTGAATGGTATTAAAAATGAATTTGATGCAGGTATTGTGGCAGATCACTTATTAGAATCATTTAACACTAACTTTGAAATTGCGGGTCAATCTTTATCAATAACTGCAAGTGCGGGCATTAGTATTTATCCGCGTGATGGAACAAAGATAGATGAATTACTTCGTAATGCTGATGTGGCTATGTATAAAGCGAAGAACATGGGATGCAATCAATTCCAGTTATATACACCCGAACTTGGTGAGCAAATAAGAGAGCGACTTACGTTGGGAAATGATTTGCACAATGCCGTTTTAAATAATGAATTCATCTTACATTATCAACCACAATTTAATATTACGACAAAAAAAATATCATCTGTGGAGGCGTTGATACGATGGAATCATCCTACAAGAGGCATCTTGCTTCCCATTCAATATAGCGGGCGCAAAATCTAGACCATTTTAACAAAAAGTTAAGATATAATTTCTCGCTCAATTTCTATTATCATTAAGCCACGGCACAGCCGGGGACGGCGATGACCGTGACGTGATTCCGGGCAGCTTTTGTTGCCCGAATCCTACACCCTGTTTATTCGAATCACGTCTTCAAATATCCTGGGGTTTGGGGCAGAGCCCCATTACACACAACGGCGCGATAGCGCACCATTTAGTGTAATATTTTTCTATGAATCTCGCTGGGTGTTCGCCCGTTAAGACTTTGGTGCGGTCTTTCGTAATTATAAAAACGGTAGTATTCTCTTATCGCATCCCTTACTGAGACTACGTTTTCCCACTCCTGTAGGTATATGCATTCATACTTTGTTGAGCGCCATAGACGTTCAACAAAAATATTGTCTGCCCAGCGGCCTTTACCGTCCATGCTGATATCAATCTGATGCTTTTTAAGAACATCAGTGAAATCCTTGCTTGTAAACTGCGACCCCTGATCGGTGTTAAATATATCACAACGTGAGTGAGCCAATACTCGCTCAAGCGTTTCCACACAAAAATCAGCCTCCATATTGATGCTGAGCTGCCAATCCAGCACAAAACGGCTGTACCAGTCTATGACGGCGATTAAATACACAAACCCGTGTTTCAGCCGAATGTAGGTTATATCCGTGCTGAAAACCTGACATGGTCGTACAATCTCGACGTCATGTAACAGATATGGATATACCTTATGCTCCGGGTGCGGTTTACTCGTATGCGGGCCTGGTGCAAGTGAGTGTAACCCCATGTGCTCGTAGGCCCATCGTGTCTCATGGCGTTTACATGGCTGATTATGCAAGGAAATATAATCGCTCATTTGCCTTGTACCAAAAAACGGGTATTTCGTGTAAATTTCATCGACCAAGCGTAGCAATGCCAGCTGCTCATCGCTGAACACTTTGGGCCGTGGTGCATAATAAACACTGGAACGGCTTAGATCCAGTATTTCGCACTGTTGGCGCACCGATAACAAGGGATGACGGGTTTCAATCCAGCCGAGTCGATCATCCACTGAACACCTCAGACTTTTTTTTTAGAAAATCATTTTCTACTTTTAAACGGCCAATTTGTTCATATAATTCACCAAGTTGGTTTTCATAATCAGTAGTCTCCGATTTGTTCTTATCACTAAATAAATCCGGAAACAGCGCCAACGCTTGTTTTTTCCATGCATTAATTTGAGTCGCATGGGCTCCATATTTTGAGCTAATTTGTGCTAATGTTAGTTCGGCTTTAATCGCCTCCAGCGCAATTTTCGCCTTTTCTGCTGGAGTGTATTTTTTACGCTTTTCGCTCATTATTGTAACCTTGTTTATGAGCGAGGATTATATCTTAATTACCCTGCTTTAGTGGTCTGAATTTCTTGACCCACTATACAATTTATTCCTGCAGCCGAAGACACCGGACTCATAATTCCCATTGGCGACTGGGTGTTAGAAACGGCATGCGAACAGAACAAAAAGTGGCAAGATGCAGGATTCCCATCTATGCGTGTGGCTATTAGTATCAGTGCAAATCAGATCAGGCAACCTGATTTTGTACTGAAAATAAAAAAAACGTTAGATAAAACAGGATTAAGCGCAAATTTTCTTGAACTTGAGATAACAGAGGGCGCGCTCATTACTACTATGGATTCGTCTATCAGTTCTTTATCTGAATTAAGTGCGATGGGTGTACACATTGCACTTGATAATTTTGGTGCCGGTAGTTCAAGTATTAATTACCTAAGAAAAGTTCCATGGGATCGCTTGAAAATCAATCAATCATTTATTAGTAACTGTAATTTCATTAAGAGTGATGAAGTCATCGTTCAGTCTATTGTTTCATTAGCAAAAAAACTGAATTTAGCAATAGTGGCTGAAGGCGTTGAAACGAAGAAACAGTTGGCTTTTTTAGAAACCAATCATTGTGAAGAGGCGCAGGGATCTTATTTTAGCAAGCCTGTCACAACAAATGAATTGGAAGCTTTATTACAAAGTTTTGGAAATAATAAAGAGAAACCCATCTTAAGTTGAAGGTATCACTGGCCGCCAAGGGGGGCCGTCATAAAACTGACCCCCCTCGGCTCTTTGGACGCGCTTTAGCAATTAGTATTTTCCTTTGGTAGAACAGCTGTTTCCATAGGTTTCTTCGGGATCAATAACTTAGGGATATTAAATAATGTCTGAAATGATTCAGAATAATACCCGTCATTTTTTTCCTTTTTTAACAGTCTTGAGCCTATTTTTGGATAAGTTTTAGTGTCATTTAAAATGAGATCATAAGCCGCTGAGTTTTCATATTTAGCTTTTTCTTTAATGTCCCTGTCTTTATGGCGATCACCTTGATTATGTATCATGTCAGTGGCTTCTTTTATGATCTCATCTAACTCATCCAGTGCATTTTGATTTTTTTCAGCGATTGTATTAAAGAAATCCAAATATTTTTTATCAAAACATCGCCTAGCTCTTATAATATCTAAACAGTCAGCATCATGAAGTAGCATGGTGAAAATATTCTTCTTTACCGCGTCCTTTTCAGTATCCCAGGTCGGTGTATTGTTTTTAACTAACAAAATTAATTTATCTTTTTCCATGTCTTTATTCGCAATCACTTCCGCAAAGAAAACGGCTTCGGATTTGGATACCTTTAATGTTTCTGTTAAATAAAAATAAAGAAGCATTCCACTATCGTTGTCCCAGTGATCCGTTCCATCATCTTCTCTCGCAGCATCATGAAAGAGCGCTGCCAATTGCGCTAGTTTCAAACCCCTTTCGTCCAATTCTCTCGCCTCATTTGGAGCGTATTTTTGCCATAGTGATGCAAAGATAACAATAAAAAGTGCAACACGAGAGGTGTGTTGGATGCCGTGCACTTCTCGAGCAATAAGATTCTTGTCTGTGGGATTGTTTTGATTGTAGGGAAATGCATAGATGCATTTAAAAACAAAAGCTGCATGCGCACTAATCGGATCATCAAATTTAATTCCGGCGTTTAAGAAAATAGTTACATCCAATCCCTTTTTTTTGAGAAGTTCCTGTTGTACAGCATTCGTTGATTCCATTTTATTTTCTTGTTCTGTATGGTTGATTCGAAACATAAATTATCCTGATTAATGGTTTTGTTAAGGGGTATACTTGCTTCTAGCTAGGCCGCCTTCGTTGCTTATTGTCCCACTTATCCTGACATCCAACTCTTGTTCATTCCAAAATGAACAATGTACGGTTCCATTTCTTGAAGTAACTTCTTTAAATTCAGGGCTATAAATTGTTGACTTTGCAGTGGGGAATATACCTACCTCTTCAGTAGGGAAAAGGTTGTTTTTTACAATGATTCTTAAATCCCTTTCCATATAATAATCATTGTAATTTTTATTAAATGCCTCCCTTAATTCCTGACATAGTTCACTCTTTTCTGGTAAGACTTCTAGAATAATATTGCGGAACAAAATCCCGGTCATATTAGGTAGTTCTCTGGCAAGTGTGTCGAATGATATTTTGTTATTTGGAAGTTGCTCTGTATTTTCTAGTAGTGCAACATTGATGTAATAACAAAACCTGCTCATGAAAAATAATTCGAATATACTTTTGGTTTGATCAATCTCAACAGGAATATTAAACTCTTTGAATTTTAATAATATTTTATCTAAATCAGGTTTGAATTGTGTTCCTGTATCCCATTTTCCTGATTCCTTCATACAAGGGATAAGCGAAAAAACAAACTCATAGTGATTGGTTGAGTCAAATGAACACAATTCTTCTAATTTTTTTGATGCTGGTGTGTCCTGATATAGGAATATATAGTCTTTAAGCGTCTCAAATAATAAATTATTAATAAAATTTTGATTTACTGGTTTCTCTTTAGGGTTAACCTCCCTAAATCGATCAATAATAATCCAAACTTTTTTAAAGATTTCATGCAATGCTTCTTCGGCTTCTTTGTCATCACCAGGATTATTTATTAATTTATCTTCAATTGTAGGCTTAATCGATTGATTGTACTCTCTAATAATATTAAATAGCGGACAAAGTTCTTTATAGAGATCAACTAATTCTGTTTGCTGCATGTTGATTAATGCCATATCCTGCATATATTGATAATACCTTGTTTCTATTTCATTATTATGCGGTTGTTCCTCTGTTTCATTTTTTTGATGACTATGTGCAATTTCATTTCTTTTTTCTGTTATGTGTTTTTTAACTTGCAGGTAACTTTCCAACCATAATCGACCAAATCCCAAACGTTCAATTAAATTTGTTTTGTCATTAGCGTCATTTTTTGCTTGAATTGATAAAAAGTTTTCTTTTTTAATCGCACCATTATGCATGCGGCGATTAATACCTATTCCAAGGCCACTTATTATGCCCGTAATCTGCTTGTGCTCATCATTAAGCGTTGGAATATTCAATTCAGCTGCTTGTGTACAATACACAACAGGTCCTAAACAACCACTGCTTGAAACGCGCAATTCTTTTGATAAAATAATTTTTTCTTTTAATGCGGTCTCATGTAAAACATTTAATGTTTCACAGCTTTTTTTAGTTAATACTTTTCCGTGAGGGGCATTTTTAAGTTGATTTATATAATCGATGACAACTTGTTTATAGGGATCTTTCGAGGAATTTTTTAATTTTTTTATCGTTAGTTGCTCTAGAAAGTTAGCAATATGAATGGTTTGCCCATGGTCTAAATAACGACTAATATTAATCAGATGTCGTCTTTCCAATGCCTTTATAAATACATCAAGATCCCTGCTAGCCCTTGATAATCGAATGATTTCTTTTGTGTTATTTTTTCGTATGTCAGGAAAGACGATAAGATCAACATTTCCAAATATGCGATCGAATATATGTGTCGAATGGTTGAGTTTTTCGCTATCTTCGGCTGTTTTCGAAAAAGTACAGACAATGAAGCGCGAATCGATTAGCCCGCTTGATTCATTTTTTTTCCACAGTTGGAATGTAATTTCCTTTGCCCAATTTTTTATTGATTGCTGCGAATCATCCTGTTTGGATTCGTTAAAATTCTCAAGATTTTTTCTGGATTTAGAGCGGACTACTTTGATATTTTCTTTTTCAATGTCGGCAATTGAGCTGCCATTTTGCAATATAACAGCTAATTTCTCTAAGTCGCAGATTGATGCCAAGCTTACATTTTTTCCATATTGTTTTTGAGCTAATGGTGTTGTTTGCAGGTTAGATTTACCATAGCTGATTTTAGGACGTTGCTCATTTGTGCGCGGGGTATACAATGAATCGCCTCGTTTAATTCGTATAGTTGCATAGACGCCCACATTGAATCTGCGAACGCTTAAGGTTGATGCATTTTACACCACATCCCGTTATATGTAAATATTTTGGTCATTATGTGTGGGTTGGTGGCTATATATTGAATTGTAAATGAACAGGTTCGGGGTTTTGGGGACGATTAAATCATGGATGAAATAAAGGACGTCGAGTATAAATCAGAAGTTTATTCTGGCAATTAAATACTCACCTTCATGAATCCTACCCAATGGTTTTCTAGTAGGTAAATGCATGGTCATCTATTTCAAGATCTACTAATCAACAATCGTTTAGGCTGCGATGTCATATAAATAGATAATAAGTTTATCAACGTTTTTGGCAACGAGTAACTTCCCCCTTCCTAAAAAAGGGGGCAATGTTACTGCTCATTCCTCAAGCAGCGCGACATCCTTTGTCTCCAGCTCTAACTCCACCGATTCAATTTTTTGAAATCGCTGCGTGATTTTTTTAGCCGAAGTATTAACTTCATTGACGTCTTGATGCGCTAAATCAATATGCTTAGACAATTTATCCATGCGTTTTTCAAACCGTTGAAAATCATCAGCAAGGGCGTGTAGATGCTTTTGGATAATATGTACTTGTCTACGGGTTGCATCATCCTTCAATACCGCTCTTGCTGTCGTGAGAACCGCCATGAGCGTGCTCGGTGATACCAGCCAGACTTTTGAGCGTTGTGAGAGGGATACTATTTCGGGGTAGTTGGCATGAATTTCGGCAAAGATGGCTTCGGCTGGAATAAACATGATGGCACCGTCGGTTGTTTCATTGGGGATAATGTATTTCTCAGCGATGTCTTTGATGTGTTTTTGTAAATCCTGGCGGAATTGTTGTTGCAGGGATTTTCTTTCGACAGACGTGGGATCCGTATTCATTATTTTCTGATAGGTTTCTAACGGAAATTTGGCGTCAATCACTACGTTACCGGTGGGTTCGGGTAAAAACAAAATGCAATCGGCACGCTTTTGGTTGCTTAATGTGTGTTGCAGGCTGTAATGGGTGCTAGGAATCATATTCGCTATTAGGGTGGCTAATTGCACCTCCCCAAAGGCCCCACGAGCGCGTTTGTCGACGAGAACATCCTGCAAGCTCATCACATGGCTGGATAATTCAGTAATTTTCTTTTGCGCTTCGTCGATAATCGTTAATCGTTTTACAACATCGGTAAATGTTGATGATGTTTTCTCAAATCCTTCGGTTAAGCGATTATTAACTTGTAGTGTCAGGGAGTGGAGATGATTGCGTATTTCTTCGGTTAATGTATGCAGGTTCGAGGTTAGGGCGCCTGCGTGTTGCTTGAAGCTGTGGTTCATTTGTTCACGCACATCGGCCATTTGACGTTGTACGGTTTCGGTGATTAATTGTTGGCTGGTTAACTGACCTTGAGTGATTTTCTCCTGAATACTTTGTTGTACGGCCTGCGACATTTGTTGTAAATCGAGGTGTAATTGATGGGTGCTGGTGACTTGAATTTGTTGTAATTTATCATAGCGTCGGAGGAGCATGATTAATAGAGTGACTTGCAAGGCGATGCCTGCGCCGAAGATAATATTGATATTTGAGAGGTCAATCATGTAGGACTCGATTCTATGCAAAGAGGGGCGCATTATAGCTAATTATTGTTGTTCTGCGAATAAGTTGTGGGTTTAGGAGCAGGGCGATTACGTTTAAAGTTAGTTGACGTTTACGTGATGAACACGTTTTTTAGTTCTTGATTAATGCGGTTCTGCTTAAACTATGAAACAACACTAAACATTGATACAGTTCTAAGCCTTAATATCATCTCAAGTAAGTGACGATGCGTTTGCTATATCAATCAGTATCTCTTGGTCTTTGTCTTTATGCATCGCCATCTGTGTCATCACTGGCTAATCATGCAGAGTTATCTATTGCAGGCGGTATCGCTCGTATCAATTCTTCCACGCCTTCCTTAATGGCCACAGCAACAGAAATAGACAGTTTGTACCAAACTAGCCATCATACTACGGCTATTGGTGCTATTGGATGGGGATATGATTATCTGCTGACATCGCATAAAAAAACCGTTATACACAATATCTTGATTGGCTTGCGGCTATATGATTTTAGTGTCACTAATCGGGGCCAAGTATATCAATATGGTGACGCGCAATTAAATAATTTTAGTTACTCGCTACCTGTTCATAGTACTCGCCTGATTTTGGATGAAAAATTGGTAGCAATGTCTTGGCATCAAGTTTCGCCTTATATTCTCGCCGGACTCGGCGCATCCTGAAATAGGGCAAGTTATCACGATCAATCGCTAATCGGAATCGGTTCAGGTATCACGCTGGCTAAAAATGAACGGGTGCAATTTGCTTATGAGGTTGGTGTTGGTTTGCAGTATCTACTGAAGCAGAATGTAACACTGTTTATGGAATATGTTTATGCCAATTTGGGTAATGCCGTTATCCCATCACTTAGTAATGTCCCGTTATGGGCAAACGCTGGCCTAAGCGGGGTGAATGTTTCTTTTGGAGTTTAATAGTCAGGAGTTGTTCATGAAATTTTTTAAAGGAATAGGGGCTGTTAATCTCATGGGCGTATTGCTTATTACAGCAGGTTCCGGTTTTGCTGGTAAGCTCCCGCTAGCCTTTGCAGGTGAGTTGCCCGTCATCTTGGACATGATCAGTGGTGCAACGCAGGTCATTACTTTTACGATAATAAATAATACTTCTAGCATTATATTGCCATTGAATATTCATGGGATTTCTAATCCTGTTCGCATCAGCGCGGCTCAAAATGACTGTACTGCCAATACGATAGCCCCTGGTGCAAGTTGTAATTTACGTCTTTCTATCAGGCCAAATGAAGCAGGGGCAATCAATCAGACCCTGGTTATTAATTATGATGGACGATTTTCACTTTCTATACCTATCTCGCTTCAAGTTAGTTCTGGTTTTAACCTAACCTCTTATGCACCTGAAGCAAATGCAAGTGCGGCGGCTTTTGTTGGGGTAGATTATGCGCCCGGACATTATCCTGAAAATGATCTCCGTAATCAGGAAGATCAGGCGAACGTTTCTCCCGAGTTATCTCAACTACAAAGTGCAGGGTTCGCAACCATCCGGATGTATGGCGAGCCAGGAAAAACATGGATAGCAGCCATCAATGCCGCAAAAAAAGGGGGAATGCGAGTCATCTACCAATTGGCTACATGTAAGAGTGATCCCACTACTCACAAATGTATTGATGACATAACCGGCATTAGTACTTTTGCCAGCGCCTTAGCTACAGAGTTAACAAAACTTCAGGGTGTTATCAATCAGGTGGGCACTGATACGTTTAAAGAAGTCGTGCCGATGGTTCTGATTGGGAATGAAAATTATATTACTGTCGGAAGCCTGTCTAATATAGGTGATCTGATTTCAGCGGCAACTCAAACTAGAGCGATCATCGATCCATTAAACATTCCGGTCACTATTTCGTTACAGGGTGATGTTTGGATTTCAACTGATAAAAATATCATTGCTGATTTAAATCAACTTATAACCTATTTTACGCCAAACGCTCCATTAGGTGTGAATGTGTACCCGTTTCAATGGGTTATGCCCGTTGCGCAATCAGTAAGCTCTAATACGGTGCATTCAATTGAGTGGTATCTGTCTGCATTAAATTATCCCAAAAATCCCATTTTTTTTGCTGAAACAGGGTGGGCCACAGCCGGAAATTATATTGTTGGCAATAATAAAACAACAGGATCACTCCCCGATGCAATAGCTTATTATCCACAACTTTATCCGTTCTTGGCGAATACACATTCCCTGTTGGCGTTTATGGCGTTTGATGTACCCACTAAAACCAGTGACAATAATTTAACCTCTGAAAATTTTTATGGAGTATTTGATGATCAATGTCGCCTTAAAAGTAAATTATTACTGGCCAATGCAAACTACAATGTCACCCCAAAATGTAGTAGCTTGGATGGTATTTTTTCGTTTGGTGTAGGGTCAAATACGGCTCAGCCACCATTTACTATGCAATATAACCATGCAGGCAGTGCTTATGTGATTGATGTTCCTACGGCAGATCATACCAATTTGGATTTAACGCCATCACCCACTATCACGTTGGCTGTTGGCGACACGGTTACCCTTGTATCGAGTGCTAGTCGTTGCACGAACACGGTGGCAACTGTTAACGCCAATCACAGTGGTGGTACTTGGTCTTCAACGGCGGGTACGGGAACAGGTAACTGTAATGCCGTTAACTGGGCCAATGGACAAACCGTATTTATGCCCGCTGCATTTTAACTATCTTGCTTGATAGAATCCCACAAGCTAGCGCTTAAAATGGTTAACAAGGAGTAGGCTCCTTGATTATAGTTTGGAGTTAAGCTTAAGGACGATGAACTTGCGGTTATTTCAGCACGGAAATGACAGAATAAATAGGGAGGGGAGTAATGCACACGAGTTCTACTAAAGGTCAGATAAGTCTCTACGCTGCCATTTCGATAGGTATTGGCGGGATGGTTGGCGCGGGTATCTTTTCCATTCTTGGGGTTGTGGCAGAAACATCTGGTAGTGCGATGTGGCTCTCGTTCATTATCGGTGGCGTGGTGGCTCTTTTTTCAACCTACTCATTTGCAAAACTAGGGGCGCGCTATCCTTCTGTGGGCGGTCCAGTAGAGTTTTTGGTGCACGGTTTTGGTGACGGTGTTTTATCCGGTGGCATTAATATCTACATGTGGATAGGCTACATCATTGCGCTAGCACTCTATGCACATGGCTTCGCGGGTTATTTCAAGACATTCTTTCCAGCCTATTTGGGATCACCATTATTCGGCAAAGTTGTTGCAGCTGGAATAGTTCTCCTTTTCACGGGCGTCAATTTTATTGGAGCAGGAATGGTTGGGCGCTCGGAGACCATAATAGTTACCATCAAAGTTTCTATTCTTTTCTTGTTTTCTATTGCAGGCGCGTTTTTTATCCATCCAGACTATCTGTCTGTAGAGGGCTGGCCGCCAACATCAGGGATATTATTCGGTGCTGGTGTGTTGTTTATTGGTTATGAAGGTTTTGGTCTCATCACTAATGCTGCTGAAAATATGGTTGATCCGCAGAAATCTTTACCGCGCGCGCTTTATTTGAGCGTTTTCAGTGTCATTGTTATTTACATCCTGGTTTCTGTTGCGGTGATAGGAAACTTGCGCGTGCCTGAGATAGTTGCAGCGAAGGACTACGCACTGGCGCAGGCGGCCAAACCCTTTCTGGGCGAGTTTGGCTTTAGGTTGATAGCCATTGGTGCGCTTTTTTCAACGGCTTCAGCCATCAATGCCACGCTCTTTGGTTCTGCAAATGTGAGTTATATGCTTGCAAAGGATGGCGAGCTGCCGGCGGTCTTTAGACGCACGATATGGCAAGGTGGAACAGGTGGCTTGGTATTAACGTCGATGATGGTATTACTCTTTGTTTTCTTCTTTGACCTCTCAGGTGTTGCAATGATGGGAAGTGGCGCGTTTCTGCTTATTTATGGAGCTGTTTCTATTGCGCATCTACGGGTGATTAAGGAGACGGGCGCCAAAAAGTCGATCGTCTGGTTATCGCTCATTACTTGCACCGCTATGGCGGCTATTCTTAGCTATTATATTTTTTTAAATTCCAAGCTGGCGTTCATTACCATGTTTGCGTTAATACCTGTCTGTTTTGGTGTGGAATGGGCATACAGAAAATTCAGCGGTAGACAACTTAAAACAAGAGTTAATTAGGTCTCAAAATGATGACCACAAGTGAACACGGGGTAATATGACTGATTACTTCGGGAAATTTATTAAAATATTACAAGGATATGTATGAGTAATAAACAGCAAGATGCGATACAAATGACGAGCATAAAGAGAGTAGTTACGGGTTTTGATCAAAGTGGTCATTCTGTTGTTACCAGTGATGAGATGCCTCCACGCTCCGCCGCGATGAAACTATTCCTGGTTTCTGGATGTCGGAGCTTTGGGCTATTAATGGGGCGCCTGTTTTGCCACCTGAATCTGATCTCACCTTAACAATGACCCACTTTGTACCTGACGCGGGTAACATTCGGGTTAGAATGTGGTCGTTTCCACCCAGTACGAAGGCACACCTGACGGCAACTCCCGCAGCTCTTGAAGAGGAGTTAGCAACGCTTTATCCGGGCTTTGATAATACGCAAGACCCTCATAACCCTGGTATGCACGTCACCAATACGATTGATGTTAATATTGTTATCAGTGGTGAGCTGATTCTTAAACTTGATACCGGTGAGGAAAGACGGCTGAAGCAGGGGGACTCCGTCGTGCAACTCGGAACGAAACATGCGTGGGCAAATGATCAAGAAATACCCTGTGTGGTAGCCACCGTGATGATTGGGGCTAAGAAAACTGAAAGGGGCACTGATTATGAAGGATTATCTACGCTATAAACCTTGTGATGAAGAAGCCGTTAATACGTGGCTTGCAGATAACAAAATTCCACCGCAGTTTCAGAATGCGCAATTCCCATATCATTTGATCGCGTTGTGCCTTAATAGCCCAGGACTTCTCGACGCGTATGCCGTTCTTGGACGCTACATAAGCAGCAATTTAACGATTTCTCCGCGCCTTAGAGAGTTACTTATTATTAGGTGTGCTGTGAAAACGCACAGCGCCTACGAATTGAAACACCATGTTCCCATTGCTATCAGTGCAGGATTAACTGAGGGGGAGCTTGTCATCTTGCAAGCCCAATCTCCGCATGGCATGACATCGCTAGAGATGGCTTTAATTCAAGCCTGTGACGAGCTTCTTACAAATACCGAAATCAGTGATGAAACATTTCGTGAGTTGTCTTCACACTTCACAACAGGGGAGATAATGGAGATTATCTCGGTGGTAGGTGTTTATAACTGGACTGCGATGTGGCTGCGGAGCTTTAAGGTTACTGTTGAGAAAACACTGCAAGGATAGAAAATTGCTGAGAAGGTGAGATTTATTTGCAGGACTGTGTTCTTGGCTATGATGATATCTTGCAGCATGCAACAAGTGGAGCTGTTCTTCTTTCTTCTTTAGCTGGTTGAGCGAGTTACTTCATTCAAAACAGCATGGACTTTTTTTAAAAAAATCATTTTAAAGTTGAGACATCTAAGGCTGGATATATTATCTTTGTTGGATAATTTTATTATTTGCCAAATGACCTACTCATGAGCGACAACGCAATATTAGAACAAATTAGTAAACTACGTGAGAAGATTAGACTGTATGACTACCATTATTATGTCATGGATAATCCTCTGGTGCCCGATGCCGAATATGATCGTTGTTTTAAAGCGTTGCAAGCATTGGAAGAGCAATATCCCCAGTTTATAAGCAGCGACTCGCCGACACAACGGGTGGGTGTTACTCCGGCCACGGCACTGCAACCCTTCGCGCATCGTCAACCCATGTTATCGTTAGGAAATGTATTTTCTAATGAAGAATTGCAGGCGTTTGTTAAGCGCGTAACAGATAAAGTGGATACTGATGAAGGTGAGTTGCTCTTTGCCTGCGAGCCGAAACTGGATGGCCTGGCGGTTAATTTAACCTATGAAGCCGGTTTTTTGACGCATGCGGCCACGCGTGGGGATGGGGCAGTTGGTGAGGACATTACCAATAATATTAAAACAATCGCCGCTGTACCTTTGAAGTTAATGAGTGAACAAGTCCCCGATCTTATCGAAGTGCGCGGTGAAGTTTATATTCCGAAAGCAGGCTTTGAAGCATTTAATGAACAGGCACGCAAACGAGGTGAAAAGACATTTGCCAACCCGCGTAACGCGGCCGCTGGCAGTTTACGCCAACTTAATCCCGCCATTACTGCCAGTCGTCCACTGGCCATTTACTGTTATGGAATTGGTGCCTGTGATGGTTTCAGTTTGCCTGACAGCCATTTAAAACAATTGCAATTATTGCGTACTATGGGGTTTAGGGTGTCGTCAGAAACCAAAGCGGCATATGGTTTTCAGGGGTGTTTGGCGTATTATGAGGCCATGCAGGCCAAACGCCAGCGTTTGCCGTTTGAAATCGATGGTGTAGTGTATAAAGTTGATAGCAGGAGGTTGCAGGAAAAATTAGGTTATGTTGCGCGTGCACCCCGGTTTGCCTGTGCCCATAAATTTCCGGCTAGTGAAGAACTAACTACAATGCTTGCTGTTGATTTCCAGGTAGGGCGAACCGGTGCACTTACACCAGTTGCACGCTTGCAGCCTGTTAGTGTGGCGGGTGTTACGGTTAGTAATGCAACATTGCATAATATGGATGAAATTGAGCGTAAGGATATTCGTATTGGCGATGTAGTGGTTATTCGCCGCGCGGGGGATGTTATCCCTGAAGTTGTATCAGTTGTTCTTGAAAAGCGCCCGGCCAATACTCATATGATTTATTTACCAGATCATTGCCCTGTTTGTGGTGCTGATGTAGTCAGAGAAGAGGGTGAGGCGATAGCACGATGTATTGGTGGGCTTTTTTGCAACGCGCAGCTTAAACGCATGATATGGCATTTTGCGTCGCGTAAAGCGATGGCGATTGATGGGTTAGGGGATGTGGTAATCGAGCAGTTGGTTGATGCTCATATGCTTAATGATGTGTCTGATCTATATGGTTTAACCCAGGATGCCCTCGCGAGCTTGCCGCGCATGGGTATAAAATCAGCGGATAATTTATTGCATGCTATTGAGCAGAGCAAAAAAACAACTCTACAGCGTTTTATTTACGCGCTGGGTATTCGCGAAGTGGGTGAAAGTAGCGCTCATATTTTGGCGGCCAATTTTTCTGATATTGACGCACTCACGAATGCTTCTATTGACGCATTGATGGCCTTGAAAGATATCGGGCCAATTGTTGCCGCCCATATCGTTCATTTTTTCGCGCAGACCCATAATCTCGATGTGATTAATAAACTGTTGGCGCATGGCGTTCATTGGCCAGTTGCGCAGGCACAAGAGGTTAATAAGCAACATCAATTCTATGGTAAAACAATGGTATTGACCGGCTCATTGGCTGTTATGAGTCGTGATGAAGCCAAGGCTAAACTCATGGCGTTGGGAGCGAAAGTTGCTGGTAGTGTTTCGGCGAAAACAGATTATGTCGTCGCGGGCGAAGATCCTGGATCCAAATACACCAAAGCAGTTGAGCTTGGGGTGCGCGTGTTAAGCGAAGATGAGTTTCTTGCCATGATTGACTGAGTCTTGGCAAAACCTAATGGAGAAACCTTTTGTTTCCAGGTTATTTACAGTGGATGTTATGGTTGTCTTTGTTGCTAGCACAGCTCAACGTGCATGCTGGTTCGTTGATTTTAAATAATCCTTATCCTGCTAGCGAGTCATTGCAAAAAATATACTACACGTCGTTTAGCGAACAACCAAAAACACTTGATCCAGCTAAATCATACTCGAGTAATGAATATCAATTTATAACACTAATTTATGAACCCGTGTTGCAATATGATTATTTGACTCGTCCTTATAAATTGGTACCGTTAACCGCAACAAAAATGCCTGAGGTGCGTTATTTCGATGCCGCAGGAAATCAGCTCGCCGATCCGCAAACCGGCAACGTTGCACGAACGGTATATACCATTCATATCAAGACCGGTATTTTCTATCAACCTCATCCAGCATTTGCCAAGGATGAATCAGGGCATTATCGTTATTATCAATTGTCCCCTGATTACCTCGACGATAATGATATTACCGAGCTTAAGGATTTTAAAAGCACGGGAACGCGTGAATTAATCGCCGATGATTATATTTATGAAATCAAACGGTTAGCAAACCCTAAGACAAACTCACCCATCTATGGATTAATGAGTGGATACATAGACGGTTTTCGCGACTACGGTACGGCCTTGCCAGCTCAGGTGCATGGCTTTCTCGATTTGCGTCCGTATCCTATAAAGGGCGTACGAAAAATAGATCCTTATACCTTTGAAATTACCATTAAAGGCCAATATCCGCAGTTTATATTCTGGTTGGCCATGCCTTTTTTTGCGCCTGTTCCCTGGGAGGCCGACCGTTTTTATGCTGAACCGGATATGGATGATAAAAACCTGGATTTTGGCTGGTATCCAGTCGGTACTGGTCCATTCATGTTGAGTGAAAATAACCCTAATAGTTATATGATATTGGATAAAAATCCGAATTATCGTGATGAGTATTTTCCGGCTGTGGGTAGTCCTGACGATTTAAAAAGCGGGTACTTGCTGCATGCAGGCGAACGCTTGCCGTTGATTGATAAAGCCGTTATCACGCTGGAGAAAGAAGCTATTCCGCGCTGGAATAAATTTTTACAAGGTTACTATGATTTATCAGGCGTGAGTGCAGATAGCTTTGATCAAGCGGTACAAATAACCCAGGCGGGTGGGGTGACGCTACGTCCCGAGATGCAGGCAAAGGGTATACATTTAGATGAGGTCACTGATCCTAGTGTTCTCTATCTCGGTTTTAATATGTTGGATAGCATTGTCGGTGGAAAAAGTGAAAGAGCAAGAAAATTACGGCAAGCCATTTCTATTGCTATAAATTATGATGAATACATTGCTATTTTTTTTAATGGTCGCGGCTTGGCAGCGCAAGGCCCCATTCCTCCGGGTATTTTCGGGTTTCTGGAGGGTCGCATGGGGATAAATCCCTATGTGTACACCTGGGATGGGCGTGGCGCTAAAAGGCGACCCATTGAAGAAGCGAAAAAATTAATGACCGCGGCAGGTTACGTGGATGGCATCGATCCTGCGACCAAAGAACCCTTAATCTTGAGTTATGATGTGCCTGCAACAGGGACGCCTGATGATAAAGAACAACTTAACTGGATGCGCAAACAATTTGCTAAAATAGGTGTGTCATTAAATATTCGCTCCACGTTATATAATCGTTTTCAGGAAAAAATTCGCAGTGGCAACGCACAAATTTTTAGTTGGGGTTGGAGCGCTGATTACCCTGATCCGGAAAATTTTTTATTTCAGTTATACGGAGCCAACGGTAAAGTCGCTTATGGTGGCGAAAATGCTAGCAATTATCAAAATATTGAATATGACAAACTGTTTGATTTAATGAAGAATGAAAGCAATGGAGAGCATCGTCAGCAGCTGATTGATAAAATGCTCGCAATTTTGCGCTACGATGCCCCTTGGGTTTGGGGAATCAACAGCCAAACCCTGATATTGAGCCAACAGTGGGTGGCGCCGATTAAAACAAATAGCATTTCTTCGAATACGTTGAAATACGTGGCAATTGATATACCACGGCGCAATCAATTACGCCGTGCTTGGAACAAACCAATATTGTGGCCAATTGGTCTGTTACTTGTTGTAATTTTATTATTGCTCTTACCGTTTGTGTTTGCTTATCATAAAAAACAACAGCGTCGCGCGCCTAGGATTAAATTATGACTAATTATTTGATTCGACGTCTTCTCTATGCCATACCCATTTTGTTGGGCATTAATATCCTCACCTTTGCTTTATTTTTTATGGTTAATACGCCTGATGATATGGCACGCATGCAATTGGGTCAAAAACATGTTCAGCCTGAATCAATCGCACAGTGGAAAACTCAACGTGGTTACGATTTGCCGCTTTTTTATAATGATAAGCAAACGGGCAGCGAGCATTTCACGCAGACTTTGTTTTTTAAAAAATCACTTCTGCTATTTTCCTTCGATTTTGGTGTTTCTGATGCAGGGCGGGATATCAGTTATGATATTTCACATCGCATGTGGCCCAGTCTTTCTATTGCGCTTCCAGTATTAGTGCTGGGGATGATAGCCGATATTTTGTTTGCCATGCTCATGGCCTTTTTTCGATCCAGCTATCTCGATCTCAGCGGTGTAATTTTTTGCATTGTTTTAATGTCTATTTCAACCATGTTTTACATTATTGGGGGGCAGTATCTTTTTGGCATTATATTGCGTTTGGTGCCGATTTCAGGGTATGACAATGGTTTAAATAGTATTAAATTTATTGCATTGCCAGTGCTTGTCGCAGTGTTTGGTGGTTTGGGAGCGGGTAGCCGCTGGTACCGTACTTTGTTTTTGGAGGAGATGAGCAAGGATTATGTCAAAACAGCCCGTGCAAAAGGCTTGGCAGAAGTACGAATTCTATTTCGTCATGTGTTAAAAAATGCAATGTTACCTATTTTAACGGGAGTGGTGGTTATTATTCCTTCGTTATTTATGGGCAGTTTGGTCTTGGAGTCATTTTTTGGGGTGCCAGGCCTTGGCAGCTACACCATCGACGCAATCCAGCAGCAGGATTTCGCCATTGTCAGGGCCATGGTGTTTTTAGGTTCGATTCTTTATATCGTTGGTTTGATTCTGACTGATATTTCCTACACCCTGGTCGACCCACGCGTGAGATTAAAATGACTCTCGAATTACTATGGACCGATCAATGTTTTCTGGTGGTGATGGTTTTAGCTATCGCCGCGGTTATTAGAGGTTCGCGTAAAGAGCATATCAGACGTGCTTTTTTGCAGGTTTTTAATAAACCAATTGCGGTGAGTGCAGCAATTGTTTTGTTGTTTTTTTTGATAATCGGCGTGCTGGATTGCATCAATTTTAAAACAGTAGAAACGCCGCAGGCCAGTTCGTTGTTGGATAGAGTTCTGTCGCCTTTAGGCAGTCAATATGAAAAAACATATTCAGCCCCGTTGGCATTAGCGCTTTTTAGCACAACAGCTACCGTCGTAGATGGCAGGACTGAGCAAATCTATTCTCGTTTACAATATCCGCCAAAATACCTGACGAATAGTCGTGATGTCCGACAACTGCTGAGGCAGGTATTATTGAAAACGATCGTGATTAGTTTAACGGCCGTCGGTTTGCTTTGGCTAATTGGTGTTGTCAAGCAGCGGATTGTGCATGGCGTTACTAACTTTTCACTGACATCTGTGCGAGCGAGTGCATTGATAACCTTTTTTTTATGTTTTACCGCTTTGCTAGCAAGCTATTGGATGTCGCGTCAGCTTCATGTTTTTGGGACAGGAAAAATTGGTCAGGATATTTTTTATTATGCTATTAAAAGTATTCGTACGGGATTGGTGATTGGCATTTTAACCACATTGTTCATGATGCCTCTGGCATTATTATTAGGAATAGCCGCGGGTTATTTTGGCGGTTTAATTGACGATATCATCCAATATATCTACACCACCTTGAGCTCAATTCCCGGTGTGTTGCTGATTACGGCCTCGGTATTATCAATGCAAACTTATATTGCCAACCACCCACAGCAGTTCACCACACTGGCGCAAAGTGCTGATGCACGGCTATTAGCATTGTGTTTAATTCTTGGGGTGACGAGCTGGACTAGCTTGTGCCGTTTATTGCGTGCAGAGGCTATGAAATTACGGGAAATGGATTTTGTCTTGGCAGCGCAAGCGCTGGGAAGCCGTTCATTGACCATTATTGTAAAACACTTGCTGCCCAACGTGATGCATATCGTTATCATTACTTTGGTGCTTGATTTTAGTTTTTTAGTTCTCGCTGAAGCGGTATTGTCCTATGTGGGAGTTGGTGTCTCACCGCTCACAATCAGCTGGGGAAACATGATTAACGCAGCACGTCTTGAGTTGGCGCGGGAGCCTGTCGTTTGGTGGCCAATGATGGCGGCTTTTGTGTTCATGTTTATCCTGGTTCTCGCCAGTAATTTATTCGCTGACGCGGTAAGGGATGCGTTTGATCCACGTCAATCGAATCTGTAAAGTTTTTCTGTGGAAATTATATTATCTATACTCTTTTATTTATTATAACGAACTTACCCAACGCCCCTAAATTTTTTTACAGCCTTCTAAGCCGTAATTTGAGCACCTGTTTTTCAGCATACATCGATCTGCCCCTTCTTCTGCGCTAGGCATTTGAATAGTAAGATAATATTCATTCGCAGAATGATGATTGGGGAGAGGGAAATGGAAAAATCCATGTTTAGACAACGTGCCCGCGATTTACGAAAAAACAGTACTGATGCTGAAAGGCATCTTTGGCACCATCTTCGAGCGAATAGACTCGGATTTAAATTCAAGAGACAAGTGCTAATAAGTGCATACATCGTTGATTCTGTCTGTTTTGAAAAACGATTGATTCTCGAGCTTGATGGTGGTCAACACATGGACACCCAAATTTACGATATAAAACGCACCGATTAGCTAACTGCACATGGGTTTAAAGTGGTACGTTTTTGGAATCATAATGTCTTCCAGCAAACGCCAGCCGTCATAGAGGTCATCATGGTCACTCTACTTTAAAGCTAACCGTATACTCACAAACATCACTCCAGTGAAGTACATTATGCTGTTTCATCATATAAAGAGATTGCATATCATCGTCAATGACCATTCGTGACATAATCTTCATCCCGCGAAGAATATTATCTTACTATTTAAATACCTAGCGCGGGAGAGGGGGCAGATCGATGTATGCTGAAAAACAGGTGCTCAAATTACGGCTTAGAAGACTGTAAAAAACTTTAGGGCTGTTGCCTATAAAATTGCTATGTCTTCGGCAAAATTTAAGGCTTCCCAGCAACAAAAACTATAGCAAGTATTTACATTGTAACGCTCATACGCTTTCAGAATTTTAGTGTGGCTGTCGGCCAAAAAGTTAACTTGACGTTGCTGATATTTGTTGAGGAAGAGTGGGTGGTATAGGTATTGGTTGGTAAGTTGCAAACACCGAATCTTGGTGTAATCCACAATCCTTTGTGACAGTTCTTTTCAGAGCAGTCCTTTTGGTATTTGCAACTCCCAGCTTTCAATTATATTGAATCAATCTATTTAGATCATTAAGACTAAAGCGGAAAATAAACCAAGAGTTTTCTTGATCATCACGGCTGAGCTTCTGGAACGCCCTCGGTTTCATCATCAGAAGAGGGCGCGGTCGGAGAGGAAACTGATACATTTGCCCCGTGCGGGATGGCAGACAGCATAGTGGCGAACTGGGCTGCGGTCATATTGCTGCGATTAAAGGAATAATTAACATGCAACGTTGTAACGCCAGGAGGGATGGCAGCAAACGCTGCGGTTAAATCGGCTATTGTAGGGTGATATCGGGGCGAACTCGGAACAAAAAGACCAAACATATTACTTCCAGAAAGCAGTTGTGTGTAGCTAGATAACAGTCTATCTTCGGTAAATGTTTCGAATTTTATGTTATTAATAGTAATATTTTTTTCTTTTGCAATGGCCACAATATGTCGCACATCATCAGAATCAAATTTCTGATTAGTCAAGGGGTTTAATAACCATTTACTTGCATGATTTTCGCCTAATGAACTACCTCTATAAGAACGAGAATTGTGATATTCAATTAAATTTGATAAAGAGAACTGGTGGCCAGTTGAGACAAAAACCTTATCCTTAGTTTCTATTGTATCTTGTGTAATAGGATCTATATCATTCAATGGGTGAAGTTCAGCTAAAGCCAATAAAACATCGTAGGCTGCCTCAGCAAGAGACGGTGATTTTTCTTCAGATTTAGACTCTTCAGTTTTACTCTCTTTTTGAATTTTACTCTTAGAAAGCAAGATTAATTTTTTTCTTAATGCATCCATTTCTTTATTGACAGACAGGTTTTGTAGACTGGAAATAACATCCGGAACATTTTCTGAGTTTGAAAACAGCGATAATCGCTCTATAGCTTGTCTAAGTGTCGGCATGATATTTCCTCAAAAATAACGATGAGCAATAATTTAACTGTATGCTGTATATATGGACTCAACAAGTGTTTTACTTGGGTAATATACCCCTACGTTTGAGCGTTAGCTTTATTGTATATTACAGTTATCGCTCGAGTGTTTATCATAGCAGTCCATGCTTAACTGATGTGGTGCAATATTGGTAGAAACAGATGTAAAAAAAGCACTAATGCTCGATGAGACACTTTTTAGGCAGGTTTTTTTTTCTTGCCTACAAACGTCAGTATCTGATTTTTTTTGTTCTTGTTGTCGTGGTGGAAGGCGGCTCACAACGAATGATGTCAATTGTTTTTCTTTAGCGTCAGTAATATAGGATAAGATGATATAGGTGACGTCTTTGATTAATTGAGGGCTTTCTTCGTCTTTATAGATTGCGCAATAAGTATCCACAATTCCTTGACCAATAAAGCTTCGCAGGATTTTTACCGAAGGATGCTCAGTAATTTTTTCATGCTCATCTAAAACCTTTATCGCCATAACGTAGGGCAGAGCCTTGCCCAGAGAAATCAGTTCATCTTTAGTTCTATTTTCAATATCATCCAGGCTTAACGTGATTTCGCTGATGTTTGAAGGGATAGCGGTAAGGGCTGTGACTAACTCAGTATGGCTTAAATTACCGAGGTGATTCCACCGTAAATCAAGCGATGTCACACTCTGAGGGATGACAGAAAACACAGCGGCTAACTCGGCACCGGTTTTGTGGTAAAAGTGATTAATGCTTAAATCAAGTGATCTCACACTTTGAGGGATGGTGACAAACGCTGCAGCAAACTCAGCACCGCTTCTGTTATAGAGGTGATTAGAGCTCAAATCAAGTGATGTCGCACGCTGAGGGATGGTGGCGAATGCGGCGATTAACTGGGCACCGGTTTTGTCTTTTAAATTACTTAGTTGGTGGGGCATTATCATCAGTTCTTTGTTTAAAAAAATGATTGTACACTAAATGACCATGAAAAGCGCGTGGGATGGTTGGGTCACCTTAAATGCATGCTTATTTAATTTGGTTATTTAAAGTTTCGGTTTCTATTGGGTAAGCTCGAATGCATCGAAGTTATGTGCCTTCGAGAGCGTTATTTAAAATCAAAGAGTTAAGTCTTATTAGGCTCTTTTGCTATGACTGTTGGTGAAAAATGTAGTCTGCCAACCCTATTAATAATGATAATACTATGGAATAATTATTAACCAATTTAATTAAGATTTTTCTATTTATATGAAAATAAAAGCAATTTCATTCATGGTCTCTATTTTTTTCCCTGTTGCTTTATTTGCTAGCACGGCAACTTGTCCTTTATCAAACGGAATTAATGTACACACCACAAAGCGAATTTTAAATATTTGCAAACACGGTACTGTAATTAAGACCTTTAAAATAGCCCTCGGATACAAGGGCGTTGGTAAAAAACAATCAGGTGATAATAAAACGCCAGTTGGTTTATATGGGTTAGCGCATCCAAGAAAATCCACTCAATTTAAAGTATTTATTCCGATTCTCTATCCGACATCAAGGCAATTAGCTACAGGATATACAGGTAGAGATGTGGGGATCCATGGTCCAACCCAGTCATCTAGTGGGTTTAATTGGTTAAACAATTTGCCAAGCGCAACGCGTGGATGCATTGCTGTTGGCAAAAATAACTATATTGAATATGTGGCCGATTGGGTCAAAACCAATCCTGGCGCTAAGGTTTTAATTATTTAAATTTAGACGAAATTTGATATCGCGTATTTTTTATAAATGCATGTTTTAGCGGGAGATAATGGACCGAAGGCAAGTATAAAAACGCAGGGTCAGCTTCAAGTGGAATAACAATCACATGCCTAACCCGGGGCCATTTTTTTCCTCAGTATCGAGTTCAGGTTCAGGCGGTCTTTTCTGTTCTGTAAAAGTAGTATCAATGGAACTGGTATAAATTGGTTGGGTAGGTTCCTGCCCAGGCTTAGGGTGAACATCCACGAGTGCATTAAATCCACTAGCAGGTTGTTGATGTTTTTGTTCTTGATTAACTAATTTATTTGGCTGCTGCTGCTGCAGAGATTTTAATATTACATGCTGTATTACGGGATCGATATCTGTATTGTCATGAAAAATTAATGCAGATAATGAATCCGGATCTTCTTTTACATGGGCTTGTATTGTCATGAACTTATCTTGATTAGTGACGAGCTTATCCAGCTTGTTGTGAAAAGAGTGAATGAAGTCAAAAATGAATCCTGGCAATTTACTTTCTTTTTTCTTTTGTTGAAAAGATCGCTCGAAAACGTCAACTTGATGCTCGATGAGTTGCTGGGGAGACAGAGCAAACGCAATATCAGCGCTTGTATCTTTTCTTGCTAATAGCTGGGTCTTTATGTCTATCCCCATTGCTAATGCATCTTCAATTGCGGCCATTCGAGAATTTCTCTCGTGCATAACTTTTTCATAGGTAGTTAATAGCAATGTGTCGTCAGCAGTTGGATGTTCTTTTGCTTCAATTTGTAATATATAGCCCCTGATGTTTTCTAAACATTGGTTTTTAATAAAGGGAACGTTAGTTTTGTCTTGCTGTAATTTTAAAAGCATTTCGAAAGTAGCAGCCGCAGGCAAATCGGCATTAACGTATTGAAATTTTCCCTTGCCTAGGTTTTTTTCAATAGCATCTTTCATGTCACTCAATAAACTATCAACCACAACCACGGTCTTTTCTTTTTCAGGATAAAAATAATCTTTGATAAAACCGATTATGGCGCTGGGTGATAGTATGAATTTTTTTATTATTTTCCACCAACTTCCCCTATCACCGCGCTGCAGTTTTTTTAATTCCTCGTCACTTTTTGCTGTTAACTCGTTCATCAGTTGATAATATCTGTTGTTTGATTTTTGTTCAGCTCTTAATTTTTTCGCAATTCGTTGAGCTTCTGGGTTACCTTGGTCTATTTGTTGACAAAGTCTCGATGCACTATAAACAGATTGGGGATTCGTTAAAAAAGCAGAACTGTCGTACTCTACTTTGGCTGAGTGCCCGTTATTTGCGACTTCTGCCAGTATTTTGGATTTAATATTTGTCCTTTGTGCTAGAAAAATAAAATTTGTCGGCGCAGAGAGGCTATTAATTTCATGATTATAAATATTTTTACCTTCTTTGCTTATCATTGAATAGGCAATATGACCATTTTTAATGGACAGATAAATAATGTTATTCTGCATCGGAGCTGTTGGGTCTTGTGGCTTAAGCGTATATTCTTTTTTAATAGGTGGTTTAGAGGATATGAATAGCTCTTTGTGTTTTTCCGGGGCACCCTCTCTCAGTATTTTCATGCTTGTAGTCGAGCAGTTATCTTCTTTTAACTTAAAGAGGACTGTTTTTTCAGCCTGGTTTGTCGCGACCTGCAGCATTTTTTCGACATTAAATCCTTTGAGGATATTGGATTTATAGGGGATCCCGCGACGCAGTTTTTTATCGCGTAAGTCTCTATAATCTTGTGTCGATTTGATTTTTATAATTTTTGAATCATGTTCAAGTGATATTTTCTGTGATTTAAGTTTAATTTCATTGCCAGAGAAGGTGGTATTAATTTTTTGTGTTTCTTTTTCATAATTCGCCTTGAGCTTGGATTTGTCGCTTTTATATTTTTTTATTTTTTTATCTATCTCTGTGGTTAATATTTGAATCCCATTGATGATATTTTTTTCCTCACGACGCGCCTCTGGTAAGCTTTTTATTTCTATTTGTTTATTTTCACTGTAGGTTAGAGTATAGGGTCCTTTGTGCGCCGTTTTCTCCATGTTGACAATTTGTTGCACTAATTTATCAATGTCCGGGGTAATTTTCTGCTTCAGTAACTGGGTTGCCATGATTTTGTTTTTTACAATTAAATTATTTCCGCCCACATATGGAATATGCTTCTCTCCTTTAAAGTTGTTGCCTATTTTTTTCAATTCGCTTGCTGTAGCTTTCATTTCGAGTAATTCCGATTTAACGGCACCTATTTCTTTGCTGTATTCTAAATCGATTATTATTTCTTTGATTTTTTCTAATGCGAGTTCATTTTTTTGTTTTTTTTGAACAATTTTTAGTATTTTATCATCCATCCTTTTGAGTTCATTTTCATAACTGCTTTGTAGTTCCGTGAGTATTTTATTTTTATTTGATAAGTTGCTTAGCAACTCTTTATCAATGAGACCTATTTTCTCAGAAATTTCGTGGAGGAAGTATTTTTTACCCTGGCGGTATTTTGTTTGCAGGTCAGCAAGTTCACTTTGTAAAGAATCTTTTTGGTTGGACGAAGTTAACTCATTCAACAGATCGGTTTTATATAGTCCTAATTGCGCTGTAATTTCTTGGAATTCATCAAGCGTTTTTATGTGTTTATCTTTAATCAGATCAAAAACCAACTTTGAATCTTTATTGGCTTGACTAATTTCGTGCTCGTGCTTATTTAAAATATTAAGCTGTTTTTGGGGTATTTTTATAGGGAAATCGGTGAGGTTATTTTTTAAGGTTTCTGTAAACAATTGATAAACATCATCAATTTTTTGATATGATTCTTTGGAATGAAATTGTTCTCGTTGTTGATTAATAAAATCGGCTATTTTATTCTCTGATTTGTATAATAGGTGATTTTTACTTAAAATTTCTTCGCAATCATCGCTTAGTTTTTTCAGCTCAGCCCTTTTGTCTTTAATTAATTTCTCTGTCACATCTAGAATCACATGAGAATCTTCAGATGAAATTTTCCTCTCCGTTAAAATTTTAGCAATAAGCCTATCTTCTCCCAGCGCTTTTTTGAACCGTTTTAGAATGGTCAAAAAATTGGACGTTTTTTTGATCTCGATATCAGTAAATGTTTCCGTTGGTGAATAAGGATTACCTTCATTGATATAGTTTTCCAATATAATATTAAGGGACTCTTTTTCTTCTTCGATTTTTTCCATTTTATCTTGTAGCTGTAAATAACGTGCCCGTTTTGAGGTTTGCATTTCTTTAGAGCTTATTCGCTCCGATGCACCCGCAATCGGTATTTCTTTATCATTTCTAAATTTATGTAAAATGTAGTGTTCACTCAGCTCTCTAGGTACACTCCTTTCTAGTTCGGCCACATCACGAAACTCTAATCCGCCACGTTCGCTGCGATTATCAGCATCCATGCTGTTAAGCCTGTTGGGCCAATAGCTCCAATATATTTCATAAACTGCTTGATTACCTATTTTTCTTAATTCAAACGGAATTTTGACTAATCCATCTTTATCTAGGCAGTATTGATTTATTAACCTTAGTCCTTCGTCATCAGCCGCAATTCTAATGACCAACGCAGCATGCCCGACATCATCACCACGAAATTTTTTTTCTAAAACACTTTTTAGACCACTACCATATTGATGTTCTGTGCCCCAGGTTCGCACTTCGACCGTACCAATGACGTCTTCTTGTTTATGCGCTTTAATAAAATCACTCGCTGCTTGGACTGGATCTTTTTCAAAAGCCTGCTCAAACCGCTCGAATGCTGATACATTGATATTATTTAATAAACGTTCTTGTAATATTTCTTTTTCAGGTGAATTCTCAGGCAGCCCATTTATTATCAATCGATTCAAAATGTATAGTTTTTGAATATATAAATTAACATTCTCAGGGGAGGTGTTTTCTAGTTGAGCGAAAACATTCTCTTCGGCTTCAGAGTCAATCAGCAGTAAGTCAAAAAGCGCTATATAACAGTTTAATTTATTATGTTCAGCATCAGCGCCTTGCACGTCAGTATCTTCCGGAATGTTTTTTACATCCGAATAAATTTTTCTTATAAGTTCATCAATCTTTTTAAAACTGTCCTTAATGCCCATAACGATCTCACGAATTAATTCTATAGGTTGAGTATAGAATAAATCCACTTGGATTGCCGGTAGGACAGAGTGATCTTATGGTGGGCAATTAATGCATTTGTTAAATGGTGTATAGTTTTTCATTGCTCTGCGACTACGCTTGCAGATATATTTAAATTATATTAGGGGCTGTTGACATTTGATCTCCCCGTCGCCGACGTACCGCGGTTTATCCGCGGTATTCAGGAGACCCTCATGTCAAGTGCATATTTCTTCGTATAAATCGCGCCATGTTGGATTAAGCTCTTCGATTAAATTGAGTTTCCACTTCCTGCACCAATTTTTGAAGCGTGTTTCACGTCTGGCAGCTTCTAAATAAGTACTATGAATCTCATAATAGACCAGCATATGTACATTATATTGTGCTGTAAAGCTGCTGGGGATCACCTTATTTTTATGTTCCCAGACTCGTTTGATAAGATCTGATGTTGCGCCAACATAAAGTGTGCCATTGCGTTTGCTGGCTAAAATATATGCGTACGATGATCTCATACCATTTCCTTAGGATGAGTAGACGCCTGCTCTTTCGATAGGTGGCGGGGTCCATACTATTACGTCAGTTGGACTAGATTGAAATTATATCAATAAATCATAGATAACTTACATAGGCAGCCATAGATATGAGCACGCCATGGCGAGCATTGAAGCGTAATTTCGTTTCAGTTTGTCATATCTTGTTGCAATTGCTCGGAAGTGTTTGATGCGTGCAAAAACATTTTCGACCAGATGCCTATATTTGTACAAACACCAATCCATGTCACCATTCCCTGTTTTTGAATTCTTTTTCTTCGGAATAAGGGGTGTCGATCCTTTTTCTCGAATGAGTACTCGCCAGTTGCCTCATAAGTAAATGTTACCCAAGGGTCTTTTCGTTGCCTCATAACTCATGTTACCGAACTGAGACTTGATTAACATAAATATCCTCTATAAATATCCTAGCGGGGTGAAGGGGCCGGTAATGAGGCCCCTTCGTTTATATCCTCACGGTCATCGCCGTCCCCGGCTGCACCGTATGTTTAAATATAGCGCATTTTTGAATCGGTTTTGATATTTACCAATGAAAAAATTCGTTTTAATTTTTTTTGGATCGTTTTCTGTAGCATAAACGGGTTCAGTTGATTGTAAGCTTCTGTTAGTTCTTTTTTCTTGTCCTCACTGATATGTTCTGACTTAATTAAGCGTTGATAAGGTGTTTCTGGCTTGCTATGTTTCCTTATAATTTTGGCTTGAACCCTCTGTTTTTCAATAAGTTTAAAGTTGGGAAGAAAAAAATTATTCATTTGGGACACTTCATTTTTATAAAGGTCATTCATCAACTCAACAAGGGCTTCATTATCAAGGCGAGAATAACCCATTAATTGCCTTACATGAGTCCAATTTTTTTGCTCAACATGGGCATTATCATCACTATGATAAGGCCTAGAACGAGTAAAATGGATCCTATGAGCACCTGCCTCGTTCGAAAAATAATGCATTAAATGCCAATTGAGAAATTCAGAGCCATTATCACAATCAAATCCCAAAATAAGAAAAGGTAAGTTCTCTTCAATATCTTTTATCTGCGATACCACGCCAGTAGCCCCTTTGTTCCAAACGGCTCTAAGCTCAGTCCATCCGCAGTTTATATCGGTCATCGTTAGACTCCATACAAAGCTGCCATTCAGGGATGACCCACAGTGAGCCACCGTATCCGCTTCTAGATAGCCAGGCCTGTCTTCATCCCACTGATTTGTTTTTACTGGAATATGTTTTTTTAATATACTGCCAGGCTTTGTGCCACCGTATGAACGTTTATATTTCACGCGCAATGGGATGAGCAATCGGTCGATGGTTGCAGCGCTCATCGATAATAAACCCTCATATACCCCGGGATCTAATGCACCATAAGCCTCACCATAATAAGGCAACCAAAGCGGCAAGGCCATTTTCAATCGTTTTCCACAAAGTTGGTCGCTTAATAGCCAAATCCGCTTTAATGGCTCCAGATAAAGATTTTCTGGATATATGCTAGGCCTACCTGTCTTTATTTTACGTTTCTGCTTCTTTGGGACAGCATTCAGCAATCGAATAGCATGCTTCTTGTGATAGCCACTCGATTCACATAATTCTTGCAGGATGATGCCTTTATCACGCTTTCCTGCAGCATGGTAACGTTTAGACAAATTTTTTAAGTAAAGCTCCATCGATAACTTCCCCATAAAAAATGTCCCTTATTATTATTTTTCTTCGGTAACATAAGTTATGAGGCAACGAATCTAAAATTTCCTGTTTTCGGTAACATTTCTTTTGAGGCAACTCGCTCGAATATCTTCACTGTCATAGCCTTTGTCCGCAATGATATAATCAGACAAAGGAAGACGTGCAATTAATTCTGGGGCGGCCTTGCTGTCATGCACTTCACCACCCGTAAGATCAAATTCTATTGGAAGGCCAAATGCATCAACAGCCATATGAATTTTCGTTGTATTTCCGCCAACGGATTTTCCAATCGCTTGATTTTCTTTACCAATAGCTCCTGCACTGGTAATCTCCCCGAAAAATAACTGATGCCAAAAGTAGAATTTTCTCGTAACCTATGCACAGGAGATTCTGCATGAAAAAATCAAAATTTACAGACAGCCAAATACTGTCGATTCTAAAACAATCCGAAGGCGGAACCCCTGTTCCAGAGCTTTGCCGAGAACATGTCATCAGCTCGGCTACATTTTATAAATGGCGCGCTAAATATGGCGGAATGGATGTGTCCATGATGTCGCGACTAAAAGAGCTGGAAGCTGAAAATAGTCGTCTTAAAAAGATGTATGCTGAAGAGCGCCTGAAAGCCGAGATTCTAAGGGAAGCCATTGAAAAAAAGTGGTAACACCGTCGCGCCGGCGTGAGCTGGCACATAAGGCGGTGATTGATAAAGGCGTCTCAATTCGTTTGTCATGCGACCTGTTTAGCATCAGTGAAACCTGTTATCGATATCAGCCTAAACTAAGCGATGAAAACACCATAATAGCGGATTGGTTAATGCGTTTAGCTCAGAATCAACGTAATTGGGGTTTCGGCTTATGTTTTTTATACCTTCGAAATGTGAAGGGCTATGCTTGGAACCATAAGCGTGTTTATCGAATCTATCGGGAATTGGAGCTCAACATGCGAATCAAACCCAAAAAACGGTTAATCAGGGAGAAGCCTGACGTATTGGCTGTGCCAAATGCAATCAACGAATGCTGGTCGATGGATTTTATGCATGATCAGTTAGAGGATGGCCGTAGCTATCGCTTATTTAATGTCCTTGATGACTTCAATCGCGAAGGCCTTGCCATCGAGGTGGATTTATCTTTGCCGGCAGAGCGGGTTGTTCGGGCTCTGAATCAAATCATTGAATGGCGTGGAAAGCCAAAGCAGATACGTTGTAATAATGGCCCGGAGTATATCAGTAAATTGCTGGGACAATGGGCTGATAAGAATCAGATACAGTTGGTCTTTATCCAACCAGGAAATCCACAGCAAAATGCTTATATTGAACGGTATAACCGCACAGTTAGGTATGACTGGTTAAGCCAATATTTATTTGAAAGTATTGCTGAGGTACAACTACATGCGACACAATGGCTTTGGACGTACAACAATGAACGACCAAATACTGCAATTGGAGGAATTCCCCCAAGGCAAAAATTGGTACTAGCTGCCTAAACCTCTACTTTTAGCTTCGGTTAAAAATGGGGGGATTACCCACTGTGTTGATGAGCCCTAACTATACTTCCATCAATAAACTCCCATTCAAGATCAGGATCATCCACTAAACATTTAAATATTTTGACCAACTTGTCTTTGCATGACCAGCGGTTAAATTTTTGGTATATTGTATTCCAGTTTCCAAACTCTGCTGGCAGGTCTCGCCAAGGACAGCCTACGCGCATACGATACAGCATGGCTTCAACCATAAAACGAAACTCGGGCTTGTCATAAATCCCTTGTTGTAGCATGATTATCCCTAGCTTCGACCATACCTCGTCACTGAGCATTAGTCTGGCCATTTCAAACTCGTTTTATTTTGGTGTGGGAGCCGTGATTTTACGAGTTTGATCCTATTTATCAATGGGTTGAAATGTGATTGCTCATGATGGTGTGTTATCAAAAACGAATTGTAAGGTAAATTAAAAGCGCTGTGTTTTATACGGGCATTTTCTGGATACCGCGGATAAACCGCGGTACGTCGGCGACGGGGAGATCAAATGTCAACAGCCCCTAAAGAAAACTATAAATGGATTTAAAATATGAAATACCTGTTAATTTGTATTCTGTTCATCATCTCTCCATTACTTAATGCAGCTGATATACCCCTTAAGGGTGGGACATCGCCCGTACCGACCAAGGCTGCGAGTGTTATGAATGCACCGAATTCCACCAAGTCAAAGTGTCCTTGCGAGGCTAATGGCGGTGTGCGTGCTCTCAGTGAGGGACAGTTCGTATGTTGCGATGGTAGTAAAGATCTGAAATTTCGAACCTTTGTATGTACCGGGTGTGTAGACCCAAATATAATCCTAGAGGACAGTGCTCAGGATGCGGTAAATCCTTGGTTGAGTCGGAAAAATAATAATACTGCTATAGTAAAAAAAGAGACGTTTAAGGCGCCTGCATGTTGCACAGATAAATCTGAACAATTGTTGCCGAGCCAACTATCTAAGTCCACATGCTGCCTACTATCATGTAGTCAACAGGAGAAATTCGATGAAAAAAAGAGTATTGCTAAACAGAAGAATCTTCCTCCCCCTCAGTCTCCATGTAAGAAGGAGTCAGGGTTTATAAAGTGAGGTAGTAGTTCACACCAGTCATAAGGATAGAATGTCTTTCTACACAATACTTGCCGAGTAGCGGTGAGTTCGGTACAGTTCATTCTTAATTTTAAGTGGGTCGCTGTTTTATGCAAGGTTTTGTTCATCTCCGTGTACATACTGAATATTCTTTAGTTGATGGTCTTGTGCGCATCGAGCCATTGATGGACGAATTGCTACTCAAAGGAATGAACGCCGTTGCAGTCACGGATTATTGCAATTTATTTGCGGCGGTCAAAGTGTTTAAAGCGGCGATTGCCGCTGGTATTAAACCACTCTTTGGTTGTGATTTTCCTTGTCATGATCCGGAAAAACCTGAACACGTCACGTCGTTTGTATTGCTTTGTCAAAATGAGTTGGGATATCGTAATCTAACGCGCTTGGTTTCCAAAGCTTACCAACAAGGGCAATACCAAGGTCTACCGCGTATTCATTATCAATGGATAGCAGAACATGCAGACGGGTTGATCGCGTTGTCAGGCGGTCGTAGTGGCGATATCGGGCACGCTTTGCTCAGTGGAGATGAAGAGGGCGCGTATAAGCTTGCCAGAATATGGATGGAGCTATTCCCTGAACGGTTTTATCTGGAAATACAACGTACTGGCAGGGCTGACGAAGCGGCTTATAATGAGCGCATTGTGCAAATGGCCGATGCTCTGAATTTACCTCTTGTTGCAACCAACGATGTCCGTTTTATTGAAGAACGCGATCATGAAGCGCATGAGGCACGTGTCTGCATTCATGATGGCTACGCGCTTGCCGACCCCAGACGAACAGCTCACTATAGCGCCAAACAATACTTGCGCTCAGCAGCGGAAATGACGGCTTTATTCAGCGATTTGCCGCAAGCGGTACAAAATACCGTTGAAATAGCAAAACGCTGCACAGTGAAGCTGGATTTGGGTAAAAATTATTTGCCAAATTTTCCTGTGCCCGCAGGCTCTTCTGTTGAGGATTTTTTATCTCATTTGTCTAATGTTGGTCTGGACCAGCGTTTGGAGAGAATCTTCCGTGATCGTATCGAATTATTGCCGACAGGCCGTGAGGTCTATGAACAACGATTGCTGCTCGAGTTAAAAGTGATTAACTCCATGGGGTTTGCCGGTTATTTTCTAATCGTTGCCGACTTTATCAAATGGGCCAAGCTTAATGGTGTTCCGGTCGGGCCAGGACGTGGTTCAGGTGCAGGTTCGTTGGTTGCTTACGCACTGGGCATCACCGATCTGGACCCTTTAGAATTCGAGCTTCTTTTTGAACGTTTTTTGAATCCTGAACGTGTTTCCATGCCCGACTTTGATATTGATTTTTGCATGGAAGGGCGCGATCGGGTTATTGATTATGTCGCGGAAAAATATGGCCGCCAAAGTGTGTCGCAGATCATTACCTTTGGTACGATGGCGGCGAAAGCCGTGGTCAGAGATGTCGGGCGGGTGTTGGGACATCCCTACACGTTTGTCGATAAACTCGCAAAATTAATTCCTTTTGAATTAGGGATTACCTTAACCAAAGCGCTGGAACAAGAGGAAGACTTACGCAAACGATATGAGAGTGAGGAAGAGGTTAAGGAGTTATTTGACCTTGCCCTGAAACTTGAGGGGATTACGCGCAATGCCGGTAAACATGCTGGTGGTGTGGTTATTGCGCCTTCAGAACTGACGGATTTTACGGCGATATATTGCGAGGAAGGCTCATCACAAATTGTTAGCCAGTTTGACAAGGATGATGTCGAAGCGGTTGGTTTGGTTAAATTCGACTTTCTCGGTTTGAGAACATTAACCATTATTAACTGGGCATTGATAACGATTAATCAGCAGCGGCAAAAAACGGGATTGGAGCCGGTTGATATAACTGAAATCGCGATGGATGACATACAGTCGTTCACGCTTCTCAAAGCCTGCCAGACCACGGCCGTCTTTCAGCTTGAATCACGAGGCATGAAAGAGCTTATTCATCGTTTGCAGCCAGATTGTTTTGAGGAAATCATCGCGCTGGTCGCACTCTTTCGCCCGGGGCCTCTGCAATCAGGCATGGTGGATGACTTTATCGACCGTAAGCATGGCAGGGCGCGAGTGGAATATCTACATCCTGATCTGGAGCCGATTTTAAAACCAACTTATGGTGTTATTCTTTATCAGGAACAAGTGATGCAGATCGCGCAGGTTCTGGCCAATTACACCTTAGGTGCTGCAGATATGTTACGCCGGGCGATGGGTAAGAAAAAGCCTGAGGAAATGGCAAGTCAACGTGCTATTTTTACGGAGGGAGCTACAGCTCGCGGCGTGGATGAAAAGGTCGCAACCACTATTTTCGACTTGATGGAAAAATTCGCAGGTTATGGTTTTAATAAGTCGCATTCGGCCGCTTATGCGCTGGTTGCCTATCAAACTGCTTGGTTAAAAGCCCATTATCCGGCCGCGTTTATGGCTGCCGTGCTGTCTTCTGATATGGATAACACCGATAAGGTTGTGATTTTTATCAATGAATGCAAGCAGATGAATCTCAAGGTCTTGCCGCCGTCAATCAATCGCTCACAATATCAGTTTACGGTCATTGATGATCAAACCATTATTTTTGGTTTGGGTGCTATTAAAGGCGTGGGTGAAGCTGCAATTCAGATTCTGGTGCAAGAGCGTGACAGTTTTGGGCCTTTCGAGGGTTTGTTTAGCACATGTCAAAGACTGGACATGCGCAAAGTGAATCGGCGGGTATTAGAGGCACTAATTAAAAGCGGGGCTATGGATGATTGGGGAATTGAGCGCGCTGTTTTTCATGATTCCATTGAAAAGGCAATACAAGTAGGAACAAAATTTCATCAAAATCAAAGCAGTGGTCAAACGGATTTGTTTTCTTTATTAGATGATACGGTGAGCAAAGAGGACTATATTTATGGCAATGTCTGGAGTGATAAGAAAAGGCTGGACGGTGAAAAAGAAACGTTAGGCTTTTATTTGACCGGCCATCCGGCTGACTGCTACTCACAAGAATTCAAAGGATATATTACCCCAATCGCTAAGCTTAGTGCTTCATTGACTAAAAAAGCCACTATTTGCGGTTTGGTTCGCGGAGTGCGGCATATCCTCACTAAACGCGGTAAAAAATTGTCGATTATCGCAATCGAAGACGCAACTGGCAATCTTGATATCGTAGCTTTTTCAGAAATATTTGAACCGCAACAAGCGTTCGTAATCGCGGGTCAAATGCTGGTCGTCGAAGGTGAGCTGGGTCAGGATAATTACACGGGTGGCGTGAAAATGGTGGCCACTGTGTTATACCGTATAGACGAAGCACGAACCCGCTTTGCCAGATGCCTGGCCCTGACTTTGTCAGCCGATGACCAAGCCTTGCTGCCTGCTTTACATTCTATTCTCAAAGGACATCCAGGCGAGTGTGTGGTGCAAATACGTTATTTTAATCAAGACGCAAAAGCATCAATGAATCTTGCCGCGCACTTGCGTGTAACTCCGAGTGATGAGTTATTGACAGTTCTAACTGATTTGCTTGATAAACAAAGGGTTGAGTTGTGTTATTGATTTTTATTTACAGATACTCCTGAAGATCTATCGTTGATTTTTTGCCGATTTGGCTGAAATTTTGTTCTAACCATTCCGACGCTTCTCTTCGGCCTTCGGCAAAAAGCTGCTGAATGAATTCCCAGTCAGGATTTAGTTTGCTGGCTACTGAGAATGATTGCATTGTTTGATCCGCTCGCACTGCGTGAAGGAAAAAGCGTCTTAGTTTTTTTTTGTGTTCATCTTTAATCCATCCTTCATCAATCATTTTACTCACAAACGCAATGGCTCGCATTTCACGCATCAAAGACGAGTTAAAACTAATTTCATTCACGCGATTTAAAATGTCTGCAGGGGACTCGGGCACCGTGTCACGACAAATCGGGTTGATATGAATGATTAAAATATCATTGCAATTTGAGTTGTAAATCAGAGGGAATATAGCCGGATTCCCTAAATAACCGCCATCCCAGAGATAGTCTTCACCTATTTGAACCGCTTGAAACATAAAAGGCAGACAGGCTGAGGCCATGATTGCATCGATTGAAATATCATTATTATCAAAAACACGAATTTTACCTGTTTTAACGTTCGTGGCAGAAATGAATAATTTTGGTGCTTTCGGTGAGTGTATTTTATCAATATCGATGCTATCGCTTAATATGTCTCTCAGAGGGTTGAAATTATAAGGATTGGACTGATAAGGAGATAGTATTTTATTGAGCATATCAAACACAAAATAGGACATGGATTTTTCAATGGGTATGCCGAGAAACATTTCTAACGGTGTTTTTTTAATTGGGTTGTATCGGTCTCCACCTTCGCTTATTTTTTTCCAAAAATTATGTAAAGCTTCGCGCGCACCATCATTACCGCCCGTTGCCAAACCATAGGCGAGAACAGCTGCATTCATGGCACCAGCGCTGGTAGCGGAAATAGAATCAAATTTTATTCGACCATCCTCAAGAAGCTTGTCGATAATCCCCCACGCAAGTGCTCCATGCGCGCCGCCTCCTTGTAATGCAAGGTTTATTGTTTTAATAGTTTTAGACAAAATATCATCCTTATATTTATCCATTTCTTAAAGGCTTGTCCCCTGTTGAATTAATCCACTATCTGGACAAAGCCTACTAACAAGTATAGCCTATTTACGCATTTGTAAATGATTGTCAGGTAAATACGGGATTAACTGGAAACTGGATGCTATGCTATTTTTCTGCTTTACTGGTATTTGAGTAACAGGAACATATTTGGTTCTTATTTCTTTGTATCTAAATAATAAAGGATTTTTATAATGCCCATTTTTCGTAAGCTCGTCTTTATTTTAGCCATTGCATGTGTAATAACTGCTCATGCGAGTGCCGGTGGTCGTGAGGAAAATTACTCTCGTAATTTTTGGAACCCCACCTACCATATTCAGCGACTAAATTATTGTACGTTAGATGGTAAAAAATGCGGTTTGGCAGTCGCTAGTCGCTATTGTCAGAAAATGGGGTATAAAACGGCTGATATAGCAACCAAAGATAATAATGTGGGTTTAACGAATTATCCGGCTGTGGGCGCACAATGCAAAGGGTGGCAATGTAATGGTTTCAAGTTAATTCGTTGTGTCGATAAAATCACTCATAAACCGCCTAAAACATATAATTACCGTTCCCGTCGTTTTGTTTTTCCACGCTATGATCACTATCGCGTTAGCTGGTGTTATGCTGACGGTCGTGAGTGTGGCGCGCGCGCTGCGAATTCTTACTGCAGACGCATGGGCTATATGCGGGCACAGAGCTATAAAAAAGAAGGGCATGTTGCTGCCACCAAGGCATTGGGTAATCAACAATTATGTTTTGGTAAGGAGTGCAGTGGCTACAGCGAGATTAGTTGTTATCGTTGAGCTTAGTCAACACAGGAAAAAAAATACATTCACTTGGCCCGTTCGGGCCAAGATTTCGATATAACTTAGAAAAGCTGCAGATTTACTTCATCGCAGCTTTTATTTGGTTTCCTCTGGTTTGGCTTTGCTCGTTTTCGCCTTAGCAGGTTTCGTGACAGTGGTTTCTGTTGGCTCGGGCGCGGCCTTTTTTACGGGAGCGGCTTTTGCTGCTGGTGGTGCTTCCGTAACGTCACGCTTTTTTTTGTAATCTTTAATGATTTCATTAACACTGCTTTTGAGATCTTTAAATAATTTACCGGTGATTGATCCTAGCTCCTTCAGGTCAGGCAGTTTCGATTTAAAATCACTCATTTTGCGCTCCATTGTTTAATATAATAAATTTATATTTATTAAGTATATAGCTCAAATTGAAAATTTTGCGAGTTTTTAACGGCGATAAAAAATTAAGCCCATGGGTGAAGTAGCTTCATTGCTGGCTTCAGCAGCTTTGCAGCCAGTGATTGTTTGCCGTGAATGGTCACTTTGAAGCTATTGTATGTTTCCATCTTTTCAATTAGATAGTCATCACTGGTTTTCAAACTATCGACCAGACGCAGGTCAAACGCATCTGTAGCCAGCCAATGTTCACCAGTAGATACTTTATCAATATCTAGCTGTTCGCGGTTAGCGAGCACGTAGTCTCTGAAGCTCTGGTGTATCTTTTCCAAATCTTCCTGAAATTTTTTACGGCCTTTTTCGGTGTTTTCTGCAAAGAGGGTTAATGTACGTTTATATTCTCCCGCAGTTAATAATTCCACATCAATATCATTTTTCTTAAGCCAGCGATAAAAATTAGGTATTTGAGCGACAACCCCTATGGATCCAATGATGGCAAAAGGGGCGGCAACAATGGTATTGGCAACGCATGCCATTAAATACCCACCACTCGCTGCTATTTTATCGATACAGACTGTCAACGGAATTTTTTTGTCACGAATACGCTGCAATTGTGCTGCTGCCAAACCATAACCATTGACGGCACCGCCAGGGCTTTCCAAGCAAATGACTACCTCATCATCCAGTTTAGCTATGGCGAGCACCGCGGATACTTCATCACGAAGTTGGTCGACCTGTGAGGCTTTTATGTCACCTGCAAAATCAAGCACAAATAACGAAGGTCGCTCACGTTTATCTTTTTTCTTTTTTTCCGGTTTTTTGCCGAGTATCTCTTTATGCATGCGTTGCGTGATTTCCTCGCGTTTCTTATTTAACGAGGTAATTTGTAAAGCTAGTTTTGGTTTGCGGCCTAATGACAAAATACCAGCAACGAGTATCAATACAGCGATGACCAGTGTGAATGCCTTTAAAGCAAACAGACCATATTGGGCGAGAAATTCCATCTTTTACCTAGGTGATTTAAAACGCCAATTATCACTGTCTGTGGTGTTCAGTGCAAGGCTATCTTGTCTGATTTTTCAAGCCATTACAGGGGAAGGTTGTTCTGAACGATTACTTTGCAACATAATGCTTCTTTTCGTGCTCTCTACTCCAGGCTGGTCAAAGGGATTAATATCCCAGATGACGCTTTGTGTAAATATTTTGTGCTCATACAGCGCTATCAACGCACCGATGGTAAATGGTGATGCATCCTGAATGCCAATATGGTTGAGTGGGATATTGCCGGGGATAAAGCCGTTGGGGTTTTCCTGATGATTTACGCCATAACTTAATACTTTCATCTTCGTGCCGCAGATATCATTAATAATTTCGTTTTTGAAGGTGTCGAGGGTTATAAAATCGATGGTAACTTTGTGTGTTCCTTGGCATAAAAGTTGGTAGTAACTATGCTGTGCCTGATTACCAAGTCCACCCCAAATGATGGGACCCGTGGCGTAGTTTACAGATTTCCCTTGATTATCAATTGACTTGCCATTGCTTTCCATATCCAGTTGTTGGATGTGAGGTAGAAACAGCTCTAGCTGTCGTGCATAGGTTAGAAGCAGTAGGTTATGGATGTTTAAAAAATTATTATTCCAGACACCAATTAGAGCCAGAAGTACGGGCAAATTGCATGAAAATTCGCTATTTAGAAAGTGCGTATCCATGCTGTTTGCACCAGCCAGCATTCGATTAAATTGCTCAAAGCCGATTGCAATCGCGGTGATCAAATTTATCGCGGAGCAAGAAGAATAACGACCGCCTACCCAGCTCCAGATGGGGAGCACATTGTTAATACCAAATTGGTTCGCTTTTTGTGGATTGGCGGTGACGGCAATGAAGTGTTTTTCCACGTGCTGTGGATTATCAATCCATGCAATTGCCTTTTTGGCGTTATACAGTGTTTCTGGTGTCGTGAATGATTTTGAAGAGATAATAAACAAAGTCGTTTCGGGTTTTAGTTTCGCTATCACTTGGTTGAAACTGGTTGGATCAGCATCGGAGATGAAATGGTAGTTAAAATCGGGTGAAGTGAATTCGACTAATGCCGTCAAGCAAAAGCGAGGACCTAAATCAGAGCCGCCCACACCAATATTAACAATATCCGTGATTGGTTTGCCAGAAAAACCTAACCAACGTTTTTCCCTGATTTGCTCAACAATAAATTTCATTTTTGTGCGGGTTGCAATGATCTCGGTCATCACATCCTGGCCATCAACCCAAACAGCAGTATCGTTGGGCGCGCGCAGTGCTGTATGTAGTGCTGGTTTATTTTCACTAGGATTAACAATGCCACCAGTCATTAATGCATTAATTTTATCGCGCAAACCGCATTGTTCAGCGAGGGTGAAAAGCAAAGCAAGAGTTTCAGTGGTAATGTGTTGATTCGTATAATTAAGACTAATATTGCATACAGATGCAATAAACTGTTGTTTATCTGCTATCTGGGGTATACGCAAACAGGATGAAATCGCATGATCACTCAAGGTTTTCAATAATTTAGTCTTGATTTGTTTGTTCATATGAAATTTAATGTCTTTTTGTTCGGCGTACCATATCATTGTCAGGTCAAATTATAAAGTGGTCGCTTGTAAATTCAGGTTTGTTTTTCTACAGAATTAAGATGGAGTGGTTATGTTTTTAATTTTCATGTGGTTAACCGTTGCTATCTTTTCCTGGCTTTTAACGTGGGGAATACGCCGGTATGCCTTGAAAACAAGCCTGCTGGATATTCCCAATAAGCGCAGCTCCCACACAATCCCTACGCCACGTGGGGCTGGTTTGGCAATTGTTATCAGTTTTTTAATGGTTTTACTTGTTTTAAATCAAATGGCCATTATTGACTTGTCGCTAACGATTGCCTTATTTGTCTCCGGACTGTGGGTGGCCGCTCTTGGTTTTATGGATGATATAAATAATTTGTCGGCACGAGTTAGATTGTCCGGACACTTTCTCGCTGCTGTTTTCGCCTTGTACTGGTTGGGAGGCATGCCGGCCATCACACTGTTTGGCCATATTTTACCAGCTGGCATGCTAGTAAATTTTGTCGCTATTTTCTATATGGTATGGCTGTTGAATTTGTATAATTTTATGGATGGTATCGATGGTCTCGCAGGAAGCGAGTCATTGTTTCTCTGCTTTGCCAGCGCCTTGATATACTGGTTAACGGGCAATCATGCCCTGGTTTTTTTGCCTTTAGGCTTGGGTGCGGCAGTAGCTGGTTTTTTATATTGGAATTTACCGCCGGCACGCATTTTTATGGGCGATGTAGGCAGTGGGTTTTTAGGGATAATTTTCGCGATATTGTCAATTCAGGCGGCCGCTGTCAGTATCCATTTATTTTGGAGCTGGTTAATTCTGTTGGGTTTTTTTATCGTTGATACAACGGTTACATTATTGCGGCGCGCGGCACAAGGTGAGAAATTTTATGAGGCACACCGCACGCACGCGTATCAACATGCAGCGCAATTTTTTCATAGTCACTTGCACGTTGTATTCGCAGTTTTATTAATTAATTTTTTTTGGTTGTTACCGTTAGCAATTTTGGCTGGAATAGGATACGTGGATGGATTTTTTGCATTACTAATTGCATATATCCCCTTAATTCTATTGGTTATTAAGTTTCACGCTGGAAAATCATCGACATTTTCGTTCGTTAAAGCGGCTACAAAAAAGTCCTTATGAGGGGCAAAAAATATAAAAAAAAAACACAAAATTTTAGATCTCTTAATATTTTGTTAAGAATTTTTCTGTATAATGCTACAAAACAATAATATGATTGTTATTTATTCATTATGTGGCTGTCGTGAGCACCATGGATGCGTTCTATGGAAAATAAGGCGGCTACGATGTTAGGGAGATTTGAGTCATGCTAATTTTAACTCGGCGTATAGGTGAAACTTTAATCATCGGAGACGATGTAAATATCACTGTACTAGGTGTGAAAGGTAATCAGGTGCGTTTGGGTATTAATGCCCCTAAAGATGTGTCTGTGCACCGTGAAGAAATTTATCTGCGAATTCAGCAAGAAAAGCAGGGTACTGATGCTGGTATAGATCTTGGTACAGATGCTGAAGAGGAAGACGAAGTAGTATAAATCCAGGTTACACCTTGCAGTTTTATCTCCCGCGCTAAATTTATCGATGAGGCGCGGGTATATCATAATGATAGCCACTGTTAATTCTTCGATTTAAGTGATGTATCCCCTGACGACAAATAATGAGTAGTTCCATTCTCGTCAATTAATATCAATTGCCCTGCATTATTAATTCCATGTGCTTTGCCGGTTAGTGGTCCTAATGGGTGCCAAACAGTGACAACTTGACCATATAAATAATCAGTTTTTTGCCATCTTGATTGGAATGCAGGAAGTCCATGTGCGATAAACTCTTGTATGTGCTTATGTAGCTCGATGATTAAGCGGCTTACGAGCAGATTTCGGTCAAAATATGTTTCCGTAATTTCAAATAAAGAACACCATGGTTTGTCCGCCAACGTTTGATTTTTAGTAATGGAATTCACGTTTAATCCAATACCAACTACCACATCAGCCGCACTATTACTTTCAGCATTGATTTCTATTAGGCTGCCACATAATTTTTTATCATGCCAGAGAATATCATTGGGCCATTTAACTCGAATATTTTCTTCAATTCCAAATTGCGATAACGTTGCAATAACCGCCAGGCTAACCACTAGGCTTAGTCCTGATAAGCATGATAAATCACAATCAAAATGCCAACGGGTCGAGCAGTAGATATTTTCGCCAAAAGGGGAGTGCCAATGGCGGCCAAAACGACCGCGACCGGCAGTTTGTGTTTCTGCACAGCAGATATCAATTCCATCACTTCGAGGTTGTTCTTTTAGAAAACGATTGGTGGAGTCAAGAGACGCAAAAATATAGTAATTAACAGGGTGGGTGAAATCATATTTTTTTAACTGTTGGTGGATGCTTATTTCATTTAGTAATTTTAGTGGCGTTGTTAGACGGTAACCTTGATGAGGAATGCTTTGAATTGGCACTCCAAGCTGGGTTAATTGCTTGATTTGCTTCCAAATGGCGGTACGTGAAACGCCCGTAGTGGTTCCTAAGTTAATGCCACTGTGGCAAAGCCCATCAGCGAGACAGTAAAGAAGTTTAAGTTGGGTAGATGTGAATTTTTTCATGGTCAATGGTCTTGTCTAAAGCTCAAGAATAACCCCTTTTCAAAAGGGAAAATAAATTGAGCCCCCCCATTACAAGGTGATTAATTGATTAGGCGCCAGTGAAATATAGCGAATATTCTGGACCTGTGGGTTATAGCAAATCGCAGCACAACAATTCACTTGTGGCATAAAAGAGCGGACGTGCCATTGTTGCTTGAATTTTGGATCTTCCATGTGCTGATTCCCAGGGGGCAGAAGAGGTAAATCAAATTGTTTGGTGGGGTAGCTTAACCCCAGCCCACACGCTTTAATTAATGCTTCTTTTTGAGCCCAAAGATGAAAAAAAGCGAGGGGTTTTAGCATGTTGGGAAGGAGGCGTAGCTCAAGATTTTCTTTTACTGAAAAGATATGACTGCCTATACCTTCATATGGGCGGGCAGAAAAAAATTCCAGGTCAATTCCTAATGGAAACTGCATGCCAATGGCCAGTAACGCCAGATCAGCTGAGTGACTTAAATTGAATTGCAATAAAGGTATATTAGTTAACGCTGGTTTGCCATGGTCATTATAAGCAAAGTTGATTTGTTTGGCTGGTATATTTATATAGCGAGCAAGAATAAGACGCGTAATCGCTCGTGCAATTGTAAAACGACGTTGATGACGGGCGAAATGATAGCGATTAGCGCGGATCAATTCGTCTTCGTTGAGTAACGATTTAGCGTCAGAAAATTCGGTGTGCAGTGGATATTGCCAGACGTCTATACGTTGATTTTGCAGTGTGCAGTCTTCTGGATCGAGCTCTTTAAAAAATAACATGGTGTAGTCTCTGTGGGCCGCGCTAAATTATAACTGCGAAAGTGGCATCAAATAACAGTTGGGGTTATACTTCATCCGGTTAAAATTGTAATGCATAACGAAAAATTCACCAACGAGTCACTGATGAGTCTACAATTTTTGGATTTTGAGCAGCCCATTGAAGAATTGAACCAGAAAATTCAAGCGCTGCGCATGGTAGGAAATGATACTGAAGTTAATTTGAGTGAAGAAATCGCTCGTCTTGAAACTAAATGTCAAGAATTGACTAAGCATGTATTTGCTCGTCTAGAACCTTGGCAGGTAGCGCAGATGGCTAGGCATCCTTTGCGACCGCAAACAACTGACTACGTTGAACATATCTTCACTGACTTTCAAGAATTACATGGCGATCGTCATTATTCTGCCGCACCGGCTATTATTGGTGGCTTGGCGCGCTTTAATGGTGAGCCGGTTATGATTATGGGTCACCAGAAGGGTAAGCGTACAAAAGAAAAGGTTTATCGTAATTTTGGTATGGCGCGCCCTGAGGAATACCGTAAGGCATTGCGGTTAATGAAAATGGCTGAAAAATTTAAATTGCCAATTTTTACCTTTATCGATACCGCTGGCGCGTATCCTGGTATCGGTGCTGAAGAGCGAAATCAGTCCGAAGCCATCGCACGCAATCTTTTAGAAATGTCGAAACTTAAAACGCCTATAATTTGTGTGGTGACTGGTGAAGCTGGATCGGGTGGTGCTTTGGCCATTGGCGTAGGCGACAGGGTAATTATGCTGCAGTATGCTATTTACTCCGTTATCTCGCCTGAAGGTTGCGCGTCTATTTTATGGAAAGACCCTGCAAAAGCGAAAGATGCGGCGCAGGCGATGGGTATTACCGCTAATAAAATATTTGAAAACAAATTGGTCGATCGTGTGGTTGATGAGCCTTTGGGTGGCGCACATCGCAATGTTGGCGAGATAATGACAAATATGAAAGCTGTTTTGAAAGATGAATTGACGGCTTTGAAATCATTGTCTGTTAACGACTTGCTGGATCGGCGTTACAAGAAGTTCATGGCGATGGGTGCTTGTGACTGATCCTTTGCTTAATCGGTATTGGCTTAATCAGCTAGTCAGCTATGACAAATTATTGGTGGGATTCAGCGGTGGTTTGGATTCCACAGTCTTATTGCACATTCTCTCTTTACAACCTGAATTACATTGCAAAATATCTGCTGTGCATATTCATCATGGCCTAAGTACAAATGCATCCGTCTGGCAGTCTCATTGTCAGCAGTTTTGCGCCGAGCATGAAATCCCGATAATAGTTCGCCAGGTGGAGTTCGCGCGCGGTGCGAATATTGAAGAAAATGCACGTATGGCGCGTTATCAGGAATTTGCTGCTTTGTTAGCAGATCATGATTGCTTGTTATTGGCTCATCATCGTGATGACCAGGCTGAAACGTTGCTTTTGCAGCTCTTTCGTGGTGCTGGTCTTAATGGCCTGTCAGCTATGTTGCCCAGTAAACCGTTTGCCCGCGGAAATGTAGTAAGGCCACTTCTGGATTATTCGCGGAAAATGCTGGAAGACTATGCAAAACTGCATAAATTGGCCTGGATTGAGGATGAAAGCAATCAGGATTGCACTTTTTCACGGAATTATTTACGTCATGAAATCGTGCCACTACTTCAGGAAAAATGGCCCGGGGTCGTGAATAGTTTAGTACGCAGTGCTAGCCATTGCCAACAGGCATTAAGAAATCTTGAAGCGCTTGCACTTATTGATTGTGCAGAGCTAGCTGAACGAAATGATACCCTGTCTTTGTTGCCATTGCAGACGTTGACTCGTGATCGTCTAAGTAATGTTCTGCGACTTTGGCTCAAAAACAATCAGGTGCGTCTGCCATCTACTACTATTTTCAATTGCCTGATTGATGAAGTCATGGCAGCAACGATGGATGCGCAGCCTTGTGTGCAGTGGGGTACGGTACGCGTTACACGTTATCAGCAAAAGCTTTATTTATTAAAAAATGAAATTTGTTTGCCCGTAACTGTTGAGTGGAGTAATTTTCCTGAACGCATATTCATTGAAGGGCTTGGTTTTTTGCAGGCGACAGCTGTAGACAAAGGATTACGAGTACCTGCGGGCATAGATGTGCAGGTTCGTTTTCGTGAGGGAGGGGAGTTATTCAATTGGCATGGGCAAACAAAACAGCTCAAAAAATTGTTGCAACAGTGGCAAGTACCTCCATGGCAGCGTGACAGCATTCCCTTGATTTACATTGATAATTGTTTGGCCGCAATTGTTGGTTTCGCAATTAGCGATGACTATTATAGTAATGAACCTGCGCAAGTTTATAGTATCGTACACTCGACTGATGAGCGATGATTGTACGTAACCTATATTGTGGGCAATATAAAGAGCACCGGAAGATGACAGACAGATCTTAATTCGAGTATTATTCATACATTGCACAAAAATCAGCTAGTGATTTAAATTATAAGAGACAGTAATGGGGCAGCCTTTAATCAATATAACGCGTAAACATGCACTAATTTTTGCATGTTTTTTGCTGCTTTATGAATTTCTTACCTACATTGCCAATGACATGATTATGCCTGGCATGATCCAGGTTGTTGAGTCATTCCATGGGCCGGAGTCGTCGGTTGCAACTTCATTGACGGCCTATATTTTAGGTGGTGCCAGTTTGCAGCTATTCCTTGGACCCCTGTCTGATAGGTACGGCCGTCGACCTGTTATGATTTTTGGTGCGTGTTTTTTCTTTTTTTGCACTGTGTTTATCGCCGCTTCTAATACAATCGATCAATTTCTTGCTGCCAGGTTCTTTCAAGGCATGGGGTTGTGCTTTATCGGTGTGATTGGCTATGCAACCTTGCAAGAGATTTTTGCCGAGATGGACGCTATACGACTGATAGCGCTTATGGCCAATGTAGCAATTGTAGCACCGCTGATAGGGCCATTGTTGGGTGCTGTTTTTATTCATTATTTTAGTTGGCGTTTCATTTTTATCATTATTGGTTGTTTTGCACTGTTTGCGTTATGGGGGTTGTGGCGATTTATGCCAGAGTCTGTTGGCCAAATAAAACGTGATGGTGAGCAAATTCCGCGCATTTCATTATCACCGCATATTATCGCAGCAAACTACATGAGTTTGCTGCGCAATCGCACGTTTATGCTGAGCTCAGTTGCAGTAGGATTGCTCGGCGTACCTTGCCTCGCCTGGATAGGCCTGGCGCCCATTATTTTGGTTACTGATGCAAAACTGACAGTGATTCAATATGGTTTATGGCAATTGCCGGTATTTGGCGCGGCTATCCTCGGCAATTTAATTTTGATCCGGTTGACGCATAGCCGCACGGCAAAAAAAATCGTGTGGGTCGGTTCAGCAATATCGGTGCTCAGTTTGCTGACTTGTTCTATCCTGACGCTATCAAGCAATTCGGGCTACGCTGGCTTGATGCCAGGCATGATTTTCTATTTTTTAGGATTAGGGATAACAAATGGGCCATTCACGCGCATTATCCTTTTTTGCACACCGGTCGCCAAAGGGACTGCTTCTGCTTTGATGAATATGATTGCCATGCTTATTCAAGCGTTAGGCATAGAAGTCGCGAACATAATATACGCGAATCATAGTAATACACGTTTTGGTTTGTACTGCGCAATAACAGCTATCGTATACCTTGCGTTCTTGGGCTGCGCTTTCTTTTTCCTACGCGACACCGACGAAGCTCCGAAAAGCAATGCCTAACGGCCAAGGTACTTAAACAGCCTCTATTCGCACTTCTCGTCTTTCTTGCAACAACGTCCTGCAAAGCAGTTATAAATCCAGGCGAGGATAACTCCCCCTATAAAGGCATCAACAAACCCCATTGCGCCACCAATAATGCTTCCTTTAATAGACGCATCAGACCATATGTACACTGATCCCATGGCCACCACAAACTGATTACCATACGATGTGTAGTGAGCAAGCAATCCCATGAGTAACATGCTGGCACCCCATAGAATGCCTAAAGACATCCCTAAGGCCCACGGACTAATTTTGCAATTCGTCATGACTATCTCCTAAATATCCTTTTACTCTAGAAGTATAGCAGTTTGGTTGATATATGGTCATATTTCTTGTGATTTTGATATTCGGAGTTGTTCCACTTTATCCCCAACAAACGTGAAGACTGTATCGATGTGCTAAAATATCACTGAATTTGTGTGGGGACACTGATTTATCGGGAGCCGGATGTCGTAATTCTGCAAGTCCGGTATTGAGGATGGTTGGGCTGGAGTGATCTGGCCGTTCTGCTCACCCAGACCTTCAAATTACCAAGACTGATATTAGTCGTTGTTACTTAATTATCTTTATAAATCTCATTAATTGCAGTTTTGCCTTTCACTTTATATGATAGAACGGCTCCATAAATTTCCGTACGCTCTATGATACCAATTCAAATAGCTAAAAAATTAATTACAGGAGGTAATATGAGTATAAAAGCAGTTATTATTGCAGCTGGGTGTGCTTTATCGTTAAATACAATAGCGGGTACAATGGGAGTACCTATAGCAGAGGAATATCGACCTTGGTCAGTCATTGGTAGTCTTGGATACACTTGGTACCAACATGCTTATGATGGTATTCCTGTAGGACAAGCTGCGATAGGTGATGGTCAAACAGCTCTTGGTCGTTTCGCTATAGCCAGAGATTTTGGTTCGTTTAAAAATGTACATTTTGGTGCAGAAGTAGGTGTTCAATCTGGTAATACCATGCGCCTTGGTATTTCTCAAGAGAGCTTGGCAGATTTGGGTGCATTCTTGCCCGTTCAAACTACAGTTAAACCCATGTTAGACTTACTGGCCACAGCAACATTTCAACCGCTGGGAAGTACGCCAGTATTTGGTATCGTTAAAGGGGGCATCGCATATCGTCGTATGCAAATTAATGATCGTGTGACTTTCAACGATCTATCTGAAGTAGCGTTTGAAGTTCAATTTGGACTCAGAATGCACATCACTGAGCGCGCCAGTTTATCCTTGAATTATCAAGGCATCTTTAATGGCAAAACCAAGTACACCATTAATACCACTGAGTTTACCGGGCATATCTCAAATATCCCAAATCAAAATGGCATACTGTTAAGCCTTTCTTATGCGGTTTAAGAGAGTCAATCTGTATAAAAATAAAATTGAACTTAATTCAACTCGTCGCACACATAGAAATGTATCAGAACGTATGTTGAAATCTTTCGTTAACAGTTTAATGGATAAGGAATATCATGAATAAAAAAATACTATTTACAATTATGATGGCTTTTCTCATGACAGCAAAAGGCAATGCAGCCAACAACAACCCTGCCTCAGTTGATTATGTTCAAACCTATGTACAGTCGAAAATTGCCACCATTTCTGCAGGACCTCAAGGACCTGCTGGACCAACAGGTAATGCGGGGCCGGCAGGACCAGCCGGGGGAGTGATTGCTTTTGCTGATTTTTTTGCGCTGATGCCACCCGATAATGCAGCCACCGTTGCACCGGGTACAGATGTCTCATTTCCACAGGATGGACCAACTTCTGGTGGGATATTTCGAGTCGGGTCTTCAGCATTTCAGTTATCTAGTATTGGTGTTTACCAAGTTATATTTCAAGTCAGTGTAAGCGAAGCAGGGCAACTGATACTCACACTTAATGGTGCTGATCTAGCTTACACGGTGGTTGGTCGAGCGACGGGCACTAGTCAGATTATTGGCATGGCTTTGGTTGAGACAACAACGGCCGATTCAATACTCACGGTGCGCAATCCAGCAGGGAACGCCATAGCGTTAACGATCACTCCGCTAGCGGGTGGAACACGCCCAGTATCTGCTCATCTTGTTATCACGCGATTGCAATAGATAGTTATCTTACTCTAGCACAGTTGTCTGGCAAATGAGCCGGGCTCTGTGTTTTTAATATTATGATAGTGCTGCTGCTGATGACGTACACACCATCTAGGTAAGATGGTTTTCCACGCCACCCCATGCAGGATAAATGCGAGGTGTATTTCTTCACGCCTACCCAAACGCTATCCAGCGTCTAGGATATAGTAAGTATACGCGTGCAAATTGGTCACTTATCACTATCCATCTTAAATGCGAATTAAGAGCATATCGCATAATTTTATTCATAAAATAACTCTATATTTCATGTGGTTATCTCAGAACGAACGTTTTTTGGGGTTGCTCCATATGACCCTAATATTTTTATGGAAAAAAAGTTAAAAGTCAGTATGATTTCGCCATTAGCTTAACTATGGAACATACTATGTATATTGCAGGGGTTGATGAAGTTGGCAGGGGGCCTTTAGCAGGACCGGTTGTTACTGCCGCAGTCATTATGGAGTCACCCATCAAAGGCGTGACGGATTCCAAGTTATTAAGTGCGGCTAGACGACGTGAGTTAGCGATTGAGATTAAAGAAAAAGCGATCTGTTATGCCTACGGGCGAGCAGAGGCTGAAGAAATCGACGAGCTTAATATCCATCATGCTACCCTGTTGGCCATGAAACGTGCCATTGAAGGCTTATCCATTATCCCAGAAAAAATTTTGGTAGATGGTTTGTATACGCCGAAAGTTTTTAGCCCATGTTATGCCATTGTAAAAGGCGATAGCCTGGTGTTTGAAATTAGTGCGGCATCTATTTTGGCTAAGGTGCTTCGTGATGAGGAAATGGAAAGGATGGAGGAGCTCTATCCAGGTTATGGTTTTGCGCTGCATAAAGGCTATCCCACAGCGGTTCACCGAGCGGCATTACAGGCGTTAGGGCCATGTCCTATACATCGCAGAAGTTATGCTGGAATAGCGGCAATGGTCTGACTCATGAGTCTACGGCCAAGTTTATTTATAGCTCAAACTATTAAACAAAATACGGTGCGAGCTAATCGACATTAAAATTCCAAAACTAGCCAAAAAGGTCACCATTGCCGTTCCGCCATAACTGACCAGCGGTAACGGGATGCCCACTACGGGCAATATACCCATTACCATACCGATATTCACAAAGGCAGAGAGAAAGAAGCTCATGGCTAAACTGGCAGCTAATAAACGGGTAAAGGTTGTTTGTGCGTGGCTTGCTATCTGCAAGCCACGCAGTGAGATTAATACGACTAAGATAATTAGAATCAATCCGCCAATAAAGCCAAATTCTTCGCCATTTACAGCAAAAATAAAGTCAGTCGCATGTTCTGGTAGAAAGTTAAGGTGTGATTGACTGCCTATAAGCCAACCCTTGCCAAATGCACCACCCGAACCAATGGCTATCTTGGATTGAATGATGTGATAACCAGTGCCTAGCGGGTCAGTTTCTGGATTTATGAAGGTAATGATGCGCTGTTTTTGATAGTCATGCATTACATGCCATAGCAATGGTGCGGCTAGGCCTGCGGCGACACCTAAAAATAAAATAATACGCATGTTGATCCCGGCTAAAAATATAACACAAACTCCTGCCGCGACGACCATCAGGGCTGTGCCTAAATCAGGTTGTTTAGCAATGAGAATAGCGGGGATAAAGATAAGGATTGCGGCAATAAATAGGGATTTTAAATCAATCGGTATTGATTTTCGGTCAAAATACCAGGCAGCCATCATAGGCACTCCCAGCTTCATCAGCTCAGAGGGTTGGAAGCGAAAAAAACCGAGGTCGAGCCAACGCTGAGCACCCTTACCAATTTTACCCATGATCATGACGGCAATGAGCAAGGCCAGGCCGGTTCCATAGATCCAAGGTGTCCATAGTTTGTATTTATGTGGGGGAATAATAGCAAAAATCATCATGATACCAAGGGCGAGAAGTAGTCGCAATGCTTGCCGCAACACCATACCGGTATTTTGATTTGAGGCACTATAAAGAATAAGAAGGCCTAATAAAATTAAAAGCAACGACAAGCCTAGCAAGGGGAGGTCGATGTGCAGGGACTTTGGTGTAAACCGATAGACTGGACGATTCGCTGATATTTTCATGATGTTTTGTCTTGGTCAGTATTATTGGGTTCAGGATTATTAAGATCCGACTCAGGCTTGTTGAGTTCAAAGTAGGCATCCATGACCTTACGAGCCACACTTGATGCGATTACATCATTTTCAACCATTACCGCTATTGCGATTTCCGGTTTCTCTACCGGTGCAAAGGCAATAAAGAGGGAGTGGTCACGCAAGGCTTCCGGGATATCAGCATATCGTGTTTTTTCATACTGATTACCACTGAAAACCTGTGCGGTCCCAGTTTTGGCTGCAACCGTATAAGGAGCATTACGGCCAAAGCGATAGCCTGTTCCTTCATTGCTCAAGATAACATTTTGCATTGCTTCCGCTACAATTGACCAATAGGAGTCGTCTTTTAGCTGAATAGGGTATTCTTCAAGCGCTTGGAACTCGTTAACTTCACCATGGTCTTGTATTGATTTACCATATATGTGTGGGCGAAATCGACGGCCATGTTGGCTTAATGATGCAGTGGCATTGGCAAGCTGTAATATTGATGTGAGCATAAAACCTTGTCCGATTGAGGTGATTAAGGTATCGCCGGGATACCAGGACACGCCTTTACTGCGCCGCTTCCAATTAGGGCTGGGCACGACGCCTGGGGCTTCCTCATGGATATCAATGTGAGTGAGTTGCCCAAAACCAAATTGCATTAACATGTCCTCAATAGCAGAAATTCCCATTTTATTACCGAGCTGGTAAAAATAGGGGTCGCATGAAACAGTAATTGCACGCTTGAGATTGACAATACCATGCCCTGTACGTTTCCAATCACGATACTTGTGGCTAACACCGGGTATTCTGTACCAGCCGGGATCATAGATTTTAGTGGAGGGCGTGACAAATCCTTTTTCCAGGCCCGTTATCGCAATAAATGGCTTGAGCGTCGAGGCCGGTGGGTATAAACCACGTACAGCACGATTATATAATGGCTTGTCTGGTGCATTCGCCAATTGTTGATAGTCTTTATTGCTAATGCCATTGACGAAAATATTAGGGTCATAACTGGGGGAGCTAACCATCGCCAAAATTTCGCCATTTTGTGAGTTTATGGCAACAACAGCGCCGCGTTTGTCTTTCAGGGCATCATAAGCCACTTGTTGCAAGCGCGCGTCGATAGTTAGATACATTTTAGCACCGGAGACCGGCGCCTGCTTACTTAAAACACGCAATGTTCTGCCGCTCACATCCGTTTCGACTTGTTGATAACCTACCGTTCCATGCAGGGCATCTTCATAGTATTTTTCTATCCCTGCCTTGCCGATAAAATTCGTCGCGCGATAATTGGTTGCATCTGTTTGTTGCAACTCCTGTACATTGATTCGCCCAACGTAACCTAGTACATGAGCCGTGACATCGGCGAGCGGATAATAGCGCATCAGTCGGGCTTTGATGCTGACACCTGGAAATTGGTATTGATTACTAGCAAATATGGCAACCTCTTCCTGAGTTAATTTCAGCTTTAGAGGGATGGCGACATAGGAACGATTACGTCCGCATGCATGATTAAAGGTATCAATGTCGTCCTCGGTGATTGAGGGTAATAGTTTTTGTATTTGTTGTAGTGTCTTGTTTATATTTTTTATGCGTTCAGGAATTATTTCCAGAACATACACCGGAATGTTATCTGCAAGAATAACACCATTTTTATCTAGAATGATTCCTCGTGGGGGTGCTATCGGAAGGATGCTCATCTGATTTTTTAAGGATAGGGTGGCATAACGTTTAAATTGTGAGAATTGTAAATAGCCTAAGCGTAAAATTAAAATAAGCGAGCATATAATCAACAAGGCCACCAGTAAGCTCAAGCGAAAGCGATGAAGCTGAGACTCTACATATTCATTTTTAACCGATTTATTCAAAGGCATGGTTAACTGCTAATGGCTGTGTGGAAAGGAAAGCTGTGTGCTTTTTAAAAACTGAGCGGAGTATAACTTAAATTGTTACTTGTGATAAGGGTGATTATGCAAGATAGACCAGGCACGGTAGAGCGCTTCCATTAGAACAATTCTTACCAGGGTGTGTGGGAGGGTTAGTTTGGATAATGACCAGCGCTCATCACTACGGGTTATCAATGACGGGGATAAACCTTCAGGCCCGCCAATCAAAAAGCACAAGTGACTGTTAATTTGTTGCAAGTGGTCAAGTTTCGCAGCTAATTGCTCGCTGCTAAATGATTCACCCTGGATGACAAGCGCAATGACGCGTGCACCATTGGGGATAGCGTTACTCATCAGCGTCATTTCTTTTTCCATGATACGTGATAAATCAGTCGACTTACCTCGGCGAATCAACGGAATTTCGATGACATTGACGGCAACACCATCTTGCAGTCGTTTGGCAAATTCTTGCACGGCCTGGTCTACCCAGGCGGGCATTTTATTGCCAATGGTGATTAACGTTATCTTTAGCATAGGGTAATGCAAATCAAGTGGCTTCGCTTGTAACCAAACATGCTATGGCTTATCTTGCCAGAGGCCTTCAAGGTTATAAAACGCTCGGGCATCAGGTTGCATGACATGGACAATAAAATCACCGAAGTCAATTAACGTCCATTCACCGGTTTCCATACCATTGCAGTTTAAGGCAGGCAAACCAGCTGCTTTCATTTGCTCCATCGTTTGCTGGGCAATCGCTTTCACATGGCGAGATGCACGGCCGGTACAAATAATCATAAAATCAGTAATCGTCGTTTGTTTACTGACGTTAATGACCATAATATCATTGGCTTTCGCATCGTCTAATGCTTTAACCAGCGTATTTAATAAAGGATTTTTATCATGCATATAAGGATTTCAATTCACACAAAAAGGCGGTGGATAATACCAGTAATTGCTGCGAGACACAAAGTATCTTTCAGCGCTCGGTGTGGTTTATTGTTTATTTATTTCTTGTGAGCCAGGTCGGGTTCAGTTTAACAACGCTCTTTTTCAGTGATGGTTTTGAGAATTAAATATTTAATGACGCGATTCAAAATCATACAAACGATGGTTGCTGCGAGTAGAAGGTAGAGCAAATGACTTAGTGATGTGGCGTAATGTGTTTTTAAAGCCGCAACAGACAAGCTGTCGATCTGATCTTTAGGGATCGCCGTTAGCGTTGCTAATTTACCCGATAAAAAGGCACCTAGACCTAAGGATACAAAGAAAATACCCATCATCGTGCTTACTTTTTTATGGCTAGAAAGCATGGTAATGGCTGCTAGACCGACTGGCGATAGTAACAATTCAGCGAGTGCTATCATTAAATAGGCAGGGATAAAAAACAACGGCGATATCATGCTTGAATGATCGCCGGAATAGCACGCAGCTGTTATCAATATATAGGCAATCGCCATACAAATAATGGATAGTACAAATTTATTACCGATGCGGATACTGCGCTCGGTGAGACTTAAATTATGTTTACTGCGCGACAAAAGAACACCGAAAAGAATCATGCCAATACTTTGTACTGCAACATAATAAGGCGGGGGGAATGGAATTCCAAACAGGCTGGGTTGCGCTACGCGCTTGAGCAGGAGCGTCAGCGATAAAAACATTTGAAAGTAAAATGCCCAAAACATCACCGATATGAGGCAGAGCAAGCCGATCACGATAGTTTGTCGTGCCTGTGTTGCAGACTCTTGTTTGATCGTGGTGACGATGTATGCGAGTGATAGGATGACAACAGCTGCGAATACACCATCTGCCAGCATTGGATCACGCAGGATAAAAAATGATCCTAACCACAGTGAAACTATCATTAAGGCGGCGTATAAAACTTTTTCAGGCTGGTGTTGATAAGGATAATAGTCAGCGATACGATAGCGGTAAATGCCAAATGAGAAAACGGCAATGGCAATAATCATGCCAAATGAGGCGCTCATGAAGGTGATAGACCAGCCAAACAGATGATTAATATAACTGGGTAATGTGGTGCCGAGAATAATACCGGTGGTAATTCCCATATAGAATATGGTGAATCCGCTTTCACGATTAGGGGAGCCTTCGGGATATTCATTGCCCAATAGTGATGAAATATTGGGTTTAAGCAATCCAGTGCCAACTGCAATGCCAGCAAGTGCTAACACCAGTCCATTATTGGATGAGATAAAGCCAAGACAAAGGTAGCTGATTAGCAAAACAACAGCACCTGCGAGAATTGTCCGTTTTTGGCCTAGCAATCTATCCGCTATCCAGCCGCCTATCACAGGTGAAATATAGGTCAGCGCGGTAAATGAACCCACCAGTGGGTAAACTCTCGCATCTTCCCATTTGAAATGCAGCACAAGGTACAACGCTAATAGAGTTTGCACCACATAGAAGCCATACCGTTCCCACATCTCGGTACCGAAAAAAATGCTCAGTGAGGGAGGATGATTTAAGCACTTTTTTTGCACAGTCGCTCTGCATAATATTGATCAGTAAACCAGTCTAGCATAGTGAAATTTGTTTTCACAACTCGCTTTTCATCATTAGGTTAACGGCTATCAAATGGCACAAAATTAACGCAATGAGGCTGTTAATCCACACAATTTCTTCGCTCGCTTTCCCGCACTAATTTCTCTAGTATATGGCCTATTGGACAATTTATTCTGTTGTATAACTTCGTGATTTACATGTTTTTTATGGAGAAAAAATGATGATCCGTATGGATAAAAATCGTCTTGTCAGGGCGGCGCGCGGTAGTGAAAAACAGGCTAAAAGTTGGTTAACAGAAGCGGCTTTGCGCATGCTTTGTAATAATTTAGACCCCGAAGTAGCTGAGGCTCCTGAATCGTTAATTGTATACGGTGGTTTGGGGCGGGCGGCACGTGATTGGGCGTGCTTTGATAAGATAGTTGAAGTGCTTAAAGTCTTGGATGATGATCAAACCTTATTAATACAATCAGGAAAACCCGTAGGCGTATTTCGCACGCACGAAGACGCACCTCGTGTGTTGATCGCCAATTCGAATTTGGTTCCTCATTGGGCTACCTGGGAGCATTTCAATGAGCTCGACCAAAAGGGATTAATGATGTACGGGCAAATGACTGCCGGTAGCTGGATCTATATCGGTTCGCAGGGGATTGTTCAAGGTACTTATGAAACGTTTGTAGCTGCTGCAAAAAAACATTTTGGCGGTAGTTTAGCTGGACGTTGGGTGTTAACGGCTGGATTGGGCGGCATGGGTGGTGCGCAACCGCTTGCCGCAACCATGGCGGGTGCTAGCATGTTGGCAGTTGAATGCGACCCGACGCGTATCGAAAAGCGTATTAAGACACGTTATCTTGATAAATCTACAGACAGTCTTGAGCAGGCGCTAATCTGGATTGAAGAATCATGCCGCTTGCAGCGGCCTGTTTCTGTCGGTTTGTTAGGCAATGCGGCAGATATCTATCCTGAGTTAATTCGCCGTGGTGTATCCCCTGATTTAGTGACTGACCAAACTAGTGCGCATGATCCGCTTAATGGTTATTTGCCCCGTGGGTGGTCTTTGGTAAAGGCGGCCGAATTAAGACAAAAAGCTCCTCAGGAAGTGATCACGGCTGCCAAGGCGTCTATGGCAACACAAGTCGAAGCCATGCTTGCATTTCACCAGAGTGGGATCCCGGTATTTGATTATGGTAATAATATTCGTCAAATGGCGCTTGATGCAGGCGTTAGGGAAGCGTTTATGATTCCTGGTTTCGTACCTGCTTATATACGACCACTTTTTTGTGAAGGCATTGGCCCATTTCGCTGGGTGGCGCTATCAGGCGATGCTGAGGATATTTATGCTACCGATGCAAAAGTTAAACAATTGATCCCTGATAATCCGCAGCTTCATCGTTGGCTGGATATGGCACGCAGTAAAATTGCATTTCAAGGGCTGCCCGCAAGAATTTGCTGGGTAGGTTTGAAAGACCGCGCGCGCCTTGCCTTGGCTTTTAATGAAATGGTTAAAACGGGGGAGATCAAAGCGCCTATCGTCATCGGTCGTGATCACCTTGATTCGGGATCGGTTGCCAGTCCCAATCGCGAAACCGAGGGCATGCTTGATGGCAGTGACGCGGTGTCGGATTGGCCATTGCTTAATGCCTTGCTAAATTGTGCCAGTGGGGCTACTTGGGTCAGTATTCATCATGGTGGGGGGGTGGGCATGGGGTTTTCCCAGCATGCCGGTTTGGTCATTGTGGCAGATGGCAGCGCTAAAGCGGCTGCCCGCATTGCACGCGTTTTACATAATGATCCTGCAACAGGCGTGATGCGTCATGCCGATGCTGGCTATGAGCTTGCAAAAAAATGTGCCCGTGATAATCACTTGTGGTTACCGATGGAGTCAACGGGAGTAGACCATCATGACTGAGCAAATTATTTTGTCACCAGGTGATCTTAATCTGCAATGGTTAAAGCAGGGACTTCTTGAAGACGTATCCTGTGTATTGGATAAGGCTTGTCTGGGAAAAATTGCGGCATCCTTGAGGGTTGTCGAGCAAATATTGCGTGAACAGAAAACAATTTATGGTATCAACACCGGTTTCGGATCATTAGCTAACCAAATCATCTCAGCCGATAAGTTAAAGCAATTGCAGCGCAATATTGTCCTGTCTCATGCCTGTGGTAGTGGTGAGTTGCTATCGGATGATATAGTTGCCCTCATTTTATTATTAAAAATAAACAATTTAGCACAAGGCTATTCTGGTGTGCGTCAAGAGGTCATTGATGCGTTATGCGCACTTTACAATGCCAAAATATATCCGTGCATTCCAAGCAAAGGTTCGGTTGGAGCATCGGGGGATCTTGCACCACTGGCTCATCTTGCCTTGCCGTTGATAGGCGAGGGCGAAGTGCGTTATCAGGGTAAGATTATATCTGCCTTGGAAGGGCTTACTATCGCAGGTTTCAGACCCCTGGAGCTTGCGCCGAAAGAAGGCCTGGCGTTATTAAATGGATTGCAAGTTTCGGCAGCCCTTTGTATGCACGCCTTCTTTCAGAGTGAATTGTTGTTTGAAGCGGCGGTATTAGCGGGCAGTTTATCGGTCGATGCAGTGCGGGGCAGTGATGTGCCGTTTGATTCGAGGATTCATGTTGCGCGCGGGCACCAAGCCCAATGCGATGTGGCGGCTATGTATCGTGAATTATTGGCAGGCAGCGCTATTCGCGAATCGCATCGGGAGTGTGTGCGCATACAAGATCCTTATTCCTTGCGTTGCCAGCCGCAAATTATGGGCGCGGTTTGGCATCAAATGCAGTTTGTAGGACAAACGTTACAAGTGGAAGTGAATGCTGTTTCAGATAATCCTTTGGTGTTTGCGGATACGGGGGATATTTTATCGGGTGGCAATTTCCACGGTGAAATTATCGCGATGGCCGCAGATAATCTGGCTCTGGCAATTGCTGAAATAGGTGCGAATGCTGAACGACGTATTGCCTTATTGATTGATGAACATTTTAGCGGTTTGCCGGCTTTTCTGGTCAAAGATAGCGGGCTTAATTCAGGATTTATGATAGCCCATGTCACGGCGGCTGCTTGTGCAAGCGATAACAAAGCGTTGGCACATCCTCATTCGGTTGATAGTATGCCGACCTCTGCCAATCAGGAAGATCATGTATCGATGGCGACCAGTGCAGCCTTGCGTTTACAGACGATGGTTGATAATACAGCGACTATTCTTGCGATAGAATTGTTGGCAGCCTGTCAGGGATTGGATTTTCACGCGCCATTAATGACGTCGCTGCCGTTGCAAAAAGTGCATCGTAAGGTACGGAGCTATGTCGAACATTATGGTTGTGATCGTTATTTTGCTCCTGATATTGCAATTATCAAGCAAGAGATATTGAATGGTGCGTTCGCTATGACTAAACTCTAGCGCTTGACCATGTTCTTGAGAAATTACATATATGACGATAGAAATATACACAGATGGTGCATGTAAAGGCAATCCAGGCCCAGGCGGTTGGGGTGCTTTATTACGCCACAATGGTAATGATAAAACGTTGTACGGTGCCGAGGTTCATACCACTAATAACCGTATGGAGTTGACGGCGGCAATCAAAGCGCTTGGTGCATTAAAACGGGGTTGTGAAGTAAATCTTTATACTGATTCGCAATATCTGCGGCAAGGGATGACAGAATGGCTGGCGTCCTGGAAAAAAAATGGTTGGCGTAATTCTAAAAAAGAGCCGGTCAAAAATGCGGATTTATGGCAGCAGCTCGATGAATTGTCGAAACTCCATCAAATAAAATGGCACTGGGTTAAAGCGCACGCGGGTCATCCTGAGAATGAGTTAGCTGATAGTTTGGCTAACCAGGCTATTGAGGAAATGCTGCAAGGAGCTGAGTGATTAATTATACGTGGCTCGTGCAACGCACCACCTAACATAATGAGTTTAACTATGCGCCAAATTGTATTGGACACCGAAACTACCGGTATTGGTCATGAATTGGGCCACCGAGTTATTGAAATCGGTTGTGTTGAGTTGCTTGACCGAAAATTGACGGGTAAGCATTTTCATGTCTATTTAAACCCGCAGCGTGATGTTGATGAGGGTGCGTTTAGGGTGCATGGGATAAGCACAGAGTTTTTAAAGGACAAGCCATTATTTAAGGATATAGCGGCGGCTTTTATGGAATATATCAAGGGGGCTGAATTAATTATTCATAACGCATCTTTTGATGTGGGATTTTTAAACGCTGAACTGACTCGTGCCAAGTGGTCTCAATCATTAGGCGATCATTGCCAAGTTTTCGATACGCTTAGTTTCGCTAGAGAAAAGCATCCTGGTCAACGGAACAGCCTGGATGCCTTATGCAAGCGCTATGAAATCGATAACTCTAATCGTAAGTTACATGGCGCGCTCCTTGATGCAGAAATTCTAGCCTGGGTTTATTTGGCCATGACCGGTGGGCAGGGTAGTTTATTTGCGGATGAAAATCCGTTAACAAATAACGCTAAAAAACTTCAAAGTCATACTTTTACACCATTAACGAGCAGCTCACCGATCACCTACGCCAGCGAGGCGGAAATTGAGCGTCACAATGATTTTATTGCGTTTATTATCAAAAAATCAGGCGTTAATAATTGGGAATAAACTTGATATGATTCTATTATGTACTAGTATTACAATATTAAATCATAATCGGGGCTCATCATGGACAGATGCCGAAGAAGCAATGGCTGGAGTAAATCGTTCGTTATTTTAGGCTTGGGTTTCGTCTTATTCTCACCTAGTATTTATGCGATGGCAGCTAATGACTCTGCTGCATCTTATCTTCCTATAATGAACCGAAGCTACGCTGCGAATGAATTTGTATATAATCCTCGGTCATTACAATGGAAGGCTATTCGCGATGGTAAGGTTATTCGCACCGGACATGGGTCGGGTGGTCGGGGATATTGTCCAGACATCAGACGTTCATGCCGAACGCCTACTGGCACTTACCATGTGATAAGCAAGCGTGGTGCTGATTGCCGTTCAAGCCGGTACCCTGTTGGAAGGGGTGGGGCGCCTATGCCATATTGTATGTTTTTCAGTAAATATTATGCCATCCATGGCTCTTACGAAGTGCCCAATTACAATGCTAGCCATGGCTGCATTCGTCTACACCCACAAGATGCGCGTTGGTTGAGTAATAATTTTGTAGGAATTGGAACTACCGTTGTGGTTAAACCCTATTGAGTTATTCAACTGCTCTGTTTGGTATAAAGTGCAATTAATTTTTAAGGGCCACTTGCTTTTGTGTTGAAATAGAGTACAATAGTGTTATTTTTTCAACAGGAGAATTAAATGCCTTATCCTTATGAGCAGCGACAAAATGAGTTAGTGAGAATTTCTAAGATTCCTTATGATGGAGTGCAAGAAAAAGCGTTAGAAAAGTTTGTGGCTGATGAGAAGCAACTTTTATCAGCTAGCAGCCAAGGTTTGTTCAGGTCGCAAGCGTTGAGTTGCGCTGAACGAAAATTAGAAGCTTTAGAAAAACAAAACAATCAGCCACAACAAATTTCAAGTGTTGCGCGAGTGTTATTCCCCTGATACTGAGCGCCACATTGGCGCTCAGTACAAAATAGTCAATAATTTCTAGTCTTCATCATCAATACTAAATGAAGAACCGCAACCGCAAGTCGTTTTGGCATTGGGGTTGCGGATCACAAATTGTTCTCCTTGTATCCCTTGAATATAATCAATTTCAGCATGTTGTAGATATTGAAAACTCATCGCGTCTACCAATAATTTGACCGAATTCAGTCCATCTGAACACTGTTGCTCGATGACCGTGTCATCTTCTTGAATAGTTTCATCAAACGTAAATCCATATTGAAAACCAGAGCAGCCGCCACCGGTAATATAAACTCGTAATTTAAGTTCAGGGTTGTCTTCTTCGGCTATCAATGAAGCCACTTTATCCGCGGCATTGATGGAAAAACTAATACTTGCGGTTGTCACGGGTGATGCATTTGCTGTATCCATGGTTGCTCCAAAAACTTACTTATATATTAATTGTACATGATTACCGAATAATTTGTTCGATGGTGGCGCCACCCAAGCACTGGCTCTTATCATAAAATACGATGTATTGCCCCGGCGTGACCGCGCGTTGTGGGTCGGCGAACATGACATAATGTTGATTTTGATCCGATGGCGAGACTACGCAGGCAAATTCTGTTTGGCGGTAGCGCGTTTTAGCGTGACAGGTTAATGGCAGGGCGTTTTGACGGTTAGCCAGCCAATGGATAGGGCCACAGATGAGCCCTTGGGCATAAAGCATCGGGTGATGGGTACCCTGAGCGACAATGAGGGTGTTAGCTGCTATATCTTTATCAACCACATACCATGGCTCTTCACGGCCTTCGCGTATACCGCCGATTCCTAGCCCCTGTCGTTGTCCCAAGGTATAAAACATCAATCCATCATGGCGGCCTATGATTTCGCCTAAGGTATTTTTAATATCCCCTGGTTTTGCCAGCATATACTCATTGAGAAATGTTTTGAAACGACGCTCGCCAATGAAACAAATGCCCGTAGAGTCCTTTTTTGCATGCGTAACCAAGTTTAATTCTTTGGCAAACGTGCGAATTTGAGGTTTGAGATAATCGCCAATCGGAAATAAAGTTTTCGCCAGTGCCTCGGGTTGAACCTGATGTAAAAAATAGGTTTGGTCTTTATCTCGGTCTTTGGCTTTAAATAATTCACCGACATGGCCATTAATTTTTACGCGTGCATAATGGCCTGTGGCTATGAAATCAGCTCCTAAAGACAGTGCATGATTTAAGAAAGCATTGAATTTGATTTCCTTGTTACAGAGGACATCAGGATTGGGTGTGCGGCCATTTTCATATTCAGTCAAAAAATGATTGAAGACGCGCTGTAAATATTCTTCTGCAAAATTAACGCTGTGCAAGGGTATGCCCAATTGGTCGCATACGGCTTGCGCATCGGCTAAATCTTTGGCAGCAGCACAATAACCATCACGGTCATCTTGTTCCCAATTTTTCATGAACATGCCTTCTACGTGATAGCCCTGTTCACGTAACAACCAGGCAGCAACCGATGAGTCGACCCCACCAGACATGCCAACAATCACTTTAATAGTCATTAATCAGATTCAATGTGTATAAAAAATGAATATTTTACGCTATAATACTGTATTTTAAAATCGTCATATCAACCAATAATTACTATAAATCATGAAAATATGCCTAAAAACCCAAGCTAGGAACGCTGGAACACAGCACGTTGTTGTCAATTTACAAGAACGATTGCCGAAACATCTTCACTTATCGTGCGAGTTAACTTGTAACTTTCAGGTTGACCCTGGTGATAAATATTACTTGTTAACGATGACCGTGAGCGGTGTACTGAACATTATTTGCCAACGTTGTTTAGGCATATTTCAGCATAATTACAAAAATACGAGTAAACTCGCGGTTTGTGCAGATGATGCTATCGCTGAAAACTTGATGGAGTGGTACGAATGCGTCGTCGCAAGTGATGACCAAATTGATTTGATTGATATTTTAACGGATGATCTATACTTGTTCACCCCGGAAAAACACTTGGATTTGACTGACTGCGATAGCGAGATTAGTCGATTAATTTGCGAGCAAGATGAGCTGATCACATAATTTCTGTCGACAATACTTGGATTGCAAGCAAAAACTCGGTAATATTCCGGCCTTATGAAAGCAAATTGTTTAGGAGTAATACAATGGCAGTACAGCAAAATAAAAAATCACGTTCCAAACGTGATATGAGACGTTCTCATGACGCATTAACCAAGCCAACACTTTCAGTTGATGCAACGACTGGTGAAACTCACCTGCGCCACCACATGACGCCAGATGGCTACTATCGTGGTCGTAAGATTGTTGAAACTGATAACGTCTACGAACAAGAGTAAAATACTTGAACGATATTACCATTGCCATTGATGCGATGGGAGGGGATCATGGCTTAGACGTTGTGATACCCGCCTGTCTGCGCGCTGTGCGGAATAATCCTAATTTGAAGCTTTTGCTGGTTGGTGATCAAAATCAGATCAGTCAACGGCTAAAAAAACAGGGTTCTTTTCCGGTCAATAAAATATCGGTGGTGCATGCCTCCGAGGTGGTTGCCATGGATGAGTTGCCGTCGCATGCGATGCGCAACAAGAAAGATTCATCGATGCGCGTTGCCATTAATTTGGTAAAAGAGGGGCAAGCTCAAGCATGCGTTAGCGCAGGCAATACGGGTGCCCTAATGGCAATTGCGCGTTTTGTTCTTAAAACAATGCCAGGAATTGACAGACCAGCAATTATTGCAGAATTGCCTACGATGAAAGGTAAAACTCGCGTACTTGACTTAGGTGCCAACGTCGATTCTTGCGCTGAGCATCTGTTTCAATTTGCGGTTATGGGTTCTGCATTAATTCAAGCACTGGATCATAAGTCCAGACCCAGGATTGGATTGCTCAATATTGGCGTTGAAGAGATCAAGGGTAATGATCAGGTAAAACGTACTGCGCACATGCTTGCTGAATGCGAGCTCATGAATTATGTCGGCTATGTCGAGGGTGATCATTTTTACTCTGGCGATGTTGATTTGGTTGTTTGCGATGGTTTTGTGGGTAATAGTGCATTAAAAGCAAGCGAAGGCTTGGCTAAATTGATGCTGACTACATTAAAAAATTCATTTAAACGCAACTGGTTGACGAAACTGGCTGGGATTATTGCACTCCCGGTATTAAATCATATGAAACAAAGCATGGATCCTGCCAGGTATAATGGCGCGACCTTGTTGGGTTTGAATGGTATAGTCGTTAAAAGTCACGGCGGCGCTAGTGCAACAGCTTTTCAATTTGCAATTGAGCAGGCGGTACTACAAGTTAAAAATAATGTAGTTGATTTGGTTCGTGACCAAATTACTAGCTTTATCAATCAAGGTTTGTTGCTATGAAAAATGCAATTATTAGCGGAACTGGAAGTTACTTACCTGAGCGCCAACTGACCAACACCGAGTTGGAAACCATGTTAGATACCAGTCACGAATGGATTTATTCGCGTTCTGGCATCAGCAGTAGACGAATTGTTTCTGACCATGAAACCACGTCATTTATGGCGGGTGAGGCAGCTAAAAAAGCATTGGAATCGTCGGAAATAGACGCAGAAGAAATCGATCTGATTTTGGTTGCTACCTGTACGCCAGATTATTTTTTCCCCAGCATGGCGTGCCATGTACAAAAAGCACTTAATATTTCTCGCCCAATTCCGGCATTTGATATCGCTGCAGCCTGCAGCGGATTTGTGTATGCCATGGATATCGCCAAGCAGTATATCGCTACCGGTGCAGCTAGGCATGTTCTGGTAATTGGCAGTGAAAGTATGTCGCGCGGTTTGGATTGGACTGATCGAGCAACTTGTGTACTGTTTGGCGATGGCGCGGGTGCTGCAGTCTTAAGCCCTAGTGATAAGCCTGGAATCATGGGCAGTGTGTTGCATTCGTCTTTTGATCAAGAAAAACTATTAAGTTTCGCTACTCATACCCAAGAAGGCGAAAGACCCTTGATCGGTATGCGGGGTAATGAGGTTTTTAAACTTGCAGTTAATATTATGGGTGACATTGTCGATGAGGTGCTTGCTACCTGTAATTTGCAGAAATCAGATATAGACTGGCTAGTTCCTCATCAAGCGAATATTCGTATTATCCAAGCCATCGCCAAAAAATTGTCATTACCTATGTCACAAGTTATTGTGACCATCGAACATCAAGGCAACACGTCAGCCGCATCTATTCCTTTAGCGCTCGACCTTTCCATACGCGAAAAACGTATCAAGCGAGGCGATTTATTATTACTGGAATCATTTGGTGGTGGTATGACTTGGGGTGCCATGGTTATCCGTTACTAAAATTGGTTTATCAGAGGATACAAAAGCTATGTCAACTACAGCATTTGTTTTTCCAGGGCAGGGATCTCAAGATATTGGGATGCTAAATGAACTTGCAAGCAAGTACCCCCTAATTAATGAGTTATTTTCCAATGTCTCTGAACGGTTGGGATATGATGTCTGGCATTTGGTTCAATATGGGCCTGAAGCTAAATTAAATCAAACAGAATATACCCAGGTTGCGATGTTGACCGCCGATGTTGCGGTATATAAAGTATTACAGCAACGTGGCAGTATTCCTGCAAAAATTATGGCCGGACATAGTCTTGGCGAATATGCAGCACTGGTTTGTGCAGGCGCTATAAGTCTACAAGATGCGGCATCATTGGTTGCTAAACGTGGGCAGCTTATGCAAGAAACAGTTCCCTTGGGCGAGGGCGCAATGGCGGCTATAGTTGGCTTGACTGATGAGCAGGTTCAAGAAATCTGTATGCAGGCCAGCAACCAGATGTATCAGGTTTCTCCGGCAAACTACAATGCGATTGGACAAGTGGTTATCGCGGGTCATACACAGGCTGTTGAAAAAGCAATTACAATCGCTGATGAGAATGGTGCGCGGTTGGCAACAGTAATCCCGGTTAGCGTGCCTTGTCATTGTCCGTTACTCACCAGGGCGGCGGAATTATTTGCAGAAAGCCTGCAGAAAACAGAATTTAAGGTACCCGCTGTGCCGGTTATTAGTAATGTTGATCTTAGTATTTATCAATCGGCCGCGCAGATACGAACGTTATTGAAAGAACAGCTCTATCGGCCTGTGCGTTGGGTAGAGACAATTCAGCTGTTCAAACAGAAAGGTGTTGAGGTTATTGTTGAGTGTGGTCCAGGTAAAGTCTTAAACGGATTGATTAGACGCATCGATAAATCGTTGCAGACAATTAGCGTTAGTGATCAAGCAACATTGGATCAGGCATTAACAACATTGATCGCATTAAGTTAGAGGATTTGAAACAATGACTGATTTACAAGGTAAAGTAGCGCTTGTGACAGGCGCGAGTCGTGGTATTGGCAAAGCGATAGCGCATAAGCTGGCACAAAAGGGTGCTTATGTTATTGGTACAGCCACAACTGAACCGGGGGCCGCTGCAATTACCGCGATGTTTCAGCAAGACAACTTAGCTGGTCAGGGTTTAGTGCTCGACGTAACCAGCAAAGATAGTGTTGAAGGTTTGATGTCCCGATTGGCCGATCAAGATAAAGTGCCATCCATATTAGTTAACAATGCAGGTATTACTTGTGATAATTTGATGTTACGTATGGACGATGAAGAATGGTACCGTGTTATTGAAACTAATTTGAACTCTGTATTTCGTTTGAGTAAAGCCTGCCTTAAATCAATGATGCGTGCGCGTTGGGGACGTATTATTACCGTGGGTTCTGTGGTGGGATCCAGTGGTAACGCAGGTCAAGCAAATTATACGGCGGCTAAGGCGGGTGTCATAGGTTTTTCCAAGTCGCTGGGGCAAGAAATTGGCAGCCGCGGTGTTACCGTGAACGTGGTTGCACCAGGATTTATCGATACCGATATGACCGCTGCCTTGCCTGATTTTGTAAAAGAGGAACTGCTAAAACGAATTCCTATGAAACGGCTAGGTAAAGCCGAGGACATTGCCGAGACAGTTGCTTTTCTTGCTTCTGATTCTGCAAATTACATTACGGGTGAAACCATTCATGTGAATGGTGGTATGTATATGAATTAACGATTAAATTAGGTGCGCAGGCTTAAAGTAACTTGCGTTATCTTTATAATCGAATAAACTAGCCAACAACTTTTTTTTATAACCGCAAGAGGACATACAAGTTATGAGTACAATAGAAGATCGAGTTCGTAAGATTGTTATAGAGCAATTAGGTGTTAAAGCAGATGAATTAAAAAACAACGCTTCATTTGTTGATGACTTAGGCGCTGATTCTCTAGACACTGTTGAGCTAGTAATGGCATTGGAAGAAGAGTTTGAGACTGAAATCCCAGATGAAAAGGCTGAAAAAATTACTACAATTCAAGAAGCGATTGATTATATTCAAGCGAATCTGGATAAAGAACAAGCTTAGTGTTGAGGAGTTTTTCATTGAATAAGCGGCGTGTAGTGGTAACTGGCATGGGTATGTTAACTCCTGTCGGTTCAAATGTAGAAGAATCCTGGCAAAATGTTCTGGCAGGAGTAAGTGGTGTCAGCGTAGTAGAAGACTTTGATACCACCGAGTACTCAACCAAAATCTGGGCCAAGGTAAAAAACTTTAACGTTGAAGACCATATACCGCTCAAAGAAGCGCGAAAAATGGATTTGTTCACCCAATACGGTATGGTTGCCGCCGATGAAGCATTGGCGGATGCGAACCTCACCATTGATGATGAACTTTCTTTTCGTGCAGGCGTCGCCGTTGGTGCTGGTATTGGTGGTATTGCCACGATTACCAATAACCAGGGAAGACTCCTCAACGGCGGACCACGCAAAGTGTCGCCTTTTTTTATTCCTGCAGGCATTATCAATATGGTTGCAGGTCAAATCTCGATTAAACACCGTTTAAGAGGCCCTAATATTTCCGTTGTGACAGCTTGTTCAACAGGTACTCATAATATTGGTTTGGCCGGACGGATGATCGCTTATGGCGATGCGGATGTGATGGTCTGCGGTGGCTCAGAAATGACTACTACACCATTATGCCTAGCTGGATTCTCTGCAGTTCGTTCTTTGTCAAAACGTAATGATGAACCTGAAAAAGCATCTCGACCCTGGGATAAAGACAGGGACGGTTTTGTGATGGGCGAAGGTGCCGGTATTCTAGTTCTCGAGGAATATGAGCACGCGAAAGCCCGCGGAGCTAAAATCTATGCTGAATTGGTAGGTTTTGGTATGTCTGCTGATGCCTATCATATTACTGCACCAGATGAAGATGCGGATGGCGCGGCACGCGGCATAGCAGCGGCAGTGAAAGATGCTGGCGTGAGTGTAGATAAAATTAATTATATTAACGCCCATGGCACCTCCACTTATCTAAATGATTTGAATGAAACCAAAGCAATCAAGCGCGTATTTCAAGATCATGCCTACAAACTTGCTGTTAGTTCCACAAAGTCAATGACCGGACATTTGCTGGGTGCTGCAGGTGCTGTTGAGGCAATTTTTTGTATTTTGGCTATCCGCGATCAAATAGCGCCACCAACAATTAACCTTGATAATCCTGATGAAGGATTTGACCTAAATTATGTAGCTCACAAACCACAAAAAATGCGTATTGAGTATGCATTGAGTAACTCATTGGGGTTTGGCGGCACGAATGGCAGTTTGTTGTTTAAAGAAATAAAGTCATAGATAGGGTACGAAGTTTACTGTCATAAACGCAGTATAATTCTACAGTACCCGGCGCATAGGCACAGTTATGGTTAGGATACACTTCTCTCACGAATGGGGATGTGTGTTCTTACTGTGAATTTATTCTTATGTGTACAACAGCGAAAGCCTCATTTCCTCTGGCTTAATAGCGTGCTATTGAGAGATTTTACAACATTCTGCTTGTCTGAGAGGTATTGATGAAACATCGCTGGCTAAAATTTATTGCTATTTGTTGTGCGACAATGCTTACTATTGCTATTGTAATTTTGGGTGTAAATCTATATCAATTGTTTTATCAGCCGATGCTGGCTTCTCACAGGCAACCCGTTATTATCCAATTAGATAAATCTACAACTGCCACGTCATTCGTGCGTACTCTTAAGGCTCAGGGTTTTATCAAAAATAATCGTTTCTTCCTCCTCCTGATTCGTCTACAAGGACTATCGTCGCACTTAAAAGCCGGTATTTATCAAGTTTCACCAGGTGAGTCTGCGCAGCAGTTTCTAGCGCGCGTCATTGCAGGTGATGTATTAAAAGGAACTTTTCGTATTATCGAAGGTACAACCCAATACCAAGTTAGCGCTAATCTTCAGCACGCCGCATATCTCACCTACAGCGCTGCTGATTGGCAATCTATCCAGGATTCTTTCCCCAATGCCGAAGGGTTGCTGCTAGCTGATACGTATCATTACGATGCGGGTAGTACTAGCCGTGATTTATTGCTACACGCCCATGCTAAACTGAACGAGTACCTGCAACAAAGTTGGGATAGTCGAACAACAGGATTGCCTTACAAATCTCCATATGAGTTATTAATTACCGCCTCGATCATTGAAAAAGAAGCCTCACAGCAAGCTGAGAAACGATTGATTGCCGGTGTTGTTGTTAATCGATTACGGGCAAAAATGCCACTACAAATGGATCCGACCGTTATTTACGCTCTGGGTGGACACTATACTGGAAAATTATCACATACAGACATGCTGGTTGATTCACCTTATAATTCATATCATCATCGTGGTTTGCCACCAACACCAATTGCAATGGTTGGCAAGGATGCAATTGATGCCGCAGCGCATCCGTTGCTGACTGATTATTTGTATTTTGTAGCAAAAGGCGATGGCAGCCATCATTTTTCATTAACCTACGAACAGCAAAAACAGGCGATTGATCGCTATCTTAAAAAGGGCAGATGATGTCAAAGAGAGGACGTTTCATTGTTGTAGAAGGGCTCGAAGGTGCGGGTAAATCAACAGCGCTTAACACCATCAAACGTTTTTTGACTGACCAGGGCGTCGATTTGGTTCTCACGCGCGAGCCTGGTGGTACGCGTGTCGGTGAAGAGGTAAGGCGGCTAATTAAAGAAATCGTGCCGGCTGAGTCACTTGATCCACGTGCAGAATTACTTTTGTTCTATGCGGCGCGAGTGCAATTACTGGAGCAAATCGTCTATCCTGCATTAGAACAAGGATCGTGGGTTTTAGCTGATCGGTTTGAGCTGTCTACCTTTGCTTATCAAGGTGGAGGACGAAAGCTGGATGAACAAATGATTGCTCACTTGTCATCCTTCTGTCTGGGTAACTTCAAGCCCGATTTAACACTATTTCTGGATATTACCCCGAAAAAAGGCTTGCAACGTGCGAGCAAACGCGGCACAACTGATCGTATCGAGCAAGAATCATTGTCTTTTTTTAACGATGTCTATAATAGCTATCATCATCATATTAAAACCATGAATAATGTTGTGGTGATTGATGCGAGCCAACCTATTGGTGTGGTCCGCAGTGCTATCCGTTTTTCCCTTCAAAATTATTTGACGAATCATGCAACCTCCTCAGTCGATTGATATATTGCCTGCACATGCGCTCATGTGGAGTCGCATGCAGCCATTGCTAAATAAGAAACGTGTTCCACAGGCATTGTTGTTTGTGGGGCCTCCCCACATGCGTGTTTTACAATTTGCCAATCGCTTGATGGCGGCGGTTATCTGTCAGGGTGTGAACCCGCCTTGCGGGAATTGCAGTGCATGTCATTTGTTTACCCAAGGGCTTCATCCGGATATTGATTATGTAACCCAGGAAAAACAAGATTCTGCCATTAAAATAGAGCAGATACGCACGTTGCAACAGAGCGTATATCAAACACCTAAACGAGGACAGCATCGTTTCATCCTCATAGCGGCAGCAGATAAAATGAATGTGTTTGCCGCGAACGCACTATTAAAGATACTGGAAGAACCTCCAGCACATACCCTGTTTATTTTGATAGCTGAACAAGTCAGCAGTTTACCCGCCACGATACTTAGCCGCTGTCAACATTATGTATTTGAGTCTAGCGATCCGGTTGATTACTTGCAGTTGGGTAAGCTTTATGCAAGTGATACAACACGCGCAGTTTTATTTAAACAAAGCGACACCATCATCGATTCGTTATGTGATTTAATCGACGAAAAAATCACTCCGTGCACTCTGGCGGCACAATGGTCTGTTTTTGCAGCAAACGATTTATTATGGTTCCTATATCTTCTTAGTGCGCAAGTCATTCGTTATCAGCTTATTGGTTCCAGGAGTGACTTCTCGCAACAACTGCGGCGCTTGTCGCGACTTATCCAGCCAGCCAGGCTATTTGTTCAGCTTGATGGCATCAATGCACTTATTCGAAAAATAAACCATAATATAAATACCAATCAAACGCTGGCACTGGAAAATCTATTGCTGGGCTATTTAAGAGATATTTATGGCTGTTAATGAGCTTCAAGCAATTAATTGCTCGTTTAAAACAGAAGAGCTGCTTTATCTTGCTTATATGCCATTTGTGAAAGGAGGAGGCTTATTTGTTCGCACTAAACAACTTCATCCATTAGGCAGTAATGTGACTTTAATCGTACAATTGTTGGATGAGCCTGAAACCTATACTGTGGATGGCAAAGTGGTTTGGATTACACCAAAGGGAGCGCAAGGCAATAAACCAAACGGTATTGGTGTGCAATTTTCTGGCGAAAATAGCCGTAATCTTGTCAATAAGATAGAGACCTATTTGGCCGGTATGTTAAAATCGACGCAACCGACTGATACAATTTAGAGATTATGAAAAATACTATACAAACAACACCTTTGGTTGATTCTCATTGTCATTTACATAGTATTGATTTAACCGAATTTAATAATGAGATGGACCGCGTGATTCAGCAAGCAGAGGACAATGGTGTTGAACACCTGCTGTGTGTCTGCATTGAGCTTGACGATGTGCCTTTGCTTTATAAGTTGGCTGATAAGTATGACAACGTAAGCATATCTGTTGGCGTGCATCCTAATACAGAACGCGGCGAGGATCCAAGTGCTGAAAAACTGATTATATTGGCCGCTCATCCTGCCTGTATTGCAATAGGAGAGACAGGTCTTGATTATTTTCGCATGGATACAGATGAGGGCAAGCGCCTGCAACGTCAGCGCTTTACAAATCACATTCACGCCGCATTGACTTCATCCAAACCTTTAATTATTCATACGCGCGAGGCGGCCGAAGATACCCTGTTGCTGATGGCTGCTGAAAATGCCGCAAACATTGGCGGAGTTATGCATTGTTTTACAGAGAATTGGGAAGTCGCGCGGCGTGCGCTTGATCTCAATTTCTATATTTCCTTTTCGGGGATTGTAACGTTTAAAAATGCAACGCAAGTGCGGGAAGTCGCTAAAAAAGTGCCTTTGGATCGAATTTTGATTGAGACTGATTCACCTTATCTTGCCCCTGTTCCTTTTCGCGGCAAACAAAATCACCCTGCATTAGTCAAACAGGTGGCTCTGGAGCTAAGTGCATTACGGCAAGTCGATTATGAAACCCTTGCGGCACAAACGACGGCTAATTTTTATAAATGTTTTAAAATCCCGCGAAAAGCTGCCAAGGTATAACATGAAATTATTTATTGGATTAATGTCGGGTACCAGCATGGATGGTATTGATGCGGCGTTGGTGGATGTAAGCACTAACCGCTTAATTGCAGGTATCACGCGCGCTTACAGCGATAAAGCCAGGCAGTTTTTGCAGGCTGTTTTACAGGGTACGCAAACAGGACCCGCGGCAATTAGCCAGTTAAACACCTTGATCGGTCGAGAGTTTGCCGATGCAACCAATCAGCTATTGGAAATTGCTAATGTAAAACGAGAGCATGTCATAGCGATCGGCAGTCATGGGCAGACAATTTGTCATGACGCAACGGCTGATATTCCTTATACGCTACAATTAGGCTGTGCGCATACGATAGCTGAGTTAACAGGTCTTACCGTTATTGCTGACTTCAGAACACGCGATTTGGTTGTAGGAGGGCTGGGAGCGCCATTTGCGCCCGTTTATCACCATGCTTTATTTGCGAAATTTGATTTTCCGCTGGCGGTGGTCAACATTGGCGGTATTGCCAATGTTTCGTATCTCGCGCCAGGTCAAACTATTAGCGGTTATGATATTGGACCGGGTAATTGCCTTATGGATGCCTGGGTAAAAAAACATTTGGGAACTCCTTATGATGCTGATGGAGCTTGGGCGGCAACGGGCGGGGTTATTGAGCCGTTACTTGCCAGTTTATTAGCCGATCCCTACTTCAAACTAGCTGTGCCAAAAAGCATTGGCAAAGAATATTTTTCTGAAGATTGGTTATTGTGCCACCAGTACGCGGACTATACTGCGCAAGACATTCAGGCTACGTTGCTTGCACTCACGGCGACATCGATTTCGCAGGCAATACAAGCGAGCAACATGCAGCCTAAGCTCATCGCTCTATGTGGTGGCGGGGCACACAACACCATGTTGCAAAATGCGTTACGTAAACAATTGCCTGAAGCAACTGTAGAAAGCACATTAATGCTGGGTGTTGATCCTGACTTTCTTGAGGCAATGATGTTCGCCTGGCTTGCTGAAAAAACATTCAATCAAATACCGGTTGATTTAACACATATTACGGGTGCAAGAAATCCTGCTATATTGGGCGCGGTTTATAGGTATGTCTAATGGTCAGCCATTGACAAACGAAACTCACTTCGGTGTAATGTGCTTTTTGAGTAAATCTTAATATCAACTCGGGCATCCCCTCATGCAATCACAGAAACACAGCAAGTTAAGTGCTTATATTATTTTTTTTCTTGCAACCTCGTTTTACCTGTATGAGTTTATTCTGCAGGTTGCACCCAGCGTAATGGCTGATCCAATGATGAAGACGTTTCAGGTTACGGCAGAAGGGTTTGGTGTGATTTCGGCATTTTATTTTTATGCTTATGCACCGATGCAATTACCTGCAGGTCTGTTGTTTGATCGCTATGGCCCCCGAAAATTAATGACGAGTGCGATGATATTGTGTGCTCTGGGTTCCTTTTTTTTCGCCTCAACCGACAGTATGCTTACCGCATCAATGGGCCGGTTTTTAATAGGCATTGGTTCCGCATTTTCTTTTATTGGTGTGTTGGTATTGGTTTCTCGCTGGTTTCCGCCACAACATTTCGCAATTTTAGCAGGCGTTGCGCAATTGATGAGCTCGGTGGGTGCTATGTTTGGCGAGATGCCTTTGGCTGCGTTGGTTGAACACGTAGGTTGGCGGCAAGCGAGCTTTATATTAGCTGGTGTAGGTCTGTTTTTATCAATACTGTTGTGGTTATTTATTCGCGACTATCCTCACCAACCGACACAGTCACTTCCTACTCGACGCTTTAGAGATGAGTTGACGCGCTTGCGAGAGGTTTGTAGTCGTTCTTATACTTGGTTGACAGGTGCTTATGCATTTTGCATCTGGACTCCAATTGCGGTATTCGCCGCACTATGGGGCGTACCCTATCTGCAGGAAAAGTACCAGGTTGGCGTTGTCGTGGCTTCTGGTTTATGCAGTATGATTTGGCTTGGAATTGGTATTGGTAGTCCTTTGCTCGGTTGGATAAGTGACCGGCTACATAGCCGTCGTCTTGCATTAATTAGTAGTTCTATTTTTGGTTTGGCTGCTACACTGATCTTGTTGTATGCGTCGGACGTTTCCATTGGTTGGATGTATATCGTTCTGTTTTTTCTTGGTCTTGGTGCAGGTGGGCAAACGGTCAGTTTTGCTGTTGTTAAAGACAATAACCCTGCTCATTTAGTGGGAACTGCTTCTGGATTTAATAATTTGTCGGTTCTGATTGGCGGCGCGATTTTTCAGCCTCTTGTCGGTGTTTTTTTGCATCGCAGTTCGGACTGGCATTTAGTTAATGATGTACCTGTTTATATGATTAGTAGTTATCAAAAAGCACTGCTGGTCATGCCTGTCTGTTATTTGGTTAGTTTATTCATAGCATTGGTGTTGATTAAAGAGTCTCATCCTGGGGCTGTGATTCACCAACAAAAAGTAGCTTTCGAATCATAGCGTGTCGGGGCAGGCTCTAATTTCGGTTTTCCCTGCGTTCCACTAAAGCTAAATTTAATGGTTCTTAGGCAATGAACCACTTTATTTATACCAACTTTATCTTAAACGAATTGAATAATTTAGAAATAACCGTCTTCCAGCATTAGGATGAGGTATATACACACAAATAAATAAAAAAACTATCTTTATTCAGCACTGCTCACCAATAAATCATCTGCGTGGCTATGTCTAGAAATCACATCGTTTAATCCGCACTAAAATACTATTTTTTGCGAGCGTATACGTTTGTGGTGACGAGATACGAAAAACCATGTCTTTCTATTCGTTTCATATTTTGCGAAGATTGTTACACAGATGAGTAGAATGTAATTTTACGATTATCCCACTTGATGGCAGGATCCAGATGGTTGCTCTAGTTTGGAGATCAATGTTCATTATTGGGTTACCTGAGATAGGCGCGTTACAAATACGGCTTGTTTTATTTTTTATTGAATGATTAAGGATAGATTATGAATAAAATTCGCTTGAAACAAGCCGGGGCAGTCGCCTTGTCTTGTATGGTCTTTCTGTCGGCAAAAGCTGCTGATACACGTCAGTTTACTCTAAAAGCATTGGGAGAAACACGAGTTACTATTCCCCAAGGTGAAACACAAGCTGTGCGATATTGGCTGAGCAACCACAGTGACCAAATACGAACTCTAAGTATGAAACCAATAAAGGGCATCACTCAACAAGTCGATGGTGATGGTGATTATTGTGCAAATCTTATAACTTTGAAGCCAGGACAATCCTGTGTGCTCAAGCTGCAGGTAAACTCTAACGAGTTAGGCAAATTAAAAAATATTGCACCATTGGTCTGCGAAAATGGGGCAAACTGGTTTGATGGCCAGGTTGTGATGTCTGAATCTTGTGTACGCCCTTTAGCCGAAGAAAAACTCAGTGTCAATGTGATCCCGATGGGTAAAGTGTCTTTGTCTGTAAAAATAGAGCAACCGAGCGCTTACACTTCAGCTATCAAAAATAAAAGAGTCAAAAATTTTTGTTATAACTCACTTGAAGAATGCAGGTTGACCTTGTTCGCAGGCGGTGGTACTGGCCATATCTCGCTTACAAGCACATCAACAACCACAACCGCACACAATATTCACGCAGTTTTGCCTTGGGCAGATGTTACATCCACCACATGCCCAACGTTAGCACCTGGTGCCACCTGTCAGATTACATTTAATTCAGGCACGGCGATGAAACACCCGCAAGCATCCATTCAAATTGTGGGTGATAATACGGGACCCGCGGTAGAGATGAAAGTTGTCGTGCTGGGCGTTGGCGATACTTACCAAGACGGTTTAATCTATGTTGTAAATCCAGGCTTGAATTCAGGTATGCTTGCTTTCGCCACTGATAATCATACTATAGCCTCTTGGGGTGATACACCTAACACAGATCTTGGTACGTTATTGAACAATGGGTTTTACAATACAGAAAAAATTAGTGATGTATTTCCCACCTCGCCTGCCAGTATATGTAAACATAGCCCAGGTCATCTCATCAATTATCCAACACAACAATGGTATCTGCCCTCATATGATGAAATGAATACTTTTGTCCTTGCACTAGCTGCAGCCTATGGTGACCCTATTCCGGTTGGTACGTTCGCGTTGACTATAGATTCTGCTATTTACTATTGGACCTCCTCTGAAGGCAATTCAGCGGGCATTCCTGCCAGCACACCGAGTGACTACGCATATCAAACCAGCTTTGTACTTAACATGGGAGAACCTGTTTCACTTGCTGCTAGCAAGCAGTCTGGAACCGCTGTTTATTCCCGCTGCATCCGTCGTTTTTCATAACTATAAATTACAACGGGATCTTGATAGATCCCGTTGTGGTTTCTTGATTCTAAAATATAGAGAATTTATTGAGAAATGGGGGCTTAAAAATATTTTGTTCAATTTTTTGGGGACATGTCCCCATGCCTTGTATTTGGCAGATGCGTCAGTTAATATTATTTTTGGCTTTTTCAACGCTATAAAAAAATAAGTCTGCGCGGTCTGTTTTTATAGTGAACCTGATTTGGGCTCATTCGATTTGCAGTGAAATTCAATGAAATTTGAACGTGTTAGAGCATAGAGGGAACAGAATGAAGAAATTGATTTCTATTTGTTTATTGTTGACGGCAATCCCCGCATTAGCCGATGACGTTGGTAAAGTTCTATTTACGGCAAAGGACGTGCTGCTTATGCGTGGTGGCTCACAAAACAAGCTAGGTCGAGGAGATTCTTTGCAGGCGGGGGATACAATTGTTACTGCAGCCGCATCATCTGCTAAAATCAAGTATTTTAATGGTACCCTGGTGACTGTGGGTGAGCTTTCTAAATACAAAATTCTGGCTTATTCTCCCAAGCAAGGCGATGTAGAGCTTGCGGCAGAGCTTACTTCGGGCAAGATGGAGTCTCAAACTACGGGTAAAAAGAAACAGAAAGAAGAACTTAAAACACCGATGGTTGTAATGAGAATCTTCGGGACAAAATATAAAGTTTTTGTTCCGGACGCCAAGACGACTAATACCATGGTTGAGTCTGGGGAGGTTAAAGTTGGCAATATGACATTGATCGCGGGTCAAAGCTCTCTTTCAACGCCTGCAGGCACTCTCGCCGCTCCTTTTCCAGCATCTGGAAACATTTCAAAGAGTGAAACTACGCAAAATGGCTCGGAAACTGGCGCTGCAGGTGCTAGCCATGATAATGGCGGCAGTGAGGCTGGAGTCAGTGGCGCGAGTTTATCGAGCTTGATTGGTACTACCGTGGTTGTTAGCAGTGCCACATCTGGTACTGAAGCGGCCTCTGTGATAGTAGGGAATGCCCTAAGTATTGCACCATTCGTCATCACATCTTGTGGAGGCTAGCTGCATCTATTAGTAATCGATTCGGTGGGAATGTTAATCCAGCTTTCCGGATTAACATTCAGGCAGGTTAACAGCCAGGCCTCCCATGGATGTTTCTTTATAGATACTCTGCATATCCATACCTGTTTGTTTCATGGTTTTGATAACTTTATCTAATGATATTTGATGCTGGCCATCACCGATAAGTGCCATGCGGGAAGCATTAACGGCTTTCACTGAGCCCATCGCGTTGCGCTCGATACAGGGAATTTGCACAAGTCCCATCACCGGATCACAGGTCATGCCTAAATGATGTTCCATGGCAATTTCAGCAGCATTTTCGATTTGCTCAACAGTACCTCCTAGCACAGCGGTTAAGCCCGCGGCGGCCATGGAGGAAGCGACACCGACTTCACCCTGGCAACCTACTTCTGCACCCGAAATAGACGCGCCTTTTTTATAGAGAATTCCTATTGCAGCAGCTGTGAGGAAATAAGTAATAATATCTTCTTTATCCATCTTCTCATGTGCATCTTGGCAATATCTGAGCACGGCGGGGATAATGCCTGCGGCACCGTTGGTTGGTGCCGTGACGATGCGACCACCGGCAGCATTTTCTTCATTTACTGCCATGGCATACAGGTTTAAATGATTCATGATATCGGAGCGCTCATATATGCTATGTACGCCTTTTTTTTCATTCAGTTTGTTATAGAGGTCAGGAGCGCGTCGTTTAAGTTGCAAGCCGCCAGGTAATACGCCAGGATGACGGCAACCATTATCAATGCATTCATTCATGACATTAGCGAGTTTGAGAATACCGTTTTGGATGTCTTCGGTATTGCGCCAAGTGAGTTCGTTAGCCATCATTAATTCAGAAATTGAAAGATTGTTTTTCTTGCAGTGATCAAGTATTTGCTGTGCCGTATTAAACGGGTAGGGAAGGGGGTGATTTTCTAAAGTAGTTTGCTCATAATCTTCTTCAGTAGTAATGAAACCGCCGCCAATAGAATAATATACCTGGTTTGCTAGTAATTGATTTGCACTATCGTAGGCACTGAAGCGCATACCGTTGGTATGCTTCGGCAATAACTCTTTTTGTAGGAAAATGAAATCGGTTGCTTCATGAAATGGAATATCATTTATACCGGCAAGGTGAAGTGTATGGGTTTCCAGAATTGCGTGCATACGCGGGATCATGCTTTCAGGGGCAACAGTTTCCGGTGATTTTCCTTCCAAACCATTTAAAATGGCTTTGTCTGTGCCGTGCCCTTTCCCGGTGAGCGCCAGGGAACCATATAATTCTATTTTGACCCGTGCTGTTTTATCAAAGCAGTTTGTAGTGGTTAATAACTGTAAAAACTCATTTGCTGCAATCATAGGACCTACAGTATGTGAGCTGGATGGACCTATACCGATGGAGAATAAATCAAACAAGCTAATGTTCATGGGTTCAAACTCAAGTGAGGTCAATAAAATCTGTTAGAAGATATTAGCATCTCCCAACGCGGAATAAAATTTATGCGCTACAATAATTATAAGCATAATAAACTGTCTGTAACTTTGATTGCAGCACAACCCAGCGGAGATTATTGTGGACCCTAACGAGATCCCGGACATGCCACAAGAGCTCCCGGAAGAACCGCCGATGGAATCACCGCAACTGCCTGAGCCGATTGAGCCTATGTTGCCTGATATGCCGGAACCTGAGCCTGAAGATACACCTGATTAAAGTTATCAAGGTACAGCGAAATGCCAATTCATGGCTTTTGACAATCCTTCCAGCATTATTTCACCGCGGATGCTATTGCCCTTGGCATTTACGCGTGGACTTAATACGACAATCCCTGCTTTCCCTGGCAGCACTGCTATAGTGTACCCTGAAACCCCGCTCTTCGCAGGCATGCCAGTCATCACCATGTGTGTTCCCGTTTCATTATACAATCCACAAGTTGCCATGATTGCCAGGCTAATTTTACATGTTTCCTCAGAGATGATTTGTTCACCTGTATCCGGATCACGACCTAAATTGGCAAGCAAGGTCGGTAAGTACATCATTTGCTCAATAGTTGCCTCGTAAGAACATAAACTAAAATATAAATCGAGTGTTTGTGCGACATCTGTTCCTAATTTGTGACGACTATGCAGCAAAAAAGCTAGCGAGCGATTGCGATCACCGGTACGTCGTTCTGAAGCAAAAACTAGCGGGTTGATACGCAAGTTTTGGTTGAATAGTTTTTTTACCCAAATCTCTAGCCAGGCAAACTGTTGCTCAGCAATACCAGGGATATGTGAGCAAAGGGTAATAGCACCGGTATTTAACATAGGGTTTGATGGTTTTGGTCCAAGCTGCTCTTGACGCGTGATTGATGAAAAATCATCACCTGATGGCTCAACCTTTACCCACTCAAGCAATTTTTTAACGCCATACTCTTCAAGAAGCCCAATGAGTGGGATCATTTTTGCGGTACTTTGCAACGTTACGGCAGATAATGGTGTATTGCTCTCGATAAGAATTTCACCGTTAAGTGGTCTGACTGCAATAGCGGTAATTTCTTTATTAACATTGGCCAGCTCTGGAATATAGTTGGCGACATTGCCCTCTGAGTTTTTTTCAGCTTCAGTGATTAACTGTTTTAGAAGGTTTGCGGTGAGTTTATGTTCCATCATACAAGCTCAATTATAAAATATGTTCATTATGATAAATTTAGCACAGTATAATGGATAAATGTTCATTTGGTGCTGATTTATATAAATAGCGGTGTTTTGTGATTAATGCATTTATCAGAATCATTCGGGTTGATGTGGCGCTGTCTCGAAGCCTTTTCTGGTAGGGGTCTTGGGCTTAGAGAAGGCGTAAACGCCACCTCAGCCCGAACAGATTCCGTGTATAGAACACTTACTGGCAATGAGTTTTTGATTGCTCATTGCTCGTTCACAGGCATACTAAAGTAATCTTCAGTAAAGGAAAACCTTTCCTGGCCTGAAATTCCTATGCGGGTAAATTCAATGAGGCGCTTTTTTGCGATACACTTCCAGTTTTGCTGCTGATGTACGTACTGATTTTTTTTAAGCTTGAACACTGACGGAGTAAAGGCTGCAATGTTTTTGGCCACTCCATGTGTACGGGCAGAGCAATAAATAAACGCTTCAACCCATTCTTCACGCATGCTATCACCTAATGATTGGCTATGCTCATAGCTATTTTTAGCAGATATTTCTTGGGTGTAGTGCTTAAAGGGCTCTTTACTCAAATCGATGCCCATTTTGCTGGTGAGCGAGACTGTAAACGCCGTCATGGAAATTTCCACGTAGCCTAAATCAGCACTGGTATCATTAAAAAATTTTAAACGGTAATACGCTACTTCAGTGAATGCAGTTTGCAGTTCTAATGAGCCGTACCAAAGTGATGGTTCAAATACTTTGCCAAAGCGCGAACCGTATTTTAGTGGTGGGTATCGAAAAGGAGTGAAGATTAAATAGTTTTTTTCATTTGCAATGGCGGGTTTTGATTTTTCAATTAAATCTTCAAGTAGATCATGTTCTTCTCTGGAATCAACCAAGTCACGAGCACTCAGAATATGTTGAGCCTCTACGACTCGCCAGGGCTCAAGAGCAAGGAATTTAATAAATTGCTTGCCGTTGCATAGTTCCCATATATTCATAACTTCCCACGCATTGCATCGATATAATTGATAACGTCTACCAAGCCGCTAATGGTTTTTAAGTGATCAATTGGTTTTTGGTTGAAATAGTGATTGTGACTTGCTAGCCATAGTTTGGCTTTATCATGATTATTGCCAAGCAACGAATTTAATCCGCGATAAATTCTTAAGAGGAGCAATGCCATTTCGCCCTCTTTACTAGATGGGGAGATCAAGGCCTTGCCTTGATTTAGCCGTGTAATCGTTGACTCACTAAGCCCTATAATCTGCCGTAAATCTTTACCTGTTAAATCATAGAAACTGGCCAGATTCAAAATGGCCTTTGTTAAGACAGCGTCTTTTTGGCGATCATTGTTTAGGGACGTTTTCATAAGTGTCTCGCATATTTCATGTGAAATTATAGTTGTTATTTGTTTCATATGCAAATTGCGAGAAAGAGTACGAGTTGCCTCAAAAGAAATGTTACCGAAAACAGGAAATTTTAGATTCGTTGCCTCATAACTTATGTTACCGAAGAAAAATAATAATAAGGGACATTTTTTATGGGGAAGTTATCGATGGAGCTTTACTTAAAAAATTTGTCTAAACGTTACCATGCTGCAGGAAAGCGTGATAAAGGCATCATCCTGCAAGAATTATGTGAATCGAGTGGCTATCACAAGAAGCATGCTATTCGATTGCTGAATGCTGTCCCAAAGAAGCAGAAACGTAAAATAAAGACAGGTAGGCCTAGCATATATCCAGAAAATCTTTATCTGGAGCCATTAAAGCGGATTTGGCTATTAAGCGACCAACTTTGTGGAAAACGATTGAAAATGGCCTTGCCGCTTTGGTTGCCTTATTATGGTGAGGCTTATGGTGCATTAGATCCCGGGGTATATGAGGGTTTATTATCGATGAGCGCTGCAACCATCGACCGATTGCTCATCCCATTGCGCGTGAAATATAAACGTTCATACGGTGGCACAAAGCCTGGCAGTATATTAAAAAAACATATTCCAGTAAAAACAAATCAGTGGGATGAAGACAGGCCTGGCTATCTAGAAGCGGATACGGTGGCTCACTGTGGGTCATCCCTGAATGGCAGCTTTGTATGGAGTCTAACGATGACCGATATAAACTGCGGATGGACTGAGCTTAGAGCCGTTTGGAACAAAGGGGCTACTGGCGTGGTATCGCAGATAAAAGATATTGAAGAGAACTTACCTTTTCTTATTTTGGGATTTGATTGTGATAATGGCTCTGAATTTCTCAATTGGCATTTAATGCATTATTTTTCGAACGAGGCAGGTGCTCATAGGATCCATTTTACTCGTTCTAGGCCTTATCATAGTGATGATAATGCCCATGTTGAGCAAAAAAATTGGACTCATGTAAGGCAATTAATGGGTTATTCTCGCCTTGATAATGAAGCCCTTGTTGAGTTGATGAATGACCTTTATAAAAATGAAGTGTCCCAAATGAATAATTTTTTTCTTCCCAACTTTAAACTTATTGAAAAACAGAGGGTTCAAGCCAAAATTATAAGGAAACATAGCAAGCCAGAAACACCTTATCAACGCTTAATTAAGTCAGAACATATCAGTGAGGACAAGAAAAAAGAACTAACAGAAGCTTACAATCAACTGAACCCGTTTATGCTACAGAAAACGATCCAAAAAAAATTAAAACGAATTTTTTCATTGGTAAATATCAAAACCGATTCAAAAATGCGCTATATTTAAACATACGGTGCAGCCGGGGACGGCGATGACCGTGAGGATATAAACGAAGGGGCCTCATTACCGGCCCCTTCACCCCGCTAGGATATTTATAGAGGATATTTATGTTAATCAAGTCTCAGTTCGGTAACATGAGTTATGAGGCAACGAAAAGACCCTTGGGTAACATTTACTTATGAGGCAACTGGAGTAGAGTAGGTTAGGTTGATTGGCAAGCTAACATGCAGCGCTGAATAAGCTAGCTAATATTTTTCAATAACTTCTTAATTTTATCCAAGCCCAGCTTATGCATAGTGGCAATATTATCTTCAGGTATCTGTTCGGGATTTCCATGATGAGCGATGGCTTTTTCAATACTTTCTTCACGCAGCAGATGCAGCATGGGGTAGGGGCTGCGATTGGTGTAGTTGGATACATCGTCCGGACTAACACCCGCAAAACAATAATTTGGGTGAAACGTTGCCAGTTGGTAGATTCCTTCGTAGGCTTGATCAGCAAGCAACTGCTCGGCTAGTTCTGCGAAATCCAGGTAGTCAAAAAAATCATTAAGCATGTCCGGGAAAATTAATAATGTCGTTTCGATACCTGGATTTTTATCCAGTACTTCAACCGCCGACATCATTTCTTCCAGTGCGGTTTCCAGCTTTGTGGTATGAATTACATTGATCGTTAATGTTCCTTTGTCCACCACGTGCTTGGCAAAAGGGCAAATATTGTATTCGATAATGAACGATCGAATCCATTGCATGGTACTTTCGGAAATTACATTGTCTTCTGATATGGGCATGAAGGTTTCTTCTGTTAAGTGATTAAGGAATTTTTTGTAGAAATGTCTGTAGCATATGCCCAATATCGGGCGCGCGCATCAGGCTTTCGCCGATGAGAAAGGCATTGATGCCGTGCGCTTGCAGGAGTTTGATGTCCTGGTGGGTGTTAATCCCGCTTTCGCTGATTAAGATTTTGTCGGCAGGGATGCATTGTTTCAATTCGATGCTGCACTGAATGTCGACGCTGAAGGTATGTAAACTGCGATTGTTCACACCTATCAAAGGAGTGGGTAATTTTAATGCTCGCTTGAGCTCATCGTGACTATGACTTTCAACGAGTACGGCCATATGGAGTGCTTGTGCCAGTTGGCAATAGTCATGTAGTTGTTGATCGTCGAGCAGGGCGACAATTAACAGAATGCAATCGGCACCGAGGGCGCGGCTTTCATGCAGCTGATAGGCGTCAATGATAAAATCTTTGCGTAATATCGGTAGCGAGCAACTCGCTTTTGCGATGGCCAGGAACTCTGGATCTCCTTGAAAGAAATCAATGTCAGTAAGCACGGATAGACAGCTTGCGCCATGACTGGCATATGTTTTAGCAATGGTTGCCACATCGAAATCAGCGCGAATGATCCCTTTGCTTGGGGACGCTTTTTTAATTTCGGCAATAATAGCGGGATTATTGGCTCGGACGGCGCTTACAAAATCACGTACGGGGTAGGGCGTCTTGTCGGCTAAAGCGATAAGGGAGCGCAGCTTTTTTGCTTGAGCTACCTCTTGTTGTTTACGTGCGGCGATGCGATCGAGAATGCTATTCATAGATTTTTCCCAGTATCAATTTGGGTTAATTCCCTTAATCGCGCAAATCGTATGCCCGCTTCACCGCTATCAATCGCGGCCGCAGCTTGTTCAATCGCTTCAGTAAACGTCGGGCAAAAATCAGCGCAATAAAGGGCGGCCGCACTGTTGAGTAGAATGATGTCGCGGGCGGGTCCTGGATTTCCGGCGAATACAGACTTAGCCAGGGTCAGACTTTCCGCTGGTGTGGTAACTATGATCTCATCAAGGCTTGCGTGAGCGCAGCCATAATCACTTGGATCAATGGTCCACTCGCTAAATTTTCCTGAATGATATTCAATTACATCTGTGGGGGCGGCGATGCTGATTTCGTCCATACCATCGCGGGAATTAATGACGAGCGCGTGTTCACGGCCCAAGTTGGCAAGCACGTTTGCAATGGGGTTCAGTAAATGGTTGGCGTAAACACCCACGACTTGTTTTTTTACTTTGGCAGGATTTAGCAAGGGACCAAGTAAGTTAAATAATGTACGAATACCCAATTGTTGCCGGGCGTTGCGGGCATGTTGCATGGTTTGATGAAAGTGCGGTGCAAATAAAAAGGCAATGCCACACTGTTGCATGCATTGATGCAAGTGTTCGTCTGATAAATTAAGTTTGAAACCGGCATGCAATAATAAATCCGCGCTGCCACTGCAGCTTGAAACAGAATAATTGCCATGTTTGGCGACACGCAGCCCGGCCGCGGCGGCGACAAAGCTGCTCACGGTCGAGACGTTGAAGGTGTTTTTGCCGTCTCCGCCAGTGCCGACTATATCGATCAAGGAATCGCCTAGCTCAAGCGTATGCGCTAATTGCTGCATCGTGAGTGCAGCGGCAGTTAGTTCCTCTATGGTTTCACCTTTCATGCGCATTAATGCTAGAAATGCGGCTATCTGGACATCGGTTAATTCCCCAGACATGCAATTTTTAATGACTTCGTGCATTTGTGTGCTGCTCAAATGCTTGCCGTCGATCAGTTGTTCAAGTAGTAGTTTTGTTTTCATGCCGTAAAAAGTGGTTTAGTAGTGCTACACCATGCTCCGTTAGAATGGCTTCCGGATGAAATTGTAGCCCATATAGCGGGTATTGACGATGGGAGATTGCCATAATCGTATTGTCAGCCCATGCATCAATAGCAAAGCATGAGGACAGGGTGTTTATGTCAACCGCTAGTGAGTGGTAGCGTGTGGCTTGAAAATTATTGGGTAGTCCCTGGAATAACCCACGCTTGTTATGGCGAATAGATGAGGTTTTGCCATGCATTATTTCAGGTGCCTGTATTATTTGAGAACCAAAGGCATGTGCTAAGCATTGATGACCAAGACAGATGCCGAGAATAGGCAGATCACGATAAAAATAGTTAATTGTGGCAAGTGAGATACCGGCATCTTGAGGCGTGTTTGGTCCAGGCGAGATGACTATGTAATCCGGCGCTAACTGTTCAATCTGGTTTAGGGTAATGGTGTCGTGTGTGTGCACTACTACCTCTTGCCCCAGGCATTGGAAATATTGTACAAGGTTATAGGTAAAGGAGTCGTAGTTGTCGATAATAAGTAACATGATTTAATGGATAACCTCACTTTCCTTGTTCTGGCGCAAAAAGTTGCCTGTTTAACACACAAAAGAGAAAAGGGAATTATTTCTTTTGATGATATTTCATAAAGTAGGCCTGCACGAACCGTTAATAATTGGCTAGATGAGAATAGGGATATTAAAGCGAAAACTCTTCACCAAGGTATACCGCGCGCACCTGCTGGTTGGAAAGGATTTCTGCGGGTGTTCCTTCACACAAAATCTTGCCTTGACTCACAATGTAGGCTCGTTCGCAAATATCCAGGGTTTCACGTACATTATGGTCAGTAATTAATACACCAATGTTTTTATCGCACAGGTGAAGAATAATTTTTTTGATATCAAGTACGGAAATTGGATCAACACCTGCAAAGGGTTCATCCAGCAGGATAAAAGCAGGCTCAATTGCTAATGCACGGGCGATCTCAACGCGACGCCGTTCACCACCGGAAAGGCTCATGCCCATATTTTTAGCTAAATGAGAGATGTGGAATTCCTGCATTAATTGCGATAATTTTTCGAGACGCTGTTCATTATCCATATCGGTGCGAAGTTGTAAAATGGATAGTATGTTGTCTGAAACACTCATTTTGCGGAAAATAGACGCCTCTTGTGGTAAGTAACCAATCCCTAAGCGCGCACGCTGGTGCATGGCTGTTTTTGTTATATCCTTACCATTTAGGAGAATTTGTCCTTTATCACAGGATTGCAAACCCACAATCATGTAAAAACACGTCGTTTTACCGGCGCCATTTGGACCCAAGAGACCAACACATTCACCGCGCCTGATGTTGATACTTACATCATTAACTACTGTGCGTGTTTTAAATGATTTTTTTAAATTAAGCGCTACCAGTTCACTCATGGGATTTCTCAGGATGAATAATTATCGTTGTACGCATTTTACCGTCACTTTTGGTAATTACGTGCTGATGCAGCGTATCATAACTGATTTTAGCTGCTGAGAATGCATTTTCACCTTGCTCTACATGCGCATTGCCCAGCAATTCGATGAGATGGCGATCAGGATAATAGTAAATATTGTCTGCATAAGCGTGCAGCGGTGGTTTATCGACGGCAGTCAGTGCCCAATAATGTGCTTGTACATCTTTCTTACCCTTTGCTATAGCTCGAACCAACTTATTCGCAGCATTCCCTTCAGTGATAGCCTCGGCGGCGCGTAAATGAGTTGATCCTTGGTCAAGCTGCACATCACCGGTATAAGTTCCCTGGTGGGTTTCTTGATTGAGATCAGCGCTGTCTGCGCGCAGATTAAGAACTTCTTTACTGTCTTCTGGTAGGGCAAAGCCGCGGGTAGTGATGAGCAAAAGTAGTAGCGAACAAATAATTTTCCGGGGGAGTATAAAAATGTTGTTGCTTCCTCCCAGGAAATTTGTTGCGTTAATCGTCATGATCGCCGACGTCCCGCGGCTTGTCCGCGGGATCCAGCGATGTAGTGATATTCCTCGATCTCGCGGACAAGCCGCAGGACGTAGATATACGCATATATTCAACAAAGCCCGTCGCAGGGCGCGGGCATAGATTCTACTAAGTCTAATGTCAGTTCCGCTATCCGTGCTTCGGTTCATAAGTCCCTTGGGCTTGGCCTAGTAATTGCACTCGTTTTTCAGCAAAATAGGCGTTCATGCCAGTTGAATGCACAATGTTACCTGGTTGTTCAAAGGTGACTTTGGCTGTAGTCGATGCAAATTTTCTTTTGGGAAAGTAGGTTATTTCTTCTGTTTTCAGGGTACTTTCCTGCGTGCGATCATCCTTTCCTTGATGAATAAGTACATCCTTCTTGAAGGTGATTTCTTCGCCGCCACGAAAAGATGTGGCTTGTTTGGAATGGATTTCCCAAGCAGGCTGATCTTGCTGTGCAATGATAATATGTGGTTCCTTAAACCAATGGGTATTGTTCAAAGGAATATGGTGCATTAGCGGCGTTTTTATATAGTTAGTAAGCTGACCGTCGGTATTATATTGGCGTACAGTCAAATGGCTAATGATGGCGTCAGTCGTCGTGGATAATGTTTTAGTATCAAGTCTGATAACAGGGGTTTCGCTGGCAAAATACCAACCAGAGCATGCGAGCCCGATGAGCGCCAGAAAAAACCATGCGGCCTGCTTGCTTGCATTCATAAGCCAAAATAACCATTCAGTGCCAGGTCGAATTTATTTTGTGCATTTAGAATAAAGTCACATACTTCACGAACAGCGCCTCGGCCACCGTGATTTTGAGTTTGCCAGGTGGCAACGTCTTTTATCTGGGTGACGGCATTTGATACGGCCACACCTAAGCCTACTCGCTGAATGAGGGGCAGGTCTGGAAGATCATCACCAATGTAGGCGAATTGCTCATCCTCTAAGCCCAAAGTTGCTTTGAGTTGGTGATAAGCATTTTGTTTTTCAACCTGTCCTTTAAAATAGTGACGAATACCCAGTTGTTTCATGCGATGGTCAACTACCGCGTTTACCGCAGTGGTAATTACGGCTACTTCAATACTTGCTGACATGAGTAATTTTAAGCCCATACCATCTTGAACATTAAATGTTTTAAGTTCATTGCCTGCATTATCAAGATAAAGAAGTCCATCAGTGAGTACTCCATCAACATCGCAGATAACACATTTTATTTTTTTAGCTTTTTCCAATAGTTGGCTCATCGTTTTCTCGCTCAAAATAGGGTGCTAATGATCGTTAAAATACGCCCGCACGCAATAAATCATGTAAATGGACGACCGCTGACGGTCGATTTGTTTCATCAACCATAACCAGCGAGGTGATGCGATGTTTCTGCATGATCGCGAGCGCCTCTGCGGCTAGCAGGCCTTTTTGGATAGTAAGGCAGTTACGCGTCATGACGTCTTTTAATGGGGTGGAGTTAATATCACATTCCTGTGTCAGCGAGCGTCGCACGTCGCCGTCGGTATAAATACCAACTAGAAAGCCATGCGTGTTGGTCACGCAGGTCATTCCTAATTTTTTTGCAGTCACCTCAAGCAGAGCCTCACGAATGGTTGCCTGTTCATTGACTACAGGCAATTCAGTTTCCTGGTGGCAAATTTCGTCGATGCGCAGCAAAAGGCGTTTGCCTAATGTGCCGCCCGGGTGCGACAAGGCGAAATCTTCAGCGCTAAAGCCACGGGCTTGCAGTAAGGCGATGGCCAAGGCATCACCCATCACTAGCGCAACGGTTGTACTGGTGGTTGGCGCAAGACCAAGCGGGCATGCTTCTTGGCGAATACTGAGATCGATATTGACATCGGCCGCTTTGGCCAGCGTGGATTCGGGGTTGCCTGTCAGGGCGATTAGCGGTACTTCCAGGCGTTTGAGCAATGGCAACAGAACAACAAGTTCGTGGGTATTGCCTGAGTTGGAAATAGCCAAAACAATGTCTTGCCGAGTTATCATACCCAGATCACCGTGACTGGCTTCGCCGGGATGCATAAAAAAAGAGGGGCTGCCGGTACTGGAAAACGTAGAGGCAATTTTCTTGCCGATATGTCCAGATTTTCCCATGCCACTGACGACAATGCGTCCTTTGCAGGCAAGCAGTAATTCGCAAGCTTTTTCAAAGCGTTGGTCAATGCGTTGTGCCAACTCAAACACGGCTTGCGCTTCTGTTTCGATAACAGCAAGACCCAGTTTGCAAAAATTCATATGGCCATCTACCTTTAAAATACATGAAGGTTGGACTGTCAATTTTAACATACATTAAAGAGACTACAAATTTTTATACAGTTGAGCGAGTTTCTTCATAAGCTATGTTACTGAAAACTGGAGATTTTAGATTCGTTGGGGGAAAAGTCATGATACGTGTCAAAATAGGACTTTTCATATTTAAAACAAGCCACAGTCCTTTCTGCACATGGGTTAAAGGCTATTTTTACAGAAAATCAATCTATTAATATGATTACCAATTTAGAAGCATTGATTTTGTTATGCTTATACATTAATTACACCGCATTATCGCTTCTTTGGAGATAGAGAGTTTATTTCTATAAGCAATGCCGATAAGCCATGCGTAGCAAAGGTTTAAATGCTATTGCAGTGACTTATTTTGACACGCATCATGACTTGGTCAAGTCTAAAATAATCATCAAACGGCGCAGGTTCAATTTTTCCCACGACTATTGTATTGATATGAAATAGCTATTTGTAAACCTGCTTCAGTAAGTGAAAGGTAATTGTACCCTGGATCTGCTGTTGTTCTTTCCAACCACTCATTTGCGATACAAATATCTGCAAACTTATGAAGATCAGTTAATCGAACATCGATTCCAAGTTTTTCATGTAATTTTGTAACAACCGACTCATCAAGACTAATAAACAAGGTATCATGGGTTTTCCCGGTTGCGCGAAGCTCGTCATAATAAAAATCCAATATTGTCATTTCATTCATGAAACAGTCCTTTTATGTTTAAACAATATATTAACAACTAAATGCCAACTTTGCTGTTAATCAGCGCGATAAGTTACTCCTGCTTCAGCGCCTAAAAGTGCCACCCCCTGTAACTCAATGATTATTCACTATTAATCAGTGGGTTGCATATTGATTGCTGGGGTTAATGTTGGACGCTGTTTTATTCTCTAAAGAGGGCATTTCTGTATGCTGATTAATACAATAGATAACAAATCTCACAAAAAATAGCCAATTAAGTGGTTACAAAATTAACGTCTTTCAAATCATGTTGAAAGTTGATTATGTTACCAATCATTCATAGGGTATTCCAACACGATCATGTTTGCCGAACTATACCTAATAATGAAGTCGGCTTCCGCGTATAAATACAAAAAGTGAAAATGGCTGTTGAAATTTTGTGGATCAGAAGTCGATTGCACAGGCGTGATTATATAGGGACGCTCACTGGGAAGGAAAAGGCTTTTCCACTGGTGTAAACATTGCTAAAACGCCTTGCGGTGCCGTATCTTCAGCAACGTCAGTCTGTATAGGAGTACTTATTTTCCAAGAAAATTGCTTTGCCATGTCATCTGGAAAAACATCCAAAACGCCTTGTTCGAGACCATTACATGTCTCGATGGCTATTAGTTCCGGCGTTACTTTTTTAACATCTGCAATATTTTTGGTCATCTTTGTATCAACATATCCAGGATAAATTCCATGGACCATGAGGGAGGTCCCTTCTGATTCTTTTCTCAGTGATCGTGTCAGTACATGCGCCGCTGCTTTTGATGCACAATAAGTGGCTAATTGAGGAATATGCGTAAAACTGGCCACAGATAACATATTCACAATTGAAGACTCAGATCTTGCCAAGAGTGAGTCCCAGAATACTGCGCACATATGATGTACACCAAAGTAATTGACCTGCATTTCAATCTGGGCTGCTTTTAAAGATTTATTACCAATAAATCGTGTTGCAAACTCAACGCCTGCATTATTAATTAATATATCTGTATCGTCACATGCTTTATGACATGCTTGAATCGCTGCTAGGTTTGTGACGTCTAATTCAACAGGTACAACAATTTCAGGGTATTTGGCTTGTAACAGTTTAAGGTCAATCATTTCAAGACCAGTGGCATAAACTTTTTTAACACCTCTTTGTACCAGTTCTTCTAACAATGCTCCACCGATCCCACCATTTGCGCCAGTTAATAAAACCACTTTGCCTGCTATGTTTCTCATGGTGTTCGTTCTCCACATAATTGTGTTAAAAAATCAATCTAACTTAGATTAAAAGGCATAGGTAGGTATACTGTGATTTTACAGCAAGGCATGGGACTAATAAAGATGTTGCCAGTGAGTAACCTTTCCCCTGAAAATAAGACCATGACATTGCTGTGATCTACTTAGAAAAGTGACGGTTTTTTTGTCGAGACACTAGGTATTTTTGTATACATGATAACGGACGTTATTACATATGCGTGTTAATCAGCATGCAACAATGCCCCTTTACGGGGTAAAAAAGCGTCCAATGTTAACCCCAGCAATCAATACGCAACCAACTGATTAATAGTGAATAAGCATTGAGTTACAGGGGGGACACTTTTAGGCGATGAAGCAGGGTCAATTCATCGCGCTGATTAACATAGAATGTCAGATCGAATGTCAACAGCCCTTAATTCTGTTGTCCATTGATAGGAAATTATGGTGCGTAATTTTAGGAATTTTAGGCGTTTAGGATTTGGCAAGCAAAATTGTTAAGATTCCCCCCGCAATAATCAATACCATGCCAGTAAGCTCAATGAAAGTAATGTTGATACCCCAAATTAACCAATCCGATACGGCGGCGAAGACGATACAACTAAAATAAATAGGGGCGACAATTCTCGCTTTTGCATAATTTAGCGCAAGGGTTAAAAAGAGCTGGTATCCTGCACCAAATAATCCCACAAATAGCAGTAAAATTAGTTGGTATTGCGATGGTATGGTAAACGAAAAAGGTAAAAATAGACCCGATACAACAGTACCAAATGCAAACAGATAGAATAGAATTTGTTTGTTCGTGCTCCCTTTAATTAACAAGCGTATTTGCAACATGGCAAGTGCTGCTAATAAACCCGATAATAACGCAATCAAAGCATGCCAATTAAAGGTGCTGGCACTGGGGTGTAAAACCAATGCTACGCCGATGAAACCAATAGTAATGCCAACAAATAATCTCATAGGCGTGGCTAGGCCCAACATTGTCCAGCTAAGTAATGGTAAAAACAAAGGAAAGGTGTTGTTTAACAATAAAACATTTGCGACAGGCATGAACTTTAGTGAATAAAACACACAAACCATCGCCATCACCGAAGTAACACAACGTAGTATTACTCTGATTTTATTATCAATTTTAAATAGATTTTTATCCGTCAAAAACCATGGCAATAAAATTAAAAACCCAAGTGCGAATCGTGAAAATACAATATTAGTGGTGCTTTGACCCTCACCAATGAGTTTTACAAACACACTCATAAAGGTATTGCATAATGACGCCACAAGGGCGAGCAGAACCCCTAATGTTATATTTTGCGTTTGCAAAGATGGTTTTTTTTTAGCTATCTTACTTTGAGTCAATGTTGACCCCGTCTTTTTTTAAAATGGCGGGATCGATACCATGCAATTTCAAAAATGCAGGGATCTGCAGCAGGGTTTTACCTTCATTAAGTTGCTGAACAAACCCTAGTTCACTGTTGGCAATAAATACGGCTTCTTCATAAATGGTTTGTGCCATTTCTTGCGGAAAAGCTAAAACACCAGTTGCATCTGCAAAAATTATATCGCCAGGATTAACTTGGATACCCCCACAGGTAATGGGTTGATTAATCGTACCTGTTTGTGCTGTATTACCATGCGGAACTGCACCACGCGCGAAGGTTGGAAATCCCATTTCTATAATATCTTCAATATCACGCACAGCACCATCCATCACAAGACCTGCAATGCCTCGTGTTTGGCACGCTAAAGCCATTAGATCACCAATATGCCCTGACGTCATGTTGCCTTGCGCGTTAACGACGATAACAGAGCCAGGTGGTGCCATGGTGATCGCTTCATGGACGGATAAATTTGCTGTTGGTGGTGTATTCACCGTGAATGCAGGGCCTGCTACACGCATTCTATGGTGTAGTGGTTTAATTCCAAAGTCCATGATTTTCACATCAGTTTTTCCAGCATCAGCCACATTACCTGTGGCTAGTGTTGGAAATCCATTCATCAGTAATTGTCCAATATCCATGGTTATTCCTTATTGATATTTAGTGTAGCTGCTGTTTCATCTCGAACGCGCTTGCATAAAGCGGCATCTTTAATCAGCGACTGACCATATGATGGGATCATTTTTTTTAATGTAGTAAGCCATCCCCCTTCTTCTAATTGTTTATCAAAACAACGCTCAATCACATGAATCATAATTGATGTGGCTGTCGAGGCACCTGGCGAGGCGCCCAATAGTGCAATCAGTGAGTTGTCGCTTGCTTTGACCAATTCAGTTCCAAACTGTAAGACGCCACCATGTATTGGATTTTTTTTTATAATTTGTACACGTTGTCCTGCAACCTCCAAACGCCAGTCTGATTCTTTGGCCGAAGGGTAAAAGGCTCGCAGTGCATTTAATCGAGCGTCTGTTGATTCAAATACTTGGCCTATTAGGTATTCAGTTAAATCCATATCATCTTTGCCAACATCCATTAATGGAATGATATTGTGTAGATCGAGTGATCGAAAGAAATCAAAATAAGATCCATGTTTTAAAAATTTTGTAGAGAAACCGGCAAACGGTCCAAACAACAGTGAAATGTTCCCGTCGATGTGTCTTCTATCAAGATGAGGTACAGACATTGGCGGTGAGCCAACGGATGCTTTCCCATACACTTTTGCATTGTGGCGATTCCCAATTTTTTCATTATCACAGCGGAGCCATATGCCACTAACTGGGAAGCCGGCATAGCCTTCGCTTTCCGGTATTTTAGATTTTTGTAACAAGGGAAGGGAGGCTCCTCCCGCACCAATGAACACAAATTTAGAGAGCACAAAATAAGTCTCAGCAGTTTTTGTATCACGAATTTTAACGCACCATTCGGAGCCTGCGCGTTTTAAATCGACAACGTGGCTTAAAAAATAGGCTTGAAAGTTATCGTTTTGATTTAATGTGTTCAGTAAATTATTTGTTAAGGCACCATAATTGACATCTGTACCCATCATCATCCGTGTAATCGCCACCTCTTCACTGGGATCGCGGCCTTCCATGACGAGCGGTACCCATTCATCGATTTGTTTTTTATCTTCACTAAATAGCATGTCTTTGAAACAATGATGTGCAATTAATGCTTCATGTCGTTTTTTAAGAAATTCAATATTCTCTTTACCGGTCACAAAGCTGTGGTGTGGGACAGGATAGATAAAGGATTGCGGATCCTTGATAGCCCCTTTGTTTACAAGATAGGCCCATAGCTGACGAGAGAGATCAAACTCAGTATTTACTTCAAGGGCTGCAGATATATCTATGCTGCCATCCTGTTTTTCTGGCGTATAATTAAGCTCACACAGTGCAGCATGCCCAGTCCCTGCATTGTTCCAAGCATTAGAACTTTCGAGGGCTCCATGTTCTAAGGCTTCATGTAATTCAATTTTAAGTCCAGGAGCAAGCTCTGCTAACATTACAGCTAAAGTCGAGCTCATAATTCCAGCGCCAATTAATAAAACATCCGTTTTTCTGATGATAGCATCCGATGCAAACATGAAAATGACTCTTCAATAAACAATACTTTTGAGTATAGCAAATGAATTCTTTAGAACAATTTATTAGGGACGACGTGTTTTGAACTAATCCTGAGTTGCATTAAATTCTGGGTCAAAAATACTACATTAGTCCACCGCCATTAGCGACAATAAGGGGAGAGGGCTCTTGTGGAAAAATCATGTTCACTACCACCGCAAACTATGGTAATTGAGCACCAAACCAAGATAGTTTGAGATTAAGGCATAAATAGAGGGCGTTCGGGAGTCATCCCCTTCCTGGGTATAGCTCTATAGTGTAACGACTAGGACAAAAACGTGTCAGTAATAAAGTTGCTTTAAATAACGTGGCCTTTTCAACCGCTGATGCACTACCATGTTGAAAGGGCATACTAAAAAGATGTTAAAAATTAGTAAGAACTATTGTGTCTAGAGCACACAACACGTGCATTTAACGATAATATTGTGAAATCTCGCAATATATGTAGTTCACAGTATATAATATACAAGATTACAGTTCGGGAATCGATGCGTATGCGCGACAATTTGGTGGAAATTAATAACCTGTCATTCTCACATGACCAGCATTTGATTTTCAATGGTGTAAATATAGCGGTGAGACGCGGGAAAATTACTGCGATCATGGGCCCTAGTGGCAGCGGTAAAACGACGCTATTACGCCTGATTGGCGCTTTGCTTACACCTGATGCGGGTGAAGTGATTGTGAATGGCCGCAATATTCATCAACTTTCCAGCAAGGAACTCTACAAAGTTCGACGCAAGATGGGCCTACTTTTTCAAAGCAGCGCTTTGTTCACCCATCTTTCGGTATTTGACAATGTCGCATTTCCTCTACGCGAGCATACTCATCTCAATGAGCCTATGTTACGTGATCTGGTGCTCATGAAACTCGAAGCCGTTGGTTTGCGCGGGGCTGCCCAACTTATGCCGTCTGAATTATCAGGTGGAATGGCCCGGCGAGTCGCGTTGGCGAGAACAATTGTGCTTGATCCGGAGTTGATGATGTACGACGAGCCCTTTACCGGACAGGATCCAATTTCCATGGGAGTGTTGGTTCGCTTAATTAAACGTTTAAATCAATTGTTGCATACAACAACCATTATAGTTTCCCACGATGTGGAAGAAACATGCTCTATTGCAGATTATGTTTATTTGATAGCCGGAGGACAGGTGATTGGCGAGGGTGAGCCGCAGGAATTAAAACAATCGTCAAATCCGCAAATCAGGCAGTTTATGCACGGTGAAGCAGATGGCGTGGTTCCTTTCCATTATCCGGCGAGACCTTACACAGAGGAGCTGTTGGATGCTTGAATTAATTGCACGCCTGGGGCAGGGTGGCCTGGGAAAAATGCAGTCAATTGGCCAGACCGGTCGATTTTTACTGTGCGTGATTTTGAGAAAACCGGATTTTAGGCGTCTTTGGCCTGAAATTCGCGCACAACTTTATTTCATTGGTGTGTTGTCCTGTCTTATCATTGCTGTTTCGGCTTTGTTTATTGGAATGGTAGTGGGCTTGCAGGGATATCATACCCTGGAAAAATTTGGTGCAGTCACTCAACTAGGTCAGTTATTAGCACTTAGTGTGGTACGCGAGCTCGGGCCTGTGATTGGTGCGCTACTATTTGCAGGTCGTGCGGGTTCTGCTATCACCGCTGAAATTGGATTAATGAAAGCAACAGAACAATTATCCAGTATGGACATGATGGGTGTTGATCCAATATCCAGGATTATTTATCCACGATTTATTGCCGGGGTTATTTCATTGCCTTTGCTGACATTGATTTTTTCAGCGGTAGCTATTTACGGCGGCTATTTTATCGGCGTGGAATGGTTAGGCATAGATGCCGGAAGTTTTTGGTCTAACATGCAGTCGGCGGTTGATTTCCGCACTGATGTATTAGGCGGAATTATTAAGAGTGTGGTATTTGCTGTTGTGGTGATGTGGATAGCGGTATTCCAAGGATATACTTGTGTACCCACTGCGGAGGGGATTAGTCAAGCTACAACCCGTACCGTGGTTCATTCGTCCCTTGCTGTACTGGGGTGTGACTTTATGTTGACCGCAATGATGATTGGAGGTTGGTAAATGAATAAACAGCGCAAGATTGATATTTCAGTAGGTTTTTTTATGCTGCTGGGCATGTTAGCTTTGATAGTGATGGTGACGAAGGTTAGCGGGTTATCCAGTTTTGTTCCTGCAAAGGGTTATGAAATTACGGCTGACTTTACTGATATTGGTGGCTTGAAGGTACGGGCGCCAGTGAGTGTTGCGGGCGTAAAAATTGGTCAGGTTACCAAAATTGATTTACAGCCAGGTTCTTTAAATGCCAAAGTAACCATGAAGCTGCGTGAAGATAAGCCAATTCCTTATGAAGATGCATCGGCGCGTATTTTAACGGAAGGTATTTTGGGTTCAAACTATATCAGTGTTGTACCGGGATTTGACGATGATACAAACAAGGATCATCCTTATTTGCGTAATGGAGACGTCATTGCCAAAACACAAGAAGCGATCATTCTTGAAAATATTATTGGCCAGTTGATCTTTAATATCAATAAAAAATAGGTGGATTATGAATAAAGTAAAGGCAATTGCCTGTGCAGTAGCTGTCCTGTTTTCACAAATGATTTGGGCGCAGTCTTCACCGATCCCAGTTCTGCAAAATGCGGCGGATCAAATTATTGCAACACTGAAACAAAATAAAGCGCAATTAAAAAGCAATCATAAAATTATTTATCAAGCTGTTCAGCAGCACCTGTTACCTATTGTGGATGTGAATGGTATGTCTCGCTCTGTGCTGGGTCGTGAAGCTTGGAACAAAGCTTCTGCTGCTGAAAAAAACGAGTTTACCGCTGAGTTTACTCGTTTGGTTATTCGCACCTATTCTAATCCGTTGGCAGAATATTCAGATGAGACTGTGAAATTTTCACCTATACGTGGGGGTGTAGATGGTCGCTTTATACGTGTGAACAGCATCGTAATGCGTTCAAGTGGCCAAAATATCCCACTCAGTTATAACTTGGTAGCAAAAAATGGGCAATGGAAAATATATGATTTGAGTGTTGAGGGGGTAAGTTTGTTACAAAGCTTCCGTTCTCAATTCGCACAGGTTTTGCAAAACTCAAGCATGAAGGATTTGATAGCGCAAATGCGCCTGAAAAAGGCGGCCTGATCATGGGTGAGCAACTATTTATACCATCAAATCAGCTGACATTTGACACGGTACAATCCGATAGCAAAAGGCTGCATAAACTATTGAGTGACAATAGCACAAATGCAATTCGCCTGGATTTGCAAAATGTAACCCAGTGCGATAGTGCGGGTCTTGCATTAATTATCGAGGCCAAGAGGCTTTGTAAGCAACAGAACAAAGCATTGGATATTGTCGGGGTGTCGCAACCTATTTCTGCCTTGGCTGAGTTTTGTGGTGTGGAAGGTATATTGATTGGTGAGGCGGTAGCTTGCCATCAAGATTAAAAAAGCGAATTCGTGTAGGGATGCATTAAATTAAAAATTAGTTGAGTTTATAGATGATTAGCAATGAACAAATAGAAAGCCATCTTGCAAAGAACGATGGTATTGAGTACGTGAAAGTTACCGGTGATGGGTATCATTATCAATTAGTCATCGTTACGGATGAGTTCCTTGGTAAATCAAAGGTAGCAAGGCAGCAGTGGGTTTATGCGCAGCTGAAAGATTATATTACTACTGGCAGTTTGCACGCGCTAAGCATGCAAACCTGGACAACGGCAGAATGGGGAACGCAACATGGATAAATTAATCATCACTGGTGGAAACCCTTTAAAAGGTGACGTGTTGATTTCTGGTGCCAAAAATTCGGCATTACCTATTATGGCCGCTACATTACTCGCCAGTGATAATGTCACTCTTTCAAACGTTCCACATCTTAAAGATGTAACAACGATGATGGAGTTGCTTGGCCAACTCGGCGCAAGGCTTGTTATTGATGAAAAAATGAATGTGCAGGTGGATGCAAGCAACATCAATGACTTCGTGGCTCCCTATGAGCTAGTAAAGACTATGCGTGCTTCTATTCTGGTGTTGGGTCCCTTACTTGCACGTTTTGGTCAAGCAGACGTGTCATTGCCAGGCGGCTGTGCTATTGGTACTCGTCCTGTTGATTTGCATTTAAAGGCATTGAAATCAATGGGCGCTGAGATAACAGTCAAAAATGGTTTTATTAAAGCCCGTTGTAAAAATGGTCGCTTGCAAGGCAGGACATTGGTATTTGATACGGTCACTGTTGGTGGAACAGAAAACATATTAATGGCAGCGGTACTTGCTGAAGGAAAAACAGTGCTCAAAAATGCTGCTCGTGAGCCTGAAATTCTTGATCTGGCAAATTTTCTGACGCAGCTGGGAGCAAAGATTACAGGTGCTGGTACCTCAACTATTGAGATTGAAGGCGTAGAAAAATTAGGCGGCGGCTCCTATTCCGTGATGCCGGATCGCATTGAGGCAGGTACTTATCTTACCGCAGGCGCTATAACCCGCGGACAGGTAACGGTGCGACGAGTCAAACCTGATAATTTGCTCTCACTGCTTTGTAAGTTTGAAGAAGCTGGTGCATCAATCACAATCGGTGAGGATTGGGTTACGCTGGATATGCATGGTTTACGGCCGCAAGCCGTGAATATTACGACAGCACCTTATCCTGCGTTTCCTACGGATATGCAAGCTCAATTTATGGTATTAAATTCAGTTGCTGATGGTTCATCAACAGTGGTAGAAAATATTTTTGAAAATCGTTTTATGCATGTACAGGAATTGCAGCGTATGGGTGCGCAGATTAAGTTGCACGGTAACACTGCTATGATTACCGGTATTGAAAAATTGACAGGAGCACCAGTGATGGCGACTGATCTTCGCGCTTCAGCCAGCCTTATTTTGGCAGGACTGGTTGCTGAAGGCGAGACAAGTGTTGAGCGTATTTATCATGTTGATCGTGGCTATGAACGTATTGAAGAAAAATTTTCAATGCTGGGTGCAGATATCAAGAGATCCTCTGAACGGTGATTACGCGCGATCAATTAACAGTCTACCTGCGAGATTACCTTGCATGTGATAGCTTCAATGATTATGCCCCGAATGGGTTGCAAATCGAAGGTAGGGAAACGATATCGCTCATTTGTACTGCAGTGACTGCTTCAGAAGACGTTATACAAAAAGCCGTAGCTATGCAGGCCGATGCACTTCTTGTGCATCATGGGTTCTTCTGGCGCGGCGAGGATCCAGTATTGTGCGGTATAAAGCGCAAGCGCATCGGGCCACTCATCATCAATAATGTTAATTTATATGCCTACCATCTACCGCTTGATTGCCACCCGAATTTGGGTAATAACGCCTGCCTTGCTGAACTTTTAGCGCTTGAATCAGTGCAAATGCATACCGCTGGAAATACGCCCAATCTTTTGTGGTCGGGTGAGCTAACGCGGCCAATGTTAGCCAATGAGTTATCTGATTATTTGGCTGAAAAATTACAGCGAGAGCCTCTGCGAGTATCAGGCACGGACAAACCAATTTCGCGCGTGGCCTGGTGTACAGGAGCGGCTCAGGATTTTATAGTTGATGCGCACCAACTGGGAGTTGATGCGTACATCAGCGGTGAAATTTCAGAGCGTACTTATTATCAGGCACAAGAATTACAATTTCATTATTTTGCTTGTGGTCATCATGCAACAGAGCGGTATGGTATCCAAGCATTGGGGCAACATTTAAGTGCCCATTTTGAGTTACGTCATCAATTTATCGACAGTGCTAATCCTGTTTAGGGTTTTTAAATGGAGTTATTACAAAATATCTTTTTCTTGCTCCGAGCTTCTAGCTGGACTAAAGCTATTTTTGTGCTGCTTGGTGTTATTTATATGGAGGCTTCCGGCTATTGGCCGAGTGCAATGGTTGCTGCATTTGCGTTTTGTTTGATAGCTAGTGCTGTTTATATCTATAATGATTTGCAAGACCTCGAAGAAGATAGACGCCATCCTCATAAGTGTGATCGGTCATTAGCCAGTGGAAGAGTATCTGTTCGATTTGCTGTAATAATGCTTGTTCTTCTATTACTAAGTGGCTTGGCAATATCCATGGCCGTATCTATCAAATTAACAGCTATTCTCGGTGTGTATCTGTTAATTAACCTTCTTTATAATCATGGGCTAAGAACTATACCGATATTTGATGTTTTATGTATAGCCAGTGGTTTTATGTTGCGTATACTCGCCGGTACAATCGGCATAGGTCTGCCGCCGCCAAGGTGGTTGATATTAACCACAACGCTACTCAGCCTTTTTATCGCGCTTAATAAAAGACGACTGGAAATGCAGCTTAAATCGCATACTAAACGTGCAGTCCTTAAAAAATATAATCAGCGTTTACTGGATTATTTAATAGCAGGCAGCGCAATTGGTTGCTTTATCAGCTACCTGATGTTTGTTGTTTATACACATCATGAATCTTTTCTATTTTTAATGACGCTCCCATTCACGGGCTTTGGTTTGTGGCGATATACGCAACTGACTGAGAGAGAGCGCGGTTGCGATGATCCGGTTTCTCTGTTTTTTACTGATGCGATTTCTCGCATTAATTTCTTATGTTTCTTTGTGCTGACTGTGTTGGCATTGCAGTGATACCTTAGTTAAGGTACCAATTCCATTTGGTTTTGTCGGGGTTGTTGTAGGTTGGTGCTGAGCGATAGCGAAGCCCAACAAGGGAGCTTCCTGTATCACTATTTGTATATGCTCACATGTTAAAACCAAATGAAAACGGTACTAGTGCTAATTAAATTAAAAATTGACTAGACTTGATAAGTAGATCTACTCAAACCGTACAAATTATCTGTTCGGTATTGATGGATAAGAGGAGTTTTCTACTATGAAATCAACCGCTGCAACTATATCTTTTTTACTGCAGCTGGTACATCCTCCCTTTGCTGGCATGTTTTTATTGCCATTTATGGCAATGTCATAGAGTTTATTGATACCACTTTTTATCAATGGCTCCCAAGAAATAAAGTCTCCTAATTTGAGGGCTCCATTGACTCCAGTATTATGACAAACTAAACAATGTTGTTTATAGATGTTTTCACCCAAACTAATATTTTTAAGTGTTGGTTGACGAGGCGGGGTACTTTGTATACTTTTTAGATAGGTTATGATGGCCAATAAATCTGCCTTAGAGAAATAAATCAAGCTATTATGTACGGCCTCTACCATTGGGCCATGGAGCTTGTTACCGCCTATTAACTGATAGTCAGTAAACGTTTTCATCAGATCTTCTACTGGAACGTCATCCAGTGCAGAGTGAGTAATGTCAGGTGCTAAGTAACCTTCTGCGTTGGCACCCGCAAGATTATATTTTCGAATAGGCGCTGCCAGAACAAGATTTTTATCAATAAGATAATAAGATGGGGTATGACACATTCCACAGTGCCCCAATCCTTCCACTAAATAAGCCCCTCGATCCCACTCCTTAGATTTGTCGGAATGAAGTGTATTAGCGCTTTTGTTGTCATGATGAAAAAATAATATACGCCAGCCAAGCTGGATAAAACGCCAGTTAAATGGCCAAATCATTTCGTTTTCTCGATTAGGTTGGTCAACGGCTAAAATGGTATCCAAATAGGCTTTAATAGCCAGTAAGTCCTTTGTGGATACTTTGTTGAAATAGAGAAAGGGAAACGCGGGGTAATAATAGGAGTGGTCTGGTGAAATTCCTTCTCGCATAGCCTTAATAAAGTTAGAGTCCGTCCATAGACCAATGCCTGTCTTTTTATCTGGGGTAATGTTTGAAGAATAAATAACGCCATAAGGTGTTTGTATAGGTAAGCCTCCTGCAAATGACTTGCCATTGTCAAATGTGTTTGTATGACAGGTAATGCAATCTCCTGCTTTTACCAGGTACTCACCTTGATGAATTCGTTTTATTTCCTGCGTAGTTTTCCCTTGTAAATTAAGAACTGGATATATTGGAAAGTTAACGGGTTTATTATAAGCAGCAGAAGATTTTTCCATGTTTTTACTGATACGATAAACGATACTGCCAATAAAAACGGCTAGTATCATCAATACAATTACAGCAATACCCACTAACTTACGCATATATTCACCTTATCTGGCAAAAGTATTTTCGATGTAACTTAGAGCAGCTTTTAAATCTTGATCAGTTAATGCAGGATTACCACCTTTGGGCGGCATTCCGCCAATACCTTGTTTTATATTATTGAACAAGACTTTTGACGGTTGAGATAATATGCCTCCTTTCTTTGTAAAATCAGGAATGGAGGGGGCTATTCCTTTACCATTGACACCATGACAGGCAATACATGTTTTTTGATAAATAGCGCTTCCTGATAAAGCTGACGTTGCTGTTTTTCCTTTTGTTGTCACTGATTGATTTGTATTTGTGGTCTGTGAAGTAGGGCTTTGAGTACTCGCTGTTGCGAACTGTGACTCTGATGCTTGCGTTAAATACTCCAGAATAGCTCTGGATTCCTGCCCAGTTAGTCCACCTTGGATACGCATATGCGCCATAATGGTAGTCCATTGATTGGGAGTATATTCCGTTGGAGAACGAAAGTTATGACACCGAGAGCAGTTATTGGCCCATAATTGTGCACCATTGATAGTAAGATGGGTAGTAGCAGAGCCCGTGGATCCGGCATAACTAAAAGAAAATCCTGTCGATACTATGGTAATCAGTATCAATATTAATTTCATTTGAAGTGGATGATGCATTAACTTGTTCCTCATTTTAAAATCCGAATACCAATTGAATCAGGAACAGATTGCTATTCGTTCCAGGATGTCCCGTATTGATTTCATAGTCAGCCTGAACTGCAATACTGGGTGCAAACCAATAATTTAACCCAAGATCAACTTGATGCTGGCTTAGACTTGATATGGCCGAGGTATAACCTCCCCAACGTACAACCGGTTGTAGTTTTGTTGCAGGGATCATATAGGCCGCCTGGAGATACCATGCTTTCCAGTTTTCTTTTTGAGGATATAAGCTACTCACTTGGGCACCAATTTGTTGTTGAGTTACTTCTCCTCTAAAATCCCAATCTTTCCATTTGAAGGACAAGTCCACGCCCAGAGACCCATAATCTCTTCCAGCTTCTCCTAGCGTCAAATTCGTATTGACATCAAAAAGAGCAAGCTTACCTGCAGCACCAGACAATCCTATTTCAAGGTTAGGTATAGGCAACATACCTATTCTTCCTCCACCAATAAAATTCCCATAATTATTGGGAAAGCTATCTGTTGCGATGTAATCAATAAATCCAGTGGTTGAATCAGCGTAGGCACGTGGACCATTAGCAACAAAAGCCACGTAATTCATTTTTAATTGAGATAGAAAATAGAAGCCGCCTCGCAGCTCAGCGCCAAGTATTGATTGTACGGCTGCTTGGCCACCTTCAAAGCCAATAGGAGAGGTTGGCAGTCTGTTTATCCACGAGGGCGATAAATTTGGTACAAAATAACCAAGGGGGCTATCAAAAGCGCCTATTCCAAAAACCATATAATCATTCATGAACAAATTAAGATTAAGCGCGTTTAATCCAACATTGGTATTACCATCGTCATCCAGTGAAAAATCCACACTAGATTGCATAAAAAACAGATCCTTATATCTGAAGAGAAACAACGGATTAAAATCTAGCAGATTAAATCCTCCACTCGCATTTGTTGGAACACTATATCCAGCACTAGCTCCACCCGCTATCAGACCTGAAATATCAGGTGTTGGCCAGAAATAAGTTGTTCCTATTGATGGGTTTGTCTTTAATCGCGCAGTAGGGGTCTGGATGGAGGATTGTGTATTTTTTTTCTCTCCTTGCGTTTTAACGAGTGCTTGTTGTGTGGGTTTTGTTGTCTCAGCCTCGACAACCTTCGGATTTAAATTGTTGGGTTGTTGTTTGATTGCTTCTTGCGTTTGTGTGATATTTTTAGCGGAAGTAAACGTATTTTCAATATAATCCAGAGCAGTTTTTAAATCGTGATCGGTTAAAGTGGGATCACCACCTTTGGCTGGCATGCCACCAATTCCTTGTTTAACATTATTGAACAAGATATTGGAGGATTGGGATAATACTCCTCCTTTCTTTGTGAAATCAGGAATGGTAGGTGCGATGCCCTTACCATTTTCGCCATGACACGCAATGCACGTTTTTTGATAGACAGCTTTTCCGGATGAGACTGAGGTGCTCGTCTTTTCTTTTGATATTTCTGATTGCCCACTGGATTTTTCGGCGGGAGGTTGTATGTTATTTTTTTGAACTTCGGTATTTACTGCATTATTATTAGACGTTACATTATTTGTTGTGGCTGACTGGGGATTTGTGTTTTGTGTTATTGGAGGTGTTGTCGACACAGTGGATTTTTCTGTTTCCAAGATGGCAACCTTTTGATTTAAAATATTTAGTTGCTCTTTGAGTAATTGAATTTCTTGTGAAAAGCTATCTTTTTGTTCAACGTAAATGTCAGCGGCGAAGGTATTTGTAGACAAAACCAAGGCGACTACATTTGACATAAAATTAATAATAAATCCTTTTTGCATTTTTAAATCCTTTTAATACTCATGCGGTAATCGCTTCTTGCCGCGTCGTAATATAATATTCACGTTGACCTAATTTAACCGCCAGATTTTCCAGTCGATATCACCATGTTGCACTGTGCGTGCGACTATAAAATTAACTTAACCTCATGTTCGACTTTTCTCAGATATAACCGATCCATATTTAATCCAAAATAGGGTTTAATGTAATGAACCCTTCCTCCAACTGAGTTGATATTTAGATTGTTTAGCGACTCAAATTAAGATGTTTGGATGGGGGTAATCATTTAATAGAAATTCATTTTTCTGGTATTGCTGCAGCCTATTGTTGTATGGGTCTCATCACCTTAAAAAGGCCAGCATTCAACTAACATGAAGAATTCATAATGCAAGATACTAAGGTATTAGGGATAGATTTGGCAAAGGATATTTTTTAATTAGGTTTTTTTACAGGAAGGGGAGAGATTTAGTTTTGTTGTAAGTCTGCCATAGAAACCTTTAGATAGGTAGCGAGGTCCATACTATTACGTCACTGCAATGCTGGATTGAAACTACTGATTTTGTGCGCAAATACAATAGATACACACTTGTTGGAAAAAAAGTGAAAATAACAGGTTTCTAACGTTAATCTGACGTAATTTTTCTGTTGTAAGGCCACTGTATATGGCTTTTTTTAAGCGTTTTAGTTTGAATGTTTGATTGATCGTTTATGGATTTTTCAAATAGTTCTTGAATATCACTAAGGATGCCTGTCAAGATGGTTCTTGTTGACAATAGTTTTTTAAAAAACTAATAGCCACCATGAGATGGAGGACATATGCCAACAGAATCAAAGCATTGTTCGGAATCAAGACTTTCACTCTACAAGAAACCATTAAGATACATTCCCAAAGCGGAGTTTAATTTAGTGCTCGGACTTTCGGTAACTTTCCTTGCCTATGACGCAGAGTGTAATCTAATCGCAGGATTAACCTTATTATTCACGCTAGTAAGTTATAAAATTCAAAAAAAAGAGCAAGATGAGCTTCTTAGAAAATACACTGAACTTGTTACTCTCAGGAATTACCATAATGAAACTGATGCAGCTCAATATAAGTCCGATATAGAGTTACAAAAGATATTAAGGGGATTAACACATCGCTTTTTTCAAAATTCTAAAGATGAACCGCAAGACAATTTCGGAGTAATCAAAAACGCTATGGCAATTAAATTCAGTTAAAAACTGCTCTTGTAGCCTGGATTATGACGGCGTCAAATTTAGGCTACAACGGCTACAGACCCGAGGTACCGTTTCTATTTAGTTTGACAGGTTGTTGTAGGTTGGTGCTGAGCGGTAGCGAAGCCCAACAAGGGAGGCTCGCGTGCCACGACTGTTGGGCTTCGCTACCGCTCAGCGCCAACCTACTGTTCGAATAAATAATAACCATTTTGTACAGGGAAACAATGAAAACGGTACTAGTCAATTCCGCTTTGGAAAGATATCTGAAAATTGAATGTGTTTGTTATTGAGTAATCCAAGTTGGCGTTTTTTATCCAAGTCAAAATATTTATAAATTGCAATGGGTATAAACAGGGTGATGAAGCCAATGGTAAACGCTATTTTATAGGTAGGATCTTGATTCAGAAAAAGAAACACCAAACAACCTACCATTAATACGATAGCGACTATGCCGGTATAGGGAGAGCCTGGTGTCTTGTAGCGTAGATTATCGGTTGTATAGCCCGCTTTGTACAAACGGCGTCGAAAATTAATTTGCGCCCAGCAAAGCGATATCCAGGCAATTGCACCGGTAAATCCCGATACCAGCAATAGCGCGATATACAACATGGTTTGACCAAAGAAAAATCCAGCAAGCAACAAAATCCATATTGAAACCAACGTTACGATACCTGCATTTTGCGGTACTGCATTATGGTTAAGTTTCGCTAATCGGGCGGGAGCCATGCCGTTGCGTGCTAACGCATGCAATGAACGCACAATCCCATACACACCAGAATTTGAACAGGATAAAGTAGCCGTCAGGGTGACAAAACTTGTGACAACGCCTGCCCATTTTAAACCATACAAATTGAGTGCATCGGCAAATACAGAGTTAGCAAGCCCTGCCTTTTGCCACGGGAAAATTAATACTAGACAAAATACCGGGATAATATAAATGAAGAGAATACGGAAAGTAACATTGCGGATAGCACTTGGAATCATACGAGCCGGGTCAATCGACTCGCCGGCGGCAAGGCCAATGATTTCAGAACCCTGATAATTGACCAAGAGCAGCACCATTGCTGTAAGCAGAGCCATACCACCATTTGGAAATAAACCGCCTTGATCAAAGATATATTTTCCGCCAATCATACCCGCAGGTTGGTCGCCATGAATAACACCAAAGAAGATTAACAAGGCAAGAATGGTAAAACCAAATAATGCGAGGATTTTGACGATAGCTAACCAAAATTCAATTTCACCAAAGGTACCGACTTTGGCAATATTAATATAGGTAATCAAGCAACCAAAACAAACGGCCCAAACATAGCCATTTACGCCTGTAAAATGTTCCATGATAATCCCACCAGCGACGCATTCGGCAGGTATATAGGCGACCCAACTGATCCAATATGACCAACCAACCCCGCAGGCGAGGGAGGGAGAAATGAAGTCGGCAGTATAATTAATGAAGGAGCCTGAAATCGGAATGGCAACGGCGAGCTCACCCATGCACAGCATGGTCAAATAGATGATTAGGCCACCGAGGATATAAGCCAGAAAAACAGAGGGTCCGACTTGACTAATTACGGCACCTGTTCCGAGAAAATAGCCAGATCCGATAATTCCACCTAAAGCAATCAGTTGGACATGCCGGGTTTTAAGGGCACGCTGAAACTCTCCATCATGAATTGGTTTGTTATTCATTGTATTTGGATTAGTCACTAACTGTTTGTCCCTCGAATTATATGAAATAAGGTGCTGGCGCGAATTGTATAATAATTTTATTTTTTGTCTATATTTTTTATATATAAATTCAATAATAAATTTATAATAGAGATAGTATGGTTTATACCATGTGAGCGGTATAACAGGCATGATGTTAGCGTTTGGCGGAGAGAGAGGGATTCGAACCCTCGATACGTTTCCGTATACACACTTTCCAGGCGTGCGCCTTCAGCCACTCGGCCACCTCTCCCAAGTGCGCAAGAATATACCTGAACGGGTTAAAAATCAATCCTGAATTTATTTACGAGTTGCCTCAAAAGAAATGTTACCGAAAACAGGAAATTTTAGATTCGTTGCCTCATAACTTATGTTACCGAAGAAAAATAATAATAAGGGACATTTTTTATGGGGAAGTTATCGATGGAGCTTTACTTAAAAAATTTGTCTAAACGTTACCATGCTGCAGGAAAGCGTGATAAAGGCATCATCCTGCAAGAATTATGTGAATCGAGTGGCTATCACAAGAAGCATGCTATTCGATTGCTGAATGCTGTCCCAAAGAAGCAGAAACGTAAAATAAAGACAGGTAGGCCTAGCATATATCCAGAAAATCTTTATCTGGAGCCATTAAAGCGGATTTGGCTATTAAGCGACCAACTTTGTGGAAAACGATTGAAAATGGCCTTGCCGCTTTGGTTGCCTTATTATGGTGAGGCTTATGGTGCATTAGATCCCGGGGTATATGAGGGTTTATTATCGATGAGCGCTGCAACCATCGACCGATTGCTCATCCCATTGCGCGTGAAATATAAACGTTCATACGGTGGCACAAAGCCTGGCAGTATATTAAAAAAACATATTCCAGTAAAAACAAATCAGTGGGATGAAGACAGGCCTGGCTATCTAGAAGCGGATACGGTGGCTCACTGTGGGTCATCCCTGAATGGCAGCTTTGTATGGAGTCTAACGATGACCGATATAAACTGCGGATGGACTGAGCTTAGAGCCGTTTGGAACAAAGGGGCTACTGGCGTGGTATCGCAGATAAAAGATATTGAAGAGAACTTACCTTTTCTTATTTTGGGATTTGATTGTGATAATGGCTCTGAATTTCTCAATTGGCATTTAATGCATTATTTTTCGAACGAGGCAGGTGCTCATAGGATCCATTTTACTCGTTCTAGGCCTTATCATAGTGATGATAATGCCCATGTTGAGCAAAAAAATTGGACTCATGTAAGGCAATTAATGGGTTATTCTCGCCTTGATAATGAAGCCCTTGTTGAGTTGATGAATGACCTTTATAAAAATGAAGTGTCCCAAATGAATAATTTTTTTCTTCCCAACTTTAAACTTATTGAAAAACAGAGGGTTCAAGCCAAAATTATAAGGAAACATAGCAAGCCAGAAACACCTTATCAACGCTTAATTAAGTCAGAACATATCAGTGAGGACAAGAAAAAAGAACTAACAGAAGCTTACAATCAACTGAACCCGTTTATGCTACAGAAAACGATCCAAAAAAAATTAAAACGAATTTTTTCATTGGTAAATATCAAAACCGATTCAAAAATGCGCTATATTTAAACATACGGTGCAGCCGGGGACGGCGATGACCGTGAGGATATAAACGAAGGGGCCTCATTACCGGCCCCTTCACCCCGCTAGGATATTTATAGAGGATATTTATGTTAATCAAGTCTCAGTTCGGTAACATGAGTTATGAGGCAACGAAAAGACCCTTGGGTAACATTTACTTATGAGGCAACTGGTTTATCAAATCAGTACAAGTTGTTTATACTTAAACTAATAAACAAAAGGATGTGAAATGATGAACAGAATTCTAGGATTATTGATTGGCGTCTCTGTTTCTGTCCAGGCTTACGCATTCCCGTGTTTCATTACCATGGTGAAAGACAGCTGTTGGACAAAGTATAATGTGACCGTTAATGTCTTTGATGCATCGAATGACAAGCAAGTAGTTACGGTGCTTATTCCTTCTGAATCCTCGTGGGCAAGGCAAGCGTTTAGCTGTGAACCGCAACAAAAACTCAAGTTTCAGGCACAATTTACGCCTGTATTTTGGGAGCATGATGCGGGAAAAACTTATGATGCTGAACATTACTGGACCATGCCAGAGGAAATAAAAAAGGGTGAAACCGCTTGGAATATTACGATCTGTTATCCTCGTGAGTTTTCTGGTGTGCCATTTCCGCCAGAAGGTACTAATGATTGTAAATGTGATACAGCCAGCATACCTCCAGTTAAACCGCAGTAACCCACATCGCAAAGCATCGTGGCGCTCCGGCGCCGCTTTGTGTATGATTCGAATCCAGAATTTTTAATTTATTCTTTCTGCCCGGAGATGCCTGAATTGATTAGTTTACGAAATAAAATTGGCCAAATGTTGATTATGGGCTTTTCTGGTTGTGAGATAGATGACAACAGTCCAGTGGTCAAATGGTTAAAGGAAGACGGGCTTGGTGGCGTGTTGTTATTTGATTTTGATATGCCAGCCAATTGTTATGGCAAGAATCTAAAGAATCGTGAACAAATTCGCACATTGACCAAGCAGTTAAATCACTACAACGATATGGCTGGTAGCGATCACGATAGATTACCTTTATTTATTGCTATCGATTATGAGGGTGGTGCTGTTGATCGTCTGAGTAAAATAGAAGGATGCATGACGACTATGAAGCCTTGCGATCAGGCTTTGCTTTCTGATGACGCATTGTATGCGGAAGCTGAAAAAATGGCCGTTACGCTCGATAGTCTTGGCTTCAATCTTAATTTTTCACCCGTGGTTGATCTTGATTTAACAGCAAACCAAGGAATTATTGGCCGACTGGGACGAAGTTTTTCATCACAACCAAAGCAAGTAGTACGGGCGGCCAGGCAATTTGTAAAGGCATTTAACCATAAAGGTCTTGCAGCGGCGTATAAACACTTCCCAGGTCATGGCAGTGCCGCTGGTGATACGCATGAAGGTTTTGTCGACGTAACAGAAAGTTTCCAACCTAGTGAACTTGAACCTTATGCCACGTTGTTGCAGGATAAAGATACGGCTGTGATGGTGATGACAGCTCATGTAATCAACCGTCATTTAGATGCCAGCGGTGTTCCTGCGACATTGTCCTATCCGATTCTTACCGGTTTATTACGACATAAAATAGGTTATGACGGCGTAATCGTAAGCGATGACTTGCAAATGCAGGCGATAAGCAAACATTATTCCATTGATGAGGCTCTCAGTTTAACCATAAATGCTGGCGCTGACATGGTAATTTTTGGCAATCAGCTGGGAAAAATCACCGCAACTGAAGTTGTGGATCGCATTGAGCATTTGGTCAAAACCAATGTCGTCGAGATATCCCGTATTGAACAGGCGTATCAAAACATTGTTCGTTTAAAACAGATGCAAGCTTGTTTAACAGCTGACGTTGCAATTAGTTAGATAAATTCTTAGAGCGTGTTGTTACGAGATGTAATGGCTGTAAATCCGCCTTAATTTCCGCTTCCATTTAGTTTTGACCTGTTGTTGTAGGTTGGCGCAGAGCGGTAGCGAAGCCCAACAAGGGCGATTCCCATGCCATGATTGTTGGGCTTCGCTGTGCTCAGCGCCAACCTACGGTACGAATATATAACGACCATTTTGTACAGACTAACCGGTCAAAACCTAATATTTAAATACGTGGAAAAATTTTATGCCATCAACGCTAGAGAATTTAATTGCAACACCAGGACTTAGAACCCATTTACTCCAATATCTTGATCAATGCGATATTTCGAAACTTTCCATAACATCTAAAACAATTTATTCTATTTTTAACTCAAAATTAAATTATCTAGAGCTAAAGGATGATATTAATGAGCTACAAGAGATGCTTGTAAGAGTTAAGCCTAGAGTAAATAAATACAATTTTCACGACAAAGGATTTGCGTTTTTTAACGGATGTAATGGATATATAATTACTGCTATAAATACTACTATAAAATTTATGCTCCCGAAAATCCCCGGCCTTTTATTGCTTTCACAGATCATCAAGTTCCCCGATGAACCACATGATAACAAGCCTTTTAATAGGGGGGATTCATTAGAAATAGTTATGGCATGTTTTTTTGTAATAACAATAATGTCATTTTGTGGAGCATGCATATCTTTTGAGTGCAAAAAACATTTCAGCAAAATAAGTGATGATGACTGGCAAATTTTACTCAATATTAAAAATAAATACCCATCGCTATCTACAAATACCATTACCAATATCAGTGCATTACGCCAAAATCCAACTTATGAAGCTAGCTATAAAGGTGATGCAATACGTCAGGTTGAAAACTTACTGGAACTATTAAAATCAGTGGCGATCAAATCACCTCTAGCAGAACTTCAGATCAAGATAACAGAGCAGAAAAATAGCATTGATGAAAAAAGTGATGATTCTGATAGTGAAGCATGTGACTCCTATCTGCCATTATTAGCGCCAATGCGTCGCTAGTAATGGTATTGGCTGGCCAATGATGATCCTGCCTTGATTTGTCGGACATCATACTGAGAGAGTCAAAAGTTCATTGTGTTGCATTTATATATGACACAATGGACTTGCTCACTTTTTAAATATCAGCTGTCGCAGCTAGTAAAGAATTTAACTCGGGAACATTTTACTGCAATAAGTCCATATCTAAAAACAGGGGAATACCTGAAGTTCTGATGCTTGCCGTGCTTAATCAACCGGAGGCAGTGGCAGTTATTCTTGATGGAATCCCAGCTAATAGATTTGAACAGGTTTTATTGCGTGTTGCCCATAGAGTTGGTGTTATTTTAGACAGCATCTATACTGAGATAAAGGCTTGGTTTGCTTTATAAAAAGGGGTGCATGTGCCATGGCTAAGAAACATTATGAAACATTAGGTGTCGCTGAGAACGCTACGGAAGATGAGATTAAAAAGGCTTTTCGTAGATTGGCGATGAAATGGCATCCTGATAAGCACATAAATGAGCCCAAGGAACAGCAAGAAGCGGCGGAGGAAAAATTCAAGAAGTATTCTGGTGCTTATGATATTTTATCTGATAAAGAAAAGCGCCCCCAATATGATAACGGAAATATGGATGAGATGGGAAATCCTACACGTACACGGCCACAGCCAAAACCAAAACCAAAACCAAAACCAAAACCAAAACAGCAGCCATTGCAAAGGGATCAATTTGGCTATAATGCCCTGATGCGTGCTGTGAAATCTGACCCGGAAACTGTGGCAGTTATTCTTGATAGAACGCCAGCCAATATGCTTGAAGAGGTTTTAACGCAAACGACTATAGATGGTGGCGAGAATGCCCTGATGCTTGCCGCGAAATATCACCCGAAGACGGTGGCAGTTATTCTTGATAGAACGCCAGCTAATCAGCTTGAACAGGTTTTATTTCAAAGGACTAAATATGACGATAATGTCCTGGCGTTTGTCGCGCGCCACCACCCTGAGGTGGGGGTGGTTATTCTTGAAGCTATTGCATTATCAGGAGCTGATCTTGATCTAAAATATAAGTATATGAAAAGAGGGCTTAACATGATAGATGAGGCTCTGAAAGGAAAGTCTGGCAAGCTAACTGATGTGCTACCAGCTAATTCACCGGTTTTTAAAATATTCTGGGAAAAGGATCTTCGAGACCTTCTTGAACGGTTGAAGCCCGCCGATGCTGCGCTTAATCCAGAGTCAAAACAAATGAAATTATATAGTTCATTAAGCCAGGATTTAAACGGGTATCTAGTATCACCTAAAGCACCTGAGAATTTAAAGCATTTTCATAATTCGTGGGATAAGCAAATTAATGCGGCGCGTCAAGATAAGCAATTAACAAGTGGTGTTCAAGTTAAAGATATATTAAAAACCATAGGGCTAATACTTTCCGTTATTGGGATTATTTTTTTGGTTTACCATGCTAGTAAGAATCATGCTAAAAATCGCAGTATGCTTTTTAAAAGTAGATTTGAAGAAACCATCAATAAAACACAAGATAAAGCGCATGATGCAGTTGCTGGTGAAAAGGGCGATATAAATAAGCCATAATTTAAAAAAGTATCGGATTTCTTCTTGAAATAAAAAAATATACATGTTAATATTCGTTCTGTATGTGTAAATTAAATACAGGTGTGTATGATAAATTCCTATATGACTAGTCCGAATGATATAACAGCGCTCATCTTCTCTTCATCTCTTTTGCATTCATGTTGTTGCTAAAACAATAATATTTCCTTGTTTCCTATTTTTTTTCATTATTTCATAAGGGCTTACCATGTGTGCAAAACATGCAACTTCGCGAAGAAGTAAAATTTGGCTTAGTACACCAGTATTATATGCCGTGATGATACTGTTAGGCATCGTTAGCGGGATGTCTGATATTAGTCTGTTAAAAACAACGGGATTGTTTATCGCTGATGTGTTTATTAAAATTTTCAAGTGCATCAGCTTACCGATTATCGCGCTCTCGATCATTGTGACGTTATCAGGTTATCGTTCAGATGGCTCAATGCGCACCGTATGGCGGCGCACCATGACTTATACCTTGGGTACTACTTTACTGGCCGCGGGCATTAGTTGCCTTCTTTATATGCTGATTAATCCCGGTATGGTGACGGCAGTTACGGATACAACGGCATTGCCCGCGAGTAACGTCGATTATTTACAACATATTACTGGTCTTATTCCATCGACAATTTTCTCCCCCTTTCTCGAACAACAAGTGTTAAGCGTTTTGTTTTTAGGGATTGTGGTCGGTATTGCTATCCGATTTATTCCAGACAATGAAGCCAGACAAACCATCACCCAGTTTTTCCGCGGTGCACATGGCTTGTTTATGGTGATAACAAACTGGGTCATTGCCATTATTCCTATCGGTTTATTTGGTTTTATTACCACGACGGTTGTGCAATTGCGCAGTGGTATAGCAATCAAGGGAATCGGGGAGTATTTACTGATTATTGTATTAGCCAATCTGGTGCAAGGATTTATTATTCTACCGTTGTGGTTGAAATTTCAGGGTATTCGTCCATTCATTGCTATGAAAGGGATGTTGCCGGCCTTGTCCCTGGCATTTTTTTCCAAATCATCAGTCGGCACGTTGCCAGTTACCATGGAAACCATCGAAAAAAACTTAGGAGTTAAACCGCAGATAAGTCGTTTTGTATTGCCACTTTGCACCAGTATTAATATGAATGGCTGTGCCGCGTTTATATTCACAACTGTGATTTATCTGATGCAAAACAATGGGATACATGTGTCGCTGGCTTCCATGGGGTTATGGATCATCGTCGCGACCGTTGCCGCCATTGGCAATGCCGGTGTGCCCATGGGCTGTTTCTTCTTAAGCGCCAGCTTGCTTGCAAGCATGAATGTACCGATTACGTTGATGGGGATTATCCTGCCGTTCTACAGCCTTATCGACATGCTGGAAACGGCATTGAACGTCTGGTCCGACGCTTGTGTGGCCAAAGTTGTGGATGAGAAGGCAGGGAACCAGAATGATGTTGAGCTTGAAGCGACTGCGGTAGGTGCTTAGTTCAAGTTAAAAGTTTTTCACATAGCGCATAATAAATTTCAGTTAACCGGGTTAGATCCGCGGATGCGACACATTCATTGACTTGATGGATGGTCGCATTCACCGGCCCAAGCTCGATAACCTCCACACCATAGGGCGCGATAAACCGGCCGTCCGATGTGCCGCCACTGGTCGATAGCTCAGGCGCTTTTCCTGTTTGTTCTTTGATAATGCTGATACTGCTTTTGAGCAAACGACCTTTCTGCGTTAAAAACGGTTCGCCATTCAAACGCCATTCTATTTCAGGGTTTAAACCATGCTGCTTGAAACAAGCCTGCACGCTCTGTTTTAATGCGCTAGCGGTCAGCTCGGGAGAAAAACGAACGTTAAAGTGCAGGGTTAAGTCACCCGGGATGATATTCCCCGCTTGCCCACCGGCTTGAATGTGGGTGATTTGCAGTGAGGTCGGTGGAAAATAGGCATTGCCTTCATCCCAATGCGTTGCAGTCAACTGCGTTAAAGCGGGACTTATCTGGTGAATGGGATTAATAGCCAAATGCGGGTAGGCAACATGCCCTTGCTTACCATGCAGCGTTAGTTTTCCTGTTAACGAACCACGGCGCCCAATTTTAATCACATCACCAACGCGGTTGCTGCTTGATGGTTCGCCGACGATACAAAAATCCGGTTTAATCCCTTGTTGATGCAATTTCTCCATCACATAAGGAGTGCCCAAATCGAAATCATCACCTTCCTCGCCGCTGGTGATAAGAAAACCCAGGCTGCCGGTAAATTGCGGATGGGCTTTCACAAAACGAGATGCGGCAACCAGCATACAGGCCAGACTGCCTTTCATATCGGCGCTGCCACGACCATATAACATGCCGTTATCTTCATGTAACTTAAAGGGATCGGTGTGCCATTTTCTTAGATCACCAACAGGCACCACATCAGTATGACCGGCAAATACCAGCAGCGGGGCGCCTTTACCCATACTTGCGAAAAAATTGGCGACAGGCCCATTATTAAAGCGTTGACAGTCAAAACCAAGTTGCTCTAAGTATGCAATCATATGCTCCTGACAACCTGCATCGTCAGGGGTTATTGATTGATACTTGATAAGGTTCGCCAGCAACGCTTCAATAATGTTCATTGTTATAAATCCTTCGGTATATCGCGCAGCAGTTCATTAATACTGACTTTAGCCCGTGTTTTTTCATCAACTTGTTTGACGATAACCGCACAGTAAAGACTGTATTTACCATCGTTGCTAGGCAGATTACCAGCAACTACGACTGATCCTGCGGGAATGCGGCCATACGTTATTTCGCCCGTCATGCGGTTGTAAATTCGGGTGCTTTGGCCAAGATAAACGCCCATAGATAGTACAGAACCTTGTTCGACAATAACGCCTTCAACCACTTCGGAACGTGCACCGATGAAACAGTTATCTTCAATGATAGTGGGGTTTGCTTGTAACGGCTCCAAAACGCCACCAATGCCAACGCCACCAGAGAGATGTACGTTTTTGCCAATTTGCGCGCATGACCCAACCGTCGCCCAGGTATCCACCATCACGCCCTCATCGATATAGGCGCCCAGATTGACATAGGAAGGCATCAACACTGTATTTTTCCCAATAAAAGCACCACGGCGAACAATCGCATGCGGCACTACCCGTACACCCATTTGGCTAAAATCACTTTCTTGTAGTCCATTAAATTTAAGAGGAACTTTGTCATAAAACTGACAGAACCCCGCATCCATAATTTGATTAGGATAAAGTCTAAAGGAAAGAAGTACTGCTTTTTTTATCCATTGGTGTACTGTCCATTCACCATCAATTTTTTCAGCGACACGTAGATGGCCCTGATCAAGGCCAGTAATCACTTCCTCGACCGCGCTTATAATTTCAGCTGGAGCGTTTTCTGGCGAAAGCTGTTGGCGTTGTTCGAAATGTTGCTCAATTATTTTTTGTATAGAGTTCATTGGGTTACCTGCGATAATTGTAATTTCTCAATAACTCAGGAAAACGTCATTCTGAACGCAGTTATGTAGGTTGGTGCTGAACTTGCGAAGCCCAACAGCGGATCAATCCCGATCATCTTCTTGGGCTGCACATCATTTAGCGCCTACCTACCTGACTCTTCGTGACTTATTGAGACGTTAGCGATATTTCTAATTGTTCAAAATACCACATCGCGACAATCCACGCCAAGATTCAATATGATGGTAAATATAATAAACTAAAAAAAATGCCATAAGAAGAGTGTGGTTATTCATGCTATGAAGCTCCTTCTCTCATTTTATCCTTAACATTTGAGTAGCAGTTTGCACTGCATTTGATAGGGCGTATAATTACTGGTTTGCGAATTTGGGGTTGATGATGCGTTTATTAGTGACTGGAAGTGCAGGGTTCATCGGTTACCACCTCGCTAGAAAACGCTTGGATCAGGGCGATACGGTCGTCGGCGTTGATAATCTTAATGATTATTACGATGTGCGTTTAAAGCAAGCTCGGCTTGAGCAACTACAAGCCTACCCTAATTTCACCTTCTATCATGCCGATATCTGTGATGAACCAAAAATAAATGAAATTTTTGCCAAGCACAAACCTCAGCGCGTGGTAAATTTGGCCGCGCAGGCAGGTGTTCGTTATTCATTACAAAATCCACATGCCTACGTGCAATCGAATGTTGTTGGCTTTACCAATATGATTGAAGCCTGCCGTCATAATCAAGTCGAACATTTTGTCTATGCGTCAACCAGTTCGGTTTATGGCGCTAACAGCGTCCAACCTTATCAGGAAAGTCATGGCACCAATCATCCATTTTCCATTTATGCGGCGACCAAAAAAGCCAATGAATTAATCGCTCATTCTTACTCACATTTATTTGCGCTACCCACCACCGGACTGCGATTTTTTACGGTTTATGGCCCCTGGGGTCGACCTGATATGGCGTTTTTCTCGTTTACACACGACATTTTGAATGGCATTCCCATCAAGGTGTACAACCACGGCCACATGCAGCGCGATTTCACCTACATTGATGATATAGTTGCTGGAATATCACTTGCCATTGACAAACCCGCGACCGTAAATCCCACATGGTCTGCCGCGCTGCCTGATCCGGGGAGCAGTTCTGCACCCTATCGAATTTACAACATAGGTTGCGGGAATCCAGTAAGCCTGATGGATTATATTGACGCTATTGAAACGGCAACCGGCAAGCAGGCTATCAAAGAATTTTTACCCATGCAGGATGGCGATGTGCTCTCGACGCATGCGGCGACCAATAGACTGGAAGACGATTTAGGATATCTGCCGCAAATTAATATCAATGAGGGTGTTACTCGTTTTGTGAACTGGTATCGTGATTTTTATCGGTAGGTTGGGTCATGACCCAACCTACATTGAGTAAGGTATCGGTTTGGCCTTATTCAAGTATTCATCGTTGATCAATCAGGACGTCATTTTCAAAGCATGATTCAGATCAGCCTTCAAATCGTCAATATGTTCAATGCCCACGGACAAGCGGACAAAGCCATCGACTATTCCTAACGCTTTACGTTTTTCAGCAGGGATTGATGCATGGGTCATGATGGCAGGGTGTTCTATTAGACTTTCAACACCGCCCAGGCTTTCTGCCAAAGTAAATACTTTGCAGTGCGATAAGAACTTTTTTGTTTGCTCCAGATTGCCGTTGATCACCATTGAAATCATACCGCCAAAATCGCGCATTTGCTCTTTGGCCAACAGATGTTGTGGATGAGATATAAGGCCTGGGTAGATAACATGTTGAATACGGGGGTGCTTTTCAAGCCAGTGTGCAAGCTCTTTTGCATTTTCACAGTGCCGTTGCATCCGCAGCGCCAGTGTTTTTAAACTGCGTAACACTAAAAAACTGTCAAATGGACCCGCAATTCCACCACATGAATTTTGCAAAAAAACGATTTTTTCGACTAGCTCTAAATTATCACCAACGACAACGGCACCACTGATCACATCAGAGTGACCATTCAAATATTTAGTCGCTGAATGCAGAACAAGATCAAAACCTAACTCAAGTGGGCGTTGAATCCAGGGGGTAGCAAACGTATTGTCGACAACGCTGATTAGTTTATGGCGTTTGGCAATCAGCGCAATTTTGCGCAAATCAGCCAGTTTAAGCATGGGGTTCGATGGGGTCTCTACCCAGAGCATGCGAGTTTCGGGGCGAATTGCTGCTTCAATATTTTCCGGGTTTGTCATATCAACAAACGTAAAAGACAGGTTCGCACTTCGGGTTTTTACTTTATCAAATAAACGATAAGTTCCGCCGTAGAGATCGTCCATAGCAATGACATGCTCACCTGCGTTTAACACATCAACAACTGTATTTATGGCTGCCATGCCTGAGGCAAAGGCAAATCCGCGTGTGCCAGATTCAAGATTTGCAATACACGCTTCATAAGCTGTGCGGGTGGGGTTTTGTGTACGTGAATATTCATAACCCTGATGCACGCCCGGTGATGTCTGCCTATAGGTCGATGTGGCGTAGATAGGTGTCATGACGGCACCAGTAGTTGGATCAGGCTCTTGACCTGCGTGAATGGCGCGGGTGTTGAAATGTTTACTATCCATGGAAATCCCTTTTCAAATATGGCAGTTAACTAACTAAAATTTAAAGACTATTTTAAATATGCCGATAAATAAAATAAAATTCATTTTAGTGAGGGATGCATGCCGAGGCAAGTAGTCGATTATGCAATAGTGGACAACGCCATTATACGAGTTAAAAAAATGGCAAAGAAGACTGATTTCTACGATGCTTGTTTAGGTGGCACTGGTATTTTATGATGCAACGTTAAATTTGCATCCCTGCTAACCCATGGTGCGAATGTATACGCTCGTATATGATAATCATTTGTTCTTGGGATTCATCCCTTGTATGAATGTTATGTGAGCAGTTTGTTACTTGAAGAAGAATTGGATGATATTATCAATGCATTTGGTAGTGCCTTGGGTGTAATTTGTCATGTATTTCCCATAGCAGTGGCTCATCCACGTTATTTTATGGTTTTAATATAATAATAGTCGTGCGTACTCTAAGGAACATGTTCAATGTATGCTGAAGTTAAAATGGTTCTATCAAAACCCCTGGCACCTATGATTATTGGTCTTTGTCTTGCGATGCTTATTCTATGGCAACTTTCAGTAGTTGCACTCTCATTTTTTTCACCGGGCAAAATGGCAACGCAGCAAGGTATCAAGATTGTTGAAGAAAAAAGAGCAATGAAGGGCGCTCTGGCCGATGCTGGTCTGAATACGATTTTTTTTGGGGACTATGTGCCAGAAAATTTGAAGGATGCCTCAGTCAAGCAATCAAAGCTTAATCTGGATATGGTTGGTATTATTTTCGCTGATGATGAACAAGATTCACATGTTATTATCAGTGAGGGTGGGCAGGAAAAAATCTACTATGTGGGCGATACATTGCCTGGAAATGTAATTATCAAACGTATCACCACGGATGGTGTCTTTGTTATACGTGATGGTTCGCTCGAGAGTTTGAGCTTTCCTAATAGTGACCTAATATTTGAACCCGTAGCTAAGCCTTTAATTGGAGAATAGACTTAATGTTTTTTAGAAAAATGGTGTTTATTTTCATGGGTGTTATTCCTTTTCTGGGTGGCTGTGCAGTTGGCCAACTAAACTTGCAAGAAGGGATTAGAAGTTTTCAAATTCAGGATTATCGCCAGGCGTTTATTCGTTTGAAACCTGAGGCTGAAAAAGGTAATCCAGATGCGCAGTATGCTATTGGTTATATGTATTATTATGGTCAAGGTGTTATTGAGGATAGAAAACAAGCCTGGCATTGGATCAACTGTGCTGCAAAAGCGGGGCAAACGGATGCAATTGCTGCGGTAAAAATTTTGCGACATTAGGTGCGCATAGTACGTACTTGGGTTGCAGGTTTATGGTGATTTTTTATCGGGGTGCGAAGTTATTGGTGAATGGTCGAGATTTATTTTTTGTGACAATTGGTGGACGCAGTTAGCAGTAAATAAAAAAGGGAATAGGTTACTCACATAATAGGAGAATAAGGATATGTTAACGTCTAAAGTTTGCACGCAGTGTGGAAATAGCCTGGAGTCAGCCGATCAATTTTGTACAAATTGTGGTGCTAAAATTGGTTTGGAATCCCAAGGCGACAAAACGTCTCAAAAGAGCATGTCACCGGTAGCAGAAAATAGTGCGAAATCACCTCTTGTTACCCTGTTACTCTGTTTGTTTTTGGGGATGTTTGGGATCCACCGTTTTTATGTCGGCAAATTTGGCACAGGATTGTTGATGTTTTTGACAGGAGGTGGCTTGGGAATTTGGTTTCTAGTCGACTTGATTTTGATTGTTACTAATAAGTTTGAAGATAGCGAAGGAAAGCGACTGAAATTAATAAAATCTCCATCATCAATTGCAAAGGCAATGCTGGTAATTGGTTCATTAATAGCCTGGGTACTCGTTTTTTTTGGGACTATTTTTGCTATCACATTATACATAACGAGTGGCGTGGTTGGTTCTGTGAGTAATCAATTGGCGGCATTGCGGTCTGGAAACATTGAAAAGGCGTATTCGTACACCTCCAAAGATTTCCAAAAAGCTACTCCTCCGGCTAAATTTAAACAATTTATCGACCAGTATCCTTCATTAAAAAATAATGAAAGTTCGTTTTTTAATAACCGGGAAATTAACAACAACGTCGGAACAGTTACGGGTACCTTAACGGCCAAAGATGGTGCAAAAACACCAGTTGAATATCGTTTGATCTGGGAAGATGGTTCCTGGAAAATACTGAATATCACTGTGTTACCCACAGGTGCTGGAACGGAAATAAATTATAAGCACGACTCTTCCAATTAATTCCATCGAGGCCAGTCACCGTCGTTGCATTACAGCGACGGTGACTGGCCTGTTTTGTATAAATTACCCTGCAAATTTCATTACAATGGTGCTGATCTTCGTAGTGATACATTGTCCATAAGTTTTTTCAGTAGAGCTGTTGAATGGTTTTGCTCACATCAAGTCGCGCGATGAAACGTCTATTTATAAGCAGCATTAACGATCAGCGAGACTATATAGCAGCAATAAATAAGCAACAGTAATCCGCCGTGCCAGCGTGATATTTTTTTGTTATAGCGATAGCTGATCAACAAAAGAATAGTCGTGATCACAAACATAACCGGGATATCTCGCCATAAAATGGCATGATTAACTACTGATGGGTTTATAATAGCGGGGAACGCCAGAACCAGAAGCAGGTTAAATATGTTGGAGCCAATTATATTACCAACAGCGATGTCATCCTGACCTTTAAGTACAGCCAGAACGGAGGTTGCTAACTGAGGCAGACTGGTTCCTATTGCGATAACGGTTAGACCCATTATTAAATCACTGATACCTAACCAAGCTGTAATTTTAACAACGCTATTGACTAGAAAATGTGAGCTCAATGGCAGAATAATTAATCCCAAACAAAGACTAACCCAATTGGTTATTGGGGAACGGTTGCCTTTTAACATCTGCTGAAACTCGCGGGCGTAGATATCATTAGCAGAGCGTCTTGCTAGCTTAATAAAATAACCAACTACTGCAAGACAGATTAATAACAGTAAACAGCCATCAGTCACACTTAAATAACCGTCAATCATCAAGGAGTAAGTGAATAGCATAATCAGAAAAAGGAGAGGGTATTCACGGCGCAAAATCGAGGAGCGAATTGCCAAGGGCCGCATCAAGATAATTACACCCAGAATCAACCCGATATTGGCAATGTTTGAACCAATGGCATTTCCGATAGCCAGCTCATTGCGTCCATCCAATGCAGCGGTTATTCCCACCACGATTTCAGGCGTTGATGTACCGATAGCGACAATTGTCAGGCCGATAATAAGTGGTGGGATACGATACGAATTGGCAATACCCACAGCGCCAATGACGAGGTGATTAGCAGCCCAAAACAGGCCAATAAAACTGAATATAAGAATAGCGACAATACTCATAGTGTTTCTCAAGTTGGGGCTTAAATCACGAGTGAATCATCCTGGTCCAAATAGTGGCCCATACTAGAAGAAGTCGTAATCAGGGGAGTGTGGCAAGGAGACACCTATTACACTCTCATCTTTAAAAAATAGTTAATAATCACACTTACTGGTTTTGCTATACCTAAGTTTGCTATTTCAGCAGCAGTAAACCATCGTCCAGATGATTCGGCAAGCAGTTCGCCTGATATTGTGGTTTGTAAGGATAATGCTTTAATGAGCAAATGAAAATGACTGAACGAATGTTTAATTGACATAATTTCCCGCATGTTATCTGCTTGTAAAGCGTAGGTATCATGAATATAGGCTCGCGGGCATTCACTTGCATCGACCATCGGCATACACCATAAACCACCCCAAATACCCACTGGAGGATTCTTTTCCAAGTAAATTAAATTATCGGGGGTGTGAAGTAGCACGAATTGTTGTTGTTTAATCGGCAAGGTTTTTTTTGGTTTTTTTGCCGGGTAATCAATTACACGGTTTTCATTATGAGCACGGCAAGTTTTTTGTAGCGGACAAAGCAGGCATTTGGGCACCTTGACTTTACAACAGGTGGCACCTAAATCCATAATCGCTTGCGTGTATTCATCACACCGCTCCTTTGGCATGCATGCATTAGCCAGCTGCCAAAGCTTTTGTTTTACCAAACGTTGTTCACTCAAACCGTCAACTAAAAAATAACGGCATAAAACGCGTTTGACATTGCCATCCAGGATAGCTGCCGGTTTATTAAAGGCCAATGATGCAATTGCCGCGGCAGTAGAATCACCAATGCCAGGTAGTTTTACTAATTGCTGCAAGTCATCAGGGAACTTTCCTTTAAAATCTCGGGCAATTATTATTGCCGTTTTATGCAGATTTCTTGCTCGACTGTAATAACCAAGACCAGACCAAAGTGCCAGTACTTCATCTTCCAGCGTAAGTGCTAATTCATTAACATCAGGGAACCGTGCAATAAATCGATTAAAATAGGGAATTGCTGTTTTTACTTGTGTTTGTTGCAACATGATCTCAGAAATCCAAACACGGTAAGGGCTTTTTGGTTGTTGCCAAGGTAAATTTTTACGGCCATGTTTTATGAACCATGCCAGCAACGGTTGGGTGAAATTATTGTCAGGCGTTTTTTCGTTCATTAAAATTCGACTAGCAGATCGTTCAATGTTTTTTCCAATTCTATGGCTGGCTCAGCAAGAGACTGGCTGAGCAAGTATTTGGTTAAGAGAGGAGATATTTTTTTCATATCGGCAGACACGAGTGGATTTGTAAGTTTGCCATATATCTTGAAGGGAAAGTTACCATCAAGAGATTGCTGAATTTGAGCCATGATCATGTCAGATGTATTCAGTTTGGCACTTAAATTAGTAGCGATGGCGTAATCATTTAAATGAACCAGGCCATTACCTTTGAGCTGCAGTTCATGCGTTTGTAACGTTAATGAATTATGAAGTAGCATGGATTGTTGCACTTGATATTGGATAGTTAGTAATTGGAATGTTGTTTTGCCTGGTTGGTATATTCCAGCGGCAAAATGATTCATCTGTGGAGCTGGAACGCCTTTGAGGTTATCTTGCAAGAGAACATGAACTTTTTTGGTGATGTTGTCGACTACTTGGTGAAGATCAACAAAATTTAAAACGCCGTTCTTAACTGTTAAATTACCATTTCCACGCAAATGATCGCGCCAGTGTGTGTTCTGTAAACTTGTTGTGGCATGAATGGAGAAATCCAGGTTACCATTCAAAAGACTTTTTCCTAGCAGTGCTTTAGATAGTAGATTGGCATTGACACCCGTTGCAGTCTGGTTGACGGCCAGTTTTTTCGAATGAAGATTGAACGTTAAGTCGCCTGTTGATTTGCCGTTATACAGTGATAAATTAAGGGGGCTTAGTGTTAATCCTTCTTGATCGGTTCTAATGCTTGTATTTATTTGGGCAATTTCCAATTGATTAAAATGCAAGTCTTCGATAAGTAATTGCCCATCCAATAGGATGTCTTTTAGCCTTGGATACGCTGTTGAAAATAGAGAATCGGTCAAATGAGTCCACCCCTTGAAATTGAGGTTGGCATTGAGATTGTAGTCTGTAGACGATGTTGAAAATACGCCTTTGAAATGAACAGGAAATGTATGATGTTGCAAATTCATTTGTGAGGCGTCAATTTGTAATCCCGTTAGTAACAGCCGTTGATTTTGTCCGACAATGTTAATTTGACCGTGCGTTAACAGAACGTTATCAATACTAAATTGCGCTGGTTGGGTTAGGGCGGATAATGATTTTTCAGGATTGTTGTTTGAGGTATTGGCGGGTACAGTGGAATTGATATCAATTTTGAAACCATCAACAAACAGCCTGCTAAAAACCAGTTTTCCAGTAATCAGAGGTTTTATCTGTAAAGTTAAAAGCAGATTATCAATTGAAACAGCAACACTTTCCTGGCCGCTATCTTCACCAACTGTAATATGGGTTACTTTGATGCCAGGTCTTGGAAATAGTTGCCAGGTAATATCGCCATCAATATGGCTTGGTTGAGATGTTAGTGCGAAAATCTGTTTGAAAAGTATATTAGTAACTAATTCAGGTTTAATGGATTGTGTGAGCGTCCATAGAACTAGCGCGGTAACGATGAGCGGTGTAGTTAGTGTAAGCAGTGTTTTTTTGACAAGCTTCATATCAGTTGATGCACAACAGAAAGAGCAGTAGGATATAGATATAGCACTGACAAATCAATTTTGTGAGCGCGAAACCGATTTAAAACAGAAGGAAGGCTTTTAAACACGGTACACGATGCATTGTAAAAATTATATAAACTAATATTGCAATGTTTCATAAATAAATGATAACCTGATAGTCTACCTTTGAAAAAACGAAGGTCATTGATTTAGCTTTTCAGTTGTACTCAGGATGAGACAATATTCAAGGAGAGCATTATGCAAGAGAGTCAATGGGAAATCGTCATACTAAAACCCACCAAAGTATTCTTAACTTTTTTAGCTTCCCAAATACCTGATATTGATTTGCCGGATCTTAGCGTACTGCAAACAGATACTACGGCTTATGTCATACGCAAACAAGAAGATGATGAGGCAACTTTAGATGAGATTGAACGTCACTTTTCCTTTATGTTTAGGCACGAAATAAGCCGATGGCTTGGTGAAAACGCGCGTAATGAAATCGAAGGCAGTTTCCTCGATTTCCTCTGTTGTTTTAAGTTTGAACTTCATTCACAAATAGTCCTAATGGAGCCTTCACTTGCGGACGGGCAACAGCTAATCTGTGTGAAACCACGCTCTGTATTATTAAAATGGATGAAATCGACAGTAGAAGACCAAGCTGATCTGACCAATATATTGGAGCGTGTAAGTCTTTCGCATCTTACAGAAAATGCAACTGTTGTGGTTAAAAACTTCAAACAACTGTCAGAAGTTAAGCCCTTCATTCAGCAATATTATCGTCCTATTTTCAAGGCGGAAATGATGCGTATGTGTGATCGAGCTGAACAATGGCCTGATGTTGATACGTTTGAAACATTCAGTCGTTATTTTACTGTTGAAATTCATACCCAATTGATTCATTTGTAATAGGGAGTATTGGTGATGGAACCTGTGAGCATAGCGATCATTGCTACAGCTATTTTTGGTGTAGTGACTGCATTATCAATTTTTATTCGCCAGCTGTTGTTAAGTCGTGATAAAGACTTAAACGATCGGGCCCAGGAGAGAGCGCTGGCGCAAGAAACCAGAGAACTAGAAAAACTTCGCATTCAAATGGAGAGCAGTAAGCGCTTTAAAGCGCATTATCAAGTTCTTGGTGATAATAAAGATGCCATTAAATATCTTGATGAAAGAATTGAAGGTATATTGGCACATAAATGGGCGATTATTAAGCAGTATGGCCGGGTCGCTGAGAAAGAGTCGGCTGCGATTATTGGTGGTGACCAATTAGCGGAACGGAAAGCAGCATGTGATTTGTTACGGAATGAAATAGATCAACAGTTATGTTTTTATAACACTGAATTGCATCAGCTACAGATACGTCGCGCTTCGATGTGGGATACACATTCTAATCTGCTGGTGCATCTGGTTGAACAGGAAAAATCGCGAAACGAGATGCTGGATAAAGTATATCAAAGGCACACTGGCGTATTGGAGAAAATATATATCCGTCACAATGAGAATGCCGAACATGTAGCTCAGAAAACAATCGATGCTAGTACGAGCGCATTTAGCTTCATTACCGCGCCATTACAAATGTTATTGCAATATTTCGGATTGTCCACCGGTATTTCACCTGATCAGGTTAGAGAAGAGGCCGAGTCAAGAGAGAATGTATCCGATGTTGAGGATGATATTAACAGCGACTCATCGGGTAATAGCGAATCAGAGGATTACGATGAGTCGGATTCGAAAGACTCTCTCTCTAAAGATAAGGTAGAGGAGAGGGTAGTTGATTTAACCAATTGATAGTGCTTTATTTTCTGAACATCTCCGCGGCATCGACCGCGGGGTTTATGCCCCCCCCATCACGATCTCACTTTGCTTTGTCTATATTTATTTTCACAGTGGTTTATTTAATCATTTATCCCTCATTTATTTATTAATATTGCCAAGATGAGCATTTTTGAGGCATAATTACGTCCTGCAAACATTAGAAATGCAACCGGACTGTCTTTCTAGTGGAAATTTCAATGGAGCATTATGATGTGCAATAATAAGTTACGTTTACTAGCCTTTTTGTTGATCTGTTGGGTTTCTACCCCAGGTTTTACTGCGAATTTAGATAAATTATTACCGAATGAAAGAAATACGATCGAAGTATTTCAAAAAGCATCGCCAAAGGTTATTTATGTTCACCGTCTGACCACCATAATCAATCGCGCCTCTGAACAACTACAGATTCCCGCTGGAGCTGGATCCGGCATTGTATGGGATAACAAAGGTCATATAGTCACGAATTTTCACGTGATTAATGGTGCTGACAAGCTAGCAGTAAGCTTAGGAAAAGAGACTTTTCCCGCTAAAGTTATTGGTGCTGAACCGCGTAAAGATATTGCGGTACTGGCCTTAACATCCCCAAAAGCACTGGCGTTATTGAAATCATTCACCCCTTTTGAAATGGCTCATAAATCTGAGTTGATTGTCGGACAAAAAACCATTGCTATAGGTAATCCCTTCGGTCTTGATCATAGTTTAACTACAGGTGTGATCTCGGCTGTTGGTCGACAAATGCCTGGAGTAGGGGGGGTTACAATTCCAGATATGATACAAACGGATGCCTCAATTAACCCAGGAAATTCTGGTGGCCCTTTGTTGGATAGTTCAGGGCGATTGATTGGCTTGAATACATTGATTTTTTCAAAGTCAGGCTCATCTTCTGGTGTAGGTTTTGCAGTTCCCGCTGATGAAATTTCGCGTGTTGTCACTCAAATTCTAAAAAACGGCAGGGTAGTACTTGCGGGCATTGGTATTCAACGTGTCGAACCGAAGGTTTCAGTGCACTTGGGCGTTACAAAAGGCATATTGATTGCTGATGTAATAGCGAAGACACCAGCCTCTCGTGTCGGGTTGCATGGAACAATAAAAGATCGCTGGGGACGAGTTAGTCTTGGCGATATTATTATTGCGTTAAATGGACACCCTGTAGCTGATTATGATGAGTTATATAATTTACTGACTGAGATAACTATCGGTGAATCAATTAAATTAACCGTACTCAGGGAAAATAAGCCTGTTACATTCAAGATGAAAACGATTGATATCGCGGCCTATTAACTAGTACAACAACGTTGTACTAGAAGCTAACACCTTAACAACCATATTGTTCCTGATAAGTCAGCAACTGTTGAACTTTACTGTGTTCGTTAAGGTGTTTTAAATAATCAATAACATCAAAAAGGGTGATAATAGAGCACACTTGAATTCCTTGTTGTTGTATTTCTGCAAGGGTTGATTGATTATTCACTCCACGCTCACAGCGATCTAAGGCAATTATCACCCCAGTTAACTGCCCTCCATTGTCGCGGATGAGTTGCTGCGCTTCTCGAAAAGCGGTTCCTGCAGTAATGACATCATCAATAATAATGGTTTTACCAGTAAGTGGCGCACCAATTAATTGGCCACCTTCACCATGATTTTTAGTTTCTTTACGATTGAATGTTACTGTGGAGTCTATACCCATTTCAGCCAAGGCGACGGCAGTGGTTGTGGCTAATGGCAATCCCTTATAAGCGGGTCCGAATAAGTGTTTAAATTCAATCTGGTTATTAATCACTGTTTGTGCATAAAATTGGCCTATCTTACGCAATGCATCGCCTTGATAAAAAAGTCCTGCATTAAAAAAATAGGGACTTAAACGTCCTGATTTCAACGTGAACTCACCAAATTTTAATACATTGCATTCCAACGCTAGCGTTATAAATGCCTTTTTTATATTAACCATGACGTCTCCTATGGACATTTTTTTCATGCCGAATTTGTCAATCTAAAAAATCGTTAACATTCGATAAAAAGCTGGTATGCTATTCTATTGTGAGTTTAAATTAAATGGAATCTACAACAGGACTGCGCTTTTTAACAGCCTAGGTAGAGATAATTAGTTAAAAGGGAGAGCTAAATGTCACAGAGAGAAGAAGGCCAGGTTAAATGGTTTAATGAAAAAAAAGGATTTGGATTCATTCTAAGTCAGCAAGGCGATGATATTTTTGTTCATTATAAAGATATCCAGGGTGAAGGTTTTAAAACATTGCATGAGAACGATACGGTAAGCTATGTCTTGGACAAAGGCGAGAAGGGATTGAAAGCCTTCGATGTTATGTTGCTGAACGAGCATCATAACAACTGAAATCGAGCTGCCCAATAACTAAGCCAATCTTTAGTTACACAGAGTGAATGCGCCTGTTGTTATGGCATTGTTCTGGCTGTAATTTTGAAGACTATTTGTGCTTGGATAGACGCAGCTCATAGATGCCGCGCGAGCGATGGAGCCAAAGCGATCATCAGACGCTCTTTTTACGCCAAAAAAGGAAAATGAGGAAGCGCTGGGTTGAATTATTGATTGAGCCAGATCAATTTCAGAGCCAATATCATCGCTCATTTTGCTTGTTATTGTTGGTGAGGAGCTTTCTGACCATGGCAAGTATTCATCATGTTCATCGGAATCGCAGTGATATAGAATATCGTGGGGCTTATAATCCGAAAATAACTGGATTTTACTCTTGGAGTCTATGACTATGAAGTCATTAGGCATATCTAAGAGTTCTAGCTTGAATAACCCAAAATTCCTCTGAAAAAAATCAGTGTAAATTTCGTCTTCTTTTGAAAAATAATGTGCACTGTCGTCTGCTGCAAATGGTATTTTATTTAAGGTGCACTCATGTCTATGTTGTTCAACATTCGCATCATACGTGTAGGGGCTTCTTGCAAGGTATATGATGATGCGGCTTGTCTGAGAATTGTTAGAAACTGCGTTGATCATATTATTTACTAAATCGTCTGAGTTGTGATCGATTGCTAAAATATGGGCCATAGCAACATCTTTTTCACTTTTTACAATAATAGAATAACAGATTGAATGGTAGCGTGAGATTAGGCCATCGGGATGCTCTGATAATAGCTTGAAGTAGTTATCTTGATGCACTTCGAGCAGAGGAGGAGAGCAAAGCCCTTTGATGCTATGTAGAGTGATGAGCATATAATTTTCCGGCCAACAAAAAAACAATCATAATAAACGCATGATGTAAATAATTCAAGCATAACCAGGCTTTTGATGTAGCGGCAATTTAGAAATGTCCCCTTTGGGCAAAATAGAAATGTCCCCTTTTGGTCTCGGTGAATCTAGTCTTTAAGTAGGCAAATATCATCGAGGACGGAAAATGCTCTTAAAGGGGTTATTAGCGATGAGCACAAAGGAGATAGAGCGCTTATCCATCATTGAAAAAATAATTGATAAGCGATTAACGCAGAAGATTGCAGCGCAGCATCTTGGGTTGACGGTAAGACAAATAAAACGTTTGGTAAGGAACTATAAGCAGTATGGTGCAGAAGGATTACAATCAAAACAGCGAGGCTGTCCAAGTAATCGGAAGCATAGCGATGAAAAAATAGAAGTAATCAAAACATTAATAGAAACGCATTATTATGATTTTGGACCTAAATTTGCTGCTGAAAAGCTCTATGAAAAACATGGTATTAAAGTCAGCAAAGAGACATTGAGACAATGGATGGTTGAATGGGGCTTCTGGAAAGCAAATCGTCAGAAGCAAGCCCAAATTCATCCTCAGCGAGATCGTCGCGATTGTTTTGGTGAGCTTACCCAAATAGATGGCTCTCCTCACCCCTGGTTCGAAGACCGAGGACCTAAATGTTGTTTATTGGTCGCTATTGACGATGCAACCAGCCAGTTATGCAGCCTGCACTTTGAACCCACTGAAACAACCGCTGGTTATTTTAAATTAATGCATAAGTATATTGTTGAGCATGGAATCCCTTTAGCTACTTACAGTGATCGACACGGTATATTCCGGATTAATCTACCTACAGCCTCAGAAGACACAGAAACACAATTTGGACGTGCAGCAGGCCAACTGGGTATCGAGTTGATTTGCGCTCACAGCCCTGAAGCGAAAGGTCGCGTAGAACGCGCTAATCAGACACTGCAGGATCGATTAGTGAAAGAGATGCGATTACTTGGGATCAGCGATATAGAGTCTGCTAATGCGTATTTACCGACGTATATAAAGGATCACAATAGCCGTTTTGCAGTGGAAGCCAGAAGTTCAGAGAACGCACACCGTAAGGATTTGCCAACGGATGAAGAGATGAATCTGATTTTGAGCTACCAAGATGAGCGGAAAATCTCAAAAAATCTAGAAATAAGCTATGAAAATGTGATTTATCAAATTAAAACAAACACAAAAGGCTATAGGTTACAGCACTCGATGGTTACTGTTTGCAAAGATCTAAATGATGTAGTCACTTTAGTATGCCAAGGAAAAATATTAGATTACACCTGCCATGAGAGAGCAAAACCTAATGCTGCTATTGTTGATGCCAAACAACTAGAGTCGAAAGTAGATACGATAAGGAATAATGCTAAAAAGTATACGCCACCAGCGAATCATCCATGGCGACATTTCATTATCAATCCAACAGCAACAGAAGCTTATGCTCAAAAAACGCCAACAAATGGCGTAATTTAGAATATATTGTATAATTAAATTACGGAACAGCCGGGGACGGCAATGACCGTGAGGGGATTGAGCTGCTGTTTATCTTCAGCCGCCAAGACCAAAATGGCTGCTTCGCAGGGCTATTTAAAATGGGGACTCTGTCCCCAAACCCCTGGGATATTTTTAGAGGGGATTAATGTTACAAGGTGACATTTCTAAATTGCCCGAAAGGGGACATTTCTATTTTGCTCCGACAATAACCAGGCTTTTGATACGTGCTTGCGTCAAGGCTTAATAATCTTATATCACCAGCAGCAATCTACGTTTATAATGCCCTATTTACTTGAGATCTATGCCGGATGAATGAACGTAAACGTGTTGCAGTGATTACGGGCGCGGCGAGTGGAATTGGTTTGGCCTTGGTGAAAAGTTGCTTGCAAAATGATATGCACGTAGTGATGGCAGACAATGCGGCTGATACCTTGTCGGCAAGGGTCGCTGAATTAAGTCTTTCTGCTCAAACAGAACTTATGGATGTTGTTTGCGATGTTAGCAGGCGTGATGACGTCCAGCAATTAGCTGATCAAACGTTTGAGCGTTTTAATCATGTTGATTTATTGATTAATAATGCTGGGATTAGTGGTCGTCTTGCGCCGCTATGGGCATTATCTAGCGAGGATGTCCAGCAGGTTCTGGATATTAATTTGCATGGCGTCATTCATGGGGTGCAAGTATTCTTGCCTTTAATGTTCAATCAAAACCATCGTTCGCATGTTGTGAATATGGCAAGTTTGTACGGCTTATGCAGTGGGTCGCAAATGGCGGCTTATGCGATGTCAAAGCATGCGATTGTTGCATTGTCTGAATCATTGTATTTTGATTTGCAGCGATTGAATAAACCCGTTGATATTTCAGTTGTTTGTCCATCGTTTGCTAATACGCAGTTACTCGCTAACTCAGCCCCGTCGCAGGGAGATGCATTACACACGATGATGGGCGCTTTAATCGAACGTAGTCGTCCGGCAGAGGATGTTGCAAGCCATATTATGCATGAAGTACACAATAAAACGTTTTATATTTTACCTGACAAAGAAGTCAAAGCGTATTGTGAGCTGCGCACAAAAGCTATTATCGAGCAAACAATGCCGCATCAACATAGCTTAGAGAAAATAATTGCCTCCTTGAGCAAACGCGCCGGTGAGGGCAGTTAATCGGTCGGTACACTTAATTGTTAATTAACATTACACAAAATTGAAGTATGGAGAATCAAATAGATATTTTTACACGATATAAAAAATTGTTGCTCTGTAGTGTGCTCATTGGAGCAGTGCTTGGTTTCGCGGCAATGGGTATTCCGATAATTGTATTAGATATGGGTGTGAAGGATACAGCGTATTTATTTGTAACTACACTTGCAGGGGGGACGTTGGGTCTTGGTGTGGGTGTGGTAGTTGCCAGGGTGCGTGAGCGTGGCGCAATTGAGCCTTGCCTTATGCCTGTAAGTTTCTCACCTGTTCTTGAGCTAGAAAATTGCATCGAGCACGAAGATAAATTAGAGGAACAAAAGTCTATAGGGCCTGTTGCTAAAAATTTGGTGGATATAAATTGCTTAGAAGCGATGACTAGCTATGAGTCTGCATCAGTGCAACGCCCGCATAGTCCTGCGGAGCGTCGACCCGTTGTTTTTCCAGAAATTTCGCAGGATTCAACGTCAACCGTGCGGCCTGATTTCATGCCAGTATACTCAGAATCTGATCGACAAAAACACACACGCTCAAAGAGTATCTTTGGTTTTCATGTAGCATCAGAGAGAAAGTCGTATAATAGATCGCCCGATTATGCTTCTGAGACTCCACGTCTCCCTGGAGCCGTATAAGTTTATCCGGCGGTCAACCAGTCACGTGTGGGCAAGAAATCAGTATAGAGTTTTTCTTCGGCACTGTTTTTTTCGGGCTGCCAGTTATATGTCCACTGCACTTCAGAGGGTAGTGACATGAGAATTGATTCTGTACGACCACCGGATTGTAAGCCAAACAACGTACCTCGGTCATAGACTAAATTAAATTCCACATAGCGACCACGACGATACAGTTGGAACGATTTTTCCCGTTCACCGAAAGTTGCTGTTTTGCGTCGAGCGACAATCGGTGCGTAGGCTTTGATAAAGTGATCGCCTATGCTTTGTGTCAGGTCAAAACTATGGGCAAATCCTTGTTCATTGTAGTCATCAAAAAAAAGGCCGCCAATTCCGCGGGCTTCCTGCCGATGCTTGATATAAAAATAACGGTCGCACCACGATTTGAAGTGCGGATATATGTCATTGCCAAAGGGTAGGCAGGCTGTTAATGCGGTCTGGTGCCAGTGTTGGCAGTCTTCCTCAAACCCATAATAAGGCGTCAGGTCAAAACCGCCACCAAACCACCATACTGGGTCAGCACCCTCTTTTTCAGCTACAAAAAATCGTACATTGGCATGTGAGGTGGGTATATAGGGGTTGTCTGAGTGGATAACCAATGATACACCCAGCGCGCTGAACTTGCGCCCGGCCAGCTCTGGTCGGTGAGCACTGGCTGATACCGGAAGTTGATTGCCGCTTACGTGGGAGAAATTGACCCCAGCTTTAGAGAACACCGCCCCATGAGTGAGAATACGCGTTATACCACCACCACCTTCCGGACGTGTCCAAGCATCTTCAATAAATTTACCACTACCATCTAACGTTTCCAACTCCATGCAAATGCTATTTTGTAATCGTAGGAGATAAGATTTGACCAGTGCTATAGCATCAATAGGTAGCGCCATGGGATCGGAGGTGTATGTCATAATGATTAAATCTCAATTAGTTTGCTGCATTATATACCTGTCGCGATGGATTTGAAGATATAAATAATAAAATCGCAATTTCCTGCCTCATCCAGAACAAAGCGATGGATCTCCCTGCAGTAGCACTATTTTTATTACATTTCGTTTAAGCTATATTAAAGAGGTCTGATTAGATATACAGCTATTCTGTTTTTCTGAGAAAACAGATGGTTTATATTTCTGTGTGTTTATTTGTAATATGAGGATAAATATGAATTTACAAAAGGTCAACTACCGAAGGCCTTATGTGGTGTGGTTTTTAGGTGCTTTTTTCTTTTTTGTTGATTATGTTCTTCGTGTTTCTAGTAGTGTTCTCACTCCAGTGCTGATGGAGAAATTTCAAACGACTGCATTCGCTATAGGCGGATTTTCAGCATGTTTTTATTATGCCTATATCAGCATGCAAATACCCGTTGGTATATTGGTTGATCGTTTTAATCCGAAACGACTACTTATTATGGCCTCGATAATTTGCGCGATAAGTGCGCTTATTTTTGCAGAGATGAACAATTTATTTATTGGTTTTTTTAGTCGATTTCTTACTGGCTTTGGCGCTTCATTTGCATTTGTTGGCACAATGAAACTGATCTCGATCTGGTTTAAACCCGAGCGCTTTGCTTTTTTAGCTGGATTAACTCAGGCATTTGGGATGCTGGGAGCAATGGTAGGTCAAGGTCCTATGGCGGCTATTTATCATTCTATCGGCTGGCGTATGAGTATGTATGGTTTTTTTGTCTTATTTTTGCTTATATCATTACTTATGATGCTATTTATTAATGATAGATATAATCACCTTGCAGCCAAAGATTCAAGCGCACATCATGAAGTGAAAGTATGGGAGTCGATTAAATTAATTTTTTCTAACTCACAATCTTGGTTTAATTGTTTGTTTATTGGTCTTTTATATGCTCCGAGTGCTTGTTTCGGTGAGCAATGGGGTGTTAGCTTCCTAAGTAGATGTCAGGGTATATCAATTGAATCGGCTGGGCACGAAGTAGGGATGATGTTTGTTGGTTTAGCAATAGGTTGTCCAGTTTTAGGGTGGGTTTCGGATCAGATGCAACGTCGTTTAGTTGTCATGCGAGTAAGCGCCATAGCATGTTTTATCTTTTTAACCATTGTTATTTATGGTGGATCCCAGCCAATGCACGAGTTACTTAACCCTGCAATTTACACTGTCGTTCTTTTTTTGTACGGATTTTTTAATAGTGGTATAGTTATATCCTACGCGATGGCTTCTGAAATAAATCCACGACAACTTACTGGCTTGGCTTTGGGTGTGACGAATATGGCTTCGGTAATTATCGGAGCAACTATGATACCCGTTGTAGGGTTTATACTTGATAAGTTGTGGACAGGTACAATGCTTAATAAGTTGCATGTTTTTGGAGTTAAGGAATATCAAATAGCCTTTTCTACTTTACCGATTGGGCTGCTTATTTGCTTTTTTATCACATTTTTTATAAAGGAAACTTATTGTAAACCACAAGGCCTATCCCCTATCCTGATAAAAAATTAGTGTAGCAGCATATTTTTATAAAGAGCTATTATTACTTTCCATCTCCTGGAGATCGCTTGAACTTAAATCCTAACGAGCAGCTGCGTTGGGTTGTAAAAGCGACTTTACTGACCTAGTCTTGTAGCTTTTACCCTGTATATATACACCTCTCTTTTTACAAAAAAAAGGGGGGCTCCATATCCCTTACTGATCGCGGATCAGTTGTGTACATTGTCGCAATTTACCAAATTAAGCGCATCTTTTAAACAATGATGGAGATAGGGTATAATAATATGTTTAATGTTAGCGAGTAGAACCTGTGTCGTCAGTAGCCGCTTTAATTTCCCCGCTAGCCATCGCACCCATGATTGATTGGACCTATACCCACTTTCGCGTCTTTATGCGTATGCTCGCGCCGCATGCGCTGTTATACACTGATATGCAAACGCCCGGCGCTATCTTCAATAACCCCTCACGTGCATTGAGTTACGATCCGATGGAAAATCCATTGGCGTTGCAATTGGGGGGCTCTGATTTAAACGCATTAGTTAAATGTGCGCAAATTGCTGAGCAACAGGGATATGTGGAAGTTAATTTAAATTTAGGCTGCCCAAGTGATCGGGTGCAGGCAGGGCGTTTTGGTGCTTGCATGATGGCTGAGCCGCAACATGTGGGTGATTGTATTGCGGCGATGAAGCGTGCAGTTTCAATTCCAGTTACGGCTAAATCACGTATTGGTATTGATAAGCAAGATAGTTATGATTTCTTTGCAGCATTTGCTCATCAATTAGTCGATTCTGGTTGTGATAAATTAATTGTGCACGCCCGTAAGGCATGGTTGCGTGGTTTGAATCCTAAACAAAATCGCACTATTCCGCCGGTGCACTATGACTACGTATATAGAATAAAGCTGGAATTGCCCGTAATACCGGTCGTCATTAATGGCAATATTAATACGGTTGATGAAATAAACATGCATCTGCAACAGGTTGACGGGGTAATGTTGGGGCGACTTGCCTGTCAAAATCCTTACGCGATAGCGGTTATTCACCATGCACTGTATCCACATGTACCTCTGGTTTCACGAAGTGCGATTTTACAAAACTATATTGCTTATGCACAATCCGCCCATGCGCGAGGTGTTGCAATGAGTATATTGGTGAAGCCTATCTTAAATATTACCCATGGCTTGCCCGGAGCGCGATTTTGGAAAGAGAAATTGCTCATAATTCAGCGGACAGGGGAAAGCAGCGCGTTACAGGAAGTAGTTGATTTATTGGCGGAGATGGAAAAACAGCCAGTGGCAATTTGATATCCTGCTAAAAACAACTCAGCCATGGTATTTATACCTGATTTCTAGTAAATTAACCGCTTTTGGTTATTTGGATTGTCGAGAGGATTATCAGGGCCATGCTGAATACGTTAATGAAGAAGATGTTTGGTAGCCGTAATGAGCGCACCTTAAGGCGCATGGAAAAAACCGTACTGGCTATTAATGCCTTTGAACCTCAGATGCAAATTTTAACCGACGAGCAGCTGGCAGGAAAAACTGCTCAGTTCAAAGTTCGTCTTGCCGCTGGCGAGACGCTTGATCAATTGCTGGCTGAGGCCTTCGCTGTAGCGCGGGAAGTCTCAGTGCGCACTTTAGGGCTGCGTCATTTCGATGTGCAATTAATTGGTGGCATGGTGTTGCACGAAGGCAATATTGCTGAAATGCGTACCGGTGAAGGTAAAACCTTAATGTCGGTTTTACCAGCCTATCTGAATGCAGTCAGTGGTCGTGGCGTTCATGTGGTTACGGTTAACGATTATTTGGCTAAACGTGACAGCCAATGGATGAAGCCTATTTTCGAATTTTTAGGTTTCAGTGTTGCTGTTATCTATCCTGATATGCCTCACGCAGAGAAGAAAACTGCTTATCTGGCAGATATATTATACGGCACAAATAATGAGTTTGGTTTCGATTACCTGCGTGACAATATGGCGTTTAGTCTTGAGGACAAAGTCCAGCGTGAATTGAATTTTGCGATTGTCGACGAAGTTGACTCTATTCTGATTGACGAAGCGCGCACGCCGTTAATTATTTCCGGTGCTGCTGAAGATAGCTCCGAGCATTATATTCGCGTCAATCAGTTAATCCCCCAACTAAAAATGCAACAGGAAGAAGGGGATGGTGGTGATTACACGATTGATGAAAAGCAAAAGCAGGCGCATTTAACCGAGGCAGGCCATCAGCATATTGAAGAACTGTTGATAAATGCAAAGTTGTTGGCGCAAGGTGATAGTCTTTATCATGCTACAAACATTATGTTGATGCATCACGTCAATGCCGCGTTGAAAGCCCATGCTATGTTTCATCGTGATGTTGATTATATTGTGCAAAACAAACAAGTGGTAATTGTTGATGAGCACACTGGTCGTACCATGCCAGGAAGACGTTGGTCAGAAGGTTTGCATCAGGCCGTAGAGGCCAAAGAAGGCGTTTCTATTCAAAACGAAAATCAAACTTTAGCATCGATCACATTCCAGAATTTTTTCCGTTTATATAATAAGTTGTCCGGTATGACGGGTACAGCGGATACGGAAGCGTATGAGTTTCAGCAGATTTATAACCTTGATGTGGTTGTGATTCCAACCAATAAACCAATGCGTCGTGCTGATCAGGCTGATTATATTTATTTGTCACAGCAGGATAAGTATCAGGCGATCATTGAAGACGTGCGGGATTGCGTGGCGAGAAGACAACCCGTTCTGGTTGGTACTGCATCAATTGAAGCATCTGAACTGGTGAGTGGTTTGTTGAATAAAGCCGATATCAAACACCAAGTATTGAACGCCAAGTTTCATGAAAAAGAAGCACAAATTATTGCTGAAGCAGGGCGGCCAGGAGCAGTTACGATTGCAACTAACATGGCCGGTCGTGGAACTGACATTGTGCTGGGTGGCAGTATTGTGGCTGATCTTGCAGTCCTTGCAGACGACGCAACGGATGCTGATCGCCAGGCGGTTAAAGAGGTTTGGCAACAGCGGCATGATGATGTGATCACAGCCGGCGGATTGCGGATCGTCGGTTCAGAGCGCCATGAGTCACGACGTATTGACAATCAATTGCGTGGCCGAGCTGGACGCCAGGGCGATCCGGGTAGCAGCCGTTTTTACTTGTCACTAGATGACAACTTGATGCGTATTTTTGCCTCCGAGCGTGTGGCATCGATGATGCGTCGTTTGGGCATGAAGCCAGGCGAGCCTATTGAGCATACTTTGGTAACCAAAGCGATTGAGAATGCTCAACGTAAACTTGAAGGCCATCATTTTGATGTGAGAAAGCAACTTCTGGATTATGATAATGTTGCTAATGATCAAAGAAAGGTTATTTATTTTCAACGCGCCGAAATTATGGCGATTACTGATCCGCTGCAATCGGTGGACGGTATGCGTGAAGATGTCTTAACTGCTTTAGTTGATACTTATATTCCAGTGCAAAGTCTTGAAGATCAGTGGGATGTAAAAGCACTTGAACAAGTTCTTACTGATGATTTCAAGGTGCAAGCTCCAATCCATCAGTGGATTGAGACCGACCTTAGCATCCAGTCAAATCAGATCAAGGACAAAGTTATTGCGCTTTGTGTGGAGAAATACCAAGAAAAAGAGCAACAGATTGGCAGGGAAGTGCTGGCTCAATTTGAGAAGTCAGTTATTTTGCAGACGATGGATAATCACTGGCGTGAGCATTTAGCCGCCATGGATCATTTGCGCCAAGGAATTCATTTGCGCGGTTATGCGCAGAAAGATCCAAAGCAGGAATATAAACGTGAAGCGTTTACGTTGTTTTCGACGATGTTGGATAATTTGAAATACGATATCATCAGGCTTCTTTCTTCTGTAGATATTCAAACGGAAGAAGATGTCGGTGCAGTTGAAGAGCAACGCCGTGCCGATCAAATTCAAAAAATGCAGTTCCATCATGCTGATGATGAGCAATCTTCTGATGAAGAGGGCCGTGAGGTTATAACATTTAAACGTGATGCGAAAAAAGTTGGACGCAATGATCCATGCCCATGCGGATCGGGTAAAAAATACAAGAGCTGCCACGGAAGCCTTACGTGAAAGTGGCCGTTGCTGTAATTACTGATGTCAATCAACATGTGCTCATTGCGAGGCGTCCGGCACATGCCTCGCACGCGGGCATGTGGGAATTTCCTGGCGGCAAGTTGGAAGCTAACGAGTCGGCATCGTCTGCTTTGATTCGTGAGATTAAAGAAGAAGTTGGTCTGGATGTGAAGGGTTATGATTTTTTAGGTGAAGTTAACCATTCATACACAGTTCAGCAAGTTTCCTTGCAAGTATTTCATGTGCATCATTTCGAAGGTGAAGCCTTTCCTTATGAGGCACAGATGGATCTACGCTGGGTGGATTTTATGTCACTTGGGGATTTTGATTTTCCCGCAGCTAATGATCAGGTTATAGCATTGTTTAGGCAGAAGGTATTATAGGGATTATGCAGACTAGCACTGTGTTCTTTTAGTTCTTACATGTGAAAATGATCATAATTTATTCGTACCGTAGGTTGGTGCTGAGCAAAGCGAAGCCCAACAATCGTGGCACGGGAAGTTCTCTTGTTGGGCTTCGCTATCGCTCAGCGCCAACCTACAACAATAAACAGAAACGGTACTAGCTGCTTCACTTCTGAGAGAGACTGTGTCCGCCAGGGTTGATGAAGGGTATTAAAATAAATCCACTCATTTTCCAAAACAGGGCCTTACAACTGACAAATGGCCAAGTCAATTTCTATATTCGTACTTCGTACTTCGTGCATAGAATGTGCCTCACACAGCCTTAAGCTTAAACCATGGTGTCCTAGCTGCATTTTGGGTACGATGCCGCAGTTCTTATCCATTCGTAGCAGAATTAAATGACAGTTAACTCTAGACGTTAAGGAGCGCTGATAAAAGCCGTTTAATAGGTCTATCTTGTTAAATTCAGCGGTATTTCGTAATAACGATAAATAAATAGTGACAGCATCATACAGTGATTGCAGTTGTTTTAACCATACACTTAAATCATGCTGTCTTTTTTCAGGTTCGCTTTCCAACCAAAGCAGTAATTGTGGTGTTTGCAATTCACAGTCAATATTATGGCCCGTTTGAGCTAATCGTAGTGATTGTAAAAAAGGATCGGTATGAATATTCTCCCCAAAGCGTCCAGCGACGTGGCTTAAAAACTGAACCTGAACAAAGAGGCTTGCATACAACTCATTGGAAATAATGATTTGACTTTTATTTAGGGTATGTTCAATACGCATCAATTCTTTTAAAAAACGACTTTTTAATTCCGGTTTTTCAATTAATTTCATGATTTCAATAATGTTTTTTAGGGCATAATGATGGATAACCGGGTGAGCTTCATCACAGGATTGTTGTATTGTAAGAAAAAGACATTCCAGCCGCAGCGCAACTTTTGGTAGGTAATGAATTGCCAACTGAAAAGTAATCATACTATGAGGCATAAACGCTGTCCTTTGCTTGTTTGACCAAGCCTAACATAAATTTAAATTAACGCAAAAAAAATAGATTAATCAGGGATAAAATCTTATTTTTAACAAAGTGTTATTGAATAAATTATCTAAATTTGCGATTTAGACAGGTAGTCACCTTACTTGAGTTAATTTCGGCTTGAAAATATTTCAGGATTAAAAAGAAAAGCCTGTGCCTAAGGCTTTTCGATAAAAGCTTTACGTGCATCATCCTTCACACTTTGTGGCTTTTTTATCCCACCTTAACTACATGAATTAAATTTGTTGTGGATGGGGCGGGACTCCTACAAGGTCGAGTGTGATTTAATTTTTACGTCAGGGCGCACGTTTCAGATTGCATAGCCTATGAACTAATTTTATGGAGCAAACTCTTTTGGGGAGTTATCCACTCGACTCCTCTTAGGAATAATCTGATTTTTTTTATGTTTATTGGCTGCGGGAATCATTTGACTTTTATTTTTATTATTTCTACAACAAAAGAAATGCGAGTAAAGGCAATTGCTACTACTATTACTTGGTTTTTTTGGGGGGGGGGGCGTTTTTTGTTGAGCGGCATTATCTTTTGATTCCATTGTTTCACTTAACGTTTGTTGAGTATTACTACCAAGTGTTGGGTTTGAGGGGGGGGGGGGTGGCAGAATGTATGAGTGTATTTTTTTTATTCTGGTAGTGGTAATGGTGGGGAGAGGATTTCCTGGGTTATCAATGTTCAGTTGTAAAAAGTTATTGGATGACTGTAATAAATATAAACAAGTGAGCGGGGCGTGCAGGGGCGGCTGAACCATTCGCTGATTTTGTTTGGGAGGACTGGATTTTTCTAATGGCATATAATTCACCTTGGCCTGATTAAATAACATCAAGCACAGTTATGTTAGTTGATGGTTAATATTTTGAACCATGCAGTTGTAGCATGTTATGCCTTTTAGCCATAATATTGAACATCAGGCTATAGCAAAAATTTATAAATCACCTATTTGTAAAATTAGCTACCATCTATTTTTGTTCCTAGTGAAGCCAGGTTTTTAATGATCAATTGCCGACTGAGACAGCTGTTGTAAACAAGACGAAGGTCCTAATTTTCCTTGCGGGCATAACGAAGATATTGATAATGCAATACCTGCACGTGATTTTTCAGGCTTTCAACAACGCCGTTATTCACCAAAGTATCATCGGCTATGCCACGATATTTATCTTCACACGCTTGGGTGGCAATAATGGCTAGTGCCTGCTCTCTCGAGCATTTATCTCTTGCCATTAGTCTGGCTATTTGTTGCTCTTTTTCCGTGACCACAAGTAAAACACGGCTCAGGTAGGGATAGTTTGATTTCTCAGGTAGCAACGGTATTTCAATTAGACAATATGGACTTTTTGCGTGATTGATTTCGTGTTGTATCTGTTTACGAATCAACGGGTGCAGAAGCCTCTCTAGCCACTGGCGTTCGTTGGCGTTGCTGACTATAAGCTGGCGAAGATGGCGACGGTTGAGTTCGCCATCGCTGTTTATGACTGATTCACCAAAGTGATTAATGATTTTTTGAAAGGCAGGGCGGCCTTTGTCCGCTAAATCTTTTGCTATACGATCAGCATTGATGACCTCGATGCCTAGCTTTGTAAATTCTGTGGCAACTGTTGATTTTCCGCTGGCAATATTTCCAGTTAATGCGACGCAAAACACGTTAATATCCTTTATTATTAATGCAGCCCATTACGATTATTACACGTCAATAAATTAATATAACAAGAGTCTGGCATGGAGCTGTGTTGTTGACACTGATCTTTAGCCGCCAATGCGGCAGCATCTCGTTGACTGTAAAAATTACTTGGCCAAGGTTTTGCCATTTGATCAAGAGCGGTACACTGCCACATTGGATTAGTTTTTGCTCCTTTAACAATTCCGGTACAACTTCCGTTACCGACTTTACAACTTTCAGGCAAAATACTTTGTTTTTTACACGCTTCAAGTGCTTTATTCGTTGCAGAAAGTTCGTATTGACTATGTGCTATCCATTGTTTGTTATCATTATCTTGAACGCTGCACTGCCAGTAACTTTTGTCGGCACTGAGGACCACAACCTCTGTTGACCAGGCGTTTGATAGGCCTATAAGGTTGGTTAAAAAAATGATCATGATACGGACGTTATTCATCAGGGGTGCCTTCTATAAAGCGCATTAACAATTCAATGGGCATAGCTTTTGCAAAATACCATCCTTGTATAAGCTCAACACCATGCGCTTGTAAATATTCAAGTTGGGTTAACGTTTCCACACCTTCGGCAATGATGGTCAATTTCAAATTTTTTGCGATTTGTATAATGGATAGATTTAATGCTTCCGTGACAGCCCCGGTACCAATTGCCTGGACAAACTGTTTGTCAATTTTTAGGTAGTTAAATGGGAAATGTTGCAAATAATTAATACTGGCGTGTCCAGTGCCAAAATCATCGATTGCCAAGGAAAATCCTTCCTGGCGGAGTTTTTCCATGCGCTGGATAATCGTTGAATCGTCATCTGAAAACAAACTCCGCTCCGTAATCTCAAGTGTAAATTGTTGTGGATGAAGGTTGAATTTTTGACACAGGTGCCGTAAGGAATCAAAAAAGGTATCATCTTCAAAATGGACTGCACACAGATTGAGAGCTAAATGAAAGGCATGCTTTGCTTGCATTAATTTGTGACAATCATTAAACACTTTTTCAACCAACTGGATGGTTATTGGTATAATCAGCCCGGATTGTTCAGCTTCTTTAATAAATGAATCAGGCATGATTATTTCCTGTTCATCTCCACGCCATCTTAATAATACTTCAGCACCAACATATGCTCCAAAGGTATTACTGAATATGGGCTGGTAAACCGGGAAAAAATTATTGTTTTTTATGGCGCTGAGTATAGCGCCATGCAGTGAAAAATGTTTATTAATTCGGTAACGGACATAGAAGTAAATTAAGCAAGATAAGGCAATAATCAGAGCCGTAGTTAAGGCTATATGAAATAAAGTTGTTTTGCGTATTTTACCTGAATCACCAAGAAGAATAATTTGAAAATTATCGAGATTATTTAAGTTCATTTTAAGCAAGTGCGGATTGTCGCTATTGATAAGCACGTCGTTGCTCATATAGTTTTTTTCTTCCGTCGCTTTCCAGTTGCCATTTTTTTTATCGCGTTCAGTTTGTAAAATAAATTTATGTTGATTGCTGTCGTAAAGGACTGCGTGTTGAGCGAGTGGGGATGTTGCATGAAGTGTTTGCTCTAAGACAGTTTTCAATAAAAAGATGTTCACAAGATAGTTACCAAGGCGTTGTTGAATGATGAGTGCCGGCTTGTCACTTGCAGTAAATTTTATTGGACCATATAAGGTTACTTGTTTGCTGTCAGGGATAGATGGTTGATTAGACTGCTCCATAGTGCTGCATATCACTTGGTTACTATTGTTTTTGAGCACTAATCCAGATATTTGTGGATGGTTGAATGCTATCCGTTGTAATGCTGCTAACAGCTCCGGTGTGCAATGTTTCATGTTATTGCTATGGATTGGAAGGCTGTAAATTGGTTCCAATACATCTTCAATAAAATTATCAACTTTGTCGCTTATTTCATCAGCGGCATAAAATAAAATTTCGCGGGTTTGAAGGCGCTCTTTTTGCAGGGTAAAGTAAAGGATTAAAAAAAGCAGAACAATAGATATGATGCTCCAAATAATATTAAGCATCATATGAGCATTTGACTGCTGACCCTTCTTTATAGTCATAACTTATCCCTAACCCAAGTTTTGCGTTTGGAGACTATTTATAGACATCCTTTATTGAGTTTAGTGTGATTTCTGCTAATTTCCCAATGGTTTTATGATCTGTAGTCAGCGGCGGTAGCCAATATAAGGTGTTTCCAAGCGGTCGCAACAATGCGCCTCGCTTCAGCGCTTGTTGATAAACCCGATAACCTAAGCGCGGATCTTCTGTATTTTCCAGATCCCCCGCGACCCATGCGCCAATAGAGCGAACATTGCTGAGTTTGCCAGTTTGTGTGGCGATATCTGAAAAATAACCTAACATGCATTCGCCTAATGCTGCTGCTTGTTGAATAATCCCCTCTGAGCGCATTGTGTTGATGGTGGCAAGTGCCGCACTAATGGCCAAGGCATTACCGCTGTAGGTGTGTGAGTGCAGAAATGATTTCCCTTGTTCAAAATCATCATAGAAAAGGTTATATATGGGAGAATCAATTAAGACACAACTTAAGGGCAGGGTACCAGAGGTTAATCCTTTCGAGAGACAAATCATGTCAGCCTTAGTGTCGGCGTGATCACAGGCCAGCCATTCGCCGGTGCGGCCTAAACCTGTCATTATTTCATCTGCAATTAAATAAATGTCGTTTGCCTTGGCCCAGACAGCCAGTTTACGTAAAAAATCAGCGCTATAGGCATGCATGCCACAAGACCCTTGTACGATTGGCTCGACAACAATAGCACAAACATTGGCTTTGGCCGCCTCCAGTTCTTGCAGGATAAGCGACCAGTGGGTGTCGCAGGAATGCCATAATGGATCATTTTTACTGGCGACATAGGGGATGTTTTGTAAAAAATAGCATTGTGGTCCAAGGTTTTCGAAGGGTTTTTTGTACATTCCCAAATCGCTAATGCTTAGTGTGCCCAGGGTTTCACCATGATAGCTATTTTTGAGAGCAATAAATTGATTCCGCGTGGCATTACCTTTCAATTGACTCGCCTGCACTGCGAGTTTCATGGCAATTTCTACGGCACAGGAACCATCACTTGCAAAAAAAACATGTTGTCGACCACTGATTTCCGCAAGTTGCTCGCCTAATTCTACTATTTTAGGATGGGTGGTGTTCGCACCAATCACATGTTCAAAACTAGCGAGTTGTTGTTGAATTGCTGCAATCACAGCAGGGTGACCATGACCGAGTGACTTGCACCACCAACTAGAGATGGCATCGATCACCGGTCCTTGGTCCGTGTGCAGATAGCTGCCTTTAGCATGTTTGACCACCAGCGGTGGGCTTTGCTCAAAGTCTTTCATTTGTGAACAGGGATGCCAGATATGTTTTAAATCACGCTGAATTAAGGCGTCGTCGTTAACCATTTTTTATTTTCTGGTTGACAATAAGTGACGGCACTTTATCATGTCCATCAATATTAAAAAATAGGGGTTCGATGTGAGTAGACCGACTGGAGGCTGGACGCTTGTTGATGTCGCAGCAATTTATGAACAACCTTTCAATGATTTATTATATGCAGCGCACACGATGCATCGCCAACATCACCAAGCAAACACGTTGCAGACAGCGACATTGCTGAGTATTAAAACGGGTGCATGCCCTGAAGATTGTGGTTACTGCTCTCAAAGTGGTCATCATAAGACGCATGTGGAAAAAGAAAAATTACTGTCGGTTGAGCAAGTGCTTGCAAGTGCTCGTGATGCAAAAGAGGGTGGGGCAACCCGATTTTGCATGGGTGCGGCCTGGCGTTGTCCGCCTGATAAGGTCATGCCGGAATTAAAAGCAATGATCGAAGGCGTTAAAGGAATGGGGCTTGAAACCTGCATGACTTTGGGAATGCTGGCTCCGGAGCAGGCAAAAGAGTTGAAATCCGCAGGACTTGATTATTACAACCACAACATCGACACCTCGCCAAGTTATTATGAAAAAGTTGTTACAACGCGCAGTTTTAGTGACCGTCTGGAAACGTTGGAAAATGTGCGCAATGCCGGTATTAATGTTTGTTGTGGTGGTATCCTGGGATTGGGAGAAAGTCGTGAAGATCGCATTGAGTTTTTGTTGACCCTGGCGAATCTAGAAACCCCGCCGGAGAGCGTGCCCATCAATCGTTTAATTCCAGTTGCTGGTACACCGTTGGCTGAGGCGAGGCAGGTTGAAGGTGTTGAATTAGTGCGTACTATTGCTACCGCCAGGCTGTTAATGCCAAAAAGCGCCGTTCGTTTAACGGCAGGGCGCACCGAGATGAGTGATGAGTTACAAGCGCTTTGTTTCTTTGCGGGTGCTAATTCAGTGTTCATCGGTGATAAATTACTTACGGAAGAAAATCCGCAGCGCCAACGAGATGCTAATTTATTTAGCAAGCTTGGGTTGAGTACGGCTACTGCGTAGCAAGTTGATTTTCCCGTATGAGATAACGTCCTCATACGGGATTACTCGCGCGCAACACTTTTTTATTTTGTGAACATAATGTTAACAAACTTGATCACCGATCATCTATCACAATTGCGCGAACAGGGCCTATATCGTCATCGCCAATTTACACGTGATACAAACGCTATTAACTTTAGCAGCAATGACTACCTGTCATTGGCAGATGATGCGCGCCTAAAAAAAGCCTACCAACTTGGCTTTAAACGATTTCCCACGGGCAGTGGTGGTTCTATTGTCGTTAGCGGCTATCATGCCGTGCATCACGCTTTGGAGCAGGCATTTGCCACGGCCTTAGGTGTTGATGATTGCATGGTGTTCTCCTCGGGTTATGCGGCAAATTTGAGTGTTACCGGATTGCTGGGATGTCTTAAAGCGTCTGTTTTGTTGGATAAAGGCGTGCATGCATCTATTTATGATGGTTTGAAACTGACAGGAGCCGACTATTCAAGATATCTACACAACGACCTGGTTGATCTTGCTGTAAAACTCACTGCAACATCTGCGAATACTGCATTGATCACAGAAAGTTTGTTTAGTATGAGCGGGCAATTAGCTCCTCTGGGTGAAATGGTCAAATTATGCAGGCAGCATAGTAGTGATTTGATCGTGGATGAGGCGCACGCGTTCGGGATTTTGGGGCGTGAAGGATTAGGTGCCGTCATTCAACAGCAACTTACTCAGGATGATGTTCCATTAAGAATCATACCCTTTGGTAAGGCTTATGCGTCATGTGGTGCGGTGGTTGCCGGTAGTGGCCCGTGGATCGATGCTTTATTACAATATGGCCGAGCCAATACCTATTCCACTGCAATTAGTCCAGCTTTTGCCTATGGGTTATTGGAAACGCTGGATGTGGTTCGAGGGGCGGATGAGCGACGTGCAAAACTTGCTGAGTTAGTTGTCTATTTTCGTCAAGCGATCGCCAATTCGCCATTCAAATGGCGAGACTCCCATTCTCCCATACAACAATTACAATTGGGCTGCCCGCATCTTGCTCTATCTTTTGCAACCACATTGCGGGAACAATCTATTATCTGTTTACCCATGCGCCAACCAACAGTGAACAAGCTGGAGACGGGGCTGCGGGTGATTTTAAATTATCATCACCAGCCTGAGGATATAGATTATCTATTTACCACCTTGCTTTCACTTTCCCCCCTGTGGGAGAAGGGGCTTGATAGGGCGGATGAGGGGTAAGCAAACTATTTATGAAAATCAACATTACCACGCACGGTTCAGGCAAACCTCTCGTTCTATTTCATGGGTGGGGGTTTGACAGCCAAATTTGGCACTCAATAGTGCCGTCAATGTCAGAACAATACCAATTATACCTGGTCGATCTGCCCGGCTTTGGTTTAACGCCCTATATGGATTGGGATAAATTTAAATCACAACTTTTACGGCAAGTACCGGATAGTTTTGCTTTGATAGGGTGGTCTATGGGCGGCATGGTTGCCACTCGCCTGGCTATTGAAGAACCCACTCGGGTAACGCATTTAGTTAATATTGCTTCATCCCCTCGATTTATCAAAGACGCCAAGTGGCCTGGGGTTGATATGCAGGTTTTCTCAGCTTTTTATGACAACCTGGCTTGTGATCCTGCAAATACATTAGAGCAATTTATTAAACTGCAAACACAAGGACATGCTGTACCGGTTACGCCATCAACCATTCGACCTAGTATGGCTGGTTTGCGTGAAGGGCTGGAGCTGTTGGTCAATTGGGACTTGCGTCAGCCGCTTGAGGTGATTAATACACCTGCCTGCTTTATGTTTGGCCGGTTAGATGCAATCACACCGCGAACCACATTGTCTGCGATGCAGGCTAGTTATCCTGATTTTCAGTATGTGTTATTTCCCAAGGCCGCCCATATTCCATTTTTGTCACACCCACTGCAATTTGTCGCAGCGTTAGAGGGCTTTTTGCAATGAAGCGTTATTTTATTACTGGTACCGACACCGATTGCGGCAAAACCTATGTGACTTGCCAGCTATTAGATTATTTAAAAAAACAACACAAGTGCGTATTGGCAGTAAAACCGGTGGCGAGTGGTTGTTTTGAACAAGACAACAAGTTAATCAGCGATGATGTGTTAAGGTTAAACGAACATAATGGTGAGCAATCGCATGAAATATCCCCCTGGCGATTTAAACCACCGCTTTCACCCCATTTGGCAGCTGAACAAGCCAACGTTTCTTTATCAGCGCAGGAAATCACGAACTTTTGCCTTGATCAACAGTTTGTTGAGTTGGATTGCCTCTTAATTGAGGGCGCTGGGGGGCTTTTGGTACCGCTTAACATCCATGAAACTTGGGTTGATGTTTTAACCATCAGTAAAATGCCAGTTATTTTAGTCGTAGGTATGCGCCTAGGGTGTATAAATCATGCATTATTAACTGAGCTAGCTTTGAAAGCGCATAAAATTGAATGTATAGGTTGGATTGCAAATTGTATCGACAAGGATATGTTGGCGTTATCAGCGAATATTACGACATTGTCTGAAAAAATGGACTTGCCATTATTAGCAATTGTTCCCTATGCAGGGGAGATGGAAGAGGTAAATTCAGGACTTTCTATTCTTTGAAGCAGGCTCCCATTATGGGGTGATCTTCTACTTTACTCGAGATGACATACCAATCTAATGTGAACAAGCAAGTGTTATTATTGGTTATTCAAGGCACAAACTTTTTGTATTGATCTTATTCAATTAATCTGTTTTTTATATTGTCGGAGCAAAATAGAAATGTCCCCTTTCGGGCAATTTAGAAATGTCACCTTGTAACATTAATCCCCTCTAAAAATATCCCAGGGGTTTGGGGACAGAGTCCCCATTTTAAATAGCCCTGCGAAGCAGCCATTTTGGTCTTGGCGGCTGAAGATAAACAGCAGCTCAATCCCCTCACGGTCATTGCCGTCCCCGGCTGTTCCGTAATTTAATTATACAATATATTCTAAATTACGCCATTTGTTGGCGTTTTTTGAGCATAAGCTTCTGTTGCTGTTGGATTGATAATGAAATGTCGCCATGGATGATTCGCTGGTGGCGTATACTTTTTAGCATTATTCCTTATCGTATCTACTTTCGACTCTAGTTGTTTGGCATCAACAATAGCAGCATTAGGTTTTGCTCTCTCATGGCAGGTGTAATCTAATATTTTTCCTTGGCATACTAAAGTGACTACATCATTTAGATCTTTGCAAACAGTAACCATCGAGTGCTGTAACCTATAGCCTTTTGTGTTTGTTTTAATTTGATAAATCACATTTTCATAGCTTATTTCTAGATTTTTTGAGATTTTCCGCTCATCTTGGTAGCTCAAAATCAGATTCATCTCTTCATCCGTTGGCAAATCCTTACGGTGTGCGTTCTCTGAACTTCTGGCTTCCACTGCAAAACGGCTATTGTGATCCTTTATATACGTCGGTAAATACGCATTAGCAGACTCTATATCGCTGATCCCAAGTAATCGCATCTCTTTCACTAATCGATCCTGCAGTGTCTGATTAGCGCGTTCTACGCGACCTTTCGCTTCAGGGCTGTGAGCGCAAATCAACTCGATACCCAGTTGGCCTGCTGCACGTCCAAATTGTGTTTCTGTGTCTTCTGAGGCTGTAGGTAGATTAATCCGGAATATACCGTGTCGATCACTGTAAGTAGCTAAAGGGATTCCATGCTCAACAATATACTTATGCATTAATTTAAAATAACCAGCGGTTGTTTCAGTGGGTTCAAAGTGCAGGCTGCATAACTGGCTGGTTGCATCGTCAATAGCGACCAATAAACAACATTTAGGTCCTCGGTCTTCGAACCAGGGGTGAGGAGAGCCATCTATTTGGGTAAGCTCACCAAAACAATCGCGACGATCTCGCTGAGGATGAATTTGGGCTTGCTTCTGACGATTTGCTTTCCAGAAGCCCCATTCAACCATCCATTGTCTCAATGTCTCTTTGCTGACTTTAATACCATGTTTTTCATAGAGCTTTTCAGCAGCAAATTTAGGTCCAAAATCATAATAATGCGTTTCTATTAATGTTTTGATTACTTCTATTTTTTCATCGCTATGCTTCCGATTACTTGGACAGCCTCGCTGTTTTGATTGTAATCCTTCTGCACCATACTGCTTATAGTTCCTTACCAAACGTTTTATTTGTCTTACCGTCAACCCAAGATGCTGCGCTGCAATCTTCTGCGTTAATCGCTTATCAATTATTTTTTCAATGATGGATAAGCGCTCTATCTCCTTTGTGCTCATCGCTAATAACCCCTTTAAGAGCATTTTCCGTCCTCGATGATATTTGCCTACTTAAAGACTAGATTCACCGAGACCAAAAGGGGACATTTCTATTTTGCCCAAAGGGGACATTTCTAAATTGCCGCTACAAATCTGTTTTTTATATTGTCAACTTGACCTCTATTGGCTTATAATAGATGGTTGATTTATTGCGTTTAATTTGGTCATCCATAGCAAATAAAAGCTATTGCCATGATTATTTTATTAAAGTTTTTATACTGTTTTTGTCGCATTTATGGAGTTTTTGATGCCAATTTATGAGTATCAGTGTGAAGGTTGTCATCATCAATTTGAAGTAATTCAAAAAATTAGTGCTGAACCCGTGAAAGAATGTCCTCAATGCTTTGAAAATAAAGCGGTGCGTTTAGTGTCAGCACCTGGGTTTCAGCTCAAAGGCACAGGTTGGTATGCTACTGATTTCAAAGATAAAAATAAGCCTGCCATACATTCAGAATCAACAAAAGCCTCGACCACAGAGAAAAAAGAGTCAGGCAGTAAAACAACAGAGTCAGTCCCATCCTCGACTGTAACCAAAGGTGAAAAAGATTGAAAAGTAAGTCTATCCGCAGTTATCTTTTGGCAGGTTTGGTCGTATGGTTACCGATACTGGTTACCATGGGTGTTTTGCGATTCATTGTTGATTTACTCGATCAAACTATGTCGCTTTTACCCCACGCGTATCAACCAAAACAGTTATTCGGTATTAATATCCCAGGTTTAGGCGTGCTGCTTTCTTTATTGCTGCTAGCTGTCACAGGCATTGTTGCCACCAATATTTTAGGGCAGCGGCTGATGAGTTGGAGTGAGGGCATTCTGAAAAGAATACCTTTAGTACGTTCAATCTATAATGCTGCAAAACAAGTGATTCAAGCTATTTTTTCTACCAATAGTCAGGCCTTTCGCAAAGTGTTGATGGTTGAATACCCGCGCAACGGCATGTGGACGATTGCATTTCAAACTGGCGTTACGGATTCTGAAATAACTACGCATATCGGAACGGAAGTGATATCGATTTTTATACCGACCACCCCGAATCCGACTTCCGGGTTTCTAATGATTGTACCGAAATCTGATGTGATCGAATTATCAATGACCATTGATGAAGCTTTGAAGTTTATAATATCCCTGGGCGTGATGCAGCCGATTTCATCGGCTGCTATCGCAGAAAAAAAACAATTATCCAAATAGGCGGCGTTATGAGATCACACTATTGCTCTGATGTAAATGAAGCGATGATAGAGAAGACGGTTACCGTGTGTGGCTGGGTGCATAATCGTCGTGATCATGGCGGCGTTATTTTTCTTGATATTCGTGATCGATCTGGTTTAGTTCAGGTTGTTTATGAACCAGAGGAGACGAATACTTTTACTGATGCTGAAAAACTCCGCCATGAATTTGTCGTTCGCGTAACAGGTGTAGTGCGTCCCCGGCCAAGCGGCATGATCAATGACAAGATGGTTACTGGAAAAATAGAAATTATTGGTACGCAGTTGGATATTTTAAATCAGGCGCAAACACCTCCTTTTTTGCCTGACGAACACCAAGTTACCAATGAAGATTTACGGTACCGTTATCGTTATTTGGATTTGCGCCGTACCGGTATGCAGGATAACCTGACTTTGCGCCATAATCTCACCCGTTGTATGCGTGATTACTTGAATGCGCAAAATTTTCTTGATATTGAAACTCCAATGCTCACCAAGGCGACGCCCGAAGGTGCGCGCGATTATTTAGTGCCGTCACGTGTTCACCCAGGCGAGTTTTATGCATTGCCACAATCACCGCAACTATTTAAACAGTTGTTAATGATGTCTGGCTTCGATAAATACTATCAAATTGTCCGATGCTTTCGTGACGAGGATTTACGCGCTGACCGTCAACCTGAATTCACCCAGCTCGATATCGAGATGGCGTTTATTGACGAGGAAGATATTCTCAAGCTGATTGAAGGCATGCTTAAGGTTATTTTCTTTGAGATTATGCAAGTTGAATTACCCGAAAAGCTGCCACGCATGACCTATGCCGAAGCAATGCGCCGTTTTGGAAGTGATAAGCCCGATCTGCGCAACCCACTCGAGTTGGTTGATGTTGCCGATCTGGTTATGGAATGTGATTTTAACGTATTTTCCTCAGCGGCCAATGATCCTGAGGGCCGGGTGGTGGCATTAAAGTTGCCCAATGGCTGCAAATTGAGTCGTAAAGAGTTAGATGTTTATGCTGAGTTTGTGTCAATTTATGGGGCAAAGGGCTTAGCTTACATCAAGGTCAACGACAGACAGCAGGGTTTGGCTGGTTTACAATCGCCAATAATTAAATTTCTTGGTGAGCAGAATATTAATGCAATCCTTGACCGGCTGGATGCGCAAACGGGTGATGTCATTTTCTTTGGTGCAGATAAAGAGAAAGTCGTCAATGAGTCGATGGGAGCGCTTAGGGTAAAGCTGGGGCAGGATTGTAATTTGCTAGAAGCAGGCTGGCGCTTATTGTGGGTCGTTGATTGGCCGATGTTTGAACTGGATGTCGCGTCACACAGGTTACAGGCGATGCATCATCCTTTCACCTCACCACAGCAATTATCTGCTGAGTCTCTGCGCGCTAATCCCCTAGGTACGCTAGCGAAAGCATATGATATCGTCATCAACGGTTATGAAATTGGCGGTGGCTCTATCCGCATCCATCAACCACATTTGCAGCAGACAGCATTTGATCTGCTTGGAATTGTGGAAGAAGAAGCGAAAGAAAAATTCGGCTTTTTACTGGATGCGCTGCAATATGGTTGCCCTCCTCATGGTGGTATCGCACTAGGGGTAGACAGACTTGCGATGCTATTGACAGCATCAACTTCGATTAGGGATGTGATTGCGTTTCCAAAAACGCAATCAGCGTCTTGTTTGTTGACCAGCGCACCGACCGCAGTTGGTAATGCGCAACTTACTGAATTGGGAATACGTCTTGCTGCAACCACGCAAAAAAAATAAAGATAGTTGGCTGCCAATAACGACGCGTTGCTGTCGCTATTGGCAGCGTTCGGCTTTTTTTATTGGTTTGTGTTTTATAGTTACTTCATTTTTTATATCGGCAACTTATGCGGGTACGGATGAAAGCGCCAGTAAATTGATTCAGTACCTGGCTCAGGAAAAAGTAAGTTTAACGCTCGCTAATAATGAATCAAATTCATTCTCTCAACCTGATAGTAAAACCAATTTACAAATGCGGAAAAAGCAAAATGCCGCCATGCTTTCATTAACGCAAGCCAAGATAGCTAACCTTGAAAGCTTCCTTGCCAATCATCAAAAACAAAGACTAAAACTAAACCATATTTTAAAAAAACTAAAGCAATCGCCATTGGATAAATCTGATGCAATCATTGCACAGGAACAAATTATTAAAGTGACCAATTTAAGTGACGTTAATAATAAAACCATCGATTTAACGAAAGATAATTTGATTCTGGCACGACAGTACAAAAAAACACTTCTAAATAAAAAAAATGATCTCGATTTAATGCAGGCAAATGATGAGGAGCAGAAAAAGCTTGGACAAATACGTAAAAGAATTAGCAAATTAGAACAAGCGCGCGCCAACCTCTATGAAAAAAACATCGTATTGCAACAAAATAAATCGAATGGAAGTTTTAATAATATCTTTAATTATGAAGCGAAATTACTACTTAATAATCAAAATGTAATTCTCATCCAACATCGAATAACTGAACTACAACTGCAAATGCGATTAATCAAGGCGGATTATTTGTTGTTAAGAAGTCATGATGTTAAAACAATTCAGACGGTTGAAGAGATTTACGAGAATATCATCACGCAGTTTGAAATAATTAAGCAATCGCTAAGTGATATAGTGGATTTATTAAAGAGTGAACGGTCAATTTTAGAAGATAGCAATTTAAAACAACAATTCCTGAATTTACAAAAAATAGCGACCGCGAGACTGGAAGAAGTCACAGGACTGAAGCGGGCTTTAGAAAAAGATCTCAAGAGCAGGCAACAGCAGTTGAAAGAACAGCTGTCCATCCGGCAGAGTTTGACTGAATACCATCTAGACAGTTGGCCTTTAATCTTTGATCAAACAGTGCATATTCCAGTACAAGTCTCTAATTATTTAAAAAATCTAGTCGTCAGAATTAAAGATAATTATGCCTGGCAAGATACATGGCCTGCCGTGTATTTCTGGCTAACCATTGGACTCCTATTTTCAGCAACAATGGTCTTTAGCCGTTTGCTGTTGAAGGTTAGCCAAGACAAGGTGCGGTCAAGACTGTCGGCTCAACTTTATGATGGTGTATTGTTGTTGTTATACCGCAACATACGACACCTTGCCGTGATGACGGCGATTATTGTCACCTGTATCTTTAACCACGTTCCGAATGCCAATTATCAGCTACTCATTAATATGATGTTCGTGTGGTTAGCGTTTCGTAATCTGATTTTGATTGCGCGGCTTATGTTATTGGAGCGTATTAGTGATTCGTCGGGTAAGGACGTTAAACTCTATTATCGTTTGAAATGGTTATTTCTTGCTGGTGGGTGGTCAACTGCATTAATGATATTGAGTCACCAGCTCCCTTTGTCACTGTTGCTACAGGATATCTTTAACCGCTTGTTCATGCTGTTTCTACTCGCCGTATCAATAGTTGGGTGGAAGAGCAAAGATGTGATTCCCTACTTATTAAAACCATTTATGAACACTAGAAAACGCTATGTTCGTAACGCAATTACGCTCTTGGTTATTCTCACACCGATTACTTTATTTACTACGGCAGTTATTGGGTTGGTAGGCTATTTTAATTTAGGTTGGAGTTTGAGTCGTTATCAAGTTTATCTGCTATTTGTTATTACCAGTTATGTCTTGCTGCGTGGCCTTATTTTTGATGCGCTTGAGTTATTATCCGAATGGATGATCTCCTCTTTGCGCAATGGTTGGTTGTGGATAGAAGTTATTCTCAAGCCGCTGGATCAGATTCTGCGGGTAATATTATTGGCATCGAGTGTGCTCACTTTGTTTCAATTGTATGGTTGGTCTGCAGATTCATGGGTAACTACCAGTTTGATTGAATTAGGCAAGTACCCATTCGTGAATATCTCCGGTGTACATATTACCTTAATTAGTACGATGGAGTTTATTGGTCTATTTTTTGTTTTTCTGTGGGCGGCAAAATGGACTCGTGAGTTTAGTTACCGCTGGATCTATCGTAAGGCAAGGGATGCGGGTATTCGAAATAGCCTGTCAGTATTCACGCAATATGCAGTGATCCTGATTGGTGGCTTCATTACTTTACGTGTTTTAGGTCTCGATTTTAGTGGCTTGTCGATGGTATTGGGAGGGCTTGCCGTGGGGATGGGCTTCGGTTTGCGTGACTTTGCCAGCAATATCATCGGCGGTATTATGTTGCTTATTGAGCGGCCAGTCCGTGAAGGTGACTTGATTACCCTCGGCGAACATGAGGGCCGAGTGGCTCATATAGGTATCCGCTCTATGCGGGTTTCGTCTTGGGATAATATGGAAGTTTTGATCCCCAATGCTGAAACATTTAATAAGCCATTTACTAACTGGACCCATCAGGACAGTGTTGTCAGGACGGTAGTCCCTGTTAAAGTTAACCGCTCGGATGATCCGGTGATGATTCAGCAATTGATTCAGGATGTGTTAGCAATTATTCCTGAAATTCTGATTGAGCCGATGCCGCAAGTGTTTCTCAAACAAATTGATGATGCATTGGTTGAATTTGAGGTACGCTATTTTATCAACGTGCAGCTGCATACCCGTTCTGAGATACGATCCAATGTATTGTTTGCCATTATGGCGCAATTTAAAGCTGCAAATGTGAAACCGCCGATCCCGCCGCTCAGTGTTGAATTTAAAGAGGGTGACAGTAACCATGTTTTTAATAAACAATCCGCCACAGAGCGAGACTGAGCTGCTGAATCGCTGTCAGGCTATTGAGGGCTATAGTCTGGCGCAGCTAGCGACCGCACTGAAGCTGATTGTCCCCAACCATCCTCTGCAGCGTAAAGGATGGACTGGGCAGGCGATTGAATTAGCACTGGGGACAACGGCAGGCGGTAAAGCCGAACCTGATTTTACTTATCTTGGCATTGAACTTAAAACGCTACCCATCAACCATCTGGGTAAACCGGCCGAATCAACCTTTGTTACATCCATTCCCTTGCTGACAATTCACAAAGAGGAGTGGCCGGAGTCACAATGTTTTGGCAAATTAAAGCGAGTGTTGTGGCTACCAATTGAAGCAGATGATCGTATCCCATTTCCACATCGACGAATTGGAAAAGGCATTTTATGGTCACCTACGTCCGAACAGGAAGCTGTGTTAGCACATGATTGGTGTGAGCTGACATTGATGATTGCGACAGGAAAACTCTCAGAGATTAATGCCAGTATGGGACAATATTTACAAGTAAGGCCCAAAGGTGCAAATGCTAAGTCGCTCTGTTATGGGTTTGATGAGACAGGAAATAAAGTCCAGACTTTGCCACGCGGATTTTATTTACGAAGCAGTTTTACGGCGATGGTTTTGTAGTAGCTGTTTGTTATGTGTATTATTAAATTTGCACATCGCATTACTAAATTCATATAATAATCGTATCTAACAGGGAGTTTTGATGAAGAAAATAATAGCGTTGATGATAATAGGGGCATGTCAACTATCACATGCATCCAGTGATAATGTGTCAGACCAAATTCAATTGCTCAACAGCCAGATTCAGGCGCAGTTGCAAAAAATTCATGTTGATCAACAGACGCAGCTTAATGCGCTCAATACGCAGATCCAGACACAAATAAAACAATTACAAGTAGATTTACATGGGGACATTGATAAGGTTAACAAACAAACACAAAATCAAATAAAACAGTTGCAAACAAATTTACAACAGGAAATCCAGCAAGTGCATAAAGAAGCAACGGCGGGGAGATAAAGATTATCAAAAACGGTTTTTGTGTGAAATTTTATTTGATGGACTTAGAATAAAAATCCATCCTGGTAAACTTGGATGATTAACAGGATGGTGGCATTACTAACCCGACCAGCGGAAGAGTTGTTAAATAGCTTATACGACTTCGACTTCTTCAGCCTGAGGTCCTTTTTGACCTTGACCAGCTTTGAACATTACAGCAGCGCCTTCAGCTAAGGTTTTGAAACCGTTGCCTTGGATTGCACTGAAATGAACGAAATAATCTTTGCCACTGCTTTCGATAAAACCAAAGCCTTTGCTTTCGTTAAACCATTTAACTGTACCACGTACTTTTTCTGACATTTTCATTTTTCCTGATTTGTTAACACAGCATTGTAATATTACCTACATATGCTGCTGATATTTTATTTACATGAGCATCTGAAACCGATACCCACGGACAGTATACTACATATTTATAGATTAGTTACTATTTGGACGTCTTTATTTAATTTAATTACATTATTATTGTTGATTTTTGAATATTATAACTATTTATTATTGGGTTTTGTGAAATTATATTGCTACTTTCGAGTTGTTATCTTTAATTTAAATTCAAGGTATTGATGCCAATTTTTAAACGTACTATTATGAAATCCCATATTGGAATTAGTCTTTATATTTAATGGGTTATCATTGAGTTATATACAGTGGTAGCTTCTTAGCGTTTAGCCACACATTAAGGAAAATGAATGAAAATTAAAACCGTAGTAGCCGCATCCCTCGTGACTTGCGTATCTGCAAGCGCATTGGCAGGCACAATGGGTTCGGCAGTTACTTCTAATCCTTGGGCGCTTGTCATGACATTAGGGCTGGGGCCTGCATGGACAAGTAACGGTCAAACTCAAACATTTTTCCTTCAGACCGACGTACAAAAAACTTATGCTGCAGTTAAAAAGACAAGTGGATTTGCTGTTGGTGAGTTTTTTGCAGGTGTACAACATGAACTGAGCCCTGTTTTTACCGGTCAATTAGGTATTGCACTCGCGGCAACTGGTAATGCTAAACTTCAGGGCGATATCTGGGAAGATGCTGATCCTAACTTCAATAATTTTGACTACAACTACAAAATTAATCATACGCATGTCGCGTTGAAAGGAAAATTATTAGCAGATTTTGGCCTAATGGTGCAGCCCTATATAAGTGGCAGTGTGGGTGGCGGTTATAACCGCACGCATGATTTTCACATTGGCCAAAAATTATTTGAGGAAGTTCCTGCGCCTAACTTTGCTGACAACAAGACTAGTGCGTTTACTTACACACTCGGTTTTGGTGTTCAAAAAGCCGTCAATAACCACTGGCAGGTAGGTATTGGCTATGAGTTCGCTAATTGGGGTAAAAGTCAGTTAGCAAGAGCGCAAGGTCAAACGCTAAACAGTGGTTTGTATCTGAGTCATCTCTATACAAATCAATTGCAACTTAACCTCAGTTATGTAGCATAAGGACATTCAGTATGAACAATATAAGCTTGATAAAACGGTTGGGAATAGGTGCTTGCGCCTTATTAGCCACATTTATGCTGCATGCAGTAGCACAGCCCAAATTTACGCTGGTGCCGATGACGCCTACAACGCTGTCGTTAAATCCTACGGACACGGCAGTAGTGCAGTACCGGGTGACTAACCAGACTAACATTACGCGTACGTTAACGATTATGCCTATTGCGGGTATAACCCAAATAACGACACCAACTCTTTTGGTTCCTAATTTGGAGTGTCCCAATCCTTTTACGCTTGCTTCTATGCAGTCTTGTTTATTGACATTGGAACTTAACGGCAGTAGCTTGCCAGATCGCGTAACGAATGGACCGGTGGTGTGTAAAACCCAGGGTCCAGGTAATAACAGCCCTGACCCAATTTTGTGTTCTCAGCCAAGTCAGGCGGATAGTTTAAATATTACACTGCTTGGAGGTACGAGCAATCCTCTAAGGTCAATCGCGGTAACACCTGCAAATTCCACCATTGGTGTTGGAGCGCCTCAGCAGTTTACCGCTACAGGAACTTACGCTAGTGGTGCCACACTGAATTTGACAGAACTGGTTACCTGGTCTTCATCAAATACATCTGTTGCCACCGCGTCTAATGTAACGCCTTACATAGGTCAAGCCGTAGGTGTTTCATCAGGTAGCGTTGCGATCACAGCAACTTTAGGTGCGGTGTCGGGTAGTACCACGTTAACTGTTAGTGCTGCGATAGTTCCGATCTCATTGGTGGTCACACCGGCTAATTCTACTATAAATGCTATTACTGCTGGAGAGTCAACCACACAGCAATTTACAGCAACAGCAACTTTTTCAGATGCGTCTGTACATGATGTGACGAACCTTTCTACCTGGAGTTCGTCAGTTCTTGAGGCTGCTATCATTAATTCCACTACTGGCCTTGCCACCGCTCGTAACAGCGGAGGTCCAACTACTATTACAGCTACATATAGTATAGTGCTTGGATTCACTACGTTGAACGTAACCGCGGCGAACATTGGCGATGCTTATCAGGGCGGTGTACTGGCGTGTCTTGCGCCACCAGAGTTTGAGAACCTTATTGCGGCAACCTCAGATGATGGTGCAGGTACGCCGTTGCCATGGGCTATCATTGGGGGAGACGTTGCAGGAGCAACTTCTGCCACAGACGGTGCGGCTAATACCATTGCAATTGTTAGTGCAGAAGGTGCCGGAACTACTTATTCCGCAGGTGCCTGCGATGCCTACACCTCAGGAGGTTATAACGATTGGTATTTACCAGCAATCAATGAAGTAGTGGGCTGTTTATATTTCCATAGGCTGGCGATTGGCGGATTTGATATCTCGACCAGTTACTGGAGTTCTACACAAGATACCATTTTGAATGCGTTTGCTGTCGACTTTGGTACCGGAGCACCGGTATCCACTGTTAAAACGCTTCCATTTAAGCTTCGTTGTGTGCGAAAGCCGACCTAAGTTATTTAGTTGATTTTTACCGTCATAAAAAAATGGTCGCTTTTGCGGCCATTTTTTATGACGGTAAAAATCGCATGAACATGAATTAACAAAAATCATATTGCCTGTCATTATTTTGAATCAATAAGATTAAAATATTCATTTTTACTCCTGCGCTGAATGAGCATAAGAGATACATGCTAATCATAAAAAAAACAAAAATCAGCGACTATCAATACGTTAAAAATAAAATTCTGCCTGAGCGGCCTTGATAGCAAATCAATACCCCTAAAATAAACTATCCACAGAATCTGTGGATAAGTGTGTGTGTAGTCTGATGATGAATGTCTAATATCGTTGATAGAGGTATCCTGTTACGGTATTTTTCACTACAATAGTGTTTTACACAAATTTAGACCACCTATGTTCAAGCCATTGGCATTGTATATCGGGTTGCGTTATACGCGCGCCAAAAAGAAGAATCATTTCGTATCCTTTATATCACTAAGCTCGATGCTGGGTATTGGCATGGGCGTGATGGTTTTAATTACGGTGTTATCCGTCATGAATGGCTTTGATGAAGAAATTCACAAGCGATTTTTTGGTATGGCGCCTGAAGTAACAGTAAGTGGGCGAGATGGGAAAATAAGCAATTGGCAACAATTGGCCAAGCAATTACAGGCTGTTCCCGGGGTGACTGCAGTGGCACCTTTTGTAGGCGGGCAGGGATTATTAACCCATGAGGGTCAGGTCTTGCCTATTGTGCTCACAGGTATCTCCCCTGAGCAAGAGCAGTATGTAACCCATTTACAAGATAAATTAATTGTTGGAAACATTGCAGATTTGCAGCATTTCGGCATTATTCTTGGGCGTGGTCTTGCTGATAGTCTCGGTGTGATGATAGGGGATAAAGTTACAATCATGATCCCGCAAGCGACAGTAACGCCTGCGGGCATGATCCCACGTTTTAAACGCTTTACTGTGAAAGGGGTATTTACGGCGGGAACAGGCTTTAATTTTGATACCCGATTAGCCTTTATCAATTTGGCCGATGCGCAGAAATTACTGCAGCTTGGCGATGATGTTACCGGGCTTAAAATGAAAATTAAGGATGTTTATCAGGCACCAGTGATGTCGGAGCAATTGGAAGCTAAATTAGGTGAAAATTACGACGTTGGCAATTGGACACGGGATTTCGGTGCTTTTTTCCAAGCCGTTAAAATGGAAAAAAACATGATGTTCCTGATTTTGATGCTGATTATCGCTGTGGCGGCATTCAATCTTGTCTCGTCATTGGTGATGGTCGTGAATGATAAACAGGCTGAGATTGCTATTTTACGGACTATAGGAGCCACGCCCTCGACCATTCTTTGGATTTTTATCGTACAAGGGATGATGGTAGGCCTTGTCGGTACTTTTATGGGGCTTATCGGTGGTTTGTTGTTGGCTTATAACGCCACGACCATTGTTAACTTCCTGCAGTCATTTCTTGATGTGCAGTTATTGTCCTCCAGTATTTATTTTGTTGATTATTTGCCATCAAAAATTATATTCAGTGATTTATGGCACGTGTGCGCGATCGCTATATTCATGAGCTTTGCAGCGACTATCTATCCGTCCTGGCGGGCATCAAAAACGGTGATTGCGGAGGCTTTGCATTATGAATGAGGTGATTATTAGTTGTCAGAATCTCAGTAAATCATACCATGATGGCCATATGTCGGTAGATGTGTTGGGGGGTATCGATTTTTCTATTCATCAAGGCGATCGGATTGCAATTGTAGGACCGTCGGGCTCGGGTAAAAGTACCTTGTTGCATTTACTCGGTGGCTTGGATAAACCAACCGGCGGGAATGTGATGATACAAGGTGCTAATTGGCAGTCATTTGGTGAAAAACAACGGTGCAAATTACGCAATAAAAAATTGGGATTCATCTATCAATTTCATCACTTGTTACCTGAATTTACAGCACTTGAAAATGTGGCTATGCCTTTATTGTTGGGTGACGTTTCGGTTCACGATGCTCGCGAGCAAGCAAGCAGCGTTTTGGAGAAAGTCGGCCTTGCAGCTCGCGAGCAGCACAAACCATCAGAGTTGTCAGGTGGTGAGCGTCAACGCGTAGCCATTGCACGTGCATTGGTGCACCAGCCGCAATGTATGTTTGCTGATGAGCCTACGGGAAATTTGGATCATGCCTCAGCACTTAAAGTTTTTGAATTGATGTTGAGTTTAAATACGCAATTGAACACGGCGTTGGTGATCGTAACCCATGACATGCAGCTGGCAAAGCGTATGGATAGGGTGATCAATTTACAAGAAGGGCAATTGCGATTGTAGACGCGGCACTCAGTTTATCGAAAAGCCTTATTTGAATTTTGGTAATCGTAGCCTTGATTACGCTATGCTGCATCAAGGCTACTGATCTGACAGTTGTTATTTCAAGGCGATTATCCCTAATAATCTGCATGTCCCGGTGTGCGTGGAAAGGGAATAACATCGCGAACGTTATTCACGCCCGTGACATAGCTAATCAGGCGCTCAAGTCCTAAACCGAATCCTGCGTGTGGAACGCTGCCGTAGCGGCGGAGATCTCGGTACCATTGATAATGCTCTTTGTTCAAGTTGCTCTCATCCATGCGTCTGTCTAATATATCCAGTCGTTCTTCACGCTGACTACCACCGATAATCTCACCGATTCCAGGCGCTAAAACGTCCATGGCAGCTACGGTACGTTCATCATCATTGAGGCGCATATAGAAGCCTTTTATTTCTTGCGGGTAATCTGTGATTATCACTGGTCTTTTGCAGAGCTCTTCGGCTAGGTATCGCTCGTGTTCGGATTGCAAGTCTAATCCCCAGTTCACTGGGTACTCAAACGTGACATCTGCTTTTTGTAATGCGTCGATGGCGTGCGTATAGGTCATGATTTCAAAGTCGGAGTTAACAATATTCTCGAGGCGCTCAATACAACCCTGCGATACAAATTGATTAAAAAACGCCATGTCGTCAGCACGTTCATCTAGCACTGTTTTACATAAGTACTGCAACATATCCTGGCTCAGACTACAGATATCACTCAATGTCGCAAAGGCTAATTCTGGTTCAACCATCCAGAATTCCGCCAGGTGGCGACTGGTATTGGAATTCTCAGCGCGGAATGTAGGACCGAAGGTATAAACTTTAGACATAGCCATGCAATAAGTTTCTAGGTTCAATTGCCCAGAGACGGTTAAGAACGTTTCGCGTCCGAAAAAATCTTTGCTAAAATCAACCTCGCCTTTGTCATTTTTAGGCACGTTTAACAGGTCAAGAGTACTTACTCTAAACATCTCACCTGCACCTTCACAGTCACTGGCCGTAATGATAGGCGTATGCACCCAAAAAAAACCACGCTCATGAAAAAACCGATGTATCGCTTGCGACAGGCAATGACGAACACGCGTTACGGCACTGATGGTATTCGTGCGTGGGCGTAAATGAGCCACATCACGTAAAAACTCAAGCGTGTGTCGCTTGGGTTGAATAGGGTAGGTGTCTGGGTTTTCAACCCAACCAACCACATGGATTTCTTTCGCCTGAATTTCAAAAAGCTGTCCTTGCCCTTGGGATGCAACCAGCTTGCCGGTAGCGCTTATGGCACAACCTGCGGTTAACTTCAGAATGTCACGTTCATAATTTTCAAGACTTTCAGGTGCCACGATCTGTATTGGTGCAAAGCACGAGCCATCATGTAAACTGATAAAAGACAGGCCTGCTTTCGAATCGCGACGAGTTTTTACCCAGCCGCGGATAGTGACGGTTTTATCAACGCTGATTTCACCATCCAAACATTGTTTTACTGTATAGACTTCTGTCATGATGTACTCCAAAATCATTTACTTACAAGGGCGAAGGCCAGAGACATCTGATCTGTCGTTTGCAACAAAAGTGGATAATACACTAAAAAAAATCAGGGTGGGAATAGTATGTACCGACAAATTATTTTATTTTTAACCTTAATTTGGCCGGCACTCTTGTTTGCTGAGGATACTATTCTTCAGTATTACCGCCCATTTACTGAAACAAACAAACAGCCACCGATAATGATTGTCGCTAACAAGGCTGGTGAGTGCTGGCAGCAATCGCAGCACGTTCTGCGTGAGGATGCCTGGCGATGTGTTAGCGAAGGGCGTGTTTATGATCCCTGTTTTGTAAAACCTGTTGGCTCACATTTGGAAGCAGTTTGCCCTGATTCACCCTGGTCTGGAAAAAGTGTACAAATTACGGTGGTTACCCCCTTGGATAATAGCCATCATAGTCCATTGGATATGTCGCGCAATTATGCTTGGGCAATCGAGCTTGGCGATGGTGAAAAATGTTTGGCTGTGGATGCTGGAGAAAATCAGGGTGGTCTACCTGTGCGTTACCATTGTGATCGGCAAACAGTCTTAGTTGGGCACATACAGCGCTGCGCGGCGGCTTGGAAAATGTTGCAGTATAACCCCGCAGGGATAACGACAGCGGTAATAACTAAAGCGTGGTTTTAGTGGCTTCAGGCAAGTACTTGCAATATAAATATATTGCGGTTAATAATAGTACGGATAACTATATCAATCAGGGAGATAGATATGTTTGGAGCAGTTTTACACTCGTTCATTTTGGCACAAGTTTTTGGTTTGTACTTGATAATCATGGCTGTTATTTTGTTGAGCCGGGTTAAATTTTATCGTGAATTTATTCAGAATTTGACTACGAACAGTGGTGGATTAGTTACTGGGGCATCGGTTGGGTTGATGCTTGGTATCCTTCTGGTGGTTATTCATAATAATTGGGTGATGGCGCCACAAGTGTTTGTTACCATCATTTGCTGGTATGTGCTTATCAAATCAATATTATGGCTTTCGTTCCCTGAGCGTATGTTGGCGATGACTAAGCGCTTATTTGCTGGTAAAGGATATTACTTCATGGTTGCCATGATGGCGATTATGGGATACATCTTGTTAACAGAAGGCTTTTATCTTTCTATTTTTATGATTCAGCAGTCCTAAGATATTAGATATTAATGGCTGCATTGTAATGTGCAGCCATTTTTTTATCTCAATTCACTGTTTTCTCTAATTGGTTTTCTGGTGAAGCCTCCAAAAAATCTGGAATGGTCTGGCAATACTCATTAATTTCATTGATAAGCGGATAGGCTGACATGTCAAAATTAAAGCGATTGGCATTGTAGACTTGAGGGATTAAGCAGATGTCTGCCATGGTAATTTCGTTGCCATAACACACATGATTTTTGCGTGGTAAACTCCGTAAGCGAACCTCAAAAGCATCAAATCCTTTTTTCAACCAATGATGATACCATTCTAACTCTTGGCTTTCTGTTGCTTGGAATTGTTTGCGCAATTGCTGCAGAACACGCAGATTATTTAGTGGATGTACATCACACGCGATAAGTTGCGCCAAGCTTCTCACTTGCGCACGACCCAGAGGGTATTGGGGCAGCAAATGAGGTGTTGGGTTGATCTCGTCCAAATATTCAATAATCGCGAGTGACTGACTCAGAATATGACCATTCTCATCAAGTGTAGGGACGAGTCCTTGTGGATTTACATTCAAATAGTCAGGGGCATTTTGTTCGTCGTAATCATTTGTCAGATGCACGGGCAGTGATTGATAACTAATATTTTTCAAATTTAAGGCAATGCGCACGCGATAGCTTGCAGAGGAGCGATAATAGTCATAGAGTTTCACGATTGTTCCTTGATAGTTTGTCTTGGATTAGAACCATTGCCAACAGAGCGAACATCTTGCTCTATCGCCCCGAAAATACAGTGCCCTTGTTCGTTTTTCATTTCTATTTTAATCGTATCCCCAAAATGCATGAAAGGTGTTTCTGCTTTACCAGCCGCAATAATCTCTAACATGCGTTTTTCAGCAATGCATGACGAACCTTTACTGCGATCAATATTAGATACGGTGCCGGAGCCAATAATGGTGCCTGCTGTCAGGGCTCTCGTTTTAGCCGCATGTGCTATCAACTCAGGAAAAGAGAAGGTCATATCTTGACCCGCATCAGGCTGACCAAATAACTCGTCATTTAAATAACTATATAAGGGCAAGTGTAGACGCTTTCCATCCCAATAGGGTTGTAGTTCATCAGGTGTTACAGCTACGGGGGAGAAGCTACTGGCCGGTTTTGATTGAAAAAAACCAAAACCTTTTGCCAGCTCGTCCGGAATTAGATTACGTAATGAAACATCATTCACTAACATGATTAAACGGATGTGTTTTTCTGCAGCATTGGCGTTAATCCCCATAGGGACATCATCGGTAATGATGGCAACTTCGGCCTCAAAGTCGATGCCGTATGCTTCATCGGCCGCAATAATGGGATCACGTGGTCCAAGAAATCCGTCAGAGCCGCCTTGATACATGAGTGGATCAGTCCAAAAATTTGCTGGTATTTCAGCACCACGCGCTTTGCGGACTAATTCAACGTGATTAACGTAGGCGCTGCCATCGGCCCATTGATAAGCACGGGGCAGTGGGGATTCCAGCAGGGACGCGTCAAAATCAAATGAGCCTTTAAGCTCACCTTCATTTAACTGGCGATAAATTTGTTGTAGAGACGGCTCAAGTTCCTGCCAATTTTCGATGGCATACTGCAGGGTAGTGGCAATTTGAGGAACTGCAAAAGCTTTGGTCAATGCTTTATTTACGATACACAGTTCCCCATCGCGGGATTTTGCTGATTTAAGAGTTGCCAGTTTCATAACGATTCCTTATTTCATTGCCATAGCCCGGATTACGATTACTCCAGCAAAGTCCCACGTCTGATTTGATCTCGCTCGATTGCCTCAAACAACGCCTGAAAATTTCCTTCGCCAAAACCTTGATTACCTTGACGTTGAATGATTTCAAAAAAGACGGGGCCAAAGATATTTTCAGTAAATATTTGTAATAGCAGACCGGATTTTGGATCTTGCTCGCCATCCATCAAAATTTTCTCTTGCCGTAGCAAGTCGATTGGTTCTTGATGCCACGGAATACGACTATCAATCATTTCATAATAAGTATCTGGTACATCAAGGAAATGCACGCCTTGTTGGCGTAATTTATTGACCGTACGGTAAATATTTTCCGTGTTGAGAGCGATATGTTGAATCCCTTCACCCTGGTAGTCATGCAAAAACTCTTCGATTTGTGAGCGGTCATCTTTTGACTCATTCAAGGGAATTTTAATTTTTCCACATGGGCTGGCCAAGGCTCGACTGACTAAGCCTGTCATTTTACCAACAATATTAAAAAATCGTATTTCGCTAAAATTGAAAATAGACTCATAAAACTGAGCCCATTTATCCATGTTTCCGCGAAAGACATTATGAGTCAGATGATCAATTGCTATAAGATTTTCGGTATCTTTGTCGGACTTGGTGTTTTGTATTTTCCATTGTCCTGCAAAAGGCTGGTGCTGCTCATCGACAAAATAAATAACACTGCCGCCTATCGCCTCAATCGCTGGCAAGCTGTGATGAGCATGAGTAGTGTCGTGAAAAGCGGTTGCCCCATGTTTGATTGCATGGGCAAAGGCAGTTTCCACATTGCGCACGTTGAACCCCATTGCGCAGGCACCTGGACCGTGTGTTTGCGCATGTTCATGTGCTTGACAATCATGAGCTGCATTGACGATAAACTGAATATAGCCTTGTTCATATCGGGTGATATCTTGATGTGTATGAGTAGCTGTCGGGTGAAAACCCATTTCAGTAAATTGGCGATGCAAAAGCTCTTTATTGGGACCTGAAAACTCGAGAAAGGCAAAACCATTGAGACCACAGGGGTTTTCTTTTGTGGAGGTACTCATAACTGCTCCTTGTTATTACAACGGCTATTATCCTATTTGATTACGTTTCCATGTAACCAGTCGAGAGAGGTTCCCGATCTACGTTGAAATCTTGGGTTGTACCAAAAACAAGCCATCAGCAATTGGTAATAAACTGGTATGCACGCGACTATCTTGTTTGATAAGGGCATTCAATTTGCGAATTTCGCGAGTTTGGGCGCCAATGTCGTCCTTATCAATGACTTTCCCTTCCCAAAACACATTGTCGATAGCAATGAGCCCTTGGGGACTGATTAACTCCAAGGCTAATTCATAGTAGTGAACATAATTAGTTTTGTCTGCATCAATGAAAATAAAATCAAATGAATGAGATAGTCCTTCTGCGAGCAGATTTTGTAAGGTTTGTAGTGCTCGTCCTAAGCGCAATTCAATTTTTTTCTCCTGCAACGCTTCTCGCCAAAAAGGGTGTGCTTTGTCGGTCCATTCATTATTAATATCGCAGGTGATCAAGTGACCGTCATCAGGTAATGCTAAAGCCATTGCCAGAGCGCTGTATCCGGTAAAAGTTCCTAACTCGAGTACAGTCTTGGCACGGATGAGTCTTAGCAGCATTTGCATGAACTGAGCTTGTTCGGGTGCCACTTGCATTACTGCGAGCGGCATTTTTGCAGTTTCTTCACGCAAAGCTGTTAATGATGGGTGTTCTCGTAACGAGATATCTAGCATGTAATCATAGAGTGCGGGCGTGAGGTTCAAATGTTTCATACGTATCTCTTAAGCCAGCTTTTCTTTGGCGATTGTATCCGTAATCTCGCTGGTTGGACGGTCTTCTTGGGCTGAGCGAGTAAAAATTTCCGTCAACGTAGCGCCAATGCCCTCGATCTGTTCATTTACAAGGTCTTGGTGACTATCGAAATATTTACTGGCCGCAAAGATAAGGCCGCCGGCATTAATTACGTAATCGGTGGCATATAGAATGCCTTTTTCGTGCAGTCGCTGACCATGATAGGTATGCGCCAACTGGTTATTGGCGGCACCAGAAATGATAGTTGTTTGTAATTGATTAATGCTGATATCGTTGATGATGGCACCCAAAGCACAGGGTGCAAAGACATCGCAGGGGATTTTATGAATAGTATCGGTGGCGACTGCTGTGGCACCAAATTCCTTAACAGCGCGTTCAACGCTTTGTGGATCAATATCAGCTACGGTAAGACGAGCGCCAGCTTGATGCAAATGACGTGCTAATGCGTAACCCACATGTCCAAGACCTTGAATTGCAATGTGCAATCCACTCAGACTTTCTTTGCCCAGTTTGAATGCCACTGCGGCCTTAATACCACTTAATATGCCTTTTGCTGTGGAGGGTGATGGATCACCATTATGACTGGATAAGCTTGCAACATATGGAGTGTGTTGGGCAATAATATCCATATCACTTAATACTGTGCCGCTGTCTAGAGCGGTAATATAACGGCCACCCAGTTCATTTACAAATTTGCCAAAACTACGCAAGTACGCTTGACGGTCATAGGTTTGAGCTGGTTGAATAATGACACCCTTTCCGCCACCCAAGGGTAGGTTTGCTAAAGCGGCTTTATAACTCATGCCGCGTGCTAGGCGCATGGCGTCATATAGTGCGCTGTTCGTATCAGGATACTGAATAAAACGGCATCCTCCCAATGCTGGTCCAAGCTTCGTGCTGTGAATAGCGACAATCGCTTTCATGCCGGACTCTTTGTCAACTTTAAAATGCAAGTCACCAAAGTCATGTGTTAACGCATAATCAAGAAAATTACTTTGATTATTAGCGGCCATTTCATTAGTTCTCAGGGTATCAACAGACATCATCGTCTACGCTCACAAGTTAAACTTTGTTAAATGTTATAGACGGATTTTATCACTAAATCAATGCGATCATGAATCATTTAGTATGTTAAGATTAAATCAATTTTGTTCTTGGAGATTGAGATGAGAAAAACTGCTGGGTTGCTTGCCTTATTGACACTAAACATGGGTTACGCTGCAGATATTCCTCCCGAAGCGCTACTTGACAGGATAGGTTTTCAAGTTGCTGCCAAGCAATGGGTGAGCACTAAAACCGCATTGCTATCTGTTAACCTCAATGCAACACTTACCAACGCTGATTTGGTGAAGACGCGTGCTGATATTATGGATCGATTAAATAAAATTGCTAAAGGTGAATGGCATTTGGTACAGTTCGACCGCTCACAGGACAGTTCGGGGCTTGAGAAACTTTATGTTCTGGCTGAAGCACGTGTTGATCAAGGTAGTTTGACTGATGTGTATAAAAATGCGAAATCAGTTAGCAAGCCTGGCGTAACTTACGAAATAGGCACGGTTGAATTCAAACCCAGCCAAGATGAGATACAACAGATTAAAACGCAGTTACGCGAAAAGCTGTATCAACAAGCAAATGAAGAATTAGGGCGTATCAATCAGGTTTATACAAAACAGAATTATACGATCAATGGCCTTTTATTTTTTGATGGTGAAGTTTTGCCCCAACCTACACTTTATCAGGCGCGTGAAATGGTCACTACCATGGCGATGCCTGCTGCTGCACCGTCGTTGACAGTTAGCAATGAATTGACAATGACAGCTGTTGTACAGGTAGCGTCGAATCGGCAACAAGGGAGCTAATTTTGCTGCAATTGGAAAGAATAATCGGTCATCGAGGTGCGTGCGCCTATGCACCTGAAAACACATTGACATCCTTTGAAAAAGCACGCGCCTTGGGATGCCGTATGATTGAATTTGATGTGATGCTCAGTGCAGATGGCGAGGCGTTTGTCTTTCACGACGAAACGTTGAACCGCACTACCAATGGTCGTGGTCAATTTGGTTTGGCTGGCGCGGAATACCTGCAATCATTGGATGCCGGCAGTTGGTTTTCGGAAAATTATCGTGCGGAAAAAATTCCAACGCTGTGCGAGGCGCTTGCCTGGTTAGTGTCTAACAATATGCAAGCTAACATTGAAATCAAACCTTATCCGGGCACCACCGAGCAAACAACCACGGCTGTATTGTCGCATCTTAATCGCTATTGGCCTCAAGAGACTCCTTTGCCACTATTGTCCAGCTTTGATCTGCGTGTGTTGACCATGTGTCGCAGTATTGCTCCCGAAATGCCATTAGGCTTGCTCTTGCACGAGTGGCAAGAAAATTGCTTACAGACCGCACGTGATCTGAGTTGTTTTTCAGTTCATTTAAATAGACGCATACTAACCAGGGCACGAGTTCAAGCCATTAAACAACATGACTACAAAGTGTGCGCTTACACCATAAATCGTAAACGACAAGCTAACAAGCTATTTGGTTGGGGCGTGGATGCAATTTTTAGTGATTACCCTGATCTATTATCATGAGGCATACGTTTTTTTTTCTGGTTTTCATGTTGGTATTTTTGCCCCTGCAGGCTAAACCCGTGGAAATTGTATTCTGGCACTCAATGGCAGGGCCTTTAGGTGCCGAAGTTAAAAAACTGGTAACTGATTTTAATAACACTCAGCCAGACTATGTTATCAAGCCAGTCTACAAAGGTGACTATCTTGAGTCATTAACCAGTTACGCCGCGGCATATCAGGCAAAACAACCTCCCGCATTGGTGCAAATTTTCGAAGTTGGTACAGCGACGATGCTTGCACCAAAGGGAATTATCAAACCCGTTGATGAGCTCATGCGTGAGCAGGGTTTGACGCTGCCAACGGCAAGTTTTTTCCCTGTTGTGCGATCTACTTATAGTGATCATGGCCACTTGGCGGCGATGCCGTTTAATATTTCAGTACCTGTTATTTTCTACAATGCGGATGCTCTTGCCAAGCTTGGGTTTACGGATGACTCTTTCCCGCGAACGTGGGATGAGCTGGAAATTTTAGCGATCAAACTCAGGAAAGCGGGATTTCCCTGCGCCTATACCACGGCGTATCCTGCATGGGTATTACTGGAATCCTTTTCTGCTATTCATGGGTTGCCAATGATTTCGTCAACGAGCTCCAAAGCTGTATACAATAACAAGCCCGTGATTCACCATTTTCAACGTTTATTGCGCTGGCAACACCAGCATTATTTTGAATACGGGGGACGCACTGATGATGCAACGACCTTGTTCACCAGTGGTCGTTGTCCTTTGTTTAGCGGATCATCGGGGGGATATAGCAGTTTGGCATCGTTGGTTTCTTTCAAAGTGGGCGTAGGGGCATTGCCCTTGGATAATCATGTCAGTAAAAAGCGATTTCACAATGTCGCTGGCGGGGCAGCCCTTTGGGTCACCGCCGGTCAAACGCCCGAAATTTATCAGGGTATTTCGCGTTTTTTCGTCTATCTCGCTCAACCTGCAGTTCAACGGGATTGGCATCAGCGTACCGGTTATTTACCATTAGGTTTAACGGGTGTTTATCAACAGTTGACTCAAGACAGTAAGCATCCCGCAATGTTACTGGCGCAATATGAATTATCTGGAAGCGATCAAGGCAATATGAGTAAGAGCTTAGGCATACAAAACCAAATTCGTTTGATCAATGATGAGGCGTTGGAGGTCATATTTGCAGGAATTAAAACACCACAAGACGCGATGGATGATGCGGTGAAGAGCGCTGATCACGCACTGATCCGTTTTAAGCGTAACACCCACATAATGAAGGAGTAAAACATGCTTTTTCGTCAACTATTTGATTCGGAATCTTCAACGTATACCTATTTAATTGCGGCTGATTATGGACGAGATGCGGTAATCATCGATCCTGTCAAAAACCGTGTTCGCCAATACATTGAACTAATTGAGCAATTGGATTTGAAGCTTGTTGCAGCACTTGATACACATCTGCATGCTGATCATATCACCGCAATTGGTGAGTTAAGTCAAAAACTTAACTGTCCGTCGATGATGGGGAAACAAAGCCAGGCTGAATGTGTTTCGAAACGATTTATTGATGACGATATTTTAAGGTTTGACGGGTTTGAACTCACCGTTCTTTATACACCGGGACATACGGATGACTCCTATTGTTTCTTAATGAATGATAGAGTTTTTACGGGTGATACTTTTTTGATACGAGGTACGGGACGCACCGATTTCCAACACGGTGATCCTGGTTCGCAATATGACAGTCTGTTTACCCGATTATTGCGCTTGCCTGACAAAATTCTGGTTTATCCCGGCCATGATTACAACGGTATGACCGTTAGTACCATCGGTGAGGAAAAGAAATTCAATCCAAGGTTACAGGTGAAATCTCGCGATGAATACATCGCGTTAATGAATGGACTTAATTTAGCCAATCCAGAGATGATGGATATTGCTGTACCTGCGAATAAAAAATGTGGTTTGATAACAGCAGATTCGATATAAGCAGAGGGTTGGATAGATGCTGCAACCAGGAATAGTCGTGAATTCAACCCAACTAAATGGCTATTATTTTCCTTATTAGAAATGCAAGGGAATGCTAAAGTGTTTTCAATTTCTTCCGCAGCGATTTAAACAACAGTCTCGTCGCTTTGCGATGAGTTGGGCTATCCGTAATATGTTGCTGCAAACGTAATTCTTCATAGCGTATCTCACAGTCGAACAGCAGATCATGAAGTTCTGGTCGCTTGTGGGCAAGTTCATGCCATTGTTTTGCCAGGGATGCCGGCGGTTTAATTTGTACGTGAAAACGTGCTAATTCTTGCTGTAGTTTATGATACTCATTTAATAGAGGATCATATTGCTTTCTTTGACGCCAGTGGTACCAGGCGCCCCCCAGAATAAGAAACGTTAACAGATTACCGACCCATGCCCACAATAATTGTCGCCACTCCCACGATCCTAAACCTATTGCTTGTAGTAATGCTTGTTGTCGTTGCTGATTATAAAAAAGCAACCAACGTTCCCAAAAAAATCGTGCGGAATCTAATGAGAGCATTGTGTATTCTGTCCATGAAAGATTCGAACGATAACGCTCCCAATCTTCAGAAAAACCTAAATCATGTTGATAGCCTTGTTCCAGAATGCTTCGATCTATGCGTTGACTCGCGATAAAAGCGGATGGATCGACCTCTTGCCATCCTTTCCCTTCCCGCCAGTATTGCACCCATGCATGAGCATTACTTTGACGTACGTTCAAATATTCGGCCAAGGGATTCCACTCGCCGCCATAATAACCAACAATTACCCGCGCCGGGATGCCGGCCGCGCGCAGAATAAAGGTAACGGCAGATGCGTAATGCTCACAATATCCCTCACGTGTATCAAACCAGAAACGGTCAAGTTGCTGATAATCTTTGCCGATTGGCACAGGATCTAATTTGTACCAGAATGGTTTTTGATGAATATATTGCAGAATTTTGACGACAAAATCTTTACTGCTAGTCGTTAGACTTCTTTCTTGCACAGCCCAAGCTCTAAGACGTGGACTGATATTGTTTGGTAATTGCAGGTTTTGTTTATTGGTTTGCTCACTTAGCGGTTCGTAGTGAGGCGGTGCACTTTTAACGGAGTAGGTAAAGCGCTGATATACTGGTTTTCCATCGCCACGCACAAGCCCTGAGTTGGGGGAGAATCGCAACTCAGGTAGCCCTGAAATGGGGTTCCCTTTATAAAATAACCAATTTTTCTGATGCGGTTCCAAGAGGATTTCATAATCTGCAGCTTGTTTGTTCTGTAATAATTTCAGTGGTTGAAACGCGGCCGTACTTTGGGGGTCTAGTGTCCAACTTAAGCCATCATAGTAGTTAAGCACCAATCCCTGCCAGTAAGCATTTGGATCAGCACGATTATTAAACGTTATACGCATGACAACACTATCATCTGGGAATAGTTTGGAGAAAGAACCTGGGCTCATGACGTCAGTAAAACCAATGCCGCCTTGATGCGGCATATTGACTTGCCACAAGGGGTTAGTAATACGCGGAAAAACAAAAAACATCAGTGCGGCAATTGGCGTTGCAACGAACAAGAGTTTCATACTTCTGGAGGCGGTTTGCTTGAATCGGATGGCGGGTGCTTCCATTTTCAGAAGTAATGACACATCAGCGAATGTTGCCGCGATCATATAAACTATAATCCATAGCGTAGAATGGATGACTAGAGCTGTAAAAATCACATAAAAACTACAGAGAATTACGACGCGTAAATCACGCAATGTGTAAGTTTCTATTATTTTTAGCCAGAAAAAGGTCACCAGGGTGTTTATAAAAAAACCGCTGGATGCAAATGATGCATAATGCCAGCGAAGCAATCCTACAAAGATAATCACGATGCTTGCTCGTAACCACCATGGTAATAGGGGGTAAAAACGATAGCTTGCTAATAACCTATAACTTATAACCGCTATCACCAGGATGGATAACCACCAGGGCGCGGTGAGTAAATGGGGTAAGAAACAAAAGCCCATGACAAACAAAGCCTGACGTAGCGTGGAAAATGGTATTTGTTCACTTTGATAAACGTGCATTAATAAATCGCCAGTTGTCGCAAACAATCGCTCATATGCTGTTCACCATGATTGAGTTCTATCGACTTTCCATTCAGTTCTAGACCATACAAATGTCCTGACTGCTCTGCGGTTTGAATCCAATAACTTAGTTGTTGTAAGTTGAGCTCAATGTTATTTTCCTTTAAATCCTCGATACGAAAAAACCAATTTTCACCGGCAGGACTAGTCATTGTTTTGAGGTACCAGCCTTGCCCGCGCGCGGATATTTTCCAGGCAATATGACTCGCTTGAGCCCATGGACTTGCAACTGATTTAAGCTCATGTAACTCATCGTCACCTGCTTTATCAGCGGCTTTTTGATGTTTGTTTTGGCCGGCCGATGTTTCAGGCCAAAACCCGGGGGATTTTGCTTGCGGATAAATGTAGTACTCAATATCAAAATAGGCGTAGCCCCATGCTCGGTAAAGTCCTAATGGATAATAACTATGGATTTTAATCGTCGGTAGTTTAAATCGCCCCCGTCGTAACGTTGGTAAGGTTATAATTGTTTCCTCACCGGCTTGCGTTAACTTTTCCAATTTGACAGGTTCCCCATCGTCAAAACTGAAATAAAGCGCAAAACGGATTGCTTTTTCACCTGTGAGCAATAGGGTAACTTTAGCTGGTAGTCCTTGTTCAGTATCATCAATCTCTAAGCAACGAATAGATAAGCCTTTTAAATTTCGATGGGTTTCCCACATTCCTATTAGCCCAATTATCATTAATAGAAAAACAAATAAAAAAGCGGGATTTAATTGATAGTTGATAGCGCCGGTGGCTATTGTTAATAAAATCGCCGCATAAGCCCAACCAAAACCAGATGGCAGAATATAGAGATTGCTTGCGCCAAGCTGTTGAGGGATGCCTGGCTGACTGCGTGATCTTACCCAACGCTGTACTCGTTGTTTAAGCGCTGCCTTGGTTTGAGCAATCACACCGGGACCTCTACTTGGTTTAGCAACATATCGGCGGCGGAAAGTTCGCTGATGGATGATTTTATCACCAGACGATGGTTAACTACGGCGGGGAGAATAGCCTGCACATCATCAGGGCGGACAAAGTCGCGATTATCAACACGTGCATAAGCCTGCGACGCTTTGATTAGAGCTCTCCCGGCTCTCGGACTTAAGCCATGAGCAAACCAACCTTCAATGCGACTGATATGAAGGATAGCTTGTACATAATCAAGAATAGGTCCTGACACGTTCACTTTCAGGCTTTCCTGCTGCCACTCGAGTAGTTGCTCGGTGTTAATCACCGGTGGCATTTGTTTTAATATTTCACGTTGGTCTGAGTTGGTTAACAAGTGCCGCTCAGCATCCGGCGGAGGATATCCGATTGAGAGGCGCATTAAAAATCGATCCAGTTGTGACTCTGGTAAAAGATAAGTGCCTGTTTGATGGGATGGATTTTGTGTGGCAATCACGAAAAATGGTTGTGGCAGTTTTTGTGTGCCCGCGTCAGTTGTAACTTGACGCTCTTCCATTGCTTCAAGCAAAGCACTTTGCGTTTTTGGCGTCGCGCGGTTAATTTCGTCTGCAAGTAGTAGTTGATTGAATATGGGTCCTGGGTGGAACACAAAACGTTGTTGCTGCACATCGTAAACTGATATACCCAGCAGGTCGCTAGGGAGCAGATCACTGGTGAACTGAATACGCCGGTATTGCATCCCGGTGAAATGAGCCAAGGCATAACTTAGAGTGGTTTTTCCCATGCCCGGTATATCTTCTACCAAGAGATGACCATCGGCAAGCAGGCAGCTTATTGCCAAGCGAATCACCTCATCCTTACCCAGTAAGACCTCGTTTAATGCTTGTTGTAGTTTTTCTATCATAGACGTCAACTTTAGTAATAAAAATAATATATTAACGAAGTCTGGCTAGTCGGTGTCTGTAAACCGTTCTAGTCTGGCGTCTCCCAAGTGCGTAGAGACGTCAATAGCCCCTAAACTATTTTAAGTATATGTCGTTTTAGAAGTATTTCAATTTAGATAGGCTCTGAGGCGTTCTTAAACGGGGTTAAACATGATAAATTACTCTTCGAATAATGCGCTTTTAGCATTGGGGTTTTTTGTGAATATTTATATAAAGCGCATTAAGTAAAAATTATTCACAGTATTGCGGCAAGTTGTCTGAAATTCAAACGGCTAGTTATCAGGTTATTTGATTGTGGGGTGTTGAGCTTATGCAGAATGGTGCAGTCTATTATACAATTTTTTTGATTTTTGGCGGAGCGGCAGTTTTGTCCACTGTGGTGCTTTATACCAGGCAATCATTATTAGTTGCATATATTTTGTTAGGGGCTGTTTTGGGGCCATGGGGCTTAAAATTGGTCTCTGATTTGACTGCTGTGCAGCAAGTAGGTGATGTTGGCATTGTTTTTCTGCTTTTTTTGCTTGGATTGCATTTGCAGCCGCAAAACTTGGTGCACATGCTCAAGGAGGTGACCTGGATCGCCTTGTTTAGCTCAGTCATATTTGCGGTTATTGCCTATGTGGTTGGTCGCTGGTTTGGGATGTCCGTAACCGAGTCTTGGGTACTTGGGGCGGCAATGATGTTTTCAAGTACGATTATTGGCCTTAAGTTGCTGCCTACAACCATCCTGCATCATCAGCATACTGGTGAGGTTATGATAAGCGTGCTGTTGATGCAGGATCTTATTGCTATTGTCGTATTGATTCTTATTGAAGGTGCTCAAGAGAGCAGTGGCTTGTCCTGGAATGATTTGCTTTTGGTGGGCGTGGCTTTGCCTGCATTGATTCTTTTTGCGTTTGTAATAGAACGTTATGTATTGGTCAAATTATTGGCTCGTTTTGATCGAACGCAGGAATATGTTTTTTTATTGTCTATAGGTTGGTGCCTTGGTATGTCGGTACTCGCTAAAAAAATGGGTTTATCAGAAGATATTGGCGCATTTGTCGCCGGCGTAGCATTGGCATCCAGTCCAATTTCGCTTTTTATCGCCGAGAGCCTGAAACCGTTGAGAGATTTTTTTCTAGTCATGTTTTTCTTTGCAGTAGGGGCTACGTTTAATTTTGGTTTTGCAGCGCAGGTCATTATTCCTGCTTGTATTTTGGCAATATTAATCTTGATTCTCAAACCGCTTTGTTTCTATCTAATGTTGGCGTTTGCTGGTGAGAAAAAGGCAACAGCCAAAGAAGTAGGGGTTAGATTGGGGCAAGCAAGTGAATTTTCACTGTTGGTAGCCAGCATTGCTTTGAGTAGCAAACTTATTTCTGATGTCGCGTCCAATCTCATACAAGCCACTACTATTCTCACTTTTATCGTTTCATCTTATGTGGTGGTGTTGAAGTACCCAACGCCTATGTCGCTATCAGATAAAATGCGTAAAGATTAGGAGCTGTTGACATGTTTACTATAAAAGCCTAAATCTACTTACTGTTTGGAGTTACTATGAAGTTATTGGTTATTGTTCTTTGTTTATTGAGTGAACGCTTTCTTGTCCATGGTAGCTCTTATAATCGTTTCTCTTGGTTTACTGACTATTGCAATATTATTGTGAAACAATTAAATGAAAAAGCTCGGCTGTCTCACCCGATCTTGTTGCTGGTCTTTGCTGTATTGCCGCTGCTGGTGATTGCAGGTTTGGCATTATATGTTTTCAATAGTTTCTTGTTTGGGTTTGTTACATTGTTATTTAACCTGGTTGTTTTTTTCTATTGTATCGGTCCAGATAACCCATTTTATCCTGGACGGGAAAAGGTTTCGGAAGATATTACCCTGGACGATGCGGGGCGTTATTTGGCGCAGGTAAATGGCCAGTTATTTGCTGTAATTTTTTGGTATATTGCAATGGGTCCATTAGCAATATTAGCGTATCGTTTGATTTCCTTGTGTCAAGAACAAGATGCGGTTGCGCAATACGCTATCCGGATTACCAGCGTTCTCGACTGGATACCTGCTAAAATTACTGCTTTACTGTATCTATTAGCCGGAAATTTTCAGGCGGGATTTCGTCATTTTACAAAGATGTTTTTTACAGCACCTGCAAATAATCAGACGATGCTAAGCGTTTGTGGTTTGCATGCTGTGGGTTGTGATGAGCCTAATCAAACGCTAATGCCCCAGGCCGAAATGCTGGTTGAACATGCGGTCATTATGCTGCTGGTGTTGCTGGCCTTCTTCACGATGGCTGCATGGATGTAATATACTTAATTTTTATCGAGTATACAGGACAGGACTTATGCAAAATATTGAGATCGGTGTTTTGCACAAGTCCTGTACGTTTTTTTAATTTGAGGCATGTTCGCCTCGTGGATGAGCAAGTTATTATGCGTTCTATTGTTCGAGTTATTTCCTGCCTGGTTATTATGTTGCTTGCTTCTTGTGCGAGTCATAAAACAATGGTCAAGTCCTCACAGGAGCTTGCTTCCTGTAAATTCAGCTGCCAACAACGTCTTGATTCTTGTAACAAGGTTTGCCACAACAATTGTCGAGAATGCTCAGCAACGTCATGCCGAGCTGCTGCTGGAAGCTACGACAGATACAAACATGAGCAGTGTATTAAAGGTGGAATTGTAGCGCGTAATTTGAATTCTTACCGTGATCCACTACAATGCCGCAAAATAACCTGCGAATGCGCTGCTGATTATCAAGTGTGTATTCAGTCTTGTGCAGGAGTAATTCATAAACGTCTGCAAGTTGCGTCGACTTGCAGTTAAAAATTTAGAAAGACGGGGAAATACATGGCAAATGACAAGTTTAATGACATCGATCCAATTGAAACGCGCGAGTGGTTAGATGCCCTGCAGGCCATAGTTGCGCAAGATGGCAATGAACGCGCCGCATTCTTATTGCAGGAATTAATTAATAAAGCGAATGCTGAAGGGATCAAACTGGGTTCATCCATTCACACGCCTTATCGCAATACCATTAAGTCTCATGAAGAGAAGCAAATGCCTCCCGATGAGGGGGTTGGTAAACGCATTAACGCGTTGATACGCTGGAATGCTGTTGCTATGGTCTTGCGTGCGGGCAAATATGCGCCTGAATTGGGTGGTCATATTGCTACGTATGCTTCGTCGTCAACGCTTTATGAAGTTGGATTTAATTACTTCTTCAAAGGCCCTAATTCTGAACACGGAGGGGATTTGCTCTATATTCAAGGGCACTCTTCTCCAGGAATTTATGCGCGAGCGTTTCTTGAAGGCAGACTTTCCGAGCAACAATTGGATAAATTCAGGCAAGAAGTCGAAGTTGACGGCTTGTCATCCTATCCTCACCCTTGGTTGATGGGTGATTTTTGGCAATTTCCTACGGTTTCTATGGGACTTGGTCCTTTGCAGGCAATCTATCAGGCTCGCTTTCTCAAATATTTGGAAAATCGTAATTTAATTAAAGCTGATGGGCGTAAAGTATGGGCGTTTCTTGGTGATGGGGAGACAGATGAGCCTGAGTCATTAGGTGCGCTATCCATTGCTGCCCGTGAAAAACTGGATAATCTTATTTTTGTAGTCAATTGTAATTTGCAACGGCTTGATGGTCCTGTTCGTGGCAACAGCAAAATCATTCAGGAATTGGAAGGTATCTTCCGTGGAGCAGGTTGGAATGTGATTAAGGTTGTCTGGGGCGGGCGCTGGGATCCGTTATTTGCTCATGATACTGACGGTATAATGCAAAAGCGCATGGAAGAGTGTGTTGATGGTGATTACCAGGGTTATAAGGCGAGTGACGGTGCCTATGTTCGCGAGCATTTCTTTGGACAATACCCAGAATTGAAAAAAATGGTGGCGCATTTATCGGATGATGAAATTTGGCGTTTAAACCGCGGTGGTCATGACTCGCAAAAGGTGTTTGCAGCTTATGCACAAGCGGTAGAACATAAAGGTAGTCCAACGGTTGTACTTGCAAAAACGATTAAAGGATATGGCATGGGTGCTGCGGGTGAGGGTTTGAACATCACTCACCAGCAGAAAAAAATGTCTATTGAAGATTTGCGTGCGTTTCGCGATCGTTTTAGTATTCCAATTAGCGATGACAAAATCTCGGAAGTACCCTTTTATCGTCCTGCCGATGACAGCCCTGAGATTAAATATTTACGTAAACAGCGTGAAGCACTGGGTGGTTATTTACCAGCGCGTACTACTGATTTTGAACCATTGCCCATACCCGATTTATCGGCTTTTGCATCGGTAACTAAAAGTTCTGGCGATCGTGAGATTTCAACAACGATGGCATTTGTCCGCATTCTTTCCGTGTTACTGAAGGACAAGGCGTTGAGTAATCGAATTGTGCCTATCGTTCCTGATGAGTGCCGTACCTTTGGTATGGAGGGATTATTCCGTCAAATTGGTATTTATTCACCAGTAGGGCAGTTATACACCCCGGTTGATAGCGGTCAGGTGATGTATTATCGAGAAGCACGTGATGGGCAGATCCTCGAGGAGGGAATCAACGAAGCCGGTGCTTTTTGTTCCTGGATGGCAGCCGCTACGTCTTATAGCTCAAACAAATTAGCGATGATTCCTTTCTACATTTATTATTCGATGTTTGGTTTTCAACGTATTGGCGATTTAGCTTGGGCTGCAGGCGATATGCAGGCGCGCGGTTTCTTGTTAGGCGGTACAGCAGGACGCACGACACTTGCGGGCGAAGGTTTGCAGCATCAGGATGGTCACAGTCATATATTGTCATCAACCATTCCAAACTGCATTTCTTACGATCCAACTTATGCTTATGAATTGGCCGTGATTATCCAGAATGGTTTAAAACGAATGTATGAACAACAAGAAAACGTTTTTTATTACATTACCGTGATGAACGAGAACTATCTTCATCCAGATATGCCAGCCGGTGTTGAGGATGGCATCATCAAAGGGATGTACTTGTTGCAAGAGAGCAACAAGAAAGAGAAAAAACATGTGCAGTTACTCGGTAGTGGCACTATTTTGCGTGAAGTAATTGAAGCCGCACGACTACTTAAAGAGGATTATGCAGTCTCTGCTGATATTTGGAGCGTGACCAGTTTTAATGAATTGCGGCGTGAAGGGCTGGCCATTGAACGTTACAATCGCATGCATCCAATGAAAGCCGCGAAACAAAGCTATGTAAGCACACAGTTAGCTGGCAGAAAAGGGCCTATCATTGCGACGACCGATTACATGCGTTTGTATGCAGATCAAATCCGACAATTTATCCAGGCTCCTTATGTTACCTTAGGCACGGATGGTTTTGGACGCAGCGATACCCGCGCGCGCTTAAGGCATTTCTTTGAAGTGGATGCCAAATTTATCGTGATAGCAACCCTGAGTGCATTAGCCGAGTTGGGTGAGGTTGAAAAGTCTGTTGTAGTTGATGCAATGAAACGCTACGGCATTGACCCGGAAAAATTAGATCCAGCTAATCATTAAGTGGGTTGCGCCACGGGCCCAACCTACTATATTTGGTGAGGAATATATGGCAGATGAAATCGAAATAAAAGTGCCTGACATTGGCGGTGCAGCCGGTGTTGAGGTCATTGAAATACTCGTGAAAGTTGGGGATGAAATCAGCGAAGAAACTCCTTTGATCACACTGGAATCCGACAAGGCCAGTATGGAAATTCCATCACCTGTTGCGGGGATTGTGCAGTCAATACAGGTGAAGCTGGGTGATAAAATTTCGGAAGGCGACCTGATTTTAATGTTGGTTAGCAATGAAGCTGTTGCGAGTGGATCGAAACCGCAAAGTACGTCTGCACAGGTAGTTCAACCTGCGGCAATGGAGGAAAGTAGACCTGACAATTCCATTGTCAAGTCGTCAGTTGTTGTAGAGCCACCGAAATCAAAAGAAGAGGTGCAGTCGGATAGTCTGCAAAGTGTACAGATTAGAACTGAATCAGCCGTAACCCTTTCCGCTGGTCCCGCCGTCCGTCGTTTAGCACGCGAGTTTGGTGTGAGTTTAGCTGAAGTACAAGGCAGTGGTCGCAAATCACGTATTAGTAAGGAAGATATTCAGCAATTTGTAAAAACAAAATTGCAAGAAAAGACGAGTGGCAGTGGTTTTTCACTACCAGCCTTACCTACGGTTGATTTCAGTAAATTTGGTGAAATTGAAGTTAAGCCATTGAATAAGATCAAGCGCCTAACCGGTGCCAATCTTCATCGAGCCTGGGTAACCATTCCCCATGTGACCCAATTTGATGAAGCAGACATCACTGAACTAGAGCAATTTCGTAAATTAGAAGTTGAAAACGCCAAAGACGCTGGTTTTAAACTGACCATTCTGGCTTTCGTATGCAAGGTTGTCAGTAAAGCACTGTCTGTCTATCCACAATTTAACGCATCGCTTGATGCCAGCGGCGAAAATCTAATTTATAAACAATATTACAATATTGGTGTGGCAGTTGAGACGCCTAATGGTCTAGTGGTGCCCGTTATAAAAGACGTGAACCGTTTATCTGTAAGTGACGTGGCAAAAGAGATGGCGAGATTAAGTGCCAAGGCGCGTGATAAAAGCTTAATGCCTGCCGACATGAGTGGTGGCTGTTTTACCATATCAAGTTTGGGCGGTATCGGTGGCACGGCGTTTACGCCTATCGTTAATAGTCCGGAAGTGGCAATTCTTGGTTTGTCACGCTCAATTATGAAACCGGTTTATTCTCATGGTGAATTTATACCACGGCTAATGCTCCCACTGTCATTATCTTACGATCACCGTGTAATTGATGGCGCTGAAGCGGCGCGTTTTACACGTTTTGTGAGTGAAAGATTAAGTGATATAAGACGGATATTATTATAGATACAATGCGTAATAATGATGAATCGATAAAAATAAAGAATGAGGCTTTAAATGACCAAACAAATTAAAACAGACTTAGTCGTAATTGGCAGTGGTCCTGGTGGATATACGGCAGCTTTTCGTGCAGCTGATTTAGGTAAAAACGTGGTATTAGTCGAACGCTTTGACAGCATTGGCGGTGTATGCCTGAATGTGGGTTGTATTCCATCCAAGGCCTTGCTGCATATTGCCAAAGTAGTTGATGAAACCAGCGAAATGGCTGATATGGGCGTAACATTCAGCAAGCCGAAACTGGATAATACCAAACTGGTTGCTTTTAAGAATTCTGTGGTGGGCAAATTAACAGGCGGCTTAAATGCGTTAGCCAAGCAGCGTAAAGTGCAAGTCGTTACTGGCGTTGCCAAATTTTCTGGTGCACATCAGGTTGTGGTTGTTGGCAAAGAGGGTGAGACTCTGATCGATTTTGACAGCGCCATTATTGCGGTTGGTAGCGAGTCTGTAAATTTACCTTTTATTCCTGAAGATAAACGTATTTTTAGTTCAACTGGTGCGTTGGAATTGAAGGATATTAAAGGTAATTTGTTGGTATTGGGTGGCGGTATCATTGGTTTGGAGATGGCAACCGTTTATGCAGCTCTAGGTGTTGAGGTTACTGTTGTTGAATTTTTGGATCAATTAATCCCTGGCGCTGATGCCGATTTGGTGAATGTCTTGCAAAAACGCATGACTAAAAAAGGCGTAAAATTTCTGCTTAAAACCAAGGTGACTAAAGTCGAAGCCAAGAAAGACGGTATTTATGTCTCGATGGAAGGTGAGCATGCGACTGACAAACCAATGTGTTTCCAACAGGTGCTTGTGTCCGTTGGACGAAAACCTAATGGTGGCAGCATTGCTGCTGAGAAAGCAGGTGTTAAGGTTGATGAGCGCGGTTTTATTAACGTTGACAAGCAAATGCGCACCAACGTAGCACATATTTATGCCATTGGTGATGTTGTGGGCCAACCAATGTTGGCGCATAAAGCAATTCCCGAAGGCAAGGTTGCGGCAGAAGTAATCTGCGGCATGAAGCATTATTTCGATCCCAAATGCATTCCAAGCGTCGCTTACACTGATCCTGAAATTGCCTGGGTAGGTCTTACTGAAAAAGATGCAAAAGCACAAGATGTTGTTTATGAAAAAGCGTCGTTTCCTTGGGCGGCAAGTGGGCGTGCATTGAGCATGGGACGTGAAGAGGGCATTACGAAATTACTGTTTTGCCCTGAAAGCAAACGCATTATGGGGGCTGGGATTGTTGGCGTGAATGCTGGTGATTTAATTTCCGAGACAGCGTTGGCGATTGAAATGGGGTGTGATGTTGAGGATATTGCTTTAACCATTCACCCACATCCAACCCTTTCAGAAAGTATCGCACAATCGGCCGAGATTTTTGAAGGGACAATTACTGATCTTTACATGCCAAAAAAGAAGAAAAAATAGGATTGTCTATGGAATTCCAGGTGCGGGCTATGCATAGCGATGATCTTGATAGTGTTTATGCTATCGAGGTTGCCGCGCACCGTGCGCCCTGGAGCCGTATTATTTTTCGAGATTGTCTGTTAGTAGGTTATGACTGTCGTGTCCTTGAGCTTGGCCATAAGGACATCGTGGGCTATATTATGTGCCGCCACGAGGATAAAATTGTTCACGTGCTTAATTTGTGCGTGGCCCCTGCAGAGCAACATAAGGGATATGGACGATTACTATTGCAAAATATGCTCGATTCTCTCACCAATACCCGTATCAATACTATTTTATTGGAAGTACGCCCGAGCAATCAGCCAGCATTGAGTTTATACCGAAAACTTGGTTTTAAAGAAGTCGGCATTAAAAAAGATTATTATAGTGATCAATATGGTGTGGAAGATGCGGTTGTTCTGCAGAAAACCAGATTATCTTTAATGCGTTAGCGACCAATAACGTTTTCTACTAAGTTTTGAAAAGTTGTTGAAGGTTGGCGCTGAGCGATAGCGAAGCCCAACAATGGAGCTTCCCGTGCAGCAATTGTTGGGCTTCGCTATCGCTCAGCACCAACCTACGCTACGAATAAATAGTGATTATTTTAAATGTTAAAATTTAATGGAAACTGTACTAGGGCTTGGGCATCCGATTTAAAAATTCTCCCAAGTGATTTTTATCTTTTTCCTCACCTAAATAATGTCGCAGCCTCTCGATTGCTTGCGTGTATTCAGTTTGAGAAATAACGCCGCGCATCAGTTCGAAACGTAGGTATACACAATAGGTGTTTAAGACATCGGTTTCACAATAGTCGCGAATCCCTTTGAGATTACCCGCAAGATATTCGTCCCATACTTTCCCGCCATTCATTCCCATTTTCCCAGGGAAACCTAGCATGCTGGCTATATCATCCAACGGTGCAAACGCTTTATTTTGATACCCTGCTAAAACATCCATCAAATCAAGATGACGGTGATGAAAGCGGTTTAAATAATTGTTGAAACGAAAAGGTTGTTGATTCTCGCCGGTTTCCCAATAGGTGGGAGCGGCAACACCATTGAGTAGGGCACGATAATGCAACACTGGCAAATCAAAACCACTGCCATTCCAGCTCACCAGGGTAGGGGTATGCTTATCAAGCCCTGTGAAAAAACGACTGATTAATTCGCGCTCATCAGACTGCTCATCGCCCAAGGTCCAAACTTTGAGCTGGGAGGCGTTACTGATGACTAACGAGATGGCTACGATTTTTTGTAGATAATGAGGTAAAAAATCATTGCCAACTTTAGCGCGACGCAATGCAAAAAGCGCCTTCGCAGTATCTTCATCAGATAAACCATCGAGATCATATAATTTACGCCCAGCATCAACGTCTGGGATGGTTTCGATATCAAAAACAAGAATAGTCATATTCAACAATATTAAATTTATATCTTTTGAAAATAACATAGTGCTATTACCAGATGCAAAAAATATATTTTATTTCCTCCGGATTTTTGCTACTAATAACGTTTTGAGGACTTTGCTAAGGCCATTGCATGAAGTGTATTAAAATAGGTTCATTATTTATTGTTTTTTTATTATCTGGGTGCGTGAGCCCACCGCCAGCTGATGTGAATAATATTTGTAATATATTTAGACAATATCCCCGATGGTATGCAGATGCCAAGGATGTACAGCAACGTTGGCGAGTGCCGGTTCCGGTGCAGATGGCGATCATCCATCAAGAGTCAAAATTTGATGCGCAAGCGCAACCCAGCCGGACTAAATTACTGTGGATTATTCCCTGGGCCAGACCGTCAACCGCCTACGGTTACACGCAAGCTTTACGAAGCACATGGGCGCATTATAAACAAACAAATGGTGGATTGTTCTCTTCCCGTGATGATTTTGGCGATGGCGTTGATTTTATTGGTTGGTATGCGAATATGGCCTATCAGAAAGCAGGAATTCGCCCTGATGATGCCTACTCTTTATACCTTGCTTATCATGAGGGTGTTGGTGGATACGAGCGCAAGACTTACTTGCAGAAACCTTGGTTAATTAACGTGGCTCACAAAGTTAAAGCACGGGCTAATACTTATCAGGCGCAATTGACTGCTTGTCAAAAATCAATAGCGACCACTTCCTGGTATAAGTTTTGGTAAATATTAATACGTTATTATTTTGTTGATTGTGCGGCTTCACAGCGTGCTTTATTTTAGCATTCACTCGTCTATGCTCGGGATGATGTTAAATCTATGATTGACCACTTTTCTAAGTGACAATTTCGATATGAAGCGGTACGATACATGCCTTGTTTATGTAGGAGCAGAAGATGCGATTGATGTTGTTGGGTGGTCCTGGTGCCGGTAAGGGTACACAGGCGCTTCTATTGATTAAACACTTTAATATACCGCAAATTTCAACGGGTGATATGTTGCGGGCAGCCATTGCTGCAGGTAGCCCTTTGGGTTTGAATGCTAAAAAAATCATGGACGCGGGACAATTAGTTTCTGACGACATTATCATTGGTTTGGTGAAAGAGCGTTTGGAGCAAGACGATTGCCAACATGGTTTCTTGCTGGATGGTTTTCCACGAACGCTTGTCCAGGCAGAAGCATTAAAGAATGCGGGAGTCGATCTTGATTATGTCGTTGAGATAGCGGTTAACGATGAAGAAATTGTTAAGCGCATAAGTGGTCGTAGGATTCATCCTGGATCGGGTCGCGTTTACCATATCGAATATAATCCGCCCAAGCAGGCAGGGGTTGATGATGTAAATGGTGAGCCCTTGATTTTACGTGATGATGATCGTGAAGAAATCATTCGTAAACGCCTGGAAGTTTATCATCAACAAACTGAGCCATTAATTGGTTATTATCAGGATTGGGCCAAAGACAAAAATGCCAGATCACCGGTATTTCAGCGCATTTCAGGCACAGGCAGTGTAGACGCAATTTTCCAACGAATTTTATCAGTCCTTAATCAATAGTAACAGGGAGTTTTATATGACCGAAAAGAGTACCGTTGAGTCGGTAAGTAGTCATGATTTCGAAACTTTGATAAGCGATAACAACATTGTTTTTATCGATTTTTGGGCTTCATGGTGTGCGCCGTGTAAGCAGTTTGCGCATGTCTATGAACGGGTTGCTGAACTCCATAACAATATTTTGTTTGCTAAAATTAATATTGAAGAAGAGTCAGAGCTTGCTGAAGTGTTTCAAATTCGCTCTATTCCGCATTTAATGGTCTTCAAACAGGGTATCGCTATTTATTCCGAAGCGGGAAGCATGCCGGAGTCAACGTTAAAAGAACTAGTGCAACAAGCGATAGACGCAGACATGACCGAAATTAGTACACAGCTCGATCAGGAATAATAAAATGTAGCCTAGTTTGGCGTTGTTGCATAAATCAAACTTATTCTATAAATCCGTGACAACGTCAACCAAGTAACTCAATGCTGTTATTGTTGACCTGCCCCGGATTTTTTATACCCAATTAATTTAGAAATGGCGCCCCTTTACAATAGAGGGAACAGCATGAAAAATAAATGTTTTGGTTCAATGGATAGGGGCTGTTGACATTTGATCTTCCCGTCGCCGACGTACCGCGGTTTATCCGCGGTATCCAGGAGACCCTCATGTCAAGTGCATATTTCTTCGTATAAATCGCGCCATGTTGGATTAAGCTCTTCGATTAAATTGAGTTTCCACTTCCTGCACCAATTTTTGAAGCGTGTTTCACGTTTGGCAGCTTCTAAATAAGTACTATGAATCTCATAATAGGCCAGCATATGTATATTATATTGTGCTGTAAAGCTGCTGGGGATCACCTTATTTTTATGCTCCCAGACTCGTCTGATAAGATCCGATGTTGCGCCAACATAAAGTGTGCCATTGCGTTTTCTGGCTAAAATATCTGCGTACGATGATCTCATACCATTTCCTGTTTTTGAATTCTTTTTCTCGAATGAGTTCTCGGATATCTTCACTGTCATAGCCTTTGTCCGCAATGATACAATCAGACAAAGGAAGACGTGCAATTAATTCTGGGGTGGCCTTGCTGTCATGCACTTCACCACCCGTAAGATCAAATTCTATTGGAAGGTCAAATGCATCAACAGCCATATGAATTTTCGTTGTATTTCCGCCAACGGATTTTCTAATCGCTTGATTTTCTTTACCAATAGCTCCTGCACTGTGTTGATGAGCCCTAACTATACTTCCATCAATAAACTCCCATTCAAGATCAGGATCATCCACTAAACATTTAAATATTTTGACCAACTTGTCTTTGTATGACCAGCGGTTAAATTTTGGGTATATTGTATTCCAGTTTCCAAACTCTGCTGGCAGGTCTCGCCAAGGACAGCCTACGCGCATACGATACAGGATGGCTTCAACCATAGGACGAAGCTCGGGCTTGTCATAAATCCCTTGTTGTCGCATGATTATCCCTAGCTTCGACCATACCTCGTCACTGAGCATTAGCCTGGCCATTTCAAACTCGTTTTATTTTGGTGTAGGATCCGTGATTTTACGAGTTTCACCCTATTTATCAATGGGTTGAAATGTGATTGCTCATGGTGTTGTGTTATCAAAAACGAATTGTAAGGTAAATTAAAAACGCTGTGTTTTATACGGGCATTTTCTGGATACCGCGGATAAACCGCGGTACGTCGGCGACGGGGAGATCAAATGTCAACAGTCCCTAATCAGGACGCTATATTTATTAAATCACTTGAGTCTGAAAATGCATGATGATCAATCTCAGAGAAGCGGCACATCCGGATCACTTGTTGGTGAATTTTTTAGAAGTAGCAAACTCAATTTACAAATGATAAAGTTTATAAACAATAAAGCGTAGCTTTCTGCTTTAGCATTGAATAGGGATTTTTAGTGCGTATTATAAAGAAGCTTACACCTGCAGCCTGTCTGATCCTTACCTCATGTGCGATGGTGGGCCCTGACTATAAAGAGCCAAAAACATCTGTTTTGGATCATTGGATTAGCCAGGACAGTATAGTGAAGTCAACCCCATACACCAATCGTATCTGGTGGAAGTCGTTTAACGATCCTGTATTAACGCAGCTGATTCAACAGGGATATGAAAACAATCTCTCCTTACAAAGCGCAGGCGTTAGGGTGCTTCAAGCGAGAGCCCAGTTGGCACAATCCGTTGGTAACCTCTACCCTCAACAGCAAGTGGGTATGGGGAATTTAAACTACTATCGTACTGGCGGCGGGTCCCTGCAAGGTCTGGTTCCTTCTGTTTTTGAGACCGCTTTATTAGGATTTTCAGCTAATTGGGAAATTGATTTTTGGGGTAAATACCGTCGCGCCATTCAATCTAACGATGCAACGTTTTTGGCGTCCATTGCCGCTTATGATAATGCGTTGGTGACCCTCACTGCAGACATAGCAACCATCTATATTAATATTCGCACGACAGAAGTTCAAATTAAAATTACCAAGGCTAATATTGCGGTTCAAAGCGTAGGCTTGAAAATAGCGCGAGCCCGATATACTGCTGGTCAAACCAGTTTGGTGGATGTGGAGCAAGCTCAAACTGAATTATTGCAAACAGAAAGCAATCTACCAGGATTTCAGGCGAACCTTCAACGTCAGAAAGATGCTTTAACTTTATTATTAGGCACTATTCCCGGACAGGCTGACCATTTATTAAAATCAAAACAGGGGATACCCAATGCCCCTAAAAGTATAGGCGTAGGCATACCTAAGGAGGCGCTGGCAAGGCGACCCGATGTCTACCAGGCTCGATTGCAAGCAGTGGCGCAATCGGAAACTATCGGTGCCATCAAAGCTAACCTTTATCCCGCACTGTCTCTTACTGGTACTTTTGCTTTTGCAGCCAACACTATCAATGGTTCATCTTTAAGCGATGTATTCCAATGGTCAAATCGAAACATCAATATGGGTGCTGGTTTTAATTGGCCTTTGCTCAATTATGGCCAAATCACCAATGCTGTAAGAACTCAAGATGCTGCCTTCCAACAGTCCATGTTAAGCTATATGAATCTTGTTTTAAAAGCTCAACAAGAGGTTCAAGACAATATCACGGGCTTTATTGAAGCTAAAAAAGCCGTAGGCATTCTCACAAAAGCAGATCGCTCAGCTACTGAATCATTAAGGCTTGCCATAATTCGTTATAGAGAAGGTGAGACTGATTTTACACCAGTGCTCAATGCAGAGCAGCAACAACTTAGAGTACAAACCTCTTTAATTAATGCTGAGGGTGATGTTCCCTCGCAGTTAGTGGCTCTTTATCGCGCACTCGGTGGCGGTTGGGAGATGCGTTGTGGTAAAGATATTGTGCCAGAAGAAATGAAAAAAGAAATGGCAGCGCGTACAAACTGGGGTTCGTTGTTAATGAAGAAGAATCATATGGTACCTAAAACAAAGGGACAAAAGTTTGATGAGCTTTATTTACCAAAATGGTGACAGCAACGCTTGGGATGAAAGAAATGATAAAATATAATGAGCCCATGAAAAAAGCAGCAAAAATTGGACTTGTTCTACTATTGCTTTATCTAGTAGTTCACCATTGCACCAGCAGCAAGGCTCCAGCATTTCCTGTGCCTGCAGTCATCGTTAAAAAGCCTATTCTGGCCAACATGGTCGAATACATCACACAAACCGGCACTACAGTAGCTTATAATTCAGTCGATTTGGTTGCACGTGTTGAAGGGTATCTGGATAAACTAGAATTCATCGACGGTACACAGGTAAAAAAAGACACAGAACTTTTTGTGATTCAACCAGATACTTATATGGAGCAACTTAAAGTTGCCCAAGCACAAATTGCCATTTCAAAAGCTGAATTTGAATACTCAAAATCCGAATATGCACGCCAACAAAGGATGTACAAACAAAACGCCACCTCTTTAAATAATGTGGAAAGTTGGTTTGCAAAAACACATGAGGCTGAGGGTGAGGTTGCTAAGGCGATTGCTAATGCAGAGATTGCCAAAATCAATTATAGCTACACCCATGTTAAAGCGCCTTTTGATGGGCGTATTGGACGACATTTGGTTTCTGTCGGCAATTTAGTCGGTAATGGCGTCGCCACTAACATCGCTACAATTGAGCAAATTGACCCACTCTATGTGTATTTTAATGTAAATGAAATCGACTTGCTTAAATTACGGGCGGCGGCTAGAGCACAAGGCATAAAAGATAACGATCTTGGAAAAATCCCAGTTACCCTTGCTCTTCAAAATGGTGAGCCTTTTAAGTATAAAGCTTCCCTTGATTTTTATAACACAGGGCTTAACGCTTCAACAGGCACAATGGAGCTTCGCGCGCTCTTGGAAAATAAAGACGCAATTTTTGTACCAGGCCTTTTTATTCAAGTGCGTGTGGCTATCACAAAACCCACACCGCAACTGACTGTACCTGATACGGCTATCCTTTATGATCAAATTGGCTCGTATGTTTATGTCGTGGATGATAAGAATATAGTTGTTTTGAAGCGCGTGAAGCTCGGAGCTCTGGAGCAAGGGATGCGGGCGGTAGTGGATGGATTGGATAAGAATTCCCAGGTAGTGGTTGAGGGTACTCAGAATGCGACACCCGGTGGGGTGGTGTCATTGCGAACGCAATAACCAAATCCCCGCGGCCTAAACCATAGGGATTCGGATACAAGGAACAAAAATGATATCAAAATTTTTCATCGAAAGACCTGTTCTGGCAAACGTCATCGCTATTTTACTCGTGCTGCTAGGTCTGGTCGCTATTTTCTTCCTACCTGTCACTCAATACCCCTCTATTGTCCCACCCACCATCCAAGTCACTACGAGCTACCCTGGTGCCGATGCCAAAACCATGATCAACACCGTGGCACTTCCAATAGAGCAACAAGTCAACGGCGTTGAAAAAATGCTCTATATGCAATCCACGAGCACCAACAATGGCACATATAATTTAGTCGTCACATTCGAGATAGGTACTGATCTCAACTTCGCTCAGGTACTCGTACAAAACCGCGTCCAGGCTGCCATGGCTCAATTACCCCAAGCCGTTCAACAACAAGGCGTCGTCGTCCAACAAAAATCCACCGCCATTTTGCAATTTATCACTATCACCTCAGAGCATAACGAATATGACGGCCTTTTTTTAAATAACTACGCCGCCATCAACATGCAAGACGAACTTTCGCGCCTACCAGGGGTTGGTAACGTCGTGATATTCGGATCCGGCACTTACGCTATGCGGATCTGGCTTGACCCTAAAAAAATGATGGCTTACGCTTTAAATCCAAGTGATGTCATGGATGCCATCCATAAGCAAAACAAGGCTATCTCAGCAGGGCAAATCGGTTCCCCCCCCACATCCAGTAAAGCGTCTTACCAATTTACAGTCAATGTGCCAGGACAGCTTGCAAATTCGGTGGAGTTTGGCGATATCATCATTAAAACGGATGTGACACAACCCAACCAGACCGCTCATGGTCAGTCTACTGCCCGTGTTATTCGTATTCGTGATGTAGGACGTGTAGAGCTTGGATCTTCAAATTACAACCAGCTTGCAAAACTTAATAATAAACCCACTGCGGCCATCGGCATCTACCAACTGCCAGGTGCTAATGCCCTGCAAGTCGCTGAAGATGTTCGTAAAACGGTTGCCAAAATGTCTAAAAGCTTCCCACCAGGGCTGACATACACTATTCCTTTTGACACGACCATTTTCGTAAAGGCTTCTGTTAATGAGGTTTATCACACGCTCTTTGAGGCAGGATTGTTAGTGTTATTGGTGATCCTATTATTTTTACAAAATTTTAGAGCCACTTTAGTGCCTGCAACCACGGTCCCTGTCACCATTATTGGGGCTTTTTTTGCGATGCTTTTGTTAGGCTATTCAATTAACTTACTGACTTTATTTGCATTAATCTTAGCCATCGGCATTGTCGTGGACGATGCTATTGTCATCGTAGAGGGCGTCACACAACATATAGAAAAAGGAACTCCACCAAAGGAATCGGCCATTCTCGCCATGAAGGAATTAATGGGACCTATTATTGGGATCACGCTAGTGTTGATGGCCGTTTTTGTACCCGCAGGATTTATGCCCGGTTTAACGGGCGCCATGTACGCGCAATTTGCCTTGGTCATTGCAGCAACTGCTTTTATCAGTGCTATCAACGCCATGACTTTAAAACCCACACAATGCGCCTTGTGGTTGAGACCTGTGAACACTAAAACCGAAAAAAACATCATCTATAAAACCTTTGATAGGCTTTATTACCCCGTTGAGGAATGGTATGGCAAACTCATGGATAAGCTTGTTCACCACAGTAAAACGGTTTGTATTGTGGGTGGGGGGCTGGTGATCTTGGCTATTTTTGGACTGAGTCAAATACCAACTGGATTTATTCCCATAGAGGATCAAGGTTACCTCATTATGAGCGTGCAGCTTCCCGACGGTGCAAGTCTAGGTCGAACGGAGGCTTTACTCGAAGATATCAGTAAGCAAGTCTCAAAAATGGACGGTATAGAAAATGTGATAACGATCGATGGGATTTCAGTATTAGACAACAGCTCAAGCTTATCTAATGCGGGTGTGCTCTATGTCATGTTTAAAGACTGGAGTGTGCGTGGAAAAAACGAAGACTTACTTTCCCTTTATACGAAATTAAATAAAATTGCAGCTAAAACCTTGAGCGCCAAAATCCTGGTGATGGTCCCACCCGCTATTCAAGGACTGGGAACATCGGGTGGGTTCCAGCTTCAAGTTGAGCTCCAAGACGGAACTTTTGATTACAATAAACTTCAAAATGCTACTGAAAAGCTCGTCCAATCAAGTAATCTCCAACCTGAACTGAAAAACATGATGACCTCGTTCCGCGCCTCTGTTCCACAGCTTTCGGCCCCCATTAACAGAACTAAAGCTGAAACGTTAGGGGTGAGCGTGGGTGATGCTACCGATGCATTACAAACCTATTTAGGCTCAAGCTATGTCAACTTGTTTACTAAATTTGGGCAAGTGTTTCAGGTCTATGTTGAAGCGGATGCGCCTTTTCGTATGAGTATCGAAGACGTACGTAATTTTTATGTCAAAAATAAATTTGGTGAGATGGTGCCTCTTGGCACATTGACTGATTTTACTCCTGACGTTGGCCCTTCAATTATATCCCTTTATAACCTCTACCCGTCTAGTAATATTTATGGGATGTCTGGAACTGGCTATAGCTCCGGACAATCGATAAAGGCGTTGGAATCTGTTTCTAAATCGGTTTTACCTGCAGGTATGTCCTCAGAATGGACGAGTACCGCCTATCAAGAAAAGCTCGCGGGTAACTTGAGCTATTATATTTTCTTATTGTCACTTATCTTGGTGTATTTGATTTTAGCCGGACAATATGAGAACTGGGTGACCCCCGCAGCGATTTTATGTAGCGTCCCATTGGCTCTTTTGGGTACCGTGTTTGCCTTAAAAGCATTAGGACTTGCTAATAACATGTATACACAAATTGGGATATTACTTTTGATAGCATTGGCTGCCAAAAACGCTATATTGATTGTAGAAGTGGCTCGCGAGCAGCGAGAAATTCATAAAAAATCAATTATAGAATCTGCGGTGTTTGGTGCAAAAACGCGGTTTAGACCCATTTTGATGACATCGTTTGCGTTTATTCTGGGCGTGATGCCATTGGTATTTGCAAGTGGTGCGGGTGCCAATGCGAGAAAATCGATAGGGATTGCAGTGAGTAGCGGAATGTTGGCTTCGACGTGTTTGGCTGTGGTTTTTGTTCCTGTGTTTTATGTGTTGTTCCAAACATGGCAAGAGAAATCCAAATGATGTTGCGCCCATGGCCTTGTGTCCAGTGCAACAACGTCATCAAACACGCTCAAAAATATACTCAGCCAAAGCCTTTTGGTGGACAGCATCAGTTGTTAATCCCAGCTTTGTTCGCCGCCAAAGTATATCCTCACAGTTACCCGCCCATTCTTCGTCCAGTAAAAAATCCACTTCATTTTGATAAAGCGTCTCTGTGAAACAAATCCCAAGATCAGGCATGCTTTTATGCCCAGCCAATACCCGCTCTGTTTCCGTACCATAACTGCTTAGGTAGCGTTCAAGCGTTTCTTCATTCAACCAGAAATATTTTGAGCGCGCATATTTTTTATATGCAGCAAAATTCATAGTATCAAGCGTTGCCCCAGGCAGCGGGGTTGTTGCGGTGCTTGAAGCTGGCAGATTAGGAAATACGCTTCGTAATTGATTTATCGCGGACTCTGCAAGTTTCCGATACGTCGTAATTTTTCCACCATAAATCGTGATTGAGGGTGCGGGTTTACTCAGGAATTGATAGGCATAATCGCGACTGATTGACTTCAACGCCTTTCCTTCTTCGGCTAACAAAGGTCTAATGCCGCTCCAGCTACTGATGATATCACGTGCGTCGATCTGTTTTTTAAAATGCTGATTGACCAACGCACACAAATAATTGGTTTCATTAGGGTCGATATTGATATTATCGAGGGGTCCTTTAAAATCAACATCGGTCGTGCCTATCATTGTGTAGCCGTGATAGGGAATTACAAAGACTACTCGTTTATCTTCATGTTGCAACAAATAAGCCTGTTCGCCCTCATAAAGTTTATGCACCACCAAATGACTGCCTTTAACCAAGGTCATGGTTCGATTGAGTGGCGTATGGAATAGTTCTCCAACCTTGTCCACCCATGGCCCTGCCGCGTTGATGACGGCTTTGGCTTTTACTTGAAATAACGCGCCTGCTTTCGGTTGAAAGGTCAAAAGCCATTGTTCATCGGTGACTTCTGCGTGCACAAACGCCGTGTTGGGTCTGATTTCGGCGCCATGTTCTTTGGCTTGTTTTGCATTAGCAAGCGTCAAACGCATATCATCCGTACGGCAATCGTAGAACATAAATCCATTTTTTAAATTCGCAGCTAGCGGCGCGAAATAATCTGGATTGAGGCGAGCGCTGAGCGTTTTGGTTTTTGGTAATTTGTTCTTGCGGCTTAAATGGTCATAAAGAAACAGTCCAGTACGCAACACCCAGCGTGGCCGCATATTTTTTTGGTGAGGCAAAACAATTGCTAAGGGATAAACTAGGTGAGGTGCCAACTCCAATAGTTTTTGCCGTTCATCCAATGCTTTTTTTACCAGTGTGAAATCACAATGTTCCAAATAACGTAATCCGCCGTGAATGAGCTTGGTACTGTTTGATGACGTTTTAGATGCCAAGTCGTCCTTTTCACAGAGCAATACTGAAAGCCCTCGTAAAGCTGCATCGGCAGCGCAACCGCAACCATTGATTCCACCACCAATAATCACCACATCATAGGTGCGCATATCCCTGTCCTATAAAATATAAATCACGATCTCAAGTATAAACAATTAGACCCCATTAATGTAATTATCCTAACCCACGTGCTATGCACACGCATCAAAAAAGCATATAATATGAGCATAATGAGAATATGTGAAGCAAGTAATGCCTGAAATGAGTAGCCTAAAAATACCTAAAGAATTTTTTTATACGGCAAGCAGGAGTGAATTAGGTTTTTCAAGCAGGCCTAGTTCACGCATAGCACCTCAAAGGCTAATTAATGGCCAAAGTGATTTCTATATCCACGAGGGCGAAACAAGAAAATCTGAGTGTAAAACGTTGATCTTAAATCATTGGCACATCGCACTTTGGGAGCATGTGCTTGAACGGTTATCAGCAGCAGGGTTTGTCATCATGTGCCCCGTTAAAGACGAATTTAGACCATTAAACTTCAATGAATCAATGCAACATGACGTTTTGTTTGATCAAGCGGTCAGAGATCCTAAAGCGTTGCGAGAAGCATATTGCCAAAAGTATGAAGTTAGCGCCGACCAGGTAATGGTTGTCGATGATGCCAGCTGGTCTTCATTGATTGACGCGCAAATTCTTGGTGCAGTTACAATTGATTTAGAAAATATAGCACTCTCCCTTGCTACAAACGAAAACAATCTAAGACCTTATCTTTCTGCTCAACTTCAAGCAGGCAGGGTTATCAAACAAACCAAAATTTACTCGGGGATGTTGGTGTTTTTTTATGCATTAATCGCAGAGTACAAGGACTATTCTGCTCAGTTTAGGATTGAGCCTAGAGGACTATTTCCTGAGCCCGATAATTATTATTGCGCTGATGAAGGGCTAAGTATTGGTGATTTCCTGATCCCATACAAGCACTTGGCTGCTGTTGAAAAGATTAAGTTAAGCAATTCCACTATTTTAGCTACTGATTTGGGTAAGGTGTTTGAGTATGCCCCCCAGCTTAAAGAGCTGAAATTAGCTCGTTGTGAAGCATTGACAGGTGAGCTTCCTGATAGTTTGAATTTACCAGCACTTGAAACGCTGAGTATAGTGGGTCCCGGCCTACGCGCTGTTAATCTATATAAGCTTGTCTACCAAGCACCGAAACTTAAATCGCTAGACATAAGCCGTTGTTCACACTTAATTACACCCGATATTGTCCGTGAGTTGGAGAAAATAGCGCCTAATTTAGTGATAATCAACCCTGATTTTTACTTAAATCCAGGTGCTTCAGGATCTGCACAGATAGACGCCGCACCCACGAACCATGGTGGTCAATTTAATTTAAAGCGGATATTTTTTGCACGTGAAGGTCACTCACCTGAACCCTGGGATTATCGTTTACGGACGTTTAATAACCTTGAAATCAACTCAAAGGCATGTGAGGCATCACAAGCGTTTAAACTACAATCAACGGGCGATTTTGATTTAATCGATCTACCGGCTATCCTTATCAGCAAAGAAGATGTGTTTGAGGCATTGCCAAAGCACACCCATGAGGCCAATCATTTTTACGGCCAGTGCACATTAACCTTGAATGACCAATGGCAAGTGTTGCCTTCGTTATCACCAGAGGAATGCATTACGCATCTTCATCTTAACAAGCCTGATACAGGTATTCTTATTCAATACTCCAGGCGCGATAACCTACACTATATTAAAAGCACAAATGACAAAAACACCACTGTAGAAATTGATTTTAATGTGCGCGTTCCTACGTTCATTCCCCCAGCTTTGCCTGATGATATTAGCGAGCAGGTGAGCTTGTTTCGAGCCTTTGCAAGCAAGCCGCTTGTTATGGATACAAAGCCTACAACCGGCAATGATTACCTCCAGGCTTTAATGACACAAAAAACGGGCGCTTGTCGGCACCGGGCGGTTGCGTTTAAAGCTTGGATGGATAATCATCATCAAGATATCCCTTGTCAAATTGTCATGAATGACTGCCATGCCTCTGTTGAGATTTTCTATAATAACCATTGGGTAGCGCAAGATTTAGGCGGCACGGCGGCTACACTAGTAGTTAATAGTAGCAATAAACCAGTAAGCCAAAAAATCAAGGACAATCAGCAAACATTGCACGCTGTAACGTGCGCTCATGGTACTAATCAATTGCTGAAGATTCATAATCAGGATGATTTGTATACAACGGCACTCGCTTTACAAGCCCTGGCTAAGAGCAAAGGCCAGCCCGTATTCAGAGCAGACTCTCCTGATGATTTAATTTGCTCGTCCTACTTCGTCAAGCGAGATAGGAGACAGGCGAAATTAGAGGAAGGCTCAGGAGGCCGACTTCACAACTTTTTAACGACGTACACCGACAAAAGTAATCCACCCTTGATTATTGTGAACTACGATGCATTCCATGCTAGGGACATCGTGCGTTTTAACCAGTTGATTGATGAAGAGCGTTTTGCCGATGGCACGCCCGTGCCTCAAGGCGCTGTGATTGTAGGGCTGATTAACCCGGATGCACCAGATAGTTATCACGGCGCTGATTTAGACTCACGCATGACGGTCACTACGCTCGATACGATAGCACTTGTTAAGTTGCCTACTCCTGATAAAGGTGCTGGGGTTGGCATGGATAAAACGGCCAACATTGAGCTTTTTAATTCCGGTCTGTGGCGGTCGTTACTGCTGGGCGGGTGGACGTTAGGTGAAACTGGCCTGGTATTTAAGCCAGGTGCGTTCGTACGCGCCATTGAAGAAGGAATATCAAATTTTGTATTTCACAATGCACCCCGCACAAATCAAAACTTCACCGCGTTTGTCGATCAAATGCGCTTATTCGGCGGGTTTGATTGCGAGGGTGAATGGCTCATTCTACCGGATGACTTTTTAATTGACTACAAGGAAGGCTTTGACTGGACGGCGCTCAGTTCCTCATTCACCTTGAGTAAGAGCGCTGTATCTGGTCGTGATGATGTCGTTCTTAATGGACAACGAGCATCCTATTTTTTGAGTCAGTTTGAATGTGACAACCAACGCAAGACACTGATAGAACAACCTGGGTTTATTGAGGAAAGCGAGGGAAAGACGTTATCTATCTATCTGACACACGAAATAGGCGAGCAGGCATGGGCACAATTACTGAGTGAAGCCAAACAGTATGGGGTGGTCTTATCAGTGAAGCTTGCCGAAGGGGTCACATTACCTGCAGCATTAACCTTACTCAGCAAGCTAGGAGATCCCCCTTTTTTTTTAGATCAACTGTCAGGAAGTAATAGTCATACTCTGGCCATTGTCACCCAGCACCCTGACTTAAGTATCGCGACCCTCAACAAGATGCTGAAAACACCGATGGTGATTGATATCTCGGAAGTTGATGCAAGCGAGTTGTTAAGCAAAATTGATGGGCACTTTAATAAAATTAATACACGTTTTGAGTTTAGCGAACAGCAAGGTGCGCTGTTGACGGCGTTAGATGCAGGCGAGACCGTCATTTTAACAGGCGAGTTCAAGCCTGAACTGATTGAGTCACTGGCGCCGTTGCTCATGGCGCGCAGTGGTACTGATATCGCAGAAGGCCAGCTCATTTTGCTAAGCCGCAATCAGGATGACTTTCGTTTTCTACCGCCAGCGAATGAAAGCGTGCATGTATTGGATAGTAATACGACTGTAGACCGCAATGAGATGGCGGTACTTGAAGCAAAGCGTGCATATAAACTCGCTTTTCCAGAAGCTGGCGATGCGTGGGTGGGTCTTGAGAAACTCCCTCATGAGGCTATTGATACGGGCGATCTTGATTTAACCGACAGCAAGCTAAAAACCATGGATTTTCTAGATGGCCGAATGAAGCAAGTTGAAACACTGTTTACTTATTCGCCGCACGTGTTCCTGTCAGGGTTAACGGGCAGTGGCAAAAGTACTTTTATGCTACGCCAATGGAAAGAAAAACATCCGGCCTGTTATTTTGAAAAAACAGGGCTTGCAGCTTGGGCGAGTGATAATCATACGGATGAGCTAAAAACTTTATTTATTGATGAAGCCAATATTTCTCAAAGTGAATACAGCCAATTTGAGGGTCTTTATAATACGCCGCCGGGCATTTTGATTGATAATAAATACTATCCATTATCTAAAAACCACAAAGTCATTTTTGCTGGTAATCCCATAAGTTACGGCGATGGACGATATCTGGGGTCGTTCTTCAAGCGTCATGGTGGCAGTATCCTGTTTAAGGCGTTACCACACTACGTATTGTATGAAGAGGTTATTCTTCCTATTTTTGAAAGCATATATGATCCTGTCCAAATTCAAATGATTGCCACACCATTTTTAACCTCGCAGCAATTTGCCAATAATGCTGCCGGAAAAATAGTTATAAGCCCCAGAGAGCTCAGCACTATGGCTCTTTTAACTAAAGTCTATTTGAAAAACAACCCCGAAGCCGATGCTAAATCCGTGGCTGAATACTATGCATATCAAATCACTTTATTAAGTTTGCCAGAAGTATTACAGGCAAGATTTAAGAAACAGTTTCAATCTCCTGTGCTATTACAACGCGAGGTGAGTGTCAAGCTGGCTGATGACCGTTTTGTGCTCACTGAAACAAGGCAGAAACTCGCGCAGTGTATCGATGACTTGCTGGCACTGAGAGCGCATCGGCTAACGCTCGTGAGAAGTGCTGTTCATGACGACGAACTCTATGGTGGATTAGGCGGTCTGGTGATTGAAGGTGAGCCTGGTATTGGTAAAAGTAAGCTTGTCACGCGCCAATTGACTAAAAATGGGTTTAGCAAAGAAGACAATGCTGGCAAAGCGCGTTTCTATATTATCCCGGCATCCATGGGGTATGAGGTTAAACAAACAATGTTGCTGAAAGCATTTCATGAAGGCAATGTTGTGTTGATTGATGAAATAAACGCATCACCATCAATGGAGCGCCTCATTAATAGTCTTCTGACGGGTTATACGCTTGATGGCAGGCGGCCAGCTACACCGGGGTTCTTGCTTATCGGTACCCAAAATCCGTTTTACATGGCCGGGCGACGCAAACAAAGTGATGCCGTGAAAAAACGTATGTTGCAGTACGATTTGCCAGCTTATGCCGATGATGAAATGAAGTCTATCTTAAGCGTCAGAGGTGGATTAGATGACGATTCTATTGACTGCCTAATCAAACAGCATCATCAACAGGAAGCTGACGCCAAAGCAAACCATTTTCCACGGCCATGCTTTAGAAATTTGATAAAAAATTTCAATATGCTGTGCAATGCGAGGGCTAGTGTTGAGCGACCGGATATTGGAGTCACGGTGGATCACGAAAAAATTCGCATGGAAGAAATTACTAACAAAATTTCAGAGCGAGTTGCAATTCAATTATCGAGGTTGAACAGTAAGATTCAAGCTATCAATCATCCTGAGGAACGCGCTGCTGCCAATTTGTTATACGTTAAATTAGCGGCCACGAAGAGCACTCTTGAGGATAAATTCAAAACGTTTTTCACTTATAAAAAAACAAATGGTGCCGGTACTACGAATACGATTACAACATACAAGCAGGAATTTTTACACGCATGCAAAGTTGCAATTGATGACTCCATGCCTGATTTGGAAAAATATCTTGGTTGGTGTGATTACCTTATAAATTTGCTTAAGGCTATTGCAAACGCCGTTATCAAAGTTGTAACACTCGGACTTAGTGGAAATTTTTTCATCCCTGTCTATTCTGAAGCAGTGCAGGCTGTTGAGGATCTGCGGTTGCATGACACGGAGTATTTGTCGCAATTATAATAGGGGCTATTTAGAACCGTATACATCGTTTAAATCCCCTTACCACATAGTTATTACTCCTGTTTAGCATCAGCATGCATTGATCGATGCTCGCTTCTAGTCCACTGGAATATTTTGTCGTTAGTATGTCGGGTTGTTTTTTTGCCTCCTCTAAAATGGTTTTTATTTCTGCTAATGATCCTGCTTTAGAAATGGTTTTAATTAAGCGGCAGGTAGCTTCCACTTTTTTAGCGGTTAATGCACTGCTTCTAAATAGATGCGTTATGAAAGAAGGCTCAAATTCACCCTTATCATTCATTGAACCGCGTGAGTTAATGTATTGATAAAGCTCTCCAATGCAGTTTTTTTTAGTCTTATTAAGATGCATTGGTTTAATGGTGTGCAATAAATGGTGTTTGGCAAGCATTGCCGACTTGGTTTCAAGGCTGGCATCCTGCTTATCTTCATGCGCTATTTTATCTAGATTGGCTAGCACATCTAGAACATATGTTTGATCAGAATTATCTTGGTAATCGTGGGCCTTTGCTAGTTTTTTAATTATTAAGGGATTATTTTTCAGAAAGCTGGCATCATTAATATCTGGGCGATTCGATTTCACAAATAATAGAGCTTTTACGGTGTTAATTGTCAGTGGATTATTTTTTTTTGAGTCTTTGAAAAATCCGGGATAGTCATCGGTTAAATCTGACCAGGCATCCAGGCTTACAGGGCTCTTGCTTCGCGTTAAGTGTGAGCAATGTAAATCTCCTCGCTCTTCCAACTGTAAAGCCATGCCGATATCGACACATACAATCTTACGATTCGGAGCAGGGGTTGCAACAAAATTTTTAGGTGAGCTTGCGTCAACAACAATTCTTCCTGAGTGATTGAATATGTCAACTAAAGCCGCACTGATTTCTTTGTCTGAGGCTTGTTTGCCTGTTATAAAAGGACAAACCCATCCTTTGCCATGGTTGGGGTCATCGGTTACGTATGCTTGAGGGGAAATATGATGATTGAGTTCATTCCATAAACGCACAGCCCTCTCTGGCTCATCGGTCGTATTACTTATATTTTTTTGAATTTTAAGAATCAACGTTCCATCCTCACTTTTATAAGCCCGGTTGTAATTACCCTGGCCATGGAGCGTCCATGTTGGTGCTGGCATTTGTCAAATCCCCGTATATTTAATGCAGCAAATTTAATTGCTTGTTACTATTTAAGCCGAGATTTTATTATATATCACCTGTATGGAACAATGCGCGGACGCGTCATTATAGCGAGGTTACCAAGATTTTATTGTCTTGTTGCACATCACCCAGGATAGATAGCGCTGTTACCTTCAGTTACTGCAGCAAAATTGGGGTTATGATCAACAATTTATGGCAAGTAGGGATGTGGATTGCAGTTAAAAAGGACGCAATCCAACCCACAGTTCTGATTGAATATTACGCAGTCGGCTTATTTGTGGCGCAATTTATGCTTTGAATTTAGAGCGAGATTTGTTTATGCCAGGCCAGTTCGAAGAAAAAAAATCCGAATATATTATTCCGAAAGCTTCATTTTTTTCTAGCCAACCAGAATCAAATCCACCTGCATTCAACCTTTCAAGCAACAAGAAGGTTCACCCGGCTATTAAATATTTTCATCAGTTACAAAGGGCTACACCCTTAACGCAGTTGCAAGCGTATTTAGCAGATTTTTCTAAACCCAAATCAATAGATTCTGAAACCTTTGTCGAAGGTGTGAAAAAATTTATTCAGCTGGCAAACAGTAATCCTGCCGATGAGGAGGAAAAACATTCTAGAAAGGGTCTATACGGAAACAATGATGCAGGGCTGCACTACAACAATGATTTAGTCAAAATGTGGAATGCGTCTAATGTTGGCGATAAATCCATTAAGGCATCGCAAGTGTCAACGCTTGCTGCCTCAGGATGGGATTCAACGTGTCAGGATGGATTTAATACATTAATTTATAAGGGGCAGCAACCTGCTCAGGCATTAGATGAATTAGTAAAAGGACCAACGGTTATTGATTGCGGTATGTTTAGTCAGTTAAGTCTTTGGTTTGGTATTCGATATATGCTAGGGAATGAGCGATTTAACCAATGCTTTGGGCGAGCGCCATTTTTTATAACTCAGGTTGTTTACAATGCTATTGGGCATAGCTACGAACCGTATTCTGGGAGTCCACTTTATTCCTTTTTATCAACAATAGAAAAAGCAGAAGTGCCCACTGTTACCGTCAAACATATTGCGAATTCCCCACTCTATCCTTTGAAGCACCCGGGCGGAAACTATGATGGTGAAAATTGCATTGTGATTGGCGACAACTATTATATTTTTGATCCACATTTAGAGAATACGCAGGGGCTTACTGAGTCAGCCGTCATGGAGCTTTTACGTCAATCATTCAATGAGGAAAGAAAACAATATGACGATGACCGATTAGCGCTGTATGCCGAAAACCCTGGGAATTTTCATCCGCCCTTATCTCAAACGTTTGGTGAATTAATAAAAATGGCTGACGAATTACGTGATACAAAGCTCGAGGAAGAAGAGTTTTTTAAGGTGGTACAAAATCCTGCTTTAGAATTAACTTTTGATTTGCATAAATTTTCAAAGTGGTTGAAAGCACTGGAAAGCAACGCGCTGGTAGATGCAAGCGGGTATTCATCACAAGCGATTGACCATGCGCGTCTTCCTGGTGAATTACTCAAGGTGATTCCATTTGAAAATAAATTATCCATGGATTTTTATCAATTTAAACAGGCTACGTCGCAACAAAAAGAATTAATGGCGTTGAGCATGCAATTTTGCAAAAGCATGGTAGCTGGCGAATCTAAACTGCTTATCTTGAGTGGAAAGGCTGGTGTCGGTAAAACAGCATCGGCTGTTTGCGCTGCTAAAGAATTAGCGGCTATAGGTAAAAAAGTAGCGTGGATTTCTGAAGTGATGGTTCATGGGTGGGCTGCTCAAGCCGAGAGCATCGCGGATCTTGACAAGTGTGGGCTTGAAATTGATAACTTATTAGCGACGAACCCGGATGTTGTATTTCTTGACGATGATAATTTGGCAGGGTTTAACGGCCAGTTATTGTTAGAGAAATTATATTCCTGGTATGTGGAAAATCCAGGAAAAGGGTTGTTGATTACGTCCAACGAGCCTATTCAATTTAAAAATTGTTATGGCTATAAGCTGGATGGACAATATCACTATCCTCCATTTAGTGATTATCATTCTGCACAATATTTAAATTGGCAGCATAAAACAGATTTATCGGGTGAAAGTTTACGTTCAAAACGTGATGGGCAATCGATAGGCGCTATAGTGAGTGATTCAGTTTGGAAATCCAACGAGGGAAATTTAAGAGACGTTGAGCTTATTCCTGGGTTTGATTACAGTATTGACATAGCACCTATTTGTCGATCACTCCATGCGACTTGCGCTATGGGAGATGCTTACGATAAGTTGCGGCCTATACAGCAACGGTGGCTTAGGGTGTATGGGGTTGGTCATGGTAATCTCAAATCAGCAAACTCAAAGAACTTTGAAAAAAGCACATGCAAAACGATAGCACTTGAAATGAGGGAAGATATTGGTAGCTGTTATGGATATTGCGAGTCCATGGGGTATCTAATTAGTGTGCTCAATTATGCGCATGATCAAGGTGGAAGACGGATCATTTTGATTAATCAGACCAGCTTTAGTACCGAGCAATTGTTAGCTCAAATTAAAAAAAATCTTCCGAGCTCTGAGCGCGAACGAACATGGTCGCGTTTGATGCTGTTACTTTGTGAAACAGAAGATTCGATTTTTAAATGCGATGGATTTGATGGTCATGTTGAAAATGATACCACAAAGAGTGATTTTGATAGTGAGCGGAACAACGGTGGATATCATCCTGATTTTTGCTCTGGGAAGCCCACGATTGAAGACCGATTTTTAAGTGATAGGCTCGGACGAATAAAGCCTGCCATTAGGTCGTGCTTTGAATATCGTTCTCATCGTAGGGTAATTGATATTTCATTATTCAAGGCGAAGGGCCACACATCAAGTGAAGCTAAGGTGGATGGTGATGTTCTCATGGTCAATCAGGAAAAAAGTACTTTAAACAAAGATGCTTGAAATAAAGAGGATGAATGCCATTTTGAAAACATGGATTGTTGAATTCTCTAACCCAACATGCTTCGGCGTGGATTAACGTTGGGTTGCCCACCCACTCTTTGCTTGCTATGAGGTAATATGTTGCCTATAATCAACTTATATCCTATTAAAGATGGATAAATCCAACATGGGTAGAATAAGTCGCTTTGCCAATACACCGCCTGCTGCTGTTGAAAGTATCATCACACAACTGGGTAAAAATATACGCATTGCGCGTTTGCGGCGCCAAATGAGGTTGGTCGATTTAGCTGAGCGAGTAGGGGTTTCTCGTTATGTAATGTCTGATATTGAAAAAGGCAAGCCAACCACTGCAATAGGATCATATATTGCTGCGTTGTGGGTATTGAATTTGACGGATGATTTGTATCAAATTGGCTCTCCCGATAAGGATTTGGAAGGGAAAGTTTTAGAAAGTGCACGCGCACCTAAAACAGCGCCAAAACGTCAGAAGGAATTAGACAATGATTTCTGACCGCAGTTGTTATGTGTATTTGGTTCCGCCAGGCGGCACTGAGTTTGTGACGGCGGGACGCTTGAAGTATTCCAAAACCAGAGAAGGTTTAGCTATTGGTACGTTCTTTTATGGAAAAAAATATTTAGCGCGACCTGATGCCGTTGAACTTGATCCAACGGAGCTTAAGCTCTCCACGCAACAATACACAACTGGGCGTTTAAATGGATTTTTTGGGGTTATTCGAGATGCTATGCCGGACTATTGGGGGCGTTGTGTTATTGAAAGAAATGCCCGTAGGCAGGGACTGATCGAATTTGATTACTTATTGGAAGGTCCTGATGACCGTGCCGGTGCCTTAGGTTTTGGGTTGCGTCCTGAGCCACCAGCCCCTTGTCGTGCTTTTAACCAAACCTTGCAGTTGAGCGCGCTTCAAGAGATGGCTTATAACATTATGAATGACATCTCACTCCATGATCCGGTCGCTGCCCGGCAGGTTCAAGAACTGTTGCTAGCAGGAACGTCCATGGGTGGGGCACGACCCAAGGCTGTGGTTGAAGACAACGACAGCTTATGGATTGCAAAATTTAGTAGTCCTCATGATCGCTGGAATCAGCCTGTTGTCGAGCATGCATTTCTCAACCTCGCAAAATTATGTGGTCTTCAGGTTGCGGATAGCAAAATATGTGTTGTTTCTGATAAGGATGTTTTGTTGGTCAGGCGCTTTGATAGAGAAAAAACCGCGTCTGGGTATAGACGGCATCGGATGGTGAGCGCCTTAACTTTGTTAAAATCGGAAGAAAGCCCTGTTGCAAGAGAATCTTGGTCTTATTTGTTGCTTGCAGATGAGATTCGACGATGCACTGACACACCCAAATCATGTCTTCGCGAATTGTTCAGCCGTATGTGTTTTAATGCCATAGTTTCTAATCTTGATGATCATCCTCGCAATCATGCGCTGATTGCAACTAATCATCATTGGCGACTGAGCCCAGCCTATGATCTGACACCCACACCAAGTATTGCGCAAGATGCGCGCTTTCTTGCGATGAGCTGTGGACAGCACGGGCGTCTTGCGACTTATGACAATCTATTAACAAGGCATGCACGCTTTTTTTTGTCAAAAGAAGAGGCTCAGGCAATACTTGATGGAATCATCACGACAGTAAAGCAACAATGGGATTCTTGTTTGCGTCGGGCTGGGGCGACTGATAAAGACTGCAGAGCGATTGCATCCTCATGTCTTTATGAGGGGTTTTATTATGTTAATTATTAGGAGAAATGTTGGGTTGCTAAAACACGCAACCCAACGCATAAACATACGAGTTTCGGGCTAAACTATATCCCTTTTCTTTTCCCCAGTATAAAGCTGTCTTGGTCTACCAATTTTTGATTTGCTGGCCGCCATTTCCATCCAGTGCGACATCCAGCCAACGGTGCGCGCCAGGGCGAAAATTACGGTAAACATGTTGGCGGGAATACCGATAGCACTTAATGTGATCCCGGAATAAAAATCGACGTTGGGGTAGAGTTTTTTCTCAATAAAATAATCATCTTCCAATGCAATGCGCTCAAGTTCCATCGCTAACTTAAACAACGGTTCATTATGCGCGTCAACAGCTGTTAACACCTTATGACAAGTTTCACGCATGACTTTAGCGCGTGGGTCGTAGCTTTTGTAAACGCGATGACCAAAGCCCATCAAACGGAAGGGATCATCTTTATCTTTCGCGCGTTTAATAAAATGATTAATTTGGCTTACATCACCGATTTCTTTCAGCATATTTAAACAGGCTTCGTTCGCACCACCATGCGCAGGTCCCCATAATGCGCCGATTCCTGCTGAAATACAGGCAAACGGGTTGGCACCGGTGGAGCCTGCCAGACGTACAGTTGAGGTAGAGGCGTTTTGCTCGTGATCAGCATGCAAGGTAAAAATGGTATCCATGGCTTTAACAATCACAGGGTTGGGCTGGATGTCTTCAGACGGCACACCAAACATCATGTGCAGGAAATTTTCTGCGTATGACATTTTATTTTGTGGATACATATAAGGTTGGCCGATGGAATATTTATAACTCATCGCAGCCAAAGTAGGCATTTTAGCAATCAAACGAACGGCAGCGGTGTATCGGTCTTGTTGGTTATTCAGATCCATAGAATCATGATAAAAAGCGGACAGAGCACCAACTATTCCCACCATAATTGCCATCGGGTGGGCGTCCCGACGAAAACCATTTAAAAACTGGTACATCTGTTGATGAACCATGGTGTGGTTGTTAATCAAACTATTAAAATTCTTTTTTTCGCTGTTGTCAGGCAGCTCGCCATTCAATAACAAATAACAGACGTCAAGAAAATCTTTCTTTTCAGCCAATTGTTCAATGGGATAACCTCGATAAAGCAGTATGCCTTTATCCCCATCGATGTAGGTGATTTTTGATTCGCAAGAGGCGGTTGACATGAAGCCCGGGTCATAAGTAAAAATCCCTTGGGCTCCCAATTTGTTGATGTCAACAACGTCCTCACCTAAAATTGGGCTATACATGGGCAAATCAATTGGCTCATGACCTTTAATTGTCAAGCGAGCAGTTTTTTCTGTCATGGCGACTCCTGTGAGTATCTCTTGCGTTTGTGCTTGGAACTATATAAAAATGACCAGCTACAGTCAATTTATCATTACTTTATCATGTGTAATAAAAAGTATGAGTCCAGGCAGTGCGTTTCCATTGATTCTAGCATAGTTTGAATGATTGCTTGGGACTTTCCTGCCAGCCCATACGTCAGGACCTTGATTTTAGTAAATTTTGAACAGGAGTTTGTGTATGATTGCAGCGGCTGAATTACCCCTTAATGATCGTGGTGCTGTGTATCACCTTGATTTGCTTCCCGATGAATTAGCCGACGTGGTCATCACTGTTGGTGATCCTGGGCGCGTGCCGCATGTTAGTCAGCATTTTGATCGTATTGAGGTAAAGCGTGCTCATCGTGAATTTGTCACACATACTGGTTATATCGGCAGTCGGCGGGTGAGTGTGTTATCAACGGGTATTGGCGTGCCAAATACTGATATCGTGATGAATGAGCTTGATGCACTGGTTAATATCGATCTTAATAAAAGAATACCACACGAAAAAATCCGGCAGCTCACTATTATTCGCTTTGGGACCACTGGCGGCTTACAGGCACAGTGTGAGCCTGGTGATATTTTTGTCACGCGTTTTGCCATCGGCTTTGATACTTTGCTTCTTTATTACCAAAATCGCTATTCATCACCCATGTTAAATGCCATGCAAGCAGAGTTGCACACCCACCTGGCTGATGAGAGCGGTCCCTTTTATGTGGCTGCTGCTGATAAAAATTTGGTCGAGCATTTCAGTGGGTTAGGAACAGTTGGTATCACGGCTACCTGTGGCGGGTTCTATGGACCACAAGGGCGGTTAATACGGATCCCACTACGTTATCCTAATTTGCTTGATAAATTGACCACATTTAAATTCGATAATCTCAGTATCACCAATTTTGAGATGGAAACGGCTGGTATTTTAGGTCTGGGGGAGTTGTTTGGACATCGTTGCTTGTCGTTAAGCGTGGTGGTCGCTAATCGGATTAAGGGTTTATTCGCGGAAAATATACAAGCGAAGATTGATGCTTTGATTGTTAACGCGTTGCAGTGTGTAAGTACTTTACCGGAATAGGATGCTGCGGCTAAAGTAAGTAGTGGGTACTGTATGTCTAATTTTAGATTATGGTTAAACAGCTTAAATTGCATTGGTATCATGCTGGAAAGAGGTGCAAGCTTATTCGAATGAAAGCGTTCGTGCGCCACATGATTTGATATAATATTGAGCAATTGCTCAGCCAGTTGCCTCATAAGTAAATGTTACCCAAGGGTCTTTTCGTTGCCTCATAACTCATGTTACCGAACTGAGACTTGATTAACATAAATATCCTCTATAAATATCCTAGCGGGGTGAAGGGGCCGGTAATGAGGCCCCTTCGTTTATATCCTCACGGTCATCGCCGTCCCCGGCTGCACCGTATGTTTAAATATAGCGCATTTTTGAATCGGTTTTGATATTTACCAATGAAAAAATTCGTTTTAATTTTTTTTGGATCGTTTTCTGTAGCATAAACGGGTTCAGTTGATTGTAAGCTTCTGTTAGTTCTTTTTTCTTGTCCTCACTGATATGTTCTGACTTAATTAAGCGTTGATAAGGTGTTTCTGGCTTGCTATGTTTCCTTATAATTTTGGCTTGAACCCTCTGTTTTTCAATAAGTTTAAAGTTGGGAAGAAAAAAATTATTCATTTGGGACACTTCATTTTTATAAAGGTCATTCATCAACTCAACAAGGGCTTCATTATCAAGGCGAGAATAACCCATTAATTGCCTTACATGAGTCCAATTTTTTTGCTCAACATGGGCATTATCATCACTATGATAAGGCCTAGAACGAGTAAAATGGATCCTATGAGCACCTGCCTCGTTCGAAAAATAATGCATTAAATGCCAATTGAGAAATTCAGAGCCATTATCACAATCAAATCCCAAAATAAGAAAAGGTAAGTTCTCTTCAATATCTTTTATCTGCGATACCACGCCAGTAGCCCCTTTGTTCCAAACGGCTCTAAGCTCAGTCCATCCGCAGTTTATATCGGTCATCGTTAGACTCCATACAAAGCTGCCATTCAGGGATGACCCACAGTGAGCCACCGTATCCGCTTCTAGATAGCCAGGCCTGTCTTCATCCCACTGATTTGTTTTTACTGGAATATGTTTTTTTAATATACTGCCAGGCTTTGTGCCACCGTATGAACGTTTATATTTCACGCGCAATGGGATGAGCAATCGGTCGATGGTTGCAGCGCTCATCGATAATAAACCCTCATATACCCCGGGATCTAATGCACCATAAGCCTCACCATAATAAGGCAACCAAAGCGGCAAGGCCATTTTCAATCGTTTTCCACAAAGTTGGTCGCTTAATAGCCAAATCCGCTTTAATGGCTCCAGATAAAGATTTTCTGGATATATGCTAGGCCTACCTGTCTTTATTTTACGTTTCTGCTTCTTTGGGACAGCATTCAGCAATCGAATAGCATGCTTCTTGTGATAGCCACTCGATTCACATAATTCTTGCAGGATGATGCCTTTATCACGCTTTCCTGCAGCATGGTAACGTTTAGACAAATTTTTTAAGTAAAGCTCCATCGATAACTTCCCCATAAAAAATGTCCCTTATTATTATTTTTCTTCGGTAACATAAGTTATGAGGCAACGAATCTAAAATTTCCTGTTTTCGGTAACATTTCTTTTGAGGCAACTCGTCAGTCTTTGCTTCTCTGTCCACTTGCCGCTAATCATGCTATTCTGTCAGCCTAATTTTATTTCGTATGATTGCATAAGGACGCGTCCTAACCATGGTTTCAGCCTCAGAAGTCACACCAGTCAATATTGAAGACGAATTAAAACAATCTTACCTCGATTATGCGATGAGCGTTATCGTCGGGCGTGCGTTGCCTGATGTGCGTGATGGCTTAAAGCCGGTGCACAGACGCGTACTCTTTGCGATGAGCGAATTGGGTAATGACTGGAATAAACCTTATAAAAAATCAGCGAGGGTCGTCGGGGACGTGATCGGTAAATATCACCCGCATGGTGATACCGCGGTCTACGACACTATTGTACGCATGGCGCAAAACTTTTCGATGCGCTATATGCTGGTCGATGGTCAAGGTAACTTCGGATCTGTTGACGGTGATGCGCCGGCCGCCATGCGTTATACCGAAGTCAGAATGTCCAAAATGGCGCATGCCTTGTTGGCTGACTTAGAAAAAGAAACCGTCGATTTTAGCCCTAACTATGACGAAACCGAATTTGCACCGGTGGTGTTGCCGGCACGTACGCCTAACTTGTTGGTGAATGGTTCATCCGGTATTGCAGTCGGGATGGCAACCAACATTCCACCTCATAATATCACTGAAATTATTGATGCCTGTGTTGCCTTGGTCGCAAATCCTGAACTCACCATTGATGACCTGATGGTAATCGTGCCTGGTCCTGACTTTCCTACCGCCGCTATTATTAATGGTAGAGCCGGGATCATTGAAGGCTATCGCACTGGCCGTGGACGGGTCATCATTCGTGCTCGAACCAATATAGAAACAAATGAAGAGACGAGTCGACAGGCTATCATCATTACTGAGTTGCCATATCAGGTGAACAAAGCGCGTCTTGTTGAGCGGATCGCTGAGTTAGTGCGTGAAAAGCGCCTTGAAGGCATTTCAGGCTTGCGTGATGAGTCAGACAAAGACGGTATGCGTGTCGTGGTTGAGCTCAAACGCGGTGAAGTTGCTGAAGTGATGCTGAATAATTTATATGCTCACACGCAAATGCAAAATGTGTTTGGTATCAATATGGTGGCCCTGGTTGATGGTCAGCCCAGGACATTGAATTTAAAACAAATATTAGAATACTTTATTAAACACCGCCGTGAAGTCGTTACACGTCGTTCCATGTTCGAGCTGAAAAAAGCACGTAACCGCGCGCATTTGTTGGAAGGTTTGGGTATCGCGCTGGCAAATATTGATGAAATGATCGCCATGATCAAACAATCATCTACACCGCAAGACGCAAAAGACAGTTTATTAGCACGTGCGTGGCCACCGGGCTTGGTGAAAGCGATGCTTGAAAAAACAAGCAGCCAAGCATCCCGTCCTGATGATCTACCTGCTCAGTTTGGTATGGGAGCGGACGGCTATCGCTTATCAGTGCAACAGGCACAAGCCATTCTGGAATTACGTTTGCACCGCTTAACAGCACTTGAGCAAGATAAAATTCTAACCGAATTCGATCAATTGCTGGATGTGATTAAAGAATTGCTGGAAATTCTGGCATCACCTGAGCGTTTAATGCAAATCATACGTGATGAATTGTTGGAAATGAGAGCGCAGTTTGGTGATGCACGACGTACTGAAATCATGGCATCGCAAGAAGATTTAACCCTTGAAGATTTGATCACAGAGGAAGATGTTGTCGTCACCTTGTCGCATCAAGGCTATGTGAAATACCAGCCGGTATCGGCCTATCAAGCTCAACGCCGCGGGGGTAAAGGTAAATCTGCCACGCATGTTAAAGATGAAGATTTTGTTGAGCGCCTGATAATCGCTAGCACCCATGACACGCTGTTGTGTTTTTCTAATCATGGAAAACTGTACTGGTTAAAGGCTTATCAGCTGCCATTAGCAAGCCGTATCTCTCGTGGCAAACCGATCATTAATATTCTGCCATTGGCTGAGAATGAGTCGATTAATGCCATGTTACCGGTGCGAGAATACAGTGAAGACAAGTTTGTCTTCATGGCGACTAAACATGGTACGGTTAAAAAAGTGGCGCTAGATGCGTTCAGCCGTCCACGCTCTAATGGAATTATTGCAGTTGATTTGGATGATGATGATCGCTTGGTTGGTGTCGGTATTACTGATGGCACTAAAGACATTATGTTGTTCAGTGATGCTGGTAAAGTCATTCGTTTTGATGAAAATCTGGTAAGAGCGATGGGTCGAACCGCGCGCGGAGTACGCGGTATTCGTCTGGCTAAAGAGCAATCTGTCATCTCATTAGTGGTTGTAAATCCAGGCGGCACTATTCTAACGGCTACGGAATTTGGTTATGGCAAGCGAACTGAAATTGACGAGTACCGTATTACCGGACGTGGTGGTCAAGGTGTGATTTCAATCCAAGTGAGTGAGCGTAATGGTAAAGTTGTACGTGCATCGCAAGTTATCGAAACCGACGAGGCCATGCTAATTACCGACAAAGGAACGTTGGTGCGTTTCAAAGTCAGTGAGCTGTCTATCATTGGCCGCAATACGCAAGGTGTACGTTTAATTAACGTTAGTGCCGGTGAGTTGGTTGTTGGTATGCAGCGCATCGAAGAAATGCAAGATGATGGTGACGCGATCGAGCTCGAAGAGAGTGATGAAGAACAACAGGATATATAATTTCGGTGCAGGTCCTGCCACGCTGCCTGAGCCTGTATTACTAGAAGCTCAGGCGGAACTGCTTAATTGGCAAGAGCTTGGCGTATCAGTTTTGGAAGTTGGTCATCGTACTGATGCGTTTAAGTCACTCATGGCGCAAGCTGAAGCTGATTTGCGTGAATTGATTGGTATTCCCGACAATTATCGCGTGTTATTTTTAGGTGGTGCTGCACGTATGCAGTTCGCCATGGTACCGATGAATCTTCTGCCTCAAGGCCAACAGGCCGGCTACCTGATTTCAGGACTTTGGTCTTCGCAGGCTTTTGATGAAGCATGTAAATTAGGGGATGCATATTGTATCGCCAGCTCGAAAAGTACGCCTGATCCAGTTAGCTGGACGTTGCACGAAAACACGGCTTACGTATATTACACCCCTAACGAAACTATCAATGGTGTGCGTTTCGCACAAGTGCCCAAGGTTGGCAATATCCCACTGATTGCGGATATGACATCATGCCTGCTAAGTGAGCCGGTGAATGTAGGTGATTTTGGTCTGATATTTGCGGGTGCACAAAAAAACATTTCAATTGCAGGGCTTACGCTAGTTATTATCCGCAATGATTTATTAGCACGAATACCCGCGCACGTTATTCCCACCATGCTTGATTACCGCATACATGTTGCCCATGATTCGTTATATGCAACGCCACCAATATTTAATTGTTATTTGGCCGCTAAAATGTTTCAGTGGCTTAAAATGCAAGGCGGTGTTGAGGCGATTTATAAGCTCAATTGTCTAAAAGCTGCAAAATTATATGACTATATTGATCAGTCTTCGTTTTATCATTGTGCTGTTGAAAAACATGCGCGCTCAATCATGAATGTTTGTTTTTCACTACAAAATTCTAAGCTTGAAGATGAGTTTGTAGCGCAAGCTGCTCAGCACGGCTTGTATGCCTTAAAAGGACATCGTGTGGTCGGTGGATTACGAGCAAGTTTATACAATGCCATGCCTATGGCCGGCGTAAAATCGCTGATAGCGTTTATGCGCGATTTTTCCAAGGAAAATCAATCATGACAGCGCATCATTTTATCAGCAGCCCTGTAAGCGACTTGCAAGGTGACATTACTGTGCCTGGCGATAAATCTATCTCACACCGAGCGATTATCATGGGGGCGGTTGCCCAAGGCACCACGACCGTGAGTGGTTTTTTAGACAGCGAAGACTGCCTGGCAACATTACGTGCTTTTCAAGCGATGGGCGTGAACATAACTGGACCTTTTTCCCAGCGTGTGGTTATTCATGGCGTCGGTAAATATGGTTTACAGAAACCAAAATCAATCATTGATTGCGGTAACTCCGGGACGACCATGCGTCTTCTCACCGGATTATTAGCAGCACAGCCTTTTGATAGTGAGCTAACAGGCGATCAAAGCTTGCTTAAACGGCCTATGGGGCGGGTCAGTCGTCCCTTGATTCAAATGGGCGCCGATGTCAAAACGACCGATGGTCGCCCGCCCGTGACCATTCATGGCGGACAAGCCCTGCATGGTATTACCTATGAAATGCCGGAAGCAAGTGCACAAGTGAAGTCTTGTCTACTTTTGGCGGGTCTATATGCTGAAGGCGAAACCTGTGTCATAGAGCCTGGGTTGACCCGTGATCATACCGAGCGCATGTTAACCACATTTTCCTGCCCATTACAGAAATTAGAGAATTCAGTTGTTATTAATGCTAACGGTGAATTGTATGGTACAGATATTATTATTCCTGGTGATATTTCATCAGCAGCATTTTTTATCGTTGCTGCAACCTTAATTCCAGGATCAGAATTGTTGATAAGAAATGTTGGCATTAACCCCACACGCACGGGCATTATTCAGATTTTGCAATTGATGGGAGCTAATATCAGCATCAGCAATAAGCGCTTGTGTGGTGAAGAGCCTGTTGCTGATTTGTACGTAAAACATGCGCCGCTGGAAGGGATCGATATACCCATATCGATGGTGCCATTGGCGATTGATGAATTTCCTATTATATTTATTGCAGCAGCCTGTGCGAAAGGGCAAACCTTATTGCATGGCGCAAAAGAATTGCGTTGCAAGGAAAGCGACCGGATTGCAGCGATGGCTGATGGTTTAAAGGTAATGGGTATTGAGGTTCAGGTTTTTGAAGACGGCATATTTATCAACGGTGGCACGCTGCAGGGTGGTACGGTTGATAGCTGTCATGATCACCGCATCGCAATGGCCTTCGCGATTTCAGGTGCAGTCGCTAATGCGCCAGTGACAGTTCTCAACAGCGATAATGTGGCAACTTCATTTCCGACATTTGTAACAACAGCGAACAAAATAAACATGGCGATAGTTAATAGAAACGAAGAATAGATAGAGGAAATATATAATTATGGTGAATAAGCAAGCGCCTGTGATTACCCTGGATGGTCCAAGCGGAACAGGTAAAGGAACTATCAGTCAGATGGTCGCTAATCATTTAGGTTGGCATTTTTTGGATAGCGGAGCCGTGTATCGCGTTCTTGCCTATGCCGTTTTAAAAAATAACATTGATTTTGATAATGTGGATGCGATTGTAAAGCTTGCTCACGCGCTCAATTTACGCTTTGGTGCTGAGGTTGATAAAAATACTTTGGTGTTTCTTGACGACCAAGATATTCATCAGGAAATTCGTACGGAATTATGTGGACAAAACGCATCAAAAATCGCCTCAATACCCGAAGTCAGGTTGGCTTTGTTAGCTCGCCAGCGCGCATTTGCTCAACCTCCCGGTTTGGTAACAGATGGACGGGATATGGGCACGGTGGTGTTTCCAGAAGCTGATTTGAAGATATATTTGGACGCGTCAGCGGAAGAAAGGGCGTCAAGACGTTACTTACAGTTGAAACAAAGTGGAAATGATGTTAGCCTCGCGCAGGTTATAAATGAATTGACTCAACGTGATGCACGAGATACCGCGCGCGCATGTGCTCCGTTAAAGGCCGCAAAAGACGCGGTTATTATAGAGACAACAAGCCTAACAATCAGGCAAGTGTTGGCAATTGTACTACAATTGATTGATGAGCGATTGTTTAAGCGTTAAGTAAAGCAGTACCGGGGGAAGATGAACTAATTTAATCTTCCAATTTTTCACTAAAGAGTTTACTAACATGTCTGAAAGTTTCAAGGATTTATTCGAGAAAAGCATAGCCGGCACCCAGTTTTACCCAGGTGCTATTATCCCTGCCAAAGTTATCGAGATTGACGACGACTACGTTACCTTGAATGCTGGTTTAAAATCAGAAGGTATTGTCGCAATCGAAGAGTTTTTCGACAAAAATGGCGATTTAGAGATTAGTGTCGGTGATACGGTTGAAGTGGCGCTGGATTCAGTTGAAGATGGTCACGGCGAAACCCTGCTGTCCAGAGAAAAAGCTAAACGTCAGGAAGCTTGGCGTAAACTGTCCAAATCTTATGATAATAACGAAACAGTAACCGGTTTGATTTCAGGTAAGGTCAAAGGCGGCTTTACAGTTGAAATTGGTACTATTCGCGCATTCTTGCCGGGTTCGCTGGTTGATGTACGACCTGTACGTGATCCATCCTACCTTGAAGGCAAAGAGCTTGAGTTCAAAGTTATAAAGATGGACCTCAAGCGTAACAATATCGTTGTTTCACGACGTGCAGTTGTTGAAGAAGAAAGTAGTGCTGACAGACAAGCGCTTCTTGATTCACTGCATGAAGGTCAAGAGCTTAACGGTATCGTTAAAAATCTTACCGATTACGGTGCGTTCATTGATCTGGGTGGCATCGACGGTCTGCTACACATCACCGATATCTCCTGGAAACGTGTTAAACACCCAAGTGAATTATTGACAGTTGGTCAAGACGTTAAAGTCAAAGTACTAAGCTTTGATAGCGAGCGAAACCGTGTGTCATTGGGTATGAAGCAATTAGGTAATGATCCTTGGGTAGACTTGGTTGAGCGTTATCCTATAGGCCGACGTATGGAAGGCAAAGTCACCAATATTACTGATTACGGCTGTTTTGTTGAAATCGAAGAAGGTGTAGAAGGGCTGGTACACATGTCTGAGATGGACTGGACTAATAAAAATGTTCATCCAAGCAAGGTCGTTTCTATGGGTGATGTTGTTGGCGTGATGGTTCTTGAAATTGATGAAGATCGTCGTCGAATCTCCTTGGGTATGAAGCAATGCGTTGGCAATCCATGGCAGAACTTTGCACAGGCACACAGCAAGGGTCAAAAAGTTAGTGGTAAAATCCGTTCCATTACTGATTTTGGTGTATTCATCGGTCTGGATGGTGATATTGACGGTCTGGTTCATTTGTCTGATATTTCTTGGAATGTCCCTGGCGAAGAAGCCGTTAAGTTATACAAAAAAGGCCAGGAACTGGAAGCAGTTATCCTTGCGATTGACGCAGAGCGTGAGCGTATATCATTGGGCTTGAAACAATTGGAAGGTGATAGCTTTACCAGTTATGTTGAAGAGCACGTTAAGGGTACTGTTGTTAAAGGCAAAATTACTGCAGTTGATGCAAAAACAGTAACAGTTGAATTGGCCGAGGAAGTATTTGGAACAATTCGTGTGGCCGATTTATCAGATGATAAAGTAGAAGATGCCACCACCCTTGTTAAAGAAGGTGATGAAATTGAAGCGAAAATCATCAATGTTGATAGAAAGAACCGCACAGTTTCACTGTCTGTAAAAGCAAAAGACGCGCAAGACCAAGCTGATGCAATCAAGAAATACTCACGTAGCGGAGAAGCTACAACTACGTTGGGTGATTTATTGAAAGAAAAAATGGCGAATAAAGAAGGGGAATAATCCTTTAAAGCCTTAAAAAAAGCGTAGTTATCTACGCTTTTTTTTTATTTTGTTTTAGCTATGTGTTACTTTAATAACGCCTACACGGGCGCTGTATTTATGAAAACAAGGATTACTAAATGCGGATAGTGATGATTGTATTTTATTTGTTACTAATTTTGGTCGGGGTGAGCTTTGCTGCGTTAAATGCGGCCTCAGTTCAAGTCAATTTTTATTTTTCTACGTTGTCGATGCCTGTTTCTGTTCTCATCACACTGATGCTTGGGGTGGGTGTGCTTTTAGGTTTTTGCCTGTTTTTAGGTAAATATTGGCGGCTTAAGGCTGAGCATCGCAGAATTAAAAATCAATTATGGCTTACAGAAAAAGAAATCAAGAATTTACGTGCGATACCATTGCAAGATTAACAAAAGCTCCGCTCGTCTATTTCAGCGTATTGAAGATAATCCTGCTTTTGTCTTGTTAATCCATTGATGGAGATCTTTGATGATTAATTTATGGCCACTATTATTGCCTGCAGCGGCTTGGTCTGGCTGGTTGGTTGCTAGCCGTAATTATGCAGGAAAAGCGGGACGTGCAGCAAATCACTTGTCTCGCGAATACGTTGTCGGCTTAAACTATTTATTGAATGAGCAACCTGATAAAGCCGTTGATATATTTATTAAATTGCTTGAGGTAGATAGCGATACCGTAGAAACGCATTTGGCCTTAGGTAGTCTCTTCCGCCGACGCGGCGAAGTCGATAGAGCCATTAGAATTCATCAGAATTTAATCGCAAGACCCCAACTTAGTCTATTACAACGCAAAGAATCATTGATGGCTTTAGGTCAGGATTACATGAGTGCTGGTGTTTTTGATCGTGCTGAACGAATTTTTTCTGAGGTTGTTGAGCTGGGTGGTAGTCGGGAAATTAGTAGTCTTCATGGCCTTTTGGCGATTTACCAACAAGAAAAGGCGTGGGAAAAAGCGCTCGATATTATACATAAACTGGAAGTATCGACTGGAACTAGTATGCACTCCCAAGCCGCGCATTATCATTGTGAACTGGCTTCGCAAGCGTTTAAAGTTAACGCTTATGATAAAGCTGGTCACGCAATAAAGCAGGCATTTACTGTAGATAAACTATGTGTGCGCGCTAGCCTGATGCAGGCTGAACTTGATATGAAAAATGGCCGTTACAAGCAAGCTATTCGTGCCTTAAAGCGAGTCCCTGAACAAGATGCTGAGTTTCTAACTGAGATCATCGAGCCTTTGGTCTTTTGTCATCGCGAACTGGATGCCATGGGGGAGTGTGTCGATTATTTAGACCAAACTTTGGCAGAGCATCCTCGAGCATCAGTCATTTTCGTGATTGGTGAATACTTGCGCCATGAAAAAAACGTGGATTTCGCTATTGATTTTGTCTCCGGTCAGCTAGGCCGACATCCCTCGATACGTGGTCTGAACCGCCTTATTTATTGGCACTTGGAATCAGCTAATGGAAAAGTGCGTGATAAACTGCAGATGCTGTACGATATTACCAGTAAGTTTTTAGATAATAAGCCGATTTACCGCTGCGGTCAGTGCGGGTATGGCGGCAAGCTATTGCATTGGCATTGTCCCAGCTGCAAGCAGTGGGGTAAAATGAAACCTATTCATGGCCTGGAGGGTGATTAACCTCCGAAAATCTCCCTCCTTTTTAAAGGGGGGATTTGCAGGGCCAGCAAGCCCCCCGAATTAACACCTCACATTCATTTTAGGTGACATAAATGCCAATAAAATTAATCGTCGCACTTGACTTTGATAATCAAAACGCAGCCCTCGCATTAGTCGACCAACTTGATCCGACTCTGTGCGCTGTCAAAGTCGGTAGCGAAATGTTTACCTTGTTTGGAACCGATTTTGTTCGTGCGCTCGTCACAAGAGGGTTCAATGTTTTTCTCGATTTAAAATTTCATGATATTCCCAACACCGTAGCTCGCGCATGCAAAGCGGGTGCTGATCTAGGTGTATGGATGCTGAACGTACACGCATCTGGTGGATTGCAAATGATGCAAGCCGCTAGACAAGCACTGGAATCCTATGGCGAGACACGACCACGACTTATTGCTGTCACCGTGCTGACGAGCATGGCAGAGTCAGATATATCAATAATTGGCATCCAACGGCCATTGCATGAACAAGTAACGCAACTAGCTCTTCTGGCAAAAAAAGCGGCTTTGGATGGCGTGGTATGTTCAGGTCTAGAGGTGCCCACGATCAAAAATACCTGTGGCCAAGACTTCCTGACCGTAACCCCAGGTATTCGCTTTCCTGGCGATGCTCACGATGATCAGACACGTACTCTAACACCCGAACAGGCATTAAAAGCAGGAAGTGATTTTTTAGTGGTCGGACGGCCGATCACTCGGGCGACAAATCCCATGACAGTTGTGCGTGATTTGCTTATAACAACGAACAAATGAAGCGAAAACATGTCTGAATCCTTGCAGCATTATTACCTACAACAAATGGGTATTGAGACGTGGGTAACCCGCCAACCAAAACCATGTACTAACAAATTACAGCGACTTGCTTCAGAAGTCGCCTCATGCACTCGCTGCCAACTTCATAAAACACGCACACAAACTGTCTTTGCACGGGGTAACTTGCAAGCAAAATTAATGATTATCGGTGAGGCGCCAGGAGCTGATGAGGATGAACAAGGAGTGCCTTTTGTCGGTAAAGCCGGTAGTTTGTTAAATAAGATGCTGCACAGCATTGAGATATCGGCCGATGATGTCTATATTGTCAACGTCCTCAAATGCAGACCGCCAGAGAATCGTGATCCTGAGCCTGAAGAAATTCAAGCATGCAGCGCCTATCTTACGCAACAAATTGCAACAGTTAATCCACAATTAATTTTGGCAGTAGGACGGTTTGCTGGGCAGTTTTTACTGAGTCAATCTACACCTCTCAATACAATGCGAAATAAAATTCACGATTATCAGGGTAGGCCGATTGTAGTGAGCTATCACCCCGCTTATCTTTTACGAAATCCTGCTGATAAGAAAAAGGCCTATGCTGATCTGATGGTCGCCAAACAATTGCTCAATGCCATGTCGTGAAGAAAGTGGCAGGGCTGACATTGATTGAGTTATTGCTAGGTTTAGCATTGATGGCAATTGTTTTATTTTTTTGTAATCCCTTCGCGGAATCAGTGTTTAAAAAAAATCAGTTAGAATTACTTGTCGATGAAATTAAAAGCGCTATCCATTATGCTAAAACAGAAGTTTTGCTCCACGGTGAATCATTGCTATTAGCCCCCTTAGCCGGGTCAGACGATTGGTCAACAGGAATGATGCTCTTTGTCGACAACAAGGCGCACCAATATCACGAGGGCAGCAAATTAATTCATGAGTGGCATTGGAGGCCATCAGATTTTATTATTTCATGGCAGGGATTTCAGTCAAATCAATATTTGTTATTTGCGACAGATATTAGTCGTAGCGCGGTTAACGGTCACTTTCTGATTAAAAATAATTCGCTGCAGCATCAGTTGATTGTCAATCGATTAGGTAGAGTTAAGTGTAGCGCTGAATACTATCCCCGTTGATAGAGATTTAAGCCCTCTGACAATAAGTATCCTATAATTAAACAATAAATGTATAACGTAGGCATATTGATGAGAAACAGACTATCGCGCGGTTTTACCTTGATCGAAATAGCAGTTACCCTGTTGATGGCTGCGATATTTGCTGCTATAGCTATCCCTAGTTATTATTCATTAATTCAGAACAACAAAGTCTCTAGTGTAGCCAACAGACTGTCTGCAAGCTTTAGCTTTGCACGTATGGAAGCTGTTAGACGCGGCGTACGCGTTTCAGTGTGCTCTGCTGCAAACGCATCATTTACAGCTTGCGGCACGAGCGCGCAGTGGCCACAGGGTTGGATTATTTTTACAGACGCTGATAATGACAATGCTATTAATCAAAGTGGTGATCTGGTGAAGATAGCGGAATCCTTACCTGGCGGCATATTAGTAACGGCGAATACTAATATTGTCAGCTATGACGGTGCTGGATTTCTTACTAGTCCCGCTTTAACCATGTCTTTGAGTGCAACTGGTTGTAAAGGCAATAATGCACGCACGCTAAGTATAGCGTCGGGCGGACGCCTGAGCATTGCTACCGTGGCGTGTAATTAACTACGACTGGTATAATTTGGCTATAGTTTCAGACTAATTTGCGGTAATATTAACCGATCTTATCTGTGCTATGCCAAGTATGTTAATTAACCCCGATACCTTTTCAGCTGTTTATCGCGAGCCTCCCGACAGATTGTTACCTTGGCTTACCCACCAAGCCTCTTTAACTGAAAAACTTAAAAACGAAGCGAATGTGGCGCATCTGCAAGTGCTTAAACAGGCGTGGGAGACACCTGATTGGTGGGATAAGCATGTACTGAACATAGGTGGCGAATTAGTACTGCACCGTGAAATAGCCATGTGGGTTGAAAATGAGCCGTGTTGGTATGCGCGCACAATTTTTCCGCAGACAACTTATATTAAAGACGCTGCGTTTTTTGATCGTCTGCAGAATGAGTCGTTAGGACAATTGATATTTGGTAACAACGAAGTAAAACGAATTTCACTGGTTAACCATACTATTAATCACCAATCAATTGAGTATCATTGGATAAATAAGTGGATAAACCATAATGCTGATGAACTATGGGTGCGCAAATCGACATTTGTTATTGCGGAATTATCACCCTTTTTTCTAATTGAAATAATACTACCTGGATTACTGAGGTGTGTACCTTGAAATTAACTTCCTATCTTCAACTCATGCGGTTTCATAAGCCAGTAGGTATCCTGCTATTGTGGTTTCCCACTGCGTGGGCTTTATGGATTGCCAACCAAGGTCTGCCGCCACTTGCCTTGCTCGTATATTTTTTTTCGGGCACTGTGTTGATGCGCGCGGCTGGATGCGTTGTAAATGATATAGCTGATCGGCATATTGATATCAATGTTAAACGCACAACAATGCGGCCTTTAACCGCAGGAAAAATAAGCTTATTCGAAGCATTGATGGTGCTGATGGTATTACTGCTAGGAGCGCTGGGTATTGTTATGCAGCTTCCGACCGTTTGTTTTTATTATGCCTTAGTGGCACTTGTTGTTACGTTAGTATATCCATTCTGTAAACGCTTCTTGCAAGCGCCGCAGATGGTACTGGGGGTTGCTTTTTCCATGGGAATTTCAATGGCGGTTTCTGCTTCAGCCATGTTAGTAACGCTGCCTATCTTATTGTTATTACTGATTAATTTTTTATGGATAATCTCTTATGACACGATGTATGCTATGGTTGATCGGGAGGATGATTTACGCATTGGTGTAAAATCTACAGCCGTGTTGTTTGCAAACTATGATCGTGTGATCATTATGCTGTTGCAGGTTACCTTTCATCTGTTATGGCTCTATCTGGCATTTGTTTTGGAGTATTCAATCTGGTTTTATAGCTGTTGGTTTGTTGCAGCGTTTATTCTAATTTATCAGCAAACGCTGGTTAATAGCCGTGATGAGGAAGCCTGCTTCAAGGCGTTTTCCGTGAATTTTTGGTATGGGGCTTTGATGTGGTTGGCGGTGATTCTTGCTTATGGGTACTAAATAGACTGTTTGCATTCAATGTCGTAGAGGTTTGGTTTTCATCCTTAAGAGTAAGTCGCGAGGCGGTGGCAGTCTGTTTTTCAGTCTGCTCAGTTCTTAACGTATCTTGTTGGTCATGAAATTTTAGTAAGGGAAATATTTTTTTAAATACGTCAATCACCTCCCTATTTTGGTTTGCGATAGCTATTTCAAATGCATTAAAACCATGCTCATCTTCCTCAAATAATGTTTTCAAGGCACCAGCGCGAAGTAATTTTCTTGCTATTTTTCCATCCGCTGAATAGGCAGCATTCATCATAGCGGTTTCACGATGCTTAATGCCTAAATAGGGCGTATTATTTATGACGTTTACATCAGCGTCATGTCTTAACAAAACAGTTACACATTCCGCTTGGTTTCTGGTTGTCGCTCTCATCAATGGTGTGCGGCCATTTTGGTCCGTTTGATTAACATTGGAACCTATTTTTGCCAGTGCTGCAATTAGTTCTGGTTGATCATAAAGCGTTGCTAGCATGATAGGGGTGTTACCATCGTTATCTATAGAATTTAAAAAAGTCAGGTTTTCTTTGAGGACAAGTATTATTTCGTCAACAACTTGTTTTTTATATTTGTCAATATCATGTACCTGATTGCCGTCGATATTCCATAAATATTCAAATATGACGCTGAGAAATTTGGGCATTGCAATTAGGGTTGGCATATTAAACATCCTGAAAAATCAGCCTATTTAAATAGCATAGTCGAAATTCTGTTGTTATATGGCGCTTGAGTATTTTTTTGATAATGGCAAATTATAGTTCCACTGAGAATGATGCGGCAGATAACGCATTATTAAATAATGCGCTAAATTAAAATTCAGCTCAGTAAATCATCTAATAAACTACTGGCTCCCAAACGAAACCAGCTGTTATCAATTTTACGTTGGAGCACATGCTGTGCTAGGTGTATGTAGCTGAAAGCTTGGTCTGTGGTTTTAACCCCTCCAGACACTTTAATTCCGCATGAAATGCCGGTGTCTTTTATCGCTGACAGTATCGAAAATGCCGCGGGGATGCTTGCGCCGATCGCTAGTTTTCCCGTAGAGGTCTTTAAAAAATCACAGCCGTGATTGATCACATCAACGCTGGCTTGATAAATCATAGCAAGCGATGGAAATACGCCAGTCTCAAGGATAACTTTGAAAGTAATATTGTGTTTTCTGCATAAATGATAATTTTGTTGGCAACACGACAAGGCAAACTCTCGTTGACCAGAAAGATAAGATTGATATGGGAAGACATAATCAATTTCATCGGTGTTATTTTCGTTGATTAATTGCTGGATAGACGCTAAAACTTGTTCATGTGGCTGGTTTCCACTAGGAAAATTGACTACAGTTGCGCGCTTGACCTGAATTAACGTGGCGATACGCGCAAGTTGGTGAGGAAGAATGCAGATGGCTGCTACTTCATGTTGATTGGCTTTTACGGCTAAAGCATTAATGTTCGCGTCACTCGCATGCTCATCTAGCAGCGTCAAGTCTAGCAAGTGGATTGCATCCTGGCATGAGACGCTGGCTGGCTTCAGCGTCGCTATCTCACGCAGTGTGATATTTAGATTTCCTTCTATATTTTCTTCCGGTTTCACGCCAATTCCGCGATAAATTGTTTAACTAATACGTTTAATTTTTCTGCAGCATGGTTTGCCATCAAGACCACCGCCTCATGGCTATGGCTGGTATGAGAAAGACCCGTAGCGTAATTTGTGATGGTGGCAATGACCGCAACCTTCATGCCACAGTGATTAGCGACAAGGACCTCCGGAACTGTTGACATACCAACGGCATCCGCACCTAAGATGCGAAACGCACGGATTTCGGCGGCTGTTTCGTAGTTTGGTCCAAGAACTGAGAGATAAACGCCCTGATGCAGGTTTATATTCTCAATGTGAGCCAGCTTTAATAATTGTTCACGCAGACCTTGATCATAAGCATTGTCCAGGGCAAAGAAACGCGGCCCAAACTCATCATCATTCAGGCCAACCATAGGATTGCTGGGTTGTAAATTAATATGATCCGTGATCAGCATTAATTCACCAGGACCTACATCTTCACGCATTGAGCCGGATGCATTGGTCGCTAAAAAATACTCACATCCCAATAGTTTCAATGTTCTGACATAGGTTTTGACGGTTTCGTAGTTATGTATACCCTCGTAGGTATGTGCTCTTCCTTGCAAACAGACGACACCCACACCATTCAGTTGACCTAAAACCAGATTACCACCATGGCCATGAACGGTGATCTTAGGGAATCCTGGTAGTTCTTCGTAACTGATGGTCACCGGATTTTCCAATTGTTCAGCAAAGCTGCCTAAGCCTGAGCCAAGTACGATCCCAATAGTTGGTTTAAAAGAAGAGTGTTGTTGTTTAATATGTGCTGCTGCCAAATGGGCTTGCGATACGTGTTTATTCGTCATTGTTTTGCCTGCAGAAAGTTATCAAGGGGGTTATTGCTTTAGTTTAAATGCCATAGGTAATAGTTCACTAATAGTCATCGTTTTTAAAACGGTTTTGTCATTGCATAAATAAACAGGTGTGTCAGGTGAGGAAAATTCCTGGATACATTGACGACATGCGCCACATGGTGAACAAAGTTCGTTGTTGCCGGCCAGAATAACCAGGCTTTTTATATGCCGTCTGCCGGTAGCGACCATTTGCGCTATTGCCGATATTTCAGCGCAGACGGTTAGCCCGTAGGAACTGTTTTCAACATTAACGCCGGTAAACAACACATCATCTTCGCTGCAAATGCAGGAGGCAACAGTGTAGTTGGAGTAGGGCGCATATGCATGTTTAAGCGCTTGTTGTGCGTTGTTTATCATCAAAGTGGTTAGGTCGTTCATATCCAATCCTCACATCGAAGGTGCGAACTATACTCATATTAGTTTTGACAAACAAGTGCGGATAGGGGCATTAGGGCATGTTAAACAAATAGCCAAAGCCACGTATAGTTTTAACCAGGTCTTCGCCGGCGGCATTGTTGCCTATCTTGTTGCGCAGATTACTGATATGTACGTCAATACTGCGGTCATATGCTGTGTATTTACGACCAAGCGCGTATTCAGTTAACTCTTCTTTTGAAAATGCCTGGCCGGGAGATTTCATCAGCATTTCCAGAATATTAAATTCAGTGTTGGTCAATTCCATTGGCTTTCCTGCGACGCTGATCTCGCGTTTTGCGCAATCCAGTACAATCTTGTCATATTCAATAACAGGTCTATGTACAGACGCTTTTTGGGTTCGTCTTAAAAGTGCACGCACGCGGCCAATTAATTCGCGTGGGCTACAGGGTTTGGTCATATAGTCATCAGCCCCGATTTCAAGCCCAACAATACAATCGAGATCATCACTGCGAGCAGTTAACATTAACACAGGGGTGTCCAAATGTTCACGAATGGCTTTTAGTACTTCAAAGCCATTGAGCTTGGGGAGTGTAATATCAAGAATGATGGCATCAAATGGTTTGTTTAACGCTTTTTTCAGACCGCTTTCACCGTCGTGTGCACAAGTAACCTCAAATCCTTCTGTGCGTAAATATTGCGCAACCAGGTCGGTGAGTTCGGTGTCATGATCCACTATCAGAATATGACTTAGAATATTACTGTTCATGGCTTAGCTTTCCTTGTTCGCTCGGTGATCAAAACATTCGAGTAATTTAATTCGTCTGGCATCAGCATTTATCACTTTAAATTCAAAGTCGTTAATGCTAATTACTTCACCGCGCTTGGGCAAGTGACCGAAGTTAACCATGACAATACCACCAATCGTATCATAGGAATCATCACTAAAATTCGCATGCAATTGCTCATTAAATTCTTCGATAGGCGTATGCGCTTTAATAATGTAATGCGCATCACCATGCGCTTTGATATAAGCTTCCTCATCGATATCAAATTCATCTTCGATATCGCCGATGATTTGCTCAATGATATCTTCCAGTGTCACAAATCCAGAAACGGCACCATATTCATCAACGACAATGGCCATATGATTGCGATTACTGCGAAACTCGCTTAACAATACATCGAGTCTTTTACTTTCAGGAACAAAAGTTACTTGTCGTGCAATATCAAGTAAATCAAAAGCCGCATTTTGTTGATCTTGATAACGTAGGAGATCTTTCGCATGCAGGATGCCAACTACCTCATCTTTACTTTCGCCGGTGACTGGGAAGCGTGAATGCCCTGACTGGGTAATAATATCAATGACCTTATGTAGTTCTGCTTCTTGGGGTACGCAGGTCATCTGATTTTTAGGCAGCATAATATCCCGGACTTTCATTTGGGAAAATAAAATTACCCCCTCGATCATGGCTAGTGTTTCGGCATCAATTAAGGCACGAATTTGCGCGTCACGTAACAACGTAATGAGTTGCTCCTTATTTTGCGGCTCAACTTGCAAAAACTGCTTTAAGCGCATAAACCAGTTGCCATTGTCGTCATTATTCAATCTCACTTTCCTCTATTTGATACTGGTAGGGGTCATCAAAACCAAGTCTTGCCAGCAATCTGGTTTCCAGGGCTTGCATGACGTTGGCGTCATCTTCTTCAATATGATCATAGCCCAGCAAGTGCAGTACGCCATGAATCGCAATGTGGGCATAATGTGCGGTTAAGGGCGTGCCAGATGCCTGGCTTTCCTCTTTTAAAACAGCGGGGCAAATAATTACATCACCTAGTAGTGGATACTCTAACTCAATGTTCGCGGGCAAGTTAACAGGGAAGGCAAGTACATTGGTTGCCTTATTTTTTTGACGATAGGTGTGATTTAAATGAGTGATCTCTTCTGTGTCTACAAATCGGATAGTCAGCTCCGCCGAATCCTGATATGTTGCAAGGGTTAATTTTATCCATTGATTCAGTTGTTCATCCGTCACTGGAATCGGTTCATCCGTGGCGTGTTGAATATCGATATGATAACTCATTTTTTATTGTCCTTCGTCTCATCGTAACAATCAATAATCCGGGAGACTAATGGATGTCTGACCACTTCACGGCTGGAGAACATGTGAATGCCAATCTCGTCAATGGATTGCAGCAACTGCACCGCATGCGCAAGTCCTGAGGCAGTATTTTTTGGTAAATCGACTTGCGTCATATCACCCGTTACTACCGTTTTAGAGCCAAAACCGATACGCGTCAAAAACATTTTCATCTGCGTGATCGTCGTATTTTGTGCTTCATCGAGAATGATAAATGCTTCATTTAATGTGCGGCCACGCATGAATGCCAGTGGTAATACCTCAATGACATCAGTTTGTATTAGTCTTTGTGTTTCCTTAAAGCCAATCATTTCATATAAAGCATCGTAAATAGGTCTTAAATAAGGCAGTACTTTTTCCACCAAGTCACCCGGTAGAAAACCAAGCTTTTCGCCAGCCTCAACTGCAGGGCGCACAAATATCAGGCGTTGCACTTCACCTTTTTCAAAATATTCTATTGCTTTAGCGACAGCCAGATATGTTTTACCTGTTCCCGCAGGTCCTACCGCAAAGGTAACGTCGCACTTGTTTATGCTGTCTAAGTACTCGGCTTGTTTGGTGTTGCGGGGATCGATGGTTTTGCGAGTTAACCTGATGGGTTTGGTCATTTTAGTTCGGGGTTCCTCAGTATTTGATAGGGATAGAATTGTCTGGGTACTAATAGGGCTATGCGCGAGCGCGTGGAGCGTAATCAACATTTGTTTGCTGTTCTTTATATCGCGATCATTGTGCCCAATTATTGCTATTTCATCTTGGCCTGGTTTGATTGTTACCTTAAAAACCTTTTCCAATAACTTAATATTTTGATGCAGCGAACCACACAGGTTAGCGAGTTCAAGCGCATTAAAGGTAGGGAATGTAAGTGTGTCTTTAATAAATGTACTGCTCAATATAGTCGTAAAACTTGATAGGTATACTATTAGAATAGTCGATTGCCTTGTTATTTCGCAAGTAATTCGTATAAATAAGTCATGTTCAATCCTGAATAAGGTGGGGCATAAACACAAGCTCCGTCCGAAATATAAAAAAATATAGCATTTTTTTTTAATAAAGATTAAGGTAATTTAATCAGTCTGATCAGGGAAAATTGGTGATGTATTCTTCAAAGACGGAACTATCAGAAAAAGAAAAGCGGATTCAACAAGTTAAGCGCGATCGCCTTTGGGTTTGTGTTAAGCAAGTCGATCAAACTTTGCTTGATGATTTAAGACAAAATAAAACAACTATTTTTTGCCTTGAAATTGGTGAAAATGCAAAGGAAGGTTGCTTATTGGCTGATGATTTGTTGCATATAATCAAGGCTCTTGCTGACAATAAATTTGTTAGTTCATTTGCTATGTTAAATAGCTTCCGTACCCAAGAATTTGATACAAATCCTAAAAGAAAAAACGACGTTATCGCTGCCCTATCAAAACGTTTGCAAACAAGCGACACATTATCAATAATCAATTTAAGCGGTAATTATTTTACAACGGATCAACTCAAAATTTTAATCACTAACGACAGCAAACCATGCACAATTATACTGCATCATTGTCAGTTCGATGGACCAACAGCTTTAATCCATTTACAAAATGTAACGCTACAAAATAGGGGGGTTAAACTTATTTATCAAAAATCACAGTTGTCACAAAATCAATTAGAAAAAACTTACAAAGAATTGGGAACAAGCCACAAAGAAATGGAAAAAGAGCTGAAAGATAGTCCGAAAAAATTTACAACGCCTACGCGACCAACGCAATTACCACCCTTGTATTCCTATTCGCGAAATCGCAATAATTTATTTACAGCGAAACCTGCACCAAGCGTAGAAACCACAAAGCCAACAAGTGTTTGTAAATTACCCCCCATACACCCCTCACAAAAATATCTGATGCGCGAGCCTGAGAATGGAAGTTGTTCGGATAGATCGAAGCTTGATATTATCCACCGCAAAGTTAGAAGGGGAAGTATTTAACGGTGGAATCTTCCATATACCTTGTATTGAACTACACCTCCATTTTTTGTGGGCATCATCAACCATTTATATCGTTTTCATTTGGTTTTGACACGTGAGCGCATACAAAATGATTATTATTTGTTCGTGCTGTAGGTTGGTGCTGAGCGTTAGCGAAGCCCAACATGGGAGCTTCCCGTGCCGCGATTGTTGGGCTTCGCTAACGCTCAGCACCAACCTACAGTAATTTGTCAAAATTAAATGGAAACGGTATTGGTTGGTTTTTATTGCGAAGAAAACAGGAGTAGTCTCAATATGCGCTCAGCCAGATGGCGTTTCTTGCGAGCCGCATTCATAACCATTCCGCTGTTTGTTATTCATGCTAGCTGCATGCCCATTTATTGGGTATTATGACGAATGATGCTGAGCTGCTGGCCATTGGGCTGATAGTGACCTCTAAGTAAATGGTTCGTTTCTAATCTTACACACTGCATCAAGACTAGTCTTGCTTGCCTAATACAGTCCTCCTTAATAAGGTAATTTTGTAATGGAAGAAGACTTCTGGCACCAAAAATGGGAATCCAATACTATTGGATTTAATCAGTCGCAACCCAATCAGTTAATGCAACGATACTTCCCAACGTTACATTTAAAGCCCGGCGATCGAGTATTTGTTCCTTTATGTGGTAAAAGCATCGATATGCTTTGGCTTGCGGGGCAGGGTTATAAGGTTTTAGGCGTTGAACTTAGTCAACTTGCCTGTAAAGCATTTTTTCAAGAAAACAAACTGCCAGTCAAAATAACAGAAACAGATCATTTTGTTCTGTACTCTAGCCATGAGATCACACTTATTTCGGGGGATTTTTTTAAACTTGATAAAAATGTGCTAGGCAAGATTGATGCCATTTATGATAGAGCCGCTCTTATTGCGTTATCAGAAGAAATGCGCCAGTTATATTCAGCACACTTAGCCAAATTAGCTGATCCGGAGACTGAAATATTTTTGATAACAACATGTTATGAGGAAACAGAAATGCAAGGTCCGCCATTTTCAGTAGATGCAAATGAAGTGAAAACGCTTTTTAGCCCGTACTTTGATATCAAGCAATTATACAGTAAATCAATTAGTGAAATTCCGACGCATCTGCATACTAAAGGTTTGTTGCAGGCAACGGAAGAAGTCTATTATTTGACAGAAAAAAAAGTATCTGACTAGAGACTCGCTTCACTATGAAACGCGCTCAGGAGGATGTATTTAGGGAATTATAAAAGAACAATATTGATAAAGAGAAATGAGATGACAACCATATTGAAGCCCCTCGTCCTATGTGGCGATTACTGCACCTTAGTACCCTTATCTCAAGAGCATCATGATCATTTAGTAGCAGCAACGAAGGATGGTGAGTTATGGAAATTATGGTATGCATTTGTCCCTGAACCGCAAAAAATGAAGAAAAATATAGACCTGCGATTAACAATGCAGGCAGAAGGAACCATGCTGCCATTTGCTGTTATTAATAATCAAACAAAAAAAACCATTGGGATGACCGCCTATTTAAATATTGATCAAGAAAATCGTCGCATAGAAATAGGGGGGACCTGGTATGCTGAAAGTGCCCAACGAACAGCTATAAATACCGAAAGCAAACTGTTAATGCTAACTCACGCATTTGAGTCACTAAATTGCATCGCTGTAGAGTTTCGCACGCACGCTTTTAACCGTCAAAGCCAACACGGGATAGAGCGCCTAGGCGCTAAGTTGGATGGGGTTTTACGTAATCATATGATCTTGCCTAATGGCACGCTGAGAGATACGTATGTTTACAGTATTATTGCGGGTGAGTGGGGGGGCGTTAAAGTGCATTTAAATTTTTTGAAGAATGGGGGCGTGGGGTGAAGGCCAATTTATAAATATATAATAGAGAGAGTTGGTTATTTATTTATTTATTTATCAATTGCCAATCAACCAGAGGATAAAAGGGTGACTATAGAGAACAAATAAATACGAGCATGTGTGACTCAACAAAAATGAAATTGCTAGATAATAACGACATCCTTTTCTTTTTAATTAACATGCTCAAAAGAGATCTTCCCCCAAAATAAACCGTCACCTTACTAAAATGATTATAATCATCCAAAGTATACATGGAATAACTCAAGGTTTGCCTCCCTGGGTTTCGCCGCATGATATTATTCCCTCGAATTTAAAGTCTCTCGCAGTGACTTAGGCAAAAAAGACTGTATTTTTTGGGTTAATCTCCGTTCGTTTTTTTGCCATAACGTTCCTATAAAGACAATTAAAATTCCAATAGCAGTTAAAGCTATGGGGAAAAATGGACTATCTGCAAATACTTGCCAAGCTAAATGTCCAAGGTAAAATGCACAACCTATTGCGCCAAATATAACGAAAACTTTCCTGACGAGCAGCACGCCAACACCAATCATCAACAAATTAATGCAAAAATAAAAGAAGCGCGATAATTCATTGCCTGAATCTTGACAGGATAAGCCGCTCCAAAAGGCCATGACACCAAATATATATAACCAAAAAGCATAATCCTTTGTGTTTCTAGAGCGAACATCCACCCAAAAGGCTAAGAGAACAATCAGCAATCCAAAATAAATTGAAACCAGTGATCTTAGCTCAAAATTTAAATACTCTTCTTGCCCTATCATGGCTGCAATGTCCATGGACATATACCACAGGGTTACAGCAATGGGCATAACCATAAAAGGATACTTATATATCCAGGCTAAGATAATACCAACGGCAAGGGTGCCTAACTCCATGAATACCCAGTTCCATTTTATAAAATAATGATACTCCCGATACACACTGGAGTCTTCAGGCCACCAACCCATCGCATTTTGTAGTCCATAAATGGCTAGCGGCGTCAGGCAAATTACAAATGTCGCAAAAATTCCTGCGGGAACAACTAAATTTTTTTTCTTAAACACCGCGGCAAACCCCAGACCCAAAATACCGTAAAGAATGGATAAAATAAAAATCCCCCAACCGCCAAAGCTTTCCCATCCTAAATTCATAAAAAGGGTCATGGCACCAATTGCTATCAATCCACCGAAATAGTAAATAATATTTGTTAAGTTAAAACTGGGACTGTCATGGGCTTGATCCTTGAGAAATTGAAATAATGACTCAGCTTGTTTTGAAGTGACTATTTTCTCTTTTACTGCTTTAGTTAAAAGTTCGCGTGAAATTTTCATGATTTTCTGACGGTAGAACAAGATTAATTAGATTATAGAAGAAATATTTCAACAGAGTTTGGCTAGCTTGCGTAATAGCGACTATATTTTTTATTGTCCGTGCTAATCTAAGCTATAGTCAATTTAAGTTTGGTGTATAAGGGATAATATGACAAAAGAGTTTCTTGAGAATGTCACATTTGACGAGATTAGTCTTGGCCTGCAGGCGAGCCTAAGTAAAACACTAACACAGGATGATATCGCATTGTTTGCCGCCATGTCGGGTGACCTGAATCCTGCGCACCTGGATGCATCGTTTGCAAAAAACGATATCTTTCATGGCATTGTTAGTCATGGGATGTGGACGGGCTCGCTAATTTCAGCACTTCTTGGAACAGTATTGCCGGGCCCGGGTACGGTCTACCTGGAACAGGATATTAAATTCAAAAAACCGGTGCGTATAGGCGACACTATCACTATTACTCTTACCGCGCATGAAAAACGTGCCGTGAAAGCGATAGTCATATTTGATTGCAATGGTGTTAATCAGCGGGGTGAATTAGTCGTTGAAGGGCTTGCCACCGTTATTGCACCCACTCAAAAAATACGTGTTGAACGAAGCAGTTTGCCTGAGGTGGAAGTTCATAATCTTGACCGCTTTAATGCCATCATTCAGTCTTGTGCAAGTTTGCCAGCTATTAAAACGGCCATTGTCCATCCTGTTAAAGCTGACAGCCTGCAGGCAACACTTGATTCAGTGAATGCAGGACTCATTGTTCCTATTCTAATTGGACCTGTAAGCAAAATTAAATCGGCCGCTAAAGAAGCTGGGATTGATATATCATCATGGGAAATCATCGATGTAGCGCATAGTGATGCTGCAGCGGCAAAAGCTGCCGAATTGGCGGCGACTGGGCAGGTTGCGGCGATCATGAAAGGCTCGCTCACCACCCATGACTTGCTGGCAGCGATTGTTCCGGCTTCAGCGAACCTGCGTACCAAGCACCGCATTACCCATGTTTATATTATGGATGTATCCTCCTATCATAAGCCGTTAATCATAACGGATGCGGCGATAAATATTGCGCCGAATGCCGAGGACAAGGCTGATATTTGTCAAAATGCCATCAATTTTTGGCGGGTATTGTATGGTGAGGACACTAAACCCAAAGTAGCAATTCTTGCCGCTACGGAATTCATCAATCCAAAAATGCAGGCGACGGTTGATGCCGCCATCCTGTGTAAAATGGCTGATCGAGGACAAATCACTGATGGGATCCTCGACGGACCGCTAGCCTTTGATAATGCAATTAACAAGGATGCAGCCATAGAAAAGGGTATCGTTTCAGATGTAGCGGGCGACGCGGACATTCTTTTGGTTCCTGATATTGAGTCAGGCAATATCCTCGCCAAGCAACTTACGTTTTTTGGACACGCGGATGCGGCAGGTATTGTGTTGGGCGCGCGCGTGCCTATCATGCTCTATAGCCGAGCGGACTCGCTGCGCACTAAACTCTTATCTTGTGCCTTAGCGGTAAAAATAGTGGCAGCTCGTCAGGCAGGAAAAATTAAATGACCCAAGCAGCTATGAGCAGCATTCTTGTCATTAATGCAGGCTCCTCCAGCGTAAAATTTCAATTGTTTACAAAGCAAACTGATCTGCAGCTTTTAGCGCGCGGCAAAATCTATGGTTTGGGTAGTTCGCCTGTGTTTAATGCAACAGATGAAACAGTGTCACAGAGAAGTAAACACCCGTTGCCAGCTGATTGTACTCATGAACAGGCGCTGCGGCATATTCTCGACTGGATTGGCGGCCAAAATTTGGCGAAGCATATCAGTGCCACAGCGCATCGAGTGGTTCATGGCGGGGAGGAATTCACCTCCAGCATACAAATAACGCCACCAATTTTGGCTCGTTTACGTGAACTCATTCCTTTGGCACCTCTTCACCAACCGCATAATATCGCCGCAATTGAGATGATCAACTCACTGATGCCGGGTGTTGAGCAGATAGCCTGTTTTGATACAGCTTTTCATGCCAAGCACGGGCCTCTGTTCACAACCTATGCGTTGCCGTTAAAACTGCGGCAAGAAGGTATCCGCCGCTATGGGTTCCATGGGCTTTCTTATGAATGGATTGTGCATTCACTACGCCTTCATTCTTCGAAGTTGGTAAAAGGTCGTGTTATTGCCGCACACTTAGGCAATGGTGCAAGTTTATGCGCTATAAATAAAGGTGCGAGCGTTGATACAACGATGGGGCTAACGGCACTTGACGGTCTGCCGATGGGAACGCGTTGCGGAAATCTTGATCCAGGGGCCGTTATTTACATGATTCGTGATCTTGGCTTATCTGCCAATGAGGCTGAGTTGATTTTTTATAATGAATCCGGACTGCTTGGATTATCAGGATTGAGTGGCGATGTTAGTATTTTGCAAGCCAGTGAGGATCCGCAAGCAAAATTTGCCCTCGACTATTTCTGCCTGAGGACAGCCCAATTGATGGGCATGATGGCGGTGGCACTTGGTGGCGTCGATGGTATTGTGTTTACCGGTGGCATCGGGGAGAATTCGCAATTAGTGCGCGACCAAATTCTACAGCACCTTACTTTCTTTAAACCATTTGCAACGCTTGTTATCCCTGCTAATGAAGAACGAATGATGGCGATGCATGCAATCCATCTTCTCGGGAAGAAGAAATAATTCGGCATCAAATCCTGCGATCGCACGTCACTTCTTATATCCTCAAAATAAAGCAGATGATTTATTCTGAATACCCTGGTAAATCAATTTTAATCTTTCCACCCCAGGTTAATCGCAGCGCATTTAAAATCGCTAGTACATCGATAAATTCCTGCAATACGGCCCCAGTTACCGGGTTAATGTAGCCAGCTGCCGCAAATCCCATACCAATAATACTGAGCAACATACCGCCTAAAGCTGTTTGCAAGGCAATGGTGCGGGTATTTAAGCTGAGGTGGATTAACTCATCGACGCTGCTTAATGTGTTGTCCATGATAACAGCACCGGCGGCTTCTGCCGTGATATTGCTATATTGTCCGAAAGCAATGCCTACAGTGGCGGCGGTTAATGCTGGGGCGTCGTTTATGCCGTCACCCATGAAGACGGTAGGTGCTAAGGCCGTTTCATGGCGTACAATAGCAAGTTTCTGCTCAGGACTTTGTGAGGCATGTGTTTCAGTTAGCTTTAATAACATACCTAAATAATTAACCTCTGATTCGCGATCGCCAGAGACTAGCATTATTTTTGTAAATTGATGTGCGGGTGATAAATGGCTGATGAAGGGTTGACTGTCTGCTCGCGGTGCATCCTGAAAATGCAATGCGGCGGCATAATTATCATCTAACAGAATAATACACTCTAGCCCAGGTGATGCAGGGGGTAGCAAATCAGCAGATTGAGGCATGACGTTTAGCAGTTTTTTTCGACTGGTCACTTGAATGCGGTGTTCATCTATGATCCCATGCAGTCCTTGACCGGGTGTTTCTGAGACATTAGATGACTCAATTAGCAGTATTTTCTGTTCTTTGGCAGCACTCAAAATTGCATTTGCGAGCGGGTGTTTGGAGTAGCGCTCCAGGCTGGCCACGTATTGTAAAATAGTCACAGAATCATAGTTTGGTGCTGTAATAATCGAAGTTAAGGACGGTTTGCCATAAGTGAGCGTGCCTGTTTTATCAAAAATTGCCGTGCGGCAGGTTGGCAGACGCTCAAGAACCGTAGGATCTTTGATGATGATCCCACGTTTTGCTGCCATTGAAATAGCACTAATCAAGGTGATTGGGATTGCTATCAATAAAGGGCAGGGGGTGGCGATCACCAAAATAGCAAGAAAACGTATTGCATCCCCAGTGAAAAACCAGACTGAACATGCAAATATAAGAGCTATCGGGGTAAAAATAGCGCCGATTTGATCGCCAAGCCGTCTTAAAGTAGGACGTTTTTGTTCCGCTTCTTGCAAGACTTCTACAATGGCTGCATAGCGTGAATCAGCCGCAAGTTTGGTTGTTTGTATTACTAATACCGATTCGCCGTTGATAGCGCCAGATAAAACAGCGGTTCCAGGGGCCTTAGAGATCTGATAAGGCTCACCCGTCAGATATGACTCATCCATGGAACCATGCCCCTCAATAACAAGACCATCTACCGGGCAAGTTTCATGGGGATAAATAACAATTTCATCTTCTATTTGGATGGCTTGTAACGGTATATCTTCAATCTGACTGTTTAATTTTCGATGAGCAATGGCTGGCATACGTGCAACAAGTGCAAGCAGAACCGAGGAGGCTTTGCGCATCGCATAATATTCAAGTGTTTGACCGCTGGCAAGCATTAGTACGATGAAGGTGGCGGCAAGATATTGATGTAAAAATACGCCAGTTACTAATGCAATCGCGGCTAATGAGTCCGCTCCTAAATTGCGTTGAAATAGTTTAAATATAATTTGCAATAATAACGGCACCCCGCCGATGAGCAGGGTGAACAGCAGAGGGGTATTAGCGAAGGGCAAGTTAAATACTTGCATAATAATATGTATAGTTATTGCAACTAACGACAATAACCCTATATAGAATTGCCATTTTGATTTGCCTGCAATGGAAGCCAGGTTCATTATGGGATGGATAACCAAATAATGCTGAGTGACGAAATAAGGCTTACGGCCCAAATGCTCGAACGCAAGGTTGACCAGTTGAGTAAATAAAACAGGTGGTAAACACATCTTGCTAGTAAATAGACAATTGCAAGGGTTTGTATAGCGATGCTTGTATGGTTAGTGGCAATTGCAGTGAGACACGCTGCTGAAAATATAATTAACGACTCAAAACTATTTTGATGCGCGCTAACGGCTCGTGCCCCAAATCCTGTTAGTAATGCTTGTTGTGCTCTGGGGTGATTATTATCATATCCACCCGGTAACTTATTCATAGCGATGGCCACTGGGATTTTTGCAAAATAGGGGAAAAGACATGCAACAAAAAGACATACAATTAAAGTAAACATCCGTACCTTGATTAATAAAGATTAGTTGTAATTTTATACTAGAGGATTTCAGGATGTAAGCATAGTTTTTTGTGGTATTTCTAGTGCAATGTACATAATTAAGTAGCTTGTAGCTTGTAGCTTGTAGCTTGTAGCTTGTAGCTTGTAGCTTGTAGCTTGTAGGTTGCAAGCATGCAGCCCAATTAATCCCAAGCCAGAAAATTATCCAAATGGAGTTTGTTTTTAAGACCCGACTTTTTAGCAAGAGTTTTTGATGGCTTGTTGATTGTTTTTAAGGCCTCATCCAAACTCACGATTGTGTAACCATTTTGCCGGTAAAGATTGATGATATCAGGCAAAACATAGGCATTGAGCAGGTTCGAGTGGATTAATAAAATTTGTGATTGCTCTGGTTTATGTGCCTGATGATTACGCTCCTCGGCTTGCAGCGTTTGTTGCCAGATAAAATCAAGATAACAGGCCTTTAATACGTTAAGAAACGAGCGCCGTTCTTTTTCTTGTACGGTTAATAAAAGCTGATTAAATACAAAATCTTTACTGTCTACAGTAACGGGTGCGACTAAATAGCTTTTCGATGAAAGGTAATTTAAAACCATGTCTTTCTTGGCACCTTGCCCCATGGCCAAGTATGGGTAGCGAAAATATTTAGGCTCAGAGAGCACAGGTGACAGTATCCTGTCTGCTTCTTCAATTTCGTGGATATAAGCTTGCGTATTGACACTGTTTAAATTGGTGTGAGACAGGGTGTGATTGCCAAGTCCAAGCCCTGCATCATGAAACTTACGCAGTACGTCCCAGTTCTCAGGATTGATTGTTCCTGCAATCACAAAACCAGTCAGTGGCGCTTCACTCGATTTTGCAGCATCAATAATCATATTCAAATGAAAATTTTTGCTTTCGCCAACGAAGGGTAAATCATCAATTGTGATTGCAATTTGTCGTTGTTGCTGTGCAACGGCTGCATGGGTGAATAATGATACTAACAGCAGGGGAAGCAGTAATTTTTTAAACAAAGCTTTAATTCTCATTTTGTGTTTAGTTAGTTGAAGATACAGTAGTATACAAACGGCGATAATACGGCATCGTGATACTGTAAACAATCAAATTGATGTTTAAGATGGCAGTTACATTAATGGATAGATCGTAAGAGCAAGTTTTTCTTCCGGAGAGAGTGTCCAACATCGCTTTCTCCCTCGAAGGAGGGGTGGTTGAAGGGTACTAAACTAGATCTTTATCTCGAAAATTATTTAGAACAAAGCGTCAGTGCCATTTGCTCAAAGGCGTGCCAAACACGCTCACTGCGATTGGATTTAATTTGCTCATCCACCTGCGCGCTAAAATGTAACAACTGATACAGTTTGTCTGGCGATATACGTGCCAATGTTGTTTGGTACAAATTAGCGCGCTGAGGCCATATTTTTAGTTGATTGCAGGCGGCGGTAAACGCTACGGCTTGCTTAAGCAAGTGCGATAATTGAATGAGCAGCCGAATTTCTTGTGAAAAGAGCCATAAAATCAAGGTCGGTTCTGTGTGATCAAGCGAGGCTCGGCGCAAGAGATGAATCGCTTTTTTTCCATTGGCAGTCAAGCAGGCGTCTGCTAATTCATACAGTTGGTAATCGCATTGATCAATCAGTTGTTCTAATACGTCACTTGGCGTTAGTGCTTCATCAGCGTTACTAATCAACTTAAGCTTTTCGATAACCTGCGCACAGGCGAGCATGTTGCCTTGGGTGTATTGATGAATGAGGGCAGGGATCTCTGACTGAAAATTTATTGAACTTGCCTGCAATTGTCCACGTATCCAATTCTGCAAAGCCGCAGGGGGCAGTGCGTACACTTGGACAATCACTATGTGCTCATTATTGGTAAGCCATTGTAATTGCTTGGCGGTTATATTCGGGGCGCGCAGTATTATCAGGCAGCGAGGATTGATTTGCTGTAGATATGTGTTCAGGATCTCTTTACCGGCCGTATCGATGGATTTTTTATCACAGCGCGCATCCAGCATAACCAATTCTGAAAATAGAGAGTAGCTATTTGCTTCCTCCAAGAGCATATTCCAATCACTAGCCGCATTCAGATGCAGCGTCGTCTCATCTGTTTCACCTTTTTGGCGCCAGGCTTTCTTAATCGAGAAAGCGGCATCATTGACCAGGTAATGCTCCTGCCCAAGCAAAACATAAATAGCATGAAGTTTATGGTTTAAATTTGCTGCTAACGACGGATGTTTAATAAGCATGTCAACACGCCTTATGAGCTTCGACCCAAGCGATTGAGGATCTGCATGGCTGCATCACGCCGCATTTCATGCTTGGTGATTGCTTCTTCCTCGTCAGAACCTAGCATTCTGTCACTATTGACGGTGATTTGTCGAGTGACCACAACCGGAGTGGCAGATATTAGCTCTTTACCATCGCGACTTTGCAGCTTGAAACGCACCGTATAAATTAATTGATATTGCCGTGGCGTGGTGCTGGAGCTAACGCTGGTAATTTGTTGTTGGAAATTATCACTTTCGATAAATAACCAATAAGAAGCTAGAGATGGGCCATCTACCACGTTGATGTTGTACGCTTGTAATTGCTCTTGCAGGAGTGGGCCTAGATCTGGATGACCCTCTTGCAAAATAATCGCTATATTATTTAGCCAGGGCGGCATATCCACCATACCGCGCAAATGAAAGCCGCAGCCCGCCAAGCATAATACAAACAATGTAATTAGCGGGGTGCGGGCTAGCGATTTTTTTATTACAGACGTCATTCACTAACTACCAGGTTAATCAGATGGCGGTGAGGAACCACGATCGACTTCTTCATCAATTTACCGGTTACAAACGATCCAGCGTGTTCTTTTGCCATCTCAATTAATGTGTCTTCCGGTGTATCAATGCTTGCCGTAAATTGCGCGCGTAGCTTGCCATTTACTTGTACAATGAAATCTGCTTCTTCCGTTTTTAAAGCACTCTTTTCGACTTTCGGCCAGGGTGCATCAATAATAATTTTTTCAAACCCTAATTGCTGCCATAGATGATGACAAATATGCGGTGTGATAGGCGCTAACAGGCGCAGGAGAATGCTGAGGCCTGAATGCAAAAAGTATTTGTCCTCTTCGGTCTCAATGGAATAAGAGGACAGCTCGTTTAAGAGCTTCATGCAACCTGATACAACCGTATTAAATTGATGGCGATCATAATCGTTAGCAGCTTGTGCCAGGATTTGATGCACCGCCAGACGAGATTTTTTAAGCGATTCTCGCAGGCTTGCCAATTGATATTATTATTGTCGGATGCCATTTCATTAATTTCAACGAATAAACTTTGATGTTGAAAAGCAAAAGCCCACAGACGTTTCAGAAAACGATGCGCGCCTTCAACGCCGCTATCAGACCACTCCAATGATTGCTCGGGTGGTGCTGCAAACATGATAAATAAACGGGCTGTGTCAGCGCCATAAGTATCGATCAAGTGGTTAGGGTCAACAACATTGCCTACTGATTTAGACATTTTGTGGCCATTGCGCAATACCATACCCTGGCTTAGCAATGCCTTGAAGGGCTCATCAGAGTTAACCAAGCCCTCATCACGCATTAACTTATGGAAAAAGCGTGCGTAGAGTAAATGCATGACCGCATGTTCGATGCCACCAATGTACTGATCAACGGGCGTCCAGTATTTGGCACGGTCGTCGAGCATTGCATTTTCCTGGCCTTTGCAAGCGAAGCGCGCGTAGTACCACGACGATTCAACAAAGGTATCGAAGGTATCAGTTTCGCGCGTTGCATCTTGTCCGCATTTCGGGCATGTGGTGTGCAGAAATTCGTTGCAGCGCGCCAGTGGCGAACCACTGCCGGATAGCTCGATATTCTCTGGTAAGACTACTGGTAGTTCGTGCTCTGGAACGGGCACAATGCCGCATTCTTCACAGATGACCATGGGAATGGGTGTTCCCCAATAACGTTGTCGAGAAACGCCCCAATCGCGTAATCGATAGTTGATTGTAGCTTTCCCAGTATCGTTTTCTTCAAGAAAGGTTGTGATTGCAACTTTGGCTTCTGTGGTCGTTAAGCCATCGAATTGTCCGGAGTTAACTAAAATGCCGTCTGTAGTATATGCCGATAGACTTAAATCATGGTGTTCATCAGAGTCTGGCATAATAACTTCTTTGAGCGGTAGCTGGTATTTTTGGGCAAATTCCCAATCACGTTGATCATGTGCTGGAACGGCCATCACCGCACCTGAGCCATATTGCATGAGCACAAAATTCGCTATCCAAACGGGAAGTTCTATTCCGGTAATCGGATGTATTGCCTTCAAGCCGCTGTCGATGCCGCGTTTTTCCATGGTGGCAAGCTCAGCTTCAGCCATACGTACCCCTTGGCAACTTTCAAGAAAATCTTGCACGTCTTTATTATTCAATGCAGCTTGCTTGGCGAGGGGGTGGTCAGGAGCTACTGCGACAAAACTTACGCCCATTATAGTATCAGGACGGGTGGTATAAATTTTAAGTCGCTTAGGCGCGTCCGGCACTTTGAAATAGATTTGACAGCCTTCAGAGCGGCCGATCCAGTTGCGTTGCATTTGCTTAACTTGCGAGGGCCATTCATCCAGCGTGTCAAGGCCTAGCAATAATTCATCGGCGTAGGCGGTAATTTTAATGAACCACTGGGAAATTTCTTTGTGTTCAACTAAAGCGCCAGAGCGCCATCCGCGTCCATCGACGACTTGTTCATTGGCTAATACGGTTTGATCAACGGGATCCCAGTTTACGATGGCATTCTTTTTATAAACGAGGCCTTTTTCATATAACTTGATAAAAAACCATTGTTCCCAACGGTAATAATCGGGGTCGCATGTGGTTATTTCGCGCCGCCAGTCGTAGGCATTTCCCAGTCTTAAAAACTGTTCCTTCATCGCGGCAATATTATTTTTGGTCCATTCAGCAGGCGGAATACCGTGTTTGATGGCGGCATTTTCAGCAGGCAGGCCAAACGCATCCCATCCTATTGGTTGTAGAACATTTTTACCAAGAGCCCGCTGGTAACGGGATATAACATCACCCAATGTGTAGTTGCGGACGTGTCCCATATGCAGAGAGCCGCTGGGGTAGGGAAACATGGATAAGCAGTAAAATTTCTCTTTGTTTAAGTCTTCAGTGACATTAAACGATTGTTTTTTTTGCCAGAATTGCTGAGCTTGCTCTTCAACGTCTTGCGGTATATAGCTGTTATCCATAGTTTAATAAGTCTAAATTCTTGGGGTTGGTAAGAATACCGCCTCTTGAGATTCGCAGCAATAGGTGTGATCGTTTTGTGCGCATTTGGTTTTGTAAAACTGCTTAAATAACGAAAAAATAGTGTGTGTTGCAAATAATCAGGTTCAACCCTGGGTAAATCGAGGCAGATTCAACTTGCAAGTGCAATTAATCAGATTGAGCCACTACAAAGCAAGCATATTATGGCGCATCAGCAGGAAGTTCTGCTTCCTCATGTTTAGCTTCATCCAGAACCTTGGCTCGAGTTCGGCTGTTATTATAGATGCTATAACATACCAATCCAGCCACAACAACGTTCACAGCTATTAATGCGCCTCCAGCGCCTTCCTGACCCGCATCCAACGCAGCCCACGCACCTACCGTCAATGCGACAACACTTACAGCGGATAACGCGATTAATAACTTATATTGAAACGCAAAATTTGCTTGTAGCCTCCGGTGAGTCGTTTGTAATCCATGGTGCAACCCCTGGTGGGACCACCGAAGCCCTCGCAAGTCTTCATTGGTTGACTTAAGTTCCTGTTCTAAAATCATGAAGTTGTTGGCTGTATCTTTTGGAGTATTGCCAGTTTTTTGAGCGGTATTAAATCGACACTGCAACAACGAATAGCTATGGGGCTTATTCTGATGTGACTTATCCTTCAGCATAGAGTCTAATCGCCGCTCCAAGTCGATAACATCCAATTCTTTTGAGGCTAATATTTCATTGAGCGCTCCTCTGCGGCCATCGACACTACAAATCTTAACATTACAAAAACTTATAAGGGGCTTTAAAATTCCATTGCGTATTTCAACTCCATCTTGAACTATTTTTTCTAGCTTCGCTTGCTCGGCGTTATCCCTGGGGGCAGCATACTCCCCGATGATGTTTGCAATATCGGGGATGGCAACTTCATATGGAATTGCAGGTACTGTAAACGATGCCAAATAATTTCGATACAATTTTGTTGTATGGATTGTGTCCGTACAAAAATCAATGGCTAGTTGATGCCTGCCTTGTTTTGCCCAATCTAATATGTTCCCACCGGACTTGTTTTTAGCATCTGGTTTTAATCCATACTGCTCAATCAACATGGTCATCGTCGAGCAACTGCCAATCCAGGCCGCATCATGCAAAATGGTATTACCATCATCGTCTTTTATGTCTTTATCAAAACCTAGGGCAATTAACGCCTCGACCGCTTTAGGATTGCCGCTTCGCGCGGCATAGTGCAACACGGTGGCGCCATCATCGTCTTTTATGTCTTTATCAAAACCTAGGGCAATTAACGCCTCGACCGCTTTAGGATTGCCGCTTCGCGCGGCATAGTGCAACACGGTGGCGCCATTGTTGTTTTTCGCGTTCTTATCAAAACCTAGGGCAATTAACGCCTCGACCGCTTTAGGATTGCCGCTCCACGCGGCATAGTGCAAGACTGTGGCGCCATTGTTGTCTTTCGTGTTCTTATCAAAACCTAAGGCCATTAACGCCTCGACCGCTTTAGGATTGCCACTCAACGCGGCATAGTGCAACACTGTGGCTCCATTGTTGTCTTTCGCGTTCTTATCAAAACCTAAGGCCATTAACGCCTCGACCGCGTTAGGATTGCCGCTTCGCGCGGCATAGTGCAACACGGTGGTGCCAAAGTTGTCTTTCGCGTCCTTATCAAAACCTAGGGCCATTAACGCCTCGACCGCTTTAGGATTGCCACTCAACGCGGCATAGTGAAACGCATTGGCTCCACGCCAATCGCTAGCTTGTGTTAGTAATCCCCTATCAGTAATTACAATACCCGCTAGTAGTAAAATCTGCACGCGATTATATGAATAGACTTTAAGTTGCTGAAGCTTCAACAACACAAACTCCCAATCAATCGTCTCTGGCCAATTATTGTATGAAAACACATCGTCTGTGAGCATTATCCATGGATTTTTTTTTTGAAACGTACGCAATACTGAAATAACATCATTTGCATTTGAGTCAACCTCTTCTTCGCATTCTTTATATTCATGTGCTCGAATGTGTTGTTCTGAGTTAGCTTTGAATTCATGTTGAGGCATAATGCTAGGTCCTGAATCTATAAAGTGACGCCAGAATACAATGTGTGATTTATTTATCAAATATCAGCGTGCGCAAACATGCTGTCTTAATTTATTGCTTTGATATTTATATAATAAAGCTTAGGCAGCCATGCTATCCCAAACCTCATTAAGACCTCTTTCCCAGGAGTGATAAGGATGAGCAAAATATACATTTTTATCGAATGCACTAGCTATTCGTGAATGATGTGCAAACTCACAGCCATTATCATCTGTAATGGTGAGCACAAAATTCTTCATAGGGCTTAATAGGTGAATAGTTTGCTTACTAACAAATGCTGCGTGTTTTGTTCCTACTTGACTTATTGGTGTTTTTTTAGAAACTCGATCAACCAGAGACGTTGCCTAATGTTACTATGGCTCTTTGATGTTGTTTGTCGACAATTGTATCGATCTCCCAGTCACCAAGACGTGTCTTTTGATCTACTACCGATGGACGCTCATCAATCATTACTCTACTTTGATAGGCTCTTGTCTCTTGTCGCCGCCAGATCGCTTTCTATTTCGTTTGCTGCCATAACGTAAATGCTCATAGAGCTTGCCACCTTCACGTTTGTTTTGCCAAACGTATTGGTATATTCGCTCATGACTTATATTAAAAAGATTATGATGCTTTGCATAACCGCTAATTTGTTCAGGACTCCATTCCTGTTTTGCATTTCGGTGATGTTGTTTTTTATCTCAACATCAAACAAGAATAACAGATTGATATTCAACCCAAGTGCCAAGTATATTACCATGCAAACAAATTCTTATTCTAATGGACACTTATGGATGGCCAGCAATAAAAGGAAGGAAAATTAAGTTCGAATATTAGGGGCTGTTGACATTTGATCTCCCCGTCGCCGACGTACCGCGGTTTATCCGCGGTATCCAGAAAATGCCCGTATAAAACACAGCGCTTTTAATTTACCTTATAATTCGTTTTTGATAACACACCATCATGAGCAATCACATTTCAACCCATTGATAAATAGGATCAAACTCGTAAAATCACGGCTCCCACACCAAAATAAAACAAGTTTGAAATGGCCAGACTAATGCTCAGTGACGAGGTATGGTCGAAGCTAGGGATAATCATGCTACAACAAGGGATTTATGACAAGCCCGAGCTTCGTCTTATGGTTGAAGCCATGCTGTATCGTATGCGCGTAGGCTGTCCTTGGCGAGACCTGCCAGCAGAGTTTGGAAACTGGAATACAATATACCAAAAATTTAACCGCTGGTCATGCAAAGACAAGTTGGTCAAAATATTTAAATGTTTAGTGGATGATCCTGATCTTGAATGGGAGTTTATTGATGGAAGTATAGTTAGGGCTCATCAACACAGTGCAGGAGCTATTGGTAAAGAAAATCAAGCGATTGGAAAATCCGTTGGCGGAAATACAACGAAAATTCATATGGCTGTTGATGCATTTGGCCTTCCAATAGAATTTGATCTTACGGGTGGTGAAGTGCATGACAGCAAGGCCGCCCCAGAATTAATTGCACGTCTTCCTTTGTCTGATTATATCATTGCGGACAAAGGCTATGACAGTGAAGATATTCGAGTACTCATTCGAGAAAAAGGATCGACACCCCTTATTCCGAAGAAAAAGAATTCAAAAACAGGGAATGGTGACATGGATTGGTGTTTGTACAAATATAGGCATCTAGTCGAAAATGTTTTTGCACGCCTCAAACACGTCCGAGCAATTGCAACAAGATATGACAAACTGAAACGAAATTACGCTTCAATGCTCGCCATGGCGTGCTCATATCTATGGCTGCCTATGTAAGTTATCTATGATTTATTGATATAATTTCAATCTAGTCCAACTGACGTAATAGTATGGACCCCGCCACCTATCGAAAGAGCAGGCGTCTACTCATCCTAAGGAAATGGTATGAGATCATCGTACGCATATATTTTAGCCAGCAAACGCAATGGCACACTTTATGTTGGCGCAACATCGGATCTTATCAGACGAGTCTGGGAACATAAAAATAAGGTGATCCCCAGCAGCTTTACAGCACAATATAATGTACATATGCTGGTCTATTATGAGATTCATAGTACTTATTTAGAAGCTGCCAGACGTGAAACACGCTTCAAAAATTGGTGCAGGAAGTGGAAACTTAATTTAATCGAAGAGCTTAATCCAACATGGCGCGATTTATACGAAGAAATATGCACTTGACATGAAGGTCTCCTGGATACCGCGGATAAACCGCGGTACGTCGGCGACGGGGAGATCAAATGTCAACAGCCCCTAACCATCAGCTTGTCCTAGAGTATATTATCCTCTCTTTACGCGTATCAATGCCCAAAGAATAGTCAAAAAACTAATTAACAAGATCGGCGTATCGCCAAAATAAACCCATGGTGAGGAGCCGGTGGCTGGATAGATATTTCCTTCCAATATGCCGGCGGTAAAAGCTGGAAGTGTGGCTGTCACAGTGCCTTTGGTGTCAATAACTGAAGACAAGCCGTCGTTATTCGCCATTACTTGATAGCGTGCGGTTTGAATGGATAGTGCCTGGGCTATCTGTAATTGTTGGTACATCGCAAACGAATGACCAAACCAGCCGTCATCGCTGATAGATACTATCCATTGAGCCTCCGGTAATTGCTTGCGTAGCAATTGTGGATAGGCCAGTTCATAGCAAATCAGGGTGGCAATAGGGTGATTTTGAATATGAATTAGCGGTTGATTTTTCTCTCCCGGCTTCAAATTAGCTGCAGGGAATGCCATCCAATCCATTAGTTTTTGAAAAGGTTGTGGGATAAATTCACCGAAAGGGACAAGGTGTTGCTTTAAGTAGGAACCCTCAGCCGCGCCTAACGTTATCATTGCATTGTAATATTTCGATTCATCTATGGTTGTCGGTTGCGGAATACCAAGCAGGATGGCGCTGTCGGCCTCCATTGCCTGCTGATGGAAGTGATCGAGAAACTCAGCGACATAACTTGGAGGTACAGGAATTGCTGATTCAGGTAGAACGATTAATTTATTTTTCGCAATTAATGGCCCAATATTTTGTTCGTAATGCTCTAACAGGCGCCAAAATATAGATTCATCCCACTTTTCGCGCATCGATAAATTGGCTTGAATAACGCCGACAGATTCGGCTTTATTTTCGATTGTTGCCCATTCAATGTGCTTTAAGAGCGCAGGGCTAAGGAGGGTGGCGACAAAAGCAATAACCCACAAATAGCGTTTTTTAGAATGGATTTGTGTGGCGGTTGCAAGGAAGGTGGCAGTGAGGCATGTAAAAAAACTGACGCCAAATACACCAACGATGGGCAATAAGTATTTTAGTGGTGTGTCGGTTTGTCCAAAACCGAGAAGCAGCCATGGGAATCCACCCAGGAATGTTGCACGCATGAACTCGACTAAACACCAAATTGCGCTAAATAAAAAACAGGAATATAGCAGGGTGCGTTTCAGTGATAGTTTATGATACAAAGCTGCTGCTAATGCCGGAAAAAGAGCGAGATAGATAATAAATAGAGACGTAATGAATGCTGACGCCAAATGATTTAGGTGGCCATACTCGTGAATACTGACATAAACCCACGATACGCCTAATCCTAAGAAACCTAATCCAAAAACAAATCCGCTATAAAACGCGCGTTTCAAGGTTTGCTGTTGTAATAATCGGAATAACAGAGCTATACCAAGGATGGATAAACCAGGCAGGTGAAATGGCGCGAAACCAAAGGGGATAAGCAGGCCTGCCAACAATGGCGGTAATAAATAGGTGTATTGGCTAGCTGCCAGGTTAAAGCGCGATAGTTTGCGGGTAGTTGTCGCTTGGTTCATCTTGGTATTACACTATTCAAAGTTTAGTGACGATAGAGTAGTCAATATGAAAGGTCAAGTTTATTACAATATTTCATGTGATCATTCAGTAACGTTTTTGTTCAACCAGCTTTCAAATACGACTTTTCACCTGCATGGATAGGGACGTATTTAGTACGATTGTAGTGATTTTGCATACACCCTAAGGGTTTGTAACTGTCTTTAAATTATCGGGGAGTCTGTTCCCAAGCAAAGCAACCAAGGCGAAGCATGTTTGCATCTCTTTCTTTAAGTGTGTTAATTCTTATCTTCCTTGCAGCGGCATCGGCGGTTTGGTTTGCTGGGGTTCGTCTATCTATTACGGTGGACATCATCGATTCACGCTTTGGTATTGGGGAAGCGTTAGGTGGCCTTGTTTTTCTTGCAATCGCCACAAATCTTCCTGAAATAGCCATTGTTGTTTCGGCTTCTTTGTCCGATAACATTGGTTTGGCAATTGGTAATATTCTAGGAGGGATAGCCATACAAACCGTGGTACTCGTCCTCTTGGATGGTATTGGCTTGCGCAACAAAGCGCCGCTTACCTACAAAGCAGCTTCTTTGCAGCTCGTACTGGAAGGATGCCTTGTAATTGGCGTTCTGATTATCGCTATTATGGGAACACAACTCCCTAAATCGCTGGTATTTGCAGGCATTGCCCCCGGCGATCTGTTAATAGTTGTTACTTGGCTTGTCGGTCTTTGGTTGCTCAATAAAGCACGTTCATTTTTGCCATGGCACGAAGAGGGTCGAGCACCTGATACTCCACCTACCTTTAAGACATCCAATCAAGAAAATATGGGGAAATGGTGTTCTTCGCGGCTTGTGGCCGTTTTTATTTGTGCATCACTGGTTATATTGGCAGCTGGGGTTGTTCTTGAGGAGAGCGGTAGTGCTATTGCCGCTCATATCGGTTGGAGTGGCGTGCTTTTTGGCTCGACCATATTGGCATTAATTACGGCACTGCCTGAGGTTTCAACTGGTCTTACCGCTGTGAAAATGGGGGATTATACCCTTGCGTTTAGCGACATTTTTGGTGGTAATGCTTTTTTACCGGTTCTTTTTCTGCCGGCAACACTTCTTTCTGGGCGCTCCATACTTCCTGGCGCCCAACACACAGATATTTATCTTGCATGTTTGGGTGCACTCTTAACAACAATATATATTTGCGGCTTAATTTTTCGATCAAAACGTCAGTTCTTTTGTCTTGGAGTTGACTCCATCGTTGTTTTTTTTGTCTATCTGATTGGTATCGCTGGGTTATTCGCTATCTCTGGGAAATAGAAACCAATCGAATTAGGTAATCATAATATAGAGGACGCTCAATACGGTATGGTTTTTCATATCGGCGGCTTTCCTAAATACCAACTATAATAAAAAGCATAACAACCAGATTGCACTAAATGGACTTATGACGATCAATTCAGGATTGAATGATGAACAACTAATTGGAACCATTGTTGAGGTTCATGGTCCCGTTATCATTATCCATTGCACGGATTTGCCACCCTTGCATCAATCTCTTAACGTTTACTCGAACAATGACCGGTATGTCCTGGAGGTCTATCAGCATATTGATCAACATCATGTGAGGGCAATTACGCTTCATAGTGCTTCTGGTCTACAGCGGGGTTTGAATGTTTATGACCGAGGTGGCCCGCTATCTGTACCAGTTTCAGCCAGTTGTTTAGGGCGTTTATTGAATGTATTTGGTGAGCCATTAGATGGGATTAGCCCAATTGTTAGTAGGGAATATCGCGATATATTAGCAAAACCTGCCCCTCTTGATTTCAATTCTTCAAATCAAACGATTCTGGAAACGGGCATCAAAGTAATCGATTTACTTTGCCCATTTGTTCGGGGTAGTAAAACAGGTTTATTTGGTGGCGCAGGCGTTGGTAAAACGGTTTTATTGATGGAATTTATGCATTCTATTATTCAATTACATCAAGGTGTTTCTGTGTTTGCCGGAGTGGGAGAGCGTATCAGGGAAGGGCATGAGTTATGGCATGAAATGAAGTCAGCAGGGGTTATGGATAATACGCTTATGGTATTTGGCCAAATGGATGAATCCCCAGGCGTCCGGTTTCGTGTCGGTTTATCGGCGCTTACCTATGCAGAATATTTGCGAGATACCCTGCAAAAGGAAGTCTTGTTTCTTATGGATAATATTTATCGTTTTGTTCAGGCGGGTAGCGAAATTTCAGGATTACTGGGTCGCATGTCAGCGAATGTGGGATACCAGCCGACCCTAATGACTGAAATTTCAGAGTTACAAGAACGAATTACATCGACAAATAAAGGTGCTGTTACTTCTGTACAGGCGGTTTATGTCCCCGCAGATGATATGAGTGATCCAGCGGTAAATGGCATTATCTCACATTTAGACTCAGTGATTATCTTGACCCGAACCCAAGCAGGTAAAGGCATTTATCCAGCTGTTGATGTCTTACTATCCAAATCTAAATTTATGGATAGACATATTTTAGGGGATCAACACTACGTTGTGGCCGAGGGGGTTCGTGAACATATCGCTCGTTATCATGAGCTCGAAGATATTATTTCTATGATGGGTATTGAAGAGCTCTCACCAAAAGATCGGAGTATGGTCCTTCGCGCCCGAAAATTACAACGCTATTTAACGCAACCTTTCCATACTACTGCTGAGCATACTGGCCTGAAAGGCGTTTCAGTTCCTCTTAAACAAACTTTGGCCGATTGTGAGTCTTTTCTTCGTGGTGATTTTGACCATTATTCTGAAGAACAGTGCTATATGTTGGGACGAATGCCTGTTGGGAGTACGATTGCGTCATGAATACCTTCGAACTGCATCTGGAAAGCCCAACTCAATATGAAAAAATTGAAGGTGTTAGTTGTTTTGTGGGTACAGATCCCTCTGGTAAGTTTGGACTTCTTGCGCATCATGCCCGAATGATGACTTGTTTGAATTTTGGGCTATCCAGGTTTACTTATGAGAATCAGCAGGAAGAGTACTTAGCCTTTCCAGGTGCTATCCTTTATTTTAGCGATAACCAATTATATATTAGCGCGCGGCATTATAGTCGTGATAAGGATTGCCATCGTCTTGAACAAAAAATGGATAATATGTATCGAGAGGAAGAAGAGAGTCTTCGGAGTATAAAAGCAAGTTTGCGTCAATTAGATGAAGAAATATTAAAACGTTTATTAGCGCTCAAACGATGGGGCAATGATGAAACAAAATGACATGCATAATGAGCTTAAAAAAAACATTCACTTGGATATCGAGAAACTGGAGAAGGCTAAAAAGGAGAGTGCAACGCTATTAGCACAAACAGTGTATCTTGGTGCGCTCGGCTTTCTTTTTATTCTACCGGTCATTCTGGGGGCTTATTTAGGACTATGGCTGGATGAAAAATTAAAAGGATTTTCTATTAGTTGGACTATCAGTTTGATTATCGTTGGTGTGTTTGTTGGCATAGCGAATGTATATCTCTTTATTCGGGAGCGAGAGTGATGTTCACTGAAATTGTTTTTCAGTTAGGTGCATTGCAAATCACGCAAAGTATATTGACGAGTTTACTTATTCTGAGTGTTTTATCGATTTTGTCATGGTTATTCACGAGATCGCTTTCATTAGAACCCAGTAAGCTTCAGATTGCTCTTGAGGGGATTTTTATTGTGATGCAAGATGCCATTGAAGACGTGTTGCCAGAACATGTTTCTCTTGTGTTTCCATATATTGCAACACTTTGGGTGTTTATTTTGTGTTCAAATTTAATGGGCGTCATCCCAGGGTTCCATTCGCCGACATCCGATTTGTCAGTGACGGCTTGTTTAGCCTTTTTAACATTTTGTTCGGTGCATTATTTTGGTGTTCGTTCTGAAGGTTTGAAAAATTATCTAAAACATTATGTTCAACCAAGTCCATTGCTCTTGCCTTTTCATTTAATCAGTGAACTTTCAAGAACACTGGCATTAGCCATCCGCTTATTTGGCAATATGATAAGTTTAGAATTAACAGGTTTGATTGTATTGATGGTTGCAGGATTCTTGGCACCTATTCCTATTTTGATGTTACATATTATAGAAGCAATCATTCAAGCGTATATCTTTGGCATGTTAGCGTTGATTTACATAGCAGGGGGCATACAGTCACAACAGTATCGACAAACAAAGGAGAGTATCTCATGAGTGATATGAGTTGGTTTACATTGGCCTCAACCGTAGTTGCCGCTTTGGCGATTGCCTTAGGTACTATGTTTCCTGCACTGGCTATGGGGCGCGCAATTAGCCAAGCGTTGGAGGCCTTGGCGAGACAACCAGAAGCTGAGAAATCAATTATGCGCACCTTATTTATTGGGCTTGCGATGATTGAGTCACTTGCTATTTACTGCTTGGTTATTGTGCTGATTATTTTGTTTAGAAACCCATTAATTGCCTATTTAATGCCCCATTGAGGAAGTTAACAATGGAACTGAACTGGTCTACCTTTATTTTGGAAATCATTAATTTCCTCGTTTTGATTTGGCTGTTGAAACGTTTTTTGTATGCGCCTATTCAAGCAATTATTATAAAGCGTAAAGACATGCTTGAAAAAAAGCTTACCGATGCGAATCAGCTTCAAGCAGATGCTGAAAACCTGCAAGTACGTTATGAAAATCGATTACAAGAGTGGGGCTTGGAGAAGGAAAAATATCAGAACCAATTTCAACAAGAGCTTGAGGAGTGGCGCTCTCAAGAGCATGTTAAATCATTAAAAAAAATGGATGAAGAAAGGCTGAAATTACAATCACAGGAAAAGCAGAACATTAATAAAATGATTGAAAAAAATGCAAACGAGGCAATGTTTATTGCTGGTCAGTTCGCTTCTAAATTTTTATCACAATTCGCAGATGTTGCGCTTCAAAACAAATTGATAGAGTTATTGTTGAACGACATTAGACAGTTCTCTGAAGATAGAGTGGCTATCTTAAAAAACGGTTATAAAAATGAAAACAAAATTATTGTTCAAAGTGCTTATCCAATACCGGAAGCAGACAAAAAACGCTTAACTGACGGTATTGGCCACCTCATCAACGAGACTACTGAGGTTCAGTTTATGCAAAATCCGGGTTTGTTAGCGGGTATCAATATCCAAATAGGCTCTATTTCTTTAAAGGCGAGCGTGCGAGATGAATTGAAATTTTTTACTGAGGTGGCCCGTGAAACAAGCTGAAGCGCCATCAATATTTAATCGAATTCAGAAGCAGATTAATCATTATCGATTCACTGTTCGCCTATTGGAAGAAGGTATTATTTGCTCTGTTGGCGATGGTATCGTATGGATTAAGGGCTTGGCTTCGGCCGCTATAGATGAAATCATCCTGACAGAGGATGGTAGTCGTGCCATGGTGTTTCATCTGACTGAACATCTTGTTGGCGCTATTTTGCTTGAGCAGACAGAAAAATTGGGTGCTGGGACCTTGGCATTCCATTTTAGCTCGGCTTTAAGTATTCCCGTCGGGGATAAATTGCTTGGTCGAATTATTAATCCTTTAGGCAGCCCCCTAGATGGTGGTGAGGACATATCGAATGAGACGCGCGGTTTATTGGATATTTTGTCTCCACCAATTACCCAACGTGATTTTGTTAACAAGCCGCTTTATACAGGAAATAAAATTCTTGATAACCTCATTCCAATTGGAAAAGGGCAGCGTGAGCTTCTTATTGGTGATAATGGGCTTGGTAAAAGCGCTTTGGCTCTGGATATTGTTATTAATCAAAAAGATAAGCATGTTTATTGTGTATATGTCCTGATAGGACAAAATCGCTCCAACGTGAAGACGATTATTCAGCGTTTGCAAGAATCTCAAGCGATGGACTATACCACGGTTGTGGTGGCGCAAGCCTCGAGTTTGCCAGGGTTACAATACCTTGCTCCGTTTGCTGGATGTGCAATCGCAGAATATTGGATGAACTCTGGTCGTGATACCTTGGTTGTTTATGATGATTTAACAGCTCACGCTAACTGTTATCGCGAGTTATCACTTTTACTACGTCGCCCTCCCGGACGCGAGGCGTTTCCTGCCGATATTTTTTATCTTCACGCGCGTTTACTTGAACGATCCACCTGTTTATCAGCCGAAATGGGTGGTGGGAGCATGACAGCGTTACCGATTATTGAAACAAAAGAAGGGGAGATAGCGACGTATATTCCCACGAATTTAATTTCAATCAATGATGGGCAAATTTTCTTTGATGCAACATTATTTTCAGGTGGTTTTTTTCCTGCCATTGATATTACTAAATCAGTCTCCCGTGTGGGTGGGCGTGCACAACACGAACGTATCAAAGATGAGGCCGGGCGAATGAAGCTGGATTATATGCAGTTCCTGGATTTGGAAATTTTCACCCGATTCGGTGCGAAACTGGATAAAGAGATGCTGCAACGCGTGCATCGTGGGCGCATATTACGTGAGGTATTTAAACAAGACCGCCTTTCCCCGTTACCTATTGAATTCCAGTTGTCCTGGCTTATTGCATATAACGATCACCTGTTTGATGACTATCCGTTGGAGGCTATTCCTATTCAACTAAAAAACATCGAGAAAGGATTAACACAGTGTCATTTAAGTTTATCTAGTCCACGAGAACAGTGGCTCGCTTTCGTTAAATCCTGCTTAACCACGTGAGGGGGTGTGTATGTCTAAACTGACACGTTTAAAAGAACACATCCATGCATTAGACGATATCAATAACATTATGAAAGCCATGAAAAATCATGCTTTGTTCGAAATCAATAAAATGACCAAATACATTTCAACTCAGGATAATTCAATCAACACCATAAAGGAGGTCGGACGAGATTTTTTTAAGTTTTATCCTGCCTATTTTGAGATGCTTGAAGAAACAGCGCCTGTTATTTGTCTTCTTATCGGTTCTGAGCGCGGATTTTGTGGGAATTTTAATGACATAATCATTCAACAATTAAGAGCTTTTGAAGAAAACAATCCTGATAAAGAACTTAAATTAATTATTGTGGGTCGAAAATTGGCTGTGAGCTTGGCTGGAGATCCGCGCATTATTCGAGAAATGGCTGGATATGAAACGGCAGAAGAAATTCCAGGTGTTATTCTGACGTTAGTGAACACGCTTGAAGCGATTTCATTAGAGCTGAATATCAAACAACATCCTGCCTTATGGCGTTTCTTTTTTAATACAAGCAGTAACGACAGAATGGAAACGGCAACGCTGCAACCTTTTGTGGAATTTGCAATGGTGGATGATCACCATTTATCATTTTCCCCTATATTAAATGTGTCGGCTGAGCGTTTTGTATTTGAGTTCATCAATCATTATTTATTATCAACCCTTTATTTTGTGTTTTACCGTTCTTTTATTACTGAAAATTATCAACGCTTACACCATCTTGATAACGCCTTAGGGCGTTTAGAGAATAATATAAAACAGATGACCCAGCATCTCAATATGGTTCGTCAAGAAGATATTACGCAGGAAATAGAAGTTATTATGTTGAGTGTGGAGGCGATCATTAATGAAAAATTGGTTGGGTTATAAGCAATTTACAACTCGTTTGTAGCCTTGAATGATTTTTGCAGCAAAGCCTCGATGAGCCCCCTAATATAGTGCCAGGCCAGAAGGGGCATTAAAAGTGGAATCATGGTATCCCGCACATGGCCCAACTGTGGCGCCTGCTGCTGTAATTGGGCAAATTGACACAGTATACTGGCCATTACTGTTGAGGGTATTATTTGGAATATAACCATATGTAATGCCGTGAGGGTTTGGTTGGCTGGACATATACAAACCCACTTGATTCGTATTGTTAAATGCAAAGGAGTAATCAAAGTAGGACTGGCAATTACTAAGTGATGAGCCATCATTCGCTGCCTGGCAAATCGATATGCTATTATTACTGGCGTTTCCAATATAGGCATAGCTACTATCTGCATTCATCGCTAGCCCTTCAGGATAGTTAAAAGAATTGTCGTGAAATGGAGTGGCGCAGGAGGTAATGGATCTTCCTCCATTAGTAACGGCACAAACTGATACCCAAGAATTGGCAGGCGGACTGCCACCGACGCCAGACGTGACATAAGCATAAGTACCTGATGCGTTCAATATAATTGATTGAACGGCATTCGTTTGCATAGCGCTGTTAACATTAGTTGCGGTACATCCGCTGATTGCTGCACCATTTGAGATAATGGGGCAAGTAGATAAGGCTCCACTAGAAAAATTAGAAAGATAAACAAACCGATTCAATGGATTAAAGCCAATTCCATCGGGCAGATTAAAGGTCCCGCTCCCTGATGAGTTAGTACAAGGCCCCAATGATCCACCATTATTTGTTATTTGGCAGATAGTGAGTGTGTTGCCACCATTGGCTATGTAGAGATAGTCGCCGGGCGGATTAAGGACAATTGCAAGCGGCATATTAAGATATGAATTAACTATAGGGTCTGTAGTACAGGTTCCCTCAATTATTTCTGCGCCCTCATTAGCTAACGGACAGATAGATACCGTGTTGCTACCCGCATTAGCAACGTAAGCATAAGTAGGTGTAAAACTTGAGGCGCAATTAATAGATACATTACTGACATTAGTACTAGCTACATAGCCCGAGGCATTACTAATTGTACAATTTTGGCGTGATGGTTGAGTCATTACGTTGATGGAGTATGCTTCACCACTATTTAATGCCTGTGTAAACGTAAAATGAGCATTGGCTACTAATGTTAACTTGCTGTTATTATTGACGTTTTTAATGATAACACTGGTGCCAGCTGCAAGGCCCGATAAAGTCCCACCGACACTATATAGGTTATCTGCGATGCAATTTACGCTGACGGAACTCACCTCGCTGCTGATTGTGCCCGCCCCATTGTTAACAGAGCAGATTTGTCCAGTTGGTTGTGTTGATACTATCACGTCATAATTTTCCCCGGCTGGAAGCTGAGTTGCAAAAATAAAGGGTCCATTTGCGCTCACAGGTAGAGTTTCTCCATTACTATTTTGTAGTGTTAAACCACTCAATGAAAGACCTGAAATGATTCCACTGATAGTGTACAGGTTGGATGCATTACTTGTTGCACTAAATGAAACAGAACAGGCTGTAGTAATTGAACCGGTTGTATAAGTAATTCCTGACCAATGGCCCGCAGGGCATGTTCCTCCAACCGTTTGTGATTGTGTATACCCTGGATTTGCCGCGACAATAAAAGAGATGGGTTTTTGGTAAGCTACCGTTTGCGGGGTGTTAGGCGTAATTGATTCACGATTGTCTCCACTGGCGGTGACTGTGTAGTATGTTTGCGCAATATTCCCACTGCTGGAGGCAGTGGCTATTGCTCCATCTGCATCACTGACGCTAATGGTATAACTGAAAGGGCCTACGGTAGTTGGTGTTCCTGCTACGTTACCAGATGATGTGTTTAGGGCTGTACCGGCGGGGAGTGAGCCGGATGATATGTTGAAAACAAAAGGGGTGGAACCGCCGTTGGCGAGATTTGTTTGAGAATAAGCCGCGTTGACTGCAGCATAGGTTGTTGGGGAGGCGGTTAAAGTCAGCGCGCTGGCAATATTACCACTGCTGGACGCGGTGGCAGTTGCCCCGTCTGCATCACCGGTTCTAATTGTATAACTGAAAGCACCTGCAGTGGTTGGTGTTCCTGCTACGGTACCTGAAGATGTATTTAGAGTGGTTCCGGCGGGTAATGCGCCAGATAATATGTTGAAAATATAAGGGGTGGAACCGCCGTTTGCGAGATTTGTTTGATTATAAGCCACGTTGACAGCAGAATGGGTAGTTGGCGTGTGTTTGAGGCTGAGGGTGCTTGTATCTAGAACTGTGACATTTAACGGATAATAAGTGCCAGAGCAGCATACCTTGCATTTTTTTAAGCAAACCAATATATGATGATTCGGATCGGGGTCTTGGGCATTAACTGCTCCATGTATGCTGAGTTGTAAGGTGCAGCTTGAACCAGGGGCTAAATCGAACATATTGCCGCATGTATTAGGGTATGTTCCTCCGGACACAATTTGAGTGACATTGGGGGGGAGTGACCTTACATAGTTATTAGAGAGACTTCTGCTGGTTGAGTTTGAGACGGTATAAAATGCAGTGACCTTTCCTCCGGCAACTATACGAGTTGGCAAAGTGGTTCCTGATTTGGTGGAAATATCATACACAGCAGCTTGTGCTTGGGATGAAATACAACTGATGATGAGGATCAGATAATAAGTGTATAATTTCAATTTCGTGCTCATTTTAATCTGTTCCAAAGGGCAGGTATGTGAATTGAAAAAAAACTTGTTGCGTGTGAAAATTACGCTGATTTAAAGTGTTTTGGATTGGGTCTCCGTCAATTGTCCCTCTTCCTAGAGCTAGTCCTCCCAAATTCGAATATCGATATCCGCCACCAAGCCGTAAAGTTGGCAACACTTGAATGTCCAAGCCAAGCTCGAAAGAAGATGAAAAGTTGGTTTGTAAGAGGTGCGCATATGCCGGGGTGAACTGGAAGTAAACAGGGACTGTCGTTTTATAATCATCCGAATCATTTAAGGCCGCGCCAATGCCAAACAATAGATAAGGACGAAAATATGTTTTGACTCGTCCTAATAGTTTGGCTTCTACTAGCAACTGATGACTTCGCACATGATAGCTGTATTGATATGTATCAGATGAAAGTTCATCCAAACCTTGAGTTAAAGCCCCTGAGCTCGAAAATTGATTTGTTTGGTAATACCCCAGCCCTAGATCCAGGGCTAGCAAGTTGGAATGAAACAAAGGTATCTCATGACCTATGAAACCACCCAATAAAAAACGATGCATGGTGGATGTGTTAGGTTGATATCGATAGGAAAAAAAACCCTCTGAATCTGTGAAAGTCTGATTTTGGCCAATTTTGGCAGATGTTTTACCGACGGTTCCAGTGATAACGAGGTTAAGCGGGGGTTTTTTACAATTTCCAATCGAATGTGTTTTTTTTATATTTTGATGCTGAGCAAAAGAAAAAGTTACCCAAAATAGACTTGTAATTAATACGGTGGTTTTAATTATGTTCACTACCAGGCAATTAATAAGATTATTATTTATCTTGATTTGTTGCGAATGAATAGTCAACCCCACTTTCCCTCAGTAATAAATGTGGTGTTTAGCTAACATTGGTTCTTTTTGGTGTATTTGGTTGTTAATGAAGCATCTTTAAGCTGTTTTTGCGCTACAGGATAAGGGTAAGCACGCGTTACAAAATAATAACGTCTCGCGCCTCCATACCTTTCTTCCCTTGGGCTGCTTTAAACAAAACCGCAGCGCCTACTGGTATTTTTTTATATCCGCCAGATAAAACGGAACTCATATGGACAAAATATTCTTGTCCCTTACTTTCAATAAAGCCAAAACTTTTTTCAGCATTAAATCGAATTACCTTACCGCGCAAATTGTCTGACATTCTTATTCCTGGTTAGTTACAAGTAGCTCTTGAACAGGTTACTGCACCGCTTGAATTTACTCGTCTGACTTGTTTCTAAATTCATCGCCACGCAGATGGCCTCGTAAAAAACGAATTAATTTAGGTTTAAAGGAAAAATAAATACAAAAGAACAGATAAACAAGCACGATATTTAAAGTGGATGTATCTTGCAGGGTGATTAATTTATTATAAAAGTAGATAACAATTACTAGTGTCGTACTTTTAACGCTTGCCACCACGCCTTTATCTTTCAATAAGTTAATATACGTTTTATTTGCTTCAGCAGGATCATACATAAGTGGTTACACCGCTTCTTTATTTATTGAACGTTGAAGGTAGTGGCACTGGTTACCGACTCCCAAAGTAATAATTCTCTATGTGTGGTTCCGTCGTATCAATGATTCCGCTCGAGTCTTCGAAATGTATCAGAGCAACTGAGTGATGCGAGGCATTGTCATAAGCCATGAAACGACATGAGGATGGAGTTTAACATTTGGACAGACCTATGCCAATAAAATAAATAGACGAGTGACTCGTCCTGGACTTTAGCCATTTTTCATAATTACAAATCCTAAGATTTCTCATGAAGTTAAAGCGCAAACAGAGGCTGTTTAGAAATCCAGCCTATTAGCGAACTTGCAAAAACCTCCCGAACAACTCTTTCTCCAAAATATAGGTTATAATAAGTCCAATGTGCCCAATTAAAACCGAGAAAGAAACCATGCCGACTATCCCATTAACAGAGCCTATGAGTGCTCGGTACATTTATATCAACCCTGAAACCAATCAAGTTCATCTTCTCGTGCCGATAGTCCAAGGCCAGGAGATTAGTACTGATAATACCTGCAAGTCAACCGAGGCCTTAAAGGACTTTGAAAAATCGGTGCTTAATGAATTAAACAAGTATAAATCTGCGGTTGAATTCGATCTGCAATTATTAGAGGCTTCCTCCTTACAAAAAGAGTCTAAAGAAGAAGATTCCCCCACACTGAAAGCGTGTAAAGAAGCACGATTAACACAAATTAACGCGTATACTAAAGCCCTCCCCAGCATGCAGAATAAATATTCAGCCGCAATCGCATCCATGATGAGCGTTCCATCCAATCTATACAGCATACAACTAAGGCCACACGACCAAGACACTTATTCAAGAGTCATTAATCCTGTATTCAGTATTGAAAGAAGCAATGATGCACAAGGTAACCCAAAATCGGCTTTATATAACGCCATCTATGCCACTTATCCTAACATTACGCCAGCCCTGCTTGACCCAAAGTCAACACTTGACGCTGCGGTTTTAAAGGCTCTAGCAGGCGCCTCCATTTCTTTTGCGGCGATACAGACCGAGATGACAACGCAGTGTAACCGTTTGTTTAATATACCCGTCGATTTTACACGAGACATTAAAAACAACCCTGTCAGCCAAGCATCGATTGACACGCTCATGGGATTTTCGAACGTAGCGCCTGCAACAACACAGGATTATATTGATGCACTTTGGGGTATCTGTGCGCCGAACCTTGGGGCAAGCATACCAACGCCACCTTTTAATAGCGTGCTCAATGATCAAGATAAAACAGAAAAACTCTCTATTCTGACCCAGTTTTTTCTCGCTCACGTCAATATCTATTGTGCGGCAAGAAACATCAGTGACAAAAATTTTGGGGTCATGCTTGATGCCTCGCCGGAGTTAAGTAATGAGCTTGTTGCTATAGTGTTTTCTGCTTTGGGGGCTGGTAGCTCTGCTGAAGAGAGCCTGCTTGAATTTTTTAATGATCACGCACAAGACTTTGGGCTAAATAAAACCTTAACCCAAACAGATATGAATGCTATTCAACAAAAATTTAACTCAACCTATAAAACCGTGACGGCAACAAAAGAAAATCCACACATGGATGATTTTATGATTTTAGATGTAGACAGGGATACACGTGCAGGACAATTTGTAACCCATCAAGGCTCAATTTGCACCGGTTTTGAAGAACTTGCAGACCCATCACTGATGAAAAGCATTCATAACGATTTTAAAACGCGGTCTGAGCGCGTTATCCCCAGTAAAAATGAACACATCAAAGCAAGTATTGAATTGAGTGTAAATGCGATAGCCTCGCTCAACGATGAGGACTTCAAAAAATTACCACCAAAAATCCAACTCGAATGTATGAAATCCCCCGAGTTTCAATTGCACACGTTTTTGCATGCTGTCGCAAAAGGCAAGCAGGATGACGCTGAAAAATTGCTTACAGAAAACCATAAAACTGGAACTGGAACTGGAACTGGAACTGAAACTAAAGCCGAGGCTAAAACTGGATTGCTGTTAAAATCAGGAACACTCACCGATTATTCAGGTCGAACGTTTAACTGCACCGCTTATGAGTATGCCTATTGGGCCAAAGACACACACATGTGCCGGATGCTGGAAGCACATATGGATAATGAAACGAAAGCAAACATGTTAAGACGAATCGACCTCATCGAAAAAGAGGGTTTGCCCTGGCAACAACACGGCCAAAACCATAAAACACCTCATTTCGATATGAAGCCATTGATTGATGCCCTTCAAGCATACGTGGACGGATATCCGCAGTGGAATAGAGATAGTAACTATAATGCCATGACGGCAGCCTGGATGAAGGTTGGTCTTGCGCAGCGCGACCTTCCTGTTCATGTGGTGAATGAATATTGCCGACCTGATCGGTCATTTTACCTGTTACCGGCGTTTAATGAAGATAAGCTGCCGAGGGAGTTAATGTTCAATAATTGGAACTCAAGACGGGACGAGCCTTTGTTTCCATTAGTTATTTCTGCTACTTCCGGGCTGGGGGTCGATTTTTCTTTATGGCGGGGGGGGGCGGGCGCGGCGCAGGGGTGGGTGGGGGCGTGTAGGGGGTTGGACACGCAGGCTCGTGATTTGGCGGCCGTTAGCCGCCTAGATGAAGTTAGAACCACCGATCTCACGCAGTCGCGAGAAATCCTGAGTGCGTCCCCGAATATTGAATGCCTAAAAAATGAAAACCTGCTTCTATACGACCTATACGCGTTTTTTTGATTGACAAACGAAGCTGACGGTTGGTCTGACATAAAATAAGCACATCATCCTGATCAAGATTTTATTTGGGCTGTTAATCAAACTGCTGCCGGAAGCATAGCCCAAGATTGTTGCTGTTGACGAAACACTGGATCGCCGGCGCGGCAAGAAAATCAAGGCCAAAGGGGCATACCGTGATGCTGTCGCGTCCAGCCAATCACACGTGGTCATTTGTTTTGGTTTGAAATGGGAATGCATGACCTTGATAGTTCCGCTTCCTTGGTGCAGAAGACCATGGGCGTTGCCATTTATGGTGATCCTTTCACCATCAAAAAAGTCAGATGAGGCAGCAGGAAAACGCGGAAGAAATCAGGTTAAAGGCAGGCGTATTCAACTCAAGGAATTACTGGAAGATCCAAGCCAGGTATGGAAAACGCTTACGGTAAAGTGGTATGGTGGTAAACCAAGGATCATTGAGTGCTTAACCTTTGAAAGCCTATGGTATCATGCGGGCGAACCACCCTTGCCGCTGCGTATTGTGCTGGTTAAAACACCGGATGGTAAAAATGAGGCCGAGACATTTTTCAGCACAAATATAACAACCTCGCCAACGCAAATTATCGAATGGTTTGTTTTGCGCTGCAATATAGAAGTTACGTTTGAAGAAACGCGTGCCCATTTAGGCATAGAGACTCAGCGACAATGGTCAGACAAGGCTATTGCAAGAACAACGCCGATGCTGATGGTGCTGCTCTCAATATTGGTACTGGTTGCCACTAAAATGCATGAAACGAAAAAATTATTGGTGCAAGAAACAACGTCATGGTATGACAAAAAAGGCGAGCTAACCTTGGCCGATATTATTATGATTATCAGGAAATCAATATGGGTGAAGATGTATTTTTCAAGGTCTAAAAATCATGGAAATAATACGGACTCTTTAAAAATATCCGAGGAAAACGCTAACTTGTTGATTTATCAACTGGCCTTGGCGGCATAATTGGCTAAAGTCGAGTCGTCCTGACTTTGTACAAAGAGCTTTAGCATCCAGCTGGATCTTTGGATCCCGCTAACAAGTCGCGGGACTTAGGCCTCCCGATGAGGAATTGTCAACAGACCCTATTGTTAAATTTAAAATTATAATGGGGATATTCAATTTCTATTTATTTAGTGTAGGATGACCACTCACCACACAAGGAGATGGATCGTATGTATAATATTATGGTCACAGGAGCAGGTAAGATTGGTAGCTTAATCGCTTGTCTGTTAGCTGATAGTAAGGATTATCAAGTTCATTTGGCGGACTTGGAGTTTGGTGGCACGGATGTAACACGTTTGTTGCAGGCTATGCCTGAGATTAAAACCATTGCGTTGGATGTTAAAGATGAAACGTCCATGCAATCTTACCTCGAAAAACACAACATCGTTGCTGTTATTTCAAGCCTTCCCTATTTTTTGAATATTCATGTCGCCAATGCTGCAAAACAAGCAAAAGCCCATTACTTTGATCTAACCGAAGACACCTCAGTTACTGAAGCGGTGAAATTAATTGCGGCAGGTGCGGAAACGGCATTTGTTCCCCAATGCGGTTTGGCTCCAGGATTTATCAGTATTGCTGCTAATAGTTTGATGCAGGAGTTTGATCAATGTCATCGTGCCAAGTTGCGCGTTGGTGCGTTGCCACAACGGACCAGTAACGGTTTGCATTATTCACTCACTTGGTCAACTGATGGCGTTATCAACGAATACGGTAATCCTTGTTATGGCATCGAAAACGGCGTTCCTGGGGTGTTTTTACCTTTGGAAGGGTTGGAGTCGATCAATATTGATGGCCGCGAGTATGAAGCATTTAATACTTCAGGTGGTTTGGGAAGCTTAGGTGAGCTTTATGCGGGTAAAGTTCAGAGCATGAATTACAAAACCATTCGCTACCCCGGTCATTGTGAAAAAGTGCGCTTTTTAATGAATGACCTTGGGCTGAATGAAGACAGAGGTACATTAAAACAGATTATGGAAAAAGCCATCCCCAAAACTTATCAAGACCTGGTATTGGTTTATGTGAGCGTTGAAGGAATTAAAAACGGCGAGTTATCCGAAAAAAGTTACTTTAAAACAGTTTATCCTCAGACTATTCGTGGCTTGGAGTGGTCGGCTATTCAAGTTAGTACCGCGTCAGGCGTTTGCGCTGTTGTGGATTTGGTTTTGGGTCAAGAAAATGAATACCATGGCCTGATACTGCAAGAAAATTTCCGCTTGGCTGACTTGTTAGGCAATCGCTTTGGTCAGTACTACGCATAATTGTTATCAAATAGTTGTAAACATGTTTTTCAGGAGTCAGGAATGGATTTATTGAAACATCTCGATATTCAAGCGTTAAATTCCGGTGCTTTTAGCGGTTATACGTGGCAAAGCAATACTAACGGTAAGATTTTAAACTCAACCAACCCTACCAATGGCGAAAAACTTGCCGATGTGGCTTGTTGTACCATGCAGGATTATCAACACGTTGTCACCCAAGCCCAGAAAGATTTCCTCCTATGGCGGGAGGTTCCAGCACCTCAACGCGGCGAAATTATTCGCCAAATTGGTCTCGCATTACGTGAACATAAAGATTGGTTGGGCAGCCTGGTATCAGTAGAAATGGGCAAGTCCAAACAAGAAGGCGACGGCGAAGTGCAAGAAATGATTGATATTGCCGATTTTGCCGTAGGCCAATCACGTATGCTCTATGGTAATTCGATGCATTCTGAACGCCCTAAACACCGTATGTATGAGCAATGGCATCCTTATGGCATTGTTGGTGTGATTTCGGCGTTTAATTTTCCGGTTGCCGTGTGGGCCTGGAATGCCTTTATTGCAGCAGTTTGCGGTAATGTGACGATTTGGAAGCCTTCAGCTAAAACCCCGCTGTGCGCAGTGGCGGTGCACCATATTTGCAATAAGGTTTTAAAGCGTAATAACTGTCCGGCTATTTTTTCACTGATTATCCCTGAGTCGCATGATATTGCTGATGCCATGGTGAACGATCCACGCATTCCATTGATATCCTTCACAGGTTCTACGCCTGTGGGTAAACAAATAGCAGCCAAGGTTGCGGCTCGCCTGGGAAGAACCATTCTTGAATTGGGTGGCAATAATGCGATCATCCTGGATGAGTCGGCGAACCTCGCACTGGCAATTCCCGCGATTGTGTTTGGTGCAGTAGGCACTGCGGGACAGCGTTGCACCTCCACGCGTCGTTTGATTGTTCATCAGGCTATTTATGAACAGGTTCTTAAACAATTGCAGCATGCCTATGAGCAAATTACAATTGGTGACCCATTAGATACTAAAAACCTCATGGGGCCTTTAATTGATGGACATGCGGTTAAACAATTTAACGAAGCAATAGTTCGAATCAGGGATGCAGGCGGTCAAGTTTTATTTGGCGGCGATGCGCTCAGTGGCACAGGAAGTTTCGTGCAGCCTACGTTAGTAGCAGGTTTGGATAATAGCTTCGACATCGTACAGGAAGAAACCTTCGCGCCCATTCTTTATGTCATGCCGTATCAAACGCTAGAAGAGGCAATCAATTTGCAAAATGGCGTAGCCCAGGGGTTGTCGTCAGCGCTGTTCACCCTCAACATTAAAAATGCCGAGACTTTTTTAAGCGTGCAAGGTAGTGATTGCGGGATTGCCAATATCAATATTGGCACTTCAGGTGCTGAAATTGGCGGTGCATTCGGTGGCGAAAAAGATACCGGCGGTGGTCGTGAGTCTGGATCGGATTCCTGGAAAGCCTATATGCGTCGACAAACCAATACTATCAATTGGGGGGATGCGTTACCGTTGGCACAGGGTATACAGTTTAACGTGTCATAAAAATACTTCCCTCTCGTTTTTTCCTTCTCCCGCGAGGGAGGGGGAATTAATAATTTCTAAAAGGAACAAATCATGCAAGAACCATTTGTTATCAAGAAAGTGGCGGTTCTCGGCTCCGGTGTTATGGGGGCGCAAATTGCTGCACATTGTGTTAACGCAGGTATTGAAACACTACTATTTGATTTGGCTGCCCAAGAAGGAAGCCACAACGGCGTCGTTGATAAAGCAATTGCGAATTTAGGTAAATTAAAACCATCACCGTTGGCAACACCACAAACAGCTAGTTTATTACAGGCACGCAATTATGAAGATAACCTCGCTGATCTAGCCACCTGCGATTTGGTGATTGAGGTAATCGCTGAGCGTATGGACTGGAAAGAGGCGTTATACCAACGAATTACGCCTCATTTGAATAAAAAAGCGGTGCTGGTAAGCAATACATCAGGATTAAGTATTAATGCGCTTGCCCAAGCTCTGCCAGAGGTCCTACATAGCCGTTTTTGTGGCGTACATTTCTTCAATCCACCGCGTTATATGCATTTGGCGGAGTTGATTCCGGCTAAAACAACCCAGCCTGAGTTGCTCGATAATCTGGAAACCTGGTTAACCAGTCGTTTGGGTAAAGGTGTTATTCGCGCCAAAGATACCCCAAATTTTATTGCGAACCGCATTGGCGTGTTTTCAATGCTTGCAACCTTGCATCATGCACAAACGTTAGAGCTTGGATTGGATGAAGTGGATGCCCTGACAGGCGCTCTATTAGGCCGACCCAAGTCAGCCACGTTCCGCACCATGGATGTTGTTGGACTGGATACCATGCAACATGTAGTGCATACCATGCAGGAACAGTTGACCAATGATCCCTGGCATAAATCATTTACATTACCTGACTGGTTTATATCGCTCGTGAAAGAAGGTCATTTAGGTCAAAAAACTGGACAAGGTATTTATCGTAAAAACGGTAAAGTCATAGAAGTGTATGACATTGCTAAAAAAGAATATCGCGTGGCAAAAGGTGAAGTCAGCGATGAAGTCAAAGCAATCATGAAATTGCCAGATGCAGTTGAGCGTATGCAACGTCTACTTGCGTCACAAAATCCGCAAGCACGATTCCTGACCGCTTGTTTCCGTGACTTATTTCACTATTGTGCATTTCATTTGGCAGAGATTGCCGATAATGTTCGTGATGTCGATTTGGCTATTCGTTGGGGCTTTGGTTGGCAGCAAGGGCCTTTTGAAACATGGCAAGCGGCAGGTGTTACATTGATGACTCAATGTATCGAGGAAGGGATTGGTAGTGGTCAAGCCATGAGTAATGCCAAGCTGCCATCCTGGTTAGACGGCAAAGAGTTCTATACAAAAGAAGGTGCTTTCTCACCCCTAACAAAATCTTATATTGGCCGCAGCCAACTCCCTGTCTATCAACGGCAATTTTTTCCAGACACAGTGACCAATCAACAAAGTTATAAACCGGAAACCTTGTTTGAAAATGAGGGGGTGCGTTTATGGCATCTGAAAGATGATGTGGCCGTAGTCAGCTTTAAAAGCAAGGCGAACACCGTTGGTCAAAGCGTTCTGGATGGTCTGAATCAAGCATTGGATATCGCTGAAAAACAATGCCGTGGCTTAATTATTTACCAACATGATGCTGATAATTTTAGTTCAGGTGCTGATTTGCGTGGTGTAGCTCAATTGATTCAAGCCAATAATATGAAAGCGCTCGATACGATGGTCGCGCAATTCCAGCAAGTGGCCATGCGTCTTAAATACAGTTCCATTCCAACTGTGGCTGCCTTGCGAGGTCGTGCGTTAGGGGGAGGGTGTGAGTTGATGATGCAGTGCGATACCGTAGTCGCTGCATTTGAATCTTATCCTGGTCTGGTCGAAGTGGGTGTGGGGCTTATTCCTGCGGGAGGCGGTTGTAAAGAAATGGCAATGCGCGCTGCAGCCAAAGCGACTAGCAATGATCTGATGACACATATAAGACCTTACTTCGAACAAATTGCTACGGCAGTGGTTGCTGGCAGCGCACCTGAAGCCCAACAACGCGGTTATCTGAAAGTGACTGATACGTGGGTAATGCATACTCGCGAAGTGCTTTATGCAGCATTAGCTCGAGTCAACGCAATGCTGGCTGCCAATTATGCGCCGCCAATGCCAACACGCTTTAAAGTGGCTGGTCGAGAAGGACATGCACAATTGCAAGTCGGTTTAGTCAATTGGTTGGAGGGTGGATTTATTTCCCAGCATGATTATTTCCTGGCTAACCAGCTGGCGAGCGTAATGTGTGGCGGTGATATTGATCCAGGCAATTACGTTGATGAAGCCTGGATGTTGAAATTGGAGAGAGAGGCATTTATTACGCTGGCATCTACGCCTTTAACGCAAGCGAGAATCGCTTATTTGTTAGAAACTGGCAAACCATTGCGTAACTAAATAGATGCCTACAGCAGGAGATTTTTGATGACAAATGTATATATAGTAGATGCTATCCGCACACCGGTCGGTAAGGCACCACGCGGTGTATTTAAGAATACGTTACCGGATGATTTGTTGGCGCACACGATAAGAAGTATGAAGGCACGTCATGAAACAACCGATTGGGAAAAAATTGGAGATGTGGTGATTGGTTGCGCCATGCCTGAAGCAGAACAGGGGATGAATATAGCGCGCATTGCGTCTTTGTTAGCCGATTTACCGCAGTCAGTGCCGGCAATGACGATTAATCGTTTTTGTTCATCAGGCGTGCAGAGCATTGCTACCGCCGCTGCATCTATTAAAGAAGGTGGCATGTCACTTGCGCTGGCAGGTGGCGTGGAGAGCATGTCCCGTGTGCCATTAGGTGGTAATAAATACACCGCAAATCCTGCTATTTTTGATAATGAACATATTGCAATTGCTTATGGTATGGGGATTACCGCTGAGATTGTGGCAAAACGCTGGCAAATAACACGTGAACAGCAAGACGAGTTCGCAACAGAAAGCCACCGGCGGGCAGTCGAGGCGCAAAAGCGCGGCGATTTTAAAGCTGAAATTACACCGGTGGAAATAACCACTAGAACACCTGATCTGACAACAGGGGCTGTGATCACTAAGACGCGCCTCATCAGTGATGATGAAGGCCCGCGTGCTGATACTTCCTATGATGCAATTGCTAAACTCAAACCCGTATTTTCAGCGAGAGGCACGGTAACTGCAGGTAATAGCTCACAGATGAGTGATGGTGCGGGAATAGCTTTGCTGGCAAATGAACAGGCTTTAAAGGAATATAATCTACAACCTATTGGACGTTTGTTAAGTTTTGCGGTCGCTGGTGTCCCACCTGAACTTATGGGAATTGGACCGATTCATGCGATTCCTTTGGCTTTAAAACAAGCCGGGCTAACGTTAGACCAGATTGAATGGATAGAGCTTAATGAGGCATTTGCGGCACAAGCCTTGGCCGTCATTAAAGAGCTTAATCTTCCCCGTGATAAAGTGAATCCCCTGGGTGGTGCGATAGCGCTTGGTCATCCATTAGGTGCTACGGGTGCGGTACGTACAGCTACCTTGCTGCATGGTTTGCGTAGGACTAAAGGTCGTTATGGCATGGTGACGATGTGTATCGGAACGGGTATGGGTGCTGCAGCGATTTTTGAAGCGTTGTAATTTTGTAAATTCCCCTCGATAAGATGTAGGTTGGTGCTGAGCTTGCGTAGCCCAACAGCCGAGCATAGCGACTGCCATGTTGTGGGCTGCACGGCGTTTAGCACCAACCTACAATAATTTAATGGCAGTGAGCTCTGGTAGGGGTATTTTCTTCATCAAAATCAAGGATAGATGAATCATGAAACATGAGCACAATTGCTGTAATCATACAAAACAACAACCTATCGCCTCACCCGTAGGTGACGATATCATTTATACCTGCCCCATGCACTTAGAGATCCGCCAACCTAAGCCTGGAAGCTGTCCCATTTGTGGTATGGCTTTGGAGCCAGAAATGGCTACTAAAGAAAAAAGAGTCAACTCAGAATACAAAGACATGAGCCATCGTTTCTGGATAGCGCTTGTGCTTACCTTGCCTGTATTTATACTGGAAATGAGTCAGCATGCATTTGCTCATGTAATACCCGCGACCATTTCGACTTGGATACAAATGTTGCTAGCAACGCCTGTGGTGCTTTGGTGTGGATGGCCGTTTTTTCAGCGTGGCTGGAAGTCGATTAAAACGCGCCAGTTGAACATGTTTACCTTAATTTCCATGGGAACAGGTATCGCCTGGATCTACAGTATGATTGCCGCATTATTCCCCGCGCTTTTTCCCAGTGCATTTCGCGATGCGGGGGGCATGGTCGCTGTCTATTTTGAAGCAGCAGCGGTAATCACGACACTCGTTTTATTGGGTCAGGTTTTAGAGTTAAAAGCACGCGAACAAACAGGTAGTGCTATCCGAGCTTTGCTGAATTTAGCCCCGGATACGGCGCAGCACATGGATGAGCAAGGACATGAAAATGAAATTTCACTTGACGATGTTCACGTTGGAGATTTGTTGCGTGTGCGCCCTGGTGAAAAAATTCCCGTCGATGGCGAGGTAGTAGAGGGGCATAGTTATGTTGACGAGTCGATGGTTACCGGTGAATCGATGCCGGTCGTAAAAACCGTGGGTGACAAAGTAATTGGCGCGACTATCAATCAAACCGGAAGTTTTGTAATGAAAGCGCTACACGTAGGTCGGGATACCATGCTAGCTCGCATTGTGCAGATGGTGAGTGATGCTCAACGAAGTCGTGCTCCAATTCAACGTTTGGCTGATCGGGTTGCTGGTTGGTTTGTGCCAGTGGTTATGTTGATTGCCATAACCACTTTTGTGGTTTGGGCTTTGTTTGGTCCCGTGCCGTCAATGAGCTATGGTCTTATCGCCGCTGTTTCCGTTTTAATCATTGCTTGTCCTTGTGCACTGGGGCTGGCGACGCCTATGTCGATCATGGTTGGGGTAGGAGAGGGGGCGCATTACGGCGTTTTGATAAAAAATGCCGAAGCGCTGGAGCGCATGGAAAAAGTTGATACGCTGGTGGTGGATAAAACGGGTACGCTCACCCAAGGTCGTCCCGTTTTGACCCGCGTCATTACTCTGGAAGGATTCGCAGATGACCAGGTTTTGGCTTGGGCCGCAGCAGTAGAGCGCAATAGTGAGCACCCCATTGCGAATGCAATTGTCGCGGCAGCCAATGAAAAAAAATTAGTCTTGCAAGAGGTTGTAAATTTTAATGCGCCTACAGGAAAAGGTGTGACTGGTACTGTCGATGGTCATGAAATTGCAATTGGTACTATGCAATTAATGCAGGTAAATGTTACAAACGACACCGATTTAGTTACACAAGCCGATGAGCTGCGCGCTGAGGGTGCCTCGGTGATGTTCATGTCAATCGATGGACAAATCGTGGCACTATTCGTCGTTGAAGATCCCATGAAGGCAACTACACTGGATGCTATTAAGCAATTGCAAAGCCTGGGTATCGAAATCGTGATGATGACGGGTGACAGTAAAAAAACAGCATATGCTCTCGCTGCGAAGCTGGGGATTAAACGGGTTTTAGCCGAAGTCACTCCTGAAGACAAACATCATCTGGTCGTTAAATTAAAAGCAGAAGGTCATGTTGTCGCCATGGCCGGTGATGGTGTGAATGATGCACCGGCGCTGGCAAGTGCTGATATTGGCATTGCAATGGGTACAGGTACTGATGTGGCGATAGAGAGCGCAGGCATAACGTTATTGCATGGAGATTTGGCGGGAATTGTTAAAGCACGCCGTTTATCAGTATTAACGCTACGCAACATTCGCCAGAATTTGTTCTTTGCCTTTGTTTATAATGCAATTGGGGTGCCGGTAGCGGCAGGCATTTTATACCCAATGACGGGCATTTTGTTAAGCCCGGTTATTGCGGCAGCGGCCATGTCGTTTAGCTCGGTGTCTGTGATTGTTAACTCGTTGCGATTACGGTGGATTAACTTGAGCTAGATAACTTTATCAGCTGGGTTATAAAACCTGGCTTTTAAGGTATGAGGATCTCAGGTCGCGATCCCATCTCACTTATGTAGGTTGATGCTGAGCATGCGAGGCCTAACGGCGGCTATCTCGTTTTTAGCACCAACCTACTAAACACATTGCGTCTATTCGTACCTTAAGATACAAAAACAGGTTGCAATAAATCTCAAATAGTGTAAACTTTGCCCAATTATGAAGAAAAAATCACTCTATACCCTCATTGGTGTCTCCACGCTGTTTGCGTTGGGATTTTTTATCTGGATGCGTTGGTCAGCGCCGGAAGTAAGTCTTAAAAAAGACAACTTTGCGCACTTACCCGGCTGGAAAACAACAGATACTAAAAAGTCATTCACGGCTTTTCAGGTGTCCTGTCACGCGTTTCTTAAACAAGACCCTGAGAAATCGGTGGGTAGTCAGCATATCGCCTTGAAGGCGAAGGATTGGCATCCTGCATGCAAGGCTGCTTTGTTAGTGAATCCCGATTCGGATAAAAACACCCGCGAATTTTTTGAAACATGGTTTACGCCGGTTGCTTTTTACAATAATAAGCCGGTGAAAGGCTTATTTACAGGCTATTACTTACCTAAGCTTGAAGGCAGTCTGACTAAAACAACAAAATATAGTACCCCAATTTATGGTATACCGAGCAACGTGGTTACGGTTGAGTTAGGGGCTTTCGATCCTGCATTACAACATCATCGTAAACTTGTTGGCCGATTGCACGGTAAAAAGGTTATACCGTATTACACACGTAAAGAAATTAATCATGGGGTAATTCATAAGTTAGCACCGGTAATCGCCTGGATTCACAGTGATGTCGACCGGCAATTTTTGGAAATTGAAGGCTCTGGTGTTGTGCAATTAAGCGATGGGACAGAACTTTATGTTGGTTATAATGGTGAAAATGGTGCGCCATATACCTCGATCGCAAAAATATTAATCGATATGGGTGTTATGACTCGTGACAATGCCTCGATGCAACGTATTCGAACCTATTTTAAAAATCATCCTGAGAACGTTAAAATGGTTCTTAATCAAAATAAATCCTTTGTGTTTTTTGACAAATTACCATTAAAAGCTGCAATGGGTTCTCAGGGCGTGCCGTTAACACCAGGCTATTCTTTGGCGGTAGATCGCCAATGGGTTCCCATGGGTGCGCCAATCTGGCTGAACACAACCCACCCTCACAAGACCGAAGGCGAAAAACCCTTCCAACGACTCATGATCGCACAAGACACAGGCGGCGCCATTCGCGGTTCTGTTCGCGGTGATGTGTATTGGGGCGCGGGGAAGAAAGCCACTTATGTTGCCGGCCACATGAAAAATACCGGGTATTATTGGTTATTATTACCGCAGCATACTGTCGCTCAGCTAGAGTCTAAGAACAATGGCTTGAGGCTAATTCAATCGTAGTTAGTGCGCTTGAAGGCGTGAGCCATAATTCAAATATCATTAACTGGTTTTAACTCATTCACTTGGATTGCACAGTTTGCAAATCACAAATAGACAGATAAAATGCCCTCAAATTGATACCTATTAAAAATCATAAGAGGGTTTGAGTTATGAATGGTGCACGTGAAATTAACTCCAATCAAAACACACCAAGCTTAGCAGAGCAATTGAGTAAGATTCTCGCTCTAATGTCGATTATATCGAGTAGCAAAGAAGTGTATTACCCCGCACCGCGTGGCGAGGGCATAACCATCACTGAGGAGCTCGTTTCTTGTTCTTTTTTGGGTCAAAATGAAATTTCAGCGGCAATTTCTTTACTTGAAGCAGGCGCGGAAGTGCCTGTATCAAATGTGCATGGACTCCAGTATATGTTTAAACTACAACTTGAATACCACAAAAACAGCAGGCGTTTTTCTGATTTTTTTTCAGGACGTTATAATATTTTTTCAGGGCATGCCAAGACTCACGAGCTTGCTCGACATAATCAATCAGACATTGTTCTGCAAGACATTAAGTATCTTCAGGCGCTTACCTTAGAGGCTGCATTAGGCTTTGATAAAGCAATGCCGATGTACGTTGAGTTGAGCCTAAATAAATCGGCCAAATCTTGTTTAAAAATGAGCCAGTCACATCTCGAATCGGGTGATTATGAAGCAGCTATTGCCTATCTTGAACAAGCCAGAAATGCAGAAAATACCGATAGAATAGACAATGAAACATTTGTTTCAGCACTGTTTTATATCTTGAAGCGAGTCGAAAAAGAGCCCGCCGGCGAGGGTGAGCTCAACAAAGTTCAAGAGGTGCAGAATTATCTGATTAAACAAATTATGCGGCCTAATCATTGTAGTCGGGCATCGTTATCTGTTGATAATATCCTTTCTATGAGTGAGTTCTGCTTGCGCCGTTATCTTTCATCGGTGGATAAAGAGAGAGCAACCCCATTATTAGCTTTAAAAATAGCCTGTAAAGCTTATCTGCAGGGAGGGGCTAGTAAGAGTGAATTGCTAAATGCAGTAGGATGCATCGTTGAGTCGTTTAATTTCAGTTGTAAATTTTCAGATGAAAAACAATTGTCAGTAAAATTGCGTAGTGCTTTATCTGAGGTATTTAAGCGCGCAGTTTTTAGCGGTATGGATTCACTGCAGGGCATCTATGCGCTTTCGTTGAAATTTTTCCAAGTAGCGGTAGCTATACAAGAGGAGATGAAAAAAACATCTACAGACGCTTCAAATAATGAAAGTTTTAAATTGGAATTAGAGCAAAAAAAGAAAGAAACAGTTCAATTAATTAAAACCTATCTTGTTATTCCAGGCTTGCTTGAGTACCTTGTGCAAAATAACGACGACAACGTTTTATCTTTTATGAAAGCAAATGTTGCAGACATATTTGAAAATCAATCTGAGCTCATTGAGTTTAATAAGCCAGTCATGCCTTCATCAAGATTTTCTAATCCTAATATGTTGTTTGCTAATTACATGGTGGGTGAAGAAAAAATGAGTCTGGATTCCCAAGACGCAACAGAATACACCATATAGTATCTAGTACGGTTTAATATGTAGGTTGGTGCTGAGTGGTAGCGAAGCCCAACGGGGGGTGGTTTTCGTGCTGTGACTGTTGGGCTTCGCTACCACTCAGCGCCAACCTACGGTATGAATAATGACAGATGTGCTTGTAAATTATAAAAATGCATCACTAACTATTTTTTTTGAAGGTACGCCGGCTAGAAATGCTTTTGTTTTCAGTTTGTTGGTGGTGTCTTTGGGGCCGCAAACAAAAACGTGCATCTGTGCTGGATTGGTCAAATGCGTTATTAGTAGTTGTTCGATGGATGCTTCACGGTAGCGCCCATTGCTTTTAAGAACACAGGGTTCATAGTGAAAGCTTGCATTGACGGCAGCGAGGGTTTCAAGCTCTTCATTGTAATAAATATCATCATCAGTACAGCCACCATGTATTAACGTGATCTGCCCTTGATGGCCTAGACTGATTGCACTTTTGAGAATGGCGAGCAAAGGAGCGAGTCCTGTTCCTGTTCCTGCCAGCACTATATCGAATGATAGTTTGTCAGGATTGTAATAATAACACTGTCCAAATGGGCCTCTGAGCCTGATTTGGGTATCGATTACTGCTTTTTCCTGTAGCCATTGCGACATGGCGCCACCGCTATAAAGCTTGATATGTAATTCAATGAATCCCTCTTGCGCCGGGATATTGGCAATAGAATAACTGCGTGAAACATCGTCAGGATTGATTAAATTTAGATATTGGCCAGGGATCCAATTTTCCAGGTTATCAGCAATGAGTTTAAGTTTTATGACGTTGTGGGTCAGGCGTTCAATATCCGTGACGATCGCTGCAACATCACATTCTGCGGTATCCGGAGATTCCAGCAGCAAGCCGGATTCGGGTGTTGCCCTGCAGGCTAAAAAATAACCTTGTGCTTTTAAGGTAGCAGGGAGACCTTCCTGCCAGGATGGTTCAATAACGCCGTTTGTTGCTTTGATGAGGCAAGATTGGCAAATACCAGCCAGGCAGGCATTGGGATATTCAATACCGTGGCGCAAAAGGCAGTTCAGAACATTTTCATCATCTGCCAGTGCGTATGGTTTGTTTTTGTAGGTCAGTAAAGTCATCGAGTTACTTGTTTAGCACATCTGAGCGAACACTGTTGGCAATGTCGGCCACTTGCTGAATATCGGTATCAGCCGCACCCAGTTCTTTCAATGTGGCGCCTAAGTGTTCGATGACGATATCCACATGGGTATCATTTAATCCTTGTTTCACTAAATGACGATGGCCTTCGCGCATGTTTTTTCCGGTATAATGATTGGGGCCGCCAAATACCATGGTTAAAAACCCTTTTTGTTTGACAATTTGTTTTTCCATATCGACGTCGCCAAAGAAGGAACTGACACGCGCATCGCTCAGCATTTTGCGATAGAAAATGTCAACGGCAGCATCGACAGCGGCCTGGCCGCCAAGGCGTTCATAAAGGGATATAGACATGATTAGCTTCCTTGTAAGGTGTATTTGATATGCATCTTATAATAAGAAATAATATGCGTCAATAACGAATGTGTAGAGATTTATATGCAACTAACGCAATTCACTGATTACTCCTTGCGCGCGCTGATTTACATCGCGCTTAAAAAGAAGCGCTGTACTATCAGCGACATTCAAATCGCTTACAACATATCAAACAATCATTTGATTAAAATCATCCATAATTTATCGAAACTAGAGCTAATCACAACTACCCGTGGAAAAAATGGCGGGGTAGCCATGGCAGTTAATCCAGTGGATATCAATTTAGGTGAGTTGATCGTGAAGTTAGAATCAAATTTTGATTTGGTTCCCTGCTTCAACAAGGAAAAAGCGAATTGTTGTATAGCACCAGCCTGTAAATTAAAATTGGTGCTTCACGAGGCACAAAAAGCATTCATGTCCGTTTTGAACCACTATACGCTGGCCGATATTTTGCATAATCCAGCAGAGCTTAATCAATTTTTAAAGATAACATTTTGACTATAGTGGCCTTGATGCAGCGCATAGGGAGGTCAGTATTCATTTAGTATGAAGAATTATATTAACGGCGTTAAAACACACTACGTTTCACGTATCAGCCGGGGTATTCTCTGGGGCAGGTTATCTTAATTTGGGTTTGTCTCATCCTCAGATGTGGGTTGCTGTCTATTACAATTTTTGAATATGCTGTTGCAGCTGAGCATGTCATTCCTCCCCTTATTTATAACGATAATTTTTGCAGAGCAACAAAGCCAAGCGCACGAGGTAACACAAAAAAGATAGATCTAAAGATAGATCTAATTGACGAAGAGATATAATGAGCCATACTGTTTGTATACAACTCAAAACGAAACAATGTTGAGGATAATACATCATGCCAACTTCGTCCCAGAACATGGCTAATGCCAAAAAAATACATGAAGGCTTAATTACAACCGTAGAAACAATGCGTAAAGCTCAAGAGACGCTTGGTTCCTCAAAACAGTCAAACCCATTATTTAACGAGCTACTTAGCACAATGGCGGACAAGTTAACGACATACATTGAAAAACTGGAGGCCGCCAGTAACTTTGAAGAAATGGACACAGTGTTATTCGAAATTCAATATCGTGATTATGGCCGACTAGAAACAGAAATATTAAATAAAATGAATCAAGCAGCAGAACTACTTAAACAATTTGAGGTGCTACAGGGACTTGAAGCCAAAGCTAGCCAAAGCAGAGATGAGGAGTATAAAGGCACATTAAAACAAGCTGGCGCACCAGAGATAGGGGACAGCCATAGGGATGATGCGCAATCGGATGAGGATGAGTCCTTATCTCGAATCGGAGAAAAGACCCCTGCGTTACAGCAAGAACCTACGCCAAAATCAAGTTCAAGTGGTAGTTTATTAGAATCATCAAGCGCAAACGATAAACAGAGTAGCTATGAGGATGATAGACAACAAGGTGAAGGTGGATTTCCTATGCAGCAGGAGTCAAAAGAAGAATCAGTGCCAAAGCCAAGCCAAATACAAACTCTTGATGAACTCTATAAAAAATTAGCAAAAGATCAGGATAATCGGCATCAAGAAATGATGAGCACGATGAAACTCATTGCTACAGCACAGGCATCATTTGCTGTAATTAACAAGACATACAAATATAATTCACCTGTAGCAGAGGCTATACAAAGCTTCGGTAATAATAACAACTCAGGGCACGTTCATCACGTTGAGAACGTCATCTTGGGTGGAATTATTGATGAAACTGATGCAGGTCAAGCGCTTTCTAAGTTAGGACTAGTAGAAAAATTTGACCAGCAAGATGACTTGATGAAATTACTTTGCAAGCACTATCCAGACGCTGTCAATTATAAAAGCCCAGGCCAAGGGTATACTGCCGCAATGGAATTTATTGATAATGCTATCGATCAAGAAAAAACAACGGAGCGCTTAAACTACCTAATTCAGCAAGAAAAATTTGATCCAATCATCCTAAATAAGGAGGGTCAAACAACTCTTGCCATGTTATTTAAAAAACTAGAAGAAGATTCTTCCTATGATAATGAAGAAAAAAAAGCCATGTCTTCTGATTACGCAAGCACTATAAATCTTTTATTAAACCATTCTGCAACAAAAGGGCGTGATAACTATTTTGACGCGGCACTCATAGCAGCAAGCGCTTGCGAAAACTCCCCGATCAGAGAAAAATCGCTCAATGAGATGCTTGATACGCATAAATTCTCGCCTAAAATATTAGGGCTTGTACTAATTAATGTGATCAAGGATACAGAAAGATGTAAAACGTTAATTAATATGGGCGCAGATTTAACGGTCAAATCTCAAGAATGTCGTTTAGACAATAATAATGCTCTTTTTGCGGCTGTTAACGAGGGAAACTTGGACGTTGTTGAGTTACTTATCAAACAAGATCCTGGACTTGTATCAACTGATTTTAAAGAAGAACGAGAGTATGCAGCTAAAGATATAATAACCCCCTTAGCATTCGCAATTCACCGTCTATACCTTGCTGAGGATAAAGAAGTTAATGTTAATATTGTGATTGAACTGATGGATGCAAACCATATTCGAAATACTGATGATATTAAAGACTTGCCAACGTTTACTGGTTGCAAAGCCGGAGAAATATTAGAAAAACATGCTAGTGATATAAACAGAATACTAGAACAAAAAGAAAAGGCGAAAATTGCAGCACCCAGCGCTAGTTCTGCATCAACGGTTGATAATTGTGTAACTACAGCGTTTAAAACGGCGTTGTCAGCAGTTAGTAAAGAAGACAAGTCATCATCAGCCGACAGCAGTGATACTCCTACTCCGGCTAATAGATCTTAGTCGAACGCTATAAATAGGATTTTTCGGCAAGCCGTTGTCTCTTATCATGCCGGTTTGCCGAGAGTTTCACTTGTAGTCTGGATTAAGGGGCGCTGTAATCAGGGGGTCTTTGGCATGAAGATACAATATCTTTTTCAAGGCGTATAACCAACTTTTGAACGGCCTGTTCGATGGGTTCTGAGCGTGTAAATTGCAATTGAATATCATCTATTTCTATACCGTATAAAATCACCGTTGGTGGGAGAATTTGCAGAGTGGCTCCCATTTTCATGGCTTCAGCCACGCCTAATCCATGGGTTGATAAGGTCGTGGTTATAGCTGCTATTTCTTCGTTTTGAAAGCGGTGAAAGCTGCCAATTTCCGCACCTGTTTTAACTGCATCTATTATGAAGACGGTCTGTGTATCGCGCATTAATTCCAGCAGGTACATGCCGGGTCGATCACAATAAAGCAATTGTAATGGATTCGGTATAAATGGTTGCAACGCGGGTCTTTGTAGCAATAATTTCACCACCTCCCAGCCCAATTGGTCATCACCAAACGGTGAGCCAATGCCTATAACACACAAGTCGCTCATGTGCGTGCTACCGTCATGTTTAGAAAATGAGTTGAGCATGAGATGCAGGGGTCGTAGTTGCGGATGATCATTTCACTGAAGGTTCGCAATTCATCATCAGGTTTATTTAAACCAAACTGTTGTAACGAAATACGCAAATCGTCTTCTATTCTTGCCTGATTTTGACTGGTGGGTGGGATAATGCGTGTTGAGTTGACCAGTCCATTTTCGTCCATATCAAAAAAATGCCAGAGCATACCGCGAGGTGCTTCGGTACAACCGTAACCAATGCCTGCGCGCGGCTTGATTTCTGGATGCGATACTTGTGGGTAGACATAAGATTGTAAAATACGTTTTGCTTCCAATACGCCATAATAAATTTCCACGGCGCGTGCGATGATGCTGTGAGCCATGTTTCTACTGGGGAAATGGATACCAATACTATCTAAAATCGTGTGGATTGGTGCAGGCAGGCGGTCATAATTAATATTTATACGTGCTAACGGACCAACCAGATAGGATTGGCCTTGCAACAGACAATGCAAAGCTGTGGAGTATGGGACTTGTGATTCTTTGAAGTGATCGTCAAAGCAATTAATCGCGATATTTAATCCTTGATCAGAAACAATTTGACCTTCGTTCATGGGGTATTCGTCGGGGTGGCGTAAACAAACGCTGGTGAAATCATGGCAGTTATCCCCCAGTGGCAAGGTCGCAACCCATTCAACTAATTTCTCACAATCCTCGATGCGCGCTTGCACGCGAGCAAGTAACTCGTTGACCTGTGTCAGGTTGGGTGCTTTATAAAAACCGCCAATGCAAGCGCCCACGGGGTGTACGGCGCGCCCGCCGAGAAAACTGATAATCTCATGCCCCAAGCTTTGCAGGCGCAGTCCACGGTGCACCGCTTCCGGGTAGACTTCGGCCATCGCTGGTGCTGATTTAAATCCAAGGTAATCGGGAGCTGCGAGAAAATGTACATGCAAGCTATGGCTTTCAAGCCATTCGCCGCAATAAAACAAACGGCGCATGTCGCGTACCCAAGGAGTAGGTTGGATACCAAAGCACTGCTCAACGGCATGGGTGGCACTCATTTGATAAGCGACAGGGCAAATGCCGCAAATGCGTGCAACCATGTCCAGTATGTCGCCATACGAACGACCCTCTAAAAATTTTTCAAAAAGGCGAGGCGGTTCGTAAATTTTTAACTGCAGGCGCTGAATTTTATTGTCACGAATTTTTACCTCTAGCGCACCTTCTCCCTCAACGCGGGCAAGGATAGGAACGTGAATAGTCGTTGTTTTACTTTTTGACAATTTTTATCCCTTTAAAATAGGCACCTGCCTGATTAAATACCGGCGCTTGATTATTGATATGTAAAAACTGATTGGCAATTTTTGTAGCGCTCAGCCCATCTCGTTCGAATTGTCCTCCTAAGGAATGTGGATTAGGATTTTCAGAGGGGCCATAACAGGCATAACACGCGCGTCCCATTCCTGGGCAAAGTGCGCCACAGCCCGTTCGGGTAACAGGTCCCATACACGGTTCTTTTTTGCTAACCAGTACGCAGACATGCCCCAAGCGCTTGCACTCATGGCAGACCGCATCGCGTTTAATTTTGGGCGTGGCACCAAACAAGAGTGAGCGTACAACATCGATGACTTGCACGGTGTTGACAGGACATCCCCATATTTCCCAATCTACGCGTACATGGTTTGCAATCCCTGTTGAGGTCGCCAGGGTTTCAATGGTGTCGGGGGTGGCGTAAACGCTTGCCATCCATTCTTTATAGTTGGCAGCATTGCGTAACGCCTGAATGCCGCCATTGGTGGCGCAGGCGCCAATCGTAATGAGGTATTTAGTGTTTTCACGGATTTTTTTAATGCGCTTAATTTCATCGGGTGTCGAAATACTGCCTTCGACAAACGTAATATCAACGGCCGCTTCCGGTTCCAGCATGCCAGCTTCTGCAAAATGCACAATGTCGACTAACTTAGATAAAAGCAATAAAGCCTCACCGGCATTTAAAAAGGCTAACTGACAACCATCACAGGATGTGAATTTATAGACAGCTAGTCTTGGTTTTGCCATGTTTAAAATCCTTTTACGGAAAATAAATCTTTTATTTCAGGATAGGCGAAAACGGGGCCGTCTTTACAAATAAACAAACCGCCATACTGGCAATGGCCGCACTGGCCTACCCCACATTCCATATTACGCTCCATGCTTAAATACATAGCGTCTTCCGGCATTCCTTTTTTGGCCAAAGCAGAAACTGCGGCGTGCATCATCATTTCGGGGCCACACATCATGGCGATGGTGTTGTCAGGATCAAGCGAAAGTGACTGGATCATGTCAGTCACATACCCTGTAGCCCATGGCCATTTTGGTCCTACCCTATCGGCTGCAATGTGAACGGCAACATTGGGTGCCTGTTGCCATAATGCATATTTCTTGCGATAAATTAAATCCTGACTGTGCTTAACCCCTTGCAGTATTGTTAGGGCACCGTATTGCTCGCGTCTCGCTAAAATGTAGTTAATGACCGAGACCGTGGGCGCGCACCCCAATCCTCCTGTTACAATGACAACATGTTTTCCTTGCGCTTCAACCAGCGGCCAGCCTCTACCGTAGGGGCCGCGAATACCGATCTCATCACCTTCTTTTAAATTTTGCAGCGCTTTGGTTATGCGTCCCACCGCACGTATAGTATGGCGTAGATAGGAGCATTCTGCCGGATCAGAGGATATGGAAATAGCAACTTCACCCACACCATAAAGATAAACCATATTAAATTGGCCAGGATAGAAAGAATAACAGGGTTGGTTGCCATCTGAAAATTGGGTTTGCAGGGTAAAAATTGTGGGGGATTCTTGTATGCGTGCCGTAATTATGGCTGATCGCGGTAAATAAATATCGCCAGTTGGATTCATCATTTTGGCACCCTTATATTTGATTCGCCGGAGATAGCGGCTAACTCTTCGGTGATATCAATACCGACTGGACACCAGGTTGTGCAACGACCACAGCCGACGCATCCGCTAGTGCCGAATTGGTCGAACCAGCTGCCAACTTTGTGCGTTAGCCATTGGCGATAGCGTTGGCTGGTTGTCTCACGAATGGGTTTGCCACCTAATTCACTGTGCCCCTCAGTGAAACACGAATCCCATTCACGTTGGTGCTCGGAAGATGTGCCATCAAGGCTCGGTTTATCGGCTTCACTGTGACAAAAACAGGTGGGGCAAACAGCGGTACAATTGCCGCAGGACAAACAGCGCTCAGCAACTTGCTCCCAGCGTTCATGGCCTAAGTTAGCAAATAATAAATCGCGTAATTCGCGCTTGTTATCCATGGGAATGCGTTTGGTTTGCATGGTCCCCGCGCCGTCAACTTGCTGTATGGCATCAACGCATTGGTGTTTACTCGCACTTTTTAGATTCAAGGCCGTAAGCATGGTTTGACCGCGTTCACTGCCGCTTTTAATCACAAAGCCACCGTCAAGTTCGGTCATTAATAGATCAACGGACTGTGTAATGTTGGGGCCTGTGCCTGCAGAAACACAAAAACAATTGCTGGATGAATAGGTGCAATTGACTCCGATAACGAATAACGATTCTCGGCGGCTCTGATAACGTACATCGGTACGGTCTTTGGCTAAAAATACTTTATCTTGAATTGCCATGGCGGCTAGGTCACACGCGCGGGCGCCGATAAAGGCGACTGGAGTTTCTGTTGCTGGATGGGGATTGAATTCCAGCTTTCCATCGCTGTTACGCTCAACACGCCATATTGTTTCACGCGGTTTAAACAGTATGGGCTTGATGGCTTGGGGGCCATTGGCCCATGAAAAGGCCTTATTGTCTGTAAGGGTTTCCAGCCGATATTCACCGGGCGATTGATGCTCTCGTATTCCCCAGGGCAATTGTTCTGTGCTAGTAAGAACATCGTAAACGATTGCGCCATCGCGCACTTGTGGTCCCACAGTAGAAAACCCGGCCTGCTGTAAGGCATCGAGCAGGTTTTGCAATTGTGTATGGGGTAAAAATTGTTCCGGGTTCTTGTCCATAACTAGCATATCCTTGGTAATTGTTCTCCAGCCAACCAGTCCATCATGCGCATGCCGCCGGTTCTGGTTTTCAGTTGCACGAAACACCGTGGGTCGTGCACGACCTCGCCAATGATTGCAGCATCGGCGCCTAGCGGATGCGCACGCATAGTGGCTAAAAGCTCGTCACTATCATTAGCGGCACAAATCGCCAGTAGTTTACCTTCGTTGGCAACGTACATGGTGTCAAGGCCTAACAGTTCGCAGGCACTGGCGACCTCTGTACGAATGGGAATTTTATTCTCATCAATCATAAAACCAATTTGTGATTGTTGAGCCCACTCATTTAACGTGGTTGCGATGCCACCGCGAGTGGGGTCGCGTAGACAATGAATGTTTGGAGTCGTCGTAACCATTTTCTGCACTAAATCATGCAGTGCCGCAGTGTCTGATTCAATCGTCGTAGCAAAGCGCAGGTTATTGCGCTGCGACATGATGGCAACGCCATGATCACCAATATAGCCACTGACGATGACTTTATCCCCGGGACGGGCTTTGTCGCCTGAAATGTTTACGTGGTCTGGAACCATGCCAATGCCGGTTGTCGTGATGAAAACGCCATCACCTTTGCCACGTTCAACGACTTTGGTATCACCAGTAACTATTGCAACACCAGCGGCACGCGCGGCTTTGGCCATCGACAGTGCAATCGTATTTAGATCGCATAATGGAAATCCTTCCTCCAGAATAAAGCTTGCTGCTAAATGCAAAGGCTTGGCACCGGCCATGGCGATATCGTTTATGGTGCCGTTTACGGCAAGAGAGCCAATGTCGCCACCGGGGAAAAACAAGGGGGAAATGACGTGCCCATCCGTGCTCATCACCATACGTCCCGCATTAACTGTAAAACAGGCTTGATCATTTTTTTGCGCCAGCCATTCATTATCAAATGCTGGTGCAAAAAGTTGGTCTATAAGTTGCGCCGATGCGCGGCCGCCGCTGCCGTGGCTTAAGTCGATGCATCCGTGTTTGATATTTAATTTGGGTCCGGAAAATTTTTTTATGCTGGGTTCGCTAATCAGGGTTGTATTCATGCGTATGCTCCTGTTCGGCCATAGGCATAAACGGCGGCACAGGCGCCCTCTGAGGAGACCATGCATGATCCCAGAGGATTTTCGGGCGTACAGACTTTGGCAAACAATTTACAATCAGTTGGTTTTTTCATACCGCGTAATACAGCGCCACAATCGCACTGCTTATGCTCAACACCTTTAGTTTCAGGTAGGGTAAATCGTTTCTCCGCATCAAAGGCGGCGAAGGTTTCGCGAATTTGCAAAGCACTTTCAGGAATTTCCCCTAAGCCACGCCATTCAAAACTTGGGCGAAGCTCGAATACGTCGGCCACTAACGCCTGCGATCGCAGGTTGCCTTCACGAGTTACGGCGCGCGTGTATTGGTTTTCAACGCAGTTTTGATTCGTGTTGATTTGTTCTATCAACATTAAAATAGCGTGTAACACATCGAGTGGTTCAAAGCCTGCAATCACGATGGGCTTTTTGTATTTTTGACTTACTGCGTCGTATGCCTGGCTGCCAATCACGATACTAACGTGTGCAGGCCCCACAAAACCGTCTATATTAACGGAATTTTTTTCGGTTTCAGTGCTTTGCGATTGTAGCAGGCTATCCATAGCGACAGGGGTGAGTACGTGGTTACAAAATACGCTGAAGTTGGGTATTTGTAATTTTTCGGCTTGTTTAATGATTGCCGCGGTTGGTGGGGTGGTTGTTTCAAAGCCGATGGCAAAGAAAACGACGTCTTTTTGTGGATTGAGTAACGCGAGGTTGAGGGCATCATCGACAGAGTAGACCATGCGTACATCGGCACCGCGTGCTTTGGCTTGTAGCAGGCTTTGTAGGCCTGAACCGGGTACGCGTAACATGTCGCCATAGCTGCATAAAATAACGTCAGGCATGGACGCGAGCGCTATGGCTTTATCAATGCGTGCTATGGGTAAGACACACACCGGGCATCCGGGTCCGTGAATCATTTCAACGTTGTTGGGTAATAAGCTGGGTAGGCCATAGCGGTGGATGGTATGCGTGTGGCCGCCGCAGAACTCCATTAGGCGATAATAACGGTCGGGATGTGCTTGGGTAGCGATGGCTTGCGCGAGAGTTTTAGCAAAGTCGGCATTGCGGAATTCTTCGATGTATTTCATGGTTTGAGCTCTTCTTGCATCATTTCGGCGAATAAGGCTAGAGTCTTTTGGGCTTCGTGTTCATCAAGCCTCGTGAGCGCGTAGCCCACGTGCATGATGACATAGTCACCTTCGGCGACATGCTCAAGCAGGGTAGTTGAAATTTCTTTTTCGATTCCGCCCAGATTAACGAGCGCCCGTTGTTGGTCGAGTATTTTGGTTATTTGAGCGGGCATGGCTAGACACATTGGTCGATCCTTTTAGTTCCTGCTATCCAGGCTTGTCCTAGCGATAGTCCACCGTCGTTGGGTGGTAAGCGTTGTGGTAAATATACCTTTAATCCGCTGTGAATTAAACGATTGCTTAATCCCTCACTGAGTACTTTATTTAAAAAACAGCCGCCACTTAGTAAAACCGTATCAATGGACAGGTGTTTTGCTGTGTGTATTAGCCATTCAGTCAAGCCCGCAATGAGCGTACCGTGAAACAGGTTGGCGCCCGCAACTGGGTTGAGGTTTAGCAACTGCACAAAAGTGGGCAGCATGCTGAATTGCTTGTTATCAATAGACCAGCCATTGGGAAGCACTTCCAGGTGGGTTACTTTACTTTCTAATAGCATGGCTGCCTGGCCTTCGTAGTGGGAAATAGTGTTTATGCCTAGCAGGGCGCTTGCGGCGTCGAATAATCGGCCACAGCTGGTGGTTAGTGGTATGGCGTTTGGGCTATTTAGCATATTAGCGAGTAGGGATGCTTGTGGCATATGGGCAAATTGTTTAGGTATGCGGTCATTCATGTTGAGGTGATGCAATATGCCGGCGGCCATGCGCCAGGGTTCTCGTACGGCTGTTTCACCACCAGGAAGTGGGAGGGGTTGAAAATGCCCAACTCTTTCGAAATTGCTCTTGTCGAGCAGTAAAAGTTCGCCGCCCCATGCGCGGGCGTCTGTTCCATAGCCATAGCCGTCAAGTGCTAGCCCTAGTGCGGGTTCAAGGATATGGTGCTCTGCCGCGACTGAGGCTAGGTGTGCATGATGATGTTGTACTGGAATGCGTGGCAGATTGTAGTTGTTTGCTAGTTGCGTGGTATAGAAGTCGGGGTGTAAATCACAGGCAATGCGTTCAATTTTAACATTTAATAGCTGTTGCCAGTGCTCTATCGATTCATGAAGAAATTCGATGGTTTCACGGTTGTTTAAACTGCCTATGTGTTGTGAGACGAAGGCCTCGTCTTCGCGGGTGATACAGAAGGTGTTTTTTTGGTGTGCGCCGAGTGCCAGTGTTGGTGGGATAGGATGGGGGAGCTTAATGCGCTCAGGGATGTAGCCTCGGGCGCGGCGGATGAATGCTGGTGCGTTGTTTATGACTCGGATAACGGAGTCATCAGCGCGGGTGATGATTTGGCGGTTGTGGGTGACGATTAGATCGGCAATTGTTGATAGTTCGCGATGGGCTGTTTCATCATCGATGATGATTGGGTTGCCATCTCGATTGGCGCTGGTGACAATTAGTGTTTGATGTTCATTGTCTAATGCGTTGAGTAGTAAGTAATGAAGGGGGGTGGAAGGTAGCATGATGCCCAGGTGTGATAGGTTGGGCGCTATGGATTTGGGTAAAGAGGTGGTGAAGCCGGATTCGTGTGGAGCGCTGTTAACAGCTAATGGGGTCAGCATTTCAGACGAAGATGCGTCCAATCGTTTTGTTAATAAAACAATTGGACGTGCGGTACTTGTTAGGCGTTGCCTTTCTTCATCGTTGATTGTAGCGATACGTGTGGCGACTGTTGCATTTTTTACCATTATTGCGAATGGTTTGTGTTTTCTGTTTTTTTGTTGCCGCAGGTTCAGTATCGTTTTTTCATTAGCCGCATCACAGATCAATTGGTAGCCACCAAGGCCTTTGATGGCAACGATTTTGCCGCTCTTTATGGCTTGAGCTATTGTGGTGATTTCGCAAGATAGTTGTGGGCCGCAGTTTGCACAGGCAGTGGGTTGTGCGTGGTAACGGCGGTTGGTGGGGTCGTTGTAGTCGGCTTGGCATTGTTGGCATAGTGGAAATTGATTCATTGAGGTTTGAGCACGATCGTAGGGTAATTTGTGGGTAATGGTTAGTCGGGGTCCGCAGTGAGTGCAGTTTAGAAATGGGTAGTGGTAGTAGCGGCTTTGTGGGTCGAATAACTCGTTTAAACAGTCGTTGCAGGTAGCCGTGTCCGGTGCGATTATTGTGTGTGCTTCTCCGGGTTGGCTTTTGATGATTTGGAAGCTGTTTTCATTGTTGATTCGTGATTGTTGTATGGCGTTAATTGTGTCGATACGTGCCAGTGGGGGTAGTGTGGCTTTAAGTTGTGTTAGAAATTCAGTGGTTGACTTGCCTTGTATCTCAATTAATACGCCAGCAGGATTATTTTGTACCCAGCCAGTTAAATTGAGGGTTTGTGCAATTTGGTAGGCGTGGGGGCGAAAGCCGACGCCCTGGACTTGGCCTGTGATTGTAATTTGCAGGCGTTCAGATGTTATTTCTTGAGCCATTGATACCATGCCTCGAGCCCGGATCCGCTTGTAGCTGAAAGACTTAATACGTTAATGGCGGGGTTGATTCGTTGTGCGTACTCAATGCATTTATCGGTATTGAAATCTACATAGGGCAGTAAATCTGTTTTTGTAATCAGCATTAGATCGGCTTTGCGAAACATATCGGGGTATTTTAAGGGTTTGTTATCGCCTTCGGTAACTGATAGCAGAACAACTCGCTGTGCTTCGCCTAAATCAAATAAAGCGGGGCAGACGAGATTGCCTACGTTTTCGATTAATAAGAGCGAATTTTTGTCTGGCATCAAATCATCAATAGAGTGGCCGATCATGTGGGCGTCCAAGTGGCATGTTTTGCCGGTGTTGACCTGAATCGCGGTAGCGCCTGCTGATTTGAGTTTTTCTGCGTCGAGGTCTGTTTGTTGATCGCCCACGATCACGGCAATATTGAGCTTGTTTTTTAATTCAGAGATGGTGCGTGTCAGTAAAGTTGTTTTGCCAGAGCCTGGGCTGGACATCAGGTTGAGTGCTCTGATTTTATTTTTTAAAAAATAGTCACGGTTGGCTGCAGCAAATTGGTTGTTTTTCGCTAGCAGATCTTGCTCCACTGCAATGACATCGTGATGGTGGTGATCTGCTCCATGATCTAAGTCATGTGTATGTTCTTCACTGCATCCGCATATCCCGCACATTATTCTATCTCCAATGATTTGACGCGCATTTCTTCGCCTTGAGTAACCTTTAATGAAAAATGACCGCAGGTTTGGCAAGGGTCATAATAGTGCGTAAGAGTAACTGTTTTTTGGCAGGAGTCGCAAATGGCTAGTCCTTCTATGGTGATAATATCTAAATCAGCCTGTGCGGCAAGGGTGTCTTTGGTGATGGCTTCGAAGCCAAAACGGAGGGCTGATTCATCGACGGCAGCCAGTTGGCCGATTTCGAGGGTTATTTTTTTGACGCGCGTACATTTTTTTCCTGCAACGTGCTCGTTGATGATGTCGAGAATAGCGCGGCAGAGTGAAAGTTCATGCATGATTTTGGGCTCGTTTTGTCCCTCAAGCTGAGAAGACAAACTATTTTAATTCCATTAATCTATAATCATAAACATTATCCTAAAATGGAGAAAATAGCATTAACGTTATCAATCATTCATGGTGGCTTTTAATTCTAATGGCATTTGCTTTGGGCGTGCGTCACGGCTTTGATCTTGATCATCTGGCTACGATTGATTCTATTACCCGAACAGTAAAACAAGATGCGCGTTTAGCAAAATTTGTTGGGGTTTTGTTTTCACTAGGTCATGGCTTGGTTGTTATGCTGATGAGCGTGCTTATCGCCAGCGGTTTTATCCAAATTCAATCACCACACTGGCTGGAAACGTTTGGCAGCTGGATTTCAATTGTTTTTTTGCTGTTGTTTGGCGTACTCACTCTATGGAATATATTGCCCCATACGTCCATCGTACCCACCGGTTTCCGAACGTTTTTATTCAAAAAATTATTAGGTGAAAAATATAATCCATTTTTTATTATGTTAATCGGCGCATTATTTGCATTTTCGTTTGATACTTTCACTCAGGTGACTTTGTTTTCCATATCCGCATCAGTGATGGCGGGATTTGTGTTCCCCATTCTGCTTAGCGTGGTGTTTATGCTCGGGATGATGTCATCAGACGGTTTAAATGGATTTTTTGTTTCGGCAATGATTCAGCTTGCAGATAAAAAATCGCAGATTATTTCACAGGTTATAGGGGTGGCTATTGCCTGTTTCAGTTTGACATTGGGGGTGTTGGGACTGCTAAATCAGCTATGAATTATATTGGATTTATGCAAGGACTTACGCAAAACGTTCTGCAGTATTTTGTTGTAATTATCAAAATTACAACAAAATCAGAATGCCCATAAATAATCGCATAGGCAAATTAAATACACATTGTATGACGGCCGAATGCTATAAATTTAGGATAAAGCGCTATGCCTAATGTATGCAAAGATAGCCCCGAATATTTCCCGCCATTATATGAATCTCAACGACTACCAACAAACATTGATGCAACGGACTCGAACAGTGAGTCTAAAACGCGTGCTAATTCAAATGTGAACGACACAATTTCAGTATTGCGTGCATTTCAAACAATGAACCCCTCGATAAAGCTTACAGACGATGTGTTTGTAAAAATTAGACAACTTGGTGAGTTTGGAGTTGATATCTATAACTACGCACAACTATTATTCCTGACGGGTATTGTTATCAATGACACTGAATTGTTCAAATACATCAATACTTGGCGCGGTCCTAATCCGCTGCACTATGCGGCCTTAAGTGGTAATCCAAAATCGGTTAAGGCGTTGTTAGACTTAGGCTTTGATAAAAACGCGAAAAGTAATAATGGCGCAACGGCTTTGCACTATGCTGCCTTAATAAGTGGTAATCCAAAAATGATTGAGCCGTTGTTGGGCTTGGGCTTTGATAAAAACGCTAGAGATAATGATGGCAGAACAATTTTGCACTATGCCGTCTTTAGCGGCAATCCAAAGATGGTTGAGGCTTTGTTGGATTCAGGTTTTGATAGAGATGCTAAAGACAAATATAGCGCAACGGTTTTGCACTGTGCCGCTCAAATTGGCAATCAAAAAATGGTTGCGGCGTTGTTGGACTTAGGCTTTGATAAAAAAGAGAAAGGTAATAAGGGGTATAACATTTTGCATATTGCGGCATATTTTGGTCATTGTTCATTGATGACTATGCTGATTGAGAAATATGGATTAAAGCCAGATGCTAAAAACGATGCGGGCAGGGACATAGTGCATATAGCAATAGCACGTAAACATCAAGAGACTATCGATTTTTGCACGGATACAACCCATACAGCGCAGTTGTATCGAAATTACTTAGCATCCTTTGTAGCTTCAGCAATTCCATATGAAGTTGCCATCCCTGATATTGCAAATATCATCGGCGAGTATGCCGCCCCTGTTGATAAAAAAGAGCAAATATCTCTTGAGAACATGGTTCTGAGTGGGATAGAAAATCGCAATAAAATCTTAAAGCCCCTTATTGATTTTTCTGATTATAAGGTTCGCAATGACCAAGGTGGCAGGAAAGCACTTAATGAAATACTGGCAAAAAAAGAGTTGGATATTTACGCCTTAGAGCGACGATTAGACAGCATGTTAGATGATAAATCTCATAATGATACCTCCTATAGCTATTCATTGTTGCGATGCCGGTTAAATACAGCTGAAAAAACGGGTAATGCTCCAGGAGATACAGTTAATAATCTAATAATTGTTAATAGTAGGCTTGAGGAAACTGAAAAAGGCTTTGGAATGTTGCGATCGGCTCACCAAGGATTGCGGGTGGCTCATGAGGGGTTGCAGGCAAATTATGGGTTTCAATTGAAGCTGTTAATCGCGCTAGCCGTTTTAGGTGTTGCTGGACTGGCTCTAGGGACTTGGGCTGCCTCTGAAGCTGGCCAGGAAGAGGCTGAGGGTGTGCTTATAGTTACTGAATTAGTTATGGCAGGACTGTTAATTTATGGCATGTGTAGTAGAGGCAGGAATCGAGCTCACAGCGAAGTTAATCTTGAAGGAATACCTCATCTTGCGATTTCGCCAGAATATAAATCATGAGGCATTTATTTATATGCTATTTGGTTTTGGCAGGTGTGTAGGTTGGTGCTGAGCGGTAGCGAAGCCCAACGTGGGCACTTTCCGTGCAGCGATTGTTGGGCTTCGCTTTGCTCAGCGCCAACCTACGGTACGAGTCAGTGAGGAGCAATTTGTATGGGTGTATTTGTCAAAGGCAAATGAAAACGGTATTAGGGGTTGTAGAGTAATGGTCAACAAACCTTATAAAAGTGGCGTAATTCATTGTAAAAAAGTGTCGCACGCGGTGGCATGGATCGGAGATAGGTTAACACTTGTTGACGGATAGCGTATTTGAAATCTCCTGTATCCAGCGCTTCCCCATTAAGATTGTCAATGCTCAGTTGGAATCGATAACCTGCGGCTATAGAGAGTACCCACTCCAGCGCCTGTGGTTTTATTTCAACCTGTTGAAAAAATGCTTGCTGTTCGGCGTTGCGTCCATCTGGCTCATACCAATAACCATAGTCGGTTAATTTTCTACGTTCATCCCCCGCAATTAACCAATGGGCACATTCATGCAGAGCACTGCTAAAATAGCCATGGGCAAAATAGATAGCATGGTAGGGGCGATTTTTATCTGCTGGTAGGTAAATGGGCTCATTATCACCTTTAACCAACCTTGTATTGTAAGTTGATTCGAAGCAATGATTAAAAATTTGAATTAGATCTTGATAATGGTGCATGGCGCTATGCTAAAAAATTAATGTATTCTATTATCCCATCTTAACTAATGTCAATGCAAAACAACACAGGATGATCCATTTGAACGCACTATTTTCCTCTATGATAATAAGCCCGGACTTGATTTTAAAAAACAGGATTGTCATGGCGCCTATGACGCGTTGCATGGCGGACGATGTTAACAGTCCCACAGAAATGATGGCAGCCTATTACAGAAGGCGTGCAGGAGCCGGTTTAATTGTCACCGAGGGTACTATTATCAGTCCATCCGCTACAGGATATAACAACGTACCTGGCATTTTTACCCAAAAACAAATTGACGGCTGGCGTTTGGTGACGGAGGCTGTTCATCATGATGATGGACGAATATTTTTACAAATATGGCATGTTGGTCGCGTATCCCACCCCTCTTTTTTAAATGGCGAACTGCCCATTTCTGCATCTGATACTGTTATGACTGGGCGTATAAAACGTTCGGAAGGCTTAAATTATGGGCCGGCTAGGGCGGCGACAATAGATGAAATCCATGCGCTTGTGGTGTGTTTTGCAAATGCGGCTGAAAACGCGATGAAAGCAGGGTTTGATGGGGTTGAAATTCACGGTGCGAATGGCTATTTAATCGACCAGTTTTTGCATTGCCACACCAATCTAAGGCAAGATGAATATGGCGTCACTCCTGAGAATATGGTCAAATTTCCGCTGGATGTAGTCAATGCCTGTATACAACGAATAGGGGCTCATAAAGTTGGTGTTCGCTTGTCCCCAGGGGCTTACTTGAATGAAATTGTTGGTGATAAACGCGATAAATTGGTATTTCAAACCTTGTTTGAGCGTTTGAACAAGCTCTCTTTAGCCTATGTGCATACTGGGAATTTTAGTGATAAAGTTTTATTTCCAGAGTTGGATAACAAAACCATGACGGCTTTTATCCGCGCCAATTACCAAGGTACTTTAATTGCGTGTGGTGGTTATAGCTTCGAGGAGGCTCAAAATCACATTAAAAACCATGATTTTGATTTGATTGCCATCGGCAGGCCGTTTATTGCCAATCCTGATTTAATCAGCAAATTGAAAAAAGATGAAAGCATCCGTGCTTATGATGACTCTATGCTGAGTACGCTGTATTAAGCCTTCTTGAGAAAGCAGGTTTTCAAGACTAAATTTTTAATTTTGTCAGCATGACACTCAATTTCTTCTGGATTAGAAGTAAGGCGTATATTTTTAATTAATGTGCCGCGTTTCAGCGTGGTCGACGTGCCTTTGACTTTTAAATCTTTTATAACGGTTACTGAGTCGCCTTCGTTTAGAGTTGCGCCATTACTGTCTTTAATTTCCATGTGTTAAATCCCCTTAATATTAATATGGTTTCAAATTTGCTTGGTATTTTACGTAAATACGATGAGTATTGATCATACTACTAGCGCTATTTGAAAAACAACATTCAATCTCTGATAAGGAATAAGGAAAAAATAGTTTATCTGTCCTATAGTTATTAAAAGTATCCTGGTAGAAAAAATGCATAGAAAATACGCCACCAATAATTCTCAGGCAAGGCAATGGCACATGCTGTTGGTCTATAATATATACCGTTTGGTATGCATTGCGGTGTTATTTGGTGTGTTTTGGTTTGGAATTCATGGCCATGTAAATTCACTATTATATTTAGTTTCACTTTTTGCCTATCTAATTTTTGGCCTGGTGCTTATTTATATTTGGCATCGATGTCATTTCAAGTTTGAACAGCAAGTTATATTGTCTGGTACGGTCGACATAGTTGTCATGGTTTTGCTTATTTATGCGATTGGGTATATCCAGTCTGGACTAGTTATTCTATTAAACGTTTCAGTGGCCGTATTGAGTATTCTTGCTCCTGGTCGCTTGGCGATATATTTTGCATCAATTGCAAGTTGCATGCTTTTAGGAATTAGCGCGGCGCAATATGTTTCAGGAGTCGAGCATGACTTAAGCGGCTTCTTTTCTACAGGAATTTACGGTGCTGGTTTTTTTGCCACCGCTTTAACTGCCTGGTATCTCGCAAGTTGGGTGCGCAGCAGTGAAAGCCTGGCACAGGATAGAGCTAAAGAGTTAGCCAGTATGCAGCGGCTCAATGAATATATTGTTGAGCGGCTGCATTATGGCGTAATTTTTGTAGATACCACTATGCAGGTGAAGGTTATTAATACCGCTGCACGTCAATTTTTGGAGTTGAACGGTGATCAAAAAAATTTAAATTTAATGCAATTATCCTTGCCGTTATATACCCGATATTTGCAGTTTTTATCGAAACAACAAGAAGAAGATCAGTCTGCACAGACAACGATAGATAAACCGTTTTTACAGGTGCATTTTTTCTCGGCATCATTTGCCGATCAAACAGCAGTATTAATTATTCTTGACGACATGGCCAACATTGCCCGTCAGGCGCAGCAATTAAAACTGGCCTCCCTGGGGCGTTTTTCTGCAAGTATTGCACACGAATTGCGTAATCCATTGGGTATTATTGCCCATGCAGTACAGTTAATGGGTGAGGATGGGAAATTAAATGAAGAAGATAGCAGGCTGAAACAGCTGATTATCAATAATTGCAACCGTATGAATAATGTGATCAAAAATGTATTGCAGATGTCCAGGAGGCAACAATCAAAACCGGAGCCGATTGAATTAACTTCTTTTCTTAAGCAGTTCAAGGCTGATTTTTGTATTGTTGCTCAGTGTGACATAACTCTTAAATTACCACGCGGCAGACGAAATATGATTGTATTTGACAAAAGTCAGTTAGAGCAGCTTTTGGTTATTTTGTGTGAGAATGCGGCTCAGCATGGCCGCGATGCGAAGAGTGATGCCAAGATTACTATTGTTGTAAAAAAAGAGGCGCAGCAGATGACGTTAGCGGTGTGTGATAGAGGGGCTGGTATTCCAGAACATTTACGCAATAACATTTTTGAGCCATTTTTTAGCACAACAATAAACGGAAGTGGCATGGGATTGTTTCTCGCAAAAGATCTCTGCGAAGTCAATCAATCCAGGCTGACTTTAGCGGATACAGAAAGTGGTTGTTGTTTCATTGTTACTTTGAATCAAAATAATGAGATATGATAATGACTTTAGATAAAGTTCTGATTATTGATGATGAACCAGATATACGTGAGTTATTGTCATTAACCCTTACACGAATGGGTTTGGCGTGTGATGTGGCTGCCAACTTCAAGGAAGGTATAGCCGCTATTGATGCAAATGACTATTTTCTGGTGTTAACTGACATGCACCTGCCTGATGGCGACGGGTATGACATTGTGCGCTACCTTCAGAAAAATAAGGAGCAACTGCCGGTCGCGGTTATTACTGCTTATGGAAGCGTGGAAGGTGCGGTTAACACGTTGAAAGCAGGTGCGTTTGATTATGTTTCTAAGCCGGTTAATTTGGAGATGCTCAAATCGTTGGTTAAAACGGCCTTAACCATGTCTCAACGCCCTAAACAACATGATGAAATTTTGCTTGGTGAAAGTACTGCTATGCAGGTGTTGCGTCAAAACATCCAAAAATTGGCACGCAGCCAAGCGCCTGTGTTTATTCATGGTGAGTCTGGTGTTGGTAAAGAGTTGGTTGCGCGTTTGATCCATGCGTATGGCCCACGCAGTGAAAAACCATTTATTGCAGTTAACTGCGGCGCTGTTCCAGGTGAGTTGATGGAGTCAGAGTTTTTTGGTCATAAAAAGGGTAGTTTTACCGGCGCATTTGCTGATAAACAAGGGCTTTTTGTGGCGGCTCAAGGCGGCACGCTGTTTCTTGACGAAGTTGCTGAATTACCGCTCGCCATGCAAGTGAAGTTGCTGCGGGCGATTCAGGAAAAGGCGGTGAAATCAATTGGTGAATTACACGAAACACCGGTCGATGTTCGTATATTAAGTGCCAGTAATAAAAATTTACAGGAAGAAATAAACGCCGGCCGTTTTCGGCAGGAGTTGTATTATCGTATTAATGTTATTGAATTACCCGTACCGACATTACAAGAACGAGCCTCGGATATACCGATGCTCGCAACTAATATCCTGGCTAACTTGGCCAATGAGCAGCAGCGACAGCCGATGAAGCTATCTGACGCTGCGATGTGGGCGTTACAGTCTTATCCTTTCCCGGGCAATGTGCGGGAATTAGAAAATATTCTTGAACGGGTGGTAACGTTATGTAATGGTGACACCATTGAAGTTGATGACCTATTGCTTCCGCATGCATCAGCATCAACAACAGTTCAAAAATCATCTGAAGATAGTCATGATCTTGACAAGACTTTGCTGGATCATGAAAAAGACATGATACTTAACGCCCTGGAAAAAACAAAATGGAACCGCACGGCTGCTGCGCGCCTGCTGGGCGTGAGCTTTCGTGCCTTGCGTTATCGCTTGAAAAAGTTGGGTCTTGATTAATAAAGCGCGAGCCATGTATATGTACTATAATTTTTTGTATTCAACGGTGAAGTGGGCTATTTGCAATCAGCATAAGGTGATAATTATGTGTCCATCCAAGCAAGATGATAGTAAATCGGCGGATAAGCGCGAAGAGAAAATAAAACAACTAAAGAAAATATGTGAGGACTATAGGGCGCACTTGGTAAAATCAGGGCTACCTGATGGAAAAAGCTCTAAATTAGATATTAAGGTAGGGGGAGAGAAATTTGATATTGTTAATGCTTTGATAGCCATCCTCGACAACGAAGAGCTTGATACTGATGCTAAATTAGAGCGATTTAAAACTAGATTTAATTACTCTGATACACAGAAGACGCTTTCTAAAAGCCGAGATTTCATGGACGATTCGTTTAAGAAAATTATTGTGACTGTTCTTACTTTGGGTCTTGCGGCACTGTTTGGTATCTTCAAGGTAGAAGGCGCTACAGTTTCTGACAAAATAAAAAAATCACTTAATGAGTTAAAGGTAAGCACTGATGAGTCGCCTTCTTCTCATAAACCCGAATAATTAAGCTTGATTCTGCTGATGCTTCATCAAGCTTAAGGTTGCAGATTGGTTGCTATGTTAATATTTCTGTTTGTTGATATTTCGGCAACACACAGTTCCAGCCGTATGTTTCTTCGATTTTCATTTTTAAAGAAGCTGATGCCGCAGGCTCACCATGCGTGATGAAGATTTTTTTAGGTGCTTTGCGAAAATGCCCCAGCCATTGCAGTATTTCTTCATAATCAGGGTGTGCGGAAAGATTACTTAGTGAATGAATCTCTGCACGCACAGAAACCATTTCCCCATGTATTTTAATTTCTTTTTCACCTTTGACTATCCGGGCACCGCGGGTTCCACCTGCCTGATAACCGGCGAATAGGATAGTGTTTTTGGGATCCGGTGCATAGGTTTGTAGATGGAATAAAATGCGGCCGCCAGTTGCCATACCGCTTGCCGAGATGATTATTTTAGGTGAGCGGTCGATATCAATTTCTTTTGATTCTTCAGGGGTTCTGGTGTAGGTGGCGATATCGCACATCTCCGAGCATTCACTTCCGGTTAAATGTATATCCCCCATGTGTTTGCACATCATATCCGTGGCGTTGATGGCCATCGGGCTATCTAAATACACAGGAACATTTGGAATCGCATTTTCTTTCTTTAACTCAGAAATGTGATGAAGAATACTTTGCGCACGGGCTACCGCAAAGGATGGAATAATGACCGAACCGCCGCGTTTAATAGTGGTGTTGATAATTTCTTTTAATGTTTCTTTTGGATCTGTTTTTTCATGAAGGCGATTGCCATAAGTTGATTCAATCACTAGATAATCTACTTCCTCAATAACGCTAGGCTCCCTCATAATTGGATCATGTGGCCTTCCCATATCACCGGTGAATAAAATAGAGGTTTTTTGGCTTTTAATGCGCACAAAAGATGCTCCAATAATGTGCCCGGCGCGAAAAAGCTGAAAGGAAACATCATCAAACAAGGGTACAACCATGCCATATCCCTGAGGCACGAATTGCTTTAATGAAGCTTCGGCATCTTCTACCGTATAGAGCGGCAGGGCAGGATGATGCTTGGAGAAATGGTATTTATTGGCAAGGTAGGCTTGTTCTTCTTGTAGATGACCACTGTCTGGCAAGAGAATAGAGCATAAATCTTTCGTGCCTGAAGTGCAGTAAATGTTACCTTGAAAGCCATTTTTAACCAGTAGCGGCAGGTATCCTGAGTGATCAATATGGGCATGGGTCAGTATTACGGCATCTATCGTTTTTGGATCAAACTGCATTGGAGACCAGTTTCTCAGTCTTAGTTCCTTGTATCCTTGGTATAAGCCACAATCAACCAGAATTTTTTTTTCTTTACTCCCCTTTTTAGCAAACGATAAGAGGTATTTTGAGCCAGTTACTGTTTCTGTAGCGCCTAAAAATGAGATTTTCATGGGTATCTATATCCTATTTTTCTGATAGTTGTTTTATTTCTTCCATCTTGGCCTTGATTCTTTCTTGTAGTAAAGGGTCTTTTTTGGCTAATTTCTTGGCGAGTTTTAGTTGGCTCATAGCGCCGCGTTTTAATCCCTGAAGTAGCTCGCATTGTGCCTGGGTGAAATAGGCAAAATCTTTGCGATGATTAGAGGCATAGGCAAGGGCTAGCTGCTGACAGATGGGCAGGTCTTGTTTGAATTGCCTGCTGCCTTTGAGTAAAACGCTGGCTGCTTGTTCGCCTTTGCCTGCGGCCATTAAACTCTGGGCATAAGAGACAATGGCGGCATAATTGTCAGGGTAATTAGCCTGCAACTCACGTAATCTGTCGATGGCTGCGGCAAATTGATGACGGCCTGTTTCCGTTTTTGCCATTGCAATGGAAAAATACAAATTATCGTGATATTTACTCAGCAATGGAGCCAGTCGTTCTTCTGCTTTTTGATATTGATTATTGTTTAGGAGCGCGAGTATGTAGCCATACTGACAAGGAATATCGCTGTTTTTTTTACGGCACTGATTTTGGTAGTAATCCAGTAATTGTTTTTGATCGCTCACTACAGACGCTCGCACCAACTCTTTGAACAAATGGTAATCCAGATTATCAGGATAACTTTTTTTAATCAGATGTAGACTACGGTTTTCAGCCTCGGCAATTCGATCATCATCAAGGGGGTGGGAGCGCAATATCGCGGGAATATTGGCTGTGTAGTAATATCTTGAACTTAATTGCATTTTTTTAAAAAAAGCGGCCATGCCACGTGGATCAAGCCCCGATTTAATCAGCATATCAATACCGATGCGATCAGCTTCTTTCTCATTGGAGCGCGTAAAGTTGATGTTGTCTTGCGCAATCCCAGTGAGGGAGGCCATGAGGGCGCCAGTGCCGAGGGTGGGATTAATTACGCCCAGTGCTATCGATGCGAGCATTGAGGCTATCATCGGGATGCGTAATTGTTTTTCATGTTCAATCATTCGATAAAGATGATGCAGGCGAACGTGCGCCATTTCATGCGCCATTACAGCGGCCAGTTCACTTTCATTCGCTGTTGCAAGAATTAATTGCGAGTTGATACCTATGTAGCCGCCCGGGCCTGCGAATGCGTTGATTTCATTTGATTTAACAATGAAAAAATGCGGCAGCTGCAGTTGAGCATTACGGGCTAGCGTTTTTCCCAAGTGGTTGATGTATTGGTTGGCTAACGGGTTACGTAGCACGCTGTTAGACTGGTTAATCTGCTGAATAAATTCTTGCTCTAACTCTTCTAATTCGCGAGTGGAATAAGGAGAATAAGCCCATGCTTTCTGACTAAATACTAAGAGCAGGCTTAAAAATAGTATAAAGCTTCGATGTAATAGAGCCATTGGTCTACTCAAAAATTGAATAATTTGTTATCATACGTGCACATTTCAATGGTGACTGAATTATGCACAAACAGTTTCTGCTCGCTGCTTTGCAACAAGCCTGGCTCGGACGAGGGGTTTGCGCGCCAAATCCTAGCGTGGGTGCGGTCGCGGTAAAAGACGGCAAAATTATAGCACAAGCCTGGCATCGCGGCGCTGGAACTCCCCATGCAGAACAGTTGGTATTGGCACAACTCCCAAAAGACGTCTCTGGAATAACATTATACGTTACTTTGGAACCTTGCAACCATTGGGGAAAAACAGCTCCCTGTGTTGATGCAATTATTGCGCGTGGCATACAGCATGTCGTCTATGCCTATTGCGATCCGAATCCAGTGGTTATCGCGAATAACACACCTGATTTGTTAAAGGGCGCAGGGGTTGAGGTCAGTCATTATCCACTGCTTGAAGTCGATGCGTTCTATCAAAGTTATCGCCATTGGACATTGACCAGAAAACCTTGGGTCACCGTGAAGATTGCACAATCATTTGATGGAAAAATAGCGGGGGTGGGTGGTACGCGCGTCACGCTATCCAATTCATTGTGTGCTGCATTTACCCATCAAAAACGACTGCATAGCGATGTGATTTTAACAACAGCGCGTACCATCAATCAGGATGATCCGCTGCTCAATGTACGTTTGCCTGATGTTGTGGCTTCAAAGCCCGTGGCTATTATAGATAGCCGCAGAACGCTCAATCTGCAGGCTCAAGTATTGACTATGGCAAGGCATTGTCATGTTTTTCATGATGAGCAATATCAATCGGGCGAAGCGCATCCGGCGTGTTCTTATCATGCGCTTCCTGCAATTGAAGGGCTATTGGATCTCGAAGGTGTTATTCGGCACCTTGGTGAGCTAGGTTATCATGATGTTTGGGTTGAAGCGGGCGCTAGCTTGTTTAGTGCACTGCATCGTGCCGGACTGGTTGATAAAACGTATATTTATCTGGCCCCTATGATGTTAGGTGAGACCGCTGTTTCTCTTTATCAGCACACCGATATTTTTAAGCAACCATACACTCTTAATTGGGAGCAAATGGACAATAATATGATAGCATCTCTCGACTGGCAGCGGCATACACAGGAGAATGCATGTTCACCGGTCTGATAGAACAACGCGGGGAAGTAATCGATAACATTGGCGGCGAGCATGCTAATCGTTTAGTGATTCGTACGCAATTTGATGGTTTACAAGCGGGTGAAAGTATCGCTGTCAATGGCGTTTGCTTGACTTTGTTGCCTGATTTTACCGGGCAGTTAGCTTTTGACGTCTCGCCTGAAACGCTTACTGTTACGACACTGGGAGAGCTGCGTGCTGGTGATGGTGTCAATTTGGAGCGTGCTATGTCCGCGACCACCCGTTTTGGCGGGCATTATGTCAGTGGACATGTTGATACTAAAGTACAACTTCAGACTGTAGCGCCGGTGGGTGATTATATTGAGATGACCGTTGGTCAATTCCTGCCATCACACCGTAATTTTCTGTTACCCAAAGGAAGTATAACGATTGATGGGGTTAGTCTGACTATCAATGCGGTGGAAGAACGTTGTATCAAATTATTACTCGTGCCACATACCATTACAAAAACAACGCTGGGACAACGACGACCAGGTGATCTTCTGAATATAGAATTTGATTATTTGACACGTATCGTTGCACATCAATTAAGTTCCATTGATATGTCCAAACTGGCGACAACCGCATGACGCGTTCGCCCAAATTAACATGTATTGAGGTTGAATTATGACAACTCTTTTTGCCACCATTGAACAGGCGCTCGTTGATCTTAAGAATGGCCGTATGGTGATCCTCGTGGACGACGAAGATCGTGAAAACGAGGGTGATCTCGTTATTGCTGCCGATCTGGTTACTGCTGATGCGATTAATTTTATGTCGCGATTTGGCCGAGGCCTGATTTGTTTACCGATGGAAGATGCATTAATTGATAAATTGCATCTGCCGATGATGGCAGTAACCAACCGCTCTCCTTATGGTACAGCGTTTACTATCTCTATTGAGGCTGCAAAAGGCGTCTCAACTGGGATATCAGCAGCTGACCGCGCCCATACCATTCAGGTAGCCATCGATCCCGCCAGCGGGCCTAATGATATTATTTCACCCGGACATATCTTCCCATTACGCGCACGTGCTGGTGGCGTATTAAAGCGCACAGGGCAGACCGAGGGCAGTGTTGATTTAATGCGGATTGCCGGCATGACGCCAGCTGCCGTGATTTGTGAAATCCTCAATGACGATGGCACGATGAGTCGTCGCGACCAGCTCGCATTATTTGCGCATGAGCATGATCTCCGGATGATCACGATTAAGGACTTAATTGAGTATCGTATTCGTCATGAGGAGCTGGTCGAGGTGACCGCTACCTCGGTTATTCCTCTGCAAAAACATGGTAACTTTAGCATGACGGTGTTTAGCAATCAGCTTGATGACTCAGAGCACTTTACCTTGGTTAAGCCACCAGTACAGAAGAACAAGGTGCCATTAGTGCGCATCCACTCTGAATGCATTACTGGTGACGTATTTGGCTCATGCAAATGTGATTGCGGTTCGCAATTGCAGCAATCATTGGCATTGATCGCCGAAGAAGGCGGGGTGTTGATTTATTTGCGGCAAGAGGGCCGAGGTATTGGTCTTGGTAATAAATTGAAAGCATATGCTTTGCAAGAGCAGGGTTATGATACGGTTGAAGCGAATGTGAAGTTGGGTTTGCCGATTGATAATCGCGATTATTCAGTCGCTTATCAAATACTTAAATATTTGGGGATTGATGTCTTACGGTTACTCACGAACAACCCGACTAAAGTCGAGGCAATTTCTCGTTATGGTGTCACTATCAGTGAGCGTGTTGCATTGGAAATACAGCAGACAAACGAAAATCGCAATTATTTAAAGACCAAAAAGGAAAAGCTAGGTCATTTATTGGCCATAGAATAGGAATTACTCATGAAACACATTAAAGCAGTACCTGCCGATAATCAAAAGCCCTTTCCCATCGCAATTGTTGTTAGCCGATTTAATCGGGCAATTACGGAGGAGTTGCTGCAGGGCGCATTAAAACGTCTGAATGCTTGTGGTTTTGGTGATGAGCATGTCACGGTGGTTGAAGTGCCGGGAGCTGTTGAGATTCCCTTGGTCGCCAAACGTTTGGCCAAGCAAAACCGCTATCACGCAATTATAGCACTGGGTGCGGTCATTCGAGGTGAAACCAGCCATTATGACTACGTTTGTCAACAAGTAAGCGACGGTTGCCAACGCGTAGCACTGGAATTTGAAACCCCGGTTATATTCAAAGTATTAACTACCGAAAATGACGACCAAGCCTGGGATCGTTTGGGCGGAAGACATGGACACAGTGGCGTCGATGCAGTGGATTGCGCATTGGCAATGCATTACATACTGAGTAGCCTGGATTAGGTGTTGCAAATCGGTATAGCCTAATTCCACAGGTTATTGTAGGTTGGCGCTGAGCGGTAGCGAAGCCCAACAAGGGGGCTTCTTACCGTGCTGCGATTGTTGGGCTTCGCTACCGCTCAGCGCCAACCTACGGTACGAATAATACATTAGGTATTAGCGGGAGGACACAACATAACCTGGTAGCGCGTGCTTCTCCCGCCGCCAGGCATTTTTTCGATGCAACCTTTAGCCAGTAAATCAGTCAGATGTCTGGTGGCCGTTGCTTTACTTACCTTTGTTACTTTTTGATATTGAGACGCACTGATTCCTTGTTCAAACCCTTTTTCGCCGCCGTTGAGCAGGCGATTTAATACTTTGGTTTGTTCGGCAGACAATTCAATGCCTTGATACCGTTGCCAGAATCGGCTTTTTTCTAGTGTCCGATCAATTTTTTCAATCGCAGATTGTAGGCTATCTGCAAGCGTTTCCAGAAACCAGATTAACCATGCGGTAATATCCATGCTATTGCGCTGGCTTGCTTCTAAAACATCATAGTAGTCTTTGCGTTTTGCGAGTATGGAGGCTGACATGGCATATAGCCGTATGCTTTGTTTGTCGTCTTGTGCCAAGGCTAAATCGGTTAATGCGCGTGCTATTCGTCCGTTGCCATCGTCAAAAGGATGTAATGTTACAAACCAGAAGTGGCAAATAGCGGCTCTTAGTATGGGATCAAGCGGGGTATCCAGTCGAGAGCGGTTAAACCAATGGATAAACTGGATTAGCTCGGCATCTAAACTGCTGCGTGGCGGAGCCTCAAAATGAACGGTGGGTTTATCAATGCGTCCTGATACAACCTGCATTGGCTCATCACCGCGTAATTGCCCTACTTGAATGCTGTATATAGAATTTTCAGCATCAGGAAATAACCATTGATGCCACTGCAGTAGTCGCGCTAGCGTCAGAGGGGCATCCAAATTGCTGATGGCATCCAGCATCATTTGCGTTAAGCCCTCGGAGCGCGCGGTAGTAGGGTAAGAGGTCTTTACCGTTAGTCCCATCCGCACGGCCAGAGAGGAGCGAACTGATTCAACATTTAATCGCTCCCCTTCAATGGCAGAAGACGTGATGATATTTTGTAATAAAGTATCCAGTGCTGTTTCAACTGTAAATTGATCAGAGATAGCGCCTGTTTTTCCCAGCAATACGCCTTGCTGCAAGCGTACCTGGCGCAGCAAGTGCTGAACGTGCGTTCCCTGCCATTTAAAATGAGGCCAGTTTTCTTGCTGCCATATCCATTTTAACGGTTCGTTATTCATTGTGTCCTCGGCGTGTGAGCCGAATAAAATCATTAATCGGCTCATGTTATGAGTTAAATAATAGTTTTATTCGGCTCAATAATCAAGCCGAATCAGATTAATTATCGGCTCATGAGGTATTTCCTATTCTGCCTGTAATTTATGCTCTAATGCTGTAAATTACCCAGATTATGGTTTCGCCTGATCCGTGATACGAAATACAGTATCATTTTTGTTCTTTATTTGGTAAAATTACCCGCCGTTTACATGCGTTTTCCTTCTACCTCTTGTTCGGCGGCTTGAGCATCACAACGGGATTTTCTATGACAAATTATATTTTTATCACCGGCGGGGTGGTGTCTTCGTTAGGTAAAGGCATTACTGCTGCATCACTTGCGGCTATTCTTGAAGCACGCGGGCTTCGAGTAACGCTGATCAAACTAGACCCCTATATTAACGTTGATCCGGGCACGATGAGTCCTTTTCAACATGGTGAGGTATTTGTGACTCAGGATGGAGCCGAAACGGATCTCGATCTAGGTCATTACGAGCGATTTGTGCGCACCACCATGACTAAACTTAATAATTTTACCACAGGTAAAATTTATGAAAATGTCATTAAAAAAGAGCGTCGTGGTGATTATTTAGGTGGAACCGTGCAGGTTATTCCGCATATTACCAATGAAATCAAGCGATGCATTAAGCAGGGCGCTGATAACTATGATGTAGCCATGGTTGAAATTGGCGGTACTGTCGGTGACATCGAGTCATTGCCATTTCTCGAAGCCATTCGTCAAATGCGTATGGAGCTCGGATCGCAGCGCTGCGTGTTTATACATTTAACGTTGGTGCCCTACATTGCTGCATCCGGTGAAACCAAGACAAAACCAACCCAGCATTCGGTTAAAGAATTGCGCTCGATTGGTATCCAGCCAGATGTTTTGATTTGTCGTTCTGAAAAGCCGTTGTCGAGCCATGATCGAGCTAAAATCGCCTTATTCACTAACGTGGAAAAGGAAGGAGTGATTCCCTTGCTGGATGCGAAAAGTATTTATGAAATACCCATGATTTTACATGCCGAAGGGTTGGATGAGATTGTCGTTAAGAAACTGGGTCTGAGCTTGAAACCTGCTGACCTAAGTGAATGGCAATGGGTTGTGGATGCGCAGGCAAAGCAAACCATGACTGTTAAAGTGGCGATGGTTGGAAAATATACTGAACTGAGTGATGCGTATAAATCAATCAACGAAGCGTTGATTCATGCCGGAATTCACACCGAAACACGTGTTGAAATTGTATATATTGACGCTGAACTCATTGAAAAACATGGCGCGTCGTTATTAGACGGCGTGGATGCAATTCTGATTCCTGGCGGTTTTGGTGAGCGTGGTGTTGAGGGTAAAATTAAATCTATCCGCTATGCACGCGAAAATAAAGTGCCATTCTTAGGTATATGTTTAGGAATGCAGGCGGCGATTATTGAATTTGCTCGTGATGTTGTTGATTTGGCAAATGCTAATTCCACTGAGTTTGATAAACAAACCCCTTATCCAGTTATCGCATTAATCAGTGAATGGATGGCTGAGGATGGCAGCGTTAATACGCGTGATGAAGACAGCGATCTTGGCGGTACGATGCGTTTAGGTGCGCAAATGTGCAAATTAGAGCCCAACTCGCTGGCGATACGGGTCTATGAAAAACCACAAATCGTTGAACGCCATCGACATCGTTATGAAGTAAATAATAAATTTGTTGATGCGTTGGTACAGCACGGTTTAATTATTTCAGGTCGTTCGGCCGATGATAACCTGGTGGAAATGATAGAGATTGCGGATCACCCCTGGTTTCTTGCATGCCAGTTTCATCCTGAATTTACATCGACTCCGCGTGATAGCCATCCATTATTTAAACAATTTGTTCTTGCCGCGCGTGATTTTCACGCTACCCAACTTAAGGATAAAGCATGAAATTATGTGGTTTTGAAGTAGGTGTTGATTCGCCTTTGTTCTTAATTGCGGGTCCTTGCGTGATTGAAAGCGAGGAAATGGCGATCGAGACGGCGGGTTACCTTAAAGAAATGTGCCAGCAGCTATCATTGCCATTTATTTATAAATCATCATTTGATAAGGCCAACCGCTCCTCGATGGGGAGTTATCGTGGGCCTGGATTTGAAAAGGGGTTGATGATCCTTGAGAAAGTTAAATCCCAAATTGGTGTGCCCGTGCTGACAGACGTGCATGAAGATACACCGTTGCTTGAAGTCGCAAGTGTTGTCGATGTGCTGCAAACGCCTGCATTTTTATGTCGCCAAACCAACTTTATTCAACGGGTTGCGGCATTGAATAAGCCGGTTAATATTAAAAAAGGGCAATTTTTAGCGCCTTGGGAAATGAAACACGTGGTTCAGAAAGCCAAAGCCTGTGGTAACGATGACATTATGGTGTGTGAACGTGGCGCCAGCTTCGGTTACAATAATTTGGTTTCTGACATGCGTTCATTGAAAATCATGCGCGAAACAGCTTGTCCTGTGGTTTACGATGCCACACACTCGGTGCAATTACCGGGGGGCAATAATGGTGTATCCGGTGGTCAGCGAGAATTCATCCCCGTGCTTGCCCGTGCGGCGGTTGCGGCGGGAATTGCCGGTATTTTCATGGAAACGCATCCCGATCCAGACAAGGCTCTGAGCGATGGTCCTAACAGTTGGCCATTAGACCGTATGAAAGAGTTATTACTAAGCTTGATGGCGATTGATGCGGTGTTTAAGAAGCAGGGTGAAATCACCTGTTGATGTTTATATCAGTTCACAGCAAAGCAAGCGCAATCTAGACTGCGCTTGCTTTTTGATTATTTTCATAAATTCAAAGACAGTTGTTACACGCATTAATAAATGGTTGTGGCTCAGATTGTTTTGAGTGTTTAAACATCGGGTATCAGATAAACGTTATATTTATCTCCGTAAACTTGAGTTTAGCTATTAGCGCATCAAACCATCAGATGGTACTGGCTATGTTTTTAATTGAGTTTTAAATTAGTATGGTCAAAATAACTAGATCTTGGCTGAGGTGATTTTATTCATAAGGTAAACTTGGCGGAGAGACAGTCCTCCAATTTCACGTTCGTACATACTCGCCAAAGTTCATTAAACCCTTTATATACAACGATTTTAATCATATTTCGTTCGCACTCGTTCGTCAAAGTTTGCTATAATCCGCGTCAAAGAGTTAGCCTAAAAGTTAGCCTGAACTGTAGTGATGAGGAATGAGTATGGCAAAGATTAGAGTTTTAACTGCACGAGATGTGACAACTAAACCAGATGGTTTTCATACTGATGGCGGGAATTTATTTCTGAGAGTTAGGGGGGATTCTAGGGCTTGGGTGTTTCTATACAGAAAAGCAGGCAAGCAAATATCAATTGGTCTAGGGGCAACGTGTTCACGTTCATTGGTTGATGCACGTGATTTAGCTGATTTAATGAGAAAAGCAATTGCTAATGGAAAAGATCCTGCTAATGAATTGAATAGGCAAGATGAACCTAACGCAAAAACATTTAAAGATTATGCTTTGGAATTAATTGAAACCAAGCGTCCCACATGGCGTAACGTAAAACATGCCCAACAGTGGGAAAACACACTCTCTCAATATGTTTATTCAGCTATAGGGGAAAAGTACCCCGCTGATATTTCTTTGGCCGATATCAAAGCTATTTTGTTGCCCCTATGGACAACAAAAACGGAAACGGCTAATCGATTAAGAATGCGTTTAGAAGCTGTATTGGATTATGCGGCTGTTCATGAGGAAAGTGATCGCCGCAATCCTGCACGCTGGAAAGGCAACCTTGATATGGTATTACCACCTCCGCGTAAAATTAAAAAACCAATCCACTTTGCTTCAGCACCTTATAGTGACGTTCCTCGCATTATGTCTGAGTTGCGCACCAAAGATTGCTTATCTGCATACTGTCTTAGATTTACCATTTTAACAGCCGCGCGATCAGGTGAGGCGAGAGGAGCATTGTGGAGTGAAATCAATTTAGATTCAACGTCATGGACAATACCACCAGAGCGAATGAAAGCTCAGCGTGAACATTCAATACCGCTTTGTGAAGAAGCTATTGAAATACTCAAAATTATGCAGCAATGGCGAATAGATGGTGGGGAGCGGATATTCTCTGGAGCTCTAGGTAAATTTATATCAGATGTGGCTATTAATAAAACTCTGCATGCAATTGCACCTGACGTAACGGTTCATGGTTTCAGAAGCTCATTTAGAGTCTGGGGGGCAGAAACTACGACTGCTCCAAGTGCGGTACTTGAATTGGCACTTGCGCATGTTAATAAAGATAAAGTTGAGGAAGCTTATCAACGCAGTGATTTATTTGAACGTCGCCGAGAATTAATGATTGCGTGGGGAGACTATTGCAAAGGTATAGGAAGAATAGTGCAATTGCATAAGGAGAAAATAGCGTGAAGGCTCAAGAATATGAACAATTATACGATTGTGATAATGGTGCTTCTATATCGCTTAAATCTGAGATACTCATAAGTCAATTTATAACAGAGGACTGTGAGCGATCAAAGTCATTTGGAAGTATTCATTTATATCAATTGGGTTATTGCTTACTAAGAGTCGTTGTTGAGAAGCTTGAAAATTATTTTCCAGAAATTAATTTTAACAATTACTTTCAGATATGCATTGATAGCAATTGTCAGCCTAAAAAAGTTTGCGAGTTATCAAGAAAAAGTCTTGTGAACAAAAATAAAAACTCAGCAGATTATGCGCTTTTTGAATTAATAACACATGCAATTTGTAATACTTTAACTATATATGACAAAGGGATGTGCGAAAGACTAATGCAAGATTATTACAATACTGCCAGAGAGTATTTTCTAGAACTACAACAAAAGATAATAGATAAAAAAAATGGAAGTGAGGGTAAAAAAAAATTTGAGGCGGAAAGAGTTAGAGTCAAAGAGGAAGTTATTCGATTGTATAAAAATTTAAGTACCGAAAAAAAAACTAAAAAAGTGACGCAAATATATGCATACATTTCTCCTAAGTTAAAACAGTTTATGGAAAAAGAAAAATTGAGTAAACAAGAGTATGAAGCGCGTACTGTTGAGGGGTGGATACGCGAGCATCAAAAAAAAATTACAGTCTAGGGGGTAGAACGTAAACCACATATTTAGTTAATGCCACACTCCTTCGCAGAACTATAGCGAAGGAGTATAGCGGGCGCAAAATCTAGACCATTTTAACAAAAAGTTAAGATATAATTTCTCGCTCAATTTCTATTATCATTAAGCCACGGCACAGCCGGGGACGGCGATGACCGTGACGTGATTCCGGGCAGCTTTTGTTGCCCGAATCCTACACCCTGTTTATTCGAATCACGTCTTCAAATATCCTGGGGTTTGGGGCAGAGCCCCATTACACACAACGGCGCGATAGCGCACCATTTAGTGTAATATTTTTCTATGAATCTCGCTGGGTGTTCGCCCGTTAAGACTTTGGTGCGGTCTTTCGTAATTATAAAAACGGTAGTATTCTCTTATCGCATCCCTTACTGAGACTACGTTTTCCCACTCCTGTAGGTATATGCATTCATACTTTGTTGAGCGCCATAGACGTTCAACAAAAATATTGTCTGCCCAGCGGCCTTTACCGTCCATGCTGATATCAATCTGATGCTTTTTAAGAACATCAGTGAAATCCTTGCTTGTAAACTGCGACCCCTGATCGGTGTTAAATATATCACAACGTGAGTGAGCCAATACTCGCTCAAGCGTTTCCACACAAAAATCAGCCTCCATATTGATGCTGAGCTGCCAATCCAGCACAAAACGGCTGTACCAGTCTATGACGGCGATTAAATACACAAACCCGTGTTTCAGCCGAATGTAGGTTATATCCGTGCTGAAAACCTGACATGGTCGTACAATCTCGACGTCATGTAACAGATATGGATATACCTTATGCTCCGGGTGCGGTTTACTCGTATGCGGGCCTGGTGCAAGTGAGTGTAACCCCATGTGCTCGTAGGCCCATCGTGTCTCATGGCGTTTACATGGCTGATTATGCAAGGAAATATAATCGCTCATTTGCCTTGTACCAAAAAACGGGTATTTCGTGTAAATTTCATCGACCAAGCGTAGCAATGCCAGCTGCTCATCGCTGAACACTTTGGGCCGTGGTGCATAATAAACACTGGAACGGCTTAGATCCAGTATTTCGCACTGTTGGCGCACCGATAACAAGGGATGACGGGTTTCAATCCAGCCGAGTCGATCATCCACTGAACACCTCAGACTTTTTTTTTAGAAAATCATTTTCTACTTTTAAACGGCCAATTTGTTCATATAATTCACCAAGTTGGTTTTCATAATCAGTAGTCTCCGATTTGTTCTTATCACTAAATAAATCCGGAAACAGCGCCAACGCTTGTTTTTTCCATGCATTAATTTGAGTCGCATGGGCTCCATATTTTGAGCTAATTTGTGCTAATGTTAGTTCGGCTTTAATCGCCTCCAGCGCAATTTTCGCCTTTTCTGCTGGAGTGTATTTTTTACGCTTTTCGCTCATTATTGTAACCTTGTTTATGAGCGAGGATTATATCTTAATTACCCTGCTTTAGTGGTCTGAATTTCTTGACCCACTATAGAGTATGAATGATAGTGAACAATACAAATGCTGTACAAGACCCACCCAAGCGATTTATTGATTTCCCAGAGACAAGTTACAGAACATGCCTGAAAAAAACTGCACTGTATGAATTGATAAAAAAAGGTGAATTAAAACCAATAAAGTTAGGCCGAAAAACAGTATTTTTAGAGTCTGAAGTTATTAACTGGGTTGATAGCAAAATAGCCTCTCAAAGAGAGGTGACTAAATGAGAAGTAAATCTGTTTTTGATCAACAATTACAATCTGTAATTGTATGGGGAGAACCGCGACGCTATCTCGAAAATAACATGCGTCATTTTGATTCCCTGGCCATTGTGCCTTCTCTTGACCGAGATAAATTAACTATTATTGGTGCTGGAGAATATTTCAAGTCCTTTATACAAGAAGGCATAGAATGCAGGTGCATAGAGCGATATGGCAATATATTTAAAAGAATGAATCTGCATCCACGCGTAGATGATCCATTTCCTAAAGAATGTGATTTAACACCTGTAGTAGAGTTTTTGAGATTAGGAGGCACTGGATATGGATACCCAGAATATAACGCCTAATCATTCATTAAACGCACAAGATATATCAAAAGTTCCCCAAACAATTAACTTACAAATGGATGCATTACCAGTCTCATTAAAGGCTTTTGAACAGTACAATCAATTTATTGGGTATGTTCTTGTCCCTCGTGTCAACAATCTTGGGAAAATGGATAAAATCCCCTTTAATTATAATGCTGCTCATAAAGATGACGCGCATAATCCAAGAGGTTGGATGAGTGCAAATGAAGCTTTTATCGCTGCTGAGCTATTTGGTAATAATTATGGGGTTGGATTTGTGCTTACTGATAAAGACCCCTTTTGTTGTATCGACATTGATGATTGTTTAGAGACATCAGGGGATATTAGTATAGTGGGTCAAGAAATTCAGACCACTAAAGCAGGGTAATTAAGATATAATCCTCGCTCATAAACAAGGTTACAATAATGAGCGAAAAGCGTAAAAAATACACTCCAGCAGAAAAGGCGAAAATTGCGCTGGAGGCGATTAAAGCCGAACTAACATTAGCACAAATTAGCTCAAAATATGGAGCCCATGCGACTCAAATTAATGCATGGAAAAAACAAGCGTTGGCGCTGTTTCCGGATTTATTTAGTGATAAGAACAAATCGGAGACTACTGATTATGAAAACCAACTTGGTAAATTATATGAACAAATTGGCCGTTTAAAAGTAGAAAATGATTTTCTAAAAAAAAAGTCTGAGGTGTTCAGTGGATGATCGACTCGGCTGGATTGAAACCCGTCATCCCTTGTTATCGGTGCGCCAACAGTGCGAAATACTGGATCTAAGCCGTTCCAGTGTTTATTATGCACCACGGCCCAAAGTGTTCAGCGATGAGCAGCTGGCATTGCTACGCTTGGTCGATGAAATTTACACGAAATACCCGTTTTTTGGTACAAGGCAAATGAGCGATTATATTTCCTTGCATAATCAGCCATGTAAACGCCATGAGACACGATGGGCCTACGAGCACATGGGGTTACACTCACTTGCACCAGGCCCGCATACGAGTAAACCGCACCCGGAGCATAAGGTATATCCATATCTGTTACATGACGTCGAGATTGTACGACCATGTCAGGTTTTCAGCACGGATATAACCTACATTCGGCTGAAACACGGGTTTGTGTATTTAATCGCCGTCATAGACTGGTACAGCCGTTTTGTGCTGGATTGGCAGCTCAGCATCAATATGGAGGCTGATTTTTGTGTGGAAACGCTTGAGCGAGTATTGGCTCACTCACGTTGTGATATATTTAACACCGATCAGGGGTCGCAGTTTACAAGCAAGGATTTCACTGATGTTCTTAAAAAGCATCAGATTGATATCAGCATGGACGGTAAAGGCCGCTGGGCAGACAATATTTTTGTTGAACGTCTATGGCGCTCAACAAAGTATGAATGCATATACCTACAGGAGTGGGAAAACGTAGTCTCAGTAAGGGATGCGATAAGAGAATACTACCGTTTTTATAATTACGAAAGACCGCACCAAAGTCTTAACGGGCGAACACCCAGCGAGATTCATAGAAAAATATTACACTAAATGGTGCGCTATCGCGCCGTTGTGTGTAATGGGGCTCTGCCCCAAACCCCAGGATATTTGAAGACGTGATTCGAATAAACAGGGTGTAGGATTCGGGCAACAAAAGCTGCCCGGAATCACGTCACGGTCATCGCCGTCCCCGGCTGTGCCGTGGCTTAATGATAATAGAAATTGAGCGAGAAATTATATCTTAACTTTTTGTTAAAATGGTCTAGATTTTGCGCCCGCTATATAGTACAGCCACACCTATAGCTTTAGAGTTAATGAGAATGTTTCCCAAAGCAGCAATGGAAATTTCTAGTTCAGGCAAAGGCCTACATCTTTTTTTTAGTTATAAGGGGAGCGCTCCACCACATGCTCGTAAAAATAAAAAATTAAATATTGAGCTTTACACTGTAAGACAATTTATTGCATTAACAGGAATACATGCAAATGGTGATGTAGCAACAGACTATACAGAAGAACTCCACAAGGCTATTGAGATCTATTTTCCTAAAACAGTAGCAGTAGAAACCAATAATGGAAACATAGCTCAACAATGGGCAGATCAAGTTGCAAAAATTTTTCACTCTGACTGTGATGGAGATAGAGAGGATGATAAGTTAATAGAGCGCATGCTTAACTCAAAATCCCCAAGGGCTATATTTGGTGATAAAGCATCATTGAAAGACCTTTGGGAGGGCAATGTAGAAGCATTAGTTAAAGCTTATCCCGATGCCAGTCACGAAAGCGGATATGATGAAAGTTCAGCCGATGCTGCACTAGCTTTTCATTTAGCTTTTTGGACTGGTAAAGACGCTGATCGTACCTTAAGGCTAATGCAGAGTTCAGGTTTAAAAAGAGAAAAATGGGATAGAGATGACTATCTTCCACGAACTATTCTTAACGCATTCTCAGTACAACAATCTGTATATATAAAGTCCGAAAAAACACAATTAATTTCTGCGTGTCAGCCTGAACCCTTACCCGAATTACCCGCAGTATTACCTTTTGATTATTCTTACTTACCTGATGGATTACGTGAATATGTTTGTGATATTTCAGAACGTATGCAATGCCCACCAGATTATGCAGCAGTTGCCGTCTATGTAATGATGGCTACAGTTTGTGGGCGAAAAATTGGAATACGGCCAATGAAAGAGGATAATTGGACGGTGATTCCGAACCTATGGGGGGCAGTTGTTGGTAATTCAGGGATGATGAAAAGCCCTACTTTAAATGAATGTTTATTACCACTCAAAAAATTAGCAGCAAATGAGTTCGATATATTCAATAACGCAAGTACTGAATATTGCGTGCAAGAGAATATTAACAAATTACAACAATCAGTAAATAAGACTAAAGCGAGAGCAGCGTTAGGAAAGCAGAAAGATGCGGATATTAGGGCTTTACTAGCATCAGAAGAAATTAATAATGCGCCTATTTTGAAGCGTTTCATAACTAACAATGCCAGTTATGAGGCGCTGGGTGAATTGTTGATAGAAAACCCTAACGGCATACTGGTAGAAGCTGATGAGATAATCGGCCTTTTGAAGCAACTTGATGCACATGGTCAAGAGGCTGCAAGATCCTTTTATCTAACTGCCGCTGATGGAGACAAAAGCTATACTTTTGATAGAATCATGCGCGGGAAAGGATTACGTATTGAATCAGTTTGTGTGTCGATACTTGGAGGCATCCAACCCGGTGTACTTGCTGATTATGTGAGTAAGGCAGTGAATGGAAGTGCTGGTGCAGACGGTTTATTACAACGCTTTGGACTAATGGTTTATCCGGATATTTCACTTGATTGGAAAGAAATAGATCGCCCACCTAATAAAATTGCAAGAATAAATGTATTCATGCTAGTGGAAAGAATAAATGGATTGAATTCTTCAGATATTGGTGCATTGATTGATTCTTATGGGGGAGTGCCGTTCTTAAGATTTACCGATGCTGCACAAAGATTGTTTTCGAGATGGCGCGGAATATTAGAAAAACGATTACGTTCTGGTGAAGAGCACCCAGCTATTATTTCGCATCTGTCGAAATATCGTAAATTAATACCTTCATTAGCCTTACTTAATCACCTGTGTGATTCAGGGATTGGGGCAGTTAGTGAAGCGGCTTTGCAACGTGCTATTGCTTACGGTGAATATCTTGAAAGCCATGCTCGGCGGATTTACAGCTATGCTACAACACCCGAAATTGATGCAGCAAAAACAGTACTAAAGAGATTAGCTGCTGGAAAGTTAACAAACCCTTTCAAGGCTCGTGATTTGTCCCAAAAAGGCTGGACGGGACTATCAACACCCCGCACAACACAAGCTGCAATTAACATATTGTTGGAATATGGGCATTTATCTAAGGAAGTGTTAGCGGATACAGGTGGTCGGCCAACTGAAATTTATCATTGGCACAAAGAATAAATTCAATATATACCCACCTGATAGACCCCTCAAAACCATCAAAAGCTAAACAAGTGTGGTTTTGATGGTTTTGAGGGTAAGCGTACCCCAGATATATTGTTTTTTTTATCACTATCCGTTAAATAGAATTAACATAAACGGTGTTAATATTCGCTATGTGGCTCCATTTATGAAACTGTGAATGGTGAGTTAAAGTACTTGTAAAAAACAAGTTAGGAGCAAGCTATGACCTTTCCAAAAGGGCAGTCAGGGAATCCTAAAGGCAGACGTAAAGGAGTGCCTAATAGGCGCACTGAGTTAGCAAAAATGCTAGATCCTCAGGCAGAGGCATTAGTAGCAAAAATGATTGAAATTGCACTGCAAGGAGATGTGACAGCATTGCGCCTGTGCATGGAACGTTTAATACCTAAAGCTAATCGTGAATCTACAGGTATTGAATTTCAAAAAGATACGTCTAAATTAAAAGACGATATATTACGAGCTGCTTTTGACGGTCGTATAAGCATAGAGGATGCCGAAAGATTAGGACATTTAATTGATGAGAAGTCGGGTAAAAGTAATGCTTCTTTAAGTATTAATACTACCTGTCCTATAGAAGCAGCGAAAATATATCAGCAAATTATGCGAGGCGAGCAAATGTAGTTTAGTTCTTCGATAGACTCTTGATATTAGGCATCTGCACTCCGGATGCCTTTAGTGTAGACAGTGCTAATAACCCGCGAATAAATGGCGCAGGCCATTAATAATCCCTCTAATCCCATTTAACCTGAAATATCCCTACATAGACCACATTAAGAACAATCCGATAAATTAATCTAAAATTAAGGGACTAATGAAACCCGTTTGATACCGTTCGTGATTTAGAGGTCGCCTACGATATCAAACGTTAGCCAGTCCCTTGATTTAAGCTTATCACGTGATCACATAAATACCAGGTTTCATTAGCAAAGGAATGCTATGGAACCCACACCAAGACTATTTCTGTGCGCGCGCTGCTTTGAGCAGGTCATTATCTGCACCCACTGCGATCGAGGGAATATTTACTGTGGTTTTTCTTGTTCAATTGCCACACGCAAAAATTCGTTACGTGAAGCCGGGCGTCGCTATCAAAATAGTATCAAAGGCAGGTTAAATCATGCATTGCGCCAACGTCATTATATGCAACGGCTACGAGATTTTAAAAATAAAATGACGCATCAGGGTTCCCGCGAAACCACTCCGGATGGTCTACTGTTCTTGGTTAAAAACAAGGCAACAAAGACGGATAAGAGACAAGTAAATCACCCGACAACATGTTATTTATGCCACACATCTGTCTCTTCTTTGCTTCGTTCAAGGTTTTTGCGTTATGGAGCCCCCAAAAAAACGCATTCTTTATCGTCTTGTTCGCGACCACCTTGATAAATATCTAAATGAGGAGCAGAAGCATGAGCATTTCAGATGAGTTACAAGCCAATATATTGCGTTATTATCACGTTGAAAAATGGCGTGTGGGGACGATTTCATCCCAATTAGGCGTACATCACAGCACAATAAAACGTGTCCTGTCAGAAACAGGCATACCTAAGAAAAATATCCTCGTACAATCGTCAATGATAGATCCGTATTTATCGTTTGTACTGAATACGTTGCAACGTTATCCAAACCTGACTGCAAGCCGTCTGTTTGCCATGGTTCAAGAACGGGGTTATCCCGGCAGGATTGATCATTTTCGCCATCTCATCTCGTGTTATCGACCGAGGCCAGCAGCCGAAGCCTATCTACGATTAAGAACCTTGCCGGGTGAGCAAGCGCAAGTTGACTGGGGGCATTTCGGTTATATGACGGTCGGACTCGCAAAGCGACCACTAATGGCTTTTGTCATGGTATTAAGTTACTCCCGGAAAATTTATTTGCATTTTTACTTCAATCAACGCACAGAAAATTTTTTACGTGGCCATGAAAATGCCTTTCAAACCTTTGGTGGCGTGCCTCGCGTACTGTTATATGACAACCTCAAGAGTGCTGTATTAGAGCGACAGGGAGATGCCATTCGGTTTAACCCGACCTTGCTGGCGTTTGCTGCTCACTACCACTTTGAACCAAGACCCTGTGCTGTTTATCGTGGCAACGAAAAAGGACGGGTGGAACGGGCCATCCGCTATGTTCGTGATAATTTCTTTGCAGCGCGCACGTATCGCGATTTAGATGATCTGAATGCTCAGGCAATTCATTGGTGTGAAACACAAGCTGCCAACAGACCTTGTCCCGAAGATAAAACAAAGTCTGTCCGCGCTGTGTTTCAAGATGAGCAACCACGATTGGTCGAATGCCCCGATAACCCATACCCGGTCGATGAAATAGAAACCGTGCATATCGGTAAAACACCCTATGCCCGATTCGATATGAATGACTATTCTGTTCCGCATGACCATGTGCGAAAAACGTTAACCATTCACGCCACGCTTGATGTGGTGACCATTCTGGATGGAACTACCGTGCTCGCGAAACACCCTCGCAGTTATGACAAGGCCAAACAAATAGAATGTGCAGAACACATTGAAACGCTCATTGAACGCAAGAAACAGGCACGATTGCATCGTGGCCAAAGCCGATTAACACACGCGATTGACTGTGCAGGCTCTTTCTTGGATGCAGCAGCTCTGCATGGTTATTCCCTGAGTTCGACGAGCCGCCAACTGTTGTCTTTACTGGACGATTATGGAGCCAGCGAACTGGATGAGGCGATGAAAGATGCACTGGCTCGTGGCGTACCGCATCCCAATGCAGTGCGGATGGGTTTACAACGACGGCAAGATGAGCGACATCAACCGCCACTGGTCGTCTTGCCTGTCTCTGACGACAAACGCATCAATGAACTCATCGTAAAGCCCCATAAATTAAGTGATTACGATGTGCTCAATCAGCCTGAACCGATAGAGGAGAAATAATCATGTTACCCGATTTATTTATGCAGCGCGCAAAAGCACTCAAGCTTCACGGCCTCATCAACCACTGGGATGAGGTAGTTGATGCTGCATGGCTTGAAAAACTCATCTGTTGGGAAGAAACCTATCGCTCCCAAAAGAGCCTGGACAGTCGTCTACGCAGTGCACGCATCGGTCGCTTCAAACCATTAGTTGACTTTGACTGGGGCTGGCCAAAACGTTGTGACCGGGATGTCATTGAGGAATGGATGCAGTTGAATTTTATGAAAGATGCGACCAACGTCATTTTATGTGGTCCCAATGCAGTGGGCAAAACAACGATAGCCCGTAATATCGCATATCAAGCTATCCTGAAGGGACATACCGCACTGTTTACAACGGCTGCGGGGATGTTAAATGAGTTGGCTGCTATCGACAGCGATAGCGCATTGCGCCGTCGTATCAAAGGTTATGTACAGCCCGCATTGCTCATCATCGACGAGGTCGGTTATCTGTCGTACTCCAATCGTCATGCGGATTTGTTGTTTGAAATCATTTCTCGGCGATACGAAGAAAAATCGACGATTATTACCACTAACAAACAATTTAATGAATGGCGTGAAATCTTCCCCAATGCTGCTTGCGTGGTATCCATTATCGACAGACTTGTTCACCACTCAGAAATCGTCAATATCGAGGCCGAATCATTCCGGCTCAAGGAATGGAAAGACAACAGTGCCAGAAAGACAGCCGAGCGAGCCAGAAAAAAGAAGCCAGTTAAAACGGAGGAAACCGAACATGCGTGACATGATGCTGGACGCTCTACTGCCAGAGTCCATGTCTGATGAGGCCGCATATAACCTGGTGAACTTTCTTGGCGACCTGACCCGTACTCTGGAGTGCATTTACCACACCCAGATTCGACGCCACCATCAGAAGGTTGAATCGGAATTTTATTATTCAATGTCAGATGGGGTCATGGAGGACCCGCCGTTTTAGTTGTAGCTGGCAGCTTTGGTAGAAATTAGTTCAAGGTGGGTGTTGTACGTTAACCTTGATCAATTTAAGCCTGCGCCATATATCCGCGGTTTTGAGACACCGTTAACATTTAGTACATTAGCTAGCGTAATATGTATAAATCTAGATTTAATCTGACAATTTCAACAAATGAGTTTTGACATAATATGACAGCACAGCTAGCAAAACCAACCAAACATGTTAATTCTTGAGTTGAATTTCCAATGCAAAACGCCAGTGATATCCATAAGCCTTTTTACGATAACCATAACCGGTTGTGCAGGGGGTTCGTAAACAGACAGAACTAATTGACGAAACACAATTCAAATTTTTGGCTTTACCATTTTCTACTAGCCATTTAGCAGCAGCATGCTGGCTAGGAAATGTTTTTAAAATTTCTCCAGATTGTAAGTCAATCATGCAAACCGATTTACTTAATTTTTCTGCGGCTGCTTTAGCTCTTTTTTTTACATTAATATTGGCTTCTTCTGGATTTTTTTCGTTCCATTCTTTTAGTGAGGCTTTGCGTTTTTCTTTAGCTTCTGGAGTTGTACGTGAGTTAATTAGCTTCTCCTGCCAAGCTTGATATTCCTCTGGGTTATTCTTAACCCAATTGTCAAAACTGGCTTTTCGTTTTGCTTGGCATTCTGGTGTTTTAATTGCATCATGATTATTTTTTCTGGCTTCAGCATACTCTTCAGGATTTTCTGCTATCCAGTTTTGTATTCGCTCACTAGTCATTTCGCGATACTTTTCGTCATTCATGACTTCCTTAATCCTTTGATTACGTGCACGAAGAGGTGGGCTATCACCTGATTGAAAAGCATATTTGGATGCTTCAAGCATTGGTTGAAATTGTTCAGGATGGCTTTTCATATAATCACGCTTTTTTTCGCTTGCTTCCGCAATTGAAGGACGTATAGTTGTCCCACCTCCACCTGCTACAAGATTAAGACACTTTTCATCAGACAAAAGCTCTGAATCTACTAGTTCTGATTCAAGTAGTTCAGTTTCCTCCGCGGTTTCGCATGATGCGATATAAAAACGTACAAATTTATCTGAATTTTTATTGAATTTATTTGCAAATTTTAATCCTGACCCTTGATATCGTTTTAATTCAGACCATTTGGGGCGATTAGCTTTACCTATATAATATTCGGCGTTGTCCATATTTATTTGAATATAAACAATTCTGTAATAACCATCAGATTTGTTTCGTTTTCGAACTAATTCACTCGGGGTTAACACATCAAACCAGCGATTTTTAATTTCAATTCGTTCTTTATTAAATCCTAATTTCGCTAAATTACGATTAGTATCAATTGAATTGAATAGGTTTTTATCCATAGATAATTCAATGGGATTAAATTCTTTCCAGATTCTTATGTTGTTATTAATTTCAATAATCATTTTTTAATATTAACTACCTCTTGCGGTTAGCTGTCAAATTAGATTGAAATCAGCATCACTTTGTTGTCTTGTCATATCTTGCTTTTTACATCTTAGGATTTATGTGTTGAATCTCTCTGGGGTCTGAATTCCTAAGGTTTTTAATTCAGTAACTACCGCTTTTATTATTTTGATAAAATTTTGAGTGTGTGTAACCTCTCGTATTTCTTTTAAACATTTGGATGCTTTGTTTGAAAAACAAGCCGAGGTTTCTGGCAATGCTCTTACTGTAGCAATCGTAAAAATGGCAACAACTGCTATCGATTCGGATGTGGTTTTTTTGCCATGTAGAAAATCTTCCAATTCTAACTTTATTTTCATAATTTCATTTTCAGCATAATCTTTGGCAAATTGGCAGTTATTAAACATTGGTATACTTATAACCGCACCGTTACCTTTGCAAACTAAACACACTTTTTGTCTTTTATGTAACTTGGAAATTTTGAGTATATTACCATTTTTAAAGTGGGCTTGAGGTAATAAAAATGAATTTATACCATCTAAGGTAATATAAGGTTCATTACCTAATCCACTATTAATGCTTTCAATATACCCTGAAAGCCTGATCATTTTTTTAAAGTATTTTTGATCAGCTGCAACTTCATTTTCATTGTAGTCTTTAGCTATTTGTTTGGAGGATGCTGTTAGAAGTTCGAGCATAGATGAAATACCCTTTGCAAAACTCTCTTCCTCGTCTTTAAAGATTATATTTAAAGCTTGTAGTTCTTTGGGGTTAAGCACATAGCCTCTCTGCGGAGTGGTGTTCGATATGTTAGTGATTATTTCCGTTTTTTCAGTTGATTTGTGCACAATCCAAAATATAAGAATAAGGACTACAAGTGCAGGACATGTCCATTGTGAAGCATCTATTATTTTTTCTTTAGGCTCTTGTGTTTTCTCAAGAGGTTCTTGTATGTGTTTATTTTTGTTTTTCATGATTGATTTACTGAGAAGATAAAGAACAAGGCCGAGTAAACCACCAACACCTATAAAAATAGGGATTAAGAAAACTCCACCAATTGTCGCGCCTATTGCCCCTGCACTACCCAAACTGTTTTTTGCTTGAGATATTGATGTAATTGTATAAATAAGAGCGCAAAAGGGTGAAATCCAGCATTCATAAGCTGCATATCTGAGAAACCTACCGAAGATGTTTTGACCGTTATTTTTTGAGACAAATTGAAAAATAAACATGCCGCTGCCTATAAATAACCATATGAGGGATGTGTTTTCTACTTTCCCCATACCATTTAAAAGACTTATAAGGTAATAAACTCCGAGGCCTAATATTAGTGAGGGAATAAGGCTAAGGAAGATGTATTTTAACTTTATTTTCATGGATTATTACTCAATTAATTTGTGCACTATTAACTTGGAACTTGAAGGTCTAAGGCTTGAAGCTCGTTAGTCACCAATTATTTTGACAAATCCGTTTTGTATTATTGTTATTGTTTATATGAAGTTGTTTGTTAACTAGTTAAGTAGAATTGTATCGCTGATTGATACTTATAGTCCGTGGTTCGATGAGTATACCAAATTTATGCTTAAGGGATGAGAAAAAAACATCCAGCACTAATACAACTTGGATCTCAAATCCGAGAACTCCGCAAAGCAAAAGGCTTTTCGCAAGAAAATTTTGCTGCTGAAGTAGGTCTGGACAGAACATATATGGGTGGTGTTGAACGAGGAGAACGTAATGTTGCTGCTCTTAATCTCATTCAGATTGCTAAATGTTTGAATATTGAGGTCGGTGAATTATTTCCCTCGATTCATACCTTAAACTCTGATTAACTCTCTTTAAATAGCAAAATTCCTCATTCACCTCGTAGCACGATTATCTTCGGTCTTTTATTTCAAACGCATAAATTACGCAAACTATATTATTTTTCTTGTTGAATGTATAGGATTCCTAAGTATCTAGGGATTGAAAAAACTTAGATTCTCTAAGCTTGGAATATCTTTTTACGAGTTTAGAATGAGTGAGTCTCCTTTATGTAAAAGGCTGAAAGAAGCGCGTTTGTCTGCTAATTATTCTCAGAAGAAATTAGGGATTGAGGCTGGCATGGATCAGTTTTCTGCAAGTGCACGAATGAATCATTATGAGATGGGAAGACATACTCCTGATTATTCAACCCTAAAACGAATAGCTACAGTGCTCGAATTACCTGTCGCTTATTTTTATGCAGAGTCTGACGATTTGGCTAATTTAATTCAATTTTTTAATTATCTGAACAAAGAAGACAAGGTAGTACTATTCAAAAAATTAGGACTTACCTAATGATTAAGAGTTTGTGCTGAAGACCTATTAAAAGTAACAACATTCTCTGTTAGAAGTAGTGCGTCATTATTACATATGACTCCTTGAGCTAATTTAATGGATGATCGCAGTATATTCTGTGACAAAATTAAACCCACAACCATAATAACTACTAGTTCCTTTATTTTAATCTATTAAATTTAGAATCAAAAAGACACAAGTAAAACATATTTGAATCAAATGCATAGGATTCCTAAATATATTGTGCGCATAAATTTGACAATGATTTGATTTCGCTGATAAAATGATCAACTAGGATTTTTTTTGTTATTTATTTTAAATACTTATAGGCTGGTTTAAATTTATTGCGATATGCATGGAAGAATTGTCGTACAGCGTACTGTTAATCATTAGGTAAGCTTTTCACATGAAACCCTTTGCAAAAATAAAAGAATTTTTAAGCCAACGACCAAACCAGTATATCCCGTCAACCATGGTGTTTAATGAACTTGATCTAGATGTCATGGTTCAACAATTGCAATTAAAAGAAAAAGCTCAGCAACGTGGTACATTAGAATTACCCAACACAAAATCACAAGACTTAGATACTGTAGAAACTGAGATCGTTAATGTTATCGAAGCAGAAAAAAATCGCTGCTATTCAACATTACTTAGTGAATTACAAGCTTACGACAATCGTATAACTGCTCTTAGCTTAGATAATAAAGTTTTTGAAATAAAAAGCGCTGCTGAAAATGCAAAATCTGAATTTGAAGCCGAAGCACGTGATGGGATTAATCATCTTGAGCGCGATTTGCAGCATGTCAAAGATATACATCAAGAACGAAAAGACTTTAAAAAAATCAATAAATTAAATCGAGTTGCACATTATCCAGAGTCACCTATATGGCATTGGGGAGTCGTTGGCTTTCTGTTTTTAATTGAATGTCTGTTAAATGCCAGTTTTTTCTCCACTGGCCTTGATGGTGGACTACTAGGCGGGTTGATGGAAGCGCTTGGTATCGCCTTTGTGAATATATGCGTAGGTCTTAGTGTGGGAAGGTTTGTTTATCCCCAAGTTAATAATATCAAAATCAGATGGCGCGTATTTGGATGGCTTACAATATTAATCTATACCTTATTTGCGATTACTTTTAATTTATTTGTAGCACATTACCGTATGGCATTGGCAGGCGACAATCCTGATTTTGCCAGTACATCTGCCGTCCTATCGTTTGTTGGAAATCCATTGGATCTAAAAGATTTTTTGTCTTGGATAATGGTTGGTATTGGGTTCATTTTTTCCATAATTGCCTCGCTAGATGCTTTTAAAATGAATGATAGTTACCCTGGATATAGCAAATTAGAAAAAAAATATGTTTCAGCTCTTCACGATTTCTCCACGCATTATACTGAAATAATAGACAATCTTCGGGAAATAAAAGATACAGCTATAGAGAGTATTCATTTATCAAAAAACGTTTTCTCTGAACGGCGAGCAGAGTTTGATAATATTGTTGTATATAGACAAGGGTTACTCAATGCATTTGCCCAACGAATTCCATATCTACAAAATTGTGCAAAACATTTAATTAATACCTATAGAGAAACCAACATAGCCTCAAGGACATCCGAAGCCCCTTGTTATTTTAATGACCCTTTTATTCTTCAATCTCCAAATCCAATAGAGAGCCCTGTTTTATATTCAAAAAACCAAGAAAGTCTTGATGCAGCAGTTCTATCAATTTATAAAAATTTAGATGAAATAACGGAAAATATGCACTCAGAGTTTACATTAATTCAAAAGCGTTTTCCCTTGCTAGATACCATTCTGAGAGAGGATGAAGAATGAGTAGAAAAAATAGACGCTATAAGAAAAAAAATCATAAAGATATCTTTGGCATATTTTTAATTATATTCGTTGTCGTGACGGTGCTATCTTTGGTCGCTTTATATAAATATCAAACATTCTCTAATAAAAAAATAAATCCATCAACTTATTGTCCCACTAATGGGAATTCTTCTATAACCGCCATACTAATAGATGAAACAGATCGACTGAACCCTATTCAACAAGCATCTCTACGTAATGAATTGCAAAAGGTTAGAGATGAGGTTCCAAAGAACGGAAAACTTGAGGTTTATGTAATTAGTAATACAAAGGCACATGTATTACGTCCGATATTACGCATTTGTAATCCAGGAAGGGGGGCGGAAGCTAACGGATATTATCAGAATCCAAAACGTATTGAACATAAATGGAAAAAAGATTTTGATAAACCATTAACTAAAATTTTACGTTCGCTGTCTGATGTTCATGCATCAAAAGAATCCCCGATTTTTGAATCCATTCAATCCATAGCAGTCAGTACATTTAATCATCCTGACAATCAGGATGCGCAGCAACGTCGGTTAATTATTGCATCGGATATGCTGCAATACACTCATGAGTTTGATCTGTATCACCAAAAATATAATTTCCAGCAAGAAAAAAGCGGTAACAATTTTAGAAAAATTCACGCGGATCTTCGTAATGTGGATATTGATATTCTCTTATTTCGGCAAATGAACAATAAGAATATTCAGGGTAAACAATTTATAAAATTTTGGCGTGAATTTTTTGATGGCCAACACGCAACAATTAACCGAATCTACTCGATTACAGGATAAGAACTTCTATGTTTAAGAGCCAATTATTTATAAATAAAAAACTTAACCTTCCTGTCAAACAACAAATTACAGACATTTTTGATAAGTTTGGATTTATGGTTGCATTTTTTTTCGGACTTCTGGGGATTTCTTGTTTAAAATTATTACATATCTCTCAGGTATGGGTTACGCTGTTTCCAGTGTGCGTGATGATTGGATATGCTTCAATGATCTACGTATGTCTTCGTGCACGTCTAGGCGAAGATCAATCGGGTGATAATCTATATTATTTAGGTTTCCTATATACATTAGTTAGTCTTGCTTTCGCGCTCTATCAATTTGATGGTGAGGGTGGGAGTACCACTATTATTGAAAATTTTGGTATTGCTCTTGCGACTACCATTTCAGGCTTATTTTTACGTATTTTATTTAATCAAATGCGACATGACCCGGTTGAGATTGAACGTGAAGCCAGATTAGAGCTTGCAAGTGCTGCAACACGTCTTCGTACTGATTTGTTAGAAGTAACTCATATCATGAAGGGAACATTGATTGCAGCTCAACAACAAACATCTGAGGTCATACTTGCTTATGGCAATCGATTTGAAGATTTGGCGCAAACAATAATTACAAGAGCCACTGATTCTCATAGCACCATTCTGGAAAATACAGAGAAACTTAAGCAAACAACAGATGGGTTTATTGCTAGCGTCGAAAAACTGCTTTCGCGTATAGATGAGATTAATCCACCAAGCAATCTACTTGAAAATAAACTAGCTCCAGCCGTTGAATCAATTCGATTAGCAGGAGAAGAAATATTAAATCGAGTTAAAGGTGATGAACTGACCGTAAGACAACTGACTAGGTTAATAAAAAATGCGATCAATGCGAGTGGAACTTTAGATGAAAAGGTTAATGCCTTGAATGATCAAAGCGATAAGATCAGCAAAATTTTCTCAACTTTTGATAGCATTGGCTCTAAATTCGAACATTCAGGTAAAGCTTTTCATGATGCCGCTGAACAAGTCACTGTACTTTGTGAAGCACAAAAGCAAACCCAAGTATATGTTAATAATTTATTAGCAGAAACGTCAGCTACAACTAATAGTACTATTCAGCAGTCCATTGAAAACCAAAAGCATACCTTTCAAGAATTAGAAAAATCACTAATTGAAACAGTGAATAACACCAAACAACATAATGAAAAACTTGCTGAAGAATTAAATCGATCGCGCCAATATACCGAAAACGTTCATCAATCACTTGTTTCTATGACAAACTCGTTGGCTCAAAATATATCAGCTGGAAATGAATTCACAATCATGCCTCAAACATCTGCGGTTATGGGAGAGTAAGCATGGCAACTCCAGTACTTGATCAAAATCGCGCTTATCGTAAAGGACTCATTCTTGGATTTACGATGGCTGAGATTTCAATCTTGATTATATTTTGCCTTTTGCTTGCAACTTCATTTCTTATACAAGAAAAGAACAAAATAATCTCTAAATTATCGCACGAAAATAACGAGTTAAATCAAGTTAAAATAAAACTGGATGCGTTGAAAAAAAGCTCAACTAGTCAGATGGAATTTGATGACCTATTTCAAGAGTTAACACGATCGAAAGCACAAGCAGAAAAAGTTAAAAAATTACAAGACGAGCTAAGTAAACGTTTAACCGAGGTTAAAGAGCTTGAGGTCATTAAGAGCACGATCCAAACCAACACATCGAATAAATCCATAAAAGAAATTATGTCAGAATTGGTTGCAGATGCTCAATACACTAAAGAAATAAAAGAATCTTTAAATAACACCACTCTAAAAGATCATTCCGCGAAAGAAATTGCACAAATTATAAATTCATCAGGTAAGTTGGCTGAGGTTGTTACTGAAAAAATGAAAGCTGTCGTTGAAGTAGAACGATTAAAAGGACAACTGGCAAATGCACAGACTAAGTTAGAGCGATTAGGTAAAGGGACAGAGATGCCCGCATGTTGGGCAGACTCTAAAACTGGTAAACCTCAGTATATTTTTACAATAAATCTAACTTCAAATGGATTGATTATCCATAATGAACAAGTTCAAAGTAGAGTTAATGATCAAAAATTGCTACCAATAAATACGATTCATTTTGATCAAAATATGAACCAGCAAGATTTCCTATCTCAGACTAGTCCTTTGTATCAGTGGAGCAAACAAAATAACTGTCGTTTTTTTGTTATTGCTAAAGATGACACCCCCTCTGACCAAAAAAATACGTATAAAGCGATGTTACGTTCTATCGAGTCGCACTTTTATAAGCTGGTGCAATGATGAGCGAGAAACTAAGTCAAGCAATTCACAATTTAAGAGCAGAAGTCCTGCTCAGAAAGTTGTCTATGCACCATAAGTATTTATCCAAAAATGCGGCCATCAGTTTGGTAACAATGAATACTGATGAGGATGCATTCAAATACGCCATTCTCTCTGATCAAAATCCTCTTTCATCGTGGATGAAAGACAGATTCTCTAGAGTATTTAATTTGTTGAAAAAATAATGAATATAAATTGGTGTATTAAAGTTATTTTGTTTGCTTGTAATAAAAAACATTACGCAAGAAATTTAAGATCAAAATCAATACAATTATGCATGAGAGGCTTACCTAGCATTATGGGTGCCATTGGTCTTACAGTATCTAGTTTTTCGTGTTTAGCTAGTCCACCACATACCTTTCAACAAGCAAAATATCAAGCAGATCAAATTTTTTCATTACATCAAAAAACGCTCTACTGTGGATGCAGTTATAATAAACACCACCGTATTGATTTAGCAAGCTGTAATATGGAATCCGCTCGCCCAATAACACGAGCAAATCGTGTTGAATGGGAACACATGATGCCCGCAGAAAATTTTGGTAAGCAATTTAAATGTTGGCAGAAAAAGTTATGTGTTAAAAAAGGTAAACACTACAAAGGAAGGAGATGTTGCTCTAAAATTGATCCTTTATTTAAAAAAGAAGAGGCTGAGCTTTATAACTTATGGCCAGCGGAAGGATTAATCAATCAAGCACGCTCCAACTTACCGTACGCAAAAAATATAAAATCGATGAGTTATTATGGGTGTCACTTTAATATTGATAAAAAATTACATCAGGTTGAACCAGATGATAAAGTTAAGGGCATAGTCGCACGCGCCAATTTATTTATGGCAGACAAATATAATATTGAACTTAGCCCCGCTCAACATCAATTACTCTTGGCGTGGAATAAAAAATTTTCTCCGGGAGCATGGGAAAAACACTGGGCTAGTGAGGTGGCGGATATTGAAGGCTATAAGAATCACTATATAACAGATAATTTTTAACTGTCCGGTAGACGTTGCTGACAAATTACTTGCACACATCCAAACGTCATACAAAGCGCGATAAATAATAACTCTACTGTTAAGTTAACACCATATCGGTATGAATGATTTCTTTAATTGCTATTTCGTCAATTGATCCGCTCGTGGGTTCATTTAAAATACAAAAATCACTATGGCCAAAAAACAATCGTTCCAAGCGTTTATGAAAATCTTTAGGATCAGTAAAGGTAACTAAGTCTGGATAATACTCAATATCGATATCCAGCATAGTAAACAATAATGTAGTGGAATCTCCATTGTGAAGAGAGGTGTAAGTTATGTATGGCATTTGATGTAAAAAGCCCTTTGGTAACTTTCTATTAAAGTGGTGGAAAAAAGCACCGCATCGACCACTGACTAGCGGGTTATATTTGCTGCCAGAGTATCTATAATAATTAATTCTATTAAACTTCTTGTTTATTATCATCGTTTCACAAAGCTCTTTTCGAGCTAAATAGGCTTCAAGCTCTATATCCAGTCTTCTTTTGAAATAACCTTTTTTCAATTTCCTAAGAAATTCATGGGTTTTTTTCGGCGCGAAACCAATATATTGGGATATTCTGAGGAATTCTTCCTGCAGGAATTGAGTCTTAATATTATCTAAACCAAAGCAAATTATTCTATAATGAGACAGCAATGCAATCTCATTAGTTATTGTCCCATCAAATTGATCTATAGGTTTAAACAAGCTGGTGTCATGCTCGTTACAAAATCCATAAAAGGTTGAGACATTACTGATTCGGCATTCATTGAAAAAATTACGATTATCAAAGTTTTTAATCCTGTCGAATATATTATTGTTAACAACTTTTAATTGTATGGTATCGCTATTTAGTTTTCGAATAGATGACTTTGATATGGTGTGGGAGCGGATCGGTTTTTCAACACAGCCAGGATACATGCATTTGTCGTTAGGGTATCTCTTTTCATTAAAGTCTTTTAATAAAGCTTTAGATGGTAATATTTGGCTTTCCATAAGTTCTCTAAAGATTAAATTGATTTGAACTTTTGCAGAGAGTTAGCCTAAAAGTTAGCCTGAAGAAGAATTAATTTAGCAAATGTTTGTTTATTCAATGAGTTACAACTAAGATTTGGCGGAGAGACAGGGATTCGAACCCTGGGAAGGTTTCCCTTCAACGGTTTTCAAGACCGCCGCAATCGACCACTCTGCCATCTCTCCGAGGCGAATATTATCGTAACTGAAAATTGTTTGCAATTGTTTTAAAGCAATATTTCAATTAATTTCTCTATGAAACTTACTGTTCGCAAAATATCTTTCAACGGGTATAATGAGCCTCATTTTCAAGTGGTTGCTGTAATGTGAAATATATCGCGGCCATGATTTATAGGTATGTTTATGAAACAGATTAAAGTGCTACTGATGCTTGGCTTGGTGTTATCGCTAGCAGCGTGCAAAAGTTGGTGGGGTGATGATGAAGATCATAACCCATTTGAGGGCGTGCCTGCGAAACAGTTATATGCTGATTCACAAAAAGAGTTAGCTAAAAAAGAATACACCAGCGCTATCAAACGACTGGAAGCATTGGAAACAATGTATCCTTTTAATGATTATGCGGAGCAGGCAGAACTTGATCTGATTAATGCGTATTACCAAAAGGGAGATTATCCCTCTACAGCGGCTACCGCTGAGCGTTTCATTCATCTTTATCCGCGTGCAAAACGGGTTGATTACGCTTACTACATGAAGGCACTGGCGAATTTTCAGCAAACACGAGGCACTATCGCTAATGTTTTACCTATTGATGAATCCTGGCGTGATCCGGGCACTCAATCACAAGCGTACTCTGATTTCTCTACGTTGGTGCAACAATTTCCTGATAGTCAATACAAAGCCAACTCACTACAGCGCATGATTTATCTGCGTAACCTCTTTGCACAACGCGAATTGAATACGGCAGATTACTATTTTGAGCGTAAGATGTACGTTGCTGCGGCAGAGCGCGCTAGCTATTTGATTAAGACGTATCAGCAAGCTCCTAGTGCGCAACCAGCGCTGGCTTTACTTTACCGTGCTAATTTAGCAATGGGATTGAATAAGGCTGCTGATGAGGCATTGGCTGTTTATGAGTCTACGTATCATAGCCGTCCGTAGAGAGCGAATATTGGGTTGCAAAAACTGCAACCCAACCTATATAGAATGGACTATCATCCAATAAGTTATTGTCTTTTATTAAAGTCAAACGCAGCTCACCTGCCACGCTCCCAACGTTGGCAAGTAAATCATTTTCCACCCTCATGATTGATTAATATATGTACTTACCGTATAATAATTATATGAATTAATTATGGAAGGGTGTTTATCTATGTTTAAGTCCCCTATAGCCTCACCAGAATCGAAAAAAACAGAAGCGTCAGTAAAATCTGTAGCTAAAGCTACACTGGCCACACCTCCTAAGGGCACACAGTGCTTTAAGTACAAGCACCGTGAAAACCAGCAAACTGTTGGATTGACACCGGGTGGCAAGCAAAGGATACCTCTTAATAAATATGAGGGTGTTGCACATAATTACCTCAGAATAGACGGTTCAGATCGCATCTTTTCTTCGCCTGATAGAGATTCTGATAATCTGGAATTAGGGGATGTGCTTGTTGCAATGAAAAATTTAAGAGACAGAACTAATAAAGATTATAATATGGGCAGTGATCTTAATCATTTCAAGGCAGCAAAAATAAAAATAAATGAATGCATTGCCATTTTAAAGACTTTTTATAATGAAAAAGGAATAAATAAAAAAGCCTTCTTGGACTTATTAAATAGTGAGATTAATAAGGGTGTTTTTTGGAATCCCTTTGGTCTTAAAGAGATTTACTCCGTAAATGGGTATCAGAAAGACAAGGCGTGCGATAAAAATATTTATGCGGCTCCTATTAAAGGCGACAACTTGCTCTGTGGCAAAGTCTTGTTTAAAGAAGATAATGAAATGGACGCGTCCCAGGGGATTAATACAGAAAGAAAAGAACCGCTTGATGAATTATTAAAAACACCAAACAATAACTTGGATTCAATGGATGGCTTTCGCTTATTTACATCCCGCCGTGTTAAATTACTAAAAGGGTCTCCCGTGGCGACATCAAAAGATACTCCTTTAAAACCATCATAAAAAGATCGTAATAAGTGTGAGGGAGTTGCAATTAAAACAAAGGTTCTGTTGCTAAAACTTTTGAAAGCGACACACGAAAATACTCCGGGCGACCTTAGGCGGCTAGCTCCATAAATTTTTCGAAAATTGTAATGCGGTCTGATTGCTTGCTGGGCTTTACAGCCCAGCCTACTTGCTGCTTTTCATGGTTTTGGAATGCAACCCAACGTATCTAGAATGGACTTTCTTCCAGCACGTTCTCTTTTTTAATCACATTCACCTCACCTGCCTCACTCCCAACGCTTGCAAGCAAATCATTAACCAGTGAGCGTAATTCACCTGTAAGTAGGGTGAGTGCTGCGTCTTGTTGCAGGAGCTCTTCTTCGAGCTGGCGAACATCGTTAAATTCATCCGTGAGATAGTCCAAGCATTTCAAGCGCTTAATGGTCAAGTCTTGGGTTAATGTGAACTGAATGCGCTCATTCCAGATAATTGAAACTTCTGCGGCTACCATGCCTTGTGACAATAATGTTAATACTTCTTCAGCAGGTAACTCATATCCTTTGCAACTGAATCGTTTGCTTTCATCTGTTAGTGAGATGAGTTGGCAATCGGAGGCAAGCTGAAATGAGGCGGGTAGTGAGGATGGATTGTTGATCCATTCAGTAAGGCGCAGTGCTAGATTTTCGGTGTATTGAATTGGCTCGATATGCAATCCGGGTACTGACTTGCGTAACATAGATGTCAGTTGAGCCGCTTGGTTCGTACTCGCCGTGTTGATGATTAGACGCTTGCTTACGCTATCCAGTATGGCAGGTAAACGCTTTAATAGAGTGAACGACTTAGGCAGCAGTTCAAACTCCAAATCTTCTGCGAGTTGCGCTTTCTCGGCGCGTTTTACCGTGCGCCCTTGTTGTGTTTCCAACGTTTGGATGCGCTCTGCCAATATGCGCTTAATCACGCCTCGGGGAAGAATTCGTTCTTCTTTACCCATACAAATAAGCGATCCGCCGGCTATCTCTTGTACTAGCTCATCAGAAATGGCAGGTAGCCAGCCATAAATAAAACGAGCATGGGGTGGGCAGGGTTTCATTATTTCATCGCTGAGCAAAGCGGTCAGATCAGTTTTTTTATCCAATTCATAGTTAAATATAAGCGCATTGTTAAACCACATTATTCAGTCCTTCGGTGTGAAAGGGAAGAATAGTATCATGAATTCTTAACCCTAGCCTATGCTACCAAGAAGCATTAAATGCAATGATTGTCGATTTAAACCGCGGTGAATTTTTACCGTTGGCTGAATACCACATGCCTGCAATAATTCCATAAGTTTCGTTGAAATTATATTCGATTGCAGGCGCCAGGGAGAGTTCTTTATAACCAGGATAGCCGATTGCCGGTGCTAAGCCTCGTGCATCAGCGCCAGTAAATCCTCGGAATTTTGTGCCTTGCTGAATAATATAGTAGCCTTCCATCACTGCAACCCAATTTTTGGTCAGACTCAATTGCCCAGCCAAATCGATGCTCATTGAGTTGCCAGGATTTATTTTACCGCGAGTCTTTGTATTCCCCCCGTAACTGTTTAGCCCGGTGATTTGAACCGGTTGGGCGTTCAAATAGCTCAGGGATAAGATAGTACACAAACTATAATTTTCGCTAAACGAAATCAAATGCTGGAAATTCAGTGCTAATTCAGTTTGATAGCTTCCTAGTCCGGTGCCGTCTGTGCCTTTATTCGCTGGATTTAGCTGCTCATAAGGTCCAGTTGGAAAAACCTCTTGTAGGGTGAGTCGTATATTGGGACGCCAGCGTGCCTCTTTTTGTTCCTGTAACTGAAAACCAAGTAAAGCAGAAACATCACCAATATATCTGCCTGCTGTTTTTTGACTACGATTTATCGCATAAGGGAGATTAAATTCTGTATCAACTCGATCGGCTAAGCCATAATAAATAGTGGGGCTGATTTGTGTAGTATAGCTGGCAGTGGTAGAGCTTAGTTTCATGTGTCGATTATAGGCACCAATATTTTGAGTATAATAACCATACGTTTCCAGGCTAAAACTACCCAGTGCGGTGTTTACGCCTGATGGTGCCAGCAGGGGTCCGGTAAACCAGGGATCAGCAGAAGCTGGTATGCAATTTAAGACAGTAAATGCGGTGATGCAAAGCAAACTCCATTTTGTTTTCATAGTAATCCTGTCATTTTTTATGGCTTTCTTGCAGTATCATCCTACTGTGCTGTAGATTAGCCCACTTTTAATAGTATGGAAATATCATGAGAGCAGAGGTTTATTTACAAAAGGCGAAACAAGGCGCGGTTCGACGCGGGCATCCATGGGTATTTCCAAAGGCTATCATGCGCCATAAGGGCGATTTAATCACAGGCCAACTTGTTGATGTATTTAGTTTTGAGGGTGAACGTTTGGGAACAGGCGTTTATAACGAACACTCACTTTATCGTGTTCGCCTATTGGCCTATGTTTTTGAGTCGATTAATACCAGCTCGATTATGGATATCGTGCAGTATCGCTTGCGTCAGGCATTGGGTTTGCGCGCAAGTATTAAATTGCCAAATCAAGCTACGAACGCTTATCGTTTATGTAATAGCGAAGGCGATGGGTTATCCGGGCTGACTATCGATCGTTTCAACCAGACTTGCGTAGTATCAAGTACTGCCTATTGGGTTGAGGCACATAAAAAGAACATTGAGCAGTGCCTGCATGAACTTCTACCCACCGATCGAATTATTTGGTTGGCGCAGCCCAAACCGTTGGCGCAAGATGGTTGGCAGGAAGTATCGAATGAAGAGAGTACGGGTACAGAGCAGATCCTTGAAGCAGAGGTTATCTATCAGGTTGATTTTTCCAATACGCAAAAAACGGGGCTTTTTCTTGATCAGCGTGAAAATCATCAACGTATTGCGGCATTGGCACCTGGAAAACGCGTTTTGGATCTTTATAGCTACACCGGCGGGTTTGCGCTACATGCGGCTAAAGCGGGGGCTACGGCTGTTACGGCAGTAGACAGCTCAGCGCAGGCCATTGATCTAGCCAGGCGTAATGCACAGTTAAACAAGCTAAATTCGATTGAATTTATCGAAGCAGATGCGCGTGATTATTTGGAAAAAGCCGGTGATTATGATTTGGTAATTCTAGACCCACCGAAGTTGGTGCCGTCTCAACGCCATTTAGAACGCGCTAAAAATTATTATCGTTTTTTACATCGCGAAACATTTAAATATATGCAGGCAGGTTCGTTATTGATGACGTGTAATTGCTCCTCGGCGCTTTCGGCGCAGGAATTCAGCGAGCTAGTTTGCGCACAAGCATTTACTGCAGGTAAGATAGTGCGTGTTTTAGGTGTATTTGGACCCGCAAGTTGTCATCCAACGTTGGCTGCCTTTCCTGAGGGGCAGTATTTAACAGCAGTGTTGTTGGCAATCGTTTAATAAGAAAGGAGAACATGACATGCTGCTGCAAAAGGAAAAATCCTGTTTGGTTCTAGTCGATGTGCAAGAGAAGTTGGCGCCATATGTATTGCAGTCGGAAGTGTTAGTGGAGCGTTGTCAATGGATGATGCGTTTGGCCGCTGAGCTTGGTGTCCCTTTGATTGTTAGCGAACAATACCCTAGTGGTTTAGGGCATACGGTAGACCCATTGAGCCAATTCGTGGCTGAACATGGCATCAGTAAAGTTCATTTTTCCTGCTATCGGGAGCCGTCATTTGGTGAATACCTACGTGACACGAATAAAAAACAAGTGGTACTCATAGGTATTGAGACGCATGTTTGCGTCATGCAAACAGCTCTGGAGTTGAATCAAGCTGGGTTTAATGTGTTTGTGGTGGTCGATGCGGTCAGTAGCAGACATGAAATTGATCATAAATACGGGTTGAAGCGCATGAAGCATGCCGGGGTCCATCTGGTTACTGCAGAGATGGTGTTTTTTGAATGGGTAGGACAGGCCGGGACTCCGGAGTTTAAAGCACTCAGTAAGTCATTTTTGCGCTAACGCGCTGTCAGGGAAGAAGCTCATGAATATTGATAGTCAAATTGCCATAATAACAGGTGGTGCATCAGGAATGGGTAAAGCCTGTGCTCAAGCATTAAGTCTGCGAGGAGTAAAGGTTGTTGTTTGGGATAAACAGATTGATGCTGCATCTAATACCGCTGTTCGGTGTGATGTAAGTTCTGCTGATGAGGTTGAGCAAGCGCTTGCCGAGACGATTGCTCGCGTTGGCGTGCCGAGGATATGCATCAATTGTGCAGGCGTTGCACCTGCTCGGCGGATGGTTGGCAAAGATGGCGCTATGCCATTGGATGAATTCAAGCAGGTTATCAACATCAACCTGGTTGGAACCTTTAATGTGATGCGCGTCGTTGCGGTCGCAATGTCTGGTTTAACCGTTGAGGGTGACTCGCAAGAACGTGGCGTGATCATCAATACCGCATCAATTGCGGCTTACGATGGACAAATCGGCCAAACAGCTTACAGTGCATCGAAAGGTGGTATTGTTGCCATGACATTGCCTGCAGCACGTGAATTGGCACAATTTGGGATACGTGTAAATACGATTGCGCCAGGTTTAATTGCTACACCATTGTTATTGAATATGCCGCAAGAAGTGCAAGATAATTTGGCCGCGACCGTACCATTTCCAAAACGTTTGGGTAAGCCAGGCGAGTTTGCCGCATTGGTTATTCATATTATTGAAAATACCCTGTTGAATGGGGAAGTAATACGCCTGGATGGCGCGCTACGGATGCAGTCAAGATAGTTATCTTAATAAGGTCAGTGATGGCCTGGTATCAAGCTATCTCGGGCTGCATTGTATGGTTGTATTCCATTAGTTTTGCAGTGATAAGATTGCTGTCAGTTTGATATCGGCCGGCAGCTATTTCTTCTTTGATAAATTGAATTTTTGCCTGATTGGAGTTGGGCGCATTAAAGATGAGCTCTTTCAGAGCAATCAGTTGCTTGGTATCACTAATGCACAGGCTTTCCAGGAAATCGATTGATAAATCGTTGGTGGTAGCTTGTTGTGAGTTGTTGCAAGAACCAGAAACTTCAGATTGGTTGACCATAACATCATCCTCGATATTGCTTAGCATTGTTATCGTCTCCTGTTGGAAAATCTTTAGCTTAAAGTCGATATTTTAATTTTATAAATACTAATTTAAGGGAAATAGGATTAATATTCAAGGTGTTCGTACAGGTCAAAATAATCTAAAAATTGAATTTTGATGTCGTCCTCACAAGCCTGTTCTTTAATCGAGATGGTATTCCACTGGATCAGTTAAATCAGCATCGTCATCATCATTATCAATGCTGTTTCTCATTTGTCCCGCGACAAAAAAGCAGTAGCCGCTCAACAATGACGCGCTTCCAACGGTGGCAACGGTAAGTCCCGCTGTGCCGAAGGTTGCTGCATTGAGTGTAACAAAAGCAACAGCAACGGCTGTCGTACCGAGAGCCATGAGAAATCCACCTAAAATTTGCATGCTAATGCCATTTAATGCATGTGATGTAGCATCACTGTCTATTTCTTCATTCAAGGAGTCAATAGCTCCAGGAGCAGTAGGGTTGTAAGGTGAGGTTGTCATCATAACTCCTTAAAAAAAATGTATTCTGATTAGATATTTACTGAATTACTTTACTAATGGGTAATAGATTACGTATGAAATTTGTATTTTTTTACCTTTTGGTATATTAAGGTCCTTAACCGTATAAGACAGAATACCCTCTCCTGATTTTTCTAGCGTACCTACTGCAAGCTTGATGTCTTTTCCTACCATTTTGTCGAAACCATGTTTTTCAAGTAGGCGTTCGTCAAATTCATCCAGGCTCCACTCAATGCCTTTCCATTGCCCTGTGGCGCTGCGCGTATTGGCGTTATGTGTAGGTGAATACTGTGTTGTTTTACCGAATGGAGTAATGACCGAAGATTGATTGATAATCAGGCCATTGATGGGGGATTTTTGTTTGGTTTTTATTTTGATGGTGCCATCTTTTTCTTGTTGGAATATAATGTCAACCGTGCCGGTTTGCGTCATTTTTTGATGCGCAATCAAGCGTATGTACTTTAGATACTCATTTTTGCTAATGCCAAAATTCTCATGATAGGGCATTTCCTGGCCTGGCTGTAGTTCTTTCATATAAGTTGCGAACCACTGTTGGTTTTTAGCTAATCCGGCGTGTAGTTTGCGAGCAATTTCGTTTTCTTCAGGGGAGGATGCTAACGTCATTACTCTCGCTTTTACGGGTGTGTTGGTCGGAAAGTAGGACGCCCAGGTGGTCGCCATCGTTTGGCCTGATAATAAAAGAGCCGCAATAAAACCAGCTAACTTAACGCTTAACTTCATAACTATCCCCTATAAAATTCGATTTAATTATTGAGTTTGTAATGGTATTTTTCAAGCATATTTAATACGAAAATAATATGGCAGATACAGTCCTTGAAAAGTGCAATTGTATACTGTGTGTTAAAATTGGTCAACGTTAAATCACTACTACCTGTTTTAAAAGGAATAAAAATTGGCATCAGAACCAAATGGATATATAGGATAAGAGCCATGCGATGAAGATTGCATAGCGGGTACAGATACAAAGTGAGTCCACCAATAATTAAATATGAACAGCTGCAAAAATGTCGCGGTAGAGGCCAATGAGCCAATGAAGTGATGTAGCCCATTCTCCTTTAGTCATAATGAAACCAAATATATGTGTTTGGCATTTATTCGTTTTCTACTTGGTTTTCTTGGTCATTTTATGTCTATATTTTTATCTGTTAATAAATCCTTAAGACATTAAGTGTACAATTCAACCTATCGTTGAGATATAGCTGTTGGACTTTACCTATTTTCATGAGGAAAATAATATGACGAAGATTTTGTGTGTGATAATTTCTTTTTTGGCTTGTTTATTGAGCACACAAGCCTATGCTGCAAAAATAATTAACCTTAGCCCTAATGAATCGAAGTCGTTAACTAATAATTATCTTTGGACGCTAAATGCTACTTGTCATATTAAATGTAATGGTCAGACAAAAAATAAAATTAAAGTCAGTATCCTAAAAAATAAAGGGATAGTGAATGGAAAAAACTTATCGTTGGGACAAACTACGTCAGTCACGTTGAAGACTAATCAGGACATTACAGTTACTGCAGAGCCTGGTACGACGGTTAATTTAATAAATGTAGGCACGGACTCTGTGCAGGCTTATTGTTCAACATAATTACTATTTAATGAAACGAAAGGGTAGCTTGCTACCCTTTTTTATTTGTTACAACACGCCCGTCGTTTTGAAAAAAAAACTGGACAAATGTGAAATATTTCACCAAAATCACCTCGCTAAAACAGCTAGTAAATTGCATAGTTTGTACGAGGATAAACAAATTCATGTCTAAAATAAAAATTTTGAGAAATTTCGCGTTAACTTTGTTGTTAATATTTATATCACAACAAACCCTCGCCGCACCGGCAAGCATACCTGTAAATGAAGCGCATTTTCAGGAAATGGTGTTACATTATATAAATGAATATCGTGTCAAACATAATCGACAGCCCTTGAAACTGGTTAATCCAATTACGGTGCAAGCTTCAATTCATAGTCGTGATATGGCGAAGAAGGCAGTTTCTGTTGGGCACGATCATTTTAATACCCGTATCCAGCGATTATATAAAGAAATCAAAGATTGCCGCGGTGGGGCTGAGAATGTCGCTTATTGGCGGTATGATGCTAAAAAATTGGTCGATGGATGGATAGCCAGCCCTGGACATCGTCAAAACATTATGGGTAACTATAATTTGACGGGCATTGGGATAGCACACGGTAAATCAGGTTGGGGTTATTTTACGCAGATATTTTTGCGCTCGGATGATCAACGTTACGCATAGATTGGTTGATTGGCTTGTGAAAAATGCAACTTAATTCAGCAATGCTTATCTGCCTTTATGGACACCTTCTCGCGCAAGGGGAGAAGGAATTCCCGATTGTTCGATCGTCTTAACTATCTAGACTGTTTCTATCGTGATGATGTTTTTGGATAAGCTAATCGTGGCAATAATATCGAGTTGATCCTCAACACGCAGAATGCTTTCATCTTCAGCAGTCAACCGATGGTAAATAACAGTCTGTAGTATGCACGATACAAGTCAATAACAATTTACAATCTAAGCCGTTCATGATGGTCTTTTCTCTGATTGTTTTTATTGTGATTTAATCATCAGGTTGCCGCTAAATTATGATTGCTTCACAGACTCATCATGTTATTATCACAGCAAAAATTTCTTGCATAACAGGAGAATTAAAAAACATGAATTCTAAAAAATTAATAAGTGTTTTGTCAGCTCTATTTTGCTGCATACTGCTCGTAAGTTGCAGTAAAGAGCTTCCACCTGGCGATTATGATGCGTCTGAAGTCGGTAAGATAAAGAAAGTAGTGCCTGGAACTGTCATTTCTATCCGTCCTGTTCGTCTTCATAGTAAAAATGCCGATGCGCTTGCTTCTGCAGCGTCTAATACCGCTGATGATGGCATTAATCGCAGCCATGGTTATGAGTACGTAATCAAATTAAACAGCGGTGCAATTATATCTGTTGTGCAGGCAGAAAAGATAAAACTCAAAAACAAGCAGCCTATTTTGGTTATCTATGGCGCTAATACGCGCGTAGTTCCCGATAACGGTAGCGACGATTAATAAACCCCGTTAGCAATACCTGTTGCTTGTTGTCTAGAGTGGCAGGTATTGCTGAACATTTTTCAGTAGCCTCATGAATATATTACGCTCATTTTTTTTGGCTATTTTAATCAATACGCCCGTATTTGCTGTGCCACAATTTACCGCGGCAACGCCCGTCTTCAAGGGACGTTATCAGTTAAATGGCGCAGCGTTGTGTGCAACGGCTCAGCAAACATTGGCTTACCTCAATAAAGGGACTGATTATGATCCGCAGGTTATCCATGGGGGCAAGGTATTACCTATCCCCCTTGCGCAGGTGAAAGCGACACTGCAATATATATGCCAGCATCAGTCGGATCTCAATAAGCCTGGTTTTATCAAGCAGCATTTCAAGTTCATCCGCTGGCAACCTGATATTACTAAAGCCAGAAGCCTCTCAGCAGGGAAGCCCTTATTAAAAAATTTACCGCATGATCGTATTTTAATGACCAAATATTACGTCCATCTGGCCAGTGCGGCAACCATGTCAACATCAACCAAGTCTTATCCATTATATGGATTACCTGAAGATGAACAGGCATTGACTCTTGAAGAGGCTGATAAAATTCCCGGTTTAACTCGTTTTAAATATGGCAAACAGGCTATATTGAGGGGCACCCTTAAAGGTAAATCAGTGCCTGTTTTAGCTTACTTGAGCCGAGATGATCTGGAGTCGGCGTTGCTTCAAGGGACTGTTGTCGCTAATTTTGGAAGACATGCAGGGGTGAGAACTTACAACGTCCATCGTTGTAATAATATAGCTTACGATCGACTCAAAAAACCCTATAAGCAAGATCGTTATTGGTATTTTAAGCAAGTAGATGGCGTTAAGGGTTATGGTAAAGATGCTGATCACAAAATTACGGTTAATCCGGAGGTTACTTTTGCGGCTGACTTAACGCAGTTTGGTCTTGGAAAGTTGTTAATGGTGCAGTATCCGGATAAATCAGGAACCTTGATTACTCGTTTGGGTATCTTTGCGGACACGGGCGGCGCATTTGCTGATAATTTATATCAGGTTGATTTTTTAGCAGGCAGTTATCCGGGGAAAGAAGCGTTTTCTCGAGCCACACATCATTTGCCTGATTATGTAGATACCTATTTTATGGTATTGAAGGATGAATATTGGCATTATCGTTGATGTGTTTTATCTTTCATCCCTAGCCCAATAGAGCAGATGAGGGATTATTTAAATAGCGCCATCGTCATTCTTTCCCATGCGGAGTGAAGGAAAAGCCTCGCAAATAAGTTACAATATCGCAGTTTATTAACATTAAGGTGTAGACATGAGAACTATTCTCGCAAGTGTATTTATTCTTCTGCTGACGTTTGGATTATCCATTAATGATGCTGCGGCAAGAGGTTTTGGCGGTGGGCGGGGATTTAGTGCACATCGCTCACACAGTGTCTTTTCAAATTTTTCACGTAACAAAAATACTAATCGTGCGACAAGCAGTAATAGAGCATCACCAAGCAAATGGCGCGGTGCTTTCACCGGTATGATGATTGGCGGATTGCTGGCGAGTTTGTTTATGGGACATGGTTTCGGTAGTGCTGTGTTGTCTTGGATGGTGCTTGGATTTCTATTGATGTTGGTTGTAAACTTCGTTCGCCGCAGGCAGTATGAAAAATATGGCTCTGTTAAGGATACACGAGGTCGTTAAAGAGGCCTGTTGTTCATTCTCAAGGGACGGAACCTTATGATGGTATTGCTATTTCTACTTTTCATTGTTGTTATCTTGCTTGCCTGGTTTCATCAACGGCGCTGGGCCATTTACCTATTCATAGTAGGCATGGTGATCTCAGTCGGCGTGTTTGTTTATCATATCGATACTCATTTGAATATTAGTTTATAGGGGGATGGGTGGCGGATCATCGAATTCTCGTAAAACATGTAGAGCGATGGCTTAATGCCTTGGCTATCTGCGGTATCGCCTTGTTATTGGTGCTATCATTTATTTTTCAATTCGTGTTTAAAGAGCTTCCGTGCCCTTTGTGTATTTTACAACGAGTAGGGTTTATAGCCACCAGCATTGGTTTTTTGTTGAATTTGCGTTATGGTTTGCGCCCTAGTCACTATGCATTAGCTTTGTTGGCAGCGTTATTTACAGCATTTGTCGCTCTGCGGCAAATGGCGTTACATATTGTGCCAGGTACTGGTGCTTATGGGTCTAGTGTGTTTGGTTTGCATATGTATACCTGGTCATTCATTGTTTCTATGCTTATCGTGTTATTTACCACAATAATCCTGGGCTTTGATATTCAATATGCGGTACCTAAAGAAAAACAAGATCGATTTAAACCGATAGTCCATCTGGCGTTTATACTGGTCATGGTGATGGCTGTAACTAATTTTATTTCTACGCTCGCTGAATGCGGATGGGGTTTGTGTCCTGACAATCCAACGCAATATTTATGGTAGTGCTCTGTTTTTAGCTCAAAACTGTCGCTGAGGCTATTCCTCATCTCTGGATACGCGTTGTCGCATTGATTTTGTTTTCGCGGTTATTTTCTTGTTTGTTACCCGACGTTTTTTCGACGCTAAGGTAGGTTTTGTACTGTGGCGTGTTTTAGGTGGGATTGCGGCCGTTCTCAGAATGGTGGTCAATCGTTGCAGAGCATCTTGTTTGTTGCGCTCTTGTGTGCGAAAGCGCGTCGCCTTAATAATTAACTCACCTTGAGACGTTAATCTGCTTGCTAATACCAAAAGCAGGCGACTACGTACATGATCTGACAGCGATGGTGAGTCTTTTATGTTAATGCGTAATTGTACAGCAGTTGCAACTTTGTTAACATTTTGACCTCCAGGGCCAGGGGAGCGGATGAAGGTTAGTTCAATCTCTGCTTCGTTTAGTGATATATTTGACGTAATTTCCAACATGCGTATTCTTTCCTGAGGATAAACATAATTTTGAAGAGGCTCTATCCATTTGATTAATTCGTTAAGCTTGGGTTCACAAAGCTTTCCTGTCAATATTATTCAGGGTCCGCTGGCGGGTATTAGCTGCGCGCCATTCAGACGATTGACTTGGGAATACAGTAAACCGGCGTTTTCATGCACAGAGATGATTTCGTCTAAAACACTTCTCTATCAATCAAGATCACAACGGCGTTTCATCGAAAAGGATCCCAATGAAGGTCCGGTCTGTTTTCAATTGTCGGGAAGTGATCCAGATGAGCTTTCGGAAGCGACTAAGCGTGTTACTGATTATGGCGCTGATTTGGTTGACTTGAATTGTGGTTGTCCGGTAAAAAAAATTCGCTCTCGTGGAGCAGGCTCAAGTCTGCTGACGGATCCGACGCGCATTTACCAATTAATAAACGCGATGAAACGTAGTACCCATGTACCGGTTTCCATCAAAATTCGAATAGATGGTCAGAGTAATGATCAATTAAACCGCGACATTATCAGTGCGGTTAGTGAAGGTGGTGCAGATTATTTAATAGTGCATGGAAGGCACTGGACCGAGGATTATGAAACGCCATGTAACTATGAGCAGATAAAGTTTTTTGTTGAAAATCTTTCTATACCGGTCATCGGGAATGGCGATATTGCCTGTGTTGAATCCCTGCGAAAAATGTTTGCAACAGGTTGTGCTGGTGTGATGATTGCGCGCGCTGGAGTAGGGCAGCCATGGTTGATTGGCCGTTTAATCGCTGAAATGAGACAGGAGCCGTTTATCACGCCTACAGCGAAAGAAATTGGTGCGCTGTTTGTTAGCCATATCAGCGATCTGGCTGCATTGCTGAATAGTGAGAAATTTGCAGTAATTCAGGCGCGTAAATTTGCGAAATATTATGGTCGTGATTTATCGCAGAGGGTAGCGTTTTGTAAAGCGGTGAATGAAAGTGAGAGCTTGGAACACTTGCAATCAATCTGTTTGCGTTATTTTAATGATGATTTTTAGCCTTGATGCAGCTTAAGGTAATCAAGGTTTTCATATTCAAAATATAAGGGTAAAGGTTATATATGGTTCATTTCAGATCAATCGATATTAAAACATTCTTAAACGAATATTGGCAAAAAAAACCGTTAGTGATTCGTCAGGCGCTTCCTGATTTCGTTAATCCTTTAAGCGCGGATGAATTAGCAGGACTTTCTTTGGAAGAGGATATTGAAAGCCGGATTGTGTTAGAGACGCCAGAAATCGCGCCATTTTGGCAATTGCGTCCTGGACCTTTTGTGGAGGCGGATTTTGCGTCACTTCCCAAAACCCATTGGACACTTCTTGTTCAAGGGGTGGATAGAATCATTCCTGACGTTGCTAGCCTGTTGGATCATTTCAACTTTATTCCACAGTGGCGGATTGATGATGTGATGATTAGTTATGCGGTTAAGCACGGTAGTGTAGGACCTCATTATGATAATTATGATGTGTTTTTATATCAGGCAGCAGGGCGGCGAAAATGGACATTGACTACGCAGGATTGTAATCCAGATAACTATTTGAAAGATGTGACATTGCGCATCATGGATAAGTTTGCGGTTGAAGAAGAGTACATTCTGGAGCCTGGGGATATGTTATATCTCCCACCCCATGTGGGCCACCATGGTGTATCGCTTAGTGACGATTGCATGACCTATTCATTTGGTTATCGCAGTTATCAGGGGCAGGAAATATTAAACAGTTATGGAGATTATTTATCTGAGCAAGAGATTGCACCGATTTTCTATCAGGATCCAAATTGGAATCAGAGTAGTGCGTTATCGGTAATCCCTGAGCAGGCATGGCAGAATGCACGGCAACTGATGCAGCAGATACTCGCCGATGACGAACAGATGAAAACCTGGTTTGGTTGTTTTGTGACGTCGCTAGATCAACAAGCGGAACAACAATTACCCTTGCCGCTTAGCGAAGAAGAAGAGGGTGAGTTATCAATATTTATTGATGAATTAAACGTTAGCCAGGGCCTGCTGCGAGATGCTTGTTGCCGTCTGGCATACTACGCGGACAGCCTCCAGTTATTTATCAATGGTTGTCAGTGGAATATTGAGGGAGTGTCATCTGAGTTGATTACATATGTTGCCAATAATCGCTCATTAGCCATTCAGGATATAGAGCCATTTCTGACTCAGGAAGATAATCAAATATTTCTTTATGAACTGTGGCGTTTACAATGGTTGCAGTGGGTTGAGTGAGAATTATCATGTAGGCCTTTCGTCCAGGTTGTGCAATATCCGCATGTTGTTTGTAATCAGCGCGCGATCTGCGACGATAAGTAAGCCATGAGCACCAAAGCCGATCAAGTTTTGAATACTGATGTTAGTCATCAATAAAATCAACTTTAATCCTGTTTTCGTCTAGTAGTGTGCACCTGAATAAATATCCTGCAATTTTGAACTATATTGAGTATAATGATTGTTTGTATCAATAAACGTTCAACTAACTTTCCCATAACGGATCTATGATAGACCTTCACTGCCACAGCCATTTTTCTGACGGGATACTAAGCCCAGCTACGTTATTCGATAAAGCAATTGCGGCGAATATGCAAATTCTGGCACTCACCGATCATGATACTGTCGCCGGAATAGCCCCCCTTCGTGAGGCTGCGAAAAATAGTAATCTTAAAATCATTAACGGTATTGAGCTTAGCGTTCGTTGGAAAAAAAATGATATCCATATCATCGGGTTGAACATTAACCCCGACGATGCTGGCCTGAAAGCATTAATAATACAACAAAATGACAGCCGCATTCTAAGGGCCAAGCAAATTGCAGATTGTTTAACTCCTTTTGGCATCGATGATGCCTATAAAAAAGCATGTGAAATTGCCGGCCATGAACGTGTTGGTCGACCCCATTTTGCACAAATTCTCATTAATGCGGGTGTAGTTCGTGATGCCAAAACCGCATTTAAACGCTTGCTCGGACGTGGAAAGCCTGCATACGTGCCAACCCCATGGATCAGTGTAGACGCTGCAGTCGAAGGAATTGTGCAAGCAGGTGGCCAGGCCGTGATTGCTCATCCGCTAAAATATTCATTGACCCGCTCAAAACTGCATGACTTAATCATAACATTTAAAGACGCTGACGGTGTTGGGATAGAAGTTGTTTCCGGTGAGATGACGGTTAGTGATATTAATGAAGTGGCAGGGCTTTGCTTGCGTTTTGGATTATTGGCTTCAACTGGATCTGATTATCATGGCGACGCTATATCACGAATAGCGCTTGGCCAACAGCGACAATTACCGCTAAACTGTACGCCGATTTGGCATCAATGGACTATTTAAGTTAAGCAGAGGACGTTTATGAGTCAATTTTTCGCAATTCATCCTGATAATCCGCAGGCTAGGCTGTTACGTCAGGCAGCGGGTATTGTTGAAGATGGAGGGGTAATTGTTTATCCCACGGATTCTGGCTATGCACTCGGTTGCGCTTTAGGCAACAAAGCCGCACTGGAGCGCATACGTCAATTACGACGGTTCGACAAAAACCATAATATGACGCTGGTTTGTCGTGATTTGTCGCAATTGAGCACGTACGCGAAGGTGAGTAATACCATATTTCGTTTGTTAAAAGCATTTACACCGGGTGCTTATACCTTCGTTTTGAATGCGACCAACGAAGTGCCGCGGCTCATGTTGCACCCCAAACGTAAAACATTGGGATTGCGTATACCCGAAAACATAATCACGTTGTCTCTGCTTGAATGCCTTGATGCACCTTTAATGAGTACGACGTTAATATTACCGGGTGCTAGCGCACCACTCAGTGAACCAGAAGCTATTAAAGATATTTTGGGGAACCAGATTGATTTGATAATAGACGGTGGTAATTGTGGACAAGAGCCGACAACGGTGATTGATTTGACGGGAGAATATCCCGTGATTCTCCGTGAAGGGAAGGGTGATCCCGAGCCTTTCAGGTAGTTCGGTATTTATTTTTTTAGAGGATTTAAATGTCAGTATTCGGTAGTAATAAGCGTGTAGTTTCGGGAATGCGAGCCAGCGGACATCTGCATCTTGGTCATTACCACGGTGTACTTAAAAACTGGTTGAAACTGCAACATCAGTATGATTGTTACTTCTTTGTTGCTGACTGGCATGGCTTAACTACAGATTATGCAGATCCCAGTCTGATTGAAAAATACATTTGGGAAATGGTGATTGACTGGTTGGCCTGCGGTGTTAATCCTAGCTTATCCCGTCTTTTTATTCAGTCTTGGGTGCCCGAACATGCAGAACTACATCTGCTGCTGTCGATGATTACGCCTCTGGGCTGGTTAGAACGTGTGCCCACCTACAAAGAACAACAACTAAAATTACAGGATAAAGATTTATCTACCTATGGTTTTCTAGGCTATCCATTGCTGCAAAGTGCCGACGTATTACTTTATAAAGCGGACTTTGTACCAGTTGGTGAGGATCAAGCGCCACACGTTGAACTAATTCGCGAAGTTGCGCGTCGTTTCAACAATCTTTATGGTCGTGAGCCAAATTTTGACACCTTGGTCAATGAAGCCATTAAAAAAATGGGCAAGAAAAATGGCAAGCTCTATACGGAGCTGCGTAAAGAGTTTCAGCAAGATGGTTGTCATGAATCGCTGAGCACGGCACGTGCATTGCTAACAAACCAACCCAACCTATCCATCGGTGATAAGGAGCGTTTACTTGGTTATCTGGATGGATCGGGTAAAATAATTTTACCTGAGCCTCAATTATTGCTCACTGAAAATGCAAAAATGCCCGGAACTGATGGTCAGAAAATGTCTAAGTCATATCATAACACGATTAATTTGCGAGAAGAGCCTGCAGCAGTTGAGAAGAAAATATTAACCATGCCGACCGATCCAGCACGTGTGAAGCGTACTGATCCCGGTGAACCAGACCGGTGTCCCTTATGGCAATTTCATAAAGTTTATTCTGATGAGTCAGTGAAGGAATGGGTACAAAATGGATGTCGTACAGCCAGTATTGGTTGTGTTGATTGCAAGCGGCCTGTCATTGATGCAATTAACCGTGAATTGCAGCCTATCCAAGAATCCATCAAGGAATATGAAGACGACTTAGGCTCTGTTAAGCGAATTGTGGCTGAGGGGAGCGAGCAAGCACGAGAAGAAGCAAATAAAACGTTGGACTATGTTCGCGAAGTCATGGGGTTAGATTATTGATGGAAGTAGCCGAAACCTCTGCACAAGATGTATTGGCTGTTGTTGCGGGCGTCCCTTATACCGACGTTCCTACTGATTTGTTTATACCCCCAGATGCCTTGGAAGTGCTGCTGGACTCATTTAGTGGTCCGCTGGATTTATTGCTCTATCTAATTCGTCGGCAAAATATTGATATTCTCAATATCCCAATATCGCTGATTACACAGCAATACATGCAATATATACAGCTCATGGGAGAGTCGCGATTGGAGTTGGCCGCGGATTATTTGGTGATGGCGGCCGTGCTTGCTGAAATCAAATCAAGAATGTTGTTACCCGTTACTTTCTCGCATTCAGGTGATGAAATTGATGAAGATCCGCGGGCGACGTTGGTGAAGCGTTTGCAAGCGTATGAGCTGTTCAAACAAGCAGCGACGTTGATTGATCTGCTTCCAAGGTATGAGCGTGATCTATTTCAGGTACAATTGTCTACGGAGGGTGGGCTCAATAGCGTAGAATACAAAGTGCATGCTGATGTGGCCTTGTCAGAGTTAATAACCTCGATGTGTGGTTTGTTACAACGCGATATTCAGCTTGGCCATCTTCAGATTGGGCGCGAGCCAATGTCGGTACGTGAACGAATGGCCATGGTGTTGCAGCGGCTGCAGGCCGATCATTTTACTGAATTTTCTGCTTTATTTACCCATCAAGAAGGGCGCATGGGGCTAGTGGTTACTTTGTTGGCTGTCTTGGAATTATCACGGCAATCGTTGCTGTTGATTATGCAAACAGAGCCTTTTGCGCCCATTCATATAAAGGCCGCGTCTCATGGATGAATTGGAATTAAAATTAGTGGTTGAAGCGTTGTTAATGAGCAGCAACCAACCCCTTAACTTGGATAAACTGATAGATGTTTTTGATGAACATCAAAAACCGACACGTGAGCAGCTACAACAAGCACTTGTGGCGTTAGAAAAAGATTACATCGGACGAGCTATTGAACTAAAATCGCTGGCAAGCGGTTATTGCCTGCAGACTAAGTCGCGCTATAGCCCATGGATAGTGCGTTTATTTATTGAAAAGCCGGCAAAGTACTCCCGCGCTTTTTTAGAAACTTTGGCGATTATCGCTTATCGTCAACCAGTAACCCGTGCTGATATTGAAAATATTCGCGGTGTTGCTGTAAGCAGCTCAATTTTAAAATCGCTGCTTGAACGAGAATGGATTCGTATCGCAGGTCATCGCGATGTTCCAGGAAAACCGGCGGTGTATGTTACCACCAAGAGTTTTCTCGATTACTTCAGCTTAAAAAATCTTACTGATTTACCAACGATTTCAGCTGAAACCATACTAACTGAGTGTGAAGAATTATGAGTAGTGAACGATTACAAAAGATATTAAGTCAGGCCGGCCTTGGTTCCAGACGAGAAATGGAGCGCTGGATAGAGGGCGGTCTGGTGTATGTTAATGGTGCGCAGGCCAAACTCGGTGATAGTGCAGCCGCGGACGATAAAATTACTGTAAAAGGTAGGGAAATAGATAATCCGTTAGCAGTAAAACAGTCTGTTCGAATTTTACTTTATAACAAACCAACGGGTGAAATTTCAAGTAGGCATGACCCTAAGCATGCTAAAACGGTGTTTGATAATATTCCTTATTTAAAGCAAGGACGCTGGGTGCAGGTTGGTCGTTTGGATATTAACACGTCAGGTTTGTTGGTTTTTACCAATAACGGTGAATTAGCTAATCGTCTAATGCACCCCAAGCATGAAATAGAACGTGAGTATGCAGTGCGCGTCCACGGCCAAGTCAGTCCTGATACAATCACTATTTTGCAGAAAGGCGTGCAGTTGGACGATGGTCCCGCCAAATTTAAACGTATCGAATTTCGCGGAGGTGAAGGTGCTAACTCTTGGTATCACGTGGTGTTGAGTGAGGGGCGTAATCGTGAAGTCCGACGATTGTGGGAGTCGCAAGGAATGGAAATTAGCCGATTAATTCGCATACGTTATGGGAAATTGTACATGCCGCGTTCACTGGCTCGTGGAGAGTTTGTGGAGTTGTCACCTAAGGAAGTGGAAGCTTTTTTAGCAACATTGCAATGACATAAGATGAATGGAATTTATGTTCCGTGGGTTTCCTTCTCCCCTTGCGGGAGATGGTGCCTGGCCTTCCCCACCCATTACTGTTTGTCATCGACTCCCAGAGTGGCTGAAGGGAATAATCGTCAGATCATCTAACACATACACTACATACACCTATTTTTTTGGATTTATACATGAATAGAAGACGTCAACGCCTACCTGCAGAACCTGTTCAAACCAAAGTAGAAAAATTCAGTCATGATGGGCGCGGTATTGCCCGAATTGATGGTAAAACCACGTTTATTCAGGGAGCGCTACCTGATGAAACAATAACTTTCCAATACACGTTAAAAAAGAAAGATTTTGATGAAGGAAAAACATTAACAGTTATTGAGTCGTCACCGCACCGCGTGGAACCACGCTGCCCTCATTATTCGGTTTGCGGTGGGTGCTCGTTGCAGCATCTGGATGCAGCAACTCAGATAAGTGAGAAGCAGACACAACTCCTCGACTTGCTGGCACGTACCGGTCATTGCCAACCAGATAGTATTTTAGAGCCGCTTTCTGCTACGCATTGGCATTACCGTAATAAAGCGCGTTTGAGTGTTCGTTACGTAGAAAAAAAACAAGCGACATTAGTAGGCTTTCGTGAAAAAAATAACCCGCGATATATTGCTGAAATAAATCAATGTCCCATATTAAATGCGCGCATAGATGCAGCAATTGAATCTATGCGTCAAATGGTTGATTCGCTCGATGATCCTCGAACCATTGCACAAATTGAATTGGCCGCGGGTGACGAAGATATTGCACTTATATTTAGAAATTTATCAACGCTGAGCCAAAGCGATGAGGAAAAAATAAGTCAATTTGCGCAGAAGTTAAATTTTCGCGTCTACTTACAACCAGCAGGTCCTGGTAGTATCTATTTGCTCTATCCTCCTGATACGGGCGAGTTTTTAAAATACAGTATTCCTGCGGAAAATATCACGTTTCAATTCCATCCTACCGATTTTATCCAGGTGAATGCCGCGTTGAATCGGTTGATGGTTGAACACGCGCTTAAGTTGTTAGATTTGGAATCAGACGATGTTGTTCTAGATTTATTTTGTGGTTTGGGTAATTTTTCATTACCAATGGCTAAATATAGTGCAAAAGTTGTTGGTGTGGAAGGAAGTGACACCATGGTCAAACGCGCTGAGATGAATGCTCGCAATAATGGAATAACCAATACTGAATTTTTATGTGCTAATTTAGATGATGCAGCCGCGCTTGCAATACTGCGCGAATACAAGTTTAATAAAGTTTTACTTGATCCTCCTCGTACAGGTGCGCTGGAAATAATAAAACAAATCGATAAGATTAATCCTCAGCGTATCGTATATGTGTCTTGTAATCCTGCAACATTAGCAAGAGACAGTGATATCCTGGTGAATCAGCATGGGTATAGAATGATTGCGGCCGGTGTGATGGATATGTTTCCCCATACAGCCCACGTGGAGTCGATAGCCTTATTCGAAAAGGGATAACTGCATGGTTAAAGTAAAAGCTGACACGCCTTTACTCTCTGATGGCAGCATTGATGTTGAGCAATGGATACATCAGCTAGGAAGCAAAGGGTATTTCCAGGATCTGGATTTAATTCGCAACGCCTGCGCGCTCAGTCAATTGGCAGGTCATGAGCACACCACTGAGACTGGCCAGTCTTGTTTGCAGCAAGGCCTGGCCATGGCGGATGCTTTGGCGGATCTGGGGGTCGATAAGGATACATTGGCAGCAGCTATTATCTATAGCACGGTTCATTTCGCTGAATTATCGTTAGATATTGTTGAAGAACAGATGAGCGCTAACATTGCACGTTTGGTTAAAGGCATTGAAAAAATGAATGCCATTTCAAACTTGCAGTCTCTCAGCAAATACCCGCAAAGCAAACATCAACTTGATAATGTCCGGAAAATGTTATTGGCGATGGTTGATGATGTTCGGGTCGTATTGATAAAACTTGCCGAGCGTTTATGCGTATTGCGATCATTGGCTCCCATGCCGGGCGCTATGCGGCAACAAATTGCGACGGAGGCCATGGAAATTTATGCCCCGCTGGCTAATCGCTTGGGAATTGGGGCTATCAAATGGGAAATGGAGGATCTAGCTTTTCGCCACCTTCACCCTGACGATTATAAAGCAATAGCAAAGGGGCTTAAGGCCAAACGGCTAGAACGCGACAGTTTTGTTAATTTGATTGTCGATGACTTAAACGAGCATATTAAAGCATTAGGTATTGAGCATTTCACAGTTTATGGCCGCTCAAAACACATTCACAGCATTTATCGTAAAATGACGCGAAAAAATGTTTTGTTAGATGAAATTTACGATGCGACAGCCGTCAGAATATTAACGGAATCAGAAGGGCAGTGTTACGAAGTGCTCGGGTTGGTGCATACGCTGTGGAAACAGGTTCCTGCTGAGTTTGATGACTATATCGTCAATCCAAAACCGAATGGCTATCAGTCACTGCATACAGCGGTTGGAGGCCCCGAGGGTCGTGTTTTTGAAGTGCAAATTCGTACTTATAAAATGCATGAGCAAGCGGAAATGGGCGTAGCGGCACACTGGAAATACAAAGAAGGCACCGTTACATCTAAAGAAAGTCATGAGCGCAAAATAGAATGGTTGCGCGAGGTTTTGGCTTGGCATCGAGAGATGGCCGCGAATCAAGGTGTTTCTGAAGTCATAGAAACCGAGTTTCTTGAAGACCGCGTGTATGTTTTTACACCAGATGGCGATGTGCTGGATATGCCTCAGGGGGTTACCCCGCTCGATTTTGCTTATCACGTGCATAGCGAAGTGGGTCACCGCTGTCGCGGAGCGAAGGTGAATGGTCATATTGTCCCACTGACTTACGTCTTAAAAACAGGCGATAAAGTTGAAGTCCTAACTGGAAAAGAGGCCAAACCTTCCCGTGATTGGATTAACCCTCATCTGAGTTATTTAAAAACACCGCGAGCTAAAGCGAAAGTCTTGCATTGGTTTAAACTGCAAAATTTCGATAAAAATAAGGCAGAGGGTCACGAGATACTTGATAAAGAAATGAAGGCTCTGGGCATTAAAACTGAGCGTCTACATGATGTGTCCCACGCCTATAATTTCAAGCGTCTGGATGACCTTTTTGCAGCACTGGGTCGTGGGGAGTTGAAGCTTGGCCAAATACTGAATCGCCTGTCACCCGCAGAGACCCCCGAGCAATTAGTGCACAATATTGTTAAGCCGCAAGTTAAACCAGAGGTTTCAGGCGGTGATTTGACGATAGAAGGTGTTGGTAATTTGCTCACTCATATGGCGCGTTGTTGCCAACCGGTACCAGGTGATCAAGTTATCGGTTACATTACTCTGGGGCGCGGTGTATCAGTCCATCGCCAGGATTGCTCGAATATTATTCATGCCGGTGAAAAACAGCGTCAACGTTTTTTACAGGTTAGCTGGGGAAGCGCTACTCGCGAACATTATTTGGTTGATGTCATCATCAAAGCGTTTGATCGCGCAGGGCTTTTACGGGACATAACGTCCTTGTTAGCCAACGAAAAAGCGCATGTATATTCCCTACAGACGCAAACGGATAAACAGGAAAATACCTCATTCATTACGCTCTCAATTGAAATCGACGGGTTGAATAGTTTGTCGCGGTTATTAAGCAAGCTGGGGCAGATTCCAAATGTGCTGGAAGCCAGACGGCAGGTTTGATGTTGGTACTGAGTTTATGAAGCATACGCGAGCAGCATGTTGGGCTGTACTTCGTTTAGCGCCAACCTACGCCATCCATGTAGGTTGGCGCTGAGCTTGCGAAGCCCAACAAAGGAACCTCTCAAGTATCATGTTGGGCTGCACTTCGTTTAGCACCAACCTACGCCATCCATGTAGGTTGGCGCTGAGCTTGCGAAGCCCAACAAAGGAACCTCTCAAGTATCATGTTGGGCTGCACTTCGTTTAGCACCAACCTACGCTATCCATGTAGGTTGGCGCTGAGCTTGCGAAGCCCAACAAAGAAACCTTTCAAGTATCGTGTTGGGCTGCACTTCGTTTAACGCCAACCTATGCCATCCATGTAGGTTGGCGCTGAGCTTGCGAAGCCCAACAAAGAAACCTCTCAAGTATCGTGTTGGGCTGCACTTCGTTTAACGCCAACCTATGCCATCCATGTAGGTTGGCGCTGAGCTTGCGAAGCCCAACAAAGGAACCTCTCAAGTATCGTGTTGGGCTGCACTTCGTTTAATGCCAACCTACGCCATCCATGTAGGTTGGCGCTGAGCTTGCGAAGCCCAACAAAGGAACCTCTCAAGTATCGTGTTGGGCTCCACTTCGTTTAACGCCAACCTACGCCATCCATGTAGGTTGGCGCTGAGCTTGCGAAGCCCAACATGCGTTAAAAAATAAACCCGGCCACCACCGCGCGATGTTCACTTAACAATAAATTAAACGTCCGGCTTGCAGCACCTATCGACATGCATTCAATACCTATTCTTAATTTTGAAAGATGCTGCATAATCGCAATGGGTGCCATAACGCCTGTTTGCTGATGGCCGATGATGATAATCTCGGGCTGAAACTGTAACAGGGGTTCTAAGCTGGTTTCATTAAGCTCTTTTAACGACTGGATAAGCCATGGCGTGATAATTTCATCCCGGCTAACAATTAAACTGCTTTGATACAGGGTTTCCCCAATTTTAATCTGCGACTCAGAGTATGATCTAATGGCATGTATGTCTGCTGTTTCCAAGTTGATTTGCATGGTGTTTAATATTTCAGTAATTTATACTGCTTGAAAGTATACCATAGGGGATATAACCATGAGTCAATTTCCACGAATTAAGCGTCTTCCACCTTATGTATTCAATACGCTAACGCAATTGAAGGCAGAAGCGCGAGCGCGTGGCGAGGATATCATTGACTTTGGTATGGGAAACCCGGATAAACCGACACCACAACATATTGTCGACAAGCTTGTCGAAACGGTACAGCGCCCCGATACGCATCGTTATTCAATGTCTAAAGGCATTCCGCGCTTGCGTCGTGCGATGGCGACTTGGTACCAACGTAATTATCAAGTCACATTGAATAGTGAAACACAAATTGTCACCACCATTGGTTCAAAAGAAGGACTGGCGCATTTAGCGTTAGCTATCTCAGGACCGGGGGATACAGTGCTGGTTCCTGATCCTGCATATCCCATTCATACCTATGGTTTTGTCATCGCAGGCGCTAACGTCAAACAGATTCCGTTAATTGACGAAGAACAATTTTTGCATGCGATAGAAGATGCAATAGCCCAAACCTGGCCAAAACCCAAGGCGCTGGTTATCAATTTTCCTGCTAATCCGAGCACGCATTGTGTTGATTATGAATTTTTTGAAAAAATAGTGGCATTGGCCAAACGGCATTCAATTTGGATTATTCACGATTTAGCCTATGCCGACATAGTTTTTGATGGCTACAAAGCACCGTCTATTTTGCAAGTCCCCGGTGCAATGGATGTCGCTATTGAAACCTATTCATTATCCAAGTCGTATAATATGCCGGGTTGGCGGGTAGGATTTGCTTGTGGTAATGAAGAACTGGTTGATGCACTGACGCGCATTAAATCCTATCTTGATTACGGTACATTCACGCCGATACAAGTCGCCGCTATTACCGCCCTTGAGGGGTCGGATGATTGCGTTCACGAGATCCGCGCTACTTATCAAAAGCGTCGCGATATATTATGTGAAGGCATGGAAGATATAGGCTGGTTTGTTGAGAAGCCGCGCGCGACGATGTTTGTGTGGGCGCCTATTCCTGCATTTTATCGTCATCTGGGTTCTGTGGAGTTTTCAAAATATTTATTAAAAGAAGCGCATGTGGCCGTTTCACCCGGAATTGGTTTTGGTCAGCAAGGGGACGGGTTTGTACGTTTCGGCTTGATTGAGAATTCACAACGTATACGCCAAGCTCTAAAGAATATGAAAATATTGTTCAAGCGAGACGGTTTTATGCAGGCTGTTTGATATGTATATAGTGATCAATGCTAACCTGGATTCCGTACCGGAAGACAGTATACCTATGACAGGCCAAGGTAATTTTTATCATAATCTCTTGTGTTCTCTGGGTTATCCTTCCAGCCATCCTCCGGTGGCTGATTTGTTACGCCATTATCATGACTTGCAAGGTCAGTGGCTTGTCGTTTCGCCTATTCATTGGCAGGCTACGCACAATGACGCCATGATTGTGGCAAGTGATCGTGAGTTGGAATTATCAGACAGTGAATCACGTCTTTGGTTTGCAGCATTTGCTGAATTTATTGTGCCTGACAAGATGAATTTACATTATTATGATGCACAGACTTGGTTATTGCAATGTGATCACCTACCGCCCATTAGTGCAAAACCGGTGCATACTTTAGTACAGCAATCATTGACATCACAGTTGCTCCAACTGGATGACACCTTATTTTGGCAGCGTTTTATTACAGAATGCCAGATGTTTTTTAGCGCACACCCCTTAAACAAAACACGCACAGCATGTCCTATTAACGGCCTCTGGTTTTGGGGCAATGGAACATTGGGGGAAAAGGCACAAAAAACACTTGTCAGTGATGATAGTTTGCATGATTTAGCGGCGCTATTGTCAACACGAGTGAGATCTTACTCATCATCAGAATCGTATACCAAAGATAGTGTATTGTTATTTCAGGATATTAACCCCGAAGAACTGCACACCCTGCAATCAAAATTGCAAAAATACACAGTCCACTGGTACTGGAACAACTTAGCGTATGACAGCAAGCCTAAAGGTTGGCTGTCACGCCTATGGAGATAGTAATGCAGATTAAACAGCGTATCTTGCCTACAACTTTACCGATGTTGCATGATTTTCATCCCATTTTACAGCGTATTTATGCAACAAGAGGAATTGTTGACGGTGCACAACTAGATAAGCGATTGCAGGCGCTATTACCGTTCCATTCTTTAACTGATATTGATAAAGCGACCGCCCGTTTGGAGCTGGCATTGAGAGAACAGCAGCGTATCTTGATTGTGGGTGATTTTGATGCTGATGGTGCAACGTCCAGTGCTCTAGCTGTATCAGCACTACGCACGTTTGGAGCTCTGCACGTAGAATTTTTGGTGCCTAATCGCTTTGAGTTTGGTTATGGCTTGACGCCCGGTATCATTGGGATTGCCAAACAATGGCATCCACAGCTGATTATTACTGTTGATAATGGTATTGCTAGTATAGAGGGGGTCGAGGCGGCGAATGATGCTGGGATTGATGTGCTGGTTACCGATCACCATTTGCCTGCAGAGACCTTGCCTAAGGCGTGCGCAATTGTTAATCCAAATCAAGTGGGCGATGTATTTGCGAGTAAATCGATTGCGGGGGTTGGTGTTATTTTTTATGTGATGCTGGCTTTGCGTCGGCAACTTAGCAGCAGTGGTTGGTTTGCAGCCCAAGGGATAGCCGAACCTAATATGTCACAGTTTCTCGATTTAGTCGCACTGGGTACGGTAGCTGATGTGGTTGCACTCGATCAGAATAACCGTATCTTGGTAAATCAGGGGTTGGCACGGATTCGACAGGGATTGTGCCGTCCGGGAATACTCGCGTTAATTGAGGTGGCTGGACGACGTTGTGAACAGTTGCGAGAAAGTGATTTAGGGTTTTCTGTAGCACCTCGATTAAATGCCGCGGGTCGGCTCGATGATATGTCGTTAGGAATAGAATGTTTGCTAAGCGATGATCTTGATAAGGCGCATGGATTAGCCAGTCATCTTGATGAGTTAAACATTGAGCGCCGCAAAATTGAAACGGAAATGAAAGAGCAGGCTTTGCAGGCATTGGATAAATTAACGGCCCGCGTGGAGTCGGACGCTCAGCAATTGCCCGTAGCATTGTGCATGGTTGATAAATCATGGCATCAAGGGGTTATCGGCATTCTCGCGGGTCGTTTGAAAGACCGTTATCACCGGCCGGTTATTGCATTTTCTATTGTGAATGACAATGAGATGAAGGGCTCGGCACGTTCAATTGCGGGCTTGAACATCCGTGATGTGTTGGCCGCGGTAGATAAAGATAACCCTGGCCTGATTACCAAATTTGGTGGGCATGCTATGGCTGCGGGTTTAAGTATGCATCCGCAATCGTTTTCTCAGTTTCAACAAGCATTTGTTGCTGAAGTGGGTAAATATATTGATGTTTCGGTGTGCAAAGGTGAGATTTTAAGCGATGGTCCTTTGCAAGTTCATGATTTAAATTTGGAGTTAGCGACTTTGTTGCGGGAGTCTGGTCCTTGGGGGCAGCAATTTTCTGAGCCAGTTTTTGATAATGTGTTTGAGATCATTGATCAGCGCATCGTAGGCCAACATCATTTGAAACTCACGCTAGCGCACGAGCAAGGTGGTAATGCCATTGATGCGATAGCGTTTAATATTGATCCGAAAGAGTGGCCTAATCATCGCGCCCGTCACATGCATGCGGCCTATCGACTTGATATTAATGAGTATAATGGTCGAACTAAATTACAGTTGATTGTTTCGTCGATGGCGGCGGTAGAGCGTTAGAAGGAAGTTTTTTGGGCAGAAACACCCTCAAGCATTACATGCTGATGCTGGGCTTGTTCATAAGCCCAGGTAGTTATGTTTACATCATCTTACATTGCTCATGGCCATCGTTATCTTGCTCTAGTGTGCCTAGCTTGGCTGCATTTTTTGCTTCATAGGCTGGCTGTAAGTTATATTTATCAGTCCACTCTGGAAACATTGTAATAAGCTCTTTATATCGGTCGCTTGAATTCATTAATTTATCATCTTCTTCTGGGTTTTCCTTTCGTAGTGCTTGTAGACAAGGGAGCTGTTCGCCGAGAACGCTTCCGTGTCCCGTTTCAGCGCCACCATCGAATACAATAAACTCTATAACAGATAGTCTATCAGCAAGGTTCTTTTGAAATTTAGTTAGCTGGGTGTTTTTATCTTCTTTTTTTTCTTCCAAGCTGGGTGATTTATCTGTTTTTTTTATAACTATTTTTCCCTTTGCACCAGATAACGATTTAGTTAATGCTTTATCAATTTCTTTTTCATTTATATTAAAATATACATATGAATCATAAATGGCTGTTTGCTGTTTAATAGAAATCACCTCTACGCCGTTATATGAAACAGCTGTAACGGTACAGTTAAACCTCAGGTTGTCTATCTTGCATTGCATTTTAGGATTGGAAGGTATTTCTAAATAATAATATTTAACTCCTTTCTCCATTTTATCAAGATCGAATCCTAACCTGGTAAGTTGTGAGCTCTCTTTTTCAGTTGGTTTTCTTGAGCCGAAGGGTATTTTCATAAAAATTTCCTTTGATTACAGGATAAAGCACTATTTATCGCAATAGGTTCTTCCAGTGGTAGTGACGCTATCGGCTCGGAAAGTAAAAAATTCTGGAACAATTGACTATCCTTAATCCAATTAGGAATGCATTGAAGATAATGTTCTTTTAATGTCTTCTGGGGTGATAAATTAAAGACCACAGTGTCTGCGACAAGCATGGATTCAAAAAAGGAATGGTGTCCATGTGCTACCATATTGCACGCTTGTGCAAACACGATAGTTTGCTTTTCTTCTTTAGTTAGCTGCGGAATAATAGGAAAAACACGAGAAATTAACATTTCTGTAGATCCTGATGAGCCCGCGATCACCGGACAGTGTTTGTCTCGCAACCATTTTGCTACGAAACTATCTTCATTGGGCCAGTAATTTAAACCAGCAGGATAAATTGGTTTAGCAAAATAACCATCTAAATCATGTGTTCGATATTTTTCTGAAACTATGCCAATAGCACAAGTGGAAAATTCCGCCTCATCCTCCCCATCTTTATTTTCAGATACAGGAACTACGCCACGATTTATTTCATTGAATAACGAGGGGTTTCTCGAAGCTTGATAAGGACTTCGTCTACCTGTTTTTGATTCAAAAAAACCACACTTTTGTTCCTGCAGCGATTCAAGGGGGCCTAAAAATTCTTCGGCGATTAATTTAATAAGATAATCTGCGGCTGGTAAATGAAAGTTATTGATCATGTTTTTAAAAGAATCTTGTCCAGGGTAAATACTTACCTGAGAAAATACGTTAAAAAGATGACGTTCTAAGCTATAGTTTTTTGTTTTATTCTGAATAAATTGTTGCAGTGCCTCATTGGATTTTGGGTCTTGGAAGTATTTCTCGATACCAACAAGTAACTTTTGATAAAATACCTTTGCATGAGACTGATTATCCAAAGTAAATTTAGCTAAATAAGACTCAAACAATGTAATAGATACTATATTATTTCGTTCATCCCGTGTCGCGGTATTGAATGGCATGGTTTTATCTGACTATGAAACAAAAATCATTCTATTTCCCCGCACCCTTTATGTCAATTTTTTAATCATCTTGATATAAATATTTATGGTCAAGGTATTATCGTTTGTTTTTAGCATTATATTAATAGTCTGTTAAGAATTGTGAGATATCATAAGTTATGGATTATTTGAATGTATGCAAGGAAGAAAATACGCACTCAAAACTAAATGAGACTCACTTTTGCGGTTATTATTTGTGCGATTTGGCCTAATGATTGCTATTATATATTATAAAGAAGCGTTGCTGATTTTATCAGCTCTTTGAAATAGACAAGAACGACAACAGTGAGGGCGCTATTTTATGATGACTAGAAAAAAAATGGAGCATTACTTCATAAAGCTGAAGGCTGATTTACGTGTAGCCTCTGTTTGTCAAAAAACTAAAGCCGCCATTCTGACCAACTTGACTAATCCTGCTGTATTCGACGATGACTTCACAAGTTACTTCGCGCTCAATGATAAAGTGACCCTTCCTTTTAAGATTCTACTCACCGATCCTCCTAATATTGTCACCTTGAAAAAAATAATCAATACGCTCGAGCATCTGGAGAAAGGGGTTCGAGAAATGGAGCGCATTGATATATCACAGGATAGCTCTTTCATCAAAGTCTGCTACAGGGTATTTAGTGCTTTGCCGAAGTTAATCAATGAGATGTACCAAGGTTTGCAATTACTTGATGACAGTACAGGTGACATTCACCGAATTATTGGCCCACAATTAAATACATTAATACCCGTATTGTCTGCCGCGGCTCAAGGGATGCAGGTTTTTACGCCGAGTGGTGCGGGTCAAGTTTTGGGTGATGCTGTTAGTTTTCTGCCTTCAGCAGAGTCCTCCCTTGATAATGGTTTGGAAAACCTCAGTTATATCATTACAGCGATTCCGCGTTATTTCGAAACGCTACAGAAATTAATTTCAACCGATGTAGTTGACGAAAAGACCGATACTAAAGCTTATGCCGAAATAATGAAGAACAGGGCAGAACGGCTCAAGGCGAATTTTGAAGGCTTGAGTAAAAATAGTGGTATATGGTCATTGCCTAGTTATTTTTCAACCATAAATCAATTAGTAGCGCATAGTTCAGATTTGATGAACACAGCCGCGCCGTTAACAACAGCTGCTTATAAGCGTGCAGTGGCTCAATTAGATATGATACGACATGAAATGTTGCCGACTTTGGTTGCTGAAGCTGAAAGCTTGGAAGAAAGAATGGGGCTCAAGCCTACTCTATTGACTAAGCCGTTGCTCACGCAAATGCAAAAATACTATGTTCAACTGGCGACACAAGTAAATCAAATTGCCGTTGCCGCAGGTGTTATAGACGATATTGGTGGGAAGATGAACGCCTCCTGGGCGTTATGGCTGCTTTCTGATTACAAACAGACCAATACTGGTTCCAAATTAGCACCTGTTCCTGATTTAACTAACATGTTGGATGACAAATTTTCTGCAAAGGTTGACGAGCAGCGGGTTAGTCGTCTCAAGCAGGCTGAGTTTTCCACAGAGGACAATGCAAGTTCAAAAAATGCTTTGGTAGCCGCGAAAAATTTCTTTGAGTTATTGGCTACGAGGTCTAGTCTGGCTAATTTTTATTTAGCCGAAAGAAAGACATTGAAGTCCTTGTATGACCAGTTTCAACCCTATTTTGTTGTCCTTTATCCGGATATTGATCGAGTCATAGAAGTGGCTCTGGCAAGTCAGGTCGAAGCTGGCTATTTTGGTGGAGCGCTTAACGCATGGTATGACACTAACTCGCTTCAAAAGGTACTAGACTGTGAGGATTCAATTATCAATGCTCTAGAGCCGAATGATGAGCTGATAGCGAAGTCAAAATTCACAGTAAAAATGATCAATAAATCTGCTGAAGAAAGGGGGGAACTTCTTTATGACTTGCAGGGTGGAAAAACCCATTTGCAAGATCATACTCGTGAACCGCTGCTGCGTATTCAAGACGTGGAAGATGGCAAGTTGCTTGATTATTATCAAAAGAATAAAATGGCATGTGGCGTGCAATTGCATCACCTCAATACAGCAAAAAACAGTTTTAACCAGTTCTTGAAGCTACTCCCCGAATACAATCAGGATAATCCTGGTGAGGCGTTGAGCCTAACTCCCACCAGGAAAGAAAGGTTGCGCAAAGCTTATAAAGACTTCCAGCCTTATGTGAAATTGTTACTGAGTAGTGACCTCAATACGCGTTTGATAAAAATCCTAAATACACCCGGTGATGCGTTGAGATCTCGTGACATAGAACCGTTTTACCGGGGGTTAGATCAGCCCACAATGAGTGAGTTTGATCATGCCTTGGAATATGCCATTAAAAACACAAACGTGGTTTTAAGTAAATGCGCTGATGAAGAGAAAAAAGCACAAATTAGTGGATTGACTAAAGCACCAGAGCCGCGCGGTGTGGAAAAAAACATGTTTACAATGCTTCGTGAACTTAAATTATCTACGACGATTGATGACTTCACCACGTCAAAATTACAACCTTTTTTAAAAGAAAACCTGGATCCAGATGTTATTAATAAGCTGTCATTTGATAGAAAAAACTTGCCGTTTATATCGTTCTACCAAGATAGCTCCAATGTGGCGAGGTATAAAAAGTTAATCAATGGTCTTTATTATCTACAAATTGGATTGGCTAAATTAGAGAGAATGTACAGTGTAAAATCCGTTGATGGCGACACAACAGACCGAGTAAATTTACTAATTCGTGGATTTTATACCAGGAATATTGCCACTCCGATACTCATTGATTTGTCCTATGCAGGATACTTTCTTGTTGAAGCCGTAAAGGATGCATCACTTATGCCTATCATGAATGATGTTTTACAACTCATGAAACCATTAAAAAATATACCGCATGTTGCTGATTATTTGAACACCCCGTTTGTCCAGAATCTATTGGAAGCTGGTCAGGATGAGGACATCTTCGCGGCTTGGGAAGCTCAACAAAAAATTGTTGAGGAGGCATTGTCATCACCAGAAGTAGCTCAAACCGTTGCAACAAGACCGCCAGTCATTCAGGCCGCAGTTGTAGCTATACCGGGGGATGACGTTAATCTGGAAACAATGACCAAATTACTGTATCAGATTCCCGACCGGTTACGGCGTTTATATCCTGGGCATGAGAATGATCTTAATCACCTCAGTGACCAGGACTACAATACAAAGACAGCAGCGTTTGTTGAAAAATTGAGAGGCTTGTCTGTGGGTCCTGGGTCATTTAAAAATATACTCGCTGCATTTAGCGAATTTAATGCACATCTTTCCACGACGGTCGTAGAAAACCGCAAGTTGTTATTAGAGCAAGCCGATAACCTACGCTCAAGGTTGGGAGCAGAGCTGATTACTGTTGCTGATAATGCTGAGTTTCATCTGGGGTTGAAACCGGGAACATTATCTGATCAGGTCGTTGAGCAATCGAATGATTTTTATACCGCACTGATAGGTACTTTGCCTTTAAAACAAGAGCAGCAAAAGCTTACGCTGCTCACTAGCACAGTAGTAACCAAAAGGCGTTTGGAACAGGAAAATACGCGGTTTAAAACGTTATCTAAGGATAGACGTGCGGAGCAGCTCCAGTTAAAACTTTTTGGTTCAGATGTAATTGCTGTCGATGAGATATATATCGACTTGGAGACTTTGGGTAGAAAAAACAGGTCGCTAATGGATATAAAGCCGCAGCTTGTTAAGCTATACGAACGTCTGATTCCATTTTTGGACAACAAAGATGCAGAGCATGGATTTACTGCAGACTACCTCGAAAGAATTAATGATGAAGCGGGAATGCACGTAGCAATAGACACGCTAACTAATCATAAAGCTGATTTTTATAAACTGGGTATATTTGAGACGTTAGAGAATTTAACGGCTAATTACTTAAACATAAATAAAAAACATGGGGGCTACCCTGCGGCAGAAACGAATAAATATCGTGCAGGGTTTCTCCGCGCTTATGACCAGCTAATGCCTTATCTTTTCGAAATCGATAATCCACGTGCGGTTTTTTATTCGGCATTCAAGATCTATGCTCTTAGAGATCTGCGGAAGGGCGATCCCGCAGAGTTTCCGGTTCGCTGCGCCGAACTCATAAACATGAAAGATAAGTTTGCGGCGTTGGTTAAAGCCAAAGAACAAACGAAAGAAGACCAAGTACAACAGTGTAATCGACGCATTGAGCATTTTGAACAGCAATTAATGCGTGAAAATATGTTGATCAAAATGCAAGTTGAGGCTTTTAGAGAAAAAACAGTTGGCAATTATTTGACAGCAGATGCAAAAACACGATATCAAGCTGAACTTGGCTCCTATGCGGATTTGTTTGTTGATACAATTTCGAACAGAAAAGACGAGTTAATCGCTGATCTTACGTTTGATGTTGATATTGAAGCATCAATTGCTGAAGGTATTGGTGCTATTAAAGCATCATTTGTGGAATTGCTCCAGGCTGCCGATTTAATTCGAGCGAATGTTAATAGTGCACCTGGCAATGATCCTTATAGCCTTGAAAAGCGGACAGCACTGAACCAAATGCTAACGACTTTGGACAATTTTCCGCTAGATCAAAATGTAAGACTATGTAATTTAGCGGCATTTAAGGAACAATTAGCGACAAATATAGTGGAATCGAAAAAAGTGATCAGGCAAATACGTGAGTATGATGCGATGATTGAAATCCATAATACTATCGTCCAAATGAAAAGGTATCTTGCCGAGAATCCTGATCAGGAAAAAAGTGATGAGCTGCGAAAATTAGAAAAAATTCTCGCGGAGCCCGCTAAAACACCAAAAGCACGTTTGGATAAATTGGTAGACGAGGGCTTAAGTCCTGCGTGTAAGACAATATTAGCGAAAAGTGCGAATATTTGGTTCATGAAGCTGCTAAAGTCTTTCTGGTCACTCTTAACGGGCTGGCAAAGCAAGGAAGACCGAATGGTTTCATCATTATTTAAACATAAGCTTGCACAAACGCTTCCTCCGGCTCCTGAACCCGCACCTGATAATCAAGAAGATGTAGTCCCCCGGGGTCTGAATTAATAACGAGCTTTATTTTTTGTATTGCTGGTGGATAAATAAAAGGAGTACAGCAGTTGAGTCGTATCACTAGGTGTGCTGTAGCAATACTATTGATTGGCGTATATATCACACCCGCCTGGACCGCAAGCCACCATCCACAAGCGTTGTTAGAAGCAATTGCCGGCTCAAATGATGAGGGTGAGCAAATCGTTCAGCATTATTGTGCCAATTGTCATGCTTTAAAACCAATAATCCAACTAGGCGCTCCGCGTATTGGCCAGACAACCGATTGGGAGCCGCGGATTAAACAGGGTATTGATAGCTTATTTAAACACAGTGATGAAGGTATAAATGCCATGCCAGCACGCGGTGGATGTTTTGAATGCAGTGATCCACAACTCCTGCTTGCCATTCTTGCCATGCTACCACCAAAGGCGCGTTTGAGCATCGAAAACGACCTTAAAGATCATAATAAATACAGATAGTTAAAAAAATTAATAAAAAAAGCTAATCTTTTCACTAGTTCGCCCGATAAGTTAGAAAACAGGGAGGACATATTGATGAAAAAAATACTAATAACCATACCATTTTGTGCCTTAACCGTGGGTTGTGCTTCGATGGACAATTCTGTACCGATTGTCGATGATGCTGGCCACACGCACTACACCATGTCGATGGCTTCTGATAATAAAGGAAGTAATTATTTCCCAGAATCTCGAGAAGCTACAGGACGAAAGGTATTTGTATTCGACCCTAAAGCTACTGCATGGGCCGCTTATGATGCTCAAGGTCATCGTGTTAAAACGGGAAGTGCATCGGGCGGTAAAGAGTTTTGTGAGGACATTGGGCGTTCTTGCCGTACAGTAACCGGAACCTTTCATGTATATTCGAAAAAAGGTGAAGACTGTACATCAAGCCTGTATCCAGTAGAAACACATGGTGGAGCCAGGATGCCTTACTGTATGCATTTTAATGGAGGCTATTCGATTCATGCGGCTTATGAGGTACCTAATTATAATGCCAGTCATGGATGCGTCAGGGTATTGCCAAGTGCTGCAAAATGGCTAAATCAAAACTTCATGGATGTTGGTACCACAGTTATTGTGAAACCATATTGATTTAGTGAATATATTAAAAAACCCAGATTAGATGATTTTTTAATCTGGGTTTTTTTTATTTTCGTGCTTCGTTTTCGCGCAGTGTGCTTCAGAGGCATCTCTAAGCAAGGTATTTTCGTAATAAAGTATTAATCTCCGCCGGATCAGCTTGTCCCTTGGTTTGTTTCATCACGTGTCCCACAAAGAACCCCAGCAATTTATCTTTTCCCGCACGGTAATCAGCTGCTTGCTGCGGATATTCTGCTATTGTTTTGTGGATAATGTTTTCAATAAAAGTATTATCAGTGTTTTGCAAGTATCCCGCTGTGGCAATAATTACATCAATATCGTGATCGCCAGTCAGCAGTTTGGCGAAAATATCTTTCGCATGTTTTGCTGAAATTAGATTATCAGTGAGGCGATTGAGTAGGCTTGCCAACTTGTCTGAGGATACTGGTGGTGTATCGAAACTAAGGCCCGCCTCATTTAATGCGGCGGAATACGTTCCTCGCAGCCAATTTACAACGATTTTTGCTGGTGCATGCGTTTTGATTTTGACATCATCATAAAATGTAAGCGTCGCCGGGGAAGATAATATAAATTCTATGTCGTCACTAGGAAGATTTTCCGCATCAGACAGACGCTTTCTGATTTGTTCAGGTAGGGCGGGCATATTGGCCTTAATTTTTGCTATATCCTTTGGGGTGATTTGTATCGGTAATAAATCAGGATCAGGAAAATAGCGGTAATCATTCTCATTTTCCTTGCTGCGCATGCTGTGGGTGGTATCAGTGTTGGGTGAATATAGCCTGGTTTCCTGGATAACCCGTTGTCCTGATTCCAGGAGATCCTGGTGTCTTAGCTGCTCATACGCGATGGCTTTTTCAATAAAGCGGAAGGAATTCAGGTTTTTAAGTTCTGTGCGTGTACCCAGCGTTTCTGAACCCTTCGGTCTTAGTGAAATATTAACATCACAACGAAATGAGCCTTCCTGCATATTACCGTCGCATATATTGAGAAAACGGAGTAGTTGATGCAATGTTTTTAAATAAGTGATGACTTCTTCTGCTGAATAAAGACAGGGAGTGGTTACAATTTCAAGTAACGGCGTGCCGGCACGGTTTAAATCAATTCCGGTATAGTCGGAATGCGCTTCATGCAATGATTTACCGGCGTCTTCCTCTAAATGGGCGCGTTCAATCATTACTTTTTTTTGTGCATGACTGGTCGTAATGTCTAAATGACCATTTCCGACGATCGGGCGTTGAAACTGGCTAATTTGATAGCCTTTGGGCAAGTCCGGATAAAAATAGTTTTTTCGCTCAAAATAAGAGAAATCATTGATATCAGCATTGATCGCTAAACCAAATTTAATAGCCATGTTAACTGCTTCTTGATTTAACACCGGTAAAACGCCAGGTAAGCCGGCATCGATAAAACTGGTTTGTGAATTTGCTGGCGCACCAAAGATGGTAGATGCGCCTGAAAATAATTTAGACCGTGTTTTTAATTGGGCATGTACTTCCAGACCCATTACTGTTTCCCAGGTCATTGATAACCCCTCTATTCAGTTGGTCTGGCTTGATGCCAGCTCGTTTGTTGTTGATAAAAATGAGCAAGTTGCAGCAGGCGTGCTTCGCTGAAATGGGCACCCATGAATTGCATGCCGATTGGTAGTCCGCTACTCATTCCGACAGGAATTGAAAGTGCAGGTAAACCAGCCAGATTTGCGGCTACGGTGAAAACATCAGCCAAATATCGTTGGGTGGGATCAGTGATTTCTTCACCTAATTTAAACGCACAAGTTGGTGTGGTTGGACCTAAGATAATATCTACTTTTGTCAACGCCTGTTGTAATTCTATCTGAATCATTCGTCGTACTTTTTGAGCCTGGACATAATAATCGTCGAAGTAACCGGAGGAAAGCACATAAGTACCAGTCAGAATTCGGCGTTTGACTTCAATACCAAAACCTTCGTCGCGTGAACGGGTGATTAATTCATTCAAATTCTCGGCATGAGGCGTGCGGTAGCCAAAACGTATGCCGTCATAGCGTGACAGATTAGACGAGGCTTCTGCACAGGCAACAACGTAGTAGCAAGGAACCCATAACGGTTCTAATGGCAAGTCGAGCTCAACAATTTCGGCACCGGCTTGTTCAAAAATTTTCACCGCTGCTGTAATCGCGTGTTGGATAGCTGTGTCGACCTGAGGTTGGAAAAAACAAGTTGGTAATCCGATACGTACTGATTTTAAGGGTTCATTCAGTGCGGCGAGGTAGTCAGGAATTTTGTGGTCTACGGACGTTGAGTCTTTGTCGTCCTTTCCTGCCATGGCTTGCAAGGCGATCGCCAGGTCCTCAGCACTGTGAGCGAGTGGGCCTGCCTGATCAAGACTGGAGGCGAAGGCCACCATGCCGAAGCGAGATACTAAACCATAAGTCGGTTTTAGACCGGAAATGCCGCAAAAGGCCGCTGGCTGTCGGATGGAGCCGCCTGTGTCTGAACCGGTAGCAAAGGGTATGAGACTTGCAGCGACTGCGCTGGCGGAGCCACCGGAGGAGCCGCCGGGAACGCAATCATGATTCCAGGGATTTTTTACTGAACCGAAATAACTATTTTCATTTGCTGATCCCATAGCGAACTCATCCATGTTGGTTTTTCCCAGCATGACGGCTCCTTGCTCGGAAAATCGTTCAACAATAGTTGCCTGATAGGGGGCATTGAAGTTAGCCAGCATTTTTGAGCCGCAGGTTGTGCGCATTGTCTGTGTACAGAAAATATCTTTATGCGCCATTGGGATTCCGGTGAGAAAGTGGCCTTCACCGCGCTGCAGCATCTTATCAGCGGCATGGGCTGTTTTTAGTGCATGCTCTTCATCGATACTGATAAATGAGTTTAAAGATTTGGCTTGATTAATTCGTTTTATAAAATGCGTAGTGAGCTCAGTACTGGAAAACTGCTTTTTTTTCAAAGCATGGCTAAGCTCGCGTAGTGATTGGGTATGCATACGCTTATTTTCCTATGTCAATTACTTTGGGAACCAGATAGAGATCATCTGCAAATAATGGCGCGATACTTGCGAGTTTCGACACCTGATTTTCCTCGCGGACTTCATCAACGCGTAGGCGTTGGTGTTGATGTTGATCAAGCGGGTGATGCAACGGGGTAATCCCAATAGTATTCACTGAACGTAGCTGTTCGACAAAATTCATGATGGTAGCGACGTCATGAGCTAATTGCGTCGAATTTTCGGAATTCATTCCTATAGAGGCTAGAGCCGCTATTTTTTCTAATTCGTTTTTTAATATGGCCATGTTTGGATTCCCAGTAAGAGAAATTATTATACCGTGTGGCTATAAAGTTACAATCGTAGGTTTAGTTGCGAGTTGCCTCAAAAGAAATGTTACCGAAAACAGGAAATTTTAGATTCGTTGCCTCATAACTTATGTTACCGAAGAAAAATAATAATAAGGGACATTTTTTATGGGGAAGTTATCGATGGAGCTTTACTTAAAAAATTTGTCTAAACGTTACCATGCTGCAGGAAAGCGTGATAAAGGCATCATCCTGCAAGAATTATGTGAATCGAGTGGCTATCACAAGAAGCATGCTATTCGATTGCTGAATGCTGTCCCAAAGAAGCAGAAACGTAAAATAAAGACAGGTAGGCCTAGCATATATCCAGAAAATCTTTATCTGGAGCCATTAAAGCGGATTTGGCTATTAAGCGACCAACTTTGTGGAAAACGATTGAAAATGGCCTTGCCGCTTTGGTTGCCTTATTATGGTGAGGCTTATGGTGCATTAGATCCCGGGGTATATGAGGGTTTATTATCGATGAGCGCTGCAACCATCGACCGATTGCTCATCCCATTGCGCGTGAAATATAAACGTTCATACGGTGGCACAAAGCCTGGCAGTATATTAAAAAAACATATTCCAGTAAAAACAAATCAGTGGGATGAAGACAGGCCTGGCTATCTAGAAGCGGATACGGTGGCTCACTGTGGGTCATCCCTGAATGGCAGCTTTGTATGGAGTCTAACGATGACCGATATAAACTGCGGATGGACTGAGCTTAGAGCCGTTTGGAACAAAGGGGCTACTGGCGTGGTATCGCAGATAAAAGATATTGAAGAGAACTTACCTTTTCTTATTTTGGGATTTGATTGTGATAATGGCTCTGAATTTCTCAATTGGCATTTAATGCATTATTTTTCGAACGAGGCAGGTGCTCATAGGATCCATTTTACTCGTTCTAGGCCTTATCATAGTGATGATAATGCCCATGTTGAGCAAAAAAATTGGACTCATGTAAGGCAATTAATGGGTTATTCTCGCCTTGATAATGAAGCCCTTGTTGAGTTGATGAATGACCTTTATAAAAATGAAGTGTCCCAAATGAATAATTTTTTTCTTCCCAACTTTAAACTTATTGAAAAACAGAGGGTTCAAGCCAAAATTATAAGGAAACATAGCAAGCCAGAAACACCTTATCAACGCTTAATTAAGTCAGAACATATCAGTGAGGACAAGAAAAAAGAACTAACAGAAGCTTACAATCAACTGAACCCGTTTATGCTACAGAAAACGATCCAAAAAAAATTAAAACGAATTTTTTCATTGGTAAATATCAAAACCGATTCAAAAATGCGCTATATTTAAACATACGGTGCAGCCGGGGACGGCGATGACCGTGAGGATATAAACGAAGGGGCCTCATTACCGGCCCCTTCACCCCGCTAGGATATTTATAGAGGATATTTATGTTAATCAAGTCTCAGTTCGGTAACATGAGTTATGAGGCAACGAAAAGACCCTTGGGTAACATTTACTTATGAGGCAACTGGGTTGTCCCTCCGTCGGAAAGGGCAGAACTATAGATTTTTTACCCCTGGAATGATAAACATGTAACGTTGTGTTAACCGAGTATCCTTGCGATGTTGCAACAAGTCATTACCGCCGGTGGCGTTCATGTTGAATATGAACAACAAGTGCTTGCCTATCCACAGGCCATCGAATCAATCGTTGATCGATTAGATTCACAGCGTGGTGCTTTATTTGCTTCCAGCTTTGAATATCCCGGGCGTTATACCTGTTGGGATATTGCTTTTTATAATCCACCGCTTGTTATTACCTGCCGCGAGACTCGGATTAATTTACAAGCACTCAATAAACGCGGTGAAGTATTGCTTGCAGCAATAGTGCCTGTTTTGGATAAAACCGATGAAGTTGATGTTATCCAAAACACTGAAACGATGTGTCATGTTCAGGTGAAGCTCACCCAGCGAGTTTTTAGTGAGGAGGAGCGCAGTCGTCAGCCTTCCGTCTTTACTGTTTTGCGCCATATTCTGGCTTTTTTTAAATCGAATGAAGAACCATACCTTGGAATATACGGTGCATTTGGTTATGACTTGATTTTTCAATTTGAAGTCATTGAACGATGCAAAGAACGCACACAAATGCAACGCGATCTGGTGCTCTATTTGCCCGATGAAATTTTTGTCGTCAATCATCGCAAAGAAGAAGCATTTGTCAGACGTTATGATTTTCAATTTGAAGGAAAATCTACTCAGGGTATGCCACGGGAGGGGACATTTGAACCTTACAAGCCTGAGTTTACACCCACTAAAGAATGTGATCATGAGCCTGGTGAATACACTGCGGTTGTTGAAACGGCTAAGACGCGTTTTGCCTGCGGTGATCTGTTCGAAGTCGTGCCGAGCCAAACTTTTTATATGCCCTGCTCAGAAAATCCATCTGTTATTTTCAAAGAAATGCGCCGTAAAAACCCATCTCCGTATGGATTTTTTATCAATTTAGGTGAGTCTGAATACCTGGTTGGCGCATCGCCTGAAATGTATGTGCGCGTTCAGGGAAAACGAGTTGAAACTTGCCCTATTTCAGGCACTATCAAACGCGGCAATGATGCTATTGAAGATGCCTACAATATTCAATTATTGCTTGATTCGGAAAAAGAGTCATCCGAGTTGACCATGTGTACGGATGTTGATAGAAACGACAAGTCGCGTATCTGTGAAGCGGGTAGTGTACGCGTTATTGGACGTCGCCAAATTGAAATGTATTCACGTTTAATTCATACCGTTGATCATGTGGAAGGGCAAATGCGTGAAGGTTTTGATGCAGTAGATGCATTTTTAACCCACATGTGGGTGGTTACGGTAACGGGCGCGCCTAAATTATGGGCGATGAATTTTATTGAGCATCATGAGAAATCACCACGGAAATGGTATGCAGGCGCTGTAGGGTGGTTTAATTTTAATGGCAATCTGAATACGGGGCTGGTGTTACGAACGATGCGTATTGAGCGAGGTGTCGCTGAAATTCGTGTGGGCGCGACTTTGCTTTATGACTCTTTGCCGGAAGAGGAAGAGCAGGAAACACGCTTAAAGGCATCCGCTTTTATTGATTTGTTACGAAAGCCTGATGCCGCCGTACAATATTTGCCTGTGATCACACAAAATGGTGTTGGAAAACAGGTTTTGCTTGTTGATCATCAGGACTCCTTTGTTCATACCCTTGCCAATTATATTCGCCAGACCGGCGCCACGGTGACGACTGTACGCAGCGAGCATGCGCTGACTTATTTGCAGCAGCACGATTATGATCTGGTATTTTTATCACCAGGTCCTGGTAAGCCGGATGATTTTAATTTGGCGCAAACTATAGAGGCGGTACTTGCAAAAAATACAGCTTTATTTGGTGTGTGCTTGGGTTTGCAAGGGATCGTCGAATATTTTGGCGGGGTTTTGGGGGTTCTTGATTACCCAATGCATGGTAAGGCATCATCGATTGATATTCTAGTCGATAGGGGGCTTTTTACCGGTCTTGATCGATCATTTACTGCCGGACGCTACCACTCTCTCTATGCACTTCGTGATCAGGTGCCTGATGTGCTGGACGTCACTGCAATGAGCCAGGACGGTGTTGTCATGGCTGTGTCGCATCGCCAGCTTCCAGTCCATGCCGTGCAGTTTCATCCAGAAACAATTCTTTCTATGCGCAAACAAGCTGGTCTGCGGATCATAAGCAATTTGATGGGGATGCTCAAAAATAATGCGGAATAAAATTTTAACAATATATTTTACTGCCATGCTCCTTGGCGTGCTTACCGGGTTGGTCGGCTCTCTTTTTCAACTGGCAATCAGTGGTGTAAATGCATTATTAATTCACTGGTTTCATTTTGCCAGTTCCCGCGGTTGGTCAGTGGGTCTGGTTTCTGCCATGACCTCGATGATCATGGTTTATAGCGCGTGGCTTATGGTTAAATATATTTCTCGCGAAGCGTCAGGCAGTGGTGTGCAAGAAATAGAAGGAACATTATTAGGTGTGCGCCCAATATTCTGGCGGCGATTGTTACCCGTTAAATTTATAGGCGGTGTATTAGCGATTTCGGCGAAAATGGTGCTTGGTCGCGAGGGTCCTACGATACAAATTGGTGGAAATCTCGGTGAAATGTTAGGCGAGTGGTTTAAATTCAAACGAAATCGTCGTGACGCTTTAATTGCGGCAGGTGCTGCAGCAGGATTAGCAACAGCGTTCAACGCACCCTTGGCGGGGGTTCTCTTTGTGCTTGAAGAGATGCGCAATGAATTCAATTTTTCATTTACAAACTTTAAAACGGTTGCCATTTGTTGCGCTATGGCAACGATCGTTCTGCATTTGATCATGGGGGCTCAACCCGCTATCCCAATGGATGTTTTTCATCTGCCGAGTCTTCGCTCACTGTGGCTGTTTTTTATTTTTGGGATTATTGTCGGATTTGCAGGACTATATTTCAACACCATCTTGATGAAAAGTTTATACGTGATAGATAAATTGGGTTCAAAATCACGTGATGTCTATGTGATTTTAATTGGGTTGCTTGTTGGCTTTCTTGCTTATATTTACCCGGAAACGGTTGGCGGGGGGTATGAAATTATTGAAAAATCCTTAAGCATGAGTCCTGGTGTTGGGATTTTGGCAATGCTGTTGGTTGTAAGGTTTGTTACCACAATAATGTGCTACAACACAGGCGTTCCAGGCGGTATTTTTGCTCCAATGCTGGCTTTAGGTACATTGCTTGGATTGGCTGCATCGCAAGTATCGCACTGGTTATTAATCGATACATCTATTCATCCTGGTATGTTTGCGGTGGCAGGTATGGGGGCCTTGTTTTCAGCTTGTGTGCGGGCACCGATTACCGGTATCGTTTTGGTGGTCGAAATGACACAGAATTATTCTTTGATTTTACCCCTGATGGTAAGTTGCCTGACGTCAACTACGGTGGTGCAGTTGGCCAAAAACCCGCCTATATATACGCAATTGCTGAGTCGAGTCTTGAAGAAAAATCGTCAAGGTAAGGTTACAACGTTCGATTAGGTCGTGATGGAAAATTATTTAATGCTAGCAGTATATTCATACGCTTGCTCCAGCTCAATCTATAATATATTTTATGTTTTTATTCGCAAATTTAAGAACGGGAGACAAAGTAATGCCTGAGAGACAGAGCAAATCTGCTAATAATGTTTGCAATCAGATTGAAGATAAAAATAGTAGTAAAAATCGATACAGAAATCTTACTGTTAATGTGGGTGCGGATGTAGATCATGATGATCAAACTACAATTGAAAAACCAGATAGTCAACAAGTAACGGAATGGAAAAAGCAGGCCAATCGTGGCGTTGCAAGTGCACAATGTAACCTGGGTACCGCCTATTTATTGGGAGAGGGTGTTCCAAAAGATATTCATGAATCATTCGCGTGGTATATAAAAGCCGCGAAAAATGGGCTTGTGCAAGCGCAATTTAACCTCGCGCACTTTTATATGGGTAGATTTGATTTTCAACAAGATCTTCCAAAAGCATTTTTTTGGAGTAGCAAAGCTGCGCAGCAAGGATACCCTAGCTCACAATATAATCTGGGAATAATGTACATTAATGGTCTCGGTGTTGCAAAAGATGAAGAGGAAGGCATTAGTTGGATCAAAAAAGCGGCTTTGCAACAGCATGTACGGGCAACGAATTTTATAACAAGCTACTTGGGCACAGAAAGCATGTTTAAAACTCTAAAAGATTCTATAAAAGGTAGACTCATCACAGAGTGGCCTGGGAGCTTAAATAAATATAGTGCTAAAAATTGTGAGCTCGCTGATTTGATTTTGAGTCTTAATGCATGTCAAGGCGAAAAAAAATTAAACGACGCATTACTTATACTAGGTTTGGAACGGCCAAGTAATGAAGGTAAACCAACGCTGCCCTTTTCCGCGTTGATTGGCTCCTATGCAGGTTTATTTAAACCATCTGGAACACAACAACATGATCAACAAGCTAGCGTGACAGAGATAAATTATACTTCACAGCGGCATTTTAACTTCACGTAAATGTGATTTTATCTACAATAAAAAAATACACAAGGAGCTTTTGTGAGAGGGTTAAAATTTAACAATAATGTGCTTGTTGAGTCAAAACATGATTCATAGGAGTGAGTTGATTCGTAATCAGTGCATTCGCAATTGATAGTCGTTATACTTTTAGCCTGCAATGGCAATCCGGTTGTTTGATGGCAAAATTCACTCTACATTCTAAAACGGCTTTATTTTTTATTGCGCCGCAATTATTGGTGACTCTTCTGTTTTTCATTTGGCCAGCCTGCGGCGCCTTGTTGCAATCATTGTTTTTCAGTGATGCATTTGGTTTACACCACCAATTTGCCTGGCTGATCAATTTTGCGGATTTATTTAAGAGTCCGGATTATTGCAAGGCTGTGTGGGTCACTATTATTATGGCCAGCTCAATCACGATGATTACCATGGTTTTTGGATTGTCATTGGCAGTTTTGGTTAATGGCAGAACAAAAGGTCAACAAATCTACAAATCCTTATTACTATGGCCGTATGCGGTGGCTCCCGCCGTCGCTGCCATCATGTGGCGTTTTTTATGTCATCCAACAATGGGGTGGATGACAAGGGTATTAAAGGCGATCGGGGTTGATTTCAACTACATTATCCATGCAAAACAAGCGTTATTCATGGTCATTATGACCGCCAGTTGGCAGCAATTTAGCTACAATTTCCTGTTTTATTTTGCCGCGCTGAAATTGATACCGCGTACATTAATAGAAGCCGCTATTATCGATGGCGCATCTACTTGGCGCCGATTTTGGCAGATTATTTTCCCACTCTTGTCGCCCACAACTTTTTTCTTGCTTACTATGAACCTTATTTACTCATTCTTCGATACTTTTGGTATTATTCATGTGATTACCAATGGAGGGCCTGGCTACAGCACGACCACGTTGATGTACAAAGTGTATGAGGATGGTTTTGTAGGCATGGATCCCGGTAGCTCATCGGCGCAATCAGTTATATTGATGTTTATCGTTGTGGGTCTTACCTTGCTGCAGTTTCGTTATCTTGAGAAAAAGGTTCACTACCAATGAGGAGTTTTGCGTTTATTAAAAACTATTTCCCTCACATTTTGTCACACGCGCTATTATGCCTTTTTGTGGCTTTTATGTTCTTACCCCTTTATCTGGCTCTCGTTGCAGCTAGCCACGATGCAGGGACAATGATGCATGCGCCCTTACCGACTTGGCCTGGAACGGCATTATTCACGAATGTAAAAACAGTGTTAACGGAAGGATTGGTTTCAACAGGCGGTGAGCCAGTCGCTCGTATGTTGTTGAATAGTTTACTGATGGCTATGTTTATCGCTGCTGGAAAAATAATATTGGCTCTGAGTTCCGCCTTTGCGCTGGTCTATTTCGATTTTCCATTCAAACGGCTCTGCTATGCGCTAATATTCTTGACCATGATGTTGCCTGTTGAGGTGCGTATTGTGCCAACATTCCAAATCGTGGCTTCATTTGGTTGGTTAAATACCTATGCCGGCCTCACCCTACCTTTAATGGCGTCGGCGACGGCAACGTTTTTATTCAGGCAGTTTTTTAAAACGATATCCACTGAGTTAGTTGATGCTGCAAAACTGGATGGAGCAGGACCTGTGCGATTTTTTGTTGATATTTTATTACCATTATCAAAGCCGCAGATTGCAGCTTTGTTCATTATCATGTTTGTTTATGGATGGAATCAATATCTATGGCCACTGGTCATGACCACAGATACCAGTATGGCAACCATTGTAATGGGGATTCGTTATTTGGCTGGTGTCGCCGATCAAATACCGCAATGGCATTATATTATGACGGTTACATTAATCGCTTTATTGCCTCCGTGCTTGGTGGTAATTACCTTACAACGGTGGTTTGAACAAGGGTTGATGGAGTAATGGCTACAGTAGATATGATCAGCGTCAGTAAATATTATGACGATAACAGTATTTTAAATCAGGTCAGTTTGAAGATTGAAAAGGGTGAATTTGTGGCAGTGGTGGGCCCATCAGGCAGTGGTAAATCCACGTTGCTAAGATTGGTGGCGGGTCTTGATACTGTAAGCAGTGGCAGCATATTAATTAATAATCAATGTGTGAATAAAATACCGGCAGCAAAACGAAACATGGCTATGGTATTTCAGAGTTACGCGCTATACCCTCATATGACAGTGTTTGCCAACATGGCATATGGTTTGAAAATGCGAGGCATGCCTAAAAAGCAGATTCAGGCGCGTGTTGAAGAAGTGGCTGAAATGTTGCAACTTGGTGACTATCTGTATCGAAAACCAATGTCGCTTTCAGGTGGGCAACGTCAACGCGTAGCGATGGGGCGCGCCATTGTGCGTTCGCCGGCTGTGTTTTTATTCGACGAGCCGCTATCAAATCTTGATGCAAAGCTGCGTACGGAAATGCGTCATGAAATTAGAAAGCTGCATCAGCAGCTGAATACCACTTGCATATATGTAACGCACGATCAGACCGAGGCAATGACTTTAGCGGATCGCGTGTTGATTTTAAATAAAGGAAACGTCGAGCAAGTAGGAACGCCACAGGAGCTTTATCAAACCCCAGCGACACTTTTTGTAGCGGGATTTATTGGCACTTACCCAATGAATTTTTTGCCAGCCAAAATTGATTTGGACGCTAAAAAAGTGATAACAGAGGTCGGGCTGGAATTACCGCTACCTTTATTGGAAACACAGGTTGAGAATGGAGACTCGGTAGTCGTGGGTATTCGACCTGAGCATATGATAATAGTGCCCGCAGGCAGCCCCGGAAGCATTTTGACGCAGGTCGAATATATTGATGACATGGGTGCGGATAAGCTTGTCCAAGTCGTATCCATGATTGAGCCTGTATCACTTCTGGTGCGCGTTTTTGATGATATTCACCTAGCTAATTCACAGCTTTCATTGGACGTGACTGTGAAAAAAGCGAATTTATTTTGTAAACAAACGGGCTTCAGGATAGGGGGATGGAATGACTAAGAGCAAGGGTGAGAGTAAGACAAAGAAGCAATCTAGTGAAAAGATTAATAAAAATAAAAAAATACAACTGCTGAATAGGCCGCTATTTAGTTACTGGCAAGCTTTCTATTTATCATTTTACTCAACGCGACTCTATGTTGATGTTTATAAACGCTGGCGTGGATTTGGCATTCTCTATATCTTATTGGCAATCTTCATTGCGACAATCCCGTTATCGGCGCGTATTATTGTAATTTTCGATCACTATTTTGAAGAAAAAATGATGTTACCGCTTAAGTTGCTCCCTAAAATTTATGTGCAAAACGGTAAAGTTTCATCTGATAAAATTATGCCGTACTTGATTAAAAACAAAGAAGGTGAGGTAGTTGCAATCGTGGATAACACCGGCACAATTACTGGAATGAGTGGTAATTATCCAGATTTGACGATATTGATCACCAAAGATAAAATTTTATATCGTCAACCAAAGCTGCCGTTGTTTTCTAATATCCCAGCCTCTTTTACAAGTAATGAAATTTATCAATCTTCACTTGGTAATACTAGTAATGAAGTGTTTGTTGGTGAGGACTGGGTCAAGTCCAGCGGTCTTTTGAAATTAAAGCTATTGAGTGAAGCGTTGGTCTATCCGATGATGGCGATGTTTTTTTTCTCAATATACATGGTTTTTATTCTTATTTTGGCAATGCTTGCGCAAGTATTTTCGCATGTTCTTTTTGGTGTGAAGCTCCGTTTTAAGGAGGCATCTCGCCTGCTCTCAGTGGCTGCAACACCACAAATTGCGTTTCTATTTATTTTGCTTAGCATGAATATTACGTTTCCAGGTCTGGGCTTCCTTTATTGCGGACTCGTTGCTATTTATTTTAGCTATGGCGTGATATCAATCAAACGAGAACGGAAAAACATGGTGCTTTTATGAGGGAACTGATTCATTTTGCACATGGCAATGGATTTCCTTCGCCTTGCTATCGACAATTTTTGCAACATTTGCAGGCGCGGTTCGATTATTGCTATATAGATCGCATTGGTCATTCTCCGGATTTTCCGGTCACAGATAACTGGCAAGCGTTAGTTGACGAAGTGATTGTAAGTGTTGAAACGCAGGCGATGCAACCGGTGATTGCGATAGGGCATTCGCTAGGTGGGGTATTAAGCTTTCTCGCAGCAATTGAGCAGCCATCGCTATTTAAAGCGGTAATTCTACTGGATTCACCGATAATTGGTCGATTGAAGTCCAGGGTTTTACGGTTATCAAAATCATTGGGCATGATTGATCATATAACGCCAGCTTTTCGTACTCGTGGAAGACAACAATCCTGGAAGACCAGGGAGCAAGCATTAGCCTACTTGAAAAGCAGGAAATTATTTAAAACATTTTCTGACGAATGCCTGGATGATTATATTGATTATGGTTTGCAAAAAAACGAGAATGATTACTCATTGCGATTTAACCGTCAGATTGAATACCAGATTTATCGAACGATCCCGCATATCCTGCATGAATACGAAGGGCGGCTGAAAACACCAACCGCGTTGATTTATGGTAATAAAAGCAGCGTAATTGACAGTTCGGATTTGCGTTACATGAAAAGGCATTATGGTGTCCTGTGCGAAGAAATTAATGGAACACACATGTTTCCCATGGAGCATCCCAAAGCGACGGCAAATTTAGTTCTAAAAATTCTGGACTCTATGAATATTAGCTAGCTGCATCTGCAAGCGCTTTGTTTTATTTGGGTTCGCCGCACCATTTTACAAGGAGAAGTTTGTGTTAATTAGTTTCATTGTTCTGGTCGTGCTTGCTACAGCCGGTTTGCTATTCATCAATCAAGCGTCAATTTCTGTTTGGACAATCAGTTATGCTCTATTTGCGTTGTTAGCGATGAAATATGGTGAGCCAGGTTTTGTCGCTCAGGGTTTTATGTGCATGGGGTTTGCCCTCTTATTATTAGGTGCGATCAGACCGTTACGAATTAAACTTTTGTCACGTCATTTATTCAAAGTGGTGAGTAAAGCGATGCCAGTGATGTCTGCCACGGAGCGCGAGGCTCTTGAGGCGGGGACGGTAAGCTGGGAGGGTGATCTGTTTAGTGGGGCGCCTGATTTTGATGTTTTGTTGAAAGCACCGACTGTGCCGTTGAGCACAGAGGAGCAATCGTTCCTGGAAGGCCCCGTAAAAACGCTTTGTCGCATGGTCGATGAGTGGGATATCACTCATAACCTGACTGATATGCCTCCTGAAGTATGGAATTATATTAAAGACAATGGGTTCCTTGGGATGATCATTCCGAAACGTTATGGTGGTCTTGAATTCTCAGCGACTGCACAGATGTCTGTTTTAGCAATGCTCTATGGCAGGTCAATTACAGTAGCCTCAACCGTGGCTGTACCTAATTCATTAGGCCCTGCAGAGTTATTGTTAAAATACGGTACAGAAGAACAAAAGGACCATTATCTTCCTCGTTTGGCTGACGGGCGAGATATTCCCTGTTTTGCCCTAACTGGCCCGAATGCTGGCTCTGATGCGGCTTCTATTCCCGATCAAGGGGTCGTATGCCTGCAAGAAATAAAGGGTAAAAAAACCGTGGGAATACGTTTAAATTGGGATAAACGTTATATTACATTGTGTCCAGTAGCGACTGTTATCGGTTTGGCATTTCGCTTATTTGATCCGGATAATTTACTAGGGAAAGGCCACGAACTCGGCATTACATGTGCGTTGATACCTTCAGAGACGCCGGGTGTTATCAAAGGTCGTCGACATTTTCCCTTAAACATAGCTTTTTTGAATGGACCCACTCAAGGTGAAAATGTTTTTATCCCCATGGATTATGTGATCGGCGGGGCTGAAATGGTGGGGCAGGGTTGGCGTATGTTGATGGAATGCTTGAGTGCCGGTCGCGCTATATCACTGCCATCCAGTGCATCGGGCGGTGTGCAGGCGGTGGGGTTGGCCTGCGGTGCATATGCCCGTGTCCGTAAACAATTTAACCAACCAATTGGTAAATTTGAAGGCATAGAAGAGCCTCTTGCGAGGATTGCTGGAAATGCATATATCATTGACGCAGCTCTAACAATGACCGCAGCGGCAGTTGAACATGGTGCAAAGTCTGGTGTGGCAGGTGCTATATTAAAATCACATACCACAGAGATGGCACGTCAAAGCGTTATTGATGCGATGGATATTCATGGTGGTAAGGGCATTTGCCTTGGACCAAATAATTATTTGGGGCGCGCCTATCAGGGGGCCGCTATCAGTATTACTGTAGAAGGCGCAAATATTTTAACCCGTAGTTTAATTATATTTGGACAAGGTGCTATTCGATGCCATCCTTATGTATTCCGTGAAATCGAAAGCGTTCGAACTCATGATTTAGATGCATTTGATCAGGCAATATGGGGACATTTTGGTTTTATTCTGGGTAACTTGACCAAATCAATCTTGTTTGCTTTGACGGATGCACGGATGACCAAAGCACCAGCTGCGGTCACCAAGCGTTATTATCAGTTAATCCACCGCTATAGCTGCAATTTGGCATTTCTTGCCGATTTTTCTATGATGACGCTCGGTGCAGAGTTAAAACGCAGGGAAAAGATTTCTGCCCGTTTAGGGGATGTGTTAAGTAACCTCTATCTTGCTTCTGGTGTTTTGAAACGTTTTCATGACGATGGGGAGCCTATGGGCGATTTACCCCTTGTTGATTGGAGTTGCCAACAGTTACTTCATCAATGTGAGTTGGCGATACAAGGTGTCATCGCAAACTTCCCATCGCGTTGGGCGCGAGTGGTGTTAAAAATAATCTTACAACCATTTGGAAGTCAGCGACGTAAGCCTCTTGATAAGCTGGGCCAGAAGTTGGCTCGTATATTGACTGAAACCAAGTGAAACACGTTCGCGTTTAACCCGTTTGGTGTTTTGCGACCCATTGGATAATTGTCCCTTAGGTCGATTAGAGGATGCTTTTCATCAGCTTTGTGCCGTCGATGAGCAAGAAAAGAAAGTGATGCGTGCCGTCAAAGAAGGAACACTGCGTTCATTAACGTTGTTGGAACAAATTAACGAGGCAAAAGAGCTGGGTATACTCAATGCGAAGGAAACTAAGCAGTTGAAAAACGCGGAGCTTGCGCGACAAGAAGTTATCGCCGTTGATGATTTTGCTCATGATGAGTTAGCTCGTCATGACCAAGCTGCAAAGATGGCGGCTAAAAAAGAGCGCATTAGCTCAAGTTGAGTAATGTCTGCATGGTAACATCATGAGTTATATAGCGCAGCTCAAATCTGATTGTTCACTGAGGTTATAAGTTGGCCTTGTAGGATAACAATAATATACTTGTAGGCATCAGCCTCTGATCCAGTTGGTTTGTTTGGGCGTGCCGCGTGCGGCTTGCCTAACTTAAACGAGTCCTCTCCATGCCAAAAATGGTGGGGTATTTGGAGGTCTTAGATTGACCAGAAAGCGGATTTTTAAGGTAAGCAAGGTGGTGACAGTTTCAACGTAGAGTTTGTACATTTTTCTGTGTTGTTGTATTTAGACAGTAGCGAGACTAAAAACAAAAAAATGGAGGCAATAAGATACACTGATTAAAATCAGATAATGAATTAAGCCTTGTTATTCAGGAGCCGTGTACTTAGCTCAACGCTTCATCAGGCATTGTCACATTGAGCTCAAGCACCGCGCTATCACCTAAGCGCTCAAGATGCACACTGACCTGATCCCGATTAATTGGGATATACTTGGCAATTACGGCAAGTATTTCCTCCTGCAACTTTGGCAAGTAATCAGGCGTGCTTCGCTGCGAACGTTCGTGCGAAATAATGATTTGCAAGCGTTCTTTTGCTACTTTGGCCGTGGTATTACGTTTTCGTAAATAATTAAATATGCTCATGCCAGAACACCCTCCTTATTTTTACCGAACAGACGGCGCAGTATTCCTTTGCGCTCTTGGTTTACAAATCGCATGGGTCTTTCTTCGCCAAGGAAGCGGGCAACGGCATCCTTGTAGGCATGGCCTGCATCACTGCTCTCATCGAGGATAACTGGCGTGCCGGTGTTTGAGGCTTTTAGTACCGCTTTGGATTCGGGGATAATTCCGATTAATGGAATGGCCAGAATTTCCTTAACATCTTGAACAGATAACATTTCACCTTTTTCCACACGTTCTGGATCATAGCGTGTCAATAACAAATGTTCCTTAATTGGTTCGCTGCCATCAATGGCACGCTTGGTTTTGCTGGATAGTATTCCTAAAATTCGGTCAGAATCCCGTACGGAGGATACTTCCGGATTGGTTACTACGATAGCTTCATCAGCAAAATACATGGCCATTAAGGCGCCAGCTTCAATGCCTGCGGGTGAATCGCAGATAATGAACTCGAAATCTTTGGCTAATTCATTCAGAATTTTTTCAACGCCATCGAGTGTCAAGGCATCCTTGTCACGCGTTTGTGATGCGGGCAGAATGAAAAGTTCCGGAACACGTTTGTCTTTTATAAGCGCTTGCTTTAAACTGGCCTCGCCATTGATAACATTGATGAAATCATAGACAACACGGCGCTCACAACCCATGATTATATCAAGGTTTCTAAGACCGATATCAAAATCAATGACAACAGTTTTATGTCCTCTGAGCGCAAGGCCCGACGATATAGCAGCTGAAGAAGTGGTTTTACCCACGCCACCTTTACCAGAAGTAACAACAATTATTTTAGCCAACGCTGAGCCCTTCCTGTTAGTTGACAAACAAATTTATACCAGTTTACACGTTATCTTCAACAATATTCAACTGTCTATTGAAAATTGGTAAAAGATAGGATATCTGAGCTGGTTTTGGTGATTGTTTTGTTACTTATTGAATTAAGTTTCGACAAATTAGCTGAACAGATATTTATCATTTATAATAATGATTGTATAATTCATGGTTAACTTAATATCAGGAGTGCGGAATGCCACTTTCTATCGTGCAACATGCTTTAACGTTCGATGATGTCTTACTCGTTCCCGCCCATTCGACCATTCTACCTAAGGATGTTTCTTTAAAAACCCGCTTGACTCGTGAAATCGAACTTAATATGCCGCTTGTTTCAGCTGCAATGGATACAGTAACTGAATTTCGTCTTGCCATTGCACTAGCGCAAGAAGGGGGTATTGGTATTATTCATAAAAACATGAGTTATCTCGCTCAGGCTGACCAAGTTAGAAAAGTGAAAAAATTTGAAAGTGGGATGGTGAAAGACCCTATTTCTGTAGCACCTACCTTGACCGTTAAAGAATTATTGGACGTCATGGCGAAACATAATTTTTCAGGTGTTCCTGTCGTTGAGGGTGAAAATTTAATTGGTATTGTTACCAGCCGTGATATTCGTTTTGAAACCAATTTGTTATTGCCCGTTTCAGCAGTAATGACTCCCAAAGAGCGTCTGGTTACCGTGAAAGAAGGTGCCAGTCGAGAGGTCATTCGCGGTCTTTTGCATAAGCATCGTCTTGAAAAACTATTGGTAGTAAATGAGGCGTTTTGCTTGCGTGGATTAATTACGGTTAAAGATATCCAAAAGGCGAAAGAAAATCCGTTTGCCTGTAAAGATGGGTCTGAGCAGTTACGAGTAGGCGCGGCTGTAGGTGTTGGCGAAGGTACCGATGAACGTGTTGCTGCCTTGGTTGATGCCGGCGTTGATGTGATCGTCGTAGATACCGCGCATGGCCATTCACAAGGTGTATTAAACCGGGTTAAATGGATCAAAAAACATTTTCCTCATGTTCAAGTTATTGGCGGTAATATCGCAACGGCCGCGGCCGCAGCTGATTTGGTCGCAGCGGGAGCCGATGCTGTCAAGGTCGGTATTGGCCCCGGCTCTATCTGTACAACGCGTATTGTTACGGGTGTTGGTGTGCCTCAGATTACTGCAATTGCAAATATAGCTGCTGGTTTAAAAGGTGCGGTACCGATAATTGCTGATGGCGGTATACGTTTTTCGGGTGATGTGGGCAAGGCGTTAGCTGCAGGTGCGAGCACTGTGATGCTTGGTGGTATGTTTGCAGGTACAGAAGAATCACCCGGTGAAATAGAGTTTTACCAAGGTCGTACGTATAAAGGTTATCGTGGTATGGGCTCAATTGGTGCGATGTCACAGGCCCAAGGTTCGAGTGACCGTTATTTTCAGGATAGCAGCGAGGGGGCTGAAAAATTGGTTCCCGAGGGTATTGAAGGTCGGGTTCCTTATAAAGGACCCGTACATACTATTATACACCAGATGTTGGGTGGGTTGCGTTCATGCATGGGATACACCGGGTGTGAAACGATTAGTGCATTGCAGGAAAAAGCGGAGTTTGTTCGTGTTACCAATGCTGGTATGCGTGAGTCGCATGTGCATGACGTCAGTATTACCAAGCAAGCCCCTAATTATCAGATTGATAATTAGAACGAGGCTGGTATTAAATTAATAGGTGCAATTTCCTTCTCCTCTTGCGGGAGAAGGCGGATGAGGGGTGTTAAAATCTCATGTTCGTAAGCCAGACAAACCCTCAACAGGAATTAAGAAGACTTAACACTTATGAAAAATATTAAACAAAAACCAATCGTAATTCTTGATTTTGGCTCGCAATATACGCAGCTTATCGGCAGGCGTGTGCGTGAGATGGGGGTTTATTGTGAAATTCATCCTTATGACGTTGATGTTAATATCCTCAAGGCATTAGCTCCTTGTGGTCTTATTTTGTCTGGTGGGCCGTCCACTGTCACATTTGATACGAATCCTCGTGCCCCATCCTGGGTTTTTAGTGCAGGTATTCCGCTCTTGGGTATTTGTTATGGCATGCAGACCATGGCGGTGCAGCTTGGTGGGAAAGTAGAATCATCACCGATGCGCGAGTTTGGCTATGCTGAATTGCGTATCCATGGGCATAGCCAACTATTAAATAATATTGAAGATCGCACAACGAAAGCTGGCGATGCATTATTAGATGTATGGATGAGTCACGGCGATAAAGTTACTGTATTGCCTCCGGGCTTTAACGTCATTTGTGAAACACAAAATGCACCAATTGCCGGTATGGCAGATGAAACGCGTCACTGGTATGGTTTGCAGTTTCATCCGGAAGTGACGCACACCGTGCAAGGCATGCGGATTTTGCAGCATTTTATTGTCAATATTTGCAAAGCAAACACCGATTGGACTGCCGACAACATTATAGAACAAGCCATTACTAAAATTAGGCAACAAGTGGGTAAGCAAAAAGTATTACTTGGGCTATCCGGTGGCGTTGATTCATCTGTGGTAGCGGCCTTATTGCACAAGGCTATTGGTGACCAGCTTGTTTGTGTTTTTGTGGATAATGGTTTGTTGCGCCTTAATGAATCCGAGCAAGTGATGACGATGTTTGCTAAACACATGGGTGTTCACATCATCGCGGTGAATGCAGAAGACAAATTTTTACAAGTATTGAAAAATGAAAGTTGCCCTGAAAAAAAGCGAAAAATTATAGGACATACTTTTATTGAAATATTTGATGAGGAAGCTGGGCGGCTTACTGATGTTGCTTGGTTGGCGCAAGGTACCATTTATCCAGATGTTATCGAGTCTGCGGCTACCCATCATAATGGTGCGTCCGAGGTTATTAAGTCTCACCATAATGTTGGTGGCTTACCGGAAACTATGAATCTGAAATTGCTTGAGCCTATTCGCGAGTTATTTAAAGACGAAGTACGGAAAATTGGTCTGGAGTTGGGCTTACCTTATGAGATGGTATATCGGCATCCCTTTCCGGGCCCTGGTCTTGGCGTGCGTATTCTTGGTGAAGTTAAAAGGGAATATGCTGAAATTTTACGTAATGCGGACGCTATTTTTATTGAGGAATTACATGCGGCAGATTTATATCAAAAGGTCAGTCAAGCCTTCGCTGTTTTTTTACCCGTTCGCAGTGTAGGGGTAATGGGCGATGGCCGGCGCTATGATTTTGTTATTTGTTTGCGTGCTGTCGAAACCATCGATTTTATGACGGCCCATTGGGCACAATTACCATGGGATTTCCTCGGTAAAGTATCCAATCGTATTATTAACGAGGTGGCTGGAGTATCAAGGGTCACTTACGACATCTCCGGCAAGCCACCCGCTACGATCGAATGGGAATAATCAGATGCGAGCAAACGACTCCTTCTGGATGACGCAAGCTTATAATTTGGCGTTAAGAGCCCAAGAGCAGGGCGAAGTACCTGTAGGGGCAGTGTTGGTTAGTCAAGAAAATGAGCTGTTAGGTGGTGGTTGGAATAAAGTCAGACAAACAAACGACCCCACAGCCCATGCCGAGATCGTGGCGATTAGAGAAGCAACTGCTTTATTGGAAAATTATCGTTTATTAAATACGACACTCTATGTCACCTTGGAGCCTTGCTGCATGTGCGCTGGCGCATTAGTCCACTCACGTATAAACCGACTGGTTTTTGCTGCTCGCGATTTTAAAGCGGGTGCAGCAGGTTCTATTTATAATCTTTTACAAGGTCATCCGTTAAACCATCAAGTTAATATTGACGAAGGTGTTATGCAACATGAGTGCTCAACGTTGTTGACGTCGTTTTTTGGCGGTTGTAGATAAGGTCGGTTGAGTGGCCGTGATGTCGTGTCTCAAAAATCAAGGCTTTTGTTTTCCTCGCGCAAACGACTTAATTACAGCTGATCAGCAGTCAGTTTTTCTGTGCCTATGAAAGCTTGAGCATTATCTGGGGGTTAATTGATAAACGTCTCGCGGCCTCTGCTCGGCTATAGCCTTTTTCCAAAACAAAACTAATAGCATCAAGATCGAACTCCTCCGAATATTTTTTTCTAGTGACCTGTTAATCAGCATGCAAAAACGACCCCTTTAGAGGCTAAAACAGCGTCCAACTTTAACCCCAGTAACTGAATCGCAACCGACTGATCATTATTGCAATAATTAGTATTTAGTAGGGGGCAACTCTAGGCGTTGAAACAGGGTTAACTAATCGCGCTGATTAACAATCACTACCAGTGATATCTTTTATATAGTCAGTAAATTGAACATTTGTATTTGTAATGGAGCCCCACTACATGCTGGGGCCGCCTGGAGCTGAGGGAAAATCATTTTTAGACTCTACATTTACCTTGGTATTTTTATCACTAGCGGCCTCTGGTTGATTAGTATTTTCTGTGACTGTCCCTCTATTAAAAATAGTCGAGCTGACATGTACTGGATTTACAAGTTTAACTTCTTGAGAAGGATTATTAAGTATTTTTGATATGGTTTCGCATATCAGGCCTAAGTTAGGAATTCTATACGCTAGGCCAGGAAAATTAGAAGGAAATGTATAGATAATCGAAAGGCACCATTTTAGCTCCTTATCTACCAACATTCCGTCTTGAATATGCCTTATAAGATCAACGTTCATATCGAGTTCATATTTTAACATATCGATTAATAAAGTTATTCTCTTAATAAGAGCCCCTTGTATAGGCATTGGTGGAGCTGGTAAGTCGGCTTGCTTTGCCAGAAATTCTAGGCTCTCTTGAGTCAAATATTTTCGAATATTTAGTTCAAGCAAAGAAAAATCATCATCAAATGAGATGCTTAAAAAAGTTAAGTCTATTTCTTCATTTTTACTAGCAGATGCTAAGATTTTCTCATCTGAAATTGGCTTTTTCTCCCCTTGACTACTATTGCTAACGAGCTGTGATTTCATTACGCTTCTCTTAAAAAATAATTTATTAAGCTTGATAATTTATCATTGTATACAGTAATGGATCATTGTGGTAGAGGGAAAATTCCCCTATTCTGTTGATTAAAAGGAAGTGATAGATTGCGGATAAGCTGTCTTTTATCGATTTCAGATCCCCGAACAGAGATAGCGCCTTGTGATAGTCGTTTATGTGAACTATCAACAAACGATGGGTTTGCGGACTCGTCTTCTGAAAATTTACAGTTCTTCACTTAGCCCCTTAAATCAGTTCGAAAACTCTGTACATTTATCAAGGTTCGTTGACGTAATAGTATGGACCCCGCCACCTATCGAAAGGCTTCTATTTGAGCCAGAATGAATATGTTAACAGTCATTCAATCAAGGTGAGGGATCCATACTATTACGTCACATAATACCGGACAATTTATTTGCTACAGATCCGGACAAATCATTAATCCGCTACACGATGTTTTGATTACGTTGAAATGGCGTAGTGGGTAAAGTACTATGCAGCCCTGCTAGAAAGACTCACACACCTTGAAGTGAAACAACTAACTATGCCAAAAATAATTTCAAACAATATATCCCTCTATTACCAAACCAAAGGCGAAGGTTACCCAGTAATTTTAATAAGCGGTTTGAATGGCGACCATAAGAGCGTCTGGCCGGATTCCGTGGTAGATGCATTAGCCAATCACTTTCAAGTCATTCAATTTGATAACCGCGGAGTAGGTCAATCAGATCAGCCTGACATTCCCTACAGCATAGAGATGATGGCAGATGACGTGGCAGGTTTAATGCAAGCGCTGCAACTTGAAAAAGCTCATTTGATAGGCTATTCCATGGGTGGTCAAATTGCAGCAAAATTTGCTGAGAAATATCCTGAAAAAATAAATAAAATGATTGGCTGTGTCTGCTATGCAAACATAAATACGCATGTACGATTACTTGTAGAAACGCTGATAGAATTAAATGAATTAAATTTGGCAGATAGCTTAATTGAGAAGGTAGGGCTTCCATGGATTTTCTCAGATCAATTTCTGGAAAAGAATTTCATCTCGCAAGTACAAATACGAGAAAAGCCGCAGTCAAAATCGCTGGTAGGCCTTAAACGTCACTTTGCTGCGCAATGTGCATTTATATCGGAAGCTGAATGTTTTAGAAATATTAAAGCGCCTACGCTATTTATCGCTGGTGAGGAAGATCGGATTTGTCCTCCAGCTGACATTAAGAAATTCGCGGATTTAATATCTGATTCACAAATGATAATTTTTGCCGAGGCAGGGCATTTACTTTCATTGGAATACCCAAATAAATTTGCACAAGTTATTTGTGATTTTCTGGCTGACAAGGAGAAAGCAGAAAATGGAAAAATTATTTGAACCAATTCACCTGCGCGGTGATTACTGCACTCTGGTGCCATTATCCATTAAACATCATCATGATTTAATTCATTATTATTTAGATGAGGGTTACTTATGACAACACAAACAGCTTATAAATCTGATAAAGCAAGAGAAAAAGCACTGGTATCCTATGAAGAGATTCTTAGCCAATGGCCTATTCCTTATGAAAATCGTGTAGTTGAAACCCCCTTCGGGGAGACGTACATGATTGTATCAGGATCTCAAGAAGCTAAGCCACTCGTTCTATTGCATGGTGGCGGCGGAAATTCTACAATGTTTATTGATAATGTTGCTACTCTCTCTAAGCACTTTCGAATCTATGCAATAGATATTATTGGGGAAGCAGGTAAAAGTGCTGGCACCAGACCAACAAGTATTACGGAATATTCTATTTGGTTAAAAGAAGTTTTTGATGCACTAGGTATTAGCAAAACCGCACTATGTGGTGCGTCTCTTGGGGGTACGCTTGCTCATCAATTTGCATCAACATTTCCTCAATACGTTGATTCGCTTATATTGTTTGCGCCACCCTCGCTCTTAAAAATGCGAACTTCATTTATCTTGCGATTTATTTTAGCAAATATGTTACCCATAAAACTGTTTGCTAGAAATTTTTTACAATATATGTCCTCAAGGGGCTCCGAATTTCCTGAACAATCAGTACAAGCTTTTGTAATTCAAGTGCAAGCGTACAAACTAAATACAACTAAAATTCCTATTATTTCAGATTATGATTTAGCGCACCTTCCTTCTCGAACATTGCTACTTCTTGGTGAGGATGAAGTACTCTATGACGCAGAAAAAGTTGCTTCGCGCATCCGTTCAATTGCTCCATTTGTTACAATTGCTATCATTGCAGAAGCAAAACATATGGTTTCTATTGATCAACCTGACTTGGTAAATGAAAAAATCATTCAATTCTCAAGTTAAAAGGTAACCTGTGCGGGGTAAGTCAGGGTACGTTGTTCAAATGGTGTCATTCATCACCCAATAGAACCACTTCCTTATTAAATTTTTGTTGAACTCAGTAGTTGGTATTACGACAAACCTTTGCAACATCGCCCTTCAAAAAGGAATTTCGTTGGCCTCCGTCCAAAAAGCCATTGGTCATGATAGATTAGAAACAACGGCAATTTATCTTAATTTTACCGATACTCATGTGATTGAGGAGTTTAGTAATAAGTGGTGAGGTAGTCGTCAAAATAATGTGGCTGATGTCGGCAATTTAATGTGGCTGTTTACAATTAATGCCTTCAAAATCTATCCTAATCCCACACGAGTTGATCAATAGTGGATAATTTTGATTTTGCAATCAGGGAGATACGGAAATACTGCAGGCCACTTGATACTAAGTACACTAATAAATCAGGTGACATGATACAGCAACAATTATTAAATATTGCAAATTCTTCAATGGAAGATGTAAAGAGCGTCTATATTGAAGGTGGCCTACTTGAGAAAATTCTACAAAATAAAAGTCATCCCGCTAGAAACGAGCTGATATGACAAAACCCCTGTTTTCTCTTAAAAAACAGGTAAATAATTAAGCAAAAAGAAGTTTTCAACTGTGTAAACTCACCTCTAACTCTGTATCCTGAATATCTGGATGACCTAATGCAATATGTGTACATTTCTAAATCAGAGAGAAATGATTTTTTAAAGGAAATGAAAGAAGAAACCAAATAAAAAAAATCGGATTAATTTCTTGTTAATTTCCCATTAAATTGGTTCCTTTATTAAATTTGAAACTTTAACCGTATTTCTAAACAGATTTCGTCTTAATTTGGTGAGAGTCCAGGAAGAATCGGGGCACTAAACAAAATCCCCGTATATTTAGCTTTTGAAGTTACTTTCCTGCGTTCTTTGTAGACTGTGATGAATTGTTCTGTTTTTATACTAAACTTATATATATGGATGTGTATGAACGAGTGATGCCTATGAAGTTTAAGATTTTATTTGCGCTCTCGATATGGTTTTTTGTGGCACCGATTTCCTCTGGGTCTAGTGGTTGTAGTTATTTTTTTCAAAAGACATCGAATCATAGTCTAATTAAGAGCTCTTATCATATTAATCTCCCATCTGTGCGCCAAACATTTGTATGCAAAAGCAGCTGTTGTTCTTGGCATGACGGTGTATGCGGTTGCCGAAATGGGCAAGCTGGGGCTATTTCACCATCATGTGGTTGTGACTAGGCAATCCATGCGGTAGTTATTAGTGGTTATTAAATATGAACTACAATATGTATCTTGCACACAATAATAAGAGTAATTAAATGGATTCAAATTTTCTTGGAAATTTATTGTGTTTGATTCGTATAGGGTCGCTATGGACATCTTAAATTAACAACCTTGATAGATAATTTTATCCATCTAACATATGGAGAATGTGAAATGAGCGATCAACAAGCTATTCGTACTGGACATTCATTCATGAAAAATCCACAGTTAGCTGTAAAGAAATTCCATGCTGCGGTATATCAACCTAATATGGAACTTATTGTATTTTTTTGTTCGAGTCATTATGACCTTAATGTCCTAGCGAAGGAAATAAATTCTTTTTTTCCGAATAAGCTGGTCATTGGATGCACGACAGCTGGTGAGATTGGACCTGGCGGTTATAGTGAATCTAGCCTTTCAGGGGCGAGTTTTTCGTCTGATGGCTTTACAATTGCAGCTGGGTATATAGATGACTTGCATCATATAACGAATGAGAAAGGGCAAGTGTTTGTTAATAATTTACTTCAACAAGTTGAAGCTCGTGCACTGACTACTACTTCTGAAAACAGTTTCGCTTTTATGTTAATTGATGGACTGTCTCTTCGTGAAGAACCAACCGTTCGCATTCTGCAGAATGCGCTCGGAGAAATTCCCCTTTTGGGTGGCTCTGCAGGTGATGATCTGAGTTTAAAACAAACTTGGGTATTTTCTGAGGGTGCCTTTCGCGCCGACAGCGCAGCCCTCATCCTGGTAAACACTATCTATCCTTTTAAATTATTCAAAGCGCAACATTTTGTCAGTGGGAATGAGAAGTTAGTGGTGACTAAAGCAGATCCAAGTCAGCGTATTGTTTATGAAATTAACGGCTACCCAGCTGCAGAAGAATATGCCCGTATTGTAAACACTAAAGTGGATAAACTTAATCCAAATCAATTTTCTGCAACACCAGTGGTGATACGCATCAACGGACTTGATTACGTGCGTTCTATTCAAAGGGTCAATCCAGATGGGAGCTTAACTTTTTATTGCGCAATCGATAACGGTTTAGTATTTATGGCGGCCCATGGAATCGATCTTATAAAAAACATTGAGCAAACTATTGATGAAATTCAATCCGAAATTGGCAAGCCGCAATTAATTTTGGCCTGTGATTGCATACTTCGCAATCTGGAGATTCAACGTGATGGATTAAAAATGGAAGTTGAGAAAATTTTTCGCAATCATAATGTCGTTGGCTTTAGCACCTATGGTGAGCAATATTTAGGTGTCCATATCAATCAGACCCTAACAGGCATAGCAATTGGTGCATTAAGGAAAAACAACAATGTCTGATAAGTCTGCTCTACCTAACGATAAACAAGCACTTCAATCAGAAATTGAGCGCCTCAACAAAATTATTAAAGCATTGATGGATAGAGCAGAACAAGATATGAATGCACCTAGAACAGATTTTGGTATTTTCCAAGATAGTATTATGCTTGAAGCTAAGATACGGAAACGTACTCAGGAGTTAGAGGTAGCACTTCAAACGAATGCAAAGATAACCCGGGCTTTACAACAAGCAAAAAATCAGGTTGAACTATAGTGGGTCAAGAAATTCAGACCACTAAAGCAGGGTAATTAAGATATAATCCTCGCTCATAAACAAGGTTACAATAATGAGCGAAAAGCGTAAAAAATACACTCCAGCAGAAAAGGCGAAAATTGCGCTGGAGGCGATTAAAGCCGAACTAACATTAGCACAAATTAGCTCAAAATATGGAGCCCATGCGACTCAAATTAATGCATGGAAAAAACAAGCGTTGGCGCTGTTTCCGGATTTATTTAGTGATAAGAACAAATCGGAGACTACTGATTATGAAAACCAACTTGGTGAATTATATGAACAAATTGGCCGTTTAAAAGTAGAAAATGATTTTCTAAAAAAAAAGTCTGAGGTGTTCAGTGGATGATCGACTCGGCTGGATTGAAACCCGTCATCCCTTGTTATCGGTGCGCCAACAGTGCGAAATACTGGATCTAAGCCGTTCCAGTGTTTATTATGCACCACGGCCCAAAGTGTTCAGCGATGAGCAGCTGGCATTGCTACGCTTGGTCGATGAAATTTACACGAAATACCCGTTTTTTGGTACAAGGCAAATGAGCGATTATATTTCCTTGCATAATCAGCCATGTAAACGCCATGAGACACGATGGGCCTACGAGCACATGGGGTTACACTCACTTGCACCAGGCCCGCATACGAGTAAACCGCACCCGGAGCATAAGGTATATCCATATCTGTTACATGACGTCGAGATTGTACGACCATGTCAGGTTTTCAGCACGGATATAACCTACATTCGGCTGAAACACGGGTTTGTGTATTTAATCGCCGTCATAGACTGGTACAGCCGTTTTGTGCTGGATTGGCAGCTCAGCATCAATATGGAGGCTGATTTTTGTGTGGAAACGCTTGAGCGAGTATTGGCTCACTCACGTTGTGATATATTTAACACCGATCAGGGGTCGCAGTTTACAAGCAAGGATTTCACTGATGTTCTTAAAAAGCATCAGATTGATATCAGCATGGACGGTAAAGGCCGCTGGGCAGACAATATTTTTGTTGAACGTCTATGGCGCTCAACAAAGTATGAATGCATATACCTACAGGAGTGGGAAAACGTAGTCTCAGTAAGGGATGCGATAAGAGAATACTACCGTTTTTATAATTACGAAAGACCGCACCAAAGTCTTAACGGGCGAACACCCAGCGAGATTCATAGAAAAATATTACACTAAATGGTGCGCTATCGCGCCGTTGTGTGTAATGGGGCTCTGCCCCAAACCCCAGGATATTTGAAGACGTGATTCGAATAAACAGGGTGTAGGATTCGGGCAACAAAAGCTGCCCGGAATCACGTCACGGTCATCGCCGTCCCCGGCTGTGCCGTGGCTTAATGATAATAGAAATTGAGCGAGAAATTATATCTTAACTTTTTGTTAAAATGGTCTAGATTTTGCGCCCGCTATAAACAAAGTGAACATTATTTACGTGATATTACATCAGCCCTTGGTGAGGGATTATTAGTAGTCAATAAAGAGGCTCTGGTTGAGTACGTCAATACAGCTGCTTGTAGTATATTAGGTTACAACGAAGCCGAAATAATGGGTAGAAATGCCCATGAACTATTTCACCATTCACACCATGATCAGATCCCATACCCAATAGAACTTTGTAAAAATATGAAGGTAATACAAACAGAACAACCCTATGTGAGCGATGATGATTATTTTTGGCGTAGAGATGGAACTTCTTTTCCCGTTTCTCTTATCACCACTCCAATTAAACTAAAACAAAACAAAAAAGGGGTTGTGGTTGCATTTCATGATATTACCGAATCTATACAGGAGCGAAATAGGTTACGCGAAATGCAGGCGGCAATTGAACAAAGTCCAGCATCAGTACTTATTGTCGATAGAAACAAAAATATTATTTACGTTAATCCGCAAATCACCAAATCCACAGGATACACTGAAGAAGAATTGCGAGGTCAAAAAACGAAGATATTTCGAGGTGACCTGACGCCTGGAGGCGTTTTAACAGATTTGTGGAAGACTATTATATCCGGCTCACCCTGGAAAGGTGAGCTCCTCTATCGTCGAAAAGATGGGAGTGTTTTCTGGCAATCTTGGAGCATTGCTCCCGTGTTTGACGATCATGGGGTAATCCAACATTTTGTTGGTGTAGGAGAGGACATTACTGAAAAAAAGAAATTGCAATCTTTGCTGCAAGAGATGTCATATCTGGATGGATTAACTGGAGTAGCGAATCGTCGTCGATTTGACGACTTTCTTAAACTGGAATGGGATCGTGCGTCACGCTATGCCAAACCTTTAGCCATCATTATGATGGATATCGATTTCTTTAAACTTTACAATGATAGCCTCGGTCACCTAGCAGGCGACGATGCGCTGAAGCGCGTTGCTCAAGCATTAAAAAGCAAAGTACTCCGTACCACCGACTTACTAGCACGATATGGTGGCGAAGAATTTTCGTGTATCTTGCCGGATACTGAGATAAAAGCTGCAACAATATTCGCAGAGGCACTGCGGCAAGCTGTATGTGCAATGGAGCTACCTCATCCAGATTCTGAAGTTTCGCGGTATATAACGATTAGTATCGGAGTTGCCTGCTTTATCCCACTAAAAGATGAGCCGTATAGCTTGTTAGCCCTTGCCGATAAAGCTTTGTATCATGCTAAAGAATTAGGACGTAATCGTGTTGAAGTTATGGATTTAAAGGTTGAATAACCGCTCCTCATTTCTGTGATTGAAAAATATCCTTTGCCAAATCTATACCTAATACTTTAATAGGGGATTGAGGTCCAGACAGAACATGGGTCATTTAACAATCATAGATAAACGTTAGCAACTAATGGTGCCAATGTTGCATTTTAGAGTTGATGGGGAGCTGCCATAAGGACGCGTAAGGATTTCTAAAAAATGGCCATTGGGATCGCAAAAGTAAAGCCCGCGTCCCCCGTCATTACGATTAATTTGGTTAGCCTGCTCTTTTTTATGATCGGCCCAATAAGGAATATTTTTATCTGTGATGCGTTTGAATATGTCATCAAACTCGGTTTCATTAATTAGAAAAGCATAGTGTCTAGGTTGAATTTCTTTTGATGTGGTCATGAAGTCTAAATTAACGTGATTGTCTGTTTTTACCACCATAAAGGGTCCAAAGCGGGTAGGGGCGGGTAATCCGAGTATTTCCGCAAGGAAATGGGCAGATGCAATTTTGTCGTGTGCAGCAATAATGGTGTGATTAAATTCAATGGCCATAGTCGATTAAATCACTTCAACTCCATTAGGTTTCAAAATGGCATAGTCATAGCTTTACTAACAATAACCTTACCAATGCCCGATATTTGGCATGGACAGCCATGGCTCTTGTTTTGGTAGTGCTTCACCTTGTTGCAATAATTCAATGGAAATATTTTCAGGCGAGCGAATAAAAGCCATATAGCCATCACGAGGAGGTCGATTAATAATAACCCCAGCTTCTTTTAGTCGCTGACATGTTTCGTAAATATTCTCAACGCCATAGGCCAAATGTCCAAAATTTCGTCCTTCTGAATAGGGTTGTGTATCCCAATTGTAGGTTAATTCAAGCAGAGGACCTTTGTTTAAGTCAACTTCTTTGAGATCTGCAGGTGCGGCTAGAAAGATTAGCGTAAATCGACCTTGTTCGTGTTCCGAACGTTTGACTTCTACTAACCCTAATTTATTGCAATAAAAATCAAGCGATTCATCCAGACTGGATATTCTGACCATGGTATGTAAATAGTTCATTAGTATTTCTCTCAACGTGTCTTGTCTAAATTCCTGAGCAATCGTTTTTTCAAGTTTTGAGCCTTCTAAAATCTTCTGCACTGATAATGTCACAGACATGTTCTTCAGATGAATATGCGATTACTGCAAGGCCGCTTTTTATTTTTCTTGTCAGCTGTTCTTTCTTAATTTTAACCGCAACTTCATGATCTCCATAATCCGTAGATTGACGAGTAATAACTTCGAGGATTAAGTTCTCTAAGGCCGCATCGCTTAACAAGGTATGGTCGACTTCTATCATGGGCGAGGTACATCCATAAGTTCATGCATTAATGGTTCTAGGGTGAAGGTGAATATTTACCGCTAATTTTTTAATTATGACATCAATTCAGCCCGAAATGAGTAGCGCTCGCGAGCGGTTATCCCCTTTTGTGGCAACCCATCACTTTTACCCTCACGACCATATATTTCTGCATCAAGCCATGCTTTCTCATCAGCCAATGCCTCATTATCTAATACAGTCCACCAGCATTTTGGCAACTTATCCGCACCATCTGACCAGCGATATTTGCGGGCTTTGAGCAGGTCTTTCTTGTCAAAAGGCGCATTTTCAGCACAAATCATAGTTTGTTTCTTACGAACGTTATTTTTAAGCTCATCGAACGCACCTGGTTCTTGCAGAAATAAGTTCAGGGTAGCCCAGCAATCATTCAAAGCCCGATGCCCATCATAGAAAAAGCCCAGTTTCCAGTTCAAGTAATCTAGTTTTGAGCTTTCAAAGCCTCGTTCTTTCCAATTAATGTCTTTTAAAGTGCATGCAAAAGGAAGGGACTGAACCCTGGACTGCACGGCAATTGGCGTTTGTAATTCTAAAAAGTTTCGATCAAACCCACTGTTATGGCAGATAACCAGGTGAGTATGATTTAGTATCTGGCCCACATGTTCCCAGTTAATCGACTTTCCCCGTACATCCTCATCACGAATACCCGTAATTCTTGAGATTTCAGGAGGAATAGGCTTCCCTGAGTCATTCAATTCGTTATATGAATCAACAATCCCGATTATTCCAGCCTCAGTGGTAAAGGCGAAGGACAGCAGGCCTATCTCAATGATTTCATGCTGCTTGGCATCCATACCCATTGTTTCTAAATCGATAATAGCTGCCCGAAATATTTTTGAAGTTGAGGGCTTCTTTTCTACAAGGTTTGTCGGTACACGTGTTAGAACCTGATAATCTGGGTGCTTGGATAGCTTTTGCAGGGCATCTTCAATCATATCAATCTTAATGTTGGCATGGTCTAAACCGCAGCGATGCTATTTCCATATGAAATGCAGGCGCCGGTGTTAATTCCACATCGTTAATTAATTAGTAATAGATAGCTATGATAAGTAAATTCACCACTGTTTGATAGGGATAATCAATGATTTGGTTTATCGTATCGATACCCTCATATCGTGCATTCTTCATTTTTGGTGTAACTGGGTATTTCATCAACACATCATCGGGGCAGGGTGCGAGCAACGCTGTTAAAGCGTCTTGATTGAACACGTCATGATTAAGCCAGGTTTCTTGTTGTGCATGATTGAGTATTACTGGCATTCGATTGTGTACAGAACTCATCAATTCATTAGCGGAAGTGGTAATTATGCAGCAGCTTTGAATAGTGTCACCATTTTCATCTTGCCAATTATCCCAAAGAGCGGCTATTGCCAGGGGCGATGAATTCTGGTGTTTAAAGTAATAGGGCTTTTTTGGGGTAGTGTCTTGTGCCCATTCATAAAAGCCGCTCATGATGACAAGACTTCTATGTGTTTTGAATGCCTGGCGAAATGCGGGCTTCTCAGGCAGCGTTTCAGCACGCGCATTAATTAAATTGCGGCTAATGGTTTTGTTTTTAGCTCAGAATGGGATAAGGCCCCAGTGCATAAGATCTGCTTCTTTTTCCCCATTGTGGTTGCGTATACACAAAATATTCTGGCTTGGCGCGATTTTATCGCGCGCAGTAAACAAAGGGAGTTGGTTGATACCAACGGTATCTTTGATTTCATCAGCTGTTGAGTATAGCGCAAACCGGCCACACATAATTTTGACCAACTATTTGGATTAATCATGAGTATAGCGGTTATTTCCTTGATTTTAATATTATACTTTGAAGAAACAGCAGGTAGTCGGAAGATGCGGCAACACCTCGGTTAACTCTGTGCTCGATCGGGGGCACTTCATTTTGAAAAACACCATGACAGTCTTTTCCAAAATCAAAATGAGTCTGGAAGGCTGAGCAAATTATGCTCTTTTTAGGCTGTCTTCATGGATATGTTTAAATAGTAAACTTTGTTGTTTCTGCAGAAAATCAGTAGCTTCTTTAGATTATCTAGTTTCATGATCGTATTCATCCTCCGATCATGAAGACAACTCCGTGCTTGTCCAGACTCATTTCATCTTGGAATCACGCACCCTCCTTCAGACTCATTTCATTTTGGAAAACTCTTCATGTGTTCGAATACATTGAAATATATTACAATCGAAAACGACTTCATTCGACGATCGGTTACAAAACCCCTGAATCGTTTGAAGTTAAAATGGTCGCTTAGCAAAGTGTCCGATTTTTCAGGGCAAGATCATATGTTATGTGTACAAACCACAATGATATGAGACAACGACTTAAAAGAAATGATTTTTTCGACACGTTATCCATATGTTGATTGCTTTATAACTGATAGTGGTAATGCCGATAAGGCGAAATCAGCTTTGGAAAAATTAAATAAAGAAATCTTTAGCACACCAATTAAAACTAAAGTTTTTCAATCAGTCCAATATTTTTTGGCGAATGAAAAATAACATACGTTGTGAACGATAATAACAGAGCTCCTTTAGTATACTGCTGTATTCAATCAACTTAAGCTACGAATAGAATAGGAGTTATTATCATGACCACTTGCAGCACACGCCGCCTTTCATTTTTTGATCGATATTTAACCCTATGGATCTTCATGACGATGGCCGCAGGTGTCATTATTGGCTCACTCTTTACCAGCACACCGCAATTTTTAAACTCACTATCAATTGGTTCCACCAATATTCCTATAGCGATTGGTCTGATTTTAATGATGTATCCTCCATTAGCCCGAGTAAAATATGAGGAATTACCACTGATATTCAAAGACTGGCGAATTCTCCTCTTGTCATTAATTCAAAACTGGCTTATCGGGCCATTTCTCATGTTTGGCCTTGCTGTTTTCTTTTTGCATGGATATCCCGAATACATGACTGGACTTATTCTTATTGGGTTAGCACGTTGTATTGCCATGGTGATTGTCTGGAATCAACTGGCAGAAGGAGATAATCAATATGTTGCAGCCTTGGTGGCATTTAACAGTATATTTCAACTGCTTTTCTTCAGTGTCTATGCCTGGTTTTTTCTAACTGTCTTGCCACCTCTTGTTGGCATGAATGGGAAAATAGTTCACATCAATTTTATAACGATTGCAGAAAGTGTTTTTATCTATCTCGGCATTCCTTTTTTTGCAGGATTTTTGACTCGCTTTGTATTGATAAAGCGAAAAGGGTTGCCCTGGTATGAAACTAATTTTTTACCAAAAATTTCTCCCATTACCCTGATTGCCCTATTGTTTACAATCCTGGCGATGTTTTCTTTAAAAGGCGTGATGGTGTTACAACTGCCATTAGATGTCATTCGCATTGCTATTCCACTAACTATCTATTTTATTGTTATGTTTTTTGTAAGTTTTGCAATGGGGAAACTCATCGGTGCCAGCTATGAAAAAACAACAGCCGCTTCTTTTACCGCAGCCAGTAATAATTTTGAATTGGCAATTGCTGTAGCAATTGCCACCTTTGGGCTTAATTCTGCCATTGCCTTTACAACGGTCATTGGACCACTTGTTGAAGTGCCGGTTCTTATTTTACTTGTGAATGTTGCATTTTGGTTCCGCCGGCGCTGGTTTTCCGGAGCAAATCTTAAGCAATAGGCCTAGTGTGTACGTAGACCCTATTTTCGGACAACATTACTCCCATTTCGATGATGTAGTTGTCAATATTGTGCGCAAATGGCTATATAGAGGGTCGGCATCTATTTTTCAGAAAGATATATTGTTAGAGTAATTTTTAATTCCAATGATTGTCACACCCCAAATAGGACTTTTCGTGACATAAACTGGCCGTAAGCTTTTCTGCGCATAGGCTTACGATGTATTGTTTGAAATTAAATCAAATTTGAAAAGACATAAGTATTTATTGTTGATTTCAGTACATAATAGTAATTAATGATGCGTCTCGAACAAAGATCGCACGGGAATTTTAATACTAAAAACTTAACCTTCAATATCCTACAAAAAGATACTACAACCTATACTCATCAATGGTTATAGGTCGTTTTAAAAATGAAGTAGCCCAATTGCTCACGTATCTTGGCTTCCCCCGCCAAGTGGTCAAGAATGGATCGGTGAGATCAATTGTGGTGCAGTTCCTTTTTATAGTGGTTTGATGGACATTTTATGAGGTTAAGCGCTGATAGCAAAGTATTGCTAGAAGGTACGAACCAAGATATTGATGCCAGCGGCGCTTTCTCTGTTCCAAATTCCGTGACGAGCATTGGGGACAAGGCATTTAATAGCTGCACCGGCTTGGTCCATATTATTATTGAAGGCGATGATGATGCCATCAAAAAATTATTGCCTGATGAATTGCATAAACTGATTGTTCCACAAGTAAGTCAATAGGGTTCACTACATTAGAACCAATAGGGGTGATTTTTTATGGCAACACAGTCAGTGCTTTATTTATTTTAGAGCATGTGATTATTCAGTAAATTATTTTTATGGTCAAGGTGAGACGCCTGCCGCTAACTCTTTGGTTAGTTTTTGTTGCAAGCTATCTTGTTCCTTTTTGTTTAGTATTTTTCCTTGCTGATTGCAAATGTAGAACATATCCTCTACGCGTTCGCCTACGGTCGCGATTTTAGCGTTATGCAGTTGGATGCGTTCACTGAGGAATATTCGGCTAATGCTTGCTAATAAACCTGGTCTGTCTCCTGTTATTAAGAACAGGCATGTTTGTTGGTGCTCGTCGTCTTCACTAAATGTAATTTTAGGTTCGATTTTAAAGTGAGCCAGAATGCGTGATAATCTGCGGTGAGTAATGGTTGGTAATTGATTCGCATCAGATAAGTGGGTAACCAGCGCGTCGTGAATGCTGTTTGTTCGCCGTTCGTCGAGAAATGCCTCATTTTTTTCATTAAGAATAATATAGGTATCCATGTCGAAGTTATTATCACAGGTTAAAATAGTAGCTTCCTGAATTGTTACATGAAAATTGCTGAGAACTGTGGTTGTGACTGTAAAACGTTCATCACGATGGGGCATGTAAATTAACACTTCAGTTCCCCCTTGACTGTGGTGCGGCATAATGAGCACCAAGGGATAGTTGCTACACGCAAGAATAGCTTTGGTATGTCGGGCAATTACTTCCGGTGATTCATGTAAAAAATACTTACCTTTGAAATTTCTCCACAGTTCCTGAATGGCCGTGGGTGAAATAAGGTCATGAATCAGAATATCTAAAGCACATTGTCGGCGTTGATCAATGAGCATCGACTCATTCAGCAAAGCCTTTTCTTGTTGTGGGGTTTGTTTGGCTGCGTAATAAAGTTCTTTAAGCAGCGAGTCTTTCCATGCATTCCATAGCGTTGGGTTGGTAGCACATATATCGGCTACGGTGAGCAAATACAGATACTCGAGATAATCTGTTTGCGGCAGTAGGCTACAGAAATGGTGAATGGTTTTAGGATCGTAAATATCTTGTCGTTGCGCTGTTTGTGACATTAACAAATGATTTTGTACCAACCATATCAAGAGTGCCGTTTCTTCGTCGCTTAGATGGTGGCGAACTGCAAATTGTTTCGCCTCAATTGCGCCAAGCTCAGAATGGTCTCCACCGCGACCTTTTGCAATATCATGAAAGAGGGCTGCCAAGTATAGTACATGGCGTTTATTGATTGCAGGCATTAATTTTGTCGCGAGGGGGAATTGCTTTGCATAATTCAGGTCTAAAAATCGCGCCAGATTACGAACAACAAACAGAGTATGCTGATCGACAGTATAGACATGAAACAGGTCATATTGCATTTGTCCCGTTACTGCAGAAAAACATTCCATATAATGGCTTAACACTCCATAACCGCTCATGCGTTGGAGTATTTTATAAGGATTTTTTGCTTTTTTGAGAATCTCCATGAACAATCTATTTGCCGTTTTTGAGGAGCGGAAACGCTTATTAATCAAATAAAGATGCTGGCGAATTAAACGTATCGTGTTAGCACGCACGCCATCAATTTGAGGGTATTTGGCAAGCCATAGAAACAGCAGCAAGAGGGCTTCTGGTTTCTGTATAATGGTTCTGGCATGACGGATTTCAATGTAGTTGTTTGATAGCTGAAAAATATCGTCAAGCGGTGTAAGTTTCTGTTTTTGCTGGTCTACAATCGCTTCAGCAAACCACTGCAGCAACATCTCATTTAATTCACGGCTGCGTTTGATGACGGTAAAATAAGCTTTCATGAATTGTTCGATAGCTAATGACCGCGGGTTGTCCTGATAGCCAAATAAGGCAGCTAATTTTACCTGATAATCAAAGAGCAGCCGATCCTCTTTTTTTTGTGCCAACATGTGTAATGCAAAGCGAACCCGCCAGAGGAAATGCTGGCAATGGAGCAGTTCTTCATACTCTTTGTCGTTGATAAATCCGCAGTTAATACCCTCGGCTAGTTTTTTAATGCCAAAATGGCGCTTAGCTACCGTTAACAAGACTTGCAGATCACGTAACCCGCCGGCGCCATTTTTGACATTAGGCTCAAGATTGTAAGCTGTTTCCCCGTATTTTTTATAACGTTGTGTTTGTTCTTGCTGTTTGGCATATAGGTAGTCTTGGCTAGTCCACATATGAAGTGGATGGGTTTGGTAGACTAATTCTTCCATCAAGGTGTTACGGCCACAAATCAGGTGCATGTCCAAAATACTTGAAATAACGCTGAGATCTTGTTCTGCGAGTTCAGCACAGGCATCGACAGTAGTAATTTGGTGGCTGACTTCCAGACCAATATCCCAGCAATCCTGGATAAACAATTGCGCTTGCTGCAGAAGTATGTCCGGAATAATTTCACTGTGCAGCAGCAGTAAATCAATGTCGGAGTGCAGTTGTAACTCTCGACGGCCGTAGCTGCCTAATGCCAATAAGCAAAAGTGTCCACCTTCGTCGAGATGGTGTTTATGGAAAAGTGTTGATAGCGTTTCATCAATCGTGGTGACGAGACCATGAGTCATAACGGTAATATTTGTTTTTTGACAAAACTGCTCGCTCAACGCAAGTTTGAGCTGTTTAATTTTTTTTTTCAGAGTAAGGTTATTGCTCTTCATTACGTAATGTCAGAATTTCAACTCCGTCATCTGTGACCAATAAGGTATGCTCCCACTGGGCGGATAGACTATGATCTTTGGTGACGACAGTCCATTTGTCGGGTAACAGACGGGTATGATATTTACCGATATTGACCATAGGCTCGATGGTAAAGGTCATCCCTGTACGCAAAATTTCACCGGTTCCCGGTGTACCGTAGTGCAGTACTTGCGGATCTTCGTGAAAAATTCGACCAATACCATGACCACAATATTCGCGAACAACTGAGCATCGGTTTTTTTCCGCATGCTGTTGAATTGCGTGGCCGATGTCGCCCAAGCGTACACCGGGTTTCACCATGTTTATGCCAATAAAAAGGCACTCATGAGCAACTTTTACCGCATGTGCTGCCTTGACGGATGGTGTGCCAATAAAAAACATTTTGCTGGTATCGCCGTGGTAGCCATCTTTGATTACGGTTACATCAATATTGATGATATCACCGTCTTTTAAGGCTTTGGGTCCAGGAATGCCATGACATATCACGTGATTGATTGAAGTACAAATTGACTTTGGAAAACCATTGTAATTCAGTGGGGCAGGGATGGCTTGTTGTTCATTTACAATGTAGTTATGGCAAATTGTATTGAGTTCATCGGTGGTTACGCCTTCGCGCACATGTGGTCCAATCATCTCCAGCACTTCGCCCGCCAAGCGTCCTGCAATGCGCATTTTCTCGATTTCTTCAGCTGTCTTAATTGTCACTGCCATGGTTAAAATTCACAAAACATAAATATTATCACAAGCCTCGTGCTATCCATACATTTTTCGCTCGTTATTACCTTCGTTTTTATAAGCTAAATTCTTGTCCTTTGGTTACAAACCCCTTGAATCCATTCGCTACTGCGTCGTAGCGTTCTGTGGTTGAGTAATGATATAGCCACATTTTTGCTTTGATAGATGGATCAAGTGTCGCGAGCTCCGTAAAATGAGCATGTACGCAGCCTTTGTGTGGGCTAGTTTCACAGTCGTGAAAAATAATATCCGCTTGTTGGTAATATGGCATATACAATTCAGGTTTAAATTGTGTGTCAGTTGATATGAAAACGCGGTTTTTATTGGTTTCAAAATAAAGCCCATAACTGGGAACAAGCTCATGGCCATCATACACATGTATTGTTTTTACCAAATTTATATGGATTGACTCCCAGTTAAACGATGAGTCGTTAACGCAGGGTAGGATGTCGAAATAATCGTTTAAAGTAGCTGATTTATCACCTTCCAGTGATTTTAGTCCACCAGACAGGACGTTATCCCATAACGTTTCAAGGAGTGAAGGGTGAATCATCATGGACGGTTTTTTTGCCACAGGATCAAAACGGGTCGTAAAGGCCAGCCATTCAAGGCCCCCAACATGATCTGCATGAAAATGACTGATATAAACGCTGTTTATATCACGGTATCCAAGTCCAAGGGCGGCGGTGGAGTGTCTGGCATCCGTTCCGCAATCGATGAGTAACCGCTTGCCGCTACTACTTTGCAAAATCATATTGGATTGAAAATTTTCAGTAATTGGGACAAAAGCAGAGCCTGATCCTAAAAATTGCAATTTTATCATTATTAGTCCTTTAACTATTCACTATGTATTCCTGGATAAGGTTGGTGTCCTTTCACTGCCAGGTGGGGCTGTTTGTGTTAACCCTGCTATGTTTTGCAGCAAAATCAATGTTTGTTTTGAATCGCTATCTGAGTCTTTGATGTAATACCATCTTCCCCTGTAAAAGACAGAAACAGAGGCGTCATTGGGTTTGCTGGCGCTATGGTAAATCTTCATCATTCCTCTCAACACAGACTGCCAATCGAATAACTTGCCATTCGCATAGACTGTCTGAGTTAAAATATGATTGTCTAAGTCAGCCTGAGGGGCGAGTAGACCTTTCGATAAGTAATTTAATACACCTAGCATTGAGCGTGTAATCACATATGTTTTATGTGGCTCTGGTTTGGTTGTGAAAACAATTTTGTTATCATTAATTTCAACCCCTGCTTTTTGTAGTGTGGCTTTTTCCTTTGCGGTGAGTCGGTAGCTGCTATTGATAACCAATGTTAAATTTTCCACATGGTTCTTATTTGAATAGAAGCCAGTAACTGCATCAGCAATCTGCATGCGTCGTAATACATAGGTCATGTCTATAAAAGTTTGATATTGTGGCACGTGTGAGGAGGTTGGGCGTGCAGAACTTGGAGCATTGTATGCATTCCCAGCCCGTTGCACTGCGACTCTAAATACACGAGGAATACTCCATGAGGATTGTAATAGTAAACCGATGTCGCTTAAATCAAGGGCTTTGAGAAACTGGGTGGTGTAGTCTTTATTGTCGAGAGGGGTATAACTAATAATCGGGTTGTCAGTGTAAATTATCCCAGCATTTGCATCTGTTTCGCCGGCGCTAGGGCCTACTGCAGGAAAAAAAGCTTTTCCTAAAATATATGCGCTTCTCTCTAATTTTGTGCTTCCGGATATATTGCCAACTTTTAAAACCATTGGGCCTTCGTCATACCGTAGACGCACCATATTAAGCAAAAGCTCCTGCTTGTTGGTGTAGCCCATCGCCATGTTGTAATTATAGCGATCACCATTTAAAACTTTAGGGCCGATAGATGAACAGCCTGCTATTAAGGTAATTAATAATACAACGAAAAATTTTGATGGTAACGATCTCATGAATATCCTTTATCCGAACCAGTCCATTAATACACGTTTACAAATTGAATTTTACGTTTATCGTTTTTCGTTATACGTCGCTGTTTTATATGCAGTGGAATAATTAAATCACAGGCTATAGCAAGAATATTAAATCTGCGTATAGATACTCTCAATTTTTGAGTCCTATATCAATATGATTTAGAAAATAAGGGATGGCTAGTTATCTTGCTACAAAGATATTTAGCCGGTTCAGATGGCAATATCGTGTTACTGTGCTAGGCTTTTATTAAACTCTCATTTCTTTATTCGAAAAATCATGGGCTTAACGGAGTTTCTGAATACTTTTTTCTTGATCATTGTATTGCTCGCGGCGATTGGTTTGTTCAATTTTGCCCTGAAGCGTGCTGTTCATAGCCTTCATAAACTCACACTCGCCTTTGCCGTCTTTTTTTTGCTTAGCCTGGTTTGCTTGTTGATGTCTTTTTTTTCAAAACAGGCAGATGAATTGCACACAGCTTTTGATACTAGAATAATCATGCAATGTTTGTGGTGGTTTTCTCTTAATTTCCTTGCTAACCAACTCGTTGCATACTTTGTTTGGAACAAGATGTTTCTAAGCAAAGGGGTTGCAGTATCTAGAATTCTTAAAGACTTATTTGGGTTAGTGCTGCTGATTATTACCATTGCGGCGATTGTGCATTTTGTCTTTGCGAAGTCGGTATTGGGGATCTTCACCGCATCGGGTGTCGTGGCCATTATTCTGGGTTATTCAGCTCAAGCAACTCTTAGTGACGTATTTGCGGGTCTTGGACTCAATATTGCAAAGCAATTTACTGAAGGGGACTGGATTAAGGTGCTAATGGGATCTTCCGGGTATGAAGGCAAAGTAGTTGATATTAATTGGCGTTTTGTAAATCTTCTGACACATGAGGGCGATCATTTATCTATACCCAATTCGGTCATCGCAAAACTGGCTATATTAAATTTCTCACAGCCTACCCCTGAAAGAGGAGCCGTTATTTCAATTCCCTTTAGTGGTGCTTTCTCACCTGAAGTTATAAAAAAAATACTGCTTTCTGCGGCTGATCAATCCAACAAAGTATTAGTGGATCCTCCACCATGTGCGTCAATCTTACAGTTTCGTGGTTTAGATTTTATGTATCAATTGCTTTACTATACAAATGATGTAAATGAAACCATCGTGAATGACGAGATTCTGTCTATTGTGTGGTATCAATGCGCCCGTCTGGGGATCAAAACATCAATAAGCGATGTACCACCGCAAGCCGTTTATTCTCAGGATGTACTCGAATCATTTTTACGCCAAACAGATTTATTTAGCGCTCTGGATGCAGGCGAAATAGTGATGCTTGCTGCAAACTGCATATGCCGCAATTTTGGGCCACCAGAAAGGATTTTGGTGCAGGGGCAATGCAATGAGTCGTTGTTTCTAATTTACCAGGGTAGTGTTGATGTATATATCATTACCGAAACAAAAGCAGCTGCTCGTGTCGCTACACTAAATGCAGGCCAGTATTTCGCTGAAATGTCGCTTTTAACGGGTGAGCTTTGTAGCGCTTCCATTATTGTAAACACGCAAAGCATGATTATTGAGATAAACCATGACAATATGGCTACCTTATTCGCTCATAGACCTGAATTAATCGATAAAATAAGTGAAGTTGTGATTATGAGAAAACAGCAGAACGAAGATTTGCGCAATTCACTGCAAAAAGATAAAAACAAAGAACAAATGGGGATGATTTCACGTTTGGCAGAACGGGTTCGCAGTTTTTATAACCTTATCGTTTCAAAACATTAATATGACGCGGTTGATTTAATTATTGTTATGGGTGATATCCCAGGAATTTCGTGCGGAGTTAGCCAGTACTGCGGACAATTCGAGGTACTGGCAATTTTTTGAGTAATTATCAACAGCTTCTAGTGCATTTTCATGTGATTTTGAGCTCTATCTTCCATCATACCGGCATATTTTTCTTTTTGTTTTACGTCCAGCAGGTTATATATTTTGTTTTTCATCATGGCTTTTTCCTTCATCATTGTAGCCATCATTGCAGTTTTTTGGTTAACTAGGTCGGTTAATTTTGCTTCGTCGATTTTATCAGACTTGATGAGATCATGCATCTGGGTACGAATAGCTTGCATTTGCTGACGGGTTGCCTCAAAAGTGCTTTTTGATTGTTCTTTAATTGCCTTAATTTGCTCTTTTTGAATGGCTGTCAGATTGAGCTCTTCAGTTGCTTCGTGCATGTTAATACAAGGGCAAGACATTTTATCTGACATCATGCCATGATGGTCAGCAAACGATGCCTGAGACATGGTCAGCGATAAGAGAGCGGCAGGTATCCACATGATTTTTTTATTCATCTTATTTCCTTGGTTAGTTTAAAATTACAGCAAATAAAAGTATAGACTAGAACTGTAGATGCGATTTAAATTATTTTTCAATGGGGTAACCGCTATCTATCCAGCCTTGTAAACCTGTTTCTAATGAATGTACATTTGAATAACCCATGTTTTTTAAGCTATCGGCAACTAACGCACAGCGAAATCCACCGCTGCAATATACAATAATAGGGGTTTGTGGATCTGGGATTTGTTTTTCAATATCCCGTTCAATGATGCCCTTACTAAGATGAATGGCAGTAGCAATATGGCCTGATGACCATTCGTTATCTTCGCGTACGTCGATAATACATAAGGGGTCTTGGCGATCAAGTTTTTCTTTGAGCAATTTGGGCGAGAGCTCTTGTATACGTTTTTTTGATTCTGCAATCAATGCCAAGAACCGTTGTGAATGTTTTTTCACGATAGCGCTCCTTATCTTAATTATTAGTAGGATTAATTCTGCTTGATTTGAATTTATTGTGAAAAATTTAAACGATTATTTAGATTATGTCATCCCTTGTGTATGCCTCTATTTAACAACGCCAGTATGACCGAGCTAGAAGGCTGGATCTATTTCGTTCGTTATGTTCGGCAAATTGGCAAATCATGGTATATAATTAAAATACACTCACGGTACAAGGATGCAATCATGAGGCGATTTATTATTCCATTGTTTCTTTTCGCAGCAACTTCACTACTTGGTGGTTGTGGTTATTACGGCACAAATGCGTGTGCTCCTAGCTGCTCAGCCTCCTATACAACGACAAATTCTTGTTGCTCAAGCTGCAATACTTGTGGTTATGGTTATAGTACTTGGTACTAAATGATATGGTGTCTTTCCGCAAGGAGAGACACTATTTAGTTTCAGCACGTAACGTTAGTACGTCGCATTTAGCCTGATGCACTACAGCGTGAGCTGTGCTGCCCAGAAATGCCGGTAGCTTGGTTGGCGTGTGACTGCCGATGATGATCAGGTTGCATGCTAGCTCATCAACTTTATTGAGAACATGCATCTTGATTGAGCCTATTTCAACAAATTGTTGGCTGATGGGAATGTTCAGTGCATCGCCTAGTGCGTTCATTACAGCTTGGGCATCCCCTTTGATTGGTGAATCAAATTCGGCAAAACCTAGTCCCTGAGCTAATTGCAAGCTCGGTGGTGGTTCGATGACATGTAATAAATACAACTTCGCTTTGAAGCATTTCGCAATTTCCACAGCCTGTTGGCACATATGGTAGTGATTTTCGCGTAAATCCGTTGCGTATAAAATTTTTGTGTACACAAGTCCCTCGTACTGAAATGCATTGATTCGATTAAGTGTAGTTGATTGGAATAAACAATATCAACAGATTTGATGCTGGGGAATTAAATATTGCTCGCAATTCTTCAGATAAGCGCTAGCAAACTGACCGTTCGGTAGCTTTATATTAGGTGAAATCTCCAATAAGGGGATCAGGACAAAATCGCGCGTGAGCATGCGCGGATGCGGTACGATTAAGCCGCGGTGGTTAATAATATGATCGCCATAAAAAAGTATGTCGATATCTAATGTTCTTGCCCCCCAATGTTTTTTTCGTACACGGTGGTGTTTGTCTTCTATGGCATGACAGTAGTGTAATAAACGCTCAGCAGGCAGCGACGTGTGGACTGACAACACCAGATTATAATAGGGCGGTTGTGAGCGTATTCCGTAGGGATGGCTGAAATACAGGCCGGATATGCTATCTACGGCGGTGCGTGGTAACTTGCGGATTAAGGCTACCGCTTGCCTTAATTGCCGCTCTGGGGAATGTAAGTTACTCCCCAACCCTAAATAGCAACGTGTCATTGAACGGGCTTGGGCTTTGGCCGACGACGAGGTTTTCGCGGTGTTACTGGCGGAATTTGTGCTGCCATAGTCTTTTGTGTTTCTTCATCGGCATCTTGAAAAGTAGTCCACCATTGCGCAAGTTCCATCGATTCATCACCCGCTAAAGCACGCAAAGCGAGAAGGTCAAATGCAGCGCGAAAACGAGGATGTTGCAACAAACTAAATGCTCGATTTCCTGACCGTTTGGGGAAGCGATACTGCATAATCCACATTTCTCGCATAACTTGGGTGAACCGTTTAGGGATAGTTACCACTTTATTTTGTTCTGAAATCACTTGAGACATGGCTTTTTCTATAGCAGGTAATGGATCCATACCTTCTTGTTTGAGACGCTCGACGTTATCGATATGTGGAAACCAAAGAAGTACCGCGTATAAAAAAGCAGGGGTTACTGGTTTGTCATCGCGTATGCGGGAATCTGTGTTTTCCAAAGCGATGCCGATTAGGGCATTGACTGGGTAGTTGCTGGTGAGTAATGCACTTGTTTGTGGGAAAAGATGTGCAAATAAGCCATATTTTACAAGTAAGCGCTGTACTGATTCGGCTTCGCCGCAATGGTAGAGTTTAGTCATCTCATCGAAGAGACGAGAGCCGGAAATATGGCAGATAAGCGCACTTAATTCAGACAATGGAGCGGCTGTTTCTGGTGCAAAATTGAAATGCAATTTAGCGCTAAAACGAATAGCACGCAGCATGCGCACGGGATCTTCCTGGTAACGGGTGACAGGATCTCCAATCATGCGAATTAATTGTTCGTTAACGTCTTTTACACCGCCCGTGTAATCCACAATTGAGCCATCAATGATATTGTAATAGAGCGAGTTAACTGTGAAATCTCGCCGCCATGCATCTTCTTCTAGCGTTCCATAGGCATTGTCACGTATCAACATACCTCGTTCATTGGTAAGTTGGTCTTCGTCGACTGTTTCGTGGCCGCGAAACGTTGCTACTTCGATAATTTCACGATGGAATAGTATATGCGCCAGCTTGAAACGACGGCCGATGATGCGTGCATTACGAAATAAATTCCTGATTTGATTTGGGGTGGCACTTGTTGCCACGTCAAAGTCTTTAGGCGCCTTGCTTAATAATAAATCGCGTACGCTGCCGCCGACCAGATAAGCTTCAAAACCAGCACTATTCAGTCGGTTTAGGACTTTGAGTGCATTAGGACTTATATCGGTTTTCGATACATTATGCTTATTGCGCGGAGTGATATTACTAGAGTCCACAGTTGATTTGGTGGACTTTGATTTACGCAATAGCTTTTTGATTAACTTGATGATTGCTTTCACCCTCAATGGTAAAGTTAGCCTATCATTATAGTCAAGCTGAAACTGAAAGTGAATCATAACGGCTCAACTGAGGATTTTTCTTTTCCATCCTACCTACATGCTTGAACCTTTAATGTAATTATGTAAACAATAATGGTGGCTAATAAATAGTTTAGCATCCATTTCATAAACCATAAGAAAGAGATTAAATGGAATTTTTAGATATTGTGCTGAGCCTGTTTGCACTAATCATTTTGGAAATTGTCTTAGGCGTTGATAACTTGGTGTTTTTGGCCATCATGACCGAGAGGCTTCCGATAGGGCAGCGAAGAAAAGCTCGTCGATGGGGTTTAATGTTTGCATGGGTTACTCGCTTAATGTTGCTTGCATCAGCAGTATGGTTGGTTAAAATGAGCCAACCATTGATAACCATAGGTGGTTTTGGTCTTTCCATTCGTGATTTGTTTTTATTTGGTGGTGGTGCATTTTTAATTGCCAAGGCAACACAGGAAATACATTTCGAAGTGGAGGAAGGTGAAGCTGAGTTGAGGGCATCGCGTTCATCCGTTGCAACACTCCATGGAGTAGTCCTTCAGGTGGGCCTCATGGACATTATATTTTCCCTGGACAGTGTTTTAACTGCAATCGGTTTAACAACCCGCCTATGGGTCATGGCGCTGGCTATAACTTGCTCAATATTGGTCATGATTTATGCGAGTGAATCGGTCAGTAAATTTATTGAAAAATATCCTACCGTGAAAATGCTAGCACTTAGTTTTTTGATTTTGATTGGGATGGTTTTAGTCGCAGATAGTTTTTCCTTTCATGTCCCGCGGGGTTATGTATACTTCGCTATGGGATTTTCGCTAAGTGTGGAAGCACTTAATTTATTGAGATCTGCTCGGCGAAAACGGGAAAAGCATTAATAGGAAAGTTGTATGTTAGTGATAAAAGCTTTACATATTATTGCCATGGTTGCTTGGTTTGCCGCTCTTTTTTATTTGCCACGATTGTTTGTCTATCATGCCGACACTAACGATCAAATCAGCATTGCGCGTTTTAAAGTGATGGAACGACGGCTTCATTATGGTATCAGCTGGCCAGCAGCGGTGTTTACCACGGGTTTTGGTTTATGGTTAATCAGTTACAATAGTCATTATTATCTTCATGCTGGATGGATGCATGCCAAACTGACTTTGGTCATTTTGCTTTGGGCTTATCATTTGCTTTGTGGCCGATATGTCAAACAATTTGCTCAGGATAAGAATGTGAGGAGTTCTTTTTTTTATAGATTATTCAATGAGATACCAACAATATTTTTGATTTCTATCGTATTGCTTGTGGTGGTAAAACCTTTTTAAATGAAACGCGCCTCATTATTCGATTTGTGAGGCACCATCTCCCGCAAGGGGAGATGGAATGCTCATTTTTACAATTGCCACATGATTAGGGGCTGTTGACATTTGATCTCCCCGTCGCCGACGTACCGCGGTTTATCCGCGGTATCCAGGAGACCCTCATGTCAAGTGCATATTTCTTCGTATAAATCGCGCCATGTTGGATTAAGCTCTTCGATTAAATTGAGTTTCCACTTCCTGCACCAATTTTTGAAGCGTGTTTCACGTCTGGCAGCTTCTAAATAAGTACTATGAATCTCATAATAGACCAGCATATGTACATTATATTGTGCTGTAAAGCTGCTGGGGATCACCTTATTTTTATGTTCCCAGATTCGTCTGATAAGATCTGATGTTGCGCCAACATAAAGTGTGCCATTGCGTTTGCTGGCTAAAATATATGCGTACGATGATCTCATACCATTTCCTTAGGATGAGTAGACGCCTGCTCTTTCGATAGGTGGCGGGGTCCATACTATTACGTCAGTTGGACTAGATTGAAATTATATCAATAAATCATAGATAACTTACGTAGGCAGCCATAGATATGAGCACGCCATGGCGAGCATTGAAGCGTAATTTCGTTTCAGTTTGTCATATCTTGTTGCAATTGCTCGGACGTGTTTGAGGCGTGCAAAAACATTTTCGACCAGATGCCTATATTTGTACAAACACCAATCCATGTCACCATTCCCTGTTTTTGAATTCTTTTTCTTCGGAATAAGGGGTGTCGATCCTTTTTCTCGAATGAGTACTCGAATATCTTCACTGTCATAGCCTTTGTCCGCAATGATATAATCAGACAAAGGAAGACGTGCAATTAATTCTGGGGCGGCCTTGCTGTCATGCACTTCACCACCCGTAAGATCAAATTCTATTGGAAGGCCAAATGCATCAACAGCCATATGAATTTTCGTTGTATTTCCGCCAACGGATTTTCCAATCGCTTGATTTTCTTTACCAATAGCTCCTGCACTGTGTTGATGAGCCCTAACTATACTTCCATCAATAAACTCCCATTCAAGCTCAGGATCATCCACTAAACATTTAAATATTTTGACCAACTTGTCTTTGCATGACCAGCGGTTAAATTTTTGGTATATTGTATTCCAGTTTCCAAACTCTGCTGGCAGGTCTCGCCAAGGACAGCCTACGCGCATACGATACAGCATGGCTTCAACCATAAGACGAAGCTCGGGCTTGTCATAAATCCCTTGTTGTAGCATGATTATCCCTAGCTTCGACCATACCTCGTCACTGAGCATTAGTCTGGCCATTTCAAACTCGTTTTATTTTGGTCTGGGAGCCGTGATTTTACGAGTTTGATCCTATTTATCAATGGGTTGAAATGTGATTGCTCATGATGGTGTGTTATCAAAAACGAATTGTAAGGTAAATTAAAAGCGCTGTGTTTTATACGGGCATTTTCTGGATACCGCGGATAAACCGCGGTACGTCGGCGACGGGGAGATCAAATGTCAACAGCCCCTAATTAACTTCTACCATTTCAAAATCTTCTTTAGCGGCACCGCAATCTGGACAAAACCAATTTTCTGGAACATCTTCCCATAGGGTTCCAGCTTCAATGCCATCTTCAGGCCAACCTTCAGCTTCGTTGTAAATTAAACCACAAATTACACAAATGTATTTTTTATATGCTTGCATAGTCATTACTCAGGATTTAAAACGGGTAATTTATCCACTGTGCGCCCTGATGTAAAGTATTCAGTCGAATATTCTAAATTCAGGATGCTATGATTTTTGCCACAATAGCCAATTAACTGTAAAATCAGCGCTCAAATTAATACAGGATCTATCATGACCAATTCCCATGACTTATTTACACAAGCCCAGGCAATTATACCTGGTGGCGTAAACTCCCCAGTGCGTGCATTCAAAGGAGTTGGCGGCGAGCCGGTGTTTTTCAAGCAAGGGAGGGGGGCTTACTTGACGGATGTGGATGACAATAAATATATCGATTACATCGGCTCATGGGGGCCTTTGATTCTAGGTCACTGTCATCCAAAAGTAATTGCCGCAGTGAGCGAAGTATTACAATCCGGAATGAGCTTTGGTGCACCGACCGAACTCGAAATCAAATTGGCGCAAAAAATCATAGACTTGATGCCATCTATTGAGAAGGTGCGCATGGTTAATTCGGGCACTGAAGCCACGATGACCGCCGTTCGTCTCGCGCGTGGTTTTACGAATAAAAACAAAATTATCAAGTTTAATGGTTGTTACCATGGCCATAGTGATAGTTTATTGGTTAAAGCAGGCTCAGGCGTATTAACATTGGGTATTCCATCGACCCCAGGAATTCCGGCCAGTATTACCGAGAACACCCTCACCGCGGATTTCAATGATCTCGAACAAACAACCAGACTATTTGAACAATACAACAAAGATATTGCTGCCGTTATTGTTGAACCTATTGCCGGCAACATGGGGTTTGTGCTGCCAAATGATGGATTTTTGCAGGGTTTACGCAGTTTATGTGATACCTACAATGCTGTGTTGATATTTGATGAGGTCATGACAGGTTTTCGTGTGGCGTTGGGTGGCGCGCAGGCACATTATCGGGTGACACCTGATCTGACTACCTTGGGAAAAATAATAGGTGGTGGTATGCCGGTAGGGGCCTTGGGAGGACGAGCAGACATTATGTCGCATCTCGCACCTGAAGGTCCCGTGTACCAGGCTGGAACTTTATCAGGAAATCCACTGGCTATGGCTGCAGGCTTGGCAACCTTAACTGAAATTGAAAAACCCGGGTTTTATTCTTATCTTGCAAGTCTTTCTGCAGAATTGGTAGGGGCGCTGGCAGACGTCGCAGAATCATTGCATATACCTTTTTGCAGCGCATCGTTAGGCGGTATGTTTGGATTTTGTTTTAATAATAAAGCACAGGTTCATAATTATGCGGATGTAGCATCATCAGATGAGCAGTTATTCAAAGATTTCTTTCATGGGATGCTACAAAAAGGAGTATATTTTGCTCCATCCATGTTTGAGGCAGGCTTTGTTTCAAGTGCGCATCAGCAAGAGGAAATTCGTATAACAAAAAATGCCGCGGTTGAGGTATTGAGTCAGTTGCGTAAACGATAATAGTGAGCATTCCCTTTGTACCACTGAAAACAGCTGAAATTAACTGGGACGAAGACCAATTTTATTTTAGCAATAGAGAAAAGTCGCGCAAGTTCATTGCAGGCAATGAACTTCTCTCACGTTGGCAAGCACTTCCTGCAAATATACCCTGCCACTTCGTCATTTGCGACACAGGGTTTGGATCGGGACTCAATTTTTTAGAGACGTGGTCTTTGTGGGAAAAGTGCGCACCAGCATCGGCGCATTTACATTATATTTCTTGCGAACATCAACCCGTTACTCGCGATGATCTATTGTGCTTTACATCGTTATGGCCAGAACTACAAGAGCAGTCATCAGCTTTGCTCACCAGTTATCCAGTATTAACCCCAGGTTTTCATCATCTGCAGTTTAATGATGCCCGTGTGAGTTTAACGTTAATGTTAGGCGAGCCGTTGTCTTGCTATCGAGAGCTTTTGGTCTGCGGTGATATGACGCTTGAGAAAAAATTACGCGACTACTATGTTGACGCTTGGTTTTTACCTGATATCGATTCATCAATGTGGAGCAAGGAACTGTTTATGGTCTTGGGGCTTTTATCAAAAAGCACGACCACATTAACGGCATACTCCAAGAAGGAAAGCGGAAAGCAATGGTTGCAGGAGGCTGGATTTAGCGTTTCCAGTTTATCTAATCAGGATGTGTTGCATGCTGCATTTGACGAAGCCTTCGCTTTGAATGGAGTACGTCATACACCTTGGCATGCAAGTCTGCCCCAAATTAAAAAATCAAAACAGGCCATAGTGTTGGGTGCAGGTTTAGCTGGATGCTATAGCGCTTACGCGTTAGCGAAGCGTGGCTGGTCAGTAACACTCATTGATAAAAATAATAAACCAGGTTGTGGTGCGTCAGGTAATCGACAAGCGGTTTTATATCCACATTTTTCTGCTTACCGCTCCCCATTGGCCGAGTTTATGTTGAGCGCTTTTCTATTTGCTGCTCGCACATACAGGTACTTATTGAATAACGGCTCGTTTGGTGAATTGGTCGGTATTTTACAACTAGATTACCGGCAATCAGAGCGTGTCGATCTGGAGCGACTGGCATTGTGGTTCAATAACTATCCCCAATTAGCACGATTGGTTGATAGACAACATGCCTCAGCGTTGGCAGGTGTTTTTCTGCAAACAGGTGGATTATTTGTACCGCAGTCGGGCTGGATTGATGCTCATGCCTTGTGCCAATATCTGATTGAAAATCCGAAGATAAACTGGGTTCCGAATATCAACGTTGAATCACTGGGTTATGAGGCGAACCAATGGCATTTAGACAATTATCATGCCGAGGTTTTAATTATTGCTAATGCCTATAATGCTAGCCAATTCGAACAAACAAACCACTTGCCATTGAAAACAGTTCGCGGTCAAATGACAATCATTGCCAGTAATGAACAAAGTTCCCCGTTACGAATCCCAATATGCGCCGATGCGCATATTCTGCCTGAACGTGAAGGCACACATACGATTGGTGCAACCTATCACCCTGGGGTAGTTGATACCCATTGTTATGCTGACGATGATGCCTGCAACTTGACTAAATTAACTCAACTCTCGATGGAGCCGATTTGGAGTAACGATGTCGTTGACCATTGGGCTGGCGTGCGTGCTGCCACACCCGATTATTTACCTTTGGTGGGAGCTGTCGCTGATGCGGCGCTTTTTAAACAACAATATGCAGGATTAGCCACTGATTCCAGGCGTTGGATTTCATCACCTGGAGCTTACCATCCGGGGCTCTATATTTGCGCCGGGTTTGGGTCGCGTGGTTTGACCAGCATTCCATTAAGCGCGGAATGGCTAGCCGGCACCATCAATAATGAACCAGGAATCCTGCCTCGCCAGTTGGTTCAAGCCATATCGCCTGCACGATTTTTGCGTAAGGACATCACTCGAAATAAAAAATAAACCGGTCATGATCCTAATCACCCTGCCTATAAATGTTTTTATCCCTGATTTTATAGATAATTTGAGAATAGGCTCATTTTTGAATGTTGCGTTTTATTTTTTAGTCGGCCTAGGGTTAAACCCTGCATTGGTTAACTCTTCAGCCTGCAATTTTGCGGCATACTCTTCATCACTTAAGGGCTGTGCTTCTTTTTCTTTTTTTAGAGCGGCATCAGCTTGGGAAAATATGCTGTGTCTGTTTCTAATAAGGCTGTCTATTTCTTGTTTATAGGCAACTGAAGGATTTTGTTGTGCGCTAATGGTTGTGGTAAATATCCTTTTTTCTTGTGGTGTTAATTCACGTTCAACCGTCGTTCCCACAAGTTTGCGCGCGATATCAGGAGGAAATTCTGTGCTTAGGCGACTTGCATGGCGCAATGAGTCGTCTTTGTTGCCTTGTTTTTCCATCGCGGCCATAAGATCTTGGTTGTAATCTTCGTTTTTGGCGCCAAATTCTTTCATTTTTTTGTGACTATGGGCGCAGGTAAAGTCTCCACAAGCGTAGTTGTCTTTTTGTGGATAAGTAGGGCCCGTTGTCGTGATCGTTATATTCTTTTCATTAATCTTATACGGTTTCAATAACTCGAGGGCAAACTGTTTAATTGCGTCTGCACCAATCGGTCCATAAGGATCAAATAGTTCAAGCTGATACTTCCCTTGATCATCAGTGGGTTTAGTTAAATACACACCACGCCAGTGACCAGGGCCTACTGGAAAGATAACATGGTTGATTTTTTCATCGCTAAGGGCTGCAGTTATGCCGTCTTGTATTGCTACAGTAGATTGTTCGAAGCGATTTACTGAAGCCAGCACTTCGATATTCCCATGAGATTTTGGCATTAACAGGGTCATATCATGGTCTTGTAATTCGTCGCGCAGGTTCCGCTGATGAATATTTTTTTGGTCAAAATGGCCTTGAGCGCTATGCGCACGTTTGTTTTGATCCGTTTCGCGGTCCATTTGTTCTATGATTAAAGAGTAAATTGACTCAACTGCATGTTGGTGAGTGACACCGGTAAAAGGTTTGCCGACTTGTTCCACAATAAGTTTAATAACAGCAGGGCTTTGCATATTTAAACTTACATCCACACTAGCGGCCAAGGCATTCAAGTCTTCAAGAAGTAGAAGGCGCTTGTCTTTTTTAGATGAATTATTTGCGCAAATACTACTCAAATCTTCCAAGCTTTGGTTTTTAATCTGCATACTCAATGACATTTAATAACCCCTTGTTAATACTTGGATATATACAAATAGTGTCGTTTGTACTCATATTATACCGTACCAATATTAAGGTAGTATTAAATCTATTGTATAAAAAACAGGAATAACTGCAGATTGTTGCCCTTGATTTTATTCAGTATAGGCGGTGAAGTTTGTTTATGCTTGCATGGACAGATTTGTAACACAGTAACTCTGTTTATTCATAATTTGGACTTTAATGACTTATTTTGTGTCGTTTATAGAGATTCGTATAACATGCTAGCGCTGTGAGTAAAACAACGTTGTGTGAACAGTTGCTGATTGTGATACCTTGCCGGCATTGCAGTGAGATTTTATAGGTGTTATCGATGTTAAATGCATTAAATTTTGCCTACGGAGAACCTGGTGCTTGCGGACAAATTAAACATGTACCAGACGATTTTTCTGTTGAGGAGAAGCTGGGATTTGATTTAACGGGAGAGGGAGAGCATTTATTTTTACTGATTGAAAAAAAACTTCTCAATACCGAAGAAATGCACAAAATTATCGCCAAAACATTGAAGCTTCCTTTTAAAAGTATTTCTTATGCCGGATTGAAAGATAAATTTGCCAAGACTTCACAATGGTTTAGTGTGCATTTGCCTGGGATCGATGATCCTGATCTTTCTGGTTTGAATACTGATAATTATCGCGTTTTACAAACTATGCGGCATAATAAAAAATTGAAAGTTGGCGCGCTTAAAGAGAACCGTTTCATCATTAAAATACACAATTTTGAGTATGACAAAAATGAACTGACCGCTCGAATTGAAAGAATTAAAGCACAAGGCGTCCCCAATTATTTCGGACCGCAACGATTTGGTATTAACGGCAGAAATTTAGATCGTGCTAAAGAGGTTTTGTTAGAAAATAAGCAATTTAAGGATCGCCACCTTCGCGGCATTTATTATTCGGCAGCACGGGCATTTTTATTTAATCAGATCTTGAATGTCAGGGTACGTGCGGACAATTGGAACTTACCCATAGCGGGTGATTTAATGATGCTGAATGGAAGCCATAGTGTTTTTCAGATTAATGCGGTTGATGAAACCACAATGAGACGCGTCAGTGAGGGGGATGTTTTCCCTGCTGCCCCCTTATGGGGTGTAGGTAAAGAATTATTGACGGATCAAGCTTTCGAGTGTCAACAATTAGCATTAAATGATTGGCAGGACTGGTGTCTCGCCTTGGAGCAGCATGGTCTGCAAAAACTATACCGTTCGTTAGTTTTAATCCCTGAGCGCTTTGAACTGCAGGAAAACATAGTCTCTTTCTCATTGCCAGCAGGAGCTTATGCTACGGTTGTTTTACGGGAGTTAATGGTGCAACGGAAGAATGAGCTCTTTATCTGAATATTTTAAAATCAGCACAACAGCCTAGAAATTAACTAACGAATAGTAGGCTCTGTTCAGCTTTTCTTATTATAAACACAGCGACTTTTGAATTATTATCAAGGCTTGCTATTTGAAGATTAGCTCGCTAATCTTCACCGTACCAATTGGTCGTGATTGAGGTAACCCCTTGGATAGTATTGAAATTTTTCAAATCGATGCTTTTACCGACAAGGTATTTCATGGTAATCCTGCTGCTATTTGTATATTGAATGATTGGTTAAATGACGAGCTATTGCAGGCCATCGCGCTCGAAAATAACTTGTCTGAAACCGCATTTGTCATGGAAGATAGTGATGGCTTTCATATACGTTGGTTTACGCCAAAAGGAGAAATCAACTTATGTGGTCATGCCACGCTTGCTGCAGGGTTTCTTATATTTGAATTGGAAATGTGCCGTAAAGAAGCCGTTACTTTCTCCAGTCTGAGTGGTGAGTTAGTTGTTCATCGTTCAGGTGAGCTGCTGACAATGGATTTTCCACGGTTAAATTTTGACAAGATAAATGAGCCTGAATTATTGGCGGGTATTATTGATAAGACTGTCGTTGAGGCATATGCCGGTGATTTGGATTATTTGGTGTTACTGGCTACAGAGAGTGAAGTGGCTAACGTAAGGGTCGATTTGATTGCTCTTGCAAAATTGCCTAAACGAGGCTTGATTTTAACTGCGCAAAGCAGTGATGCCGATTTTTATTCCCGTTGTTTTTACCCAAAACATAATATCGCTGAAGATTCTGTCACCGGATCCGCACACTGTATGCTAGCCCCGTTTTGGACTGCGCTATTGGGGAAGAAACGAGTGCGCGGTATACAAGGCTCTTTCCGTAAAGGGGAAGTTTTGTGCGAAGTCTTAGATGATAGGGTTCACATTTCTGGGCACTGTAAATGGTATTCAAAAGGACACTTGGTTTTCTGATGGTCGTGCCTTACCCTACTTACAGATATTCTATAAAGATCAACCACCTTGCTATCCATCGGCCACCATGATAAAAATGTTTTTCATCATATTCAAGGAGTGAACCCTGATGTCAAACTCCATGGGAAAGGCATTCAGAACGCTGGTCGACTCGCATGCACCATTGCAGGTTCTAGGGACAATCAATGCCTATGCAGCGATGCTAGCGGCAGACGCTGGCGCGCAGGCAATTTATCTCTCCGGCGCTGGCGTGGCTAACGCTTCGTATGGTTTGCCTGATCTGGGTATGACAGGGCTCGCCGAAGTATTGGAAGATGTACGCCGAATCACACAAGCCTGCCCCTTACCGCTCCTGGTTGATGTTGACACGGGATGGGGGCATGCCTTCAATATCGCTCGAACTGTCAAATTAATGGAGCGCTCTGGCGTTGCTGCAATTCATATTGAAGATCAAATCGTTGCCAAACGCTGTGGTCATCGGCCAAATAAGGCTATTGTTTCAAAGCAGGAAATGGGTGACAGGATCAAGATGGCAGCGGATGCGCGAATCGATCCGGATTTTGTCATCATGGCGCGTACAGATTCCTATGCTGTTGAAGGCATGAATGCGGCGATTGATCGTGCGCAGTATTGCTTGGAGCTAGGTGCTGACATGATTTTTCCGGAAGCATTAACGACGCTTGCTGAGTATTCCGAATTCACGAAACATGTTAGAGCCCCTGTGCTTGCTAATATTACTGAATTTGGTAAAACTCCTCTGTTTACCCGTGAGGAATTAAAACAGGCTGGTGTAAAAGTTGTTTTATATCCACTTAGCGCTTTCCGAGCCATGTCTTTTGCGGCATTAACGGTATACCGTACTATCCTTGCGCAAGGAACACAGCAAGCATCACTTGATGAGATGCAGACCCGTGAGGACCTTTATAGGGTACTGAACTATCGTGAATTTGAAAAAAAACTAGATCAACTCAGGGGAGACCAGGATGGTGAATAAGTCAACTGCGGGCTTAGCCGGTATTATTGCCGGACAATCAGCTATCGCCACAGTAGGGCAGGCAGGGAAGGGATTAAACTATCGCGGTTATTCGATAGATGATTTAGCCGAACATGCTGCATTTGAGGAAGTTGCCTATCTTCTGCATTATGGCCAATTACCAACACACGCTGAACTTGCTACTTATACCCAAAAATTAATGAGTTTACGTACGTTGCCAGACGACTTGAAAAAGGTACTTAAGCTTATACCTGCTAATGCACATCCTATGGATGTCTTACGGACTGGCTGCTCAATGTTGGGTACACTCGAACCTGAAAACGAATTTTCTCAACAGTATGATATTGCCGATCGGTTATTGGCGCTATTTCCAGGTATGTTGTGCTATTGGCACATGTATCATACACAAGGTAAGGAAATTAGTGGCGAAACGGATGAAACTACTGTCGGCGGACATTTTCTGGCACTTTTACATGGGCAAAAACCATCTAAATTGCATCGCGACATGATGAATGTATCGTTGATTTTATATGCTGAGCATGAATTTAACGCATCTACGTTTTCAGCGCGCGTAACGTCTGCAACACTTTCTGATTTTTATTCAGCGATTACCAGTGCAATTGGCACTCTTCGTGGGTCATTGCATGGCGGTGCTAACGAAGCCGCAATGGAATTGATCGAGCGCTTTAAGACGCCAGATGAAGCTGAACATCAACTGATGATTATGCTGACTAACAAAGCTAAAATTATGGGATTTGGCCATCGTGTTTATACAGATTGCGATCCACGTTCAGATATTATAAAAGTATGGTCAAAAAAACTGGGACAAGATAAAGACGATTTGTTGCTCTACAAAATTTCTGAACGCATTGAAGCGGTCATGCGCCGCGAGAAAAATCTATTTCCCAATCTCGATTTTTATAGTGCATCGGCCTACCATTACTGCGGTATTCCCACACCATTTTTCACGCCTATTTTTGTTATGTCTCGTATCACAGGCTGGTCGGCACATGTTTTTGAGCAGAGAGCTGATAATCGTTTAATACGGCCAACCTCAGAATACACAGGACCCGCACCACGGCCCTTTATAGCACTTGACGCACGAGGATAATATGCACGGATTTGTAGAAGATAATGTAAAGCCAGACTATGACGAAGTAATCAGTGATATCGCTGATTATGTATTAAATACAACAATCGACAGCGTAAGCGCTTACGAAACAGCGCGACTTTGTTTGATGGATACACTCGGTTGCGGCATGTTGGCGCTTGAGTTCCCCGAATGCACTAAATTATTAGGACCTGTTGTACCAGGTGCTGTTTTAGCGGGAGGCGCACGTGTTCCTGGAACTAGTTATGAGCTTGACCCGGTACAGGCAGCGTTCAATATCGGTACCATGATTCGCTGGCTCGATTTTAATGATACCTGGCTTGCTGCGGAGTGGGGACATCCTTCTGACAACCTGGGGGCTATTCTTGCTGTTGCCGATTATGTCAGTCGTTTGAATATAAAAGAGGGTAGACGTGCGCTGACTATGCAAGATGTGTTGACGGCAATGATCAAAGCACATGAAATCCAAGGCTGCCTGGCGCTTGAAAATAGTTTTAATCGCGTTGGTTTGGACCATGTTATTCTCGTAAAAGTGGCAAGTGCTGCAGTTGTCGCTATGCTTTTGGGCGCTGACAAAGATCAAGTACAGCGTACTATTTCACACGTATTTGTCGATGGCCAAAGTTTACGTACTTATCGTCATGCGCCGAATGCCGGCTCACGTAAATCCTGGGCAGCAGGAGATGCGACTTCTCGTGCGGTACGGCTGGCACTGATAGCGGCCACAGGTGAAATGGGGTACCCCAGCGCATTAAGTGCGCCAAAATGGGGGTTTTATGATGTGTTGTTTGCAGGGAAACCTTTCAAATTTCAGCGTGATTATGGTAGTTATGTTATGGAAAACGTGTTGTTTAAGTTATCTTATCCAGCCGAGTTTCACGCGCAGACGGCCGTTGAATGCGCGGTAAAATTACATCCGCAGGTAAAAGCTCGTTTGGATGATATTGTCCGTATTGAATTGATTACACACGAGTCGGCAATTCGAATCATCAGTAAGCAAGGTGTACTCCATAATCCTGCTGATCGGGATCATTGTTTACAATACATGGTTGCGATCGGTTTATTATATGGCGATTTGCAAGCACAACATTATGAAGATGAAGCGGGAGCAGACCCGCGAATCGATTATTTGCGTGAAAAAATGCATGTCACTGAAAATGAACAATTTTCACGTGATTATCATGCGCGGGACAAGCGTTCCATCGCAAACAGCATTAAATTGATTTTTAAGGATGGCAGTGAAAGCGAGCTAATTACTGTTGAATATCCAATTGGGCACAAACGTCGTCGTGAAGAAGGTTTGCCCGTGTTGATCGCTAAATTCAAACATAATCTGGGCACGCAATTCCCACCAGCACAAGTCGATAAGATCATGCATGCTATGGACGATACCAACACACTGGCCGCGATGTTGGTTACAGATTTTATGGCGATGTGGACAGTATAACCATGTTGCCATGATGGGGCGCTGCGTTGTTCAAGGTTAGGGGCTGTTGACATTTGATCTCCCCGTCGCCGACGTACCGCGGTTTATCCGCGGTATCCAGAAAATGCCCGTATAAAACACAGCGCTTTTAATTTACCTTACAATTCGTTTTTGATAACATACCATCATGAGCAATCACATTTCAACCCATTGATAAATAGGATCAAACTCGTAAAATCACGGCTCCCAGACCAAAATAAAACGAGTTTGAAATGGCCAGACTAATGCTCAGTGACGAGGTATGGTCGAAGCTAGGGATAATCATGCTACAACAAGGGATTTATGACAAGCCCGAGCTTCGTCTTATGGTTGAAGCCATGCTGTATCGTATGCGCGTAGGCTGTCCTTGGCGAGATCTGCCAGCAGAGTTTGGAAACTGGAATACAATATACCAAAAATTTAACCGCTGGTCATGCAAAGACAAGTTGGTCAAAATATTTAAATGTTTAGTGGATGATCCTGATCTTGAATGGGAGTTTATTGATGGAAGTATAGTTAGGGCTCATCAACACAGTGCAGGAGCTATTGGTAAAGAAAATCAAGCGATTGGAAAATCCGTTGGCGGAAATACAACGAAAATTCATATGGCTGTTGATGCATTTGGCCTTCCAATAGAATTTGATCTTACGGGTGGTGAAGTGCATGACAGCAAGGCCGCCCCAGAATTAATTGCACGTCTTCCTTTGTCTGATTATATCATTGCGGACAAAGGCTATGACAGTGAAGATATTCGAGAACTCATTCGAGAAAAAGGATCGACCCCCTTATTCCGAAGAAAAAAAATTCAAAAACAGGGAATGGTGACATGGATTGGTGTTTATACAAATATAGGCATCTGGTCGAAAATGTTTTTACACGCCTCAAACACGTCCGAGCAATTGCAACAAGATATGACAAACTGAAACGAAATTACGCTTCAATGCTCGCCATGGCGTGCTCATATCTATGGCTGCCTATGTAAGATTTATTGATATAATTTCAATCTAGTCCAACATGCACCCGCCCTAAATCTAAAGAGCAGGCGTCTACTCATCCTAAGGAAATGGTATGAGATCATCGTACGCATATATTTTAGCCAGCAAACGCAATGGCACACTTTATGTTGGCGCAACATCGGATCTTATCAGGCGAGTCTGGGAACATAAAAATAAGGTGATCCCCAGCAGCTTTACAGCACAATATAATATAATGTACATATGCTGGTCTATTATGAGATTCATAGTACTTATTTAGAAGCTGCCAGACGTGAAACACGCTTCAAAAATTGGTGCAGTAAGTGGAAACTCAATTTAATCGAAGAGCTTAATCCAACATGGCGCGATTTATACGAAGAAATATGCACTTGACATGAGGGTCTCCTGGATACCGCGGATAAACTGCGGTATGTCGGCGACGGGGAGATCAAATGTCAACAGCCCCTAGTGATTTATTTAAAAAACGCTTGATAACGCGGCGCTGCATCAAGACTACAATGCATTATTAAATTTTCCGCTTGATACCCGCGGAAGCCATAATTTTGGTCGTTATTTCTTCAATCGAGTACCGAGTTGAGTTAAGAAAGGGGATGTTTTCACGTTGATACATTTCTTCAACCTCGGATACTTCCAGTCGACATTGCTCGCTAGATGCATATTGACTGTTTGGGCGGCGCTCCGTGCGTATATGCTGTAGTCGTTGTGGGTCGATGGTTAAACCAAATAGCTTGTTTTTATAGGGTCTTAACAGTTCGGGAAGGCGAAAATCTGCTAGCTCATCCTCGGCGAAAGGGTAGTTTGCGGCGAGTATTCCAAATTGTAATGCCATGTAGAGGCAGCTTGGTGTTTTACCGCAGCGCGAAACACCAATCAAAATAATATCGGCTTTTGCATAATCACGAGTTTTTATACCATCATCATGGTCAAGCGTATAATTCACGGCTTCTATCCGTTGATCATAGGACTCAGTGTTAGCAACTGCATGGGTACGTCCCACGGTATAAGATGATTTGATATTTAACTCTTGCTCCAAAGGCGCGAGAAAGGTATTAAAAAGATCAAATACACTGGCATTCGCTAGCTTGATAAGGGCGCATATTTCTGGATTAACCATCGTAATGAATACGAGCGGTTTGATACCTGTCTCTTCATAGCATTGATTAAGGCGAGCTATCACAGCTTTTGCTTCTTCAATTGTATCAACATAGGGAATAGTTAGTTTTTCAAACTCGACTTGTTCAAACTGGGTGACCAAACTGTTACCTAAAGACTCTGCAGTAATTCCTGTGCCGTCTGAAATCATAAAAACAAATCGTTTCATTGATTAAATCTCGTTGCCATTAGATTTATTGATTATATAGCCATTTCAAATAATGATGCGAGTCTAATATTGGCAAGCAATAAACTATCTGCTATGTTGATATAAATCATCATGTTGCAGGGAGGAATCTTATCTATCCGAGTTTTGGATAAAATAAGATTAAGCTACTATGGAAAAAGACAAACCCAGACAAAGTAACGCGGTTTTTATTACCGGACTTACTTTTCTAACAATAAGTCTAAGCTTGTTCGCTTTTAGTATTTACATACTGCCTTATCTTGTTTTTAAATGGAATTATGATGTTCCTGAATTTATTTCAAATTGGCAGTATTGGCTGCAGGAGAAATACAATTATAGAGAGGGTGCTGCGGCAGCACTAATTTTTCTATTTTTCTTTGTGCTTTCGTGTATATCTGCAGGTGTTTCGTATTTGTTTTCAAATTATGTTGAAGGTGTCGAACAAGAAAAACCTGTTTCGTCAACAGACCCTGCTGAAATCAAGCGTGAAGTAAAAGACACGGCCAGTCTTTTGTTTAAAATTATCGGCATTGCAATACTCATACTAATAGGGTTGTACTTGATTCAATGGCTTATTTATATTCCGCCTACTGAGTAAAAGGATTCAATATGAAATTTTTCAAACAATTTAATATCAACAGACTAACCAAGAAAATTCATACATTGCAACAAAGCCGGGTTCATAACCAGCCCAGTGAAGAGGCGGTAAAAAAAGAAATTGCTATGTACCATTCTCTGGCCAATATTTATGAATCACTGCGCTGTAAAAAGAAACACCCCTATGCGCATGAAATGTCATTAGAGTGTTATCGCGCTTCATCAACGCTGGATGACGCTATTTCACAATACACACTGGGTAAAACGTTGCTGGAAGAGGCAAAATTTAGAGAAGCGCTGCAAGTAAAGGGAATTTTTGCTAGTCCAAGTAATGAACGTCAAATGAAACAACTCTATGAAGAAGCACTTGCATACTTGCTTACGGCAGAGCTGAATAACCATGTTCAGGCTAAGCGTTTGCACGGTCTTTGTTACATCAATGGCTGGGGTGTTGAGCCAGATAAAAAACGAGGCTTCGATTTGGTGGTTGCCAGTATTAGTGATGAGAATAGTTGGGATAAGGTGCCTCAGATATTCGAAGCCATCGGCCTAAACAAGCCCGAATTTTATTCGGCATTAGCACAACATCGTAATAAATCCTCAGAACTGTAATAAAAAATTTGGTTACGCTTTGCTGCATCAAGGCAGCGATTGTGCTTGAACGGATTCTGGGTTGCGCGCGGCGCAACCTGGGAGTTTCTGGCCTCGATTTTGGCTCCTATTAAAAACACGTCTTGGTTTCAAAGCCACTGTTTCTTACAGATACAACCTTACATACCAATTAACAATCACTTGACCATAGAACAAGGCAATAAGCCCCGCCAAACAGAGGTACGGACCAAAGGGAATTGGGGTTGCTCTTGTTTTTCCGCTTGCTTTCAAATAGATAATGCCAATGATTGCGCCAGTGATTGATGAGAGCAGTAGAATAAACGGGAGCTGCGTCCAACCAAACCATGCACCGAATGCCGCAAATAATTTAAAATCACCATGCCCCATCCCTATTTTTCCAGTCACCAGATAAAATAACTGAATAAAAAGCCATAGACTTACATAAGCTCCAACAGCACTTAAAACAGCAACCTCCAGCGGAACGAACAATCCCTGGGTATTCGCAATCAAACCAATCCATAATAGGCTTAAACTCAAACTGTCAGGTATCAATTGATGCTGTAAATCAATAAAACAGATAACGATTAATATCCAGATAAACAATAGTGCAACGATTAACGTCGCATTAAAGCCAAAATGCCATGCCGCAAATAGAGACAGCGTCATACTGAGGAGTTCAACTAAAGGATAGCGCAATGGTATGCTTTTCCTGCAGTTACTGCAGCGCCCTCGCAACAAGAGATAGCTGAGCAAGGGAATATTGTGCCAAAATGGAATGAGTTTTTTGCACTCAGGGCAAAATGAGCGAGGAAAAAATAAATTCACCTTCGACATCGGTTCTTCGGGTAATTGTAACAAGCTGCGGCATTGCATAGTCCAGTCAGTTTGCATCATTAACGGAAGACGATATATAAACACATTAAGCAAGCTTCCAATAGCAAGCGAAAACAGAGCAAGCAAAACATACATGGCAACGGGATGAAACAGAATAACTTCATTAGGCATTTTTTACACCACTGAGCCGAGTTTAAAGATAGGCAAATACATCGCGACAACTAAGCCCCCCACCAAGACACCTAATATAGACATAATAATCGGCTCCAATAAACTACTTAAGGCATCAACCGCGTTATCGACTTCTTCTTCATAATAATCAGCCACTTTACTGAGCATTTGTTCCAGTGCTCCGGACTCTTCGCCGATGGCAATCATTTGCACGACCATGTTGGGGAATAATTTGGTGTTCTCCATGGCAAGCTGCATTTGTTGACCATTCGATACTTCTTCTCTAATTCTATCCGTCGCCTCGGCATACAATATATTACCAGTAGCACCAGCAACAGACTTTAATGCATCGACTAAGGGCAAGCCTGCGGCAAACGTAATAGATAACGTGCGAGCAAACCGCGCAATAGCGGCTTTTTCCATAATGGTGCCCACAACTGGAATTTTCAATAAATACCGGTCAACTGTATGCGCAAAACTATCCGAGTGGGCACGCGCATAAATAAATGCATAAACGCCAGCAGCAACGGCTCCGAATATAATATACCAATAAGTCTGAAAAAACTCCGAAAGATTAATAACGGTTCGTGTCAGGGCTGGTAGATCTGCTCCAAAACCTTGAAACAGCGTTTGAAATTGTGGAACTACAAAGATTAATAACCCCGCAGTAACCAAAAAAGCAATAACCATGACGGCCATAGGATAGGCTAATGCTTTTTTGATTTTCTTTTTTATGGTTTCAATTTTCTCTTTATAAGTAGCCACCTTATCTAGCATGACTTCCAGTGAACCTGATTTTTCGCCAGCATCAACCAGATTACAAAATAACTCATTAAAATAGACGGGGTGCTTTCCTAGCGATTCGGCAAGTGTCGTACCCGACTCGACGTCTTTTTTAATTTCTTCAATTAAATCCTTCATCCGTTGATTAGATTGTCCCTTAGAAACAATATCAAATGCTTGAATCAATGGGATACCCGCTTCTATCATCGTTGCCATTTGTCGACTGAAAACGGTAATGTCGATCGCTTTTATTTTTTTACTGCCTTTAGTAAAAAATGAATTACGTTTTTTACCGATTTTTTTAGGGATAATACCTAGTTTACGAAGCTCGGCCTTAGCAATGGCAATAGAACGTGCCTCAATGACGCCATTTATTTTTTCCCCTGAGCGGTTAATCCCGTCCCATTGATAACTAATCATGGTGCTCGTATTTTTTGCCATAATCTTTATTCCACTGTTACTCGGTTAACTTCCTCAATCGTGGTAATACCTTCTTTTATTTTTTCAAGACCGGTTTGATACACCGTCAGCATCCCTTCAATTTGGGCTTGCTTCAGAATTTCCAAAGAATTGGAGCCTGTCATCATCAGACGGCCAAGCTCCTTCGTCATGGGCATTACTTCAAATAAGCCGATACGACCACGGTAGCCATTTGTGCATTGATTGCAACCACACGCTTTATAACAGGTCATGGATTTTGCGTCTTTTTTAGAAAAACCTAACTCAACCAGGCTTTCCACAGTAATATCATCACGAATGACTTTACACTGTTCACATAGTCGTCGGACTAAGCGTTGAGCGATAATCAGACTGACGGAGCTTGCAATATTAAAGGACGGGATACCCATATTTACCAAGCGCGTCAGCGTTTCCGCGGCGCTATTCGTATGTAACGTTGATAACACCAAATGTCCGGTTTGTGCCGCTTTGATCGCAATCTCAGCTGTTTCCATATCCCGCACTTCACCCACCATGATAATATCTGGATCCTGGCGCAAAAAAGAGCGCAGGGCGCCTGAAAAGGTGAGGCCTGCTTTAAGATTTATATTGACTTGATTAATACCTGTTAACTTGATCTCAACGGGGTCTTCAGCAGTGGAGATGTTTACATCGATGGTGTTGAGGATGTTTAGGGCGGTATAAAGTGTTACCGTTTTACCGCTTCCTGTTGGACCCGTGACTAATATCATGCCTTGCGGGCGACTGATGGCATGCATGAAGTGCGCTCGTTGCGTTTCACTAAACCCTAATGACTCAATGCCCAGCCTTGTTGAGCCTGGATCTAATATCCGCATGACCACTTTTTCACCTGATACAGTAGGGCAAGTACTCACACGAAAATCGATCGATCGGGTGCGGGATAATCTCATTTTAAAGCGCCCATCTTGCGGAGTGCGTCGTTCGGAAATATCAAGGCTGGACATAACCTTGATGCGCGCCGCTAGGCGTGCAGATAGACTAATTGGAGGCGCGGCGACTTCGTGTAATAAACCATCTTGACGATACCGAATACGATATTCACGTTCATAAGGTTTAAAATGAATATCTGAGGCGCCTTTTTTAACCGCTTCAAGGAGAATTCGATTTATAAACTTGACAACTGGAGCGTCCTCGCTCGACGGGGTAGAGGTTTCTGTTTCTTTTTCCTCTTCCTCCCCGCTGAACTCTAACCCATCCATTTCTTTGTCTTCAAAATAATCAGCCAAACCTTGGCTTTCTTTTTCATGAAGCATTTTGTCGATCAATTCCATCAGCTTGTCCGTTTCAACGACAATTGGGCTGGCGTGCAAACCCGTATGGAATTGTATTTCTTTTAATGAAGACTGTTTACTGGGGTCATCTGTTGCCACATATAATTGATTCCCTCGGCTAAACAAGGGAACCAGGCTATGCCGTCGAATTAATTTTTCACTTACGAGCGTTGCAGGAATGGAATCCAAATCAATACAATTAAGATCAATCAGGGGGAGTCCGAAGTTCTCCGCCGCAGTTAGCGCAATTTGTTGAGCAGAAATGATATTGTTGGTGGCTAGATAATTTATTAGGCTAAGTTTGTTTTCGGACGCAACCTTTTGATAACGCAAGGCATTTTCTTTATCCAACAACTTTTCCAGCACCAAAAGCTGTGCAATACCTTTTAAGCGATCTTCTTGCGTAGCTGCCATATTAATAACTTGAATGTAAATCTATGATAACTATAGACAAAAAAAGCGAATGCTGCACGATTACATTGCATTTTTTAATGTATTATTTTTAAAATCGGACTGGATATTTGTTATGCCGACGCTCATGAAAATAATGAATAGACTATAACACCCTTGATATTATTAGATTTTATACGCAGTATTGATTAACCCTGTAGTCTGTTCGAGAGTCAGTGTATAGTATATAAAATACTAAAAGCTACAACGTGTATCCCGCATTAGCGCAGCGAAATACGGGAGAATATCCCTTTCCCCTGATTATGATTACGTCTAAATCAGGGCTACGTTCACGATTAACTTGAGACTTTTATCTTGGCTTTGGATGAGCAAATATACAAATATCGCTCTCTTGACGATTGGTTTAAATCGCCACAAGGAATACGTGTGGCAAAGGCTTTTGTTGCTGAGTTAGAACCGCTCGCTTCGCAGCTTAGGGGCGACACACTACTACAGTTAGGTGACTGTGGCGACAATCTTTGGCTGCCATTGCTTCCTTTTCAACATAAATGGGTGGTAAACCCTTCTAATGCAACGGACAATACAGCGTGTGTGTCCTCGTTAAATAGCTTACCAATTGATAGGGACAGCATCGATTGTATTCTTGCGCCATTAACGATGGAGGCATTCTCGGGGGATAAAAATCCGATTGATGAAATTGACCGTGTATTAAAACCAATGGGTTATGTTATTTTTTTCGGTTTTAATCCCTGGAGTTTCTGGGGGCTGGCTCTTCGCTGGCGCCATCTGGCTTGTTTTGGTCACGCTGCCGCAACAATGACCTCATCTTTTTCAGTAAAGCATGCCTTAATTAGTCGTGGCTACAGACAATGTTTTCATAGCAGCTTTTATTACATCCCGCCTACTGTTTATGAATATTTGATTCGCAACTTAGAGTTTTTAAATGAAGTCGGAAAAATGGTTAGCCCTTATCCATCGGGATTTTATTGCTTTATCGCACAGAAGTATCAACACTGCCATCCCTCCATTCTGAGTGGGGTTGAGAAAAATTTATTGTTACAATCACCAATCACGCTGAAAATTTGAACAAGGATATTGGTATTTTGTGGTATTATGCGTCTTTTTCTTATTTCAGTATTTTATAATGACAAATAAGACACTATATCGTATAACGTTCGCCTATCTTGAAGCCGTTTATGAAATCTATGCGCGGAAAGTTGTTGAAAGTGAGATGTTTGGCTTTCTCGAAGTTGAGGATTTTGTTTTTGGTGAAACGACATCGCTAGTCGTTGACCCTGCGGAGGAACGCTTAAAGCTGGAGTTTGGCAGTGTGAAGCGCACCTTTATCCCAATGCAATCTGTATTTCGTATAGATGAAGTGAATAAGCGCGGAGTTGCTAAAGTTCGCGAAAAATCAGCTGATACAGGAAAAATCAGTATGTTCCCGGTGCAAGGTAAGCCCAAAGATTAAAAAAACAATCATTGAATAACATCCAGGAAAGCAAATGACTATTCCAAGCAAAATCGAACAGGTTTATAAAAACTCCTCCTGCTTGTATACCACGCAAGAGGTAGAAGCAGCATTAGATAAAATGGCAACTGGGATTCATGCGTTACTCCATGATAAAAACCCAATTGTTATGTGTGTAATGATTGGTGGAATGGTTCCTATGGCTAATTTATTATTACGCCTCGATTTTCCTCTGGAAGTCGATTACGTTCATGCCACGCGCTATCGTGGTGAAATAAGTGGCGGTGAACTGCACTGGATTGTCAAGCCAAACCATGATGTAAAAGGGCGCACTGTACTTGTGGTGGATGATATTCTCGACGGTGGCGCGACTTTGGCGGCTATTCTTGCTGAAGTGAAAGCGATGGGTGCTGAGGAAGTTTACAGCGCTGTATTGGTCGACAAGCATCATAAACGTGTGGAACATGGTTTGCAACACGCTGATTTCGTTGGTTTGCAGGTCGATGATCATTATATTTTTGGTTATGGAATGGATTACAACGAATACCTGCGCAATGCGCCTGGTATATTTGTTGTGGCGCCAGAGCACGAGTAACCATAGAAAAGATTCCCTCCCTTTCTTGACCTTCCTCTCATGGGGAAGGTTCCTTTGCAAAGCGCCAAATATTCAAATAATACCTGTAGCTGCAAAATAATGCTCATTAATGCGTAAATATGATACAATTGTCGCTTAAATTAAAGGGCGTGGAGTTGTAATGGCTAACAAAGTAAACATTAAAGTGCATGTCCTTAATTTTCATAGCATTTTTTCTCATATCGAAATTGTCTTGGAAAATACATCGTCTACGCCGCCTCAATATTATTCAGTTAATCGTTGGTCGCCCCCGACAGAGGCATGGACCGCGACCGGATGGATGGAGAAAGTAATGATCAACACGGCGAGCTCAAGTTATAGCTTTAATATTTTAGCCAACCCTGATGAGATAACAACTGAATGGAATAGATATTGGGATGAAACAGAGGAAGAGGCATCCATAATAGGCAATAATTGCGCGGTTTCTGCACAATGGTTTCTGACCAGGTTTGCTGGAATTCCAGCGCCGAGTTTAGTCAATGTAAGCTTGAATCACTTGGCTTTCGGCATTTTTTTGCCAAGTTTCATTCCGTCTCCGGTCACGCTTCCTGGTCGAATCATGTCGAACGCTGAGTTTTATGCAAACGCTAAAAACCACACGGATATCGCAGAGCAATATTCAAGGTTGTTTTTATATACGAGTATGGCATTGGCTACACTGGCATTTTCCGGCTCAATGTTTGGACTGGCCGTGGCCACTACAGTGTTAACCGCTGGGATCGCAGTATTAGCAGTAAGCGCTTGTGTTGCAGCAGGGCTTGTCAGCAGTTATGGATTTTTTAAAGCCTATAATATTTTGTCTGCAAAAAATATAGCAGACAATCAAAAGCCGCAAAGCAGGAATGAAGCATCCTCAGCAGATAAAACGGTTAACGATATAGATCAAGCTAGTACCGATTTATTTAGTTTTGACAGGTTATCCTAGACAAAATGAGCATCATGTATTCGTACCGTAGGTTGGCGCTGAGCGGTAGCGAAGCCCAACATGTATTCGTACCGTAGGTTGGTGCTGAGCGGTAGCGAAGCCCAACAATTGTGGCACAGGAATCGCCCTTGTTGGGCTTCGCTACCGCTCAGCACCAACCTACATCAACTTGTTAAAACAAAATAAAAACAGTACTGGCCCCGCTTTTGCGTGACCATAAATCCTGTCACTGGGGAAGAATTGCAAAACCGTATACTGCATCGCCGCCAATGCTGCTGAAACTGCCGCCAAGATAAACCGTACTGCCGCCTAGCGCCACAGCATTCATAAACCCGGTATTATCGACATTAGGATTCCAGGCGGTTGGTAACCCCGTACCCACATCAATTGCGCCAACGAGATAGCGAGTTTGGCCGCCAATCTGGTAGAAAAGTCCACCAGCATAGATCGTGCTGCCGCTCAGCGCTATAATTCGCACTTCACCATCGATATTAGGATTCCAGGTGGTAGACAGACCTGTAGTTGCATCAATGGCAGCAATGCGGTTGCGGGCTTGGCCACCAATGGTGGTAAAAGTTCCGCCAGCATAGACGGTGTTGCCGTTTAGCGCCAAGGTCTCCACACCATTGTTGGCATTAGGATTCCATGCGGTGGACAGACCTGTAGTCGTATCAATAGCGGCAATGCGGTTGCGGGCTTGGCCGCCAATGGTGGTGAAGAAGCCGGCAGCATAGACCGTGCTGCCACTTAGCGCCAGGGCGTATACGCTAGCACTGGCATTAGGATCCCAGGCGGTAGGCACACCCGTGGTCGCATCAATTGCGCCAATGTGATTACGGGTTTGGCCGCTAATGGTAGTGAAATCCCCGCCAGCATAGACCGTGCTGCCGCTCAGTGTTAAAACACGTATGAAGCCGTTGGCATTAGGATCCCAGGCTGTAGGCACACCCGTAGCTGTATCAATGGCAGTAATGCGGTTACGGGCTTGACCGCCAACGGTGGTGAACGCGCCACCGGCATAGAGCGTGCTGCCGCTTAGCGCCAGAGCGAGCACGCTGCTGTTGGCATTAGGATCCCAGGCAGTTGGCACACCCGTGGTCGCATTAATGGCGGCAATGTAATTGCGGGTTTGGCCACCTATGCTGCTGAAAGCACCGCCAGCGTAGATCGTGCTGCCGCTCAGCGCCAGGGTATTAACGGTACCGCTGGGAGCAGGATTCCAGGCAGTCGGTACACCCGTAGTTGTATCAATGGCGGCAAGACGGCTACGGGCTTGTCCGCCAATGGTGGTGAAGGCGCCACCTGCATAGAGCGTGCTGCCATTCAGTGCCAGGGAAAATACGAAGCTGCTGGCGTTAGGATCCCAGGCAGTGGGCACACCCGTACCCGCATCAATTGCAGCAATGCGGTTGCGGGTTTGGCCGTTGATGGTGGTGAACGTACCGCCAGCATAAACCGTGGCGCCGCTTAGTGTCAGGGCATATACAGTGCTGTTGGCATTTGGATTCCAAGCGGTGGACAGACCTGTAGTCGTATCAATAGCGGCAATGCGGTTGCGGGTTTGCCCTCCAATGGTACTGAAAGCGCCACCCGCGTAGATTACGCTACCGCTTAGTACTAGCGTTTTCACCTCACTGTTGGCATTAGGGTTCCAGGCCGTGGGGACACCCGTAGTCGCATCAATGGCGGCAATGTAGTTGCGGGTTTGGCCGCCAAGGTTGAAGAAAGTGCCGCCAACATAGACTATGCTGCCGCTTGGTACTATGGTCTCTACGGCGCTGACGGCATTAGGATTCCAGGAGGTGGGCACGCCCGTAGTGGTATTCACTGCGGCAATGTTATTACGGGTTTGGCCGCCTATGGTGGTGAAACTCCCTCCCACATAGAGCGTGCTGCCACTTAATGCCAGAGCATATACAGTTTGGCCGGCAACATTGGGATTGAAAGCCTGGTCAACAGTGCCATCGGCGTTAAGGTGGGCGATACGATTGCGTGCAGTACCGCCAACGCCGGTGAAATCACCACCAATATACCAGCCACCTGTCGTATCAGGTATGGCCGCATTTACGGTTCCATTAACGCGCGCAAACACTGGAACGGGCACGGCAGTGCTGTCAGTAATCGGCACACCAGAGCCAGTATTGGGTCCTATCTTCGTGAAGTTGCCACCGAGATAAATCACATTATTTGCTAAGTCAGGAAGTATGACAGAAGGCGAACCTCCAACATTCGTCACCCAGGGCCAATTTACTGCCAGGGTAGCACTTACTGTATTCGTATTGCTGCCTGCAATAGACACAACAGCCGCTGGGTGATCTTGCGTGTTTGGGGTGAATATTAATTGGCAGCTTGCACCGGGTGCTAAATTTTGGCAAGCCGAACTATTCTGGGTAACATCGCCCCAATTGCTAGGCAGGGTTGCCGAAATTGTGGTGGCGGCAACAGATGATGTATTCGTCACGGTCAAAAAACGAGATGTCCCTGGGGCTACCGATGAGGGTACAGGGAACAGTGTTAATGGCGAGCCGGAAATACTAATTGTTGCTCCACTGGAGGCGGTCACAGTAACATCGACTGAGAGTAAATTTGAATTATCTCCGCCGATCGAAATGGTTGTTGGTCCTTCTGCGAGTGTTGAGGTGAAGGTTATAGTGCAATTGGAATAAGGCTCAATTCTTGGGTAGCAGGTATTGCTCTGAGCCGTGATATTGCTGCCAGCGGGTATTCTGGGAATGACATTCTTTGCCGCATTCGCAGAGGTATTGGCAAGGGTAACTGTGCCACTACTGCCTGCAGCAAAACTTAAACTGCAGTTAGCTAGATGATTAGCCGTATTGCTTTGGCTAGTAGCCGCTATGGTTAAGGTGCTGGTCTGTGTTGCTGCGTGGAGATAGGTCATCGTGGATAAGATTATTACTCCAAGACATAGCTTTGTTGTCAGGATATATTTATTCATTATTTGAGATCCCTCTGAAATTTAATTCCATATAAATTAAATCATAACGTCATGAAAATAGCTGAGTATCATATCATTTTTTTCTTAATATAATCATCTGTCAGGATAATTCACTGACGAATTAGTCGTCCATTGTTACCCGTGAAATCTGTTGTCTTTGTCGAGCGGTAAGGATTAATATCCAAGCCGCCTCGTCATTATTCAGTTAATCGTTGGTCATCCCCGACGACGGCATAGACACAGAACAGATGGAGAAAGCAATGATTAGCAGGGCTAGCTCAAACTGTCGCTTTGATATTTTAGATAATCCTGATGAGATAACAACTGAATGGAATAGATATTGGGATGAAACAGAGGAAGAGGCATCCATAATAGGCAATAATTGCGCGGTTGCTGCACAATGGTTTCTGACCAGGTTTGCTGGAATTCCAGCGCCGAGTTTAGTCAAGTTTCGTTCCGTCTCCGGTCATGCTTCCTGGTCGAATCATGTCGAACGCTGAGTTTTATGCAAACGCAAAAACCGCCCGGATATCGCAGAGCAATATTCAAGGTTGTTTTTATATACGAGTATGGCATTGGCTACACTGGCATTTTCCTGCTCAATGTTTGGACTGGCCGTGGCCACTACAGTGTTAACCGCTGGGATCGCAGCATTAGCAGTAAGTGCTTGTGTTGCAGCAGGGCTTGTCAGCAGTTATGGATTTTTTAAAGCTTATAATATTTTGTCTGCAAAAAATATAGCCGGCGATCAAAAGCCGCAAAGCAGGAATGAAGCATCCCCAGTAGATCAAGCTAGTACCATTTTTATTTAGTTTTGACAGGTTATCCTAGACAAAATGAGCATCATGTATTCGTACCGTAGGTTGGTGCTGAGCGGTAGCGAAGCCCAACAATCGTGGCACAGGAAGCGCCCTTGTTGGGCTTCGCTACCGCTCAGCACCAACCTACATCAACTTGTTAAAACCAAATGGAAACAGTACTGGTTTCACATTTGCGTGATAATAAATCCTGTCACTGGGGTATGATTGCAAAATCAGTTACTGCATCACCGCCAATGTTGTTGAAAACGCCGCCAATATAAACCGTACTGCCGCTTAGCGCCAGAGCACTCACAATCCCGCTCGCTTCGACATTAGGATTCCATGCGGTTGGTAAACCTGTACCCGCATCAATTGCGCCAACGAGATTGCGAGTTTGGCCGCCAATGTTGATGAAATTACCGCCAGCATAGATCGTGCTGCCGCTCAGCGCTATGATTTGTACTTCACCGTTGATGTTAGGATTCCAGGTGGTAGACAGACCTGTAGTTGCATCAATGGCGGCAATGTGGTTGCGGGCTTGGCCGCCAATGCTGTTGAAATTACCGCCAGCATAGACTGTGTTGCCGTTTAGCACCAAGGTCTCCACAAAATTGTTAGCATTAGGATCCCAGGCGGTAGACGCGCCCGTTGTTGCATCAAGGGCCGCAATGCGGTTGCGGGTTTGGCCGCTAATGGTGGTGAAGAAGCCGGCAGCATAGACCGTGCTGCCATTTAGCGCTAGGGCGTACACGGCGCCACTGGCATTAGGATCCCAGGCGGTTGGCACGCCCGTGGCCACATCAATTGCGCCAATGTGACTACGGGTTTGGCCGCCAATGGTGGTGAAATCCCCTCCAGCATAGACCGTGCTGCCGCTCAGTGTCAGGGTACGTATGAAGGAGTTGGCATTAGGATTCCATGCGGTAGGTACACCCGTAGCTGTATCAATGGCAGCAATGTTGTTGCGGGCTTGACCACCCATGGTGGTGAACGCGCCGCCAGCATAGAGTGTGCTGCCGTTTAGCGCCAGAGCGAGCACGCTGCTGTTGGCATTGGGATCCCAGGCAGTTGGCACACCCGTGGCTGCATTAATGGCGGCAATGTAATTGCGGTTTTGGCCACCTATGCTGCTGAAAGCACCGCCAGCGTAGACCGTGCTTCCGCTCAGTGCCAGGGTATTTACGGTACCGTTGGGATCAGGATTCCAGGCAGTCGGTACACCCGTAGTTGCATCAATGGCGGCAAGGCGGCTGCGGGCTTGACCGCTCATAGTGGTAAATGCGCCTCCAGCATAGAGCGTATTGCCATTCAGTGCCAAGGATAATACGAAGCTGCTGGCGTTAGGATCCCAGGCAGTGGGCACACCCGTACCCGTATCAATTGCAGCAATGCGGTTGCGGGCTTGCCCGCCAATGGTGGTGAACGTGCCGCTAGCATAGATCGTGGCGCCGCTTGGTACCAGGGCATATACAGCGCTGTTGGCATTAGGATTCCAAGCGGTGGACAGACCTGTAGTCGTATCAATAGCGGCAATGCTGTTGCGGGCTTGGCCGCCAATGTTGGAAAAACTCCCGCCAGCGTAGATTATGCTACCGCTTAGTACTAGAGTTTTCACCTCACCGTTGGCATTAGGGTTCCAGGCCGTGGGGACACCCGTAGTCGCATCAATGGCGGCAATGTTGTTGCGGGCTTGGCCGCCAAGGTTGAAGAAATTGCCGCCAGCGTAGATTATGCTACCGCTTAGTACTAGAGTTGTCACCTCACCGTTGGCATTAGGGTTCCAGGCCGTGGGGACACCCGTAGTCGCATCAATGGCGGCAATGTAATTACGGGTTTGGCCGCCAATGGTGGTGAAACTCCCTCCCACATAGAGCGTGCTGCCACTTAGCGCCAGAGCAGATACGGGATTGTTGGCATTGGGATTAAAAGTCTGGTCAACAGTGCCATCGGCGTTAAGGTGGGCGATACGATTGCGTGCAGTACCGCTAACGCTGGTGAAAGTACCACCAATATACCAGCCACCTGTTGTATCAGGTATGGCTACATTTACGTTTTCATTAACGCGCGCAAACCCTGGCACGGGCAAGCCAGTGCTTTCAGTAATCGGCACGCCAAAGCCGGTATTGGGTCCTATCTTCGTGAAGTTGCCGCCGAGATAAATCACATTATTTGCTAAGTCAGGAAGTATGACAGAAGGCGCACTGCCAACATTAATCACCCAAGGCCAATTTACTGCCAGGGTAGCACTTACTGTATTCGTATTGTTGCCAGCAATAGAGACAACAGCCGCTGGGTGATCTTGCGTGTTTGGGGTGAATATTAACTGGCAGCTTGCACTGGGTGCTAAATTTTGGCAAGCCGAACTATTCTGGGTAACATCGCCCCAATTGCTAGGCAGGGTTGCCGAAATTGTGGTGGCGGCAACAGATGATGTATTCGTCACGGTCAAAAAACGAGATGTCCCTGGGGCTACCGATGAGGGTACAGGGAACAGTGTTAATGGCGAGCCGGAAATACTAATTGTTGCTCCACTGGAGGCGGTCACAGTAACATCGACTGAGAGTAAATTTGAATTATCTCCGCCGATCGAAATGGTTGTTGGTCCTTCTGCGAGTGCTGAGGTGAAGGTTATAGTGCAATTGGAATAAGGCTCAATTCTTGGGTAGCAGGTATTGCTCTGAACCGTGATATTGCTGCCAGCGGGTATTCTGGGAATGACATTCTTTGCCGCATTCGCAGAGGTATTGGCAAGAGTAACTGTGCCACTATTGCCTGCAGCAAAACTTATACTGCAGTTAGCTAGATAATTAGCCGTATTGCTTTGGCTCGTAGCCGCTATGGTTAAGGTGCTGGTCTGGGTTGCCGCGTGAGACAGGTCATCGTGAATAAGATTATTATTCCAAGACATAGTTTTGTTGTAAGGATATATTTATTCATTATTTGAGATCCCTCTGAAATTTAATTCCATATAATTAAATCATAACGTCATGAAAATAGCTGAGTATCATATCATTTTTTCTTAATATAATCATTTATCAGGATAATTCACTCAGGGCAAGATCACCAAAATCTTTTAAATAGCAGCGAGCTATGATCAAATAGCCACATTTTATAAAATGAGGCTATTTGAATGTCTAATGGTTTAGTAGAGTATTTTGGTGATTTACCCGATCCACGTGTAAGAGGCCGGACAGATTACCCACTAATAGAGATTGTATTTCTCTGTATCAGCGCAATTGTTTCTGGATTTGACGGCTGGGAAGCCATAGAAGATTTTGGACATGGTAAATTGGATTGGCTGAGAAAATTTTTGCCTTACGAAAATGGTATACCTCGTCATGATACGGTTGCTCGAGTGATGTCTTGTTTATCACCAAAAGCACTTCAATCCTGTTTTATAAGCTGGGTTCAATCGATAGCTAAAATAACAGATGGAGAAATCGTAGCCATTGATGGAAAACAAGCCCGTCGCTCTTACGATAAAAAGAATCGTAAAGCAGCGATCCATATGGTTAGTGCATGGGCTTGCCAAAATGGCGTGGTTTTAGGGCAGCAAAAAACAGATACAAAATCTAATGAGATAACGGCAATCCCGCAGTTGCTTGATATTCTGGAACTAAAAGGATGTATTGTTACTATTGATGCAATGGGATGCCAACGCGATATTGCAAAAAAAATACGTGAATGCGAAGCCGATTATGTTTTAGCACTCAAAGGGAATCAAAGCGAACTACAAGAGATGGTGAGCGATTTTTTTTCAACAGCGATTAAAAAAAATTTTGCGGCTGTTGAGCACTCTAGAGCTGAAGAAAATGATTATGGTCATGGACGAATTGAATCAAGAGTTTGTTATGCTATTCCTTTACCTGATTACCTTAAAGATTTTCGCAAAGAGTGGGCTGATTTAAAAAGTTTGATTTGCATTATATCTTCTCGTGACATTAATAATGTTGTTACTCAGGAAAAACGTTATTATATTAGCTCACTTGAGGCTAATGCGCCTAAAATCAACCATGCAATCCGATGTCATTGGCACGTTGAAAATTCCTTGCATTGGGTTATGGATGTTACGTTTAAAGAAGATGACTCAAGAATTAGACGGGGAGTGGCTGCAGAGAACATGAGTGTTATGCGACACCTTGCGTTGAATTTGATAAGAAAAGAGTCGGAATCAAAGTTTTCAGTTCCTCGAAAAAGACGAAAAGCGAGTCTTTATGACGAATATAGGGAAAAGGTGTTAGGAATTTGAACTTTGACGCTCTTGCCCTGATAATTCACTGTCGTATTAATCGTCTGTTTTTACCCGCAAAATCTGCTTTCGTTGTAGAGCGGTAAGGATTAATATCCAAACCGCCTCGTCGAGTGTAGCGACCATAGACGCTAAGCTCTTCGGGATTGCAGTGCGTTAGAATATCGACAAAGATCCGCTCAATGCATTGTTCGTGAAATTCATTATGATTTCTGAATGAAACAAGATACTTCAGCAAACCTTCACGGTTTATTTGTGGCCCTGTGTATGCAATTTGCACGCTGCCCCAGTCAGGCTGATTGGTAACGAGACAATTTGATTTCAATAAGTCCGAATATAAAATTTCTTCTACCACAGCATCATGAGTCGAAAGAAAAGAGGGTTCAACCAAATAGACGGAACAATCAACATCAAGGGCATCAATGCTCTCACCCGTGAAGCGATCTAGCTGGAGCATTGGGTTGTTATTTAATTGATGAATAGCAATGAAGACTTCAGAATTGATATTTTTCTCAAGGTCTTCTTTGATGCGATGTTCAACCTCAGCGAGGGATTTGAACTGGGTGTTATTGAATGAATTGAAATAAAGTTTTAATGATTTAGATTCAATCAGATACGGTGAGCTGCAGTCGTAGATAATCTCAGCTATTGCTACAATGGGCTTTCCTTTCTCATTAAGCCATGAGACTTCATAATGATTCCATAAATCAAACCCATTGAAAGGTAGTGGGTCCGTATTAATACCAATTTCCAGTCTTTTTCCTGCTCTGGCTATAGGAAATAAGCGGTCTGGATTATAGCTTAAATCGTGCTCAGATTTTTTCCCTAACTCAGAATGGTGAGCAATCTTTTGTTCGTCTGACATATACAACGAGATCCTATGCTGTTTTTTTAGAAACTGGAAATTGGTTTAACGCGTGCGTAATTTCCTGATAAAGCTCCGGTAACCAGCGGGGTTGGGCAAAGGTTGAGGTTGCTGGTTTTTCGCGGCGTAAGTCATTGGGTGCAATAATGACCTGTACGTGGCCTAAGCCTACTCGGCGAACGAGAAGAAACAGTTGATCAATAGCTTTATCTCCCACAGCAAGACAACCCACAGAAACTGCTTTTCCGTGCAAAAATATATCCCCACCCAGTTTACGACGTCCATCTTTGCTCGCTTGCAAGCGATCAAAGTGATTAGGATAATTTATCATTAGCGATAAATGCATGGAGCTGAAAGGGTTGAATGTAGTTAGGCGATAAACTCCTTCGGGAATTTGCAGATCATGTTCTTTTAGCTTTGGCCCAAGTCGACCGCTAAATGCAGTTAAAGGATAAGTATGAATATAACGCCATGATTCGTTTTCATTTTTAGCCCAAAGCTCTATGTGTCTGTTTTTTTTAAAGGTTAAAAGTGCAATGTCGCGAGGCGGGTAAGCTACATCTGCTTTTTTAAAGTAAGTCTTGAGTTGGGGTTCGTGGTGCAAACCATATTGCATCACGGCCTTATCAATAGCCTTATCGATGCTTACTTTGTGAGCCATGCTGAAAGTAAGGGCGCTATGAATCAATAAAAGTGTAAGAATTAAATATCGCATAATACCGTCAAAACTCATTTTTACGAATGTTAACAAAAACAACGCAACAGGACAATTTATAATCACAGTAAGCTGTTAAATCCTTTGGGTCTCTTATCCGCTTATGCGGCAGGGTGGACCTTTTTTCCTTTGCCCGTCTTCATTTTTATCGATGCCCCTAAGTATCTAATCAAAAACTTAGGCGCTGTTTCCAAATGGCCAACAGCTGGGATGATTCCATAAGCGTTAGGACATAAATAAGCAATTTTGCCGTCCCGTCCTACTTTATAAAAGACATAGCGGTAGGCGCAATAGGTTGGTGGCGTGAAACTCACAACTTGCATTATCGCTGTTTGTGGCATTCTGTCCTCGACAAAATGTGCATTCATCCAGAGGTTGATCATTAAAATCGTGCCACCGGTTATCAAGCAGGCTGAAACAAAACCCGTGGCATAACTGACATATTTACCACGCAAAAAAGAAACATTAAAAAACAAATAAAGTGTTCCGCTTATCAAGACCAGTAGATATAGCGTATAAAATGTAGCATTCAGGTAGTCGAAGTAACTGCCAAGTATCTCACCACCTGCCATTCGATAAAGAAAAATAAGGCCAATCAGCGATAGCCAAAACGCCATTAATACGAAATTAATACGAGTACGAATGATACCTAGACTCAGAAAAATAAGGCTAATCAGTGGTAGTGTATAATTAATCACATTAGTTAGCGTGTCCATGGCCTGACTCCTTCACGACTATTATCAATCTATAATTTAGAATCATTCTATCTGAAGATTTTTCAGATGTCGCCGAAAATCATATATCTAAACTTTGTTCCCGGCGGTTGCAGTGAAAAAGCATCAAGGCTTGGGTGCCTTAATAAGTAATAACATCGGCGGGAGTTCTTGCGGTAGTGGTTGCATGTCTTTATTTAGCAAATTAACGTTATTAAATTTGTAACCTTGTAACGCTTGGTGAATGTGTTTAAAAGGATCTATTTGCAGGGATGCTGGCTTGGCGTGGATGGCAGCATGCACGCTACCAACCCAGATAGTCTCTTGCTGATTAATAAGATGGTAATTAGATCGCCACAAACGTAACAAAAAAGACGGATCATTCCCGACTGAACTATAAGTCATCGTTAATGATGGTCTCCGATTTAAATAAAGTTGCGCCGTTAAGGGCAAATCTTTAGCAGCGCTATCACCTCCAATGCGCAGGAGTAGTGTGTAAAAAAAAGATGAAGAGCGCTTTTTCCAGCCGTAATTCAGCAGCGCCTGTTGCAGCTTATCCATTGAACCAACATACTGAATATTAAGCAGCCCCTTGCGCTGACCAATACGGTTCATTGTATAGAGCGGAAGGATGGGTTGGGTCTGATTCCACCAGGCATCATCAGCCAGGGTAAATTGCTCGGGCGCTACACGATGAACATGAACTAGTGTTTTAAAATATAAAAAATAAGAGAATCCGGCGGCGGCGACTAACACTAGACAAGAAAAAATAATTGGTAATTGCGATCGAGGCTTCATATTAGTGACTCGCCTGAATAAAATCCAGTGAGCGATGCAAATCATTAACCCTATAAAGTAGGCTCCAAGCACGCTGGTCAGCCAGTTATCGCCGAGATAGACTGTTGCAACACCTTCAAGACATAATAAGCCTAACAAAATTACGCGAATAGTCAGAGTAAAGACAGTCCGATAACGTGTGCTGATATAAAAAATCAAAAAACCGAATAATGAGGTTGCAAAAGTAAGATCGATTGCCGGATAAAATGACTCAATGTTGTACTTTATTAAATCATCGGTTTCAGGAATGTCTATTGTTAACGCGAGCAGGTACACGATAGCCGTCGTCGAGATAAAGAGGCTTAACCAAGAGAACAAGGTACGCCAATCTCGAAAATAAATAGCATAGATGGTAATGGATAATACAAGCGCCATTATTGATACGGGCTGTGTAAACAAATTAATAACAATAAAAAAATCATCAAATGATTTAGTGCGTACGCTTTGCAAAAAAAGATAGACAGGGTAATTAATTGCCTCAGCCCAAGAGCCCTGTATAACCAATAAAGTTATGCCTGTTGATATAAGAATACTCGTTATAAATAACACGAGAAGGGCTACTGTAGAATAGTGATTGCTTTCATGTTTTGGTGTTAATAGGTTAAAAAAAACGGCCAGGCGCGGATGTTCTTTAGACCACAGCCAGAAGTCATGTAAATTTGTGTGCAGCCAATTATTCACGCGAATAAATAGCCACTTAAGCCCTATGCTCGCCATCCAGATGATAGCCAGAAAAACCAGAATAAATATAAACAGACGGGTAGCGCTTTCTGCTGATAATTCACTGCTTGCAGCACCAATCAAAATACCAGGTATTAGATACAGTATTGACCATCCAATCGCTGAAATAATATTTGCCAGGAAAAAATGCCATCGGTTCATGTGCATCATGCCTGCGATCATTGGGATGATTGACCGTAAAGGACCTACAAATCGGCCAATCAAAACACTCTTGCCGCCATGGCTTGCAAAATAATCCTTGCCATAGTTGAGCCAGCGAGGGTAGTATCTAAATGGCCAAATATTGGCCAGGCTGTTGCGGAAGGTGTATCCGAGCACATAACTGACGCCATCGCCTGCAATTGCGCCAAGTATTGCGGCAAGTAGTGTTAAATCAATACGCATCACACCCGAACCGGCTAGGATGCCAACGGCTGTCATGGTTACTGATCCGGGAATAATACTGCCAATAATAGCGAGCGATTCACTGAATGAAATTAAGAATGTAAATAATAAGGCCCAGTTCGGGTTTGCATTGAGCCAAATAGTTAAAGGTTGCAAATAGTCCGTAAATAAATGCATAGTTTCTCAGCGTTCAAAAATAGTTAAAAAATCCTGAATAAATTGTTGGCTGACGTCTTGAATAGTGGCATTTGGACTAAAACTTTGAATCTGCGTCATTTGCAGTTTACTATAACCGCACGGGTTAATGTAGGTAAATGGATCCAGGTCCATTGCCACATTGAGAGCAATACCGTGGTATGTGCATCCATTTTTTACGCGCAAACCAATAGAGGCAATCTTTTTTTCGTCAACATACACACCAGGTGCGCCACAGCGCGTTTGTGCGATAATGTTGAATCTCTGCAATAACAATAGTAGCACTTGCTCAAGTTGTTTTACTAAGGTACGAATTCCCAGGTTACGTCGGCGTATATCCATCAGTACATAAGCGACAAATTGTCCCGGACCATGGTATGTCACTTGACCGCCTCGATCGCTTTGTACTACAGGGATGGTATGCGAATTGAGTATGTGCTCAGGTTTGCCTGCCTGACCTTGTGTATAAACTGCTGGGTGCTCAAGCAACCATAACTCATCAAGTGTGTTTTCGTCTCGCTCAGAAGTAAATCGCTTCATGTCAGCCCAAACATTTTCATAAGGCTGTATCCCAAGATGGCGAATATTAATCATCACAAGACCATCTTGGTTTCGGGATGTTTGCTGAGCTCGCGGTAAAGTGCATCAAGCGTTGCCTGATCAAGCGCATAAACCGTGATCGTAAAGGCAAGGAAATTTCCCTGTTTACTCGGTTGACTACAAATAGCCTCATCTTTTAGATCTGGAAAATGTTTACGGGCAATTGTTGAAATTTCCGTAACAAATAAGGCACTGTTATTCCCTATGATCTTAATTTTAAAATCACAGGGAAATTCCATTAATGTTTTTTTATCGCTCATAGGATAACTTTAGGATAGCCAATTAATCATCAACTAAACCACCGTTTGAATGCCAAGCGGATGCTGTCTTTGGTACGCGTAAAAAACCCGCCGCTTGGTACTGCTTTTAATGCATAAAGTGGTTGCGTGTTAATGATGTTATTGTCAAATTGCACTAATAACTCACCAACTTGATCACCTTTTTTAATAGGTGCTTGTAAATTTTTTGGAATCTTGGTGCTTACGGTCAAGCGCTGGTATTGGCCAGTTGGAACAGTAACATATTGATTATCGAGCAAGCCCACGACAATTTTATTTTCCGTACCTTTGTAGATAGGAAGTTCAGTTATTGTAGTGCCTGCTTTATATAACTGATGCGTTTCAAAAAAGCGAAAGCCGTAATTTAATAAACGCTCACTGTCATCAGCACGCGCAGTTTCAGACGGTGATCCTAAAACCACTGCAAGCAGGCGCATGTTTTCACGTTTCGCTGAAGATACGAGACAGAAACCAGCTTCAGTAGTATGACCTGTTTTTATACCATCCACTTGGTTGTCACGCCATAATAAGCGATTACGATTTGGTTGACGAATTCCATTGTAGGTAAACCATTTTTGTTTATACCAGTGATAATACTGCGGGAAATTGTTAACCAGAGCACGACCCAGAATCGCCAGGTCTTTTGCTGAGGTATAGAGGTCCTCATTGGGCAAACCTGTGCTATCCGTAAAATGGCTGTTATTCATGCCTAGATTTTTAGCTTGCTGGTTCATGATCTCAGTGAAAGCAGATTCGCTGCTGCCAACATGCTCAGCCATGGCAACGCAGGCATCGTTACCTGAATCTACAATGATTCCTTTTAAAAGCTCTTCAACGCTGACTTGTTGACCTTCTTTAACAAACATCCGTGAACCGCCAATTCGCCAAGCAACTTCGCTAATTCGAACGCTGTCATTTAGATGAATTTGCTCGCTGTTCAATGCATTGGATATAACGTAAAGCGTCATCATTTTGGTCAGACTAGCAGGTGGTAGTTTTTCGTCACTGCTTTTTTCAGCAAGAATCTTACCACTGTTAACATCAATGAGAATGTATGACTTCGCATTGAGTGTAGGTGGCGCGGGTGTGATTTGTGGGTTGCTATTAAAAGGTGAAGGTCGAATACTACCGGTATCGAGTGGTGGGTTGGCGTAAAAAATATTTGCCTTAACCAATAAGGTGATAAACAAGAGGGATTGGGCTAAATAAAAGGATGGTTTGCTCATAGTCGTTACCTGAATATTAAAAAATCTGTTTATAATATCACAGGGTTAAGCCGCCAACCAAATGACAATACGCTTTTTTTTTGGTATATATTTGCGTTTTAGAATTATCGGTGGAATTTAGATGATAAGATTTTTAGGTTTAATTGTGTTTGCATTGTTAGCTGGCTGCCAAAGTAGGCATGTCGCTGACGATCACCCCGTTGATACACATAAAATAAATAAATATAAAACGCAGCCCGTTCAAAAGAAAAGCGTTTTAAAACGCTTTACTGCACGAAAAATAGCAATGACCGACTCTGACGGCCCACCTCCTGGACCTCTGCCAGTGAAGTTTAATAAAGTAGCGCCCAAAACCGAACCATTGAGTCGTTATGGTAATCCCGGCGCATACCAAGTGAATGGTCAGTCTTATGAGGTAATGACTTCGTCCAGCGGATACCGTGCGCGCGGATTAGCATCCTGGTATGGCACCAAATTCCATACACGTCGTACCTCCAGCGGGGAAGACTATGATCTTTATGAGTTAACTGCGGCACACAAAACGTTACCACTGCCAACTTATGTCAGAGTTAGAAATTTAAATAACGGTCAGGTTGCCATTGTGAAAGTAAACGACCGTGGGCCATTTCATGAGGGCAGGATTATAGATCTGTCTTATGGAGCCGCCGTCAAGTTAGGATTATTACCAAAGGGTACTGCGCCAGTAGAGATTGAGGCATTAACAACAAAGCAACATCAAGCCCATTATTATGTCCAGGCAGGTGCTTTTTCTTCTGATCAACTCGCTCAAGCTTTACGTTCGAAATTGGCAAAACTAACCCCATCACCTGTGTTTATCGAAAAATACAAAGGATTGCATGTTGTCAGCGTAGGGCCTTTTGCAGAAAAAAGTATGTCAGATAAGCTGAAAGTGACACTGGCGAGTAATGGAGTGTCAGGCGTGTTTTCATTGATGAAATAATTGGTTATGCATCATCTACGATTACACGAGTACCCTTTACGTTGCCACCTGGAACATCAATAAACTCCTCATTCAACCAGCGCGCGTCTTCGATGAAAATGCGCACACAGCCATGACTGGCGCGATAACCTGGAACAGTGTCGCTGCCATGTAAGGCAAATCCACGGAAAAAATGCATGCAGTAAGGCATTTCTGCACCACCATTATTACCATCAGCACGCCTTGGAAAAACAGTAGAGATACAATCAATATCCTGTTTGCGGATAATACGAAATTCACCTACAGGTGTTTTACAGTAGCCGTCAGCACTACCGCAATGGCCTGAGCCTGATGAAAGAGGGCCCCACCATAATAACTCGCCTGATTCATCATAAGCGCCCCAGGCAAGTTGTTTTTGGCTAACAAATATAGTTTTTTCCCCGTCAGGATCGATATAGCGAGGGAAGGGGGACACATCATAAATAGTTAATCGCTCAATGTTTTTGGGTACCGCAAGAACCATACCTGCTCGTAAGCTGATATTCATGCGATTGATTCGTCTAACAATATCGCGCTCTTCTTCATTGGGAAACATACGTTCCCATGTATCGCTTGATTTAATTTTAGTGCAAAAATAATCGGGTTGATTGCATAAAGTTTCACCAAATCGTTGTATCGACCATGCCGTATGTTGGGCTGAAACGAGTAATGCAGCGAGCATCACTTTAGGTAATAATTTCATCATGATTCCATAGCGTCATCTATATTATCTTTTAACGGCTTGTCATAAAAAAACTTTAAGTAGACGCGCAATTAAGATATGTGGTTGAACTAAATGATAAATTTTTAATCGAGAATAAAGGAAGCTCTTAATTGAATTTCAAGGTATAATATGGTGCGTATTAACTAGCACGGATTATATTTATGAGTTGGCTAAAGAAACTACTGCCTTCAAAAGTTCGAACTGAAACCTCTCAAAAGAAAGGCGTGCCTGAGGGTGTTTGGGTTAAATGCCTTGGTTGTAATGAGGTGCTTTATCGCACAGAGCTTGTGAAAAACCTGTCTGTATGCCCAAAGTGCAACCATCATCACCGTGTATCTGCCCGCGATCGTTTGGCGCAGATTTTTGATGACTTTGTTACAGAAGAAATTGCGGCGGATCTTGAGCCTATTGATCGCCTAAAATTCCGCGATTCAAAAAAATACAAAGATAGAATTATCCAAGCCCAGAAGGCTACGGGTGAAAAAGAAGCACTAATTGTGATGAAGGGCTCAATAGAGCAACAACCTGTCGTCGTAAGTGCTTTCGAATTTAATTTCATGGGCGGTTCCATGGGGGCAACGGTCGGTGAAAAGTTTGTGCGTGCTGTCAATGTGGCCGTCGCTGAAAAACGGGCTTATATCTGTTTCACAGCAAGTGGTGGTGCTCGTATGCAAGAGGGGTTGTTTTCCTTAATGCAAATGGCTAAAACCTCAGCCGCGTTGGCTAAATATGCCGAGACAGGCATGCCTTTCATTGTTGTTTTAACTGATCCGACCATGGGTGGTGTTTCAGCCAGTTTTGCAAGTCTTGGTGACGTCATTATTGCTGAGCCAAAAGCGCTTATTGGTTTTGCAGGGCCTCGAGTCATTGAGCAAACTGTTCGCCAAACACTACCCGAAGGATTTCAACGCAGTGAGTTCTTACTAGAACACGGGCATATTGACATGATTGTGGATCGCAATTTACTGCGTCCAACACTTGCAGAGCTTGTTGCCAAACTCACGCAACGTAGCAAATCAGGTGAAACCCAATGAATGCGTTCAGCGATTTCACTCTCGCTGAATGGATTCATTACCTTGAAAATCGACATGATCAAGAAATTCAGCTTGGTTTGGAGCGCGTGAAAAAAATTGCCACACAATTGAACCTGCAGCCAGTTGATACCCAAGTCATTACCGTGACAGGGACAAATGGAAAGGGTTCAACTGTTGCAGCATTAGTAGCTATTTATACAGCCGCAGGTTATCAGGTTGCCAGTTATACCTCGCCACATCTATGGGCTTTTAACGAGCGAATCTGTGTTAACACACAGCCCATATCGGATGAAAATTTGTGTGCGGCATTTACTGCAATTTCCCAGGAATGCGGTGATATAAAACCCACCTATTTTGAGATGACGACATTAGCTGCCTTATGGTATTTCAAACAATTTAAACTCGATATAATAATTCTTGAGGTAGGTCTTGGTGGACGTTTGGACGCAACAAATATTGTTGATGCAGATTTGGCTATCATTACTACGATTGATTTGGATCACCAGGAGTATTTGGGAAATACCAAAGAGGCGATAGGGTATGAGAAAGCGGGTATTTTAAGATCAGGGATACCGTTTATTTATGCGGATACGAGCCCGCCTGAAAGTATTATTAACCAAGCTCTTTTGCTTAATACGAAAATGTTTTGTCTTGGAGAAAACTTTTCGTTCCAGACCTCAGAAGACAGTTTGCAAATTATTTTAGAAAATAAAGAGCTGGCTAAGTTACCCTTACCAAAATTAAATACAAAAGCGGCAACGGCCGCCATCATGGCGAGTTTTAGTTTGAATGCTGTTCTTCCAGTTACCCCGGGTCATTGGAAAAATGCCATGGAAACAGTATCTATCGCAGGAAGGCAGCAAGTGCTTCAAGGTGTTGTGACGACACTATTTGATGTGGCACATAATCCACAAGCCGTGTCACTTCTTGTCGACTTTATTCAAAATTTACAGCCACAAGGTTCAGTGCATGCTATTTTTTCAGCATTGAAAGATAAGAATCTTTGCGGTTTAATTAACCCAATGCGTTTTTGTGTCGATTTTTGGTACCCCGCTGTTTTGAGTGGTAAGCGTGCTAGCAGTAAGTCATTATTAATGACTGCATTTAAAGAGGCACTTAATATAGAACCAGTTTGTTTTGAAAGCCCATCGCACGCATATCGCGGTGCTATCCAACAAGCTATGCCGGGTGATTTAATCGTCGTGTATGGTTCGTTTCTGACGGTCAGTGCAGTGATGGCTGCAGAGAGTAATCCTAATAAGCAGGAGGTTTTACAATGAAATTTACTATAGATGATCGGGTCAAACATCGTATTATCGGAGTTTTCGTCTTGGTTGCTGTTGCTGTCATCTTTTTGCCGGCAGTGATGAAAAAATCCAATTACCGTTTTGATGAGCATATCAGCTTATCTGTACGTATCCCTAAAAATCCAGCATTGCCTCAAGTGGCGATGGTTGGTGACAAAGAGATGTTTAAATCCGTTAAAGTGGCGCATGTGGATATTCCCGCAGTGAATACCGAACCGCGGCTGGTAGCAACTGTAAAAGCTGAACCAATCAGTGTTTTGCCACAGATTAAACCGGAACCAACTTTGGCTATGGTTGAAAAAATAGCTAAATCAGCACCTAAAAAACTAACGCCTAAGCTTATTGTGGCGACAAAAAATACTGCCCCACCCGCCGCCATAGCTAAACAGGTTACTGGTTATGCTGTGCAATTGGCCTCGTTCGCGCAACAAAGTAATGCACAATCGTTAGTAACTCAGTTACGCAAAAAAGGCTACAGTGCAACCTACCAAAAAATCAGTAGCAAGCAAGGTGATCTCTATAAAGTAATTGTGGGGCAACTAAAAGAAAAAACTGAAGCAAGCAAATTACAAAAAACACTCGCTGTTAATATGCAGTTGAATGGATTTGTGGTTAAAACAGGAGTGAGTTAAGACATGGACTCGCATTGGCTTGATTATTTTATTATTGCAGTGATTGGTCTGTCTGTGATTACGGGACTGTTTCGCGGTTTTGTTAAAGAGCTCATTGCTTTGTGCGTCTGGATCACAGCGATTTGGCTTGCGTATAACTATTCACATATCGTCGACACATGGCTTCAACCTTACATAGATGAAAAAACCATACGTGGAGCCGCATCGTTTGTCGCGATCCTGTTCGCTACGCTGATTGCAGGTAGTTTGTTGAATGCTGTGTTAAGTTTCATCTTAAGTCGCTCGGGATTAAGCGGGACTGATCGGGTTTTAGGTATGGGGTTTGGATTTATACGCGGCGTTTTTATTGTCGCGCTGATGATGCTTGTGGTAAAAATGACATCACTTCCTTATCAACAATACAGCTCACAATCGCAGTTATATGCTAAATTTGATCCCTTGGTGAGTTGGCTTTCCAGTCTTACGCCCAATCTTATTCAGCAGGTGAAAGCTTTTGATAAAACCAACATGATTATTGATACAGAGCCTGCTCCTTAATGTATTCATTCACTGGTGCGGGCAGGTATATTTCTACATTGTCGCCGATTTTTATTTTTTCACGCAATGTGGTTGACGAGATATCATATTGACCCGCATCAAAACGATAAATTTTGCCACAGGGTTGGTTCAGTAACTCTTTTGTATCAAAAACTTCATACTGCAATAGTAGCGTTGCTAATAATTTATTAATATTAGCTTCTTCAAACCCAGGACGTTTAATTACCAATATATGACTGAGTTGGAGTATTTCCCCCCAACGATGCCATCGCGGTAATTGTAAAAATGCATCGATACCAATCAATAGCGTAATAGCCTTATCTTCACCATATTGGTGTCTAAATCCTCGCAATGTTTCCACCATAAATGATGGCGTATCCCGCTCAATTTCCTGTAATCCAATCTCAAACTCAGGGTAGGGGGCAAGCGCTCGTTGTAACATATTGACACGCTGTTTAGTCGAGGCCATTGATGCGTTTTTTAGAGTGGGGCTTTTACAGGGTAGAAATAGGAATCGTTCAAAATGAAATTTACGCTGGACTGCGAGGGCCGTGTGTAAATGTCCATTATGAATGGGATCGAACGTCCCGCCATATATGATTAAGTTATGCAATGTTGATATCCTGGCTGGGTGATTTACTCATCATATTTCATTAATAAATTTTTCGCAAAATACAGCTGTGCGGCAAGTGAACGATTGTTAGTTTATACTCTATTAATTAACCTTAGTCAGAGATAAGGATTTCTCCATGAACAACACAACTAAAATTATAGGCGCACTGTTTTTAACTATGTCATTCATGAGTACAGCAATATTTTCCGAGCCACTCATATCAAAAGCAACCACAAAACAAAAACAATTGGTGCTGACTCCAAAAAGGGCTTTAGAATTACTAAAAGAAGGTAATCAGCGTTTTGTAACGAATCAAATGCGCGACTATAATTTTGCTCATGAGATGAAGATCACAACACAGAAAGGTCAGCATCCTATTGCAATTATATTAAGCTGTATCGATTCACGCAGCATACCTGATCTGTTATTCGATCAAGGGTTGGGTAATCTGTTTGTTGCGCGTGTAGCAGGTAATGTGGTTGGGAACGATGTGTTAGGAAGCATGGAATATTCAACAGCGTTAGCGGGTGCTCCATTAGTGGTTGTTATGGGACATACGCACTGTGGTGCTGTAATGGGAGCATGTACCATGTCCTCCGCTATAAGCCAAAAAAACCTGGACCAACTATTGGGTAAAATTAAACCGGCCGTTACACATATACAGCAGGGTGATAAGGTGTTTAGTTGCCAACACAGTGCAACCCTCAACAAAATTACAAAGCAAAATGTATTAAATCAAATGCAAGAAACGCTTGCAAATAGCGCTGCATTATCTGGAATGGTTGAAAATAGACACATTCTTATTGTTGGAGCAATGCACGATATCTTAACTGGGCAAGTAACCTTCTTCGACAGTCAAGGTAACCCTATATAACAACAATTGGAGCAGAATGATCTGCAAAATGGATTTTATCCTGGCGTCAAAAAATGGTGATCGCCGTCGATAAATCTTCTTTTTCCAACTCTACGCCCTGGTCATAACGTGTGTTTTCTTCATAACCACGAATCAATGAGGTGATAGTGCGAACGGTAAAAATGAGCGGATGTATGGCAAAAGTGACAAGACTTATGCCCAATGCCAGTGTATTATCCAACAACTTGGTCATATGCTCAGGAATGCTTGCCCAGGCTAAAGGACTTAATAGATAGTAGGGTGTTGCTAATAATCGTAGTGTAATGCAGACAAGGTTATAGATAGCTCGAAGTAAATGACACACGAAACTGCTCACAGCGTCTAATTGAAACAAACTATTATAGTAAGACTTAAACTTGAAGTCGGCATACAGGGCATTGACTGCCGTCTGTGTGGATGAACAAAAAGCACTCACAAGCATTCTGCACTAGAGTAAGCATTGTGCAATTTTAATTCATGCTTGATAAAAAGTAAACCTGGAGTCCAAAATGGCAGTCGCTGTAATAATATAACAATGATAAGATACAAGGATTGGAATTAACCTATGTTCAACGAACAACCCGGTTTAGAAAGTATTGATGTTAAAGTTAGCGAGTTTTCATCTGCTATTGAAAAATATAATACGTTTGCTTTGTACATGCGATTTGAGACATTTCTCGCAATTATCGTAGTCACATTTCAATTGTTGAGCATGGTGAACTTAGTACATAATTATCACCATCAAGGCGGGTTTCTTTTTATCATCACTATTTTTTTAGCGTATTTCGCCACCGATTTTATTAATGGCCTTGTGCACATGATTGTCGATAATAATGCCAATTATTCCTCTATTGTGGGTCCCTTTATTGCCGCTTTTCATATGCACCATTACAAACGAAAATACACCGAACAGCATGCCCTTAAAATATATTTTACCGAATCTGGTCATAAATTTTGGTTGGTGGTTTATTTGATTTTGCTCGTGACTCTACAGAAAAAATTTAAAATCGAACCTAATTTAAATCTCGGATTAGTAGCATTCGGCATATTTGCGTCCATTGCAGAGCTTTCTCATTACTGGTGTCATAACGCGGCAAAGTCTAATCCTTTAATAATATTCTTACAAAAATATCACGTACTGCTTTCTATAAGGCATCATCGTATTCATCATACGCATGACAATTTGAACTATGCCTTTTTGAATGGAATGAGCGATCCATTACTTAACGTAATTGCACGCAAATTTTTTAAAGGATATAAAAACAATACAGACCTACATGTATCAACTTATATCAAAAGCCTTGGGCAGAATGTGCCGGTTTAAATTACGGCGATTATCCGCTGGGTTGTAATTGCTTGAGTAACTCATCTACTTCATCTTTAAATTGTTCATTTTGGTTGTGTTGCGATAAATGAAAAAAACTAACGCCATACCCATCTTTTATTAGATTAGATATAGAATTCATTTTGGGGAGAATCTTGGCTGTATCCTTTGTTAACAGATAAATATCACTCTGTTGTATTTTTTCCTCAGGAATATCTTTGCTGACTAGTGCCTGTATACCTAATTCAATTTTTTTATATAATGTTTCTAGTGCGTTGAAAAGAGGGATACCCCATTTAGATTGATTTTCATTTTTATTTCTATGGATAAGAGCAAAAATAGTAGAAGTTAAATCAGCTCGTTCAGTCCATGCTAGTTTTTTGAAATTATCTTGATGCATACAAACAATGAGTGGATTGCTTTCTGATATAAAACAATATGATTGATCGCTGTCATGGATAGCAAAGAATTTTTCTATCTGCTTGCTATCATAAAGTTTATATCCAATGATTATCTTTTTTTTATTGTGGGGGTCGATGCAATGTTTAATCTCAGGCAGAAAATTTGATCTGCCACTCTTTTGCCCAAACTCGTTTCCTAAACGATATATTTGATCTCTAGGGAACTGATAAAAGGGGTCTAGCGGTAAATCATCTTCCATATTCATTGCGTGGATCTACTTGTTGATTAGAAACAAATGTTGAATTGTATGCGGGATTAAATAACTGTCAATACAATAAACAAAATTCCGGAGATGATGATATAGATAAAGGCGATTGAGTCGGTTGGGTTGCGTGTTTTTGAAACCTAACCTAGCGGTTTAAATTACCACACCCAGCAATGAGCCAATTCCTGCACTAACAAGCATCGCCAATGTTCCCCATACAACAACTCGAACTGTACCCGATAATAATTTGGCACCGCCAACTTTGGCAGCGACAGCTCCAAGTAGTGCCAAAAATATAACGGCCAGCATCGATATGGATGGAATAAGATAGGCGCTCGGCACAATAAACACCGCCAATAGCGGTAAGATTGATCCTAGAGTAAAACTGCCAGCTGAGAATATTGCGGCTTGGAGCGGACGGGCGCTCGAACTTTCACTCATGCCAAGTTCGTCACGAATATGAGCAGCCAACGGATCTTTAGCCATCATCTGCTTTACAACTTCTTGTGCAAGAGCGCGATCTAATCCTCGCTTGATGTATATAACAGTTAACTCTTCAATTTCATTCGGTAGATTTTCATCAAGTTCCTTCATTTCTCGTTGAAGTGCTGATTTTTCCGTATCAGCCTGTGAACTTACCGATATATATTCACCTGCAGCCATCGACATAGCGCCAGCAATTAAACTGGCAATACCTGCAATAAGTATTCCGTTATATGGCGTGCGCGCAGCTGCCACGCCAATTATCAGGCTTGCAGTAGAAATAATCCCATCATTTGCACCTAACACAGCTGCGCGCAGCCAGCCAATCCGTTCTATTCGATGATGTTCTGTATGTTGTATAGACATCACAGATCCTAATCGTTTTGTGGCATATCCGATTTCTTTTTATAAACGGCACTTACCGGAATATCAGTAGCTGAATAGACGCTGATTATTTTGAACGGCTTTTTTGCATCAAGATTAATGAAATTATGAGGAACCCCTTGAGGGATAAAGATCATATCACCGGCCGTGACGGTTGATTCTTTGCCATCCAGAACCGATTTAGCCTGGCCGTCCACCACAAATATGACTTGGTCAAATGCATGTGTTTCCATCCCAATTTCGTTGTCTGGGTTGGTGGCTGGGGTGATATTCATAAAAACAACCTGAGCATCTCTTCCTGTCACCAATGCTGCTTTCCAGTTTTCATTCTTTTTGGCCATGTCAAAAACACTAGGGGATATGGTCGCTGTCATTTTATTACTAAATGAGGTTTGATCGGAGCCTGCAAATGATGTGGTTGTTAGTATCATTGATAAAAAGATAGATTTCATTCCATTGATTTTCATAATTACTCTCCAAGTTTAATATGTTTTCTTATCATTTATAGTAGCATACAAACCAACATTTCGATTTTTAAATACACAAAAACACTGATTTTGTGCCTCATAAAATAAAGCACTTTCTACTCCTATAGTAGCCAATTATATGTCGATGTCCTAAATGAAAAGCGATCCAATCTGTAACAAAAAAAATATAAGTTAATCGGCTTTAGAATGTTACGTTCTGGCTTGTATTCTTAAGATCACATGGTATTCTCCACGGTCATTTAACGAAGCTAAAGGAAATTTTATGCCAGCATCAACAACAAATCAGGTTGCTACACAAAAAAGTATTATAGATGGCTTTTTAAAGAATGTGTGTGAAATGGAGTCTGTTAATCATGATGAAGCGGTAAAATTGCTTGAAAATATTGCACCGCAGATTGCATTAGCAAGAGAAATGCAAAAGTCACTAGCCGATACTAAAGATTCTACTCAATCTGGTATTCTGAGTAGAAGAGGCTCTGATTTTGGTCTTCTGGAAGCGGTGACTGGCGTTGTATTAGCCAAGCTGTCATCAGACGTTAAGAGCAGCCCTTCTCACGCTCAAGAGGCGAGGAATATAAATAGTTTCTTTGGTGGTATTAGCAAACAAATAGACATCGAATTACCAACAAATGCTAATTGCAATCCTAGTTAAATATGAGTACCGAGTGGGCTTGTAGTGTGTGTGCGTAATCCTTATGGGTTACACACATGTTATGATTGCCAAAATAAAACTTTATGCACTGCTATTATATAGTTAAGGTATGACTCAAATTAAGGATAGTTCCGACATCGTAATATGATTTCACCTTAAAATAGAATCTTACTGTTAAAACAGGTCGTTACGCTTTCCAAGCGCTGAAAATTAAGCTAACTTAGCAAAATCATCAACTTTCCGATCTATCTATCGTTTGAAGAAAACATGCCAAACACAAGAAAACATAAAGTAGTCATGGGTTGCGCTGGCTGGGGTTCGCTGCAAGTATCTTCAGAACAAATGATTGCTGCTATCCATTACGCAATAAAACAAGGCGTCGACGAATTTGATTGTGCGCCGCATTACGGAAATGGTGCTCGTGAATCGGTTCTTGGTATTGCGCTATTAGATCTTCCTTTCGAAGTAAGGCAAAAAATAAAAATTTCCACCAAAGTAGGACGAGTTATCAACCCCAATATAGAATCAAAAGATGATACCGGTTTTAAAAACGCAAATACCTTTACGCAGCATTTTAATTATAGTTATTGGGGAATTAAGCGTTCATATGAGCAAAGCCAACTGCGGTTGAATAGACGTGATATTGATGCCCTTTATCTGCATGATATAGATAAAGGAACACATGGTAATAAATTTGAAGAAATGATGGATTCTTTTCTAGAGGATGGTTATCTGGCTTTTGAAAAATTAAAAAAAGATCATAAAATTACAATTGCTGGTATCGGCTCCAATGATCATCAAATTTGCATTGACTTGATAAAAGACGGACGTTTTAACATTGATCGTATTATGCTAGCTGGTTGTTATAATTTGTTAAATTTCCAGGCGCTAGATGAGCTCTTTCCCTTGTGTGAGAAAAATAATATTGAATTGTATATCGCAGCGCCATACTGCGGTGGTATTTTGGGGGATCAACCAGGAAATAGATCCTATAAATATGAAAATGCGCAAAGTGGAGTTTTGCAAAGGGTCGATGAATTGCGAGCCGTATGCGATCGTTTCGGGGTTGGTCTAGCTCATGCTGCTATGCAGTTTGTCCACATGCATCCACAAGTATATCGAGTCGTTGCGGGAGCGCGTTCAGTAGATGAGATAAGAACTTCTTTAGAATACGCCCGAACGCCTATTGACGATAAATTTTGGTATGCCTTAAACGAACAAGGGCTTATTCCAACAAAATCGATAAGCAGTTTATCCTCTCGCCGCTTGTTGTCTTCTTTATCGCTTTTCACTGAACAACAACTTATTACAAACGACGGGAACGGGGAGATGCTCAGGGCGCATTTATAGCGCGCAGCTTGCTGATGTCAATATTGGTTAGGAGTATCTTTTTTTGCATTTTGATGGGGTATGCTTTATATTTTTCTGAGGTTAGATTCTCCCCTAATTTTTAATTAAGGGAGAGCCAGAATGCAGTTACTTTCTTTATATGTGAGAAGTAAAATGGACTACCTGCTTCAATTAATTCACGCACTTCCTCTTGATAAGTTTTGTGCATTCATGAATGTTAAAAAAAACTTACAGAATGAAAATGTAGAAAAACCTAAGCGCGAGATGATGCTGTCGTTACTGGTAGCGTTAGCACATCAAAATGATATAGCAGAAGAGGAGTTGTTAAAGTTTACAGATCCTATTATAGAAGAACTAGTCCGCTTTAATGAAAATTTAGTATCAGCATGGTCCAATTGTTCTGAGTCGGAGTTCAGCGAGGATACTCGTTTAGATATAACTATAAACTTTTTAAAATTTCGCCAAAAACAAGATATAAAATCAAAAAATTATGTTGTGAAAATGCAAACAGTCGAAAAAAAATTATACTCGTTGGTTGACTTGAACACCAGGTTGAATCAGGGGTATGCAGCGAATGTTTTAACATCTTTATATAGCTCCATATCGAATACCAGGGAATCAATTAAAAAAAAATTTGAGGTACAAAAAGAATCGGATACCGTTTCAAAAGTGACTGATTTCTTAATTAACAATCAGTCACATAATGCGGATGAAAGTAATAAAAAAATCAGGAAACTCATTAAAGCAATTGAAATTTACTCATCATTGGTGCTCGATGGTGGTCTAGAATCGTCTTGAACTTTTGTGTAAACTGGAGTTTGAGTTGACCCTTTATTCCCGCTTATTGAATGTGTTTGTGGAGAGTAAACAATCGAAAAGTAGTGAGGCGCTACCTAATCGTCAAATCATTGAAGTGCTAAGCTCCTGTTTATATTCAAAAGGACACAGCGCCTTTGAACGCTTGGTTTTATTTAAAGCAATCTTTTTAGAGAAATACACAAGCATTGCTGAAGTTGGCGACCAAGATATTGATCAAACCACCCTTATTTTTGCACAAAATATAATAAATATCCTGCGCGAAAAAAAGGAATTTTTTACATCCAGACAAAGAAGCAATAGTTGGCCCGAGAATAAATTTTGGATAGCTAAATTGAGTCCAAATTTACCACATAAATTCACTTTTTCTTCCAAATTAACTGTACCGACCCAATCTGAAACAGGTGTTTCTTTTTTCAAAGTAATCAATGACTCAATAAAGCTTCCAAATGCTGCTCAGGCACATGTTCTAGATTACCTGGATTGTGCGCAGCAGGGTGATGAAATCAGGAAGAATGCTTGATTGAACTACTATTTAATTACATAGAACTGTAATTTGTTGTTTAAATATTGTTCGAGAAAAAATTTAATAGGATAAATAGGGTGGGGTAATTGATCATCAGCACAATTCTTTCTACTATGAGCATTCTCAATTTATAGTGCTTATTGTTTATGACACAATTAATTATCTTTAATAAACCCTGTGGTGTTGTGACTCAGTTTACCGGCGACCGCACCGAGCAAACACTGGCTGCATATATTAAAATTCCTGGGTTTTACTCTGCTGGTCGTTTGGACAAGAACAGTGAAGGATTGTTATTATTAACTGATGATGGAGCATTACAACATCGGTTAACCGATCCTAAATTCAACAAAAAAAAACATTATTGGGTGCAGGTTGAAGGCATTCCTTCTGAAGCTGATTTACAGCCCCTTAGACAAGGCTTGAAGTTAAAGGAGATATCGTTTCTACCTGCTGAGGTTCATCTCATCGCTGAGCCAATACTCTGGCCACGTAATCCTCCTATTAGAGTAAGACAAAGCATCCCAACAAGCTGGTTAGAAATCATTTTAAGAGAAGGTAAAAATCACCAAGTTAGAAAAATGACTGCAGCGATTGGTTATCCTACCTTACGACTAGTAAGACATAAAATAGCCGAATGGCAAATAGGAGAGTTACAACCTGGTGAATATAAGTTGACTACCCTGTTTTAACTAAAAAAAAGCAAATGATCAATTTCTTTTCTGAGCATTAACCTTTGGTTTTTTTTTGACCAATTATGTTGCGATTACCCTACTTCTGGTCTATAAAATATAATATTCAAACTCTAAAAAAGTCAATATTATGAATAAAACTGTTGCGGTCGTTGGTGCTGGTTATGTTGGTATGCAGGTCGCTGTAATATTCGCCAAATCAGGCTTTGAGGTCATCGCTTATGATATTGACAAGTGCCGAATTGACGAGCTGAATCATGGTATCGACAAATATCTTGAATTGAATCAATGTGTTGGGCTCAACATTACATTTACCTACGAAATAGACTTATTAGCAATAGCCAAGAATTATATTGTAGCTCTCCCGACACCCGTTAACCCTCATCTCGTCCCTGACTTAAGTGCACTGGAACAGGCAGCGACGACTCTCGGGCGCATTATAAAAAAAGATGATGTTATTGTTTTTGAATCAACGGTTTTTCCTGGTGCGACCGAGGAGTTGATGATTCCAATACTAGCGCGTGAAAGTGGTCTTAAAAGTGGCTGTGAATTTTATGTGGGCTATTCACCAGAAAGGGTTATCCCTGGCAATGTCGAGCATGGTTTGGCTAAGGATGCCAAAATTATCTCTGCGGAGAATGAGCCGGCTTTAAAAAGGGTGAGGGAGTTATACGAGCAGGGAGGATTTACCAATCTTTATCCTGTGCCCACGATGAAAATCGCCGAGGCAAGCAAGCTACTAGAAAATATTCAACGCGATGTTAACATCGCATTGATGAATGAATACGCTTCTGTTATGAGTGCAATGGGTATTCCAATACATGATGTGTTGACGGCGGCGAAGACAAAATGGAATTTTTTACCATTTAAACCAGGCTTGGTTGGTGGTCACTGTATCCCCGTAGATCCTTACTATTTAATTTATCAAGCCAATAAATATGGAGTAAGTACCAATTTAATCAGTTCTTCTCGCCAAGTGAATGAGCAATTTATCCATTTTATTGCAGATACACTGATTAAACTGCTAACTAACCAAGGAATTCCTATTAGTCGCGCTAAGGTGGTTTTGGCCGGGATCAGTTTTAAGCCCAATGTATCGGATACCCGCCATAGCCTATCTATCGAATTATGCAAGTTACTGGAAACGTATGATATTGAGGTGGTTGCACTTGACCCAATCGCTAATCGCCATGATTTAAATTTAAATTGGGTTGAGTGGGAGGATATGCCTGTTTGTGATGCAATGATACTGATTCAAGAGCATGATTTTTTTATCAAACAAGGCCTGGGAAATTTAACCAAAAAGCTGGTTAAAAACGCCGTCTTCATGGATATCCCTGGGGTGTTTGCTAACCACAATGATGACAGTTTCGTTTACTGGGGGCTCTGATGCTGGTTCTGCTCACAAGGGGATGCCGATTACGAAGTATAAAAGTCTGCCCCGGCCTCAAGAAACACCTCTGATGAAATTCAGGATATGATCGCCAAGCGGTTAGGGTCATATTGCAACGAATGATCTAATGCAGCAGTTGGGGTCCAGCACCCAGGCAAAGGTTTTAGATAAATTCGAACCCGCCTCTTTTGGATGGGGAGCACCGTTATTACGATCCCACGCTGTGTTGTGTAATTATAAAGTTATGGCATCCGATTTGCGTCTAAGTGTTTTCTAATCAGCAGGGGCAATGCAATGGTGTCAATTGGCTTTGCTACATAATCATTACATCCTGCCTTTAAAGCGGCATCCTTTTCAAATTTCATAGCATAAGCAGTAACCGCTATGATAATTATATCCTTATATTTGTCATCGCTTTTTAATTTCTCAGTTAATTGCATGCCATTCATTTCAGGGAGTTGGATATCCATGACAATCAGTCGAGGCTTATCCTTAGCAAGGACAATCAGGGCCTCTTCAGCTGAAGAGGCGACTTTGACTTCAAAACCGCTGAAAGCCAGCAAGTCACGCATTAAATTTTGATGACTCACGTTGTCTTCAACAATTAAAATCAACTCATTTGACATAACTATCTCCTTTAATAATAATTAAAAAATTAAGTCATTAGGTTAATATAGCATATCTGCTGTTTGCTATTGGCTTAAATGGTAAAACGAAGTAAAAGGTACTACCTTTTCCATGTATACTATTTACACCTATTTTTCCGCCTTGCGCCTCAATAATTAGCTTTGATAATGACAAACCTATACCTGTACCTTTAATCTCCGTTCCTACTTCAGGGGTCAGTTTTTGGAATGGCACAAAGAGTCGCTTTAGATCGGCGTCTTTTATACCAATGCCAGTATCCGCCACTTCCAAACGGAAAGTTTCCTTTGTTTCTGGCTTAACTGTAATTTGGACTTTCCCACCTTCGCGTGTAAATTTAATCGCATTTGATAAAAAATTATAAATTACTTCTTTGAGTTTAAGCGGGTCTATTACGATTCCCCTTAATTTAGGGTCAATGTAAGTTTTAAGTTCAATATTTCTTTTTTTGAAAGCAGGTTGGATGCCTGCAGAAACTTCTGAAATTAGCTTATGGATATCAACAGACACGGGAATGAATTCAATTTGATTCGCTTCAATCTTGCTTAGATTTAGTAATTGATTGATCAGTTCTAATAAATACCGACTATTTATTAAAACCTCATCTAAATATTGTTTCTGTTTCGATGATACCTCACCCGCCATATTATTAAATATCATCTCCGTGTACCCAATAATCGAATTGAGAGGTGTTCGAAGCTCATGAGACATGCTAGCAAGAAAATCGCTTTTTGCCTTATCAGACTTTTGAGTAAGATTAACACTAATTCTCAAGGAGTTATTCATTCGGTCATAATCGTTAATAAGGTTGTTTAATTCAATTTCTTTTTTCTTTGTAAATTGAGATAAATCATTCACTACGACACAGATGACGGGTACACCGCCAATACTCGATTTGTTAGCACATATATAAACGGGCATTTTTTTCCCATTTACTATCAATACAAGTTCACGTCTACAATTAGTAAGCGTAGCGTCATTAATATAATCGGCTATCATTTTTTTATGTGATTTCTCGATGTATTTATATATTGATGACCCAACAGCATTATCAATATATTCATTAATTAATGTTGCAAAACTTTGGTTACAATAGAAAATTGTTCCATCGTCCATTAATGAGATGGCTCCTTCATACATGGTTTCAACAATAGTTTTGTAAGGGCCATGGTTATGCGTCAGGAAAGGTTTCTGATTGATATCCGATTTCTCGATAATGAAAGGGATGACTTTACCAGCTTCAAGAGCTCCCTTAATTTCCTCTTGCTCTTTCAGAGCCTCTGGCATTTTTAGGCCACCATCATCTTTGTCGCCCACTCCAATCCCAAGTTTGTTTTTTATTTTTTCAAAATTTGAAAAATCGCCAATAAAACGTTTAATTGGTTCTGGCTTTGTTTGAATGATAGTCGGTACTACAATAATTCGTCTCTCTTGCGCTTTCTCTGGTTGGCGCAATAAATCTGTAATGATTATTAAATAGTTGTCATGAAGGTACTCACGGCAGAATTTCTGCAAGTTTGCCAGCGCCACAATGCCGCTGACCTCTTGATTGGATATATATAACTCAAAGATAAATTCTATTTTATTAGTTGCCATATGGTTATACCCACTTGCAAGCTCGAAAATTACCAAATTCACCTGGCGTTCACTTTGTAACTATAGCGCCTAGATTATTCTGTTTGCGCGCTTTCTGTTTCATTAATTACTTAATGTTGTCATTTTTTATTTTATTTTTTTTCCAACTAAATGTATTTTTAAAAAAATACGAAAATGTAGCGCTAGCCCGACAGAGTACATTAAATTGTCTGAAGCCAAAAATTTCAATCATGCTGAAAAGTAAAATCAAAACGATATTTTTAAGCTTTTTATATCGGTTAAAAGTAGTCACATCCAGTGCGAAAGTAGCCATAGTAAGAAGTATTGAAAATCCCCAACACAACGTTATGAATAATATAACCATGGGTACATTTAAGATTCCAAAATACCAAGATATAGGTACCAATATATACGCTAAAAACTCCACGACTGCAGAAAGTGTTTCTCCAAAAAGGAAGAATGGATATGAGAAAATTCCTGTAATGCCATATTTTCGATTGAATAGCATTTTTTTATGTGGCATTAAGCTTTGTAACGTACTATATTGCCAATTATATCGTTGCGTCCAATAGTCCCTTAGCGTTCCTGGTACATCTGTCCACACGGCTGCAGCGGGTGTGTAGCCAACACGATAAACCGAACCTTTTTCTCGGAAATTTGCATGAAGATGCGTTATAATTTCAAAATCCTGGGCTAAATTTCCAACCTCGTACCCACCCACATTGAGAACAAATTGCTTGTTAAAAAGCGTGAATGCTCCTGCGTAGCATAAAGCGCCTCCAAAATGATTCCAGCCTACTTTACTAAAATAAAATGATCTTAAATATTCGCATGTTTGGAACGCATAGATTGGATTTAATGAAATTCTAACCTGATCGAGTTCTCCATCTTTTACTTTGCTGCCGTTTAGAACCAATACCGCCCCCCCTGTAGCAATCATATTAGGCCGAGACATCATATAATATAAAATCTCGCTTATTGCATCAGGCTCAATAATAGTATCGGCATCAATAGTCAAGTATAAAGAAGTTTGACAAGCACTAACGCCAATATTTAATGTGTCACTTCTATCAGTACGCGCTGTGTTAATTAAAGTTAGGTTCTTGTATGTGTCAGAAATATAACATCCTGTAATGTCTGCAATCGTGTCGAGGGTATTTCCAGTGAAGGGCGTAACCTGGAGATGTAGATCATATCTATCAATTAATTTCTCAGCCATCTTGTCAGTGGAGCCTGAGTTAACAATGATGATTTTTATATTTGGGTAATCACTTTTACGGATACTTTCTATGGTGTCAAAAACAGACTCCTCTTCATTGTATGCCGGAATAATAGCGGTCACCGCTGGCAGTAATTGCGAGGCCATTAAACTACTGATTTCCCCCATCTTAACTTCATTAAATCTTCGATATATTTCAGATATTGAAGACAGTAGCAGTGAAATATATCCGGCAGTTAATAATATGAAATATATTAAAATAGCCCAGCTAATAATAATAATTGTTTGCGTAATCATATTCGTCACCTTTTAAAGGTCATAAATTATATTAACAAAAACTGATTTTCGAGATCTAAAGCGATTGGCTTATAAGCTATATTTTGTGACTCAAGGGCTTGCACTCCCTGCTCCCCTAGTTCATACAATACTTGTTTTGCGACCAGGATAACTGTCTGATTTGAATCTTTTAAGCAGCGAGAAATATCAGGAATAGCTTGATTTACTTTCATGTTTCTTAAGCAGATAAGAGCAACTACTCTTACGTTCCAATCCGTATCCTTTAATGAATTGGTTATTATAGGAATAGCTATTCCACGATTGGCATGACAGAGATAGGTTAAAGTAGCCAATTTCAGCTGTAAATTGTTCGAGATTAGGTCGCCCTGATAATCCCAGCTGATGCCTAGGGCTGGATAATTTAACAAAAGTTTATAACAAACATAGCGAATATTTGGTTCGCTTGAGTTTATTAAACAATTTTCAATATGAATACGAGATGTACCTGAGGCGTTATAAAACTCTCTGAGGTAGATATATTGTGATAAGAAAGGTTCTTCAGCTATCTTGGTTATAATGCTATTAATGCATTTTTCAGAACCATATAAGACAGCTGGAATAATTGAATTGTATCGAACAAGCGGAACCTTATCCTCGGCCAGCTTGAGAATATAGGGCTCATCGCCAGCTTCGAAGTAAAGTGAGAACGTTCTGGCTGCGCAAAGTCTACGTGTCCAATCCTTACTCGTTACCTCTGTTCTTGCTAAGGGCAGAAGAACGGATTCAAAAAATTCTATTCTGATCTCTTCCCAATGCGGGTCAACCTGGCGTTCAAATTCATTTACTATTGGCATTAAAATATTAAATCTGCGCCAATTTCGTTTAAAACTATCAAAGTAGGGGGCTGGTTGTTTTAAAAAAGCGATTACTTCATCACTAATCTTTTTTTTTTTTATCATAACCAAAGAAAAATAATTTCAAAAACAATGTAATTATAATAGTAAGCAGTATCAAGCCAAATTCAATACTAACAATATACTTAGCAATGCCGTAGATTGTATTCATTTAATTATCCTTAACGTACCGCCAGTTCCTTATAATTTATCCAAGATATCTTAGTAATACCGCGGAAACGCTTGAAAAAAATCAAGTCGTCTTTAAATCTGCGGTTCATATTATAAAGCTAGCATAATTTTAGAAAATATCAAATCCTATCCTGTTCTCAAATTGTCAGTTGTGTCATCAATATTTGCAATTTAATGAAGTGTTTCTATAATTTATTTATAAAATAATGTGTTGATACGCATAAACGTTTAAATACGGTAATTAAATTATGGAGGTTGTCATGCGGATTTTAATAACGGGCGGATGTGGGTTTATTGGCTCCCATCTTGTTGAATATCATCTGGCTAAAGGCGATAAAGTGCATGTCGTGGATAATTTAAGTACGGGCTCCCTCCAGAATATAGCCGCATTTGAAAACGATTCATCATTGCAATTCGATCATGCCGATCTTTTATCATGGAAAGGCTTAGGTTCGGCCATCAAATCGTCAGATAGGATTTATCATTTTGCGGGTTTGGTTGGTATCTTTAAAGTTATTTCTGATCCTGTAAGCGTTATTTCTAGTAATATTCTGGCTTATAGTCACTTAGTTCAGGCAATTGCTGATACCAACGTGAGACCGATGGTAATTGTTGCATCTTCCTCTTCTGCATATGGCGATAGCACTAAAAACCCACTGAGTGAAGATGACAATCTTATTGTCAAACCGCCTACCCATCCATTAGCGACTTACGCCATTACCAAAATCGTTGATGAAGCGATCGGGCTCGCTTATTACCGAACGGCAAAGATTCCAGTAATATTAATTCGTTTGTTTAATGTCGTAGGACAAAGACAAACCGGCCGCTATGGTATGGTTGTGCCACGATTTGTTCAGCAAGCGTGTAATAAAGAACCCTTCACAATATTCGGGGACGGTACGCAAACTCGATCATTTTGTGACGTTCGCGATGTTGTAACCGCACTCGATTTATTAGCGGAAAATCCTGCGTCGATTGGAGAAATTATCAACGTTGGAAACGACCGTGAAATTTCAATTAATGAATTAGCTGGGTTGGTCTGTAAATGCACAGGAAGTCTTAACCCATCGCAATATATACCCTATAATGAAGCTTATGGCGTTGAATTTACTGATATCAGCCAACGTCGACCTGATTTATCTAAATTATCCAAACTCATTACGTTTAAGCACAAATGGACATTGGCAGAGACTATTACTGATTTAGTTTCCCATTACAAAAAAACACCGGTTTAATAAGAATATACCGTTATGGATTGAATTCATGGAGCACTTATGAAATCTAATACACCAATCATTAGCATCATCATCCCCGTATTTAATACTGAAGATTACTTGGCGCGGTGTTTTGATTCAATTATTAATCAGAGCTTGAAAGATATTGAAATTATTATCGTGAATGATTTATCCACTGATAACTCAGAAAAAATTATATTAGATTATGTTAAGCAATACGATTTTATCAAATATTTCAAAATGAAATCAAAAGGTTCAGCGGGTGGCACAAGAAATCTTGGCATTGAAAACGCCATTGGTAAATACCTTGGTTTTGTCGATAGTGACGACTGGGTTGATACGATGATGTTTGAGAAGCTGGTTGCTGCTGCTGAAAAATCACATGCTGAAATTGCCATGTGTGGCGTGTTATCTGAATATGGCGGAGCACATGAGACTGAGAAAAGACATGAATACACAGCTGAAAATATCATGGAAGGTAAAGCAGCATTTGGTTTGCTAACGCGTTTCTATAACCAAGATATCGTCATTAGCCCTGTAGTATGCAACAAGATATACAGCACAAAGTTTATAAAAGGCAATCAATATTCTTTTCTTATTAATAATTTGAATGATGATGATATATTTAATTTTATTTGTTTTCTTCAAGTGAACACAGTTGCTATTGTGCCAAACACATACTATCACTATTACCAAAGACAAAACTCAATTATGCATCATTTTTCGATTAAGCATATGGATGATTTGGTGGGTGCTTATACTATGCTTCATGATTATCTTCATGAAAATAATCAATTTGAATTGGTGAGAAATAGCTATTACTCCTATTTAGATTTAAATATGTCGGCTATGTTCAGGATATTAATTAGCTCAGAGCCTGATCCAGTTAAGCAAAATGAATATATTGATTATTTTTTAACGAAGGTTTTAGGTACTTTGATAACTAAGGATTATATTCATTATGTTGGTATTAAAAGAATACATACTTTTTTGACATCATCTTTTAAAAGGCCATAAGGTTCTGTAAATCAAGGCGTATCGGCTCAAAATAGTAAAGTGTCGATACGCCCTAGTATTTTAACTTATCTTGGTTGTATTTTCTGAAGATAAGTATATTAGGTTATAACTCTCTCATCATGATTAAACTGCATCAAGCAATGGCAAGTTTAACCCCAATATTCATATAGGGTAATCTACGGACAAACGCATTGGGGTATTTTTGTGTCTCATAACCCGCTCCATAAATGAAGGCAAATGAATTGGTTATCGGTTGTTGTCCCTCAACGAAGATTATATTCTCTCTGACTCGAAAGAATGTAACTGTTAGCAAATCATACAAATCTGGTGATGTTCCTGCTGAGTAGCCAATACCAAAATATTGCGCAGGATTATCAACACCATATCGTCTTGCTCTTACGGTGTATAGGGTGGATTTTGGACCTGATTTAGGAACATAATGATTGGGTCTAAATGAAAAATAATAATTGCTTATATATTTTCCAATACTTCCTGTGTAGGTATTAAAATAAGTATGTTCTATTTTTTTATAGCTATCGCCCAATGATAACTCAACTGAATTACCAACTATTCCATAGACCTCACCAAATATAGTGTCATCAGGTAATAATGTTGGGTTATTTGCGTTCGCATAGCCTACATCAAGCCACAATTTATCCGTGATTTTAGGTTGCGCATTAAGCAATAGCTGAGACACACTTTGTCCGAATCGATTGGCATAGTTAACCGCACCGCCAAAGGCACCATATTGATTTTTACGATATAAATAAACAGAAGACCAATCCCAAACATTGGGAGGGGTGTTAACACTGGCATTGAGTGTGTAGGCTGTTAATTCCCAATAGGGAGCAACAGTAGGAAAGGCCATGGTGGCCGCTTTTCCTGTTGAAATAAGCTGAGGTACCCCATGGTTGAGCTCGCTTTGAGTGGTTGTTTTAGACTTGGGCTTGTCAATCATTCGATTTTTATTCCGCAAATAATTGACTTTATTTTTGGCATTCAGCAATGCCGGGTCGTTAGGGTATTGTGTTTCACTCGTGTGAATAACACGAATGGCATCGTCGTATTTTTTTTGAGCAATGTCCGTTCTAATCAAGCCAAGTGACGCATCTTTATAATGTGGATAAGTTTTAAGTATCGATTTGAAGTTGCTTTCCGCTTTAGAATAATTTTTTAATTGATAATAGGATAAAGCAATAAATAATTGAGCATCAGCGTCATTTGGATGTTTTTTTAAAAGATGATGGCCATCTTCAATAACTTGCTGAAAGTTCCCTTGTTTATAGTTAGATTTAATGGTGGTTAGATCCAATTCAGATTGAGCCGCATTAACGGAAGTTAATAAACCAAACATTAATATCCAAGTAGAATTAATCCCCAATTTTATTTTCATAATGAATGAGTTCCGTGATTGATTTTTAAATGGTTCATTCATATTGATGATATACATAATATAATTTTCTTGTATAGACTTCATCATATGAACAACATGGTATCTCTAAGTGCTCGCTCTTTATCCTCATGCATAACATAACCAAATCATAAGTAGAAATCAACTGAACTTATTTAAATATTTAATAAAAATAATGAGTAACGTTACCTTAGAACTATTTTTTGAATTAAAAAAGCACTTACTCCTCGTGTGACATTGTGTGCCTAAAAAATTTTTTGTTATTATTTACATTTAATGAAGCTCGTCATTTGTTAATGCTCATTGTTTAACAATGACAGGAATATCAACAGGCACAGCCCATTGTGCACAAACAGAAAATAAGCTTACTGTTTAAGCTCTCTCAGTTTTCTTTGGTGATCAAAATAGTCGGACTAAGGGGTATAACATATGATCATAGTTGTGAGGAGCCTATGACTGCAATTTAGGTTTCGTATGAAGACATGTTGGGTTGCATGCAACCCAACATGAGTGACTATAAATAATGACAAGATTAGATTTTAGACGCCATCATGACAGTTTTTATATTTGGTTGCGATTTTATCTTCTAATTGTTTCATTTTAGCTTGAAGCGCAGTTTTTTGTTTATCAGTAAGAATAATTGATATCTGTTGTTTTGCCGTCATTTTTGCTTTAATCATGTCACCAATCAGTTTCGTTTTTTGGTCAATCAAACCATTCACGGTATCTTGGTCCATAGTAGCTGACCCGGTTTGTTGCGTAATCTGAGTATCTAGAGTATCCATTTGAGTCACATTGTCTTTTATACTTGATTTTAATTGATCCAATATAGGTTGTATCTTTGATTTTTGTGCATCGTCCAGCTTTAAAGACTGAACCATTTTACTCAAGCCTTCTCCACAACCCCTGTCGTTGGCTAAAGCCACTTGACTAAATGCAAAAGAGAACGCAATTACAACAATTCCTACATATTTTTTATACATGATACTTTCCTTAGTTAAGTTTATCTTGCGTAGATTAGTATAGACGAAATATTGCGCTGTTATCTCACAAGCATTAACTCGCCATCGTTGTTTTTTAATTGAATAAAAATCCCCGATGAAATAATTGTCAAAATACCCATCGAAATAAATGTGTACTGAAAAACACGAGCGGTTAGTTCGGTTGAAAAAGCCGTCGAATAAAAATGAATCAATAGGGCGCTAACGGCGACTCCAAAACTTTGGGCTATTTGTTGTAATGTGCCCATAATGCTCGTTGCGCCACTTAGATTTTCAGGAGACAAATCAGCGTATGCCAGTGAATTCATAGCCCCATATTGCAGTGTTAAAACCAAACCAAACAAAAACGTTAACATACCGATGATATAAATAGGGGTATGTAAATTGATACTCGCAAATAGCGTTATTACGAAGCCTGAAAATAAGGTATTGAAGATTAAAACTCGTTTATATCCCAAAATACGCAAGATATAGAGCGTGCAAGGTTTACCAAGAACAACCCCTATCGCGATAGGGGCCAACAGAAACCCTGATAATTGTGCTGAATACCCCAAAACAAGTTGTAAAAACAAGGGTGTTAAAAAGGGCATGCCGCCAAAGCCTAAACGCGAGAATAAATTACCCATGACCGATACGCGAAAGGTTCTTAATTGCAATAAATCCATGCGGACTATCGGATGCGCTTGCCGTTTTGAATGCTTGCGATAAGCAATTAAAAGAATTACTGAACAGAGTAAAATGGTGAGAGCCGTGTGGTGACTAATTGTTGATTCACTCAATGCCGACATGCCGAATGTCAGGCCAGCCAGTGAGGCGCCAAATAAAAAAAAGCCAATAGTATCCAGGGATGGCGCCGGGGTTAATTTTTCAGAGGGCAAATAATAATCACTGAGTACAATCGCCATCATCCCAACGGGTATATTCACCCAGAAAATCCAGTGCCAAGAAAAGTAATGTGTAATAACACCGCCAATTACAGGGCCGAGCATCATACCTAGCGCACCAACCATTACCACATTATTCATTGTTGTGATCATGTTTTCACGGCCGAATGATCGAATAAGAATTAAACGACCAACCGGCAATCCAAGTGCCCCTCCAAGCCCCTGAATGAAACGCGCAATAATCAATTCTATTAAATTATCTGCAAAGCCGCACACAAGTGAACTCAAGGTAAAAATAGTTAACGCTGCCATAAAAATGCGTTTAGTTCCAAATTTATCAGAAAGCCAACCGCTAATTGGAATAAAAATAGCGAGACTGAGCAAGTAGCTGATTAGCGCTACTTTCAAATCCACTGGATTTACCTGCAAGCTGCGAGACATTGCTGGAATCGCCGTATTAATAACCGTGCTGTCCAATGCTTCCATAAAAAAAGATAGGGCTACAATAAACGAAATCATCCGCGGCGATTTATTTACATTTAACATGAGTGACTCTATTGGCGCGATATAATTTTAGTGTACTGCTATTTGGAGTTAATGTAATGAAACACAAAAGACTTAATCGTATTGTCCAAATATGAAAATTGACAACTATACTTTAAAACACGGGCTTAAAATTTAAGGAAATAATGATGAACGAGCAAGTTATTAATACGTCTGTAACTTCATACAAAATATTATATGCAGTTGTTCTTATCCTGGGTTTGTTAATTAGCACATCATGTAATGCCATGCGTGGTGGCGGTGGTGGGTTTAATCGCGGAGTTGGCGGTGGTTACCATCAAGGGGGCGTAGATCGCTCAAATGTCGATCGCGCAAATGTAGATCGTCCAAATGATTATCACGCAAATGGCTATTATTATGGTGGAAACGCAGTGGCTCCTGCAGTTAATGTTAATGTCCCATATGGTGCCTATCCATCATACCCTAACTCATGCTCTTCTTATCAACAGTGCGACTCGTATGGGAATTGCGTTGAAAACCAGGTTTGTAATTAAAGGAGCGTACTAATCGTTAGCTTCATCGTCACTAGCAAATATAAAATTAGGGTCGACGGACTCGCCAGGAATTTTTCGCGATTCGCTGGCCCATTCGCCTAAATCAATTAATTTACAACGATCCGAACAAAAAGGCCTGAATCTGTTTTCAGGGTACCAAGTATTTTCTTTGGCGCAGGTAGGGCAGGTAATTTTCTTTTGATTATTCATGAAAGTCTTTGTTTGTTTATTTTAAGGTCTGCAGTATGCAATACATAACACTATATTTTCAACATACGCGCATCATTATCTACTGATAAATAAGCCACTCAAAATAGTTGTTTTAGCCATCAAGTGTTCTAAATATATACTATAATGATTGATATCAAGTTGGATGAATCAATCGGGGGCTAATATGCGGCAGAATAAATCATCTAAAGATTCTAAAATTGAGCTCAGTCCCGCTCCAGATACAGCGAGCCTGAATGTCATTGATACACCTATCGAAGTTAAAGCTGAATTTGATAAAAAGTACGATTCCATTGATACGCTTGCGGAAGAGGAGGATGCACGTTTAGAGAATGATGACCCTATTGATACACCGGAAGAAGTGGCAGAGATAATGACAGAAAATCCTGTGCGACAGGACGTTAAAGAACAACTTAAGAAAATACTCGAGTCGCAAGAACAAGAGGCTGAACCAGAACCAGAACCAGAACCTGATCAGGTTCAGAGTTCATGGAATCAATTGTAAAAGAGATTGAAAAGATCATCTGGTTATTCTGCGCAACACCTTATTTGTTCACACATGTTTTTTTTTAAAATTTGGCGCTTATCAGATCAGAACTGAGTGACTACAAATCTACCCATCCTATTCATTGTATTAGTTTTATTATATTACATTTTTTATAGGGTTAAAAAATAGCAGCCACACCAGTGTGAATAAAAAATCAGCTAAGTGCTGAAGCTATCATTGCGATTTTCCGCGCAAATCAATATCCCAAATATCAACAAGTATGTCATTTTCAACGATATAAAATTTATCGAACAAATTGATGGTTGGATCGCAATGGGGAACTATCATTTCCAGAATCTCACCATTTCGGGGTAATCTGGTATTACCCATCGCTGTAATTTTACCGTGCTCATCTCCAAAGCCACCCCAGTCATAGCACAAGCCAAAATGACTGATAATTTGTGGCTTGGTTGTGATATCAAAATATAAAGATTTTGTGCCCGCATCAACGGTTACATGCTCTCCGCGATTACTACTAATTACTGTTGTTAGAAGAGTCATTGCTGGCTTGAATGTTGTGAATGATTTTGGGTTGGTTTTCGAACCGATCGCTGCATATTCAGCATCCATCACCGCATATGATCCCGGTTGGATTTCTGTTATTTCCGAGGCTTCGCTGTCAATGTCATATGTTCCCGTGCCAGTTCCTGTGAGAATAGGACAAAGGATCCCCTTATTTCTTAGTTGTTTTACTATTACACTGGCCATTTCCATAATTTGTGATGATTGCCTCTTTCGATCTTCATATGAAGCAATATGCTGTAAATTGCCAGCATAGCACTGAATGCCCATAAGATTAAGCCAAGAAAGTTCTTTGATTTTCAAGGCGAAATTCAAAGAAAGCATGGGGTCTATGCCAGTTCTACCAATGCCCGGATCAATATCGATTAGTACGTTAATCTTGGTTGCAATGGATTGACCCGCTGCATTCAGGTCGATTAAATTTGTTTCGTTATCGACAACCACCATTGTTTCAGGTGCTTTTTTAACACAAGCCATTAGGTTTGCTATTTTGGCTTTGGTTACTACAGGAGAGGTAATCAATATAGAAGAAATTCCATTGTTAATCAGTACTTCGGCTTCTGAAACTTTTGCCGCGCTGATGCCAATGGCGCCATATTCTATTTGCAGCGCTGCCAGTTTAGATGATTTGTGCGTTTTGACATGTGGACGAATGTTAATTTTGTGGTCGAGTGAATGTTGGCGCATAACATTTAGATTATATTCAAGTTTTTTTTTGTCGATAATTAAGCAAGGGGTGTTAAGTTCTTGTTTTTTTTGTGGTTGCAGCATGATAAGCGTTTTGAGAGTGATTAATTGCTAAGAATAACATAAAAGCAGTTTTGCGTTATTTCTTGTGAGGAACGTTATGCATACATTGCGTGACTCTATGATTGATCGCTACGATCATGGCTCAAAACTTGATATATTGTGTATTTATTCTACCATAAATAGAAGATAAGATGTTTTTTGGAGTGCGCATGCGCGTTGTGATTTTTGCCGTATTACTGGCTGTAGGTACTGCCTATGCTGATGATTTTGTTGGTTTTTCAGCTTATGATAATGGTGACTACACTACAGCATATGAAAATTTAATCGTATCTGCAAATAATGGCAATGAAGAGGCTATGTATTTGATTGGCCGTATGTACCAGCATGGTTTGGGTGTTGCTAAAGATCCTAAAAAGGCACTGGATTGGTTTCAGAAATCAGCGGCTAAAAATTATGCGTTATCAGAACTAAGCCTTGGTTTTATATATGACTCTGGTGAGGGGGTTCCTCGCGACTATGCGCAGGCATTTTCCTGGTACCTGAAAGCCGCCCAAAGCGGTAATGAAATTGCTCAACGTAATGTCGGACTAATGTATGCCACGGGCGATGGAATTTCTCTCAATGAAAAACAAGCATTTGAGTGGTTTAAAAAATCAGCAGATCAAGGATATAGTAAGGCGCAAGTCAACTTGGCTTTTCAATTCATGATGGGCAGCGGAACTGCCAAGGATGTAGACAAAGCGTTTATCTGGTATGAGAAAGCAGCTATGCAGGGAGATGATAAAGGGCAATATAGCCTGGGATTATTATACACAGGAAAATATGGCATCCCCGCCGATCAACAGGCCGCTACTTATTGGTTTGATCAGGCGGCAAACCAGGGGCATGTCAATGCGCAAGTACATCTTGCTTATCAATATCTTAATGGGATTGGGGTTGTGCGTGATGTTGCTAAAGCGGCGTATTGGTATCAAGCCTCTGCAGAGGCTGGCAATCCTTTCGCCCAAGCTGAGCTAGGACAACTATATTTATCGGGTACAGGGATGGATAAAGACTATCAACGAGCTGCCTATTGGTTTACAAAATCAGCCGAGGTTGGAAATGCCATGGCACAGGGAAAGATTGGGTATCTTTATGCGGCGGGACTCGGTGTGACTAAAGATAATGTCAAAGCCTATGCCTGGTTAAAATTAGCGGCAGAAAATAAGAATGCGCAGGCTATTAAAGAATTGCCGCGTTTACAAGCGGCATTGACCACTGAGGAAATGAAGCAGGGCGATGCGCTTATGCTACAAATAAAAAACACGGCTCAAAGCACCGATGATAAAGAATAAAACGGCTTCAAAGGGTATTTAAGCTCTGCCGAACTATTTTTGTCGAGATAGATCCCCTGGCATTCTTGCTGCGTTTAATAATGGTGTAATTAACTAATTTGAGATCTTGTGATGATACAGTTGCGACACTCAAGAAATATTGACTTTCAACCGTTATCTGATCGAGTTGTATGTTTAATTTTTGCAGAATTGGTGTGATTTTCGCTATATCTGAAATACCACCGTCGCCGCGAGCCTGTAGTAATTCGCTCACTTGGTCTTTACTCAACCCATTCCCCAGTGTCATTAATACTTTGGTTGAAGCTGTATTGATATTAATAGGAGTTGGTTCTGGTAACACCGTGATATAGGGCAGTAATTTTTGGTACGTCTTCGCATTAACCCCTTGCACTAAACGAAACTCTGATATGCTTTTCAAAGGCTGAAATCCAGGTAAATAGCTCGGTTTCTGATTCATATAAAAAGTCAAAAACTCATCTTGTCCTCGTTCTGGCCGATAAGGGCTGACCCAGTGATCAAGCGCATTGGAGAGTAGCTGATGTTGGCTAGTCTCGCCTTTGTTTAAGGTGCTTTCTAATAGTCTGAAAAAGGACGGGTAATATTTTTTATTTACCAAGTTATTCAAGTTAAAACGACTCTGCAAATCATATAACTCAGCAGTTGTATGCACATCAGGATAGAGATTTTGAAATTTTACCGGCAAACTCAAAAGCCTCCCACTGTTTTGAGAAACATTAAATTTCCTATTTTTATCCGTTAAAATTTCTTGCGCCCAAAATGCAGGAGCTTGAGAGGCTAAATAGAGTTTGTCGCTGGCAATTGCTAATTTGGTGCGATATATATCTAGTTGTAGGCGGGCGCTCATGGCTGTTGCTGCAATGGCAACCAGCGTCATAATAAACAATGCCGAGAGCAAGGCGCTGCCTCGGAGGGTAGTATAGTTTCTAGCTGCCATACAGCGCCTCTGGAATCGGAAATAGCAAACTCATGTTACCCCAGTCATGTAAGGTGAGCGTCAATTGCACAGCAAGAGGCAGCAACGCGCTTTTTTGGTTTTGTTGCACGGCTTTTTCGCGCCATTCAACTAAAATTTGATGGATCTGTGATAAATAGGCAAACGAACACGCATCTAAATTTTCCAGTAAGACTTTATCTTGATAGTGCGCGCTGTCTGGCGTATCAAGGCGTTGCCAGCTTCGGCGAATTAATTTGTCACCTGTGCATAAAAATGCAACGCGTCTTAGCGTGCTCCTTTGTTCAATTCCATTAGGATTAACGATGCCGCCACGCGTGAATTCAATATATTGTGATTGCCCCACAAATTCGGGGACAAGCTGCATTTCATTACCGCGAATACTGCGGTTTACTATTTGTGCGACATCGCGCTCAACCATCGTGAGAACCAATTGCAACGTGTTGACCCGATCGGCTTGCGCACTGACGCGGGCGCGTGTATCAAAAGCGCGATACATCACTGAGGATGTAATTGTTGCCAATATCGCAAACACAGCAAGGGCAATCATGATTTCTATTAAAGTATAACCATTGCTTGGGTCGCGACCCAATCTAGCTATAAAAGGTCTCATGGAAACCGCCTGTATGCGATCAGCGTGTCGGTAAAGGGTCCAGATTGATTCTTACTCACGGTTATTGATATCTGGTGCATGGTTTTAATTGGCGTGGGTGTTAATTTCGCGTGCCAATACCAGCGCTCCCCAAGCATCGTGGTGACTTGAGTGATTTCTTGATTAGGGTCGAGTTGTAACAAGCGAAGTTGTGCCATCGTGACCCCTTGCATCGCAACCCAATGGCTGATTGCTTTTTCCTTGACTCGTTGGGTAAACGTAATATTCTGCGCTGAAGCTTTAAGCAGTGCAGTTAAGGCGATAGCAATCACCATCAAAGCCAAAAGAACCTCGATTAGTGTAAAACCCGAATTTTTTTTCATGGTAACTCCACAGGTCGAATGGATACGTTGCCATTGTATGTACCCACAATTGTGAGGAGTTTCTCTTTATTTGTTGTGCCAATCTGAAGTGTAAAGGGGGTCATGTCGCCCGTAGAGTTAATAATAATTTGAGGCTTTCCTGTATTTTTAGTATCGCTTACAAGCTTGGTAATGGCTGAATCAGGAAAGTGCTGATCATGAAAAATATTGTTTGGCATTATAGCGATCCACGTCGCTGGTGCTTGAAAACGCAACACTTGATAGTTATTTTTATTAAGCTTGATACCGAGTGTTCCTGTCTCCATGATCGCTTGTTGCTGAGCTAGTTTGACGTAGCTTACAAATTGCTCTGCCGCGACTGTAACTCGTCGGCTTCCTCCAAAATCACCAAAGGCCAGTAGGGCAAAGCCCATGGTGATGCCAATGATTAACACCACCACTAAAATTTCAATTAACGTGAAGCCACGCTTAACTTGCATTCCAATTACCAATTTCAGCGTTAATTCCTGTACCGCCTGGTTGACCCTCAGCGCCCAGGGTAAATACGTCAACATCACCGTGCTGGCCAGGATTTAAATATAAATAATCACGGGCCCAGGGATCTTTGGGTAGTGATTTTAGATATTGTTTCCAATCACGGGGAGCGGGGTTGGATGTTGGTTTTTCCACAAGTGCCATTAGTCCTTGATCGGTGCTGGGATAAACACCATTATCAAGCTTGTATAGATCAAGTGCGTTTTGAATGGCTAAAACATCTTGCTTGGCTTTTACCACCCGTGCCTCATCAGGTCTGCTGATAATTCGGGGCACGACAATCGATGCCAAAATTCCCAGAATGACCACAACAACCATAATTTCAATAAGGGAGAATCCCTGTTGTTTCTTCATGTTTTACATCTCCTATAAATTGGGTAAAAAATCAGCTTACAAGTTGTTCCATCGAGAAAATAGGCAAAAGTGTTGCCAAAACGATAAATAGCACCACGCCGCCCATGAATAAAATTACCAGCGGCTCAAGAAGAGTCAAGGCTGTATCAATGACGCGTTTAACTTCATTATCAAGGTGCATCGCTGCACGCTCCATCATGGTTGCCAGTTGTCCACTTTTCTCACCACTGGCAATGAGATGAATCGCCATGGGGCCTAAAAATACGGTGTCCTTCAATGCCTGATGGATCGTTGTTCCTTCTCTAACGCGTACGGCAGCATTGTCAAATGCGTCACGCATAACCAGGTTAGTGAGGAGGCTTGCCGAGACGCGCATGGTCTCCAGTACACTTACACCGGCTGCAAACAATATACTAAAGGTGTGAATATAACGGGCGACATTAATCGATTTCAGCAGATAGGACACAATCGGTAAACGCAAGAGAGTGCGATGCCAGGCCATACGCACTCGCATATTAGACAAACTTTTTTTAAAACCAACGATACACAGTACAAGCAGCACTAAGGTATATAAACCATAAGACTTGGTGAACTCACTGATACTGATGAGCACTTGCGTCATCGGGGGCAACGACTGACCACTGGTGGTGAATACTTCAATAATTTTAGGTACGACAAAAGCGAGCAAGAAACTGATGATCGATATAGAAACGACTACCATCAAAGAGGGATAAATCAATGCTTGTTGAATTTTTTGCCGAGTTTGCTGCTGGTTTTCGGTGTAATCAGCCAGTTTTTCCAAAACCAAGTCTAAACGGCCCGTTTGCTCGCCAGCGCCGACGGTTGCACGGTACAGCTCTGGAAAAGCATAGGGATATTCAGCCATTGCCTGCGCGAGAGAATATCCTTCCATTACTTTGGAACGCACTCCGATAATCAATTGTCGTGTTTTGTCTCGCTCGCTTTGTTCGCCCACACCTTGCAGTGATTCCTCTACAGGGATGCCTGCGGCCAGCAGCGTGGCTAATTGCCGAGTAAATAAGGATAAATCTTGTGTGGATAGCTTGTTTTTATGTACAGCCAGGTTTACTTTTTTTAACGTGTGTATATAAGTAGGAACCAGTCCCTGGTCACGAAGTAATTGGCGTGCATGACGTTCTGAATCAGCCTCGATTACGCCTTTGCAGGCATTCCCTGATTTCTTCAGCGCCTGGTATTGGTATGCGCCCATAATCGCGTGTAGCCCTTTTTGTGCATATTAGCAAGTTTACAAGTTTAATCTATTGGGTTTCATAAGTCACTTGGGGTAAACTTGCTGAAGCCAATCAAGGAGATATCAATGAGCAAAATTGCGTTACTTGCGGCAATAAAGGAACATGATGCAAAATTTATTGACCTGCGATTTACAGATACAATTGGTAAAGAACAACATATAACAATCCCTGTATCTGCTGTCGATGATGATTTTATCGAATACGGCAAGATGATCGATGGTTCGTCGTTCAAAGGATGGCAAAAAATTCATCAATCCGATTTGGCGTTATTGCCCGATCTGAACACCGCGCTCCCAGATCCCTTTTATCAAGATAATACACTTTTTATCCGTTGCAATGTGGTTGATCCGCAAACGATGTTAGGTTATGACCGTGATCCACGCTCCCTTGCGCAACGAGCAGAAACTTATCTTCAATCCACGGGGATAGCTGATCAGGCCTTATTTGGTCCAGAGCCAGAATTTTTTGTCTTTGATGATGTTCGTTGGGAAACGAGCATGAGCGGCTCGTTTTATAAAATTGATTCGGAAGAAGCTCACTGGAATTCTGGTAAAGTGATTGATGGTGGAAATATAGGTCATCGACCTGGTGTCAAAGGTGGCTATTTCCCGGTTCCTCCCGTAGATTCCTCGCAAGATCTGCGCTCAGCAATATCTCAGACTTTAGAGGCGTTAGGCATTGTTGTCGAGGCACATCATCATGAAGTTGCGACGGCAAACCAGTGTGAGATTGCTACTCGCTTTAACACGTTGACTAAGAAAGCGGACGAGCTGCAAATTTTAAAATATGTGGTGCACAATATCGCTCATAACTATGGTAAAACGGCAACATTCATGCCGAAACCATTGGTTGGTGATAATGGTAGCGGTATGCATTGCCATCAGTCTTTGGTTAAAGATGGCGTGAATCTTTTTTCTGGCGATCAATACGCAGGGCTATCAGAAACTGCGCTCTATTATATTGGCGGTATCATTAAGCATGCCCGTGCTCTAAATGCGTTCACTAATCCGGCGACCAATAGTTACAAGCGATTGGTTCCTGGTTTTGAAGCGCCCGTGTTGCTTGCCTATTCAGCACGTAATCGTTCAGCGGCCATCCGTATTCCACATGTGGCAAACCCCAAAGCTCGTCGCATTGAAGTGCGTTTTCCTGATCCTGCCGCCAATCCCTATCTGGCGTTTGCAGCAATGATGATGGCGGGGCTTGACGGGATTCAGAATAAAACTCATCCAGGCCAACCGATTGACAAGGATTTGTATGATTTACCGCCTGAAGAGTTGATTGATGTTCCTACGGTAGCGGGTTCGCTAGATCAAGCGATTGAGTGCTTGCAAAAAGATCATGAATTCCTGTTGCAAGGAGATGTGTTCAGTAAGGAATTTATCAATAGTTACATCTCATTACGAGAAGCGGAGATTGCGCAGGTACGTAGTTTGGTTCATCCATTTGAGTTTGAATTGTATTATAGTATCTAGGAATAAAGGCGTTATTTCATAGGGAATCTTTATAGCCCCCTTCTGTTGGGGGGCTTGGATCATTACGATTCATTATCTAATAATGGGTACATTCAGATAGGGAGCATCAGTGAATGATAAAATATGCTTATGTTCTTTGGGTATTTTTTGCGATAAATCCAGTGCAAGCACAAGTCTTTAAATGGACTGATAGTAGTGGTGTCGTACATTTTAGCGATAAACCCCACGAAGGTGCTGTGCAAGTAGAGCTACCAAACGTGCAGCCTTCTTCATTACCACCACCAAATCCTACTGGCGAAGCGCCCGGGGCTCCTCTGGCGACTCCTGAAGCGACAACCTATACAGTAACTATTTCTCAACCGGAAGATCAGGCCACAATTCGTAATAATCAGGGCTATGTTCCTGTGATCGTTGAATTAGAGCCTAAAATGGCCACGGAGAATAAACTACAGATGATTTACGATGGTAGTCCTTTGGGGGAGCCACAAGTTGCCCCAGTATTTGCCTTGCGTGATATTCCTCGCGGTTCACATACTATAGCAGTACAGCTACTTAATTCTGCAGGCGAAGTAATAAGTACTAGCGATTCGATTACTTTTTATTTGCATAGACCAATGGCAGGGATGGTACCTCAAACAAAAGTACCGCCGCGCAACACTTGAAATTTTAGCTATTCACCCTCATATGCTTACCTAGGGTTACTGCCATTAAGTTAAGGAACTTTTATACACGGAATCCGTGTCAATTTGAGTCAAAACCCTAACTTAATGACAGTGTTCCGTAGGGTGAATTGTCAACTCGCCCCAAAATTTGAATGAATATAATTATCTTAATTAACCTACTGCTTAACAGGAGATCTACCAATGGTGAGCAAGCAAGAAACTATGGGCTTTCAAACGGAAGTCAAACAAATGCTTCATCTCGTTGTGCATTCACTCTATAGCAACAAAGAAATTTTCTTGCGTGAACTTATATCCAATGCATCTGACGCATTAGATAAGCTGCGTTTTTTAGCGCTGGCTAACAGTGCGTTGTATGAAGGCGATACTGATCTGAAAATTACAGTGGATTTTAACGAAAAACTCAAAACCATCACGATTTCTGATAACGGCGTAGGGTTAAGTCGTGAAGAGGCAATTGATAACTTGGGTACGATTGCCAAATCAGGTACTAGAGAGTTTATCAGCCATTTAACCGGTGAAAATGCTAAAGATTCTCAACTAATTGGTCAATTCGGTGTTGGTTTTTATTCGGCATTTATCGTTGCTGACAAAGTGACGGTCAAAAGCCGACGTGCCGGTTTAAGTCCAGAAGAAGGTATTGTCTGGGAATCAGCAGGAGAGGGTGAGTTTACAATTGGTCAAGAAACCATCCAAAAGCGCGGCACGCAGATTACATTGCATCTGAAAGCTGAAGACGATGAGTTTCTTAACGACTGGCGCTTACGCAGCATCATTAGCAAATACTCTGATCATATTTGTTGGCCTATTGCTATGAAACAAGTGGCTGAAGATGACAAAAAAGAATCAACTGATTTTGAGACTGTAAATAAGGCCACAGCATTGTGGACACTGCAAAAATCGGAAATCACAGATGAAGAGTATAAAGAACTCTATAAACATATCTCTCACGATTATCAGGATCCATTAGCCTGGTCACATAATCATGTTGAAGGTAAAAACGACTATATTAGTTTGCTATATATTCCGGGCCATGCTCCGTTTGATATGCAACAAGAGGTTAAGCACGGTTTAAAGCTATATGTAAAACGTGTGTTTATTATGGATGATGCTGCACAATTTTTACCGCGATATTTACGTTTTGTAAAAGGGGTTGTTGATGCCAGCGACTTACCGCTCAATATTTCTCGCGAAATTCTACAAGATAACAAACAGGTCGAAAGCATACGTGCAGCATGTACCAAGCGTATTTTGTCTTTGCTTGAAAAAATAAGTACTGAAGACGCTGAAAAGTACCAGCATTTCTGGGATGCCTTTGGTCTGGTGCTGAAAGAGGGGCCTGTTGAAGACTATGCAAATCGGGAAACAGTCGCTAAATTACTGCGGTTTGCGACAACGGCGACATCGTCAGAAAAACAAACATCAACCCTCAATGACTACATTGGGCGCATGAAAGAAGGGCAAGACAAGATATATTATATTACTGCCTCCAGCTTTAACGCTGCTAAAAACAGTCCTCATCTTGAAATATTCAAGAAAAAAGGGATTGAGGTTATATTGTTAAGTGATCGCATTGATGAGTGGATGGTTAATTACCTGAGCGAGTTTGAAGGTAAAAAATTACAATCGATCAGCAAGGGAAAAATAGATCTGGCTGATGAGCAGGAAGAGAACGACGTTAAGGAGCAAGAAAAAACTTTGGCGCCGATGATAAAGCAGATTAAAGAAGTGTTAGGCGAGCGCGTTAAAGAGGTGCAAGTAACCAATCGGTTGACAGATTCTCCTGCATGCGTAGTTGCTGATGAGCAAGATATGGGGCTTGAAATGCAACGAATTCTGCAATCAGCAGGTCAAGAGTTGCCAAATAGCAAGCCGATATTCGAAATCAACCCAGATCATGAGCTGATTAAACGATTACATGCTATTACAGATGATGCTAAATTTGAACAGTTGACTGTTGTGCTGTTTGAGCAGGCAGTGTTAGCTGAGGGCGGACAATTAGATAATCCGGCTGATTTCGTTAATCGCTTGAATAAATTGTTAATAGAAATGTAATTTCATTCTTATACGGGATTTTCTGGTTCATCGCGAACGTGTAAATCCCGTTATTATGAGACCTAATTCTAAACATCATAGACATTATGGTGCGAATCATTTCAATGACACAGAGTTAATTTGCAGAAATTCGGTTGATCTTCGTTCTTGGTGATCTCGGTAATGCAGTAAAATCCCCAAACAGAAAAGCCCGCTTGGGCGGGCTTTTCTGTTCCATTACTAACTATTACTCGTCAGTTAAACGGAAGTACTTTGTACCAAAGTAGCGTTGTAGTTTTTTTCTGATTGTGCCACGGCTTATTCCTAGCAATTTCGCGGCTTGTAGTTGATTGCCCCGGCGCTTTTCCATAACCGCTTGTAAAAGAGGTGGCTCAACTTCGGCAAGAATCATGTCATACAGACCATCGATTGATTTATTTTTGTTATCAGCAAGAAAGCGACTCACCAATCCATATACTAAATCTTGTAGCCCTTGTTCTTGCTTGATATTTTCAATTGTGGCTTGCGTATTAGTTGTAGTTTCAGACAAACTCATCATAACTTCCTTATTCTGGTTAAATCATACTATTCCCAACGCTTTCACATTATGAAAGCAGGTTTTATTGTACATCAAGCCTAATTGATAAGCTAGTTAGAACTTTCAATTAATTATCTTTTAATTTCATCATTAATCAATGAGTTAGGAACAAAGCTGTTATTTTTCAGGAGCCGGGATTGTCTTGGTTTGCAGCTCATGTTCAATTAAAGCGCTTATCGAACAGTCTGCTTGTTGAGTTGAAAGTGATAATCTAAGTTGCTTTAACCGCCTTATCATCCGCTGCGAAATACCTTGATCAGACAGCAGTTCGGTAATAACACGTGTCAATTCAGTTGGATTGCAATCATATTGTAGTAATTCAGGCGCTATCATTTCATTCTGCAATAGATTACATAAGCCGAGATATTTAATTTTAACCAGTTTGGATGCCACTAGGTACGTTAAAAATGATGCTTTATAAATAATGCACATTGGTTTTTCCAGCAGGGCGCATTCCAGCGATGCCGTGCCTGAGGCGACGACAACACAATCACTGCAGGCCAGCGTTTCGACTGCGTTACCATTTATGAGTGTATAGGGAATAGTTGTATTTTTAAGGTAATCATCGACTATTATTGGTTTTATTGTGCCGGCAATCGGGATGACAAAATGCAAATCGTCGCATTGATCAGACAACATCTTTGCGCTATCCCGCAACACGGGCATATGCCGTTCAATTTCGTGTGTTCTGCTGCCTGGGAGCATTGCGACAATCCGCTTGTTCTTTGGTAGGCCTAGTTGGCTCCGCGTTTTAGATATATCATCACAATGTTGGATTTTATTGACTAGGGGATGACCGACAAACGCAACGGGCACACCGGCATTTTCATATATTTTTTTTTCAAATGGCAAGATAACGGCCATCTTATCAACGCAATCTCGTATCGTATTGATACGACCCGCTTTCCATGCCCAAATTTGAGGGCTTATATAATAAATCACACGGATGCCAAGCTCTTGCTTGGCAAATTTGGCAAGACGTAGATTAAATCCAGGGTAGTCCACTAAAATAAGTAAATCAGGTTTTGTCGATCGCAGATGCGCTTTAATTGCATCAAATGCTTTTTTGATGACACCTAAGTGACGTATGACTTCTGTTAATCCGGTAACACCATAGCGTGCAAGGTCGCTTACCAGGTGAACGCCGGCGTCTTGCATATGCTGTCCGCCAATACCTGAAATTTCCAAATCAGGATTATTCGCTTTTAATTCACGAACAAAAGCTGCCGCATGAAGGTCGCCTGACTCTTCACCAGCAATAATGACAAGTCGTTTAACTTGTTGCATATCTAGTTATCAAATTAGTATCTATCAATGCACTTATTTTTTCGGCGGTGGCTAACGCAGCGCAACCTTCTGCACCGGTCACTAGTGGTTGTGTATCCTGCTCTATACATTTGATAAATGCTTTGATTTCTTCCAGGAGGGCGTCGCCTTTTTCAAAAATGGACTGATGTCGCTTAATCTCCGGAATGCCTGGAAACATCTCGCCTGTCCCTTTTTCAAAAACAGCGAATTGTTTGTTGTGGTAATCAATAGATATATAAGAGTCTGATTGGAAAATTCGCGTTTTCCTTTCCGTTTTGAAACTAATGCGGCTAGCTGTTACATTGGCAACACAATGATTTTTAAAGGTAATTCGAGCATTGGCAATATCAATTGCATTCGTTAAAACGGGCGCGCCTTGTGCATCAATGCTTGTAATTGGGCTGTTGACGATAGTTTGAATAATATCAATATCATGAATCATCAAGTCTAATACAACGTTTACATCAGTTCCGCGCGGGTTAAATGGCGCTAATCGCTGCGATTCAATAAACAACGGATGATTCAGATAAGGATCCACGGCCAAACGCGCCGCGTTAAACCGTTCCATATGGCCTACTTGCAGTTTAACCTGGTGCTTTTCAGCTAACGCGATGAGATCTTTGGCTTGGGTAACTGTTTCAGTAATCGGCTTTTCCACTAAAACATGAATGCCATTCTTTATACAATCTTTAGCAATGGCGTAGTGTTCTCGGGTCGTTGCGGCAATACTGACGGCATCAACCTTGCCAAATAAATCTTGATAATTGAAATAAGCGGGAACATTAAGCTCTTGTGCAACAGCTTCACACGCGCTTGTAGTAAGGTCACAAACACCAACAAGTTCAACATTATCGAGTAACTTATATTTCTGCGCATGAAATCGCCCAAGATAACCCACTCCAATAACGGCACATTTTAATTTATTCATAGGATGACAACTGGTAAGAATTTGCACTCATTATCGCATTAAGTTAAATACATATCAATTTAGAGTCAATTTCATTTGAAGGAAGACGGTTTTGTCAAAATTTTTCAGTATATTTTGGAGCGATAGAAAATGCCGAAGATTGGTGTGCTGTTGTCTCATCTGATTCACTGTTTGCACGGGGTTCTAATTTCGGTCAAATTTATCCTGTGAAGTGTTCAACAAAGACCGCGGTGCCTAATTTTTTTTGATGCGATGCACATTTATTATCCGATAAGCGATGCAAATTTATTTTGTGCTCTATAATTACCTCATATAATGATATGTTGCATTTTTTGTATGCAGCGTGAAGCGAGGCGTCATTCATTAATCATCTTTTTGAGGTTTGCGGGTAACTTGGCTCTAGAGTTTCTGATGTTGTAGCGTCGCCTGTTTTATAGACGGGTAGCTAATTAAATAATACGGGATTCCTTTATGTTCAGAGCAAAGAATATTAAGACAGCCCCATCACCCAAGAGCGGTGAAGAATTTAAACAGTCTAAGAGCACATTAGCTTCGGCTCATATAAGCGGCTTATTTCAACCGGATAGCACCCTGGTGCTGTCTAAAATAGAAACAGAAGAAATTACAGACCAACTTAAGAATACAACAACTCTTGATAACTTATTGAAATTTATTGTTTATGGTAATCAAAATGCTGCTAAATCAATAATTGAAATTGATCCTAACGTTTTATTGAAGCGTGGAAGCGCAATGGATTATTCAGGTCGAACGATTGAAGGCACACCGTATCAAATGGCTTTGGGGGCACAAGATTATAATATGGCAGAAATGATTTCATCCTATTTTAGCAGTATTAAAAAGCTTGATGCTCCAGTAGAAATACAAAAGCAATATAGTGAACAATTCCTTGAAAATGATGAAGGACTATATCTGCCTTATAGCTACACAGCATTAATGAACAAAATTGTTGAATCTAAAAATGATGAGGATTGCGAGGACGAGCTAGGTGTTTTTAGAGCCAACTTTAAATCCCACAATGAAATAAGAACAGGGTTGCACTTTAATGTTCAATTACTCACTGATGCTTTCGAGCTCTATATTAAATATTATGAAAATTTCGGTGGCTATAACAGCCGAAAAAATAATTTGTTTTGGTGTCAGGTGGTTGGGTATATTCAGCGCTTTTTACCAGCCCATTATGCTCAGGCATTTTGTCAGGGGCTAAATCATGTTGCGAAAAAAAGTGACGTGTTAAACCGTAGTTTAAAGTTCAAGGACGATAGCGTCTATTTTCCTCTTGAGTTGGGTAATGAAGGATTGGGTTTTGATTTTTGTGCAGGGTATTCGTCTATTCCTCGTACGTGGTCCATGCACTGGGGGTCTAGCAAACAATCAGCCAATGCTACAACAGCCTTTTGGAAAAATTACCTTGCTCATATACAGAACTGCAATGACATTTTATACGGCCAGCTGGCTTTAGATAAACCTAAGAACTGGGGAAAGTAGCATTGACTTCACCCTGTAATACACTTTTACGTAGGGGGTGAACAGGCGGCTTTTCGTGGGTATTGGTTGGTAAGGTGCAAATTTTGAATTTTGGTAGAAACCATAATCCTTTGTGACGGATGTTTTCAAAGTAGTCATTTTGTGTGTTATAAACGCACCGGCTTCAATTATATTGAAGCCGGTCATTGCGAGCACGTTGTCTAAACGTAGATTGCTCCCAGTCCTAATCCCGCGTAGGATATTAGGGGCTGTTGACATTTGATCTCCCCGTCGCCGACGTACCGCGGTTTATCCGCGGTATCCAGGAGCCCCTCATGTCAAGTGCATATTTCGTCGTATAAATCGCGCCATGTTGGATTAAGCTCTTCGATTAAATTGAGTTTCCATTTCCTGCACCAATTTTTGAAGCGTGTTTCACGTCTGGCAACTTCTAAATAAGTACTATGAATCTCATAATAGACCAGCATATGTTCATTCAAAGGAAGACGTGCAATTAATTCTGGGGCGGCCTTGCTGTCATGCATTTCACCACCCGTAAGATCAAATTCTATTGGAAGGCCAAATGCATCAACAGCCATATAAATTTTCGTTGTATTTCCGCCAACGGATTTTCCAATCGCTTGATTTTCTTTACCAATAGCTCCTGCACTGTGTTGATGAGCCCTAACTATCCTTCCATCAATAAACGCCCATTCAAGATCAGGATCATCCACTAAACATTTAAATATTTTGACCAACTTGTCTTTGCATGACCAGCGGTTAAATTTTTGGTATATTGTATTCCAGTTTCCAAACTCTGCTGGCAGGTCTCGCCAAGGACAGCCTACGCGCATACGATACAGCATGGCTTCAACCATAAGACGAAACTCGGGCTTGTCATAAATCCCTTGTTGTAGCATGATTATCCCTAGCTTCGACCATACTTCGTCACTGAGCATTAGTCTGGCCATTTCAAATTCGTTTTATTTTGGTGTGGGAGCCGTGATTTTACGAGTTTGATCCTATTTATCAATGGGTTGAAATGTGATTGCTCATGGTGGTGTGTTATCAAAAACGAATTGTAAGGTAAATTAAAAGCATTGTGTTTTATACGGGCATTTTCTGGATACCGCGGATAAACCGCGGTACGTCGGCGACGGGGATATCAAATGTCAACAGCCCCTATCATACTATTTAAAGGCCTAGCGCGGGAGAGGGGGCAGATCGAAGTATGCTGAAAATCAGGTGCTCAAATTATGGTTCAGAAGACTGCAAAAAACGTTAGGGCGCGCCAATTGAGTGCAACTACTGAGTTGACCCATTACCTGGCTCTACTCAAAGCAGACACCACTAAATCGCTGTCTATTTGGCATCACTAGAATCACGTAAATAATTTCCATATTTCATATATATCTTTTCTTTCATAAAAAGATCAAATAACTCAGCATCAATATGTTCCTCTTCTTTCATTTTTTTGAGGATGTCTAACGCTTGGGTAATTGGCATGGCTTTTTTATAGGGACGGTCGTTGGCTGTGAGAGCTTCATAAACATCTGCAATCGCAATGATACGAGCCTGCATAGGCAGACTGTCTCCTTTTAGTCCTTGTGGGTAGCCGGTGCCATTTATTTTCTCATGGTGGGCGCTGGCATAGCGGGGTACATTTTCAAGACCTTTGGGATAAGGTAATGACTCAAGCATTTTTCTTGTCACAGTTACATGGTGGTTGATAATTTCCCGTTCACGTGTGGACAGGGTACCCCGTCTGATTTTCAGACATTCAGTTTCGTCTGCTGATAAGAGGGGTGTTGTCGCTCCTGATGGTGCAACCCATGTCAGTTGCGCTATTTTTTCGATGATTACAATGGTCTCGTCATTTAAGTATTCACCACCTATATTGCACTTGCGGATCACTTCACGCCATTCCTGCAATTGGTGTAACTGGTTTTGCAACGATCCATCCTCTTCGGGTATAAATTTATCGTTGGTGAGCTCTTTAAGCTTTTGTTGCAGTGCTTCAATCATTGCATCGCGTTTCAGTACTTCAAATCGGGTGTCAACCAAATCAATTTTATCAAAAATAGTTTCTAACTTGGTTGCTTTATCAACAATATATTCAGGTGTGGTAATCTTGCCGCAATCATGTAACCAGGCTGCTACTTGCAGTTCATATTTTTCATCCGGTGTCATTTTGAAGTCTTTTAGCGGCCCGGTATTGGTACGGCAGGCGGCATCGGCAATCATTTTAGTTAAGATTGGCACACGTCGACAATGTCCGGCTGTGTAGGGTGACTTCTCATCAATCGCACCAGCAATGAGTTGAATTAAAGCATCAAACAAAAATTTTTGTGCGTTGATGAGGTCTTGTTTGGTAATTGCAACGGCTGCTTGTGAGGCTAGTGATTCAACTACCTGCTGGTCGAGCTTGGTGAACGCTACAATTTTACCTGTGTTTTTATCGATGGCGTTGATTACTTGTAAAACCCCAATGACCTCGTTGAGGTGATTAATCATAGGAACACTAAGGAATGACTGAGACCGGTATTTGTGTTTTTTATCAAATTCATGCGTGCCTGAAAAATCATAATGTTTGTCGGTATAGGAATCTTCAATGACAACCGTTTTCCTGCCGATAACCGCGGCAGAAGATACCATATGGAGGTTTGGATTTCCTTCTTTGTCATGAAGAGGAATAAGGACAGGCTCAGATTGGTCACTACTGTGTTTGTCAATTTTCAGATTTAGTGAATCAGACATGATGATTTCAAATTTGAGATTATTTTCGTCATAGCGTGAATAAAGTGTCCCACCATCTGCGTGGGTCAATTCTTTCGCTTTTTTGATAATCAAAGCCATCAGACGCGCGTGATTTTTCTCGCTGGAAAGTGCTAGAGCAATGTCAGTCAGTTCTTTCAACAAATGAGCAAAATCAATTTCGTTTGTTTCCATTAGCAATTCCGGCTAATCTTTATTTGTTAAGTATAGAACACGCGATAGGGACTGAATAATTGTGTAAGAGGAGTAAACAGCACAAATGGGTATATGCTAACGAGCGAACTTATGCCCACGTGTGTAAAAAAGACGCGATAATGTCACGATGTACTGCTAATAAAGTTTAGTAGGTTGGTCTATAAAGCTTGGTCTATATGATGGCGCTGATTTTGTGGTAGCTGAGAACATACGATCATCAACCTTATTAATTAATTGAGTGCTCATGGATGGTATTTTCATTTTTTTTGGCTAATAACCATGGGATCAACACAAATAGACACAAACCTCCGCCCAGAAATAGTTCAAAAAGCACTCTGTTTTTAATTGGTATTTGAGTTGGAGGTGCAAAACCAATAAGAATTGTCACCACACAGCAGAGCGAGCCTACGCCTGCAACTAGCCACATGCCAATATTTCCACCTGGAATTTTATAAGCTCTGACTAAGTGAGAGTGTGAGTAGCGTAATTTGATAGCCGCTGAAAACATAAATACATACACCAACAAGGCCATTTGAGCGCATAAATTGCTCAAAATCCAATAAGCGGCATTGATTGAGTCCAGCAAAATAAATAAGCTGCTTAATACGGTAAAAATCAAACCTTGCGTAACCAGAATTATCACCGGTGCACCGTGGCGGTTAACGCGTGTAAATGTTTGGGGGATACAGCCATCACGTGCTGATACCAGCAATCCTTTGGTTGGGCCAATGATCCATGCTGATACACCGCTTAGGCCACCGATAATAATAAACGCTGCCGTCAATTTGGTCATCCATGGCATGTGATAAGCATTAAAAAAGATGGCGTAGGCATCGATTAATCCTGACACAACGCTCAGTTTACTTTCAGGCACGACTATGATGATTGCCAGTGATCCAAGTACTAGCGTGGAAAAAATGAGGATAGTGGAGTACAAGAGCGCGCGCGGGTAATCTCGCTGTGGGTTTTTAACTTCCTCGGCATGAACCGCTGACATCTCCATGCCAAGCAGGCCAAACAATACCGCAGAAAATAAGGATAAATTACCCAGCGCACTAAAATCTGGGAATATTGAGCCTGAGAAGTCAATTTCAATTGGTCGGCCCTGCACTAACCAGATGATACCTAAGATAATGATACCGACCATCGGCACTAACGTACCGATTGTGGCGCCAATAATACTGACAATGCTTGAAACTTTCATGCCAAAACAGTTTAGTAAGGTGAACAGCCAAAACAAACTGATGATGCTGCCTAATAAATAGTATTTGTGGTTGGCGAGTTCGGGTGAAAAAAGATAGGCCACGGTCGCTGCAATGAATGCAAGAATCGTGGGGTACCACACCACATTGTAAATCCATTGCAACCAAATGGTAATGAACCCGGCACGACGGCCAAATGCCTCACGCACCCAGATATAGATACCACCTGTTTCGGGGAAAGTAGTTGCCAGTTCGGCGGCGACTAACGCTACAGGAATAAAAAATGCGACGGCAGCAACCAAATAATAGGATACTAATGATAAGCCAAGCTTGGCAGTTAATGGCAAGGTGCGCAAACTATCCACAGCAATAACATTGATCATCACTAAGGAAAAAACACTTAAAATTCGTTTCGATTGACTCACGCGAAGTCCTTAACTCTATGAATTATAAATATAATTCGGCTAAAACATTTTACGTAACTGGATTCCCTGCTTTTCCTAGAGGAGAGGGGAATAATGCGCTAAATATATTCTTGGAGAATTCTACCCGGCAAAGGATGAAAATTAACAGGTTAACACTCTAAATGCAATGAATGGCATTCGGGACATGAACCGTACCCCGTATTAGCATAGCGTAATACGGGGAGGGCTTGTGTCGGATGATACTAACCTCAGATTTACTTCAAGTTGCGCAAAACATACTGCAGGATTCCGCCGTTGCGGTAATATTCCAGTTCATTAGCTGTATCAATACGACAGAAAACCTTGATTTTTGTTTCACTGCCATCTTCGCGACTAATTACAACGTCAAGCAAGTCACCTGGTTTTAATGATTCATTGACTGCAATACTGATCCTTTCACTACCATCGAGTTGCAAAGTTGTTCTCGTGGTTCCCGATAGAAACTGCAATGGCAATACCCCCATACCAATCAGGTTTGAACGATGGATGCGTTCAAAACTTTCAGTGATAACGGCTTTAACACCCAATAGATTAGTACCTTTTGCCGCCCAATCACGCGAAGAGCCGGTACCGTATTCTTTACCTGCAATCACGACTAAATCATGATGATCTTTTTGGTAGAGCATGGACGCATCATAAATCGGCATAACGTCACCTGTTGGCACATAACGGGTTACGCCACCGACAACTCCCGGTGTCATTTCATTGCGAATACGGATGTTGGCGAACGTACCACGCATCATAACTTCATGATTGCCACGTCGAGAGCCATACGAGTTAAAGTCAGCTTCGCTTACGCCTTTTGATTGCAGATACAAACCAGCAGGCGAATTTGCTTTGATAGAGCCTGCGGGGGAAATATGGTCAGTGGTGATCGAATCTCCAAAAAGCCCAAGAATATAAGCGTTTTTTACAGCCTTAATAGGCTCAGGCGTTGCCTTCAGATTTTGGAAAAACGGTGGATGCTGAATGTATGTTGAATTCTCGTCCCATTCATATGTGCTGCCGGTGCCAATATTAATAGCCTGCCACTCTTCATCACCTTTAAATACTTCGGAATACTCTTTACGGAACATGCCGTCATTCACTTTGGCTACTTCCGCCGCAACTTCAATATTTGTCGGCCAAATGTCTTTCAAATAGACGTTATTACCGTTCTTGTCTTGGCCTAGCGCATCTTTATTTAAGTCAATAGTTGTTGTGCCGCATAGTGCGTAGGCCACAACTAGTGGCGGCGATGCCAGCCAGTTGGCACGCACTTGTGGGTGGACGCGGCCTTCGAAATTACGATTGCCAGATAGTACAGAACAAACCACAAGATCATTATCCGTGACGCTGTGCGCAATAGGGTCAGGCAGGGGGCCTGAATTACCAATACACGTGGTGCAACCATAGCCCACTAGATTAAACCCTAATTGATCAAGATAGGTTTGCAATCCAGCAAATATCAAATAATCAGTCACCACCTTTGAGCCAGGTGCTAATGATGATTTCACCCAGGGTTTACGCTGCAATCCTTTTTCCAGCGCTTTTTTCGCGACAAGACCAGCAGCCATCAATACACTGGGATTTGATGTGTTTGTACAGCTCGTAATTGCTGCGATAACGACATCACCATGATGGAGTTTATAATCGGCATTTTTTACGTCGAATGCCTTGTTTGCCTCTTGCTCTTTCCCTGTTTCTTGCAAAAAGGCAGTGAATTCTTGTGGCAATGTTTTTAATGTTACTTTATCTTGCGGACGCTTAGGTCCTGCAAGCGACGGCTCAACAGTGCCAAGATCCAAACTTAAGGTATCGGTGAATATAGGATCTTCTGAGTTTTTGTCATACCAAAGCCCTTGTGCTTTGCAATAAGCTTCAACAAGCGCGATAGTTTGCTCGTCACGGCCAGTGAGTTTCAAGTAATTCAGTGTTTCATTATCGACAGGAAAAAAGCCGCAGGTAGCACCGTATTCAGGAGCCATGTTGGAAATTGTGGCACGATCTGCCAAGGGTAACTGCGCCAGACCGGGGCCGTAAAATTCAACAAATTTACCGACCACACCTTTTTGCCGCAACATTTGAGTTACGGTTAACACCAAATCAGTTGCGGTAATCCCCTCATGCAGCTTACCTGTTAGTTTGAAACCAATAACTTCAGGAATAAGCATCGATACTGGTTGGCCGAGCATGGCCGCTTCTGCTTCAATACCGCCAACGCCCCAACCTAAAATACCCAGGCCATTGATCATCGTTGTGTGTGAGTCCGTGCCAACCAGTGTGTCAGGATAGGCATAACTTACCCCATTGTCCTCGCTGGTCCAGACGGTTTTACCTAGGTATTCCAAGTTGACCTGATGGCAAATTCCGGTGCCGGGCGGAACAACCTGGAAATTAGCAAATGCATGCTGTCCCCAGCGCAGGAACTCATAACGTTCCATATTGCGTACCATTTCAATTGTGGTATTGATTTTCATTGAATCGGGAGTTGCAAATTTATCCACCATTATGGAGTGGTCGATCACTAAATCAACGGGTGAAAGGGGGGATATTTGATCTGCTTTACCACCTAATTTTTCAATTGCAGTACGCATTGCCGCGAGGTCAACTACGGCAGGTACTCCAGTAAAGTCTTGCATTAGCACTCTGGCCGGACGATAGGCAATTTCATGTTGTGATGTTTTAGTCGTTAGCCAATCAGCGATGGCTTTAATATCGGCGGTGGTTACAGTGTTGCCATCTTCAAAACGTAATAAATTTTCAAACAATACTTTAAGAGAATAGGGTAGACGGCTTATCCCTTTGAAATGGTTTTTTTCCGCGACTTGCAAACTAAAATATTGGTATGTTTTACCATTTACTTGCAGTTGACTTTGCGTAGACAGACTGTCTTGACCTACTTTCATAAAATCGACTCCTGAATTCAAAAGCTTAAGCATAGCTGAAAATTTGGAATATTTCATGAGGGAATTGGGGGATAGTTGTTATTTAAGCTGTAAATTATCTATACCGCGGACAAGCCGCGGCATATAGACTCAATATTGCAGGATTGATTTTAATGACAACGTCGCACGCAGTGAGTGAATCCTCTGGCGTTGACAAAACATTGCCTTGAGCAACGCGGCACAACCCTAACAGCACGGTAATGGTAACGAGGTCCAACACGGTATACTCGATCTCGGTGATACCAAGCCAATTGTATTGGTGCTTGGCTGGGCCCGTAACTCGCAATTGTTGCTGCATGAACAGTTGGTGCTACAGTCGCTAAGAGCAAAAATAGCGAGATGACAAATAAAGCTGATGAAAACAACGATTTTAGATTGATTGTATTGTCCATAACACGATCCTTCGTTTAAGGCCTGTGTTTATATTATAGTCATGTGAGCGAATTATTTCCACGCGATATAGAAAACAGTGTGATCTTACTTGCATTGAATGATTTTAAATTTAAAGGATGCAACAATAAAAATAACGTTCAAAAATTAATCGCAGAAGATGCGTCTCGAAATTTTGGGATGCTGTGGATTCGGTTGTAAAAATAGCAACCCAATCCACATATCTGTTGGTCAAGACCCTATGGCTTTTGAAGGGACTCAATCACCGCGCCCAAAAAGCGCGTAGCTTCTCCACCGGTGACTGCACGATGATCAAAGCTCAAGGATAGCGGCAACATCCGATGTGCCTCGATTTTCCCTTTGACGCTAACAGCACCCTCGTATAAACGGCCAACTGCGAGAATGGCAACCATGGGAGGCACTATGATTGGGCTGGCAAAGCGACCGGCAAATTTGCCGAAGTTTGACAGCGTTATCGTAGAGCCTTTCAATTTTTCTGGCGGCAAAGCGCGTTCGCGCACAGATGTTTTGTAATCATTAATAATTTTACGCAGCTCATCATCCGAATAGCTTGCCGCATTATGGATAACCGGTACAAATAGCCCTTCATCAGTATCCATTGCCAAACCCAAATGAACTTCTTCGAAGCAACGGCGGGCAGAATGTTCCGTGTCAAACCAGGCGTTCAGTGCATGCTCTATGGAGCAGGCGTAGGCAATGGCGCGTATAAGGCGAACGGTAATGTCGCTTTTCGCATTCCAGCAAGCTATATCCGCCTCATCAAAAATACTGACCGGAACCACATCGCGATGTGATTGCACCATGCTGTTGAGCATAGCGCGACGAACTCCACGTAAAGGCTCAAAGCCTTCTGCGGGTTGTGATTTTTTATCGGCTTCGCGCTGGACGTCTTCCCGGGTAATGACGCCATGTTCGCCAGTACCGGAAAGTGCATTTAAGTTAACCCCCAGTTTTTTTGCAAACATGCGCACGACGGGGGTTGCTTTGGCGCGCTGACCCGTGGCGGCACCGACAATAAAATTATCCTCAGTAATTTCATCGCTTTCTTCCAAGTTACCTACTACGGTTCCCTTGTCTTTTGGCGGTGAAACTGTGGCTTCAGCTGCAAAGCCGACCAAAGGCGCTCCGGTTTTAATCACATCACCAGGTTTGCCAAATAATTTTACGATAGTTCCATCTTGTGGACACGGTACATCAACTACGGCTTTTGCTGTTTCCATGGAGGCTAGGGGCTGATCAAGCTTGACGATATCCCCTTCTTTAACAAACCATTCATGAATTTCAGCATCAGGTAAACCTTCGCCTAAATCAGGTAAATTGAAAATATTCATCATCACTCCATTATGCTTAGAACACTGTCTTTAATGCGCGCCACGCTGGGCAGATAGTGCTTTTCCAGTTGAAAGTAGGGCATTACTGTGTCGTATCCAGTAACCCGTTGGACAGGTGCTAGCAGTTCTGACATGCAATTTTCCATGATCAGTGACGATATTTCCGCACCAACGCCGCAGGTTTTAGCCCCTTCGTGAACAATGACACACCGTCCGGTTTTCTCTACCGAGGTCAGAATGGTTTCAATGTCTAATGGTTTGATAGTGGCCACATCAATGATTTCACACGACACACCTTCTTCCGCAAGCTGTTTTGCCGCTTGCTGGGTCTCATGTATGCTGGCACCCCAACTGACTAATGTTATATCTTCACCTTGTTGTAAGGTAAAGCATTTACCCAGTGGCAGTGCCTTTCCATCGTCTTCTACGGGTTGTTTGACCAGACGATAGATACGCTTGGGTTCAAGGAAAATAACGGGATCAGGGTTACGGATAGCTGCAAGCAGTAAACCATAGGCCCGTTTCGGTGAGGAGGGCACAACAACTTGCAAACCGGGAATATGTGCAAATAAAGCTTCCGTACTTTCTGAATGATGCTCTGGTGCACGGATTCCGCCACCAAACGGTGCACGAAAGACTAGCGGGCAGTGCAGCCTGCCGCGGGTACGGTTGCGCATGCGCGCAGCATGAGAAATGATTTGATTCATTGCAGGATAGATGAAACCCATAAATTGAAATTCAGCAACGGGTTTTAATCCTTGCAATGACATGCCGATGGCGAGTCCCGCTATCATCGACTCTGCCAATGGTGAATCGAACACGCGCCGCTCACCAAAACGCTCCTGCAAGCCTGCTGTGGCGCGAAAAACCCCGCCATTTTTACCGACATCTTCACCAAAAACGAGAACATTCTCATCATGTTCTAATTCATAAGCCAGCGCTTGAGTGACGGCCTCTACTAACGTTATATCAGCCATGTGTGGCTCCCTCCATTGCAATTGCTCTTTGTTCTACCAGGTATTCTGGCAAGGTTGCATAATGATAATCAAACATGCTGCTTATTGGCTGTGGTGTTTGATTTTTATACTCATCAACGGCTTGCTGAACTTCTAGCGAGCAGGCATTCAGTAATTCTTCTTCTTGTTTGTCAGTCCAGATATTTTGCTGTTCCAGAAAGCGTTTGAAGCGTCGGATCGGCTCATTGGGTGTTGCCTGCTCTACTTCATCTTTGGGTTGATAGCGGGCAGCATCGTCTGCTGTGGTGTGATCACAAAGACGGTATGTTAATGCCTCAATCAATGTAGGCCCTTCACCGCGTCTGGCTTTCTCAATGGCGTCGCCAACTGCCTGGCGCGTGGCAAGTATGTCATTACCATCGACTTGAACGCCTTCAAAACCAGCAGCGATCGCTTTTTGGGCAATAGTCGTCGTGTTTGTTTGTTTCTGGATGGGCACTGATATGGCCCAGCGATTATTATTAACCACAAAGACAACAGGAAGATTCCAAACGCCAGCAACGTTCATTGCTTCATAGAAGTCACCCTCCGATGTACCGCCTTCGCCTATACAAGCTACAGCGACTCGCGGTTGCTTGCGATAATTAAAGGCAAATGCAACACCCGTTGCATGCAAGCACTGGGAGGCAATCGGCACACAAATTGGTAAATCCTCGGAGTTACAGGAATATTGGCTGCCTCGCTCATCACCGCCCCAAAAGGCAAGAATTTCGGACATTTTCACACCTCTGTGAAATTGCGCCGCATAGTCACGGTAATAAGGTACAAGGACATCTTCCGCACGCATAGCATGACCAATCGCCGTTGAAATAGCTTCCTGGCCATTAATTGGCGCATAGGTTCCCATTTTGCCGGTACGTTGCAGTGCGATGGATTTTTTATCGAAAATGCGCGCACGAACCATGTTGCTATAGAGCGAAATCAAAGTTGATTTGTCATTTGCAAAAGAGGGGAGTGGGCCACAAAGATCGCCATTGCTATCAAGCAGTTGGGTGTAGGTTATTTCAAAGCGGGCAACTATCTTGGTCACGGCTTTTCTCCTTCAAATAAGGCGGTGTTAACTGAGTCCGAAATTGTTAACAGGCATAGGCGTAATGTAGCCATAGAATACTCATAATTTTTGGCAAAAACCAGCAGTCTGGTTTCACTGGGTATGATTAGAAAGGCAGATTGCTTCGAGTAGATAAAAAAAATATAAGAATGTTATTATTATCAGCAAATTTCGAACAACTCACGTGATCAATTTGACTATCTACCCTTTGTCCTATGCGGATGATTTAGTACCCCATTACCAGTCCTTTAAGAGTTTTCCTGGATTTGTGTTGTTGGAGAGTGGTGATAAAATTAGAGGTCGATACGATATTCTGTCGGCTTATCCTTATGATCAGCTCAAAATTGCACGGGATGATACTGATTTAAGTGATGCGTTTTTTCAATTACAAAGTAAGTTACCCTTATTGCATTCAGATAGTGATTTACCTTTTCAAGGCGGGGCAATCGGCTACATAGCATATGATCTTGGCGCGCTGCTTGCCGGTATTAAGTCACCGTCTCATCCTCTATTGGATGATATGCCGATTATGGATCTGAGGTTTTATGATTGGGCAATCATTGCGGACCACCAACGAAAGGAGGTGAATCTGATCGCGGCAAACCGCGACCCAAACACGGCGCTTTTTATTAATAAAATGCGTAACCTCTGGTTTCAACCCAGCAGAAGCCATCAACCATTCACCTTATTGCAGCCCTTTACGCCGTTAGTAAGTCAAGATGATTATCAACATGCCTTTGCTGCAATTCATCGAGATTTACAGCGTGGGCGAGCCTATCAGGTAAATTACACGCAACCATTTCTGGCACAATATCAAGGTGATAGCTGGGAAATGTACAAACGGGTCAGGCGCAAAAACCCAGTGCCATTTGGCGCTTTTTTACGTTTAACAGAAGGTGAAATTGTGAGCTTCTCGCCTGAACGTTTTTTGCTGAGCGATAACGGCTATTTACTGACATCACCGATTAAAGGCTCCGCAAAACGTTCCAAAAATCCAGTGGACGATGAAAAATTGCAATCAGTATTGCAGGCAAGCAGCAAAAATCGTGCTGAAAACATCATGATTGTGGATTTATTACGTAATGATTTGGGAAAAATAGCCATTCCTGGAACCGTTAAAGTGAAAACACTTTGTGAGCTACAGAGTTTTAACGCTGTGCATCATTTAGTAAGCGATATTGAGGCTGAAAGCATGCCAAAATTGACTCCAACTGAAGTCTTTGCCGCTTGTTTCCCCGGCGGCTCAATTACTGGTGCGCCAAAACGCGAGGCAATGCGTATTATTAGTGAGCATGAGCCGTTTGCGCGTGGCGTCTATTGTGGCAGTATCGCCTATTTTTCAGTACATGGTCGTTTTGATAGCAATATTGCTATCCGCACCGTCATTGGGCGCGAAGATTCACTTATGTTGGCAGCAGGTGGTGGCATTGTGATTGATTCGAACTGGGAAGAAGAGTATAGCGAGTGCTATACTAAAATCACGGCCATTGTGAATCAACTCAAATAAATTGACTACCAAAGACAATATAAACAAATCAGCTGTAGTAGTGCTCCATGAGCAGTTCACTGACTCACTCATTCTCACGGAGCGCTCCATGAGCTTGCGCGACCATCCCGGGGAAATTTGTTTTCCAGGCGGACGGTGGGAAGCTAGTGATGATGACCTGTGGTCAACGGCTTTACGCGAATTACAGGAGGAATTAGGTGTAAAGCCTGAGCGCGTGCAATTAGTACGTGCGCTTTTACCACAACATACGCTTAGGTCCTCAAAGATTTACCCCTGGTTAGCTAGGATTCAAACCTTGCAGCCTTATAGTATCAATGAAAGTGAAGTAACCTCCGTGATCACCATTCCAATGAAGGAAGTTCTCAACCCTGCTAATTATAAAGAAGTCATTGTTCCGCGGTATGGATTTTCGGTGAAGAGTCGTCAATTTACTGCAAGTGAACACTTTATTTGGGGTGCGACAGTAGAGATTATGAAGCAATTGTGTTTACCTGAAACGAAGTAGGTTGGGTTGTGTGTTTTTACAACCCAACCTACTCATCATAATGTTCCTGGGTTTACTTCAATGCACGTCTCAAAATTTTACCGACGTTGGTTTTCGGCAGTTCGCTATAAAATTCCACAACTTTAGGCACTTTATACGCCGTTAAATGTTTGCGGCAGTGGGCAATAACTTGTTCCGCGGTCAATTGCTGATCTCGTTTTACGATACAGGCCTTCACCTTTTCACCAGAGTTGTTATCAGGTACACCAATGACACCGACTTCCAATACGCCTGGCTCCATGCTGATCACTTGCTCGACTTCATTAGGATAGACGTTAAATCCGGAGACAAGAATCATGTCTTTCTTGCGATCGACGAGATAAATAAAGCCGTTTTGATCCATCGTGGCTATATCACCGGTACGCAAAAAACTATCAGGCCAAAAAATGAGGGCTGTTTCTTCTTTGTTTTTCCAATACCCAGGCATAACTTGTGGGCCTTTTATGCATAACTCGCCGGCCTCACCTAGCGGTACCTCTTTGCCATCGTCGTCACGAATCGAAATGTCAGTTGAGGGTAAAGGTAGGCCGATGCTGCCGTTATATTCTTGCAGGTACATTGGATTGATGGTTACTGCAGGACTGGTTTCCGTCAGACCATATGCTTCAAGTATTCGCGATTTGGTTTTTTCATGCCATTTAAGGGCAACGCTTTTTTGCAGCGCCATGCCGCCAGCAAGCGCGAGTTTTAATTTTGAAAAATCGATATCAGTGAATTTAGGGTGATTAAGCAGCGCATTAAATAAAGTATTAACGCCGGTAATGGTCGTAAAACCGCACGATTTAATTTCACTAATGAAACCGCCGATATCACGAGGATTGGTGATTAATATATTCTTAGCACCCTCTTTAAGAAAGGTTAAGCAATTGGCAGTCAGTGAAAATATATGATAAAGCGGTAGAGCGGTAATAATAATGTCACTGCTATTTATTGATAACGGCGAGATCCAAGCCGAGGCTTGCAACACATTGGCAATCATGTTGCCATGCGTTAACATTGCTCCCTTGGCTACACCAGTGGTTCCGCCAGTGTATTGTAAAAAGGCTATGTCATCGTGATGTAATCTGGTTATACGAAATTTACCTACTTCACCTTTTTTAAGGGCTGCTCTGAAGCTTATCGTATTGGGTATGCTATAGGGGGGCACCATTTTTTTAATATATTTAACAACGGCATTAACTACAAGGCGTTTAATTGTCGGAAAAGAGTCGCCTATTTGAGTGACAATTACATGTTTTAACGTAGGTGTCAGCGGCAATGCTTCTTGCACCGTATGGGCAAAGTTAGCCAGCACAACAATGGCTTCTGCTTCAGCATTATTAATTTGATGAACCAGTTCGTCACAGGTATAGAGTGGGTTTGTATTCACTACAATTAAACCGGCACGTAACGTACCAAAAAGTGCAATAGGATATTGCAATAAATTAGGCATCATCAGGGCTACGCGAGCGCCTTTTTTTAATCCCAATTGCTGCAAAAATCGAGCAAATTGCAGGCTGAGCTTATCAAGCTCACTATAACTGACTTCACAACCCATGTTTACATAAGCGATTTTGTCCTGGTATTTACGACAAGCGGTTTCAAACAAGTCAACTACTGAGGAGTATTCGTTTATGTCAATTTCATGCGGAACGCCGAGCTCGTACTGCTGCAACCACAATTTATCCATACTATTAACCTTTACCTTCTGTTATTTTTACTTGCGTGATAGTATAAACAAAAATCGAGGCGATGGATATCGCGAAAATGACTGATAATATATTGAAATCACAAGCTTTTAAACTGAAGGGTAGGCTTTATACGTTTACCGTGCTGTCTATTTTGAACACCAACAAAGAGCTCTTATCGCAACAGCTCGCTGATGTTGTTGCCCGTGCTCCGCGCATGTTCCATCAGATGCCAATAGTGCTCGACTGTTCTGCAATTCGCAGCGAGAAATTTGATTTACAGCAACTCTGTCAATTTGTACGTGAGCAGGGGCTTGTTCCCGTTGCCATCCAGGGTGGCGATCCGATGCTGGATACTTTGGCGCAGAGCCAAGGTTTGGCTGTGTTAAATGCTTCATCAACTCATGATAAACCGCTGTTTAATAATATCCAGGAAACAGCTGAGCCGCATCAGGTAGAAGCCGTAAAAAACAAATTATTAACAAGCCCCGTTCGTTCTGGTCAACAAGTAGTCAGTCGCGGTGATTTGACTATTGCCAGCGCAGTTAGCCATGGCGCGGAGCTTCTGGCTGATGGCAACATTCATGTTTATGGCGCATTGCGTGGCAGGGCTTTGGCCGGGATTGCCGGTGATAAAAACGCACGTATTTTTTGCCAATCTCTGGAGGCGGAACTTGTTTCTATTGCTGGATTTTATCGATTAAGCGATGCTATTGAGCCACAAAACGGCCCTTGTCAAATTTACCTTCAGGATGATCATATTCAAATAGAGCCGATATGATTGATGCTGTTTTTATATCGGATCTTCATCTTCATCCTGATGAGATTGCAATTACCAAGCGTTTTAATCAATTCCTGGATTGGGCGGCCCAAAATACCCGTTCTGTTTATATACTAGGTGACTTTTTTCACGTCTGGCCAGGCGATGATGCATTGGATCATTGGAGTGAGTCCATAGCCGCAAGCCTTGCGGGCCTTGCTGAGAGCGGTGTGTCACTTTACTATATGCATGGTAATCGTGATTTTTTACTAGGCGCGCGGTTCGCGCAACTGGCTCATCTCACGGTATTGACTGAACCTGAAATTATTACTTTGGGTAATGAGCAGGTGCTGTTGGTTCATGGCGATCGTTATTGCATAAATGACCGAGGTCATCAAAGGCTACGGTATTTAACCCGTAATCGGATTTTTCAGACAATATTTTTACGAATACCTTATAGATTGCGATCCAAATTAGTCAATAAAGTTCGCGAGCATAGTCAGACTAATTGCAATAAACCGATGGCACAACTTGATGTAGTCCCATCAGCGATGTTAGAGCATATGCAGCAATTGAATATAAATACGCTGATACACGGACATACTCATAAGCCAGGTCTTACTGTTCATCAGTATCGCGGCTCATCTTTTCGTCAATTTGTGCTTAGTGATTGGGATGACAACCCATTGCTGTTGTGCTATGATGAATCAAGTGGTTTTTATTTTAATCTTTTTGTGGAGTAGATCATGCCAGATCATAACGATCATAACGATCATAACGATCATAACGATCATAACGATCATAACAATGATAACAATGAGCAGCGTGCAAAAAAAGATATTGATAATCGGGTGCGTGATGAAAATTTAAAAAAATTGAAAAAACAGTCTGATGATATAAGGGAATTAAAAAATAGAGGCGAGCAAGAACTAAAGGCAGCAGACGCCCATATGACATGGGAAGATATGAAAAAGCAGGCAAACGATATCGTCGAAAGCGGGCAAACGGGCTTTGATAACTGGATTTCTGCAATGAGTGCAATCGCTAAGTTTACGCGGGTTCTTAACAAAGCGTTACGTGCTAACTACTCAATAGACGATTACATATATGATCTGTTTAAGAGAAGCGATGTTGATGCTTACATAGAGGGTGAGCGTTTTGAGTTTTTGCTCCCCAAAATGACGGCGCCCATTGAGCTCACTGATGATTTGAAGCTAGATGAGGATGTAATAGCAAAATCTCTTGTTCGCCTAGACGGTGAGCAGGTTACACCCACACAAGCGAAGTGTGTTTCGATAGCGATCATGGCATGGCTTACCTCGCAAAAATGCACATGGGGAAATGCAGACGAAAATGGATACAAAATTAGCGCTGTTGTTTTAAAAGAGGGAAATCCGGCTCCTTTAACTAAGCCTGAATTTGCCGAATTGCGAGATAAAAATGATTCTCTATGCCAGTTTTTGAAAACTAAACTGGGTGTCGAATTCGAACTTCCACGACCTAGTCTCGGACTATAGTTTGTATTTTAGTTAATCTAGCCTTTCATAGGCTAGATTAACCAGATGAAACAGTTATAATTTCAAAACTGCGAAATTACGATAAAATCACATGGATGAGTTATGAGCGAAGAAACGAAAGAACCTGATTTGTCGATGTGGCTCTCAACCTATGGCCTGCTCACCGCCGAGCGTACCCTTGAAACGTTTCGACTTAAGCTGACACATGATGAAATCATCACATCGATTACTAATCCCCGCAGTATGTTTCACCAACTTCTACGAATTCCTTTAAAAAATATATTTAATGGCATCATCTTGCAGCAAGCTTACGATTATCAAGTGTATGCACAAAAGTTGTTTGTGGATTATCTGCTGTCGGGAGAAAATGACAAGGATCCAGAGTCACCCGGTGCGAATACACGTGAAGATTTAGCTGCTCAACGAACACAACTGATTGAAACAGGTGTGTCGTTTAATAAACATGAACTAGAACACCAAAAACTCATCGCTGAAAGCCAGGCCAGTCTGATTAAATTAGCCGCTAACCTGCGGGCATCATTGCAAGCGGCTTCCAAAAAGGTAAGCCAGGCTTTGAGTGCAATTAACATTATAAAGAGCGATGCATTAGTTGAGCAGGCTATCCGCTCGGGTATGATTCATGACAATCAAGTGGATGATATTTCTTCTTTATTTTGGCTCAAGGTAGCTGAAGTTGTGGATGCTGAGCTAACGAATGAAACACGTGCGCAATTGGTCAAGGAACTAACCCAACTACTTGAATTTAGGATTGAGGTTGATAAAACATTCACTGTATTCCAAGAAAAAACAGATGAAATGACAATTAGTTTGCGCGGTTTTCGCAGTCAATTTTACCAGACAATCCTGCGAACCACTGAATTAATGAAATTTTTACCCGATTATCGCACAGATCTTGGCCGCGAAGCTGAAAATCGTGAAACCCTTAATTTTGATGCGAAAATCGGAGGGGAGTAGTAGTACCGTTTCCATTTAATTTTGACAGGTTGTTGTAGGTTGGCGCTGAGCGGTAGCGAAGCCCAACCTAACAAGGTAGCCTCCCGTTCCACGACTGTTGGGCTTCGCTACCGCTCAGCGCCAACCTACTGTACGAATAAATAATCATCAAATTTCTTCAATTGGTTTAACCAGCTTGAGTTTTTTTCGTGTATAATGATGACTTTTTACTATTACTCAACTGGAGTTCACCATGAGCACAGAATTAACCTTATCTATTATCAAACCAGATGCCGTTGCTAAATCAGTTATTGGCCAAATTTACAGCCGATTTGAACAAGCAGGTCTGAAGATTGTTGCTGCGAAAATGAAGCAATTGTCGCGCCAAGAAGCGGAAGGATTCTATGCTGTCCATAAAGCACGACCATTTTTTAACGACCTGGTTTCCTTTATGATTACTGGTCCTGTCATGATCCAGGTTTTGCAAGGCAGTGATGCAATTGCTAAAAACCGTGATTTAATGGGCGCAACCAATCCTAAAGAAGCGGCTCCCGGCACTATCCGTGCAGATTTTGCCGATAGCATTGATGCTAATGCTGTGCACGGTTCTGACAGCTCAGAAACAGCAGCGCAAGAAATTGCATTTTTCTTCGAGCCACATGAATTGTGCACAAAGGCGTAATCTTCACGCCCTGGAGTAAGTGATGAGCGAAAAAATCAACCTGTTGAATTTTAATTATCAACAAATGCGACAATTTGTTAGCGAAATAGGGGAAAAGCCTTTTCGTGCGCAACAATTGATGCAATGGATTCACCAGGTAGGCCTTCATGATTTTTCGCAAATGAATAATCTGGGTAAATCGTTACGAGAGCGCCTCACCCACATCGCTGAAATTCGCTTACCCGAAATTGTAAGTAGCCAACAATCAAGCGACGGTACCCATAAGTGGTTGCTTAAGCTTGATTGTGGCAATTGCATTGAAAGTGTGTATATCCCAGAAGCCAAGCGGGGCACGTTGTGCGTATCATCACAAGTTGGCTGCGCACTAAATTGCACCTTTTGCTCAACAGCAAAACAAGGTTTTAATCGCAACCTGTCAACGGCAGAAATTATCGGCCAAGTCTGGCTAGCTGTTCGTCAATTATCACAACATCAAGGCGCTCACGATAAGCGGGTTACCAACGTAGTTATGATGGGCATGGGCGAGCCGCTGCTAAATTTTGACAATGTTGTCGCCGCTATGGACATTATGATGGACGATTTTGCTTTCGGTCTATCAAAGCGACGTGTGACCTTAAGTACTTCGGGCGTTGTTCCCGAAATGGAGCGCTTACGTTCTCTTAGTCCAGTTTCATTGGCCGTATCATTACACGCACCGACTGATGCTTTGCGCAATGAGTTAGTGCCAATTAATAAAAAATATCCATTGCAGCAGTTAATGGCTGTCTGTAAAAATTACTTCAATAATGAGTTGAAACGCGTGGTAACCTTTGAGTATGTGATGTTAAAAGGTGTGAATGATCAGCCAGAACACGCAGACGCTTTGATCAAACTTTTACGCGATGTGCCCGCAAAAATAAATCTGATTCCCTTTAATCCATTCCCATTGACTCAATATGAGCGATCATCGCAAGCGACGATTGATGCCTTTCGTGACCGATTGGTGAAGAAAGGAATCAATACTATTACCCGAAAAACACGCGGTGATGATATTGATGCCGCCTGCGGGCAGCTTGCAGGCGAAGTTAATGACAGAACAAGCCGCTCTCAGCGTTGGCAAAAACTCCATTTTTCACCGATAGTTGACCAACGCAGTCCTGACTAAACGTAATCGTATTCCGAGGTGGTGCGGCAGGAGGTTATGTCTTAGATTTGCTATGACGAGCACTCTATACGACGATTGCTAAGAACTAAACCTACATTTTAATCACACACTGCTCACTAAAGGTTTTTTATTCATCCATTCATGGTTATAATGTTTAACCATTTAATATCACCTTGTGAGTATGTATTGAAAGCACGCTGGCTATTTTTGATTGTTGGGCTGTTTTTTTTACAATCATGCGAACAAAATACTGAGGAAAAGAATGAGCCGGTAAGTAAAAAATACAATCGAGAAGAAGCTGCCACATACAATACTCAGCTCGGTTTGGCTTATTTAAAGCAAGGCGACCGTTCACGAGCCAAGCGTAAATTGCTATTGGCACTTAAACAGGCACCTGAATCGCCTAATGTAAATGCTTCAATGGCATATTTTATGGAAAAATCAGGCGAAATGGATGATGCACAGGCTTACTATAAAAAAGCCATAACATTGTCAGCAGGGAGTGGGGCTCAATTTAATAATTATGGCGCATTTTTGTGCAGGCGAGAGAAATATCAACAGGCAGAAGGTTATTTTTTAAAAGCCGTGAAAGATATGCAGTATGAAAATAGCGCTGCTGCTTACGAAAATGCAGGTTTATGCGCTATGGCCATTCCTGATTATGAAAAGGCTACACAATACTTTACTAAGGCGCTTGAACAAGATCCTTCACGCAGACAATCGTTATACGAGTTGGTTAATGTTGAAATGAAACTTGAGCATACCAACGAAGCGCTAGGGTATTTACAAAAATACCCCGCGCTTACTCTGCGGGATCGCACTTTATTAGCATTAGCAGTTGATGTTGCCCACAAGGCAGATAAGCAAGAAATTGAAGCAGAGTATCAATCCCAAATGCGGCAATTAAATAATTTTTCGGACAATACCGGAGTTAAAAATGACTACAGCAGTGACAACGGATGAAATTGAAAAAAGTGTACAGGAAATGCCAGGTGCGCAATTGGCTTCCTTACGCGTTGAAAAAGGCTACACCACGGAGTACGTAGCAGGAAAGCTGCATTTGCGTGTGCGAATTATTGAGTTGCTAGAAGCTGATGATTACCCTAGTTTGCCAGAGCCGGTATTTATCAAAGGCTATATTAACGCTTACGCTAAGCTGCTTGATTACCGTTCAGAATCGCTGCTGGAAGCGTTTAATAATGTATATACGATTCCTGAACGCAAAACGGAACACCCTTTGTGGCAAAGCCGACGCGAAACACACAAGGCTGAACATGCGGTGCGCTGGTTAACCACGCTATTTGCAATAGGCGTTTTAATTGCTGTTGCTGTTTGGTGGAATAAAAACAAGGACAATGAGCACATATTCCCTGAAAATGTGAGCCATAATGAAACTCAACCGAACAAATCAGAAACTGAAATTAGATTAACCGATTTATCCAAAATGAGATCACTACTTTCTTCGACCAGCCAATACAGTTCAGTGGAGAAGCCGGGTGAGTGAACGAGTACAAGCGATACGTGGCATGAATGACGTATTGCCTGATGAATCGTTTGCATGGCGGCATATGGAACAATTATTTGTCCAATGTTTAGGGCAGTACGGCTATCAAGAAATTCGTTTTCCTGTATTGGAAAATACTCAATTGTTCAAGCGAACAATTGGTGAAGTGACCGATATCGTTGAAAAAGAAATGTACACTTTCAGCGACTTAAATGGTGACAGTCTTACCTTGCGACCCGAGGGCACTGCTGGATGTGTCCGTGCGTGTCTTGAGCATGGCCTGCTTTATAATCAGCAACAAAAACTTTGGTACTGTGGGCCAATGTTTCGCCATGAAAGACCGCAAAAAGGGCGCTATCGGCAATTCAATCAGTTTGGTGTGGAGGCATTTGGTATAGCAGGCACAGGAATTGAACTTGAGCTGATCGTAATATGCAAACGTATATGGGAAGTCTTAGGCGTTGGCAGTGCTGTTAGTCTACAAGTAAATACACTCGGTGAAATTGACGAGCGCCAAGCTTATAAAGGCGCTTTGATTGACTACTTGAAGCAACATTTTGATCACCTTGATGAGGATAGCAAGCGCCGTTTAGAACGAAACCCACTGCGTGTTTTAGACAGTAAAAATCCGAAGATGCAATCAATCATTGCCAACGCACCACAACTGATTGATGTAGTGAGCGATGAAAGCCGTAAACATTTTGATGATTTATGTGATGGTCTAACAGCATTGGGGATCCCATACACAGTCAATCCATTTTTAGTGCGTGGTTTGGATTATTATGGTCATACTGTATTTGAGTGGGTTACGGATAAGCTAGGCAGTCAAGCGACTGTTTGTGCTGGCGGACGTTTTGATAAACTAGTTGAACAACTTGGTGGAAATCCGACGCCTGCAGTAGGTTTTGCTATGGGAATTGAGCGTTTACTGCTTCTGCGTGAAACTTTGTCAGTTAATCCTGTTATTGAAGAACCACCTGCTGTTTTCTTCATGGCTGTTGGAGATGAAGCATTAACCAGGGCGCTAGTTTTAGCAGAGTCATTACGTGACAATAAACATCATTGGCGAATTATAGTGCATACAGCGGGAGGTAGCTTTAAAAGCCAGTTTAAAAAAGCAGATAAAAGTGGTGCGCGGTTAGCGTTGATTTTAGGTGACGAGGAAATTAGCCAAAACACGATCAGTGTTAAAAATTTGCTCCAGTCTGAAGATCAGAAAATAATTCCTCAGCATGAGTTGAATCAATATTTAGAAAACCATTTGCGTTGAGAGCAGGAGATATTTATGTCGGTTTATATGACGGAACAAGAACAACTGGAAGCTATTAAAAAATGGTGGAAGCGCTACAGTAATGTAATAACAGTCACGGCGTCCATCCTATTATTGCTGATTGCAGGGTATCGATATTGGAATTGGCATCAAGAGAAGATTGGCCAAGAGGCATCCAACGCCTATGAGCATCTCATGGTCGCATTCTCAAATAAGGATAATAAAGGTGTTCGAGCTTATGCTAATCAATTGATTAAAGAATACGATCAGACAATTTATGCCGATGCCGCTCGTTTAACGCTAGCAAAGCTAAATGTTTCACACTCAAAATATCAACAGGCAGAAGAGCAATTACACTATGTAGCTTCGCATTCAAAGATGACTGCTTTTCAACAAATTGCAAAAATTCGGATGGCACGTTTACTTGTCGCTGACAAATCGTTTGATAAAGCGTTGGTTGTGCTGAGTCAAGTTGACGACAAAGCCTATCTCTCCGTAATTGATGAGATAAAAGGAGACATCTTCGCGGCAACAGGACAATATCCGCAAGCGATGGCATCTTACCGCAAAGCGATAGTAGAAGTGCAAAAAAAGGGTATTGGTAATCTGTTTTTAGAAATGAAAACAAATGAATTGGCAGCACTTACCCAGTCGATGAGTACTGGTAACGCTGTCATGGATGCTGCTTGAATTTAATATTGAGGTTTTATGATTTTAAGAAATAAAAAACTTGCCATTTTAGGGCTCTGTACTTTATTGCAGGCATGCGCTCAAGTTGATGATTACATGCTGGGTAAGGATAATACAGCAAAACCTACAGCCCTTGAGGAATTCAAACCAAAAATGAATCTGGTTCAGGATTGGTCAGTTCCAATTGGTAAATCAAAGCAAACCAGTGCATATCTGAAATTAAAACCGGTAATACAGAATAATGTCGTCTATACGGCTGATACTACTGGTATGGTTCAAGCTGTTGATAAAAATACCGGTAAGGTTGCATGGTCGAAGCAATTGAAGCAGGGTGTAATAAGTGGGCCTACGGTCGCACAAGGATATATTGCCTTAGGCACCAATGCGTCGACCATTGTACTACTGAGTCAGACTGACGGCCATGAAGTATGGCAGGCAAAAACCTCAGGGGAGGCTTTATCAAAGCCCATTATTGCTAACCGTAAAGTAATCGCCAAAACCATCGATGGTAATTTATATGCGTTTGATTTGGCCAAAGGAGAAAAGCTTTGGGTAGTTGACCACGGTGCACCCGGTTTGAGTTTAAAAGCAAGTTCATCACCAGTCATTTTTGATAAACTGGCACTCGTTGGGTTTTCAGATGGAAAGTTGGATGCCGTTGAGCTGCAGTCAGGAAGTACGGTTTGGCAGCGCAGTATTGCTTATGCAAGTGGTTCAAGCGATATAGAGCGGTTGGTTGATATTGATGCTGATCCGATTGTACGGGGTGATGTGGTTTATTTGGCAAGTTATCAAGGTTTCATCGGTGCCCTATCACTGCAGAATGGTGAATTTAAATGGAAAAAACCGGCATCAACCTATAAAAACCTTGCAATCGACGCTACAACGCTTTATATGACAGACAGTGATGATGTTGTTTGGGCACTTGACCGACAAAACGGACAAGTCAAATGGAAGCAGTTATCATTAAAAGCGCGTGGTTTAACCGAGCCTGTTCTCATGAATAATCGTTTGGTTGTCGGTGATAAAACCGGCTACTTGCATGTACTTTCTACCCAAAATGGTGAATTATTATCGCGAGCACAAGCTAGCGGCGCCATTGATATCGCCCCTGCTGTTTCCGGTAATAGTGTTTATGTGATGACCGCAAATGGCAAATTAAATCGTTTTTCAGTGAGCTAATATTCTAATGATACCTGTTATTGCCCTGGTAGGGCGCCCTAATGTGGGTAAATCGACCCTGTTCAATCGTTTAACCCACACGCAAGATGCGTTGGTCGCTGACTTCCCAGGTCTGACTCGTGACCGACAGTATGGGGATGCTAAGTTTGAAAACAAACCCTTCATCGTTGTCGACACGGGCGGTATGGGGGTTGATGATATTGCTGTCGATGCCCTTATGTCAAAGCAGTCTGAGTTTGCGCTCAATGAGGCGGACTTTGTCTTTTTCCTGGTTGATGGGCGGGCAGGTCTGACACCAGTAGACTTAAACATTGCATTGAAGCTTCGAAAAACCAGTAAACCAGTTTATTTGATTGTTAATAAAACTGAAGGTCTTGATGATGAGATCGCCAATGCTGATTTTCTATCATTGGGTTTTGCTGATGTTTATGCAATATCAGCAGCGCATGGGCGTGGTATTAATCCACTGTTGCAGAGCATAACCGCAACGTTTCCGCCGGCAGAAGAGTCCAGCTTTGAAGATGACATCATTAAAATTGCCTTTGTTGGCCGTCCTAACGTAGGTAAATCGACACTTATTAACCGCATTTTGGGTGAAGAGCGCGTTGTAGTCTATGACTTGCCTGGCACAACACGAGATAGCATTGCAATTCCCTTTGAGCGGGATGAGCAAAACTATATGCTGATTGATACTGCCGGAATACGAAGGCGCTCACGTGTTGATGAAAAAATAGAAAAGTTCTCTATTATCAAAACGTTGCAATCAATTAAAGAGTCCCACGTTTGCTTGATGCTGTTTGATGCAAGTGAAGGGTTAACAGAACAAGACATGCATTTACTGGGTTATATTATTGAAGCTGGAAAAGCACTGGTTGTCGCTGTTAATAAATGGGATGGCCTTGATGAATATACTAAAGAGCAAGTCCGCCAGGAGATTGATAGGCGGCTGCACTTTGTAAATTTTGCAAAAATAAGATTCATCTCTGCGTTACATGGTAGCGGTGTGGGATCGCTCTTTAAAGATATCAATCAGGCTTATGCTTCCGCCATACAACGCTTTTCAACGCCGATGTTGACCCGCTTAATGCAGGATCTGACCACGAAGCATACACCGCCACTCGTGAATGGTCGACGCATTAAACTGCGGTATGCGCATGCTGGGGGACATAATCCTCCTGTGATCGTCATACACGGAAATCAGCTCGATTCGTTGCCCAATAGTTATAAACGCTATTTAGCTAAAAGTTTTACAGAACATCTCAATCTTGTAGGAACACCTTTAAAGTTAGAGTTTAAAAGCAGTGAAAACCCGTTTAAAGATAAGAAAAACAAACTTAATGCTCGCCAAATCAAACACAAACAAAGGATGATGAAGCATTATAAAAAAGATAAAAAAGATAAAAAAGATAAAAAAGATAAATAAGGACTGATTGATTTTTATGACTAATATAATTAATCTCGGTTAAAGAACGGGTTCTTTCTAAAGGAGTAGAAAACTATGACCATGTTAAATTTTAAATCACCAATTTTATTGTTTATAAATGTATCATTAACAACAGGAATGTTGCATGCCGGTATTCAAACGAGATCGAATGTCCACGCGCCGATAGGAACCAGTTATTTAAGCCTGGCAGTCCCTGGAGCCAAACCCGGTGGTCATTGTTTTGCAAATTGCGGGATCAGTTTTTCTGCTGGTGGTACCGGTTCGGTGACTATTATGAATAATTCGGGGGTTGGTGCGAATAATGTTACCCCCAAAATACCCGCCGGCAGCGGCATCACCGTGCAAAGCAATCCTTGTTATCCAATAATAGCTCCCCATACCAGTTGTACTATTACCTTCACTGCAACGAGCGCGGAAGGACCAACCAATATTCCAATTTGGGGTGATAATACCAATAATGGCTTATCGGTTGATATTACTGTCACGGCGTCTGCGACAACTTTCAGTGTGGCTCCAGCTACTTTGGTTGTAGCGACCCAAGGTATATTTACTGCCGCATCAGGTGCTGGAATCGCTGTATCTAAGGCCAGATCACTTACTATAACTAACACGGGAGCTTCAACAGCAAACAATGTTACTTACTCAATATCTCCAGCCTTACCAACAGGCACAACCATTACACCTGCAAGCTGTAGTAGTATAGCCGCTGGTGGTACCTGTATATTAACAATAACACCAGGCACAACTCCGAGTGGTGCAGCAAACGCGGCACCAACAATTAGTGTACTGACTATTACGGGCACAGCTACAACAGCTGGCATTATTGTGCTTACTTATGGTAATCGTTTTCAAAATGGTTTTGTCTTTGCAATTGATGATAGCACGGCAATTACCGGAAGTGTCGGTGGGAAAGTCGCGTCACTTGCTGATGAGGCGGCTCCAGGTACTACTTACTGGAGCACTGATGCTGGCGGCTTACCTGTAGCTGATGACATTGTTGCGGCAGAAGACAACAATAATGGAGCCGCTAATACTACAGCAATCGTCGCTTTTTATCCGGGAGTTAACCCCGCATTTTATGCTGCCGGAATTTGCAATAATATAGCTTGGTATCTACCCGCGGCTTGTGAGATGGGGTATGGCGTACCATTCCCTATTTGTGGTACTGCAGCCGCACCTTCACTGCAGAACATGATGTCGAATTTAGTTGACAATGGTGGAATCGGGGGATTGAGCGCAAGCCCATATTGGAGCTCTACCCAAACGAGCCTAACGGGAGGGACTCAGGCAATTTACCTTGATTTCACACCCGCCAGCACTCTTGCGCGAACTTTCAAGATGACTCAGTACGCTGTTCGTTGTGTTCGTGCCATTACCTAACCAAATCGATAGAGAGTGAGAGGTTCGACTTGAAAGTTGAGCCTCTATCATACAAGGCACAGTTTATAACCATGCACTTTTATGCGATTGCATCATATTGATGATCCCTAGTTTAAAACAAACAATGCAACACTAATGACCACGATAGTAATAATCACTAAATATTTATGTTTAAACGAGTTATCTGGTTTCATTATGATGCTCCAAATCGGTTAGGATTTTTTCAAAGTCACTAACATTTAATGGTATGACTTAATTTTAATGTTAGCCAGTGTTTATTTAAACTGGGATTACTACTCATTACATTGAAGCCCTATGAATGTTACATTGCATAAATAACTTCAGGTTTTAGGCATCTATATGTTTGCAAAACCAAGCTATTTTAGCGCTCTATTTTTCTTTTATAAATTGGCCTCAGCAGCAACCTTTGTCATTCCCGCGGATGGTAGTGTGGTGGGCGAGGTGCAATATATCAATGCCGATGTGGGTGAAACATTGGGAGATGTAGGGATTCGTTATGGTATAGGTTATTACGAAATGACCCGAGCAAATCCACAGGTTGATCCTGTTATACCTCTACCCATGAGAGCATCTATTCTAATCCCCTCGCGCTTTAAGTTGCCACAGGGGCCTCATCGTGGGATTGTCATTAATTTGGCTGAATACCGTCTCTATTATTTCCCTGAAAATGATAATGTGGTGATGACCTATCCTGTGGGGGTAGGGCGCAAGGGATGGAATACACCACTCGGGGTTACCACAGTCATTGCTAAAGAACGTGATCCGGTTTGGCGGCCTACGGCCAAGTTACAGGCTGAGGGGGCTAAACATGGTCAGATAGTCCCTGAGGCATTCCCCGGTGGGTCAGGCAACCCGCTTGGCAGATATGTGATGCGTTTGGGGTGGCCTACCTACTTGATCCATGGGACGAATCGCACGGATAGTATAGGCATGCGGGTAAGTGCTGGCTGTGTAAGGATGCTTCCTGATGATATTGAATATTTATTTAATCGAGTACCTGTCGGCACATCAGTGAGGATTGTTAATCAGCCGTTGAAATGATGGTTTTCCGTCTACGCGTTCATGGAAGAAATGATGCAAACCATGGGCCATAGCGATAATGACCAGACTTCCTAAAATATCGATGGGATAATGCCAACCCAATAACACGCAGGATGCAACCAACAGGATATTTACTGGAAGCAAGATACCGAACGCGATAGGCCATCCTCGAACCAAATAAAGCCCGAACCATGCCCATACCACGTGAAATGAAGGGAGTGCGATCATGCCACCCTCAATCGTTGATGGTTGAATGTAATGATGTAATTGCTGGAATTTAAGACCCGTTGCTCGTTGAGCTTCGCTAAAAAAAGAGCTATCAATTACGCTTGCCGGTGCGGTAGTTGGGAAAAAATAGTAAAAAGTAAATCCTATCAACGCGCTGGAAAGGAGCAGGAAATAATACTCCCGAACCAGATTAAATCGCTTGGCTGCAATCACCAGCAATGGGAGATAACACATCTGCAGTGGCAGGGTATCATAAATTCTTGCGAGCAATGGTGTGAAGACAGGGTGACTGTTAGTCCAGGCGACAATTGACTTCATGTTGAGATGAAACAGAGACTCGAAAGCCACGATATGATGATCAATAACAGGAAACGGTGTGTATTGCATAGCATTGGTAGCGACAGCGATGACCGTCATGACTAAAAAAAAATAGAGCGCTTCTTTAAGCATAAGTGTCAGTTGATTTACTCGCCCGAATTGCAGGGTAAAGCCGCTATACATCAGCACCAGGCTGAACAACATGAGATATCCTTCGTGAGGGAAGTAATTATTTCCAGGATACTGATAAAAGAGTGAATTGATTGAAAGAGCGACTATAGACAGAAGGACTACAGCGATCGCTGCATAAAAATTACAAGATGTGATTTTTGTTTGCATTGAGCCAAGCTATTCAATGGCTGCTTGTTTTTGTTTAATTGCGTGGTAAATCTCTTCGCGATGGACATTTATCGAGCGTGACGCTTCTACACCAAATTTAATATTACCATGTTCCTGTGTTTTGAAAGCGATTAACCGTATGATTTCACCTCCATAATTTATGATGAGGGGTTCTTCAAAGGGAATTGAGATGATGTTCATGGAAAAACCTTCTTATTTTTTAAGATGTTATAGCTTATCATGACTTTAATTGCAAATAGATAGCCTCTAAAAAAAGTAATGTAAATCAAAGAATTGCTCATCGAGAGTAAATTTGTTATGATTGCACGTTTTTTAAAAACCTTGCCTTACTACGAAACTTAATTCGAGAAGGCTTTAATCCACAAGGAGATATCATGAGACATTATGAAATTGTGTTTCTGGTGCACCCTGATCAAAGCGAACAAGTACCAGCAATGGTTGAGCGCTATGAAGGGATCATCACGAAGCAAGAAGGTACAATCCATCGCAAAGAAGATTGGGGACGCAGACAACTGGCCTATCCAATTAACAATGTTCACAAGGCTCACTATATTCTGTTGAATGTTGAGTGTAATCAAATCGCTCTTGAAGAATTAAAAACTGCGTTTAAATTTAATGATGCAATTCTGAGGAATTTGATTATTAAAAAGAAGCATGCGATTACTCACGAATCGATCATGATGAAGAAAGAAAAAGAAACTCGGGCAGCTTAAGAGGAGAGATTTGATGTCAGCATATTTTCGCCGAAAAAAAATGAATCGTTTCACCGCTGAAGAAGCCAATGAAATTGATTACAAAGATACTAATACATTAAAAAACTACATCAGCGAAACAGGTAAGATCGTACCTAGTCGAATTACTGGTGTACAAGCGCGTTTCCAACGTCAATTGGCCACAGACATTAAACATGCAAGGTTTCTTGGTTTGATGCCATATTGTGATAGCCATCGATAAATAATGACCCGGTTGAGCGGATTTATACTTAATCAGGGAAAGCTGGTGCTGGAAAATAATCGGCAAGCGTTAATGCATGCCGTGATTTTAGCACTGCTTCCTTATACTACATGGTTGTCAGTAGCTATAGTTGCATTGGTTACTTTGAGAAAAGGCGGACGTGATAGTCGGTTGTTGCTGGTAAGTGCTATGATGGCTTACTTCGCGCTGTCACTTGTGTCCATGTCGGCGACTCTTGCCACAGTGAATACGTTTGTTGTTTTTGTGCCGTGTTATTTGGCGGCGCAAGTGTTGCGTGTTAGCGCGAGCTGGCGTGCCGTCGCAGGCGTATTTTTTCTGCAGCTTGTTACTGCTGTTGTGCTCATACAGATGTTGCTGCCTGATTTTGTTCTGGCTCAATATTCGTATATACAAACAGCGTTAAGTAATATGCAGACTGACAGTGCGTTATTGGGTTTTGCGAATGATACAAGCGGTTTGAATCGTGTGATGCTTGCTAATTATCTACTGGGTGTTCAAGCAGTAGGTGTTGTACTTTCAGCAATTTTCTCATTAATGCTCGCACGCTCGGTGCAGTCTCATTTGTATTACCCCGGCGGGTTTAGGCATGAATTGCTATCCTTGCGTGGTGATATAGCTGGATTGTTGCTGCTGATTATCATGTTGTTTGCGGCAAATCAGGGCAATGTGTTGGCAATGAGTATCTTGCCTGCGGTGTTGCTTTATTTTTTGCTGGCAGGATTGAGTTTGGGCTTAAAAATATTAGCAATGAAAAATATGCTGGGATCAACGCTATTGTTGGTTACACCATTATTGTTGCTGCCCTTCATCATGTTACCTGTTTACGTAATTTTCGGTTCGTTGGATAGTTTGTTTAATTTTAGGTTATATCTGCCTACTGGCGTAGGTAAAAGAACATAAGGGGTTATTGAGATGGAAGTTATTCTATTGGAAAAAGTTAGAAACCTTGGGAATTTAGGTGATCGAATTGCTGTCAAAGCAGGCTATGGCCGTAACTACCTGATTCCAGAAGGTAAAGCAGTATTTGCAACTGAAAATAATGTTGTGGCTTTTGAAAAACGTCGTGCAGAGCTCGAGAAGAAAGCACAACAATCGCTTGCTTCTGCTGAACAACGTGCAGCGAAGTTAAACGACACAACAGTTGTGATTTCGGCACAAGCTAGTGACGAAGGCAAACTGTATGGTTCGGTTGGCGCTAACGAAATCAAAGATGCTTTATTGGCGCGATCACTCGACGTGCTGAAGCGCGAGATTGTTATGACAGAAGGTCCATTGCATTCATTAGGTCTATATGTCGTTGAAATTCACGTGCATAGTGATGTGATTGCCAAGTTGCAAGTGGAAATTGTTTCTGCAAAATAGTGTAGGTTGGGTCGATGACCAACAAATACGTTCCTTAGTTCCATTCAATGTTGGGTTTCAATACCACAACTGAATGGTACAAGCCCCCCTCCCTTTATAAAGGAGGGGAGCAATTTAAAGCGCTTCTAAACGAATAACCGCATAGGCTGGCTCTTCATTTGGGTGAGCTTCTTTAAATGTCAGTATAGCCTTGCTAATTATTTCATCGTCACACAACATCTCGACTTTGTATTCTCGAACAAACGTTAGCTCACCTTGCTTGCCAATGGTAGGGTTTGACGCCGCTAACGGTCGAAATTGACCATCCCCCAAGCACTGCCAGCAAACCATATCATAATCGCCCGCCCTGCACCTATAGAAAACAAGGCGTTTTTAACGCTCTCTACATGCGTTTCTGGAACATAAAATGACAATGTATACGGCATTTAATCTTTCCACTTAATGTTACAACCAAGGCTGGGCTTTTGTTCGCTAGGTACTGGTTTATAGGCAAGCAAGCAGTCCAGCGCCACGCGTATTGAATTGCCGTCTGCAACAACATCATTGCCAGGTCTTGCATCGTCTAATTGACCGCGGTAAACAAGCGACAATGATTTATCGAAAACAAAAAAATCAGGGGTGCATGCAGCTTGGTAAGCTCTGGCTACCTCTTGTGTCTCATCAAACAAGTAAGGGAAGGGATAGCTCAATTCGAGCGCGATTCGTTTCATGTTTTCAGGTGAATCATCGGGATAGTTTGCGACGTCATTCGAATTAATCGCGATAAAGCGAACTCCTTTGTTCATGTATTCCTTTGCGAGGCGAATTAATTTTGAATTGACGTGCTTCACAAATGGACAATGATTACAAATAAACATGACTACAGTTGCAACAGCATCCAGGTTGTTATTTATGCTGACTGGTTTACCGTTAACAACATCAAGCAGCGAAAATGAAGGTGCTGTTGTGCCTAATGGCAGCATCGATGAGGGTGTTTTAGCCATAAATAACTCCAAAATAAATTAAAACAAAATTAAAAGTGCTGTGACAATCGCGAAGAATGAATTTAATATGGCCCATATCATGGCAATTAGTTTACCTTGATATACACGGTAAAATGCATAAATGGCTATCGCTGAACTACCTAAGAAAAATACCCAGACATTCGCATACGAAAAACCAATGGAAAGCAGGGCAATCCCGACAATGCCAATCACATGAAAGACGCCGCGTAGCTCACCACTTAATATGTAATAAATCAGTAGTTGTGCAGATAATAATATCGGGAGCACCACCTGCAGTACGGGACCGATACCGAGTAGAATAGCACCATGCCCTGCAAGCAAAATAAGTTCAAGTGCTATAAAATAGGTTAATTTGAAATACATTGCCGTAATTAACAACAAGCCCGCTCCAGCAACATAGTAGGCTTGTTCCTGTGTATGAATGAAACCAAATAAAACGGTGCAAGCACCAATAACACCGATTAGTGTGAAAAAGGCCGACTTTCTATTCTGGTTACGTAGTTTACCAGCGTAGATATATACCTTTGGCAACGGCATCTTTAATTACCTGATCCTGTGGTTTATTGGTAGAAACCCAGTAATTACCCATATTGCTCAAGGCAAACTTAACCCTTGGGTATTGGCAGACATCGAGTACATCACTGCAGTTGATCATGGATGTGTTGTCAGCGTCATGGGTCAAGCACTTGAAATGCAAGTTGGTAATATCGGATGCGAAAGCGGCCCAATTAGCTGGGTCTAGTTTACTTTGTAAGTGCGGGCTCATGAAAACATCACGGGTTTCATGGCGTTCAAGTTCAATTGGTTTATCTGAGTGATTTTGAATAAAGTAAAGTGTTTGTTCACCTGTCTCATTCAAAATGAGCTGGTTATCATTAAATCCGAAGCCGGTAACTTCACATCCATGAGGAAACGTTGCGGCAAGTGCCCCACCAGTGCACAGGGATATTAGAGCCAAAGCGGTAGTCAATTTTTTATAACTAAACATAATATATATCTCGTTTTCTAAGTATCAAATGATTTTATAAAGTCTATTCTAATCAATAAAAGGGCAAAGTCCAACTTAAGAACACGATAAATTGATGAGTTGCTCTAATTTTTATGCGCGGCAATTTTCGCCATAATCATTGGACTGTAGGTACGGTATATACTCAACATCATATAGATCACTACATAACCTAATGATATCCCTAAAAACAGTGGATTTTGTTGAGGATAAAACCACAGTATTAGAGCCGTGCTTGCTCCATAAAGCAAAGAACAAGCATGCATTAGTACTTTTAGAATTTTCGATTTGGTCAGATAGTCGAGCCGCGATGGATAGACATATTTGATAGGAATGAAAATCATCACAGAAAAAATAGCCAAGACCCAGGCGTTGGTATACATGGAAGTATTAAAAATAAACATATAAAAAACAGTATAATTCCAATAACAGGGAAAACCTTTGAAAAAATGATCGGGGGTTTTAGCATCAGCCTGGCAAAATTGGTATGAGGATGTGAGTGTGATTGCGAGCGCAATCCACATGGCACAACCGGGAGGTAGCATATCCGGTTTAACAAGCAGGAAAAAAACAGGCGTTACCACATAGTTTAAATAGTCCACAATGTTGTCTAGTAGCGCGCCATCGAAGCTTGGCACCACTTTTTTGACAGGAACCAATCGTGCTAATGAGCCATCAATGGAATCAATTAAAACAGTTAGTAGCATCAACCAAAGCGCGTGCACATAATCATGCTGATAAATTTTGAAAAGTGACAACACCGCAATAAATGCACCACTGGCTGTAAGTGCATGTACACCCCAGGCGCACAGGTAACGAATGAGGTGGTGTGGTGTTTTATTCTCGGTCATCAGTTATCCTAATTGAGTGGATGGTTGATATATAATTAAAAGAATTGTAACTCATACGGCTATAATTAAGGAATATAAAAAATACAAGTAAACACTATGAAAATCAAAACAATCAATCCGACAACGGAACAAATAATAGCGCTCTATTCATTATTAACTGATTCTCAGGTGAATATTTTGATTGATGCTGCTCATAACTCCTATCAGTCTTGGCGAAAAACCGATTTTACTGATCGGCGTAAACTCATGCTGAACCTGTCAGCATTGCTACGTGAAAAAAAAGAGTACTATGCAACGCTTATGGCGCAGGAAATGGGAAAGCCAGTTACTGCGGGCAAGGTTGAATTGGAAAAATGCGTTTTGGTATGCGAGCATTATGCCGAGCATGCTGAGTCGTATCTTGCGTCACGGTTAATTGATACTGAGATGAAAAAAACAAAGGTATGTTATCAACCACTGGGTATTGTGTTTGCTATTATGCCGTGGAATTTCCCTTTCTGGCAGGTTTTCCGTTTTGCAGCGCCTACTATCATGGCAGGCAATGCCGCAATTTTAAAACATGCCCCAATTTCCACCGGTACGGGCAATGCTATTGCTCAACTTTTTCTTGATGCAGGTTTTCCTGATTATTTGTTTCAACACTTTATACTTGATAATGATGGTGCCTCTGCCGTTATTGCGCACGAGAACATCGTTGCTGTGACATTGACCGGCAGTGAACGAGCAGGGCGTACTGTTGCAGCAAACGCAGGGAGTCATCTTAAAAAGGTGGTTTTAGAACTGGGTGGCAATGATGCTTACTTGATCCTTGCAGACGCTGATCTCGATTTGGCAGCTGACTGCGTGGTTGCGTCACGCATGAATAATACAGGTCAGGTTTGTATTGCTGCCAAGCGAATTATTGTCGCACAAGACGTCATCAATGAGTTTGTAGAAAAAATAATTAACAACATTAAAAAATACCAGATGGGTGATCCGCTAGATCCCAGCTGCAATTTTGGACCAATGGCGCGTGAAGATTTGCGTGATTTATTGCAGCAGCAAGTACTTGAGAGCATAAGGAAAGGGGCAAAATTACTGCTTGGTGGTGAGATTCCAAAACGGAAAGGGTACTATTACCCGATGACGATTCTTACGGATGTGCGTCCGGGGATGCCCGCATTTGATGATGAACTATTCGGACCGGTGATTGCGATTGTTACCGCTAAAGATGAAGCAGATGCTATTCGATTAGCAAACCAGAGCAAATATGGCTTGGGTGCTGCGGTATTTACCCGCGATCTTGTGCGCGGTGAGCAAATTGCTACCGATGAAATAGAAACAGGAACTTGCTTCGTTAATGGGTTTGTGGCGTCTGACCCTCGTGTTCCCTTTGGTGGGATTAAATGCTCTGGATTTGGGCGTGAGTTATCGCGAGAGGGAATTTTGGAATTTGTAAATGTCAAAACGGTTGCTATCAGTGAAAAAAAATAACGCCAAACAATTAATCCTTATTAATGCACAACTACAACTCATGCATTGCTATGAAGGGGATATGCTGTATAGACAATACCAGGTATCAACAGGCAAGAACGGGCTTGGTGAGCAATCAGGAAGTGAATGCACCCCGCGCGGTTGGCATCAAATCCATAGCATTATTGGTTTAGAAAATGAAACAAATAGTGTTTTTGTCGGCAGAAAATGGACTGGCGAGATTTATTGTCCTGAGTTGGCGGTGCAGTTCCCCGAACGAGATTGGATCTTAACGAGGATCCTGCAACTAGATGGTTTGGAGCCTGGCCGTAACAATGGCGGTGAAGTCGATAGCTTGAAACGCTATATCTATATTCATGGAACGCCAGATAGCACAAAATTGGGAGTTCCCGGTTCCCATGGCTGTGTGCGCATGAGCAATGCCGATGTCATTGAACTGGCAAATTGGGTAAGGTTGGGAACACAAGTTTCTATTGAATAGTATAATTCTGTTGCTGTTTCTGGATTGAGTATATAATTGATAGATGTATGTTTATATATTTCCATGTTTATGGGGTGATTTGCATGTCATATAAATTTGAAGCTGGTAAAGATATTGTCATCGAAGCAGTTGTTGCCAAGATCAATGAACACATGGCTCCTGCTCAAGCCAAGCTCTGCGCTGAATTTGTGCGGCAGTTGTTTGGTCGTGTGGCGTTAGACGATTTACTTGAGTGGGATGTCGACGATCTTTACGGTGCGGTGGTAAATTTCTGGTCTCTTATCCAATATAGAGCTCCTGATGAGACAAAAATTCGAATTTATAACCCAGATTTTGAACGTCATGGTTGGCAGACCACGCATACAGTAGTTGAAATTATTTGCAGAGACATGCCTTTTTTGGTTGATTCAATCCGCATGGTTATTAATCGTATGGGCTTGTCCTCTCATTTGATTGTTCATATGGGCGGTTTGCATTTGATACGGGGATCAAACAACGAAGTTATTGATTTATTGCCAAAACAAACGGACCTGCCACCTGGAGTGCTCGCTGAGGCGCCAATATTTATTGAGATTGATCGTCAAGACGATCCGAAGATTCTTGAAGAAATACATGATCAACTTGTTCGCGTCTTGGAAGATGACCGTGCTGTGGTTGAAGATTGGGCTAAGATGCGCTCGAACGTTAGGTCAATTGCGAACTCTCTTGATACATTGCCTGCAAGCATCGATCACAATGAGGTTGAAGAAACAAAATTATTTTTACACTGGATTGAAGACCATCATTTTACTTTTTTAGGCGTTCGTGAGTATGAGCTAGTACGCAAAGGAAAAGAAGCCATTCTGCAAGCTAAACCAGAAACGGGTCTGGGAGTATTACGAGAAAGTCTTAGCACCTCAACTGCCCGCAAAATTTCCACAATGACACCTGAGGCGCGAGAGTTGACATTGTCATCACATATTTTGGTGATGTCAAAAACAAATACACTCGCGACAGTGCATCGCGATGCTTATACCGATTACATTGGAGTTAAGCGCTTCAATGAAAAGGGCGAGGTTATTGGTGAATGCCGGATTATTGGTTTGTATACTTCTGCCGCTTATAACACGAATCCAAAACACATTCCTTTTTTGCGCCATAAAGTGGCGTTAATCCTTAAAAATTCGAATTTAAATCCTGGTGGTCATGCGGCCAAAGTATTGCTTAATATATTGGAAACATTTCCTCGCGATGACTTGATTCAGGCTTCAGAGGATGAGTTGCTGGAAATGTGCATGGGAATTTATTACATGCAGGAACGACGTCGAATTCGTATGTTTACGCGGGTGGATGTGTATCGGCGCTTTATTTCATGCCTGGTTTACGTACCTAGAGATCGCTTTAATACCGAACTCAGACAAGCGATGCAAGATATATTGTTTGAAAGTTTTAATGCGCAGGAAATTACGTTTACCACTCATTTCTCCGAGTCGGTTCTCGCTCGCATCCATTTTTTGATTCGTATAAATCCCAAAGACTCGATTGATTACAATTTTAAAGAAATTGAGAATAAACTGATCGAAGTGGGTCGCTCGTGGATTGATGACTTACAACAGTATTTGTCTGAGTCTTACGGTGAGGAGTTGGCGAACAATTTATACAACAAATATAAAACTGCTTTTCCGGCCGTTTATATGACTAATTTCTCTCCAAGAACCGGTGTCTTTGACGTCAAACATGTCGAGCAACTCTCAGCAAAAAATCCATTGGGGATGAATTTCTATCGACCCGTGGATGAGTTCACTGATAAATTTAAACTTAAAATATATCAGCATGATGCGACTTTGCCGCTTTCCGATGTTTTGCCTATTATAGAAAATCTAGGTTTGCGCGCTATTAGTGAACGTCCATATAGATTGAAATTCGGGGGCGACAAGGTAACCTGGATAAATGATTTCACACTGAGCTCTATGCATGGCAGTAAATTTGAATTTGATGAAATCAGAGAGCTTTTTCAAAATGCATTCACTAAAGTGTGGTTTGGTGAAGCTGAGAATGATGGGTTTAATCGATTAGTGATGGCGGCCGGTCTAGATTGGCGGCAAGTTTCGGTCTTGCGCATGTATGCTAAATACTTTAAACAAATCGGCTTTACTTTTAGTCAGGAATACATTGAAACAGCATTAAATAAAAACGCCTTGATTGCAAAAAAACTGGTCAGGTTGTTCTGTTTACATTTTGACCCGGCGATGATAATTGAAAATCGTAGCGCTCAAATTGATGCGCTGGTAGCTGAAATTTTGACAAATTTGGATGATGTTGACAACCTTGACGAAGATAAAATTATCAGACAATTTGTGCAAACGATAACAGCAACACTACGAACCAACTATTATCAATTTGACGCCCAGGGTGAACCTAAAAGCTATATCTCAATAAAATTGAATAGCAAAACTATCGCCGGCGTGCCTCGGCCTTTTCCAATGTTTGAAATCTTTGTATACGCCCCTCGATTTGAAGGGGTTCATTTACGTTGCGGCCGAGTCGCCAGAGGTGGAATACGTTGGTCCGACAGAAAAGAAGATTTTCGTACAGAGGTTTTGGGCTTAATGAAAGCTCAACAAGTTAAAAATGCGGTCATCGTTCCTAGTGGTGCAAAGGGAGGTTTTGTCCCCAAACAAATCCCTTTGAATGCTACACGCCAAGAGATTTTGGCAGAGGGGATCAGTTGTTACCAATACTTTATTCGTGGATTGTTGGATATCACTGACAATTACAAAAATGGTGCTTTCTGCAAACCTGATAACGTTGTTTGTTATGACGAAGATGATCCCTATCTGGTGGTTGCCGCAGATAAAGGCACCGCGACATTTTCTGATATTGCTAATGCAATTTCATTGGAATATGGATTTTGGTTAGGCGATGCTTTTGCATCGGGTGGCTCTGTTGGGTACGACCATAAAAAAATGGGTATCACGGCCAAAGGTGCGTGGGAATCCGTAAAGCGTCATTTCTACGAAATGGGCGAGAATATTCAGACGACAGATTTTACCGTGGTTGGAATTGGAGATATGGCCGGCGATGTGTTTGGTAATGGCATGTTGTTATCACATCATATCAAGCTGGTTGCGGCATTTAACCACATGCATATCTTTATTGATCCTGGCCCTTCCCCTGAAGCGAGTTTCAAAGAGCGACAACGGTTGTTCGAAACCCCAAGTTTAACCTGGGCCGATTACAATAAAAAATTGATTTCAAAAGGCGGTGGAGTATTTAATCGCAATGCCAAGTCAGTCAGTGTCAGCAAGGAAATGAAGCAACTTTTCGACATCAAAGAGTCAGAAATTGAACCGAATGAACTGATTAAGATATTGCTCTCGGCGCAAGTTGATTTGTTGTGGAGTGCGGGGATTGGTACTTTTGTTAAAGCGAGAACAGAAACGAATGCTGATGTTGGTGATCGAAGCAACGATGCTATTCGTATCAATGCTGAACAATTACGTTGCAAAGTCGTGGGAGAAGGCGGAAATCTAGGTTTCACTCAATTAGGTCGTGTTGAGTATGCGCTAAATGGTGGTCTGATTTACACCGATTTTATTGATAACTCAGGTGGTGTAAGTTGTTCGGACAAAGAAGTTAATATTAAAATTTTGCTGAATACCATTGTTGCTGACGGTGATTTAACTGAAAAACAGCGCAATGAATTATTGGGCGGAATGACAGATGAGGTGGCTCAACTCGTTTTACGTGAAAATTACTTTCAAACAGGTGCTATTAGTTTAATGGTGGCACAATCCGTGCGTTCAGTGGAATTGCATAGTCGCTATATTCATGAATTGGAGCGCGCTGGAAAATTAGACAGGGAGCTTGAGTTTTTACCAACTGAAAAATCATTGATGGAGCGCAAGTTAGTTGGTAAAGGGTTAACCAGCCCCTGTATTTCGGTCTTGTTTTGTTACAGTAAGATTATTTTAAAAGAAGGCATTCTTGCTTCTGACGTACCAGAAGATACGTACCTTAAGCTGTTTTTGATCAGTTCATTTCCTAAACCGCTGCAAGAAAAATTTAGTAAGCAAATGGAGCAACACCCATTAAAACGAGAAATTATAGCGACCAAATTAAGTAACATGATCATCAATGAAATGGGTTTCACGTTTATTTATCGTTTGCAGGATGAAACAGGTGCACCCGTTTCAGCTATTGTCCGCGCTTACATGATCACAAGAAGTGTTCTGAATATGGAGGAAATCTGGCAGCAAATCGAAGCACTAGGCAATCAGATTGATGCTCATACGCAGGAAGAAATAAAAATGCTCTATATGCGGTTGCTGCGACGGGTCACACGCTGGTTTTTACGTTCGCAACGCATGCGTCTTGATATTAGCAAATCAGTTGAGCTTTATGCGCCAGGGGTTCAGGAGCTGAAAAAGGCTATGCCTATCATTCTTGGCGACTCAAATCTCGCATATTACGAACATCAACTTCAACATTATAAAGAACTTGGGTTTACCGATAAGTTAGCCCATGAGCTGACAATTACCAGAGCTTTATTTTCTGCAATGGATATCATTGAAATTGCACATAAGTTATCAATCAGTATAACCAAAGCATCCAAGGCCTATTTTGCTATTGGTGAGTTTCTTGATTTGGCATGGGTACGTACACAAATAATAGTCCACCCAACTGAAAATCATTGGGAGGCTCTATCTAGAGAGGCTCTACGCGATGATCTTGATTGGCAGCAACGCCAATTAACAGCTGGAATCATGGAATATGATCCGAAAAAACACGATTTTGAAAAGTGTTTCAAAAGCTGGACTGAGAGCCATGTTGCCTTGATTGAAAGATGGCGACATATACTGAGTAATTTACGCTCCACAGGGGTATTGAACTACACCATGTTCTTTGTGGCGACCCGCGAATTGTTGGATTTGACGCAAACAACTATTCAGACGACAGAAGACAGCAAGTCAGGGCAGGGCGTTTAATTAAACTTTAACTGCGTATTTGGGTTGCAACAATATTTTTGCAATCCAAATATCTCAACGCTACAAAATAGTGCCCGCGATACCTATACATAGGACGCGGAAAATGGAATAGAATACGTAATTATTCACCTGTATTTGAAATTTATTGGGTATGGTTACTAAAATATAATGTCAAGGAGCTCATAATGAAAACGCAACCCCTAAGATATTCTTCCGGATCAAAATTCCTTCATTGGTTGGTTGCTTTTATAGTGATTATGATGCTTTCCTTCAGTTTTTTTCTTGAGGATGTGCCGAAGCAATACCAAGGGATAGCCTATATGCTTCACAAATCATTTGGGTTGACGGTGTTGGGTTTAATGATTATCCGCATAATATGGCTACTATATCGCGGCAAACCTGCTTTGCCAGCGACAGTACCTGTGTGGCAGCGCATCGCAGCAAGATTGGTCCAGTATGGTATGTATATACTTTTGTTTGCTATGCCATTGAGCGGTTGGATAATGTCGGTGGCTGAGAACAGAATACCTACTTTTTTCGGTTTGTTTTCACTACCTCTTCCTATTGCCCCTAACAAATATTTGGGAGAACTGATGGCGGAGATACACACTACGATTGTTTGGGTTTTAATTGCCCTTATTGTTTTACATTTCGCCGCAGCGATGAAACATTATTTTATTAATAAAGATAACGTATTACAGAGTATGCTACCAAAAAAATAAACTAATCAGGGCTACATGGAGTCCTATGGAAGAACAGAAGTGGACCCCATCAGTGAGACAACGATCCCATACTATTTAGATAGTGTCCAATTATTGGAACACTGATCATGCTGCTACTCTAAGGCCATCATAAGTCTCTGATGGGGTCCACTTCTGATACGTTCGGCTTAAACGCCGTGATAAAAGGATAGTTATCCAGTTTTTAATGAAGGTAAGTGATTATTCACGTCAGCAACTAACGCGCATGATCCAGTGCTATGGTGAAGATGGCGTCTTAAACCCCATGAATTCGAAGCTATATTGGGTTTATGGGTGGTTATTTAAACAATAACCCGACAAGCATAGCCAACATAATGAATAGCAAGGTGTTTTATAATCTATATTGTCTATTTTTAGCCGTATTCCAACTAGTCCAACACTCAAAATTACTCGCTTCACATTTTAATTCGTCCACAACATAGGCGGTAAAATACTTGATTAAGCAACTGTAGAAGTAGTATTATCAAGCGGCATGATCACACTAAGAGCAATTATGTGCGTTAATGTAACCAAGGATAAATAGTCTTTGAAGTACTGTAGGCAAGCTAGGCTAGACTAAAACTCCAATGTGCAATAAAAAAGGTATAGTTGATGGACAGAACGTCTAATGATCCACTGGATGGCATTACCCTAGAGACGATCTTAAATAGTTTGTTGATTTGTTATGGCTGGGAAGGCTTGGCTGAGAGCGTCAAGATTAACTGTTTTAAATCCAACCCCAGCATTAATTCAAGCCTTAAATTCCTGCGTAAAACACCATGGGCAAGGACTGAAATTGAAACCCTTTATCGTGACTCCTTAAAAAGTAAAAATTTCGACAATTCATCATTACTGGAGTAATAAATAATATGAAGGATGTTTTCATTAATAAAGAACATGTTGAGCTCTTTAAAATTCTTAAATTTGAAGGTCTCGCCTCAAGTGGAGCACAAGCTAAGGATTTGATAGCTGCGGGCACTGTATTGGTAAACGGCATAATAGAAAAACAGAAAAGAAAAAAGATGGTTGCAGGAGATACGATTGAATTGAATGGTGAGATCTTTCGGTTAAAGTTGGGTGCTAATTAACATTTCACTACACGCAGGTTCTAGTAAAAACAGGTGAAAATTAGGGTCTGTAAAATATTCTGTGCAACTAGCCATTCCATCGGTAATCCTCCCGAAAAATAACTGATGCCAAAAGTAGCATTTTCTCGTAACCTATCTACAGGAGATTCTGCATGAAAAAATCACAATTTACAGACATCCAAATACTGCCAGTTCTAAAACGGGCCGAAGGCGGCAACCTAAATTACGGTGCACATGAGGCGGCATTATTATTCTTGCTCTCTCCTGTTGCCTGGTTGTTTCTAATGCATCCTGCGTCATAAAAAAACACGCTGGTTAACTGACTCAAGCATATCGGCTCACTGGTCGGGCTTGTCATCCTCGATCTGGACGAGCCACCTTCAGATGAAACATCAGAACAAGGTGACGGTCCTCTTGTGCTTGCTGCGATAGGAGAGCTTGATCTATTGTCTGTTTGATTCATGATTCTGAGTATATCCAGTGCACGTGTATTTTTAGATTCTTCTCCTTCCACGTACTCGATTGATGAAAATTTAATTTTTTCACGTTCAACATAACTTCCCATGTATGGCTCACCAAGAGCTCCATGCTCAAGAGCTGGAATACCCACTATCTTATATGATGAGGATAGATGAAAGCCGACATTATTGAAATAATGCTCAATCCTCTGCACCAGTGACTCGTATTTTTCTGTAATTACAATATCTCTTTCATTAAGGAGGAGTGGATTATCTAAATGCCAAAGTGCGTACTCTAACTTTTCTCTTTTGCTATCGAGAAAGCTAGTACTCGTTTCTTTGTCGAATTCTACAACAAAAATAGGATGACCATTAAAATATCCTTGACCTTTTAATGTGTGATCAACCAGCGCTGTTACAAAATTCAAATGATCGTTAACCTTGTCTTCCATGTCACCATGAAACGCAACAGCCACTCGAACCTTGCTGCGATCATTAGGCTGCCAACTTATATCAACGCTTTTATTTGTTTTTTTAATCAAAGTTATTGTTCGAGTAATTTGTGTTATCAAGTTAATTGCTTGCTCCAACAAATACCAATTATTTTTGATTTCCTCATTTGATAATTGTGTATTTTTTCGTGAAGCTATTAATAGCTCTTTTAAACTGATACATCTCTTTAACAGATATGACAATTTATAATCTGAGATTTTTTGAATTGACATTGTCGAATCATAAACATTCACAATAGAGATGTTTTTTTCATTATAAAAACCATTTCCAGTAACTATCTCGTCTAAAATTGCTTGAAGAAATGCCAACCCATTTTTGATGGGTTTAGTGTCCATATTAATATCTGAATTGCATAAATTAACATAAACTAATGGATGATCTGATTGAACGCCGGCAACAATGGGAAGTTTGTGACTCGGGTTATTTGAACTCGGCATGTGTATATTTCTCGTTTTAGTGTTTTTTTATAGTTATTTGATTAGTCGTGGGAACCACTATACCATAAATAGACAACAAGATCATATTATTAGCATATTCGACGGGTATCTACGAATTAAAGATTTCCTCATAAGGCATTGATCATCAATGCGTTTGTTTCTAATACATTGATTATTAAGGTGTTTTATATAGGCTGCGGAAGAAATCCAATTTTATTTGAAATTTTTGCGTCAAGTCGCAAAAAATCAGGCTCAGCACTATATTTAGATCATTGGAACCGAGCCAGATTAAACAACGGCATTTTAAAAAAGAGATGATTTTAATGATGGGTCGTTAGTAAGTAGCTTATTGATTAGCTATCGTAATATTGAAGAACTAGCAGCGGAGTGCGGTTTGAAAGTTGACCACTCCACCATCAATCGCTGGGTTGCTCATTACGCGCCTTAACTGGAAGAGACTTTCCACATGCGACCCGTTGGAATTTCATGGCGCATGGACGAGACGTATATTAAGGTGAAAGGCCAATGACTATACTTGTATCGCGCCGTCGACAAAGAAGGCCAAACAGTTGATTTTATGCTCGCTGAAAAGCGTGATGAGCTGGCTACAAGGGTTTTTTTCAAAAAGACTATTGGGTCGAGTGGGCTGCCAGATAAAGTCACGATGGATAAAAGTGGCGCCAACAAAGCTGGGATCGACACGATAAATTTAACGCTGGCTCTGCTGTTTAAAATGGGCGGGATATTCGTTCAATTAACCGTGAGACAGATCAAATACCTCAATAATATTGCTGAGCAAGACCAGCGATTTATTAAAAAATTACTAAGCCAATGAAAGGATGTAAAGCGCTTCATTCGGCAGTTGCAACCTTAGCAGGGATTGAATTGCACCACATGTTGCGGAAAAAACAACATAAGCAATGCGACAATCTTACAATTCTTGAATGATTTAATGCACTAGCAGCTTAAGTTCGCCCAAAATATATGTGATTTTTGATTTCAAAAGTGTTTGCGACAGAACCAGAAAAAGGGTGGGGCTAAAGGTCGCTTTGCAAGAAAAGGAAACAACAACCCATGCTTCATGGGTCCTGTGGAAGAACTGATAACACACTCGCCGCAATCAAATATTGCCCATCACCAGTTGGGCAATAATCTACAATTTCGCCAGTTTCCACCATACTATCCTTAGAAAACAGCTGTTTTCCTGATTGTATCGGTTCAGGAGATTGGGCGTTGAATACTTTTATCGTATGTTTTAATTTAGCGCGATAATGGGTGCGAGCAATGATTTCTTGTCCTTTATAACAACCTTTATTAAAGCTTAAATACCCTGAATTCTGTAGACCAAGACGGTGGGGAAGAAATAAGCCGCGTGATTCAGGGTAAATCTCAAGGTGCAGTTGTTGCAACTGTAAGACACGCCAGGCCAATGAGCCGCGATATTGCAAGCGTTGACTGAAGAGGGTGGTTATCGCCGTTGCATCTTCAGGTTTGATGAGCAGCATATAATAACCATTACCTAGCGAATAACAGTAATATTTATCTTCATAAATTACACTGAAGCGCTCTTTGGGTAGATTCATACTGAAAGGAATGATGTCGTCACGATTTTGCAAATAAAAGCCAAATAAGCGATAAGATGTTGACGCGTTTAATTGCACCTTGGAAAACAGCGCGGTTTTTGTCAGTGAAGCTTGTGTCTCAGTGCACAAGTCGTTAGGAAGTATAAGCTGGATACCGTGCCAATCAATAACATCGAGCAGTGCAAGAATGCGGCCTTTCAAATTACACATAGCGCCTGGGCGCATCTGTTGTGAGTTAACATCACGCATGTCACAGCTTAACTGCCCTTGGAGAAACTCACGGCTTTTATCCCCGACCATATTAATAACGCCCAAATAACTCAAATCATACAAATAATTTTTATCATGGTCATATACCAATTCAGAACTTAGAGCTGATAGGGCGGTGTACGGTCGGTTGTTAACGTAATATTGCTCTGTTGTCATGTTTTTATTTCATTGCCATAGCCGGGGCGGTTAGTGTAGCATTGCGCATTTCATTATGCGACTGAACATGATTACGCCACAAATAAAAGCAAAACTGATTTGGAACTGTCGGCGCGGGATGCTCGAGCTCGATTTGATGCTCACACGCTTTATGACAAAACATGTTGATACGCTTACTGATGCTCAAATTACAGTAGTTGAAAAATTGTTAAGCGCCTCCGACCCCGAACTGTATGTCTGGTTGGTTGGGCAGGAGCTGCCGCTAGACCAGGAGTTAGCAGAGATTGTTGCCTTCATCAGACTTCACAATAACGCTTAGACAATCAAATGATTATGCACGGTTGGTCTTTATCATTCATTTGTTTGCAATGCTTGTTTTACTGCAATCAGCGATACCAGTAAGCCTCATTATTACCGGTTTTTTGGTGTTATTGATATGCATGGCGCCTCTAGTACGAAGCAAAATTCCAAACCCTAAATACCAAAGCCTTTCATATCGAGCAGGGTTTTGGCTGCTGGGTGCCAGGAATGGCAAAGAACCTAAATACGAACAAGCGTACGTTAGTTTTGACGGCGGCTTCTTTATTCTGTTAACGCTAACAGGTGCCGGCTCCCCAAAAACGCTGGTAATTTTTAATGATCAATTAAAAGTCGATCAAATGAGAACCTTAAGGCTTTCCAGCAATGCGAATGAAAAAACTTTAAACTCAAAAAAATCGGACAAATAATAAATCCTTAAGGATTTCAGATTATAATTAAAGCACTTTGCATTAAATGATGAGTCTGCAGTTGGAGACGTGTCTTCTACCAATGAATCAAAAAATTATCGGCGTTTACCAAAATCTTATAGAAGCAAGTTAATCTGCTCCAAGAAACTAACGGTAATGGCTTACTTTTAACGCTCGGAAAAATTTATTATTTACTAGAAGATGTGCACGTTTTTTTTTGATATTCACATTGAGCATGTAGATAAGCACTTTCAAATGACCATGAGTAATATAAAAGACATCCATCAGACGTCCTTTGCATTCCACAAAATAGTTCTTTATTTCGTTTCTGGTGATAATCAAGCGAGTAAAAAAGAGGTAAAAAATGCCTAGAAGCAAACAACGTTTATTAAACAAAATTGCGAATTTTTCGTCCCGTGCTGCAAGTTTTCAGGACAGTCTTTTGGGATTGGATAAACTGTGGTTAAGCGACTATTTACAAGCATATAAAAGCTTGCCTTTCGCCTTAGAGGAAGACTATAAAAATTATAACCAGTGTGCTTTGAGCGATGAAAAAAAACGTAAAAAATTTAAAGGTGCAACCTATGTTACGCTCACCGCCGGTAAATTTTATACAAAAATCATGGAGGAGCAAAAGTCATTAAATCTACAAGCGATAGACTCCCCTGAGACTAATCGGCGAATTAAGAATCAGGTTTTCAATATCAATAAGTTACTTGAGATATACAAGTCAGGGCCGCCTCGTGATTGGTGGTGCGACAAGAGTCGTTTATTGTTTGAACATCACAAAAATAAATCGATGGTTCTAATAACGGGTTTTATGAAGCAGGTTCTTGACGTAAACGAAGCGATCGTTAATGTCCAATTAGGAAAAAACGTATCTTTGTTAGGGCTTATTTCAAGCATGCGAAAGAAACTTGACGCTTTGAATGGCGTCGAGTTAAAAAAAGAAGGGCCGTGCTCGATGGACCTTGCTAATTTGGCTAGTACAGCCTCAGTTAGTGATATCGAAGATACGAATCAGGAAGAAAAAAAACGAGAAACCGACTGTTTTTCTCCATCACAATTGAAAAAAAATAGTCCAAATGACAAAGACATGTTACAAACTACCAACGATATTGAAATAGATATTACTAAAAAGTTTAAGTTGATTTTGAACCAATGCATGGGTATCGAAAAAGCCTGGATGAACGCTTATATTGAAAAGTTTAAGATTGTCCCGCTGCTTAATCCGAATCAAATAAGGTATGCCGATTTTATCCAAGAAGGTTTTCAAGCACAAAAAACATTTAAAGAGCTAGGTATCGTATCGCTGTTTGATATCCCATATTTTTCACAGTTCATATCGGATCAGGCGGAGTTGCTTCACGCTGTATTATTGGGAGCGAAATCGGATGACTCGTCTTTAATAGTGACTATAAGAAACCAGATAATTAAGTTGAATCGAATATTTGAAGATTCCAAGCACCAATTGTATGGCCGTGGGTGGGGAGATGAGGCGCGTGCTTTACTTAACCAATATCGTGAGATGGCCAATATCAAGAAATTTGAATTTTTAAAGATAGCTCTCCATTTAAATAAAACAGTAGTAAATAAAAATGTAGGAAATGATGCCAGTTTATTAGGAATTATTGCTAGTCTGAGTCAGAAATTAGATGCGCCTAATCATTTGAATGGCTATGCGTCTAATAAAACAGATGAAGGTATGGCGTGTATTTTAACGCCATCTAAAAAGCAGAATGTCGCAACATTGAATAATAAATGCAATATTTCAGCGATTCCACAATTGTTAAAGGACAGTACTGGTGCGCCAGGAGCTACTCAACACGCGTCACGCCCATATACTGAAATCAATACAGGTTTAGAGGAAAAAAAACAAGAACAACATGCTGTTGTTAAGCCTCTCATTCAAAATCACAAAAAAAGGGCAGCACCAGCCATTAGGGAATCAGTAGTAATCCCGGTCATGGATCACATCAAGGAAGAGGTGGAGCAACGCAACAGAGCTAGAGCATTACAATCATGTCAAGAGATTGTAAAACTTATACAAGCATTCAAAAATGACTATGATTCTAAAGAAAGCCTTGTTGCGCCGTTGCTTGCCAATGAGACTAAGCAAAAACTCAATAAAGGTTTTGTCGACCTGAATGGTTTTAAAGCGTTGCTGACATGTAGCCTAACAGACACTGATAAATTATTGAGGGATATAAAGGAATTAAAAGCAGGCATTGTTGATAACTATACTAATGCGATAGAAAAAGCATATACAAAAGCAATAAAACGTCGCGAGCATCCTGCACCAGCGACATTTTTTACTCATAACTCTTTCGTTAAAAATAAAACGGTGGCGGCACAAGTTACACCCCGTGAAGAGAAAAAAGAGCCTGTAAATGATAAAAAAAGACCAGATGATTTTGAAAGCATTATATTTGAAGCGGGATCTTACGCGTTTCTGCCTTTAGATACATTTAGAAAAAATGTTTCTACGACAACTAACCTAGAAATAGGTGGACCATCTTAATTCGGAGAATCTCTGAATTTGAGCCCATATTACGCTTTGCTAATATGGGTTTCTTTCACCATTTTCTTGTTATGCACAACCTGTAGGACAATCAACCAAAGCAAGATGTAACTTAGTGCATACAATAATGATGCGTTTTGCACGGACGACCAGCTGAATAAATGTTCGGTAATCACTAAACGTAAATTTCCCACGGAGCCATTTGCCAGCGGCATGGTCAGCATGGCCTGGATTTTTAGAAAAAGCACATGCAAAATGTAGGCTAGCATGGCATTCATGCCGAATAATACGAATGGTTTAGACCATCGCGTCCACGCTTTTATTTCAATTAGCCAATAACACAATGCCAACCCAAGCAATGCCAGCCCACCGGTCCATAGGACATAAGAGCTAGTCCATAATGCTTTATTAATAGGAAACCATAGACCCCATAACCAGCCAGCACTCGAAGCTATGAGACCAGCATAGCCAAGTATTTTTAACTTGTGCATGTGGGTATTGCTGGAAAGTAACCAGGCGCCTGTCAGGTTGCCCAACAACGCCGTTGCAATAGAGGGGAGTGTGCTGAGTAAGCCTTCTGGATCAAATACTTTGCCATATAAATGGTTGGAGGAAAATAGTAGTCGATCCAGATAGGCCGCCAGGTTCCCTTCAACCGTTAAATAATTCATACCATAGCCCGGAACAGACAGCTTCGTCATCAATAAGTAATAACCGAGGAGCAAAGCAACTATTATTAGTGCCTGTGTACGTAAGCTTGTTGTCAGGAATAATAGAGACGCAAAAAAATAACAAACGGCAATACGCTGCAATACACCAAAAACTCGAATGGTTTCCAGGTCGAAATGATGAGGGAAAGCGTTAAGAAACAGACCTAATAAAAAAAGGATCAAGGTCCGTTTTATAATGGCGGGAAATAGCTGCCAAAAATGCAATCCACGCTCACGTGCCTTCGTTAATGGAAAGACCAAAGAAACGCCAACGATAAAAATAAAGAAAGGAAAAACCAGATCGGCCAGTGTGCAGCCATTCCATAAGGAATGTTCAAGCCATGGGTATGCCGTTTGGTTTCCTGGGCTATTGACGAGGATCATCAGGACGACAGTAATTCCACGAAAGACGTCAAGTGATAGGAGTCTGGAGGTATTCTTGCGCTGTTCAGTCATTGTTTGTAATCATCTCATCCGTCGATTTGCCACACATTCCCTCGGAAATCGGGAAAGGAAATACAGTAAAAATATAGATTCCTCTATGCGAGGCACGCCCATTTGGTGCAAATAACCCACACATTGTAATAAATCATACAGTAATAAGCAAATATAGTTGAGTTATTCAAAGGAAGAGAGCCATGGTAGAAAAGCTATGATAAAATGTTGAAATTATCACTAAACTCGATACTGCCCATGCTGGAAAGTGACCGTTTAATCAGTTCGCTGGCAACGCCATCTGAGGAAGCTATCGACAGAGCAATCAGGCCCTTAAGTCTTGACGAATACATTGGTCAAGATGAGGTTCGTGAACAGATGCGTATTTTTATTGATGCTGCCATCAAACGCCGCGACGCGCTCGACCATGTTCTTATTTTCGGCCCGCCTGGACTTGGAAAAACAACCCTGGCTAACATTATCGCTCATGAAATGGGCGTTAATCTGCGCCAAACCTCAGGCCCTGTGCTTGAGCGGGCCGGGGACATCGCCGCTATTCTTACCAATTTACAAGAAAACGACGTATTATTTATTGATGAAATTCATCGATTAAGCCCCGTCATTGAAGAAATTCTTTATCCTGCTATGGAAGATTACAAGCTCGACATTATGATTGGTGAAGGGCCGGCGGCGCGCTCAATTAAGTTGGAGTTGCCCCCCTTTACGTTGATTGGTGCAACAACAAGAGCCGGCTCGTTGACATCACCATTGCGCGACCGGTTCGGTATCGTGCAACGGTTGGAGTTTTATTCTGTTGATGCATTAACCCATATTGTTACACGATCAGCCCGGTTGCTTAATGTTGAAACTGAGAATGAGGGTGCTCGTGAGATTGCGTTGCGCGCTCGCGGTACACCGCGAATCGCCAATCGTTTATTGCGTCGAGTCCGAGATTACGCAGAAGTAAAAGGCGATGGTATTATTACTCACGAGATAGCGCGTCTTGCTTTGGAAATGTTGCACGTTGACTTACATGGTTTTGATATCATGGATAGAAAGCTATTGCTTGCTGTCATCGAGCGTTTTGGCGGCGGGCCAGTAGGTATAGATAGCATTGCTGCGGCAATTGGTGAAGAAAGAGGAACGATTGAAGACGTTCTGGAGCCTTTTTTGATTCAGCAAGGATTTTTGATGCGCTCATCCAGAGGACGAGTAGCTACTCAACTTGCTTACCAGCATTTTGGCCTTCCCATGACCGAAAATAGTTAATATATGTCATTAGATACAGAACATAGCGTGAGTTTTAGGGTGTACATTGAAGATACCGATGTTATGGGTGTTGTATATCATGCCAATTATTTGTGTTTTTTTGACCGTGCACGCATTGAAATGTTACGTGATGATGGATTGTCTTTGATTACTCTGGCAAAATGCGGAACACATTTCGCCATTCATGAAGTGAATGTTCGCTATCTTTTCCCAGCAAGGATGGATGACGTTATAACGATTAAATCGAGTTGCAAACGGATTGGCGCAAGCAGTTTGGAATTTCAGCAGTTGATGTACAATCAATCGGGTAATGCTTTGTGTGAAGCGATTATTCGGAATGTGTGTGTTAATAATAATTTTAAACCGAAACGTTTACCAAGCGAATATTTTGGAGGATTGAAAAGTGGATAATCATGCTAATGTTTTGGGTTATTTTATGCAGGCGGGGTTTATCGTCAAAACCGTCATGCTAATTTTACTCATTGCGTCTGTCGTGTCCTGGACATTGATTTTGCAGCGGGCCTGGTATTTTAAACTCAAAAAACAACAGTATGACGCATTTAGCCGACGTTTTTGGGAATGCACCGATCTCAGTAAGCTCTATGCTGATTTGGATAGTAATACGGAAAACAGACAAGGTCTCGCCGCCATTTTCCATGCCGGCTTTAAAGAGTTTCTGCGTGTGCGCAAGCAGGGTGAGATAATACTTGAACCAATTCAACGCGTAATGCAGATAAGTCATGCCAAAGAAGCTGAAGACATGGAGAATCACCTTCCTTTGTTTGCGTCCGTCGGATCCATTGCGCCTTATATTGGCTTATTTGGTACTGTCTGGGGGATTATGACCTCATTCCAGGCTTTAGGGCATGCACAACAGGCGACTATTGCGATGGTCGCGCCCGGAATTTCAGAAGCCCTGGTGGCAACAGCACTTGGTCTTTTTACAGCGATTCCTGCAGTCATTGCCTATAACCGATACACCACCCGAGCGAATGGACTACTTAATCGCTATGATTTGTTTCAGGAAGAATTAGTTGCTTTGATTGCCCAGCAAACGCCTGCGTCTGCAAGAGGATAAAAAAATGATTAGACCAAAGACCATACGTGCAAAGCCAATGGCTGAAATTAATGTGGTTCCGTATATCGACGTGATGTTGGTTTTACTGGTAATTTTCATGATTACCGCGCCCATGCTCACGCAGGGAGTAACGGTCGATTTGCCAAAAGCGGTAAGTGAGTCACTAAAATCAGCTGATCGTGAACCTATTATCGTTTCTGTAAATCGTGACGGCGAATATTTTCTTAACTTAAATGCTAACCCCGATGCGCCTCTTGCATCACAAGACTTGATGGTGCGAGTTGCTGCAGAGTTAGAATTAGCGCGTCAAACAGGACAAGCTTTGAATGTTTTGGTCAAAGGTGATCAGGGCGTGGCCTATGGCAAGGTTGTCGCGGCGATGAGTTTACTAAAACAAGCCGGAGCAGAACAAGTTGGGCTGCTGACCGACTCGGCAAGGGAGGGTGCGGCATGATGCAATCTCGAAGCTACCGCATTGCCTTTGCGGCAGCGTTGATGCTGCACATTTCTGTCGCTATGCTGCTGTTGTCTGAATCATCTACTGATAGACCCGCCGTAAGCCTTGCCGCGCAAAACGAAGCAACGCCTGTGATGCCAATTGACGCCGCTGCGCCACAAGAGCAGGCGATTAGAGCTGTTAGCGTCGACAGTCAGGAAGTAATGAAGACGGTCAACCGTCTTAAACAAGAGCGCTTACGTGAAAAGCAAGCGGAAGTGCACCGACAACAAGCATTGACGCAACAGGCCGACGCGGCTCAAAAACGCCGTATCGAAGAACAAAAACATTTAGAAAAATTGAAAAATGAATCGGCGAAGCTTGCGATTGCTCACAAAAAAGAACTCGAGGAAGAGCAGCGTCTTTTAAAACAACTTACAAAACAGAAGCAAGAGGAAGAGAAACATCTCGCTGATATGAAGCAGAAACAACTTGAGCTGCAAAAGAAACAGCAGGAAGAAGCGAGTAAATTAGCCGAGTTGAAAAAGAAAAAATCGGCAGAGCTGGCTCGGGCTAATCAAGAGCGTGATGATAAGCTCAAAACCGAACTCGAACAAAGACGACAAGCAGCATTGCAACAAGCAGCTGCAGACGCACAAAGAAACTCGCAAATAGCGGGAGAGGTTGATAAATATAAGGCATTAATTATTGGTGCCATTAGTCGTCAGTGGATATTGCCAGAAAATGTCGATGGACAGCTCTCTAGTCAATTTCGCATACGGCTTGCACCCAATGGTGCTGTTTTAGAAGTAAGCCTGGCACGCTCCAGCGGCGACCCAATTTTGGATCGTTCAGCACAATCAGCAATTTACAAAGCATCACCACTGCCAGTGCCGAATGATCCCGAAGCATTTAATGTATTTCGTGATATCACCTTAACAGTACGACCACAGAGCTTCAGGGGGTAAATAGTGATTAATCGTTTCATAGCAATAGGGCTATTGCTCTTTACAAGCGCTGGATTCGCGGTGGATCTTGAATTGACTCAAGGAATCAACGCCGCTTTGCCCATAGCTATCAATTCATTTGGTAGCAACCAGCAGGCCCAAACCCTAACCGGTGTTATTGGTAATGATTTGCGCTTGTCAGGGCAGTTTAAAATAATTTCCGCTTTAAATTCTGGCTCGGATATACAATCAACCATTAGTGCTTGGCGTGATGCTGGGGCAGATAGTGTTTTAACAGGTCGGATTACTCCGATTGCCGGTAACCGTTATGATGTAAACTTCGAATTGCTCGATGCAGCTGCTCACGGACGATTATTGTTGTCTAAAAGCTATCAGGTTGGCAGTAATGATTTACGAGCTTTAGCGCATCATATCAGTGATGAAGTCTACCAAAAGTTGACCGGTGAGCGTGGAGTATTTTCTACGCGCATTGCCTATATCGTCGTGCATCGTAATGGCGCTAAAACTCGCTACACTTTGGAAGTAGCGGATGTTGATGGTTACTCCCCCCAAAGCCTGCTGGCTTCATCAGAGCCAATAATGTCGCCAACCTGGTCACCGGATGGCAGGCAAATTGCTTACGTATCCTTTGAAAAAAAGCGTGCGCAAATTTTTACTGTTTCTGTTGAAAATGGCAGTCGCCGTCTGTTGACTAGCTTCCCTGGCATCAATGGGGCCCCATCCTGGTCTCCCAACGGTCGTGAATTAGCCGTTGTTTTATCTAAAGGAGGCTCACCTAAAATCTATAATGTTAACCTCTCAAATGGTGCTATGAAGCAATTGACGTTTGGTGGCGCGATTGATACTGAGCCACGCTATTCACCCGATGGCTTGTCATTGCTGTTTACTTCAGGACGTGGCGGAAAACCACAGATATATCGTTTATCCCTCGCTGATGGCAAAGTCAGTCGCGTGACTTATGAGGGCAATTATAATGCTCGAGCATCCTACACACCGGATCAAAAAAACATTGTCATGCTGCATCGCGAAGACAGAAACTTTAATATTGGCGTACAAAATGTGGCCACCGGGCGGGTGAGCCAATTGACATTCTCCTCCTTGGATGAGTCTCCTTCCGTCTCACCCAATGGGCGATTGATCCTTTATGCGACGCATTATCAAGACAAAGGCATATTATCGATGGTATCAATCGATGGGCGTATCCGAATGCGTTTACCTGCTCGTGAGGGCGATGTACAAGAGCCCACCTGGTCACCTTATCTAGGATAGGGTGAGCGGGATATTAAATTTATCAGGGATAAACAATGAAAAGATGGCTGTGTGTTTTAAGTGTTATTTGTTTATTACAAACAGCTAATGGGTTTGCCTGGAATGCAGTAGGGCATCGTTTAGTCGCCCAGATTGCGGCGAATCATCTCACACCGCATGCAAAACGTACTTTCAACTTTTATAATCATGCTCTGGATAAAGAATATGAGCCCATGACGCTGGTTAACGCGGCGGTTTGGCTGGACAATATTCAATACCATCGAGATGTTACTTGGTACAGTGGTTTTCACTATGTCAATTTGTATTTTTCAGATGATGGCAGCGCTTTACCTACGGCACAAAAAGTGAATGCTGTTTGGGCGGTTGAACAATCAAAACATATTTTACAAAGTACCAGAACGACTGACTTTGATAAAGGGTTTGGTTTGCGCGTGCTGCTGCATGTGGTGGGTGATCTGCACCAGCCATTACATGCGGCAACAAGGATTAGCGCGCGTTTTCCTCAAGGAGACCGAGGTGGTAATCTGGTTAAACTTGGAAACAATGATGTTGCCAGAAACTTACATAGTTATTGGGATAAAGGTGCTGGCATACTCGTCAGCGAACAGCCTTATCGTCACACACAATTAGCTAAATTGGCTGCGGATATTGATGCGCAGGGCGAGTGTGACTTGAGCGCAATGGACATCAATCCATCCCATTGGGCTGATGAGTCTAATCAAATTGCAATAAATTATGCCTACAAGATTAAAGAGGGTGACATTCCTGATAAAAAATACCAGGACGGCGCTCAAAAAATCTCAGAACAGCGCATTGCGCTTGCGGGCTGTCGTCTCGCCGCATTGCTAAATCAGATCGATGAACATATCACGCATGGTTGGTCAAAAAAGAGCAGTAAACGAAGACATAAATAGCCTGTTTTGATCGGCCTACGAGTTCCCCACCTTTACAGCAAATAATACCATTTAAATAAATGCTATTTAAATTGCTGCTGACAAGCAATTATGGTATAAATAACCCGCTTTTAAATACACACACGTTTCGTCACATATGGCTGGGTCCCAACTGGGTGTCATATGGGAAGCGTGGAGGCATAACCCTGGAGATTATAAATGAAAGTAAGTATGAAAGAATTGCTGGAAGCCGGTGCTCATTTCGGTCATAGAACCCGGTTTTGGAATCCTAAAATGTCTGAGTACATTTTCGGCTCAAGAAACAAGATACATATTATTGACCTAGAAAAAACAGTGCCCATGTTAAATGATGCATTGAACTACGTGGGTCGTTTAGCCTCTAATAAAGCTAAAATTCTATTTGTTGGTACAAAAAGAGCAGCACAAGAAAGCGTACGTGACCATGCTAGACGTTGCGGAATGCCTTATGTTGATCACCGTTGGTTAGGCGGTATGTTAACTAACTACAAAACCGTTCGTCAGTCTATTTTTCGTTTGAAAGAATTGAAAAAAATGCACGACGAAGGTGCATTTAAAAACATGATCAAAAAAGAAGCCCTAATGTTGACGCGTGAGATGGAAAAATTAGATCGCAGTCTGGGTGGTATTGAAGACATGGGTGGTTTACCTGATGCACTGTTTGTTGTTGACGTTGGCTTTGAACACATTGCAGTTGAAGAAGCGCGTCGCCTCAAAATTCCAGTTATCGGAATTGTCGATACTAATAACAATCCAGACAATATCGATTATATTATTCCTGGTAACGATGACTCTATGCGTGCCGTGGATATTTATGTACGTTGTTTTGCTGATGCCATTATTGATGCTCAAAAGAGTAATACAGTTGGTGGCGTATCGGAAGAATTTGTAGAAGTTGTTATAGACAAAGATTCTGAAGAAGTCGCTAAATAACTGGTTCGGTTAATTAAAGAGCGGGGGGCGTTTAAATCAGACGTCCCCCTTTTTTATATTTTGCAGTTTAATTTGCAGCGAGATTAAAAGAATAGCCCGGCCTGAATAATATTGAGTACCAGGCCACAGAAAATGGAGAGATGAATATGACAGTTAGTGCAGCAATGGTAATGAAATTACGTGAACGTACAGGCGCTGGAATGATGGAATGCAAGAAGTTTTTAATTGCAACCAATGGCGATATCGAACAGGCTATTACTGAAATGCGTAAAGCAGGTCAGGCAAAAGCAGACAAAAAGGCTGATCGTATTGCAGCTGAAGGTATGATTGCTGTAGCGAATACCGCTGATGGCCGCCATGCTGTACTCGTTGAGGTTAATAGTGAAACTGACTTCGCCGCTCGAGATGATAAGTTCAAAGAATTCGCTAACAAAGTTGCAGAGACCGCGTTAGCCACCAATTCAAGCGATATTGATGCATTGTCTAATGAGACATTGGCTGGTAGTAATCTTACGGTTGAGCAGGCAAGACAAGAGCTTGTTGCTAAAATAGGTGAAAACATCAAGCTGCGTCGGCTGGAACATGTCACGACTGACGGTGTGATTGGCTGCTATTCACATGGAGCCATAATTGGTGTACTAGTTTCCCTGAAAGGTGGCGATGAAACGCTGGCTAAGGACCTTGCAATGCATGTTGCGGCGAGCCGTCCAATCGTTGTAACTCGTGAGCAAGTACCTACTGATGCCATAGAAAACGAACGTGAAATTTTCACAGCACAAGCACGTGAAAGCGGCAAGCCACAAGAGATTATTGATAAAATGATCGAAGGTCGTATCAGTAAATTTATTGATGAAGTAAGCTTGATTGGGCAACCTTATGTAAAAGATCCAAATAAAAAAGTAAGCCAACTTCTTAAAGAGAAAAACGCTGAAGTAATTTCATTTATTCGTTTTGAAGTGGGCGAAGGTATCGAGAAAAAAGAAGATAATTTCGTGGCAGAAGTAATGGCACAGGTTCGCGAACAATGATGAATGAAAATCAACCAAAACTAAAATACAAACGTATTTTGCTCAAATGCAGCGGTGAGGCATTAATAGGTAAGTTGCAATTTGGTATTGACCCGTCTGTACTTGACAAGATAGCCAATGACGTTGCTGCTCTTATTAAAATGGGTGTTGAGGTTGGTTTAGTTATTGGTGGTGGAAACCTGTTTCGCGGCAAGGCATTGTCCGAAGCAGGTCTCGGTCGCGTAACCGGTGATCACATGGGTATGTTGGCCACTGTTATGAACGCATTAGCATTGCGCGATGCTATGGAGCGCATTGATTTACCTGCTCGCATTATGTCCGCAATTCCGATGATGGGCGTGGTTGATTCTTACCATCGCCGTAAGGCCATCACCCATTTGCGTAATGGTCACGTTGTTATATTTGCAGCAGGAACGGGCAATCCATTTTTTACAACCGATACAGCAGCATGTTTGCGCGCGATTGAAGTGGGTGCCGATATTGTGCTTAAAGCCACTAAGGTTGATGGCGTATATTCAGCTGATCCAGTAAAAAATCCAGATGCTACGCGCTATGAGTTCCTGACCTATCGTGACGTGTTAACGCAAGGCTTGCAAGTTATGGATTCTACTGCTATTTGCTTATGCCAAGACCACAATATGCCTTTGCAAGTATTTGATATGTCAGCGCCAGATGCATTAAGAAAAATTGTTACTGGTGAACGGATTGGAACCATCATAGGAGAAAACCATGATCAATGATGTGAAAAAAACCGCAGAAAGTAGAATGAAAAAAGCTGTTGAATCGCTGCAGCATGAAATGGGTAAGGTTCGTACAGGACGCGCGAGTGCAGGTATTCTTGATCATGTGCAAGTAGACTACTATGGTAATCTTACCCCACTTAGTCAAGTTGCGAATGTATCCGCTAGTGACTCGCGCACGTTGTTGGTCACGCCCTGGGAAAAAAACATGGTCGCGGCTATTGAGAAGGCAATTTTAACGTCGGGTCTGGGCTTAAATCCTGCAACGGCGGGTTCTGCTATTCGTGTACCCATGCCTGCTTTAACTGAAGAACGTCGTAAAGAGTTGATTAAAGTCGTTCGTGCTGAAGCAGAACAGGGACGTGTTTCGATTCGCAACGTGCGTCGTGATGCTAATAGTCAGTTAAAAGAGTTGGTTAAAGACAAGAAAATTTCAGAAGATGATGAGCGCCGCGCTAATGATCTGATTCAGAAACTAACAGATAAACATATTGCTGAAGCAGATGAGGTCTTGGCTGCAAAAGAAAAGGATCTAATGGAAATATAAGTTTATTCCAAGGCGGGTTGGGTTGTGTTTTTTTCAACCCAACCTTGCTCTTATTATAACCCGTACAATATCCTATCCCGGGTTATAAACAATTAACTGAAAATACGTTGAATCACTGCCAGAACTATCATATAAATAAAACTTCCATATATTATTGCGCCGATATAACCCACCACAATCACCAATCCATCTTTCTCAATAAGTCCTAAACTAACTAGAATAATCAGCATTGAGAGAATAAAATTACTAAATGGAATAGGTAGCATTAACAACAACGATAGGCACAAGATCAAACTACCATGAACCATTTCCATATAGCGGCTTGTCATAAAACGCCAGCGTGGTTTCAGGAAACGCTCAATCTTTATTAGGTAAGGCAGTGCGCGGTGAACAACCTTGATAATTGTATCATGATGAATGGTACGCTGGGCGATTGCTTTCGGCAACCAAAGTGTTTTTCGCGAAAAGATCATTTGCCATGCGATTATTGCAATTGGCACGCTAAATACAACAGACACCCCTGGAACTGCAGAAAGAGGCAGCGCATTTGGCAGGGCAAAAAATAATAATATTATTCCAAAGGCCCGCTCTCCGAGTGCGTATAAAATAGTTTGAAAAGTTAAATCACCGCTAAATTTTTTATTGTGCACAAGTGCCAGTAGTGTATCCGAGGAGCGATTACTGCTGTTTTTCATAAATTACTCACACTTATTCGGGTAGGCAAAAAGGCTGTGAAGCGATGAACGTTGCAAGCAGCTTTTCCAATATTTCAGGTTGATCGGCTGGGGCAAGATGTCCTGCATTCTGCACTTTAATTTGTGTTAAACCAGACGCGGTTTTTGCAGAACCGACAACATTCTTATTCACTGACCATGGACATGTTTTAGCTTTTGAAAACTCGTCTGACTTCGACCATTGCAAAACAGACAACCATTTATCAGTACCCATAAAATTGCAATCTGTACCATCATAAAGTCCATTGTAAATCATAACACGGATGCCATTATCCAGTAGTGTTGAATAAAGATCGGCGACCGAGTCTTGTTCGCCAATTTCTAGCGTATCAGCTGCCAGCTCGTTAAAGGTTCTAAACTCGCTTGCATGCTCAATGTGCAACGCTTTACGCACATCTGGCTGATTTAAATAGCTTATCATAAGCTTATCATCAGGTTCTTTGCCGGTGTGAATATTAACCATATGATGGATGCCACTTTCTCTTTTTATCATGGCTTGTATTTCATTGCATGTCTGATTGGCCTGGCGTGAGGAAGGGGTATTTCTATCAATTTCATCAGCACATTGTTGATAAAGTTCTGCTACTTTCTTATGCGTATTTAAATCAATCAAGCCGTGAGAGTAAGCAAAATCGGCATCAGTAGATTGTTGTATCCGTGGATTAACCCAGCCATCACCAATCAAAATACCCTTGAGATGAATTGAGTTGTTCACGGTGTTTCCCGCTAAAATCCGCATTGCCAGCTCAGGTATATATTTTGCGGCATAAGATTCGCCAGCAAGATACAATGGTTTTGATGCGAGCTCAGGATAGCGTTTAAATAATACTTGAATGGCCTCATAAAGCTGATCCATCGCCTTGTTTTCATTCGAATAATCACCTTTATTACCATAAGAAAGACCGACACCTGCCGGTTGATCAATGATCAAATAATTGGCATGGTTGGTCCAACTGTGTTGTTGTGTGATTAATGTTCCGTTATCTGCAATCGAATAGGGTCCATTTTCTAAAAAGAAAGCATACGTGCTTGCCGCACCGGGTCCACCACTAAGCCATAAAACGAGAGGGGTATTATCCGAATGCTCTCGGCTTTCAACAAACCAATAAAAAAGACTCGGTGTTTTGTCAGATTTGGATTTAATTGTATTTTTAGTACGAGTAACGGGTAATAAGCCGGCTAATTCTAAATCATCAACACAGCCTAAACCTGGGAGAGAAAAAACTCTATCAGGGGAATTAAGCATTTTTTTACTAAAAAATGACGTAACTTGCTGATTACAAGCAAATGTTGAATGAAGAACCGAAAGAAATAGTAAACTGCAAAAGAATGATTTCATGATCTCAAAATAAGAATCATTTTAGCAAAATTTGTTTTATATGAACATATAATTAACCAATTATTACACTGATTTTAACTTTATATCGTTTCAACTGATTATCAGAAGGTCTAGAGGCCAGCCGCCGGAATTTGCGGATGCTACTGTATTCCAGTTCAAGTTGTTCAATATAAATCCCCAAAACATCTTTAACAAAATTATTATCTCAAATACGACATAAAATTGTTCTCTATGATATATTTCACCCAATTTTGTTTTTTTAGGTTTCTTTAAACCTAAAAGAAAATCACGCTAAGTCGCTAACTAAAACATTGATGAATGACTCTTTAGCTTCTAAACCTAATCATAATGAAATCCGGCCTATTGGCCATGCATGCTGTGGACTTATTCAATGGAAATCAAAGTAAATTTTCTCGACAATTTAAGACTCGAAGCCAAGTTCGATGACTTTACCATCACATCCGATCAACCCATTCGCTATAAAGGTGATGGCTCAGCGCCGAGCCCTTTTGATTATTTCTTAGCGTCATCAGCCCTTTGCGCCGCTTATTTTATCAAGGTGTATTGTAATGCCCGTAATATCTCCACTGAAAACATTCGCTTATCGCAAAACAATATTGTCGATCCAGAAGATCGCTATAACCAGATTTTCCAAATTCAGGCTGAGTTGCCCGACGATATTTCAGCCAAAGATAGAGAAGGGATTTTACGCTCGATCGATCGCTGCACAGTAAAAAAAGTAGTGCAAACAGGCCCCGTATTTAAAATCGAAACTGTTGCAAACCTGGGCGCTGACAGCAATGCCATGTTGATGAGTCAACCAGAAGGGGAGCACAGCACTTATATTCTGGGTAAAGACTTGCCCCTTGAGAAAACCATTAAAAACATAACCGCCATGTTAGCCGACCTTGGCATGAAGATAGAAATATCATCATGGCGCAACATAGTGCCTAATGTATGGTCTTTACATATCCGTGATGCCGCCTCGCCTATGTGCTTCACTAACGGCAAAGGCGCCACCAAAGAAAGCGCACTGTGCTCGGCATTGGGCGAGTTTATTGAGCGCCTGAATAACAACTTTTTCTATAACGATCAGTTCTTCGGCGTAGAAATTGCCAACAGTGAATTTGTTCATTACCCCAATGAAAAGTGGTTTGCATTAGAAGAAGACTCACTACCAGCGGGACTTTTGGACGACTATTGCCTAAATATTTACAACCCAGATAAAGAGTTACAAGGATTGCACCTGATTGATACTAACTCAGGCAATAAAGATCGCGGTATTTGTGCCATTCCTTATACCCGTAAGTCTGATGGCAAGACTGTCTATTTCCCATCAAATCTGATTGAAAATTTATTCTTAAGTAACGGCATGAGCGCGGGTAACAACCTACAAGAAGCCCATGTGCAGTGCTTATCAGAAATATTTGAGCGTGCTGTAAAACGTCAAATCATTGAGCAAGAAATTGTCCTGCCAGATGTGCCAATGAACGTGCTAGAAAAGTACCCTAGCATTCTAGCGGGCATTAAAGGCTTGGAAGATCAAGGCTTCCCCATAGTGGTCAAAGATGCCTCGTTGGGCGGGCAATTTCCTGTAATGTGTGTAACCCTAATGAACCCCAGAACCGGCGGCGTATTGGCTTCTTTTGGTGCTCACCCAAGCTTTGAAGTGGCGCTAGAGCGCAGCCTTACCGAGCTGTTGCAAGGCCGCAGTTTTGAAGGCTTAAACGATGTACCAACGCCAACATTTAATAGCTTGGCCGTCACTGAGCCGGAAAACTTTGTTGAGCACTTTATTGACTCTACAGGGGTGATTTCTTGGCGCTTCTTTAGCAATAAATACGACTATGAGTTCTGTGAATGGGACTTCTCTGGCAGCAGCGAAGAAGAGGCTAATGGATTATTTAGCATCTTAAAAGCCATGAGCAAAGAAGTGTATATTGCCGAGCTCACCGACTTAGGATCCTCGGCTTGCCGCATTTTAGTGCCTGACTATTCAGAAATTTATCCGGTTGACGATCTTATTTGGGACAACACTAATAAAGCGTTAAATTACCGTGAGGACATATTAAATCTGCATTCATTAAGCACTAAAGCGCTAGACAAGTTAGTTAATCGCTTAGAAGAAAGTCAGTTAGATAACAATACCGATATTAGCGCCTTGATTGGTATCGTGTTTGATGAAAATACGGCCTGGGGCAAGTTGACTATTATCGAGCTTAAGATCTTGATTTATCTAGCACTTGGCGCACATGAAGAGGCCATCGAATTAGTCGGTGAGTTCTTACAATTTAACGACAATACAGTCCAGCGCGGCCTGTTTTATCAAGCTGTAAATGCGGTATTGGAAGTCACCTTAGATGAAGATCTTGAACTTGAGTGCTTTATTGAAAGCTTCAACCGCATGTTTGGTATCGAGGTGATGGAAAACGTGGTTGGCTCAGTCCTAGGTAAGGTGCGTTTTTACGGCCTAACCAAAACCAGTATGGCCCTTGAAGGCATAGAGCCTCATTTACGACTGATTGAAAGCTATAAGAAATTACACCTTTCGCGCAAATTAAAAGCAGGGCTCTAATCGAAGTGAGCGACAAGATAAGCGTATTGATATTATAAACCGAGTTAGTGCATATTAAGCCAAGTGATATATATTTTGACTGTTGCCAAATACGAATCGCTGATAGAAGCTAATTACATATAACGCAAGACAACCATTATGTATCAATGGTTGTCTTGCGTTATATGTAATTAGTTATAGTGTGGGCGCGGACGTTTGAATCCGTCATAGACCAAATGATAGGGTATATGGCGTTCCTTATTTTTGAAAAAGCGAGCGTCCTTTAGATAATTGTCGCTTATCTTCGTCATTTGCAATATAAGTTGATTTCGGCAACTTTGAAAACAGACGTTTCTCAAAAAATAGCTCAGGAGCGTTCTCTTTTTGAAATTCATCAGTAGGAGAGTGTGTGGATTTTCTTTCCTGAGACTTATCATGATTATGAGGCCAATATTCAAGCTCAGTTGTATTAATATACCTTGACGCCATTACTTCTAGCGTTGTTGTAGGCGAGTTTGAAGGTGCTCTGCTATAGCTGCTAGCATGATTATCAGGTGAAGATGCCTCATCTTCTTGATTGACATAGTCGAATTCGGGTGAGTTCTCAGGAATTGGTGTCACACGCTTTTCATCCTCCGGTGAATCAGAAACATACGCTTCAACTATTTCCCCGGGCAAAGGGTTCTTCATGGGTGAAGTACATGGAGTGGAGGTGCTTGGTGTCGAAGTACATCGACGAGGGTTCTTAGTGCGTCCTAAGTTAGCAAAAGAGCCAATTAACTCGCCTTGTTCGTCATTAAGTTTGACTGGTTTGAATAATTTTTTGGGCATTGTTTTCTCAAAAAGTATAAATTATACACCCATGGATTGTCTCATGTCAAGTTTGTTCGTTCGTTTGTAGCGGCAATTTAGAAATGTCCCCTTTGGGCAAAATAGAAATGTCCCCTTTTGGTCTCGGTGAATCTAGTCTTTAAGTAGGCAAATATCATCGAGGACGGAAAATGCTCTTAAAGGGGTTATTAGCGATGAGCACAAAGGAGATAGAGCGCTTATCCATCATTGAAAAAATAATTGATAAGCGATTAACGCAGAAGATTGCAGCGCAGCATCTTGGGTTGACGGTAAGACAAATAAAACGTTTGGTAAGGAACTATAAGCAGTATGGTGCAGAAGGATTACAATCAAAACAGCGAGGCTGTCCAAGTAATCGGAAGCATAGCGATGAAAAAATAGAAGTAATCAAAACATTAATAGAAACGCATTATTATGATTTTGGACCTAAATTTGCTGCTGAAAAGCTCTATGAAAAACATGGTATTAAAGTCAGCAAAGAGACATTGAGACAATGGATGGTTGAATGGGGCTTCTGGAAAGCAAATCGTCAGAAGCAAGCCCAAATTCATCCTCAGCGAGATCGTCGCGATTGTTTTGGTGAGCTTACCCAAATAGATGGCTCTCCTCACCCCTGGTTCGAAGACCGAGGACCTAAATGTTGTTTATTGGTCGCTATTGACGATGCAACCAGCCAGTTATGCAGCCTGCACTTTGAACCCACTGAAACAACCGCTGGTTATTTTAAATTAATGCATAAGTATATTGTTGAGCATGGAATCCCTTTAGCTACTTACAGTGATCGACACGGTATATTCCGGATTAATCTACCTACAGCCTCAGAAGACACAGAAACACAATTTGGACGTGCAGCAGGCCAACTGGGTATCGAGTTGATTTGCGCTCACAGCCCTGAAGCGAAAGGTCGCGTAGAACGCGCTAATCAGACACTGCAGGATCGATTAGTGAAAGAGATGCGATTACTTGGGATCAGCGATATAGAGTCTGCTAATGCGTATTTACCGACGTATATAAAGGATCACAATAGCCGTTTTGCAGTGGAAGCCAGAAGTTCAGAGAACGCACACCGTAAGGATTTGCCAACGGATGAAGAGATGAATCTGATTTTGAGCTACCAAGATGAGCGGAAAATCTCAAAAAATCTAGAAATAAGCTATGAAAATGTGATTTATCAAATTAAAACAAACACAAAAGGCTATAGGTTACAGCACTCGATGGTTACTGTTTGCAAAGATCTAAATGATGTAGTCACTTTAGTATGCCAAGGAAAAATATTAGATTACACCTGCCATGAGAGAGCAAAACCTAATGCTGCTATTGTTGATGCCAAACAACTAGAGTCGAAAGTAGATACGATAAGGAATAATGCTAAAAAGTATACGCCACCAGCGAATCATCCATGGCGACATTTCATTATCAATCCAACAGCAACAGAAGCTTATGCTCAAAAAACGCCAACAAATGGCGTAATTTAGAATATATTGTATAATTAAATTACGGAACAGCCGGGGACGGCAATGACCGTGAGGGGATTGAGCTGCTGTTTATCTTCAGCCGCCAAGACCAAAATGGCTGCTTCGCAGGGCTATTTAAAATGGGGACTCTGTCCCCAAACCCCTGGGATATTTTTAGAGGGGATTAATGTTACAAGGTGACATTTCTAAATTGCCCGAAAGGGGACATTTCTATTTTGCTCCGACAGTTTGTTCGTTCGTTTTGAGGTCGACATGGTATTTAAACACCCACTTAAGATGAAAACAAAACGAAATACTGACGAGAGGTAGTATGCTTTTAGGGGAAAGACGGAACAGTATGGTCACTTAAATTTGATAATTAAAATATGTTGGGAGCGTATTGTCGTGACCCCATCTCATAAAAACGGGTCGGCCGACTTTCACCGCGCTCCGCTCAAACTCTTTCAAAGCTAGTGTCGGTTGCCCCAGCTATCATACTTCATCTGGGGCATGTTTAATTTTAGTGTTTTGATCTCGTAGCAGGGGGGAAGTCATGATACGTGTCAAAATAGGACTTTTCATATTTCATACAAGCTATTACAAACTGCAACGTATTATGTTTACTATGATTTCACATTAGTTTTACTTTGTTGTCGCTTCTTTTGGATAGGAAATTATTTTCTATCAGCAATGCCTGTAATCCAAGCACAGCATAGGTTGTAGGTCATCTAAAATTTGAAGTGACCTATATTGATACGTATCATGACTTACCCCGTGTTCGTCTGCGCTGTTTTAAAGTATCAAACGGATTTTGATCGCTATGGTTACCCTATGTTATTGGTATAAAATCACACAGAAAAGGGTCGGTATTGTCAGAACCCCGGCCGCTCCTTTTAATAGGGATGTGCTTTTTCATTCAATTGACTTTGGTGAATAACCCAGTAATCCGCTATGCTCCTTACGAACTATGCTAGTTAAGTCACATTCGGCTTGATAGGTATACAAAGTAAATTGCTGTTTGCACTGTTTCTTAGCACGATAAATAGGGATAAAACAAGGTTCAGGAAAAACCCCACCATACACGGCTCTAAACATACCCGCATTGAACGCCCAATCAGCAAAATATGTAAGATTCTGCGAATCAACATAGGCCTTCATCTGTTTTTGTTCGATTGCTTTTGCTGCCTCTTTGTTGACCACACCGTCAAGATTGATAACCCTCACTGACTTAGGGGTATAATAAGCCAGGGCGCCACTTTGTAGTGCCCCTATTGTGGAACCAGGACTAAGATATGTTCTAATTGCCAAAGCCACCTCACGATATCCATTTATGCAATCTGATCTTGTAGGTTTATCCAGGAAGGGTACGAGGTATATAACAAAGCTAATTAAAAGAATAACTACAGCCAGCAAAGAAACTTGTTCTGCTTTATCTCCTCTTTTAGCGCCTAAAAATAAGGAAGTCATGATAAGAATGACGATATAAATGAAATAGTAATAACGAGTATAAAACCAAAAAGCGGGGAAATAAGCAGTATAAAAAAGAAGTTGTAAAGCCATAGGAATAATTAATATCAGGCTATAAAGTTTCGTCTGGTAAGCGCCATTAAAAATAAGATAAAAGGTTATGATGATGCCAACAAGGGCTGTAGGCGCCGCAAGTGGAAAGTAGGGGACCCAATCAATGAGTGCGTATAAGGAGGCAAGAGAGATATAACCTTGCGGCATGCCATGATAGGCGATCAATTCTTTAATTGCCGCACCACTTTCGGGCACGACAGTACCAAAGGTTTTAAGGGAATAGAGCCACCAAGGTGCTACGATAATCAAAGCTACTAATACAACAAATGCAGTAGAACGCCATCCCCAGCTTATAAAAGCAAAAATACCAATCGTGATTAGCAGAAAACAGGTATCAACACGAGCAAGTATTGCTAATCCACAGGCAAGACCTAAACAAAAGAAACGAAGAATAGTCTTTTCTTTATCACTTAGGACGGCACAGAGAAGCACTGACAAACTAAAAAAACCTGCTAGGGAGGTCTCCATAGCATTCAAATCATTTTTGATAATAATCGGACAGAAAATCCATAAAAGGGAAGCTATAATTGCAGCACGCATGCCACTTAGGTTGAGAAGTAAATAACCTAATAATAAGGTGGATAAGCCTCCCCAAAAAGCAGAAAGATAAATAGCAAGAACAACCGCATGATCAGCCGTAGGTTCGAGTGAAAAAATAGGCAATTGCAATAAAGCAATTAACGGTTGAAAACCACTCGTAAGATGAATACCGTCAATGCTTGGGCCTATACCTGCTACAATTGATCGACTAATAGTTAAAATGTAATAAGCGTCATCAGGAAGAAATAAACGATCCAGATAAACAAGTTCCTGCGAAGCTAGAAAAAAACGCACAATAAGCGCAAGACAGGTAAAGATCGAGAAAAGTAGAAAGGGCTTAGTGGAAAGGCATTTTTTTGCAAGCAGGTTCATCTAGGCATCTTTGCTTTCACAAGCGAAAATTGAATACGGTTAATATCACAATAGATAACTCACTTTGTCAATTGATTGTCAGAAATTCTCAATTAGGGGCCTGGGTGAGTAGAATGGCCGGATCACTCCGACCAAACCCTCCTCAGAACCGGACTTGCGGAACTACCGCATCCGGCTCCCGATAGATCAGTGTCCCCACACATATTCAGTGAGTTTAGAACATCGATACAGTTTTCCTTTTCTTCGGGAAACCTGCTATTTCAAGTAATTGAAGCAATCTGTCCCATGTTACCCTGCGCTTGCCACCACGACGATTTAACCATCGCAATATCAAGCGTTTTGTCCGCTCAAGGAATTGACCCACTCGTCTTTGATTATCGGAAACACCATGGTAGTTAGCCCATCCTGTTACAACTCGAATGACCGACTTAATCACACCAAAAGTGTTTTCCGTGTTCAAATTTCCTCTCAGATATTTCTTCATGCCCTTGAGCTTGGTAGCGAATCGATCTTTGCGACTGGTAAATTTAAGTCGCCAAAATCCTTTCCGTGCCTTGCCCCAGTAACAGGTGAATCCAAGAAAGTTGAACGTCGGTAAGCGATTTTCTTGTTGGTGAGCCTTGCTTGCGGCGATTCTTCCCGCAATGATTATCTGCGATTTCTCCGCATGCATTTCCAGCCCACCCTTTGCCAAACGCTTGGGCAGCACATTATAAAAGCGTTGTGCGTCGCTTTGCCTCTCAAAAACGAAAACCATATCATCAGCAAAACGGATCAACTCAGCCCGACCATGCATATGAGTTTGTTTGATACTACCAAACCACTCGTCTACCACATGATGCAGATATACGTTGGCCAATATTGGCGATAAAATGGACCCTTGCGGGCAACCTCGAGTGTTTTTCGTTTCTCGCTTTCCTTCCATGATTGGTGCGGTTATCAAGACCTCAATTAGTCTTATAAACCGGCTATCAGATATTTTCTTTCGTAATAATTTCATCAATCCCGGGTGCGGTATTGTGTTGAAATATTTTCGAATATCAATTTCTACTATAGCTCCGTTCGGATTTAAGTAAGTGGCTCGGTTCAACGCTTTTAGGGCTTCATGACAACTTTTCCCCGGTCGATAACCATAAGAGCATGGTAAGAACAGCGGCTCATAAATTGAGCTTAGTATCCGGCTAGCGGCAAGTTGTACCAACTTGTCTTCCAGGCACGATATAGCTAATGGTCGCGTGCTTCCATCTTCTTTTGGTATTTCAGTTATCCTTGCCGGCTTTGGCTTATATGTGCCTCGGCGTATCTTTGTGATAAGACTGTTTATGTTCTCATCCAACGCCTCCGCATATATCGCTTTCGTTACTTTGTCGATACCAACGGCTTTCTTACCATCCAGCAGTTGGAATTGTTCTTTTAACATATCAGCATTGATTAGGTGACCGATGTTATTAAACACCGTTTCTTTATTTCCTGCTGATAACTCACCTATACGATCAAGTTTCGTTAACCATGATGGCCTGTCATTGCTGTGTACAGTCATTGTTTCGCTCTCACGCTCGATCTATCTGCCCTTCGCTCCACAGGCATTACCCTGCTTCATCACTAATATGGCTGACTCCGACTTCCGACTAGCCCATCTCCAATGCCTTGTGGTTTACACTTGTACATTGAATACTCCATCCGTGGAGAGACTAGTGGATCTCCTGGGTTCCGCACCTAACTTTATAAACTCGCCGACGCCTACGACTCCGGTAGATGCAGATTGATGGATTGTCACCAGTCATGACCATACAATCTGCTGTTGCCTGCTATCCTTCCAAAAATATCGGCATCTACAATTAGGGGATTTCGGAGCTATTTCTGCGTTCATTTTCTTTCGGCTCGAATATTTCGCTGTCTACGCTTCGTTCCCTTTGTTGTCGCCGGGAACGCAAGACTCGCTACGCAGCGATCTGGTTAATCTTCTGCGACGGGACTTTCACCCGCAAGTTAAGTGCAGCTTTGCCCAGCGCACTGGAAGAACCCATAAAGGGCTGCGTCTGTTTTTTCAGGATGTGCTTATTGACAACACTGGACTGACAATCTCTGAGGAAGCTGAGCGTTTGGACCTCAAACCCCAGAACCCCTTTAAGTTTTAATTACCTAAGGCATAGCTGGCAGGGGATGATTCTCTACTAACGCATCAGTACGGTATGAGCCATTAGCAAACAACCCTACCCCTAGTAATATGGATGTAGCACCAGCAAGTATTGTTGCAGGACCAATAGCAGCAACTGCAATCGCTGGTATTCCAAGCGCTGCCGAATTAATAAGAATAATAAAACCAGCTGCAACAGCTCCAATGCCTAAAAAGGTAATGAATCCAGAAATGATGCACATTGGTATGTCTATAACTTTTTTTAAAATAATGCTTTCATCCACAGCGTATGCACGCTCTTTGTTGGCCATTAGTGCGTTAAAGCTATATTGGTCAAGGATTTTTGCGTTATTTAATGCCACCATGCCGCCAGCCACAGCGTACGCATGCTCTCCTACAGTCGCTAGGGAGTCACGGTTGTATTGATAAAGGATGTTTGAGTTGTTCAATGCCCAAATGCTGAAAGCCATATTATTTGCATGCTCTTTAGCAGCGACCAATGAGTTGTAGTTGTCTTGGTCAAGGATATGTAGGCTGTTCAATACCCTTAGGCCGAAAGTCAAAGAGTCTGTATGCTCTCTAGCAGCTACTAATGAGTTATAGTTGTCTTGGTCAAGGATTCCTGCTTTGCTCAATGCCAAAAGGCCAGCAACCACAGCGTATGCATGCTTTCCGGTAGCCACTAATGCATTGCAATTGTCCAGAGTATTTATTGTTGCACCATGTTCTTGTAATAAGTTGCTGGCTTCGTCTCTAGTCATCTTTTACCTTCATTCGATTGTTAGGCGTTAATTATATGATAACTGCATGAAATTAGCACATATTTATAACAATATAAGTAGGGGTATGACAAGCAATCGAGTGAAAAGATACTCTAAGCCAATTTTAGATCTGCAAACTATCTTTTTCTTTCATTTTAGCACTAAACCAACAGGCAAAAAACTTATAGTATATTGGGTTTGCGTGTAGAACCCCTATTCCCAAATAGTGAAATTGTTTCAACACTGTCGAAACAATTGTCCTGGTCACATTTTGAGGGTCGGCCGGGATTCTGGCAATAAGGATCGTTTATAAAATAATTGATTAAAAACAGTATGTTTAAAAAAACAGTTTTTTCTTTTAGAGGCTCGGTTTTGATTTAATAGTAATCATTATAAATAGATTTGTTCAGGTTAAATCAGGAAACGGTCCTTATTGCCAGAACCCCGGATAGGCATTTAATACAGACATTATTCCATATATCCCAGCGAATAAAGTTATCATAATTTGACATATATCAAAAAAAAACATATCATACAACTATGAGCTGGAAAATAAGAATACCAACTAAAGTTGGAAAACAAATTATAAAACTCCCTAAAACGGCTCAAGCCGCTATGCTTTTGCTAATACGTGATCTTGAAAAAAATGGTCCGGCAACAAGTGGTGGTTGGAAAAATTACGGAAAATTAAAAGGTATGGTAATCCCCCCATTTTTAACCGAAGCTAAAAGTAGAGGTTTAGGCAGCTAGTACCAATTTTTGCCTTGGGGGAATTCCTCCAATTGCAGTATTTGGTCGTTCATTGTTGTACGTCCAAAGCCATTGTGTCGCATGTAGTTGTACCTCAGCAATACTTTCAAATAAATATTGGCTTAACCAGTCATACCTAACTGTGCGGTTATACCGTTCAATATAAGCATTTTGCTGTGGATTTCCTGGTTGGATAAAGACCAACTGTATCTGATTCTTATCAGCCCATTGTCCCAGCAATTTACTGATATACTCCGGGCCATTATCACAACGTATCTGCTTTGGCTTTCCACGCCATTCAATGATTTGATTCAGAGCCCGAACAACCCGCTCTGCCGGCAAAGATAAATCCACCTCGATGGCAAGGCCTTCGCGATTGAAGTCATCAAGGACATTAAATAAGCGATAGCTACGGCCATCCTCTAACTGATCATGCATAAAATCCATCGACCAGCATTCGTTGATTGCATTTGGCACAGCCAATACGTCAGGCTTCTCCCTGATTAACCGTTTTTTGGGTTTGATTCGCATGTTGAGCTCCAATTCCCGATAGATTCGATAAACACGCTTATGGTTCCAAGCATAGCCCTTCACATTTCGAAGGTATAAAAAACATAAGCCGAAACCCCAATTACGTTGATTCTGAGCTAAACGCATTAACCAATCCGCTATTATGGTGTTTTCATCGCTTAGTTTAGGCTGATATCGATAACAGGTTTCACTGATGCTAAACAGGTCGCATGACAAACGAATTGAGACGCCTTTATCAATCACCGCCTTATGTGCCAGCTCACGCCGGCGCGACGGTGTTACCACTTTTTTTCAATGGCTTCCCTTAGAATCTCGGCTTTCAGGCGCTCTTCAGCATACATCTTTTTAAGACGACTATTTTCAGCTTCCAGCTCTTTTAGTCGCGACATCATGGACACATCCATTCCGCCATATTTAGCGCGCCATTTATAAAATGTAGCCGAGCTGATGACATGTTCTCGGCAAAGCTCTGGAACAGGGGTTCCGCCTTCGGATTGTTTTAGAATCGACAGTATTTGGCTGTCTGTAAATTTTGATTTTTTCATGCAGAATCTCCTGTGCATAGGTTACGAGAAAATTCTACTTTTGGCATCAGTTATTTTTCGGGGAGATTACCGTATGAGTGGTGATAAACGTCATTGTCATCTGAGTAAAGGTAGACCAACTTATGTATGCTGTTGGGAAGTTATTGATAAAGATCTAAAAATTACGGAGGTGTATTATGTCGGCACTCACGAAAAAGCACCATATTGATGGCATAGCTAAAATAACGTGGCATGGTGGGCATTATGCTGTACCAATTGAGATCATGGAAAATTATAAAATAAAGTCTGATAATAAAGATTACACATCAATTGATGACTTATTTGGTAATTTGACGCACAAATCAGGTGAGCCAGGTGTGCTATTAAAAGGACTACGATATCGAGAGGGGTTAAGTCAGATTGAATTTGCTAAGCAATTAAATATTAGTCAAACCAATCTTTCAGCCATGGAAAATGGTAGGCGCTCTATTGGAAAAGTACTTGCTAAGCGTATAGCTGATATTTTTGAGGTAGATTACCGACTTTTTTTATAAGAGCGGGATGAATTATTCTATTAATCAATAGGTTAAGTCTGATTATCAAAATAACCAGACTTAACATTGATAGTTATGCGCAACCCTACTTGTTAGGTATCCTTTTTCTATCGGCTCGCTACATGGTCGGGCAATATTAGAACTAATATAGTTTTGATTAAAAAACATAAATCCCTCTATTGATCTGCATGAATTGGCACGTGGAATCTGTGGCACAGGTGATGTAAGCACGGGCGTGTTTGTATCGATTACTTTTTCATCCTGTTTTCTTTTCATCTTATGACTGATGGCGTTAAGAATATCTTCAGCTGTTTTAGTTGATTCATTGTCAGGAACTTCGTTAAAACTGGAGCTAAAACCCGCAAGAATTTCATGATATGAATTACGCCGACGCCTATGATCTTGAAGCTGCCTTGGGGATGTAATGCTTATTTGAGCGCCACATATTTGACCAGAAGCATCATGTTTATTGCCAATAGTAAATGTGCCCTTACCACACGTATCTTCTTCTATTGAATCACAGCAAAATTTCAATCCAAGTCCATTTCCGCCAAGCTGAGACCCATCGCGTAACTTATTAGAAATACCACCCATCAGCGATGATGAATTACTTTGATTGAGAACCTCTCTATAATTTCTTACATTATTTCCATTGAGAAACATTGAATCGGTAGAAAAACCCTTGCCATTATCAACAATATCGCAGAAAACCGTATCATCTTTTATTTCGATACTGACAGAAATCTCGGTGGCATCTGCATCACATGCATTTTTAAGACACTCATAAACATTACTTCCAGTTGTAATGAATGTGTAGATAGCTGATTCATATATATTTTGAAGAACATCATTTAGCTCATTAATAAGGCTATCAGTAACGCTATGTAATTGAGATAACAGTACGTGTAATGAGGTATCTTTTAGTGTTCCATCACTTTTGAATTCAGATTGCAATGGCAATTTCACTGTAATAGTCGGCATTCAGACACTCCCATGTGCTCAAAATAAAATAGCATAGCGATTAGTTAAAGAATTAGCATTAATTATTGTTGCAATTCAATAGACCACACCTACTTGTCAATACCTCAAGTTAATATCTTATTGCTTTATAAGATTTTTTTCCAACAACTCAGATTTCAATTTTTGATATAGTGTCATATAAGTTTGACTAAAAATAAAAAGCGGGTATTTTGTTTTTTCCAGATTGTCCATGGTGAGATTGAATGACGTATAGGACTGCTGCGTTTGCAAACGCTGAAAGATAGGACAAATTGCGTCAGCAGCTTTAGCAATTTGCGCCTCAAGCGTTTTCTTATCCTCAAACTCATACCATAAATCGTGTAGCTGAACACCAAACTCGGGATTTAGAGCCATTAGTTGCGTTAATGCTTCTTTCTCACTATTTTCGTTTGCGGCGCGTGCTTGCGCATCAAACGCAATCACGTCCCCTGCATATATTTCGACTATATCGTGGATAAGCGCTAACTTAATAATTTTAAGTTCATCGATCTCGCCAAACTCTTTTTTGAGTTCATCCATAAGAATGACTGTGATCATGCTGGCTGACCAAGAATGCTCAGCAGTACTTTCTTTTCGATCTTGTTGGGTTATTGTGTTGCGAAACACGAGCTTTAATTTGGTCATCTCACAGATGAGTTTATAAGTGTTTTGAATAGTTGGCATACGTAACCTTTAAATTATCTCTGCTAATAATTCTCGAACTGTATTCAGAGGCAGACCCATCACTGAATAAAAGCACCCTTCTATTCTATAAATATATTGTCCGAAATGGCTTTGAATACCGTAAGCACCCGCTTTATCCTTATAATCACCCGTTGCCAAATATTGATGTATATCGTTATCTGACAAGGCTGCAACATAAACCGAAGTTATGTCCATTCGTACTTTTGTATGATTAAAATACTGCAACCCTACGCTGGTTATCACTTCATGACTGCGCCCTGAGTAACTTTTTATCATGTCGAAGGCATCCAGGTAATCTCGCGGCTTGCCTAAAATCCGACCATCTAACACCACCTCTGTATCGGCGCACAACACCGGCATGACCGGCTTTTTTTCTTGTGTAATATTGTTCCATGCGGCACTTAATTTTTCCGTAGTGACACGCTTTGAATACGCTGCTGGAGTTTCATTCAGTGCTAATTCTTCTGGAGTATCAATGAGTAAAACCTCGAATTCAACACCCATTTGTAAAAGTAGTTGTTTTCGTCGTGGACTTTTTGATGCTAAATAGATTTTCATTAACGCAATTTCCCCTACTTATTTGATTTGCTGCCATAGATTGCTACGGGTTGATTTTTAACAAAAGCCCAATACCTGTCACCGTAGGACCAATGCCAATATTCTGTCGGGTAATTCACAAACCCAGCATTGCTTAAGACATGACTCATAATGCGTCGATTAATCTTCGCTGCATCAGAAATGAGGTTTGAATCAGTAAACGACAAAACGCCATCCTTGTCCTGCATCCAGTCCTTTGGATGAATACCCATATCAAAAGCCCTGCCTTCATCATCAATTAGATACACATCAATAGCGGCGCCAGTTGAATGTGGTGGGATATTTTGTGAACCATCTTTGTTTGTAACAGGTGACACCAGTTTTATTGTTTCATTAAAAATATCATCCAAACTCCAATCAGGGTGCCTCGATTGAATATTTTCATGGTGCTCATCGAATATCATTTCCTGCAGTTCAAGACTGCGACAGCCTTCATATAAACAAATATTCATTCCTTTTGGCAATTGTTCGTTCGCTTCCTTCAATTTGTCATACACTGTTTTTCGCAAATAGGTATAGCTGGTATTGTTTGGAATTTCAGGTGATGGGCCATACGCAATGGTCGATTGCTTGGTTAAATCGACAAGAGGCTCGTTATTATCATCAATTGGAATTCTAAGAATAACGGGATCCGCAATTAAGGTGATGTTTGGTATGGCAGCGTATATCGTAGACATCATTGCTCCCAACATATATAGAACCGAAACCTGAAAGCTTCTTTATCAAGCATTATATTTCCTCGCAAATACCAATTTATAGTAGTATACAACCCCTGCAATCATTAGATTCCATATTACTTTGCTCTTTAACTTGTCCCTGAATCCGTCGATATTTTTCTCCATTAGGATAGTACAAATCACCCTCGCTTAAAAAAAGCTTGAATTGATACCTTGTCTCCCTTGTTGCATTTTTAGCTGTAAAAAAGCTTGGGTCTCGTTGATAGGACTTATTGAGGGTATCTAATAAAACATCATCCGGTGCTGAGTTATCTTTTTTGGTGTCTTTAGGCATGATTATTTCCTTGATAGGTTAAAAGTTAAACCACTACAAAGCATCACTGAAGTTATCAAACGGCTTAAACACACAAATGCTTCGGACGCATCCTATCCTTCAAGTGGCACTATTAGCCACATAATCATATAGACCAAGAGAGCAGAGCCACCCATGAGGACCAACAATATAAATATTAACCTCATCCAAGTTGGATCCATTCCAAAATACTCTGCTAGCCCACCACATACGCCAGCAATCATTCGATCTTTTCGTGAACGATACAGTCTTTTAGTCGGTATTTTTGATGGATTTTTCATAAACACTCCTTATCAGAATAAATTTATACGCCAATGGTATCCGCCCTACCCTGGAAATTATTCTATTTCTAGGGGCTGTTGACATTTGATCTCCCCGTCGCCGACGTACGGCGGTTTATCCGCGCCCCTCATGTCAAGTGCATATTTCTTCGTTTAAATCGCGCCATGTTGGGTTAAGCTCTTCGATTAAATTGAGTTTCCACTTCCTGCACCAATTTTTGAAGCGTGTTTCACGTCTGGCAGCTTCTAAATAAGTACTATGAATCTCATAATAGACCAGCATATGTACATTATATTATATTGTGCTGTAAAGCTGCTGGGGATCACATTATTTTTATGTTCCCAGGCTCGTCTGATAAGATCCGATGTTGCGCCAACATAAAGTGTGCCATTGCGTTTGCTGGCTAAAATATATGCGTACGATGATCTCATACCATTTCCTTAGGATGAGTAGACGCCTGCTCTTTAGATATAGGGCGGGTGCATGTTGGACTAGATTGAAATTATATCAATAAATCATAGATAACTTACATAGGCAGCCATAGATATGAGCACGCCATGGCGAGCATTGAAGCGTAATTTCGTTTCGGTTTGTCATATATTGTTGCAATTACTCGGACGTGTTTGAGGCGTGCAAAAACATTTTTGACCAGATGCCTATATTTGTACAAACACCAATCCATGTCACCATTCCCTGCTTTTGAATTCTTTTTCTTCGGAATAAGGGGTGTCGATCCTTTTTCTCGAATGAGTACTCGAATATCTTCACTGTCATAGCCTTTATATAATCAGACAAAGGAAAACGTGCAATTAATTCTGGGGCGGCCTTTCTGTCATGCACTTCACCACCCGTAAGATCAAATTCTATTGGAAGGCCAAATGCATTAACAGCCATATGAATTTTCGTTGTATTTCCGCCAACGGATTTTCCAATCGCTTGATTTTCTTTACCAATAGCTCCTGCACTGTGTTGATGAGCCCTAACTATACTTCCATCAATAAACTCCCATTCAAGATCAGGATCATCCACTAAACATTTAAATATTGTGACCAACTTGTCTTTGCATGACCAGCGGTTAAATGTTTGGTATATTGTATTCCAGTTTCCAAACTCTGCTGGCAGGTCTCGCCAAAGACAGCCTACGCGCATACGATACAGCATGGCTTCAACCATAAGACGAAGCTCGGGCTTGTCATAAATCCCTTGTTGTAGCATGATTATCCTTAGTTTCGACCATACTTCGTCACTGAGCATTAGTCTGGCCATTTCAAATTCGTTTTATTTTGGTGTGGGAGCCGTGATTTTACGAGTTTGATCCTATTTATCAATGGGTTGAAATGTAATTGCTCATGATGGTGTGTTATCAAAAACGAATTGTAAGGTAAATTAAAAGCGCTGTGTTTTATACGGGCATTTTCTGGATACTGCGGATAAACCGCGGTACGTCGGCGACGGGGAGATCAAATGTCAACAGCCCCTAATAGAATCAGCGCGATAACTGCAAAAACCATCCAGAAACTTTGTTTTACAGTTAGTCCCTGTTTTAGAGAAATTATGCTTGACGCTTTCGCTCCCCAATAACCCCAGAACCATAGCTGAAGTTCATTTTAAGTTCCTGGATATCCTTGATTTTATATAGGCTGCCTTTAATATTACAATATGACTATTTTAATTGCGATCACTTGATCTTAGTCTCTATAAACGCGATTATTTTTGTTTTTTAGCGCAATCGGAGTTGGTGTGGAACACGAAATAATGGAATACGATGTGGTTATTGTCGGTGCGGGTCCCTCGGGATTATCCGCCGCAATCAAACTTAAACAACTAGCTGCTAAACAAAATAAAAAGATCAGTGTCTGTATCCTTGAAAAAGGTGCGCAGGTAGGTGCCCACATTCTCTCCGGTGCCGTATTAGAGCCACGTAGTTTAAAAGCGTTATTACCTGATAATTGGCAAGAGGCTCCTTTGGATACACCCGTAACCCAAGATAGCTTTTATTATTTAAGCAGCAAACGTGCTTATCGTCTGCCTACGCCTAGCCCCATGAAAAATCACGGTAATTACATAATAAGCTTGGGCGATTTATGTAAATTTCTGGCAACACAGGCTGAGAATTTAGGCTGTGAAATTTACCCAGGATTCGCGGCTAGCGATATTCTTTATAGTAAAAATGGCGCAGTCATTGGGGTAGTAACTGGTGATATGGGGATTGATAAAGAAGGACTAAAAACCTTAAATTATCAACCAGGAATGCATCTTCATGCGAAACAAACACTGGTCGCAGAGGGTTGTCGAGGTCAACTTAGCCAGCAGTTAATGAGCCAGTTTAAGCTGCGCGAAGGTGTGCAACCGCAAACTTATGGTTTAGGCATTAAGGAAATCTGGCAGATTCCAGCGGAAAAACACAAGCGAGGGCAAGTAATTCATACGGTTGGCTGGCCGCTTGATAATGCGACCTATGGCGGATCGTTTATCTATCATCTATCAGATAATCGCGTGGCGCTTGGGTTTGTCGTGGGGTTGGATTACCAAAATACCTGGCTTAGTCCATTTTCCGAAATGCAGCGTTTTAAAATGCATCCATTCGTTAAAGAGCTATTAGCCGGCGGTGAACGAATTGCCTACGGTGCTCGAGCATTAAACGAAGGTGGTTGGCAATCTTTACCTAAGCTGACGTTCCCAGGTGGGGTGCTTATTGGCGATGGCGCGGGCTTTCTCAATGTGCCCAAAATCAAAGGTATCCATACGGCAATGGAGTCAGGGATGCTTGCGGCGAACGCATGCTTTGATGCCCTGGAAACACAACAAGAAATCCCTGTTGAGTTAACTGCATATCCAGAAAAAGTGCGGCAATCTTGGTTAGCCGATGAACTGCATAGCGTACGAAATATTCGCCCTGCCTTTCGGCATGGATTATTTGCAGGCCTTGCCAACGCTGCCTTTGAAACCTATATCACCCGCGGGAAATCACCCTGGACATTAAAAAACCATGCAGATTACGCCAGTTTGAAATCAGCAAATCAATCTAGAAAAATAGACTACCCAAAACCAGATGGAACTTTGACTTTTGACCGCTTGTCATCAGTGTATTTATCTAACACCTTCCACGAAGAAAACCAACCATGTCATTTGAGATTGATTGATAAGAGCTTAGCGATTGACATCAATTACAAAGAATATGCATCCCCTGAAACTCGTTACTGCCCTGCTGCCGTCTATGAAATAGTAGAAGAGGAAACAGGTCCTCGATTACACATTAATGCTCAAAATTGCATTCATTGCAAGACCTGCGATATAAAAGATCCCAGGCAAAATATCGTTTGGACCGCACCTGAAGGTGGCGGTGGTCCAAATTATATAAGCATGTAAGCCCATGCATGGTTGTCATTTTTAAATGATGGCGGTAGACTTGGGCGCGTATATATTCATCGATAAGTCCCGGTGGCGCAGCTGGATAGCGCGGCCCCCTCCTAAGGGGCAGGTCGCAGGTTCGAATCCTGCCCGGGACACCATTCAAATCAATGAGTTGCGATTCGTATCTTTGGGCGAATTTGGGGTGTGACTATAGTGGGTCAAGAAATTCAGACCACTAAAGCAGGGTAATTAAGATATAATCCTCGCTCATAAACAAGGTTACAATAATGAGCGAAAAGCGTAAAAAATACACTCCAGCAGAAAAGGCGAAAATTGCGCTGGAGGCGATTAAAGCCGAACTAACATTAGCACAAATTAGCTCAAAATATGGAGCCCATGCGACTCAAATTAATGCATGGAAAAAACAAGCGTTGGCGCTGTTTCCGGATTTATTTAGTGATAAGAACAAATCGGAGACTACTGATTATGAAAACCAACTTGGTGAATTATATGAACAAATTGGCCGTTTAAAAGTAGAAAATGATTTTCTAAAAAAAAAGTCTGAGGTGTTCAGTGGATGATCGACTCGGCTGGATTGAAACCCGTCATCCCTTGTTATCGGTGCGCCAACAGTGCGAAATACTGGATCTAAGCCGTTCCAGTGTTTATTATGCACCACGGCCCAAAGTGTTCAGCGATGAGCAGCTGGCATTGCTACGCTTGGTCGATGAAATTTACACGAAATACCCGTTTTTTGGTACAAGGCAAATGAGCGATTATATTTCCTTGCATAATCAGCCATGTAAACGCCATGAGACACGATGGGCCTACGAGCACATGGGGTTACACTCACTTGCACCAGGCCCGCATACGAGTAAACCGCACCCGGAGCATAAGGTATATCCATATCTGTTACATGACGTCGAGATTGTACGACCATGTCAGGTTTTCAGCACGGATATAACCTACATTCGGCTGAAACACGGGTTTGTGTATTTAATCGCCGTCATAGACTGGTACAGCCGTTTTGTGCTGGATTGGCAGCTCAGCATCAATATGGAGGCTGATTTTTGTGTGGAAACGCTTGAGCGAGTATTGGCTCACTCACGTTGTGATATATTTAACACCGATCAGGGGTCGCAGTTTACAAGCAAGGATTTCACTGATGTTCTTAAAAAGCATCAGATTGATATCAGCATGGACGGTAAAGGCCGCTGGGCAGACAATATTTTTGTTGAACGTCTATGGCGCTCAACAAAGTATGAATGCATATACCTACAGGAGTGGGAAAACGTAGTCTCAGTAAGGGATGCGATAAGAGAATACTACCGTTTTTATAATTACGAAAGACCGCACCAAAGTCTTAACGGGCGAACACCCAGCGAGATTCATAGAAAAATATTACACTAAATGGTGCGCTATCGCGCCGTTGTGTGTAATGGGGCTCTGCCCCAAACCCCAGGATATTTGAAGACGTGATTCGAATAAACAGGGTGTAGGGTTCGGGCAACAAAAGCTGCCCGGAATCACGTCACGGTCATCGCCGTCCCCGGCTGTGCCGTGGCTTAATGATAATAGAAATTGAGCGAGAAATTATATCTTAACTTTTTGTTAAAATGGTCTAGATTTTGCGCCCGCTATAGACAATCATTGGAACGAAAAGGTGCTCTAAGATTGTTAATGGGTTAATCCATTTTCCAGTCATTTTGGCAATCATAACTTATTTCTACAGAATTTCTCTCTTCCGTGAACCTGGGGATAGAGCCATAGTTTTCAAGATTCTACTTTCACCTCATTTAGTTGACCGGGGGATTACGGGGTTATCTTCTGTATTTTCCACATCTTTATCTAAGCTGCTTTCTGTATTTCCTGCTGCATTTTTCGTAGCTGAAATTTCATGCTTGTAGAAAGCGGTTGGATTGGATATCAAAATCTTCGCCACTGCATTGTAAAGAGATTTTAAAAGGTCCGTTAGGAAATCCCCCCAGCCTGAATCTTTTTTTTCTAAAATGGGTTTCGCATTAAAAATTGCTATCTTGCAATCCTCTTTAAATGTAGTTTCTGCATTTTTCATTTCTTTTGGATCATTATAACTTCCACTTAATTTAGTTTGTGCCTTGTGTAAATCGTCAATTAATTTCTCTGCTGTGTTAATTTCTTCAGGGCTATTATGTTGATCTAATTTTTCCACTTTAGCCTCTAACGAATGAACTACTTTATCAATTCGGACCATATTATCATTTACTAATTGTTGAGGTGCAGCTTTCTCTTCCTCTTTGGTTAACTGTTCAAGTTTCTCCTTTATAATGTCAGCACCTTCGTGCCTAATTTGATCGGTTCTATACATTTCAGATAAAACGTTACAACATTTTTCCGCATTTTTTTTCACTTCCTTATCACTTGAATCAAGTCCCTTAAAAATTGTTTTTAGCAAATAATTAAAATTTGACTGGTCATCTAAGATAAACATATCAATAATGGGCCTGGCTCCCATTAAATCAGCGGCGTGAAAATCGATATCTTTAGAACCATTTTTTTTGTTTTCCGCAATAATAGCGTCAGCTTCTGCAAGCATACCTAATTGGGATTTTTGGCTTTTGGAAAGGCCTTCGTTATTTTTTATAATTTTCGTTAATTCTTTTTCGGTATGCCCTGATAAATAAGATTGTGTAAGGATTGCTATATCTTGCGGGAGCTGTGCTACATCTTGCAATAACGTGTTAACGCTTAAAATATTCTTCTCAATACACTCATTAAAACACCGTTGCGCTTGATTATCCTCTCTAGCGCCAAAAAGATCGACTTTCATCACATTATTAGGCAACGCTTTCGCTAATTGCTTAATCTCTTCTAAAGAATATTTGTTGAATTCATTAGCATTGAATTGAATTTCTTTAACATGAGGTGGTATAGACTTAAAGCATTCAGCTAATTTATCGGGAGTTAACTCTGTTAATTTATTCCCACTTAAAATTAATTTTTTAACGCCTTTGGGAATAGCTTCAAATACTTTTGCAAGACCCTTCTCTCCATGATAGGCAAGATCATTGTTTGATAGATCTAATTTTTGCACAGACTGTGGTATATTGGACATGATGCTTGGTAAATCATTTCCCGCTGATACTAAATCGTTATTTGCTAGAAATAGAAGAGTGGTTCCCGCAGGCATTTGTTTGAAAGCGGGAATTAATTCATCAGCATTTAAATTTTTAAGGCTGCCGCCAAGATCGACTGTTGTTGCATCTTTATATTTTTTAAATATATTTATTAAACTTTCAGGATTTCTAAATGCTATGGTCCCTGTACTTATCGATTTCTCGCTAAAATAAGGCATTTTGACCTCTTTATCAGGTTAATATAAAGCCAGGTAAGGTAAATATAGCACAGTATTTTTGGATATGACAATCATTGAACGAAAGTTACTCTAAGCAAGAAAAAGGACCAGTAATTAAAAATTCAATCAAGAATATGCAACCCATGTTTCTGAATAACAAAAAGCAACTTCAATTCCATGCCGCTTGGGCGCTTTGCACCAGACTCCCATTTTTGAACTGTTGATTTGCTGGTATTTAAATAACGTGCAAACACGGGCTGACTGACATGGTTTTTCTCACGAAGTTCTTTTATTTGGATCGGCTCTATTTCTGAAGCGCTCATAACACAGGACGCATCAAAATGTCTCATTGTTGTTTTATTAATAGCACCAACATCAAATAATGCTTGCGCAGAAGAGTGGATAGCTTCCATGGCGTCACTTTTATATTTACGTGTTGTTTTCATAGCAAATCTCCACTAACATCTTCTCTTGCAAAAGCTGCTTTATCTGCTGCTCCCTTAAACCCGCATAAGCTTTAGCGAGAAGTTTAAAATTTTCGAGCTCTTGGTCACTAATTGTTAATCAGCGCGATGAGTTGACCCTGCTTCAGCGCCTAAAGTTGCCCCCCGTTAAATGCCAATTATTACATTAATGATCAGTGTGTTGTGTTTCAGTTACGGGGTTAACGTTGGACGCTGTTTTGCCCCCGAAAGGGGTCATTTTTGCATGCTGATTAACACTGATACCATTTTAACGATTACCCTACCGCCCTCATGGAAGTAATTTTACCTTATTTTTGCCTCACTGTCGCTGGCACAGAGGGATGTAAATTTCTTGGTGAGACTGCATTTTTGCAGTCTTCTCCTAAATTTTAGCGCCAGAGAATAATTAACATCACCCAACAAGGTAAATAATACGGGGCTTTTCTTTACTCAGTCCCTTTTTTCGTTCTCACAAGAAAATCAGCTGCAAGAAGTGAAAGGGTTTGATCTTTAAATTGAGGGCTTTTTTTCGGACTGCTGTTGTGGCTGTGTTATTATCGCTCATTATTCACCTCTGCTAATAGGGGTCCTGTGGAAGAACCCCCAAAAGTGGGCGTTCTGAGTTAAGCCACCTTCCAGAAGTGCCGTTTTAAATGTTTTTCAAGCTCATTGACCATCGCATCCACATCAATATCACCATTGCTCTTTTTAAAATTGTACTTACCAGTGAATGCAATGTGCGACCAAGCAATAGGTGAAATCCTGGCAAATTCATCAATAATTGCCTGGCTAACCCCATCGGCGAGCATTCTTTCATAAACGGTGTTCAAAATAATAGCGTTATAGGCGATGATAGAATTTGCAACCAGTCTTACTGCATGTGCGCTGACCTGATTGTTTACTATTTTTTTACCCTTAAAAACTCCGCGATAAATTTTTCTAATGAGACCTTGGAGCTGGTGGTAGGCCTCTGTTCGGTTTCTAGCGGTCCGTATGGCTTTTCTTAGACCCATATTATCAATCAAATTCAACACATGCGTACTTTTAAATATCGTATTATACTCAACCAGTGCTTTTTTGAGCCCGGCATAGCGCGCATGGGAGTTTAATTTTCTAACAATGTTACTTTGTGTGTTTTCTTGCAGTAGCAAAGAAAGTAAGACCCGCAAGATATCTCGTTTTTGTGATTTAATCAGATTTTTATCGATAACGCCCTGTGACCGAATAACGCCAGTGTAATTATCAGGCATTTTGACTGAATACAAGTTATTTGCCGCCTCCTTTACATCCTTGATGCTCGGTACATAATCAACATCGATCGAATCCAATATAACAAAATTGAGTTTATTTAGAGAGTGGTTGTCTCCAGTTACCATATCAATGTTAATGTCTGTTTTATTACCCTGAATAACGTCGTATAGAGAGTGCCCTTCATATTCGTTAAGTCCAATATTTTTAGCATTGGCGGCAACAAAGTTTGCAATCAGTGTATAAATCGATAGCCCCGGTGATTTTCCAAGATATTTTTTTGAATATCTTGATTGAATGGTGCTTTCACTGGTTGGTAATTTTTGCCCATCAGCATCGGCGAGCAATTTGTCATCCATTAAATTCCATAGCTTGAAAATAGACAGCGAATGAATCAGGTTGCCTACCATGTCATTTGCCGCACATAATGTCTCTATGCGTATAAAATCTTCCTGAGTTGAGCGCATTAAATTGTAATTTAGATCAGACATTTCGGCCATCTTCTCAATACCGATACCAAAGGCATCTGATAAAATACATGCATTAACGGCCAATGCGATGGGTGTCTTTTTTTTATTGTACCGAGTTTTCATGTGGGTAAAGGATCTCCACATGTTAATGCGATCGCCGATGTACATCATGATGTCTGGTATTTCTACTTGAGTCAGGGTTCTGAAAAAAGCATCATCCAGTTTATCCAAGCTATCATAACTCAGGCTCCAGACCTGTTCACCGGTTTTCATTTCTTTGATATTGAATGCGGCATTTTCACCACCACTGATCCGTTGTGTTGTTGTATCCCACGTGGTGTCTAACGCCACAAGGGCTGCATCCAGACGTTCATCACAATAAACTGGGATTTTAGGATAACCAAATTCATTGGCTATTTTTTCAACATCATCGACTAATGCATCGCTGATCAAATCATGATCGAAGTCGCAGAAAGAAACACTTTCATTGCAACAGAGCAGACCTTTATCCAAGCGGCGATACATTTTGTGGTAAACAAAGAACTCGAATAAATGAGGGTCTATCTGTGCATCATCAGGATCTTTTTTCAAATAAGGAAGCTGTGTCTTGGATATGGTGTCTTCCAAATCTTGCGGGAATTTAAACGTACATGGGCCTTTGCCACTACCGTAGTGTACTTTTAGTAAATCAATAAGCTCCATGATATCACTATCTTTTTTGTAAAATACAAATGGTACCGCCAATAAAATTGGCCTCAAATAAAGTGCAAATAAACGTGATGATTTTAAATAAAATTCACGCATGGCTGCTTTTGTATCGAAGGTGCTTCCCTGTAAAAATTGCGCCAACGCCGGAAACTGCTCTTCTGGCAAGATCTTATAGGCTGTTTGATTTAATTCATCGTGGTTCAGCCCTTTTTTACGGCTGGGGAACCACTTAAGAAACTTAGCCAACTTAGGTAAATCAACAATCAAACCAGAATGGTACTCAGCTTTTGCCTTTTCTGCATATGCCTTCGCATCAACTAAAATAGCTCTTATATGGTACATAAAACTGGTGATTAAATTATCCATAATCTGTTGATAACGGTGATAAATAAAACAAAGAGCATGCAGCCATTGTTGCGGCTTGGATAATCTTCGCAATCTGGAAGCTGCATACTGTTCTGCTATATCAGCGTAATATCGGATAGCATTTTTAGATAACAGAAGGGTTGGAAGAAAATCCTTTGCAAATTGATACAACTCAGCAATCGCTAAGGCCTTTTCCACTTCGTCACTGATCGCGGTGTATGTGAAATTTTTTTGATCAGCACGTATGATGTTTAGCTTGGTTATCCCATCTTCTCGATCGATCAATGTAGATAGCTGTTCTTGTTGCCTCTGGGGCGTTAACAATACGAGATGATTAAGTCTATCACCTTCATTAGTAAAGGCTTGAGTAAACATATCCTGCAAACTACGGTAGGTCGGAATAACAATTTTTTGATTATCAAGATAGACCAGCAGTTGACGAAATGTGTCATGACCTTTGGGATAGTATCGTAGCAATTCACATGTGTGTGCCTCAACCTGAAGGGCTTGTTTCACTGTCCAGTCTTGATATTCAAACAGATTGAGTATAATTTGTTTTTGCTGGTTTATGCGTTTGCGAGTGATGCTGCCCTGGAACACTGTATCTGTTTTTTTGAAAAATTTGGCAAGCACATATTGGACATCAGCTTGAACATCATCAAATGTAAAAGTGAAAAATTGGTTCTTGGCTTTGAAGTAGGCAAGCTGCAATATGAAATGCACTTTTGTTTTGATGGTACCAAATTGACCCAGGATATCCAATTCGATCTGATTTAGATCAAAATAGAGCTGTTGTTCATTTTGATTGAAAATTGGCCTTGCATAGAGATCGGCAATTTCAGCTTCAGGTAGGAGATAAATACGTTTTAGGTTCGTCATGCGGGTTCAAAAAAACGGAGGTTTGGATGGACTGGTTTTTTAGTCAACGAAGGTCGCATTGTACGCCGTTTTTTGGTAAGATAAAGTGGTTCAGTAAATCTTAGTTCAAGATATCGCTTTTCGGTTAGTAAAATGGACGAATTTGTATGAAAATAGGATATGCACGCGTTTCAACCAAAGATCAATTTTTATCCATGCAAATTGATGCACTAAAAAAAGCTGGATGTGATCAGATTCATGAAGAAATTGCCAGTGGTGCAAAAACAGCGAGACCCGTACTTGAAGAAATTATGCGTAACATTCGGGAAGATGACATTTTGGTCATCTGGAAGCTGGATCGGCTTGGAAGGAATTTAGCACACTTAATTCATCTGACAACAAAGCTGAGTGAGAAAAAAGTTGGACTAATTAGTTTAAACGACCCGATTGATACGTCAACGGCTCAAGGACGCATGATGTTCGGTATTTTTGCGTCTCTTGCTGAATTTGAGCGCGAATTAATTCGGGAACGAACACAAGCTGGATTAAAATCTGCAAGAGCCCGTGGACGAAAGGGAGGTAGACCTCCAGGGATGTCTCAAGCAGCAATAGAAAAAGCTGCGATAGCTGAGGCTCTTTATAAAAACGGAAGCATCCCAGTAAAAAAAATTGCTGAACAATTAAATATTTCGAAAACAACGTTGTATTTATATTTAAGATATCGAAACGTTGATATAGGTATTAAAACATGAAGCATATATCATACGCACCAACATCCAAAGTGTCACTCTTATAGGCAAGGTCACTCCAAAGGTACTGATACCTAATAAATACATATTACTAAAGGGCTGCCATAGGTATGCCCACGCATACTCTGCTCCTACACTGTTGCGCATCCTCTTGCATTTAAGAGGATGCGGTGTTAATATTTTGACCTTATTGATTATAATTGTGATTCAATAGAATCAAAATGATTAAAACTACTGATAGCTTGAAAGTGCTGGGGGATACAATGACAAATAGAATTGAAATTCTGCATGTAGCCCAAACCCATCGTGATGCACTTAGAACTTTAGATGAACATAAAGCTAACGGTGGCACAGGAGCAGCAAGAAATCTGCTGGATATGGTAGTACAATCCCAATTAAAAGTAGCGCAATTAATCAAAAAACATCCAAACACTCCTGTTGTTAGTGAATCCTGCGGCCGTACCTTGAGTTACCCTCTTACAGATGAAGTTTCCATTCAGATTCATAAAAAGATAAAGGAAATTTACTCACAAGGAATGCCAGAAAAACTCGAAAGTCTAACGGATGTTCAAAAAAGATTACTTTATGAGTATGGCGCTCCCTTTTTGTTATTTTTCCTTGGTCAAATTAAAACTCTGTATCGTTCCAGTAATGAAGATGGCGAGGTCGCAAATGCTATGAAGCATATGTCGTCAGTCAAAGATAGTGACAACTACAACGAGCTCCTGGATATATTAGACGAACCGCGTGAAAAAGAGGCCATTCAGCATGCCATAGAAGCAATTTATTTGGATGATTTAAAAAACAATACAACTAATCTACCGAATCATCAGCTGCTGAATAGACAAGTCCTTCTTGTTTATGGCTCAGCCCATAATTTTAAGCGCCATTGCACTAAATCATATTCATCACAATATGGACAGCTAGATATAGCAGTTCAAATCATTGATTGCTCGTCTTCCAATAAAATGCAAGAAGCTCCATCGGCCCACAGCCCGGATAAATCAGATGAAACGCACTTGGCCTGCATTGAAAAATTAACAGCTCTACTTCGTGACTATAAAACGCATTTGGAAACAAGACCCCAAAACAACGATTTCATTTATCAACAAAAAATAACCGGTGTGAATAAGTTATTGAGCATTTTAGCCGAAAAAGAGTCGCCCACACAGGAATTAATAGAAAAATTCAAAGCTGAATTGATACATAAGGAAACAAATAACATACCGTCCATTTTTGAAATATTAAACACTCGTCGATTTAACGTGGGCTTTCAAGATGGCAGTATCGCTCTTCTAAAAGGAGTTATAGTTACACTTGCTTATGTTACCATCCTTCCCGCGCTCTTGGCGTGGCTCATCACGAGCAAGCCCACGTATGGTCATTTCTTCACTATTACAGGACAGGACCTTACGAATACATTTCAGTCCATGGGAGTGTGTTCTGTCACTCAGACTCCATGAATATACTAAATAGTATAGGCTATAGGAGTGCGCCAGTGGTGACATACATCGAGGTCAAGTGGGTGACCATTGTAGGGCCGCCATAGGTACGTCGGAGCAAAATACAAATGTTGCAGAGAAATTTCTGGGCCGCGTAACGAAATAAATGAGCCCCAAAATGGTTCAAAATCGAGTGAACACCCATCCTGTTTTTTCGTAGATACATTTTTGGTGGTTCTTCCGCACGACCCCAATGAGCTAAACCAAATTTTGATTATATATGCAATTTGCTCCAGCTCTATTACAGCCTCTTTGCGAAAGCCACTTTTTTGTAACCATTGTAGGATATTTAGTTATGGGAGATTTACAATGAAAAAATTTACAGCAATGCCTAAGATGCGCTTAGGTTTTACAATGTGGCTGATCGGTATGGTAGGCGTTTTATCACTGTTATTTATACTGCCAGCGATGTTGCGTAATCAGCCAATCTCACTCCCAATATGGGTCGTATATTTAATACAATTGGTACAAAGTGGAATAATTTTAGCAGTTGCAGTCTGGGTAGGGGTGGCCTTTGCTCATAAAGTTAGTTTATTTTCTCCTTGTATTGAGGCTCTTGTAACAAAAAAATCATTTTTTGAAAAACTACGTTCTCAACTAGGTCCTGCGTGTCTTGGGGGATTTATAGTTGGAGTACTTCTTATTGGAATGAGCTTTGTAACCCCTCACGAATTATTATCTGCCGTAACAAAAGATATAAACCCTATACTTAAAATCTTTACTGAAGTCCTTTATGGAGGAGTCACAGAAGAAATACTTTTACGTTGGGGGGTAATGACTTTAATACTTTGGTTATTATGGCGATTGATTCAAACCAATGAAAATATTCCTTCTTCCAACTTGTTATGGATTGCAATTATAGCTAGCTCTTTATTATTTTCTTTTGGTCATCTGCCCGCAGCATATATTTTGGCAGGGCATTTAACATTAGGTATATTTTCCTATGTAATGGTTGGTAATACTGTAGCAGGAATTATGTTTGGTTTTTTATATCAACGATTTGGGTTAGAGTCAGCAATGATTGCTCACGCCCTGGCTCATCTTGTTGCAGATGCGACAATCTTAGTATTACATTAGCTTAACTCAGAACGACCACTTTTGGGGGTTCTTCCACAGGCCCCCTAATAGCTTTTACTCCCTTAGTTAGGTGTCCGACATATCAGGGCAGGATCACTATGGCATCAACAGCCGTTGGGCTGATATCTGGAGCAACCTTATCTTTCTTTTCCCACAATAATAGAGAAAATCATGTGGCCGAAAATCGAGAAATATTAATGAATGATTTAATAGCAAATATCAGATAATTTTCTTGGACTTTCGGCAACCCCGTCACTAGTCACGCAGGGTTGCCGAAAGTCCAGTTTGTATCAACTTCATCTTTCGGTGAAATCAAATGATCCAGAGAGTTTTGTTTTCAGGCACCCGGGGGCAAAGTCAATTGCATCTTAATGTGCTAGCCGCTCAAACTAGCTGACTTATTAACGCTTACCAATACCTGCTCTTCAACATTTTCATCGTTACCAGCAACTTGCTGATATTTTGGCAAGGATTTAAAGAAACTTAAACCCGGGGTGTGAACTAGTAAATCCCGCTCATCGACAGAAGGGCTATCGGTTATATTTGAATTTACCTTAACCACTATATTTTCTGACTTGCTGGCGTTTTTTCTAATCCAAAAATCCATGCCCAAAAGAAAGGAGGCCGCACCGGAAAATAATCCAGAAACCGCGGATAACGTAATAATAATGCCTACAGGTGGTAGCGTAACGCCCGCGGCCGTCAGTAACCCCGTCAAAAGACCAACACCTGAATAAGTTAATGCGGCATTAACGAGAGAATTACTGATAATACAAAAAAAACCGAAGCTCGAATGGGCGCTGCTTTTCATTTCCTGGAATTTTTCATCAAACTTATGACAAAATTTGGCTAAAAAGAAATTATAGAAATAGAACTCGGTAAATGCTCCACCAGTGAATGCCACGCATAAACCAACAATAAGTGCCGGAAAAGCTGCAACCTGGAAGACTATTAATGCCTCAGTTAACCCCAAAGTAAATAATAAACTTAACCCAATAACATTTCCTGCCGCAATTATATGCCCACAAATTCGGCCAAAGCTAAGCTCTATAACTTCAGTATTTTCTTCATCGAAGCTTTGTAACCAGGTTTCAAGCTCCTGGATAGTCATGATGATTGCAACAAAAGCGCCTGTAAATACGGCTAGAGCTGCAAATGGCGTTGTGATACCAAATGTAAACGCTGTCAGGCCGAATAAAAGGCCAGTAACCGCGAATACAACGATTCCTGCAATGTATTTAACTCTATTCCATCCGGTTAGTGGCTTTGAGCTTGACTCACTCGTCATTCTCTTTATAAAACTATCCAACAGATCCATGTTGATAAAAAAATTAACCATGCCACTACTTATTCCACCAAATCCTATGGCCACCAGGTGAATTGCGCCAGACAACAACTTTGTAATTGATGTGACTCCTAAAGCAATACCTCTGATAAACAACTCCACTGCAACATAGTTTTGTAAAGCGAGGCCGGTTGCCCCTATTGCTGAAACAACATAGCTAATCCATTGTTTGGTTGTTTCGCTTAATTGTATGCCCATGGTTTTTCCTTTCGAATATTTATTCATAAAAATAATATAAATATTCACCCCTGTCAATCATGTGCTATATTAATATGAGCTCAAATCCTGATACTCTTGCCCTCCTGTGAACGTTTTTGGTGTGAATAGTAATTGTTTTGAGGGGTGATATGTGTGCTGATTCATATTTTTGATAAGATTACTTAAGAAGAGGAGAACTACATGCATTCCACGACAACCGTACTTCGCGAAATTCTTTTAGAGGGTAAAGCGCACACGCAAGAAGAGATCCGGCAAGCTTTGGAATCACAAAACATTACCATCAGCCAGCCCAAAGTTTCACGGCTTTTGCATCAACTAGGTGCCGTCAAATTAATTGATAACAAAGGCAAAACACAATATCGTCTTCCTCACGAAATGGGACTTATTCATGAGTTAACAACAACGCAAGAAAAAATAGTACTCCGGCAATGGATTTTAGATGTGGTGTTCAACGAGACATTGATCATCATCCATACCACACCCGGTGCGGCGGGAATGGTTGCGCGTATTCTCGATCAACACCGCATGAGCCTGAAACTTTTAGGAACCATAGCCGGTGATGACACTATTTTCATTTCGCCCCAAAGCCACAAAGCCATTCCGGTCATCGTTGAGCAAATCAATAAATTATTTAAATTATGACCACATAAATATGCATTCATATTGTCCATACAGTATTAAATGATTGAGCCAAATTTATTACTACCAGAATCTAAAATATTGGTTGGTGAGTAGTTAGCTGAAATGACCGCACCAACCTATTTTGAACCACTAAATCATATCAAGTGATGTGAAAACCTGTTCCTTATTCAGATACTGATGGGGAGCATTCATATCTTCATAGACTGAGCTTCCCCATAATTGGTACTAATTTCATTAACACGGTTCCTATTCATCCGGCAAAGACATTAAACTGGCATTTCCACCTGCGGCGGTGGTGTCAACGGTATAAGTACGCTCACAACACAGCCGATACAAGTAGTGCGGGCCCCCTGCTTTGGGGCCAGTACCTGACAACCCTTCACCGCCAAAAGGTTGCAAGCCCACAACCGCACCAATCATGTTACGGTTTACATAACAATTGCCCGCGCGCACGCGTTGGCGAATGTAGTCTATCGTTTGATTAATGCGGCTATGAATACCAAATGTTAAGCCATAGCCTGTGCTATTGATTTGGGTAATTACATCATCAAGATTTTTGCGTTTGAAACGAATCACATGCAATACTGGCCCAAACACTTCTTTGTCCAATGCACTGATATTATCAATCTCAATTGCAGTGGGTGGCATGAAGTAGCCTGCTTTGCACTCATCACTCAGTTTACATTGATAGATAATCTCGTGTTTTTTCTGCATAGTAGTGACATGTGTTTTTAGGACAGATAGTGCATCTTCATCAATTACTGGCCCAACATCGGTTGTAAGCCAGCGTGGATCACCTACGCGCAATTCGGCCATAGCCCCCGTCAGTAACTCTTGAAAGCGCGAATAAACCTCGTCTTGCACATAAATCACCCTTAGCGCTGAACATCGTTGACCTGCAGAACCAAATGCCGAGGCTACTACATCGACCACTACTTGCTCAAGCAAGGCTGAAGAGTCAACAATCATTGCATTTTGCCCGCCAGTTTCTGCGATAAATGGCACAATTTCGCCTTCGCGTATAGCAAGTGCTTTATTGATATGTGAAGCTGTTTGGGTCGAACCTGTAAAAATTACCGCCTTAATCCGTTTGTCGGCAACCAAGGTCGCACCGATGGTTTCACCCGCGCCAGGCAATAATTGAACCACACCTGCAGGAATGCCTGCTTTAATCATTAACTCAACAGCAAAATAAGCAATAAGTGGAGTTTGTTCAGCGGGTTTTGCGATAACACAATTTCCCGTCGCTAATGCAGCAACGACTTGTCCCGTAAAAATGGCCAAGGGAAAATTCCAAGGGCTAATACACAACACGATGCCACGCGGGTGCAGGCTTAGCTCGTTCACTTCACCAGTATACCCATGCAAACACGCTGGATTGGCCATCATCTTTTCGGCCATTGATGCATAGTAACGGCAAAAATCGATAGCTTCACGAACTTCAGCAACACCATCTTGCCAAGTTTTACCGGCTTCAAGACAAGCTAATGCGATCAAGCTATGCATATTGTCCTCAAGTAAACTGGCAAAACGCTCGATCAATGCCTTTCTCACCGAGACCGCCATCTGGCTCCAGGTGGTGAAGGCTTCTTCAGCACTGGAGAGCGCTAAACCAATATCAGCTTCGCTAGCCTCAATGACGCGCCCTACTTCGAGTTGAGGCTGTTGCGGAGATAAAATACGCTTTGGTTTGATATCGCTATCAGCGCGGCCAACGACGATGGGCGTGGCATGCCATGAAGTTTCCATCGTTGCGAGCTCTTTTTGCAGTTCAGCAACATAAATACGATTGCTAAAATCGATACCTTGTGAATTCTGACGCTCAGGCAGGAAAATTGCCTCAGGCAATGGAATATTATGATTGATTTTGCTCAGCAAATGCCGAGCTTTACTGACAGGATCTTCAACCAGCTCGCTTATGGGCGCATTATCATCAACAATTCGGTTTACAAAAGATGAATTCGCACCATTTTCTAGCAGACGGCGAACCAGATAAGGTAATAAATCTTCATGACTGCCAACAGGGGCGTAGATACGACACGGGATACCATAATGTTTGGCAGGGACAATCTGCTCATAGAGTTCATTTCCCATGCCATGCAGACACTGAAATTCGTAATCGCGATAATCACCTGCTAAATTGATGATCAATGCCACGGAATAAGCATTATGCGTGGCAAACTGTGGATAAATTGCATCTGTCATCGTCAATAACTTTTTAGCACACGCTTGAAAAGACACATCCGTGAAGACTTTACGAGTAAATACCGGGTATTCGATAAGCCCCAGTACTTGTGTTTTCTTGATTTCACTATCCCAATAAGCACCTTTAATTAAACGTACCATCATGCGGCGCTTCTTGCCGCGGGCAAGTGCGGCTATCCAATCAAGCAGGTAAAACGCGCGTTTTTGATAAGACTGCACAGCCATCCCGAAGCCATTCCAGCCATTTAAACTGTCGTCATTGAACACCGACTCAATCACGTCCAGCGATAAATCAAGCCGTTCAGACTCCTCTGCATCGATAGTAAGTGCTATATTAAATTTTTTCGCCAATTGTGCCAACGCTAATAACTTGGGCCTTAACTCCAACATCACCCGCTCTTGTTGTGATTCTTGGTAGCGTGGATGCAATGCTGAAAGTTTAATGGAGATGCCAGCGCTGCGATAAACATCCGCGTCAGAAGCAGCCTGCGCTCCAATGACCTCGATTGCCCGACTGTAAGCTGTAAAATACCGCTCGGCATCAACGGCTGTGAGCGCGGCCTCGCCTAACATATCATAAGAATAACGATAACCCTTCGCTTCCTTACTCTTCGCGCGTCCAAGTGCTTCTTGAATCGTGCGCCCCATCACAAATTGCTTGCTCATGATGCGCATAGCTTTATCAACTGCTGCACGAACAACACCTTCACTGCTGCGATTAACCAGCTTCATCAATGTTTTACTTAAACCAGACTCCGCTTTTTCCGGCGACAGCACTTTTCCGGTCAGCATCAATGCCCAGGTGGTAGCATTTACAAAAAAGGAAGCGCTTTGACCACGATGAGATTTCCAATCAGGGCTTGCAAGCTTGTCTTTAATCAAGCTATCAATAGTCGCATTATCAGGAACGCGTAACAGCGCTTCCGCCAAACACATCAATGCAATCCCTTCTTCGCTAGACAAGGCGTATTCAGTCAGAAATGAGTCAATACCCGCGCTTTTTTTACGACCATCACGAACTTGTGACACTAATTGCGTGGCTAAATTACATACAGAAACGTTCTGGTTATCCTGAAGAGCCGCGCTTTCAATCAGGTTTGTAACGATATTTAACTCCCCCACACGATATGCCTCGTTAATTTCAGCACGTATCCCCCGGGGAGATTGTAAAGACCGTCGATCCAGCATCTTGACTCCAACTAATTTTATAATTTTACGATGACCGTCAAGAATAATTTAAATCGACGATAAATTGAATTGAATTTACATACCTTCTAGATAAAAGATATAAAACAATATGAGAGCATGATATTCAGAATAGATTTAGCGCTTAATTTTGATCCAACTTATTGTGAAATTGCTGAGATCTTCCTAAAAAAATCGAAGAAATCCAAAAAGATTCGACAATGCTCAGGCAAATGATGCGAAAATATAATTCGAGGGCATAATTTTTATGGGAGGATAAAGCCAGCTGTAAAAAAGAGAGGGCATAGGGTACAGGTACCCTTCGGGCACCTTAGTCCCAATCCATTTTCTGAATGGTTGGACATGCGTCTAAGTATGTCTTGCTTTTTGAGTGCGGTTCTTTTTGTTTAAAATGCTTGCGGCAAGTAGAAACATAAAGATTGTTTCCACCAATAAGTACCTGCGTCCCTTCGGAGACGACCACACCGTCTTCATTCAGTCGTAAAATCATTGTGGCTTTACGCCCACAGTGGCAAATGGTTTTTATTTCAACAAGCTCATCGGCCCAGGCCAATAAATACTGACTGCCTTCAAATAACTCGCCCTTGAAGTCTGTGCGTAGGCCATAGGTTAAGACAGGAATATTTAATTTATCGGTGATCTCTGTGAGCTGATAGACTTGGGCTCGAGTCAAAAATTGCGCCTCATCTATTAAGATACAAGCGTACTTAGTGGATAAATTCTTCAGGATTTGACAAAGATCATCAGATGGGTAAAAGATAGTGGCTTGTTCGGATAGCCCTATTCTAGAATGAATCAGACCTTGTTGGGCGCGCGTATCTATTGCTGGCGTAAATAATAGAGTCTGCATACCTCTTTCGCGGTAGTTATAACTGGATTGCAATAACACCGTGCTTTTCCCTGCATTCATGGTTGAAAAGTAGAAATATAGTTTTGCCATCGTATCAAACCTGTGTGATGTGACTTCATTAATTCATTAAAATGATATGCACCGCAAAGTAAATTGTATCAATCACGCTCACAGAAAACCATTGCATGGGTTAGGATTATAAAATAAACACACTAAAATACCGGTTTACAAATTTTGATTGGTTTCATACCGCCAAATATGCGAATTAATAAATCTGTATTTTTGCAATAACCTCATTGATAGTCTATATCCTATACTATTGAATATAAATTAAAATTCATATCATGAACAAAAATGTTTTGGTTTCTGACCTTAATATTACAAATAAATATATATTATATTCAACGTATTACCGTGTTGTGGTCAAAAAATAGGGTTGCAATGCAGATCAAAATAAATTTTTTATCCAAAAAAGGCAACATAGTGATAATGCGTGGGCTTTTTTATATGGCGCGAGCTATCTAATGTAAACACCGACTTGAAGACGAAGGTGATCTGGTATGTATAGCCTGCAACAGGAAATAGTAATATTTTTTTTACTGGCGGAGGTCTTGGTTATCACCCTTCTAGTGATCGCTACGTATTTATTGAAATTTTCATCCGTTATTAATAAACGTCGTGATAATAAAAAATCTGCGGATATTGATTATTATCTACATCAAACTGAGCGGAACAAAAAACCACCACACCTGAAGCGTCCGGATCTCATCTTAACTGCGTTGAATGAATCGCCAGTACTTGGTTCGGAAGAAAAATCGAGGATTGTAGCAGCTTATTTATTGAGTAATTTGCGGCCCTATATCAATTCTCGAAATCGTTTAAAACAATATTATTTGCTTGAGGCTTATAATTATTCTATCGAGAAGCAAGATAGACAGAATTTGATTCGTTTTATTCAAAGTCCGTCAGCTATCCTTGGGATTAATGCCATCAAGCTAAGTCACTTGGTGGCAAGTGAGGACATATACCAAGCTATTATTGATAAATTGAGACTACTTGATCAATTTACCCAAAAAATATATATCGTGCAGTTACAAAACCACCCGCTATTGCAAACGGTCTTGAAGAAAAATATTGAACACACCCAAGACGCAATCCTGAAAATCACATGCTACAGAATAGTTGAGCACATTGCCCCCGATCCTGATTTTTTTGATTTGGCATTGAGTGAACTCAATCAATCTGATCGAGGCATTAAATTAGCTGCGATTCCGGTGCTTGCTGCCGCTGATCCAAAACGTGCAAAAGATATACTTATTCAGTTATTAAAAGATAAAGAATGGTTGATTCGTAATAAATCAGTTAAAGCACTGGGAAAAATACAGCAGCCAAATACCAGCACCGCTATTGCTGCTTGTTTGAATGATGAAGCTCGCTGGGTACGTGTCAATGCTGCAACGGCGTTACAGAATTTTGGTGATGAAGGTCATTTGTTATTAACGGAATATAAGGTGTCAGAAGAAACGCTGCAGTCTAGTGTGGCTGCATATTTCCTCGGAATCCAGCAGGCAGGGACGCAATGATGATATCTACTATTACTACAATTAATTTTGGCATCTTGGTGTTTTTTATTTTTTCGGCGATTATTTATACTATGTTGTTAATCGGCGCCCTCCCCGCAATAATTCGCTTTTTTCAGCGTGCTACATTAACAAATATGAATGGCTTGTTAGCCCCAAAAGAATTACCTCCAGTCACCATCATCACCGCTTTTTATAATGAGGAAGATTGTATTATCGAGAATGTGTTGAGTTCTTTGAACTCAAACTACGGGAACTTATATATCATTCTAGTAAATGATGGATCAACGGACAAGAGCTTTGAGCTGGTGAAATCTTATTTTTCCATGCGGGAAGAATCGTTCGCTTATAACCAAACGATTAAAACCGCAGCAGTAAAGGCGCTGTACGTATCAGGAAAATATCCCAACCTGCTATTAATCGACAAAGAAAATAGTGGTGTAGGTGATTCTTGGAATGTAGGTATAAATGTTTGTTTCACCCCTTATTTCGCAACGATTGATGCGGATTCAATAATGGATGAAGATGCCATTTCTGAAATGCTTTATGAGTTACTAGCAAGCCCGGATGCGATTTGTGTCGGTGGTGGAGTGTACATTTTAAACAATTGCACGTATCAGAATGGTAAAATGCTCGACTCGCGCATGCCTTATCGACTGGTACCTGCATTGCAAGGCAATGAATATCTTCGCTCGCATTTATTTAATCGCACGGGATGGAACAGTTTTGGTGCGACAATGAGCTATTCAGGAACAGCTAGCTTATATAGTCGCAAGGAGGTTGTAGAGGTTCACGGGTATGATACTGATAATTACGCACAAGACACCGAAATGGTTATGCGCCTGCATCATCACATGCGCCTGCAAAAGAAGCCTTATCAAATAAGATTCAACCCTTCCGCCGTTGTGTGGACAGATGTACCCAATACCTTACGGGAGTTTTCCAAACAACGAGACAGGTGGCAGCGTGGCATCATTAAAAGTGTATTAAATTATTGGCGGATGTTTTTGAATCCACGGTACAGCACTCAGGGATTATTTTCATACCCGGTTTATGTGCTGCTTGAGGTTATAGCACCTCTTGTTGAGTTTACGGCCTATATTACTTTATCAATTTCTTATTACTATGGCATTTTAGATGGCACGTCAGCAATACTGTATATATTACTCGCATGGGGTTTTACGACTTATTTAACTCTAGGCAACATGTTTATCAATGTAATCACGTTTAATCGCTACAAAAAGGTTAATGATATTTTTTGGATGTTTTTATTGGCGTTCATTGAAATGTTTGGTTTTCGCCAATACTACACGACGGTTAAAATATGGGCAACCGTACATTATATGATTAATCGAATTCGCGGCAAGGCAATTTAGACGCATGACGACTGAGCCCCTCGGTAAAACCAATGAACGTATAGTAAGCAGGATTAATGCCTTAAAGTAGAGGGCCATTAGACTCCTGGCCCAACATGTTAATGGACCTCTCAAAGACGAGGGAATGATAATATATAGTCCGGGATTTAATACTAGAAATATCGGTACAATGTAGTTATCCCGCCCTACCTCCCCCCATAAAAAAGGGTTTAATATTGCTATGATTTCCATGCGTTTCGACTTTTTTCCCTGATTATCAATCACAAAATAGTACAAAAACAAAGCATTAAGATGGAATTAAACACCATTAACAAGGTCTTTGATTGATCAAATATATCAATAAGTTATCTACCGTTTCTTTTTTTGAACACATGGGAGATTGTCATGTTTAGCTAACCATCTGAATTGGTTTGTTTTTTTTCCAGATGATCAATCATCCCACTTGTAACTTTACTTTTGCCTAGATTGCCAATATAATACCCAACTTTCGGGAAGACTTAACTCAGGGACGCAACGGTTGTAATTGAGTGTACTCGTTCCTTCTACTCCCATCGATTGCCGAAGGGCTACATGAAGAAACTGGTGAGTTCTCTGACATCCAGCGTACCTAGAACATAACTAGAACAATGGAGCTTTATGAATACAATATTTACGCTTATTTCAATCGCAATGCTCGCTGGTAATATGACATCCAGCTCAACTACTTTCGCAAGACCCACACTGTTCAGTAAACCAACATTTGATCTGAATACTGAAGTTAAACACTTAAGCCAAAAAGCACCGGCACTGAATCAGAAAGTGTTAAAACTTGCGCTTACCGCCTATCAGAAAGCAAACAACAAAGGCGCTGTCAAGAAACCAGTTTTGACCGTTATTGACTACTCACTACCCTCCTCTAAACAACGTATGTGGATTTTCGACGTTAAGAAAGAGCGTCTTTTGTACAACACATATGTGGCGCATGGCACAAACTCTGGTATGGATACTCCGCACCATTTTTCAAATAAACCATCAAGTAAAGAAACCAGTTTAGGTACCTATGTAACGCGTGATACTTACATCGGCCACAAAGGCTACTCGTTGAATTTACAAGGTTTGGAAAAAGGCTTTAATGACAATGCTTATAGCCGCCGAGTTGTTATTCACGGTGCTTGGTACGTTGAGCCTGGTTTCATTAAAAAAGCAGGTCGAGCGGGCCGAAGCTGGGGCTGCCCGTCTATTGCCCAAACGCTTGCCAAGCCGGTGATCAACACTATTAAAGGCGGGTCGGTCGTATTTGCTTATTATCCTGATCGCAACTATTTATCGCATACAGGTTATGCGGTTGCATAAAGAAAAAAGCCAGGTATAACCCTGGCTTTTTTTAGTCTTCGTAGCAAGGCTCGAAAACCAAGCCACCTTCCCTGACCATCAGATCCATCTGATAAAAAATCCCTTTTACCGACCTTCATATCCGTGAAAGTCATAACTTAAATGTAGCAGTGGTGTTGCACATATGCAAGCCAATTTGTCAAATTCATTTCTTGAATGAACTGGATATATAAAAATATATTTGTTTTATTACATATAGTTAAAATTTGATAATGATAATCCATCAAATAAACAATCGCATTTCTTGAAGTAAATCGAGAGCATTCTTACGACTAGATGGGGTAAGTACTGTGGCCATATCCATATAGCCATTTCACGCAGCATCCGGCCCCTTTGAATGGTTATAATTGGCTAAAAGTTCGTTTTTTATTATTTAAAGCCGCAGGAAAGCTGTGTGCTGATATTTCCCGATAAATCCCATGAGCTGCGAGGTTTGACGAAACCCCAGCGATCGGAGAAGTTGGAAGGCTTAATGCCCTGTTATTCTTAAATGTTTCAAGTGTTTCTAAATGGTAGACTGAAGTGAGCTGAGCCAGAGACGGCAGATAGCCTAAATTTGTGGCTGAGGGACTGGCATTATTATATAGCTTCGTCATCCCAAAAAATTCCGCCTCATCTATAGTGGGCACTTGAGAAGAGGCTTGGATTTTGGGTTTTTTACTGTTCTCATGGTGAGCAATATTCATTATGTTAAGGTTTTTAGGGATGGTTGCAAACGCCGTGGCTAAATCAGCATCACTGTACCAGTCTACATCATAACAAGACATGTCAAGCGATGTCGCATTTTCAGGGATGGCAGCCAACGCCTTGATTAACACCGCAACACGGAAATTGGCCATGTATTCATCATATTTTTCAGTGCATGTAATATCTTTAGGGACAGCACCCAACTCTTCGACCAACACAGTGCCGATTATATCTCGTGGATTAGTTAACCTGTAATGCATGCTTACCTCTTGTTGGTCAAAAAAACAAGGAACAGTACGCCATTGCCGCTTAAGGGTCAATAGTTGATCATTGATATTAATCATCCGTTTTGAATCAAAAAAACCATGTTTAACGATCGACAAAAGATAAGCGCTAGATGCAAAGGTGAAACAACTATCTTCCAACATATTGCGTTGAATATTAGTCATAGAAATAGTGGGCAATAAGATCAAACAACATATAGCCACCCTAAACGACATTACTCACAAAGGGATTAATTTAAATACAGGTTCTTTGTCAAACGAGTAAAATTAATGCATCCTTGCATGAGTTATGCTAATTTAGGTCCATGATAATTCACAGGGTATAGTTATGAACAAACCAAATGATTCAGCAAAAAAAGAAAAATTAAAAATAATTGACTGGCTAACAGACCATTTTCCCGGCGCTTTTTTCAAAAAACCCAATCAAATCAAGCCACTTAAAATAGGAGTGTTTGATGACATTATCGATTTTTATGAGCGCCTGGATACACCACCATTCAGCAAAAAAAACTTACGTGAAGCTTTAAACTACTACAGCGCATCGCCAGCATATCTTCATTGTCAAAAAGCAAACGTTGCCCGTGTTGATTTATTTGGCAATGAAGTTGATGTGGTGACCGATGAACAAGCCAAATACGCCCATCAAAGGTATCAACAACGGTATGTCGAAAAAAACAAGACAAGCACTCCGGATTAAGTGCAACCAGTTAATGACCAATCAGGGTTTACGGCAAGCAAGTAAATAATTTGCAGCAACAGAGTCTTGCAATGACGCGACACGTGTTAATGGATTATATCCTATGCCTGCCATGCCCACCGTTTCCAATCCTGCTGCTCGCACTAGCGCTGCTAATTCACTGGGTTTAATAAATTTCTCATAATCATGCGTTTGTCGGGGCAATAGTTGCAGTATATATTCAGCAGCAACTATCACCTTAGCATAAGCAGTCAATGTTCGATTAATGGTCGATAAAAATAAATAACCGCCCTTTTTAAGCAAACGCCCACAGTGTTCTATCACTAATTCCGGATCGGCGACATGCTCCAGCATTTCCATGCACGTCACGATATCAAAAGATTGAGCCTTGTAATCTTCTATAGGTTGGCACACATAATCAATAATAAGGTGATTTTCTTTGGCATGATGTTGTGCAGAACCAATCGCATCAGCCTCAACATCAAGACCCGTCACAGAGGCACCTTGTGCAGCCATCCCTTCACACAAGATGCCACCACCGCAACCTACATCGAGAATACCCTGGCCTGACAGATCGACAAATCGCTGTATAAAATCAAGTCGCGCCGGATTGATGTCGTGCAGCGTTTTCAACGGCCCGTCGGCATTCCACCATTGTGAGGCGTGTTGCGCAAATTTAGCAACTTCAAGAGGATCAACAGTAGTTTTTTTGTTCATGATTAGCCAGTAAGTCAAACGGTTTAAAAAATGCCAGTACATCAGAGTTCGTGATAAAACTAATGTTATAGGGATGCTCCGCAACAAGCCCCGAGAAAATACTGGCTTCAGGAATCTCTTTTGCTATTCGTCCAAATAAAATAAACTGTAAGGAGCTATTATACTTAGCCAGCTGCAGAAACAAACTGTGAATAAAAGGCCGCCATTGCCGTGCATGGTAATTAACTTTGCCTTCACTATAAACCAGCGATGCGTTTAACAGCAAAACGCCATGATTAATAAATGACCGAAATAATTCTCTAGCTGTTTGTACGTAGTGCGATTTATCAAGACTGGCAACCGCTTCTTTGGAGAAATCAGTAGTTAAATCACCCCGGGCATTAAGTAACATTTTAATTAAGTTACGCAAGGATGTCGCACGATTAACCTCTTTACTCAAGCCATTTTTGCTCCACAGGGATACAACTGAATTATCCCAAAAAGCATAACCATTCGCTGAATGCGCGCGAGGATAAGGCGACTCACCAAGGAGAATGTAGCGCGTTGCTGATAAAGGCATACTAAATGCTGCAAATAATCGATGGTTGTCAGGCAACCAATCGTGAGCGGATTGCAATTGTTGCAGGTAATCCGCGTCCATATGCAAGAGTGCTTCATTGATAAGCGAATGCCATTCAGGATGTGCTGAGTCCAAGAAATTTCGCATGCGCTCTCCCATAAAAGATGCCATTATATACCGCTAAGAATTATATTTGCGAGAGTTTACATACAATGCTCAAGTCACTGGTTGAACTAATCAATTTAATACAAGCCAGCCAGCAAACCATGGTGGCGCAATTGCATCAATTTTGTGAAATTAATTCTGGCTCCCATAATCTCGAAGGCTTGAAAATGATGAGCCAAACATTGCAATCAGTCTTTATTCCACTTGCCGACGAAATTCAGACACGAACCCTGCCAGAAATATCCATCATCAATATGGCTGGTGAAACAACCACACAAGCCTGCGGAGACGCCCTTTTCATACGCAAACGACCACAACTTAAACGCCGAGTGCTTCTCTGTGGGCACATGGATACAGTTTATACCCCTCAGAGCCCTTTTCAAACACTAACCTATGTGAATGATAACCATGTAACAGGCCCTGGCACCGCCGACATGAAAGGCGGCTTGGTAGTCATGTTACATGCGCTGCGCGCCTTCGAAAAAACGCCATTTGCCAATGAAATGGGCTGGGATGTCCTAATCAACGCCGATGAAGAAATTGGCTCACCAGCATCCAGCTCCTTGTTTGATGAGATAGCAGCAAACTACAAAGCAGCACTGGTGTATGAGCCGGCCATGAGTGCGAACGGTACGCTGGCTAAAAACCGAAAAGGTAGCGGAAAGTTGACATTAGTTGCTATCGGTAAGGCGGCTCATGCTGGCCGGGCATTTAACGAGGGACGCAACGCCATCTGCTATCTTGCTGAAGCAATTATGGCAATTAATGCATTAAACGGCTTACGGGATGGCGTTACGATCAATATTGGTAAGATTGCAGGCGGAGACGCTATTAACGTAGTCCCGGATAAAGCGGTAGCTAAACTGGATATACGAATCAGCTACCCTGATGATGAACAATGGATTCGCAAGCAACTTGACCAAATTATCAATAAAATGAAACGGGATGGTTATTCACTCATTATTCATGGCTCGTTCGGCCGCCCAGTAAAACGGGTAAACTCTTCCACAGAACGTTTATTTTACCGTGTTCAACACATCGGCCAAGAACTAGGATTGACGCTAGACTGGCAAGATAGTGGCGGTTGTTGTGATGGCAATAATCTTGCTCATCATGGCTTACCTGTGCTGGATACTTTGGGGGTTCGCGGAGGAGATATTCACAGTCAGCGCGAGTTTATCTTATTAGATAGCTTGGTAGAACGCGCCTCATTGAGTGCCTTGCTGCTCGTTGACTTGGCTCAAGGCGGACTTGAAAAATTATCATCAACTGACGTGGATATTTGAATAAAATAATTTTTAACATGGTGAAATAATATCAAAATCAACAAGGTGGTGTTAAAGTTTTACTACATTAATTAAGGCGGAGCGTTATGACAATGATGTTATTTCGCAGTGCAAAAAATAGTGATTTACCCGCAATTTATCATTTGGCGGAGCAAAGCGGTATTGGAATTACAACTCTACCAAAAGACATGGAAATACTCTCTAAACGGCTGACCTGGTCTACCTCTTCATTCAATCAAACGGTGAACCACCCGAAAAATGAGTACTATTTATTTGTACTTGAAAACCCAGCCAATAACAAAGTCGTCGGAACCTCAGCGATTGAAGCGGCTACTGGCCATGACTTGCCTTTCTACTCTTATAAAATATCAAGGCACAGCAGTATGTGTCACTCGCTCAATATCCGCAGTGACTATGACGTTTTAAATCTGGTGAATGATAATCAAGAACGCAGTGAAATTTGCACCCTGTTTCTAGATCCGACCTACCGCCACAATTACAACGGATTATTGCTATCAACTGCCCGTTTCTTATTTATGGCTCACTACCCTTCCCGATTTTGCTCACACGTCATTGCAGAGATTCGCGGCATTTGTGATACGGAAGGGCACTCCCCATTTTGGGATGCAGTTGGCAGTCATTTTTTTCATACGACGTTTTATGATGCTGATAAGCTTACCGTGTCTACAAATAAACAATTCATCTCGGATTTAATACCTAGAAACCCTCTCTATATAAAAACCTTGACGCCTGCTGCCCAGGCAGTAATCGGCAAACCGCATCAATCATCCATGTCTGCGATGAATATTTTGTTACGTGAAGGCTTTCGCTACAACGATTATGTCGATATTTTTGATGCCGGCCCCACGATTGAGGCGCCGCTTGATAAAATTCGCACTATTGCCGCCAGTAAAATCATGACGATAAAGAATATTATCGATGAGGTGAGCAGTAAACGCTTTATATTATCAAATACCAAGCTTAAATTTCGCGCAACAGTGAGTCATGCCATGTTTATTGAAAAACAAAATGCATGCATATTAAGTAAAGAAACAGCCGAATTATTACAACTAAAAATAGGCGACTGTATTCGCATTGCGCCTTTACAAACCGGTGACACAACTCTTTTTCCGAAGGCAAGTCATGAACAACACTCTAAAAACAATTAAAGCAATGCACCATTATGTAAATGGCAATTGGATAGCAGGACAAGGAGCGGCCTTTTCCTCTGTTAACCCAGCCACTGGCGCGATTATTTGGGAAGGCGTAAACGCTACCCTTGTGGAAATAAAAACCGCGTGTGCTGCCGCACATAATGCATTAGCACGCTGGTCTAACCTTGATGTTCAAGAACGTGCAAAACACATGCAAGCATTTAGCAAACAAGTTGAAATCAAACGAAATGAGCTCGCTCAACTCATTGCGCTGGAGTCTGGGAAGCCGCTCTGGGAGGCTCAAACGGAGGTCACTTCCGTGATCACTAAGGTAAAGCTATCAATTCAGGCCTATCAGGAGCGCAATGCACCAAAAGAAATAAAAAACCCGGATGCAACCAGCCACCTTCGCTACAAACCCCATGGTGTTGTGGTCGTTTTAGGTCCGTTCAATTTTCCCGCTCATTTAAGCAACGGCCATATTGTACCTGCTTTGCTCGCAGGTAATACTATTGTTTACAAACCGAGTAATTTAACACCGGCTGTTGCGGAATTTATTATTCAGTGCTGGCATGACAGTGGGCTACCTGCTGGCGTTATCAATTGCATTCAAGGAGACGCTGATTGCGCCAAAACCCTATTAAAACAGGATATCCAGGGCGTGTATTTTACGGGTAGTTATCGGGGTGGTGTACAAATAAACCAGCAATTGAGTGACAGGCCTGACGTTATTCTGGCACTTGAAATGGGCGGAAATAACCCGCTAGTCATTGATACTGTAGACAATATGGATGCAGCAGTTTACAACACCCTGTTATCAACTATGATTACAGCAGGTCAACGCTGCACCTGTGCCAGACGTCTTATGATTACAGACAATGAATGGGGTGATGAGTTTCTCTCCCGTTTTATTAAATTATGCCAAAATCTTCGCGTTGGACCATTTACCAATGATCCTGAGCCATTTATGGGGCCAGTTATCCGCCATTCACATGCCTTGGCACATTTGCAAGCGCAACAACAATTACAGTTATCAGGAGGCGAATCACTGCTTACCATGTCATTACTGGCTGATAATACAGGTCTACTCTCCCCGGGTATTATCGACATGACGACTGTCACCAACCCCGCTGATGAAGAAATTTTCGCACCATTGGTGCAAATTTACCGTTACCATGATTTTGAACAGGCATTGATGCTTGCCAATAAAACTCGCTACGGTTTGGCTGCTGGGTTATTTAGCGATAATGCAACACGTTATCAACAATTTTACAACACTATGCATGCGGGTCTTATCAACTGGAATAGACCGACCACTGGTGCGGCCAGCACGCTGCCCTTTGGCGGAATAGGCCGCAGCGGCAACCATCGCCCCAGTGCCTATTTTGCTACCGACTACTGTGCCTACCCTATTGCAAGTATGGAGCGTGAGGAACTGACAATACCGGGTCAACTGTTGCCAGGCGTTATTCTATAAGCGTAGCGATATCTCCAAACCCAACAATCGATGTCACCAAACTTATTGCGTGCTTTTCAGGATGAATTATGCAAAGAGAGATAAAGGAATTATTAACGTTAAACCCTGAACAAGCACTAGCTCTGATGAATAGCTCTTTGAATGGTCTAACCCTCAACGAATCTAAATTACGCTTTAACGAATATGGCGCTAATGAGATTCAACAAAAGTCGCCCCGCTCTCTGGTCTTAAAAGCAATTTCGCATTCCACCAACCCACTCATCGCTATTTTATTAATAGCAGCTGTAATTTCGGCCTTTACAGGCAGTATTGTTAATACAGTTATTATAATTTCAGTAGTAAGCATCAGCATTGTTTTAGATTATTTTCAATCACATCGTTCATTGCTAGCCGTTGAAAAATTGCAAGAACAAGTAGCAACAACTGCTAATGTGCTGCGTGATGGTAAGCGCATGGATCTCCTTTGTCGCGAACTAGTACCCGGCGATATTATTAACCTGGTTGCCGGCGATAAAGTACCCGCAGACTGCCTGTTAATCCGTGCTAAAGATTTACATGTCCAGCAAGCAGCACTCACAGGTGAATCATTACCTGTTGAAAAAGAGTCCGTTGTATTAGCGGTTGCTCCAAAAAACCCGGCCGAAGCCATCAATGCGGTATTCTCCGGGTCCTCCGTTGTCAATGGAAATGCAATAGCTTTGGTTGTGGAAACTGGAAAAAACACTTTATTTGGCCAAATCGCTGAAAGTTTAATAACAACCCCACCTCCAACTGAATTTGAAAAAGGTATTATGCAGTTTGGTCTTTTTATCATGAAGACGGTGATATTCCTGGTGCTCTTTGTTTTTTTTGTCAACATTTATCTTGAACACCCACCTATGGAGTCCCTACTTTTTGCTATAGCACTTGCAGTAGGGCTTACTCCAGAGTTCTTGCCAATGATTACGACTGTAACCTTGGCAACCGGTGCAATACGCATGTCAAAGCAGAACGTTATTGTAAAAAATTTAGCAGCGATTCAAAATTTCGGCAGCATTGACATCTTGTGCAGCGATAAAACCGGTACGTTAACAACGGGGGTAATGACGCTTGAGCAAGCCATCGATTTGACTGGAAAAAAATCGGAATATGTCATGCTATTTGCATATCTCAATAGTTTATTCGGAACAAACATTTCAAACGCAATAGATACCGCTGTTTTGAAGAAAGCAGATATCAATCCGTTGGATGTGGCCATATTGCAGCACGATCATCCCGACACTCAACCTTATACCAAAATTGACGAAATTCCTTTTGACTTTGAAAGACGATGTTCCAGTGTTGTTGTTGATCAAAATGGTACGCCGTTACTCATTACCAAAGGCGCCCCAGAGCAGCTGATCACACGATGTTCCAAATACATGATCGCCGGTAAAACCCACTTGCTTGATGATAAAGCTCATCAACAGTATAAGGCTCAATTTGAATCATTAAGTCAGCAGGGATATCGTGTACTGGCTGTTGCTTATCGTGAAATGGCCATCCAGGAAGCTTATCGAGCCAAAGATGAAAAAGATTTAATTTTAGCCGGCTTTTTGACGTTTGTTGATCCGCCGTTAGCTGACGCTACCGCGATGATTGCGGAGCTGGAACATGCCGGAGTCAAAATAAAAATATTAACCGGTGATAATGATCTTGTTACGCGTCATATTTGCGATGAAGTCGGCATCACATCGCCCAAAATAATCGTTGGTGATGAAATTGAGCACCTCACCTTCCCGGCGTTAGCAAAACTAGCCGAGGAGACGCATGTGTTTGCACGCGTATCGCCTCAACAAAAGCAACTTATCATTAGTGCCTTGCGCTCACGAGGTCATGTAGTTGGTTATATCGGTGATGGTATCAACGACGCCCCATCATTACATACGGCTGATGTAGGTATTTCTGTTTTTGGTGCTGTCGATGTGGCACAAGAAGCCGCTGACATTATTTTATTGGAAAATAATTTAAGAGTATTGTTGAACGGGATTATGGAAGGTCGGAAATCATTTGGCAATGTTATGAAGTACTTAATGATGGGCACGAGCTCTAATTTTGGTAACATGCTGAGCATGGCGCTCTCTGTGCCATTTTTACCGTTTCTACCCATGAAACCCACACAGATTCTGTTAAATAATCTTCTCTATGATGTATCACAAATCACGATCCCCACGGATACAGTAGACAGCAGTTTTGTACTGAAACCCAAACACTGGGACATTGATATTATCAAACGTTTTATGTTTTATATTGGCCCAGTCAGTTCTTTATTTGATTTCATGACATTTTATGTCATGCTCAAATTATTTCATGCATCAGAATCATTATTTCAAACAGGCTGGTTTGTCGAATCATTGGCAACGCAGGCATTAGTCATTTTTGTAATAAGAACGGTAAAAAACCCATTTAAAAGCCGACCAAGCTTACCATTAACAATAACGGTACTCGCCGTAGTCGCCACTGGAATAATCTTGCCCTATAGCCCACTAGCCACCGCACTAGGGTTCGTTCCATTGCCAAGCTCATTTTTTGCGTTTTTAATATTAGCTACGATGTCCTATTTGTTTTTAGTAGAAAAAATCAAAAATAAACTAATGTGGCGCTGGTTAAAGCGTTCGAGCAGAAGAACTACCTCAATGTGAGCTTACTGGTAAAAATTCGAGTGTTTTATCGGGGTTACTTAGTTAAACTAGACGGATCCAATGCCATAAAGAAATGAGAAGTTCATGCCACACGGTAGTAATAAAAATGAAGCACAAGAAACGAGGGATACTCTTGTTAATGACGCTAAAAATACGTTGGGAAAATTAAGTAATATCCATTTACAGTACCCAATCTACGAACATAATGCTGAGGTTTGGTCTAGTCCTTATCAGCCTTTAAATTATTTAAAGCAAAGTAATAGTAAATTACAGGCGGGAAATTTAAAAGATGGCATTGATGACTTACTTGCCGCGATTATCTTAAATCCTGGTGACCCCTGGTATTATAAAAGACTCATCGACATCAGATTGATTGATGCCGATCTTCATGGTGCAATTAATGATTTGACTATCGCTATTGGGTTAAATCCTGTTAGCCCCTGCTATTATGCTAGCCGAGCCGCGATTAAGCTTTTCAATAATGATTATGTAGGTGCAGGCAGTGACGCAGTGATAGCGGAAAAACTGGATCCAGCGAACAAAGAACTTTATAAGATCTATTTGAACGAAGCGAATGAATTTGCGCCTGATTATCAAAGATACATCAAACACGTAAGAGATACACTGGCGTCGACACCACCCGTTGAAAACACAAACCATCCTGAAAACATCAAAAAAAGAAAGTTAAAATTGATAGAAAATCAGGATGCAGAAAGAAAACCATTGCAAGTGAAGAAAACAAGAACACGTTCAACGAATACTGCGGAAGATTCTGCAAAGCTATCGCAATCTTTTCGCTCGCCACAAGTATTCATGATGAGGATACTAACTTGGCCTATTGCTGATAAATTACTGGAGTTTGCCAGACACCAATTTATTGAAACCAAAACCAGAGAAAGGCTGCGTTTATTACGCCACGAACAAGTGCAGAGCGCAACAAGCTATCCCCTGCTAACTACAACATCAGAAAGCATGACTAGTTCATACTCGTTTTTTGCAAAAAATATTTCCAATTTTACTCAACAAACAGAAATACTGCGCGGCACCTTTGCCGGAGAAAAGATTTTCTTTTGCAAGATAAGTAATAATGGTGTTGATAAATTGAATAGCACTCCAGGAAGCTGTGGCTATATTTCACTAAACACTACGCGAGAAAAGCTTGAAACCATATTAAATGAGAATATTAATAATCTTGAGCTTCGCAAACTAATTGGTGGCCAAATTCATAACGATTATAGCGAGAATCAATTAAAACTAAGCCCTTATGCTATGAGAAAGTTGCAAGAGTGTATACACACAGTCGACACAGCACGAAATAATGAAACAATGCTGATCAAGAGGCATTTAAATATCTTGGGTAAAACCAATGAAACAAGCAATACACATGAATTAATTAATATTTATAGTAACAGCGTTGATGGAAATGAACTGCCTGATAATATTAAAAAATCATTATCCAAGCACTATGGAATCAATGATAATCAAGAATATGCGGCTATCGAAGAACTAAAGAACGCTTCAATTGATTTAAAAAAAGCCGAGTTCCAACTTGAAGCGTTTTTATATAGTAAACAAGCCGTCTCTGATTATATAGAAGTCAATATAAAAAAGGAGTGGATGGGTATTCGCGTTGCCGCTGCATGGGCAAAAGTGACCAACCGTACATTGAGAATTTGGCGGGTTAATACTCAACCTGCATCGATAGATTCAGACCCGGATACATTGTATTTGCTACGAATGGAAAGTGTATTTTCAAAAAATAAAGACGATGACCCCATTGATATTATTCATCTTGACGGTAATCATTTCGAGAGACTGTCGATGTTACCTACTCAGAGCCCGGCATATAAACGCTGATGGCATAACCATCAATTTGCTCACAAGGAAGTTAGTGATGAAAACATATGAATTAAATATGGATGGCTTGGTCGGACCAAGTCATCACTATGCAGGACTTTCAGCAGGGAATATTGCTTCGATGTCCAATGCGTTGACCATTGCAAATCCCGCCGCCGCCGCACGTCAGGGTCTGGAAAAAATGCGTCTATTACATCACTTAGGACTTAAGCAAGCGGTAATACCTCCTCATCAACGTCCTAACTTGCATCTATTGCATCAACTAGGATTTACCGGTACTCCCGCTGAGCAAGTACGTAAAGCCAAACGCACCGATCCAAATTTGTTAGGCGCCTCATATTCCGCTTCAAGCATGTGGGCGGCGAACACGGCTACGATCTCAGCGAGTGCGGATACTGAAGATAAACGTGTACATTTTACTCCAGCCAATCTGATCAGTAATTTACATCGCCATCAAGAAGCTGATTTTTCCTGGAAATTGCTGCAATCTCTCTTTGCGGAACAGCGGTATTTCCACCATCACCCCCCCCTGCCAAAAACAATGATTACCAGCGATGAAGGTGCCGCTAATCATAATCGTTTATGTGCCGATCACGCCAGCCAGGGCATTAATCTTTTTGTGTATGGTAAGCGCGCCTTACCCGCGAATAACACTTCACCCGCCCCAATTCGTTTTCCGGCAAGACAAACATTAGAAGCGTCACAAGCCATTGCCAGACGGCACCTATTAAATCCAAATCAGGTGATATTTGCCTCACAAAACCCGCATGCAATCGACCAGGGCGTATTTCATAACGACGTCATTGCAGTGGCAAATGAATCCGTATTGTTAATCCATGAGGAAGCCTTCGTTCATCAACAGAGTATTTTGGCGGAGTTAAACCGTATTACGACCTTCCCTTTACACATTATTGAAGTCAGCAACAAACAGTTAACCGTGGTAGATGCTGTAAAAAGTTATTTGTTTAACTCACAATTAGTTACCTTGCCGGGGCATGGCGCTAAGAAAATGGCTTTAATTGCACCCGCTGAATGTGAGCATCAGCCACGTATTCATAAGCTTATAAGAGAGTTAATCACCTGCGACGACAATCCCATCACACAAGTACATTTCATGGATCTCAAGCAAAGCATGTCCAATGGTGGCGGTCCTGCTTGCCTGCGTTTGCGGCTCCCTTTAACGGAGCAAGAATTAGCCGCGATGCATCAAGGTGTTTTAGTTGATGATGCACTATTGGATACCCTGGACGACTGGGTGCAACGTCATTACCGTACGCACTTGCATCCAGATGATTTGGATGATCCGGCATTGATAGATGAAAATTTTACCGCGTTGGATGAGCTGACGCGCATACTGTGTTTAGGCAATATTTACCCATTCCAGCTTGAAAAGACTACAGCATGATCTGGAAAACCCTAGTCGGACGCTGTATTTATCAATCACCCGGCGGGTGTAAAGTATATCAAAACCATTTATATCGCTGGATGACATTCGGAAGTGATGCCGTACAAACACTGATAAACAGACACCATTCATACCAACCCGGGCTCGTTTATATAAACCCGCTGATAGTCGCCGTAAAAGAACAACCCGCGGATTGTTGTTTATTAGGATTAGGGGGAGCAGGCGTTGCACATGTGTTAAGTGCTTTTCTGGGAAAATCGCAAATAATAGCCGTTGAAAGCAGTCAAGATGTAATTGACACCGCAAAAACTTACTTCATGATTGACCAATTACAAAATTTAAAAATTGTACATCAAGACGCCAACATTTTTGTGCAGCAATGCGAGTCTCAATATCAGCATTTACTGCTTGATCTCTCCGATGCCTACTCATTCCCCGCACACTGCAACAACGAGCATTTCTTTGCTCATTGTTATCGATTGTTATTACCAGACGGCGTACTTGCCGTCAATTTAGCAAATATACACGAGCAACGGCCTGTATTTTCTCATGTTCGCAAAATTTTCAATTGCAGTACTGTCGCCATACCTGTAAAAGGAACGGCTAACATGGTAATTCTAGCCTGCAACTCAGACTCGGTTTCACCCCTTATCAGTCTACTCCAGAAAAATAAGCACTTGAAAAAACTAACTTGGGATAAGGAATGGGGCTGCATTGCGCAGATTTAATTTAATAAATAGGCTACACATCAAGGCTCGCGCGTCGTTCTAATAGAAACTAGCAAGGTTCGCGGGTCTATGGATCCCGCGCCAGAACTTCGCTTGATTTCTCTCACATACTAGGCTTTACTAGATAATGCCATGCACTCACCTGTGAACGTAATTATGCCTACCCCCTATTGGTATGTCTGCCCTCAATTTTCTACAAACTAATCTGAAAAATGCATCCATATTATCTGTCAGTGGATACAATGAAATTTTGGTTAACGTGCTCCCATATTAGAAATCACGGGTATTACTGGATTTACTGTAAAGCACCCTTTTTTAATTAAGTGCATAAAGGAGAGCATCATAGTTATACCAATAAAAAAGCAAATTATCATACGTATTGCAGTAATTTTTGCAACTATTGAATTGTTAATTATGTTGTTTTTAAGTTATATCTTGACAAGTTTACCTCCAATTATTGAAACAATCTTGGATGCGTCATTATTGGTTTTAATAACCACTCCGATGATTTATTTTAAAGTGATTAGTCCTTATATCGTTGCTAACGATGAGCTACTTGCTCGTATTCATCGTTTGGCGCTTATCGATGAATTAACTCAATTGGGAAATCGCCGCGCACTGATTGAACATTTCAACAGGTTTTTATCAATCAATATTAGGCAAAATAATTACGGAGCACTGTTATCAATAGATCTTGATAAATTTAAAATAATTAATGACGAGTTTGGACATGATGCTGGAGATGCTGTGTTGGTTGAGGTAGCAAGGCGCTTGACAAATATGGTCAGGAAAGCGAATGTTGTTTGTCGTATTGGAGGGGATGAGTTCATTATCTTACTTAATATGATTGATGATGATGGCGCAGAAGCGGTTCATAAAGCACAGTTAGTCGCTCAACGCATAATCAATTCATTTATGAAACCAATTAAGTTTAAAAAAAACCATTTTCAGGTTGGTGTAAGCATTGGTCTGAAAATTATCACACCGGAACTCCAATCAATTGAGTCTGTATTGAAAGATGCGGATATAGCAATGTATAAAGCAAAGAAACTCGTCGATCAAAAAATTTGTGTTTTTGATCGACACTCCTGCTCATCGTGAACTAAGGTGCTCTGGTCTGTGGCCAGTTTTACGCACAAGCAATTTTATTGAAAAAGAAGAGACCCCATTCAGACTGGCGTTGCCGAACCTCTCTGTACACACAAAGACCGCTAGGTGGGATTCTTGTTCCGCTGCTCTCTAAAAGTTTAATATGGCTGTTTTCCCCTAAGATTATACGCCCACCATAAAAGAGCTATAGTAATTATGGCATTGATTCCTATTACCCAAAAATTTAATTTGGTTGTTAAGATCATGAAGCGCATATCTAAAGGCATTGTAATGAAATAAGGTAAAAAAATATGGCTTATGGTATGAAAAAATTCAGCGCCAGCAAAAAAAATCACAACATCCCGCAGCTTACACATACAAACCGCCTCGCAGTATTAGGTGTTATTGTATAATAATAGTTCAATTTTTTGGTTTTTGTCAAAACCAGGCGTTTGTGGCGAGTTGCCTCAAAAGAAATGTTACCGAAAACAGGAAATTTTAGATTCGTTGCCTCATAACTTATGTTACCGAAGAAAAATAATAATAAGGGACATTTTTTATGGGGAAGTTATCGATGGAGCTTTACTTAAAAAATTTGTCTAAACGTTACCATGCTGCAGGAAAGCGTGATAAAGGCATCATCCTGCAAGAATTATGTGAATCGAGTGGCTATCACAAGAAGCATGCTATTCGATTGCTGAATGCTGTCCCAAAGAAGCAGAAACGTAAAATAAAGACAGGTAGGCCTAGCATATATCCAGAAAATCTTTATCTGGAGCCATTAAAGCGGATTTGGCTATTAAGCGACCAACTTTGTGGAAAACGATTGAAAATGGCCTTGCCGCTTTGGTTGCCTTATTATGGTGAGGCTTATGGTGCATTAGATCCCGGGGTATATGAGGGTTTATTATCGATGAGCGCTGCAACCATCGACCGATTGCTCATCCCATTGCGCGTGAAATATAAACGTTCATACGGTGGCACAAAGCCTGGCAGTATATTAAAAAAACATATTCCAGTAAAAACAAATCAGTGGGATGAAGACAGGCCTGGCTATCTAGAAGCGGATACGGTGGCTCACTGTGGGTCATCCCTGAATGGCAGCTTTGTATGGAGTCTAACGATGACCGATATAAACTGCGGATGGACTGAGCTTAGAGCCGTTTGGAACAAAGGGGCTACTGGCGTGGTATCGCAGATAAAAGATATTGAAGAGAACTTACCTTTTCTTATTTTGGGATTTGATTGTGATAATGGCTCTGAATTTCTCAATTGGCATTTAATGCATTATTTTTCGAACGAGGCAGGTGCTCATAGGATCCATTTTACTCGTTCTAGGCCTTATCATAGTGATGATAATGCCCATGTTGAGCAAAAAAATTGGACTCATGTAAGGCAATTAATGGGTTATTCTCGCCTTGATAATGAAGCCCTTGTTGAGTTGATGAATGACCTTTATAAAAATGAAGTGTCCCAAATGAATAATTTTTTTCTTCCCAACTTTAAACTTATTGAAAAACAGAGGGTTCAAGCCAAAATTATAAGGAAACATAGCAAGCCAGAAACACCTTATCAACGCTTAATTAAGTCAGAACATATCAGTGAGGACAAGAAAAAAGAACTAACAGAAGCTTACAATCAACTGAACCCGTTTATGCTACAGAAAACGATCCAAAAAAAATTAAAACGAATTTTTTCATTGGTAAATATCAAAACCGATTCAAAAATGCGCTATATTTAAACATACGGTGCAGCCGGGGACGGCGATGACCGTGAGGATATAAACGAAGGGGCCTCATTACCGGCCCCTTCACCCCGCTAGGATATTTATAGAGGATATTTATGTTAATCAAGTCTCAGTTCGGTAACATGAGTTATGAGGCAACGAAAAGACCCTTGGGTAACATTTACTTATGAGGCAACTGGGTGGTGCAAGCTATCCGCGTAGTCAGTGTGAATTTACTTTGTGCGGTTTGGTGCGGAGATCGTTGATTATAGGTAATTAGATGTATCTTTGAGGCATAACATTCACCTGTCAATTATGTCCGGGAAAAGACCGACAATCGAGATTATGGAACATCAGCAGGAAGTGCTACTTCCTCATGTTTAGCTTCATCCTGAACCTTAGCTCGAGTTCGGCTGTTATTATAGATGCTGTAGCATACCAATCCAGCCACAACAACGTTCACAGCTATTAATGCGCCTCCAGCTCCTTCCTGACCCGCATCCAACGCAGCCCATGCACCTACAATCAATGCGACAACACTTACAGCGGATAACGCGATTAATAATTTATATTGAAACTCATGATTCGCTTGCAATCCCTGATTAGCAATCTGTAATCCATGGTGCGCTGGCAGACATTTTTGATGCGTTTCCAGCAATATTTGCAAGTCTTTTACAGTTGATTCAAGATTATCATTTAATCTTATTAGTACTCGGTTACTTGCAGTGCATCCTGGAGCGCGACCGGTTTTTTTAGCTGTATTAAACCGGCATTGCAGCAATGAATAGCTATAGGGCTCATCCTTATGATACTTGTCCTCTAGTAAAGCGTCTAATTGTCGCTCTATGTCGGGAATAGCCAACGTTTTTTTAGCCAGTATTTCATTGAGCACCATCCTGCCGCTGGTATCGTTGCGCACGTCATTATCAGAAAAATCGATGAGGGGCTTTAAAACTTCATTGCGTTTTTTTATTCCTTGTTGCACGATGATCTCATGACACAATTGCTCGGCATAATCTTTAGCGCCTGCATAATTTCCAATGATATTTGCAAGATCAGGGATAGCCACTTCATATGGAATTGCTGGGGCTATAAACGACGCTAAATAATTTCGATACAATTGACTTGTGTGGGTTGTGTTCATGCAAAAATCAATGGCCCTTTGATATTTTCCTTTCTTTGCCCAATCTAATATGCCCTTACCCGCTTTGTTTTTAACATCTGGATTTAATCCATATCGCTCAATCAGCATGGTCATTAATGAACGACTGCCAGAATAGGCAGCCTTGTGTAAAATGGTGTCTCCATTATTATCTTTAACGTCCTTATCACAACCTAATGCGATTAACGCCCCCACCATACCCACATCACCTATTGAAGCGACTTCGTGCAAAGCTGTTACGCCACAATTGTCTTTCGTGTCTTTATCAAAGCCTAAGGTTATCAATGCCTTGACCGCACCTGCATAGCCACTTGCGGCGGCAAAGTGAAAAGCGGTTGCACCCTCATTGTCTTTCGCCTCCTTATCAAAGCCTAAGGCGAGTAACGCTTTGACCGCGTTAGGATTACCACTCCACGCGGCATAGTGTAATGCGGTTGCACCCTCCTTGTCTTTCACCTCCTTATCAAAGCCTAAGACGATTAACGCTGCGACCGCGTTGGGATTACCACTAAATGCAGCGTAGTGCAACGCATTGGCGCCATGCGAATCGTTAACATTTTTGAGCAAACCGATGTCGTTAATTACAATACCCGCTAGTAATAAAAGCTGAACGTGGGTATGTAAATGGATCCTGGATTGTTGAATTTTAAATAACACAAAGTTCCAGTCTATCTTGTCTGGCCAATTGTTGTATGTATACACATCATCTGTAAACGTTATCCAAGGGTTCTTTTTTTGAAATGCCCGCAATATTGAATTAACGTCGTTTATAGTTGAGCCAACATGTTCTTTGTGCTCATGAAAGCTACCCATCGGGATGGCTGTTGCTAAAGGGTGTTGAAATTCAGATTGTGGCGAGCATTGCTCTGAGTTATCTTTGGCTTCACGACGAGGCATAGCGCTTAAATCTCTAAATCATACAGGCCCATTATTATACAGTTAGGACTTATTGGCGTCAAGTACGAGAGTTTTCCTGTCGGAGCAAAATAGAAATGTCCCCTTTCGGGCAATTTAGAAATGTCACCTTGTAACATTAATCCCCTCTAAAAATATCCCAGGGGTTTGGGGACAGAGTCCCCATTTTAAATAGCCCTGCGAAGCAGCCATTTTGGTCTTGGCGGCTGAAGATAAACAGCAGCTCAATCCCCTCACGGTCATTGCCGTCCCCGGCTGTTCCGTAATTTAATTATACAATATATTCTAAATTACGCCATTTGTTGGCGTTTTTTGAGCATAAGCTTCTGTTGCTGTTGGATTGATAATGAAATGTCGCCATGGATGATTCGCTGGTGGCGTATACTTTTTAGCATTATTCCTTATCGTATCTACTTTCGACTCTAGTTGTTTGGCATCAACAATAGCAGCATTAGGTTTTGCTCTCTCATGGCAGGTGTAATCTAATATTTTTCCTTGGCATACTAAAGTGACTACATCATTTAGATCTTTGCAAACAGTAACCATCGAGTGCTGTAACCTATAGCCTTTTGTGTTTGTTTTAATTTGATAAATCACATTTTCATAGCTTATTTCTAGATTTTTTGAGATTTTCCGCTCATCTTGGTAGCTCAAAATCAGATTCATCTCTTCATCCGTTGGCAAATCCTTACGGTGTGCGTTCTCTGAACTTCTGGCTTCCACTGCAAAACGGCTATTGTGATCCTTTATATACGTCGGTAAATACGCATTAGCAGACTCTATATCGCTGATCCCAAGTAATCGCATCTCTTTCACTAATCGATCCTGCAGTGTCTGATTAGCGCGTTCTACGCGACCTTTCGCTTCAGGGCTGTGAGCGCAAATCAACTCGATACCCAGTTGGCCTGCTGCACGTCCAAATTGTGTTTCTGTGTCTTCTGAGGCTGTAGGTAGATTAATCCGGAATATACCGTGTCGATCACTGTAAGTAGCTAAAGGGATTCCATGCTCAACAATATACTTATGCATTAATTTAAAATAACCAGCGGTTGTTTCAGTGGGTTCAAAGTGCAGGCTGCATAACTGGCTGGTTGCATCGTCAATAGCGACCAATAAACAACATTTAGGTCCTCGGTCTTCGAACCAGGGGTGAGGAGAGCCATCTATTTGGGTAAGCTCACCAAAACAATCGCGACGATCTCGCTGAGGATGAATTTGGGCTTGCTTCTGACGATTTGCTTTCCAGAAGCCCCATTCAACCATCCATTGTCTCAATGTCTCTTTGCTGACTTTAATACCATGTTTTTCATAGAGCTTTTCAGCAGCAAATTTAGGTCCAAAATCATAATAATGCGTTTCTATTAATGTTTTGATTACTTCTATTTTTTCATCGCTATGCTTCCGATTACTTGGACAGCCTCGCTGTTTTGATTGTAATCCTTCTGCACCATACTGCTTATAGTTCCTTACCAAACGTTTTATTTGTCTTACCGTCAACCCAAGATGCTGCGCTGCAATCTTCTGCGTTAATCGCTTATCAATTATTTTTTCAATGATGGATAAGCGCTCTATCTCCTTTGTGCTCATCGCTAATAACCCCTTTAAGAGCATTTTCCGTCCTCGATGATATTTGCCTACTTAAAGACTAGATTCACCGAGACCAAAAGGGGACATTTCTATTTTGCCCAAAGGGGACATTTCTAAATTGCCGCTACAGTACGAGAGTTTTCCAAAATGAAATGAGTCTGAAGGAGGGTGCGTGATTCCAAGATGAAATGAGTCTGGACAAGCACGGAGTTGTCTTCATGATCGGAGGATGAATACGATCATGAAACTAGATAATCTAAAGACCATAGAACAAATGGAATCATTTATAAACGGTAGCCAAGCAATTGCATTTGCTGTTGCATCAAGTAAAGACGAGCGTTACCAGTTTGTGGAACGCGTGTTAAAGCAATACAGATACGCCCGACTTAAACGCCGTGATAAAGGGATAGTTATCCAGTTTTTGATGAAGGTAAGTGGTTATTCACGTCAGCAACTAACACGGATGATCCAGCGCTATGTTGAAGAAGGCGTACTGAAACGTTGCCAGAAGACGGTCAATGGGCTTGAGAAGTTTTATACAGAAGTAGATATTCAGTTATTAGCTGAATTGGATCAACGCCACGATACCCCGAATGGCTTTATGATAAAGAAGCTGTGCGAACGCGCCTATCATTGTTTTGATGACATGGCATATGAACGATTATCCTATATTTCTGTTTCTCATATTTACAATCTACGAAAGTCCTTGGGTTATAAAAAACACCGTTATCATTATGAAAAAACAAAGAGCACCAAAGGCAGTCATATAGGTGAGCGGCGCAAACCCCAAGCAAATGGGAAGCCTGGCTACATTCGCATTGATACAGTCCATCAGGGAAATCTTGATGGCTGCAAGGGTGTTTATCACATTAATGCTGTTGATGAGGTTACGCAATTTGAAGTCGTTGTGAGTGTTGAAAAGATATCAGAGGCCTATTTGATCCCTGCATTGGAAATTTTGTTGGCCTCGTTTCCATTTAATATCATTAACTTTCACTCAGACAATGGTAGCGAATATGTTAATAAAACCGTAGCAAGGCTGCTAGGAAAGCTATTGATTGAATTTACCAAGTCACGCCCAAGACAGTCTAACGACAACGCATTAGCTGAAGGGAAAAATGCGGCTGTTGTTCGCAAGGTATTTGGTTATACACATATCCCTCAGCGCTATGCTGAACGGTTAAATCAGTTTAATCAAGCAGCCCTAAATCCCTATGTTAATTACCACCGACTTTGTTTATATCCAACGATTATCATTGACTCTAAAGGCAAGCAAAAGAAGAAATATGAGTATAAAAATATGATGACGCCCTATGATAAACTTAAATCTCTGCCACAGGCCGAGCAATATCTAAAGGAAGGTCTTACCTTTAAAGATCTGGATGACATAGCTAGAGCAATGACTGATAATGAAGCTGCTGATTTTCTGCAGAAACAACAAAGTTTACTATTTAAACATATCCATGAAGACAGCCTAAAAAGAGCATAATTTGCTCAGCCTTCCAGACTCATTTTGATTTTGGAAAAGACTGTATATAGTGGGTCAAGAAATTCAGACCACTAAAGCAGGGTAATTAAGATATAATCCTCGCTCATAAACAAGGTTACAATAATGAGCGAAAAGCGTAAAAAATACACTCCAGCAGAAAAGGCGAAAATTGCGCTGGAGGCGATTAAAGCCGAACTAACATTAGCACAAATTAGCTCAAAATATGGAGCCCATGCGACTCAAATTAATGCATGGAAAAAACAAGCGTTGGCGCTGTTTCCGGATTTATTTAGTGATAAGAACAAATCGGAGACTACTGATTATGAAAACCAACTTGGTGAATTATATGAACAAATTGGCCGTTTAAAAGTAGAAAATGATTTTCTAAAAAAAAAGTCTGAGGTGTTCAGTGGATGATCGACTCGGCTGGATTGAAACCCGTCATCCCTTGTTATCGGTGCGCCAACAGTGCGAAATACTGGATCTAAGCCGTTCCAGTGTTTATTATGCACCACGGCCCAAAGTGTTCAGCGATGAGCAGCTGGCATTGCTACGCTTGGTCGATGAAATTTACACGAAATACCCGTTTTTTGGTACAAGGCAAATGAGCGATTATATTTCCTTGCATAATCAGCCATGTAAACGCCATGAGACACGATGGGCCTACGAGCACATGGGGTTACACTCACTTGCACCAGGCCCGCATACGAGTAAACCGCACCCGGAGCATAAGGTATATCCATATCTGTTACATGACGTCGAGATTGTACGACCATGTCAGGTTTTCAGCACGGATATAACCTACATTCGGCTGAAACACGGGTTTGTGTATTTAATCGCCGTCATAGACTGGTACAGCCGTTTTGTGCTGGATTGGCAGCTCAGCATCAATATGGAGGCTGATTTTTGTGTGGAAACGCTTGAGCGAGTATTGGCTCACTCACGTTGTGATATATTTAACACCGATCAGGGGTCGCAGTTTACAAGCAAGGATTTCACTGATGTTCTTAAAAAGCATCAGATTGATATCAGCATGGACGGTAAAGGCCGCTGGGCAGACAATATTTTTGTTGAACGTCTATGGCGCTCAACAAAGTATGAATGCATATACCTACAGGAGTGGGAAAACGTAGTCTCAGTAAGGGATGCGATAAGAGAATACTACCGTTTTTATAATTACGAAAGACCGCACCAAAGTCTTAACGGGCGAACACCCAGCGAGATTCATAGAAAAATATTACACTAAATGGTGCGCTATCGCGCCGTTGTGTGTAATGGGGCTCTGCCCCAAACCCCAGGATATTTGAAGACGTGATTCGAATAAACAGGGTGTAGGATTCGGGCAACAAAAGCTGCCCGGAATCACGTCACGGTCATCGCCGTCCCCGGCTGTGCCGTGGCTTAATGATAATAGAAATTGAGCGAGAAATTATATCTTAACTTTTTGTTAAAATGGTCTAGATTTTGCGCCCGCTATAGTACGGATGTAGGCTCCGAGTTGCCTCATAAAAAATACCCCTTATTGTTGTTCTTCTTTCGGTAACATTCGGCAACGAATCTAAAACCTCCCGTTTTCAGTAACATTATTTATGATACAACTTGCGCGCCCTATTTAGCTTGCAAAATGATCTGTATGAATATAAAATATACCAGGAGATCGCGATTAATCCAGATGTGGATGTAGGGATTTTAATAGGGGCGCAACCATGTTTATGAATTTATTCAATATAAATAGCGAGTATTTAATAAATCCAGATGAAATTTTGCATTATCTGGAGAGCGCTCAAACCAATACTGCACTGCATTATCAGACCGCTCACATTGCTTTCCGCAGAAATAAAGTAAGCCCCAGGGGGGACGTTCCGCCTTCCCTGTTTAGTCAGTTTAACAAATCTTACGTTCTCCATAGATCCCCATTTAATGCCGAAGGTTATAATTTCACATATTGGATAACAGCTGCTTGCCAACTAATGAAAGATGGCCGAGCACTTAGTCTTCAGTCAGCATTGGACAAGGCTAGTTTGAAACATAAAACAACACTAGAAAAAACTATTGAACAATTAAAAAATAGAACCCAAAAGTTAGAGCGCTTAGTTATAGATAGACAGCTTATGTTTCAGAATATTACTAAACTAACAAGACGGGTTGAAACAAATTATCTGCATGCAGAAATACTAAGTAGAGTACAAGACGACTCCGTAACAACCCAACTGAAAGCCTTAGAGAAACAACGTGCCATACTCAATAGAACACTCAAGTCGCTGAACAAAGACCTGGTTAAAAAAACTCAACAAACTGAAGTCTTTGAGAGCCTTGTCAAAGAGATTAAGACAACTCAAAGGCAGTTAAATTGGCTACAAGTACTCCCTGAAAAAATTTGTGATGAACTATTGAAACTATTGCATTGCCAGAAATTCAACCTCAAACTTTGCTGTAAAAATAAAGACTTCATTCCTTGGGAAGAAGATATCAACAGTTTGAGTGAGAGTAAAACAGCTGATTATCCAGACAGGGTATCTTGTATGCTATTTGGAGAGCCCGGTCCTGCCTATGGCTTCCCATGTTCGCTGTCGAGCAATGATTATAAAAAAGATAGTAAAGATGAGACCAATGACCAGATAAAACAACCCAAAGCGCTTCGTCCAACAAATAGAAGCATAAAAAATTATAAAACCAAATCCCCATATGTTTCAAATTATTATCTATTCACAGTGGACGAGAACGCGAAGGAAAATCTTGAAAATATTAATCCCAGTAAAAAACAAGAATGGAAATGAGACGTTTAATCTCGATTTATACTTACTACCGAGCCTGAATGCCGACACAAAACAGATCAAGTGGTTAGCTAACGAACAAATTACGATTCTGTCGCAAAACGTTTGAAATAAAAGAAGAGCATATTTCGGGTGATCTTAGATCCTTTATAAAAGTCAGCATATGACAAAATCAATTCGTAAACCCATGGAGTTGATACACTTTCCTTTTCACCATTATTCTTACGATGGGCATCAATTGTGGTTATGTCCGTAAACTGCTGTAAATTCGGGATGACAAATTAGGAATTGAGTCATCGCTAAAATTCGGTACTATTGAGTTGCGAAACAAAATAACAACCGAGGAGAATAGCGATGACGGATTACAATGTTACCGTAGGAAAAGAGCTGCTGCCAGAACTTTTATCAGGCCAAGATGGCTTGGCGAAGCTGATTGAAACCGTTTTAAACCAAGTGTTAGAGGCACAAGTGAGTGATTCATTGGGTGCGGAACGTTACGAGCGCTCAGAAGAACGTGTGAGCTACCGCAATGGTTATCGGGCACGGCAACTGTATACACGGGTTGGCCCTGTTGTCCTACAGGTTCCACAGACACGAGATGGGTCGTTTTCAACCGAGATATTTAAACGCTATTAGCGTAGTGAACAAGCCTTTGTGCTGGCTTTGATGGAAATGGTGGTCAATGGCGTATCCACACGCAAAGTCACTAATATTACGGAAGAGCTTTGTGGTGTTAGCTTTTCTAAATCAACCGTCAGTCAATTGTGTGCAGGGCTCGACCCAAAAGTACGCGTATTTAATGAACGCCGTCTTGATGAGGCTACATTTCCGTTTATTATGGTTGATGCCACATTTATTAAAAGCCGTGAAGGCGATCGAGTGGTTTCAAGGGCGGTCCTTATCATCTCAGGCATAAGGGAAGATGGACACCGAGAGATTCTGGGTCTTAAAATTGGTGATACAGAGTGTTAATCAGCACCCCATAGGGACCTTTCCGACCGCAGCATAATGGACCCACCTGGCATATCAAACTTCAATAACATGTTAGTACAATTTTCTTGATCACAATCAAGGAGAGTACTTATGGCCAGGAGAAGTTTTGAAATGTATGAAATTCGGCAAATTATTGTATGCCTACGATCGGGCGAATCAATACGAGGTATCGCGCAGACAGGATTAGCTAATCGCAAGAAAATAAGGGCTGTTCGTAAAGTTGCAGTGCAGAAAAAGTGGTTGGATCTACAACAAGAGCTGCCAACGGATGGGGATTTAGCAACTTTTTTTAAACAACAACCCAGCACTTTTGTAACACAATCCGCTGTCCTGCCTTACAAAAAACAAATTGAAGAATGGTGCCAGCAAGGCATTCAGGGTACAACGATGCATGCTGCATTAAAGCGCCAATATGGGTTTGATGGCTCCTATGATTCTGTGCAACGCTTTGTAAAGAAGATCAAAGACAATTTACCTTCATCTGTTACAACCATCTTAGAATTTAAACCTGGCGAATGTGCACAGGTTGATTTTGGTTATGGGCCTAAATTAATTGATGAATTGACCGGAAAAGTTACCAAAATCTGGATTTTTGTTATGGTCTTGGCCTGGAGTCGGCATATGTACGCGGAATTAGTCCTGCACCAAGATGTTGAAACGTGGCTTGGATGTCATCGCCGTGCATTTGAATTTTTTAATGGCGTTCCCAAAAAAATTATTATTGATAACGCGAAGTGCGCTATTACCAAAGCATGCTATTACGACCCTGTTGTGCAGCGAGCCTATGCTGATTATGCCGAAGGATATAGGTTCATGATTTCGGCTTGCCCGCCACGTGACCCACAAAAAAAAGGTCGGGTTGAATCGGGCGTAAAATATGTTAAAAATAATTTTGTACCACTACGTAAGTTCAAGAGCTTGGTGAACGGAAACAAGCAATTAATCCAGTGGGTATTATCAGAAGCAGGCAATCGCATCCATGGCACCACGCGCGCTAAACCACTTGCGTTATTCACTCAAACAGAAGCGTTGTTATTGCAGCCATTGCCAGATAACCCCCCAGAATGCGCAGTATGGGAGAAAGTAAAACTTTATAATGATTGTCATGTCATGTATCTGCATTGCCGCTATTCAGCGCCATATCAATTAGCTCAACACATATTATGGCTACGCGCGACAGAGACAACAGTGCGGCTATACCAAGAACATACATTGATAGCAGTTCACCCAAGGTTAATTGAGCCAGGGACGAAGCACACAATAGATGCCCATTTACCCCCTAATGCGAGCGCCTACGCCATGCAAGATGCCCAATGGTGCTTAGAACAATCTGACTGTGTAGGAACGCATTGCAAGCAAGTGATTACTGTTTTACTGACGGATACAGTGACTGATTACCTTCGAGCAGCACAAGGCGTGCTTAGCTTAAATAAAAAATATGGTAGCGCACGCTTGGATGCCGCATGCCATCGAGCACTCATGTTTAATAGTGTTCATTACAAAACCATCAAATCCATTTTGAAAGAGGGGTTGGAGTATCAACCTTTACCGACCCAAGATGCATTTGACGCACTGGCAGAAACTTACACCGGACAGGCGCGTTTCTGCCGAGATACATCAACGCTTTTACAATAACCTAAACGAAGGAGTACAAGTCATGACACACCCAATGCCAGAAATAAACACCCTGCTTAGGCAGGTACGATTATTACATATTATGGAGCAGTTGCCATTACGCAATAGGGAGTCTATTGAGAGAAAATTGGCCTATCCAGAGTTTTTATCCCTTATTATTCAAGATGAAATTTTGGGGCGCGACAATAAAAAATTAAAAGTGCGCCTAAAACGCGCGGGAATAAAATATGACAAAACATTGGAGCGCTTTGATTTTGATTTCAATTCAAAAATTAATCGGGCGCAAATACAAGAGGCGGCAACCTGCCGATTTATGGATCAGCACGAGCCTATTCTCATTGTTGGACCCTGTGGTACTGGTAAAAGTCATATAGCCCAAGCAATTGCTCATTGTGTAATTCGTCGCGGTATTGATGTTTTATGGTTGCCTCAAAGTAAATTGTTCAGTGAATTACAAGCCGCTAAAGCATTTGGTCGTTATGAAAGGAAAATAGCTGAATTGGTCAAGGTTCCTTTATTAATTATTGATGATTTTGGCTTGCGACCTATGCGTACCCCAGAAGATGAAGATTTTCACGATCTGATCTCTGAGCGTTATGAGCGCGCGTCTACCATTGTGACAAGTAATTTAGATTTTAGTGAATGGGGTAGCGCCTTCCCAAATCAATTATTAGCCGCTGCTACATTGGATCGTCTGCGCCATAACGCCCATAAGATAGTACTAGAAGGCGCAAGTTTCAGGGGGTCCAAAGACGCTAATGACAAAGCAATGCAATCTACCGATATAAAAGAACAAAAAATAAACATTGCCGCCGAGGGAAATTGATATAAAATGCACCTTGTTTGATATGATTTTGCGGCCATTTTAGTGGGTCCATTAAGGTGCGACTGGGTGGTCCCTTTAGGGTGCTGATTGACACAGAGAGCTTTGCAACGTGGGAAGAAACCTTTCGCTGGCTTAAATCTCGTGGTCTAAAGGGCGTTTTATTTATTGTTTCTGACCAGCATGCGGGCCTTGTTGAAGCCGCCAGGAAGCATTTTCAGGGCGCTACTTGGCAGAGGTGCCAAGTTCATTTGATGAGGAACATCTTAGGCTCTTGTTCAATTCGACACCGCAAGGGCGTTGCAGAAAAAGCAAAATTAGTTTTACAAGCGCCCGATATGACCGAAGCCAGGCGCCGTTTAAATGCGTTTGTCGAGCAGTTTGAAAAGTTAGCGCCAAAGGCTGTGACCTGCCTTGAAGAGGCTTTTGAAGATGCTATGGCGGTGATGACATTGCCGGATAAATATCGCAAGCGCCTCAGAACAACGAATATGCAAGAGCGATTAAATGGAGAAGTGAAGCGGCGCACCAATGTAATACGCATATTCCCTAATGATGACTCTGCTTTGAGGCTTATTGGGGCTTTGTTAGCTGAAATAAATGAGCAATGGGTAACGAGACGGTATTTGGATATGGATGAATTTAATGAATGGTTAGCAGAGCAAGAGCTAGCCAAAACCAACGTCATTGAAATAAACAAAATGGCAAATTAAATAACTAGCTTGATAGGCTGAATAAATGAGAATTTACAGCAGATTTTGGACTTGACCTCAATTGTAATTGAGATATCGATTAAATTATTTTTATCATCATAAATTAAGGCGGTCACAGGCCACGGCTATATTCCCCGATAAATTGGTTTTCTGTTTTATTAAACCCAAAACAAACCATGAAATATTTTAAATTCAAGACTGTTATTTAAATATATATTTGATATGATATACGACCGCGTAGTAAAAATATTTATAACCATCCTCTTGTGGATATTTTTTTTAAACAACCCGCCAACATTTATTGACAAACAACAATAAAATCTTAAATCACAACAACAGCAAGGCTTTTAGGCACTTTTGTGTTTAATCATCCTGTGATGTTTATCCACAATTTCTGTGGATAAGTCTGTGCATACAATATTAAACGCATTAATGGACAGGTCTGAGCGTGCCCCCATTATCTGTGCAGAATAAAATATTTTCCTACTCGCCAAAGTGCATCTATACTAAAATCAGTTTCTTAATGCTAGGGAATAAGAATGAAAACTCTTTCGGGCAGTAGTCGCGGCGACTTTCATACTCTTTATCAAGGTCAATCTGTAGATGACCTCATTATTAAATACATGCAAGAAAATAATATTCCAGGCATGTCCTTAGCCATTGTTCAAGCTCCTTATATTACGCGCGTAGTGGGCTATGGCTTCGCCGATACAGAGAAAAAAAGGTTGGTTTCAACAAAGACACTATTTAACGTAGGACAACTGACGAATGCCTTTACTGCCGTAGCCATAATGCAATTAAAGGAAGAAGGGAAATTGCAATTAGATGACCTGATTTCCATTTATTTACCGCATCTACCAACTGCATGGAATGCCATTACCGTACGACATTTATTAATTCATAGTTCAGGACTACCAGATTATGTAGAGAATTCAGGTTTTTCCTACAGCAGTAATTACAGACCTGAAGATATTATTAATCTAATCAAAGATCAAAGCTTATTATTTAATTCAGGTACCAAATCACACACCAGTGCATCTGATTTTTACCTACTTGGACTCATCATAGAGAAAGCCAGTAAACAAAGTTATGAGGCCTATGTGACTAAAAACCAAATTGAGCGAGTAGGGTTAAAAAGCACCTTCTTTATTAAAAACGCTTCATCAATCGAAAATGAGGCAAATAATGGCTCAAATCCTTTTAAACACAGTCAGTTTTTACAAAATTCCACTTATATAAATCCCATAGAGATTGCTCAAGGTTATAGGGAGAATGACAGCAAAGCCGTGCCTAGTGTTAGCTGGACAGCAACTTTTTCTAACAGTGGGTTGATGGCTTCTGCAGAAGATATTAGCATTTGGGACATCAGTTTGGCGGGTAGTATTTTAGTTAAGGAAGCTGAGAACAGACATTTTCTATATAACTGTATTACCTTGGAAAATAAAATCAGCATACCAGGTAACGCAGGATGGACCTTCCCAGGACACCCGGGGCTTATGCTTATAACAGGAAATATTCCAGGCTATTCTGCATTTTTAAGTCGATTTACAGCACCTAATGAGTTGTTGTGCGTCACTCTTTTAGCGAATAAAGAAAATTTATCTGATTTGGATATTTTAGCCCGTAAAATTGCAGCAGCTTTTGATATCAACCTGGGGGCACCAGAGGGTTCTGGTTCTGAAACGATCCAAAGCCCCTATTCAGTGAAACAAACAATAGAGCGAATCACTGCTATTATCAGCAAGCAAGGCGGTAAAATATTCGCTCACATTGATCACAGCGAGGAAGCAAACAAAGTTGGACAATCACTCCTGCCTACGGAAGTTCTTATCATAGGTAACCCGGAAAAAGGCACTGCACTAATGCAAGAGAATGTAGCTGTCGCTCTCGATTTGCCCTTACGAATTATGGCTACTGAGGATAAAATTGGTCAGACTTGGTTAAGTTTCACTGATCCACTGCAATTGGGTAAGGCATATGATTTGCGTAATAATGAGTTAATACAAATCGCCGCCTCTCTGCGTCGAGTGTGTGAAAAAGCCGCTTCAGCACAAAATATACGTTAAACATAAATGAGCTCAGGTCAGGCCCTGAGTGATCGACATTTTTAAAAAAAATAATATAAACAATGAATTGCCAGCTTGCAGTATTCTCATAGAAATAAATATTCACATGTCAGAATAGAATACATTAAGTGAAGTAGAGGGTCGGCCGGGATTCTGACGAAAAGGACCGATTGATGTTCATATTTAATCCAATTACAAATCAACTCTCAATTTTTAATCATGTCAGCAGTGATTTTTCTGAATCGTTCTGGTGTTAATTCAGTGAATATCTCACCAGACTTTACCCTAATTAACATTTTTATCCAACGGAGTAAACAGATTGTTCGATTCCGGGATTGAAGAATTTAACAAGGTTGAATTTTCTTCTGGCATGGATGGATTTGTTCTTGCGGGTGCATGCATTTCATAGGCATAAGCAATCTCGATCAGAGTCCTTCATGAAGGGGAGCCTGTGGAGCAACCCCCAAAATGTTAGTTCAGCGATAACCATATGAAAAAAATAGAAATTTGAGCGAACATTTTTTTTAAAATATAGGTCTATTATTAGATGCATTATCAATACAAAAGGTTTTGTTGTTCATTATTGATTTTTTGAAACGAACGCTGAGGGTTGTTCCTCAGAATCCTTAGATGATTCTGTTGATCTCATACAGCCAACAGGCGAATTTACTTCTCTCAATTGCCTACAAGTGTCCTTATATTGTGATTGAGATTTTGATTCAGTATATTTGCTTTCAACTTCAGCATCTTTTGATGAAGTAGCCATTTCTTGTTTCATCTCACCCAGTGCGTCCATAACTTCTGCTAGCTTGAGTTTTGCATCATCATAACGTTTAGGGATACATTCACCTTGAGCGCCAGTCACTTCTCCAGTTTTAAGGCCTTTTTCAAGAGCGTTGGTAATCGTACTAAGACCTGATTCAAACGCCGATAATAGTCCATTATTGCCCCTTGCAGATTGCAGGATTCCATGCAATTTTTCCACTACATCTTTTTCATCTTTGGGAAAATAAAGAGTACCTTCACTACATGTTCTATATTCACGGCTCTCCGATGAATGTAGCTCCTCAACCATGTGTTGACTCATTTGAAATATTTGTATAACGGATTGCTCTAGATCTGAGGGAGTTGGTGGCGAATTGCCATGTTTTAAAGATGCTATAAGTTCATCACTAGCACTCACCCTTTTATCTTCACTATGTTCTTGCGCTGTCTCGAGAGGGGTCTGTCCTTTCTTATTTTTCACTTCAAGACTAGCATCACACTTTAATAACTTTTTAATGAGATTCAGAGGCTCTTTTCTATAGTTATAAAAATTCTGGGTCGCATAGTGCAAGGCCGTCATGCCCACGGGCTTTTCATGAGTAAATTTTGACCGGCAGATTTTTTATCTATACCACCTTACAAGGCCACATCATCAATATTTTATTAGCCTTAATGGCATTCTTGGCACCCAAGAACCTTTATTTTGTGGGTTTAAAGCATGCTCCGCCATCACACAGACAGCGTGGGTAATTTATTCTCCATATATTCTTGTTGGTGGTTAAAGCAAAAGTAATGTCAGCAGATAATCCAAATCCCAACCGGCACGTTTCAGTCGGGAGCGGACACTTTTCTTTTTTCCTGGAGGTAACTTTGATTTAACTAAGCTCAATAACAATCGTTTTGTTTTGGCAAAATTAATAGCTGCAACTTCATCATGTTTTTTGTCTGCATCATCCTGTAAATGTACGTCAAGCTCCCAGTGGTATTCACTTTCAATGGACCAGTGATTTCTAACATAGGATGGCAGTTTAATATTATCAACATCATGGCTGCTCACATAATAGCGCCACTCGGCCGAACCAGATCCTGGTTTATTTTTTTCTGATGAAATGGTTTCGGTAGCAATAATAGTTTTAATGCCAGGAAGTGCAACAGGCTTAGCATTTTCTGGTAGGGGGAACGCAAAATATCGGCGTCTTACAAGTCGTCCATGGCTCTCATCGAAATAATCTTCAATTAAATTCCCCTGATTTTCACCATGCTCTTTAGAATATGAAATAACTGCATTATACAAAGAAGGTTGATTCTTTTTTAAACCAATCACGAAATCACCACCCTTATTAATGATGGATTCGAGTATGACTGTTTGGCATCCCATTGCATCAATGGATACTGTGCATCCTTCCAACTCCAGAAGTTCTAACAGCAAGGGTATTGCTTTAATTTCATTGGACTTACTGTTCGTTGCCACATCTGCTAATACGAGCTTATTAGCAAAGCTCCAGGCGCTGACCATTTGAATAGCGCGGATGCCTTTCGATTCACAACGAGTTCCCTTTAATGTTTTACCGTCAATCGGAATTTGATCTTCCGGCAATCGTTCTTTTATGACTAAACCCAATGTACCCTCAATAATGGTGCTCCAAACCGTTGGGCTTATGATGGCAAAGACTCTCCTAAATGTACTGTAGCAAGGGATCCCCTTATCTAAATCAATGTGGTTCATGAGCCATTTTTTACGTGACTCAGCGAAGGTAACGATATCATCCCAGCTTTCAGCACCACAAAAAATTGCGCATATTGCGATAAATAATAAGGTTGGCAAAGGGTAAATTATTTTTTCTTGGTCACGTGGGTCTTTTATTGTTGATAACAACTCAAGTACTTCTGACATGAAAATTCCGTTTAAAATCAAAACAATGAATTCTACATGAATTTGCTCAAGAAATACTCATGAAAAGCCCGTGCCGTCATGCCTTTTTTATCAGCACTATTAATATCAGCACCATGTTTTATTAATAAATCAATGACACTATCATTACTTGGGCCACCAACAAGTACTTTTCCACAACTTACCATTGCCAGCTTTAACAAGCCTTGATTAGTTAGAATTGACTTTTGCAAGTCTTCATGACCATTAAATACAGAAGGTTCTTTTAAACCTAAGAGAAGTACTAGCCCGTCTCTATCTGTCAGTTGTTCAATAGGGTCTGCTCGCTTTAAGATATCACGGACACGTGTTAAATAATTTTCTTGCTCTTGGCCTAAAATTTGTACTTCCCGTTCAACAAACTCTGAAACATTCGCTCCTTCAAGTTTCAATTCTAAAAAAACATCTTTTAAATCTTGAATTTTTAGAATATCTCGATTTAAAGCTATTTTCGCTATCAGTTCATCGCTGCCGTCTTTACCTAGCATTGCACGTGCATATTTTATGGTGTTAACTTTTAATTCTTTAGCCGTTTTTGTTGAGGCAAATAAAGATTTTCGAACGGCAACTTGTTGTTCACCATGATGAAAGATAACACTATTTCCAGCTTTCCAAATATTTCCTGCCATCGATGTGATAGGGGCTTCCGGCGCAAGTGATCGGAAGCCGGTCTGTACATCTTGAGCGCCCCAGGGTCCAGTTCCACCAAACGTGATTCTCGGATGATTCACTGATACTCTTTCTAAAAATGTTTTTTCCTGTTTGTTTGCTGCAGCTTGAAACTGACTGTCAGTATTACAACCTTCTAAAGTCACAGAAACTTCACCATGATGGGTGGGCAATGCTTCATTAAAGTCAGATAATAATTTATCAAAATTTCCATCATATAAATGCTCACTTGAGCCATGGCAATTACCCAAACCATAATAGCCACCATTACCATGCCCCATAATAAATAATTTCGGGGTTTTTTCGAATATATTGTCTAGTACTGGTAAGGCTCGTTTGAGTTCATCCAAACTACTATAGATTTTAGGGGCATTATCACACTCATCGAAAAAATAATACTTCAAGGCCTCTGAATGGGTGTGACCTGCATTTGATGTGACTTTTAATATAGCAGACTTTAAATCCGAATTTTCTAGGTTCATTTGTAACTGGGAAAGATCAATGTCTATTGTATTAAGAGTACCTTCTTGCAAAACCCCTTTAGAATCCCGAACCACGTACTGACCATTTTCAGATAAGTAAATAATGCCATTCTCAGCTTTCGCTTTATTTTTATCGGGCAAAGTTGACAGCAAAGCGAGGTCATACCCCTCTAAATAGACGCCAATTGGAACAAATTGCTTAAACCGTTGTTTTAGGCGAGGGTTTACCGCCACACCTCTTTGCTCTTCAGGAACTGGCTTATCTGGATTTGGTTTATATATTAAGATTTCTATTGCAGCATCTTTCATGGCTCAAGTCAGCAACATTATGTCATGCGTATAATTATAGCATTCTGATCTTCAGAAAACCAATATAAACAGTTTCAACTGGTTCTTCTCTATAACACACGCTTCTTATTGACAATGAGCGCCCCTGTCACTTTTCTAAGTCGATGTCAGCAGTGATTATCGAAGCTCTGTATTCTCTTGATCAACAAATATTAAAATATCATAGTCAATGTCAGCAACATTCAAACTCGATGTCATTACGTTGCAAATTGTCGAAGCCAATGTCAGCGCGTCGCAAAAAAGGAAGGATTATGGCGGATCTTTCACTGGTCGCAGAGCAAGAATGGAGCGCAGCGAATCGTCGTGCATTAGTCATACGCCCATTGATCGAGTTCGAGCATTGCCCTCGTGAAAAAGCGCATGAAGCCGCCGCTGAGCTCGAATTATCCGAGCGGCAGATATATCGGCTGATCCAACGGCTACGCGAATTCGGTGGAGAACTCACTGCCTTATTAACCAAAGGTTCCAATGGTGGGCGTGGTAAACGGCGACTGGCTGCACCACGCGAGGCTTTGCTCCATCGCCTGATAGCCGCAGTTTTTATTACACCACAGAAACGGTCAGTAGCTGATCTCATACGTGCAATCCGAAGTCAGTCTTTAAAAGATAGATTAGATCCCCCATCTGATGGTGTGCTTGAGCAAATGACCTTAGAACGTATTTGGGCTCGACAAAGCGAAGAAGTTGCGTCAATGCATCACAAATACAGAAGTAAAACCTGAATGATGTGAATTCCAGATGCTCGAAAATGTGTGCTACACCAATTGCACAAACGAACGTTTTTGAGAAATAAAATTTGATCGGATTAAATGGCCTAGTTTGTTGGGCTCCCTAATTCTCAATAACCATTCTTGATATTGCTTTCTTGCTGCCTTATACTTGATATGAGTTTCGAGAATAGGATAATAAGTTAATGCCAACGATTAGTGCATTTTATGGAATACTTATCCAAATGTTTTGGGGTGATCATGCGCCACCTCATTTTCATGCCTTATATGCGGAATATGAAGTGCTCATTGATATTCACACACTCGAAGTGGTTCGTGGCACCATGCCTCGTCGAGCATTGGCTTTAGTGTTGGAATGGGCATTCCAACATCGCGCAGAATTACTTGAGGATTGGACATTATGCGAAAAAAATCAATCACCAAAGAAAATATCGCCCCTAGAATAGTGTGTACTGCTCCTTGGCGACTAACTAAAGTCAAACCGTTGTCGAATTATGAACTTGAAGTTGAGTTTAATGATGGCACACACGGTTTTGTTGAAATGATTACATTAATAATGAGTGATCGTGCGGGGGTTTTTGCGGCACTTAGAGATAAGGCTATATTTAACCAGGCCCATCTTGAATATGGGGTATTAACTTGGCCTGGAGAAATTGATTTAGCACCGGATGCGATGTTTGACGCTGTTAAAAAAACTGGGCGCTGGGTTTTGCAATAGAGGATTTGTTATGTTGGTTGGTTATGCACGTGTTTCAACCGTCGATCAAAATTTAGAGCTCCAACTTTCTGCTTTGAAAGAGGTTGGTTGTGAAAAACTTTATCAGGATCAAATATCAGGAACGAAGACAAATCGTCCTGGACTTAGTATGGCTCTTGAGGTATTAAGAAAAAATGACACTTTGGTTGTCTGGAAATTAGATCGATTAGGTCGAACTGTAAAAGGGCTAATCGATTTAGTGAATCACCTTCATCAAAAAGAAATTCATTTTAAAAGTCTTACTGATAACGTTGACACATCCACACCATCGGGTCGTTTCTTTTTCCATGTTATGGCAAGCCTTGCGCAAATGGAGCGTGAATTAATGGCGGAAAGAACTAAAGCGGGTTTGGCTGCCGCTAAGTCACAGGGGCGTGTTGGCGGTCGCAAACGGAAAATGACTCAAAGCAAGATAGAGTCAGCTAAACAGTTACTTGCTTCTGGTACGTTACCTAAAGATGTTGCACAAAATCTCGGTATATCTGTACCGACTTTGTATCGCTGGATCCCTGCCTCAACTAATTTAACTTAAATGAATTGGTAGTTAAATTGACTTGTATACATAGCAAACCGCACCGTTTTATCTTTCTGTTGACATCCACTTTGACAATCTGCTGACATCGACTTAGAAAAGTGCCAATAAGGATCAAAAGTATTGATTTTTGCATGGCCATAAACTACTGTTTTCGGCCACTTATAAGATAGCCAAAAATTGACATGACTGCAATCCATGAGACAGCTTATCCTCGATTAAAACCTAATCCGAGCACAGATGAGCTTGAGAAAAATTTCAAGCCAACCTATGACGAAATATTTTTAATGGAAGATAGTACTAAGTCGTCATTATCGGACGTTTATAAATTAGGCTTCATTTTGACACTGAAATGTTTCCAATGCCTTGGCTATGTGGTTAACATTCAAAAAATACCAGACGTCATTGTTAATTATATTAGTCAGGCAATGGGAATTCAAAATGTCCTCGATTTAAATATCTATTCGCCTTCTGCCAAAAAACGGCATCGAAAGATCATTTTAAAATATCTTGATATCTCAGATGATAGAAAAAAGCAGAGGATGTATTTAAAGGAGTGCGCGCTAAAATCAGCATCATTTAAAGAAAGTCTCGCCGATATTATTAACGATATGATTGAAACCTTAGTTAAGGAGCGCTTCGAGTTACCTGGGTTTAGTACATTAGAACGCCTAGCGCGAGCAGCTAGAGTTATTGTTAATACCAGGCTCTGCGAGAAAATTACTGGTAACCTTGATGATAAATCTAAAGATCTTCTTGATAGTCTATTTGAGACATCACTTGCTCCAGATAAAGCAACAACTGGCTGGGACTTTTTAAAACAGGAAATGAAAAGCCCAACCACAAATAACGTTAAACTATTTGTCACTAACTTAGAATTATTAAAAAAATGGAAGGCAGAGGCTCCAGCGTCAACTCATGAGACCCCGGCCCATCGACTCGAGCAATTTGTAAATGAAGCTATAGCCCTTGATAGCGCTGATATGAAAAATATTAAGCCCGAAAAACGATATGCATTAGCAGCAACACTACTCCATTTTAAACTTGCTCAAGGATTAGATGATATCGCTACGGTTATGATTCGTTGGTTGCGGAAAATGCGGCATGAGGCAAAGGTAGCTCTTGATGAATATACGCTATCAAAGAAAACTGAGACTGATTGTTTGGTTAATACTTTACTTGGAGTTTTGCTTGCATCTAATAACCCAGGCACTCCTTCCGAGAAACTAGCGGCTATTGAAAGCAGCTTACCCGAAGATAAAAATGGAATCATCTATCAATGTGAGAAGTATTTAGCTTATGCGAGTGATAACTACTTGCCTTTTATGTTAAAGCTTTATCAAAATAAACGTTATGTTCTGTTTCAGTTGCTCGAACAGATTAGTTTGCAATCAGCCTCAAAGGACAGGTCATTAGAATTGGCGGTTACTTTTATTATTAAAAATCGGCATAGTAAGCAAAAAACATTGTCAATCATCGCCCATGATTTTGATCAGTTAAGCTGGCTTAGTGAGAAGTGGTTTAATTTTGTTACAAGCCAAAAAAGACACGATGAAATTATGGAAGTAAACAAAAAGCATTTTGAATTGGCGGTATTCAATGCATTAGCTGATGAAATTAATTGTGCGGATATGTTCCTACCGGATGCTAACAATTATGATGATCCCAATAAACCACTTATTTCATGGGATGATTTTGATTCACAGCTCGAAGAGTATTGTAATTTAATTAAACAACCAAGCAAATCGTCTGATTTTATTGCTGCACTTCAAACTCAACACTATGCTGCGGCAAAAAAAACAAATGATGGATTTTTGGCTAACGAATACCTAAGTATTGAAAACTCTGAACCCGTTTTAAAACGGGCCATCAGTAAAAAAGAAGATAAGGCTATAACGTCTTTTGTTGAACAAGTTTCATCCCGATTGCCACTGACAAATATTGTAGATGTATTTATTGATATTGAACAATGGCTCAGTATCAGTAAAGACTTTAAACCATTGTCTGGTTATGATTCAAAAATTAAAGACTATGATATGCGGTTTGTTGCCACCTCTTTTTCCTATGGATGTAACGTTGGTCCTGTTCAAGCAGAGCGATGCTTACAAAAATACAGTCGTAAACAAATTGCCTGGCTATTCAACCACCACATCACAGACTATCGGCTAAGTAAGGCAACAGAAAAAATAATTAATGCCTACAATCAATTTGATCTGCCAAAATCATGGGGAACTGGTGAAACTGGTTCTGTCGATGGTACTTATTGGAATGTCTACACGAACAATTTACTTGCAGAACACCACATTCGTTATGGCCAGTACGGTGGGATTGGTTACTACCATGTCTCGGATCAATACATCGCTCTATTCAGCAATTTTATTCCTTGTGGAGTCTATGAGGCGACCTATATTTTTGATGGCATCATTGAAAATGAATCAGATATTCAACCTACAACAATCCATGGGGATACTGGTGCACAAAGTGAGGTGGTATTTGCCTTTGCTTACCTTCTCGCTATACAGCTTATGCCGAGAATTAGAAATTTCAAACACTTAAAATACTACAGGCCAATTATGAGTGATGGTGTCGTACTTGAGCATATCGATAGTATTTTCACTAATGATAAGATTGATTGGGATTTGATAGAAGCACACTATTACGACATGCTACGCGTTGTGATGTCCATTCGAAGTGGTAAAATCAAAGCCTCCACAATTTTACGAAAATTATGCACCCAAAGCCGAAAAAATAAAATTTACCAAGCATTTCGTGAGTTGGGGCGCGTTGTTAGAACTATGTTTTTACTCAACTATATCAACGATATTGATTTAAGGCGTTTAATTCAGGCGGCCACATGTAAAAGTGAGGAGTTCAATAATTTTATTGACTGGGTTTCCTTTGGCCGAGATGGAACAATTGAAGATAATTTACGAGCTAATCAGAAAAAAACCATTAATTTTGGTCGGCTTGTTGCGAATGCTGTTATGTTACATGTTATTGCAAACATGACTAATGTCATCAATGAATTAACTGAAGAAGGTATTGATGTTACTGAAAATATGAGGAATGGTTTATCCCCTTATCATGGTGGACATATAAACCGGTATGGAGTATTTCCATTGAGCATGAATAGAGACAAATTAAGGGTTGAATACAAGTTGAATTAAAATAGCACATCAAACGGACCTTTTCGTCAGAATCCCGGCCGACCCTCAAGTATCGCTGAACTTACGGCAAGTCTGCGTGACTAATGACAGTGCTAGCCTATAGCCTCGAGAAATTGGAGAGGCTACGCCATGAACAAAGACTTGGATAAACTGACGTCCGTCAAACAAGCGTTCGCTCATTGGCAATCTACTCATTCAAACCAAGGTAAAATCTCTGATTATCTATGGGAGCAAGCAAATAAGCTGTTAGATAATTACTCAGAAGTGGACCCCAAAAATGAGACAGTGGTGTAGAATAGAAACCATTGTAGTTGGGGTTAAAAAATGGCTCATAAGAAGTTCAGTTCAGAATTTAAAGCAAAAGTTGCACTAGAAGCCTTGAAAGGTCATAAAACGACCAATGAAATAGCATCGGAATTTGAAGTGCATCCAACGCAAATTAATCAATGGAAAAGGCTGTTATTGGAAGGCAGTAAGCATTTATTTAGTGGCAAGAATGAAAAGGACGTGGAGTCACTAGAAAAAGAACGAGAGAAACTTTACACCCAAATAGGCCAGTTAGCCGTCGAGTTGGATTGGCTTAAAAAAAAGACTGGCCATTTAAGTTAAGTGTGAAGGAGAAAAAAGCGATGATCGACCCAACACATGCTGTTATCAGCATTGCTCGTCAATGCGAGTTAATTCAGTTATCACGTGCCAGTTATTATCGGGCGGCTAATAACGACCCAATTGCCGAGACCCCTGAAAATTTGGAGCTAATGCGATTAATTGATGAGGAGTATACCCGGCATCCATTTTATGGCAGCAGACAGCTTCGTAACTACTTGCGTCGGCAAGGGTATCCTGTTAATCGTAAACGTGTACAACGCTTAATGAGGCTTATGGGCATCATGTCCGTCGCCCCTAAACCGAATACCAGCAAAAAGGGGAAGGCGCATAAAATATATCCATATCTGCTACGAGATTTGGCTATTGTTAAACCTAATCAAGTTTGGTGCACAGATCTGACGTATATCCGCATGCATGGTGGCTTTGTGTATTTAGTGGCTGTTATGGATTGGTACAGCCGTAAAGTATTATCCTGGGAGGTATCCAACACCATGGATGATAATTTTTGTGTGAGTGCGCTAGAAAGCGCTATCAGACGCTATGGCGCACCTAGTATTTTCAATACGGATCAAGGCTCCCAATTTACTGGTAAGGCTTTTATTAAGGTGTTGGAGGACAATGAAATCAAGATCAGCATGGATGGAAAAGGATGCTGGGTGGACAATGTGTTCATTGAAAGACTGTGGCGCTCTGTTAAATATGAAGATGTGTATTTAAAAGAATATCCGACGGTGATAGCATTGCGTCATGGGTTACGTGAGTATTTTCGGTTTTATAATGACGAAAGGCCCCATGAATCACTTGGAAAATGTACGCCATCAGAGTTTTACGATGGACTTAGAGTAGCCGCATGATCGTAGAAAACGGCATGCTCTTAATGACTAAAATACCTTACGTGCAAGCAGTATCAACGAGCTTCCTTCGTTCCTCAGGACTCCTCATTGACACCGCTTTCTCTACAGGTAACCTGTCATCAGACGCAATGCCTCGGTGTTCCAATATATTGGACACTATCTAAATAGTAAGGGATCGTTGTCTCACCGATGGGGTCCACTTCTCTCCCCTGCCAAAATCTGTGGCGTACTGCAGATTAGCCATGCTCAAATCAAAGAAAATTTAAGGCCCAAAGATGACTTTGATATTCAATTTACGGTGCCACGTAAATCAACAAAGCACTATTGTAGCGCTTCCGTTTGCTTCTGGATGAGATCAAGAGATCACGCAGTATTTATTTTTTGCAGAAGATTCAATCTCCTGCGTTGGCTTCAGTAATCTCTGCTTGATCTCTGTTAACTCTAACGTTCTCACTTTACATAAGGCCTCTATCGCCTCCAGGCCGCACCCCGCCCCACCGAGATACTGGTAATTATTCTCAGGGGGTATCGCCCGCTTCGAAAACATGAACCCGCTATGCAATTTACCCATCCCGCGATATAAGGCAAAAGAATAACCGAGATTACCCGCCCCAACATTTGAGAAAACCTGTCCAGTAACATAAGTACCGTAAGGACGGTCAGGTTTACAATACTGGAAATCAAAACTCCTGGGTAATTTTTTTTCTTTAAATGATGGCGTAGGGACAAGTGAACGATACGGGTGACAATATTCATTTGCCACATGCGCCGGCATATTCCTCTGCGCACCACCCACCTGTTTGCACCAATAATATTTATTCTCTTGATAATTCCGTCCCTCATAATTATCTACATACGTCTGCAACGCTGCAACTAACGGTGAAAAATCATAATTAGATGATTTCTCTTCTATTGATGTTTCTTTCAGTTTACCTGCTATTTCAGACTTTTCTTCAGAACCATCTTGTTTTTGTACCTGAATACCACGATCCTTTTTTTGTGTCACAATCATCGTACCGTTTTTTTCAAGGTCATTGAGCTGATCCCATGCTTCTTTATTATCAGGCACGTAGCGCAACAGCATTCTTAACATGTGAGTATCAAGAGCCCATGCTGCATATTGAATGGCAGATATTTTTTTAAATTTTCTTTCAGAATAATCTGTGACATCCGCTTTTACAGACGCTAAACCAGGATTAATTTTCAACATATTTTCAGCTTCATCCTGCTTTCCATAAGTTACATGTTGTACTAATTTTCTCACCGCTAATTGATTCTTAAGCGGCGTATTGAAAAGCTTACAACTTGTTGAAAGAGAAGCTACATCCGGTAATGTAAGTTTGGACGCTACCATGAGAATGAGATCATCAGGAAGGACAGCCGCCGATGATGCATATGAAGATACAACTGATTGATTGCCTGGATCAAATGGATACTTTCTTTTTCTATTAAACACTCTGTCAAACATTAGCTTGTGCCTCGTTTGGGTTTTGTTGATTTATGATATTACACAGTTGATTTTGACTTTGCAGTAAAATAACGTTGATTCATTATTTTCACCAACCAACCAACCTATTGATTTCATTATGTCAATTAATTAGCCTTGCCGCCATTGATAAGAGCAGGGCAGCTAAATGACACCAGCAAAAGAATTACCGAAGGTCATTGAAAAATCACAAGATGAGTATGAAGTGGCTTTCAATTCCCTTTAAGATGGATGAGGAATCAAAACAACTGGGGCATGATGAAAAGCAGCGTTTGCTTTACCGATGTTTGCATCCTATTGCTAAAGGCAAAAACAATACCACTGAATGGAGAGCTGCCTAGCTTAGGCTTACACAGTGCCTGTAAGCCATCAATTCCCTTTCTAAAATCAACCGGCTTAACGTCTAGGGGCTGTTGACATTTGATCTCCCCGTCGCCGACGTACCGCGGTTTATCCGCGGTATCCAGGAGACCCTCATGTCAAGTGCATATTTCTTCGTATAAATCGCGCCATGTTGGATTAAGCTCTTCGATTAAATTGAGTTTCCACTTCCTGCACCAATTTTTGAAGCGTGTTTCACGTCTGGCAGCTTCTAAATAAGTACTATGAATCTCATAATAGACCAGCATATGTACATTATATTGTGCTGTAACGCTGCTGGGGATCACCTTATTTTTATGTTCCCAGACTCGTTTGATAAGATCCGATGTTGCGCCAACATAAAGTGTGCCATTGCGTTTGCTGGCTAAAATATATGCGTACGATGATCTCATACTATTTCCTTAGGATGAGTAGACGCCTGCTCTGTCGATAGGTGGCGGGGTCCATACTATTACGTCAGTTGGACTAGATTGAAATTATATCAATAAATCATAGATAACTTACATAGGCAGCCATAGATATGAGCACGCCATGGCGAGCATTGACGCGTAATTTCGTTTCAGTTTGTCATATCTTGTTGCAATTGCTCGGACGTGTTTGAGGCGTGCAAAAACATTTTCGACCAGATGCCTATATTTGTACAAACACCAATCCATGTCACCATTCCCTGTTTTTGAATTCTTTTTCTTCGGAATAAGGGGTGTCGATCCTTTTTCTCGAATGAGTACTCGAATATCTTCACTGTCATAGCCTTTGTCCGCAATGATATAATCAGACAAAGGAAGACGTGCAATTAATTCTGGGGCGGCCTTGCTGTCATGCACTTCACCACCCGTAAGATCAAATTCTATTGGAAGGCCAAATGCATCAACAGCCATATGAATTTTCGTTGTATTTCCGCCAACGGATTTTCCAATCGCTTGATTTTCTTTACCAATAGTTCCTGCACTGTGTTGATGAGCCTTAACTATACTTCCATCAATAAACTCCCATTCAAGCTCAGGATCATCCACTAAACATTTAAATATTTTGACCAACTTGTCTTTGCATGACCAGCGGTTAAATTTTTGGTATATTGTATTCCAGTTTCCAAACTCTGCTGGCAGGTCTCGCCAAGGACAGCCTACGCGCATACGATACAGCATGGCTTCAACCATAAAACGAAACTCGGGCTTGTCATAAATCCCTTGTTGTAGCATGATTATCCCTAGCTTCGACCATACTTCGTCACTGAGCATTAGTCTGGCCATTTCAAATTCGTTTTATTTTGGTGTGGGAGCCGTGATTTTACGAGTTTGATCCTATTTATCAATGGGTTGAAATGTGATTGCTCATGATGGTGTGTTATCAAAAACGAATTGTAAGCTAAATTAAAAGCGCTGTGTTTTATACGGGCATTTTCTGGATACCGCGGATAAACCGCGGTACGTCGGCGACGGGGAGATCAAATGTCAACAGCTCCTAATAATATCCGATGTTGTGCGGTTATCTGAAGCATCGTTATCCCATAAAATCAACAATGAGCTGAGACACCAAGCTTGCAGGCATTGCACTTACTTTAAGTATACTGCCACAAGGCCGATGAAGTTCAATAGCAAAAATAATTTAATCCCCTTGCCCATCAGAAAGCCATAACTGTAGACGATTCCTTTTAAAGCAAACTATTTTTAGGGTAAATTAATTTTCTGTTTTATTACACCCAAAACTAAAACATAAAATAGTTTAAATTCAATACTGTTATTTAAATATTTATTTGATATGATGTACGACCTCGTACTAAAAATATTTACAACAGCCCTCTTGTGGATATTTTTTTTGAACAACCCGCTAATATTTATTGACAAACAACACTCAAATCAGAAACACCAATAATAGCAAGGCTTGCAGGCACTTTTGTATTTAATCATCCCGTGATATTTATCCACAATTTCTGTGGATAAGTCTGTGTATACAATATTAAAAGCCTTAAATAATAACTCATTGATGGACTGCTTAGACATTCTCCAAAGTATTAATCAAATCGGCTTTATGCTTGTGATATAGGGCAGAGTGTTAAACGTCAACTATCATTGCCGGTTCGTATTGCCTCATGAAAAAATCATACTTTTAACCAATCGTTGCCTCAGCAAGAATCATACTTGTCCCCAATAGCAGGATCAATTAACTGTTTACAGTTTGTCATTGAATGAGCATAGATGAAATGACATTATTACACCAACAATGACTAACGTAAGGACAGCATGCTACCACTTTATTATACCTGGTAAGGGTACGTCACGATATAATTGGAATGGAAATAGCAATGACCGTGACGGGCTTCTGAGTTGCGAAAGTCAACGTATATTAATTCACTAGTTCAACAATAGTTTCACAAGATTCAAATACGGCTTGAGCAATTAATGATATATATGACTCGGATGAATCATCTTGAAGGTGTCTTTTTTTAGATTGCATTTCTTGATGAATTTTTAATTGTTCCAATTGCCATTTAGATACCCGTCGTTGCAATGTCCTAAGCTGACTTATCTTAAATTCATCAGGTTTTTTTTCAACCAGATTTTCAAGAATTAATTTAGCTGAAATTGCTGGATTTAATTCCAATCGCACTTTTATTTTTTCCCATTCATTCACAAAGGCGTCTTCACGCGTAAGCCAAGTCCTTGGGGCGAGGTCTTTCCTTTGTTTTTTTGTGCGCCTATAACGCCTAACATTACTGGGTGACGGAGTTGTCTCCTCAGCGATAGGTTGTTGAGTAGCCTGTTTAGTGCTATCTGCTAAATCAGTATTTATATTATCCGTTGATTGAGCCGTCATGTTTTGAGCCTCAAAATTACTCACATCATTCCCCACACCCACTCCTTGATAATCATTTATTTTTGAATTAATAAGTTCGTTAATGACGGTCTCAGCTATGCTACATTCGATCACGTCAACTCCACCGCTTGGCTTCCAAGCATGCCTCCAGAAGTTATCTTGTAGTTTTACTAGATTATTAAGTAAATCAACAGGATCTAAGCTATTGTATTGTGTTTCAAGTTTTTTCTTTTTCAATTTGAGTTACATGTTGAGATAGTATTAGACGTTGATATGGGGTTTTGGCTTTATCATATTTTTTTGTCACTTTTGCACCATCTCTTTTTTTAGACAATAACTTTAATGATGGTTGAAAAAAATTAACATAAAGGCGTAACACAGCATATAATTCTGATAATGCATTGTAGGCATCTATGCCTTCATATCGATCATACCCAATTAATCGGCGGACGATTGATCCGTTCTTTTCTTCTACGTGGGCTTGGTCATTTTTTTTATATGCCCGAGATCGCGTAAAAGTAATCGCATTTAACTTGCAAAACTCAAGCAATGCGTAATTAATAAACTCACTTCCGTTATCCGTATCTAATCCTAAGAATGCGAACGGCAATAACTTTTGGGCAACTTTTAATGCTGCTATGACGTTGATCTCGCCTTTAACTAATATGGGGAAAAATTCAGTCCATGTCGATGCAATATCAGTTACCACAAGTGTATTTAGATAAGAACCATTAGTTTTTGACCCACAATGGGCAACCAAATCACCTTCTAAAAATCCAGGAACAACATCATCCCAGTCAGCAAAAGTTCTAATCTTAATTTGTTTTTTTAAAAGACTACCTGCAGTTGTAGTGCAAAGCCCTTTTTTACCCTCTCTTCGTTCAGTCTCTAATAGGCGATCTACAGTGGCAGGACTGATGGTTAATAATTTAGCCCGGACATCTTCTGGTAAAGACACGTGTCCAAAGCGTTCAAGGGCAGACAAAAGATCTGGTATGAAGGGGACTAATCGTTTAGAGCATATTTGATTAGCCGCATTCCATACAGTAAGCAGGGCCTGTCGAAGAGCCTCGTCATATTTCTTGTTGTTTTGTCGTTTTAATGTTTTATTAGCGCCAGAGTCGGTTTCAGCTGAATTAAATAAGTTTATCGCATATTTACGACCGTAACTTGTTAACGTACAAAACTCATTAAGAATTTTACTTTTATCGCTATAATTAGCTTCTTTGTAGCGTTGTTGAATATGTTTTAATAATTCTCTACGTGTTGTTGCGCTCATTTTTTCCCCCATCAAAATCTCTCATAAATATTAAAGAGTACGATTTTATTTGAGGCAACGGTTGACTAATAGTTCATTTTTTCATGAGGCAATGCGCGGTTCGCGACAATTATCATTGCCAGTTAAGATAATTGTCGCCTAATAGCAGAGCATCAATTTAATTTTGATCCTTCCCTGATTTGTCGAGCACCCTAATGTGAGAATGAAATCTCAACGCAGAGGGGCAATATGAGCAATAGTAATCCAGATAAAAATAGTCCGTAAAAAAGATAGTCCTCAATTTATAGATCTTGCTACTGAAGAGCACGTGCCGCAAAGAAGTTTAAAGCAACCATGAACAATAATCATCAATTGCAAATTACGCCAAATTAATCGCTATATAATTTTTTAGCTCACCAAGTGAATACTAAGTGGGTTGGTTTTTCCAGGACAAGATCAGAGAACCTCATAAAGTCTCGACTAGGTAATAAAGCCTTTTTTTAACAAACGCTCAATTTCACATGCAGGAACTGGTTTACTAAAAAGATATCCCTGTAGTAAATCGCCATGATATTTTTTTACAATGGAAGCCTGCTCTTTTGATTCAATACCTTCTACTATGACCTGTAAATTATATATTTTAGCCAAAGCAATAATGTTTTCTAATAAATGTTGGGTTGTTTTATTAACAGTTAAGTCATTAACAAATGATTTGTCTATTTTTAAGACATTAATGGGCAAATGCTTAAGAGAACTCAGCGATGAATATCCAGTACCAAAATCATCAACGGAAATTTTTACAGATAAATCAGCTATTTTTTGTAATAGTTCGATGGAGGCCGCCAGATCGATCATCATAAGACTTTCGGTGATTTCAAGTTCAAGACAGTCAGGTGGTATTTTCGTGGATTTTAACACTTGAGAGATCAAATCCAATAAGCCAGGAAATTGCAATTGCCGTTGAGAAACATTCACCGCCATAAACAAATGATGACCTTTGTTGTGCCATTTCTTTAATTGCTCACATGCGCTTTGTAACACCCATGCACCAATAAGAATAATTAGACCTGTATTTTCGCAGAGAGGAATAAATGAATCTGGTGCTAGCAATCCGAGAGTAGGATGCTGCCAACGGATTAAAGCCTCAACGCCCTTAATCCTGTTTGTAGAGGCTGCTACAATGGGCTGGTAATACACCAAAAATTCCTGTTTCTCAATGGCGCTATGTAGTTCTCTCTCTGTGATTGAGTTTGTTTTAATATTTTTTGAAGATACTTTGTAAATTTTCCAGTTATTTGCTCCAAACCCTTTGCTCTCGCCACAAGCAATCCGCGCATGATTAATTAAATCATCGTAATTATCACCATGTTCTGGGAAAACACTGAACCCGATGTTTAAACTTGGATACAATACAAGATTCGAAATTGTTAAGGGTTGATTTAGCTCTTTAATTAATTTATCCAGAGCCTGCGTTAAAAGTGTCAATTTTTTGTAATAAACCAACGCATAAAATTTATCACCGACACGTTTTAATCGTTGTTCAGATTTAGTCCATAACAGTAACTTGGTAGCAATGATTTTTAATATCTCATCATTACCATTTGGGCCGATATGTTCTTGAATTTGAGTAAACCTATCAAAATCCAGAATGACAAGGGCAAATGAATTGTGCTCCAAACGTGAAACGTTTATCATTTCAATGATAGCTTGATTAAATAAAAATTGGTTAGGAAGCCCGGTAAGAGGATCATGATCCAGTATCCAAGATAGCTTTTTTTCTTGTTCCGACAGTTCCTCGCTCAGACGAAAAGCATCTTCTATAACTTGCAAAAGTTCTTCATTACGCCAAGGTTTACTTAAAAATTTATAGATGGCGCCTTCATTAATAGCTTCTTTAATTGCATTAAAATCAGAATAAGCGCTTAAAATGATTCTCATTACACGAGGATGAAGCGCCTTAACTTTAACCAATAATTCAGATCCCGTCATCTGAGGCATAAACTGATCCGATATAATCACCTGTATTGGATGCTTTGCCAATATTTCCAAAGCATCAGAACCATTGGAACAGCTGTAAACTTGATAACCTGCAATCTGAAACAAACGTTGTAATGCTTTTAAAATATTGGGTTCGTCATCTACAATCAACAACGTTTGTTGCATAATGACTTCCTGTGATTTATTGATGGGAGTCTTGTCAATCACATTCGTTGCCATCTTAATAGTTTCCCTCTATGAAATATTCCAATTAATTTGTGCACCTACAACGGTTGTTTGCGTTTTGGTAGAACCATCTAAGGATGTCAACGCGTTCATATAATGAATCGGCATTTGCTTAAAGAACGAATGCCCCACCCCAACATCATAACCCAGTGCTTTATTTTGTTGAAAATGAAACCCAAGGGTGAGCACATTTGCACTACCAACCGGATCGGCGACCCCGCGATCACGATTATTAGAAGGCGTACTAAGGAATAATACCCCCCCACGTAGCAACCATTTTTCTGTGGCTTTAAACGTAGCGCCAACTGCATAATCAAAACAATTATGATAGTTGAACGGTATTGTTACAGGGACAGATACACCAAAAGGTGTCATTGTGCTTTTCATGACAACCTGGTCAAATGACTCCCAGTTAGTGTAAAATACAGTTGCCATACCCGTCCACCGCGAGTTCAAATCGTGCTGCAAAGAAAAATTGGCTCGAGCTGGTAAGGCTGCATTAATTCTTTGACTGCCCTGACTAAGCGTCACGCCTGATGGTGTGTCTACTTCACTATAACCATTTGTTTTTGCATGAATAATAGAATAATAAGTCAAACCAACACGCGTTTGAGGTGAGATTTTCAATAAAGTGCCCGCATGCCAACCATAACCCCATCCTTTAACATGATTTCGCAGTTTTGAATCACCAAATGCAGACAATGGTGGCCCATACTCATTATTGAGAATGATATCCAAATGTAAAATATCAAAACCCGCGCCGAAAGAAATATGCTCATCAAACTTAAATCCCAAACTAGGATCTAAATCCAAACCAACAATTTGTGAGGTTGTTGCTGCATAACGCACCATAGAGGTTGAATTATATTTTGTCCCAAGCCCAAAGGGTGCAGTTAAACCAATACCAAATGTGATTCGGTCGGTCATCGGCTTTGAGTAAAAAATTGAAGGCGAAAATGCTTTGATTGAACCGCGTGCCGTTCCATGCTGAACAACTGGTGCCGGATATAAAAAAGATGGTGTAGTAGATGTGCCCGTAAATTTTGTTGAACCCACTATTCCCAAAGGATTAATCATCAACTGTTGATGCGGTAATTCAACCAACGCTGCTGGGTTGGTGTAAGAGACGCTGGCATCTTTCGTTGCTGTTGACCAATCAGCATAACCTACACCTAAACTTGATGAGTTGACGAAGAGCATCCCAAAATCTGAGGAAAACGCTGATGATGGTATATTTAAACTGAGTACTGCCAACACGGCAGGATATATTTTTCGCACATTAAATCCATTTAGTTAAGCTTCATCCATTCTATATGTCGTAGTTCTTTGTTGTAAACTACTATTCAATATCATCCAGGGCAAGAGCGTCAAAGTTCAAATTCCTAACACCTTTTCCCTATATTCGTCATAAAGACTCGCTTTTCGTCTTTTTCGAGGAACTGAAAACTTTGATTCCGACTCTTTTCTTATCAAATTCAACGCAAGGTGTCGCATAACACTCATGTTCTCTGCAGCCACTCCCCGTCTAATTCTTGAGTCATCTTCTTTAAACGTAACATCCATAACCCAATGCAAGGAATTTTCAACGTGCCAATGACATCGGATTGCATGGTTGATTTTAGGCGCATTAGCCTCAAGTGAGCTAATATAATAACGTTTTTCCTGAGTAACAACATTATTAATGTCACGAGAAGATATAATGCAAATCAAACTTTTTAAATCAGCCCACTCTTTGCGAAAATCTTTAAGGTAATCAGGTAAAGGAATAGCATAACAAACTCTTGATTCAATTCGTCCATGACCATAATCATTTTCTTCAGCTCTAGAGTGCTCAACAGCCGCAAAATTTTTTTTAATCGCTGTTGAAAAAAAATCGCTCACCATCTCTTGTAGTTCGCTTTGATTCCCTTTGAGTGCTAAAACATAATCGGCTTCGCATTCACGTATTTTTTTTGCAATATCGCGTTGGCATCCCATTGCATCAATAGTAACAATACATCCTTTTAGTTCCAGAATATCAAGCAACTGCGGGATTGCCGTTATCTCATTAGATTTTGTATCTGTTTTTTGCTGCCCTAAAACCACGCCATTTTGGCAAGCCCATGCACTAACCATATGGATCGCTGCTTTACGATTCTTTTTATCGTAAGAGCGACGGGCTTGTTTTCCATCAATGGCTACGATTTCTCCATCTGTTATTTTAGCTATCGATTGAACCCAGCTTATAAAACAGGATTGAAGTGCTTTTGGTGATAAACAAGACATCACTCGAGCAACCGTATCATGACGAGGTATACCATTTTCGTAAGGCAAAAATTTTCTCAGCCAATCCAATTTACCATGTCCAAAATCTTCTATGGCTTCCCAGCCGTCAAATCCAGAAACAATTGCGCTGATACAGAGAAATACAATCTCTATTAGTGGGTAATCTGTCCGGCCTCTTACACGTGGATCGGGTAAATCACCAAAATACTCTACTAAACCATTAGACATTCAAATAGCCTCATTTTATAAAATGTGGCTATTTGATCATAGCTCGCTGCTATTTAAAAGATTTTGGTGATCTTGCCCTGCAATATCATCCTTCAATTGAGACTCAGTAGCGAGAGTGAGTTATCATCATCTCTACGCTCATTGGCGGTTTTTAATCCTGCGTATCAAACCATTTAATACATTACCTGGCCCAACTTCTTTAAACGTTATATCAGGTTTTTCTTGTAAATATTCTATAGTTTTAGTCCATTGTACAGGGTTGACGATTTGCTGAATCAAATTCGTTTTTATCTTGGCTGGATGATAAGGTGCCGCATCAACATTGGAGATAACTGGTCGCTTGGGTGTTGCAAATTCCATTGGTAATATAAACTCTTCAAAAGCTTGTTGCGCTTTAAACATATACAAGGAATGAAATGCCCCACTTACCTTTAGCTTAATAAACGAAACGTTTGGTAATGCTGTAAATATTATTTGTGCGCGATCAATATCTTCTTTAGGACCAGTCAATACGATTTGTTGATAAGTATTATAGTTTGCTACGGTAATCGTAGTTAGCATCGCTTCTTGTAGAACTGTGGTGATGACTTCCTCATCCAACCCAATGACAGCAGCCATTCCCCCACCCTCTTCTTTGCCCATTAACTCCCCCCGTTTTTTAACAAGAGATAATCCAGTGGCAAAATCAAAAACGCCTGCTGCAAATAGTGCGCTGTATTCTCCTAAACTATGTCCAGCAACAAAATCAGGCAGAGGCTCATCATCAACCAGTATTTTTAAATACATGAGAGCATTAACCACATACAATGCCGGCTGGGTGTATTCAGTCCGGTTCAACTCTTGAGGTGCGCTCCCACTGCAAACGGCTTCGATAGAATAACCCAAGACCTCATCTGCTTGTTTGGTATAGTCCCTAAACATATCAAATAAAGACTGCCCCATACCGACGAATTGTGAGCCCTGCCCTGGAAAAAGATAAGCAATCATTATATTTTGTTATCTTTTAACAGATTAATCACTACATTTATCTCTTCCGACATCGGACGACAAACTTCAATTTTTGGTGAATACTCACGAACTGTATGATAAATTTCTTGTGCTCTTGTGCTTGATTTCTCTATGCCGCGAAATTCTAACGCCTGTGTAGCTGCAAGCAATAAAATCGCTGTTAATCGTTCCAAATTAGCAACAGATTCCTGAAAATCTAGCGCCGCATGTGTTCCAAGACTATTTACATCCTGATTGTCTCCTTCTGTAGGCAATGTATAAGCTTGATGTGCCTGAGCTAATTTTCGATTTTGCACCGTAAGCGCCGTAGCTAAAAGTTGCAAAGAGCGGAAACCGTTATGCTTATTGGGATCGGGCGCTAGATTAACTGGTAAATTGTGATTTTTACGTGGGTGCACAAGATTGGCTAACAAAGCATGAATCCATGTGGAAGCTTGTGCTATATTCATTTTTAATATATCGCAGGCATCCGTAATATAGTAGCCCATAAAATTAGCGCTATGGTAAATTTTATTTTCAGCAACATCTAACACTGGATTATCATTGATTGAATTCATTTCATTTTCAATCCAGCTAATAGCTCGCTGTAAATTATCCTGAAAGGGACCAAAGCCTTGTGGCACCGCGCGAATAGAATAATAATCCTGAACCGGTTTATGAGCCTCATCCATTTGACGAAGATCGTCTAAATCCGTCAATAACTGACTATTTTTCCAGAAATCGATAAAAAACTGGTTCACATCGATTTCACTAGGATGTTTTTTCAGCTGATGCACCATCGGATGATAAGCACTGCTAATCACCAGTAATGCCTCCAGTGTCATAGCGATAGCAGCTAACATTTGCTTAAACAGGCGCTTTAAATCATAAACAGCCAGACTTGCTATTGCTGTCATAAATGAAGTGCCATTAATGAGCGCAAGTCCATCACGCAACACAGGTCTATAAGGAGTGAGGCCCGCTCTATGTATCGCTTCAGGCGCCATCATGATAGCCCCCTGATAGTTAACCGCCACCTCCTCACCAATAAGTGCTGATGCAATCATGGCTAAAGGTATTAAATCTCCACTCGCACCAATCGAGCCATAGCAATTCACTACGGGTGTAATGTCAGCATTGATAAACGCTAGTAATGCATTAATTAGTTCGGGATGAACACCAGAATACCCCTGAGCCAAGCAATGCGCCCGCAACATCATAGTCACACGAACAATAGAAGGTGAAACAGCATTACCGATGCCACAAGAAAGAGAGCGAATAATATTTTCCTGCCGATTATTGATGCTCTCATAATAATCCAGAGCTTCTGTTTCCTTGATAGCAGAATCTATATATCGTACTTGATCCCCGAAATTTGTATTGATGCCATAGATTGGCACCCTGGAGTCAACGTGGACTTTCAAAAATTGATAAGCCGTATCGATTACCTGATGCGCTTCAGATCCAACAACAACTTTCGATGATTTTTTAAGTAATTTTTTTGCGCTGTTTATGGTTAATCGACAACCATGGCCAATAGAGAGAAATTGGTTATTTAAACTATTCTCAACAACACTGCCCGCACTATTTTCACGCATTTTCTATATTATCAAAGTCCAATTGAATATCCCTATGCTGAATGAGTCCGTTTAGTATAAAACCGACTTAATTATATGACGTATTATCTCTATCTCACCAAGCCCCGTCATGAGTTACGATATTTTTAGAGCGAAAATTACTGCCACGACCGCTCTTTAAAACGTCGACTAAAACAGACTTCACAATAAATATTATAAATTAAACTGCGTAACAATCACTCGGCTCGTGAGTATCTTACAGTCTATAATAGGAATTTGAATATAGTTATTTAAAAAATTTATTACAAACTTTATTATTATGAGTTATCGTCATAACCTATGAGAATATTGTCATAAGTTCCGGGGTTTTTTTAGTACCCCTGGAAAAATGGAAGTAATTTATGGACATGATCACCACCGTTTTACAACAAAGAGCTCAAAAAAATCCCCAACAGAAAGCTGCACTTTATTTACACGATGGCGAGCAAGAAACAGCATGCTTGACTTACAGCGAGCTGGATGAAAAAGCAAATAATATTGCTACATGGCTGCAAGACAATGAAATGGCTGGCTGTCGCATACTACTGCTATACCCGGCCGGCTTGGACTTTATGAGCAGCTTGCTTGGATGTTGGTATGCCGGTGCGATTGCAGTACCTGTCAGTTGTCCAAAAAAAGATGAATTTGCAGCACATCAAGCATTATTAAATTCGATTGCCGAAGATGCGGATATTTCCGCCATTTTTACGCTGGATACTCTTCGTCTAACTGTCAAATCGCATCTGACTAAATCAGTCCAAGTTTTAGCAACCGATAAGCTCAAGAAAAACAAGACGAGACACTATCGCCCCACCAGCATTGATGAAGACACCATTGCCTATTTGCAATACACATCAGGATCAACCTCTACCCCCAAAGCGGCTGTAATTACTCACGGTAATTTACGACACAGTTTAAAAGAAACGCTCAAGATTTGGCATTACACTAAAAACAGCATTACCTTGAACTGGGCACCGCATACTCATGTATATGGCCTGGTATGCGGCATCCTGATGCCACTTTACCATGGTACATTGACTATCATTATTCCTGCTGCCGCTGTAATTAAAAAACCATTGGTATGGCTGTCGGCCATATCTAAATATCGAGTGACACACAGTGGTTGTCCCAACTTTGGCTATGATTTATGCCTCCGTAATATTGAAGAAGAATCCCTTGCCAGCCTACAGTTACAACATTGGAAAGTGGCCGTAAATGGAGGCGATATTGTTCAACCTCAAACGTTAATGGCTTTTTCGAAAAAATTTCGTGTTTGCGGCTTCAAATTAAGGCAATTTTGCGCAGCGTATGGCATGTCAGAATTATCGGGCGCGATTGCCACAACCCCCTTAAAGCACGAGCCTGTAATTTATACGTTGCATACAGAAAATCAGCAGCGAGTCAGTAGCGGTCATTTATTACCAGGTTTGCACGCCATCACCGTTGATCCAGAAACCGGCATACCCGTCGCTATAGGTGAGATTGGAGAAATCTATCTATCAGGTAAGTCCCTAGTCAGTGGTTACTGGCGAAGACCCACAGAAACAAATGAGGTATTCAATATTGCTGTTCCTGGTCATTCGCTCACCTATTTCAGAACGGGTGATCTTGGCTGTATTCATAATGATGAAATTTATTTAACAGGACGGTTAAAAGAAGTCATGGTTATCTATGGAAAGAAATATTACCCATTAGATTTGGAAATCACCGTAGCTCAATCATTAAAAGTCATGGGGATAAAGTTACCACAGGTTGTTTTTTCTTCAGAAATGGCTAATCGAGAAGTCGTGACTGTGATTCAAGAGCTAACGGAAAACCCAGACCAGACTCAATACGATTTGATAACCGACACAATTCGTCATGCCATTACAAAAGTACATGGAGTCAATATATATCAGGTGGTATTTATCCCCGCAGGCACGCTCCCTAAAACAACAAGTGGTAAATTGCAGCGCAAGAAATGCCAATTATCATTTGAACAACACCAACTGACATGCTTCAACCGAGATAACAAGATAAATGCAGTACAGTCACACCTGCATGAAGGCGAAATGAACCAATTTATCGACTTGGTAGCAAATGTGCTAAAACTCGATAAAAATAAAATAGACATACAAGCCCCCCTTAGCCGATATGCTTTTGACTCAATCAATATTATCCATCTCACCACGCTACTCAATGAAACGTATCAACTGTCGATATCCCCTACCGCATTGTATGAATATGCAACCCTGTCAGAATTTTATAGCCATCGGCTGGGGAAAAACACGAGCCCCACTGCCATAGAAAAAACAGAACAACCTTTAAATCAGACAAATGACATTGCCATTATCGGAATAAGTGGCCTGTTTCCAGAAGCGCCTGACCTTGATACCTTCTGGGATAATTTAGTAGAAGGAAAAAATTGTATTACCGAAGTGCCATCATCAAGGTGGAACTGGCATGATTTAACCATTCAATGGGGTGGATTTATTGATGGTCTTGATAAATTTGATGCTGATTTTTTTAATATATCTCCGCGTGAAGCAGCACTTATCGATCCGCAACAACGACTATTTTTACAAACCGTTTGGAAAAGCATTGAAGATGCAGGATACACAAAATCTACGCTTGCCCAATTAAAAACCGGATTATTTGTTGGGGTGTTTAATCACGACTATGCGGAATTATTACAAAGAAACGAGGTCATGGATGCATACCTAACCACAAGCACGTTGCATAGCATGATTGCCAATCGCATTTCATATTTTTTTGATTTCAATGGCCCCAGTGAAGCCATTGATACTGCCTGCTCAAGCTCATTGGTTGCCATTCATCATGCTGTGCGAGCCATTCAGCAAGGTGATTGTGAATTAGCAATCGCCGGAGGAGTTAATGCCTTAATTACACCCACAGCATTCATCTCAGCTAGAAAAGCAGGTATGTTAAGCGAGGATGGGCTTTGCAAAACATTCGATGAACAAGCCAATGGCTATGTGCGCAGCGAAGGCGTCGGTGCCCTTTTATTAAAAAAATTATCACGCGCTTTAGCCGATGATGATTCAATCTATGGTGTGATCAAAGGCACGGCGATTAATCATGGGGGACATGTCAGTTCATTAACCGCACCCAACCCAAACGCACAAGCAGATGTCATCATGTCGGCCTGTCGACGCGCCCACGTTCCAATCAATACCATTCAATTCATCGAAACGCATGGCACAGGAACCCCACTTGGCGATCCGATTGAAATTAATGGATTAAAAAAGGCTTTTCAACAGCTGGCATTGGAACAAGATTTACCATCAATGCCCAAACAGTATTGTGGATTAGGCGCCGTCAAAACCAATATTGGCCATTTAGAATCTGCAGCAGGGATTGCAGGAGTCATTAAACTTTTATTAGCGCTAAAACATGAGAGCATGCCTGCTAATATCCATTTGAATCAATTAAATCCATATATTCAACTCGAAGATAGTCCATTCTATGTAGTCAATCAATCCACCTCATGGCCAAAAATAGCAGGCGGCACACCAAGAAGGGCCGGAATCAGTTCATTTGGATTTGGTGGTGCAAATGCGCATGTGATTTTGGAGGAAAGCCCAAAGTCTAATCCTCCAGATTGTCAGGAGAATGTAGCAACGCACCCTCACCACCAATCTTATATTATCCCCATATCGGCTATGACGGCATCTGCCCTTCAACAACGCATGGCGGATTTATTAACTTGGTTAAAACGTCAAAACAAAGCACCTTGTTTAGCGGCGATCAGTTACACTTTAGCCGTTGGCAGGGAACATTTTTCACATCGATTTGCCATGATTGCGAAAACCGTCTCTGAACTGGAGCAACAATTATCTAACGTTTTGTCGCAAAACCCCAGTGTCCTGGACACATCAACTGAAAATCCGCTGTATGATAGTTATCTTCTGGGAAATACGATCGATTGGCAGCAATATTATGGTGAATTTCAGGAAAAGATAGCATTGCCAAGCTATCCTTTTGCGCAAGCATCGCATTGGATCGAAATCAATCAGAAGTCCAAGTCAAACTTACATACATTAATAGATGACAATATCTCTACGCAAAACACCATCCGGTTTCGTAAGCAATTTTCAGGTTATGAATTTTATTTAGACGAGCATCAAATCAACGATGAATCTGTGTTGCCAGGCGTGGTGTGTATTGAGATGGCTCGCGCGGCAATGGAACTATCCTCAATAGCCAGACCAGTGGCTGCCATAGATAATATTATGTGGCAAAAAACAATGAAAAAAATTGATTTAATCAATCCAGTTCACGTGATATTAATACCTGGTGACCATTCGGTCGTATTTTTAATTACCGATCACACCGAATCAACAGAGTTTGTGAAGGGGGAGTTTCAATATTCAAAAGACATCATCAGTCCTGACGGCACGATGCTGGATATACAAACACTGAAGTCATCGCTCCTTCATCGCCAAACAACAGAAGAAATATACAACTATTTTAAACAAGCAGGCATTGTTTATGGTCCACATTTCCAGGTCATCCAAGACTTACAATTTAACGATACACAGGTATTAGCGGAATTAGCACTTGCAGCATCCCTGTTAACCGATTCAAATGAATTTATTTTGCATCCCTGTTTATTCGATGGCATTTTGCAAACCACGCAAGCCTTGCTTAAACAGCGTGAAACGCTCTATATCCCTTTATCAATTCAACACATGAAGCAGTACGCAGCCCTACCCCGCACCTGTTTTGTTTACGTCCACGAAGTCTCGCAAGGAAATCAGCAGAACCTTGTCAACTGCAATATTCAGGTACTCGATCATGCCGGTGCATTGGTTTTAAATATTGATGGATTTACTCTGCGTGCCATCGCAAAAAAACCAAATAACTCACAAACAACACTGCAATATTACCAGCCTGTATGGATTGAAAAAGCACCCAATCACCATCCGTTGGATACTCATGCTTCAGTGTTAATTCTCGGTCATTGTGAAAAGACCATTCATGCCATGCAAACGCAGTTTGCACGCAACAATGTCACCTGCCAGCTCATTCATAATCTTGAGGATGAAGCCAGCATCATCGCATCGCTTGCTGACTATATTATAGTCGTATTAGATCCACTAACAGCTAATGATATAGCTGATCCGATATTGCAGCGATCATTGGAAAAAACCTACTATCTTGCCTATGCAATTGCCCGCAATGTGATAGCGCTAAAACCCCAACATCGCACGCAAATTATTTTTGTAAGTCAAACACCATCCATATTTTCACGAGCGCTCGTTGGATTATGTAAAACGTTACCGCTTGAACAATTGAATATTATTTGTCGTTATCTTGAGTTACCCAATCTTAGTGTTCTACAACATGAAATCACACAAAGTGAAATTGACGTGCGATATGATGTGCAAAATCGTCGATTTGTACCACGTTATCAGGTCATTACAGACGCACCCGCCAGTAGCCTCCCCCCTATTCTGAAAAAAAACGGGATCTATTTGATTACGGGCGGTCTTGGTGGACTAGGTTATTTATTTGCAAAATATCTGGCAGAAGATTATCAAGCCAAGCTGGTTTTGGTCGGTCGCTCCCCACTCTCTGAACAGCATCAACAATTACTTAACAGCTTAAAAAAGAACAAAGCAGCCGCTGTCTATATACAAGCCGATGTATCTTCCTTCGAGGGTGTTCAAGAACTCATTCATCAGACTAAGAAAAAATTTGGTAAAATCAACGGCATTATACATGCAGCAGGTGTCACCCAAGATGGGTTGATTATCAATAAAACAATAGACCATATGAAAACCGTTGCCGCCCCTAAAATTAACGGTACCTGCTATTTACACCTTGCAACCTCGAATGAACCATTAGATTTTTTTGTTTTATTCTCATCGATAGCCGCGACGTTTGGTAATGCGGGGCAAAGTGATTATGCCTACGCCAATTGTTTCCTGGATGAATTTGCAAGCATGCGTGAGCAACAACAATTACAGGGACATTGTTCAGGACGAACGCTCTCTATTAATTGGCCGTTATGGCAAGAAGGTGGTTTAACCATAGCACCTGAATACCAACAATGGCTTGAACAAACGATGGGTATTGTCAGCCTCACCACCCAACAGGGATTACAGGCATTTTCCCAATTACTCCAACACAATGGCAGCAATGGTGTTGTTCTGCCAGGGAATCAATCATTACTTGTCAAAACATTAAATAATCGCTTAAGTATTAATCAGCCAACTAACGAAAAATCCAGTGCTGACAATCAAAGTTTACACGAACACACCAACCATTTTTTAAAGCAACTCTTAGCCGATACCACTCAACGCGCCGCTGATAGTATTGATGAGCATATAGCGCTTGAACAATATGGTATTGATTCGTTAATGATCATTGACCTGAATCAGAGATTGTCAAAAATAGTGAAGGGGTTACCACAAACGTTGTTTTTTGAATATCAAACTTTATCCGCTTTAACCCACTATTTTGTTGAAAATTGGGCGAATGAATTGGGTCAATATTTTTCTGGGGCAATAGTCACTCAAACTGCCGTGAATGACTTCACCCTCACCTCTACACCCAGTCAAGTCGTCAATATTAAAACAGAGTGCATGGGAGCCGTAGATATTGCCATTATCGGCATCGATGGGCGTTACCCACAATCCACTGATTTAACTGAATTTTGGAATAATCTTGTTTCTGGTAAAGACTGTATTACTGAGATCCCCAACAACCGTTGGAATTGGAAAGATCTTTTCGATGCCAATAAAGATACTACGAACAAAATATACAGCAAATGGGGCGGCTTTCTTGCCGATCATGATCAATTTGACCCCCTGTTTTTTAATATTTCACCGCGAGAGGCATCTCTCATGGATCCACAAGAACGATTGTTTTTAGAAACTGCCTGGAAAACAATTGAGAATGCCGGCTACCCGCGAGAGCAATTGGCCGGAAAAAATATCGGCGTATATGTCGGCGTGATGTATAGCGAATACCAGTTGTTCGGAAATGAAGGGAGTGATTCGTCGTTTGTACCAACCCACTCCATGTTTTCTTCAATAGCCAATCGCGTTTCGTATTGGTTTGACTTTCATGGGCCAAGCATGGCTCTGGATACCATGTGCTCCTCGTCACTCACCGCAATCCATTTGGCATGTCAAAGTATTCGCGATGGCGAGTGTTCATTGGCACTTGCAGGTGGAGTCAACCTCTCATTGCATCAAAATAAATATTTATTACTCAGTCATGGTAAATTTTTATCCAGTGATGGGCACTGTCGCAGTTTTGGTGAGGGAGGAGATGGTTATGTGCCTGGCGAGGGCGTTGGTGCCGTGTTATTGAAACCCCTGTCACAAGCCATTAAGGATAACGATTACATTTACGCGGTGATTAAGGGCAGTCAGATTAATCATGGCGGAAAAACGAATGGCTACACCGTGCCCAACCCCAATGCGCAAGCACAGCTCATTGCCGATACGTATCAAAAAGCAAATATATCTCCCTCAATGGTAAGCTATATTGAAGCACACGGAACGGGAACCTCGCTTGGTGATCCCATTGAAATAGCGGGATTAAATAAAATATTTATGCAAGCAGGCCGGAAGGACAATTGCGCTCTTGGTTCGATAAAATCTAATATTGGACATTGTGAATCGGCCGCGGGCATTGCGGCAGTAAGCAAAGTAGTGCTGCAACTACAACACCGTATGTTAGTTCCCTCGCTCATGTCGGAAAGCTTAAATCCTAATATTAATTGGGAATCTACGCCCTTTACACTGCAACAAACCGCCAGCGAATGGAAGACACCTGACATTTTGATCGATGGTCAACTTCAATCTGGCTCAAGGATTGCCGGAATCAGTTCGTTCGGCGCGGGTGGGTCAAATGCACATCTGATCTTATCGGAAGCTCCAAACCGGGTCTTATCTCCCATAACAAATAAATCATCTTATCTGCTCACGTTGTCTGCCAAAACTGAGATAGCATTACAACAACGCCTGCATGACTTATTAAACTGGATCACCCAAAACCCATCGGCCAACATTGAGCAGGTCAGTTACACATTAAACTGCGGAAGAAGTCATTTCGATCATCGTTGTGCCATGGTGGTAGATTCAATTGAGGAAACGGCACGCCTATTACAACAACTGGATGCACCATCAAGAGTTGATAATATATTCTTCCAGGGAGAACTCAACAAGGAATCCAGTTTACCTCCAAATGATCCAAGAACAAGGTTGTATGAGGAAGCAAGAGCCTATATTGCCGGCAAAGCAATTGATTGGGATCGGTTGCATGCCAATGAATCAAAACAAAAAATCCCCCTACCTACATACCCTTTTGCAAAAGAACAATACTGGTACACAAGCGTAGACGACACAAACCATGATCAAGCGATAGAATTGCCACGACAAAAGATAACGTTGCTCGATCAAGTCTGCTCGTTCTTAATGCAGCAAGTCATACAAATTTTGAAATTAACCAATCATACCGTGTCAGCTGAAAAAAGTTTGGGTGAGTATGGAATGGACTCAGTGCATTTTATTGAGCTTTCTAAATCCATAGCAGCACATTACAACATAGAATTTACGCCAGCCGTGTGGAATACCTACAATGACCTCACCGCTATCAGCCAATATTTGGTCAATCAATATCCTAGAGAAATTGGTCGTGTTCATGATTTAGCGAACCAAAATCAATCGATTCAAACACCCCAAATCAGCATGCGGTCTGAACCCGTTGCATGGGATATTGCCGATCGTGCGTCATCTATACGCATCCATCACTCAGATCAAATTGACGCACCAACACAAATTGCTGAAAATAGTAAGGTGCGTGACCAACACCCTATAGACACTATCGATGATATCGCAATCATTGGTATGCACGGGTTATTTCCCCAGTCTGATGATTTGGCTACATTTTGGCAACAGATGATAGACGGCAAGGATTTTGTAACCGAAATACCCTCCGCGCGTTGGGATTGGCGCGATAATTTTGGTGACAGCACACAACAAACAGATAAAACGAACTCTAAATGGGGCAGCTTTATCAATCAGATTGACCATTTCGATGCGGGCTTTTTTAATCTTTCTGCTCGAGAAGCAAATCTCATGGATCCACAGCATCGTTTGTTTTTGGAAACCGTCTGGAAAACTATCGAAGATGCGGGCTATAACCCCTTTGAATTATCATCACAAAACGTGGGTGTGTTTGCAGGTATAGAATTCAACGAATACCAAAGCTTAATTGCCAAACAGCAAAAAGATTTTCATGGCTTCATAGCCTCTGGTAATGCACCCAGTATGTTAGTTAACCGTATTTCTTATTTTTTCAATTTCCATGGCCCAAGCGAAGCCGTTGATACGGCCTGCTCCAGCTCATTAGTGGCGATTCATCGTGCCGTACAAGCTTTGCGGCAACAAGAATGCAAGATCGCCGTTGCCGGTGGCGTGAGTATCATTTTGAACCCGGATACCTATGTGATTACCAGCCAACTCGGCGCATTATCCCCTGATGGACGATGTAAAACGTTTGATCAATCTGCAAATGGCTATGTAAAGGGCGAGGGTATTGCAGCGTTATTACTCAAGCCACTTCATCAAGCACAATTGGATGGTGATTCTATCTATGGCGTCATCAAGGCATCCGCGGTTAACCATGGTGGTAGAGCACAATCGTTGACTGCTCCCAATGCATCAGCCCAAAGTGACCTGTTAATCAAGGCTTATACACAAGCAGGAATTGATCCAAAGACACTCACGCTAATTGAAACGCACGGTACGGGAACAATGTTGGGCGATCCAGTTGAAATTGAAGGCTTAAAACTCGCCTTTAAGACACTGCTTGGCTCATCCTACTCGACTACGCGCATTGCGCTCAGTTCAGTGAAATCCAATATTGGTCATTTGGAGGCTGCCTCAGGTATTGCCGGGGTAATAAAAGTACTGCTATCGATGGCTCATGAAACCATACCTTCGATACTCCATTTCCAGCAATTAAACCCCTATATCCACCTCGCTAACACACCATTTTATATTGCAAACCTAAAGCAACCGTGGCAACGACTGAAGACGGAACAGGGACATGACATCCCGCTCCGCGCGGGAGTCAGCTCTTTTGGATTTGGTGGAACCAATGCGCACATCGTGCTTGAAGAAGGTCGAGCTCACCAATCTGCAAAACCGCTTCTCTCAACAAAGCCCTATTATTTATTCACCTTCTCAGCGAAACAAAAATCCAGCTTGCAACAAAAAATATTAGACCTACAACAATGGCTATCAACCCACCAAAATAGTGTCTCCCTACCCTCTTTGAGTTTTACCCTCAATGTCGGTCGCGCCCATTTTGAATACCGATGTGCATTAGTCGCCAACTCCACAACTGAGTTACTACGCGCCTTAACGATGTTAGCCGCACAAACGACCCCTGAATATTGCATCATGAATGATGGACAAGCCTGCCACATGCACGGCCCCGTATTCGATAGCGTCTACCAACAAGCATTACGCGCGCTTCAACAGCCAGATAATCATGAACAATATCGTTACCAATTATTTATTCTTGCAGATTTATATACAAAACATTATCAAATTAATTGGGATGATTTATTTACAGGCGAAAAATACCAACGAATAGGATCATTACCCTCTTATCCTTTTATAAAACAACGCTACTGGTTTGATGTTGAATTTAACTCGGTCGTACCTGCTCAAGTCACCGATATCACCGATCAGAAAATTAACGCCCACAATCCAACATCGGTCATCTCCTATTTACAAACGATATTTGCAAAAGCATTACACATACCTGCTGAAAGTATTCAACCTGATAAAACATATGAGATATATGGTGTAGATTCCGTGATGGGTTTAGAAATCACCAACCGCTTAGCAAACGTATTTGGGAAAATTCCCAAAACACTACTTTATGAACGTCGTTGCTTAACCGATTTAGCCAATTATTTTATCAAACATCATCAAAATACTGTCAACATGCTTGTCTCAAATGTTCAAGACACGTCTTACGAAAGTGCAGTAACAGAAGTTTGTCCTGCAAATCCACCACCCTTTGACGGCACGGCATCAAACGACATTGCCATTATCGGATTAAGTGGCACCTTTCCCATGGCCAATACCATGGATGAATTTTGGAAAAATTTAACCTCGGGACGCAATTGCATCAGTAAAGTACCTAAAGACCGATGGAATTACAAAGATTACCCTGTAGATAATGGCGATAAAATAAATGACTACCCTTATGGTGGATTTATCCCCGATGTAGATAAATTTGACCCCCTGTTTTTTAATATTTCGGCCCGTGATGCAGCCTTAATGGATCCGCAAGAACGGTTGTTTATGCAGTCTGCGTGGTCAACATTGGAAGACGGCGGCTATAACCGTGAAAAATTAAAAAGTCTTACCAACAATTCTGTCGGTGTCTTCGTTGGAGCCTCGTTTAATTATTATCCATTGTTCATTGCAGAAGAATGGCAAAAGGACAACCTTATTCCGCTAGATATTCAATCGTTTTCTATTGCGAATCGTATATCATATTTTTTGAATCTCAATGGCCCCAGTTTTGTCATTGATACTGCCTGCTCATCTTCATTAGCAGCAATCCATTTAGCCTGCGAGAGTTTATTAAACGGCGGATGCGCCATGGCGATTGCTGGTGGTGTTAATTTATCATTGCATCCCAGTAAATATCATTTTCTCGGCAGCTTTGGATTCATGTCATCACAAGGTCGTTGTGCCAGTTTCTCTGAAGGGGGAGATGGTTATGTCCCTGCTGAAGGCGTTGGAGCCGTGTTATTAAAACCACTTGCAAATGCCATTCATGATAAAGATACAATATATGGCGTAATTAAAGGCAGCAGCATGAATCATGGCGGGAAGACGAGTGGCTATACAGTCCCCAACCCTGATGCGCAATCAGCTGTTATATTAAAAGCACTGCAACAAGCTCATATTGATCCGCGTACAATATCTTATGTTGAAGCCCACGGAACGGGAACCAGCTTGGGCGATCCGATTGAAATTCGTGGTTTGCAAGAGGCCTATGCAACCTATACCGAAGATAAACAATATTGTGCTATCGGCTCGGTTAAATCAAACATCGGACATCTGGAAGCCGCCGCCGGAATCTCACAAATAGCAAAAGTACTCCTACAACTACGTCATCGGCAATTAGTTCCGACATTACATACTGAAAACTTGAACTCGTTCATTGATTTTGAACAATCCCCCTTTTACGTACAACGTGAGCTCCAAGCCTGGAAAACTGAAAATAACGCACCACGTCGAGCCGGCATCAGTTCATTTGGCGCAGGGGGCACAAATGTTCATATGATTATTGAAGAATATATTGCAGAAACAACTCAAAAAACCTACCCCGATGACGAGCCTTTACTTTGGGTGTTATCTGCTTTCAATGAAGAGCGATTGACTGAATACGTTGCGAAAATGACTGCGTATTTACAGGAAAATCAGCACATAAATGATCCGGCGTGGCTAAGGGATGCTTGTTACACCTTGCAAGTCGGACGAGAAAGCATGACGGCAAGACTAGCCGTGCTTGCCTCAAACAAAGAATCGTTGCTCGCCGCATTGTTGAGCTATCCCCAGGCGCTTACACAACACAGTTGGATTAATCCTCATTGCCCTAACGCACGTGATACCTCACTGGAGGAATCAGCCTATCTTGAACCGAGACGATATGAAGATGTGATTCATCATTGGATCAATGGCGGATTGGTTAGTTGGGAAAAATTATATCGCAGGCCAATGCCCCGCATTGTCAGTTTGCCAACCTACCCATTTGCTAAACGACGCTGCTGGATCACCGAAAAAGCGGTTGAACACACTACTCAGCCAATACTACTGCCAACACAAGCACACCGGGAAACCCTTGCAGCTAAAGATTGGTTATATTCTATTGAGTGGGTAAAAAATCAGGGCGCGGCGCACGTAAACACAAAAGAGCATTATGGCTCCGGTCAATGGCTGATTATTAGTGATCTTGAGCTGGGGTTTGTTTTACAAGATGAGCTAGGGACTAACGCGTGCATCTATTGTTTTGCAGGAGAGTCTTTTTCAAAACACAATGAACAGGTCTATTATATAAATCCATTACAATCAGCTGATTACATCGAATTGTTTGGTGAAATTCATGCCCAACATCGCGAACAGTTAAAAGGAATTATTTATTTATGTTCACAGAATCGTGCCAACGAAAAAGAACCCGATCCAAGTATTGCCTTATTTCATTGCTTTAAAGGCATGTTAAATGATGTTTGGCCGCATCCGCTCACCTTTTGCTTAGTATCACATGCAGCCCATCACGTTAATGCACAAGACCAAATCGATATTTGGCAGCATCACCTATGGTCGATGACACGTATATTCTCAACCGAGCAAACCAATGTGCATGCGTTATTGCTAGACTTGGATCCTCAAGACAGTTTGCGACAAAACGCTCAGATCATTGCTCACGAATTAGCAACGTATCAAACAACACAAAATCATATTGCCTATCGAGCGAATGAGCGATACACCTTACGATTTCTTCCTGAGATTCCCTCTCAACACACAATAGATGCGACCACCTGGCGCACCCCGAGTGCCGTTTTAATTACAGGAGGCCTCGGTTCTTTAGGTTATGAAGTGGCAAAATTTATTATCGCCGAAGGCTGTCGTTTTGTTCTTTTAACTGGAGCCACGCCACTATCTAGTCAAACACATGAAAAAAACAGCTGGCTACAACAATTAAAATCCAAAGGGGTTGAGGTTAAATACGCCGCTATTGATGTTGTGAATGCAGAGGCGATGCAGAACCTCATTCAAGAAACGGAAACGGCTTGGCAACAACCCATTGATGGTGTGTTTCATTTGGCCGGGATCACGACCGATAATATTCCGATTGCAAACTTGGACGAGGCGTTGTGGCGTAAAGTCTTAGACGTTAAAATAAAGGGCGCACTGGTCTTACATGAGCTATTTAAACAATCGCGCCTATCCTGTTTCGTTTTATTTTCATCGATTGCAGCTGTTCCGCATTTTGGTATAGCAGGTTTAAGTGCTTATGCAGTTGCCAATGAATTCCTTAATGGATTGGCTTGGTATCGCCGCAATTTACAACTACCTGCAATCAGTATCAATTGGGTAGCATGGTCTGAAAAAGGCATGAGCCATCAACATCAACATGATGCATTCTTGCATGCCGTCGGCATGGCATCACTGAAAGTTCAACAAGGAATATCCATTTTAAAATATTTGCTGCAATCGAACCCAACAGAAATTACCGTTTGCAACATTGATTGGAATAAATTTTTACGCATTAATCCAACCGCCAGGCAACATGATTTTTTTACTTATCTTATCGATGAAAATACGGTCGATGCAGTCCCAACACCCGCAATAGTCCACACCGAAGACTATATCCAAGATATTGTGCAGACCACATTTGCTAACGTTTTAGCATTTGATCTCAATGAAATTGACGGCAATACACCAATGACACAATATGGGATGGACTCCGTGGCAGGCATCACTTTTGTCTCCGAACTCGGTAAATATTTTCCGGATGGCATATCGCCAATGGATTTATATCGCTATCCAACGCTTAAACAATTGACAGATTATCTGAAGCAACCAAGCCCCCTTGTGCGCTCACCAGAACCCGCTACATCAAACGATAATGAGCTGAATCTTGATGCATTGAATCTAGACCAACTGCAAGCAATGATGGATGCAGAACTAAACGAACTCGAGCTGACTTATGACTGAAAGAGCATCATTACAAAAAGCATTACTCATGATCCAAAAGTTGAAAAAATTACTTCAAGAGCAACAACATCAGTTGTTTGAGCCCGTCGCTATCATTGGCATGGGCTGTCGTTTACCTCAAGCAAAGAATTTGCATGAATTTTGGGAGTTACTTTATCAAGGCAAACAAGTGATTACTCGTATGCCCGAGGAGCGTTGGGAGCTGCTCAAAGGCACCAGTGAAGAGGCACAACGAGATATCAACCATGCCTATTGGGGTGGATATTTAACTGATTTAGCCGCTTTTGATGCTTATTTTTTTGGCATTAGTCCGCGAGAAGCCGTCCGTATGGATCCCCAGCAACGGATGCTACTAGAAGTCACGTATGCCTCATTTGAAGACGCTGGATTAACCCCTGAAGCAATAGCCGGCTCAAATACAGGCGTATTCTCAAGCTTATATGCAAGCCAGTATGGCCACTTACAATCGCTTGATACCGACGAAGATGCGCTCTTCATTCCCACAGGAAGTGCCGTCAGTATTGCCGCCAATAGATTATCGTATTTGTTCGATCTGCACGGCCCAAGTATATCTATTGATACAGCATGTTCGTCATCGTTAATCGCTATACAGATTGCCTGTCTAAATTTACAAGCCAAATTATGCGACCAGGCGATTGTGAATGCTGTGAATATTAATTTATTACCCTCAGTCCATACGCTTTTATCAAAAGCCACCATGCTGTCCCCAACTGGGCAATGTCAAACATTCGATGCAAATGCCAATGGTTATGTCCAAGGAGAAGGTGCTTGCTCCATCATATTAAAACCGCTGTCGAAAGCACTCAAAGATAACGACAGAATACACGCCGTGATTGCTGGCGGTGCAATAAATCAAGATGGCAGAACCAATGGTTTGACAGCACCCAATGGTAGGCAGCAGGAACAATTATTACACTCAGCGTATCGCGCTGCCAAAATAGACCCAAACCTGGTGCCTTATATAGAATGTCATGGAACAGGAACATTCTTAGGCGACCCAATAGAAGTTCAAGCGTTAGGGGAAGTAATTGGAAAACAGCGTAATCATACGCAACCTTGTTGGATTGGTTCTGTTAAAACGAATATTGGTCATTTAGAACCCGCGGCAGGACTGGTGAGTCTAATTAAAGTCGCATTGGCGTTAAAGCACGGCATTATCCCACCACACCTTCATTTCAGCACACCCAATCCACACATTGCCTTTGATAAGTATGGTTTCAAAATTCCACAACAAATCGAACAATTCCCCAAATATGGCAATGTCCGGGTTGCTGGCATCAGTGGTTTTGGATTCGGAGGGGCAAATGCCCATCTGGTAGTACGAGAGCTGACACACGAAGAACAGCACGCTATATTGAAACCAACGTCTTCAATTGGAAACGAACTATTTACATTATCGGCAAAAGATTCTTCAGCATTACAGGATTTAGTGATTCTTTGGTGTGATTATTTAAACCAACATCGTGATATCAATATAGCTCAGTTATGCTACAACACGCATCTCAAGCGCCCGCATTATTCACATCGTATTGGAATTATTACAGACTCAGTCGATGATCTTTATCAAAAATTAATAACGTTACACACCACGCTTCAAACAACACATGAGTCGATTTATGTGAATCAAGATGTCATAAACGTGAAGACACCGTTAACTATCAGCACATTTGAAGCTGTAGATTTGTCTGCCTTGGCCAAACATTATATCAATCAAGCAACGATAAACTGGCAAATCTATGAAGAACACCGTAACTACGCTCTGATAGATATGCCACTATATCCGTGGCAACATAAACACTACTGGCCTGCATTTAAGAGTAAAGAAGTTATCCCAGCGGCCTTCACCTATCCTTTACGCGCCAGCCAAGTGTCTTCACCTTTGCCTGTCCGTCAATTTGAATTTATCATTGATACCATCAGCATGCCTGAGATGATAGATACTTTTTATGTCCTACATGCTGGGTATTACTTGGAGATCGTACTCTATGCAATGCGACAATTAGATGAAACCACCCGTTTTAGCATACACGACTTAACGTACCACTCGCCATTGGTCGTCCCCCCCAATAAGACAGCATTGATACAGTTAATTCTTAACACTATAGACAAGCAATCGATATCATTTACCGTTTATAGTCATGATAACAACAACCGTTGGATAGAACACGCAACGGGAAACATAGTATTCGATTTATCATCCGCGCCATCTTTTGATGCGCCTGCGTACTTGCGTCATCAAAATTCTAGCAGTGGAACCAGTGACACTTTTTACAATCGCATATTAAACATGGGGATGCCTGCGGGTAACACAGTACGGTGGATTAATCAGTATTGGTTAAATAGCAATGAAATATTTTGTGAACTTCGAGAAGCGAAACCCGCTGATCGCTGTGATTTATTTGCAATGAACATGCATCCTGGAGTCATTGATTCATGTATTCAGACACTATTTTTACTATTACCTATCGAGCTGACCAAACCCTATGTAGCCTCACATATGGCTAAAATAGCATTTTATGGGAAGTCATGTGATGAAAAATATATTTATGCGAAAGTGAATGACGTGTGTCCTCAAGGAAAAACCATTCGAGGTGACTGGTATTTATTAGATAAAAATTTTCAGGTTATTGCGCAATGCGAAGATGTTGTCATGTCACAACTAAACAACAGAATGTCTATCGATAAAATCATGGAGATACAATCTCAGTTTCATCTTGATGTAACCTTGCCCTACGATATCTGCAAACATCAGGTTCAAGAGCACTTAATCCAACAATTTGCACTAATTTTTTCAATGCCCCTTCAAGATGTCCCCATGAATCAGTCCTTGCTGGCATTAGGCATGGACTCCCTCATGGCTTTAGCCGTTATCCGAATGGTTGAAACCAGTTTTTGCGTCGCCCTATCTTTACCCGCACTGATGAAGAACCTGTCAATCCAAGACATTGCAGAACACGTGCTAAGCGATAAATTACCCCTCGTGCACCTCAAACAGCCTGTGATCGAAAAAAAATCGGAAACAATTTGGATATTTAATCGAAAGCCGAAAAAAAATGCTAAGCTTCGTCTGTTTTGCTTTCCCTTTGGCGGCGGTGGTGCATCCATCTATCGTGAGTGGCAACAGGATTTTCCAGATAACATCGAAGTGTGTCCAGTACAATTACCCGGCCGAGAAAATCGGATGGAAGAACCCGCAATCAATGATATTGATACCTTGGTGTCATGTTTGGCGCTCAACTTAAAGCCGTTTTTGGATTTGCCTTTTGCGTTTTTTGGACATAGTTTAGGAGCTTTAATTGCCTTTGAACTAACGCGTTACTTACGTAAACACAATTTACCGCAACCCATACATCTTTTTGCATCAGCCTACCCTGACCCGCGTGTACCCTCAAGAAGTTTAAATAATCTGTTGTATGAGCTGAAGCAAAAAAACATTAATTTTTTTGATTTAAATCAATCCGTGATCAATGGCTTAAGCAAAGAACAGTTGGCGACATTATCCACCATTTTAAGAGAAAATGGCCTCGTAGATTATAGTGATGAGCGAATGAATCAAGACATCATTAATGTATTATTACCTATTTTCATCAACGACATGAGCCTGGCCAAACAGTATCATTACAAACAAGAGCCCCCCTTAGATTTACCCATTAGCGTATTTCTAGGTCAACAAGACACCTGGGTACCGCCTGATGACCTACAGGGGTGGGCCACACACTCCGCTGTGATTTGTGAATTCCAATCATTCAATAGTGGGCATTTATTTGTCAAAGAAAAAAATATCAGGTCGCTACTCATTAAGAAAATAATAGCCGAATTACTAAACGTGAGCGAAACAGAGGTTTACGGCTAACTTCAACGCAGCAAAAATAGAGTAAATAGTGTTGCATCATAGAAAGACTTGGATTTTTGACTATACTATAATCAAGGTATCGTGTTGAATTATAGTATTTAATTCACATACTCAAGATATCGTGGAAAAATTGATCTTGATATGATTCTGTAAAATCACAAATCGGAATGAATGCAACATGGATGAACCCTTAAAAAAAACAGATACAAGTGTAATTAATCAGCTCACTGCAGACGAAAAAGAGGAGCTTCATCAAAAAATACAATTTGATCAATGTAAAATATATCATTACTTGGTTAAATTTGGCGTTCCTTCAAACGCTATGGCCGGCTTCGCTTACGTTTTTTCGAATTATAATCAAACTAACGCGTCTTCATTAATATTCTGGTACAGCGCACTAATGATTGCCAACCTCGTCAATCTGATGTGGGCACTTTACTACAATTGCTTTAATATGACCCACCAAAATATGCAAATAGCTCGCCGAGGGTCTATCTTTATTGTCGCCGTAATATCATTAATATGGGGCAGCATTGGTATTTTGTTCTTTTCAGATGAAAACATCCAACATACAACGACGCTCATCTTTTTATCCGGTGCATTAATTTGTTTTGCTATCACAACAGTCATTGATTTAACAATCGGCACCATATGCATTATTTCCATCGTAGTACCAAACATTTTATACAGCATATATCTAACGTTCTTCGATCATCCAGGATTGAATGGGGCCAATTATCTCAGTATGTCATTCTCTGTTGTATTTGCTATCGTTGGTGTTTTTCTAATGTTAGCTTGTTATATAGGTAATAAAGTATTTGTCAGGGTATCAATGCTGGGATATATCAATGCCCTGCTCAGTCAGAAACTGGAGAACATCAATAGCTCTTTAGAACAACGAATTAAAAGACGCACACAAGAGTTGGAGTACTCAAATTCACTCACACACGCAACATTAGAATCAACACAAGAAGGAATATTAGCAGTTAACTTAGACGGCGTAATCCTTACCTATAACAACAAATTTTTAAAACAATGGGGTATTACAGAAAAATTTCTGCTATCAAAAAAAATAGACCATATTTTTAAAACATTGGCTGATAAAGTTGATAATCCTGATTATTTTTTAAAAAAAGTTAATTCAAAAAAACAAACCAAACGTCATGAAATAGTGGAGTTTCGATTAAAATCAGGCGTAGTGCTGGAGTATTATACTCATTCACAATTTTTACATAAAAAAATAGTTGGAACGATTCATGGTTTTCAAGATATCACGGAACGTAATCGTATGCGCATGCAAGCCTCGCTGCAAGATCGTTTAGCAACTACGGGAAAATTGGTGGCTAACGTCGCCCATGAAGTGAATAATCCCATTGCATGGATATTGAGCAACTTGCAACTCATCAAACAACAATTTAAGGAGTTACTGCAAAAAGACAAGCCAAGCGGGGAAACTTGCTTAAGCTATGTGTCTAAATTAGAAGAAGTCGTAACAGATTCTATTGAGGGAGCAGAGCGCATCCAGGAAATCGTACTTATGTTCAAAAAGTTCGGTCGAATCGATGAAGAAGAAACGTCGCCCATTAACGTCCATGGAATATTAAATACGGCCATTAGTATGGCAATGATCCAGGTAAATTTTCATATTAAACTAGAAAAACATTTGGCCTCACATCAGCCCGTTATTATTGCAAACAGCAATAAATTACATCAGGTATTTCTGAATTTAATTATTAATGCCGTACAATCTTTTCCTAAAGAAAATAATGAGCATCAAATAATTACAATTAGTACCGCCACTGAAGGCAACATGTTTCGAGTAGATATTAAAGACACAGGAGCAGGCATTCCTCCCGAGTTAGCATCGCATATCTTCGAGCCATTTTTCACTACAAAATCAGCCGATGAAGGGACGGGATTGGGCCTTTCCATTTGCCAAGATATTTTAAGTACGTATGGCGGAAAAATAACTGTTCAAAGCGAACCAGGAAAAGGATCAACATTTAGTGTCTTTTTCCCTATTAGCCAAGCAACAGAACCGCCTGTAGGTGCGGGTTTATCAAAAAGAGATTAGCAGTCGACCCTACTATGATTGTTAAATCAAATTAAACCCATAATTTATATCGGTATTGATTTCATTGAGTACAAAGCCGCTGGATAACATTTTTTGGAGGATTGAATTCGGAATCGGAGTTAACTTGCTAGGCCACTTGAACAACATGATTGTTAAGATATTACGATGTTCACCTTTCGAAAAATCGTATGATCGTTCCTTGTCAGGAATCATTTTATGCTCTTGATCATAGACCTGTTTCAAATATGATTTTATTTTGCTAACCGCTGTTAATTGACCTTTATTAACCAGCATAAAACAAATGCCCACCTCAGCGATTACATCATTTTCTGTGCGCTTGATAATAACATCTATATTATTTTCAAAATAGTCGACAATCCAATTAAATAACTGATTGTCCGGTTCATTCTGATAATAGTTACTGGCAGCAATAATAAAGTGGGTCATACCATAAATTTTGGCCGTGTAATCCAAGGTGGAGAGTTTGCTGTCGTTATCATCAGGGAAAACATCTTTGAACTTCTGGGTATACTGGTCTCTTAAATCCATGATGCCTAAATCAGACAAATAATAGACATAATTGATTAGTTGGGCTCCATATATTTTGATATTTATTTCATCGAGCAGAAATTCCTCCAAATTGCTTTTTTGCGCTTTCAAAAAATCACTACCAATCTCAACATTAGGAAAGAGCTGCGTTTTTTCCAACTTATAGAAGTATATTTTTTTTAATAATATGAGGAAATTCAGATAAAATGCAGCCCTGTTTGATTGCTCTATTTTTTTAATACGCAGTTTTTTCTTATAAGTATCAAATTTACTAAGTAATAATAAACGTCGATTCTCATCATCGATCATTAGATTATTATCAAGATTCATAGTAATCGATTTGAATTTTGCACTTAGTAAATAAAGATATACAATAATAGGATTAAGATACGCATCATCACCTGAGATACTATACATTCGCGTTGAAAAATGCTCTTGTTTTACAAAGGGAAGTTTATATAAATTTGATTGGTAGTTTTCTAAGATCGAATCCCCTATGTTCGCATGTGACAACGAACAAAATAGCAAGGTACCGAAGAACAGCAACTTCATCAAGGTGATTTTATTTTCGAATGGTTTCAGCTTCCCGCTGACCGAGATAAATCTATCCATGTTTATAGTTACATATGGTAGTTAATGGGTAGCGAGCAATCCCACACCCCAAGGCTTGCTAATCCTAACTTACTTACAGTATGGAATCAAGATAACTATATGTTTGTATTGTATTTATTATGGTCTTTTATTGGGTGGGGCATTGATTGAAGTTGTCTCTTTAGTGATGTATATACCTAGCACAATATGCCGCAGCAACGCCGCGGCATATTGTGAATAGGATAGTCTTTTCAAAACGGCTTACAAACCAGCATCCGCTTTAAACCGCTCTCCATATTGTACTTCAAGCCGCGCGAATAACTCATTTAGCTGATTATGACCAACATCCTTAGCATAATGCATCGGTCCACCACGAAATGGCGCGAATCCCGTACCAAAGATCATCCCAGCATCAAGCAAGTCGGCATCAGCAACAACGCCTTCGCGAAGACAGCTTGCCGCTTCGTTCACCATGCGCAGAATCAAACGTTGAGCAATTTCTTTATCAACACCATGAGAGGCAGCCTTCTGTTTCACAGGCTTGCCATCCTTGTAGCGATAAAATCCCTCGCCCGACTTACGCCCGAGTTTTCCGGCTTGAACCATGTCACGCAATTTCTGAGGCACTGAACCGCCAAAATGCCCTGTCAAATTTTCAGCTACAGCAAGACAAACATCCATACCAACCGTATCTGCCAACTCTACAGGCCCCATGACCATACCAAATGAAGTGGCCGCCTGGTCAACAACTTCCGGACGATACCCTTCATCCAGCAGTTGCACACACTCCATCAAATAGGGCATTAGCACACGGTTCACTAAAAACCCAGGACTTGATTTAACTGGAAGCGGCAATCGGCTGATTTGATTCACAAAAGCACACGCATTCTGGCTAATCTCTTTCGACGTTTTTGTGCTGCTGACCACCTCAACCAAATCCATTTTAGCCACAGGATTAAAAAAGTGAATGCCAACTAAACGCTCAGGATTCTTCATCGCCACATTGATTTCATCCAACGGAATACTCGATGTATTCGTTGCAATAATCGCGTCAGATTTTGCGCGCTCTTCTACCTGCTTCATGAGCGTTTTTTTCACATCCAGATTCTCAAAAACGGCCTCAATAATTACATCTGCACGAGCAATGCCATTACCTTCAGGATCAGCAATCAACCTGTCCATTGCGGCTTGGATAGGTCGCGGTTTACGCAGCTTTTTCTTAAACAGCAAATAAGCGCGGCCGATCGCAGGAGCTATCTTATCGTAGGATTGATCTTGCAACGTCACATGCAATCCCTTCAACGCACACCAGGCAGCAATATCTCCACCCATCACACCCGCACCAATCACATGCACATGCTTAGCCTTAAAATCGCTCCCTTTAGCAAAGGCTTTCATCCGCTCACGCAGAAAAAATACTCGAATCAGATTGCTTGATGTGTCAGAACCCGTAATCAGTTGCTCAACTGAATCCGCTTCTTTCAAATATGCCCGCTCATCAAAACCTCCTTCTTTTTCCCACAAATCAATCAGCGCAAATGGTGCAGGATAATGCTCTTTACTAATTTTTTTTGCCACTTGTTTGCGCATAACCTTGGCCAGTAAAACACGGCTCCAAGAATAATTACTTAACGATTGCAAAAAAGCAGGTTTATGTTTTGGCGGTTGATTATTGATGAAATATACAGCAGCCCGTTTCAACTGCCGTAACGGCACCACGTCATCGACAATGCCTAACTGCTTTGCTTTATTAGCCGCAATTGGCGCACCAGTTAAAATGACCTGCGACAAGGCATTAAAACCGCCAATGAGTCGCGGCAAACGAACTGTGCCACCCCAACCCGGATGAATACCCAGCATCACTTCAGGCAAGCCTAAGCGCGTATCTTTGTCATCCGTCGCAATTCGATAATCACAAGCAAGCGCTAACTCCATCCCACCACCCATGCAAAAACCATCAATCATTGCGAGAGTAGGTATCGTCATTGATTCCAAACGGGTGAAAACAGCCTGTCCTTTTCTCAAAAAATCAATTGCTAGCGAGGGCTTATCAAACTCAACAAATGTTGTCACATCGGCGCCCGCAATAAATCCCTTCTCTTTACTAGAATAAATAATCAAACCTTTAGCGTCGCTGATCTTTGCTATGTCCTGTAACAAACCATTCAGCTCATCAAGAACTTCATCATTGATGGTGTTCACGTTTGCATTCTCGCGATTCATGCCCAACCAAACAATGTGATCAGCATCCGTTTGAATGTCCCAGTGTTTATAATTACTCATGTCCTTTCACCTCAGTCACACGCTCCAAATACATAGCTCCACCCTGCCCGCCACCAATGCAAATTGACGCCATACCTCGGGTTCCGTTATTTTGCAGCAAGTCTTCCAATACATGTAATACGATTCGTGCACCACTTGCACCAATTGGATGGCCGACCGCAATCGCCCCACCATCTTTATTCAAACGAGACAGAGAAGGTGATCCCATCGCCTCTTTCAGTCCCAATTGGGTACGGCAATAATCAGCATCATCCCATGCAGCCAAACACGCCAAAACTTGCGCCGCAAAAGCCTCATTGATTTCCCAGCAATCGATATCATTTGTTGTTAACTGCTGCCGTTGCATAATGGGTGTAACAGCATGAACTGGCCCGAGTCCCATTTGTGCGGGATCAAGTGCTGCCCACTGTGAATCCACAATTCGAGCCAAAACCTTCAGATTGTATTTTTTAACCGCATCGGCACTGGCTAAAAGCAACAAACAAGCACCGTCTGTAATCTGCGAGCTATTACCTGCGGTCACCATGCCATATTTTTTATCAAAAAATGGTTTTAATTTACCTAACCTTTCAATTGAGGAATCGTGTCGAACACCGTCATCATGCGCATGAACCCGACCTTTGCTATCAATGATTGGTACTATTTCATGCATTCGACCCTCTTCAAATGCCTTAGCTACTCGCTGATGGCTCGCACAGGCAAATGCATCCATTTGTTCACGCGTAATATTAAACCGGTACGCCAATTTTTCTGCCGTCTGTCCCATATTAAGACCGACTATCGGATCGGTTAAACCACGAAGCAATGCAATCACAGGTGCAAGATATGAAGGCCTAAACTGGGTCAGTAATTTAAGTCGTTGTTTAGTGCTTTTAGCAGACATCCAATGCGCAAGCCATGCCGCCATTTTTTCATTAAACATTAGCGGTGCATGACTCATGGCGTCTGTTCCACCGGCGAGCACCAGATTACTACGCCCACTGGCAATTTGCATGGCAGCATTATCAATTGCCTGCATACCTGATGCACAATTTCGCATCACAGTAAAAGCTGGTACTTTATCGCCGCAACCTAATCTTAATGCTACAACACGGGCAATATTAGCCTCATCAGGTCCTGGCATTGCAGAACCTATGATAACTTCATCTAAATCCGTAGGTAAAAAGGGCTGGCGATTTAATAATGGCAATCCTGCGGCCACAGCTAAATCTGAGCCGGAAAAAGGACCACCTGCCTTTGCTTTTAAAAACGGGGTCCGGCTACCATCAACAACATATACCTCTTTACCGCTCAAGTTTGACTTGTGCTTCATTACTCCTCCTGATACTCAACAATGCAGCGGGCAATCTCCGTGCTTTTTTTAACGGACTAAAGATATCAGTAATCCTAATTTTTTGGAAATCACATAAAATCAATTTTTTAGTCTAATCAGAGTTGACGGCTTAAGAATACCTGATATACTTCCGACCCATTGAATGGAGAGATGGCCGAGTGGTCGAAGGCGCTCCCCTGCTAAGGGAGTATGGGTCAAAAGCCCATCGAGGGTTCGAATCCCTCTCTCTCCGCCAATAAAATGCGCCCGTAGCTCAGCTGGATAGAGTATCTGGCTACGAACCAGAGGGTCGGAGGTTCAATTCCTTCCGGGCGCACCATCTTTAGAGTTTACACCAATACACTATAAGTAGTGTCTTTTACCCATAACCAGCAGAACCATATCTTGGAAGTGTTCAAATGGACGTGCTGCGGAAAATAATTTGTCCGCGACAGTCTCTCTTTCTGCGCCTTGTTCCTCCCTTATAAAAATGCTAAGTTCGAATCAAGCTACTAGTAAAGGCATAACAATCCATGGCACACCAAAACACTAACGTTATCTCCAGTCTTATTAAATACCAGCAAATTCTACTGTTTTTGGGTGTGGGTCTGATCTTATGGTCGGCGATTGGACTGCAATTGATAGATAACGACACACCGTGTCACCGATGCTGGGAAGTTAGAGGTGTCTATTTAATCATTCTACAATTACTCATGGTCAGCCTTATTTTTGGTTACAAGGAGCCTTTGTCTATTGTCATGATTGTACTGTTTATGATTTTGGGAAATGATATAACTGTGCAACAAATCATAAGACACACGATTAATATCGCCCAGGAAAATAAATTTTTAGCGGGATACGGCGCATACGCTACTTTCTTAGGATTATCCCTGTCTATTTGGAACCTGCTCATTGCAAATCTAACAATTCTTTATATATCAATAATGAATTATCTCCAGCATCGGTTCCAGAAAACGCAATACGTCTGTAACACACCTGTCGCGAAAATATTAGTGATTATTTGGGGATTTGCACCGCTATTACTTAACGCCTATTTATTTATACTCCACTTAAACAATACAGCCAAATTTCAGTAAAACCCTTTTATAACAAGGATAGTAATAATGAACTCAAAAGAAAAAAAATGGTCCACTGAACTGTTCGAGCTAATCTATGAAAGAGTCGATGCTCAAATTAAAAAATACACCGCGCTCCAAAAAATAGGAGTAGGTCCTGATGCTGGGATGAGTATTGCTTTAATAATCGCTGAAGTTGATGAGCTAATTCACTCTGCTAATATGTTGCTTTATGAACTTAACGAACCTTCAGAAAGCAAAAATAATAATAACAGCCTATTTGAAAGCCTATTAAAACAAACATTGTTTAATGTTCAGCAAGAATACATTCGTGGCTACGCTGGTTGGCTAATAGATGAAAACAATATTCATACACCCGCGATGTCCAGAATCAAATCGCAACAAAAAAAACTAATGGATTTAGCCGAGGAAGCTCAGATTTCAATCGACGCAATTACTCCTGTTACAAAAGCACAACGACAATGCCAGCATGATAGTCAGGTCATTGCGATACGAATCTTAAATTTCGCCATTCAATTAAAAGAAAATCCAGAGAAAGAAATTGAAGAAAAAATTCCAGACCATGCTCTAACTATTTTACGTCGCCATGCAAAGCCTAATGGCCGATATCATCAAGAGCCTATTTGGACTGCGATAAAAGATTTACATAAACAATGTGAGTCTTTTATCGATAATTCCAATGAAGAAAAGAGCAGCCATTCACTTTCAGATAAATCAATAAGTACATTTATAGCAGATCATCGCAACGCATTAACAAAGTTGTCTAGGCAATTCAAGGAAGGTAAAACCGAATTACCACCTCTTTCTAGCGATCTCAGCAGCTCGAAATCAAGTTCTTTTTTTAATCATAACGCTCTATGTATAGGGGCAACAGCTACTGCAGGAGCTGCAATATGTTTATTAATCAATTATCTTATAAGTGACGAATCTCCGGCAACTATATCTCCTTTGAATCTTTAGTAACGCCACACGCCATTTCATTATGGATGGGCATCGTCAAGTTAACTTGACGATGCCCCACGACCCCATCCTCGGTGATATGCGCCACCCCATGTAATAATAACCATTGCAGTTGTCATATTAGGTGTTCACGTTCGCAGGAACTCTCAATCAGCTCTTATGATCAAAATTTAGACTCTCAAATTGACTATCTTCCTCCCTAAGATGCGATTATTTTTTTCGTATGTGCTGCTATGATAGTCCACCCAACAGTTGGTATAACAGTATGCCCTTTAGCAAAAACATATAATTTGTTTTTAGAATCCAAAACAAACAGGGGAATAAATTGATGCGTATTTATTTTAAGATAAGCTTCATAATCAAATTGTTCCGATAAAATCGTACTGCGTATTTCGCCGCCTTGCTGGAGTAATAAGGTTAATTCTTCATAGGTTACATTTTCATCAAATAACATAAATCCACGATGATATTTGGCAACGAAATACTTGTCATTAGATATTTTCTCTTGTTCTGTTTGTAAGTAATAAATATTTTTTTTACCAAACTCACTGCCAAAACGCAAGCCGGCTAAAACGCCTAATTCAGTATTGGATGTAATAGCCAACAATTTTCCAATGCCCAAAAGATTTAAATTAAAATCCGCATGTTCAGACACTGGATTACCATAATAAGTAGTTAACCCTTCTAAGCGAGCAGTGGAAATGTCATCCCAACTGGAATCAGCTAAAATCACAGACACATTATGCTTGGTTAGAATGCCCGCAATAGTTCTGGCTAATAAATTAGCACCTATTATTAAAATGCCGTTTGGCTCAGGATCAGAAACGTTTAGAAATTTCGCCAGGAAAGTTGCGGTGCAACTGGGTAGTAACACGCTGTATACAATGATTAAAAAAATCAAAGGGGTAATGAATTCAATATGCTGATATCCCATCTCACTTAATTTCATTTGAAACAAAGTTGCAATAGCTGCAGCAATAATTCCTCGAGGTGCAATCCATGAGAGTAATATCTTATGTGAAAAATTCAGATTGGAACCAATGGTAGTTGTCATCACCTTAAATGGCCGGATAATAAATTGCATTATTGTAAAAATAACCAGCGAGGGAATGAGCATAGGTTCTAAACTTGAAAAACTTAATCGTGCGGCTAAGACAATAAATAAACTAGAAATCAATAAGGTTGACAACGTTTCCTTAAAATCCAGTACGGAGGTTAAATCAATATCTTTACGATTGGTTAGCGTAAGCCCCATAACCGTTACAGCTAACAAACCCGTTTCAAGGTAACAAAGATTTGCTATTACAAAAACAGCTAGAACAGAGTTTAGTACCACTATATTGGTTAAGGATTTGGGAAGTAAATAACGCAGTATGAGTTCACTTAATAGAAAACCACTAATGAAACCTATTGATGCCCCGGTAATAAACATTTTAATAAAATAAATTATCGAATGAAGCCATAACCCCTGGCCTTGCCCGCTGGTGATAAAATCAAACACCAAAACAGCTAATAAAGCACCCAAAGGATCTAAAATTATTCCCTCCCACCTTAACATTTGAGCAACATTATCATGTGGGCGCACAGCTTGAAGCATAGGTACAATAACCGTGGGGCCAGTAACGACTAACATTGCTCCTATTAATGCACACAAAGACCAATCAGCACCCAAAACAACATGCGTGGTTACACTAACCCCAAACCAAGTGACAAGCCCACCTAATCCAATAAACTTTAAAAAATAATTTTTTTGATCACTAATTTGATTAAATTTTAGTGCCAAACTACCTTCAAATAGTATAACTGAGACAGCTAAAGAAATGAGGGGGAACATTAAATCCCCAAAAAGTTTATCAGGATCCAAAAAACCAGTTAAAGGACCTAACAAAGCACCGGTAATTAATAAAAATAAGATCGAAGGGATCCGAAACCACCAACCAAGCAATTGGCATAGCGTTGATAATATGCCGATGAGTATTATAAAAACAGTTATTTTAGTGTCCATTAAGTGATTGTCTTCTTGAATTTAGGAGGCTACACGCCCAAAAACAGCGTTACGCTCGAATCTGGTGTATGGGAAAATAAATTAGCTGCGCACTCTTTTAATTGTTATGGAAAAACATAATCAACAAAAAGAAACGCCATAAAAGATTGTATTCTTAAAGAAGTATTGATACTAGCTCAAAAAAATTATTGCCTCGTTAACAGAAGCAATATATTTCTTACTGAGTAAGGAGCCTCCGGCGCCTCTATCGACTTGTAATCGCAGGTCACAGCGCAGCCTTGGGTCACGACCTAATCTAAAGATGACAGAAAGTTGCGCTGACCGTATCCTGTAATTTATTTTGAATTTAGAAACTCAGTTGAACATGCAAATCAACCGAGTTATCTGCGATGCCATCCACCGCCACGCCCCCATCCATGGTTATACCCACCACCCCAACCACGGTTATATCCACTGTATCCACGATTCCATCCCGCGTTATAATAACCTCTACCATAACCAACACGATTATAGTTACTAGGCCAATACCCCGCCCCACCAGAATATACATAACTGCTTCCGGTATAGACATAATTACTGTTATAGCCAGGATTATAGGTCGTCTCAGTAACACAACCTGTTAAAAACATTGTGGGTAAAAATACTAATAATGAGACAATATTCTTTTTCATAATCACATCCCTGTATAATATGTGTATAATTATTATACCACATGAATTGATTTTCTGCATTTATGAGTGATCTATCGAGTTGCCTCAAAAGAAATGTTACCGAAAACAGGAAATTTTAGATTCGTTGCCTCATAACTTATGTTACCGAAGAAAAATAATAATAAGGGACATTTTTTATGGGGAAGTTATCGATGGAGCTTTACTTAAAAAATTTGTCTAAACGTTACCATGCTGCAGGAAAGCGTGATAAAGGCATCATCCTGCAAGAATTATGTGAATCGAGTGGCTATCACAAGAAGCATGCTATTCGATTGCTGAATGCTGTCCCAAAGAAGCAGAAACGTAAAATAAAGACAGGTAGGCCTAGCATATATCCAGAAAATCTTTATCTGGAGCCATTAAAGCGGATTTGGCTATTAAGCGACCAACTTTGTGGAAAACGATTGAAAATGGCCTTGCCGCTTTGGTTGCCTTATTATGGTGAGGCTTATGGTGCATTAGATCCCGGGGTATATGAGGGTTTATTATCGATGAGCGCTGCAACCATCGACCGATTGCTCATCCCATTGCGCGTGAAATATAAACGTTCATACGGTGGCACAAAGCCTGGCAGTATATTAAAAAAACATATTCCAGTAAAAACAAATCAGTGGGATGAAGACAGGCCTGGCTATCTAGAAGCGGATACGGTGGCTCACTGTGGGTCATCCCTGAATGGCAGCTTTGTATGGAGTCTAACGATGACCGATATAAACTGCGGATGGACTGAGCTTAGAGCCGTTTGGAACAAAGGGGCTACTGGCGTGGTATCGCAGATAAAAGATATTGAAGAGAACTTACCTTTTCTTATTTTGGGATTTGATTGTGATAATGGCTCTGAATTTCTCAATTGGCATTTAATGCATTATTTTTCGAACGAGGCAGGTGCTCATAGGATCCATTTTACTCGTTCTAGGCCTTATCATAGTGATGATAATGCCCATGTTGAGCAAAAAAATTGGACTCATGTAAGGCAATTAATGGGTTATTCTCGCCTTGATAATGAAGCCCTTGTTGAGTTGATGAATGACCTTTATAAAAATGAAGTGTCCCAAATGAATAATTTTTTTCTTCCCAACTTTAAACTTATTGAAAAACAGAGGGTTCAAGCCAAAATTATAAGGAAACATAGCAAGCCAGAAACACCTTATCAACGCTTAATTAAGTCAGAACATATCAGTGAGGACAAGAAAAAAGAACTAACAGAAGCTTACAATCAACTGAACCCGTTTATGCTACAGAAAACGATCCAAAAAAAATTAAAACGAATTTTTTCATTGGTAAATATCAAAACCGATTCAAAAATGCGCTATATTTAAACATACGGTGCAGCCGGGGACGGCGATGACCGTGAGGATATAAACGAAGGGGCCTCATTACCGGCCCCTTCACCCCGCTAGGATATTTATAGAGGATATTTATGTTAATCAAGTCTCAGTTCGGTAACATGAGTTATGAGGCAACGAAAAGACCCTTGGGTAACATTTACTTATGAGGCAACTGGCTATATCGAGCCGACCCACTAAGAATGCTACAGGTATACTCAGAGGATATTTTTTATGAGGAAATTATCGATCCCGCTTTAATTAAAAAATTGTCAAAATGTTGCTGAGCAGCCAGTCAGCGCGAAAAAACGTGATTCGGCAAGCGCCGAAATTAGAAAGCACACAACCTGGTTCTAAACGCAGTTGTGGAAAAAGCAATTTTCGTTACCCGAATTTTTACGATAAACCCAGCTCCTCAAGCATAGGGAGTGAGTTGGTGGTTTGTGAACGAAATCTCGCTCTTTACAGAGTCTACTCAACCAATACGACAATGAATAGCGATAAAGATGATAATTTAATTGACGTTAATCATGGGTGAAATTCAATGTGAACGGATATGTATTAAAGCTATTTCGCAGGTATTAACCATAGCAAAGCAACGCTACCAACACTAGCAAACACAGCACCATATATAAATACTGCCTCGTGGCTGATATGGTCCCATAACAAACCCGCGACAATGCTCGCAATTAATTGTGACAACCCAATGTTGGCTGCATACCAGCCTATACCACTTGCTTGCAGTTCTTTAGGCACAAAATCCATCACAAGCGCTTTACCAACAGTACGGAATATTCCCTGATAGAAGCCATAAAATATAAAAAATATAGCAATCAAAACTATATTCTTGGTTATTGCGAAACCCAAATAGGTAATCATGAAAATAACAAAGGCTGCCAACAAAATATGTTTTCTACCCAATAGGTCAGAGAGGAAGCCCGCGGGATAAGAAATAAGAGCGGCTACTAAATTGAAACCAGCATAAATTAAAATGGTTCCTCCAATTGATACACCAACATCATGAGCCTGAAGAATTAAAAATGCATTGCTAGAATTGCCGACACTAAACAATGCTGTAACAACCATGTATTTCCAATAAGCGCCAGGGAATCGTTGTCGCTTAATGTCTGATTTGTGTTCTTCAGATACCGAAATGGGGTTCTCTTTGACAAGTAGAATCATAATGAAGGCTAGAAGACCCGGAATAACGGCCAAGTAAAACATAAACCGCATATTTATATGCATTACAACGAGCAAAAATATCGCCAGCAGAGGACCTAAAAAAGCGCCTAAATTATCTCCGGCTCCCTCTAAACCAAAAGCCTTGCCTATATTTTGTGGGGACACCGATGAAGCAATCAACGCATCACGAGGCGCTGATCGTATTCCTGTGCCAAACCTATCAAAAAATCGCCCGCCAAGAACCCCAAGCCAAGTAGAAGATATCCCTACAATCGGTTTAGCTATAGCCGCCAAAAAATAACCCATCAATGCAATTGATTTTCTTTTTTTTAACTTGTCAGATAACCAACCCGAAAAACCTTGCACAATATTTTGTGTCGCCTGCGCTATACCTTCGATGAGGCCAATTGCACTGCCTCCAACCTTGAGCGTCTGTGTTAAAAAAATGGGTAATATTGGATATAGCATTTCTGTAGCAATATCAGAAAATAAACTGGCAAATGCTAAAAGAACTGTATTTTTAGAAAGCCCACGAAAATAGTTCTTTATCGATTTGAGCATGATGAGTTATACCTAGATAATTAATCAATCATTCCATATCAGGCTACCCCTATCCATAGGGATACAAGTTAAAATTATTTAAACGTAAACTCGCGATGCCTTAAATAGAGTAAGATATATATGCTAAAGGAAACGGGGCTAATAATACATAAATTCAGGGGTATAATAATTGATGTCTATTGATAAAATCATATGCGTAGGAAAAAACTACCTTGAACATGCGCTTGAGCTTGGTGATACGGTACCAGACAAACCGGTTCTGTTTTTAAAACCTGCCAGCGTTCTAAAACAAGCCTTACATTGGGGGGATGAACTATGTATTTATTTTCCCACTGAAGACAACGCCGTACAACCCGAATGTGAAATTGTCCTGCGCTTAGCCCACGATGGATTTCAAATGACAATTGAAGAGGCAAAGAATGCCATTTCAGCTGTAACAGTTGGTCTGGATATGACGCTACGAACCCGCCAATCACAGTTAAAAAAACAAGGCCATCCCTGGACTACAGCAAAGGTATTTAAAGACGCCGCGGTTTTAGGCCCATGGATTCCATACGATACCTTTAATAATTATTTGGAAGCTGAGTTTCAGCTAATTATTGACGGAACAACCCGCCAACGCGCCAAGGGATTGGATATGATGATGCAGCCAGAGGACTTGCTGGTTTATATTAGTCAGTTTTTCCCCTTAAAAGCTGGCGATATTATCTATACTGGAACACCAGCCGGTGTTACTTCAATATCGAAAAACAGTGCAGCAGAATTACGCTGGAATAACAATTACTACCGTGTAAAATGGGAATGGCACCCTCAACCCTTTACTAAACACCAACAATAAGAAATAGAATCATGAAAAATCATTATGACAAATTACGGCTAAAATATTTGGGAATAAACACCTCTATTGCCGCCGTTATCTATATGCGTGAAGATTGTCATATTTGTCGATCAGAAGGATTTGTAGCTGAAACACACGTGCAAATTACATTAAAGAAACGGTCCATCATTGCAACCATTCATACTATTGAAATTGGCTCAAATTTACTTAGTGGCTGCGAAGCCAGTCTGTCAAAATACGCATGGGATACCCTCCAGGCAAAGGAAGGAGACCGGATATTAATTTCACATCCCAAGCCACTTGATTCCTTGAGTTATATTCGCTCAAAAATTTATGGAAATGAATTAAAAACACTGGAAATTGACCAAATCATCAACGATCTTGTAAAAGGTCAACTGTCTGACATTCACCTAACGATGTTCCTCTCAGGTATAGCCGGAAATCGATTGAATAAACGAGAAATACTTGATTTAACACGTGCCATGGTGCAAACAGGAAGACGCTTGCATTGGTCATCACACTTAATTGTGGATAAGCATTGTGTCGGTGGCCTACCGGGAAATCGTACTACATTAATTATTGTTCCAATTATAACCGCATTTGGATTAATGATGCCGAAAACATCTTCCAGAGCAATAACCTCGCCATCCGGAACCGCTGATACCATGGAAGTTTTTGCGCCTGTCAATTTAGATATTAAAACAATGAAAAAGGTCGTTGACCGTGAAAACGGCTGTATTATCTGGGGAGGGACTATGGCTTTAAGCCCCGCAGATGACTTGTTAATTCGCATTGAGCACTCCATGAATTTGGATAGCGAAGGACAAATGGTCGCGTCTATTCTCTCCAAAAAAATTGCCGCCGGTTCAACTCATGTTGTTATCGATGTCCCTATCGGCCCAACAGCAAAAGTAAGATCAACGCAAGAAGCAGAAATACTTAAAAACCACCTCAAGAACATTGCAGCCGATTTTTCTATAGAACTTGGCGTCGTCTTTACTGATGGCACACAGCCCGTCGGTCGGGGTATTGGACCGGCTCTTGAAGCGAGAGATATATTGTCTGTACTTTCGTGCGACCCCGCAGCACCACAAGATTTAAGAGAAAGGGCATTAACACTGGCAGGTTACCTGTTGGAATATTCTCCCAAGGTCAAAAAAGGTACCGGCAGAGAAATCGCAGAAACAATATTGAATAGCGGCCAGGCGTTAAGGAAGTTTGAAGCTATATGTCAGGCGCAAGGTGGCTTGTTTACTATTCCAATCGCACCCTTTACTCAAACTATTGTTGCAACAAAAACGGGAACGATTACATTAATTGATAATCGCCATCTGGCACAACTTGCAAAACTTGCTGGCGCACCAAAATCAAAGTCAGCCGGTGTGGAATTATTAACACCATTAAGCACGTCTGTGGTCAAGGGTCAGCCTTTAATAATTGTCCATTCTGAATCAAAAGGTGAGCTCGCATACGCTCTAAGTTTTTATCAGCAGGGTCATACCGTCATCCACATTGAGGAAGGCCGATAAATAACGCCTTGGTTGCTTGAATAATAATGTCTTTCATATCAATACCATTAGAGTGATGCGACACTGTATTACATGTGATAATTTTATCTGCACCCGCTTTTAATAAATCCGCATAAGCATTTCCAGCGAACAACGCATGCACACCAATGCAAATCGGGGCCTTCATCTTTAATTTTTTTAAGTGAATAACGGTTTCAATCATGGTCGCAGCAGTTGAAATAATATCGTCGACCAGAATTGGGGTGCAATCCTTGTATAAAGCGACATCAGGCATAGTCTCCTCAACCTGACGGTCGCCTTTTCTGATTTTTTCCAGTATTAGAAATGGCGCATTTATTTTTCTAGCACATTCCGCAACCCATTGTGAACTTTCGGCGTCTGGACCAATCAAAACCGGGTTGGTAATATTTGACTTTATCCAGTCAGCGATAGCCGCAGGGGCATGTAATGCTCTTGCCGGGATAGTATATAGGTCACTTAATGCGTGCCAGCGATGCAGATGGGGATCGATAGTCAGCAGCCCATCAAAATAAGTAGAAATAAGCTGTGCAAAGTAGCTGGAGGTAACGCCCTCCCCTGCATTAAATACCTTGTCTTGGCGCATATAAGGCAGGTATGGCGCGATCAGACCAACTTTTTTACATCCCAGTGCCTTTGCCGTTTCAGCGGCAAAAATCAAGGGGAGCAATTTGCTGTTTGGCTTATCCAGGTAGGCCACAAATATTACATCCCGATCATGTACTGCAGAGTCGATTTGAATGCATGTTTCGCCATCTGGAAATTGATGTGGCGTTATTTCTCCAAGCTCATACCCCAGATCTTGATGAATAGCTTTCGCGAAATAGTCGCTGCCAAAAAGAGTGAATATTATCGGTGAATTTTTCAATTTATTTTTTCGCTGTAAATTTCTGGTTTAGGAAAATCGGCATAATACTCGTCCCACATTCGAGCACAATAAGCCCTTAACGTACCTAATGTACGTGCATAATCATGAAATGCATCATTGATAGGTGACATCAGAATATTTGCTAAAAATGCAAACGCGGTTGCGTCGACACTCGTTGGTTTATTACCTAAAAAATACGTTTGCTTACCTAAAATACACGCAAGCGCATCTAGCGTTTTATGACCCATAATAGACAACTTCCTCCAGACTATGTCTACCAGTACCTTGATAATAAATTGCTTTTAGCGTTTTCTTTCGTATCATTGATGGCAGGAAAAGTTTAAGCAGTGCTGGTAGGTGCCCAAAATAAGCGTTATCAACTTTCTGCCATCCCGATTCATTTTGCCAGCGCAGGTAGACAATCACCCAATACAGGCGCTCACAAATCGCATTCTCAATGAGCACGGCCAAAGCCCGTTGCTCGTGGGTCAAATGTGCATCCAGATCATCACCATAACGAACTTTCAATTCATCAATAATCAATTCGCTGTCTGGATATTTTTCGACATCAATTTGAATATAAGGCAGCTTTCCTTTTGGCGCTTGCTGCGGATTGCTGATAAACTTAACGTCATATGGCAATTTCGTCATGCGCAAATAGGTCTCTGCTTTCATACAAAAAGGACTCGCATTCGGTAAACCCCAAATTCTATGGTATTGATACAGCGTAATCATAATTACCTCTTTTTATGCATTTAAAAAGCCAATTTATCAACCAAGTACGCTATTTTATATTCTGTTCGGTTTTCGTTTTAGTGTCGGAGCAAAATAGAAATGTCCCCTTTCGGGCAATTTAGAAATGTCACCTTGTAACATTAATCCCCTCTAAAAATATCCCAGGGGTTTGGGGACAGAGTCCCCATTTTAAATAGCCCTGCGAAGCAGCCATTTTGGTCTTGGCGGCTGAAGATAAACAGCAGCTCAATCCCCTCACGGTCATTGCCGTCCCCGGCTGTTCCGTAATTTAATTATACAATATATTCTAAATTACGCCATTTGTTGGCGTTTTTTGAGCATAAGCTTCTGTTGCTGTTGGATTGATAATGAAATGTCGCCATGGATGATTCGCTGGTGGCGTATACTTTTTAGCATTATTCCTTATCGTATCTACTTTCGACTCTAGTTGTTTGGCATCAACAATAGCAGCATTAGGTTTTGCTCTCTCATGGCAGGTGTAATCTAATATTTTTCCTTGGCATACTAAAGTGACTACATCATTTAGATCTTTGCAAACAGTAACCATCGAGTGCTGTAACCTATAGCCTTTTGTGTTTGTTTTAATTTGATAAATCACATTTTCATAGCTTATTTCTAGATTTTTTGAGATTTTCCGCTCATCTTGGTAGCTCAAAATCAGATTCATCTCTTCATCCGTTGGCAAATCCTTACGGTGTGCGTTCTCTGAACTTCTGGCTTCCACTGCAAAACGGCTATTGTGATCCTTTATATACGTCGGTAAATACGCATTAGCAGACTCTATATCGCTGATCCCAAGTAATCGCATCTCTTTCACTAATCGATCCTGCAGTGTCTGATTAGCGCGTTCTACGCGACCTTTCGCTTCAGGGCTGTGAGCGCAAATCAACTCGATACCCAGTTGGCCTGCTGCACGTCCAAATTGTGTTTCTGTGTCTTCTGAGGCTGTAGGTAGATTAATCCGGAATATACCGTGTCGATCACTGTAAGTAGCTAAAGGGATTCCATGCTCAACAATATACTTATGCATTAATTTAAAATAACCAGCGGTTGTTTCAGTGGGTTCAAAGTGCAGGCTGCATAACTGGCTGGTTGCATCGTCAATAGCGACCAATAAACAACATTTAGGTCCTCGGTCTTCGAACCAGGGGTGAGGAGAGCCATCTATTTGGGTAAGCTCACCAAAACAATCGCGACGATCTCGCTGAGGATGAATTTGGGCTTGCTTCTGACGATTTGCTTTCCAGAAGCCCCATTCAACCATCCATTGTCTCAATGTCTCTTTGCTGACTTTAATACCATGTTTTTCATAGAGCTTTTCAGCAGCAAATTTAGGTCCAAAATCATAATAATGCGTTTCTATTAATGTTTTGATTACTTCTATTTTTTCATCGCTATGCTTCCGATTACTTGGACAGCCTCGCTGTTTTGATTGTAATCCTTCTGCACCATACTGCTTATAGTTCCTTACCAAACGTTTTATTTGTCTTACCGTCAACCCAAGATGCTGCGCTGCAATCTTCTGCGTTAATCGCTTATCAATTATTTTTTCAATGATGGATAAGCGCTCTATCTCCTTTGTGCTCATCGCTAATAACCCCTTTAAGAGCATTTTCCGTCCTCGATGATATTTGCCTACTTAAAGACTAGATTCACCGAGACCAAAAGGGGACATTTCTATTTTGCCCAAAGGGGACATTTCTAAATTGCCGCTACACGGTTTTCGTTTTAGTGTCGGAGCAAAATAGAAATGTCCCCTTTCGGGCAATTTAGAAATGTCACCTTGTAACATTAATCCCCTCTAAAAATATCCCAGGGGTTTGGGGACAGAGTCCCCATTTTAAATAGCCCTGCGAAGCAGCCATTTTGGTCTTGGCGGCTGAAGATAAACAGCAGCTCAATCCCCTCACGGTCATTGCCGTCCCCGGCTGTTCCGTAATTTAATTATACAATATATTCTAAATTACGCCATTTGTTGGCGTTTTTTGAGCATAAGCTTCTGTTGCTGTTGGATTGATAATGAAATGTCGCCATGGATGATTCGCTGGTGGCGTATACTTTTTAGCATTATTCCTTATCGTATCTACTTTCGACTCTAGTTGTTTGGCATCAACAATAGCAGCATTAGGTTTTGCTCTCTCATGGCAGGTGTAATCTAATATTTTTCCTTGGCATACTAAAGTGACTACATCATTTAGATCTTTGCAAACAGTAACCATCGAGTGCTGTAACCTATAGCCTTTTGTGTTTGTTTTAATTTGATAAATCACATTTTCATAGCTTATTTCTAGATTTTTTGAGATTTTCCGCTCATCTTGGTAGCTCAAAATCAGATTCATCTCTTCATCCGTTGGCAAATCCTTACGGTGTGCGTTCTCTGAACTTCTGGCTTCCACTGCAAAACGGCTATTGTGATCCTTTATATACGTCGGTAAATACGCATTAGCAGACTCTATATCGCTGATCCCAAGTAATCGCATCTCTTTCACTAATCGATCCTGCAGTGTCTGATTAGCGCGTTCTACGCGACCTTTCGCTTCAGGGCTGTGAGCGCAAATCAACTCGATACCCAGTTGGCCTGCTGCACGTCCAAATTGTGTTTCTGTGTCTTCTGAGGCTGTAGGTAGATTAATCCGGAATATACCGTGTCGATCACTGTAAGTAGCTAAAGGGATTCCATGCTCAACAATATACTTATGCATTAATTTAAAATAACCAGCGGTTGTTTCAGTGGGTTCAAAGTGCAGGCTGCATAACTGGCTGGTTGCATCGTCAATAGCGACCAATAAACAACATTTAGGTCCTCGGTCTTCGAACCAGGGGTGAGGAGAGCCATCTATTTGGGTAAGCTCACCAAAACAATCGCGACGATCTCGCTGAGGATGAATTTGGGCTTGCTTCTGACGATTTGCTTTCCAGAAGCCCCATTCAACCATCCATTGTCTCAATGTCTCTTTGCTGACTTTAATACCATGTTTTTCATAGAGCTTTTCAGCAGCAAATTTAGGTCCAAAATCATAATAATGCGTTTCTATTAATGTTTTGATTACTTCTATTTTTTCATCGCTATGCTTCCGATTACTTGGACAGCCTCGCTGTTTTGATTGTAATCCTTCTGCACCATACTGCTTATAGTTCCTTACCAAACGTTTTATTTGTCTTACCGTCAACCCAAGATGCTGCGCTGCAATCTTCTGCGTTAATCGCTTATCAATTATTTTTTCAATGATGGATAAGCGCTCTATCTCCTTTGTGCTCATCGCTAATAACCCCTTTAAGAGCATTTTCCGTCCTCGATGATATTTGCCTACTTAAAGACTAGATTCACCGAGACCAAAAGGGGACATTTCTATTTTGCCCAAAGGGGACATTTCTAAATTGCCGCTACACGGTTTTCGTTTTAGAGTTCAAACGCACCAATTGCTTCTATAATAATATGCTATCCTTTATTTAACACTCATTTTTTTTCAAGGGAGCACCTCATGAGCAGGTACATTTTAATGATGGTGTTAGCGCTCTTTTCTTTCTCAATATACGCAGCAGACAAAGATGAAACACCATACGCGGAGCAGAAAAGTGATAAAGCACGCTGTATACAGGAACATCTGGTGCAATGCATCGATACTTGCCAAAAACGGGGTGACACTGATTGTGAGCAAACGTGTAACTTAAATATTGATAATGAGTGCCGTCAAGCAGGCGAATAACCCACCCTCCTCCTATCAAGTCACAAAAAACGCCCTTCCTAAACATTGCCTAAGCGCCATCGATGAATTATTGTTTATCATTACACCTAACTTAAACACTATAACGCCATGAAAATTAATTTATTTATTTTTGCAGTGCCAGCCTTTATCTTGCTGATAGGTATCGAGTATTTTCTCTCTTTACGACGCAAAGAATCCACCTATCAACTCGCTGATTTTGCGAACAATGTTAGTAGTGGCATCTTGGAACAAGTTAGCTGCCTGCCATTAGCGGCTCTCCTTATTTTTAATTATAATTACCTTTATCACCAGTATTCACTTTTTCACATTAACACCGCATCGCCCTTCACCTGGTTATTGTTATGGCTAGGCGTTGATTTTCTCTATTATTGGTTTCATCGCGCCAGTCACCGAGTTAACCTTCTATGGATAGGCCACGCCGTCCATCATCAAAGCAAACAATATAATCTGTCGGTTGCTCTGCGACAGGGAATTGGGCAAACGCTTTTTTCCTGGATAATTTACCTGCCTCTCGCAATGCTTGGCTTCCCCACTTGGATGTTCTTGATTATTTACTACCTGAATACCGTGTATCAGTTTTGGATTCATACCAAATTAATCAAACATTTGGGATGGTTTGAGTTAGCCTTCAATACCCCCTCCCATCATCGTGTTCACCATGGAATAAACCCGCAATACCTTGATAAAAACTACGGTGGCAGTCTAATAATTTGGGATAAATTGTTTGGAACCTACGAAAAAGAAGATGAACCCGCGGATTATGGCACAACAGAACCGTTGGATTCATGGAACCCTTTTTATGCCAACATCAAAGTGATCGCAGATAACCTGCGTTATGGCAGCTACTTAAATTCATGGCGCGATCGCCTCTTGGTATTTTTTATGCCGCCTGAATGGATTATTAAAAAAATAGGCCCTGAAAAATTCCAAACGCTGCCCAAAAGTCATCCAATCACAGATTCTAAACACGTTTACCCTACTGCTTACATCCTGATAAATATCCTCATCGCTATTTTAGGATATTGCTATTTGTTAATAAAATTCTCGCCAAATTATTCTCCTGCATGGGCGCTAACCTTATTTGTTTTACTCACGCTTTATATGCTAGGTATCGTTCTCAATCATGGTGGTGTATAGTGGGTCAAGAAATTCAGACCACTAAAGCAGGGTAATTAAGATATAATCCTCGCTCATAAACAAGGTTACAATAATGAGCGAAAAGCGTAAAAAATACACTCCAGCAGAAAAGGCGAAAATTGCGCTGGAGGCGATTAAAGCCGAACTAACATTAGCACAAATTAGCTCAAAATATGGAGCCCATGCGACTCAAATTAATGCATGGAAAAAACAAGCGTTGGCGCTGTTTCCGGATTTATTTAGTGATAAGAACAAATCGGAGACTACTGATTATGAAAACCAACTTGGTGAATTATATGAACAAATTGGCCGTTTAAAAGTAGAAAATGATTTTCTAAAAAAAAAGTCTGAGGTGTTCAGTGGATGATCGACTCGGCTGGATTGAAACCCGTCATCCCTTGTTATCGGTGCGCCAACAGTGCGAAATACTGGATCTAAGCCGTTCCAGTGTTTATTATGCACCACGGCCCAAAGTGTTCAGCGATGAGCAGCTGGCATTGCTACGCTTGGTCGATGAAATTTACACGAAATACCCGTTTTTTGGTACAAGGCAAATGAGCGATTATATTTCCTTGCATAATCAGCCATGTAAACGCCATGAGACACGATGGGCCTACGAGCACATGGGGTTACACTCACTTGCACCAGGCCCGCATACGAGTAAACCGCACCCGGAGCATAAGGTATATCCATATCTGTTACATGACGTCGAGATTGTACGACCATGTCAGGTTTTCAGCACGGATATAACCTACATTCGGCTGAAACACGGGTTTGTGTATTTAATCGCCGTCATAGACTGGTACAGCCGTTTTGTGCTGGATTGGCAGCTCAGCATCAATATGGAGGCTGATTTTTGTGTGGAAACGCTTGAGCGAGTATTGGCTCACTCACGTTGTGATATATTTAACACCGATCAGGGGTCGCAGTTTACAAGCAAGGATTTCACTGATGTTCTTAAAAAGCATCAGATTGATATCAGCATGGACGGTAAAGGCCGCTGGGCAGACAATATTTTTGTTGAACGTCTATGGCGCTCAACAAAGTATGAATGCATATACCTACAGGAGTGGGAAAACGTAGTCTCAGTAAGGGATGCGATAAGAGAATACTACCGTTTTTATAATTACGAAAGACCGCACCAAAGTCTTAACGGGCGAACACCCAGCGAGATTCATAGAAAAATATTACACTAAATGGTGCGCTATCGCGCCGTTGTGTGTAATGGGGCTCTGCCCCAAACCCCAGGATATTTGAAGACGTGATTCGAATAAACAGGGTGTAGGATTCGGGCAACAAAAGCTGCCCGGAATCACGTCACGGTCATCGCCGTCCCCGGCTGTGCCGTGGCTTAATGATAATAGAAATTGAGCGAGAAATTATATCTTAACTTTTTGTTAAAATGGTCTAGATTTTGCGCCCGCTATAGTGATGCCAGTATCCGAACAATATCACTTACCCGCGCACTCACCCTGCTCGCATCTACTCACCTGGTATTGCAGAATGCGCAAATAGACTTTATTGTAATAGTCGTATTTGTCTCCATAAATTATTATCTTTTTGAGCGGCAATGGCGATTGTCTTGGCTAAAATAACCATTCTGTTCCCCAAGAAAGGAGGATCACATGCCAAAGGATACTGGTGCCGTAAAAATCACAGAAAAAACAAAATATGATACCTATCAAATATGCTCTGCATACGACTATGACGAGGGGAGATTGGTTGAACTCTATGATGAGTTTAATGATGAACTAAGAAAACATGAGGCAACGATTGATCGATTGGCAACCTTACATGATGAATTAAATAAAGAAATGATCTGTCCACAAAAAAGTCAGTCATCTGAACAAAAGCATGAAAAATGTCCGAGAGTAAAATCAAATGAATCTTTTCAAGATATATTACTCAATAATAGCGAAAGTCTTGACCCACTTTATGATGATGTAAAAAAATTAATTGACCAATACAATCGCAGCTTGCAAAGTCGCTGTTGTTTTTTTTCAAGCACAAAAAATTCCAAACTTGCTTTTTTAGAAGCATTAAAAACAGAGTACATCAACCTTGAAAAAGACCATCGCTCATTAGCAGCAGCATTAGTAGCAATAAAAGATAATTACAAAGCACAATGGTCAACCATTATTGCCGGAGGATGGGTATCGAACCAAACATTAGATTTAATCAATAAGATTGAGGCATCACAACCGAACATTGAATCAAAGCGTTATTGAGCCACATCGTTGCTGTAAATTTATAGCCCATAGAGGTCGAAAAAAACTCATCGGCAACTTGCTAATTAACCAAGTTTCCGTGACAATTTTTAAATTTTTTCAGGCTACCACATGGACAAGGGCTGTTGCGCCTAACTGTTTGTTTTTTTTCTTTTTTGCTGTCTGGATGAAGGCCATCCACATAAAACCACTTTCCGTCCAGGCGGTGAAACTCACTTATTTCGCAAATGGATTTCAACTGCTCACCCTCAAGGTAACGAGCGATAAACTCAACGTACCCTTGATCAGGCGTGCCAATTCTCACAGCAATTATCTTCAACCCGAGCCAGATAACGCGCTCCGCCCAAGACCGTGCCACCACCTCAACAAATCCAATTAAAGGCTTTCCCCGCATGGTGTTAGAGATGTAGGCAATATTGGCCAAGGAATATGCAGTATAGCGCGAACGCATCATCGCCTCTGGTGATGCGGGAATCTGCTCATCGGAAAGATATACCCCGCAGCAATCCGAATAATCAATTTCTGAACCGCATGGGCACTGTTTCATAACGTCGTAATTATCCAAATTATAGATGTTTATTCAACACCTTTATCCCGCAAACGAATTCCGCCAGACTCTATGTCAATTAAGCCCTGCTTATAAAGATGGCCAATCGCACTTTTAAAACTTTTCTTACTGTCGCCTAATGCGCGTTTGATATCAAGCGATGAACTCTTATCATGCAGCGGTAAAAAACCACCTTTTTTTTGCAACTCCTCCAATATGCGTTGCGCTAGAACCGTTGTGTGGCCATGTCCCATTTTTCGCAAAGCAATATCAATCTTGCCATCTTCACGCACGGTTTTAATATAGCCACGCATTTTTTTTCCATAAACCAAACTCTGAAAAATATCCGCCGCATGAATCAAGCCCCAGTGACTATCATTAACCACCACCTTGCTTCCTAGCTCGGTGTTTTCAGCGATCATCAAATTAACCTCATCCCCTCGCCGAAAATGATGCGGCGTCTTATCCAAACAATGATCAAGTTTGGAACTTGCGATAATGCGTCCTTGATTATCTAGTTTGACATAGACGAGATAGAATTTATCTTTTTCCAACGGGCGATGTTGCTCAGGCCTTGGCACTAATAAGTCTTTATCCAATCCCCAATCCAAAAAAGCACCAACGGGGTTTACATCGATCACTTTCAAGTAAGCACAACAACCAACCATTGCACGAGGGGACAAGGTTGTAGCAATGATCCGATCATCTGAATCAAAATAGATAAACACATCAACCAGGTCATTCACCTTGGTGCCCTGCGGCACGAATTTATTAGGCAACAAGATTTCACCCCATTCGCCACCCTCCAGGTAAAGACCAAATGCAACCTCTTTCACTACCCTTAATTTGTTAAACTGTCCTACTGTTATCATTTATTTACTCACTTTTTTATAGGCACGAATCCTACCATACAAACACTCAAGTGTTATCTTTATAAATGAGGATGCAAATAGGGCGGTGAATGGGTACAAACTACTTGCATCGAAGGAAAAAAGCTCAATGTTGGCGAGTAACAAGCTGGAAATTGCTGGCGTTTTACTTTGAAATTGTCCAAAGATTTCAGCAAGCTATCGACTGTTTCAGGAATTGCGCGAACTGACTCCTCTCGTCCGCGATTATTCACATAAAGATGTTTGAAAATAAGAGCAACTTCACTTCGGCCTTTTTCAGACGCTGTTAGCAACGCCAGATAAAACAGGGTCAATGGATCTACTTTTTTATAATCGTCTGCTGCAGATAATATTTCCTCAATCCAAACTGCGTAACGATCAGTATTTTTTTCCAATCCAGGGAAAAGTACGGCGATCAAATTAAGCTCACGCAGCAAACTGAATTTACCTTTTAAAGCAAGCCCATCATCAAACAGTTTTTTCATGCGGGTATCAAGCAGATCAATATGGATTTCTTTAAGGTATAGATTAAGCTCGCACGCAGTCTGGCTAATGGCTTGTTTTATCTCTGAGGGAAAAGACCACTCCATTTTAAAAATGTCTGTAATGGCTCGCAAAATGCGCGAAGGGTCTCTCCTAAAAGACTCAACAGGTTTTTCGATTGTCTTATATGTTCCTGCGACAAGATATTTTAGACCGCCCAGTGGATCTCTAACTACACCATCCAATCCTGCAAATAATGCCTTATGATGGCAATCAAGCTCAAGTGCGCGTACTTTCAAATCGGCCAAATTGGAACAATATACAATTTCAACGATTGGGCACAAGTTTACGAAGCGATAAGCATGGATGCCTTTCGCTACTTCCAATCTTTTGTATTTTTTAATTGAACCCTCAAAGCACTTTTCAATTTCATTAGGAGGCATCGTGGTGTACAGGTCAAAATCACAACCCGCCATATTTGATGATTTTTTCTGCAATTGCGCTGCCACATTGTAGGTAACAGATGAGCCACCAAGATAGGCAATATATTTTCCAGCACCTTCAAGGATATAGAGAAGAGCCTTAATATTACTGGGCAGTTCCATTATCAGATTTTCAGCATAATTTCTTGTGTTTTTTTCTTCTCCCAGCTGCGGGTTCGTTTTTTGTCTTCTTTGTATGTCATAGTCCCTTTTTTTCTTTCTTTCGGCGTTTTCTTCCTCACGTTTTACTGACTGCAAATCAGCTTTTATTTTGTTAATCTGTTTTTGTGTTTCACTTTGTTCTCCTCTTCTTTTCTCTTCCTGTTCCCTTTCATCCTTGTATTTTCTAGCTTTGGCAACTTTGGCATCCTCCTCTTGCTTAATTTCAGCAAGTAATTCTTTACAGTTGTTCGCGCTCTCCACCGTCTTAACGATAGCACCGCGGGTACGCACAATCAGGTTTTCGCAAATTTTTGATGGTCGATATTTTTGCGCTGTTTCAAAATTAGCAGATGCTTGAACATAATTTTGCTCTTGATGGGCAATCAGACCTGCAAGAATTGCCCGTGTTCGCGCAATATTATCATCAATTGAGAACTCCGGAGCACTTTGATTACCCTCTGAATAGAGTGTTGCGAAGTTTATGTATGCATCAAGCAACCATTTTGTGATTTCGCACAATCGCCTGCCTTCATTTGTAGTCAAGTCTAATTCTAACAAGTAGTCTTCTATGTACACTGTAACCAACGTCAATAAAGACGTCGAAACCCTGTAATATGAGTCATTTTTTATGTTGGCTGATTGAATCTGCTCAATAATGTCCGGTATTGGAAAATTGGCCCTTACAGGTGATGATGGGTTTTTTTTAAAAAAATCAGCTTGGTTTTTTACGAGCTGAGCATAGGCGATTAATGCTTCACCATATCTTGCACTTTGAAATGCTTTACTCGCAATATTTATCCATCCTTGCGGGGTTTCTTCTTTCAAAAGCAAAAAACTTGATGGTTTTTGGGGGAGGGGGGAACTTGATGAGTGCAAAAGTAGCAGTACTTCGTGAAACATGGATTTTCCAAAATCACAAGGATGTTGTTTCAACGATGCCAAATAAAGCTCAGATGCCCTTTTGTAATTTTTTTCACCAAATTGAACTTGCGCATCAGCGAGCAATTTAGCCGCATTGTATATATTAGACTGCTCTCCTTTTATTAATAAATACAAGGATCTACGAAGGGCTGTAAATTGTATTTTAGCCTCATCTAATGTACGAGCAGATAAATTTTGTTCTAGTAGCTGAATGGCTGCATTAATTAACTCGGATTTTTTTTCTAAGGGAATTTTATCTAAATTCCGAAGAATACTTATGCATATATGGTGAACAGCATCATCATGATCATTTTGTTGCTCAAGCGCTCTTGTTTGAATATTTTTGATCAAGTTATGTAAAAAAGGAATTGCCACATCATCCAAAGGTGAAGACATTAACCCTGTGGCATACTCAATACTATCTATAAAGCTATCCAACGAAATGTTACTGCTGGGTGACGACTTCGACTCTTGCTGACCTGTAGGCATAACGGATACTCTTCTCTGCATATGTCAATTAAGAGGAAATCTTCATTCTATTTATCCCCCCTCCTTCATTTGGGGCATTAGTATAACACTGTGTTCAAATTTAGTATATTTTTTGCAATCTAGTACGGGTCTATATTTGCTGAACTTACGGCAAGTCTGCGTGACTGTTGACAGCACCATTTGTTAGCCTATAGCCTCGATAAATTGAAGAAGCTGCACCATGAAACCATTTTTGAACAGTTCTATGGGCTCGCAGCATTAACTCGCCCAGGACAGACTCGTTTTGAGTGTGAAATTATTCTTGCGATAAAACCAAAATAACGGTGCGGTCATCCAAATGTGTGACACGCTAAGTCATAACATCTCAAAGACTCACGACACGATTGTGTACAACGGCTTATCTCAAGGCTTTCGAAAGTTTGATGAGTTAAAGGCATTTTACCCGGAACAATGCTTGGCCATTTATCTCATCACTAACAGACAACATCGTTGATGGATACCAATCTTTATTAAAATCATACGGAAAAAAATCATTCGTGTTAAATGGCGAAAATCATCTATTTTTTCTTAACTCTCCCTTAATAAAAATACTATATAATAGCGCGAAAATTGATCAATAAATAATCAGCAGAGGGCCTTAAAATGCCATTCAACGGCCAAAACGAAACAAAGAACACGACGGCATCAGCTGAAGAAAATCTGTTAAATAACGATTACTCTCAATCTTCTTCACACCAAAATGAGTGCAAACCGGCCACCTCAACTACTTCCCTGATTTCCCCTGCGCCTTCTCGCTCAAACTCTCATTTCGATATCGACACGGCAAGCACAGGATCGACTGGAAGTGAGTACTCATGTTCCTCGCCTGACCTAGATGCAAAAGAAAGGTTAAGAACCCCATCGCCTGTTCTTGATGAATATAAAACCAGTGAAAACCTTGCTCATATTTTTGCTTATGCACAAGACAATCAAACAGGAGATGTCTTTTCTTGTGACAATACTGATTTTAATATTATCAATATGCGACCTGTTAGTGGGCTTGTCTGCTATATTTTATTTCCACGCATTGAAACAGAAGAAGAAAAAGACCACCACGAGATAAAAATAGTTTTCAGAGGCACCAAATGTTTAGCAGGAGCGTTGCGTGATATAGAGGATGCTCCAGGAAGTGATTCTTTTGCACAAGCTAAAATGGTTCTCATTCAAACTATTTATAATATTGCGCATGCTGTCTCGAAAAATAAAACCACGCTATCATTTAGTATCTATGGGCATAGCCTAGGCGGTGCTGATGCTCAAAATTTGTTTGTTGCCCTGATGGAGACAATCAACAGCGCCGACTCAACTACTTGCTTGGGCAAGGTCACAAAACTAACACTTAATGCTTTCAACTCATCGGGTGTAAGGCAACAAATGGCGGATGACTCACTTATTTTAGCAACTGCATTAAAGAACAAATATAACAATCTCTCGCTTAATCTTAATTGGTGCATTGCTGCAGGAGATGGGGTACAACAAACAGGCGAAGCAAACATTTTAGCAACAGCGACAGCTGAAATTGCCAATGTCACACTGCTCAAAGTGTTTCCCAAAAAGAGTGGCGAATATATTTGGAGTAGTGGCTGGAATGTCATTCAAGCCGCTTGGGCGCTGCTTAACACAAAACAAGCACACTCGGCGCAGCTATTTAATTCTCATAAGAATAACCATGGCATGGATAAAGACCCTGAGTATTATTCTAATAATAATGATCCAGAAGCCATCATTTCACAAAAACTCAATAAAAAAAGCAACACTATCAGCTCAGTGTTGTATTTGACTACTTCCATACGTCGAGCCATTGCCACTAGGCCTAGGCCTGATAACGAATTAAAAACCAACATAAAAACGATGATAGATGAACTAACTAGACAGGATGTCCGCATTACAGAATTAAATAATATAGACGTTATAAAAAAAGGATGTATTCATAATTCACCTACGTGCAGTTCATTGTCATCTGCAGCTGGCAACGATGACGACCACGTTGATTTCAGCACGCCTCAAAACCTGGTCTCTGAAATACCGTCTAATAACTCACTTAATTGGAAATTAGCCGGGGTTGAAAATAAAGCCACCACACCTATGCCGACAACAACATTATCAGTAGACTTGCATCGACATACTCCGACGTCCACTCTTCCCATTAATGTCGCTCGAGGAAGACCGCAGTTAGCGGATGAAACAGCAGAAATCGAACATCATCAACAAAACAGTAATGCGCATTATAGTGGGTCAAGAAATTCAGACCACTAAAGCAGGGTAATTAAGATATAATCCTCGCTCATAAACAAGGTTACAATAATGAGCGAAAAGCGTAAAAAATACACTCCAGCAGAAAAGGCGAAAATTGCGCTGGAGGCGATTAAAGCCGAACTAACATTAGCACAAATTAGCTCAAAATATGGAGCCCATGCGACTCAAATTAATGCATGGAAAAAACAAGCGTTGGCGCTGTTTCCGGATTTATTTAGTGATAAGAACAAATCGGAGACTACTGATTATGAAAACCAACTTGGTAAATTATATGAACAAATTGGCCGTTTAAAAGTAGAAAATGATTTTCTAAAAAAAAAGTCTGAGGTGTTCAGTGGATGATCGACTCGGCTGGATTGAAACCCGTCATCCCTTGTTATCGGTGCGCCAACAGTGCGAAATACTGGATCTAAGCCGTTCCAGTGTTTATTATGCACCACGGCCCAAAGTGTTCAGCGATGAGCAGCTGGCATTGCTACGCTTGGTCGATGAAATTTACACGAAATACCCGTTTTTTGGTACAAGGCAAATGAGCGATTATATTTCCTTGCATAATCAGCCATGTAAACGCCATGAGACACGATGGGCCTACGAGCACATGGGGTTACACTCACTTGCACCAGGCCCGCATACGAGTAAACCGCACCCGGAGCATAAGGTATATCCATATCTGTTACATGACGTCGAGATTGTACGACCATGTCAGGTTTTCAGCACGGATATAACCTACATTCGGCTGAAACACGGGTTTGTGTATTTAATCGCCGTCATAGACTGGTACAGCCGTTTTGTGCTGGATTGGCAGCTCAGCATCAATATGGAGGCTGATTTTTGTGTGGAAACGCTTGAGCGAGTATTGGCTCACTCACGTTGTGATATATTTAACACCGATCAGGGGTCGCAGTTTACAAGCAAGGATTTCACTGATGTTCTTAAAAAGCATCAGATTGATATCAGCATGGACGGTAAAGGCCGCTGGGCAGACAATATTTTTGTTGAACGTCTATGGCGCTCAACAAAGTATGAATGCATATACCTACAGGAGTGGGAAAACGTAGTCTCAGTAAGGGATGCGATAAGAGAATACTACCGTTTTTATAATTACGAAAGACCGCACCAAAGTCTTAACGGGCGAACACCCAGCGAGATTCATAGAAAAATATTACACTAAATGGTGCGCTATCGCGCCGTTGTGTGTAATGGGGCTCTGCCCCAAACCCCAGGATATTTGAAGACGTGATTCGAATAAACAGGGTGTAGGGTTCGGGCAACAAAAGCTGCCCGGAATCACGTCACGGTCATCGCCGTCCCCGGCTGTGCCGTGGCTTAATGATAATAGAAATTGAGCGAGAAATTATATCTTAACTTTTTGTTAAAATGGTCTAGATTTTGCGCCCGCTATACATCAACTCATTACATTTGATTTTCTTGTAGCAATTGCTAATCGACATACCGATGAAACGAACTTCGATAATAATATACAAGAAGAATTAAGAACTATTCCTGAATGCAAAACGCTGCAATCAGTCGTAGTTAATTTTGTTAAATTAAAATTGGCGATCGAAAAATATATAGGAATTAATCCATCTATTACGTGGGACAATCACGCGATCATGCAAGAAACAAAAACAAGCCTAAATAAGGTCTTCGCAGGCGATCAAACAGGGGTTCAAGAACTTAAAAATGCGGCGCAGCAAACGTCCTGCGGTAATAAAATCGCTCGAGCATTATGTGCGCTGGCAGCAGCCGTTGCTGGGTTTGTAGCCGGGTTCTTTAGTGGTGTTGCTTCAGGGCCAATGACGATTATTCTTAGCGCAACAGCAGCGGCCATCACATATAATAGATTACGACATACATCGTTATTTAAACCAGCGCATGAAAAACAAAAAACTGATTTAGCTGACGCTGTTAGTGAATATACAGCGGGACATGAAGCATAATCTAAAATTTTATATTTCCATCTCCCCTGCTCACCTAGATATCCACTTAATCAATCTTAATAAACGCCGGTAGAAAGAGCGTGCGCGTTTGCATCTTTAGGCGTTTTTGCAACAGCCATTTTTTGTTACACGGTAATCTCCCCGAAAAATAACTGATGCCAAAAGTAGAATTTTCTCGTAACCTATGCACAGGAGATTCTGCATGAAAAAATCAAAATTTACAGACAGCCAAATACTGTCGATTCTAAAACAATCCGAAGGCGGAACCCCTGTTCCAGAGCTTTGCCGAGAACATGTCATCAGCTCGGCTACATTTTATAAATGGCGCGCTAAATATGGCGGAATGGATGTGTCCATGATGTCGCGACTAAAAGAGCTGGAAGCTGAAAATAGTCGTCTTAAAAAGATGTATGCTGAAGAGCGCCTGAAAGCCGAGATTCTAAGGGAAGCCATTGAAAAAAAGTGGTAACACCGTCGCGCCGGCGTGAGCTGGCACATAAGGCGGTGATTGATAAAGGCGTCTCAATTCGTTTGTCATGCGACCTGTTTAGCATCAGTGAAACCTGTTATCGATATCAGCCTAAACTAAGCGATGAAAACACCATAATAGCGGATTGGTTAATGCGTTTAGCTCAGAATCAACGTAATTGGGGTTTCGGCTTATGTTTTTTATACCTTCGAAATGTGAAGGGCTATGCTTGGAACCATAAGCGTGTTTATCGAATCTATCGGGAATTGGAGCTCAACATGCGAATCAAACCCAAAAAACGGTTAATCAGGGAGAAGCCTGACGTATTGGCTGTGCCAAATGCAATCAACGAATGCTGGTCGATGGATTTTATGCATGATCAGTTAGAGGATGGCCGTAGCTATCGCTTATTTAATGTCCTTGATGACTTCAATCGCGAAGGCCTTGCCATCGAGGTGGATTTATCTTTGCCGGCAGAGCGGGTTGTTCGGGCTCTGAATCAAATCATTGAATGGCGTGGAAAGCCAAAGCAGATACGTTGTGATAATGGCCCGGAGTATATCAGTAAATTGCTGGGACAATGGGCTGATAAGAATCAGATACAGTTGGTCTTTATCCAACCAGGAAATCCACAGCAAAATGCTTATATTGAACGGTATAACCGCACAGTTAGGTATGACTGGTTAAGCCAATATTTATTTGAAAGTATTGCTGAGGTACAACTACATGCGACACAATGGCTTTGGACGTACAACAATGAACGACCAAATACTGCAATTGGAGGAATTCCCCCAAGGCAAAAATTGGTACTAGCTGCCTAAACCTCTACTTTTAGCTTCGGTTAAAAATGGGGGGATTACCACACCGCCCCACAAACTTGACCGATTATTTTACTTACCATACAATAACGAATCAAAATAATTCAACTGCTGAGACATTCAATGCTCCCTAAGCGATTTAATAGCAACAGACTCAGTGTGCTTGATAGCATCAAATTCAGCATCCCCCTCCTTCAGTCAATAGCTGAGCTTCAGCCGATGAGTGAAATATCAACTCTGAGCGATGACGAATCAAAACAATTTATTAAATTCTATGAAAAAATAATTTCACTCATCAATCAATGCGAGTCTCTCGACGACTTTAAAAACATAAAAGCACCAATGCAATCAGTATATGACACTAACCAACGATATTTATTAACAAAAATTATTGATAATGCCCAAGAGCACTTCAAAATAAAAAATAGGATTACTGACGGCGAGACCTGCCCGATTTTTAGATTTCAGGCGTATCAAACGGACATCCATAATGATATGACCAACGAAAAAAATATCGAACATGAACAGAAAATGGAGCAATCCAATGACGCCTATATTGGAATAAATGCGCAGAGCAGCATTATTTTTTGGAATAAGGCAGCCCATCAATTATTTGGTTGGTCAAAAGAAGAAGTTCTTCATACAAAAACATTAGAAAGCACGATACTTCCCGTCGAAATATTGGGCACTCATGGTGTGCACGTCTCAAATTGCTCCAAAAATACCCCAGATAGTCACAACAAGATCGGCTTACAACGAGAAATAGAAGCTAGAAAAAAGGGGGCTCAGCAACAATTTCCTATTGCAATTAAAATATTATCGGTCGGCAGAGATGACTCATTCAGATGTTATGCTCAGATTAAAGCCGTAACACCCGAAAAAGAAGAACAAAAAAAATATCGCTCAGAACAAGCAAACAACAACGAAGAAAAAAATACGGAAACCATATTTCGGAACTTATATCACACAAGCATTACAGATTATGCCAATGTTCTTTTGGGGTATTTAAAAGAAAAAATTCCGGGGAAAAATCGGCCAAATACTTACTCATCTCAATTAAAAAAAGTATTTGGTGATTATGAACCATCTATAACAGATATGCTCGACTTAAAAATATTATCGTCAAAAACAGACCACTTTCTCAACTATTTTTTTAATCAATCGCTTGATTCTAGTCAGAAAGCATTTCAATCTGAAAAATCAACCAATATAATCAAGATAGCAAGTCCCATCGAAGCAAACGGTTTAAATCTTACAATCCAATCTAATCGTATTGTTGATATAAAAGGCCACATTGCCAGCATTGGCAATGCCTACAAAGATGCCTACGAACATGCACATAACAAAATAAGGTACTGCTTTAATGATGCAACATTATATTACTTATCAATATCTACCCAATCAACAAGCAACCTCATGCCATTTTATTGTTCACCATTAAGCAAAACGTCTCCTTTCAATAAACTTCTCCAATACATTGATGAATTACCATCCCATGATGAAATCATCCAATTTAAAGAAATTCATAAGCAATCTATCACTCAACTAAACAGGCTCATTGAAGAGATTAGAGCATCAAACGCATATAATTTATCGACTACTGACATCTGCAGTAAGATGCTAATAAAACAAAAAAAAATATTAATCATGTTACGAGGCAATTTATCCAATAGTGAAAGCAAGTTGAATCAAATAAATAAGAAACTTCATAACTATATTGATCGTTCTATAAAATCAATGGATAAACACTCATTTGATTATTCAGCTGGCAATTCAGATACTGATTCAATTTCGAGCATTAGATCAATACCCAGTTCAATACCAAGCCCTATACCGGATCTAATACCTGGAACCATACCATTCTCTACCCCCTGTCGGTCTCAAGAAAAGAGCAACAAACAAAGAACAGCACCCGCAGATTACAACCAAGAAACTAAAAACCCTCAAGAATTTGTCGTTAACTCACCGTCAGAGCCAACTCGTACCCTTCATCATCCAGATTCAACTCACCGGATTTGTAGTTGTTTGTGCGCACAAAGTAGCGATGCAACTCAAGACCAAAATATGAGTTTTTTTTCGCCACGATCATCACAACCTGCTCGGCGTTACAAAGTTAACACAGCGAAAATAGCGCCCTCGGCACCACCGACTCCTTCCATGAAATATAACTGACTGGCTTTGTCGCCCCCAAAAAAACTATTGCAAGATGTCCTAGCGTTCTGGAACCTGCGCTTTGACGCAAAAATCCAGGTTAATAATATACCTGTACTACAAATAAACAAATTCACCTCGTTGACTACTTATGAGATGCAACATCTTATATAATTTATTGAAAGAAATATCCAAAACTCACTGAATTTATTGATAAAATTCTATATATTTTTTCCTGTTAAATTAACTAGTAGCGGTCTACAGACATAATCAGGTTTGTTTAATGGAAAAATAAATTTTATGTTAGGATGATAAAGGGATAATTTATCAGGCTTTGTATTTAATTAGAGTCTCCAACGAAGAATACTATCAATTGTGAAGCAACTCATTTAGTTTGGTTGCTCAAATAGAGCCAGTGGATTAATACAATATCAGGGAAATTTGAAGATGATTTCAGTAATGTCTTGCATGAAACGATATATTTTAACCTTGGTGGTTATTTTTGCCACAGGCGATTCCTATTCACAACCCATAAACGAAGAGCTCAATAATTTAATTGCACAACAATTACCGCAAGCAACTGTTGGTGTTGTCATTAAAAACCTTCGATCTGGAGAAGTAATTTACAAATACAATTCGGATAAACTTCTGAATCCGGCCAGTAATATCAAGGTGTTCACTGCAGCAGCAGCTGCTTATTACTTGGGATCCGAATACAGTTACGCTACAACTTTGTTGCAAAAAAATAAAACTATTTATGTGAGATTCAGCGGTGATCCATCATTAACACCCGATGATTTGGAAAATTTATTAGCAAACCTGAACCAGTTGGGTATAGAAACAATAGACGGTGATCTTGTAATTGATGCCTCACAATTTAAACCACCCTATCACGCCGCTGGCATGTCCTACGATGACATCGGTTGGTATTACGAAGCACCAAGTAGTGCTGTCATTCTGAATGAGAATAAAGAAGCTTTCGAGTTGATTAGCGCTAAAAAATTAGGTCAACCTATTCAAATAAAACCAAAAGGCACCAATTCAGCCATCACCTTAGTCAATGACGTCATCTCTGTTAACAAAGAACAAGAAAAAAATCATTGTAATTTTAATATTGCCATTAAACCCAATAACACGCTGCATTTGTATGGTTGTATGTTGCAATATGCACAAGTGAAACAAGTTGAATTTGCAATTATTGATCCTGAATTGTTTGCACAACAAGTTATCAATAATATATTGCAGAAAAAAAAGATCCTTCTAAGAGGAAAAATTCTATTTGCTCAAACGCCTGCTCAAGCGAAACTTATAGCGAGTCATCAGTCAAAAACCTTGCCTCAACTTTTAACGCATATGCTTGAGGAGTCTGACAATTTATATGCAGATAGTTTGACAAAATTATTAGGCTACTCTTTAACTCAGTATGGCACTTATAAACAAGGAGCATATGCCATTAAAAAAATTCTGGCGAAACATACAAATCTGGATCTAAGCTCAATAGAACTCGCCGATGGTCACGGAACGCGCTATGACCTCATTACACCGGAGCAAATGGTAATTCTTCTCAGCGATATTTACCATGATGAAAAAATAAAACCGGTAATTATAAGCAGTCTGCCACGAATGGGGGTAACCGGTACATTAAAAGACAGAATGAAAAATACCCGTTTACAGAATATTGTTTTTGCCAAAACAGGCACAATGCATGATGTTTCTTCACTTTCTGGATATATACTATCCGAGTCAGGCGATCCGCTGGTTTTTTCGATCATTATCAACGGCGCTCATGGAAAAATTGCATCGGCTAAACAACTTGAAGAAAAAATTTTGTTGAGTATTATCCACTAGAAATAAGGTGATCGTATGCGATTAATAAATGCACTAGTTACATTGATACTCATGGTTGTTTCAACCGCCGATGCTGTATCTTCAACGATACCTGAAAAAAACAATCCTGAAAGCTTATATTTGAATTGGCGCGATGCTTCCGTTTTGCCAAGTGATGATTTTTTTAACTATGCTAATGGCACTTGGCAAAAATTAAATCCAATTCCACCCGAATATGCACGCTGGGGTAACTTCAATATTTTGCAAGAGAAAGTTCAAGCCATCATTCACACAATGCTCATTGATGCCGCTAATAAAAAAAAGCGGCACCTGGAAGTGTTATACAAAAAATAGGTGACTTTTATTTCAGTGGCATGGATAAATCGTCTATTAATAGTCAAGGAATTAAACCTTTGCAACCCGAGTTGGCGCGAATTAATAACATCAATGACTCAGCAAGTTTACAACGCGAAATTGCTCATTTACACCTGATTGGAGTCGATGCCCTATTCGGATTTACAAGTATGCAGGATTTTTCAAATAGTCACGAAATGATCGGTGTTGCCATGCAGGGCGGGCTAAGCTTACCCGATCGAGATTATTACTTAAAAAAGGATAAACGTTTTCAGGAAATTCGCACAGCTTTCGTCCAGCACATGAGCACGATGTTTAAGTTGCTTGGGGATAATAGTGACAAGGCCGTGGCAGAGGCCACAACCGTTATGAATATTGAAACATCCTTAGCTAAAGCATCGATGTCAAATATCGAACAACGCGATCCACATGCAATTTATCATATGATGAGTCTGCATAAACTGCAGAATGCTACCCCTAACTTTTCCTGGCAACAATATTTTACCAATCTAGATATACCTACGCCTAAACGCATCAATTTTGCCATGCCTCATTTCTTTAAAATCATGAGTGAGCAATTACAGGCAGTTTCTCTGGATGATTGGAAAACATATTTACGTTGGCATCTAATCGATGAATTTGCCCCTTACGTATCTCAGCCGTTTGTACAGAAAAATTTTCATATGTATTCCATTTTAACGGGAACTAAAAAAATATTGCCACGCTGGAAACGCGTTGTCATGACAGAAAATAGCGCGCTAGGATTTGCTATTGGAAAACTATATGTCGAAAAGTATTTTCCACCGGCATCTAAGCAAGCGGCGTTGAAAATCCTGAGTGATATTCGTTACGTGTTGCACAGAGACTTACAGACTATGAGCTGGATGAGCCCAGAAACACGTCAGGCGGCTTTAAAAAAATTGGACATGATGGAAGACCGCATTGGGTATCCTAATAAGTGGCGGGATTATACAGCCTTAAAGATTGATAGAGGCCCCTATGTGTTAAACGTATTGCGAGCCAATCAGTTTTTTATTCGCTATAACCTCAATAAAATTGACAAACCCATTGATAGAAGTGAATGGGAAATGCCACCCCAGACAATTAATGCATATTATGACCCATCCATGAATAACTTGAATATCCCTGCAGGAATTTTGCAACCACCTTTTTTTGATCCTAATGCTCCCGCTGCAGTGAACTATGGCGCCATTGGTTTTGTCATTGGGCATGAAATGACCCATGGATTTGATGATCAAGGTGGGCAATTTGATGGCTATGGTAATTTGAAAAACTGGTGGACGGCTGAGGACTTAAAACGTTTCCATTCCGCTACACAATGCATTATAGAACAATTCTCACACTATAAAGTTGATGGAGACCTCCCTGTACAAGGAAAATTAGTTGTAGGAGAGGCAACAGCTGATTTAGGTGGCGTAACCTTGGCCTATCGCGCCTTTCGTCATTCGGAGTTTTATAAACAAGCTAGAATAATTGATGCATTAACACCCGCACAGCAATTCTTTTTAAGTGCAGCACATGTCTGGGCTTCTAATGTTAGACCTGAACAAGCTCGCGCCTTAGTCTTGACAGACCCTCACCCACCAGCAGAATACCGCGTGAATGGAACCTTGGCGAATATGCCACAATTCCAAGACGCATTTGCTATTCAGGCTCATACGCCGATGGTCAACAGTAGACGATGTGTTATATGGTAATCTAAAATCTGCTCAATCAGATTGGTTCATCACATGATATGACTATAATTATTGTACTCAAATATAATCTATTTGGGACATGTCATGAAGTGCAAAACCAAGATCAACAGGGACTGGCTTTAACCAAGGTGATGATTTAATGGCGCCCTGTCCATCAGTATAACCTTTATCAATATGCTCTCTGATTGATTTTCGTGAGAACTCAAAGTCTTTTGACGACAAGTCATCGCTATCTCCGCGATATAAAAATCGTACCAAGGTTACGGTTTTGTCCCAACCTTGTTCCAGATTTTTCATTACGCTATCTTCTTGTTTTTTTCCTGAAGGAATGTGCTTTGACAGCTGATGAATAGCATATCTAAGGCTATGAATTTCTTGGTGCATTCTAATTATCTTGTCAAATCGACTAGAATATTCAATATCCTTTCTACGCATCTCAATGTCGTCGAAACTAGTTGGCTCAAGCCCATAAGAGTCAAATAAATGGGCCATGAAACATAATAAATTTTGTGAGTGGTTGCTTCTGAGTACATAACTCAAAGGTGTATTGCTTGATAAGCCGCCATCCCAATAGTGGCGCCCATCTATTTCAATTGCAGGAAAGCTTGGTGGTAATGCGCCACTCGCCATAATATGCTCTGGACCTATGCGCTGTTTTGTAGAATCGAAGTAATGCATTTTACCGGAGGATACTTCAACCGCTCCGACGCTTAGGCGCGTTTCACCATTATTGATTCGATCAAAATCAACAAAACGCTCCAAAGTATCACGTAATGGTGAGGTGTCATAATATCCTAATAATGCTGAACTTTTGCTGTTATCAAACGGGTTCCCAGAGCTTGACTTAGGCACAAAAAAACCAGGTTGCCCAAATAGAGCGGCAGATTGTGCCGAAACGAAATGTTGTACACGACGACTGAATACGTCATTAGGAAGTATTGAGTCATCTATCAGAGTAGGTGTGGCAATGGCTGACCAGAATTGTCGCATTTTATCAATGCGGTCTTCAATCGCATTTCCCGCGGCAATGGCTGAGTTAATTGCACCAATGGAGGTGCCAGCAAACCAATCAGGAATATAATCATCTTCCTGTAAAGCCTGCAAAACGCCCACTTGATAAGCCCCTAATGCCCCACCACCCTGAAAACAGCAGACAAGATGATCAAACCTTGAGTTTTTTTTTGTCTTAGTGAATTTAGCCACTGGTTACTCCATAAACCATCCGTGACTGACTACCAAAGATTGACCAGTCAAGGCATTAGACGGAAAAGATGCAAAAAAGAGGGCTGTTTGTGCGACATCATCTATCGTAGTGAATTCGCCATCAACGGTCTCTTTCAACATCACTTTTTTAATAACATCGGCCTCGCTGATACCAAGTTCCTTTGCCTGTTCTGGAATTTGTTTATCAACCAACGGTGTGCGCACGAAGCCTGGGCAAATAACATTAGCACGTACATTATGGGCAGCACCTTCTTTGGCTACAACCTTACAAAGACCAAGTAAACCATGTTTCGCGGTAACATAAGGCGCTTTTAATACCGATGCTTCTTTGGAATGAACAGATCCCATATAAATAATAGAGCCACCGCGGCCTGACGCGTACATATGTTTTAAACAGGAGCGCGTTGTTAGGAAAGCACCATCCAGGTGGATAGCAAGGAGTTTTTTCCAATCGGCATAGGCTAATTTATCAACAGCCTCAATAATTTGAATACCAGCATTGCTCACTAACACATCGACACTGCCAAATTGTGCGACAACTGCGTCCACACCATCTTGAACTTGCTTTTCATCGACGACATTCATGGTAATAGCCATAGCATGCCCCCCTTTACTCTCAATTTCTTTTACAACGTCGTTGGCTTGAGAAAGATTCAGGTCAGCTATAGCAACTTTCGCACCTGCTTGTGCATAAACTAATGCGATCTCTCTGCCAATGCCACTTGCAGCCCCTGTGACAATTGCAACTTTGTCTTTTAAGCGCATAGTTAAATTCCTTTATTAATTTATATTTGGTGTAGGTACAGTATAGAACACTATATTTTTTGTGGGTGAAAAACTAAAAAATGCAATGAAATTACGATGAATTGATATTATTTTCAGTGGGTAAGTCATCATAATGTTAAATTTGAACAACTAAATTTGCTTATCATTAAAACAAGTATATGATTTTGCCCTGAATGTTATAAATCATATAGTTGTACTACCCCGTTAAACTGCTATAGTTTTTATAACATTAAGAAAGGATTTCTGTGGTTATGAGACAAATACAGATACATATCATCACTTTGATTTTTTTCATTTTTATACCGCTTCAGGCAAATTCTGTAGCCCTAAATGAAGATAAAAAAGTCGATGCTCATTTTGACGTTGAAAGTGCTAATCACCAGTTTGATCAAATTGCTTTAAAGCTATCAACTATAAATCTTGATCCTAAAACACTCAATCTAGCGATCGAGCAGTTGAATGGGCTTGCAAAGCAAGCTAACCAATGCGTCCAGGAGACAGGCGATAAACTTAGTGATCTAGAGTCACAGATTAAAAATATTTTTGGCGATGCTTCAAAAAAATTGAGTGGAGTGGACTCAAAATATCTCGAGAATCAACGAACAAACATAACGCAGGAGCAAGCAAAATGCCGTCTATTTTTGCTTCGTGCGAACGAAGCCTTGCAAGTCTATCGCACAACGTCATTATCATTGCAACAAGAAATCACGTTCACCCAAGGGGAGAATGCGCTGCAAAGAATTCAGCAAATACCAGATAATTTGACTAAAATCAGCCTGCCCGCCCTCGATCATGAGGAAATTGACAATGCCTTAAGCTGCACTATCTATAGCGTTCCCATATTTATTATAGCGTTCATTTTAAGTTGGCGGCTTAAAACTCTGATGCACAAAAAATGGCGTAATAATATTTTAAACCTCATGTTTAACACCGTGGTTCTATTCCTTGGTTTTATCTGTATTGCTAATTTAGTAATAGTTCAAACGAGTTTTATAAAACTTGAAGATAATATGCTATTTCGGAATACTGTATTAATTGCCCTGCTTTATTTATTCCTAACATTTCTGTGCAATTTAATTTTTACCTTACGACTTCCATACCTATTCAAACGGTATGGGGTTGACTTCATTTTCTTAAAGCACCTTTTCATTGCAGCGCTTACCATTTATTTCATACGAGTTATTGGTCTCAATTTATTGGCATTTATTCACGCTCCCACCAACTTAACCCAGCTGTATGAAGATTTAATATTGATATCATCGTTATCAGCGATGATGTATTTCACCTTGCTCTTATATTTTTCTCATAGTAATGGGCTAAAAAAACACCGTGGCTGGTCATTGTTACCTAAGCTTATTGGCCTAATCATTATGGTTTTGTTGACCCTTGATTTTGTTGGCTACTCGATTCTTGCGGTAAATTCAGCCTATATTTTCCTTTCCCTTTTGCTCGTCTGCACACTTGGCACCGTACTATTTACTGGTGTTTCAAAGGCCTATTTGTTAATTGCTTATAATCCCAAGTATTTGTATCACTTGAAAAAAATATTTGGTTACTCCGGCGAGCCGCCGTTTGTTGAGTTAATATTGCTTAAAATAATTTCTCAAATCGTAATAATTGTTAGCATGGTGTTTTTATTCGCTCATTTAACAGGTCAGGCCAGCTATTTCATCGATATATTTTTTAATCACCTGATTGTGGGCTTTAACGTTGGTGGTATTTCAATAGTACCCGTACAGTGGCTGCTTGGAATTATTGCTTTCTGTTTGTTTTCTTTGCTCTCTCGTCGTGTAGCGACAAAAATAACACGCAGTCTGCAATATGGTAATGACGATGAAGAGAAACAAGTTGCCTTTGCCTCAATTGTTTTATACGCAGGTTTTGCATTTTCCTTTATTGTAGGACTGCTTTTGGCAGGCTTTAGTTTTACAAACCTTGCAATCATTGCAGGGGCCCTATCTGTAGGAATTGGTCTTGGATTGCAATCAATCGTTACCAATTTCTTCTCCGGCCTTATTCTATTAATAGAAAAACCGATTAAAGTTGGAGACCGAATTAAAATTGACAATATTGAAGGGGTTGTTAAAAAAGTGAGTGTCCGCTCAACACAAATTGTTACCCCTGCTCAGGAGGACATTATTATTCCAAATTCCGATCTAATTACCCACCAAGTAACCAACTACATGTTTACTGATAAATTTTTACGTGTTAAATGCTCATTGGGTATAGCTTATGGCAGCGATACTGAGAAAGTGCGACAAGTCATGATTGATGTTGCTATGTCACATCCTGAAGTCGTGAAAAATTCGTTGAATAAGCCAGTTGTTTTGTTTCGCTCATTTGGTGAAAGTGCCTTGTTATTTGAATTGTGGTGTCTCATTAAAGATGGAAATAAAAAACACACGGTATCCAGCGATCTGAATTTTTTACTGGACAAAGCATGCCGTGAAAACAGCATATCCATTGCTTTCCCGCAACGCGATGTGCACATCTCATTTAATCCAGATCAGGTGCCTTGGGTAAAAAAGAAAGATGAATTTTGAAATACAAAGGAAGAGTAAGCCTCACCACTCATCGACATTCAGATTACAAATTACTCCAAATGATACATTTGTGATACAATAGCACGTAATGAAGTCAATAATTGAGTCTGGTTATAAATTGAGGTGGCTGATGCGCGAATTGTTAGGTAAATTGTGGAGCTTGATTTTCCAAAACGTAGATTTGGATGGGAGTGTATTTTCTGCTCAAATTATCGAAGTAAATCTTGAATGTGCTGCTAATAATGCGTTAGCTAATGCGCTTTCCTCTATCCCTCAAGACGTGACAGCGTTTGATTTGAGCAAGCATGACCTCGGTAGTTATAGCGGTGCTGCTGTAGCCATCGCGTTTGCCGCTATCCCTGCAAACATCAATGAAATCACTTTAAGCCTAGGTGATATTAAAGATAGAACCGAAAATGAGTTACGTGCTCTAGGAAAGGCTCTGCCTTACGTTATAAAGATTAATCTTGTAGATAGCCATGATAATCCCGTTAAACATCCCAAATCAAAGGTTATAAATCGCGCTATAGGTCATGCAATATCTGATATTTATAAAGTACTTCATATAAACGACAGTGGTCCTCAAATACCTGCAGACATAATATTTTCCGGCGTTTTACCTTATCTTATAGGCAATAAAAAACCAAGTGACCTAAAATCATTTGTGTATAGTAGCCTCACTCTAGTGCAGCATGCGCAAAAAGAACCAAATAACGACCCTATTAATGAAGAAAAAGGCGCGCCATACTCAAGCTGCTCCTCATCGAGCAGTTGCGCTTTTTTTTCGCCCTTCTCTGCGCACCTGTCCACCATGGGTCGCCATGATGAGAGCATCAAGGATTGGAGCTGTAACATACAATAACGGTTGTGAATCACTGCGATGAATTGATCTTGCCCAAAAATCGGACGAATCTCTAAGCAAACTTTTTAACGTCATATAGTACAGGCGACTTATAGCCGCCATCGAATAAAGTCGCTTTAGATTTCAATAACAGTGAGACAATAAGACCGATAAAAATCGATGGTATTTTAATCTCTCGGTACTCGAACTTTCGGCAGACCTGCGTGACTAGAGAAAAAACAACCGTTAATTTAAACGCCTTTTAAATTCTATTGAGGCACCAACAAGGATCGAAAACAAACAATTCCATGTCTTTTTCACTCAATATCGAGCTATTGTTAACATTATAAGTATGCATATCGCACCAGTTGACTCAATTCTTTACATGATGAAAGCAATAGCCGCTTGGTTAGCCCTAGTCCCAACTTCTGAAGGCTCACACGAGACACTGACGATTCATCATCAGTCCTTTCTTAAGTATTCGATGCAACTCTATTCTAAAAATTTTCGCACCAACTTTACGGAAGGTTTCAAACAAAACCCGCCTGCTCCCAAGCTTTTGGGACAAAAAAAAGCCCACACGAAGTGGGCAAAAATAGACAGACATACGCCTATCGTAGTGTCGAAAATTATTTAGCGGGCGCCGCCACATCCTGACCTGGTTTAGCCTGGTCTATGATAGCCTTAGCGTTCAAACCAGACTGTTTTTTGACGATCGTCGCACAAAGGCCGTCATGCCAGAGACCATCGACACCATAGTTTCCAGTGATTGCAGAACCATTTTTTGAGCAACCATCGTAGCAAGTGCCGTTGCCTTTCTGATGCGTTCCTGTGCATGTAACACCTTCAGGGAGTGCCAGGGCATTGGTAGTGAAACCAAAAAGTAAAACCGTTGACAATACAATTGGAGAAATTGATTTTGAAGCGCTGCTCATTTTTAATTATCCTTAATCAAATTGCGGCAATAATGGCGTTACCGCGACGCCTAACAGTTAACCCCACATAAAGCCTAAAATTAGATCGATTTATCAATATCGAAGCAATTTGTAAGGTTTTTATGTTTGAATATTATAGTTGTAATTTAAAAAAACGCTAATTTATTAAGGTGCCATCAAGCAAACAATCAGTCTGTATTAAATAAGGGATAAATGGTGATTACCGTGTGAAATGTCAGCAATAATTTAATATTAACTATATAATTAAATTATAAAAGTGGCACTCCCAATTGATATCTTTAGTCATTTAAGGATTTTAATGCTAAATGAATCCCAAAAAAAAGAACCAGAAGTGACACAGAACATAATCACTGACTATAGTGGGTCAAGAAATTCAGACCACTAAAGCAGGGTAATTAAGATATAATCCTCGCTCATAAACAAGGTTACAATAATGAGCGAAAAGCGTAAAAAATACACTCCAGCAGAAAAGGCGAAAATTGCGCTGGAGGCGATTAAAGCCGAACTAACATTAGCACAAATTAGCTCAAAATATGGAGCCCATGCGACTCAAATTAATGCATGGAAAAAACAAGCGTTGGCGCTGTTTCCGGATTTATTTAGTGATAAGAACAAATCGGAGACTACTGATTATGAAAACCAACTTGGTGAATTATATGAACAAATTGGCCGTTTAAAAGTAGAAAATGATTTTCTAAAAAAAAAGTCTGAGGTGTTCAGTGGATGATCGACTCGGCTGGATTGAAACCCGTCATCCCTTGTTATCGGTGCGCCAACAGTGCGAAATACTGGATCTAAGCCGTTCCAGTGTTTATTATGCACCACGGCCCAAAGTGTTCAGCGATGAGCAGCTGGCATTGCTACGCTTGGTCGATGAAATTTACACGAAATACCCGTTTTTTGGTACAAGGCAAATGAGCGATTATATTTCCTTGCATAATCAGCCATGTAAACGCCATGAGACACGATGGGCCTACGAGCACATGGGGTTACACTCACTTGCACCAGGCCCGCATACGAGTAAACCGCACCCGGAGCATAAGGTATATCCATATCTGTTACATGACGTCGAGATTGTACGACCATGTCAGGTTTTCAGCACGGATATAACCTACATTCGGCTGAAACACGGGTTTGTGTATTTAATCGCCGTCATAGACTGGTACAGCCGTTTTGTGCTGGATTGGCAGCTCAGCATCAATATGGAGGCTGATTTTTGTGTGGAAACGCTTGAGCGAGTATTGGCTCACTCACGTTGTGATATATTTAACACCGATCAGGGGTCGCAGTTTACAAGCAAGGATTTCACTGATGTTCTTAAAAAGCATCAGATTGATATCAGCATGGACGGTAAAGGCCGCTGGGCAGACAATATTTTTGTTGAACGTCTATGGCGCTCAACAAAGTATGAATGCATATACCTACAGGAGTGGGAAAACGTAGTCTCAGTAAGGGATGCGATAAGAGAATACTACCGTTTTTATAATTACGAAAGACCGCACCAAAGTCTTAACGGGCGAACACCCAGCGAGATTCATAGAAAAATATTACACTAAATGGTGCGCTATCGCGCCGTTGTGTGTAATGGGGCTCTGCCCCAAACCCCAGGATATTTGAAGACGTGATTCGAATAAACAGGGTGTAGGATTCGGGCAACAAAAGCTGCCCGGAATCACGTCACGGTCATCGCCGTCCCCGGCTGTGCCGTGGCTTAATGATAATAGAAATTGAGCGAGAAATTATATCTTAACTTTTTGTTAAAATGGTCTAGATTTTGCGCCCGCTATAGACCGAGTTAAGTTGCTGAATCACAATCTATTATTTAGCATCCCAGCTAATCTTATATGCTCATCGATAATTGTCGCCGGTCTTTATAAAGTGATGAATACCACTTGGCTTATCTTCTGGTTGACGGCTTTATTACTTGTTTTAACTCTTAATATCGGATTATTTTGTTTTAATCATTTTAGGCCGTTTTCCACTCGACTGTATTTGATGTTTTTATTGGGACTAACAATATTATACGGCAGTTTATGGGGGGTAGCAGGTTCATTACTAATACCTAACAATGACCTACTACATCAAATGCTAGTCGTTATCATCATAATTGGCGTTGTGTCAGGCGGACTTCACACTTTCCAATCAAATTTAGTGGCGAGCTTATTATTTTTTACTCTAACTATATTTCCGTTAATTTTCTGGTTTTTTTTCCAAGAGACGCATCCTCATAATTTACTTGGAATTGCATTATTGACTTATTTTTGTTTTATGCTGATGGTCTCTTGGTTAGGGTATAAACAACTGAATAACAACCTTAAGTTACGTTATGAGAATCTGGATTTGATTGACAAGCTGTTTTCCTCTAATACGATTTTGGCAGAAAGTGAATCACGTTTTCGTTCTGCATTTGATTTTGCAGCTATTGGCATGGCTTTAGTCTCACTTGAAGGACGATGGCTAAAAGTCAATAAATCTCTTTGTCTCTTAATTGGCTATACAGAAGATGAATTATTAGCCATTGATTTCCAGACCATTACTTACCGAGAAGATTTAGATATTGATTTGAATTATGTACAGCAATTGTTAGCTGGAGAAATAATAACGTACCAAATGGAAAAACGCTATATTCATAAAAATGGCAGCATCATATGGGTTCTACTAAGCGTATCGTTGATTCAGGATGCAGAAAACAAACCACTTTATTTTGTTTCACAAATTCAAAATATTGACGCTCAAAAAAGAGCCGAACAAGAACTTAAATACATTGCATACCATGACGTTTTGACCGGTTTAGCAAATAGAAAGCAATTACAGGCATCTTTTGAACTCGCATTAGCTTATGCGAAACGTCACAACACTATGATTGCAATTATGTTCCTAGATCTGGACTATTTCAAAGCGGTTAATGACACGCTAGGGCATGATATTGGTGACCTCTTATTAATACAGATAGGTTTAAGATTAAAGGCACTGCTGCGCTCAACGGATATTTCTGCCCGAATAGGCGGTGATGAATTTATAGTCGCGCTTACCGAGCTATCTCATATAGAACAAGCGATTGATGTGGCAAAAAAAATATTAAGTGCCTTAGAAAAACCAATAATCATAAAGAAACATAAGATAGAAATTACAGGTAGTATTGGCATAAGCCTTTACCCCAAAGACGGCAATGCTTTAGAGACACTTATCAAACAAGCAGACAAAGCATTGTATATTGTAAAATCAGAAGGAAGAAATGGTTTCAGAATTTTTATACCTGAAGCCTCATGATCATCAGAAAATACAACACACCTTCAAGCCATGTGAAAATGCGTCGAAATTAGGCATAAAAAAGGTCTGTACGGTTGGCCATGGTTTTAATGAGCCCATCAAGTACCATAGCCACTGGTATTTTCCTTATATTCGGCACTAGAAGATGACCGGATATTATTAGACTCAAAAAAGCCAAAAGTCCGTGGTTGATTTTCTACCCCTCGCGATTCAACATTTAATTGCTCATAATGTGTTTTATTCGATGTATGCACGACATCGAATGCACGATTCTCATCGCCCTTATCTACCGACCAACCGAGCACCAAATTAGCACTCCCATTTACAGCAGGCTCCCATATTCGAACGGTGTGATTCGTCGCCTCTGCCCACGCGAGCATCATGCAAGAACCCAACTGTTTTGTCGGTATGTTTTGTTTGATGAAGTCACTGATGAAGTCTGGCTGGCTTATAAAATCACGGTATTCTTGATAAGCATTATCCTGTTTTTGTTGCGCTACGCACAATTCACTAATCACTGATTCCATCTCATGCCCATTATAGCCATTATAATAACCAATAATTTCATTCAGACTAACTTCTTGTTGTGGCCCGATTATATTTAATTGTCGTAAAAGACGCTTATGGGTTGCAATTACCACATTACGATCCGACTCACGCTGACTGAATGCGCCATATAGATGATGAAGTATTTGATAACTGGCCGGCAAATTGGCAATGCCGAACTGAAGTTGGTCCACATACTCACTAGGATAATCATTTAAGATCTGTTTGATTAAATGATGTTGAACAGCCCTATTATTGAGATTTGCAGGCTTTAACAATTCATCCATCACACTTTTACGTGTTTCATTTAAAGAAATAAAACCACAGCTAACAGGAACACCATTGCTATCTACGCCATTATTGAATTGCTGGCTGAAACTAACTTTTTCATTTCTCGTAAGACCATAAACTCCATTTCTAACCTTAGTAGATAATTCTGTTTTCAATGATTGCTGACCACTCATTACAGGATTAGATGATTTACTTTCAACCCCGCCCGCTGAAAACAATGATCCGGCAACTAAATCCTTTACCGAAGGACGTGCCGATATTATATTTAACGAAGTTAATGGTTTTTTACTCGCTATTGCAAGCGCAGGTAATTCCAATGAAAGAATATCCTTATATAGATGTCCCACATCCCCAAACCCATTTTTAAGTAAAAATCGGCTGATTAACTTTTCAAGGTGCGGGCCTTGAGGTAAAAAATGCCCGGACAAGTTGTTTATTTGCGTTATTTTCCCATCTACAACGATGATTTCACCTGCAGCATAGACGGCTTTGAGTTGAGAAAGTTGCGGGTGATGAAGGTATCCGCGTCCAGATCCAAGATATCTAGGTGCTACAACAAGCTTACTTTCTGCAGTCAACACATATAACAACGTATTGGTAGGTAAATTAGGATGCCCAATCTCAGCTGGTGATAAATTTTTTATCGTTGGAAGAGACTGTATATCCTTGATTAAATCGTGAAATAAAGGCGGCTTTTGAAACGTACCGAAGCGCTGATAATTTTTAAATAATTTAACACCTTTAATTGCCGCCCCTGGAAGATAGATACTTGTTAACAATGAAAATCCCGCTTCTATTTGTTGCGCTCCAGAGGCATTTAGAAGCGCCTTACCCGCTTCTTTTATGTCAGTGCCTCGCTGCTTCATTCGACTATCAGCCTCTGCATGTGAGTCCATTTTATTGGTCGAAATATAATGGCCTAGACTAATAAGGCTTTGTTCAAACGCATCGGTAGCACCGAAATAATTGTTATTATAACTTTGAACAGCCGATAAAATAGTAGCATCATAGGTATATCTGGATAACGGGTATACGAATGATTCTAATGGGTGCATGATCGTATTTACTAAACCTTTCAAACCATCATAAATACCTTTAATTGGCGCTACAGCATACTCAACGATTTGATATTCATCAACAAAATCAGAGGTTACTTGGAACACTTGCGCCGATGTTTTTGACATATTACGACCGGTGTAATTGCTGGTTAGCATTAAGCCCGCACCTGCCGCTGTCAGTGCGAAACCTGAACCCGTTGGCCACAGTGGAACACCCACACTGGCAGCAAAAAGACCCGCGGTACTTTGGGAAAAACTTCCCAAAGTACCCATCCCCGCCCCTAATGCACTGATCGTAGGTGAGTAGCCATCACTTCTTAATTCACCATAGAAAGGAGCAAATTCTAATAAATTGCTCACCGTTGACACAATAGGTATCGACTTGACTATCGTCTTTCCGAATGTGGCTATAATACTTGTCGTATGTTTCAGAGGAAACACCAGCTGATTGAATTTGATGCCTGCGTAAATACTACCTGATGCCCCAATACCTGCGGTAATACACGCCTCAAAAGGAGTTGCGCCAGAATGTCTGCCATGGGTATATGATTCATGAAAACAAAGAACTGGCTCCATGAAATGTAATCCTTTTTGAAAGTACCTTAAATTTTTGGTTGTTAAATAACGCAACGGATCCAATGGCAGATTAGTAATTGCGTATCCTGCTTGCCGGAATTCATGCTCGTATATTCTAGCGAGCATATGAGCGCCTAGGCGCAACTGAGGTGTGGTAGCAAATTTTGGAACAACATGCTCGAACGAGTGAATTAACGGCTCTAATATGTGTACGTGATTAAAATTAAAATCATGTGAATCAAGATCAGCACCATAAACATTTGAAAGAGGTTCGGATGACGTCGCTGCGAAGGCATCTTCTGAAACTATTGGAAAATTATAATCCTCCAAAGCACGGCGTGCTGAGATGTCCGGCGGTAATCGTAAAGTAAATTTACCTGCTTTTTCTTTGCCAAGCTCAGGTTGCTTATCGCGCTTCTGCGGCTCTGGCTGCACACGTTTGATTTGCTCTTGGTGTGCGAGCGCATCCTGTTTCTCGTTTTCAAACCGCTCTATCATCTCCATTTTGGATTCGGAGTTGATCACACCTGATACTTCATTTTTAATCGCTGTCGGATTTCCTAATGGGAGAAACAGCCCAAAATGCGTTTTTTTAGTAGTAGCATTTCTATTATTTTGCGCGTCATTAATAAATGCTTCATTGATTTGTTTGCGGCTTTCATGTCTAAATTCCGCCTGAACAAACCCTTTCACGGCCGAGTTTTCTGAGTTTTTAGAGAAAGCACCACCAATCGACAGGCTTGTAGTCGAGGAATGATCGTGGATATTTTGACGATTAATTTCATCAACATCTAATTGAAGATCCGGCGATTGCAGCCCAGCCCCTATTAGATTTAATTTTTTTGCTTTGATCTGCAGCTTCTCATAACGGATGCCTGCCTGTTCAGAAGCCCAACGACTCTCTTCCTCGCCCACACTAAATCCAAACGAACCCCCTGTCGATACATTGAACGAACCACTTGCCCCATCCATCGTATCCTGCTTCGTTTCCAACGTTATGGTGGTCGCTTCCAGCTGCGCTTCTTTGCCTGTCAATACCGCATTCAGAGTCATATCATGACCAGCTTTCAATGACAGTGTGCCCACGTTCAAATGACTTAGCTGGTGTTGCACGCCATCCACATCGCGGTAAGCGCCATCTACGCCTACGGTTGGCGTCATGCTAGCCGTATCAAGCCCCACCGAGACCCCGAGCGTTCTTGATTCGAATTTTGTTTCGGTAACGGCCGAGGTAATCGCAATGTTACGCCTTGCCGTGACTTTCATTCTCTTGGCGGTTACACCAATACCTTCAGCTTGCATATCCCGCCCAGCCTTCATCTCCACAGCATCGGCATCAAATTGTGCCGTCAGCGCTTCTGTTTGTGAATGATTAGTCGTCGTTTTGCCGACACGAATTTTGGGATTTAAATGAATTTGACTTTTGACAAAATCAGCCCAGTCAGTGGCTTGTTTATAGGCTTTATAAACCGTATAGGCGTGATATAGCGTTCGCAGTACACCCATCGTCACATCAGCGGCATCTTTAGAATGCGCTAACTGACTCATGCTCTCCAGAACAGGAAATTCTTTAAGCAGCTCCTGCGCGCCTTTTTTAAAATCGCCTTCAATACAAGCTTCTAATGCTCTTGAACCAAAAAAGCTTAATGCAATGCTACGATGTATTTCTTGAGTCACCTGTTTTAAATATACAGCCGGAAAGAGAATATCTTCTTTTGCTTCAAGATATACATTTGGACTGGAGAAAACAGGTCCTTCCATTGATAGGGAACCATCGGTCGCGATAATTACTACGCGTCCATGGGGGCCCACTAAATAATACGGCCGTATTGCCGACTGACGGCTTATATGGGATGAACTATTAACGTGAGAAAAACCAACAATACCTGATGTTCTAGCGTGAACATGGCTATCAAGAACCTGCACTTTTTCAAGCACTGAAGCCGCTGTAATTTTGACATAATTAGGAGCAATAAACTGCGTTGCGACTGATTGGTATGGGCCCTGCGTTAATAAGTCGGTATTATTTAAAAACATACATGGGGAACCACGTTGCGCACTGCTAAAACGTACCGTTATGGCTCCTTTCTTTTTACTCAGTGATGGCGGTAATTGTTGGGTAATCACCTGGGTATTTAATGTAATGCCTTTAGAGTATGTCAGCTTCCCTGTGCCTGTTTTTATCAAGGCGGTAAAGTTGACTGTTTCACCCGTAACATCAAGGCTATTTCCCAGATCGAGCGTTGGACTGTGTACGGAATAAGTTGGAAATTGCCCCGATAATGATTTGCTACTCCAGAATGTACGTGCTTTCCCGTCATATGAAGCTACACCAGTCTCAATAACGGGATTAGCAACGTGATTATTAACAATCAACATTCCTTTTTCAGCCCGAATAACGCTCCCGGTATGGATTAGCTCGTCGCACTTCATGTCCAGCTCGCCACACTCTAAACTGGCTTCTTGCTGTATGGTACGTTTCGTCATCCAATATTGCGTGTTCTTTGTTTTTTTACTCAGACCTCGTCTTGATCTCTCTGATTCCGTCATTAATACTAGCTCTTCAAAACAACGTGTTTCAACATGCACTTTCTTAACTTTAATTTGCAGTCGTTCTGTACCCACAACCTTACCCGTGACGTGTAATTGTGAATCTTTGTCACCGATTAAATTCAAGATAGTTGCCACAACTGAAGTACCTGGACTTAAGGACAGTTTTTCGTAACTTGCTGGAAATACTGCCTTCGGTTTCAAACAATGTTCGATTACGCCGTTTTTTCCCTCAGTCGCTACCATCACATGAACTATCATCGGTTCTGTTGCCGCATCGATTAATTCAACCAAGCCATTATCCAGCGTAGGGATTAATGCCCTGGATTGAGCTTGATCATCGCGACGCATCAACTGCGGATTCTGTTGCATCCACTGTCGTGCATTTTCTACCCAAACTTCATAAAGGTCTTCTTTGGTCAAATGGTGGTATTTCGGTGGAATATTGCCAAAACTTTGTATTGTGGCAAGAAAGACTTTTTTAATTTCATCTGCATAGGGAAAGATAAGGCGTATTTTATTTTGCGTATTTTCAAACAACCCTTCTGGCGTGATAACAACTTGGGGTGACTGAGGAAGCGTGGGATGAAACGTCAAAATGTCTCTGAAAAATGAATGCCCCTCCTTTGACTCTTCCAAGCTGGATTTCGGCGAATTTGATTTACTAAAAATATCCATGACACGTCTAAACGGTTCCAACTTTGCTACATGAGTATTGGTTGTGTAACCTACAGTATTGGTTGTGTAACCTACAACTGCTTTTCCTTCGAACATAAAGGTTAGCGTGCCGCCAGCACGATAGTTTGCTGTAAGCACTAAAGGATGATTTTTATCATTTTTGTAAACGCCATCCCATAGACCAACACTAGCTGGGTAGTATTTACCATCGCCATCACTATAAAATTTTATTAAATAAGTTCCATCTTGAGCTTTTCTACATTTTCTATCTCCTGACCTATGAACGCCTTGGTCTCTGTGAACTTGGGTGTAATGCTGTACGTCGGGTTTTTCACCTTGTGTTTGAGTCTTGAATTTCAGATGAGCAGCAAAGAGAATTGTTTTGCCAGTCGCTGCAAAATTGCCAGCAATTGATATAACCGGTGGTACAGACAAAGCTCTGTCATGGGTAATGGTTCCGGACACCGACCAAATATGTTCAAGCCCTAAAGCTGCAACAGAAAGAGGCCCTGGAGACGTTTTTCTTTCAGTTAAAATCCGGTGTGTAGTTACAGGTGCATCAAACAATGCATTACCGCCAATAAAAACTTCATTAGCAACATCATCCCAACCATCGGGCGCTTTCATACTAAAGTCTTTTTTAATATCCAGCTTGGTATGGTAGGTTTTTAATGATGTCTCTGCTTTTATCGTACAATGTCCCTCACTTCTAATCTCACAAGTCGATTGTGGAGAAAATTGTCGGCCAATCGTGACATCCGTTTTGGATTCCATCGTTAAATTTTGATTAGCACCTAGCGCTGCAAACGGTATATCAATTTTACTCGCTTTAATCTCAACAGCGCCCTCAAATGCTTGCACTTGCACAAGCTTGCTCTGTTTATCTTCACCAATGATAATCGGTTGCGTAAAGGAATTGATTTTAAGATTGATATCCTGCCGCTTTTCTTCGGGTTTAGATTCAGAATAACCCGCGTAAATATTCTCTCGAATGTCTAGCGGCTTGGTCGCACCAGGAAGTACGCTGATACTGACGGAGCCAACATTATAGATAGGCGCATTTATGACGCCTCCTTCCTGTAAATTAACGTCCAGACTACTGGAATCACAAAGATTTTCAGTTTTATAGCGCCATTTTTCTGTGGTGAAGACACGCCTCTTCCCCGCTAACACCTGATTTTGAATCGATAAATCAGGTGCGTTTAACGCGACTGATTCATTCGCCTTCATTTTATTATTAATCGCCAACGTGCCTGTGCGTTGCTTGATATCAATTGAACTTTGTTCAGCCAACACCCCATTTAAATCGGATTTTTTACCTATGCTCACTTTCACTTTATTGCCACTGAGTGCGCTGTCCTGTCGCACAAACTCTCCATCAAGGTGTGTTCCTGTTGTTCCATGCAATCTGCTGTCGCTATCGGTTACTATTTTTTCTCCCTCGACATAACAACCAGCTCGCGTTGATAAAATTTGTCCGCCATCGGTGGACTTAATAACGCCAATTTTTATCGAGCCTTTTTTAGTAGGAAGAATGCTTTGTACTTTCACATCGCCTACGGTAGCGATAACATGCCCTGCTGCATTAGCAAAATCACCTTGAATAGTGATATCAATCTTACCCGCTTCAACCATGCCTTTCTTATTGGTGCAATGCTTGCCCTTGAGCACAAAATCATCTTTTACGACGATGCGACCATCATTATTATTAAGTGTAGTCGTGCTTTGTCGATCGCTAATTAACCCTCTTATTTTGACCCGTTTGGCTTCTAGCGATCCTTTATTATTATTTAATTGGGCGCATACAAATTCGATGCTAGCCTTATTAACATGAAGTTTGTTACCCGCGGTACTGATGACACCACCCGACTGGAATCGATAGTTCAGCCCATCTGCCAGTTGCTCTATCGCTAACGTGCCATCCTCATGTAAGACCAGTGACACATTGTCCAATTCATCCCAGCATTCTATCTGGGCTTTTCCATGGTTAAAATTCCCTACACAGCCGTTGTAAATGTCAGTTGGCTTTTCTTCTTTGGAGATTTGTTTCGTGATCGCCAAGTGATAGGGTCTTGCCGTGTTATTTAATGATTTACTTAATTTAAAATTATAAAGAGGATAAGGATTGCCTGCTTTTTCTAACGTTGTGATTGCAGGATCTTTCAGTCGTGATATCGTGCTATTGGTGTAATCAAGCGTATCTTTGATGCTTTGCTGCATTAGGTTATAAACGTCCGGAGATTTCTCTTCCTGTTTAGACTCTTTGTTTGCTGGTTTGGGCTGTACTGTTTTCAAACCATCTTCAATCGATTTTTTTTGCTTCTCAGAAGGTTTAAGTCCGGCATCCATTAATTTCCGCACAATAGCCCATTGTTTTTGCGCGATTGCCAGGCAAAACAAATGAGGCTTATCAGTATCATTTAAAGAAAAATTACGGTGGGGAGAATAATTGGGATGCCATGCAACGGCACCTGGATCAGAGGTCGTAAACTCAAGATCCAATTTCGCACCTTTTTGCAGCAAGAAATCAACAACATCGCCATGACCGCAATGCACCGCCATCATCAAGGGGGTAAAATTGCTAACGGGTATCGGTTTATTAACATCGGCCGTGAATACCTTCAAGCGCGATAACGCTTTCAGGTCGCCCAGCATAATAACCAGCCATAACAAGCAATCCTGATTCACTTTAGCATGTTCAGGCACAACACCTGCTTCAACCGCTTTATAAAACTGATACGCCTCGCGCAGATCTTTTTTATTCAGCACGCCATTGGCTGAATTGATGTCTCGTATTAAATAACGCTGAATAATACAGTTGTGATTATTTTCTTTTGACCAAAGTAGAGAGTTATAAAAATAATTATAATGCTCGTCAATATCATAGCCATTTGCACAATAAAGCACGGCCAGCTCGAAACGGGCGTTATTTAAAATATATTTGACCGGTATGATATTACTACCCCAAGTATCCCCCCGATCACTTCGACTGCCATTCCCATACTGAAGATCCTTCCCGCCAGACTTAAACAGCTCATGCAGCATCAATATGGAAGTAGGCAATACCCAATTAGGCGAGGCAAATTGCATCCCAATATAATGAATAGGCTGCCCCCAAGAATCAAATAGATTAGGATTTGCGCCATTTTCCAAATCAAATTTGAATTCTTTCAACAATGCATTACGTGCATCTGAAATAACGTTGTTCGCAGCTTTATCGTAAAATCCACTCGTACGCATAAGAATGCTTTCTTTTGAGTCTAATTCGCTGAATTTTTCTTGACTCACGCCTGTTAAAACACACACATAGTTCACCATCAAACGACGTAATTCCAATTCATTTAATAGCATCAATAAATTATCTTTATTTGTACCCGGTTTTAACATTTCTCTGATTGGCGTATTTGCATACTGAGCACCACTAAGTGACTCAGCACGGCATTTGAACAATGCAGATCCAACCTGTAAACGAAAATGGTTATATTGGCGTACTAGTAACTCTAAAATTTCTTTTCTGTTTTTACCAAGAGCGCTAATCAAATCATGCGAAATTTTATATTGTTTAGCTGCACGATTGAGCAGAGGACCAGCGTATGAGTCAAATTGGTAGACTTCTATTGCACGACCATAATTCTCGCAAATGGCATCCAGAACTTTTAAGTTCGGCAGATCGGTTAACTTAACATGATTCATTAAATAGCCAGGAACCATGTTGCTCAATTGAGTCATTAATAATTGAAAAATAGAGCAACTATCAAACTCTTTACTACCCACTATTTCTACCGCTTTTTCAACATTAACCGCACTTTTTGATTGCGAGATCTGAATACTGGCCTGTCCATAGGTATCCATCCAGTCTGTTAATTGATCGAGAAGTGATTTCTTTTCTTGGCTAGACAATGTTGACCCAGACGTCATTTCCTGTTGGATATTATCGAGAGTGGCAATCAACTCTTTGTGATGCGGGGCATCATACGATAATGCCGTCATCGATTCGGTAATCAATTCACTGTATTGCTTTAATGCTGCCAGTGCATCGATATTAACATTGGTATTCTGAACGTTTGGTTCTGTTTCTGACATCTTTTTTTCGTTGGAGATGGTTCTAAGATATTGATTTCTATCGCTCGCAGCCTGCTGAACAATCACCGTATATTGCGCAGGAGCCAACTGCGAGTTAACACACATCTGTTTAATACCATCAACATCCGCATCGAGCAGCGTACTCTTTGTGCCCTTTCTTAAGCCGTTGTAATATGCAGCCAAATGATTCTGACCTGTGGCATATAACATTTGCACTTTGGCCGCATTAGCCGCTTTATTTGCCTTGGTCGCCGCCAACATTGCAGCGGCATATCGGCCTAAGGTAAATAACCCCATACTGACTTCGAGATAGGTTTCGGGACAATACAAGTCTCTTTTTAGTGCGCTGTTATAACGCAAAATAGCGCCATCTGGATCAGTTATTAAGAGTGCGTGCCCTTCCCTAATTAATTGTGCAACGCTCAACTCATGCAAATTTGATGCAGACAAATTTGTTGATGGCTCTTCTCTTTTACTTTCAACTTTAGATCTATCTGGCATTACACTACCCCATTTGGTTCTGTTGCAAAATAAAAACAATCTCACAATTATCGCTAAAAAAGATCACATAGACTTATATTGTGTCAGTCTATACGGGGATAGCACATTTAAACAGAGGAAAAATCCCCCTATTGTGTTGATTAATATGGCGTGACCGATTGCCGATAAGCTCCATTTTATCGACTCCCGACCAGAGATAAGCGTTGCTTCCTATTTTCACCAAACATTATTGATAGTTTTTTGCTCACATGGTATAATAGATGGCACATAGCCGCTTAATGCAAGATTTTTGAGAATTAACCATGCATAAATTGACAGCTGACAATTTAAAAACTAACAACAGAGCTGATTTTTTAACGAACCAACTGATGCATATGGCTGAGTCTTTAAGTGAGGCTAATTTTGGACTATTAGCCGAGAATAGTCTGAGCAAATCAATGCTTATTACCCCTCAACTCAAAGCCTTTATAGAGTATCTTCCTGGAAGCGTATTTATAGAGGATGTTGACTGCAATTTTTTATTGATTAATAACTACGGCTCCAAACGAATAGTCGGCTTAAAAAATTCACAAGACATAAAAAATAAAAGCCACGAAGAACTTTCAAAAATGGGTACCTGGCATGTCTCCGATGATGATATAAGCGCCTGGAAAGATGCTAAGTCTTGTGTGATGTACGATGAAAAACCTATCATTGCCAACAGCTTCTCACCCTACTTAATTGCAAATAATAGTTTGATTTTTCAAGTGGGAAATATTTTTCCATTATACAACCATAAAGATAAAGTGACGGGATCATTTACCATTGCACTCGATGTCACAAGCCAGGTAATGCCAGAAGCAATCTGCCGTGCTTATCATGCTCTTTATAGTGATAAAAACAAAGCTCATAGACAATGCTTAAAACACTTATTTGGTGACCGTTATAATTTATTTCAAGATATTACGGCTAGAGAGCTTGATTGCTTAATTTATTTATCTTGTGGTTATAGCACCAAGCAAATTGCTGCTTTTTTAAAGCTATCCACAAAATCCATTGAAAATTATACTGCAACTATTAAAGAAAAATTGCAGGTCGAACACAAAAGCAGTCTTATCGGCATCATCTAATCAAAGCTCACTGCGTTGGGATTTTTTTAAAACCGACAATTATTTTGGATTAAAATAATTTGTTCCTCCCAATCGATTTACTAGGCATCAATAAATTAGTTGAGGAAAATTTGTCACGCAACACAACCCTAAATTATCGCCAAAGCAAAGCCATAAAAACGTGGTTTTCATACTCACCATTAATACAAACTGCATCGTTGTGAATTCCTTCAACAACAAAACCAAGTTTTTCATACATACAAATAGCCAATTTATTATTTTCACGCACTGTTAGCTCAATCCGAGTTAACCCCTTTAATCGTGCCTTTTGTAGAGCGGCTTCTATCAATGCGTTACCAATACCTCTGCCCCGATAAGGAGCTGATACTCCTATCCCCAACGTACCTATGTGTGCAAACACTGGGCGATCCAATGGACTAATGTCGCACCAACCAACAACTATTCCATCATGAATGGCAACAAATTGAGGCCAATCGTTATTAATGTGGTCTAGAACAAAATCCCGGGTTAATTCGATTGGAGGGCCTTGCAAAAAAGCCAAATATTTACGCTCACGCGCAACACTATCTACTGCAGACCAAAAACCATGAATATGTGTTTCTTGAATAGCGACTATTTCATATTTCATCTTAGTTGACTTATGCCTCTAGGTTAGTTATCTCTGGCAAAGAAGTGGACCCCAAAAATGAGACAGTGGTGTAGAATAGAAACCATTGTATATAGCGGGCGCAAAATCTAGACCATTTTAACAAAAAGTTAAGATATAATTTCTCGCTCAATTTCTATTATCATTAAGCCACGGCACAGCCGGGGACGGCGATGACCGTGACGTGATTCCGGGCAGCTTTTGTTGCCCGAATCCTACACCCTGTTTATTCGAATCACGTCTTCAAATATCCTGGGGTTTGGGGCAGAGCCCCATTACACACAACGGCGCGATAGCGCACCATTTAGTGTAATATTTTTCTATGAATCTCGCTGGGTGTTCGCCCGTTAAGACTTTGGTGCGGTCTTTCGTAATTATAAAAACGGTAGTATTCTCTTATCGCATCCCTTACTGAGACTACGTTTTCCCACTCCTGTAGGTATATGCATTCATACTTTGTTGAGCGCCATAGACGTTCAACAAAAATATTGTCTGCCCAGCGGCCTTTACCGTCCATGCTGATATCAATCTGATGCTTTTTAAGAACATCAGTGAAATCCTTGCTTGTAAACTGCGACCCCTGATCGGTGTTAAATATATCACAACGTGAGTGAGCCAATACTCGCTCAAGCGTTTCCACACAAAAATCAGCCTCCATATTGATGCTGAGCTGCCAATCCAGCACAAAACGGCTGTACCAGTCTATGACGGCGATTAAATACACAAACCCGTGTTTCAGCCGAATGTAGGTTATATCCGTGCTGAAAACCTGACATGGTCGTACAATCTCGACGTCATGTAACAGATATGGATATACCTTATGCTCCGGGTGCGGTTTACTCGTATGCGGGCCTGGTGCAAGTGAGTGTAACCCCATGTGCTCGTAGGCCCATCGTGTCTCATGGCGTTTACATGGCTGATTATGCAAGGAAATATAATCGCTCATTTGCCTTGTACCAAAAAACGGGTATTTCGTGTAAATTTCATCGACCAAGCGTAGCAATGCCAGCTGCTCATCGCTGAACACTTTGGGCCGTGGTGCATAATAAACACTGGAACGGCTTAGATCCAGTATTTCGCACTGTTGGCGCACCGATAACAAGGGATGACGGGTTTCAATCCAGCCGAGTCGATCATCCACTGAACACCTCAGACTTTTTTTTTAGAAAATCATTTTCTACTTTTAAACGGCCAATTTGTTCATATAATTCACCAAGTTGGTTTTCATAATCAGTAGTCTCCGATTTGTTCTTATCACTAAATAAATCCGGAAACAGCGCCAACGCTTGTTTTTTCCATGCATTAATTTGAGTCGCATGGGCTCCATATTTTGAGCTAATTTGTGCTAATGTTAGTTCGGCTTTAATCGCCTCCAGCGCAATTTTCGCCTTTTCTGCTGGAGTGTATTTTTTACGCTTTTCGCTCATTATTGTAACCTTGTTTATGAGCGAGGATTATATCTTAATTACCCTGCTTTAGTGGTCTGAATTTCTTGACCCACTATAGTAGTTGGGGTTAAAAAATGGCTCATAAGAAGTTCAGTTCAGAATTTAAAGCAAAAGTTGCACTAGAAGCCTTGAAAGGTCATAAAACGACCAATGAAATAGCATCGGAATTTGAAGTGCATCCAACGCAAATTAATCAATGGAAAAGGCTGTTATTGGAAGGCAGTAAGCATTTATTTAGTGGCAAGAATGAAAAGGACGTGGAGTCACTAGAAAAAGAACGAGAGAAACTTTACACCCAAATAGGCCAGTTAGCCGTCGAGTTGGATTGGCTTAAAAAAAAGACTGGCCATTTAAGTTAAGTGTGAAGGAGAAAAAAGCGATGATCGACCCAACACATGCTGTTATCAGCATTGCTCGTCAATGCGAGTTAATTCAGTTATCACGTGCCAGTTATTATCGGGCGGCTAATAACGACCCAATTGCCGAGACCCCTGAAAATTTGGAGCTAATGCGATTAATTGATGAGGAGTATACCCGGCATCCATTTTATGGCAGCAGACAGCTTCGTAACTACTTGCGTCGGCAAGGGTATCCTGTTAATCGTAAACGTGTACAACGCTTAATGAGGCTTATGGGCATCATGTCCGTCGCCCCTAAACCGAATACCAGCAAAAAGGGGAAGGCGCATAAAATATATCCATATCTGCTACGAGATTTGGCTATTGTTAAACCTAATCAAGTTTGGTGCACAGATCTGACGTATATCCGCATGCATGGTGGCTTTGTGTATTTAGTGGCTGTTATGGATTGGTACAGCCGTAAAGTATTATCCTGGGAGGTATCCAACACCATGGATGATAATTTTTGTGTGAGTGCGCTAGAAAGCGCTATCAGACGCTATGGCGCACCTAGTATTTTCAATACGGATCAAGGCTCCCAATTTACTGGTAAGGCTTTTATTAAGGTGTTGGAGGACAATGAAATCAAGATCAGCATGGATGGAAAAGGATGCTGGGTGGACAATGTGTTCATTGAAAGACTGTGGCGCTCTGTTAAATATGAAGATGTGTATTTAAAAGAATATCCGACGGTGATAGCATTGCGTCATGGGTTACGTGAGTATTTTCGGTTTTATAATGACGAAAGGCCCCATGAATCACTTGGAAAATGTACGCCATCAGAGTTTTACGATGGACTTAGAGTAGCCGCATGATCGTAGAAAACGGCATGCTCTTAATGACTAAAATACCTTACGTGCAAGCAGTATCAACGAGCTTCCTTCGTTCCTCAGGACTCCTCATTGACACCGCTTTCTCTACAGGTAACCTGTCATCAGACGCAATGCCTCGGTGTTCCAATATATTGGACACTATCTAAATAGTAAGGGATCGTTGTCTCACCGATGGGGTCCACTTCTCCTTTCCTAGATTAAGAAGCTCATCTTTGGTTCTATATACAATGTCTTTCAAACTAAGCGTAATTTCATTGATGCTTGGAGAGAAAGCTGCAAACGCGGTGGCTAAGTCTGCACCGGTTAAAACTCCGAGGTCAGTGTCCATCAAAAAAAGCGTGTTCACGCTATGAGGGATAGCCGCAAACGCCATGGCTAACTCAGCGCCAGCTTTGTCTCCGAGTCTACTACAACACAAATAAAGAATTTTAACGCCATGAGGGATAGCCGCAAACGCGATGGCTAAATCTGCACCGCGTTTTTTCTCAAGATCAGTCCCGCTCAAATTAAGCGTTGTCACGCTATGAGGGATAGCCGCAAACGCCATGGCTAAGTCCGCACCGGCTAAATCACCGAGGCGATTAGCCATCAAATCAAGTAATCTCACGCTATGAGGCATAGCCGAAAACGCCGTGGCTAACTCAGCACCGGTTTTTTTACTAAGGTTATTCCAGCGCAAAACAATCTTTGTCACACTTAGAGGGATAGCCGCAAATGCCATAGCTAACTCAGCACCAGAGTTTTTGCTAAGGTTATTACTACTCAAATCAAGTGTTGTCACGCTTAGAGGGATAGCCGAAAATATAATAGCCAACTCAGCACTGGTTAACCTGTCGAGAGAATTACAGCTCAAATTAAGTGTTGTCACACCGTCAGGGATAGCTGCAACCGCTTTAGCTATCTCAGCACCTGTTTCTGTTCTTTGAATCCTTAATGTGTAATTCATCCCTATCTCATTAATTGGCTTAAATATGAGCCCAGTGTGCACCATATTGACTTATGGGTCAAATTTACCCATTAAAATCCGGGTTAATCTTATCATCACTGTATACAGCCCTGATTGCGCCCGACCTATCCCACACAGAATAAACCACTGTTGGAATAAAGGAAGGAAGCCCTCTTGATTGGTGCAAGAAAAGCGAGTCAGTCCTATCGATTTTTTAAGCGGAATTTAATATTTTGGATTTTCTTTCAGCAAGTTAGTAAAAGAATCTACATCAATGGGTTTTGAAAAATAGTAGCCTTGACCTTCATCACACTCATTAAGTATTAGAAATTTCAATTGCGACTTGGTAGTTATACCCTCGGCAACAACTCTTAGTCGTAGCGCTTTTGCAATATTAATCATCGCCAAAACAATATCGATATTATCCGGATTGGAATCAATCCCACTAATGAAGGATTGATCAATTTTCACAGTATCTACTGTAAAGTTTTTGATATAACTAAAATCAGAATTATTAATTCCAAAATCATCAACAGCGAATCTAACGCCTAGCTTTGCTAATGCCTCTAATGGCTTAACAACATTTTTTGAATTAATGTCCAAAAACCTGTTTTCAGGCATTTCAATTTCAAGGGAGGCTGGTTCAATTTGAGTCTCCTTCAGAATATCACTTATAGTTTGTACTAATTCTTTTAACTTAAACTGCTCACTAGAGAAATTTACTGAGATGGATATAGGTGGTAACCCACTGTTTCGCCAACGACTATGTTGAATGCAAGCCGTACGCAATACCCATTCGCCAATGGTATTTATGAGATTTGTTTTTTCAGCTAAAGGAATAAATTCCAAGGGTGAAATTAATCCATACTCTGAATGAGTCCAACGGATTAACGCCTCAACGCCACTGATATATCCAGTTTGTAGATTGATGATTGGCTGATATTCCAAGCTAAGCTCATTACGCTCTAAGGCACCTTGTAGATCAGTTTCCAAGGAAAAAAGTTTTGTTATATTTGATGGCGTATTATCAGAACAAAATAAAAAATTATTCCCATTGCCCTGAGCTCTAGCGCTATACATTGTGGATTGGGCGTTTTGAAGTAACTCCTCCGCACTTTTGCCATTTTGTGGATAACAACTTATTCCAATACTGCAGGTAATCTGAATTGCATGTCCACCTATATTGAAAGGCATTGAAAGCACATCGATATATTTTTTTATTAAAAATACAATGCTCCTTTCCTGAGGTACATCAGTCATCATGATAATAACGAATTGGTCTTTATCTTTATCTACGCGAGCCAGCGTGTCATTTCTAGGCATATACTCCATTAGGCGCTGCACAATTTCCGTTATTAATTCATCTACTATTGTTTGACCATAACTGTCATAAAGGTTGTTAAATTCATTAATGGTTAAGTAAAAGCATCCGATGAGAATTTTTTTTTCATATTGATTTGTTAAAGATATGACCCATTCAAGACGCTCTTTTATTAAAATATCGTTAGGAAGATTGGTTAGCGCATCTCGAGTAACAAGTAGCTTAAGCTGCTTTTCATGTTCTTTATGAAGTGTGATATCTAAAAAACTCCAGACCTGCCCCACTGCCTTTTGATTTACATATTGCCAATTGGATGAAAACTCAAACACCCTGCCATCCTTCAAGGTAATTTCATCAAAGCGCTCTATTTCTACGTGGACATTTAGTTCGTTGATTTTTCTAGTAATATGTTCTTTTTTCATCAATGACTTTTCAATGATGACATCGATCAAAGAATCACCATCTTTAAGAATAGAACTAGGAATACCCCACATCATAAGAAATTTCTGGTTAAAATATATTGTTTCCCCTGTTGAATTCAAGACCAAGAGACCCGAGCCAGTTGACTCCATAATGGATCGGAGGGATACAATAATATTGTTTAAATTACGCTCAACCCTCTGATTGGAAAGTAAATTAACCTCTAGAATAATAAGATAAACTACCAACCCTCCAAGGATGATTATACCGCCCACAATATAAGCATTCACAAAGTATTTCCTATAATATTATTCAGCATCCCTTTTCCATAAGCATAGTACTTCGCTATTAAGGGCACTGTATTACGCGATGAAGTTTAATATTAATTGACTCAATTGATGGTAGGTAACAGAGCTACAGCACTGCAGCCCTGTTAACTACCATTATGAGATCCGACTTGTAAGGCATTAAATGCAAATATATACTTTACAAAATACCATATAACGCCTGAGGATAAATATATTTATAGGGGGAATTTCCAACTAAACGTCCAACCACAAGTTAGGAAATGAAAATGGCTGCATATGTGTTTCACCGGCTCACCCATCATACAGGTGGTCAAATTAACAATTTGAGAATCTTGGGGCAAACAATTTAACACTAGCTTAGATCAAGTTTATTTGTTGAATGTGCCCACCAATGTGGGCACATTCAAAACTTTAGAAGCGTATCTGCTTAATCATTCGTTTAGATGATTGTACGCCTGCATCTATTGGAGTAATCGCAACAGCAGTGTAGCCACCACTTACATTATATACGCAACCCCATACCTTTGCTTTTGCAATATAAGTAGGTCCATACAGATAAGAGATTGTGTTTAGAGCTGTCTTTCCCTTACTAAAGGCATCTTGTTTTGATGAGGCATAGATATCAAAAATTAAAAAGCCCCAAGTTTCAGCAGTGCCATAATTGCTGAATTGATAAGCAAAATATTTGCCAGCCTCCTCATCTTCAACTCCAGCCAAACCAGCCGCAAGCAGGGCACTGCTGTTAGGGCATCTTTGCGGTTGAGGTGAAGCACCCGCAGCTTGAGCATGTGGAGTAACGAAAAAGATTAGCAAAGCTAGCATGGATAAAGCAGTGGACTTAATGGATTTCATAAATACCTCGTTGGTTAACAAAAAACACACATATGTTTAAATAACAGGCATTATATGATCGGGATTTTTATATATCAAATACTGTAAGAACGGACGGATACAATAACCCCCTCTCAATGAAACAAACTGTACGTGCCGCGAGTAATTATCACAAATATACTCCCAAGCTATGGGGTGCTAAGAAATAGATTTCACAACGCGTCAGTTTAAGTCACAGAAACATGCACAAATATTTTCACCTTTACACGGGCATATAAGGAGTTTATTCAGTGCCAATCAGTATAAAATTAAATCCCGTGAGCTGCTAAAGCATTTAATTTGTTCGTAGAATCAGTGACAGGCAATTATAATTAAGGAAAAGTGTGCCTGAAATTTGAAACCCACCTCATTTTTGACTGATTTTAACAATTGTTTATACAACTTGACGGTGCATCAGCTGCCAATCCGGATAAAATACTGTATAATGCAACACAATTTTAACCAAGCTTATAGAGCGTCCTATGACTGATTTAAATCTTTACAGAAACATTGGTATCTTCGCCCACGTAGATGCCGGAAAAACAACCACTACCGAGCGCATTCTTAAGCTCACAGGTAGAATCCACAAAATCGGTGAAGTTCACGAAGGTGAATCAACAACCGACTTCATGGAACAGGAGGCTGAGCGTGGCATTACTATCCAGTCAGCAGCGGTAAGCTGTTTCTGGAAAGGTACTCGCTTTAACGTAATTGATACCCCCGGACACGTGGACTTCACCGTAGAAGTGTATCGTTCATTAAAGGTACTCGATGGTGGCATAGGCGTTTTCTGTGGTTCTGGGGGGGTTGAGCCTCAATCAGAAACCAACTGGCGCTATGCAAACGATTCAAAAGTATCTCGTTTGATTTTCGTCAACAAACTTGACCGTATCGGCGCTGACTTCTTGAAAGTGACAGCACAAGTGAAAAAAGTATTGGGTGCTCACCCACTAATTATGACCTTGCCAATCGGCATTGAAGATGAGTTCGTCGGTGTGGTCGATTTATTGAGCCGTAAAGCTTACATATGGGACGAAACTGGCCAGCCAGAAAACTACACCATTACTGATGTACCAGCCAATATGGTTGACGACGTTGAAATGTACCGCGACCAATTAATTGAAACTGCGGTTGAAATGGATGATGATTTATTGATGGCTTTCATTGAAGGCGAGCAACCTTCAGTAGAAGACATTAAGCGCTGCATCCGTAAAGGTACGCTCGAATTAGTCTTCTTCCCAACCTATTGCGGTTCAGCCTTTAAAAATAAAGGGATGCAATTATTGCTGGATGCGGTTATTGATTATTTACCCGCTCCGCACGAAGTTAACCCACAGCCTTTGACAGATGAAGAAGGTACGCCAAACGGCAAATTCGCTATCGTTTCCGCCGATGAGCCATTCCGCGCTTTGGCATTTAAAATTATGGATGATCGTTTCGGTGCTCTAACTTTCGTACGTATATATTCAGGAAAACTGAATAAAGGCGATACCATTCTTAACTCGTTTACAGGCAAAACTGAACGTGTCGGTCGTATGGTTGAGATGCAAGCAAATGAGCGCAATGAACTTCAAAGTGCTGAAGCAGGAGACATTATAGCCATCGTAGGCATGAAAAATGTTAGAACTGGCCATACACTTTGCGATCCAAAACACGAATGCACACTTGAAGCGATGGTTTTCCCTGAGCCAGTTATCTCAATTTCCGTCACACCAAAAGATAAAGGCTCAACCGAAAAAATGAGCATTGCTATTGGTAAAATGGTCGCAGAAGACCCAACGTTTAGGGTTGAAACGGATATAGATTCAGGTGAAACCATTCTTCGGGGTATGGGTGAATTACATCTTGATATCAAAGTGGACATTCTGAAGCGTACTTACGGTGTTGACTTGATAGTGGGTCAGCCACAGGTTGCTTACCGCGAAACCATAACCAAAACGATTGAAGACAGCTACACCCACAAGAAACAATCAGGTGGTTCTGGTCAATACGGTAAGATTGACTATATCATCTCACCAGGTGAGCCAAACAGTGGATTCACTTTCATCACATCTGTTGTGGGTGGTAGTGTTCCTAAAGAATTCTTCCCTGCAATTGAAAAAGGTTTCCGTTCAATGATGGGCAGCGGTACTTTGGCAGGTTTCCCTGTATTGGATGTTGCAATTAACCTCACTGACGGTGCTTACCATGCCGTTGACTCCTCGGCAATTGCATTTGAAATTGCTGCAAAAGGCGCTTTCCGTCAATCTATACCAAAAGCTGGCCCACAATTGCTTGAGCCAATCATGAAAGTTGACGTTTATAGTCCAGAAGATAATGTGGGTGATGTTATTGGTGACTTGAACCGTCGTCGCGGCATGATCTCTGGTCAAGAACCCAGTGCAACTGGCGTACGCGTTAAGGCCGATGTTCCTCTTTCAGAAATGTTTGGTTACATCAGCACCCTGCGCACCATGACCTCTGGTCGCGGTCAATTCTCAATGGAGTTCTCTCACTACGCCGCTTGCCCAAATAACGTAGCTGAAGCAGTGATTGCCAAAGAGAAAGAAAGGAAAGCCGCTGCCGCTAAGTAATCAACTTGGTTAATGCTAAAAAAAGCCCTGTCAGTTTACACTGATGGGGCTTTTTTATTCCATCCTTAATCGATTTACTAACTTATATACACACCCGGTTGCTTAACTACCCTGTTTACAAATACTTACAATCCACAATGTTTCTGTAATTTTTGCATAAAAACGAAAAACTAGAGATGCGGCAACCTTACCCAATACAATCAATAATTATTTTTTTCCGTGCGATAACAACTGACGTGGTCTAATGACGTGGTCTAATGGATTCGGACACCCCAGTTAAGAGATAATAAACTTAACTGGAGAGAAACATGGTCATTAGAAAAAAATACTCGAAAGAGTTTAAGCTGGATGCTATTAGTTTGGTTCTGGAACAAGGCTATAGCCGAGCAGAGGCTGCCCGCAGCTTGTCAATTAACCCCAATATTCTTACTCGCTGGATAAAAGAAGATGAATCAGAGAATGCTCAAGCTTTCAGAGGCACGGGAAAGTTAACTGCCGACCAGCTGGAATTACGTCGTTTGCGCGAGGAAAACAAACGACTAAAAATGGAGAAAGAAATATTAAAAAAGGCGGCGGCCTTCTTTGCTCAAGAAACGAAGTAAAATATTCGTTTATAGCCCAGCATGAGAAGGTCTGGCCAATCGGGATGATGTGTCTATTAATGAACGTATCGCGCTCAGGCTACTATCATTACAGGAAAAACAGTTACAACAAACCGGTCGATCCTGAACACCAAGAACTGCTGGATTTTGTAAAAGAAATTTCTGATGCAAGTAAGCAGACATATGGCCGTCGACGGATGCAAAAAGCGTTAAATGCTTTGGGATATCTGGTAGGTAGACATAAAACCAAAAAGTTGATGAAGGAGGCTGGTGTTATGGTGCGGTATAGGAAAAAATACAAGGTAACGACTAACAGTAACCATAAAAAGCCTTTGTATGAGAATGTCCTCAACCGAGATTTTTCACCTGCAGCCCCCGACCGAGCTTATGCATCCGATATCACTTATGTTTGGACTCAGGAAGGCTGGCTTTATTTGGCTGTTGTCATTGACTTGTTTTCCAGAAAAATTGTTGGCTGGAGTATGAGTTCGCGTATGAAGGCTTCATTGGTATGTGATGCGCTAACAATGGCTTTATGGCAAAGAAAACCAAAGCCTGGTTTGATCGTTCATTCCGATCGGGGTTCCCAATATGCTAGCCACGAATATCGCAAACTACTGACTGGCTGGCATTGCATCGGTAGCATGAGCAGGAAAGGTAACTGCTGGGATAACGCTGTCGCTGAAAGCTTCTTCGGCAGCTTAAAGCAAGAACGGGTACAATGGAATCATTATCAAACCCGTTTTGAAGCACAACAGGATGTGTTGAACTACATTACCGTGCAGTACAACAACTTCCGGTTGCATTCGTCTCTTGGATATAAAAACCCAAATCAATTTGAGTTGGAGTTTAAGATACGGGGATTAAAACAAGCTGCTTAACTGGTGTGTCTTAATTTGCTTGACCACGTCACAAACCAAAGTTACTGAATTTTTGCACAAGGGCAGCCAGGTCTTCATTGAAGGCAAGCTGCGCACGAACCCATGGACTGATAAAGACGGTAACAACCGTCAAACCATCAGTATCGTGGTTAGCAATATTCAGTTACTTGGACAAGGTAAAGCCGTTGACGATAAGCATGCAACAAATACCGCTGAAAGCCATATGGCTCAGATGCGAGAAATGTTGCAGGAAACTTCAGAAGACGTACCGTTCTAATCATAACCCAATGCGGGAGCTAGCTCCCGCCGGGGCTTGCTCTTCATCACTTAAGGAGAACAACCCCATGGATACCCCAAGCATTTATGTTGCCTGCCTCGCATCTTATAATAGTGGTATTTTGCACGGCAAATGGATTTTAGCAGATCAAACAGTCAGTGCGATCTATGATGAAATTCACGAGTTACTGGAAGAAAGCCCCATTGAAGATGCTGAAGAGTATGCGATACATGGTGCGACTCGAAGTCGCTTCTAAAGAGTGGGAAGTATTCCCCGACCTAGCCTTCTGGGTTGTTTCCAATCGGAGGGTGCGAGTTGAGTAATTGGCTTGTACTAAGCTTCTGATAAAGTCCGGGTAACTGTCAACCACTGACAGCCAACGGGCAAGGGAAAGACTGATATGGTAAACGCAAGTGAACCTGTGCTGAAGCCTCGTTACGTATAGTCTCCTGAAAAAGTGGGTGATACGGGAGGGTCGAAGATGGTTTACGGTCTCGTGGATGCCGTGAACAGAAGGTCAATATCTTCCGGGGTATAGCAGGTACCTAAGTCAGATCGTATCTCTTTAGATGCGGAACGAAGTAAACCCGATGAAGTCCTATCCCGTCAATGGGTATAGGTAAGCAATCTGTAAAGGGCGCTTAATTCTTCAGCGGGAAAAGGATGCTTTCAGAAGCGAATGCCGCCTGCCGAAAGGCACGGGGAAACAATAACCCGGCGGATAAGGCGCATGCCTAACCTGAAAAGGTGCTGACGGAAGGCTGGTGAGACCCTTAAAATACCCTGTTAAGGAGACGTATTGATATGAAAAGGTCGATAAGCAGCGAATGCTTAACCGTAAATACCAAGACCATCAAATGGCATAACATCGATTGGTGCAAAGCTAATTTGCAGGTCAGAAACCTGAGACAACGGATTTATAAGGCCAGAACGAATGGAGACTGGAAGATGGTTCGTGGGCTGCAGAAGCTAATGTTACGCAGTCACGCAAACTTACTGGTTTCAGTAAGGCGAGTTACACAAATCAATCAGGGCAAATCAACGCCTGGGGTTGACCGTGTTCTCGCATTAGTACCACGGGAAAGAGAAATGCTTGTTGATCAACTAAGTAACCTCACCTCGTGGAAACCGCTTCCAGCTCGTCGGGTGTACATACCTAAAACAAATGGTAAAAAACGCCCTTTAGGTATTCCCAGCCTCATTGATCGCTGCCAACAAGCCATGGTTAAAAATGCCTTGGAACCTTGTTGGGAAGCTGTTTTTGAGGAAATATCTTACGGATTTAGACCTGGACGCAGCGTGCATGATGCTATTGAAAGAATTCATCTTGCTACTAAGTCTGGTTCCCACCGAACTTGGATATTGGATGCGGATATCAAAGGATGTTTTGATAATATCGATCATAACCACCTGCTTAAAACCATAGGATCGTTTCCTGCAAAGGAACTGATACATAAATGGTTAAAAGCGGGCTACGTGGAAAATGGGGTGTTTTATAATACCGAGCAAGGGACGCCTCAAGGTGGGATAATAAGCCCTCTTTTGGCAAACATTGCTCTACATGGCATGGAAGAAGCATTAGAAATTAAATATCGAGGTGGTGTCAGTGCCACGACGGTAAAAAGGACTTCTCCCGTTGTTGTAAGATACGCCGATGATTTTGTAGTGCTTTGTCACTCCAAAAATGCGGCAATCAATGCGAGAGAGCAAATCAAGGTTTTTCTAGAAAAAAGAGGACTTGAACTTTCGGAAGAAAAAACAAGTATCAATAAACTAGAGGAAGGATTTGACTTCCTAAGCTTCAATATTCGGTGCTATCCAGTTTCGGATAGAAAATCTGGCTATAAAACACTTATCAAGCCATCCAAAAAATCGCTAAAAAACTTCCGCCTTAAATTACAAGGACTCACTCGATCTTATAATGGCAAGAATGCTGCCAGTTTAATTCGAGCGGCTAATCCAGTAATACGAGGGTGGTGTAACTTTTATCGACATTCGGTGGCGGCTAAAATATTCCACGACATGGAACATTACCTACACATCAGACAACAGCGATGGTGTAAGCGTAATCATCCAAGAAAGTCAAAAAAGTGGTATATGAGACGATATTTTGGTCGACATAAAAGTTGTCCAACCTATGGGTATACGTTTAAAGACCCTCTTTCAAACAGCCACATGTTGCATATTTCATCATACAAAATCGAAAGATGGATTAAGGTGAAACACAGACACTCCCCTGATAATCCAAATCAGAGAAAGTACTGGCAACAAAGGGCAAAGAAAGGAGATCTGCTAACACCCAGCAAAAATAGGATTGCAGAAAAACAACAACATATCTGTCCAGAATGTGGACAATCTCTATACAACGGTGAGAAAATTAACAAATTTCACCGTGATGGGAATCGTCAACATAACAGCTACGACAACCTAATGTTTGTTCATCAACTCTGTTATCTCTCCATGCGTTATCGTCTTGCTTGAGCCGTGTGCGGTGAAAATCGCACGCACGGTTCTTAGGGGACGGGGCAATGGTAACATTGCCCTGTTACCCGACATTATGAAGGGTTCGGTAACACTAGGCTCTGCGAATATGAAGATCTGGAAACAGTCGTCAAATACGCGGACTTCATAACCGTGCATGGAGAGTTAGGCCAAGCCTTGTTATCTGAATATGATATCGAGGATGCAGAAAACATGATGAGCGATTGTTTTCATGGGTGCTATGATTCAGAAGTTGATTTTGCCTGGCATTTGTTTGAGGAATGCTACAGCCACACATTACCGGACAATTTGCGCTATTACTTTGATTGCGAGGCGTTTGCGCGTGATCTGTTTATTAACGATTATTGTTCTGTTGATGCGGATGGAAAAACGTTTGTATTTTCAAGGTATTATTAAGCCCCTATTTTGGGGCTTTCTTTTTTGTCAAACAATAAACTTGTTCTGTTGCCTGCAGCAAACCTCTAGTCTGCAGATGCGCGAGGACTTCGCTAATAGGTTTACTGTATAGTTTTTTGATATCAAAGTGTGGACTATAAAGCTCCTTCACCTCTTTCTCATCGACAGAAAATGGTGGGCCTTGCATTGCTGTTTGATCATACCATGTTGTTATCAAAAACATCTTCGTATCTGGCTCAACCAATTGGGCTAAATGCGCTGAATACAACTGACGCACTTCCGCAGTTAACGCAATCAGAGCCGCTCTGTCATAAACGCCATCTATATCGCCGAGAATGGATTTATCAAGTTTGAAAAAATCCCCTGAGATAAGCGTGATTACATCACTGGAATAAATAACGAAGTCTTCTAGTTCGGAAACTTTAACACGGATTTTGTTTTCTTTGAAAAAAGCCCTACAAGCCGCTGAACTTAGCTCAATGCCGATAACTTTGTAACCTTGGCCCGCAAGCCAAATCATATCAATGCTCTTACCACAAAGGGGAACAAATACTCGATTGCCTGGCTTTAAGTGCAACGTTGGAAAATATCGCTGCATTAATTGATTGGGTTGTGGCTGGTTAAATCCAATGTCATTGGTTTGCCATTTTTCGTGCCAGAAATCTTTATCCATTACTCTCTAATTTAATAACATGTGATAACAATCGATTACATTTCAAAACTGGTACCAAGACTGGTACCAAAATATTTTTATGAGGGCGGATAAATTAAGTAACTCATTGATTCTACTACTGCCGTTGTGCGGAATCGAACCGCAGACCTATTGATTACGAATCAATTGCTCTACCAACTGAGCTACAACGGCAAACAGTCAAAGTATATACTTGACGTTATTCTTGATGCAATACCACACCAAGAGTCCAGTCCGTGAATTGTGCGTTGGGCAGAAGGTTGATTGGTAGCTTTGGATCTAATCCATAACCATTAACCATTAGTGCGTAGTAGTAAGAAGACATTAGGCAGAAGTTGTATAGGTACTCGTTGCTTGAGTACTCAGTCTGTAGGTCTTGCCATTGTTTGTGACAAACTTCACTGTCGCCTTGTTGCAGTAGGTCTTGATTCGTGAATTGGTTGTTTTCGAAATGAAATAATTTGTCTCCGACCAAGCTAGTCACGCCGCCGATTGCATACCATGATTTAACAGGGTTTGCTGTGATGGCAGGCTTGGCGATGGTGCTTGCGTTATGAACTTGATTAATCAGCTTGGAAACATTGGACTGACAAGTATCTGCGTCACCTTGGGCTGCGGAGCCGTTGGGTAAAGTGTAGTTATTTGCATAGCAGCTGGGTGAGTCAAGGAATTGCTGTGAGAGTAATGTTTGACCCAACCCTAGGAAACTGTGGTCGAACAGGGTCAGATGACGGCCGTATACATCGACTTCTATTAGATCTTTGCTATCAATGTTCGTAGGATTTTGCACTGGAAAGACCAATTGTACTGAGGCTCCGCCCATGTCCATGACACCCACTAGTGGTTTGCCATCAGACGACAACGCCCCCACTTTGTAATTAACTGCGAGCCAGCCGAGTAAGCCTTCTTTATCGCCTGTAATTGTTTGTGACTCCTTTAACTGCCATTGAGTCTGCGCTGCAAACCAATGCTTTATCTTACTGTAATATTGTTGCTGTTTGGGTTGAGGGTGTAATCTCATTCCGGCTGTGGCGTAAAAATACACTGGCATGCTATGTTCCGGCGCATTTGTAAATAAATTGGTTAAGTAGGCATTGATTACAGGTTCAGCTGGTTCAATCGTCGACAAACCTGGAGTGATCTTTCTCGACCAAATTTCGTTAATTTTAACAGGGCCATTCGTTTCATCGAGATCATAGGCGTAAATATGTAGTCTTGATCCAGTACTGCCAGCATCAACAACCGCAAGACAATGGTGCTCTTGGCATTGTCCCTGGGAACCTTCAGCACTAGAATTCACAACAAAAAACAGCAAAATGAATAGACGCAGCATAACTATAAACCCTGAATAAGATGTGTGTTTAATTCTACATCACGTTTTATCATTGTCAAATAAATCCTTAAAATGAACATTTTTTGTATAGACTGGTGGCTATAATCCATAGCCCAGAAAATGCTATATTAATCGCGTAATACCGTCTTGGAAACCAGAAGCATGAATAGGCTTATACCTAAAAAGTAGAAAGGCATCGGCAATAGCGTGCCATTATGCAAAATCGCCATGCCCATAGTGACCACTGAAACGATACAGTAATAGAAAAAACCAAACAGGCTGGATGCCGTGCCCACACACCATTTGTAATCTGTTAGTGCTATAGGTAACGCATTGCTGTTAGCGATACAGGTGCCAAACGCTATAATCATCTGCGCGACTAGCGTTGTTGCAATCAATAGTGCATTAGACATCGGAATTATCTGTGATAATAGAATGATGATGGTAAAAAAACTGCTGCCAACAAGCGTAATGAGCAGTCCGTATCTCATGATTTTTTTTGAGTCGTGAATGGCCTGTAGTTTTCTGGAGAGCAATCCGCCGGCTACAGTACTGCAGGCGATTGGAATAAAACTTAGCCCGTATTGCGCGGGAGTAAGATCCAATAGTGTAATGAGGTTAAATGCACCTTCGGCGAAATAACTGAACGAAATGCCGTTGCAAGCGCCGACAATCAATCCCAGTCCGATGACTTTTTTTTCATGAAGTAACGATACCATAACTTTTTTAAGACTGACTGGCGTGCGTTTTTCAACAGGGTGGGTTTCAGGTAGGCGTAAAGCGACCAACACGGTGAGTAAAATTGCGAAAAATAGGAGAAATAGGAAGACATTCGGCCATCCAAATTGCTGCGCGATATATCCGCCAATAACTGGCCCGATAGCTGGGTAAACAGCCAGTGCGCTACCGATTGATGAGTAAACGCGCCCTAACTCGGGGCCATGAAAAGCATCGCGGCATAGCGCTTGCGCCAACACGGATCCAATGCTGCCGCCAAATGCTTGAATCAATCGGCTTGTTAACAACAACGTGATGGAGTCGGCCAAGTAGCAACCTATGCATCCTATGATAAAAATTATAAAACCGGCAAGAATGCACGGCTTGCGACCGAAACGATCGGATAACTTCCCCCAGAAAAGAGTACCTAAAGCGAAGCCAAAAAGGTAAATCGTCAGGGTATACTCCACCATGGATTGTGCAACATTCAAATCATGTGCAATCTCAGGAAGTGCTGGTGTGTATACCGTTTCGGATAGTTGTGGTAATCCTGCAATAAGTAGGACTAGCCATACTGCAGGCAATGTAATCTGTGACAGAAAAACCTCGGTATTTAAAATTAAGCAAATAAAAAATTAGTGCTTCGGGCCTTATATAACTCGTATAAGGAAGAAATCGCTCGCTTCATTCCAAATAGCGTAGAGAGTTACGATAAGCCTTTTAACAAACACAATTTGCTTTGCTTCAAACAATGACGATTTTTTTCACGGGAATATCCAGATTAAGTCCGTTGGAAAAAAATAATACCAAGAATAATGATTCAAGGTAAGGTTATTCTGTGAAAAACCAGCGTTATCTCACGAAACGATAATAAAATAATTTCGAAGGGCGCAAACCGTAAATAATCAAACATTCATTTTAAAAAAATTTAATTTAGTCAATGTCCATAGTGTTGTTCAAGTCCACCCTTTTTAAATAAATCCAGGCTGTTTAACGGAATTATCTTTAAATTCATTACCTAATATTCTTGCTGCATACAAACCTGAGTCAAGGCAAATATCCTAGGTCTCGTACACAAACAAAGAAAATATTTTGTAGTGGTAAAATCGCATTTTATGTATAATATTTGCAATTATTGTTTCCCTGGAGATCTTGTGCCTAAATTAAGAAATCATTATCAAGTTCTTGCTCAAGCCAAGGCCTGCGCTCTTTTAAAAACATCAGCAGATCCGCGCTTCATAAGCTCTGACTCAGCGAATCAATCATTTCAAGGTGATGATACCTGCGTCATGCATGATAGAGCACTGTTCTACATCAACCAAACTGAAAAAAAATGTACCAAAATAAAAGAGGATTCTGATGGATTTAGCGAATTATTCACGATAATGAGCGAACTGGAGGGCGAAAAATTAATATTGGCATCTCCCCGCGTCCTCGAAATAATGACTTTTGCAACTGACCACACGTTGTCAAGAAATGCCACCATTGACGATATCAGAAATGCTTATAAAGTCTTGGCGCTCAGACATCACCCAGATAAACCAGGAGGGGATCAGGAGAAATTTAAAGCGGTGAATGAAGCGCATAGCGTTTTATCTGATCAAGACCAGCGAAAAATCTATGACTTAAGTCTCATTCGACCCGACTATCCTATTTCTAATAATACAAAACGAGATGCTCATTTTTTCAACGAACACACAGAGAAAAAAAATTACCTAGATCCCAATAAGGATTTCACGAAAGATAAAGATGCGTCATCGTGGTATGCACGAAGAGCTGAACTCTTTTCTCCAAAGACACTATCATTCTCAATGTCCAGGTTCTTATCCAAGAACGATGCACCACTTAGCAACATAATCTCATCAAGAACGCAGAAAAGCTTCATTAAGCACCACAACGAAAGAAATGAACGCCAGGGAAAGCGTGAGCGTAGCTTTCTTATACGCTTGATGCGAAATATAGAGGGAAACGATCCCTTCTCTTTTGGGGAAGAACTTAAAAAATATAGGGTTAACTCTCAGAAGGCATATCGAGACACGCGCCAGATAAATTTAGCGCTTTATCAACCATTAAGAGGATTGGAGAATCTATTTCTGGCCACTGTATTTTTTATCCTGTTTTTTATCCTGTTATTGCTAACGATGTTACGTCTAATTCTTTATCCATTTATTCCTAGTAACGGCCCTGGTCCATCATTTAAGTACATAAGTGAGCTCGTAAGTACTTGTGTAAATAATTTAGGTACCCTTTTGTTTCTTGGACTTTTTCAGCTTGTTGGAACACCACTGACCTGGTTTATCCATATTCCACTTCGAAGCCTAAATACATGTATAAACGGATGGGAGGCCGCTGAAGATGGTTTTCATATGCAACGCATTGTTAATGAGGCTGATTGCGCAATTCTTCAGGGAGATAAACCGGCTATTATCGCGGCAATAGCTCTGCTGCATAAAAAATTTCAGAAAGCAATTATCGACAAACAGTACTGTAGGCTAACCGATCACACCTTAGAGTCAACGTATTACGAAGTGGTCGACAAGGATTTCGTTCTTGGAACTTTAAATGCTAAATCGACTATTCCTGTTACTGAAGAGCAAAAAACACACCTAACTGCATATCTTGGTTTATTTAAATCACCCGGCGCTGTAGGCCGCCAGCCTAAACAGCCCCCTTGTGGACTGAACATTATCCCTTAATAGTGATTGATATATGCCGCAGAGTTACCTGACGCACTAAACATGCGCCACAAACTTTTGCTGATTTTAGGCACAAGCCAGGCTAGAGAGTCAAATGAACTCTCTAAGCAAAGATTTAGGCACATCAACTTCATCAGCGGGCAACTGCCTCAGTCAACAAAGCCCGCCGAACGAAAACAAGTTGGCTTCTCCATATCTCTTGGCGTTAATGTCACCCGCACCATGCCACAATCCATGGTGTTATATACCGCAATCTGTAGTTGTGCATAGCCCCGCATGGTTTGCTGATGCGGGAAGTGATAACGATTATCAAAACCATAAGAAGAAATCGCATAGCGTGGAGAGATGTGTTGTAAAAATGGGGTGGAGGATGATGTTTTACTGCCGTGGTGAGGAACCAGCATAACGGTGGATGCTAATGCATTGCCATAGGTCTCAACCAGGTATTGTTCCCCTTGTTTTTCAATATCCCCAGTTAGCAACACCTGCCCTGATTTGGTTGAAACTTGCAAAATACAGGAGCTGTTATTTTTGCTGCCCAATTCTTTGGCGATTGCAAAAAAACGGAATGAGACTCCATCCCATGTCCATGTGGGGTATTGATGACAGGATGTGCCACGTCGATAAAATTTAGGGTCATCGACTATTAGCTCACCGATGTTGAATTTTTGTTGTAGTGATAAGAGACCGCCGCGATGATCAAGATCTGGGTGGCTGATAACGACCTTGTCCAGTTTCTGCACCCCCAGCGTACTGAGATAGGGAATCATGACGATCTTGCCCATGTCGCTTCCTTGATAGAATTTAACGCCGGTATCGTAAGCAAGTATATGATTTTCCGTACGCACAATAACGGCCAGACCTTGACCAACATCCAATACATCAATATGGGCCTCACCCTGTTTAACTTTTTCAAATGCAGGAAAGAGTGCCGCAATGGTCAGCACAGTTGCTGCCGGTAAAAATCGACTTGATGGCAAAAAAATTACAATGCTCATCGCAGCCATCAGCGCCAGCGGCGATAAAATTTGTTTGTAGGTAAACTGCAAATTAAACAACGCGAACGAATCAATCCAGCTTAGATAGTAGAGTAAACAAGCGATTGCGCCTTTGAGTGCTACTACTAGCCAAGGTAACACCAGCCACTCAGCCAACAATGTGGTGAATAATGCCATCGGTACAATAATAAAGCTCACCCACGGAATCGCTACCAGATTAGCTACTAATCCGTTAACTGCCCCATAAGAAAACCAAAACAAGGTAAGCGGCATTAATCCAAATAAACAGGCTAATTGTAGTGCTATCGTTTTGCGTATCCCACGCCAAGGTATGCGTTGGTTAATCAATATCAGGATTGCGACTGCAATGAATGACAAATAAAAACCGGACATTAATACCGAGTGCGGCTCAAACAGTAGCACGCCGAACAAAGCATAACGCCAAGCTTGCCATACGCTAAATCGTTGACTGCAGAAATTACGTATAAACATAAAAAAGCAAACAATCAGTGCACGCTGCGCGGGGACTGCAAATCCGGCTAGCAATGCATATATTAATGCCAGAAACAGTGCGGCAATGCTAGCGGCCTTAGGGGCGGGGTAACGTAGACAGATGCGCCCCATTCGGCACCATAGCCATTTCGTTAAAGCATAGGTAAGCCCCGCAACCAGACCAATGTGCGCGCCAGAAATTACCATCAAATGGATGGTTCCGGTGCGCCGAAACAGTTCCCATTCCTCTTTATCTATGTGGGTGGTCACACCTAAGGTCAACGCTTGCAGGATACCCAATGTTTTCTCATCGGGATCAATTTGGGCCAGTAACATTGCCAAATGTTCGCGCAGGGCAAGAAGCGTATGTTGATTGTTTTTTGTTGTCACGGGTTTGAATGTTCCGTTGCGCGAATAGCCTGTCCAGGCAATATGTCGTGTATTAAGCCAGCTTACATAATCAAATCCGCCGGGGTTTGCCAGATTGTGAGGTTTTTTTAATTTTGCCATCAACTGCCAGTATTGGCCGGCATGAAGTTCCGGACAATGTTGATAACATGAAAGCAAGAGCGTGGCTTTGACAGATTTGTTGTTAAGGCGTTCGACTGAAAATTGAAACTGGGTTTTTCCTGGTGATACTGTTGGAATCGACGCTATGCGCCCTTCTATCAATGCTTTATTGATGATTTCATCATGAGGCATACCTTGATCATAACCCCACCATTGATGGAGCAAACCCCAAGTAATGGCTGCCAGAAACCACCCTACGAATACCAGGCGTGGTCTAAAAAACAAAACGATCAGTAAAAAGACTAAGGGATAGACTGATTTTATGAATATCAGAGCTGTCCCTGCAAAAAAACAGAGAATTTCCATATTATTTTAGGTTGGAGGTATTGCTGGGCGTCACTTTATAACAAGATGGGCTTGGACTCAATGGTTAGATATTGTTTTGACTACCCCGCATCCGCTCTGTCAGGCACTTTCTCCCTCAGAGGGAGAAAGGCCCAATATTGCGTATTTGATTTTTAACCGACTGCTTTTGCTGTGCTATAATTGCCTGGTTAATATAAATAAAGAACAAGATGAACTGCGGATATTAACTTCTACTTATATTGATCAAACGGATGTTTGTGTTTTTTTTAATTTTGCATAATATGTTAGGCCAACGATGCTATGAAGTGAAAGGAGAATATCGATGGAGATCATTGTCACTGAAACTGGAAAGGGTCGCTATACACAAGAAATTACGATAGGAAAGCATGTTCTAACTGCAGATGAGCCTATTAACAGTGGAGGCAATGACACAGGACCATCACCTTATGATTTGCTTCTTGCAAGTTTAGGCGCCTGCACTTCAATGACATTGCGAATGTATGCCGAACTAAAAAAAATACCGCTACAAAAAGTCACGGTAATCTTACGACACGAAAAAATTTACGCCATAGATTGTGCTGCTTGTGAGAACAGTGGCTCAAAAATAGATCATATCGATCGCCAAATAGCGCTGCAAGGAAATTTAACAACCGAACAACGCAAACAGCTCTTAGAGATAGCAAACAAATGCCCAGTCCATCGTACTTTAATCTCTGAAACAATGATTACCACCGAGCTTGTCGAAGATTAAATTTTGATGGCAAACCCCGATAGGCTTGCCATTAAGATTTCAATTGTGTTTAAAGCGATGATTTTGGATTATGGTATTCAACCCATTTGTGAAAGGCATCAAGAAATCCCTGTAAAAATTTCTTTGTCTCCTCGCTGGTAATATTATGATGCTCATCAATTAATTCATTTTTATAAACGAAATAGACTTCAGGCTGTCCCATTACTACCGCATTTATTGCAACTAAAATACTGCGTAAATGAGCCTGAGCAACTGCTGTACCAATAACTCCTGGACTTGTGCCAATAATAGCCGTTGGTTTATTAGCAAAAGAATTTTTACCATAGGGACGCGTTCCCCAATCAATACTATTTTTTAATACCCCGGGAATTGAGCGATTATATTCTGGTGTGACAAACAATATGCCGTCTGCGTTTAAAATTTTATTTTTGAAGTCGATTACCGCGGCAGGCATATTTGCTTCATTATCTTGGTTATAAATAGGTATTTCGTTCAACTCAAGAATATTTAATTTCAAACCAGGGTGATTAAGTTTATCCAACGCATGTACAAGCTTCTTATTAAATGACTCTTTTCGCAAACTTCCAACGATTACTGCGATATTAAACATCGATATTCCCCCTGTTTTTTTTAAGTTATTGTCAGCTTATGGCCATTTTGTATTATGTATATATATCAGAAAGTTAACTTAAATCAAAAAACAATAATTCCGCATCGTTAATACAGGTTATAGTCATTTTCTTTGCACGCGTAATTCCCGCACCATCCCCGGGAATCAGCACGGACTCATCATCCAAACTGATTTGACCTCTAACTAGTTGTACCCACCCACTACGGTCCTTTTTAAAATCATAAGATAGGGTTGCGCCTTTGGTGAGGTACGCTACAAATAATTTCACATCTTGATGGATAGTTACTGCTCCCAAATTTTGATCTTGCGAACCAATTAAAATCAATTTATTTTCAGATTTTTCAATGGTTTTCTGTTCATAACTTGGGGTAATTCCGACAGATTCAGGAATAATCCAGATTTGCAGAAAATGTAAAGTGTCGATGTCTGAAGGATTGAATTCACTATGTGTGATACCAGTTCCTGCTGACATTCGTTGGATTTCTCCAGTCTTAATGATTGAACCGTTTCCCAGGCTATCTTTATGTGCCAATTCCCCATCAATCACGTAGGAAATAATTTCCATGTTTTTATGCGGATGTTGCCCAAACCCTTGACCTGCTTGCACAGTGTCTTCATTAATTACCCTCAGATGACTAAACCCCATAAATTGAGGATCAAAATAATCGGCAAACGAAAACGTATGGTTACTATCTAACCAACCAAGGTAACTTTTTCCGCGCTCAATTGATTTGCGAATGGTTATCATAAGAATTGTCCTTAATTAACCCAGAAATTATTAATCTAAAGTATAGACTATCTCTAAACATCAATTTTGAATTAAACCAACAGCTCTCAATCCCAAAACTCTAGCAAAATCAACCGGATTCCAATACGATAGACGCTTTTGTAACAAAAGGATATTGACCATGATTATTGCAGCACTGCGCGAAGGGGGAAACGAAACCCGTGTAGCGATTACACCTGCCGCAGTTAAACACTATACCCAACTGGGGTATAGTGTTACTTGTGAAAGCAATGCAGGCATAGCCTCTGGTTTTAGTGATGAGGATTACCAACAGGCTGGTGCGAGTATCGTTAAAGACCGAAAATCCTTGCTGAAAAACGCCAATATCGTTGTCTGCGTCAATGAACCAACCGCTGATGACCTGCATGGTCTCTCTCCTGAGGCTGTTTTAATTAGCCACGTTGAGGCAGATCAACAAAGCGACTTGATCGCCTGGTGTTTAAAACATCGCATCAGTGTTTTTTCCATGAATAATATTCCGCGTATCAGTCGGGCGCAAAGTATGGACAGCCTGTCTTCGCAAGCGAATCTAGCAGGCTATCGCGGCGTTATCGAAGGCGTAGCGCATTTTAATCGTGCCATTCCAATGATGATGACGGCTGCCGGGATGATACAACCTGCCAAAGTATTAATACTGGGTGCCGGCGTTGCTGGTTTACAGGCCATTGCAACGGCCAAGCGCCTAGGTGCTGTGGTCTATGCATTTGATGTCCGCGCTGCCGCCAAAGAACAGGTCGAAAGCCTGGGCGCGCAGTTTATTGAAGTTAGCCAGGCACAAGACGCCGAAACTGCCGGCGGCTACGCTGGTGAAGTAACCGATGAATATCGACGTTTGCAGGCTGAGTTAATCGATAAATATGCAAAGCTTGCTGATATTATCGTATGCACAGCACTCATCCCCGGTAAAAGTGCGCCTGTTTTGCTTAAAGCCGAGACTGTCGAAAATATGAAGCCCGGTTCGGTCGTTGTTGATCTAGCCACTTCGCGTGGCGGTAATTGTGAACTCAGTGAGTACGACAAAATCATTAAACACGGACAAGTTACCCTAGTCGGCATTAGCAATTTAGCAAGGCTTGTTCCAGCGACAGCCAGTGACTTATATGCCAACAATTTAGTGCATCTGGTGCGCTTATTAACCCCTACTGAGTCGAAACTCACGTTCAACGAAGAGGATGAGATAGTCCGGCAAGCGCTGTTATGTCATGAGGGACAATATCTTCCACTTCAGTTCGTCAAGGAGAACCAACATGCATGAGATCAATGCGGTAAGTAATCTCTATGTTGCAATTATCACTATTTTTGTACTGGCTTGTTTCGTTGGCTATTACGTCGTCTGGAAAGTAACCCCAGCACTGCACACCCCACTGATATCGGTCACCAATGCTATTTCAAGCATCATTATTCTTGGCGCGATAATTGCAGCTGGCAGCCTATGGACGGGTAATATCACCCTCCTAGGTGGGCTTGGTGTGTTCATCACGGCGATCAATATTTTTGGTGGTTTCGCCGTCACCCAACGCATGTTGCGCATGTATAAAAAGTAATTAACGGTTTATCGCTAACAAGGCAGACTTATTTATGAACACTCTCGTTTCGTTTTTTTATTTAATCGCAGCAGTATGCTTCATCCTGGCGCTCAAGGGGCTCGCAAGTCCCGCTACCGCCAGACGTGGTAACTGGTTGGGTATGTTTGGTATGACGCTAGCCATTGCGGCAACCTTAATGATGCCATCCATTCATCATCATCTATTATTACTCTCCCTTATTGCCGCCGGTGGTGCTGTTGGTATTGGCATTGCGCTTAAAATTAACATGACAGCAATCCCACAACTTGTTGCCGGATTCCATTCATTAGTCGGCTTGGGAGCTGTTCTGGTCGCATTTTGCGCTTATTTGTCGCCGGACTCGTTTAATATCGGAACGCCCGGTGCGATTGCCAGCGCCAGTCTAGCTGAAATGAGCTTAGGCTTAATCATTGGTGCAGTGACGTTTTCAGGATCGATTATCGCCTTTTTAAAATTACAGGGCTTAATGTCAGGTGCGCCGGTGCGATTCAAGGGTCAGGTCGCTGTAAACCTGTTGATTACCGTCATGATCGTTGGGCTGCTAACTCACTTCATTCTCTACCAAACGCAGCTCACCTTTGTGTTGCTCGCGTTGCTTTCATTTTTAATCGGCATACTGCTGATAATCCCTATCGGCGGCGCTGACATGCCTGTAGTGATTTCAATGCTTAACTCCTACTCGGGTTGGGCGGCTGCGGGTATTGGCTTCACATTGAGCAACAACTTACTGGTCATTACTGGCGCTTTAGTGGGAGCAAGTGGTGCTATTTTGAGTTACATCATGTGTGTAGGCATGAATCGTTCGCTGATGAATGTCATTTTCGGCGGGCTAAAAAGTGTCAGTACGGGTACACAGACCGCATCGATATCTTCGCAGCCTGTCAAGCAGGCCAATGGTGAGGATGCCGGCTTTCTGTTAACCAATGCGACTGATGTGATTATTGTGCCTGGTTATGGTATGGCTGTGGCGCATGCGCAACATGCCGTTAAAGAATTAGTAGACGCATTAGAGGCTCGTTCAATTCGTGTGCGCTTTGCGATCCACCCTGTTGCCGGACGCATGCCCGGACATATGAATGTCTTGTTGGCTGAAGCCAATATTCCTTACGATCGCGTGTTTGAGCACAGTGATATCAATCGTGATTTCTCAACCTGTGACGTGGCTTTAGTTGTTGGTGCCAATGACATAACTAATCCTGCAGCTAAAACTAACACCACCTCACCGATTTATGGCATGCCAATTTTAGACGTGGCGAATGCAAAAAATGTCTTGTTTATTAAACGAGGTCTTGCACCAGGGTATGCAGGTGTGGAAAATGAGTTATTCTTTCGAGAAAACACGTCCATGCTATTTGGTGACGCAAAAGCAGTTATAGAGTCAATCGTGAAATCTATGCACGAAATGTGAGACTATACCACTTTGTCACTAAAAGTAGTACAATGTAAGAGTATGTTTACTAATGAGGAGGTTTTTTATGATGCGTAAAATTGGCCTTTTTCTGATCGGATCCGTTCTGTTCAGTACCAATGCATTTGCCACAACGAACCACGTATTTGCCCCAGGGCTCGCTATTGAATATGAATTACCAACAAATGATCCTCAAGTTTTTTCCAATGTCCTATTCTGGACAATCAAAGCTACTTGCACGATTGTAAGTGACAGCCCTGAAAGTCATATCAGCATCAAAATGATACGAAAAACAGGCAGTGTGAATGATCTACCACTTAATGCGGAGCAACCCGTTGAGCTGATTGTGAAACAAGGCGACAAACTGAATATCACAGCTAACTCAGGCGCACAGGTTGAACTAATAAATCACAGTGAGCAGACCATTAAAGCCAGTTGCGCAACATCATAACCTTCGTAAAACTGAAAAATTAAAAAGGGGTCTGTGAGGCCCCTTTTTAATAGACTCAATTAGCTAACGTTATACTAGTGTTCTCGTGTTGCCGAAAATTCTATTGCCGGGTAGCGCTCAATAGCCATCGCAAGATTCACTCGAGTCGGAGCCAAATACGTTAGCGTATCACTACCATCTAATGCCAGATAATCAAACGCCTTGGTACGAAATTCTGTCATTGCTTTTTCATCATCACTATGAACCCATCGTGCACAGCTAACACTCACTGCTTCATAGACACAATCCACTTTATATTCGTGCTGCAACCGATGTGCGACCACATCAAACTGCAATACACCGACTGCACCCAAAATTAGCTGGTTGCTGTTCAATGGTCTGAATACTTGTGTTGCGCCCTCTTCCGATAACTCAATCAATCCTTTGATCAATGCTTTACTTTTTAACGGGTCTTTTAATCGAACCAGACGGAACAATTCAGGTGCGAAATTGGGAATGCCGGTGAATTTTAACGCTTCACCTTGGGTAAAGGTATCACCGATACGAATCGTACCGTGGTTATGCAAGCCAATAATATCGCCCGCCATCGCCATCTCAGTATGACTGCGATCTCCGGCCATAAACGTTAGGGCATTAGAAATTTGTACTTCTTTGCCCAAACGCAAGTGCGACAACTTCATGCCTTTTTTGAAAGTTCCTGAGCAAATTCGCAAGAAGGCAATGCGGTCACGATGCTTAGGATCCATATTAGCCTGAATTTTAAAAACAAAACCGGTGAAACTCGACTCCTCTGGCGCGACTATACGCTCTTGAGCTACCCGCGGCATTGGGCCTGGAGCATACTCGGCAAAATCATCCAGTAATTCTTTAATACCAAAATTATTGATGGCTGATCCAAAATAAACTGGCGTGGTTTTTCCAGCCAAATAATCATCCAGTATAAATTCATGCGAGGCACCTTTGACGAGATTGATTTCATCACGTAATTCCTGAGCCTCACTCCCCAGTATTTCATCTAATTGGGGATTATCAAGACCTTTAATTTGCACAGCGTCTTGCCGTTGCATGTTTTTACCGGATTGATACAAATAAACGATATCCTGATAGAGGTGATAAATACCTTTAAATCGTTTACCCATACCCACTGGCCACGTTACTGGCGCGCATTGAATACCAAGCACTGTTTCCACTTCATCAAGCAAATCAATCGGCTCACGGCCCTCGCGGTCTAATTTGTTAATGAAAGTCATAATCGGCGTATCACGCAGACGGCACACTTCCATCAACTTGACCGTGCGATCCTCTACCCCTTTCGCAACATCGATTACCATCAATGCGGAGTCAACTGCCGTCAAAGTTCGATAAGTATCTTCTGAGAAATCCTCATGACCCGGCGTGTCGAGCAGATTCATCACGTGATTATTATGCACAAATTGCATCACCGAGGTCGTGATCGAAATCCCCCGCTCCTGCTCCATCTTCATCCAGTCAGATGTCGCATGACGAGTCGCTTTACGCCCCTTCACCGTTCCCGCCAACTGAATAGCACCCCCGAATAACAACAGTTTTTCAGTAACGGTAGTTTTACCCGCATCAGGGTGAGAAATAATCGCAAACGTACGGCGCTTGCTAAAATCTTGATAAAAATCGGACATGGGATACCTGTAAACCTTTAGACGCTTGCAATCAAAGGTGCATTTTAAGGGAAATGGCGTTAACAAACAATTTTAAAAGAAACGATGAGGTTCTGATACAAAAATTACAACGTCAATTAAAAAATACATTGCGTTAACTACAGAATTTTCCTTGAAAATTATCATGGCCATTGGTGTTAATAATCCAATCACATTAGATTAAAACAATGCCATAAACAAAACATATAACAATTTAAGTCCGTTGCTAAATCAATGTCACTCGAAAAATTACAAAAAAAATATCATGGACTATAATTGAACTATATGTGCGATAAAATTGGTTGAAATATGGATAAAAAACCTAAAGATAACTTCTCCGCAAATATTGAAAAAGCAAAGTTCGCTGAAACAAATAAGGGGAATGCTGGTTTATTGAGTGCTGATATATTTGACCTTTCAAAAAAAACGAGTACGGGTGGAGTTACTGGTAGTATGCGGGTACCTTTATTGGTTGAAGGCGATGGGAAAGGTCATAATTATCAGTATAAATCATCTATAATCACAGCACCAATGACTCGGAAATTAAAGGCTAAAGGGGTTGATAGAGAGAATTTTGGTGAAGTAATTTCATCTAAAATTGCGATGGCAATCCTAAATACTGCTACAAATGACAATAACGCGCCAGATGTTCACCTGGTTTATGATCAAAAGACTCAACATATCAATGTGGCCTCTCGCTATTTAGATGACGTTAAGGGAACATTGGATGATTATTTAGCAGAAGCAGCTGATTTGAAATTCTCCGGTAAAAAGCATATCAGTATCGTTTCCGAACACGATCCTGCCGTGAATTGGAGTGCCTCTATCAGTCGAGAACATCAAGCCGTTAAGCCTCTATGTAGCTCTATTGCGCGAGCAATTGCGGTGTCAGCTCTAATTGGTGATCATGATATTAACCCGGGAAATATCATGATAGTTGGAGATGGCGCGCAAGGTGTGAAAGCTGTCCGAATTGATTTTGGTCATGCTTTAAATGACTTACTCAATGCTCCCCGTAATTTTGGTGGGGGGATAAAAGATGCGCAGCACCCAATTTTAGATTTTTTTAATCGAGAACATGTAGCTGGTTTTCCTTTCCCTGCAATATCTAAAATGTGGCGCGATTACCCAGGGTTAATTCCATCAAAAGAACTTGCTGATGCTCTGGCTGAAATGGCAACGAATGCTGACACACAAATAGATACTGGTATTAGCGATGCAAAAAAAGAATTTGCTCAGTTATTAACAGCGTTAGTGAACAAAAAGGATTATAACGGTGTGGTTCATCTATTTAAATCAGTCAATGCTATGACCGCAAACTTTACAGGTGAAGAACTCACTATCCCTTCAATATCAGCATTACCTTCATTGGATGAAAGTACATTTACTGAATTAAAAAACAGCTTAAATAGTGCATTTGATCAGGTATCCACTAAATGCAAACTGCATGCAACAGACATGGCTCGAACAGCCAACATTATGAAGTTACAAGCAGGAGTCGATGACTTAATTCGCGCTGAAAACACCAAACCCAAAATTAACAACGACATTCTGGCGATTAGTCATACCATAAATAATTTAAAAGCTAACATTGACACTAATAAGATTACCTGGATAAAGACTGATCGTAAGCATAGCGAGTTTTATGGCGATTATGATGGGTATGTGAAGCAACGACGTGAATTTATGAACCCTATGCTACAAGCAAAACAAGTTCGAGAAGAAATGATAAATAGGGTTCACTCACTAGTTGATCAGCTTGTAAAATTGGAACTGGACCTCATTGTTCAAAAAATGGAACCATCTCAAATTCTTGCGATCAAAGCCGGGGATAGAAGTGCTAGCAATCCAACAGTGGGTATGATTGGTTCTATTAAGAAAAAAATCGCCGAACTTGAGCCGGAAACAACCAAACTGGCAATTAAAAGCAACGGAGTTATTCAATGGCCCCCTTCAAAAATCGCCAACGATGGGGGTATTAAAGAATTCCCCTCGTTTAAAGGAACCATAGAAGAATATATAGATCAAAGGCGAGTAGACCTGAAAATAATTGCCGCACGAATGGTGCATCGTAGCGAGCATTATGAGATTAAGACAAACAAGCAAGTCTTCGCATCATTACGTGACGGTTTAGGTAAAAGCAAAATGATAAAAGAGGCAGTAGACGAAGCATCAAAATATTTAAATAGTGACAATGTAGGTGCAGCCAAGCAATGTATAGAACAACTGGAAATAAACTATATTAAAAAATATAGTACATCAACATCCTCAGGTCTAGAAAGTTCATCAGCATATGACGTTATTGAAGCATTGAAACGTGACATCAAACTAGCTGAACAAACCAAAGAATACGATCCCCCAAATCCGCAGAAATGACGCTGTCTTTGATTAACTCTGACTACTCAATCCCAGCTCGAAGGCTTTCCATTGTCGAATAATTTAGCTGTATCAGGCTCCATTAAATAAACTTTGCTGCTGTAACTCATGTTCAAAATAGCGATGAACCTTATCCGCTGTAACTTCAGCCAAGGTTTTAGGCTGCCAACGAGGTGATTTATCCTTATCAATGATTAACGCGCGTACTCCTTCGTAAAAATCATGATCTTGCACAAAATGGCTCACCAAGCAGTAATCTATCTTCAGGCAATCCGCCAAAGACATGGATTTGGCTTTGCGAATTTGTGCCAGGGTGACTTTAAGACTTAACGGGGCTTTCTGAGCAAGATTTTGCAGCGTATCACGATGCCAGTCATCGTCAGTCTCATGCAGTGCTACCAGAATTGATTCGACCGTGTCCTGATTAAAGCAGATATTGATCGAATCCTGTAACGCCTTGATTGGTGCGGGGGATGCGGGTATTGCAAAACGACTCAGACAAACATCCACGCGTTCATGGGCATTAGTTGATAAATCAGTCTCGACTAGACCATCAAGAACTTCAGTCAATTTATCGGAAGTGATTAAGTGCTGAACCAGTCCTAGCGCATGCGAATCTACAGCATCCAACCGATTACCGGTCAGGCCAAGATACGCGCCAAAAGCACCAGGGCAACGGGATAATAAATGACTTGCGCCAATGTCTGGGAAAAAACCTATGCCCGTTTCCGGCATAGCGAAGAGAAAACGTTCAGTAGCCACTGGATGCGAACCATGCAATGAAATGCCTACGCCTCCCCCCATCGTGACGCCATCCATTAGTGCGATGTAAGGCTTGTTAAAATGATGAATAAAATGATTGAGGCGATACTCATGCCAAAAAAATTGCATTTGTAAGGTTTTGTCACGGCGTCCCGTGTCATATAAACTACGGATATCCCCACCAGCGCAAAACGCCCTGCCCTCGACCGCACGTACTACTACAGCGTGAATCGAGCGGTCATTCTGCCATGCTTGTAATTGCTCCTGCAGCGCAAGAATCATCGGAAACGTTAGTGCGTTCAACGCTTGCGCTCGATTTAATGTTACCAGTCCAATATGTTTTTCACGGGTAAAAATGACGTCATCGCTCATGATTAAACCCCTTTAAATTGGGCAGTACGCTTCTCAAGAAATGCAGTCACCCCTTCAGCTTTATCTTTACTGGCGCAAACTGTAGCAAAATGAACAGCCTCGAGATGCAGCGCATCAGGTAATGACATGTCATTACCTCGATCAATCACGTCCATGACACTGGCTATTGCCAGGGGCGCCATGCTTAATATCCCCTTTAAAATTTTAGTGCCTTCTTCCAGTAAATTTTGAGGCTCAGCAACCCAAGTAACAAGTCCCCAGCTTAAAGCCGTTTGTGCATCAATAAATCGACCCGTTAGACACAAATCAAGAGCACGACCTTTACCAACCAAGCGCGCTAGGCGTTGCGTGCCGCCATAGCCAGGAATGACGCCTAATTTGACTTCAGGTTGACCAAATTGAGCCGTGGTCGCTGCGATTCTTAAAGTTGCCGCCATAGCCAACTCACAACCACCACCGAAAGCGTAGCCATTGATAGCTGCTAGGGACGGCTTACCCATCGTTTCTAATTGCCTAAATACATCCTGACCAAAACACGCGAATTGATAGCCACTTTGCGCATCACATTCAGCCAAACGACTGATATCTGCACCCGCACAAAATGCTTTGCCAGTGCCGGTTAGCAGCAGTCCTTTGACCTCAGGCTTATTTTTAGCGGCAGTGAATAACTCAGAAAGTGCCAGCAGTGTGTCGGAACTTAAAGCATTTAATTTATCGGGCCGATTTAAGGTAAGCATGAGAATACCGTTATTATCCAAACTTTGTTCGATCAAATTCATTATTAACTCCTGTTAATCGATTATATATTCTTCATCCAATACTGCTTTCGCAATGATCTCACGCATAATTTCGTTCGTGCCTTCAAGAATCTGGTGCACCCGTAAATCACGGAAAATTCGTTCAATCTGATAATCGCGTAAATACCCATATCCCCCATGCAATTGCATGGCTTTATCGCTGATCTGGAAGGCTACATCTGTCGCCAGACGTTTTGCCATCGCGCAATACATCGGTGCATGCGGGTGATTCGTGTCCAATGCTTCTGCGGCGCGATAGACCATCAGCCGTGCCGCCTCATAATCGGTGAGCATATCGGCAAAATAAAAGCGTAAGGCTTGTATTTTGCTCAGTGATTTACCAAATTGTTTGCGCTCATCCATGTAGGACTGGGTCATGCGCAAACAAGCTGCCGCTCCACCAAGGGAGCATGCAGCGATATTTACGCGCCCGCCATTCAAGGCATTCAAGGCAATTTTAAACCCCATCCCTTCGTCGCCAACACGATTGCTAATGGGTACCCGGCAATCCTCGAAATAAACCATGGCTGTAGGCTGATTACGCCAGCCCATTTTGTTCTCAAGCTTACCAAAGCTCAAACCCGGCCTGTCTTTTTCAATAAGAATGCAGCTGATGCCATGATGAGAATCATCACCGGTTCGCACCATGCACAAATAAACATCACTGACGCTGCCCCCGGAAATAAATGATTTAGCACCATTAATCACATAGTCCTCACCCTCAATCACTGCTCGCGTTTTTAAGGAAGCTGCATCTGAGCCTGATTCTGGTTCGGTCAAGCAATAACTGGCGAAGACATCCATTGAGGTCAGACGAGGGCCCCACGCTGCTCTTAATTTCTCGTGAGCATAGCGATCAACTAAGGACGCCACCATGTTGTGAATAGATAGATAAGCACTGGTGCTCACGCAACCCGCGGCTAGTTGTTCAAAGATGAGCGCTGAATCCAGACGAGTTAATTGGGAGCCACCAATGTCTTCACGAACAACTATCCCCGCCATCCCAAGTTGTGCGGCTTCACGCAATACGTCCATCGGAAAATGGCATTCCTCATCCCATTTGTCAGCATTCGGTAATAATTTATTGCGTGCAAATTCAGCCGCTGCATCACGGAAAGCATGATGTTCTTCATTGAGTTGAAACTGCATTGCCTTTTACTCCTGATTTAAACCCCATGAAATTCCCTAATTAGCACCTTCACGGTTTTTGTATGATTGAGACAAAGCACAACTATAGGATGCCCTGATAAACAATGCTATTATTGCCAATTTTTAGCGCCCATGAAAGAAGAAAAAGAACAATCACATGGAAATCTTAGCGCCAACCAACGCCACCCGAATTTTAAAAGACTATTATGGCTTCGATGCCTTCCGTCCACCGCAGGAAGATATTGTTAATGACCTGACTGCGGGACAGGATTTATTGGTCCTCATGCCCACTGGCGGTGGAAAATCGCTCTGTTATCAAATTCCCGCCCTGTTGCGCGACGGTGTTGGCATTGTCGTATCACCCCTGATTGCCTTGATGGAAGATCAAGTTACCGCCTTAAAACTACTGGGAATACGGGCGGCTTATTATAATTCTTCATTAAATAGCAGTGAGGCACGCGCAGTCCTTAGCCAACTCCATAATCGCGAGCTGGATCTTTTGTATATCGCTCCCGAACGATTACTGAGTGAGGCGTTTCTTGAGCGCCTGGAGGAATGCCCACTGGCTCTATTTGCCATTGATGAAGCACATTGCATTTCACAATGGGGCCATGATTTCAGACCCGAATATGCCGCCCTGGGTGCGCTGAAAACACATTTTCCTGACGTCCCCATTGTGGCTTTAACGGCAACCGCGGACAAGCAAACGCAGCAAGATATTCTGCGTAGATTAAATTATCAACCAAAGCAATATATCGCTTCCTTTAATCGTCCTAATATTCATTACAGCGTCGTTGCTAAAAACAATGCCATCAAACAATTAAATCAATTCCTGGAATCGCAAGCGCAACAATCGGGAATAATCTACTGTGGCACGCGTGCCAATGTTGAGCGCGTCGCCGAAAAACTGAAAGAATTAGGCTATCGTGCTCGCGCTTATCATGCAGGTCTTGAGCATAAAGAGCGTCGCGACGTACAAACAGCATTTCGCTATGATCGTATCGACATTGTGGTCGCCACCATCGCTTTTGGTATGGGAATTGATAAGCCCAATGTGCGCTTTGTCGTCCATTATGATTTACCCAAAACAATTGAAAACTATTACCAGGAAACCGGACGTGCCGGACGTGACGGCCTACCCGCGCAAGCCTTGCTGCTTTATGATCCTGCCGATAGTGCCCGGCTGCGAGGCTTTATTGCCGCCAACCAGGGTGAAGAACAAAGACGGGTTGAAAATAACAAGCTCAATCATATGTTGGCCTTTGCCGAAGCCACACATTGTCGCCGCCAAATTCTATTACGCTATTTTAATGAGTGTTATGACCAGTCTTGCGGTAGTTGTGATATCTGCGATAACCCGCCTGAAATGACTGATGCCACGGTTGATGCGCAAAAATTATTATCGTGCATTTATCGACTACGGCAAAGTTATGGGCTTATGCATGTGATTGATGTCTTGCGCGGCAGCCTGTCTGAAAAAATAAAACAAGCCGGTCATCATGAATTATCAACGTTTGCTATTGGCAAAGACAAACCGGCCGCTTATTGGAAACATTTGGCATGGCAGCTTATTCACCGCAATTACTGCTTTCAAGATACGGATCGCTTCAATGTACTGCGCCTGACCGCCAAGGCTAAACCGGTGTTGCTAGGCGAGGAAAACATCGCATTAACCGTGCAGAATTATGAATTAAAAGAAAGTGGTAAAAAGAAAAAAGAACGCAGCAAGCTTACGCCAGCCAGCAATCCTACATTTGAATTATTACGCGTTTTACGCCGTAAACTGGCAGATGAAGAAAACAAGCCGCCATTTATGATTTTCAGCGATACCACCCTGCATGAAATGGCTCGGATAAAACCGCAAACCATGGATGATTTATTGTCCGTTTCAGGAGTGGGACAATACAAGCTCACCCACTATGGCCGGCAATTTTTAAAAGCACTGCAGGAAGAGGATGCGATGGCTTAATGCGCGTGACAGCCAATTTTTAGCGGCCTTCAGCACGACGTAGTACCGTAGGTTGAGGTTGGAGCTGAGCACAGCGAAGCCCAACGGTCGTGCTCACCCACTATGGCCGGCAATTTTTAAAAGCACTGCAGGAAGAGGATGCGATGGCTTAATGCGCGTGACAGCCAATTTTTAGCGGCCTTCAGCACGACGTAGTACCGTAGGTTGAGGTTGGCGCTGAGCACAGCGAAGCCCAACGGTCGTGCTACAGGAGGCGCCCTTGTTGGGCCTCGCTACCGCTCAGCACCAACCTACAACAAGCGGTCAACACTAAATGGAGAGGTGCCGACTTGTGCTGTCGGCCATCAACGATTGTGCTTTAGCAATCGCCTTCTGGATCGCTTTTGCGTCATCGGATTCTGGCGGCGCCAACTTCAGTAGTCGTTGCCAGTAATCGATCGCCTTTTGATAATCATGGCTCATGAATGCATCCATCGCAAGCATGGCTAAGGCATCAGGCTGGTTAGCGTTTTTTTCCAGTACTATTTTAAATAAACGTCGGCTGTTCTCATTAAACTTTTGTTGATTTAATTGCCAGATGCTTTGCGCATAATTAATGGTTATCTGCTCATCATCGGCTTTTAGTTGATGCGCCTTGGCAAATGCATCCTGCGCACGCGGCCAGTCATTTTGACTGGCATACAACCGGCCTAACAAATACCAACCGCGTGCGCTCTCAGGCTGCGTAGCTAATTGCGCCTGCAACTTATCAATTATTTCCTGCGGGCCATTCATTGATTTCAGGATAGCCTGCACTTGCTCTTGTTTTGATTCTTGCTGCACATAACGCTGCCAGTCTAGCCATGAGCCCCAACGCCAGTACGCGAGGATGACTATCACAATAACAATCGGTGCAAGAGCTGCCACTGCCAGTTTTTTTTTGCGTAAAGGATAAAAGACTATCGCTAATGCGATCATCAACAATACAAAAAAACCGGCTATAAACCACAGTTCATTCATGGGGTAGTCGCCTTAAACAAGTATGCCAAAAGATAAACAAGCCCAACAGCAAAAATAACGCCGGCCCAAACCAAAGCAGCGCGGTAACTGCCTTCACCGGTGGCTTGAATAAAATAAAATCGCCATAACGTGTTGTCAGGTGCTGTATGATCTCATTGTCAGTTTTTCCGGCTTTCACCAACACATACACTTCATGACGCAAATCCTTGGCAAGTTCAGCGTTTGAATCGGCCAAGTCTTGGTTTTGACAAACAAGGCAACGTAATTCGCGCAGCAAATGACTAAACTGCGCATCTTGTCCAGGCGTATCCAACGGATAAAGACCATTGGAAAATGCCGTTGTCTGGTTCAAACACAGCAATAGAATACAAATCAGGCGCCTCATGCTGTATGCTCCAATTGTTTGATGCGCGGCATAAATTCTTTATCCCAAACCACCTCATTCAATACCCCTGCATGGCGATAGCGAATGATCCCGGCTTTATCAATGAGAAATGTTTCCGGAGTACCATACACGCCCAGCTCAATAGCAACTCTTCCCCCACTATCAGCGCCAATCATCTTGTAGGGGTTTCCCCATTCCGCCAGCCATTTCGTAGCATCTTGTGGATTATCTTTATAATTCAACCCGTAAATTACCAGGCCCTGTTTGGCTAGCTGCGACAAAAAAAATTGCTCATCGGCACAGGAAGCGCACCAGCTTGCCCAAACGTTAAGTAACGATAGTTGCCCATGCAATTGAGTGGATGTGAAATGCACCGTGTCATCGCCTAATGTTGGCAATTGAAATGGCGGCACTGATTTACCGATTTGTGCTGAAGGAAGATTTTGCGGATCAAGCGACAAGCCCCGCCAGAAAAAAACAACCAGCAGAGCAAACACAAACAAGGGTATAAAACGCGTTATTTTCATACACTAGCCTCATGCGTGCATGCCGGTTTTTTTTGTTGCTGCGTCATATAACGTCGATCGGCCAAAGCTAGTAATCCGCCCGCCAGAATCATAAAGCCCCCGCCCCAAATCCAGCGCACGAAGGGTTTGTAATACAAGCGTACCGACCAGGCGTGCCCATCCAGCGGCTCGCCCAGGGCTACATACAAATCACGAAATGGCGTCACATCAATTGCCGATTCGGTCATCGCCATTTTGCCAATATTATAAATACGTTTTTCCGGATAAATTTCTGTTTGTCGATCATTGCGACTGATTATAAAACGCGTTTTAGTGCCATGATAATTAGCGCCGACTAATGCTTCTTCGCTGACAAATTCTATGCGATAACCTGCCAGCATCGCCGCTTCGCCCGGGGCTAATTTCACATCATCCTGCACGCCAAACCCGGTCGATACCGCAATACCAATCACCGTTGCAGCAACGCCACAATGTGCAACAACCATGCCCCAATATGCCTGACTCAATGCACGCACACCCCGTTGTTTTATGCGCTGATACAAGGCGTTAAAGGTGCTGAGCAACACCCAAAGCGCGAGGCTTAATCCCAATAGTACCGAGCCATTCATCTCGTTACCGGTTGCAAACACCAACACCACCGGTAAAAAAAGACTAAACATGCCCACAACACTGAGTCTGGACAGTATTTTTTTTAAGCTATCCCGTTGCCACTTCAAATGAATTCCTACGCCCATTAGCAACAATAACGGGATCATAAGCGGCACAAAAACCGCATTAAAATAAGGCGCGCCTACTGATAATTTTCCTAAACCAAGGCCATCGACAAGCAGCGGATAAACCGTCCCCATCAACACAGTTAACATCGCGACCGCAAGAAAGACATTATTTAACAGCAATGCGCTTTCACGCGAAACCACCGCTGGTTGGTCACGGCGTGTCAAAGCTTGAGCACGTAGAGCAAACAGCAGCAACGAGCCACCGATGACTACGAATAAAAAAACCAAAATATACAAACCACGTTGCGGATCAACGGCAAACGCATGCACCGACGTCAACACACCGGAGCGCACTAAAAACGTACCGACCAAGCTTAATGAAAAGGCACTAATGGCTAATAACAACGTCCAGGCTTTAAATTGCTGGCGTTGCTCGCTGACTGCGAGTGAATGCAATAATGCTGTCCCTACAAGCCATGGCATAAAAGAGGCATTCTCAACCGGATCCCAAAACCACCAACCACCCCAGCCCAACTCACGATAAGCCCACCAGCTGCCCAACGTGATTCCTGCCGTTAAACAACACCAGGCAGCCAGAGTCCATGGGCGCGTCCATTTAGCCCATGAGGTTTCCACACGACCGGCCCACAGGGCCGCAATGGCAAAAGCAAACGCTACGGAAAAACCAACATAGCCCATATACAACATCGGCGGATGAAACAAAAAGCCCGGATCTTGCAACAATGGATTTAAATCACGGCCTTCGCTGTGTAAAACCTGAAATTGCCGTGCAAAGGGATTTGACGTTGTTAACAGAAAAAGAATAAAACCAATGCTCAGCCAGCCAAGCACTGCCAAAACTCGTGCACGCATAGTCTCATCAAGTGATGCACTTAAAAAATTAACTGCAACCATCCAAGTGCTTAGAATCGCTATCCACAATAGCATTGAGCCTTCATGCCCCCCCCATACCGCACAAAGTTTATAAAACCAGGGCAGCTGCAAACTCGAATTGGTTAATACATAAAGTACGGTAAAATCATCACGCAAAAAACAAAGCGTCAAACAACAATAGGCAAACGCTACAAATAAAAACTGCCCGCAGACATAAACGCGCCCTGCTGCAATCCAATCCGGTTTTTGCCGCCACAAACCTAACGTGGGCACTACAGCAAGCAGTACGGCAAACAGCAAGGCCAACACCAGACAAAACGAACCCATTTCAGCAATCATAGTTTATTCTTTCCCAGCTTTAGCCAGTGCATCTTTAACCGCAGGTGGCATGTAATTTTCGTCGTGCTTCGCCAATACTTCGTTCGCACTGAAATGATTGTTATCAACAAGCTGCCCTTCTGCTACTACCCCCTGCCCTTCACGAAACAAGGTGGGCAAAATGCCATGGTAGTTGACGTCAACTGTGTGTTTAAAATCCGTTATCTTAAATTGTACCGACAAACCATCCGCACCACCGTGTAACACGCTACCTTTAACAACCATGCCGCCCGCGTGAATAGCGTGATTAAGCGGCGCTTGTCCGCTAGCAATTTGAGTGGGGGAATAAAATAAACTAATATTTTGCCGTAGCGCATACAGAACCAGAAAGGTAGCGGCAGCCAAAATACTACTGATAAGCAGTATCATAACAAGTTTGCGTTTACGGGCGGGATTCATACTCAATGTCGTTTAAACCAACGTTGCAGTCTTTTACGCGTGCGCACGCGCTGTAATTTCACGCTCACAATATTCAGCGTTAACACGGCACAAAGTAAACCATAAGCAGGCCAGACATAGATGGAGTAACCGCCCATTGCTAACCATTGTGTGAACTGACTCATAAACAACCACCCTCAACAATCGTCCGCACCCAACTTTGACGCCGTTCACGGAGCAACAACTCGTTGCGCACTTTTAATACAATCAACAGCAAACAGTAAAGAGAAAGGCCTATCAGCGTCAACAACAAGGGATAAAGCATACTGGCATGGATTTTAGGTTTTGCAAAAACAGAAAGAGTCGATCCCTGGTGCAACGTGTTCCACCAATAAACCGAGTAATGAATGATGGGCAAATCCACCAAACCAACCAAGGTCAAAATAGCCACGATTTTATCGCCTTGATCCTTATCCTGATAAGCATTGGCTGTAGCCAAGATAGCACCATAAAGAAACAGCAAGATCAATTCGGAGGTCAAGCGCGCATCCCATACCCACCAGGTCCCCCACATGGGCTTACCCCAAATACTGCCAGTCACCAACGCCAAAAAAGCCATGCAAGCACCTAGTTGCGCCACAATAGCCAGGAGAACCCCCGCCATTTTGATACGCCAAACCAGTAGCAATAAAGCAAGAAAACCCATCCAGCCATAGAGTGCCATAGATAAGAAAGCACTAGGCACATGCACGTAAATAATTCGAAAGGCATCACCCTGCTGGTAATCGGGTGGTGCAAAAACAAGCCCCCAAAGTATACCGGAAAAAAGGATAAGCAAAGTGCTCACGGCAAGCCAAGGAATCCATCGTCCCGACATTTGGTAGAACGTTTTAGGCGAAGCCAGTTGATACAATATCTTCCACATAGGAAACAATTAAATCACAAAAAGATGAAAATTTTACCATGCATTTTGATTCGTGTCTTTATTTAACAGACTAATGGATAAAGTATAACCGTCATGAACGTTCAGGCTCATGCATGTTGATTATTATCTTGCTCTCTATTTATATATGGGCTACTATTTAATAAACCACTTTGTTGCTAATTTACCCAATAAATACATTTGGAGACTTAAGATGTCACGCAAGTCAAAAACAGAAGAACAAAACAAAAGAGATAATGACAAAAACTTTGAACTTGCTCGCCTAGAAGCGGAAAAATTACGCAGACAGCAGGAACTCAACGCGCAAGAAACCAAACCATTGCTTAAACATGAGGTTAATATAAAACCTCAATCACCCCAAGATAATCATTGGCGTGACGTTATTAAAAATTACAAGAAGAAATTCCCAGAACTTGAAATCGCTAAAGATGGCACACTGACGTTCCCTGATCGTAAATCTGCTGAACAATTTTTTACGGAGCAGGCAAAAAACCACGAATTTCTCGCAACCTGGGTGGTCGATGGCAAGATGCAGGATGACCACTTTTACTCATGCGGCAACGGTAAATTATATGTAGGCAGCTTTGCTGAAATTCTTGCTACATTAAATCAAGACCTCAAAGCAGAAACGGATACTAAAATGAAAAATAAACTGACGCATGGTATCGCGCACCTTAAAAGTTTCATGCCACAAGAAGCAAATCCAGCATTTGAAATGCGTAGTAAATTGCAAGAATCAAAAAGAGGTACGGAATCGGATACCCCTGAAGAAACACCCTCCCCTAAGAAAACAACTCAACACAAACGTTAACGTACAGCGACGCTAATTTCTATTTTTCAAAAAAAGGGTTCTTGCAAGAAGAGCCCTTTTTAGCGTTTTATCCAGTGCTACTCAACTAGACTAATACGAATCACCCCAGCTATAGCAAACGGCAAGAAACCCGCCGCCAACAAGGAGATTGCCAATAACAAGGCCAAATGCCCCTGCACTGCAAATCCCTGCATTGCAGCGATGATCGCACCGCTGCCGAAGATCATCACGGGTATCGTCAACGGCAGCAGAATAAGCGCCATTAACACGCCCTTCTGTTTTAGCCCTGTACTGAATGCCGCCGCCAACGCGCAGAGAAAGAGGATTGCTGGTGACCCACATATGAGACTAAGCATCAAAATAACAGTTTCATAGCCGTTCAGTGCAAAGAGAATAGCTACTATTGGCGAGAGAATGAGCATAGGCAGCATGTTAAGTAGCCAATGCATCACTATTTTTGCCGCCACAAACAGGCTGACTGGGTAGCCTGACACCAGCCATTGCTCAATGATGCCATCATCGTAATCTTGCTGAAACAAACGCTCTGCGGACAACAACATAGCCAATAACATCGCGATCCATACCAACCCAGGTGCTATGGTGCGCAACAACGCTGGCTCAGGGGGCATGGTCAGCGGGAAAAAAACCATGATCATTAAAAAAAAGAGGCATGAATTGATAATTAAACGCAGCTGTCGCAAGTGCAGGAGTGCCTCTCTTTGCAATTGCAGTTTGACGACGGTTAGCAGATTTATCACAAACAATACTCCTGATAATCTCCATCGTTTAATGGCAAATTCTGATGCGAAGTCAAAATCACTTGGCCCTTTTTCGCCAGATGATCGGCAAGGCATTGCATTAACAGGGTAACGGCTTCTGTATCAAGGGCAACCAAAGGTTCATCTAAAAGCCATAGAGGCGCATCAGACATCAATAAACGCATCAACCCTACGCGCCGCCGTTGCCCCACGGACAACAAGCCACAAGGCATGTCCGCTAAATCGCTTAATGAAAATAGCGCCAATAATGCATCTATAGACAAGGCGCTTCGATGGCGCTGGAGATCAAAACGGCAATTTTCACGTACAGTCAGCAACAGACTGACCCCGGGTTTGTGTCCCACATAACAGATATTGCGCTGATAAGTCGCAAGATCGGCCGCTATCGGTGTTCCTTGGTAGCGAATCTCACCCTGGCTTGGATGCAGTAAACCCGCCAGCAGTTTTAATAAAGTCGTCTTCCCCGCCCCATTAGCACCGCGCAAATGTAGAAGAGACCCTTTATCCAATGAAAACTGCACGCCTTGCAGCAGCGGTTTTTCTGCGTAGTCAAAATTTAGATTAATTACGTCAAGCATAAGTAGTTTGATGTTTGAAAAAGAGGAGACTATCGATAATTAGATTGTCTTACAAGCATCACACCTTAACAACCGACCATTTTACATGTTTACTCAACAAAACAGACGGTTGTTTTATTGACTTGCTCAACAAAACAACCGTCTGTTTTATTGACTTAACTATATTAGGGCTTATAATTTAGTATGTTATCCATGAAAGCACTATTCATATGAAAAGAACTTTATTAGCTTATCTGAATACTTGGCTGAGTTCACCAGACCGAAAACCTTTGGTCATTCGAGGTGCAAGGCAGGTTGGTAAGACATGGCTGGTTAGACATCTTGCTGAGAAATCAGGAAAGCAATTAATCGAACTTAATTTCGAAAAACAACCATCCTACGCCAGTCTGTTTGATTCTAATGATCCAGCGCAAATCTTATTAAATTTAAGTACGATATTAAACCAAAAAATTGATCCTGAAAATTGTTTATTGTTCCTGGACGAGATACAAGGGACGCCACAATTATTTGGAAAACTCCGGTGGTTTGCTGAAGATTTACCCGAATTACCCGTTATTGCAGCCGGTTCTTTATTAGAATTTGTATTAGCACAACATTCTTTTAGTATGCCCGTGGGTCGAATCAGTTATATGCATTTAGAGCCGTTGTCATTTGAAGAATTTTTATTAGCAAATAATAAACAGTCTCTTTATGATTATTTGGCGAATTACGATTTGAGCATCGAAATTCCCGCTGCAATCCATGAACTATTAACCACTTTATCTAAAGAATACCTGCTTATTGGTGGTTTACCGGCAGTAGTCTCTAATTGGAGTATGGAGCGGTCACTAAGCAGGGTTAGCCAGATCCAAAATGATTTATTGGCGACTTACCGCGATGATTTCTCTAAATACAAAGGTCGCATATCAACAGAACGATTAGATGAAGTCATGTCAACCATTCCAAGGATGCTTGGCCAAAAATTTGTATTTAGTAAAGTTAATCAAGCCGTGCAAGCCGCTACAATTAAGCAAATATTGGATCTGTTAGAAAAGGCTCGTATTTGTCATCGCGTACAAAGCAGTTCAGCAAATGGCGTTCCTCTAGCAGCTGAAATTAAAGAAAAATATTTTAAAGAAATTTTCATGGATATTGGTTTATGCAGCACAGCGCTTGGTCTTAATTTAAATCAAATCAAGTCAGCAGATGAAATTATTATGATTAATAACGGCGCCGTGGCAGAACAGGTTGTTGGCCAACTATTAAGAACCATCTCCCCTCCCTATATTGAACCCACTTTGTATTGTTGGCATCGGGAAGAAATCGGATCGAATGCTGAAATTGATTATATCATCCAGCATGGTAATAAAATAATACCCATCGAGGTTAAAGCCGGCACTACAGGAAGCTTAAAGTCATTGCATGTTTTTATGGGATTAAAAAAACTTCCAATGGCTATGCGAATTAACTCCGATATTCCAAGTAAAATCAATGTGGCAGTGAAAGATAACTTAGGAAATCCGGTAAAATATTTATTTATATCCATTCCATTTTATTTGATTGGGCAGATACACCGGTTGCTTGATTTGGAGGCGATCAAATGAGATTTTTGCTACGCTATAAATATCGCTGCTCTTCAATTAAACTTTCATAAGGTATATGCAACTCCTTATGAAGCTTAACAATCTGTGGCAAAGTCAAACTACGTTTCCTATTCAAAACATCGCTTACTCGGCTTCTGGGGCCAAGAAAAGGCTCCAAATCTTTTCTGCTTAAGTGCATTTGATCCATTAAAAATAAAATCGCATCTACCGGATCAGATGGAGGCATTGGATAATGTTTATTTTCATACCCTTCTACTAAAACAAGTAAGATATCAAGCTCATCACCTTCCGTTGTATCTTCTTTTGCACCCCAAAGTGCCTCAATACGTTTTAAGGCTTGCTGATAATCAGTTTCATTATGAATAGGCTTAATCATTTAGTTCTACCTCTGCAGCATTAATTCGATCATATTCCTTATGAGAGCCTACAAACTTTATAAACATCACCATTCTAGGGTAATCAATAGCGCAAATAATTCGATATTCATTACCCTTAACATTGAAAACGGCTCGTTCGTTAGCAATGAATGAGGCATTCCGCAGCATGTTCTTGATATCTTGAGGGGTTCGCCAGTTTTGTTTTAAACAAAAATGATACCACTCATTCAAGTATGGCTGAGACTGCTCATTGCCGGATTTCTCCCAATATTTCTTCAATTGGCTCTTTGCTATTATTCTCATAAGTATATGTTACCAAAATGGTAGCGTCAAGGAAGTTAAGATTAAATTATTGGAGATTTTCTCGAAATGAATCTCTCAATACCAAAAAGTGTAATCAACTTCATCAATTATTTTCAATAGAACCCGGGCCCGATTCCCCACCTAAACCAACTAAAACGGTATGATTTCCATCGCGTAAAAAGCTTTATAGCACTTACCATTTACACAAGTATTCCAAGGAGTGTTACCAATATACCCAATGCCATTGTTGTTTTGATAAACAAGATCTTCGGCGCCGTAATAATCCATGTAATATCGTGTTTGTTTCCCTTGCGAATAGCTGCCCAAGGTAACATTTCATTATCTTTAGCAATACGGACGCTGCCATTTGAACAATGATAAAATTGATTATCAATGACTATCAGCTCACCATCCAATGCATTGAAAGTTCATAATCCAATGTTACCGTGCTTTCTTAGTTCACTTATGGATAAACAACCATCGTAGCACCCCAGGGCAAGATCACCAAAATCTTTTAAATAGCAGCGAGCTATGATCAAATAGCCACATTTTATAAAATGAGGCTATTTGAATGTCTAATGGTTTAGTAGAGTATTTTGGTGATTTACCCGATCCACGTGTAAGAGGCCGGACAGATTACCCACTAATAGAGATTGTATTTCTCTGTATCAGCGCAATTGTTTCTGGATTTGACGGCTGGGAAGCCATAGAAGATTTTGGACATGGTAAATTGGATTGGCTGAGAAAATTTTTGCCTTACGAAAATGGTATACCTCGTCATGATACGGTTGCTCGAGTGATGTCTTGTTTATCACCAAAAGCACTTCAATCCTGTTTTATAAGCTGGGTTCAATCGATAGCTAAAATAACAGATGGAGAAATCGTAGCCATTGATGGAAAACAAGCCCGTCGCTCTTACGATAAAAAGAATCGTAAAGCAGCGATCCATATGGTTAGTGCATGGGCTTGCCAAAATGGCGTGGTTTTAGGGCAGCAAAAAACAGATACAAAATCTAATGAGATAACGGCAATCCCGCAGTTGCTTGATATTCTGGAACTAAAAGGATGTATTGTTACTATTGATGCAATGGGATGCCAACGCGATATTGCAAAAAAAATACGTGAATGCGAAGCCGATTATGTTTTAGCACTCAAAGGGAATCAAAGCGAACTACAAGAGATGGTGAGCGATTTTTTTTCAACAGCGATTAAAAAAAATTTTGCGGCTGTTGAGCACTCTAGAGCTGAAGAAAATGATTATGGTCATGGACGAATTGAATCAAGAGTTTGTTATGCTATTCCTTTACCTGATTACCTTAAAGATTTTCGCAAAGAGTGGGCTGATTTAAAAAGTTTGATTTGCATTATATCTTCTCGTGACATTAATAATGTTGTTACTCAGGAAAAACGTTATTATATTAGCTCACTTGAGGCTAATGCGCCTAAAATCAACCATGCAATCCGATGTCATTGGCACGTTGAAAATTCCTTGCATTGGGTTATGGATGTTACGTTTAAAGAAGATGACTCAAGAATTAGACGGGGAGTGGCTGCAGAGAACATGAGTGTTATGCGACACCTTGCGTTGAATTTGATAAGAAAAGAGTCGGAATCAAAGTTTTCAGTTCCTCGAAAAAGACGAAAAGCGAGTCTTTATGACGAATATAGGGAAAAGGTGTTAGGAATTTGAACTTTGACGCTCTTGCCCTGCGTAGCACCCATTTGATAGAGCTAAAAAATGTGAATACTGATATAGTACAGGCATTGTAATCCCTATCAATTGATATGTTAGTCGCGCCGCTTCAATCTCGGCAACAAATAGGCAAGATACCGTTTCATCCCCGCCGCCAAGGTGTTAAATTTTTCTAAAAATGAATGTTTTGGATCAAGGAGTAGCGTTAAAAAATTACGAACAATAAAACCAAACTCTGTATAAAAACAACGAAATTGATTAAGGAGCCGGTATTTTTGTGTTTTCTCATCAATATCCTTACATATTGCAGATTCTGAGCCTGCAGTTTTACCAAGCTTTATTTCTTTTAATAACTCACTAGAAACCAATTGTGAGAACACATGCTGCGAATACAAATCTGACTCAATTAGATCTGAATACGCCCTGTCAGCTATTGATTGTAAGTAATCGTGATCTCTTAATTTTAAAATCACGTCATCAATATTAGAAAAATCTTTTTCCAACACAATGTAATGTAAATCCGGCTTGCAAACGCCACTATAAAATCCGGGAAACATGATCATCGGTGTTTTAGTAGCAGCAGCCTCAAACACCCTTGGTGAAATTGCATTATAAAGAATCTTGCCATCAAACGGTTTTAATACATGCTCATAGACAGATTCAAAATCGGCATTTTTATGTTTGCCGAGGTACTGATTCGTTTTATGCCTGACGGTGTCATCAAAATCCCAAATACTGGCTCCACTTTCCGTACCCAGTACTGCTCTGGAATTCGCCAGTAATTGAAACCAGGCTTCACCATACAATCTGTCAGATTCTTCCAGGCTAATATCAAGTTTCAACCCCTGCCTTACTGCGGGCTTTACAAACTCGGTCGCAATAAATTCTTTCTCATGCGCCAACGCTCCCAACCAATACTCACATCGTCTGCCACGATAGGAAACGTCGATTCCTCTTGCATGAACGGGTAAAGAAACAATCGATTTCATATAATCTTGAACATACCCGGTTAACACGGTCACTTTCTTTAATCGCGATAGGCGTGAGTCAGGATAGGCAATATCGATATTTTGTTTGTTCACCAACGTAAATAATAAATGGAACCCAAGGGCTGCGATGAACGCCTGCACCTGATTCACTTTTTGATATTCATCCTGCAAAAAGAGGAATTTAGCTCCTTGGAAATCAGCTATTTTTGCTTTTAATGATTTGGACAAATAGTAGTTATTGTACGGTTTAACCGAATAGTGCAGACCAACGGCATCAAACAAAGCAAAATCAAATTTATCAATGGTCTTACAGACTAGTGGATTAACGATATGCCAATTAATGTCATCGCTGGTCGTAATCGCTTGGATATGATCCGTTACTGCTTTGGTGTGATGAGTAGTGTCGGCCAAAAAAAGAATGTTAGGCTTATTCATTTCGTGTTTTTCCCAGGGCGCAGCACACTAAACAATAGTCTGAACATATATTTCACAGCCGACTTCGGTCTCACAACCCCCCGCACCAGTAAACGCACACTTACAGGTAATTTTTGATATAACGCCAACCGGTGTTTATAGAATTTACTTTTCAAGGAGAGATACTTAATGTCGCGCTGAAATTCATCGTCATTGTATTCTGTTGTGGTTTTGATAATGCCACGGTCTACAAACTCAAAATTTATAATTTTGCTTACATGCTCAACAAAATGCTGATAACTATATTCAGGATTAAGAGCTATTTCTTGAAAGGTAACATCCGCCATATTCTGCAAGAACTCATCGTCCTGAAGTTGGGTAATTACCGCTTTAATGTTACCAAAGTCTTTATTCAGCATAATGTAGTGGCGACCCGGGACAAGTATCCCTGAGTATTCCCCCTCATAGAGGACTAGAACCGTTTTAAGCGCGATAGCCTCAAAACAACGGGGCGATATCTGATTTAACTTATACTTCCCTTCAAATTCCAGCAAATATTTTTGTTGCACGGTGTGGAATGAATCATTTGGATGGGTCAACTGATGTAGATCAATCTCCCGCTCAAGATCCCCGCTAAAATCCATCACACTGGCACCACTTTCAACCCCCAACGTTGTTTTGCAGGATGAAAGAAATTTAACCCAGTTATCACCATAAATTCGATCTTTTTCATTATAGGAAACATCGGCCTTCAAACTAGTTCCAGATGTATGCTCCAACCATTGATCGACAATATTCCATTTTTCATAGGCAAGTTCCCCATACCAGTATGGGAGTTTGCGACCACGATACGCTATATGAGTAGACCGCGAAGACATGAGCTGTTGATCGTTAAAGTGGAGTAGACGCTCAGGAACATACCCCGTCAAATTGTTATAAAGAGCAACTTTAGGCAGCTTTGATTCAGGGTAAATTAGTTTCATTTCCTGTTCAGGGAAACAGGTAAACAATACGTCAATATCCAGGTAAGAAAGCTCACTGATCATCTGATCAATTCGGCGATACTCATCCTGAATGAAGACTACTTTAAGCCCTTTATAATTACGTAATCTCCGTTTTGAGTCCTTTGAAATATAATAGTTATTCAATAGACATAAGGAGTAATGAATAATAACTACATCAAATCGATCCAGGTTTAATTTTACGGACAGGTCACCAAGATTCGAGCATAACAAAACGTTATGCGAAGAGTAACTTTCAAATGCCTCTATGTGATCGACGATGGTATTTGCATCGTTACCAACATTAGGTTTATTACATAAGAGTAGAATGTTTAGTTGCTTCCCTTCCATCTTCTTTACCTAGTCCAGATTTATTTTATAATAAAAACATGCGATTCTTCGTTTTTATTTTCCATAGTGCCAAAAACTCAACTAAAAATACAGATGCCAAACAACCACTTATTAATTCAATGACTCCAGCCACATGTTCGCAGTAAAGAACCGCCATAAAGCGTTAAAATTACCCCCAGCAGCGGGAGTATGATTTTGGGGTGCTGAAAGTGAATTAAAAGAACTCAGTAAAAATTCTCGCATATACGGCGAAATACTCTTATAAATATAATTGTCATCGTTAAAATACTGTTCGAAAAATTTAACATTATCACCTTCTAAAAACCATTTATGCGAAGGTGTAGTAAAACCCATCTTATCTTTTCTATGCAATACTTTATGAGGTAAAACATCGCGGGCTACATTGTGCAAAAGCCATTTGGTTGTACTACCCCTAACTTTATATTGATGAGGTAATGAAAATGCAAGCTCTACCAAGCGATAATCAAGGAAAGGCAACCTTGACTCAATTGAAAATCTCATTGAATTCCGATCTTCATAATGGAGTAAGTTAGAGAGATTTGTAAAAACATGCTCCAGTAAAAGCGAGTTGAGATCATCGCCTTCAAACTCGGTAAAATACCCCAATTGTGTCTCTTTTATATTCCCCGTATTAAATTTGGGAGGGGTGCTCGTCAAATCCAAAAACTGCGATAAACTTCCAACTTTAGAACCTGAACGTTTTTTTATCTTTGAAGCGTTTGAAACATAACGGTACAAATTACTTAAACTCTTCTTCTTACCAAACGCACGAGCATGGGTCATAAGACTGTAATGAAAATAGCCGTGGTACCCGCCCAATACCTCGTCAGCACCTTGACCATCAAGTACAACTTTTACATCCTTGCTCGCAAGTTCCATCACCGATCGCTGCGACAGGATAGAAGGACCACCCGTAGGCCCATCTTGTTCAAAAACAGACAAATACATTGAGTCAATAAAATTGTCATGACTAGGCTCAGAGTATGATGGAATTGTATTGAATTTTTTAACCGAAGCATCGATGTAACTTGACTCATCGAATTCTGGTGTATTAGGGAAAACACATGAAAATGTATGTAACCGTTTGTCATACAATTGCGACGCGAGGCCGACCACCGTACCGCTATCTAACCCACCACTCAGACATGCCCCCACCGGCACATCACTTCGGAACCGCAACCGTATTGAATCAATAAGCAGCTCTTTAAATTCAGAAATTATCTCAGCATCCCTCTTTTTCACTGGATTAATTTCGGGGGTCCAAGACCAATACCTATGCTGTTGTGGCAACTCCCCATTTTTAATGACAAAATAATGGCCTGGCAATAAGTTAAATATTTTTTTATAAAAAGTCTCTTTATAGCAGGCGAAAAAATCACGCTCAACAAAATTGAGAAGAAACTCGATATTTACTTGTCTAAACTCAGGAAAATGAGTTGTAATCGCTTTCGCCTCGCTGGCAAAAACAAGTTCATTTTTAGTGGTTATACCGTATGTGAAAGGTTTAACTCCGAATCGGTCGCGTGCACAAAATAACGTTTTTTCTTTTTGATCATAAAGTGCAAATGCCCACATGCCATTAAATTTGTTTAAACAATTAACGCCCCATTCGACATATGCTTTTAGAATAACCTCCGTATCACTTTGAGTGGCAAATTTATGACCAAGCAATTGCAAATCATTTCGCAGCTCAATGTAATTATAAATTTCGCCATTAAAAACTATAATATTGCCGGTTTCGGGATCAAGCATAGGTTGGTCTGAAGAAGCATGAAGATCGATAATACTTAACCGCGCATGACCCAACCCGACACCATTAGATGTCCATACTTTTTGCGCATCAGGCCCCCGATGCTTAATCGTGTGAATCATATCTGATAATAAAATTTCAGAGGGAGCTTCAATAGCATCTTTTAGAAATATACCCGCTATACCGCACATATTGTTATCTCTATAACTATAAATTAACTTAGCTTAACTCTTGTCAAGGTAGGCCGTATTTGTTTTTTTAAAAACTCAGGGCAGAACCTTCGTGCAACCTTCACTAGTGGGCGAGGAAGAACAACGCGCGCTAACTTAATTAATTTAACTAATATGCCAGGAAGTGATTCGTTCCTTTTGCACAACAAGTCGTAATTTTCAACCAATAAGGCCTGTTGCTTTAACAATAAAGCCTGTTGCTTTAAATTTAGTTCGTACTTCTTTTGGAATAATTTAAATTCAGTTAAATTAAAAATCGCACTCGAAAGATTTGTAACCTGTTGCTTTAACTTAAGTTCGTACTCCTTTTGGAATAATTTAACTTCAGTTAAATCAAAAGTCGCATTCGAAGGATTTGTAATTAGATTATCAAAATTTTGATTAGAGTTAAAACATCCATTGCTCGAATAACCAACATAAGAATAAATAACTTGCATACTTTGGTTAAGCTTCCTAGCCTTGCTAACAATATAAGAGTCAAACTCATTTATAAATTTCTGGTAAGTAAATTTTCCAGATTCAATAATATCCGTGTAAGCTTGTTCTGTTATTTTTTTAATATATTTATCATCTTGTACCAAAGCAATGACCTCTTTGATATTAGTATAATCCTTTTTAAGTGGGATATAATGCAGATTAGCAGTGAGAACATCAGAATACTCTCCCTCAAATAGGATAAGTGCCGTTTTAAGTGAAATAGCTTCAAACAACTTCGGGGAGATTTGATTCATTTTAATTGTTTCATAAGGGGCGATACATTCGTCATGAATATCTGCATATAATAAACTTGGATTTTCACTTGTCTTCTGTTCTATTGTTTTACGAACAACTCCATCGTAATCAAAAATATTTGCACCGCTTTCAGTTCCTAGTGTAGCTCTGCAGCTACCTAAAAAATCATACCAGCCTGCCCCATATATACGTTTTGATTCTTCCCACTCAATATCAACATTCAAACCTTGTTCAAGACAAAACTTTTTAACCTCAATACCAATCTGTAATTTTTCCTGACCTAAACTCCCATACCAATACGGCAACTCTCTACCGCGATATCCGATCAACACTGACCGTTCAGTTGTTTTTCCATATTTTGGCTTAGAATACTGTGCAACAGGAATGTAGCCTGTTAACGTGTTAACAAAATCAACATGTGGAAAACGATGTTTAGGATAGACTTCCTCTATATATTTTGTTGGAACACAAGTGTATACAGTGTGTATACCTAAACCTGAAATCCATTGTCTAGCGGTTTCGGTACAATCATATTCATCTTGCATAAATAAGACCTTATAACCACCAAATTTTTGAATTGCATTTGTATAAGACGATGAGAGCGTCCAGCCACCATCGGTCACACTAACTCGAATTGAATAGTGGACTAACAGCACATCGTATATATCAAGATTAGCCTCACAAACAAGATGCTGTGTCGCTGGTAAGTAGGATACTTTATGTTTGGAAAACAAATTAAAGCTGTTTAAATGTTCTCTGATTGTACTTACATGGACGCTTGCTGGCTCATAGAGCACAATTATGTTTAAGATAGAACTATCTGATTTTTTAAGAGAAATTTCATGCTCAATTACACTAAGTACTTCAGCAAATTTTAAATCATAGTCCTGCATTGAGGCTTTTTCCAGACGGCGCAATAGATGTTTCTCGTCAAACCGTAGTTTTTCTGCTTTTTTAATAGCCATTTCAAATTCATCGGTCGTATCTGCAAACAACAACACATCAGAGTAAGGCAGCAATGATGTAATTGAAATAGTGACTACGGGCAGACCTGCAGCAAGATACTCAAATGTTTTTAACGGGAATGAACGCTTTATTAAATACTCGCTGGGGACAAATGGTATAATCCCAACTGTTGATTTATAGCATTCCTCACGAAGCTCTTCTGAAGACAATAAGCCAAGGTAAGCAACATTGGGCAACAAACATAATTTTGCCCAACCTGGATCATTAAATACAACCTTCCCACAGAAATTAAATTGCCAATCTGACATCCTCTCTGCGAGCTCATACAATAAATCATAGTCAAGCTTATCGAAAATATTGCCCTGATAAAGAACCATCCGATTATTGTTGCTTGTACGTTCCCGACCATTTTCTATTGGTGAATAAAATTTATAGTCACAACCATTAGTAGCTACGATTGCTCGCCCTTCAAATTTAGAACGAAGCTCAAAACTGTCTTTAACTCCTTCTGATACCGCCACTAATATATCGCATTTCTCTAAAATGTTGTTAAATGACTCCAACAATTTTGGAGATTGTATCTTTATTCGCGAATCAGAGGACAAATAATCTTCTGTCGCATGGAAAATATTCATCACGGAGTAGCGCGAAGAAATTATATTTTCAAAATTGCCGTTATATACCCAAAAAATAGGTCTATATACCTTGGCGTCAATCAATGCTTTATTTAATATATGGGTTTGCGATGAATCATATGTTGCAGGGATATGTAAAACAACTACATTATGAACTTCCGTTTCTTCAAATTTATAGTTATCGTCAGCTAAATCAGGCTGTACGAAAATAACTGGTACTAATTTTGCAAAACGAGTGGCGTAATGATATCGATTACTTCTTAGCTCAGTAAACCAATTAGACCAAGTTAGCATTACAATTGCGTCAACATGGCTAGTTAAGCTTTCATTATTCATTATTATTGCCAATTCCTTGTTCTAAAGTTAAATTCAATGAAGAAGCCATACACTCTTTCATTAAAGGGACTTAACAATAACAGTAAAGATAGAAACCATTCTGTCAGTTTAAAAATCCAATAAATAATAGTTTTCAAATGTACTAAATTAATTTATTCACAGACTGCATTTAGTGAACTAACGGCAATTGATGGCGCTGGGGTGTGGTTTTGTTGATCTCCTATAGTCTCCCAATTTGCAGGATGATAGAAAATAGTGTCATCAACCAAATAATGTCCTTTAACCTCAAATTCGAAACTTCTTGATAGAAGATCATAATATCGAGCTGTTGATAGGTCATGTAAATCTAATACTTTATATAACCCTGCAGAAAAAATGTACTTTCCATTCCCTAACAAGAGCTCATCAAACTTTAGTCTAATAGTATATTCTTCTTCATTTTCTAAAATTAATTGATATCTATTACTGCAATGACGAGATAACCAACGACCATCATTAGTAAATAACAAAATCATAAAATACACTTCAAAATTACCGCTTCTTTCTGCCTTAATTTTCATTTCAATGCTTAATTCCTCGCCAGCCTTGAATTCACAGGTTATCTGATTTTGCTTATCTAAAATGTTAATTTTATCAATTTTTAAACCGTCTTCATGCGCTTCCCATCGAGATACTTTGCTATCAAAATCATTAAGAGCATTGTCCTCTTTATGTTGAGATAAAACCTTTTTAAGCAGTTTTTCACGCAGCCATTTAGACTGTATAACTGAAGTATGATCAGGCTTTGGTGATTTTATTTTGGCTAAACTCGCTAACTCCAGGCTCTTGGTATAGGCCTCATAGTCCTTAACAATATCTATTGCATCCCCCTCTCTCACAACCTCGCCACATTCAATCCAGATGGCTTTATCACAAAATTGTAAAACTTGTTGTGTTGAATGAGAAACTAAAATCAGGGTGCAACCAGACCCTGTTAGTTTCTTCATTCTATCAGCTGATTTAGCGCTAAAATAAGCATCACCGGCGCCCAATACTTCATCCACAATTAATATCTCTGGCTGAATTGCGGTTGCCACGGCGAAATATAATCGTGATTGCATGCCTAATGAGTAAGTTTTTAATGGCTGTTCCAGGAATTCACCCAACTCGACGAAATCAATTACTTCCTCAATAGCTTCGTTAAATTGATTTTTATCCAGGTCATTATAAAGAAGCGAGGCTTTTATATTCTGTAAACCAGTAAACTCAGGATGAAAGCCAAGACCGGTATTCATCAAAGCCTGCACACGTCCATTGACCCTGATATCACCAGACGTTTGTGCAAAGTTTCCGGTAATTAATTTCAACAGGGTAGACTTGCCCGCGCCATTTCGACCAATAAGGCCAATTCTCTCACCCTTATTAATCGTTAGGTTGACATTTTTAAGGGCATAAAATTCCTGAAATTGCAGTTTACTTTTAAATCCGAGAGCATCTCTAACCATTTGCCATTGATTTTGATACAACCGATAAATTTTTGTTACGTCCTGAAAAACAATCGCTTCGTTTTCATGCAAACTCATAAAAAACCTTTTTTGTTCTATTGTAAAAGATATTTCCTGCGGTAAAACTAACTATGCTAATGCAGGTGGCTATTAATATATTGTGACTCAAAATACCTCGAACAAATAAATCCTGATAAGACCATACATAGTATGAAAAAGGATTTAAATAAATAATTAATTTTAATCCTGAAGGAACCATTGCTGGGGTGTATGCAATCGGGCTCATAATCATTAATAGCATGGTAACAAACGATAACGATTGCTGAATATCCTTAATTAACAAGTTAAGTATAGACAACACCCAAACAACTCCAACTGTAAACATCAATTGCAAGATAATTAAATAGGGAATAAAAATAACTGTCCAAGATATTTTTTGTAACAGAATCAAATCAGCCGCCATCAGTAAAAATACGCCTACAAATAATGTTACATTGCTCGATAACACGGATTGCAAGGGAATAAACTCAGATGGATATACAGTATTTAGTAAAAGTGACTTCTTATTTGATAGCGAAGTTGTTCCCGCTGACAGCGACTCAGCAAATCCAATAAAAGGGAGCAAACCGCTCATGATAAATACCACATAAGTATTTGTTGTCATGTCACTGGGTTTTACTCGAAAGATCACTATATATAAAACGGAATAAATAAAAAACAAAACCAACGGGTATATAATAGCCCAAGCCAAGCCGGCAACTGAACCAACATATCGTTGATTAATTTCGGACATGGTCGCACCCTTTAGCAGCGAAAAATGTTTTTTTATCGCGTTGAAAGGGGTAATTGCTGATTGTAATATATTCATATCTTGCACATTAAATCCTGGTAATGAATTATAGAGTTAATAAAAAAATACTTCTGCGGCAATTATCACCAATCCAGTAAAGTTTTAACTATCAATTCCGCAGCGTTGGCGTTGCCATATAATTTATTATCATGTTCTAACACCTTTTGGGCGTTTCTAGTTAGTCTGACTAAAGAGAAGGGGTTATCAGGAGAACACAACTGATTCCAACCCCCCTCCACCAATTCAACCCACTCGGTTTCGTTACGCAGCGTTATACAGGGTACATGATTAAAATAAGCCTCTTTTTGCACGCCGCCAGAATCGGTAATGATGGTTTTGGCGGCTTTTTCCAGTGCCAGCATATCAAGGTAACCAACTGGATCTATAAGCATCACATGGTTTGCAAGCGTTTCGAGCAACTCCATCTTGCTCAGGACTGCACGTGTGCGCGGGTGCAATGGTAACACAATGCGAGTTGTTTGGCTTAGCTCTATAAACGCATTACAGATATTTTTGAGTCGCACCTCATCGTCAGTATTTTCTGCACGATGGATGGTTGCAAGACAGTATGATTTTGGTTCTAGCTTCAGGGTTTCTGTAATTGTTTGGCGCACAATGTTATATTCATTGTAGAAAAGCGTAGCGTCGTACATCACGTCACCAACATTAAAAATATTTTCAGCAGCAATTCCTTCCTTCAATAATTGTTGATGTCCATTTTCAGTCGGTGGAAAGAGGATGGTGCTCAAATGATCCGCTGTTATACGGTTAATTTCCTCAGGCATTTTTCGGTTAAAAGAACGCAGACCTGCTTCGACATGTGCAATGGGAATGTTCAGTTTCGCCGCAGCAAGTGCACCTGCTAGCGTAGAATTGGTATCACCATATACCAATACCCAGTCCGGCTTTTCCTTAATTAGAAGTTCTTCTATTCCTGCAAGCATCTGACCTGTTTGTTTTCCATGTGAGCTCGAGCCGATGTTTAAGTGATATCCGGGTTTTGGTATATTAAGTTCATCAAAAAATTGGTCCGACATATTCTGATCATAATGCTGCCCAGTATGAATAATTATTTCATTAATATCATGATTTGATTCAATGACTCGCGATACAGTCGCGGCTTTAATGAATTGAGGACGCGCTCCGACTACAGTACATAACTTCATTGCGTGACCTTTTCGGCTGGTTGGGGATGTACTATTGAAACTTCACCATTATGTTGAACATACACATCACCGGTTTTTTCACATTTTGCCAAAGAGGAACCGTTTTGTTGTGGTTTGAATTCAAGTCGCTCACCAAATCGACTCATCCAACCTGCTTGTCGGGCCGGAACTCCAACCATGAGTGCATATGGGGGTACATCTCGATTTATAACAGCCCCTGCGCCAACAAACGCATATTCACCTACAGTCACGCCACAAACAATCGTGCAATTAGCACCTAATGTTGCACCGCGTTTAATCACGGTATCGCGGTATTCATCTTTACGTGTTACAGCAGATCGTGGATTGTACACATTGGTGAAGACCATGCTCGGACCACAAAATACGTCATCTTCAAGCGTAACATTGTCATAAACTGACACGTTATTTTGAATTTTTACGTTGTTGCCAATTATAACCAAATTGCCAACATAGGCATTTTGTCCAAGACTGCATCGCTCGCCAATGCGAGCTTTTCCGCTCACATGCACCCAATGCCATATTTTGGTGTCAGCACCAATTTGGGCGCCATTATCGATGATGGCTGTTTCGTGTGCTTGGTACAACATATTACAACTCCAATACTATGTGAAGTCTAGGGTATCAAGTGGGTCAGAGTATGCGACAATTATTCTAATGATGCAAATACAACGCCTTGATCTAATTACACTGTTTCGTTTGAAAGTTTTAGCGCATTAATACCAGTATCTATACCCATTCCACTTGAAGATACTTGTTTTTTCACGACTTAATTAAAAAATCGCATGGCAATTCATGTATTCGTTAAGTTGGTCACAGGATTTTTTATGCATATTTTCGCCTCTCTCATAAGCCCAGTACCAAGCTACCGTATTTACTAATGTTTTTTCTAAACTCCATCGAGGCTCCCACTCAAGAATATTTATTGCCTTGGAGCTATCCAATTTCAAAAGTGAAGCTTCATGTAATTTCTGGATTGGTTCAACACTATATCTCAGTTTTTTATTCCATAATTCTTGAACTTTACCTACCACCCACCCAACAGATTTTACATCTTTCTCATCAGGGCCGAAATTCCATGCCTCAGAGTAATTTTCAGGGGATAGATAAAGAGCTTCTGCAAGTTTCATATAGCCATATAATGGTTCAAGAACATGCTGCCAAGGACGTAGGGCCTGCGGATATCGCACAGAAAATTCATCATCATTAATAAAGCTCCGTATTATGTCAGGGATAAGTCTATCTTTAGCCCAATCACCTCCACCAATAACGTTTCCTGCACGGACCGAAGCAAGGCCACATATGTATTCGCTATTTTTGTAATATGAATCACGATAAGCTGATGTAACTAATTCAGCACAGGCCTTGCTATTACTATAAGGATCATGGCCACCCAACACATCGTCCTCTCTATAGCCGCGGTGACATTCTTTATTTTCGTAACATTTATCAGAAGTAACATTGACAATAGATCTACAAGATTTATTAAATCGGGCTGCTTCTAATATATTCACTGTACCCATTACATTAGTAGAATATGTATCAATAGGTTGCTCGTAAGATTGGCGAACTAACGATTGTGCTGCCAGATGAAAAATTATTTCAGGCTCATGCTCAACAAATACGTCTCTAAGCAAGTTAAAATCACGCACATCCCCATTAATACTAATCATATTTCTCTTAACACTTGCAAGAGTAAATAAATTAATTTCGGTTGGTGGATCCAGCGAAAAACCTACAACATTTGCCCCTAATTGCTGTAGCCACAAAGACAACCAGCTACCTTTAAAGCCGGTATGCCCCGTTATCAATACTTTCTTGTTTCGCCAAAAGGTCAAATCCATCACCAAATCTTCCAGGGTGCTTGTTCACTTTCCCATAATTGTTCAAGGTAATTTTTGTCCCTTAAAGTATCCATTGCATACCAAAAGTCCTCATGCTGATATGCGGAAAGTTGGTGATTCTGGGCCAGTTGCTCCAATGGCTCCCTCTCCCATATGGTAGAATCGTCGGTTATGTAATCGATCACTTTAGGTGACAATACAAAAAAACCACCATTTGCCCATCCATTTCCACCATAAGGCTTTTCCTGAAAGTCAATAATTTCCTCGCCCTCAATGTTAATTGAGCCAAATCTTGCAGGCGGTTTTATCGCTGTCAATGTCGCTAGCCGATTTTTCGATTTATGAAATTGAATCAGTTTCGTGATGTTGACATTTGAAACGCCATCTCCATAAGTAAAACAAAAATCTTCTTCTCCAAGATGGTGCGCAATCCGTTTGAGACGACCGCCAGTCATTGAATTTTCACCTGTATCGACTAGAGTAATTAACCAGGGTTCAGAATAATTGTGATGAATTTCAGTGGTATTATTTTTTATGTCTATAGTCACATCAGACATGTGATAAAAATAATTAATAAAATACTCTTTGATTAAATATCCTTTGTAACCTAAACAAATAATAAACTCATTGATATTATGTGCGGAGTATAGTTTCATAATGTGCCAAAGAATTGGCTTTCCACCAATTTCTACCATCGGCTTCGGTTTTAACAATGTTTCTTCACTTATACGAGTTCCCTTACCCCCGGCCGCAATAACTACTTTCATAATGCTTTCCTCACTCCTTAGTGCTCCAGAATTATCCCACCGACATCCTTAACCCTCAACTTAGCTCGAGCCACTTATGCGTAGTGAAAATATTAAATATTTACTTCCTAAAAAACTTAAAACTGACGTTACCATCACAGTAAAAAAACCAATTAAATACATATTATCAAAAACATTATTTAATCTTCTTAACAAAAAAATACTGACCAAATAAAGAACGCCATACAATAAAACAAACTTTAGAAGTAGTGTTTTATCACTGTTCTTAAAAACCCATTTGCCTGTGGTTTTAAAACTAAATAGAACACCTATACACATAGTGAATAGCATTGCATAAACGTAATTAAATCCAATAGTTATAAAAGCTGCAAACAACATATAACCAAATAGCGTATTTAATCCACCAACCAAAATAAAGCGGGTTACCTGGTTATTGAATTTATGAATCATTTCTATCATTTGCATGTGAGACCTTAGTTGTTTTTCTGTAAGCATGCATTCTTTAGCAGAAATTTATTAATCACGTGCCTTGAGAAAGCAACTTGATCCTGGAGATTATGGACACGATGATATTCATCCATAGCCGTTAATTTAGGAAGATAGATATCAATAAGTAAATTTCTTGTAACTATATCATCTGGTGAAAGTTGATCTTTTTTCTCAAAACAATCCTGTTGTGATTGTTCCAACAGCTTTGCCGCCTGTTCACTCAAACCAATAACCGTCAAACATTTATCAATAGATAGCGACCAATGTTGAAGTTGATTTTTCTGTTTAATTATTTCAAAAAAACGGCGCAGTACTGAAAGTAAAGGACGATCCCCATGCCATTCATTTTGAACTGTTTTTCCATTAATAACTGTTATTCCAGGCTCTTTAGAAAAATCAAGCACAGCAGCCCCCTGATTCACTGAAATTATCCTGGATCTTTTCTCAGATCTTCGTGAAAGAGAAATTGATATTCGCTTATTTTCTGTATGCATTTCAACCAAAACACTTGAGTCTTTATTGTACAAAACTGAAGATATGTTTATCGGCTCATTTGGTAGTAAAAAATACAGCAACGACCAGCAATGTTGAAAACTATCGTGCATCAACGGTGTATAAAAATCCCCGATTTTTATTTCACCATGTCGCGTTTCACAGAACGGATCTTGCCAAATAATATCGATAGAATGAAAATCTAATCCACTTAAGGATCTGGCAAAATCGCTTAAATAGCTAGCGTGTGTAAATTCAAAGTTTACCCCAGCAGGGATTTGTGAGCTTCTGCTCAAACAAACCAACTCCTGCGCTTCCTCCATACTAAAGCAGAATGGTTTTTCAGAAAGCACAGGAATTTTCCTGACCAGGGCTTCTTTCACATACTTAACATGCATATATGATGCTGTTGCAATAATCGCAGCCTGTGGCCGCAGACTCCACGCTTGTTCTGCATCCTGAATAATTTTAACTTTATTTACATCCAAACTATTTAACCATTCCGTATTTTCTAAATAGCCATTTTTAGTAACCCAAATTATAGATTTGATCTCAGGAAAACCCTCCAGCAAAACTCCGAGCAACACTCTTGACCATCTCCCCCCTCCGAACAGGCAAACAGTATCCATAAAACCTTATTACTCTATAATTTTAAACTGAGGCATTGGGACCACGAATTTTGAACGCAAGCCACGATCACGCAGTTGTTTCATAATAGGTTCTGCATAATGCCATGCCAACAAGACAACATAGTCAGGTTGCTCATCAATCAAACGCTGATTATCAACAATAGGTATATGTGTACCCGGCAGGTATTTATTTAACTTTAAAGATGTTGGTTGTTCAGCTAAATAAGGCATTAAATCAGGCCCTATTCCCGCAAAATTTAACAAAGTGCTACAGCGACCCGGGCATGAGTTGCCAGCGATACTTATACTATTTTGGTTAGCCTTCACAACAAACTCTAATAACTCATTTTTTAATAAAATAGACTTGCTGCAGAATGCTTTATAATAATCCGGATTAGTCAAGCCGACCCTTTCTTCTTTTGCAAGAAGCTCATTAACCGACGATTTTGGCGTATGGTTTTTTCCTTTAGCTACATAAACTCTAATATTGCCCCCATAACGCGAGACTTCTATCGCGTCGACTACTGTAAAATCATAATAACTAAAAAGTGTAATCAAAGATCGTAATGAGTATGTACGCAGATGTTCATGATAAATCGTGTCAAACTGCAATCGTTCCATAACAGGAATTATGTAATGATTTTCAAGGACGAAGTACCCGTCATCAGCTACCAGGATCTCCAAACCTTCAATCACATCACCCAATGTAGCCATGTGTGCAAACACATTGGTTGCCGTGACCAATTTTGCATGTCCCGCTGTTTCAACAATTTGGCTTGCAATCTGCTGATTAAACGCTGCATGAATAGTTTCAATACCATCCTCATTGGCTATGTGGGCAATATTAGTTGGTTCGACTCCTATGACCCGCATTCCTTTTTCTTTGAAACCAGACAGCAATGTCCCATCATTTGAACCAATATCAGATACCAAACTGTCGGACGAAATATTTAAATCTTTAATCAAATCCTGTGCCATCTGATGTTGATAACTAGCAAGTTCACGGGTAACACCCGTACGGTATGGATAATTTTGATGATAAACAACCTCGCCCTGAACAACATAGTCCAGTTGTGACAAAGTACAATTTTTGCACCAAAATTGGCGTAAAGGGTAATATTTTTCAGGTTCATTGAGTTGCTCTGCTGTCAACAAGCTATCACAGAGCGGTTGATTACGTAAATCAATAACCATCTCCAAATCCTCAGATCCACACACTTGGCAATTAAGTAGAATCCCTGGTGAAATATTATGATTGGGTCTACTCTTTACTCCAGATTTCAAAAACATGAAGGCTCCGTCTTGATAGTAAAAAATTGTTGGGCTAAGATACTGCAATATTTTCTAAAAAACAATAAGCTATTAGACTTAACAACATACTATGGACAAAAAAAATACGAATAAAATCATGGGCAATCAGGAAGTTAAACATCTTATTTCTATAGTTATTCCTGTATTCAACGAAGAAGGCAATATAGAAAGAGCCTACGAAGCAGTCAAGAACGTTTTTGAGCAAGAATTGGCCAATAAATATGTCTTTGAAATAATTTTTACAGACAATCATAGTGTCGACAATACCTTCGAAGAGATCCAACTAATTGCATTGAAGGATCCACGTGTGCGGGTTGCCAGATTTACAAGGAATTTTGGCTTTAACAAATCGCTGTTGTCAGGCTATAGATTAACCAACGGTGATGCAGCCATCCAATTAGACTGTGATTTACAAGATTCTCCTTCTCTCTTCGGGACATTATTATCCTACTGGGAAATAGGGCATGATGTTGTCGTTGGTCAGCGAATTAAACGAGATGAAAACTTTTTACTTCAAAGCGCTCGCAAAATATTTTATCGTTTACTAAACTATATTTCCGAAGATAATCTAGCAATTGATGGTGGAGATTTTCGTTTAGTTGATAGAAGTATTCTGGACAAATTACACAAAGTTCATGATGCCACTCCTTATGTCAGAGGTTTAGTGTCGACTCTTGCAGCCAACCAAACAAATTTCCCCTACGAACGACAAACACGGATACATGGTAAAAGTAAATTTCCACTCATTCGACTTTTTGGTTTAGCCATTGATGGAATAGTCAGCCATTCAATCGTGCCTTTACGCTTGGCATCTCTTACTGGTTTGTTAGTAGCTACCTTTACTTTTCTGCTAGCACTCTATTACTTAGCCGCAAAACTTTTTTTTAATGTTGACTGGCCTTCCGGCTTTGCAACTCAGGTTGTGTTAATACTATTTTCTACTGCCTTAAATGCTATTTTTTTAGGGATCATTGGTGAGTATATGGCTCGTATCTACAAACAATTACGCTACCATCCTTTGACTATAATTGAACGTTCAATCAATATTACCAATCCGTAGAATAAGGCCTGATTATGACTGAGAAGCAAACAACAGAAAAGTTAGAGAACCAAGCTGAGTTTGATCTGTATAGGGATACATATTCAGATCAAATAAATCAATCGTTATCACTTTCTGGCCAGCGGCATGATTTTTTTACCAAAGTTAAGGCTGACTATCTAGGTAAGATCTTATGTAAAAATAAAATACTTACCAACGAAATCAGTGTGCTGGACGTCGGCTGCGGTCATGGCTTAATTCATCCCTATCTACTGGAACAGCATGGTTCAAAATTAAAATTGTTTGGAGTAGATGTAGCATCTTCTGTTATCGATGTAGCCATGACTAACAATCCAAATGTTTCCTATCAAGCATATGACGGGATATCGCTACCTTATGCTGAAAACACTTTTGATATAACATTTGCTATATGTGTTATGCATCACGTTCCACCTAAAGAATGGACCAATTTTTTAAAAGAAATGAAAAGGGTAGTTAAGCCTAATGGCTTAGTAGTAATATTTGAACACAACCCTATAAATCCTGTTACACGTCAAATAGTCAAAAATTGCCCTCTTGATAAAGATGCAGTATTGATTAGAAGTAAATTAATGACCAATTTGATGCATCAGTCTGGGCTAAGAATGATAAAAAGAAATTATATTCTGTTTACGCCGTTCGATAAATCTTTTTTCCGCAAACTTGATAATAAACTACGCTGGTTACCACTTGGAGCTCAATACTATACAATCTCTAGTAAACCTATGTAAAACATAGTAACGACTGAGTAGCAATAACTACGAATTTTTTCAACACCAGTTTACCACATTGATCGTGTTTGAAATTTCATTTCCATACTAATTTAAATCCATTTTTTTCAAAATTGTGTTCATATGTGAGTCCAGACAATATTTCACGATGACCATCTACCTCCCAATCAGCTAAAGTTTCATTTGATTTAACTACTGCCCTTTCAGGTATTACAAGATAGAAACCATCGTCTAGTAATTTCTGTAGATAGCGAACCAATTCATTTTTGTATGGCCATGCATAATAAGGCGTAAAGTGAGCTCGTGGTATATATTTACCGTAATAGTAGTAATAGAAATCATACATATAACTGAGTACAAATATCTTTTGGCTATTATGCGTTATTAGTTTTAACTCATCTGTATTGAATATCATACTCTCAAATTGGCTCTTCGTTATATTCTTAAACTGAAACATTTCATTTGACATCCGGTATGAGAATCGGCCTAAAAATATACTTCCTGCTTGATAATTTACTATTGTCGTAATTCTTTCTGAATAAAAATATGTAACAATAAATATAAAAAATATAGGGAGCGCAGACAATATAATTTTTTTAAATTTAGATTGTAATGTTTTAAAATATCCCGAAGTATTTCTTCTATTTAATAGATCAAAGAATAAAAAAAGAGCAACGACTGATGAACCAGAAGTGTTAATAATATTCGCCTCATGACTCCGCCCAAAAAAATAAAGCGAATTCCCCACCACCAAAAATATTAAAAAAATACCCGATGAAACGTAGTTAAGTGGCAATTGTTTGCGTCGTTGAATTAAGAGTGCAAAAGTCATGCAGAGTAATGCGAAAACATACCAATAAAATGATACATTAGAAACTCTTAAAAAACCGATCCCTAAAGTTTTATATAATGCAGTACCTTCGGTCTCGCTGCAATTAAACAATAAAAAATAACATAACAATCCAGGACTTATTAATACTGTATTTGGCAGAATTAAAATAACATGTTTTTTTAATAACCCCCTTAAAGTCATCGTGTTTTTCCAAACATGATCTTTGTAATCTAGCGCTATTAAGACAATACAAACTTCCAAATAACTTAACGTATAAAACAAGCCAAAACTATGATGAACTATATTCATTAATCCTAAGCACACCCCTAGTAATTTACTGTAAACACCCTTTTCTGCTGCGATAATTAATAATACGAGCCATAGATCTAAACGAAGGGGGGTTAGTTGAATCGAAGCTGCCAAATCATAATTAAAGATGGCGTATATTTTTAATAAAATTAGTGATACTAACAATAAATATGCTAGTGGTTTTTTGAAAACACGATTAGCATAAATAAATGCAGCTGCCAGAAATAAATATATGGAAATTCTCGGAACTATCTGAAAATCGGTAAGATTCAAACCGAGCTTCATCCACCCTGCAGCAAGAATTGGCATTAATAAGTCGTATTGAAAATAAATTTCCTTTAACTTGAAATGATTAATTAATCTATATGCAGGCGAAAATACATACGCATAATCAACAAGGCTCATATCTTGTGTTGCTACAAAACAAATAGGTATCAAAATAGCTGCAACAGCCAGATATCTTAGTTTTTGCTGCCTCAAACACTGTACTAAAATTAAAACACATAAAAAAATAATGAGTTCAATGTAAGCGAGTACTAAATACCAACCATGAGCAACTGACGGTATAGGTGGGTGAAAACCCACGGGCTTTTCATGAGTATTTCTTGAGCAAATTCATGTAGAATTCATTGTTTTGATTTTAAACGGAATTTTCATGTCAGAAGTACTTGAGTTGTTATCAACAATAAAAGACCCACGTGACCAAGAAAAAATAATTTACCCTTTGCCAACCTTATTATTTATCGCAATATGCGCAATTTTTTGTGGTGCTGAAAGCTGGGATGATATCGTTACCTTCGCTGAGTCACGTAAAAAATGGCTCATGAACCACATTGATTTAGATAAGGGGATCCCTTGCTACAGTACATTTAGGAGAGTCTTTGCCATCATAAGCCCAACGGTTTGGAGCACCATTATTGAGGGTACATTGGGTTTAGTCATAAAAGAACGATTGCCGGAAGATCAAATTCCGATTGACGGTAAAACATTAAAGGGAACTCGTTGTGAATCGAAAGGCATCCGCGCTATTCAAATGGTCAGCGCCTGGAGCTTTGCTAATAAGCTCGTATTAGCAGATGTGGCAACGAACAGTAAGTCCAATGAAATTAAAGCAATACCCTTGCTGTTAGAACTTCTGGAGTTGGAAGGATGCACAGTATCCATTGATGCAATGGGATGCCAAACAGTCATACTCGAATCCATCATTAATAAGGGTGGTGATTTCGTGATTGGTTTAAAAAAGAATCAACCTTCTTTGTATAATGCAGTTATTTCATATTCTAAAGAGCATGGTGAAAATCAGGGGAATTTAATTGAAGATTATTTCGATGAGAGCCATGGACGACTTGTAAGACGCCGATATTTTGCGTTCCCCCTACCAGAAAATGCTAAGCCTGTTGCACTTCCTGGCATTAAAACTATTATTGCTACCGAAACCATTTCATCAGAAAAAAATAAACCAGGATCTGGTTCGGCCGAGTGGCGCTATTATGTGAGCAGCCATGATGTTGATAATATTAAACTGCCATCCTATGTTAGAAATCACTGGTCCATTGAAAGTGAATACCACTGGGAGCTTGACGTACATTTACAGGATGATGCAGACAAAAAACATGATGAAGTTGCAGCTATTAATTTTGCCAAAACAAAACGATTGTTATTGAGCTTAGTTAAATCAAAGTTACCTCCAGGAAAAAAGAAAAGTGTCCGCTCCCGACTGAAACGTGCCGGTTGGGATTTGGATTATCTGCTGACATTACTTTTGCTTTAACCACCAACAAGAATATATGGAGAATAAATTACCCACGCTGTCTGTGTGATGGCGGAGCATGCTTTAAACCCACAAAATAAAGGTTCTTGGGTGCCAAGAATGCCATTAAGGCTAATAAAATATTGATGATGTGGCCTTGTAAGGTGGTATAGATAAAAAATCTGCCGGTCAAAATTTACTCATGAAAAGCCCGTGGGTGAAAACCCACATAATAAAAGAAAAAAAATGCACCGATTAAACAGCCTATCTTGCGGGCTAAATTAAGACTCCAAATTGGATAGTAGTCAGGGCGTACGATTGGTAGTGATAAAATAGCTGTAAGACCCATGCCTATAAAGGAAAATGCATACAAAACATATGCTTCAATACCATCGTGTTCACTTACCCATAAACGGATACTCGGAGTTAAAGTCATTGGGTCCACATGAAAGTAGTATCCCCATATTTGTTCTGAAAACATAAAAAATATTTCATAAAACAAAAAAGCGGATGTAAATCCCGCTAATATTGTCCATGGGACTGAAAAACCATAAAAAAATTCACCCTGTGTTGATTGTGGAGTAACTTGCTTCATATAACTCAGGCCGCCGTAAATTTAGTTTTCAATCATAGGACATTTAACTGTTAAAATTGGCAAAATGACTAACTTGATAATTTTGCTATTTATAATACTTTCTAAGGGTTCTTGATAAAATTTCCTATATTACTAATTGCAATAAGTTCCGTTTTTTCAATGATACCTTCCACATAGCTCTAGGTTATTTCAAATAACTTATCAGCTGCGTTGCCGGATCACTGTAACCAACCAAGCCAGTAAGATTTAGACTCGAGTTTATCGCTGCAGGTCTTGTAAGCGCAGAAAGCAAAGCGAGAAGCCAAACACCAATCAATAAGACATGCCAATTCCGTTGGTTTTTAAATAGTTTCCTCGAGGTGTCAATGAAATAAGAAAACAACATTGTAAATGCAAAAATACTAAATATTACCTTATATCCCAACGAAGGCGTTGAATTATATGGTCTCATTTTAATTAACAAATGCGTAGAAAAACCACTAGCAACAGCAATCCAAAGTGTAAAAAGAATCAATGAGCGCACATCTTTTTTTCTTGCCAACTGGATTGAAGCCACCTCCATCCAGTAATAAAAAACACTGTGAACAAAATTCCCGCATAAAAACGCCATTCAAATATATGACTGGCAATAACCAATTGTGCTTTCTGAGCATGATAACCATTTTGCTCGGCCAAAATTCGCGCTTCACCAAGGTATGTTGCGCTATTTGAAAAGCATAAAAAGGAAGGAAGGTAATTTGAAATTGATGCGTATAGGAACGTAAAATAATTAACAATTAAATCATCTATCATCAGCAACGGGTTAGAATATGTAAAGATTAGTTCCTCTTCAACGCCCGGTTTAAAATAAATTTGTGCGGCACTAGCCTCCACGAGCAAATAAGTTACTAACAACAATACAGTAAAAATTATGAGTCTAATTGAACGACTTTTTATATCATGGAAATCATGATGTTTACCCCAAAGTACAAGAAAACTAAGACATAAAATGAGTGATACGCAATAATTCAGCCAAAACTCGCCCCCAAGCGCACAAATCAGCAATGAAACTGCAAATAACAGATAATGATATGATGTAACATATTTAGCTTTAAGTATACAAATGCAGACTGTAATATTAATTGATATATATGAAAACAGGATGTACAGTGCTAAAAGTACTCCATAGGTAAGTGCATAATTAAGCTGAGTACCTAACGCAAACAATATCCCCATTGTAAAACTAAATGTAACCGAACGCGCAACATACCACCCACATAGATATACTGCTATTAGAAATAGGCTCGATGTAGCAACATAAACAGCGAGTGGTGAAAACACCTGGTATAAATAATATAAAGGAACAAGTGTTGTAGGAGCCCACAACGTCTTCCCATCTGTATCAGGATATGCTTGTGGTAATAGAATGGATAATGGGTGGTTTGTTAGCAGTGATCTAAGAGAGTCCATCCATTTTGGTGTGATAACTAAAGAATATATCCCCATGTGATCCAAGGAGGGTGTAAATAAATATTTAAACGCAAAATTAACTAGTAAGATAATGACAAGACCAATCCCAAATTGTCTCCATTTTCCGTGAAAAAAAAAGGTCACCGTGTATCTCATATTTTACTCCAGGAAGAAGTACCACTGGTTTGTCTTACAAATTGATCGCGGCGTACATTTATTAAAAAAAATCAGCCATTACACTTTCAAGCAATTATTTAATTAAGCGCGCATGCTAGCGCATGAAGTATCACAACTCCAACGGTAAATTAACCGTAAAATTATCTCGTGCGGCACGATACCCCGCGATCAACAACTCAAGGGAACGCAAGCCTTCCCGTCCATCAACCATCGGAGCTTCCTTCCCCTGCAGGCTGTTGATGACGTTATCGTAATATAATGGATGACCGAAGCCATATACAGATGTTGTCTGGTAGTTGGCTTGTTTGATTTGCTCGTCATCCGGGTGTTGATCAGCGAATTCCCATTGCTGGATTTCATTGACTGCCACGCCACCGATACGAACGGTTCCTTTCTCACCTAAGATGGTGATTGAGCCTTCAAAGTTTTTGGGATAGGTCAGCATGGTCACGTTAATCGAGCCTAGCGTTCCGTTACGCCATTTCACATTCATGACACCGGTATCTTCTGCTTCGATATCGCGAGCCATAGTACTCATCATTGCTTGCACGGATTCTACAGGGCCCAGAAGCCAGTGAATTAAATCGACGTAATGGCTAGCCTGATTCATGAAAGCACCGCCGTCGAACTCCCACTTACCTCTCCAACCGCCTTGGTCATAGTAGTCTTGCGGACGCGTCCAAAATACATTGGTATTGGCCAGGTAGATTTTGCCGAAACGGCCTTGATCGATAGCGCGTTTTACCAATTGCATGGTGGCGTTAAGGCGGTTCTGCTTGACCACGTATAAACGCACACCAGCTTCATCACATGCTCTAACCATGCGTAAACCGTCTTGCCAACGAGTTGCCATTGGCTTTTCGGTCAAAACATGACGGCCAGAGTTTGCAATTTGGACAGCCTGAGATGGATGTAGGCCGCTTGGCGTGCACAGGGCTACCAAATCAGCATTGCAGAATTCCAGCATTTCGGTAAGGTTATTATAACCATCGACGCTATATTGCGCGCTTGCAGCTCGCATTGCTGAATCATCTGTATCGCATACAGCGGTTAACGCTAGTCTATCCTTGTGCTGCTCGATTGCCTGCAAGTGATTTTTGGCAATTCGTCCACAGCCCACCAGAGCAATGTTAATTTTACGATCGGTAATATTCCATGGGGTTTGACTCATCATTAGGCACTCACAATATTTTCTTGTTTATTTCCCTTAAATGCTCCGCGTGTATCGACAATCAACTTGGCGTTTTGAGCAATTAAGTCATAGTCATATGCATCATGAGCTGTTGCCAGGATCACGCAATCATATTGACTGAGCATTGCAGCATTAATTTCCACGCTGTGCAAATCGAAATGATGCGCGCGCATCGCGGGGAAAACTGGCACGTGCGGATCAGAGTAGGAAACGTCGGCACCTTTTGCTTGCAGCAACTCCATAATTTCTATAGAGGGAGATTCACGCATATCATCGACGTTGCGTTTATAGGCAATCCCTAACACTAAAATTTTACTGTTTTTGATTGCGCGCTCACGTGTATTCAGCGCATCGGCGACTTTATTTACTACCCAGCGCGGCATTTTACTGTTGATTTCGCCAGCCAATTCAATGAAGCGGGTATGAAGGCCGAATTCGCGTGCTTTCCAGGTCAGGTAGAATGGATCGATTGGAATACAGTGCCCACCGATACCAGGTCCGGGGTAGTATGCGACGAAGCCGAATGGTTTGGTTGCGGCAGCGTCGATGACTTCATGAATATCGATTCCCATTTTATCAGCGAGAATTTTCATTTCGTTGACGAGACCAATGTTGACTGAGCGGTGGATGTTTTCCAGCAGTTTAGTCATTTCTGCAACTTTGGTTGAAGAAACGTTGACTACTTTATTGATCACAGCTGAGTAGAGTGCGTTTCCAGCTTGTCGGCATTCTTCGGTATCACCGCCGCAGACTTTAGGAATGGTCGCCGTTGTGTAATGGGCATTACCTGGGTCTTCGCGTTCAGGCGAGTAGACTAGAAATATATCCTTGCCAATAACCAAGCCCATGCTTTCAACTCTTGTCTTTAATTCTTCTTCAGTCGTTCCTGGGTACGTTGTACTTTCCAAAGAAAGTAACTGGCCTGGTCTTAGATGAGGCAGTAGTGCGTCTGTTGTTTTTAAAACGAAGCTTAAGTCGGGTTCGCGGTATTTATCTAGCGGTGTTGGCACGCAGAGGATAAGCGCGTCTGCTTCATTGCTTGAAGCAAAATCGGACGTTGCGAAAATTTTGCCTTTGACATTAGCAACTTGTTCAGACGAAATATGCTGGATGTAGGATTTGCCCTGATTGAGTAACTGGTTTTTTTTCTCGTCTACATCAATGCCGATTACGCGGTAACCTACTTCAGCAAAACGTAGCATTAGTGGTAAGCCTACATAGCCTAATCCAACTATACCTATGATTGCTTCTTTGTTTTGAATTTTTTCTATGAAGCTATTTAACATCATTGCTACATCCTTATTATTATTTTTTCCAAAAACAAATTTTTAGTTATTTTTTTTAGGGGTTGGATGTGGAGAGCTAATTAGATTACCCCTCATCCGCCCTGTCGGGCACCTTCTCCCTCAAGGGGAGAAGGACGCCTGATTTTGTTACCGTGCTAAATTTTATACTGCTACCTTTTCTGCACTTAGGACTTCTTGCAATGCTGTGCATACTTTTTGTTGGTCTTCTAGCGTTAAATAAGGATGCATGGGAAGGCTCATTACTCGCTGCGCCGCTCTTTCGGTAATAGCAAATTTTTGATCTCCAGGGTATAGCTGTTTAAAAATTGGTTGCTCATGCAGGCCTACTGGATAATGTACTGCTGTCGGTATGCCTCGCTTTTGCAACGCTTGCTGCACTGTTTCACGGTTTGAAACTTCAACGGTGTATTGTGCGAATACGCTCGTGTTATGGCTTTTGATAATTGGCTTTCTCACTTGCGCTGGAAGCATTTGTTGATAACGATCGGCTACTAGTTGACGCAATTGAATTTCTTCTGGGAATATTGCCATTTTTTCTAATAAAATTGCGGCCTGGATTGTGTCCAATCGTCCGTTGATTCCCAGACGGGTATGGTAGTAACGTCTTGACTGGCCGTGGGTTCTGATTTCATTCATTCTTGTGGCTAATTCAGCGTCATTGGTAAAGCATGCCCCGCCATCACCGTAGCAACCTAATGGTTTGGATGGGAAAAAGCTGGTGCAACCGATAGTTGTTACTCCCCCCGATTTTTTGCCTTTATAGGCGGCGCCAAAACTTTGTGCGGCATCTTCAATGACAGGTAGGTTATGCTTCATTGCCAAGGCATTAATTTCATCAAAATCAGCGCATTGACCGTAGAGACTTACTGGCATAATGGCTTTGGTTCTGGGAGTAATTGCGGCTTCGATACGGTTGACATCGATGTTGTAGGTATCTTTATCGATATCTACAAAAACGGGTTTTGCACTTAGAAGTGCAATTACTTCGGCTGTCGCGAAGAAACTGAATGGCGTGGTGATCACTTCATCACCGGCACCGATATCCAGCGCCATGAGTGCAATCAACAGCGCATCAGTACCGCTGGCAACTGCCAATGAGTGCTCTACTCCCACAAATTTGGATAGCTCTTGTTCGAGCTCAACAATTTCCGGGCCCATGATGTAAGCACCGTGATCTAACACCGCTTTAATGCGGGCAAGCACCCGGCTTTCAATGCGGTTTAATTGTGTTTTTAAATCGATGAATTGCATATATATCCTTGAATTTGTGGGCGTGGATATTATTTATCAAAATATTGTTTTACCTCAGGGACATAACGTTCATGCGTTTTGATGCACTGCTTGATCGTTGTCATGTGCTGTTTTGTCCAATCAACTGTTCGCTGTATGCCTTCGGGCAGTGATACCTGTGCTTTAAAGCCTATCTCGTTATGTGATTTAGACGTATCGCCATGGCGTTTTCCTGAACGATCCCAAGCTCTTGCCGGCATATCGTCAATAGCCGCTTTGTTGCCGGTGACTTCATTGATCATCATCGCCAACTCACGGATCGATGTTTCAACACCGGAAGCGATATTATAAACACCGCCTGATTGTCCTTTCAATGCGCAAGCGATTAAGCCAGCAACGATGTCGTCAACGTAAATAAAGTCACGTGTCGCTATCCCGTTATTTTCTAATGGTAATGCTTGCTGATGCAGCGCTTTGAAAACAAAGGTTGGGGTAACATTTCGCCATATGGTGTTTGCATTTCCGCGCCATAAACCTGCGCCTAAAATTTCGCCTGGTCCATACACATTTTGAAAGCGTGCTTTCACAAAAGGCATACCGTAGCGCATAAAATAGTAGTTGCCGTAAAATTCGCCAAATATTTTTGACATTTGGTATGGGCTGTCTAGATATAGAGAGACGTCTTCTTGCTCAACCGTAGCTTCAGCATGATCAAATGTTTTTTTAGCGACGGTACAACCGGCAGATGAATAAACCACTTTCTTTAATGATTTAAACTTGCTGATTCTGTCGAATAATTTCAAGCTGGTTAACGTATTATTTTCATGGTCTTTTAAAGGACTTTCAATTGAACTTTGGTTGCCATGGTAAGTAGCGAGATGGAAAACATAATCCAGATCTTCAGGCAAATTATATAAAATACTGTCTTCAGTGATAGAGCCGTGAATAAACTCTAAATTGGAATGATTTGCGACTCGTGTAATATCAGCGGAGAGTAAGTTATCAACCACGATTATTTTTTTCGGGTCGGATTCCAAGAGTTTGTTCGTCAGATTACTGCCTACAAATCCTGCCCCACCTACAACCAGTATTTTTTTTCCTGAAAAATCAGACATGTTACTTCCTCGTTCATTCCAGATATGCGTTCTTTGGTGCGGTTACTAGCAATAGTATTTTGCCAGCTCAGAAACGTATCCCCGCCTGCGCGGGGATGACATTAATTTCAAAAACTCAAACTCAACTTATGCTGGTTCAGTTTCAGCAGCACGAAGATGTGTGAAAGTCTGGTCAATACCATACGCTTTATAATAATCAATCGCCGCTTTAACACCCGCTGTGAGAGATGTATTGGTTTTCCACGCATAATCATTATTAGTACGTGATGGGTCTAACAGAATGGTGAAAGCATCATCTGGGTGACGTGGACGTACTTCAACTTCTTTATCCAGTTTCATATCCAATGCAGACAGCGTTGCATCGAACAGGTCTTTAATTGAGAAGTCACTACCAGAAGATATGTGGTAATAGCCAGCACCTGTACCATCTACTGCTTTTTCTACGCAATTAACCAGATCCTGGATGTAGACGAAATCACGACGAGTATCCATCACGAAGCAAGCTTTGCCTGTAGTAAGACGTTGATAGAATGTAGGCAGAGGACCACTGATGTTTCTTGGACCGTATGCATTAGCTAGGCGAAAGGATACAAAATTCAGACCAGACAATTCAACATAGTGTTCAGCTGCTGTTTTACTAATCGCATAACTGCTGCCGCGTGCATCAAAATGGTGTGTTAACGATACGGGTTGTTCTTTAGGATTCAAGCCGTAGCATAAGGCTGTTTGAAAATAAACGATACGGTTACATCCTGCTTTTTTTGTAGCTTGAACAACGTTTACTGTACCTAAAACGTTAGTTTGGCAATCTTCAACCCAGTTGTCTGGATCTTTGTAAGAAGCCGCTGCGTGAACGACAACATCAGGCTTGAACTCAGTAAAAATTCGGTCCATTGCTGCTGTGTTGGCAATTGATTCTTCAATCACTTGCAGGTTCTTGTGTGGCTTTAAATTATCACGTCTGCCAGTGGCAAAGTTATCAATTACCAACACCTGATCATTTCTAGCTAACAATCTGTCTGCCAAACTTGACCCAACGAATCCAGACCCACCCGTGATTAAAATTTTCATACGTTACACTCCTCGTTAGCAATACATTCATTATGATTTAACATTGATTTAAACTTTTGGGATTGATCATGAAATTGCTGTTGCCAGACTTCATAACACAAGAATCCCCAAATTTTTCGACTAAATTTACCTGTGGTATTAAGGTTTTGTACTATCCTATCGTAGTCGATGAAGCTATTTTTTCGTGCCATTCCAGAATGCAAAATATCGAAAACAAACTCTTTCAGCTCGCCATTCATCCATTCGGTAAGCGGTACAGGGAAGCCCATCTTATCTTTTCGGTCTAATATTTTTTTTGGTAACACGTTCGCGTAGGTTTGTTTGAGCAAGTGCTTCATACGACCATCTTTGAATTTAATATTCGCAGGTATTGTTGCAACAAATTCGATTAATGGATGATAAAGAAAAGGAACTCGCGCCTCAAGGCCATGAGCCATACTAACGCGGTCTTCAACATGCAAGAGGCCGGGTAACAAGCATTTAAAATCAAAATGGGTCATGCTGTCAAAATAAGACTCGGCTTTTTCGAATTTGGCGACATTAAATACGTTGATGAATTGCTGGTAGACATGCTCGCGCTCAGCAGCGGTTAAGGCAACTTCACCATCTAGATCTGCACCACGATCAACTAACGAGAAATAACGCTTTTCTAATGGTTCGAATAGGCCTTGACTCCAGAATTGTTTTAACATCGGCTTGTAGGCTTTCAAAACTTCAAGATTGGGAATAATAGATTCGGCAGTGACTATGAAATTTCCATTTTTATAATTGCCTTCAATGGCCGCTTTAATACATTGCTCAAAATAGGCCATCACATAGCGAGCATATCCACCAAAGATTTCATCACCACCCTGCCCCCCGAGTACCACCTTCACATGTTTGGCTGCCATCTCGGAAACCATATATTGTGGAAATACGCCGGGACCGGCAACGGGAAAATCCAGATGATAAATAATTTTACTGAAATTATTTATAAAGTCCTGCGCGGTTATGTCGCTGATATGCAACGATGTGCCACATTGACTTGCTGCATATTGCGCAAACTCGCTTTCATCATAAGCTTTGTCTTCGAGAAAACGACCATGAAAAAATGGCAAAGCCTGATTTTTTTCTTTGGTCGCTAAAATTCCTATCAAACTTGAATCCACGCCCCCGCTCACATACGCGCCGATGTCTACGTCAGCTCGAAGATGCAGTTTAATAGATTCGTTGATTATTTCTTCTAGTTTATCGCCGAAATAAGCCGCTGTATGATCATAATCAATGTTGTAATGAACATCCCAGTAACGCCAGATTTTTTCACCGTCTGGGGTAATTAACATGGCATGTGCTGGTTCCAGTTGATGTACATCCTGAAATAGAGTTTGCGCCCCCATCGGGTACTGGAATGTAATGTATTCAGAAAATGCCTGGCGCTCAGTGCTTATTGTCGGCAGAAATGGCAGTAATGCTTTGCTTTCTGAGGCAAAAAAGAACGTATCATTTTGTCTGGTGCAATAGAATGGTTTTATGCCGAAATGATCGCGTGCGCAGAATAGTTTCGTGCCGTCCCAAATTGCAAAAGAAAACATCCCTTTAAAATGTTTTACGCAATCTACGCCGTATACTTTATAGGCGGCCAGGATAACTTCTGTGTCTGACTGTGACTTGAACGTCCAATGGGATGATAGTGCCCGTCTGAGCTCGACATGGTTATATATTTCACCATTATAAACAATGACATCACCGGTGGATGCAACCATGGGTTGGTGGGCGTGCTGGCTCAGGTCTATGATACTTAGGCGACGATGAGCGAGACCGACCGTCTGTTCTTTGTTAGTCCAGATTCCCTGATCGTCCGGGCCTCGATGCGCTATAAGTTTATTCATCACAGCAAGTTTATTGCCGATCTGATTTACTTTAGCTCCTTTCGTGTTGAAGATACCTGCTATCCCACACATAAAAATATTCCTTTAAATTCGTCAGATGATTTACCGCAAAAGGGTAAAAACACTATTACCAATTACATAACTCGCGGGATGCTATCAATCTTCTCTATATTAATCAAATGCAGCTGCGCGGCTGCGAGAGCTCACTAACCAGTTGCCCTATAAGTGAATGCGTCTCAGAACCATACGTGCGGATTGTATGTGTCGGAATTGGCAGTCCTTACACAACGGGTCTTTCACCTGCAAGGTAGACTAGATTTTGCTTGGAGCACCATAAGTAATTATTACCAAAATGGTGATATTTCCTAACTATGTTCTCGTCTTAAAGTTTTTCAATTAGGTGATTTCATCACCCGACAACACAAGTAAGGACAATCCGCTCTTTGTTTTGAACCATCCCGCCCCGATGAATTCCTTTAGAATCAAAAATTACCGCATGACCTTTCGCCGCAGTAATCTTCCATTCCGAGGCTAAAATCTGTTGCGCCACTTCAGTATCTGTTTGCAGATCATTACCAAACGCGCATTTTTTACGTAAAAATGCTGGCAACGCTGAAAAATCTTGACGCGACTTGAGATCAGTTCCAGAAAACCCTGATGTATCATTGACCTCTTGCACCATATTATTGAGCCAGCCTGGTCTATTGCATTGCGAGCCTAATGTAAAAGAAAAAGCACCATTATCCGATGCCACGTCACTTAGATAGATGATTACCTTCACATCCCCGCCAGAAGCATCACGATGGCAATAGGCCGTTGAGGGTTTCTCAATTGACAAATCTGGAAAGAATCGCCGCCAAAAATCATCAGTGCTGTCATTTATTTGTGGGTTGATATCAACTACGTTAACAGGTCGCCCAAGGTATTTAGCTATACCTGAAAAAATTCCAGTCTCGGTAAAACACAATTCAACTGCGCAAAATAAATCCTCATTAGAAGGTCGTAAAGCCATGCCGCGTGATTCCATGAACGCGCGACTAGTAGATGATTTTTGCAGGCGGGAACGACGTAAATCCTCAAGCAAGGGAGCAACCAAACTAGCTATTTTATTAAAACGGTGCGAATTAACGTTAACCACACAGATACCCTGTTCTTCAAGGTTTTCGAATATCGGCTTTCCCACTTGACTAACAGACATACGCTTCTTAGGCAAAAATTTGTAAGCAATATTGTGCGCAACTCTTTTTAGGGTGGCAATTAAATCTGCTGCCGTTTTAGGACTACGTAAGTGTGCAGGAATCAGCTCATAAGAAATCAGCCGCTTGATTGAAACAATCAAAAAATATTTTCCGAAGATTAACAGAGAACGTATTTTGTGACGAAAATCTGCCGACTTAATAAGTTCACTATATGCGGGATGATTTTCGTAGCATATCCAATCCGGAAGAACGTTCTTATTAAAATTAACCGAGCCTTGAGCTGGAACAACGAGGCTCTGGGGAGCGTTTTCTTCCATTCCATCTAGATTTTGACTCATATAAATTCCCTTATTGTAAATAGGACTTACCCACAAGCTCATTGATCATTTTGATTGATTTCTTTATATTTTAAAGTGTAAGAGTCGGGGCAACGGTGGATTAAACTCAAACCGCATATTTTTCCGTTTCAGTAACTCTTTTAAAATTAATACGGGAAAGCCATTTCTTCGTAGGCATTTCATATAACTTATAAATTAAATAAGAAATTAATAATAGGCTGATGAGGGCTATCAACATAATCTCCGCCTTATTTATGCTTAGTTTTTGTGTCAAATATACAATACCGCTATATACAGGAAACTGCATTAGATAAACGCTATAACTAATATCCCCCAGCAACAACAATTGATTCTTTATCCAGCTATTTTTAATCAAAATAAACGGCGTCAAACCAACAATTGCTGTAATTAGAAATGAATAAATAAATCGACCAAAGCCAAAACTTGGGCCTCCTACCAGTTTATCTGATGCACAATACACAATAAGTAGTAGGAGCATCATCCAAATGAGCAAGGACTGCTTCTTGCCACTAGCTACTTGATAACGACAGTAGAGTGGATATAACAACACACCAAACATAAAAAAATAAAAATGATTGGTCGTACTGGAATAAATTGGCCAGTTACTAATGAGCTGTAGAGCGTGTTGGGAGGCATCATAGGTATACAAATCAGTATTATTTAACATCTGATAACCTATCGCTACAGCCGCACTCACCAGAGTAAGAAAAATTAAATTTTTAATATTATTTTTTGAGAAACTCACTATAAATGGCAAAGAAAAATAGAAAACAAATTCTATTCCAATTGACCATCCCCCTCTAACTGGAGTGAGGCTTGTATTAAGAAAACCGTAAAGAAAACTGAGATTAGTAAATGTAATAAATTTATTATACGCACTAGTAGTCGGGCTTAAAACAGTGAAAAGCAGGATTAAAAAAACAACCATGAATGCATATTTTACCAATTTTTCTGATACTTTATTGCCTAAAAAGCCTGGTATGCATACCAAAATGAGCGCTGGAAAAATCATGCTTTCCTGAATTGTGTTTAGCAACATGCACAGATAAAATAAAGGCGCAATTCTTGAAAAGCGCTTATAGAAAAAATTCATCACATTTCTTGTTTCAGTAAAATCAGTTGCGTGGTAGGTGTAAAATAGAGCAAACCCACTGACTATAAAAAACCCATCAACGCTGGTAATGCCTGCATTCATAATCGCATGTATTGATTTGATGGATTGAATATCTAGAAATTGTGCATAATGATAGACCGCTACCGAGAGCGCCAATAGTCCACGGCAAATATCAATTCCTTCAACTCGCTTCACTGACAGACCTTAAAAATTGAGGCAAATATTGATTAAGCGATTGCACCAGCCCCGCTGCTTTTTCTATATGCGCCGGATTGCTTTTATCAAATTTTCTGAAGCTAAACAAGTCACCCGGGGCACTTGCAGCCAGTACGTTTTCTATTAATTTATCAATCGCCTCATCTGTGATTTTTTGTGCATTATTTCTTTGAAATTCCGCAATTTTTTCAGGCAGCGATTCAATGTCATGCAAGTTGTGGAAGTGAATGAAATGTTGCTCATCCGAGTAATAAGCGCCACTCACAATGGAGCAAGCGCCGGCGACAGCACTCTCAAAACCAATTGTACCGGTAAAGGTCACCGAGATTGGGCATTCATTAATCAAACGTGATGCTGGCGCTGCATAGGGAACAAGCACGACAAAGGGTAACTTGGTTAGTGCCTTGATAAAGGCTCGTTTTCTAAAACCAAATTGCAAGGGGTGGTCTTTAACAAAAAGAGTATAGCCGGCATTACCCAGTACATTAACTATTTTTAGACTGATCGCTTCATTATTCAATAAGGATAAATCGTTCAGCCAATAATCAAGTGATGCTTCGGGTAAAAGTTGTAATCCGATAAACACACGCTTATCGTGCGCCGTCGTCTGTAGTTTGCTTTCCCAGTCCTGATTGAGATGCTTTAGAACCACATAATCACGGAGACGTGGTTTATGATCGAGGTAATTTAGTGCATCAAGGTAATGTAAATTGAGCTTGTCTCGCTTCATATAGCGAATAAATTGATAAGCGAATCCGCGTACTTTATATAATAAAAATGTACGCCAATATTGCTTACGGCTGTATTTTTTATTATTTCCGACATAAGATGGAATAAAATTTTTACTTAATACCTGCTGTTTTCCCAGCTCTACTTCGCTTTTTTCAGGCTTACGCAATTCAATCAGCTTGCCGCGATCCATAAACATGACATGGTCAGGGATAATGGAGGCCGTCATGCCTAAAAACTTTATGCCATAGGATTGGGATACACGGTCTAAAATATCCAGTACGTAGCGATCAATAATGAAGCTCATGATTAATCTAGGTTTTTCGGTTCTAACTACGTTATCTATCGCGAGCCACATAGCACCTATCATGGATAAGGCTTGCTGTTTTTTTAGGTTGCGCAACACCCGACAACGACGAATAATTTCTTCGCACACAGGCAAGGAAAAATGTTTTATTCCAAGGCTAGCGCAGTCTTTTTCACGAAGATTCGCATAAAAATCATCAACAATGTTAATGTTTCCATCGCCACGCATATCACTGACCACCGCAACTGATTGGGTGAAGTCTAAGCTTCGCGCTAAATGTTGCCACCAGTTGTCGGTGCTGCGATAAGAAAAAAACAATACGTCTGTCATTGCTGATTGATCCTGGTTTACGATTTTTACACCAAAGCGGCCTGTTCACAGGGTAAGATCATGAGTGCCTATCAATTAACCTAAATGCCTACGTCCCGCGTTTTATGTGCGGGATCCTGTTATTTTGCTTGATTACTGGATCCCGCGGACAAGCCGCGGGACGTCGGAATAAGGAGCTAATTAATTATATCAATGTCTTGTTGGTAAGTATTCGATCACACATGCGGTTACCCTGGGCTTGTTCAGTCATAAATTTATCAAGGTATATTTTGCTGAGCTCTGTTCTTAAATTCCGCTTTGCTTCCCAACCGATACTGTTAATTTTTTTGCAATTCAATAGTTTCTGCGGGGTACCATCCGGTTTGGACGTATCCCATTTCACATCACCTTTGTATTGCACGATATCGCACAGCAGCTCCACCAACTCTTTGATTGAGAGGTCTTTTCCATAACCGATATTAACGAGCGGTCCTGTTGTTGGACAATGTATTAATTGCTCATATTGAGCATCGGGTAAATTCAGTAAAAACAATACCGCTTCTGCCAGATCATCACTGTGCATAAACTCACGTTTTACTACACCAGAGCCCCATACATCGACATGCGATTGATTCGATATTTTGGCTTCATGAATTTTTCGCATCAACGCAGGAATCACATGCGATGCTTGTAAATCATAGTTATCATTCGGGCCATACAAATTGGTTGGCATACCGACCAAATACTGGGTTTTATACTGCTTATTAAACGAATCACACAACGAAATGCCCGCTATTTTTGCTAACGCATACGCTTTATTAGTTGGCTCCAGCGGGCCTGTTAACAAATGCTCCTCGCTCATTGGCTGTGGACAGTCTCGGGGATATAAACAGGAAGACCCCAGAAACACCAAACGCTTAACGTTTTTTTCCCAGGCGGCATGAATAATATTGGTTTGAATAGCCTGATTTTGATAACCAAAGTCTGCAGGATAAGTGTTATTGGCAACGATACCGCCAACTTTTGCGGCAGCCATCAATACGTAGTCCGGTTTTTCTGTGGCAAAGAACGCCTGAACTTTTGATTGTTCAGTTAAATCAAGTTCGTTGTGTGTTCGGAGCAGCAGGTTGTCATAACCCTGCTTTTTTAAACATCTGACAAATGATGATCCAACCAATCCGTGATGTCCTGCGACAAATATTTTATCATTACGCTGCATGTAATTACTCATTTTATCCAACCTATTTATGACCCTGCATGTTTCTGTTTGGTAGCTAACGCCCCACCACCGCAAACATCTTAATTTTTAAAACCATGCTCTTTAACAAATTTATCCCGGCATGCTGCCTCGTAATCAGAATTAATCATTTCTTCGACTAACTCCTGGAATTGAATTTTGGGTTTCCAACCGAGTTTTTGATGCGCTTTACTGGCATCACCCAGCAAGGTCTCAACTTCAGTGGGTCTGAAAAATCGTGGATCAATTGCAATTCGACATACGCCATCATCGCTATATGCTTTTTCATCCAGGCCCGCCCCTTCCCAATGAAGATTTAAATCGATTGCTTGGGCGGCGCGGTTTATAAATTCACGCACGCTATGTTGTTCGCCCGTAGCAATCACAAAATCTTCAGGTACTTTCTTGTTGCAACATCAACCACTGCATCTCAACATAATCTTTGGCATGTCCCCAGTCGCGCTTGGCATTAATATTACCCAAATATAAACACTCTTCCAATCCGCACTTAATCCGAGCTAAACCACGTGTGATTTTTCTGGTAACAAATGTTTCTCCACGAATTGGAGACTCGTGATTGAATAAAATGCCATTACAGGCATACATATTGTAGGCTTCCCGGTAATTAACCGTAATCCAGTATGCGTATAATTTAGAAACTGCATAAGGTGACCGCGGATAAAATGGCGTTGTCTCTTTTTGCGGGGTTTCCTGTACTAAACCGTATAACTCTGAAGTCGATGCTTGATAAAATTTTGTTTTTTGTTCGTAACCCAGAATTCGTATTGCTTCCAATACTCGCAAGGCGCCTAATGCATCAGAGTTTGCAGTGTATTCTGGCTCTTCAAAAGAGACCGACACGTGACTTTGAGCCGCAAGATTATAAATTTCACAAGGCTTGGTCTGCTGAATAATGCGCATCAAACTACTGCTATCCGTCATGTCGCCATAATGCAGAATGAGTCGCAAATCTTTTTCATGTGGGTCTTGATACAAATGATCAATTCGTTGCGTATTAAAAAGAGATGTCCGGCGCTTAATACCGTGAACGATATAACCCTTATTGATCAGAAATTCGGCCAAATACGCACCATCTTGACCTGTAACCCCTGTTATTAATGCTACTTTACTCACTAAATACACCTCATATAAATCGTATTTTTTACCCAATGCGGATACTACTTAAGCATTACACTCTTCCGTAAACGTCTTGAAAACGAACTATATCGTCTTCTCCCATATATTCACCACTTTGTACCTCAATCATGACTAACTCAAGCACACCGGGGTTTTCCAAGCGATGTTTATGTCCTGCGGGTATATACGTCGATTCATTGGTACCCACAAACATTTCTTGCTCACCATTAATTACTTTTGCCATACCGCTTACCACTATCCAATGCTCGCTGCGATGATGGTGCATTTGTAAACTTAAACTAGCACCTGGCATAACTACTATACGTTTAATCTTAAAGCGTAGGCCTTCCTCAAGAATTGTATAAGAACCCCAAGGACGATGAACCGTTCGATGTAGTTTATGTGCCTCATGACCTTGGGCTTTCAACTGAGCGTATATGCGCTTCACGTCCTGGTCACGTGCTTTATCTGCAACCAACAATGCATCTGGCGTATCAATAATAATAAGATTGTTAACACCTACCGCTGCAACCAAACGCTCTTGGCTACGAATATAACAATTGCCAACATCATGAAGTAACGCCTCACCTTCAATGCGATTCCCTTCAGCGTCCGGAGTAGACAAATCACCTAACGCATTCCAGGAACCAATATCACTCCAACCAATGCTACAGGGAACAACGGCGACCTGGCTGGATTTTTCAATTACGGCATAGTCGATAGAATTTTCAGGGACCAAATTAAAATATTCAGGATCAAGCTCAAACTGACAGATCCCTTTTCCTGTTACGATTCGGGATTGTTCAATACACGTTTTTGTCGCGAGCAAAATTTCAGGGCAGTGTTGTTCCATTTCCTGTAACAATATTCGCGGCATGAAACAAAACATCCCTGAATTCCAGAGAAAACGGCCAGAAACAAGATATTCTTGTGCCTTCTCCAGCGAAGGTTTTTCAACGAAATTCAACACGCGATTGCCATCAGCTTCTATGTAACCATAGCCAGTCTCTGGGCGATCAGGTTGAATACCGAACGTTACAATTTGCCCTTCAGCCGCAAGCGTCATTGCGCTTGCGATAGCCGCTGCAAAAGCTTCGGCATCTTCTATCAGGTGATCAGCTGGTAACACCAGCATAATAGCGTCATCGCCATGCTTATCGGCAACCAGTAACGCTGCGGCTGCAATAGCGGCGGCGGTGTTGCGACCGAACGGTTCCAGGATATAGGATACATCGATACCGTTTTGGTTAACTTCTGCAAACTCGTCTTTCGTCTTAAAGAAAAACTCGCGGTTAGTCACAGTAAGAATTTCATCGACCTGAGCGAGTTTTGCACCACGTAGAAAGGTCTTTTGTAACAAACTAAGTCCATCGGGTAGTCGAATAAACGGTTTTGGGTGTAACTCTCGGGATACGGGCCAGAGACGAGACCCGGCTCCACCACATAAAATTGTAGGAATTAAACGCATTTACACTCCGTTTTACTACAAATAATGGCCACGCGCATTACGTGGCAAAAAATTTATTACGAATCATCATAAATAAATTACTAATTGTCAATTTTCATCAGGAAATACAGAAAAAATCCTGTTTATTATCCCGATTATTTGTCTTGATACTATTGGCAGGATATAACCCAACAACAACAGAATTATCTGGAGCGTCCATATTCCTTACAAAGCTATTCGCGGCTATACAAACATTATTGCCAATACTGCACTTTCCGATCACAGCGCTTTTGGAGTAGAGAACGTTGGCCTGACCAAAGTGCGGATAAATCCCAGCCAAATCCGAACCAACGGTAACATTTTGGTATACAACCAAAAAATCTGCATAATTAGCATTACCTAATACAGTGCCAACGGGATGAACGAATAAAAATATGTCCGGTAATGCAATGGAATAAAAAGCATCAATAGCGTGCAGCGCCTTATTCAGCAAAAACGCTTTCTCAGCGACTTGAATAAAGTCTTGTCGATAAGCCGTATTGGCAACTATATATAAAAACATCGCATAATGATCAGCGTTAAGGTGATTAAACACAGCCACACCTTGATCAAAATAATATTTTTTATGAATATGCGAAAAGCAATGATCCAGTCGTTCGATCACATCCGGCATTATTTTTAACAAGGCAATGCGTACATCAATTGCATCAGGATAAAATAGTTCGAGTTGCCGAGCTAAATAATCGCTCAACTGCTTGCTATCAAGTGATAATTTCATTTGGTTAACTTCATTGGTATACCCTGATTAAGCAAATATGATCGAGCTCGAATCGGATTGTTATCGCCAAAATGAAACAAGCTGGCACAGGCAACCGCATCAACCTTGGCTTCATTGAATGCGTCTACCAGGTGCATAAAAGTTCCAGCCCCACCTGCCGTAATAACCGGTCGGTCGGTATAGCTTTTAACTTTTTTTATTAACTCTAAATCGTAACCATCCATCATGCCGTCATGATCGATTGAGTTGATAACAAATTCACCCGCCCCGCGTTCTGTCATATCCAGAACAAAGTCCCGTAATGACACAGCTGATTTGTTTGTGCCGCAATGGCTATAGAGGCAATGTTCACCTGCATCAACTTTTACATCCAAACCAACGACAACGCATTGTCGGCCGAATAGATTGGCAGCCGAATTAATTAAATCGGGCGTTGTATGTGCGGCAGTTGTGATCGCAACTTTATCCGCACCGGCCAGTAACAAGCGGCGGATATTATCAACTGAATCAATACCACCCCCCACCGACAACGGCATAAAACATTCGGTAGCTACACGACTAACCGTTTCTTCCAATATCTCAAAAGAACTGCCACTACTGCGATTGGCATCAATGTCTAGAAAAAACAATTCATCTGCATTTTGCGCATTATAAATACGAGCCGCGGAAACCGCATCGCCGGTATCGCGAAAATCACAGAACTTTTTACCCTTGACCATTCGGCCCTTACTCAAGAGCAACATCGGTATTATTCTTTTCTTTAACATTTACCGTCCCACTCACAAAAATTTTCAATCAACAACAAGCCATTATCTTGACTTTTTTCAGGATGGAACTGAATGCCAATGACATTTTTATTAACTACGATAGCTGGAAATTTTCTGCCATAATCAGTTGTAGCCAGTACGTTTTGAGGATCAGACGCATTAAAAAAGTAGGAGTGCACAAAGTAGAAATCAACATGTTTTTTAAGCTTTTCACAAAGCGGGTGATCAAAGTTAAACGCCAGAGAATTCCAGCCAACATGGGGTACTGGTAACTGCTCACGCTCCAAATCCAAAAACTCCACCTTACCACCAATTAAGCCCAACCCCTTGGAGAAACCAGATTCTTCGCCTTCATCCGAAAGGATCTGCATACCCAAACAGATGCCCAACAAGGGTTTTCCCTGTTCGACATGAGCCAACACGTCGATATCCATCCCCTGCCCGACTATATTAGTCATTGCCTGAGCATAGGATCCAACACCCGGAATAATAAGATGCGAGCATTGCTTTATTTCTTGGGATGTTTTGACGAGTTGGCTGTCATAGCCTAAATAAGTCAGCGCATTATGAACTGAATTTATATTTCCCATTCCATAATCTAAAATTCCAACCAGTGTACTCATTCGCCTTCTCTATACCATTTAATAACATCCCAAACAGGTTTTGCCTTTGGATTATTGGCAAAATCATGCTCATAAGGTGGTATCGCCATGGGTTTAACAATGTTGTTAAACTCATCTTCCGTCAGCCCTACATAGCTTAAAAAGACATCTAATGATTCGGGCCGCTGACCCTCCATTGCATTCCACTTTTCTGCTTCATCTTGGCTGATTATACCATTACGCAATTTAATCGAATTGATTTGGGTGATTCGGCTATAACCGCGTTTAATGAATTTTATATAATCACGCGTACCCTGCATAAAGCACTCGATTTTTTCACCCGTGGTATTAACCTCATTAGGAACACCTTCGAGTTCATCTGTTTGCCAACCAAGTTCCTTTTTAATCCATTTGGTATTCGCTTCATAATCCCAAGGAATAAAGCTACCCAAACAGACTGATGCATAACCAATGCGTTTTAATTCACTTAACTTAGGGTAGGTAAATGGGTTTAGATCACGACGGTCAATGGGGTCTTCGGGGGTATTGATCATGCCGTACATATCATCTGCTGAAATTCCTAAGTTTCTGATCATATTGAATTTTTTCTCGTCTTCATATTCAATTTCATCATTCAAATAATCGTAGTAAGCCGTTAATTCAGCTTGTGGCTCGCCCCAGAATATAAGCGGTACATTGTATTTAATTGCTATCTGCATTGGGAAGGAATAAATGCCCGTATGGCAATGCCAACAAAAGTCGGTTTTACGGATAAACGATTCCAGCATTAATTTTTTGACGATTTTCCAATTAGGAGTGAAATCGATGACATCGACACCGAGCTTTTTAAATGTCCGCTGATTATTATCAGCAATGACTTGTCTCATAAATCCATGGTTGAAACGTACAACCAACGGTTTTATCTTATATTCTTTCAGGAGGTATAAAAGCTGAAACGTGCTGTCTTTTCCGCCACTAAACGGAATAATACAATCATAATCGCCCTTTCCACGGTATTTTTCGATCAGTTGATCCAGGAGCCGCTTTCTCGCTACCCAGTCAATTTTTTCATTTTTTATTTTGGCAGAATTACAAATATTGCAGCAGCCCGTACTATCGAATTCAATCGTTTCGTATGTTTCAGGAAGCAAGCAATTCACACAACGTTTCAATTTATTAGCCATAACACACTCTACTATTTATCAAAAATTCACATATCCCCAGTGGGAGCTGTCATTAAGTTATTGCACGCGAGCGCAAAGATAGACTCTTGGACTATAGCTTGAGAATATCCTATCTATTACCTTAATCACCATTCCCCATCAAGGTACAACTTTTTACAGGGTAAACCCATCATCAACAACCAAATTTTGGCCATTAACAAATTTTGACATATCAGATAATAAATAAACCAACGAACCGACCAAATCACCTTTCTCCAGCATTCCTTTATTGATACATTCATTGCGATAAGCGTTCACAAACGAAGCCGGCTGTGAATCCAAAATTCCGCCAGGACTTAATGCGTTGACGCGAATGTTTTTACTTTTAAACGACTTGGCAAAATATTTTGTCAAGTGGATTAATCCTGCTTTAATCACGGCATATTCGACTGGCATCGTCATTGTGGTTTTATCATAAATCTCAAATTTTGGTGCAACAACCCCGTAAATAGAGGCAATGTTAACAATATTGCCATAACCCTGTTGCATAAAATAGCTGCAAAATTGTTGCGAGGTTAAAAAATAGCCGCCTAAATTCAGGTTCATGTTTTCACAGAAATCAGCATACTCAACATCCATTAACTGCCGACCATATTGTTTATTACGCGGGTAGGCATTATTGACCAAGGCGTCAATTTTACCGTATTTCTGCGCAGTCCACTCGATTGCTTTTAGAATGGATTGCTTCTCGTTGATGTTAATTTGGATAAAATCTGCTTTTCCGGTATTTCCTTGGCTATTAATTTTTTCTTGCAGGTTAAGACCCTCGTCAATATTTACATCGGCGATGATGGCCGTTCCGCCATTGGCAGCGATGGCCTTAACGAACTCGGCGCCTAAAAGCCCGGCACCACCGGTAACCACAACAACTCTATTATTTAACATATCATTCCTCAAACCTTGCTGCGATGACACTTCACCTGTAATGCTTTATTCGTGCGCTGAGCGTTAGCGAAGCCCAACAGGGGCGCTTCCCGTGCCACAATTGTTGGGCTTCCCGTGCCACGTTTGTTGGGCTTCGCTGGCGCTCAGCACCAACCTACAACCTATTGCGCTGACACTTAACCTGTAAAAAATGATCATGCTTTATTCGTACCGTAGGTTGGCGCTGAGCGTTAGCGAAGCCCAACAGGGGCTCTTCTCGTGCCACGTTTGTTGGGCTTCGCTGGCGCTCAGCACCAACCTACAACCTATTGCGCTGACACTTAACCTGTAAAAAATGATCATGCTTTATTCGTACCGTAGGTTGGTGCTGAGCGTTAGCGAAGCCCAACAGGGGCTCTTCTCGTGCCACGTTTGTTGGGCTTCGCTAACGCTCAGCACCAACCTACAACCTATTACGCTGACATTTAACCTGTAAAAAATGATCATGCTTTATTCGTACCGTAGGTTGGCGCTGAGCGTTAGCGAAGCCCAACAGGGGCTCTTCTCGTGCCACGTTTGTTGGGCTTCGCTGGCGCTCAGCACCAACCTACAACCTATTGCGCTGACATTTAACCTGTAAAAAATGATCATGCTTTATTCGTACCGTAGGTTGGTGCTGAGCGTTAGCGAAGCCCAACAGGGGCTCTTCTCGTGCCACGTTTGTTGGGCTTCGCTAACGCTCAGCACCAACCTACTACAACCAAAATGCCACTGTTAATCAGTTATGACACCTAAACACCGGTTTGATCACATCGCCTTGCAAAAGACCCTCTGTTGATCCCTGCTGTATTGCCTGTGCGTATACTTTAAATGTACTTTCAAGTGCTGCTGCCGTTTTTTGTAACTCCAGATCGCCATGTCTAAAACTCAGTGCGATCCAGGGCATCAATACACCTTGTTTAATCATTTCTTGTGAAAATAAAGTACGAAACGCTAACGATGACTCGCCAGTCTGATCGTAAGTCGCATACCAAGGAGAGCACTCTACACCACCCGCCTTAAAAAACGCATCAACACCGGCCTCAGCTGCTTTGGTATTCATTAATGCGATTAGCTGATGGCCATATTTCCACATGTGCTCGACTACTTGATCACGCTGCATCAATTCAACTGTTTTAACAAAAGCACCAAGACCACACATCTCAGCACCATGTGTCGTTGACAATAAGAATAAGCGCTCACGTCCGGCAAACTCAATTGAGCCTAGCTCCATGATTTCCCGTTTACCGGCAACGGCTGCAACGGAAAATCCATTCGCCATCGCTTTGCCAAACGTACATAAATCGGGCTGCACTTTGTAATAGTGCTGAGCGCCCTTTATATCCCAGCGAAAACCGGTAATCATTTCGTCCAGGATAAAAACTATGCCGTGTTTTTTGCATAAACGTTGCACGTCATGCAAATAAGTTTCTCCTGGATGTGTCAAAGAAGCGGCCGGATGCGCAGATGCACTTGGTTCTAAAACAACACAGGCTATTTGATCAGGAAACTCAGCAATCAAACACTCGAGCGAGGCAATATCGTTATAAGAAAAAACTTTTGTTTGCGCAATAACATTGGCAGGAATTCCACGCTTAATGGGTGTGGATCCAATAAACCAATCGTCATAAGAAAAAAAAGGCTGCTCCGCACATCTGGCAACCAGCGTTCTACCCGTATAAGCCCTGGCTAATTTTACAGCGGCTGAGACGGCAGTCGAGCCATTTTTAGTAAATTTCACCATGTCGATACTATCAATTAAGCTAACCAGTAATTCAGCTGCTTCCAACTCAATCATCGAAGCTCTAGTGAGATTATTACCATTTTTAATCTGCGCAAAAGCCGCATCATCAATTTCATCTTCTGCATAACCGATATTCACTGCACGCAATGCCATTCCATAATCCAGGTACTCTATGCCTCGATTATCATATGTATAAGCGCCCTTTCCACGTGCCATAATTTGTGGCGCATTTTGCGGATATTGATCATGACCTCTGGAATAGGTATGCGCCCCCCCAGGAATGACGTTTAGCAAGCGTGATTTATATTCATCGTTCATGTTGATTCCAATTCTAATAATTGTTTATTTTCCATGACTTTTTCTATCATGAAAAAGTCTAATAATGTATCAATTTCAAGTGATTTCCAGTGAGGCACAATGTACGGTAATGTTGATTCATGATAAAACGTTTTAGTTTCCAGGTATTTTTTCACGTCAGAGATATAGAGTGACCCTTCGAAAAAATACAGATCATCTACATCTTGTCTTCTAACTGGTTTTGCAAAATCATCGCGATTGTATGGCTTTAAAAAATTATCAGCACCTAATGTCGCACAATAAACCGGGTGACAATTTCCAGTTTTGCAGGCACCCACAATTGAAAATCCAGGCCCCTTCGCCAGCGTTTCAAGAGCGCAATCAATATCGGCAGAATCAGTTAATGGCGACGTTGGTTCCAATAACACAAAATAATCATAATTCTCACCGCTTTCTTTGCAAAAATTAAGGGCATGAATTATTGCATCTGATGAAGGTGAGGTATCTTTGGCAAATTCAGCAGGCCGCAAAAATGGGACGTCCGCACCCTGCTCTTGTGCTATTTTTGCAATCTTTTCGTCATCGGTACTGACAATAACGCGATCTATATAACGCGAATTTAAAGCCGCTTTTATTGGCCAACCTACCAACGGTATACCCTGCAAAAGCCTGGTATTCTTTCCTGGTAACCCCTTACTGCCGCCGCGCGCCGGAATAATTGCCAACACTTTTTTTTGATTAATCATACTTGGAAATCCAATAGGCCAACGTCTTCCTGAGCGCGTTTAAAGTCATCCATACGACCAATATCCAACCAATACTCATGAATAGGAAACATATTAACTGTATTGCCCTGATTAATGTGCCGCTGAATCAAATCTGGCATATCAATTCGCTCACCAGGCAATACACTTCTGGCAAATTCAGGTGACAGCAAATAGATACCCGCGTTTATAAATGCACGATGTAACGGTTTTTCAACAATTGAGGTAACAGAATGACCTTGAAAATTTAATACACCATAAGGAATACGATGTTCATATTCACGCACACAAACCGTCGCGACAGACTCATGCTCATGATAAAAATCCAATAAATTTTTAAAATTGAGTGAGGTCAATAGAATCAGCATTCATCATAAACAATGGCATATCAATTTCATTATGAGGCAGCAAACCCAGTGCACCACCTGTTCCAAGGGGTTCTGGCTCATGTACATAACGAATGTTGACTCCCCAACGACTACCATCACCAAAATAGTCTTCAATCATCTCTGGCATAAAGTGCGTTGAAATGAAAAATCGATGAAAGCCTGCGTCGATAAAACGCTCCAGAATCAATTCTAAAATGGGTTTATTGCCAACTTTTAATAAAGGCTTTGGACACTCATGTGTTAAGGGGTGCAAGCGTGTACCGAAACCTCCAGCTATCAGAAAAACAGGGTTATCACGATGCCTCTTTCTTAAGACATCATGCAATGTCTCCAAGCCAACCACACAGTCATTTACATCTACTATTGGCAGTTGTAAAAGTTGGTATTTTTCCATGGTTGCCAAAACCAGTTCTCGGCTCCAATCAGCATGAGCCTTGTGGGGTAATTCGCACATCATTTCCCGCACTGGTAATTCCATAGTCAAATGTTTTATCAAAGCGCGTCGGACATCCCCGTCAGTTACCGTACCGAGCAAACGGTATTGCTCATCAACAACCAGAGCGATGCGTTGCGCGCCACGATCCAAAACTTCTATCGCTTCGGCCATCGTTGTATTTAGGCTTATAAGCAATGTTTTCCAGTCTTTCATTGTTGATCACCACAATAGGTTGACTCGCCGATTTGTTTTCGCCGTACTGATGCAGGCAGAATCACTTGTTGAGCTTCAATATCGCGAACAACAGATGCTCCAGCACCCACAACAGCATCCTCACCCACATTGACGCCTACAATTATTGTAGAACCGCTCGCAACGAAAGCACGCTTATGTACACATACCCCCCCACAGAGCACAGCCCCAGGCCCAATATGAACATGCGCTCCAATTACACAATCATGATCAACACTTGCATGCGTATTAATAATCACATTCATCCCTATAGATGTATCGGCTTGAATCACAGCTCCCGCCATTACTTGTGTTCCCTCACCTAACTTTACAGACTCATCGACACACGCGTGAGGGTGCACAAGCACGGGAAAATAGTATCCTTTTTCCTTAAAGGTATTGAACAGTTTCAGGCGAATATCTAACTTACCCACAGCATTAACCAAAGCAACCTGATCAGGACTGAAATCACTCAAATCCTCACCAGTTCCTAGCACCCTAATCCCGCGCCAGCTATTAACACCCTGCTCAACCAGCTCAGGGGCGCAAACGCCAAATGCGTTTAAACCAGCTGCTTTAATTAATGAAAGCACCACCTTGGCATGACCGCCCGCGCCGAGCAAAATCAAGGGTTTATTTGAATTATGGGACAACTCAGAGCTCAAACGCTTCTCCCGGATTGTAATTTTTTTTGCTGACTGTACCGACAAGCTGCCAGATTAAGGCTGGAGACAATCCACCCCCGGTTCTTGCCGTTGATAAATCATCGCGCTCAATAATCTTTCCAGCAGGTAGGTGTTTATCAGCAATAATCGATTGTTTGGCAACTCTTCGGGTATCCCACTCACTGGTTTGTGGTGTTTTCACACCACTTCCCAACGCAATTTCAAGCGCCCGTATATCTGCAACCAGTTTTTTAAGTTCATCTACTTCAATCGAAGCAATGTGATCCGGTCCTGGTAACAATTTATCCAGGGTAAAATGCTTCTCAATCACAGTCGCACCACGCGCCACAGCCGCAATCGGAATCACAGTTCCCTCAGTATGATCTGAATAACCAACAGCAAGCCCAAAAGCGCTAGCCAGTGTATCCATCGCTCGCAAATTAACCTCGTGCCAAGGTGTTGGGTATTGCGACGTACAATGCAGCAACGTGACATGCCCCTTTAACTTTTCCCGGGCATCTATCGTGCTCCAACATTGCCAGACCTCATCTATGCTGCGAGGCTCTTTATCAGTATGCAAAGCATGAGTAACAACGGCGAGTGCTGCCTCCACCTCGGACAACGTTGCCATACCGGTCGAGATAATCAGCGGTTTTCCTGTTTTGGCAAACTGCCATAATAATGGTGCGTTGGTTAACTCACCAGAAGGCACTTTATAAATTGGTATGTCTAAGGATTGTAAGAATCGCAGGCTCAGCTCATCAAAAGCCGTTGACAAAAACTCAATGCCCCGTTTTATAGCATGTTGTTGTAGCTCAACATGCCATGCTTCAGGTAGCTCAAGCTTGGCAAGCATATCAAATTGAGATTCGCTAGCATCCGTATTCGATTTTTGATATTGCGCTTTTTCGACGTGTCGACTGGCAAGTTTGCTCGCTTTAAATGTTTGAAATTTAACAGCATCAGCACCCGCATCTGCCGCTGCATCCACCAACTGAAAGGCAAGCGCTTTACTTCCATTATGGTTAACGCCAGCTTCAGCAATGATATAGACAGCTTTTTTAAATTTACTCATTTCAAAAATCCAAGTCTTGAAAATGCTTCATGGTAGACAATTGATGCTTTTTAATAACGGATAGAATACGTGATGCCACGTGACCATCGCCATATGGATTACTCACATCGAGGCAGCTGGCCTTAAACGCTGGACTCATAGCCAGATGTATCGCATCCTGCAACGCTGCATAATTGTCTTCGGTATTGATAACTGATTCAGCGGCTAAACGGCCTTTTTGTCTTAAACCAATATTGACGGTTGGCACACCAAACGCGGGCACTTCAATGATGCCACTCGATGAATTCCCAAGGACTATATCGGCATGTGCTACAGCGTTCAAATAACGTTTATAGCCAAGCGATTTTACTGCAAATGCGCGCTCATTATTTCGCTGGCAATAACGCTCAATCATTTGAATAATGGTATAGCCACCATTATCTGCATTGGGGTAGGTAAACAGTATATGGTGATCGGGCATATCGTCCAGCACAGCCAACAAAGACTCAAATGCAGTTTCCGATGAGTTTTTATCCAACGTTACCGGATGGTAGGTAACCAGAAAATAAGGCTGTTGCAGTGGCATTTCAATATCGCGTGCAAACGCATCAAAAGATAGGCGCTCAACATTGGCAACATGTTCTAAACCAGGAGCACCAACATTAAACACGTTTGCGACTTCCTCGCCCATTTGTATGATGCGTCGACGGTATTCTTCCGCGGCAACAAAATGCAATGACGCCATCTTGCTAATCGCATGACGAATTGAATTATCATATGCGCCTAATGTAAGCTCCCCGCCATGAATATGCGCGATAGGTATATTCATAATTAACGCGGCTTGCGCGATTGCCAATGCTTCAAAGCGATCGCCAAGTATCACCAAGAGATCCGGTTGTAATCGCGACAGGGCATCAGCAAACCCAACCGTGGCAAGCCCCATTGACTTTACTACCCCGACAGCTGAATTAGATGAAAGCAACATTTCAATTTTGGCATCAATGGTAAAGCCATCGGTTTCTATTTCCCGCCATGTTTCGCCAAATTGTGGTGATAAATGCATTCCCGTGACAATAACTTGCAAGGTTAAATCACTGTCATTTTGAATGGATTTCATTAACCAATAAAGCAGTCCATACTCTGCCCTAGTGCCCGTAAAGATTGCTATCTTACGCATGCGTCTCTCCAAGCCGGATAACACTACTCGGTAGATTAACGACCCGATCAGCCAACCATTGGGTATTTGTTAACGGCCCAGCTGGCACTTGGTTAAACATCGACAACTGGTTCATCGGCTGCCACACGGGTCTTGTCATAATCCCTGATTCGTTCGTTACTGTCAGTAACGCATCACGTTGCTGCCTGTCCTCACAAATGACCGCATTAAGCCAGTAATTACTGCGGCAATCTTGGGGTTCAGTTACAAACTGCAGCGCTGATGTTGCGAGAAGTTGCTCATAGCCTCTTGCCAATTGACGCTTGCTCTCTATGAAGGAATCCAATTGCTCCAGCTGCGCACACCCCATCGCTGCATTTATATTCGGCATGCGATAATTGAATCCTATTTCATCATGCACATATTCATAAGGATGCGGTTTTTTTGCTGTAGTCGTTATGTGTTTTGCATGCTTGGCAAGTTCTTGATCGGCTAAAATCATGCCACCGCCGCCTGTCGTTATAATTTTGTTACCATTGAAACTTAAAATACCTAATTTACCAAACGTGCCTGTATGTTGCCCTTTATAGAGGCTACCCAAGGATTCAGCTGCATCTTCAACAAGACTTAATCCCCACTGCTCACACACAGCGAGTAACCCATCCAGATCGGCTGGGTGGCCAAATGTATGCATGGGCACACATGCTCTGATAATTTGGTTGTCTGCTCTATAACGGCAACAGCCAGAATCATCCCGATAGGCAAACTCCTCAAGCCATGCACTCATAGCAACAGGAGACAAGCCTAAACTGTTTTTATCTACGTCTAGAAAAATAGGCATAGCATGGCAGTAATTGATGGCATTACAGGTCGCCACAAACGTAAGTGTTTGGGTGATGACATAGTCGCCTGATCGAACTCCGGCTAGCAGCAAGGCTATATGTAACGCACTTGTGCCATTGACAGTAACAACAGCTCCAGGACTACCCGTGTATGCGGCCATATCATGTTCAAAACGATCGACGTAAGCGCCAACACTGGAGACAAATGTTGAATCAATTGTATCCATAACATATTTGGATTCATTACCATTAAATACGGGAGCATGTAAGGGTATGAAGTCCTTCGTTCGGTACTGGTCCCGAATAAATTGCAGAAGCGGATTAAACATATTGGTCATTACACATTGTATATATTGGCCTTATATTTTGCTAAGTTATTTGCTGCAGTAAACCACTCAATCGTTTTTTGTAGTCCTTGCGTTATGGAAAACTTGGGCTCAAAGCCTGTTAAATCACGTATTTTAGTATTGTCGCACCACAATCTGTTAACTTCCGACTTTTCTGGGCGCATACGTTGCTCATCAAGCACAAACTCAACCTGACTACCCATTAACTCACGAATTAAATGAAGTGTATCAGCAATTGATATTTCATAGTTTGATCCAATATTAACCACTTCACCCATTGCGTTTTCACAGCGCGCTAGCTCTAAAAATCCACGGCAGGTATCTTCCACATAATTAAAGTCCCGAGTAGGCATAACATCACCCAACTCTATTTGCTTACAACCACTTGCAATTTGGGCAATAATTGTAGGAATCACCGCACGAGCCGATTGCCTGGGCCCGTACGTATTAAAGGGTCTCGCAATCGTTAACGGTAAATCGAATGCATTAAAATAACTCATTGCCATGGCATCCGCGCCTATTTTAGAGGCACTATAAGGTGACTGAGCTTGTAGTGGGTGCTTTTCATCGATAGGGACGTACCTTGCCGTGCCATATACCTCACTGGTTGATGTGTGAATAACACGACGTACGTTATTTTCAAGAGCAGCTTGGCAGACGTTTAACGTACCATTGACATTGGTATCGACATAGCTATGAGGCGCCACATAGGAATAAGGAATCGCAATCAAGGCCGCGAGATGAAAAACAATCTCAACATCCTTGGTCATATGCTTGCAAAAATAAGGATCGCGGACATCACCGGTGAGCACCTCCACATCATTCAAACAAGACGTGTCTTCCAACCAGCCCCATGAATTAAATGAGTTATACTGAGAAAGCGCCTTAACTTGGTAGCCCTCCCTGACCAACAGTTCGGTCAGGTGCGAGCCAATAAAGCCGTCAGCACCCGTAATTAACACGTTCATGTACAGTTCCTCATGATCAATTAATCTATTTGATAAAATTTCATGTAACTAAATTATTACGCCACTCCTTTACGACTACCTTTCGCTAAAAGTAATGCACGGGAAAAAGCCGCACCAATACCAACCAACATTCCCAGCACCAAATACAGCATAAGAACCAGTTTTTTCCTTGGTGAAACTTGAATTACATCAGCGCTGCCATCAAAACGAAAAACCCTTAACTGGTCTGAAATTGCAGCAATATTTTTCAACACAAACTGAGATCGATCCTGCTCTCTTTGCAGATGACGTATTTTTGGAAAAAACGGGTCATCTGATTCTCGCATATTAAGCGTTTTTATCTCTGCAACTAATGCCTTGCTACCTAGTTGATACATCATATTTCGTTCATTTGATTGATATGTCACATCTGGCTTATCTGAAAAATCAATGTTAAAAAATTTCGGATTTTCTAACCCTATCTCTTTAGCAATATTTAATGCCTCTGTTAATTGAACCAGTTTATCTAGACGTTGTTGTTTAGCATCCTCTCGTAATCTGCTAATTTCGAGCGTCAAATTACGCTCATGATCTTTGGCTTCATTGGATATATCTTGTACTATTCGTCTAACAGCATTTTCTTTTGCCAAAAACACGTACCTAGCAGACCAGTCTGCTGCTTGTTTTGGGTTATGACTTTTAAAAATAACCGTATATCTTGACGGTGCATACGCTGAATCTTCTTTGAACGACACCATGCTGTTAAACTGCTTATACAAGAGAGCCCGAGATGTTATTTTACGATATTCAGCTGGCAATGAAGGTAGAAAAACCTTGTTGAAAAAATCTTCCCTGGTTGCCTGAGATGTTAACGTTTCTACAAAAATGTGATACGTGTAATTTAATTTTTTTTGGAGTGAGCCAGGATCGTAAAAACCGGCCACACTCTCCAAAAAAGGTAGAAAAACCCTGTTAAAAAAATCTTCCCTGGTTGCCTGAGAGATTAACGTTCCTACAAAAATTTGATACGTGTAATTTAATTTTTCCTGGAGTGAGCCAGGATCGTTAAAATTGGCCATGTCCTCCAAAGTCGGCGGTAGTAAATGAGACTTGGCTTCGTACAAGGGCTTTGTTGTTGAGATATAAATTACGCCAATCAATACACTCAAAAACATGACTAAGGCTATTACCCATTTTTGCTGCCAAATGACGACTATCGCATCTTTCATCAGATCCAATTCATCCGGATCGTTTTTTTTGATTAACTTATTGCCCACAACTATGACTCCTTGGGTGGTGTTGATATATGAGTACCCATCACAAATTGTGAAATTTTACCACTGAAAAAATAATAAAGCTCATCTTCAGTAAAATTTATAATCCTTACACTTGGATAAGATTACAATTGAATGTCATTCAATCCCTTTTTTATTTTAAATGACTTTTTCTTATACGATAAAGATCGTGATGTATCTTTAGCGTAATTGCTAATAATCTTACTCTGCAGGATAATCACACACTTCAACTTTTTAACTGTAAACATAAAGGTATTCGCTTTAAGCATCATAGGAACAAGGTGAACAATAAACGTTTTTTTTGGCTTTATAATTTAATATCGGTAGGCACCAGAGGCCTAAGCATGGTAGCAAAGCTTTTATTAGCTATCTGTTTGGTTCATTATTTTCAACCGAGCGAGATGGGGCTATATGGTGTAATGACGGCCGCCGTTGCTTATGCACTCTTTTTTTTTGGCGCCGAGTTCTATAATTACACGCTAAGAGCCCTGGTTGACGCATCTCCTGTTGAGCAAGCGACCATTATCAGAGATCAATTTGTCCTGTATGCCATACTATTTATTTTGATGCTGCCCTTATTATACTTTCTTTTCTACGCTAACTTTTTACCTGTCTCGCTCTGTTTCTCGTTTATGATCCTCGTAGCCCTTGAGCATATATCCAATGAGTTAATGCGTGCGCATGTCGTTATGTCCTCCCCTCTTCTTGTCAGCATTGTCTTCTTTGTACGGCAAGGACTATGGATATTTATCCTACTTCCCATTTTTTATTTTTTTCCTGCCAACCGAGATTTCAGTCTTGTATTCATTGCCTGGATATTAGGTGCAGCACTCAGCGTCCTCATAGCCGTGGCGGGGTTGCTTCATCTGCCGTGGAAATCTGTTTGGCGCCAGCCCATCCAATGGAAAAAAATAGGCCAAGGTCTTAAAATATCACAACCCTTTATGATTACAGCTTTTTGTGCGTTAAGCTTGTTGTATATTGAGCGTTTTTTTGTGAATCACTATTGCGGACTGGAAGCCGTTGGAATTTACACATTTTATGCGAGTCTTAGTTTAAGTCTACATAGCTTAATTAGTGCTGGTGTTTCAAGAATACGACTGGGACAGCTGTTAGCCACTTGGAAACAAAATGACCGAGTACAATTTCATAATGAACTGGTATACATGCTCAAATATACCATTATTTTTGTGCTGATTTTTTCAGCACTTAGTGTGGGATTAATTTATCCCTTCGTCAAACTAATTAATAAAACTGTCTACCTGTCCAATATCTCTATTTTCTATTTTCTATTGTTTGGCGCAGCTTGTCGCTGTATAGCGGACGTACCCCTTTATACTTTATATGCACAACACAGTGACTTATTATTATTACGAATTAATCTAACCGCTTTTGCCATTATGATCGCAGGAAACGCATTTTTAGTACCACAATATGGATTAATGGGTGCAGCACTATCATCCGCAGGAGCAAGTTTGGCTTTGTTAGGCTATTCGCTATTTGTTATGATTCAACGAATATTACGTCCCTTTCCACTTTTACAATCTTAAATCGAGGATATGATGAAAATTTCAATTGTTACCGCCTGTTACAATAGCGAACCCACGATTCGCGATACCCTCAGGACAATTCAAATGCAAACTCATCAAAATATCGAGCACATTGTCATTGATGGCGGGTCTACAGATGGCACACTTGAAATCCTTGAGCAAAACAAACAACACATAGCCTATCTAACATCAGAGCCTGACAATGGCCTATATGATGCAATGAATAAGGGCATTTCAAAAGCCACGGGTGATGTGATTGGACTACTAAATTCCGATGATTTATTCGCTCATCCAGATGTTCTCAGTCAGGTTGCTAATGCACTTGCTGACGAAACGATAGATGCTTGTTATGGTGATTTAGTCTATGTGAACCATGATGATATTAATCAAGTTGCTCGCTATTGGAAATCATCCACCTATCAACCTGATCTTTTTGCAAAAGGCTGGGCACCTGCCCACCCTACTTTCTACGTCCGTAAAGCTGTGCATGATAATCATGGTATATTGTTTAATCTGGACTATAAATTAGCTGCAGATTATGAAGTCCTGTTAAGATTGCTTTTCTCAAACCAAATTAAAACAGCCTATATCCCCGATGTCTTGGTCAAAATGCGTTTGGGAGGCACCACGAATAAATCGCTTAAAAACATCGTTAATCAAAATAAAGAAATCATGACAGCATTAAATCATCATAAGTACCCCTACTCCCCAGTAAAAATGGTATGTCATAAATTGCTTGATAGAGTACATCAATATCGAAACAAGGCTGACTATGTCCAATAAAATAGTCTTGGTCACCGGAGCCAGTGGTTTTATAGGCAGAGCTCTGGTTAAAACATTATGTGACAAAAAATACAGCGTACGGGCTACTGTCCGTACAGAAACTGCTTTTAACGCGCTATTCGACTATCAAAAACAGTTGGATTTAGATAATTTAACTGTTCATAATTTAGGTGAATTAACCGAGCAAACGGATTGGGGTCGTGTAATTGAAAATATAGATATCATTGTTCATTGCGCCGGTAGAGCACACATCCTGCATGAGACAAGTTCTAATCCAATGGATGCATTCCATCGGGTTAATACACTAGTCACGACTAACCTCGCCAAACAAGCCCTCGACGCAGGCGTTAAACGGTTTATTCTTCTAAGCAGCATTGGTGTATTAGGGAATACTAGCCATACAACGCCCTTCACAGATAACTCGCCACCTAATCCGCAAGCGCACTATTCACAAGCAAAATGGCAAGCTGAACAGGCATTAAATGCACTACCAAACAAAATGGAAAAAATTATTATCAGACCACCAGCAGTCTATGGCCCTGGTGCGAAAGGGAATTTTGAGAAGCTTTTAAAGCTAATCCGTAAAAATATACCGCTTCCTTTAGGTCGCGTGAGGAATAGACGACAGTTTATAGGGATAGACAATCTCATCGACTTTCTAATGACCTGTATCTCGGAACAAAATGAAATCAATGGGACATTTATGCTTGCCGATAAAGAAACCGTCTCCACTACACAGCTGCTAAATAACATAGCAAACGCCATGGGGAAAAAACCAATACTTTTGCCTATCCCACATACATTACTGAAATGGGGATTGAATTTTTTAGGGCAATCAAAACTTTCGGAGCAGCTACTTGGCAATTTAGAAATTGACGCTCAGAAAACCAAGACCCTGTTGGGCTGGGAACCACCGTATACTATGCAAGAACAATTACAACATACCGTTGATCATAAGTACTAGTTCAGAGTATGATGCCCTCAGTTAGGTATAGAGTCTGCCGACTTCTATAAAATAAAAGTACGGATCCCTACATCAGTAATAGAAGGACAAAAAGATGTTCATAAACAAACATATGCTGGCTTCCCGATTGCTACCTGTTTTTAATCGTGTTTTATCTCCTCTCAAATTAAAAATTCTCACCAAAAACACCCCAAACAGGGACTTTACTGCATTTATAACACATCTTAACAGTCTAAAATTTCATATTAAAACCGTTATCGACGTAGGTGTTGCATTTGGCACGCCTGCATTTTATAAATCGCTGCCTCAAGCAAAATTTTATCTAGTCGAGCCCGTACCACAATGCAAAGAATTATTACAAAAGCTGGAAAAAACGATAGGAGCAACCTATTTCAATGTGGCCGCTGGCTCTAAAGATGGTGAAATTGAGTTTTTTGTTCACCCGGACACGTCAGGATCTTCCTCCTTGCGGCAGTGGGAAGGTGAAGCATTTGATGGTGAGCGGATCACAGTGCCAATCCGACGGTTGGATTCATTGATTCCAGATTCAATTGAACGCCCCTGTTTATTAAAAATAGATACCCAGGGAAATGAGTTGGATGTTCTCAAAGGGGCCACAGACCTCTTGGATAAAATTGACATTGTGATAATTGAAACGTCATTTCATGAATTTCGCAAAGGGGCTCCTGAAATTCATGAAATCATCGCTTCAATGGCAAGTCTAGGATATCGTTGTTATGAAATACTGGAAGGTCACTACCGGGCTGTAGATAATGCTCTAGCCCAGGTTGACGTGGCGTTCGTTAAGGCAGACTCTGAGCTACGATCATCAAAATGCTTTTTTAGTGATTCGCAGTTAAAGGACTATTTGTCAAAATCAACCACAAAAAAATGAAAACTCCAATCCATCCCGCTTGGGTCATGCTATTGTTTTGGTGCTTTATCTTCCAGATATATATCTTTGGCCCTATAACATTGACCCCAGAAATATCTTTTCTTGGGTTTTTTTTTATTGTGGCGCATATTGCATTATTTGCTACATCTTCAACTCTGATACCCACCTCAGCTTATAAACAACTACCAGGTCAAAAAACACCAACAAATTTCAAGCTACGACAGGACGCGCAGAATATAATTTGTATGTTTTTGTTAATTGGCATAGCGGGTGGTCTGCTCAGTATATTGAGTAAATTGAATGTGCTTGAAGGATTTAATTTACAATCGATTGCCAAGCTAAGAACATTGAGAGCTCAAAGCCTGCTTCATGGAGGTGAAGCTCAGAGTGGCGTTGCATCTATCCTGGCGTTTTTAACCTATCCAGCAGGTTTTGTTGGGTTGGTTGCAGGCATACTCCACTATGAAACTACCGGCCGTTTTACACGGCTGGCTTTATATCTATATGTTTTTATTATTTTTTTTGTGGCAATAGTGGCCGGCGGTCGTAGCCCAATACTATTATTGCTACTTTTTCTCGCCATTGCTTGCTACACACGCACCATCCTAGGCAGAAGCTGCATACCAAAATCTCGTCCACTTCGGATAGGAGCAATCCTGCTTTTGGTCGTATTTATCGTCTATAGCAGTATAGTTTGGACTGTTCGATCAACTGAGTCAGGTCAAAATAACACCCAGTTTTTTAAGCATGCCGCTAACGTCTGGGGTGCAAAACCAAAGCCTTATTTATTAGAAGCAAGCACGCGGTTAAATACTCCCTCACTCACAAAAAATGTACTAAGTTCGGTTTTTTATCTAACACAAAGCCTATCTGTAACTGAAAGAATATTAACCAACCCCGAAGATATTCCAACTTTATTTGGCGCATACCATGTCGACCTGTTTGCTGCAGGACTTCGTGATCTTCCGGAAGGCGGCGAGTTTTTAGAAGATAAGTATAGGGTATTGCTAGATGCTAATGTCTATGGATACTTTACAGGAGCCTGGGGCGCTTTATTTATTGACTTTGGTTATTTCAGTTTTTTTGTAGCCGCACTTTGGGGTGCATTAGCAGGTTTATCGTGGAGGAACCTCAAAAACAGGCCTAGTCTTCATGCCGCTGTAATGTATGTATTCTGGATCTACTCCATATTTATAAGCTTTGTATCCCCTCCCTTTGGATTTTCAAACTCATTCATGGTGTTTATTTGGTTTTTTCTATTCTCATTTCTCAATAGACTTTCTGAAAAATACGCCATAACCTCCGGGATTACCTTGCAATCAACTAGTACCGTTTCCATTTAGTTTTGACAGGTAGTTGATAAGGTTGGCGCTGAGCGGTGGCGAAGCCCAACAAGGGAGCTTTTCGTGCCACGATTGTTGGGCTTCGCTACCGCTCAGCGCCAACCTACGGTACGAATCAATAATGATCATTTTGTACAACAGGCTAGAACTACGCTGTGTCTAAGTATCAGCTTCTAGGCTAGACTATCAGCCTCCTGCAGCAGATTACACTGAAACTCGGGTACCAGGCTTTTTAATAAGATAAACAACTCTTCTGTTTGATATGCTGCACAGGCTGAATTTATCATGCTCATCACCCGCGTCAGTTCATCCCAATCAATTTGACGAAATTTAGCTTTAAAAAGCTTTTCATGATCTGTTTGTACTAATTGTTCCGATGCATGGAATAGCTCTTCAAACAATTTCTCGCCTGGTCGCAGTCCTGTGTATTGAATACTAATATCTTTTCCAGGTTCTTTGCCTGCCAAACGAATCATTTGCTCAGCAAGATAGCTGATTTTAATTGGCTCACCCATATCCAATACAAATATCTCTCCACCCATTCCATTCACCATAGCTTGTAAAATTAATTGACTAGCTTCAGGTATCGTCATGAAATAACGCTGTATATCAGGATGGGTAACCGTTATCGGCCCTCCATTTTGCAATTGCTTTTGAAATAAGGGTACAACGCTACCGACCGATCCCAACACATTACCAAACCGAACGGTAATAAATTGGGTACTGGTACGGGAATTCAAATTTTGACAATATATTTCAGCCACACGTTTCGTGGTACCCATCACGTTAGTCGGATTAACGGCCTTATCGGTGGATATAAGTATAAATTTAGCCGCGCCTACAGCAACACTAGCCTCAGCAATAATTTGTGTACCAAGCACATTATTCCGCACGGCAACACGAACCTGATCTTCAAGCAGAGGCACATGTTTAAAAGCTGCCGCGTGGAAAACGATTTCAGGCTGAAATGCACTAAACGTGTGCTTGACCGCAATAGCATCTGTTACGCTGACTAACGCAAGGCCAATCTCTATGTCCGCGAAACGCTCTTTGAGTTCAAGTTCTGTTTTGTATAAATTAAATTCATTGTTATCCAACACCACCAATTTTTTAGGGCATAATGCCATAATCTGACGGCACAATTCTGAACCTATAGAGCCACCCCCACCCGTTACCAACACTCGTCTACCCTGAATGTTGGCCGCAATTTTATCCCAATTAAGTTCAACCTGATCACGCCCTAACAAATCCTCAATATTCACTTCTCTAAGGGCGTCTACCTTTACTCTCCCCGATACAAGCGCCTGAATACTTGGCAAAGTGCGGAATGGCACATTGGACTGCTCACAATGCTCTACAATACGTCTCATAGCTGCCGATCGAGCGGAGGGAATCGCAATAAAAATCAAATCAACTTGATGCACGGCGACCAAATCAGCCAACTGCAGAAGAGTACCCAACACCCGCACACCATGAACCTCAAGGCCGCGTTTACTTATGTTATCGTCAACCAATCCTATCGGCAAATAGGAGTGAGTACGTTTTAAATCACGAATTAAACCCTCACCTGCGTGCCCAGCACCAACAATTAATACACGTTTAATATCACTTTGTACTCCATGTTTATTTCGTTTGTCCCAATGGTTTCGGTAGAACAATCGCGCACCACAAAGCATGGTGACTAAAATAATACCGTATAGTGGCAAAACTGAGCGTGGAATATGGGGCAAAAGCGAGGTTATATACAATATGGGAATAACCAATATAATCGCACAAACTACGGAACGTATAATACGAGCCACATCATTAAGTGACGAAAAACGCCATAACCCGCGATATATTTTAAAATGGTAATAACAGATGATTTGCACCAGCGCGAGAATAGATAAAGCGGTAAATGAGTAGGAATTGGCCAGGCTACTGGGTAACGGTTTCATATTAAAGCGCAACCAATAAGCAAAATACCAAGCCACTGGAATGGAAAGTGCATCGAAAGCTACTACGGGTAATTTTGAGTATATTTTTTTCAAATAGTACGCTGTTTTTTCCATATTATTATTTGTCCTCTCTATGCATACTGCATATTACTACAGCTTTTATATTTCTGGATAATAATCGACAACAATAAAATTGCCCGCCAGGAATACATTCCCTGGTTTTAGACATTGAGGTATTGACACTTTCAGCTGAATAAATGTTTACCAAGAATATGCGTACTACTCAACAGGCTATGCACATAAAACGATAAATTAATCCGCTTGCTATAAATGTAGATTATTCCCTGCTTAAGCGGAATAATTTACAAAGCCTGTTAATGTCTCAGGATAGAGTCCAGACACTGAGTTTAATCTAGGTATTATGAGGCCTGGTGACCTAAAACTTCTCCCAGTGCAGTACAGATTTTCTGCTGATCTGCAAGTGTCAAATACGGATGCATAGGAATGCTCATCACACGCTGGGATGCGCTTTCCGTGTTTGGGAATGTTTGAGGCTCCGGATAAAGCTCCTTGAAAATGGGTTGTTCATGCAACCCGAGCGGGTAATGAATAGCGGTCGGGATACCCTCATCCTGCAAGCTTTGTTGTACTGTCTCTCGGTCTGCTACTTCTATCGTATATTGAGCAAACACGCTGGTGTTATAAGGTTTAATGGTTGGTTTTCTAATATCTGCAGGAAGCAATTGTTGATATCTGTCTGCAACCTGTTGACGCAGATGCAGCTCTTCCTTGAAAATCGTTAATTTTTCCAACAAAAATGCGGCTTGCATTGTATCAATCCGTCCATTGATACCAATACGCGTATGGTAGTAACGCTTAGATTGGCCATGAGTACGAATTTCATTCATTCGTTGTGCAAGTTCTGCGTCATTTGTAAAGCATGCGCCACCATCACCATAACAGCCAAGTGGCTTGGAGGGGAAAAAGCTGGTACAACCAATTGTTGTTAATCCACAAGATTGCTTCCCTTTATACGTTGCGCCAAAACTTTGCGCGCCATCTTCGATCACAGGAATATTATATTTCTTCGCCACAAGGTTTATTTCATCATAATCAGCGCATTGACCATAAAGATTCACTGGCATGATTGCTTTCGTCTTCGCATTGATGGCGTCGTTAAGCAGACCCGGATCCATATTGTATGTATCTCGATCAATATCTACGAACACCGGTTTTGCACCTAAAAGAGCAATCACCTCTGCGGTCGCAAAAAAACTAAAAGCTGTGGTAATTACTTCATCGCCAGGTCCTATGCCAAGCGCCATCAAGGCAATTAAAAGAGCATCGGTTCCACTAGATACGCCTAGAGCGTATTCACATCCCACAAAAGTAGCTAATGCTTGCTCAAGTTCAGCTACCTCTGGACCCATGATATAAGCGCCATGATTTAAAACCGTTTTAAATCGGGCAAGCAGACCATCTTCAATCCGGTTTGACTGTGTTTTTAAATCGATGAATTGCATACATTTCCTTAATTTTTAAGGCTGGATATATAATGTTGTTAACAAATTGGCGAGATACTATCAACCCCCTACATGTTAGTCAAATTTAAAGCAAAACGCAGTAAGCATAAATCATAGTTTATCCGTATCTTACAGCTGGCGTCATCACGTGACAAAACAACTGGCATCAGGATATGAAATTCAGAACGTAATGGTTTTACATTGAATAGTTGAAAAGAATATTCGCAAAGTAGGTTCAATTGGCGATATACTCTACTAATGATCAAAAAAAGGAACGTTGCATGACCTTAAAGGCCATGTATAACAACATAGCGGGCCAGTATGCCACCGCTAATCGCTTCGGGTCGATAAGCGAGAGCCATAAGTGCGCCATTGCGCAAATTCAAAATGCTCATCTGGGGTTGAGACCTAATTATAAAGTACTTGATCTCGGTGTAGGTAATGGTGCTTTTCTACAAAAACTCAAACAACGTATGCCAAATGCCGAATTTACTGGAATCGATATTTCTTCTGAAATGTTAAAGCAGGCTCAAGAAGCATTGCCCTTGACCGCCATCGAAACAAGTGCCACTGAAGCCAGCCACTTTCTGCCACATCATAGTCAGGATTTAGTGCTTGCCCATTTTATTAATGCCTATATTCCTATCAATATTTTGTTTAACCAAGCGAATTTATTAACCCGCTCCAATGGTCATTTTTCGCTTATTACGACAACCTATGAGTCATTTCCAGCCGCACAACAGCAATTAGCTGACTTTATCTCACAGGAATCATTGGTAAGCGGTGTTGTTGGTCACTATTACAAAGCTATTGTTAGAAATACTACAGTAGCCGCCGGTGGGGATGAGCTTTTGCAAGCGTTTGCGCGACACGATTTCAAAATTGTAGACCATCAACGACTGCATATTCCTATACGACTGAATAACATTGATGAGTTGGCCTTGTTTGGTATTGAAGGAACCTGGTTTTTAAATAGTTTGTCGATACGCATGCTGCCGAAAAATTTTCTGTTGCAACGGCTCAAGCGACTATTCAATAAAATTTTTACTTTCCCCTATGAGGACACGCACGTCATTGATGTGGTGCTGGCTAAAAAATAGGGAAACGATTCGAAAAAATTTTAGAACAAGATGCATAAATTCAAGTTTTTAAGCAAGATTAAAAATTTGTAGTGAATGAATATTTGTAACGGTCTATGTCGATTTTAGCAATTGCATGAGGATTATGAGCGTAAAACCCTACCGTACATTTAAAATCATGGCGCTTTTTATTCGGATTGGTTTTTTTCTAGGGGCTGTTGACATTTGATCTCCCCGTCGCCGACGTACCGCGGTTTATCCGCGGTATCCAGGAGCCCCTCATGTCAAGTGCATATTTCTTCGTATAAATCGCGCCATGTTGGATTAAGCTCTTCGATTAAATTGAGTTTTCACTTCCTGCACCAATTTTTGAAGCGTGTTTCACGTCTGGCAGCTTCTAAATAAGTACTATGAATCTCATAATAGACCAGCATATGTACATTATATTGTGCTGTAACGCTGCTGGGGATCCAGGGCAAAAGCGTGTGTGAGTAAAAAATAAATAATCATGCCATGCTCCATTACATATGCTCTATATTTTGACGTACTTCGGCTTGTTCGCCGGAGCCAGGAATCTAGCAAGATCTCTGGATACCGCGCATAAAGCGCAGTACGTCGGCGTTTAGGATAATTTATCATCACTCATGATCTTGCCCTGTTTGCATGACCAGCGGTTAAATTTTTGGTATATTGTATTCCAGTTTCCAAACTCTGCTGGCAGGTCTCGCCAAGGACAGCCTACGCGCATACGATACAGCATGGCTTCAACCATAAGACGAAGCTCGGGCTTGTCATAAATCCCTTGTTGTCGCATGATTATCCCTAGCTTCGACCATACCTCGTCACTGAGCATTAGTCTGGCCATTTCAAACTCGTTTTATTTTGGTGTGGGAGCCGTGATCTTACGAGTTTTACCCTATTTATCAATGGGTTGAAATGTGATTGCTCATGATGGTGTGTTATCAAAAACGAATTGTAAGGTAAATTAAAAGCGCTGTGTTTTATACGGACATTTTCTGGATACCGCGGATAAACCGCGGTACGTCGGCGACGGGGTGATCAAATGTCAACAGCCCCTAATAATCTTGAAAAAAGTACGTTAAACCAACCTCTAATATCGAACTTATTATCACAGACAATCATCTTTGGCCCATGAAAATTTTTATTCATTACTGAAGCAGGCTTAATACATGTTCCTTAATTTTATCCAGATCGTGACAGGGTAATTTGTTAAAAACCATTTGACCAAAACTAAATTCCAGGCCATGAGGATTATCTTCTTCCTTCGCGTACTTAGATACTATTTTATCTACTGATGATAATGCCTTTTGGGAGCGTTGTAACAAGCCTTGTTGCGAACCCGACAATAAATTTAGCACGTCCTCTGAGGCTGTGGATTTATTTTTAGAAAATTGTATTTCCAATGCTTTGGCACAGGTATAAAAAGCAACAAACTCAAGGTAGTTTACAAAGATATTATCCGGCGCATCTTCTAGCCAATTTTGAACCTGGCTTGTCAATCGATTCAGTTGCTCTGATATATGGCTCACCTGTGATAACGATATTTTTTCGGGTGTATCTTGAACCTTTGCAAGCTCATTGTAATATTTTATTAACTGGTATTCAGCAATCAACGGATTCTTGCTGGTGTCACCAAATTTTCCCGTGTTATCTTGCAAAAATTTATTAAATACAGAACCATTCATATCTACTACAGAAGTCTTATCACAAATGACTGTATAATATTGTAGTAGTTGCGCGGCATAATAAATAAAAGAAAATCTACTTTTGGAAGCACTTAACTCACTGATTACATTGGTGAATTCTTTTTTGGCCTCATGAAATCCTGTGGAATTTATCTGTTCTTTTAAAATGTTGTTACCTAGCTCTAATACCATGTTTTTTATGGCAGCCAGCTCATTTTTTTCAAGACGATTAATGATCGCAACACTATAACCACCGAGCCTAATTTTGGTAATTATTTCAGCTACTTCAGAATACAAAGAATTGTTTTTTTTATTGTCTGCCTGCGAAAAAAAACGTTCAGCTCCAGTACTTCCAGCCATATCGTTACTCCTAAATATATTTTTCTATGCTCTGCCAGTAATGGTATTGAACACGGAGACAACAGCATCACTTATGACGCTGAGCACGTATTTAATGGCATTAACTAAATAATTAAGAAAACCTTCTGTTTTAGGTGGTGGACCACTCGCAATTGCATCGTTGGCGGCACTAACTTGTGCTCTTACACTATCAGTTTGAACTATTTTTTCTGGCGACACAGGACATGTAAAGGTAAACGCCACATCCCCAAGACTATCAATAGCCATATCCAGTTTTATAACAGATGGAATATACTTAAACATGATTTCGCAAATAGGTATCAGTTTATCTTTGATCACTTGGTCACGCGAATTTTCCTGAATAAAGTTAGCCAAGTTATAAAGGCGATTGATATGTCTTTGTTCTTCCGCGTCGTGATTATCAAACCAATCTGCCGTTTGGATAAATACGAATCTATTTTCTATCCATTTGATGACTTCGTCTCTAACTGAGCCATTATCTACAAAGTGCTGTTTTGCATTTTCATCTTTCGAAGTGGTCATGTTATACCATAGCGCATCATCTTTAATCTCACCATCATCCGTAAGAAAATGATTATATCGCCCATCAAATGTACTGCTTGAGTGGTTGTAAGCTGCTAATAAGTATTTTTTTAACTCTTTAGGCGTTTTAGTTAATACTGCCTCCATCTTGTTAACTACCGCATCTTTGTTAGTAATACCAGGCGAGCTATCCATGAATTTCCAGACACGAGAGCGCTGTATATCCTGTGTCATCGAGGCAGTCACCCAATGTTGGTTGTTAATCCCAACAGCAAAAACATGCTCGCATGTACCAGTGGTTCGAGCCAATTTTGCAATAGCCGCGGCATTAAACAAGTCATCTTCCATACCGGAGTGACCAAATTCAGAAGTATCTGTACCCAGACCCAGCATGCAATTCACAACACTTACTTTCTGATTCGCTCCCTGCTCTAAATTTAGACTTTGTAATGCCGCTGTGCTAATACCATGCGCGGTTAAGTCCAAAGCACCCTTTTGCGCATCCCCAAGTAGCTTAACAAATAGAGGAAGATCAACATCACAATCATTTTGATTTGGGGGATTTCTGTAAACGACTGTCTTACCAAATATAGTTTCAAACAGTTTGCTATCATTAAGCAAACGATTAAATTCATTTTCATCAATAAGTGCTTCCATGAACAGTAAAGCAAGCAGCGTATTTTTAAAGGTATGATAGCCGCAAGTCTGGTGACCCTGTGCGCCACCTGATTGATTCATGACTGTAGTTGAATTGATCGTTGGCATATTATGCTTTGTTCAGATTGGTATTTTTTATTTTACAAGATACACATTAAATACGCAACAAATATTGTCTATTATGTATCTTTTTAAGTCGAAAGGACGCCCGTTTGCATAGATAACGCCTTTTAAATTAGCTGAAATAACCACGGGACAATCTTTTTTTAATCGTCCACAGTAATAATTCGATAAGTTTTCTTTAAAAAAATACTCAAAGTCCCAAGTTATCACGTTTAAATATCCGATCTGCACGATAGCTTGAACGCACCAACGGGCCAGATGCTACTTCAAAAAAACCTTTTTGCAGACCGATGTCACGCAAAGCGGCAAATGTCTCCGGCGTTACATAACGCGCAACAGGCAAATGATTTTTGGTGGGCTGTAAATATTGTCCTAACGTCAGAATATCTATCTGATGGGCGCGCATATCATCCATAGTTTGGATGATTTCCTCATCTGTTTCGCCTAAACCAAGCATCAAGCTGGTCTTGGTTAATACGTCTGGGCGATATTGCTTGGCATAGGCCAAGACGTTCAAGGTTTGCTGATAACCAGCACGATTGTCCCTAACTGGGTGCGTCAAGCGCTCGACCGTTTCCACGTTTTGCGCAAAAACATCTACCCCGCTGTCCAACAACACAGCAATATCCTTATATACCCCTTGAAAATCAGGCGTGAGTGCTTCAATTTTGGTTTTTGGGCAACGGACTTTGATAGCACGAATGGAGTCAGCATAATGTTTGGCACCACCATCCGGTAAGTCATCGCGATTCACTGAAGTTAAAACCACGTAATCAAGATTCATAAGCGCGACTGTTCTGGCAGTATTCTCAGGTTCTTCAGCATCCAACCAGCCTTGGGGGTTGCCGGTATCCACAGCGCAAAAGCGGCATGCGCGCGTACAAACAGCTCCCATGAGCATGATCGTGGCTGTACCATGCGACCAACATTCCGCAATATTGGGGCATTTTGCTTCTTCGCAGACGGTTGATAAACGATGTTCTTTAACCTGCTCTTTCACGTGGGTATAGGCGGGTGTGGTGTGATTAACGATACGCAGCCACTTGGGCTTTGGCAAGCGCTCGTCTACAGAATTCGCTGTGGATTTAACCCCATCTTTGATGGCGGCAAAACCCTGGCTGGTTTTGTATTTATGGCCACTCTCAACCACGACGGGGATATCAGTTAGCTTGCCCATAGTAACACCTATTTATTCAAGTGCGTTGATGATCCCAAATCAACCGACTTAGATCAAGTTTATTTGTGATTGCTTACTCATGACTCATATCGGCGCGTATAGAACGAACCAAACGCCACAGCAGCAACAAGCAAGATGAAAGAAAAAGCTATATTTGAAAATAATTGGGGATAAAATATCAACAAACAGCCAGTTACAAGCAAGATCAAATAAGCCGCAATCTTCAACCTGCGATCATAACGAGCCAGGCGATGATGCCGACTGCTTAAAATATAGATAAACAACAATGAAAATAACGGTAGTAAATAAACCACATGATAGGCTGCTTGGTATAACAACTGTTGCGAACTGGAGGCTGCCTGATCCGCCAACCACTGTTGAAACACCAAGCCTACATTAACACCACAAGTTTGCTGATAAACGTAGATCACGGTTGCAGTCAACATGATTAGGCCGTATACAAAACCCGGATGTATTATTACAACACCAGATTCGCGTTTACGGAAATATACAACCGTATAAAATACCAACATTATGCCCACAAACACAGATGGCAATCTAAGTAGGGTTGAAATTTGATAAGAATAACCTGGGTACGTTTGCAACAAGTAATGAATCAGCGCGAGGGGCACGAGAAAAGAAATGCCAACACCAAGCTGCAGTAACTTTTGTCCTGGATAAAGCCATAAAAATGCAAACAAGGCCATGATAAAAAATAACGAACAGGCACTAATCGAGTCACCCAGTGCTGAAAGCAGAATAAATTTTGGTGCGGATTTACTGACATTAGCGCCAACATGCACCTGACTCACCTTGCTCTGTTGACGGAGCGCGTTGATAGTACCTTGGCTTAATTTACCCTGTTGACTGATTTGCTGTCGACAATATTTTAAAGCACGCAGCAATGTCCGGCCTGAACTTTGAGCATCAGCAAAACCCACCCAACGTGAATCGCAAAAAAACATGGCAGGCACTGAAAAATCTTGCAAATCTTGTTGCTGTAAACGTTTGTATAAATCTTGCAGCGCTAGCTTGTCTTGATTAATGTAGTAACGATGGATAACGAGCCAAGGCTCGCTTATTTCCAGATTGCGAAAAAAGTCATCCGCCTTGTGACAATGTGGACAGGTAGTCGAAAGAAACAAGTCTACAGTTAGCGTTATTTGCTTCCCTGACTGGCTATAAGAGGCCACAGGCTGCGGATCTGCACTACTCACTGTCGTGTTGAGTAAAAAAAACAAGCTTATAAAGAATTTGACTAGAGCATACATCCTTGACTCCACTGAATTAGATTTCAATCTATCGACGTAACTACTCAGCACCATTAAAGAAAAAGCCATATTTGGCGCATCGTGAGTAAACGTGCATTCAAATCTGACTTTTCATCGCGGTTAGGAGCTTGTGATGAATGGTTACCTATCAGCTAAAATTATACTGTCTGCCGTAACTTTTCCATGCGCGACAACCGCTCACGTTGAATCAGGAATAGATTACGAGAGTATATTAACACCCCAGTAGATTGCCCTAAAATAAACACCGGATCACGCTTGTAAATGGAATATACCAGTAACGTTATACCGCCCAACAAGCTCAAATACCAGAAAACAACAGGAATCACGCTGCGCTTTTCTTTTTCACTGACCAGCCATTGCACGATAAAACGCGCTGAAAAAATTGCCTGCCCCATCAATCCAACTGCAAGCCAAACATACTCAACGTTCATGGTTATATATCTCCGGGGCACACGGCCGTCTTAATAACCAACGCATGCCTATTAAATCATGAATACCAACAAAAAGACGATTCATCACCCCATATTTGGACACCCCATGGCATCGCGGGCGGTGATTAACCTGAATATTCACCAGTTGAAATCCAGCCCGTTTAAATAAGGCCGGTAAGTAGCGATGCATGTGATTGAAATGGGGTAATGTCAAAAAGGCTTCCCGCGGAAATAATTTCAAACTACAACCGGTGTCAGGACATTCGTCATTGAGTAACCAGCGCCGAATTCCATTACCAATTTTAGATGACAATTTACGCAAATTATTATCACCGCGTTTTTTACGGTTACCTAAAATCACGGTCTTGTCGTCATGTAACTGCTGCACAAGAGAGGGGATATCAGCAGGATCATTTTGACCATCACCGTCCATTGTAACCAACAATGGATAACGAGCAGCTCTCGCCCCTGTTAAGAATGCCGCACTTTGCCCATAGTTGCCTACATGACAAACCAGACGCAAATCACTGTAAGTTTTCGCCAAGGTGCTCAGCCGATCAGTTGTGCCGTCGATACTGCCGTCATCGACAAAAATAACTTCAAACTGGTAGCTGCTAGCAGGTAATGCAGCCACTATTTCATGATATAAAGCTTCTACATTATCTACTTCATTGTAAACTGGAATGATTATAGACAACGCTATTTGATTATCAGATGACATCCTTAAATACCTAAACCCGCTAAAAAGTCAAACATTATAAAGGATTTTCTGCTTGCCGAATACTGGCTGCATGAACATAAGTTATAATCTATAAACAGACTGTAACCATGATTTACGGCGTAACCACCAATACAACAGCCCAACTTCAACTAGCGCAAGGTAACTGGCAATAAGCACATCAGTAAGATAATGTTGGGTCAATAAGATACGCGTTGAAGCTATAATCAGGCCCGTCAGTATAAATGCGACGAAATGGCGCGGAAACAAAGCACACAGGCCAAACACCAAGCCCATTATTATCGTCGTATGGCCTGACGGAAACGACCAAAATTGGGCATGCTTTTGCAGACCATAAAAACCATATAGCTGATCATTGAATAATAAGTCAGGGCGGGCACGGCCAAAAAGAATTTTTAGCACTAAACAAATCAGGCTGGGAATTAATGCACATAACCATAAAAACCAGGCACGCTCTTCCCATTGTTGATTATGCTTCACATAACGAAAAAACAGCGCCAACAGCAGCAGCGATGAAAAATAAACCCCACCGATACCTAGCTTGGTAACCCAGTTCAGGAAGGGGTAGTTTGTACCGAGGCTTAGGCTATGAAAGTAGTACGCAATAGGCTGATCAAAATATAAGAATGATAAAACAATAAAACCCATGTAGCTTGCCGCCACGAAAGGGTTTGTCATGATTGACAACGACCTTTCAAATGATGTCATGTATCTTCTCCTCGGGGGGGGGGCTGTGTTGCCTGTAGGAACGTAATCCGTACAAATAACTTGAAATATTATCATGCGGCTTGGGTATCGGCCTAGCTTATTTCGCGCTCGATGACACCCATGTTAGGTTTTAAACCAATTTTTGCTTGGTCGTTCAGTTACGTTTTATCAGGAAAAGGACTACCCACTTGCCTTTACTGTAATTAAATCCCTTGCTCTGGGCCAACACGATATAAAGAGGGGTTCTTTTTTCTATTTGTGTTAAATTTTCCTGATTAACCAATATGATATTGTTGGGGTGATTCTTCAATAAAACAGCCACGTCGTCATCATCAACAAACCTCACATACTTGGTATTTAAAGCAAAGACCAAACTCGGCTCCGAATAGCCGACCACTAACAGTGGTTTTTTTTCTGAAAGCTCACTTGTATTAATCAGTTGCACTACATTGCGGGAAATCCACAGTGGTTTTAATTGTGGAAATAATCCCGAAAAAATGAAAGGGTAAGCCAGAAATGCTGTCAATAATATAGCCACACTCGCACGACGATAAGCACCATTCCAAGCAAAATAGACACAAACGATACTCATTATGCTGATAACAAGAAAAACCAAAACACTAATGACCGTTATTTCATGCAGCAATAAAAACGGTAATGCACAAAGAGCCATTGCTAGACCAAATGACAACACCCCCCATAATATCTGCAATGAACGCAACCATTTACTGGGTTTACTCAGCGCGTTTGCAGATATAACAGCAAGGGCGCATAGCAGGGCCACCGCCGGAAACGTAGGGAGCACGTATTGCGGCAACTTGGTGGGCATTGCTTCAAAAAACACCCACGTGGGAAGAATCCACGCCAATAAAAAACGCACCACCTGCTGCTGACGGTTTTTAAACGCATAAACAGCGCCTTGCCATAAAAACAAAGAAGCCGGCCAGAACGTTAGTGGCAAAATTGCCAAATGAAACAACGGTGGCTTGCCATGCGACTCATGGCCCCCCTGTAGTTTAGGCAGCAGATCTTTCTGAATCATTTGCATCAGGTAGTTGCTGTGCTCAGCAGAATTGATCAACATCAGCCACGCAAGGCTTATTGCAATAAATAATAAAAGCCCCCAGTGGATGCGTAATCCGCGTAACCAGTCAATACGCCGTTCAACGATGCAAAGAGCGGACACTGACAATACTCCGACTAACGGTGTGACGCCTTTGAGCAATAGGCCATAGGCCATCGCTAACCAGAATAAAAGCGCCCAGCCCCAATATACCTGCTTTTTTTCTGTCCCTGCATGGTAGATTACCCACAAGGCACCTTGCATCATCAGAACTGAGGACAGTAAAGTCGTATCAATCACCGCCATATGAGCTTCAACGAGCAGTAATAACGAAGACGCCAAGAAACCTGCGCCTAATAATGCCGCACGTTCACTGACAAAACGACGAGCAAAATAAAACGTCAACAACACGGATAATAATGCGCCGAGCAGTGAAGGGATGCGATAAGGCCATATCACTGAGGCATCACCATCACTGAATATTTTCACGCTTACCGCCTGCAACCAGTTGATACCGGGAGGTTTCTGGAAGCGTGTTTTTTCTTGAAAACGGATTTGAAAGTATTGCCCAGTCTGGACCATTTGTCGTGTCGCTTGTGAAAAATGCGCCTCATCGCGGTCAATGACCGGCAAATTAACTACACCTGGCAGGAATAAAACCAGCGAAAAAACGATCAGCACGAGGTAAGAATTGATTTTTGGCAAGGGAATGTCTCGGCAAAGAAAGCAGGCATCATATATAAGCTGGTATGGAAATTCTAGTATCATGGCTTGTGTTGTTCTAGAATGGGTATATTTTGATTTGTTTCCATTTTCATGAGAGGTCTATGTACACACTAACACTTATCCAGAAAATCGCTGTTTGGGCTATTCCTGTGCTACTTGCCATTACCTTACATGAGGCCGCGCACGCCTGGGCTGCTAGTCGGCTTGGCGACACAACCGCCAAGATGCTTGGCCGGTTGAGCATTAATCCCTTGCGGCATATTGATCCCATAGGCACAGTGTTAGTTCCGATTCTCGTGGGTGTATTGAGTCACTTTCAATTTGTTTTTGGTTGGGCAAAACCTGTACCTATCAACTGGAATCAGTTACGCACCCCCCGCCGAGATATGGCGCTTGTTGCCGCCGCAGGTCCTGTGTCCAACCTGATTATGTGTCTATTATGGGCGGGGTGCTTTAAACTGGCGCTCTTTCTAAATCCACAAACATCGATGGTTGCCCTCTTTCTATTACTAGCAGCGCAAGCAGGTGTATTTATTAATCTGGTTCTGGCTCTTATCAATCTGATTCCAATACCGCCCTTGGATGGCAGCCGTGTCGTCGCCAGTTTGCTTCCCCCACGACAAGCTGCACTTTACATGCGCCTGGAGCGGTATGGTTTTTTAATTTTGATCATATTGTTATTCACAGGCGCCTTAAGTTGGCTGCTTACCCCTGTATTGTATGGGGCGCTCGGCCTAATCCAATCTTTATTTAATATATGAAAATTCTGGCCGATGCGTCTTTGCCAAATCTACCCACACTGTTCGCAAAACCGCATATTTTAACGACCTACGACAGCAAGGAACAGTTGCATGACTTGCTTGGTAGTCATGAAATCCTCGTCTGTCGCTCTACCCTTAAAGTAAGCGCTGAGTTATTAGCAAATACAACCATCCAGTGTGTAGCCACTGCCAGCAGTGGCGTTGATCATGTTGACGCCAACTACTTGAATAACCATGGTATAACCTTATTTGATGCCAAAGGTTGTAATGCCCGCTCAGTCGCAGATTATGTGCTTGCTACTCTCGCCGTGCTTCAAAAACAAAATAAGCTTACGGGAAATCAAGCTGGAGTCATTGGACTAGGCGAGGTAGGAACACGTGTGGTAGAACGCTTGCGAGCATTGGGACTGGATGTTATATGTTTTGATCCGCTCAAAGCCGAGCTGGAAGATTCTAAACACTACGGTACTTTCAATGACTTGCTCAGCTGTGATTTACTGTGCATTCACGCGAATTTACACGAAGATCTCCCCTACCCTAGTAAAAATCTATTGGATGCAACGTTTCTGACTCAATTAAAACCCGGGGTCACAATCATCAATGCAGCACGCGGTGGCATTGTTGACGAGCAAGCGCTACTCTCAAACAAGACGCGCATTACCTATTGCACGGATGTTTATCATAACGAACCTGCAATCGACGCACGACTTGTTCGGTATTCCACGCTGTGCACACCTCACATCGCAGGTCACAGTATTGATGCAAAACTAGCTGCCGTCGTACAACTTAGCCTTCAAGTTAACCGCCATTATCAGGTCGCAATGCCATCTTTAAATTCGCCTATGACGGCCAAACATCCTTTGCCACAGCAATCCAATTGGCAGGATTCCATCCTGTCTTTGTATGATCCACGAATAGAAACTCAGCTGTTGAAAACGGCTCAGGATAAAAAACTTGCTTTTATAGCCCTACGTACAGCCCACAAAACTCGCCATGATTTTATTTACTACGATGCAAGCCAGCTTGATCAACAAACAAAATTAATCATGGGTCAACAATAAACACACCTTAACCAAAATGCTTATTTATGGTATCTTAGTGGCAATTTTTTTACGTCAGTACAACAGGTGAACCATGAAAGAATACGTTATAGCATCATTTTATAAGTTTGTTCCTCTTGATAATTTTGAATCAATGAAAGAACCTTTATTACAGGTTATGAGAGCGCATAATATTTTGGGGACTATCCTCCTGGCACATGAGGGTATCAATGGAAGTTTTGCTGGAAAGCCTGACGAAGTTTTATTTTTATATGCTTATTTGCAAAGCGACCTTCGTTTGCAAGATCTGTATTTTAAAGAGACCTTTGATGATTTGATGCCCTTCGAAAAAGCAAAAGTTAAATTCCGTAAAGAAATCGTCACCCTGGGTGTTGCAGGGATTGACCCGCTTCAAGGCACAGGAACTCGCGTCATGCCGAATGAGTGGAATCAATTAATCGCTGATCCGGATGTTGTGGTCGTGGATACCCGCAATGACTACGAATTTGAGTTAGGCACATTCAAAAATGCCCTTAATCCTAAAACCGAGAATTTCAGAGATTTTCCTGAGTTTGTGCAAACGCATTTAATGGACAAAAAAGACAAGAAAGTTGCTATGTTTTGCACCGGCGGGATCCGTTGTGAAAAATCGACTGCCTATCTGAAAAAGTTGGGATTTAAAGATGTTTATCAGCTAGAGGGCGGTATTTTAAATTATATGGATACCATCCCCCTTGAGGAATCGATGTGGCAAGGAAGTTGTTTTGTTTTTGATGAGCGTATTGCTGTCCGTAAATAGATTATTGCGTGCACGCGCTGTGGACGCAACTCAACAAAGCCTAAATCCCCCCTGCCCCCCTTTACAAAGGGGGGGAATGTACGGGTGAGCCCCCCCACCCCTTTGTAAAGGGGGAATTTACAGTGAGTAGAATTATCACGAATGCTGCTTCGTTAATATAAAATTCACCCCAAAAATCACCCCTAGCGCGTGCCACCTACAGTCAACGCATCAATTTTCAATGTTGGCTGCCCTACACCGACTGGAATTGATTGCCCGTCTTTACCGCACACACCAATACCACCATCAAGCGCTAAATCATTACCAACCATGCTGATTTTTTTCATAACCTCAGGCCCATTCCCAATCAGGGTAGCCCCCTTCACCGGCCTCGTCACCCGCCCATTTTCAATGAGATAGGCCTCGCTCGCTGAGAAAACAAATTGTCCAGAGGTAATATCCACTTGTCCGCCACCGAAATTGACGGCATATAAGCCCTTCTTCACGGAGCGGATAATTTCCTCCGGATTATGCTGCCCGGCTAACATATAAGTATTAGTCATTCTCGGCATTGGCACGTGCGCATAAGATTCACGGCGACAATTACCTGTTGGTTGCATTCCCATAAGTTTGGCATTTAACCGGTCCTGCATATAATTGACCAACACGCCATTTTCAATCAACGTTGTGCATTGCGTTGGCGTGCCCTCATCGTCGATAGTGAGTGACCCTCTTCTATTTTCCAACGTACCATTATCAACCACCGTGACCCCAGCCGACGCCACTTGCTGTCCAATGCGCCCTGAAAAAGCAGACAATCCTTTGCGGTTAAAATCACCCTCAAGGCCATGACCTACCGCTTCATGCAGCAACACGCCAGGCCAGCCCGGACCGAGAACCACCGGCATCATCCCCGCTGGTGCATCTTCGGCATCCAGATTAACCAACGCTTCACGCACCGCTTCACGTGCATAACCCAACGCCCTTTCTTCTTCCTGAAAAAATGAATAGTTAACACGTCCACCGCCACCGGAGCGGCCTGATTCACGGCGTCCCTTGTCTTCGACAATTACACTGACATTTACACTGACCAATGGCCTGATATCCGCCATCATCTGCCCATGCATACCGGCGATCATTACGACTTCATAGCATGCGCTTAAGGAGGCATTGACCTGAATAACGCGAGGATCAACCCGTCGTGCTTCTTTGTCTATCGACTCAAGCAGTGCTATTTTTTCCTGCTTGCTCATGCCTTCGATAGGATTAAAACCGGCATAGCGCGCAATCGGCGCTGTCGCTACTTTTATGATAGATGGCGCTTTCCCGCCGCTAAACGCGATTGAACGCGCGGCATCCGCAGCGCGCTCCATGGCAGGCAACAAAATATCATCAGAATAAGCGTACCCTGTTTTTTCACCACTGACCGCACGAATCCCAACTCCCCGATCAATCGAGTAACTGCCGCTTTTTACTTCGGAATCCTCAAGATACCAGGATTCATAACTGCAACTTTGAAAATAAAGATCAGCATCATCAATATGACGACTCATCATCGAACGGATGAGTTTGTCAATCACTGATTCATCAAGAGAAGCAGGTTTTAATAATAAGTCTTTAGCGACAGCCAGTGCTAATTTCATAACGTTACCTTAAGAAATAAGTACTTAGTTAAGTACATGATGGTCATTGCAGGGAAAATCCCGGCGCAATGTTCGCAAACGTTGTAAATCAATGTCGGCAAATACAATACCGGCTCCATTTTTATGCTCAGCTAATACTTTACCCCACGGCTCGACAATCATGGTGTGGCCGTAAGTATGGCGCCCATTCGCATGTTGTCCACCCTGATTTGGTGCTAAAACATAACACAAATTCTCAATCGCGCGCGCTCTCAATAACACGTCCCAATGAGCAAGGCCGGTTACCGCTGTAAAAGCCGATGGCACCGTAAATAGTTCAGCGCCCTTTTTAACTAATTGTTGATATAATTCGGGAAAACGCAAGTCATAACAGACGCTCAAGCCAACGCGACCGACTGGGGTATCTACTACCACCAGCTCGTCACCGCGCTCGATCGCTAATGACTCCTGATGTGCTTCACATTCTGAAACACGCACATCAAACAAATGAATTTTATTGTAATGCGCCACACAAACACCCTTACTATCATAGACCAGACAGCAGGCTTTTACTCGATTTTTTGTAGCTTTAACCGGAATTGTACCTGCAATAACCCAGATTCCATAACGTTTGGCGAGTTGACTTATTGATTGTTGAATTTCTCCCTGTCCATACTCTTCTGCGACCTTGAGCTTATCGGTTTCTTTCATTCCCATAAATGCGAAATTCTCAGGCAAAACAACCAACTCAGCCTGCTCTTCCCGCGCTTTGATAAAAAACGGCTCAAGTTGGTGCAGATTTTCTTTCACGTCAGCGGAGGAGACCATTTGCACTACGGCAACACGAGGCATGATGCTATCCATGGTAAATATAATATTTTTTGACTTTACCTATTTTTATTAAATAAATACAGTAACCATTCCCAACAAATAGCGAACATCGGTAAAAAATTACTAACTAGTGGCATTCATTGTCCCTCTTGTCAGCACTACGCCATCCCGTTAGACTTGAAAAGTCAATATGACGCCCTTATATATGCTAAACTATGATTAATACACTCTGGAGTAACTCATGAACAGAAATGATGTTTCGGTCTTAGGTCGTGGAACTGAATCGGTGCTGGCCACCAATAAGGTTTTGCGAAATACTTATTTACTATTAGGTATGACGTTTCTATTTAGTGCACTTTGCGCTTATGCCTCGTTTGCCTTTCACGTGCGATCACTCAACCCACTGCTTTTTATCGTTGGGGCTTATGGGTTAATGTTTCTAACCAATGCTCTTAAAAATAGTCCTATGGGTATTTTAGCCGTATTTGCCTTCACGGGATTCATGGGATATGTAATAGGGCCCATTCTTAACCTCTACATTGCCCATTTTTCAAATGGTCCGCAAATTGTGGGAACAGCACTGGGCGGCACTGGTCTGATTTTCTTTGCTCTGTCTGGTTACGTGTTAACAACACGGAAAGACTTTAGCTACCTTGGCGGCTTTTTGTTTGTTGCTGTGATGTTGGCTTTCCTGGCAATGATTGCTAGCATATTTTTCCAGATTCCAGCGTTACAACTAGCAATTTCTGCAGCTTTTGTTCTGATTTCATCTGGTGTGATTCTAATGCAAACCAGTGCGATCATTCATGGCGGTGAAACTAACTATATATCAGCTACCGTGACTTTGTTTGTATCGATTTACAACTTGTTCTTAAGCCTGCTAAATCTGTTAAGTGCTTTTTCAGGTCGCGATTGATTTGAATCTTTTCCTTTCCCCTCATGGGGAAAGGAATCTACTCACCCCTGCTGCCAACTTGCCTTCGCACGATACAACGCTGGCAAATCCTCCATTGACTTCTTCACACCACCACTCAGATTCAATATATCGCGGTTCTGTTGATAATAAACGCCTAAAGGCACTGGGTAGTCAGGAAAGGTCAGTCTAGCGAGGCGCATTGCCGCTATGAAATTGGTTGAATCGTGGTGATAATTCGTCGCTTCTTGAACGGTAACACGCTGCAACTGCTCATCCTGCAAGGCTAATGCCCATGCTTGTTCTCGCCCATATACCAAGGGCTGGCCTTCCTCTAGTACGATAGTATTGTCTGCGCGGTTAGCTTTTAGCGCAAACTCATCAAATGCGCCGTGATTGAATATATTGCAATCCTGATATATTTCAACAAAGGAGCATCCCTGATGCTCATAAGCTTTTTTTAGAATCGTCCCCAGATGATTGGGATCCTTATCAACAGCGCGCGCAACAAAACTTGCACCCGCTCCAAGCGCCAAGGTTAATGGGTTCATCGGTTGATTGGTTACACCCTGCGGGGAGGTTTTGGTCACCTGACCTTTTTGTGACGTGGGTGAAAACTGCCCTTTTGTTAAGCCATAAACCTGGTTGTTAAATAATAAAACATTAACATTTACATTACGTCGCAAAAGGTGGATTAAGTGATTACCGCCAATACTCAAGGCATCGCCGTCACCGGTAATGACCCATACACACAAATCTTCGCGCAGGGCTTTTAATCCGGTGGCAACGGCCGTTGCACGGCCGTGGATGGTATGGAAACCATAAGTGTTCATATAATACGGCAGTCTGCCAGCACAACCGATCCCTGAAATAAAAACGTGTTTTTCAGGTGGCAAGCCAAGCTCTGGTAATAACCGTTGCAAGCTAGCTAATATGGCATAATCGCCACAACCTGGACACCAGCGCACTTCAGTTGCGTTAGTAAAATCTTCCCGACTATAGGTTGTCTTGTCCATGAGTGATTTCCGCTTTAATGGCGTTAACAAGATAGCTTGGAGCAAATGGCTGACCGTTACACTGACTGATGCTCTTCGCATCTACCAGATAGCGTGCGCGCAATTCCTGACATAATTGCCCCGAATTCAACTCCGCAACCAACACACGTTGAAATGCATGCAGTTGTTTACCCAGATCAGCTGGCAGTGGATTCAAATGACGTAAATGCAACAGTGCTACCGCCACCCCCTCTGCCTGACATTGCTCAACGGCTGATTTGAGGCTGCCGTAGGTACTTCCCCAACCAAGCAAAAGTATGGACGCGCCCGGATTGCCTTCGATCACTAACTCGCTGTAATCCTTGGCGACACCCGCAATTTTTTGTGCACGCAGGGCCACCATTTTCTGATGATTTTCAGCATCATAACTGACTCGTCCATCATCGCCCTGCTTTTCCAAACCACCCAACTGGTGAATGAAATCTGGTGTTCCCGGCACATTCCAGCTACGACTTAATACCTCATCGCGCTGATAAGGTTTAGGAAAACGGTTAAAGTTTAATAGAGGCAATCTGAGTGATTCAATGGAAGGTATCTGCCAAGGCTCGGCTGCATTCGCAATGAACGCATCAAGCAACACTGTAACCGGCGTCATGTATTTTATGGCAATGGTGAACGCTTCAATGATGGTATTAAAACAATCAGCCGGACTTTTCGCAGCCAATACAGGCAATGGTGCCTCACCATGACGACCATAGAGTGCCTGTCGAAGATCGCTCTGCCCTGTTTTCGTAGGCATGCCGGTGGATGCGCCCGCACGTTGAACATCAACAAGAACCAAAGGCAATTCCGCCACCACAGCGAGCCCAAGACTTTCACTTTTCAGGTCCAATCCGGGGCCTGAGGTACAGGTAAACCCTAAGCGGCCACCAAAAGCTGCGCCAATACAGGCACATATTGCAGCGATCTCATCTTCGGCTTGTAATAGTTGCACTCCATAATCAACCAACCTGGCGCATTCATGTAAAATTGTAGAAGATGGTGTAATGGGGTATCCGGATACCAGCAGCGGTGTTTGTGTGCTGACGGCAATGGTCGCTAGCGCGAGTGCTACGGCCTCAACTCCAGTAATTTGGCGATATTCGCCAGGAATGCGACTCACTTGACCAAGCATGTAGCTGCGACGAGCCAACTCCAGCGTCATGGCATAATTGTAACCTGCAAGCAGCGTTAATGCGTTGGCTTTCGCCATGAGCTGATTGTTCTTGAATTTTTTGGCAATAAAGCCAAGACACGTTTCCGTAGGTAGGTCAAAAAGCCATAACACCAATCCTAGCACATAAAAATTTTTAGTCTTTTTGGCCTGGCTTTGGCTAATATCAAGCCCTTCAACCGCCTTCATGCTATTGGTTATTAATGGCAAGGACACGACTTGATAGTGCTCAGCGGCGTCGATTAATAGCTGTTCAGTGACACCCGCTTTTTCCCAGTCTTTAGGCTGCAAACTGTTTTCATTAAGAATCAGTAAGCCGCCATGATTGAGATATTGCAACGAATTTTTTAAGGCAGCTGGATTCATCGCTACCAAGACATCCAGCGATTCACCGACTGAAAAAATAGCATGCTCGGCCATTGCCAGCTGAAAACCAGAAACACCGGCGACAGTACCTGCCGGCGCTCGGATTTCAGCAGGAAAATCAGGTAGTGAACGCACATCTCGACCTGTAAGAGCTGCGGTTACCGTCAGCTGCTCACCTACAAGTTGTACACCATCCCCAGAATCACCGGTTAGCCTGATAACAATCGCTGCCGTCGTTGACATAATTTCTTGCTTCCTGCATTAATTGCCGCATATGTCGCACTGCATCCTTCAGGCCGCAAGACAGCGCCCTGGCTACAATGGCATGCCCTATGTTCAATTCATGTAAAACCTTGATGCTGGCGATAGGTTTAACGTTATGATAGTGTAAACCGTGCCCTGCATTGACTATCAAATTCAGCTTAGCAGCATATTCAGCTGCTTGTCTAATGCGCTCCAACTCTTTTTTATGTTCAGCCAACGTTGTTGCATCAGCATAGCACCCTGTGTGCAATTCTATGACAGGAGCACCTACGGCAACCGCTGCATCAATTTGTTTAAAATCAGGATCAATAAACAGAGACACTTCACTGCCAATTGCCTGTAATCGTTTGACTGCCCGTTCTACCGCATTGTATTGACCAATCACGTCGAGACCACCTTCCGTTGTCAATTCCTCACGTTTTTCAGGGACGAGGCAAGCATGTTCCGGTGCAATTTCTTCGGCAAAATCAAGCATGGCTTCGGTTACTGCCAGCTCAAGATTCATGCGTGTTTGCAATACCACTTTGATAAGCCTGACGTCGCGTGCCTGAATATGCCGTAAATCTTCCCGCATGTGTAAGGTAATGCCATCAGCACCCGCTTCTTCAGCGTCGATTGCGGCCTGCACTGGATCAGGATAGCGTGTTCCACGCGCTTGGCGTAGAGTTGCTATGTGATCAATATTGACGCCTAGTAATATGTCTTTTCTCATGTGTCACCATTTTTTATTGATTAAATTTTTTTTAAGCTCCCCTTTTCTTTATGCCCCCCCGTTTGTAAAGGGGGCTAGAGGGGATTTTGGGTGGGGGTAATTAACTGCCGATCTGAGTGGTCGGCTGAGAAAATCCCCCCTACCCCCCTTTACAAAGGGGGGGACTAAAACACCAGTACCCCCTTTTACAAAAGGGGGTACTAAAACACCAAACCCTCTGTACAAGCACAAGGAGGGACTAAAACCCTTCACACAAATATTTTAAACACTTACAAATAAATTTCTGGTCTTGATTAGCTTCCCATCCAGAGCGTGATCAATCGCGCGGCGCATGATCCATTTTGCGGATTTTAATACGTCGGCATCGTCGAGCTGGCCTGCTGAAAAAGCGAGAATATGCGCGCCTGCAATACCTTTTTCAACCAGCAAGAAACCATCTCCGGCAATGTAGGTATACTGCTTCTTGTCGTCAATTGGAATTCCCTGGATATCGTGAGTCAGTACCAGTTGATAGCCACAAGACGTCAATATTTCTTCCTCAAAACGCCTTAAAGCCGCTTCAATCTTTGGCCGGTCAGTCGCCATAAGGAGCGCAGTTAAAACATCAGTATAGGCATCATAGAGCAACGTGTGTGCATCACTTGGCCGCAACATATGATGCAGTAATTCATTAACATATAAACCGGCAAAAAGAGCGGGACCCACTAATGGTAGTGACGGAGACATAATTTCAATCTGGCGCACATAATGCCACTCTCGACGAGCATCAACCACTATCCATAACGGAATAAATGCCTGCAACAGCGATTGTTTCTTCGGCGTACGCCCACCTTTGCAAGACCCATTTATCAGCCCTTGTTCGCGGGTAAAAAAAGTAACCTGTGCACTAGTGTCGCCAGTCCAGCGTTTGTGTAAGACCCACGCATGCAGCGCGTTAGCGATCATAGCCCAATTGCTTTAAGAGGCGCTCGTCATCGGACCAGCCTGATTTGACTTTACACCAGCATTGCAAGAAAACTTTTTTACCCAATAATTGCTCCATGTCCAACCGTGCGCTGGTGGCTATTTCTTTAAGTTTACTGCCCTTGTCACCAATGATCATGCGCTTGTGATTCTCTTTGTCCACCAAGATTAAGGCATGAATACGCACCAGTTTCTCTTCGTCTTTATAGGATTCAATATCGACAGTTGTTGAGTAGGGTAATTCCTGACCGCACAAACGAAATATTTTCTCACGCACCAATTCAGCGCATAAAAATTTCGTGGAGCGATCGGTGAACTGATCATCACCATATAAATGTGGGCCTTCCGGCAAAACTGCTTGCAATTGTTGCTGCAAAGTTTCAACCTGCTTTCCTGTTTTAGCAGATAATGGAATAATCGCGGCAAAATTATGACGCTGCGCTATCTCGTTTATCCAAGGCAATAAGACGGATTTATCATCGATTTTATCAACTTTATTGACCACTAAAAAACAAGGCACATTAACATTTTTAATTAAACTTAAAACATACTCGTCTTCTTCTTTCCAATGCGTGCCATCAACTAAAAATGCGACCGCATCAACATCACGCAACACGCTCACGGCTGATTTGTTCATCATACGATTCATCACCTTTTGGGATCCCTGATGAATCCCAGGCGTATCCACGTAAATGAATTGGTAATCACCTTCCGTACGAATACCAATGATACTATGCCTCGTAGTTTGAGGTTTACGTGATGTAATACTTAATTTTTGCTGCAAGATTCGATTAAGCAACGTTGATTTACCAACGTTAGGTCGTCCAACCAAGGCAATATAACCGCAGTGTGTTGTCATTAACATGAGCCCTGTTTATTTTTGAATCATTTTATCAGTCTGACTGCCTGAATACCAGTCCCATAATAGTATGAAGCGTTTACATCTCATTGCAATCACCGATACTAAGTCCTAATATAATAGAATAAATTGAGGGAGAAACACGTGCGTAAAGGATTTTCACTGATTGAATTGATGATTGTCATTGTGGTAGTCGGCATTCTTGCTTCCATCGCATACCCCAGTTATGTCGAATACATTACTCGTGCGCGTCGCAGCGATGGTCAATCAGCTTTAATGGATTTAGCCAGCCGTATGGAGCGTTATTATTCGGACCATAATACCTATCAAACCGCGACGATTGGCGGCAGCGCTACAACCAGTGTTTTGACTAGCAGCGCCTCAGCTGAAGCCTGGTACACATTGTCTATCACCAGCGCTACGAGTTCAGCGTATACGTTAAAAGCAACGCCAGTCGGTACACAAGGAATAAGTGATACAAAATGCCAGTCGTTAACCTTGAACAACCTGGGTGCTAAAGGTATTGCCGCAGGGCCTGCAGGCGCACCGACCAGTACCGCAACACTCTGTTGGTAAACAAAAATTATAAAATACATCTAATTAGCGCACTTCAAAATCAATATGAATATTGAATATACAACGTTATCCATGTATAATTTATAGATAATACAACTATTGAAGAAAAAAATGGCCGATAAACATACTGATAAAGAGCACACCGAATCATCTTCTGTGGTCGAACTAACTGACTTGCAAGCAAAGGACACAGCTGAACCAGTAGAAAAAGCAATCGACAGAGACGAGATTATTGCACAATTCGGTTTGCAATCAGACAAAGATGTAAAGACGTTTTTGAAGTCGCCCGAAGGCAAAGCCGCTGAAGCCCTGATTGAACAAGAAATCGCTAATATGGCTGAGCTGCATAAAGAACAAGAGATGCAAGCACGTGAAGAAAAAGCGATGCGTTACAGCTTAATGACTTATTTGTTTTCCTTGTTTTACGCCAGTAAGGCACGCGCAGAAAGCCTTAACGAAACGATTTACAAGGAGTTTGAGAAACTATTAACTAAATTACATGAAAATTCAGTTAAGGCAAGCGCTCTACCTAATGCAAGTGCTGAGCAAGCAGCACTTATCAACCAGATCAATAATTATAACGACTTATCAACTGCGTTTGAAAACAACGCCGAAGAGCTCATTAGTGAACTTGGCTCGGTCGAAGAAAAACTGGAAGCCGTCGAGAAACAAGGTGAGAACATTGTTGAAAAACACGATATTTATAACGAAGAACTCAATAGCATTGACAAAGAATATAGTAAGCTGGTTAGTCTTACTCCAAATCAAGACACTCACAAACAACCTGATACAGCCGCCATAAATACTCTTGACGCCAAGATAACTATGATTAAAAGAGAAATTGATACTGAAGTCGATAATATAAACACCCTTCTAGAATCTGGTGATCCAGAAAAAGAGCTGCAAGCACAAGCAATGCTTAATAAAACCAATGCAAAATACTTGCAGATAGCCGCATTGGAAGATATGTCTTCAGTGATCAAAAAGGATAAATTTTTATATAAATTAAATGGTGATCCTGCGACATCATTTGCGGAAGCCGATTTTATTCTGCCCAAAGGAAAAGGGCTTGATGCCACTTTTGGTAATGGAAAACAGATTGTCAAAGAGGGCGAAAAATATTATCTCCTCAATAAAGGCCAACAAATTAATGAGTTATCAGGTGAAGAAAAAACAGAAGCTGCAAAAACTTATCAAAAGCTTAAACCTACAGAAATAATGAGCGTCCAAAAACTGGTTAGTAACAATAAAGAGCTGGAACAGGCTGATAATAGTGCAAAAAAAACGACCCTGTCTAACCGCCGTACTGGCCTAAAAGATGAAATCGGCCTTATTGCGCAACAACTTTCACAACTACAAGCCGGGCGCGCAAATGCTGAGCTGCAGTTAAAACAAGTGACTGCACAAGCTACATCTGCTCAAGCGATGAGCGCACCTGCTCCAACAGCAATACCGACTCCAGCGCCAACACCTACGGCGAGGCCATCGAAAGGCAACCAGCCAGCACCGCAACGCGGTAGCCTTGTGACCACGGCCTATCGCGCTTTAGTACAAGCAATAATCCATCCGCCAAGCTTAGACGATATAAATAGAGCACAACAAACTATAAATCAACAGCCCGGTATGAAAGCATCACAACAACCCGCCCTACGAGCAACATCGGATACATTGACTAACTTGAAACAATTTGCCGGCAGGGCAATTCCACCAATATTGTTGACTCGGCTACTTTCCAATATAGCTAATATTGGTGACACCATGAGTCAAGCTAATATTAGCGCACTAAATCCATCCAATCCTGTTTCAAACTCGAACAACGAGGAAGTTAAGACTGCTCCAACACCATTTAATACCAAACCGCCTGGTTTATAGGGTGAAAACATGATGTGGCTTTAGTCGATAACGCAGGAATTCGCGTTATCGACGCGCAGCATATCCTATCAATACCCAGCCTTGATTGCATATTTTTATGAAAAAGTGATTTCCAAACATTGATTATGCTGCGCCACGCCAACATCAATGTTTAACACTTAACCACAAAAACGCCCACACTTTAGTCTTTCTGAAAATATTTTATTCTTGAAACAACTGCAATCATTCAGACACTTGCCAAATCCATTCAAGTTTTTTAACATGGCATAACTTACAGCCTGTTAGCGGACCCACGAAGATGATGGATAAACTGATTGATAGCCAATCGATTATTATTTCACTGGATGTAGATGCGCTTTTATTTGACAGACTACAGAAAATCGCTCAAACAGAGTTTTCCGTCATTGAAATCAACTCGGTGGAACCAAAGATCCTGAGCAAAGTGTTAGACAAATTCCCGATGTTGCGCATTGGCGCTGGCAATATCATCGACACTCAACAGCTAGAAGTATGTTATCAAGCAGGCGCACACTTTATTACCAGCCCGGGATTTAGCCCCGCAATCGCCCAAACAGCAAACATTTATTCCATTAATTATCTTCCTGGAGTTGCCACCATTTCTGAGGCCATGCATGCCATGTCATTAGGCATACAACACGTGCGGCCATACCCTGCTAACTTGAGCTTTTGCACCTTGTTAAACAAGAGCCTGCCCTTGTTGCGGCTATACCCTGCAGAAATTGAATGGGAAGAAGCGGAACTTTTTCTTAATTTGCCTGCTGTTGCTGCCGTCAGTATTCTTAATCCAGAACAAAAGCAGTTGCAAGCATTAACTTCTGGGATTTTTGCATAAATCAACAAAAATCAAAAAGGCGCCAAGACAGATCGCACTATCGGCCAAGTTAAAAACAGGCCAATGGTGATTTTTATAATATACGTCAATAAAATCAATCACGTAGCCAGCCATAAATCGATCAATCAAATTTCCTACAGCCCCGCCCAATATCAAGCTAAGGGCGAGGAATTGCATGCGCACGAGCGAGGTTGAGCGGAGAATCCACACAACCAGGATTACGCTCATCACTAAACTAAAGCCCGAAAACAACCAGCGCTGCCAACCACCAGAATTACTTAAAAAACTGAATGCCGCCCCCGTATTGTATGCCAGTGTAAGGTTTAGCATCGGTAATATGGTTTTCGATTGATAGGGTAATAAACTTATTGATGCCCAATATTTACTACCCTGATCAAGCAGAACGACAACCAGACTAACTACGAACCAAGGCCATTTTTTCATGCGAAATATCTCGCTTCGCCATCCCCAGTAATATTATCAACGCAACGCAAGCACAACTCAGGATGCTCGCTATGCTCACCTACGTCATTACGACGATGCCAGCAACGGGCACATTTAGGCTCTTCACTAGCGCTGACCGCAATAGCCACCCCAAGCTCCGTGTTTAATATCGCTTCGGATGTGCACTCAACCATCGGAAAAACATCCACCGATGAGGTAATCAAAACAAAGCGCAACTCATCACCTAACCTGTCGAGTAATACTTTCGCAGGTTCATCCGCATAAATGGTCACAGCAGCGGCTAAGGCCGAGCCGAGCACACCTTCTTTACGGCGGTTTTCCATGGCTTTATTCACCTCGTCGCGAATAGCCTGCAACGTCTGCCAGTAGTCCATATCGACCTGATCAACAGTAGGCCATGCCGTATACCATTGCTCAATAAACACCGATTCAGAATGATTTCCAGGTATGGCACGCCAAATCTCTTCTGCAGTAAATGATAATATTGGTGCAAGCCAGCGAGTTAAGGCATGCACAATATGATACATTGCAGTTTGACACGAACGTCTGGCATTACTATCAACCGCCGTGGTGTATTGTCTATCTTTAATAATATCAAGATAGAAACTACCCAAATCCATCGCACAAAAATTATGTATTTTTTGATAAATCACATGAAAATTGTATTGCTCATATGCTGTAAGGATTTCTTCTTGCAATTGCTGACAACGCCGAATGGCCCAGCGATCAAGCTCTACCAATTTATCTGCAGGTACGCAATCCTGCTCTGGATTAAAATCAAATAAATTAGATAACAGGAATCGTGATGTGTTACGGATACGACGATAGGCATCGGCATTACGCTTAATGATTTCATCCGAAATGCTTACTTCATTGCGATAATCGGTAGATGCCACCCAAAGACGCAATATATCGGCGCCATGCTGACTAACTAGCTTATCAAGGGCAACATAATTACCTTTTGATTTTGACAGCTTCTTGCCCTCGGCATCCACCGTATAACCGTGCGTTAATACGGTTTTATAAGGTGGCTCACCATACATGGCAATTGCGGTCGTTAATGAGGAATTAAACCAGCCTCGGTGTTGATCTGAGCCTTCAAAATAAGCATCGGCAGGAAATCCAAGTTCATCGCCCTGTTTGAGTACACAAAAATGTGACACGCCTGAATCAAACCACACGTCCAAGGTATCTGTAATTTTCTCGTAATTTTTCGCGTCATCGCCTAATAGTTCGGCCGCATCCAAATTAAACCAGGCATCAATACCGCCTTTTTCAATCATTACTGCAATTTTTTCGAGTAATTGCACACTATCAGGATGAACCTCTCGCGTTGATTGGTGTACAAATAACGGTATAGGTGTACCCCACGCCCGTTGCCTCGATATACACCAGTCAGGCCTGTTCTCAACCATCATACGAATTCGAGCTTTACCCCAGTCCGGGATCCAGTTCACTTTATCAAGCTGCGCTAGCAAAGCGTCGCGCAAGCCATTTTTATCCATGGAGATAAACCATTGCGGCGTAGCACGGAAAATCATCGGGGTTTTATGGCGCCAACAATGGGGATAGCTATGCACCACCGGTTCATCGTGCAATAAAGCATTTCGCGCTCGCAACTCATCCATAATTTGCGTATTGGCTTTCAACACATGTAAACCTGCAAATAAGGGAACATCGGCGGCGAAACAACCATTAGCCATTACTGGATTAATTAGTGGCAGGTCATAGGCAAGACCAACAGTGTAATCGTCAGGCCCATGAGCGGGTGCAGTATGCACACAACCCGTGCCTGAATCGATAGTCACATGCTCACCCAACACAACTGGGACCTGGCGATCATTGAATGGATGCAGCAACTGTAGCTTTTCAAAAATGCGCCCTTTCACCGTGCCACAAACGGTAAATTTCTCAACGCTAAAACGCGCCATTGACGCATTGGCAAGTTCTGCCGCGACCACAAAATAGTGCTCACCCGCATCAATCAGGGCATAATCAATGTCAGGATGAAGGCAAACTGCTTCGTTCGCAGGAAGCGTCCAGGGGGTCGTTGTCCATATCGGCATTATCACAGGTTTTATTGCCTGACTATTTCCAAACTTAGCCAAGAATTCCTGCGGCTCTACCGCATAAAATGCCACATCGATCGATGGTGATGTTTTTTCTTCATAATCAACTTCAGCTTCAGCAAGCGCTGAGCTGCAATCGATACACCAGTGCACGGGCTTAAATCCCTGCTGCAAATGGCCATTCGCAATAATCTGGGCCAATGCCCTCACGATATTAGCCTCGTAGGTGAAATTCATAGTGGCATAAGGATGTTGCCAATCACCGAATACGCCTAAACGTTTAAATTCATCACGTTGAATATCAATTTGGCTGGCCGCATATTCACGGCATTTTTCGCGAAACTCACTGGCACTAATTTTAACGCCAGCTTTTCCGACTTTTTTCTCAACATTAAGTTCAATAGGCAGACCATGACAATCCCAACCTGGCACAAACGGGGCATCATAACCACTAAGTGATTTTGACTTTATGATAATGTCTTTAAGAATTTTATTTAAAGCGTGACCGCAATGCAGATGACCATTCGCATACGGAGGGCCATCATGTAGAATAAAGCGCTTACTGCCTGCGCGTGCCGCACGTATTTTTTCATAGATGCCGCTCGCTTCCCATTCAGCCAACATCGCCGGTTCGCGCTGGGCTAAGCTCGCTTTCATTGGAAACGTGGTATTAGGTAAATTTAAAGTATCTTTATATTCAGTCATGGATTCTACTCTACAAAGTCATGCAGTTCGGTAACTTCAGTTTTTCAAATTTAGATTGCTTCTGCCATAGTAATTTGTTCTTGAGCATGAGCTGCGGCAAAATATTGTTTTGCGGCAGTTACATCATCACGAATCTGTGCAATCAAAACGTCAACTGAAGGAAATCTCATTTCATCTCGCAATTTATGCAAGAAAAATACGTGTACTCGTTCACCGTAAAGTGATTCATCAAAATCAAACAAATGCACTTCAAGGATATTTTTACTGCCATCCACCGTTGGCCTACTACCAATGTTAGCAACACCAGGCAGTAGCGTTCCTTTTCTTCTCACTTGGACGCAAAAAACACCTTTGAGCGGCAAAGTAATACGATGCAAACTTAAATTTGCTGTTGGAATACCCCATTGACGACCCCGGCCATCACCGCGAATAACTCGACCACTAAGGCAGAATGTTCGTCCCAGAAGTGCTGATGCCTGCCTCAATTCGCCCTGTTGCAAGGCATGTCTGATTCCAGTAGAACTTACTCGTTCATCGGTAATCGAAAAATCCGCAAACAGCTGCACCGTAACCAATCGTTCAATAGCCATGGTATTTAGCAACGTTACATCACCTAAGCGATTACAGCCAAAGCGAAAATCACGGCCAATTATCAAATGTTTAATGTTTAAATATGAAAATAATACCTGTTGTGCAAAGTCTTCTGGGGACATCAACGACAAACGCTTGTCAAACTTGAGGCAGTATACAAAGTCGATACCACAGTGGTTTAACATTGTTAATTTTTCACGCAAATTCGAGAGCCGAGCGGGTGCGTTATTGCCATGAAAATATTCGCCAGGCTGCGGTTCAAATAAAATGACCAGCGCGGGTACATTTCTGCGATCGGCTTGCGCACGCAACTCGGCTAAAAGAGCCTGATGACCTTTATGGATGCCATCAAAATTACCTATCGTTGCTATCGTTCCGGTAGGAAACGCAGCAATGTGCTGAAAACCACGCAATAATTTCATGCTGCCTAAATATTTTTTACAAAAGAGGTGATTATACCGTTTATATTGCGAATTGAGAAATTGATATGTTTTGCACGATTATAGAGGTTGGGTTGCATGCAACCCAACTCAGCCTAAGTCGCATTTATTGGTTATTTTTTATCCGGCATACGCACAATAAGAACGTCGCATTGAGCACCGTGTAAAATTGCGTTTGCTGTTGAGCCCAGTAACAACGCCAACCCATGCTTACCATGGCTGCCGGTTACAATCAGGTCAATTTTATTTTCTTCGGCGACTCGCAACACTTCATTTTTAGTGGAGCCAAATTCAAGAAAACGGTGAGCGGCATCAACACCTAATTGCTCAGACAGAAGATTAAGCTCTTTTTCTGCTTGCTCACGAATAGATACCTCAACTTCAGCAAATCCAGCGAACCCAGGATATGCATAAGCGGGTATTGGTTCGACCACGTGCACTAAGATTAATTTAGCACCATTTTCATCGGCAATTTTTTTGGCTTTATGAGCCGCCAGGATGCCAATCTCATCAAAATCCGTTGCAAACAATACTTTCTTGTACATATTACACTCCTTAGTAATTCGCTTTAAATTTTCTATACTTAAGCCTAGCAGAAATAATAGTAATTTCCCAGATACGATTAATTGCGTTAATATAGAACACCAGTTGGACCTCGCATAAGTCTATGCCTATGTTTTATGATTTGTTCGGAGCGCTCACATCACTCCTGTCTACTTATTATTTTATTCGTCTGGATTGCAAAGCATGGGCGATAGGGCTACTTGCAACCTGTGTTAACGGCTGGCTATATTGGCAGAAAGGTATTTATGCGGATATGTGCCTGGAGATCATTTACTTTTTGTCGATCTGCTACGGTTGGTATCGTTGGTCTCGGCCTGCAAGGCCTGAGCATCATAACTTGTTGACTTATATGACATTAAAGCAATGGCGTTATTTAGGCATTGCAGGTTTAGCTCTCTATATGGTTATTTTTAGTTTGCTGATTACCTTTTCCAACTCAACTGTCGCCAAACTTGACGCGCTTACGACCTCGCTCAGTCTTACCGCACAATGGTTGATGTGCCATAAAGTCATCGTGACCTGGGTACTTTGGTTTATAGCCGATGCAATGTATGCGCTGATGTATTTACAAAAAGATTTACCCGCGCATACATTGCTTATGATTATTTATACAGGGATGGCGGTGATGGGGTATTTGTCGTGGCGTTCTGGGTCACAAGTGTCACGCTTATCCCATATTAGCAAAGCATAATATGTAACCTTGAATGGGGTACATAGCCCAGATTAGAGCTATGTACCGAGAAGCGATTGTCGATTAACCTGATTTCTGCAAATCTGACATTGCACGCACCCAAGGTTTAAGAGCTGCTAATTCATTTGGTAGCTTATTCGCGGCTTGCTTGGCCTGATCATGCTGTCCATACTCACCAAAAGCTAGTACGTACCAGGCATTACCTTTGACCTGCGTACGCAGTATTTTAGTTTTTCCCTGAACATTATGCAGTAGAGCAAAGCGCTGCAGCTCCGCCTTATTGTGACTTGCCAGTAACTGGATAGTATAGCGGCTTTGGGCCACGGCAGATTTAGCTAGCACTTGCTTTCCTGCGGCTTTTGGCATTACTTTCGCGACAACCGGTGCAGATTTTCCTGCTTGAGGCGTCTTTTTACTCGCTTGTTTATGCATAACTCTTGGAATAACGATGACTTTATCCATGACAGCCATCAAATCATCAGAGGCATTGTCCTCTGTATTTACAGCAACCAAGTCTGAGCGACGCAGTGGTGCCGCCGCTACATTTTGTCGAACTGCATCAATATCATAGGCAGGTATATCACTATCTAAAGCCAACTCATCTGAGGTCACAACATTGGTAGACTCTGACAACGCAGGTTGAGGAAGTTGATTAATAAGCGGTTCGGAGGGAGTTAAATTTTGAGACTGTGATAAAAACATCACGCCCACCAATGCCGCTACCACCACGCCGCCAACAATACCTGCTGGACGCAAAGAGTTATTCACCCTAGGCTTATTTGTCGCCCGCCCACCAAAAAAGCCAATCATCTGGCTGTTAATTCCTACGATGTTACCTTCAGTTAACTGATAGAACTGATTTATTTGCTGATCAGTGACCTCAACGTCAGTTCCTTGTCGTTTTGACAGGCGCTCTTCTATGTATGTTTTTGTTTCACGTTCAGTCAACGGGCCCAGTTCAATACTGTGAATCATATCCTCATTGTCTAAAGCCAGTTTGTTTAACGTGGGAATCATTGATCGATTAGATACCAGACAAATATTAAAGCAACCCTGTTCGTCCTGAAGTCTGAGGGCACCAAGGATCTCAGAAATAAAATCTTCGGGGAGATAATGCGCATCATCGATTATTATCAAGGTACGCTTTTGTTGGGTGTTGCAGTGTTCAATAACACCCGCAATGCTCAGATCACCATGATAATGAAGTTGTGCTGCAACTTCGGCCAGATAATACTCGCGTGTAAACAACGGGCTGGCGCTCAACAAATAGGGATTAATCTCACTGGATGCCATGGAATACAACATATTAGAAAACGTTGTCTTCCCGCTTCCATGCTCACCTAAAACTGATATTAAGAGATTGTTACCGAGCACAAGCTGATTAATAAATTCGATTTTGGTAAGCCAGGAAATCGGCTTGAATATATCATGGGTGTCATACGTTTGTTCAACTGCCGCTCTAATTACTCCGTCACTCATTATTCGTCTCCTTCGACCGCATGGTTTAAAGCATAACGCAAACAGTCGTTTGTTATCGTGTCATCCAGATAACAATCTCCTGGTGCCCTGATCAGCACAAAGCGCAATGTATTGTTTTGTATTTTTTTATCGTTGTACATCAGACTATGTAATACAGTCAAATCAATATCGTGAGGTATTCTGCGTGGTAATTTGGCCTGTAGCAACAACAAATCAACTAATTCTAAATTTGATTGTTTCAAATAACCCATTTGATGCGATAACAAAGCTGCGCAATAGAGACCAATCGCCACGGCCTCACCATGAAGCCAGCGTTGGTAATGTGTGCACGCTTCAAGGGCATGTGCGAACGTATGACCGAGATTAAGCAAGGCACGAACACCTGTTTCTCGTTCATCGTCTTGCACATAGTCTACTTTGATTTGACAACAACGTACGACAAGATCGGCAAGAGTCCCGCTTGATGCTGAAAACAAGTCGTGCTCTTGCTCTAACATTTTGCTCAATACCTGCAGAAAAGCTCCACCAGCCAATAATCCATATTTAATTACTTCAGCAAAACCCGCACGCAATTCACGCTCTGGTAATGTAGATAGGGTATCCAAATCCATAATGACCGCATGGGGCTGATAAAAACTGCCAATCATATTTTTAGCCAACAAATGATTAATTGCAGTTTTTCCACCCACTGAAGCGTCAACCTGCGCTAACAAGGTTGTGGGCAGTTGAATAAATCTTACGCCACGCTGATAAGTTGCTGCAGCAAACCCGGTAATGTCTCCAATCACCCCACCACCCAGGGCAATTAGTGTCGTATCACGATGGTGATTTTGCTTTATCAACGTGTCATAAATGGCAAACAAGCTGTGCTGATTTTTATGCTCTTCGCCATCCGCCAGGATCACTACGTCACATTGCAACGTTGTAAACGCGCGCTGTACCAAATCCAAATAAAGCGGCGCTACCGTCTCGTTGGTCACGATCAAAACTTGCTCGCCATGAACATGACGACGTAATAATTCAACATCCGACAAGCAATTGAAACCAATAAATACCGGATAACTGTGACCCGGCAATTTTATAATCAATTGCTGGTAACTATCAGGATTCGCCATAAATGTATTTGACAATGTTGTTAGCGACTGCTTTAACCGTTAACTTATCTGTTTCAAAGCTAATATCAGCCAACTCTTCATAAAATGGCTCGCGTTCATCACGGAGCATTTCCAAGCGACCTGCAAGATCATCCGTCTGCAACAAAGGTCTCTTGGTGTCACGTTTCGTGCGTTCAAACTGCTGCTGCAATGATGTCTTAAGATAAATGACCGTACCACGTCCTGCTAAAGCATTGCGGTTTTCTGGTGTCATGATAACGCCGCCACCTGTTGCCAACACAATATTATTTTTTTGGGTCAACTCATCAATTACTTTCTGCTCACGTCGACGAAAACCTTCTTCCCCTTCTACATCAAATATCCATGCAATATCAGCTCCCGAACGCTCTTCAATCACTTCATCGGAATCATAGAACTCAAGCTTGAGCTCTTTTGCCAAAGTACGGCCTATTGTACTTTTTCCAGCTCCCATAGGCCCTATTAGAAATATATTACGTACTTTAACTATGCTCATTTTTATTTAAATACCTCTCTGACTAGACTCAGAAAATTCAAACAGAATTTCAATTGATGATTATACCACTATTTTTTCCATGGTCTTACTGGAACCGCAGTTTCGCGGAGTTGTGGAACTTTGGCGAGTTGTTGATGCCGTCCTTCAATTGCCGTGATCGACAAATTGTTGGTTATTATCCTAGGAGTAATGAAAATGAGCAACTCCTCATTTCTAGTGTTCACCTGTGAACGCCTGAATAAAACACCAACTAGCGGTATTCTTCCAAGAAAGGGAACGCGCGTGACCGTATTATTTCTGTCCTGCTGGTAAATTCCTCCTAAAACGATAGTTTGGCCATTATTAACTAGCACATTGGTTTCAATAGACTTAGTCAAAATAATCGGAACTCCTTGCACTCGTTGGCCAGAATCTGAATCCTGGTTAATCTTCAAATCCATCAATAGCTTACCATCAGGAGTAATTTGCGGAGTCACCTTCAAACTCAAAACTGCCTTTTTAAAAGCAACTGCAGTTGCACCACTGGAGGTAGACTGTTGATAAGGAATATCCTCACCTGACTCAATGACTGCAGCTTGCTGGTTAGTCGTCATCAAACGCGGACTAGCAACTATTTCCGCTCTGCCCTCACTTTCCAATGCCGACAACTCCAAATCAAGCAAAACGCCACTTCCCAACTTTGCCAAAGCAATTCCGATAGAAGCTGGTGTTCCAGCAGTGGGCAATGCAGCTAGGTCGAGGTTCAATCGCTCTAAAAGAGGCACATCGGCCGGCGCTGTTCCCTTTGCTAGCTCATTAGCGCCCTGTAGTGTACCACTTAAATGAGTTGGTTTTGATACCCCAAAACGAACACCGATATCCTCAGCGCAATTTTTTGTCATGTTAACGATACGAGCTTCAATTACGACTTGTTTAACCGGCACATCCAATTGCTTGACCAACTCCCTTATTTCTTCAATCTGTCCTGCAGTATCCTGTAACCAGATTGTGTTGGTACGTGTATCAACACTTAAGGTACCACGTTCTGATAGCAGTGAATTGGTTTTATCTTTAAGCATGATAGCGACCTCAGCCGCCTTGGCATAATTGATTTGCAACAACTCTGAACGCACAGGTGCTAATTTTTTTGCCGTCTGCAACTCTTTTAGCTGCTCATTATCACGACTAATAAATGTAGACGCCTTGTCGATCATAATCACATTGCCAGCTTGACGTTTATCTAACCCCTGCGTCGTTAAAATAATATCAAGTGCTTGATCCCATGGAACATCGTTCAAACGTAAGGTGATATTTCCTGTCACCGCATCACTCACAACAAGGTTAACACCGGTAAAGTCTGCTAATAATTGCAACACTGCTCTCACCTGAATATCTTGAAAATTCAAGCTGATACGCTTTCCAGTAAATATTTTTTTCTTTAGCTTCTCTGCCTGTATTTCCTCAGCCGTTAACGGAAAAATATCGATGATAAATTGCTTATTGATTTGATAGGCATAATGGCCAAAATCGCCGTTATTTACCAAGGTGATCCGCGCAGTTTTACCTTCTTGCTGTGCGCTTACCGTTTCAGTAGGGCTATGAAAATCTGTAACATCAAAGCGCTTCAGCAATTTCCGCGGTATGCTAGTACTCAAGAAATTGGCAACCACCTCTTTGCCCGTTTGTGTGACCTCGATAGGAATGCCCGCATCGGTAACATCAATAATGACTCGACCACCCTGCTTTTCAATACCACGAAAATCGATGTGGGTTATTCCAAAGCGTGCATTCACAGGACGGTTAGTCACAAACAATTCTTTACGCTGCGGAATAAGTTCAGCTCCTTTACTTTTTATGATTAGCGTATAGACATTGCCTTGAATCTCACCGGAATAGCGCACCGTGTCGGATAGATCCAAAATCGCTCTGACGCGATTGCTGACAGCCACGATTTTATATTCAACCAGTGCGCCAATAGCCAACTTCTGAGACTGCATCTCTTTATTTAGTAAGTTCTCGCTATCGATAAAGTCAAGAACCAATCGCGATGGTTTCTGCGTAATAAAACTGGCCGGAAGCTGCGCAATAGGTTGCGAAAATCGAAAATCAAAACGCACCCGATTATCAGGCATTGGCATCACTTTAACCGAGATCAGGGCGTTATCTTTAGCATGCAGACCTGTACTGCAAACTGTAAGTAATACGCATAGTAACGTGATAATTTTTCGCAACATAACCTCCTGTCTATTCAGGCGAATGCAGTTTAAGTGTGAACATTTGTTTTTCCCACTTTCCGGCAACCTGAACTATTTCCTCAAGCTGAATAGAACTGTCATCTATCCTGATAATCTGGCCAAAATTTTTACCCATGTAATCCCCAGGCTTTACCCGCGACACCAAGCCGTCAGGTTGCTGTATCAAACCCCACACAACCGAACCTTCTTTTATCACCCCAACAAATTTAAGCGCATCGAGAGGAAAGGCCTCCAAAGGCTGTTTAGGACGATTTGTATTTGGGGTAAACGACTCCTTTGATGGCATCTCAACCGCTATGGGCTTAAAAGGACTACGGCGTTTGTCATTTTCAGGGTATGCAAATTTTGGTGGCAGTACAAACTCTGGTATTGGCTCAATTGGCTTAACAGGCCTTGTTTTAATATCATTTAGGTAGCGCTGAAGATCCGTGTCATCAGAACCACAGGCAGCTAAAAGAATTGTTATTGCCACCACTATCAACCTATTATATTTTAATTTTTTTATTATCATCATGAGCGATATCTGTATATTTTAGCGGTTATTTTCATAATCAATTGATCCCCGAGATTATTTTTTTGCTTATCGGTGGATACCTGTTCAATCACAAAATCATGCAAAGTCACAATGCGAGCCATTTGCACAACTCGACTCAAAAAAACAGCTAACTGCTGATAGTTACCCAAAACTGAAATTTTAATTGGCAGCTCGATATAAAAATCATGCTCCACTTCGGGCATAGGCGCAAACAATTCGAATGTTAATCCGCTGGAAATCCCTGTTTTAGATATATCTTCAAGCAAACCAGGCATTTCATTTTGGGTGGGTAACTGTCTTAGCATATTGCCAAAACGTTCTTCCATAATTTTAATTTGATTACGGTATGCATCCAGATTAGATGCCTGATGCTGCTTCATCTCAAATTGGCTTTTGAGGATAACTTCCTGATCCTTCAAAACAGAATATTGTTCAAAATTACCTTTGATTATCAACCAGTAACCCATACCGATCAGCAAAAATACCAAAAAAAATACGAGCCCGATCTTAACAAGCGGGGGCCATTGTCCCACATTATCCAATGTTAATTCGTTAAGATTTAGGTTGCTCATTATAGGCGCCGTTAGTTTTGGGACTTAATATGAAACTTAATTTAAATTCATTCTGATTTTGTGGCGTTATTTCCTTTGTTTCGGTTGTTTTTTTAATTTCAGTCAGCTCAGGATCTTGAACCCATTGATCACTTTGTATCTTACGCATTAATTGTGAAATATTGCTATTTGATTCTGCGTATCCATACAAAGTAATCTTATTTCCACTACGCTCAAGTTTAGTTAAGTACAACCCGTCCGGTATGATTTTGATCAGTTCATCAAATAATCGCACTGTTAAAATGCGGGTTGCTTGCAAGTCTTGGACAATACCCATTCTGGCAATCAGTGCCTGACGCACCTTCTTGAGATCAGCTATTTGCTTTATTTGCTTATCCAATTTTGCAATCTCATTTTCCAACTGCTGATTGCGGTGAGTTTGACTATCAACCAGGTGCGTGGCATAAGAATTGAACAAAAAAACAACAACTGCCGCGGCACCAAGCGCCATTGCAAGGTAGACGGTAAATTGTTTTTTCTCGTGTTCTCGTTTTAATTCGCGCCAGGGCAGTAAATTAATTGTACTCATGCGTTCACTCGATCAACCTTTGAGTTAACAAGCTCTTAATGCCAAACCACAGGCCACCAACAATCCTGGAGACTCGCTGTTTAGCTTCTCCCTACTAACCATTTTAGACACATCCATATGCTCAAATAGCGATGCAATTTTTGTCGGAATATTAAGATGATCCTCAACCAGTTGTGCTAGATCAGATAACTTTGCCACACCACCAGCTAATAAAATAAAATCAACAAAGGTATAATTACTGGTGGAAAAGAAAAACTGCAATGCTCGTTTCACCTGCAACAAGATTGATTCCTTAAATGGCTGCAAAACCTCGTCTTCATAATCCTCAGGCAAGGTGCCATTTTCTACCGCAGTCCGTGCCTCTTTGATTTCCATTCCATAGCGCTGCCTTACTGCATCTACTAATTGCTTACTACCAAACTCCTCCTCGCGGGTAAAAATTATCTTCAAACCATGCAAAACAAAGAGATGCGTATTAGTAGCACCAATATCAATAACTGCAACTATCTTATTAACGCCACCCGCAGGGAACTCGGTTGAAAGCAATTGCGTCGCGCGCTCAACAGCATAGGATTCAACGTCAACTATTTTTACTTCAAGACCAGCACGACTTACTGCTTCAACCCGGTTATTAACATTTTCTGCTCTTGATGCCACAATCAACACATCCAACATTGCGGTATTTTTTGATGAAGGACCTAATACTTCAAAATCAAGATTAATTTCATCGATTGGATATGGAATATACTTGTCAGCCTCCATAACGACTAACTCTTCAATTTCATCGTCAGTAAGCCCATCATTTATTTGGATTATCCGACTAATCGCAGACGAGTCAGGAACTGCCAGTGCGGCTTGTTTACAATTTAGATGAGCGATTAACAATAATTTTTTTATAGATCCTGCTACAGCATCAACGTCCTTAATCAAACCGCCTTCCATTGCGTCATCAGGTAACGCTATGCTTCCATAACCATCGACTCGATATTGTTCGCCAGAAAAAGATATTTCAAGAATTTTGACAGCCGTTGACGTGATATCGATACCGAGTATTGAACGCTGCTTTGGTTTAAACAATTTGAGCACGTGTGATCTCTCCCTGTATCTTCAATCTATTTTCCATAAGACACCTAGATTATACTAACGTAACTTATAAAAAATTGGAATTTTTTACTACATTAAATGCCAACGTACATATTGAATTAGCATAATGCCCGTAAATCACGATATAATTGACAATTACCTTATTATAGTGACATCAATCCAACATGAAAAAAACGGCATTTTTCTGGCGTAAAGGGCTTTGGGCAATGCTGAGCCTATTTTTTTTATTTCTGGTCTGCGCAAGCCTGCTCTACGTTTACATTGAAAGCCAGCTGCCTGATGTAAATTCGTTAAAAACGGTACAGTTACAAGTTCCATTACGAATATACACACAAGATGGTCTTTTAATACAGGAATATGGCGAGAAAAGACGAATACCCGTCAGCTATGAAGAAATACCGCAAACATTGGTCCATGCCGTGCTGGCAACCGAAGACCAGCGTTTTTTTGAACACCCTGGCGTTGACGTTTTTGGCTTGGCTCGTGCGACTGTACGCATGATTAAAACAGGTACCAAGTCCCAAGGCGGCAGTACTATCACCATGCAGGTCGCGCGAAATTTCTTCTTGAACCGTAAAAAAACATTTTTGCGTAAATTCAATGAAATTGTGCTGGCGATTAAAATTGATCGCGAATTAAGCAAAGAAAAAATTCTTGAATTATATTTAAATAAAATCTACTTGGGCAATCGTGCTTATGGCGTAGGTGCTGCCGCTAAAATCTACTATGGCAAAACCCTGAAGGAATTAAATCTTGCCCAATTAGCCATGATTGCGGGTCTTCCCCAGGCACCGTCAACACAAAATCCTATAGCCAATCCGGTTGCTGCCAAAAAACGTCGTGATCATGTGCTTGAGCGGCTTCTTGAAGAAAAATATATAACGGAAGAACAATACCAGGAAGCGATTAGTCAACCTATTATGTCCAAATTCAACAACCCCAACGTTGAGGTTCGTGCACCCTATGTTGCAGAAATGATTCGTCAATCACTTTTCGACCATTTTGGCCCTAATGCCTACACCAAAGGCTATAAAGTTTACACAACAATAAAAAGCCCTCTTCAGACAACTGCCAATCAGGCAGTAGAAGAAAATTTGCTCGCCTATGATCACCGCCACGGTTATCGCGGGGCAATTGCCAATATTGATGGCGCAGATACGGCCTCTATGGATTTGCCTCATAACGTGCTGACTCACTATCCCGTCATAAACGATTTAATGCCGGCAATTATTTTGACAGTCAGAGAACAAGATGCTACCGCCCTGACACGCCATGGGCAAACGATCACGATACCCTGGGAAGGTCTCTCATGGGCAAAACCTGCTTTGAGAAAAGGCTGGGTCGGTAAAACCCCAACACAAGCGAGCCAGGTTGTTACCAAGGGCGATGTTGTGTATGTACGCAACCTAAAAGACCAATGGCAATTATCACAAGTTCCGCAAGTAGAAAGTGCTCTCGTGGCACTCAACCCACAAAATGGCGCAATCGAAGCGTTAGTTGGTGGATTTAATTTTGAGAGAAGCAAATTCAATCGCGCGACTCAGGCCGGCAGACAACCCGGCTCAAGTTTCAAACCTTTCATTTATGCCGCAGCTTTAAATAAAGGCTACACTTTAGCCACGCTGGTGAATGATGCACCGATTGTAGTTGACGACCCCAGTCAAGCCAATTTGTGGCGCCCGCACAACGTTACGCTTACATTTAACGGACCTACCCGTTTAAAAGAGGGCTTGGTGCGCTCACTTAATATGGTTTCTATCCGCGTTTTAGACGATATAGGCATTAAATATGCCATCGATTTCATCACCCGCTTTGGTTTCCATAAAGAAAACTTGCCACATGCCTTATCATTAGCCCTGGGCAGTCTGTCGGTAAGCCCAATGGATCTTGCTGCGGGATATGCTGTGTTTGCGAATGGCGGTTATAAAATTGAACCCTACATGATTGATCATATCACCGACAATGAAGGTAAAGTCTTGCTACAGGCAAAACCGGCTTTTGTTTGCAACAAATGCACCGATGAAAAAATTGATCCAGATACTTTAGCACCGCGCGTCATCCCGGAAGATATTGCATTTTTAATGAATTCCGCACTCAAAGATGTAGTTCAACATGGCACGGCACAAGCCGCGAAATCACTTAACCGTCAAGATATCGCCGGTAAAACAGGCACAACCAATGACCAAGTGGATGCTTGGTTTGCAGGCTACAACCCGGATCTAGTGGTAACAACATGGGTTGGATTTGATACACCTCATCCACTCTATGAATATGCAACAGCACTCGCACTGCCTATCTGGGTTGATTTCATGAAAGTCGCACTAAAAGGTTTGCCGGAACACGAACTCACACAACCGGATAACGTCGTTGCTGTGCGGATAAACCCCAAAACAGGCTTACTAGCTCAGCCTAATCAAAATGATGCTATCCTTGAGTATTTTCGCGCTGAAGAAGTGCCTAATCCCGATGAGGGTGCCGTTTCTACAGTTGGTAGCCCACAGGAAGATGAAAATCAGGAAAATTTGTTTTAACTTATCCCGCCTCCTTTTTTTAAGGGAGGCAGGATTTATTTCAGAATAATCTCACTAGAGATTTTGATTAACCAGTCAATGCATCACTAGCAGTTACATAATCATAATCGAGGTTACGTGCTACTGCTTCGTAGGTAATCATGCCTTGATGCACATTCAAACCATTAAGCAAATGACCATCACTCAATAATGCCAGTTTCACCCCTTTAGTCACCAGACTTAAAACAAAAGGGAGCGTGGCGTTATTTAATGCAAATGTTGACGTTTTAGGAACAGCTCCAGGCATGTTAGCTACACAGTAGTGAACAATCCCTTCTTCAACATAAGTTGGTTCATGATGCGTGGTTGGACGGCTGGTTTCAAAGCAGCCGCCTTGATCAATTGCTACGTCAACAACCACAGAACCCAAGCGCATGGTTTTCAACATATCACGTGTTACTAATTTAGGTGCAGTAGCGCCTGGCACTAATACGGCGCCAATAACCAAGTCGGCTTCGCTTACATATTTATCCAGTGCTTCTGAAGTAGCATAAATCGTGCTTAACTTAGAACCAAATTGAAAATCAAGCTCACGTAAACGAGTCAGCGACTTATCAAGAACTGTTACGCGCGCTTCCATACCCATGGCCATACGTATAGCATTAGTACCCACTACTCCGCCACCAATCACCACAACATTGGCTGGGGCCACACCGGGTACGCCACCAAGCAACACACCACTACCGCCTTGCGCCATTTCTAAACAATGCGCACCAGCTTGAATTGACATGCGACCAGCAACTTGTGACATGGGGGTTAACAAAGGCAGTCCGCCATCGTTTTGTGTCACTGTTTCATAGGCAATAGCCGTAACACCTGACTCTTTGAGCAACCGTGTTTGATGTGGATCTGGTGCCAGATGCAAGTAGGTGAATATAGTTTGCCCTTCCTTCAAGCGCTGACATTCAATAGGCTGGGGCTCTTTCACTTTAACAATTAAATCTGCGCGAGCAAAAATCTCATCTGCCGTATCTACAATTTCAGCACCTGCCGCATGGTATTGCTCATCACTAATACCTATTCCCAGGCCAGCGCCTTTCTCAACCATAACGCGTCCGCCAACTCGAATGACTTCCCGTACGCTCGCAGGAACAAGACCGACGCGATTCTCTTGTGATTTTATTTCTTTTGGAACACCAACTAACATATCTCTACTCCTGATTAGCGTTGCTTTAATTGTTCTATGAGCTGGGGTACCAGCACAAATAAATCTCCAACTAAACCATAATTGGCAATTTGAAAAATTGGGGCATCCTCATCTTTATTGATTGCCACAATTACCTTGGAGTCCTTCATGCCGGCCAGATGCTGTACCGCGCCAGAAATACCCACGGCAACATATAGCATCGGCGCAACAACTTTACCTGTCTGACCTACCTGGTAATCGTTTGGTACAAAACCCGCGTCAACTGCCGCCCGCGACGCGCCTACAGCCGCACCCAGGACATCAGCCAGTTCTTCGATTAATTTGAATTTTTCGGCACTTTGCAAACCTCGCCCGCCTGAAATTACTATTTTGGCGTTACCCAAATCAGGTCGCTCAGAACGGCTTAATTCATGGCTGACAAATGCCGTTTTAGTCAAAGGGAAGACCTTATCAACTTGCTCAATAGAACAAGGCGCTTGCGTCGCCGTGATTGCACTGAACGCTGTCGTGCGAATCGTGAGGACTTTTTTCTCATCCAAAACACGCACAGTCTCAATGGCATTCCCAGCATAAACAGGATGTTCAAAGGTATTGTTGTCAATAATGCGCGTCACATCTGATATTTGTGCAACATCAAGAAGTGCCGCAACACGAGGTAATAAATCCTTACCGTACGTGCTTGAAGCAGTAGTAATAGCAGTAAAAGATGATGCCAGTTCCGCTACTAACTGACTGACGTTCTCAGCCAATCGCTCGGCATAACAATCATTATCTACGAGCCAGACTGCGTGCGCACCCGCTAGTGCCGCCGCTTGTTCAGCTACGACCTGACAATTGTGCCCGACAACTAATAGCACTGGATTTTTATCTAGTTGCACGGTTGCAGCCAACACATTTCCGGTGGATGGTTGCATGACCATATTGTCATGCTCAACGATAATTAAAGCAGCCATGATGTCTCCCTATCAAAGCACTTTGGCTTCGTGTTGTAATTTTTCAACTAACTCCTGAACCGAACCCACTTTGATACCACCGCTGCGCGTGGGCGGCGCGGTGACTGTCAAAATTTCAGTATGGTTTTTTAGTGTTATTCCCAAACTCTCCACATCGATGATATCCAAAGGTTTGCGTTTGGCTTTCATGATGTTCGGCAAACTAGCATAACGCGGCTCATTTAGACGAAGATCGGTGCTGATTACGGCGGGCAATTGCACATCCAGTGTTTGCAAGCCACCATCAATCTCACGCGTGACTTGCATGTGATCCCCGATAATAGCTATTTTTGATGCGAAGGTTGCTTGTGGCCAGTTAAGCAAGGCCGCAAGCATTTGGGGGGTTTGATTGTTATCACCATCAATAGATTGCTTGCCCAGCATGACTAGCTTTGGCTGGGTATTAAGAGCCACTTTATGCAAGATTTTAGCAATATTTAAGCTACAAAATGCCTTGTCAGAACGAACGAGAATGGCGCTGTCAGCACCAAGCGCCAAACCATGGCGCAGAGTTTCCTGGCTGGCATCGCCACCAACAGTGACCAGAATAACCTCAGAGGCCAGATTGTTTTCTCGCAATCGCAACGCCTCTTCAACAGCTATCTCGTCGAAAGGATTCATCGACATTTTAATATTTTGAGTTTCTACACCACTGTTATCTGATTTGACCCGTACTTTGACATAAGGATCGACCACGCGCTTCACTGCAACCAAAATTTTCATAGTTCCTCACTGGAATCTTCAAATCAGCCTGCATCTTGCCAGAGATGATATCAAAATGGAATTGCTATACTTGTACTCAGGTCTTTTGTAAATACTCACAAAACGCTGCGCCTACCTCCTCATGCCGCATACCAAACTCGACTGTCGCTTGCAGATATCCCAACTTGGAACCACAATCATAGCGTTTGCCATGAAATTGGTAAGCCCGGACGCGCTCTTGCGTCAGTAAACACTGAATACCATCGGTAAGCTGGATCTCGCCACGGTGATCAATGTTGGTTTGTTTCAGACATGAAAAGATGGTCGGTGTGAACACATAGCGACCTACTGCGGCAAGATTTGAAGGTGCTTGCTCTCGATTCGGTTTTTCAATGATTGCGTTGATTTCGGTATAATCATGCGTTGTATCACTAACATCCACTATCCCATATTGATGAATATCCGACCAAGGCACTGGTTGCACAGCCAAGACTGAATCACCGTCAAAATTGAAATGCTCAACCATTGCAGCAAGACAGGGTATTTGAAGATCATCAATCAGATCATCTGCCAGTAATACAGCAAAAGGTTCATCACCAACCACATGCTCAGCACAAAGTACCGCATGCCCCAGACCTAATGGTTGATGTTGTCTGACATAGGTAAACTGGATACCAGGTGGTGAAATACTTTTTACCAGTGCCAGCAACTCTTCTTTGCCTTGCTCCCGTAAACGGGTTTCCAATTCAAAGTGATTATCAAAATGATCTTCGATAGCGCGTTTACTGGAACTGGTGATAAAAATCATGTGCGTAATGCCTGCTCGCACCGCTTCCTCAACAGCATATTGAATCAAAGGCTTATCAACTATCGGCAACATCTCTTTTGGATTTGCCTTCGTAACGGGTAGAAATCGCGAACCCAAGCCTGCGACTGGAAAAACTGCTTTTTTAACCTGCATGCTTCACATCCCTTTTATTGGTGCAATATGGTGGTCTTCCTACAGAATAATAATGAGAAATTTGTGCTGCAGCGACTTGTGAAAGCTTAAAACAATTACGGCCATCAATCAGTGGTGCATTACCTAACTTATCCGCTAAAGTTTTCAATGGATAATCCTTAAATTCCGGCCATTCAGTAGCAATAATCAAGGCATCTATTGGCTCGTGAAAAATGCTCTCTGCTGATGTACACCATTCAATAGCCTTATTTTCAGGTAAAATACGCTGTGCTGCGACCATAGCAACAGGATCATACACCCGCACCCTCGCACCTGCTTTTAATAGACCATCAATGATGACCAGACTACTTGCCTCACGCATATCATCAGTACCAGGCTTAAATGCCAGCCCCCAAATACCAATAGTGCGCTTTTGTAGTTCGTCATTAAAATGCTTGTTTAACTGTTCTACAACCCAAGTTTTTTGTAATTGATTAATAGACTCGACCGCATCCAGCAAACAAGTGTCCACGCCAATTGCATGCGCTGTTTGCGCCAGCGCTCTGCCATCTTTTGGAAAACAGGATCCGCCGAAACCAATGCCAGCTTGTAAAAAATGGGGGCCAATACGTTGATCTAACGCAATACCTTCCCTGATTTCATCAATATTAGCACCAACCTTCTCAGCGATACGGCTGATTTGATTGATAAAACTTATTTTACAAGCCAGCATCGCATTGGCTGTGTATTTGGTCAACTCGGCGGATAACCGAGTCATACAGAGCAAAGGAACCCCTTGCGCCACCAGCGGCTGATAAACTGTCTGCAAAGGAATTAATGCGGATTCATCCCCGCCAATAACAATCCTGTCAGCATGTAAAAAATCATACACAGCACTTCCTTCGCGCAAAAATTCAGGATTTGATACCACGTCAATTCGGCAAGACTTGTTCAAGCGTAATAATTCTTCTTGCAGGTGTGCCTCAATCGCATCCCCTGTACCAACGGGAACAGTCGACTTTGTAACTAACAAACAATCTTTATTAGTTTCGCGAGCCAACTGAGTGGCCACAGAAAATACCTGCGATAAATCAGCGCTGCCGTCCGGCAGGCTAGGTGTGCCAGTTGCAATCACGTGCACCGTTGCTTGTTGAATAGCGCCTGAGATATCTGCCGTAAAGTGTAATCGACCGCTTTGCAATTGCTCATTTAGTAATTCTGGCAACTGCTCTTCATAAATTGGACATTTTCCTTGCGTGAGTTTTGCTATTCTCGCTTCATTAATATCCGCGCAAACCACACGATGACCAAGCTTTGCGAAGCATACTGCAGAAACCAAACCGACATAACCCGCACCATAAACTGAAATGATCATGTGTTGCTCTCGACAATAAATGAGTGCATTATCGGCAAAATAAGAGTGAATGACAAATTTTAGTTGTAGATGTATCCTTTCTCACCCTTGGGCAAGAAAGGAAACAAGGGGGAATTATTACGTATGAATATAATTTTCCAGTTGTTCAATAACCTGCTCCTTGTCTGCTAGCAACTTAAATAACAAGTCACCAATGGACACAATCGCTATCAACTCACCGTTCTCCATCACTAATATATGACGACGTCTAGTCGTTGTCATCACTTGCATTGCGTTTTCAACGGTATCCACCGGGCTTAACATACTGAACTCAGCACACAAAATATCCGAGACTTTTGTTGTTTCGGCTGATAAACCTTGATGAACAAGCGAACGAACGATATCCCGCTCGCTGAGGATTCCTAATATATTGGTATCATCCGTGACAACCAATGCGCCAATATTATCCTGAACCATCATCGCCACACATTGAGCAACGCTAATATCAGGATGAACCATTGCTATGGTGCGCCTGGGATTTGGGATTATTGAATTTAATAAGTACGCCATGATAATCACTCCTGATCCTGGCAAACGTTAACTAAAAAACATATGCCCTACTGGTTAAATATAGCACAACCAAGCAGGGATATTCTGATTGCTTGTGCTTACGAGTTGCCTCAAAAGAAATGTTACCGAAAACAGGAAATTTTAGATTCGTTGCCTCATAACTTATGTTACCGAAGAAAAATAATAATAAGGGACATTTTTTATGGGGAAGTTATCGATGGAGCTTTACTTAAAAAATTTGTCTAAACGTTACCATGCTGCAGGAAAGCGTGATAAAGGCATCATCCTGCAAGAATTATGTGAATCGAGTGGCTATCACAAGAAGCATGCTATTCGATTGCTGAATGCTGTCCCAAAGAAGCAGAAACGTAAAATAAAGACAGGTAGGCCTAGCATATATCCAGAAAATCTTTATCTGGAGCCATTAAAGCGGATTTGGCTATTAAGCGACCAACTTTGTGGAAAACGATTGAAAATGGCCTTGCCGCTTTGGTTGCCTTATTATGGTGAGGCTTATGGTGCATTAGATCCCGGGGTATATGAGGGTTTATTATCGATGAGCGCTGCAACCATCGACCGATTGCTCATCCCATTGCGCGTGAAATATAAACGTTCATACGGTGGCACAAAGCCTGGCAGTATATTAAAAAAACATATTCCAGTAAAAACAAATCAGTGGGATGAAGACAGGCCTGGCTATCTAGAAGCGGATACGGTGGCTCACTGTGGGTCATCCCTGAATGGCAGCTTTGTATGGAGTCTAACGATGACCGATATAAACTGCGGATGGACTGAGCTTAGAGCCGTTTGGAACAAAGGGGCTACTGGCGTGGTATCGCAGATAAAAGATATTGAAGAGAACTTACCTTTTCTTATTTTGGGATTTGATTGTGATAATGGCTCTGAATTTCTCAATTGGCATTTAATGCATTATTTTTCGAACGAGGCAGGTGCTCATAGGATCCATTTTACTCGTTCTAGGCCTTATCATAGTGATGATAATGCCCATGTTGAGCAAAAAAATTGGACTCATGTAAGGCAATTAATGGGTTATTCTCGCCTTGATAATGAAGCCCTTGTTGAGTTGATGAATGACCTTTATAAAAATGAAGTGTCCCAAATGAATAATTTTTTTCTTCCCAACTTTAAACTTATTGAAAAACAGAGGGTTCAAGCCAAAATTATAAGGAAACATAGCAAGCCAGAAACACCTTATCAACGCTTAATTAAGTCAGAACATATCAGTGAGGACAAGAAAAAAGAACTAACAGAAGCTTACAATCAACTGAACCCGTTTATGCTACAGAAAACGATCCAAAAAAAATTAAAACGAATTTTTTCATTGGTAAATATCAAAACCGATTCAAAAATGCGCTATATTTAAACATACGGTGCAGCCGGGGACGGCGATGACCGTGAGGATATAAACGAAGGGGCCTCATTACCGGCCCCTTCACCCCGCTAGGATATTTATAGAGGATATTTATGTTAATCAAGTCTCAGTTCGGTAACATGAGTTATGAGGCAACGAAAAGACCCTTGGGTAACATTTACTTATGAGGCAACTGGCTTATTCATCAAGAGTATAAACAGCAATACTAACTAATTACACGCCAAGAACCATCTGCTTGACGGCAAGCTTTACCATATATCTGTTGAGTCTTACCACCGATATTGGCATTGGTCGTGTATTCGCGGCATGGTTGTTCATTACTATAATAGGTACGAGTAGGCCTTACTGTGTACTGATTACCATTATCTGGGTTTTTCCAGCTTACACCACGTCCGATTGGCGCAGTTTCCAATGCATGTTGCATTTCCATTCTGTCTTGGCGATCCATGTATTGGCCAATTTTTCCGCCTAGAAACGCACCCAGCAATACCCCACCTGCAGTCGCGGCTACTTTGCCAGAACCACCGCCAAATTGACTACCAAGCAGGCCACCAACTACGCCGCCTGTTATCGTGCCCACGCCTTCGTTGTTAACTTCCGCACAACCAGCCAAGAAAACTGACATTGATAGCGTTGCCACTAATAATTTTTTCATTTGCCTCACCTGTGTAATTGTTTGTAAAAGCGATGCACATTCTATCACCAAGGATAGATATTATCCACAGCAGCCTGGAATCGAATTAATACGATCAACTCGATGAATAGTTAGGAGCGATTCCACAGAATTATTATTGTTAGTATTAATTTGATAGCGTATAGCTCTTGAAAAAAATCAATAGCTCGAATATGTCATTAAAAAAAATTTTACATATCCCTCACTGAAAACACATAAGTAAATCTAATTCTGCCGGACGCGGGGGGACAGCTGGCAGAGTAGCTCATAAGGAATTGTACCTGCGGCTCTCGCAATCGTCTCTACAGGTATGTGTTGCCCCCACAACTCCACCAAGTCACCTGCTTTCACGCCGGGGCAACCTGTCAGATTAATGGTAAGCATATCCATAGAAACACGGCCAACAATTGGCGCAATAACTCCATTCACCCACGTTGGTGTTTGTGGTGCAAGATGGCGTGGATAGCCATCGCCATAACCTACGGGAACAACGCCAATAATGGAGGGCTTATCACTAGACCAAGTACCACCATAACCAATGTGGGTATTGGCTGCACAATAATGAACCGCACTGATGGCAGACACAAAATGCATGACTGGTCGCAAACCCAAAGCCCTTCCCTCTTGATCGGCAAAAGGCGAAACCCCATAGAGCATAATGCCTGGGCGTACCACATCTGCATGCGTATCGACTAACGCCAGAATAGCCGCCGAATTGGCGATGCTGCGGGTATAGGTAAAATTACCACTCGGCAGTGAAAGCTTATTAAATTGTTCTAGTTGTGCTTGGTTGCCGCTATTTTCAGGCTCATCAGCACACGCCAAATGAGTCATTAGCCCAATATTTTTATCGACCCAAGGACAATTAAGCAACGCGCTAACAACGTCATATGTTTCGGCGACATCAAAGCCCAGACGATTCATACCAGTATTAACTTTTACCCAAACCTTGATTGGCGTTGACAAGGGAGTAGCCAGTAACCATTCCAATTGTCTCGTCTGATGAAGAACACATTGCAAATTCAGGCTTACTGCCACTTTCAATTCTTCAGGCCCAAAAACACCCTGAAAAAGAATGCAATCGCCATTACCACCCAAACGACGCAACGTAATTGCCTCTTCAAGCGACGCAACACCAAAGGCATCCACATGACCATCTAATACAGGTAGCACAGATGACAAGCCACAACCGTAGGCGTTTGCTTTGACCATGGCGATGATTTTTTTGTCTGGTGCGCATTGCCTAATGCGTTGCACATTGTGTAATAGTGCCGTGGCATCTATAAAAACACGGGTCGGCCTTGTCACTTAATCTGCCCCTTGATAGCCGCTAAATGCCAAATCTTCAAAACGGGTATACTTACCCAAAAAGGCGACACGCACTTTACCAATCGGGCCATTACGTTGTTTGGCTATGATAATTTCAGCCGTTCCTTTGTCTGGACTGTCTTCGCTATACACTTCATCACGATAGATAAAGCAGATCAAATCAGCATCCTGCTCGATAGCACCAGATTCCCGCAAGTCAGACATTACAGGCCGCTTATCAGCTCGCTGCTCCAAGCTTCGGTTTAACTGAGATAATGCTATCACCGGCACACTCAATTCTTTAGCCAGCGCTTTTAAACTCCGTGAAATTTCTGAAATCTCACCCGTGCGATTCTCCGCCTTAAAACCAGGAACTTTCATCAGCTGTAAATAGTCGACTACAATTAGTCCCAACTGACCATGCTCTTTCATCAACCGCCGTGCACGTGCACGCATTTCCGATGGACTTAACGACGGCGTGTCATCGATAAACAAAGAAGCCTCGGATAACATGTGAACAGCTGATGTGACGCGTGGCCAATCATCATCATCCAATTTACCGGTACGAATACGATGCTGATCGATACGCCCCAGAGATGACATCATCCGCATGGCCAACGAGTCGGAGGGCATTTCCATCGAAAACACTAAAACGGGCCTGCCCGATTTAATGGCTGCATGTTCTGCCATGTTCATCGCCAAAGCAGTTTTACCCATGGATGGACGACCGGCGACAATCACTAGGTCTGAGGGCTGCAAACCAGACGTCATCTTGTCCAGATCACTAAGTCCCGTGGGAAGGCCTGTAATTGAATCACCACTATGATACAAGGCATCAATTTTCTCCACCGCTCTAACCAGAATTGACTTGATCATTTCCGGCCCGCCCTCTCCGCCGGTTTGCTCAGCGATAGCAAACACCTTGGTTTCAGCAAAGTCCAGCAACTCAGGCACTTCTCGACCACCAGGATTATAAGCTGAGTCAGCAATTGCACTAGCAACTGCAATCAACTGGCGTTGCACGGACTTTTCACGCACGATATCAGCGTATGCAGAAACGTTAGCAACACTAGGCGTGTTATTTGCCAACTCAAATAGATAGGCTTCACCACCCGCCTCATCAAGCTCATCAACCGACTTTAAGTTATCAAGCAGAGTCACTACATCAAAAGGTTGACCTCTCCTTGAAAGCTCCACAACGGCGCGAAATAAAACGCGATGTTCAGTCCGATAAAAATCAGCTTCACATAACTTGGTGCTGACTTTATCCCATGCCTGGTTCTCAAGCATCAAACCACCAATAATAGCCTGCTCCGCCTCAACGGAATGTGGCGGGCGCTTCAATGGGTCAGTTGATTTTTTGGGTTCCGCTGTTTTTTTACGTGTGGGCAGATCTAACATAAATTTTAACTGGAAAGATTATCAGGATAGTATTGTAATGCCGAATGAGGAAAAAGTAACGTTATCTATATTTCATGACTTATAATTGACCATTAAACACAAAGTAAATATTATGGCCATAATTAGCGGAAAAGCCTTTGCGAAGAAAAATGTAGTATAACTACTTGAATATGATTCTGCGAAACGGATGCACTAAGAGATTCCCAACATGCCCAAAAGAAAGTTTGATGAAATTAAATCTTCGGCAGATACACTTTGTGCCGAATTAGATACGCTAATAATAAACAGCTCTCAAGTAGAGATCGATCTTGGCCAAATATGCACATTTAATCAACCAGAAAAAGCCGATCTCATTATTGAAAAAATAAGTGAATTAATGGATATAAATAACACGATTGAAATATTATCACTCCAATTCATGTATATAAATAAACGAGCGTGTCGTCAATTAATTGTTTATGCGGATAAGGAAAGTGGCGCTATTAAAATTAAATTAATTAATCAAGATAATTATTCTTATCATGGCGAATTTTCAGTGCCCGGCTTTATTGAAATAGATGCAGAATGCAATTTAGAAACCAACGAACCCATTTTAAGCAAAGATATTGCTGTTTTTGACCGCTCAAAAGTACATCAAGAAAGAAGGTTTGCTTTTTTGCGAGGCGACCACCCTAAAAACAAAGAAAGCAAAGCGTGCTTCTTGCATCACTCATTTTTTAATAACCCGCTATCTGACCTTAAACTGGCTGAGAACATTTTCAGCTTTATGGAACCCACTTTTTATCAGAAAAAATAACGGACAAAAATGCCATGCAAAAATACACCATATATCATAACCCATTGTGTTCTAAATCAAGGGCCACATTGGATATTCTTAAAAGCCATGGTATCGAACCAATCATTATCGAATACATTAAAAAACCACTTAATATAGAACAGCTAAAATCCTTGCGCGTGCACTTTTCATTGAAGGATTTTATTCGCACGAATGATGCCGTATTTAAAGATCTTGGTTTATCACTTGAAGATGAGAATAGCCTTTTACGTGCGATGACAATAGAACCAAAATTGATGCAACGCCCCATAGTCACCTATAAAAATAGAGCCATCATTGGGCGTCCTCCAGAAAACGTTTTGAGCCTACTTGCCGATCAGCTACTTTAAAATACGATAGTAGGGGCTTTAAGAAGAAAATCACCCCTTATAGTGGGTCAAGAAATTCAGACCACTAAAGCAGGGTAATTAAGATATAATCCTCGCTCATAAACAAGGTTACAATAATGAGCGAAAAGCGTAAAAAATACACTCCAGCAGAAAAGGCGAAAATTGCGCTGGAGGCGATTAAAGCCGAACTAACATTAGCACAAATTAGCTCAAAATATGGAGCCCATGCGACTCAAATTAATGCATGGAAAAAACAAGCGTTGGCGCTGTTTCCGGATTTATTTAGTGATAAGAACAAATCGGAGACTACTGATTATGAAAACCAACTTGGTGAATTATATGAACAAATTGGCCGTTTAAAAGTAGAAAATGATTTTCTAAAAAAAAAGTCTGAGGTGTTCAGTGGATGATCGACTCGGCTGGATTGAAACCCGTCATCCCTTGTTATCGGTGCGCCAACAGTGCGAAATACTGGATCTAAGCCGTTCCAGTGTTTATTATGCACCACGGCCCAAAGTGTTCAGCGATGAGCAGCTGGCATTGCTACGCTTGGTCGATGAAATTTACACGAAATACCCGTTTTTTGGTACAAGGCAAATGAGCGATTATATTTCCTTGCATAATCAGCCATGTAAACGCCATGAGACACGATGGGCCTACGAGCACATGGGGTTACACTCACTTGCACCAGGCCCGCATACGAGTAAACCGCACCCGGAGCATAAGGTATATCCATATCTGTTACATGACGTCGAGATTGTACGACCATGTCAGGTTTTCAGCACGGATATAACCTACATTCGGCTGAAACACGGGTTTGTGTATTTAATCGCCGTCATAGACTGGTACAGCCGTTTTGTGCTGGATTGGCAGCTCAGCATCAATATGGAGGCTGATTTTTGTGTGGAAACGCTTGAGCGAGTATTGGCTCACTCACGTTGTGATATATTTAACACCGATCAGGGGTCGCAGTTTACAAGCAAGGATTTCACTGATGTTCTTAAAAAGCATCAGATTGATATCAGCATGGACGGTAAAGGCCGCTGGGCAGACAATATTTTTGTTGAACGTCTATGGCGCTCAACAAAGTATGAATGCATATACCTACAGGAGTGGGAAAACGTAGTCTCAGTAAGGGATGCGATAAGAGAATACTACCGTTTTTATAATTACGAAAGACCGCACCAAAGTCTTAACGGGCGAACACCCAGCGAGATTCATAGAAAAATATTACACTAAATGGTGCGCTATCGCGCCGTTGTGTGTAATGGGGCTCTGCCCCAAACCCCAGGATATTTGAAGACGTGATTCGAATAAACAGGGTGTAGGATTCGGGCAACAAAAGCTGCCCGGAATCACGTCACGGTCATCGCCGTCCCCGGCTGTGCCGTGGCTTAATGATAATAGAAATTGAGCGAGAAATTATATCTTAACTTTTTGTTAAAATGGTCTAGATTTTGCGCCCGCTATACCTTGCGAACACTACTTCTTGCCCTTAACGAGAAAATTCACGCGCATGCGTCGTATCACCAAAGGATTACTCCTTCACTTAAATAATTTCGCCCTTTTTATTTTATAATTGTCTAGACAAAGCGCGATTACCGCCTTTTTTTTTGGCTGCATACATCAATTTATCAGCAATCGCACATAATTCTGAAACTGAATAGGATGGTGATATACAGGTTAAAATACCTGCGCTGTGGGTAATAGGCCATTGATTACCTTCCAACAAACACACAAGATTATGCTGGATTTTCTTAAAAATCTTTTTAGCCGCTAATTTTCCTGTTTCAGGAAGTAATAAAATAAATTCATCGCCCCCTATCCGGCTGATACTATCTGTTTTACGCAAAATTGCTTTAAAGCCCTCAACCACAAGCACTAATGCTTGGTCGCCAACATGATGACCAAATTGGTCGTTTATTTTTTTAAAATGATCAATATCGATGAATATTAGCGTAAATTCACGCTCATAACGTTCAAGCCGGTCTATTTCAACCTGTAATATCTCATTTAAAGCGACAGAATTCATAGTCCCAGTTAATGCATCAGTCCTTGAGTAATGGTGTTCCAAGTCAAGTCTTGATTTTAAAGAAGAAACCAAAAGCGCCATTATGATAAAAATACCCAATCTTACTCCAGCATTCCAAATATATAACTCCCAATGCGAGTAAATATGGCCCCCCTCAAAGTCAGCAAAAAACCAGCCTGCAGCGCAGATTAGTGAAAAAATTAAACCAGGAACTCTACCCAGATACCATGAGACCAACGACACCGGCGCAAGATAAAACAATGAAAACCCCATCTCATACCCCGTGATGGTGTCTAGAAAAATGATAAGAACGACCATCCCCAAAGCTAACGCATACAACCCAAGGCGGTTGATCGCACCTAACTGCATCAGGCTTGCCATATAGCGATTCATCATATAATTCCAGTAACTTGGGTGTCGGGAACAGCATTACATAAGAGCGTGTTTTAACGCCCTCTGCCATGAGACCTGTTTGTTTGATTATAGACTAGGCTTTGTTTCTTGGCTGTTAATCAGCATGCAAATGTAGCGGCAATTTAGAAATGTCCCCTTTGGGCAAAATAGAAATGTCCCCTTTTGGTCTCGGTGAATCTAGTCTTTAAGTAGGCAAATATCATCGAGGACGGAAAATGCTCTTAAAGGGGTTATTAGCGATGAGCACAAAGGAGATAGAGCGCTTATCCATCATTGAAAAAATAATTGATAAGCGATTAACGCAGAAGATTGCAGCGCAGCATCTTGGGTTGACGGTAAGACAAATAAAACGTTTGGTAAGGAACTATAAGCAGTATGGTGCAGAAGGATTACAATCAAAACAGCGAGGCTGTCCAAGTAATCGGAAGCATAGCGATGAAAAAATAGAAGTAATCAAAACATTAATAGAAACGCATTATTATGATTTTGGACCTAAATTTGCTGCTGAAAAGCTCTATGAAAAACATGGTATTAAAGTCAGCAAAGAGACATTGAGACAATGGATGGTTGAATGGGGCTTCTGGAAAGCAAATCGTCAGAAGCAAGCCCAAATTCATCCTCAGCGAGATCGTCGCGATTGTTTTGGTGAGCTTACCCAAATAGATGGCTCTCCTCACCCCTGGTTCGAAGACCGAGGACCTAAATGTTGTTTATTGGTCGCTATTGACGATGCAACCAGCCAGTTATGCAGCCTGCACTTTGAACCCACTGAAACAACCGCTGGTTATTTTAAATTAATGCATAAGTATATTGTTGAGCATGGAATCCCTTTAGCTACTTACAGTGATCGACACGGTATATTCCGGATTAATCTACCTACAGCCTCAGAAGACACAGAAACACAATTTGGACGTGCAGCAGGCCAACTGGGTATCGAGTTGATTTGCGCTCACAGCCCTGAAGCGAAAGGTCGCGTAGAACGCGCTAATCAGACACTGCAGGATCGATTAGTGAAAGAGATGCGATTACTTGGGATCAGCGATATAGAGTCTGCTAATGCGTATTTACCGACGTATATAAAGGATCACAATAGCCGTTTTGCAGTGGAAGCCAGAAGTTCAGAGAACGCACACCGTAAGGATTTGCCAACGGATGAAGAGATGAATCTGATTTTGAGCTACCAAGATGAGCGGAAAATCTCAAAAAATCTAGAAATAAGCTATGAAAATGTGATTTATCAAATTAAAACAAACACAAAAGGCTATAGGTTACAGCACTCGATGGTTACTGTTTGCAAAGATCTAAATGATGTAGTCACTTTAGTATGCCAAGGAAAAATATTAGATTACACCTGCCATGAGAGAGCAAAACCTAATGCTGCTATTGTTGATGCCAAACAACTAGAGTCGAAAGTAGATACGATAAGGAATAATGCTAAAAAGTATACGCCACCAGCGAATCATCCATGGCGACATTTCATTATCAATCCAACAGCAACAGAAGCTTATGCTCAAAAAACGCCAACAAATGGCGTAATTTAGAATATATTGTATAATTAAATTACGGAACAGCCGGGGACGGCAATGACCGTGAGGGGATTGAGCTGCTGTTTATCTTCAGCCGCCAAGACCAAAATGGCTGCTTCGCAGGGCTATTTAAAATGGGGACTCTGTCCCCAAACCCCTGGGATATTTTTAGAGGGGATTAATGTTACAAGGTGACATTTCTAAATTGCCCGAAAGGGGACATTTCTATTTTGCTCCGACATTAATCAGCATGCAAAACAGCGTCCAGCGTTAACCTCAGCAACTGAACCGCAACCAACTGTTCATTAATGCAATAATTAGTATTTAGCAGGGGTCGACTTAAGGCGGTGATTAACAGTCCATACTCTCTGTTTTTTGCCAAGTGATATGCCTATTTTCGGATATATCGCATATATTCCGGTTGAGCCATGCAACAAAGCCCCGGGCTGAACGTTATTCCGCCGTATGAGGGCTTGAGCGGGGTGCAATGAAAGTCGCATGCTCCGTTCTTAGAGGACCGCTCTCTAACAAGGAAGTCTGGTTACTCGACGCTGTATCAGCACAAGTTCTGCTATTTCCCTGATGGAAAAATCGATTATTATTACTATTAATTATATTTAATTTTAATCTGGTCATCATTGGGCGGGTTTCTGTTTTACTCTCGGCGTTAGCATCTGTAGGTTTGTCGAAATGTTTTTTTAAAATATCATAAGAGTCGTCAAACCTTTTATGATAGCCAACACCACACTTTTCCAAGATGTCTTCTGTTGTTTGGTCGAATATTTTTTTATTTTTAGCTAATAATAAGGTGTTTTGCATACCTTTTATAACTTCATCTATGAGTGTTTCCTGATCCAGGCCGTCAAATAGATTAGGGTTATGCATTATAACGGGAGGAAAATTACTTTTAATTAGCAAAAAATTTAATAAAAGCGTGCAAAATGTTCTGCCATTGCCATCTATATAGGGATGAGACTGTTCGCATTCAGTTATGAATTCAACAATATGTTTCAATTTATTCTCGGGTTGAGCTATATCTTGGATTGAACTGTTGAATGAATCAATTAATTGATTAAAAAAAAGATTTGCCGTTTTCAGATAAACTTCAAGATTTTCATCTTCTCCTATTGAGCGACAGGTTCTAATATGAGTTGCCCCTTTAATTTCTTCCGCTAGAACATATAAATCCTCATGTTTATAAATATTATCGTGTCGAATGAGCCTATGGGTGGTTGTGACGCCTGATCTTGAAAAGCCTGACACAAATGAGTATTCTATACCTAGAAGTGGATTACCATTTTTTATTCTATTTAGAATTTCAAACAATCCTTCTTTGCTGACAACGGCAACACGTAAATTAACACCAAAATTAAAAATATTATTAAAATCAGAATTATCCATAGAACCATATCTAGAATAATTTGTATCATGAATATTACTAAGAGCGATAAAATGTAGCGTTTTAATAACCGAAAGAGATAGCTGCGTCGAAGAACATATATAATCTAACATTTTCCCAAATGCGGAAGACATTGCTAATAAATAGCCAGACTCTCTTATTTCATAATGAACCCATGATTCCCCTGTTTCTTGGTGGCGCCCATCAATAAAAAATCGCCAAGCTTCTTTTCCTGGTATAGAGGCAATTAATTGACCAATGCCATTTGGGTAATTACTTTCGTATTCTTGAAGTGTCTGAGTTAACGCATCTGAACTAATGTCATTAATTTTTCGTTTTGTGCTGGGCATTCAATCTTTCCACTTTCGTCGGTGCCGTTTAAAATCTAAACATATTTTTTACTTTTCTTAAGGTAGCTTTAAGAATTTCGTGTTTATAATGATTTGATTTTATTTCATAGAAATGGGGCGAACAATTTTATCATTTTTTCTAGACTATTCAAACAGAGTATTTATGGTTCTTATGTAACAAGCAAAATCAAGACTTACTTTCAGGCGTCTTTGCGTTGGCTCCCATATTTCATCACATGCCCAATCTTGATCAGCAAGGAAAAATCTATTTGCACCTATTAATTCAATGTCAAATTCTACATCAGCAAATCCAGCTGGTATGGGACTTTCTGTAGAGTATGGTTCAACCAAGCATGAAATAAATCCTCAAATTTATTATCAATCAGAGCATACTGATCAACCATAATAGCCTTCCTTTCATTCAGTCCTAGGCCTAATACTGAGTTTTTACTCACCACAGATTAATTTACATGTAAATTTTTGTGACATTGGGAAGGTTTATTACATCAGTGTCAATATCATGCATCCTTGCTAAAAATATCCAAAGATTACGAATGAGAAAGTGAGCTGCTTGAGCTGGAAGAACTAGCTACGCTATCTAATTCTTCAACGGATTTATTCATAAATCGAAAATCTATAGACAGTGAGTCTTTGTTCGGCGCATTTTTCCATAGAACATTTGGGTTACACCCTATTAAAATCCTATTGTTTTTAGAGCTTATTGATATTTCATCACCGGCAAATAAGACTGAATTGTCAATTATATTTTCTTCCATTGATTGGATGTTAATATCTTTATTAGCATTAATTTGTGACAATAAACCAAATGAAAATTCACTATTATGGATTTGAAAATTTGATGCCGTTAGTTTATGTTTTTTTCCTGCTTTAATTGAAATGGTTATGCCCGCATTATGAGTTACATCTAATTGCGTAACACTACCTTCTTTGGACGTCATATATGCCGATAACCCTGCACTGATACCTGATGTCTCAATCGTAACAAGGTCTTTTTTTTCGCTTTTAATGTTTAAATTACCCTGAGGTTGGCCTTCATCGTCATTATATAAGCGAACAGTTTGGGTGAATGTTTCTTTTATGCCAAGTTGAGCTAGAGTGAAACGAGTTGAATTTTTTATTTGAGTACTAAGTTGTCTTTGAAAATTAACTGCCGCATTTGAATTGTCTTGAGCTTTTTCTTCTTCACCCTCTTTGCGAAGAAACGGTCTAACTTCATCTTCGGTGAGACTAAAACAACCACTTAATCTAACCAGTTTATCTCCATCTTCTGTAATTTGTTGGACATTACAACCCTTTGATTTTAGGAATTGAATTACTTCTTTAGATATGGCTTTGTCAGCTCTTAAAATTAAACCATGAATATCTATCTGTGGTGCAACTTGGATGGTATGCATCGCATCAATAGAGTTAGCACGAAGCTTAATATTTTTACCAGCTTTTAACATAATATTCTCTGACCATATAAATTCGGATAAAATATTATCATAGCCTGGAACTAATGGCGCTCTATTATTTACAAAACACCCGGCGGCTCGACTAAAAATACTTTCAAGTGACAAGTCACTTTTCTAAGTCGATGTCAGCGAAGATTTGACGCGGAAACTAAACGATGAAATACCCGAGCATGATCGAGAAAATAGCCTGAAAAAGTGAGGAAAGATATTGATTCCACCCATCCTCAATCAAGTGCAGAACGCAACCCGGATTAGCAAAGCGTAATCCGGGGTTCTCTATCCTAGCCTCGAGTCCAGATTTGAGTACGGCCAAACAGTGAAATACCAACATAGCCGCGAACGTACAATTTATCGCCTTTGATAGTCATCTTAGCATGATAAATTTTACCGGATTTAGCATCCAGGATTTGACCGTCGCTCCAAACACCATCACCTTTATCCTTCAAACCCCAGACAAATCGTAGGCCTTTGATGGGTTTATCTTTGAATGCACCGGGGCATTTTGAACAAATTCCAGTATCGCCTGGCTGGGGAAATATGCTTTTAATTGTCCCACTCAACGTACCATTATTAACACTCAACTCAACAATTGCTCTTTTTTGACCTGTTTTGTCATCAATAGTCGTCCAGGTTCCTACTGGTGACTGAGCTGCAGCGATTGGCAGATAAAACATAACCAAAACCACGGTAAGTAACTGTTTCCAAATTTTCATGACGATTCTCCTAATTCGACTCTCATGAAGAATAGGCGAAGCTCATATGGTTTGCAACTCGGCAGCCGTAAATCAAGTAAGCGGCATAAAAAATTGTTCTATATCTGCGTCAGTCAAACTCATGCCCACTGGCGCATTGCTTGAAAGAATGCCCTCAACCAATTGCCGCTTTTTCTCCTGCATTCCCAAAATTGCCTCTTCCACAGTTCCCTCAGTAATTAATTTATAAACAAATACCGGGTTTACTTGACCAATACGATGGCTGCGATCAGTCGCTTGATCCTCGACCGCTGGATTCCACCATGGATCATAATGAATGACAGTGTCAGCGCGAGTCAGGTTCAAGCCTGTGCCTCCGGCTTTTAAACTGATAAGAAATATTGGAGCCTTACCGTCCTGGAAGCTTTTGACCAAGGCCTGTCTATTCTGGGTTTGGCCAGTAAGTTTCAGGTAATCATATTGCCGCGCCGTCAATTCTGCCTCAATCAGCTTAAGCATTGAGGTAAATTGTGAAAACACCAATACGCGCCGTCCTTCTTCCATCAAATTATCAAGTAGCTCCATCAAGGTATCGAGTTTTGCCGAGCATCCGTGCGCCATGGATGCTTCTGGCAATGACAGCAACCTTGGATCGCAGCAGATCTGTCTGAGTTTGAGCAAGGCATCCAATAAGACGATATGACTTTTACCTAAGCCTTGCTTTGCAATTGCCTCACGTACTTTTTTCTCCATACTCATACGAATGGCTTCATACAGATCGCGCTGCGTCCCAGTTAACTCAATAATTCGCGTCATTTCTGTCTTAGCCGGCAGTTCACTTGCCACTTCATTTTTTGTCCGACGTAACATAAACGGCTTTACTCGTCGCGCCAATAGGTCTCTTTTTTCAAGATCAGCATGTTTTTCAATCGGCACGCGAAAAAACTGACGGAATTGTTTGGCATCACCCAGAAAACCCGGCATAAGAAAATGAAACAGCGACCATAACTCACCCAAATGATTTTCTAGCGGTGTGCCAGTCAAGCAAAGACGATGAGCAGCCGAGAGTTGCTGCACAATTTGCGTGGTTTTGGTGCGCGCATTTTTAATCGATTGCGCTTCATCGAGAATAATATAGTAGAACGAATAGCCTAAAAATCTGACTTTATCCCGCTGAATCAAGCCATACGTTGAAACGACCAAATCATAATCATCAAAATCATCGCGATGACGCTCTGAACCATGAAAAACCAACACTTTTAATGCGGGAGTAAAGCGTTTCGCCTCCTCAAACCAATTGCCAACCAAACTTGTAGGCGCAAGAATCAGGCTCGCTTTTTTAAGCCGCCCCTGCTCTTTCTCATATTGCAAATGAGCCAGTGTTTGTACTGTCTTGCCCAAACCCATGTCGTCAGCCAGCACACCGCCCAACTGGTTAACGCGTAAGGTTTGTATCCAATTTACACCCTGGTGCTGGTAATCACGCAACTGCGTATGCAAACCTTGGGGTATCTCAACTTCAGGAAGTGTTTTAATGGTAGTTAGCTGTTGCAATTTTGTGCGCAAGGCCTCAGTCCCTAGCCATCGTGCCGTAGTTGCCGCCATTGCCTGCTCAGCTTCAAGCATCAGTAACAATTGATAGTGCTTTAATTTTAAATCTTGGGCGTCATCACCCTTGCGTCCACCATACCGCAACAAAAGGCGTAACAACGGCTTGATCCGCCCTAGTTCTATTTTTAGCACTTTCCCTTGCGTCAATGGTAATTTCAACATCAACTTATCAGATAAGCCCTCCAGTGTTTCAGCATTCCAACGTCCTATTAAGTCTGCAATCAACGGCACAATACTGACCGGTTCATTATTGATGAGGATACCCAACTGGTAAGAAAAAAAATCGTGACCTGGCTCATCCAGATCCGAATACCACTCCACTTCGTCAGCACTTATTACTTCTTCTTCGCGCATTAGAGGAATAACGGGTGTTCCTTCGGATTGTGTATCAGACCCTGACGTTTCTCTGACTTGTAAAGCTATCAAACAAGCGGCGGCATGCTTGCAGTTTGTCTGTTGTGGACAACTGCATTGCGCCGATTTAGCAGGCCAGGTTTTCAAGTCCAGATGCACGTTATAGATTTGGCTCGAACCACCCTTCACACGCGCCTTAATCAAACCATCACTCAAGCGAATATTAAGAACATGGCCCTGTTTCTGATAATCCTGACCTTGCCGTAGCACGCTCGCAGGAAATACATCAGCCATACGCAATAGCGCTGTTCTCCACATATAAGTATCCACATTGATGGAACGTATGCAATAACACCTCATTGCCCGTTCGTTTTAGCCAAATTGTCTATTTTAACTAAAAACGGCAAGGATTGCGCTTTAAAATTGCTCAACAGCTCATATTGTTATAAAAACAGGCTACAACAACCTGAAAAATAATGAAGAATAATTTAAATTAATTCACATAATTAGGATAAAATAAATTATTATCCATACACCATATATGACCTAAATGACTCAAGTCCTCACTGTGCTCATGGCACAAATCAATCCAATGGTCGGTGCCATTACAGCCAATACTGAAAAAATAGTGCATATTATTCACAGCCACCAAAAAACCCACGATATTATTATATTCCCCGAACTCGCACTCACAGGATACCCCCCAGAAGATATACTCTTACGCCATGAATTATTTCCACGCGTTGAGGAAGCTCTGCAAAAGATTCAAGCGAGCGTAAAAGATTGCCATGTTATTATCGGCCACCCCAGTCTTGAAAACGGTAACCGCTTTAATACCGCCAGTGTCTTCAAAGAAGGCTCATGTCTAACACGCTATCACAAGCAAATGCTGCCAAACTACGCCGTATTTGATGAAAAACGTTATTTTACACCCGGCGAGGCAACACCATGCTTGCTTACTGTTAAAGGGTATAAACTCGGACTTTGTATTTGTGAAGATTTATGGCAGGAAGGCCCCGTTGAAGATTTGGCGGCGGCCGGCGCTGAAATTTTACTGTGCATCAATGCTTCGCCCTTTGACTATGAGAAGCAAAAGACGCGTGAAGCTATACTCCATAAAAACGCTCTGCGCGGTTTATCCACCATTTATGTTAACCAAGTTGGCGGACAAGATGAGTTAGTCTTCGATGGGCAATCAATGGCAATGGATAGTGATGGGCAGATTTGTGCACGTGCCCCAGCCTTCATGGAAGATCTGCGCACAGTAAATATCAAAGGAAAAAAACTGCAAGGACAGGTGAGCCCTTTGTTAGAAAAAGAGCCGTTAATATATCAGGCCTTACTATGTGGTCTGCGAGACTATGTAGAAAAAAACAAATTCACAGGCGTCATCTTAGGCTTGTCAGGTGGCATAGACTCGGCGTTAACCTTGGCTATTGCGGTCGATGCCCTTGGAGCTACTCGTGTACATGCTGTCATGATGCCTTCCCGATACACCGCGAGCATGAGTAATGAAGACGCAATGCTGCAAATCAAAGCGATGCAGGTGCAACACACTACATTGCCCATAGAGCCTGCCTTTAACACCTTGTTGACGACGCTAGCACCATCCTTCGCTGGTTTGCCTGCAGATACTACGGAAGAAAATTTACAAGCGCGCATTCGCGGGGTGTTATTAATGGCACTTTCCAATAAAACCGGCAACATGGTATTAACCACTAGCAATAAAAGCGAAACCGCCGTGGGTTACAGTACTTTATATGGCGACATGGCGGGGGGATTTGCGGCATTAAAAGATGTCTTGAAAACACAAGTGTTCGCGTTAGCAAGATACCGCAATAGCTTATCGCCGATCATTCCCGAACGCGTACTCACCCGTCCCCCTTCAGCCGAGTTGGCACCGAACCAAACTGACCAGGACAGTTTGCCTGACTATGCGATTCTCGATGCTATCATCACGGGTTACATGGTGGATAATTTAAGTGCTGATGAAATTATTGCTCGCGGTTATCAATCTGATCAGGTAATGCGTATATTATCGCTTATCAAACGCAATGAGTATAAACGCCGACAAAGCCCGCCTGGCGTTAAAATAAGCCCCTGCGCTTATGGCCCGGATTGGCGGTATCCGATTACTTCTGGTTTTTGATAGTCAGCATGATCCTGGGTGTCACGGGACACCACCCAGGATACAATCCCATGCAGCGTCCCCAGAATCTTAGCGAGAATGATTGATCACAGAATTTCCCCCTTGCAAAATAAACCCAAATCGCTAACATGGAATAAGTTTTTAAATAACAACAAGGAATGTCATGAGACTAGCATTTGTTTCTGCCGCATTACTAGCCACACAGATTGCTTCGGCAGCAACTCCGATTGATGGCTGGTACGGCAGTGTTTTTGGTGGTTATGCCTACGTACCCAATAATATCAGCAACACCCAATCCGGCCTCTCGCGCACAGATGCATCTTATCGCGCCGGTTACGATGCTGGCGGCAGTTTCGGTTATAAAAGCAACCCGATGCGCTACGAAGGTGAATTGACCTACATCAATGCTAAGCTCAATCATTTCCTGGTTAACACTATCAATCAGACCAGAACCACCGGACACACCAATGGCATACTGGCAATGGCCAATATCTATTACGACTTCCCTGCGATGATCACGTGCATTGAACCATTTCTCGGAGTTGGTCTGGGTTATGCCTGGGTCAATGCAAAACTCTACAGCACGGGCCCCATAATCGCGACGGAATTCACCGGGTCAAACAGTTTGTTTGCCTACCAGGCCACTGCCGGTTTAACGTTTAATTTCTCCGAAAATTATGCGCTGAATCTGGGCTATCGCTATGTTGCTACCGAACGTGCTGACCAATTAGGGAAATCCTTCCAAGCGCACTTAGGCAATATTGGCGCCGTTTATCGTTTTGATGAAGGTCGTTATAAATAACAAGAGGTTATAAACCCATGAAATCATCACTTAAATTAAGTGTGCTTGCTGTATTGCTTGCCCAGGGTATAGCGCATGCGACGAATCCAGTACAAGGCTGGTACGCCGGTATCATGTTAGGTGGCACATATACTCCTAAAACCAGCTTTACCTTTACAAATCCCCTTACCAGAGTAACCGCAACAGGTCACATGTCTTATGGCGGTCTCGGTGACTTTGCAGGACAGCTTGGCTATCGTTTTTGGGATCATTATCGAGTTGAGGGAGAACTTGTTTACAACTCGAGTGAGTACAAATCATTAAAAGTGGGAAACTATACGATTAGCCGATCGAAAAAAACTACCGGCTTACGATTGAAAGGTAAAACCGCGACGGGTGCTTTCATGGTTAATGGTATTTATGATTTTATCACCCCTGGCTGCGACACCAGCTTTTCCCCATATGTGGGTTTAGGCCTGGGTTATGCAAGGGTAAGCAATATCCTGCAATATTATAATAACGATACAGAACTCGTCGGCCAAGGAATAAGTCGTAGCACCAGCTCACCTGCTCTGCAAGGCATAATTGGTGCTGCATATTTCCTTGATGACTATACCTGGTTTGGTCTTGATTTCCGCTATTTCACAACTAAAAGCACTAAAAAATCCAACGCCACCCACACCGTCAATTCCCTTGACTCGCGGGTGCAATTCGACACCATTAACTTGTCATTTAGCGGTATATTTAATTGTGCATAAACAAGACCTGCGTCATCTAATACTGCCCTCAATCCTCGCCGCCGACATGACACGTCTCGGCGAGGAAGTTGCCGCCGTTATGAAAGCCGGCGCCGACATGATTCATTTCGATGTCATGGATAATCATTACGTCCCGAATCTGACCTTTGGCCCTGTCATGTGCAAAGCCTTGCGCAAACGATTCCCTGAGTTAATGATTGATGTGCATCTAATGACCTGCCCTGTGGATGCGTTAATCAAGGAATTTGCCGCAGCGGGCGCTGCGCGTATTAGCATCCACCCCGACGCTACTATTCATCTCGATCGTAGTTTACAGTTAATCAAAGAAAACGGCTGTGAAGCAGGTCTTGTATTAAACCCTGCCACACCAATCGATTGCATCAAATGGTGCGTTCATCGCCTGGATTTTGTGTTAGTCATGACCGTGAACCCAGGGTTTGGCGGGCAAAAGATAATTACTGAGGTCCTGGAAAAAATTAGACTGATTCATGAACAATACCCCCATTTACCGATTTGCGTTGATGGTGGCGTGACCACCGAAAATATCGCCAGCGTATCCAGCGCCGGTGCTAGCGAATTTGTAACCGGTTCCGCCTTGTTTAACAACCCAGATTATGCCAAAACAATTGCTGCTATGCGCCAACAATTGACCCGTACTTGATCGAGCGGCGAGCCGCGATCCAGATGTGCTGATGTAAAAATACACTAACTGAGAATTATGAATAGAACACGAATGATTTTATGTGGACTGTGCTTAAGCAGCACAGTATTTGCGGTATCCGGTAAAGCATACATGGAACGCTTTCAAACTTATTTGCAATGGAGCCAAAACTTACCAGTCGCTGCAAGCATCGAGTTTCTTACTTTCATTGATAGCGAAACACCGCTGGCACAAAAGCTGCGTGAAAAATGGTTGTATCAATTAGCGCGCAATAAAGACTGGGTTAACTACACAAAGCACTACCAACCCTCAACCGACATTAACTTGCAATGCTTCGCGCTAGTTGCCCAATACAACCAGGGAAGACAGCAGCAAGCACTGGAGGCAACCAAACCTTTATGGCTGGCAGGCCACTCCCAACCACCCGCATGCAATGCGCTATTTAATTTCCTATTAGCCAGCGGCGAGCTCGATGAAACGCTAATTAGTAAGCGCATTGGATTAGCACTGGAAGAACGCAACTTATCGCTAGCAAGGCATCTGCTAAAACAGTATAAAAAACCACGCCAGCAAGATGCTAAAATTTTAACAGACATTTATCTAAACCCCGGCCATGTAGCGCAACTTGAACCAGGTCCATTACATGATCAATTTTATTTATATGGTCTTAAATCCATGGTCCCGATCAACATTAACCGCGCTATTGATCAATGGGAGCAAGTAAAAACTAAAAAATTCCTCAGTGACGCACAAAATCAATCCTTTCTAAGCAGTGTCGCGTTATATAAAGCCATGCGTAATATCCCAGATGCGCCGCTCTGGTTTTCCAAAATAAAGCCGGCCTTTTATACCGAAGCATTGCTTGATTGGCGAATCCGCTTTGCCTTGAAACAGCAACAATGGCCCACGGTAGAAGCACTGATAAATCACTCGCCAGACAAAGAGAACCCTTGCTGGCAATATTGGTTAGCACGCTCAATAGAAGCACAAGGGCAACGAGAAAAAGCACATGAAATATATCAAAAAATTGCCAAAACCAGGAATTATTATGGCTTTCTTGCCAGCTTAAGACTGCATCAAAAATTAAGTTTTGAAAATGAAAAGGCTGTAAGCGATATGAAAATATTGCAACCTTATCAGCCTTTCACCGATCAAATCAAAGCGCTTTATGCATCTAAACAAGAGTTGCAAGCATCACGATTACTGAACGATTTTGTCCTGGAACTACCTAAAAAGGATAAAAGTGCGCTTGCCTATTGGCTGTCTCATGAATTGCAATGGCATGGAAAGTCAATCTATATCAGTAGCATTCCGGAGTTAAATAATCAATTAGCATTAAGATTTCCGCTAGCCTATCGAAGTTCAGTGAATCAATACGCACAAAACTATCGTATTCCGCAAGAATTCGTCTATGCCATCATTCGACAAGAAAGCACTTTTCGAGACGATGTGATTTCTCCCGCCGGTGCTCATGGTTTAATGCAAATTATGCCTGCAACTGCAAAGGCAACCGCTAAATACGAGCGCATTAACTATGCCGACAAGAAACAGTTATTTGGTGCGCAAAAAAATATCAATATTGGCGTGGCCTACTTAAAACAACTCGCCAACCGCTTTGATAGACACCCTATCCTCATGGCTGCTGCATACAACGCCGGACCACGACAAGTTGTGTACTGGTTGAAAAACCATCCACCGAAACAAATTGATATCTGGATTGAAACATTACCGTGGCGAGAAACACGAAACTACCTAAAAAACATCGTTTCTTTTTACGCGGTATACCAACACCGCATGAACCAGAAAGCCGATTTGAGTGATTTCATGAGGCCTTTTAGAAACCAAACCAAATATTGGGAATTTATAGATGCCAGCAAACATTGATGAATTGTTAACAACAATCAGCACGCTTAAATTGCTTTATTGTTCTTCCGATTTGTCGGACGATGATTTACCCAATGACATCAAAGGCATGCTGTATTTTTCTTACTTTCAAACTGTTCTCACTAGCACTGAGGTTATCTTATCCAATTTTAATAGCATGTCTGAAGACGTCCTTATTACCAGACTAGAAAAATTTCTTGCCAAACACTGGGACATAATCAAAGGCACCGCGCTAAGCTACACGGCACTACCAGAGAGTGATATTACCAAGCTACTGTGTGACATCGGTGAACTGGTCGTTGCCAGTAAAATTAAAGCGGGAGAAAATTGCAACATTGTCAGTGTATTGATGCCAACAATTATCACCGAGTCTGCCTTCGACCCATACCCCGATCTGAGCGCGCCTCTTAATATAAGCACTCTAATAAAAACTCACATTCTAAGCGATGAAAGCCAACACCTTATTCCCATTCACCTACTCACCATGTTAGACAAAACAAAGCCCGTACAGGATTCAAACATCAGCATGCAGACGCAACTAGAAAACCCCTATTATGATTATAAGCAACATGCTGATAATCATCATCTAAGTAATGAGGAATACCAACGCCTTGCAATTCACTCGCCATTAACGCAGGCCATTGCAGCGGCACACAGCAACTACCTGGCACATGCCAACGACACCAGTAACCTGCTAGGTCACCTGCGACAACTTAGCTCACAACTCCGTATTAATAGTGTTAATGAACTAGGGCAAGAAACCAATGCTGGCATTGGTGCCTATGCTGCTATTATTAATTTCATGAATTACTATCAGAGCATTGGTGACGATCAAATAGCAAAAATACCCGTTAAGGTTCGCCAGCAAATAGACAGGATTCGCACACTCTCATCCGATCCAACAGTAAATATTAGTGCTACAGCGACCATCGATACCTGTCTGTCATTACGGCGAGACAAACTTGAGGACGCCATGCTCAATCAGGAAGCGGCTTTAAGTGCTGTATCGCTAAGCAGTGCAAACAATACTCTCTTGATTAATGAATCAATACAGCAATTTGATGAGGCTGTAGTGGTACTTAAGCAGGCCATTGATACTCAAAGCATAGCCACGACTTATCATGGGGGGCATGACGCACTACCGTTTAAAAAAGAATTACTTGATGCACTCGGCTTTAAAATAATCATTTCCTCGATGGAAGACTTACAAGATTTCATGGGTTTTAGTCCTGCTGAAATTAGCGAATTTAGTAAAGAAGTGCCTATGCAAAGAGGGATTATTGACGCTATCCCAAGCATTGATGATCTGGTTGTTTTAATAACAGAAACTTCGCCAGAACGATTAAAATCACTTTTTAAAGAAGTAGGATCAAAGATACATGAAAAATTGATTAAGCATAGCTGGGACATAACCGCATTACTAACTACCCTCAATGAAGAACGCATACGGCTAATATGCGAGATACTAAAAGACAAACTAACTGGTCAGATTAAATCTGGTAGTGCGTTCGGGTCGGTATTTCAATACTTGTCTAACGAGCAATGTGCCTCAGCTTTTGAAATTTTTCAAGACAAACTGCCTGCCATGATTCAAAGCAGCAATGCGTTTGCAAGTGCAATGCGAGTCCTTTCAGCCGTACAGCGCACATTACTAATTAAAGCCTTCAAGCATGGGCTACCTGATCTCATTCAATCAAAAGATGATTTTTCATTACTCTGTGCACAGCGCTCCACAAGCGACTATGCACTAATTTTAGACTTAGTTAAACACAAGCTGCCCAACATCATAAAATCTTTTGATGATCTATATCAAGTGCACGAAAACATCCCTAAACGGCACAAAAAAGAATTTTTTGGCTTGGTTAAACACTCCTTAGCAAGCCGGATCAAATCAGCCACCGATCTTGGGGAGGCACTTGAAAAACTTACGACGGCACAATCCGTTGAACTTTGTGATGAACTAGAAAATAATATACCAGACCTGATTAAGTCAGCTGATGATTTTGAAACTGTTATTAAGCATCTCCTGCAAGATGACAATGACCATGCCCCAAGAAATCTGTTTGGTCCAACCCCTAGGGAATCCAGACAGATTCGATTCGCACCTTTGCAACGTCAAATATTTTTTGACGTCATCAAGAATAGCCTGCCTAGCCTTATCAATTCATCTGCAGATTTTGAAAAAATACTTACCCACCTATCTGTTGAGCAATATAAAACCACTTTTGTTCTAGTCAAAACCAAGCTCGATCGCATCATTAAATCACCCGGTGATTTTCTAAAAATTTTCAGATACATTACATCAGGTCAAGACTTTGCAACAGCGCATCGTTACCTTTCTGAAGAACAGTTCTCCGTCATTTACAATAAAATCAAGTCTCAACTTTACCTTATCATTTGTTCGGGTGAGGATTTTGTATCCGTATTAGAGTGTCTGTCTCCAAAACACCATGAAGAAACTTGTCTCGCAGTAGAAAATATGCTGCCTGACTTGCTCCAATCGAGTGTAGTTTTCGGGCAAGTATTAGCTCTACTTGACATCGAACTATATCCAATGATGTGTGAAGCATTGCAAGAACAATTGACGGGCATGCAGGCAGATGATGATTTTTTACAAGAAACTTACATGTATTTATCAAAAGAAAAGCGTCAAGCCTTAAACATAGCACTTGATATTCCACAAGAAAATGAAAAAGAAGACGAAGATGACGTGGGAAACAATGAGGATGAGGACGAGGACAAGAACGAGAACGAGAACGAGAACGAGAACGAGAAGCATGCAGATCGTCATAAGAAAACACGAATTGCCAACAACCAATCTGCAAGCAACCTCTCTGTAAAAAACAGCTCCGATGAGATGGCACGCGAATTAACGCGTACTGCCAGATTTTTTGACCAGAAGATCAAACAACCACCGCAAGAAACCATGACAGAGACGATGCAAAATACAAAGAAGCATTAAGCAGCATTCTTAATAGATTGGGGGTAGATGAAAAACTGCAGAATTGAATATCTATTATTTTTTGCTATAACAGATAGCTTATCCATATAAATTCATATCACATCGAGCCTGTGGATTTTTTTTTCAACCAACAAGAAAAATCATATTACCCCAAATCCACACACACCGTTACGCCACTCTGTAAAAGGACTGTAGGGTATTTAATTTATACTCACCCAAGCTGGTTATCCACAGATTCTGTGGATAAGTCTGTGAATAGACACCTCAAATCCTTGTATCGTTACGTGCTCAGAGAGTGCTTTGCGATTATCCAAGCCATTGATTAAATTGCTTCATTGCGTGTAGTTCAGCATGGTCTTTTATTAGTGAGCAGATAGTCATTTAGTCGGCACTAGTGCGAGCATTGATTTTTTATCTTACTCAACCAATAGTCTGAATTTCAGGCGCACGATCCCGCGGTCACGCCGCGGGAATTCGAGAGGTCATTATAATAACGGAAAAAAATAAACAGAGGATTTTATATGATCAAAATATAAAGCGCACCTGCTCCACGCAAGACCTGCACCAACAGTTCTTTGTTTTTTTCTTGCGCTATGGATTGCAGTGATTTTGCCGTGGTAGTAGGTTTATTGTTTGCCGTAACAATCACATCACCAGGACGCAGACCTGCGCGCCAGCCTGCGCTGTTTTCTGAGGCTCCTACGACCTGAACGCCAACGATATGACCATGAGTTGGTGAGTCCTGCTCAAAATCTTTAAGCGCAAGACCATAAAGGAAAGGATTTTGTGATTGCAGTTTTTGTTCGTGCTGTTTGATATCAGTGACCTCAGCATTCAGCACCATGTCCTTACCATTTCGTTTAATTGCAATCTTGGCCTTACTGCCTACACGCAGCAAACTCACAGTGGTTTTAACCTGGGTGGCTTGGGTAATTTTAGTGTCGTTAATTTGCACAATCACATCCCCCGCTTTCAAACCAGCCATTTCCGCAGGGGAATTTGGATTTACCTGCGCAATTAGTGCACCTTGAAGATTTTCGGGATAGCCCATCGCTTGCGCAAGCTCTGGCGTGAGAGGTTGCACAAATATGCCCATAAGACCACGATGCACAGACCCATATTTAATAATCTGTTGTGCCACGTCTTTTGCCATGTTGATGGGGATCGCAAAGCCAATGCCAACGCTGCCGCCATACAATGAAATAATAGCGGTATTAATACCGATTAACTCACCCTTTACGTTAACCAATGCGCCGCCAGAGTTACCAGGGTTAATCGCCGCATCCGTTTGAATGAAGTTTTCGATACCTTCAATATTCAGGTCACTGCGCTTCATCGCACTGATAATACCAAAAGTAGCAGATTGGCTGTTACCAAAACTGTTCAGACCGAATGGATTGCCGATAGCCACGACAAAATCACCCACTTCCGTATTATCAGAATTACCGATGGGTAGACTTTTTAAGTTTTTCGCATCAACTTTAAGGACGGCAACATCCGTTTCACTATCACCGCCGATAAGCTTAGCCTTCAAGCGCCTGCCGTCGTTTAGTGTTACCGTGATAAGGGTTGCATTACGAATCACATGATCATTGGTGATAATAATCCCATTCTGCGGGTCAATCACCACGCCGGAACCGATGCTCTGGAATTTTCTTGATTTTTCTGGAGCGATAGGCTGACTGTCCTGGGCTTGCTCATCATCGTCACCAGCCATCGGCATATTACTGGGGATAATGCCCTGTACAGCAACGTTAACAATAGCAGGCATTGCGTTTTTCAACACAGGAGCAAGTGTTGGCAGGAGTGTGGCATCAACCGATGCAACAGCGACGCGAATGCTCATTAATAACATTACGCTTAGGAAGTACCGTAGTTTGTTTGTCATAAGTTTCATCCTGTAATCAGTTAGTTACAACGTATTTAATGATCAAAAAAAACAGCCCCTAACAAGCGCCAAACCATATCAAACTAGCCATTCTACCGGTTTTTTCCTCGCGGCGGTAGGAATAGAACTTGTTTTTAAGCTCATACGAACATGCAGCAGACTGGTAAACCGCGTGCACACCATGTTCATTTAGAATTAACTCTGCCATTTTAGGTAGATCTGCAAACAAGCTTCCACCCTGCTGACGAAATGTATTTTTGGTAAAAGGATAACGGCTGGTATAAGCATCGCGAACTTCATCGCCAATCTCATAGCACGTTGAGCAAATCGCAGGTCCAATCCAGGCTAATAAATCTTCCGGGGCGCTATTCATCTTGGCGAGCGTGTTTTCAACAATGCCATTTGCAAGCCCCCGCCATCCTGAATGAACTGCGGCAATCTCGGTAGCACGGCGATCGCAAAGTAAAACAGGCAGACAATCAGCAGTCATGATCACTAAAGGAATGTTCTTGCTGCGGGTAATGGCCGCATCTGCCGTGCGATTTGGATCATCCTCAACGACCACGCAAAGATTGCTATGCGTTTGCTCAAGCCAGGCCGGTTCATCGGGTAACAGCAATGACTGTTTCAAATCCAAGCGATTCTCACGCACCGCTCTTTCATCATCACCTACATGCAACCCCAGATTGTTGCCGTCAAAAGGCGTCTGGCTAAAACCACCTATTCGAGTTGTTGTTAACGCCTTGATAGACGCTGGTGCTGGCCAATTAGCGATTAGATTAGGCAAAGTAGCTATCCAATTCTGTTAATAACAATTGAAAATCATCCGGTAATGGTGCGGTGAATGTCAACTGCTCGTGTGAATGGGGATGTGCTAGTGACAAATAATAGGCATGCAGTGCTTGTCGTTTGAACTGTTGTAGAGTATCCCTAAATTCTGCAGTAGCACCTGCAGGAACGCGCACTCGCCCGCCATATAATTGATCGCCAACCAATGGATGATTGATATGCGCCATGTGCACACGAATTTGGTGGGTGCGCCCAGTCAAGAGTTTTACATCCAGCAAGGTTAGCGCGTGGTATTGATTGCGCAAGGTATATTCCGTGATAGCCTCTCGCCCCTGTTTACACACCGCCATTTTCAAACGATTGCGGGGATGTCTGCCATAGAACGTTTCTATATGACCCCCACTGATAACATGACCATAGACCAAACAAAGGTATTGCCGTTGAATTTCGCGCGCCTGCATTTGGCGTACAAGACGAGTATGAGTCTCCAGCGTTTTGGCCACTATCAGTAAACCGGTTGTGTCTTTATCAAGACGATGAACGATGCCAGCCCTGGGCAAATGTTGTAACGCTTCATCGTGATACAACAACGCATTGACCAAGGTATGTTGCGGATTCCCAGCGCCTGGATGCACCACGAGTCCCGCGGGTTTATTGATAATCAGGATGTAGTCATCTTCAAAAACGATATCAAGCGGAATATTCTCAGGCAGTTGACGATCGTCGTGCACCGCCAGTTGTGCACATTGCAACACAACATGCTCACCACCTGAGACTTTCTCTTTTGGTTTATACTGACGTTGGTCTAACATGATCACGCCCTCTTTTAGCCACTGGCTAAGTTGCGAGCGCGAATAATCAGGAAACAATTGCGCCAGAACTACGTCAACGCGTTGTCCATGAAGCTCTTTAGGCACAATAGCTTCTTTTGCTAATGATTCACTCATAGTAATGGGAATCTTGCCAAATCAAATACGTCATACATATTAACATTACCCCACTGTTGCAACTGGTTCGGTTATCAACCTGCCGCGCAGGGAGTTAGGTTGCGCGTCGGTCACCAGCACATTGACAAATTGCCCAATTAAATCAAGAGGCGCATCAAAATTGACCACCCTATTGCATTCTGTACGCCCTGCTATTTCCTGTTCATTCTTTTTGGAAACGCCGGTAATTAGAATGCGTTGCGTACTGCCCACCATCGACTGGCTGTATCGAGATACTTGCAGCTGAAGTCTATCCTGCAAAACTTTCAGGCGCCGCTTTTTCACATCCATTGGGGTCTCGTCGGGCAAATTTGCCGCCGGCGTGCCAGGGCGTGGACTGTAGATGAAACTAAATGAGGTATCGAAACCGATTTCATGCACCAAATCCATGGTGTCTTGAAAATCACGATCCGTTTCACCGGGGAACCCGACAATAATATCAGTCGACAAACGAATATCTGGCCGCACTTTACGAAGTTTACGAATTTTTGATTTAAATTCCAACGCCGTATAACCGCGCTTCATCATCGCAAGGATTCGATCGGAACCGCTTTGCACAGGCAAGTGAAGGTGATTAGCAAGCTCCGGCACTTCGGCATAGGCATTAACCAAATTATCTGAAAACGCGAGAGGATGGGAGGTGGTAAAGCGAATTCGGTCTATACCATCTATCGCCGCTATGTAATGAATAAGCAATGCTAAATCGGCAATATCACCGCTATGCATAGGGCCGCGATAATCATTAACATTTTGGCCGAGCAAATTAACTTCTCTGACACCTTGGCTGGCGAGCTGATAACATTCAGCAAGAACATCATCAAATGGGCGGCTAATTTCTTCACCACGGGTATAGGGAACCACACAAAAACTGCAATATTTACTGCACCCTTCCATGATAGAGACAAAGGCCACCGGTCCCTCTGCACGCGGCGCAGGTAAATGGTCAAATTTCTCAATCTCGGGAAACGAGATATCAACCACTGGTTTTTTGGTTTCAAGCCGCTCGTTGAGCATTCCAGGCAAGCGATGCAGTGTTTGCGGACCAAACACCAAATCAACAAACGGTGCGCGCTTGATGATATCACCACCTTCTTGACTCGCCACACAGCCACCAACACCAATCACGACATGCGGATTTTTTTGTTTGTATTCACGCCATTGACCCAATTGGGAAAACACTTTCTCCTGCGCTTTTTCGCGAATAGAACAAGTATTTAGCAAAATAACATCCGCTTCTTCTACTTTATCAGTTTTCTCCAACCCATGAGAATGCAGTAAAACCTCTGCCATTTTAGATGAATCATATTCATTCATCTGGCAACCATTTGTTTTTATATAAAGTTTTTTCGCCATAATAAATCTACTTATACAACCAATTTTTGTTCCGAAACGTTTACGCAATAAGTTTCACGTACACGAGGAAGAATAATGAGAGAAATGAACATGCCTAATGGTAACAGCGCCAAAGCGATATGATACGCCTCTAACGGATACACGCGAACTTTATCAATGATTTCACCTTGCCACAACCTATCAAGTATAAAACCTATAGCCGGTTGAGCAATAGCTATTCCGACCATATTCATCATATTCATAAAGCTCAGACCTGTTGCAACATAACGTCGGTTACATAATTCTTTCGCCACAGCAAACGCGGGTAAAAACCCTGCTGAAAAAACACCAAAAGCAAAAAGTACCACAACCATGACCCAACCCGACTCTATGGGAGCATAAATGAACAGGAGACTGCTGAGTAGAGCACCAACACTCCCTATATACATGGATGGTTTTCGCCGCCCAATACGGTTTGAATAAATGCCCCATAATGGACTAGCGATAGCCCAGCCCACGAATACCAATGAAATATAATTTGCCGCGGTGGCTTTGGCAATGTGCATCTTGAACATCAAAAACGGCACGCCCCACAAACCGCAAAACACCGGTGTAGACATGTACATAAGGCCGCCATAAATTGCAATCAGCCACAATTGTCTATTTTTTAATATCTTGATTAAGCTGCTTAACATCGGCTCATCATCAACGCTAGCGTCAGTATGCTCCGGATTGGGCATTTTATTAGGCACATCTTTCACGACCACGAAAATAAGCACAGCCAAAATAAGCCCGACGCCACCCATCACGATCATACTGTGCCGCCAGCCGTAAGTATCAATCAAAAAAGCCAGGGGCGCTTCACCACCAATAGCCCCCAACATACCAATAGTGACCATCATCCCGGTGAGCAAGGCAAACCGTTCCGCAGGAAACCAGTTAGCCGCGAGTTTCATTGCGCCTACTGCCGCAAAAGCCGAACCAAAACCTATCATCAGGCGGGAAACGCAAGCCATGAAAAAATTGTCTGTCATACCAAAGGCTATAGTACTTAAGGCACAAATTAGGGTGGCAATAGTAAGCAATCGTCGTGGACCAAAATAATCCATAAGCACACCACCAGGCAATTGCATGGCCGCATAGGAATAATAATAACAGCCCGATATAATACCTAGCGTTTGACTGGTTACGGCAAAATCGCGCATTAACTCTGAGCTCATCACACTTGGAGAAACTTGGAGTAAAAACTCATAAAAATAAAATAGACAAGCCAAACCCCATACAATCCAGGGTTTGAGTACTGTTAAGGACAAATTATCCGATGTAGCTGATCGCGGGTCACTGCGTGGCATTGTGTATCATACTCCTGTTTGAATTGCTGCAAGCGCTGCTCTGGGAATGTGGTCTGCAGAATTTGTCTTTGGGACGCAAAAAAGTAAAATATTAGCAGCTTGACTACTAATTGTCTATTTACAGCTAACAAGATTTTCATTTCATGCTTGACATTAACCGCTGAAAAAGACAAAATCTCTCCCTCTTGTGGCTATGTAGCTCAGCCGGTTAGAGCGCGGCACTCATAATGCTGAGGTCGGTGGTTCGAGTCCACCTATAGCCACCACAAGTTTTCAGCGTACATCCCTCAAGATAGCACTTTCTCTGAACCTTCTTATTATTAGCACGTTAACGGGATTTTATCTGACCAATTCCCCTGATTATGGTGGCGCTATTACGGGCAACGGTATACTGTTACTCAATTAAAGAATTTTTATACTTAACATAATGGCAGTGTTGCGTAGTAGGTGATCTGTAAATAATTTGGCAGGGTGCTACCTTTGGGAATAGATCCCCGCCTAGGCGGGGACAACACAGCCAAACATAACCAACTGAATTATAAAATATTTTTCATTAATCTATTGAACGCCAGGCTTCATTCCCAACGCTGTTGGTAGTTGATTCGCCATTGCGGTGCCAATGGTTTTGGCAACCCTATCAAACACACTTTCCTTATGGGTGTACTCAACTATTTTATCAATCTTGATGATATCACGCGCTAATTGCCCGCTGCTGGCGAAGCCATCAATCAAGCCGCGACTCTTAGCTTGTGTTCCCGTCCAAAACAGACCTGAAAACGTTTCATCATCGATGAGCAAACGGCTTCCTCGCCCCTCTTTAACACGGTCAATAAATTGTTCGTGAATTATATCGAGCATTGTTTGCATCATTTTTTCTTGCTCTGGATTCTCTGGTGAAAACGGGTCCATAAAGCCTTTATTACGACCTGAAATGTGTAAGCGTCGCGAAACCCCTACTTTTTGCATGGTGTCTACAAAACCAAAACCATTGTATAAAACCCCTATTGAACCGACGAGGCTCGAAGGATTCGCATAAATCTCATCAGCCGCTGCTGCCAGATAATAAGCCGCGGAGGCGCAGGCATCGACACAAACCGCATATATTTTGATTGCAGGATATTTCCCATGGTAATAACGTATCGTGTTAAACATATAATCGGCTTGCACCGGGCTGCCGCCAGGGCTGTCAACACGCAAGATTAGCGCTTTCATGCTCTTATTTTCGTAAGCTTTATCCATGCCCTTACTAAGATTGTCAGCACTTGCTTCATCACTAGCAGAAATAGTGCCCTGTACATCAATCAGACCAACATGGGGCTTGGAATGCGAAGGCAAGCCTTCATGGCTTGCGGACAATAGCTTATATACTATCAAAAGAATGACGAATAAAATAAGCGCACGCATTATCCAGCGCCAAAAACGTTTGCGTTTTTGTTCGCGTAAATGCTCAATCATGAGCTTGTTTAACATCGCTTGAGAATCAGAACCATCCATAGAAGAATTATTATTCATTGCTACCACTTGATTTTTGTCGAATGAGCCTTCATTTTACGGTAGATAGAAGATAATTTAAATGGCATTGGAATTAGGTCTTCAAATAATTTCTGCAGTATAAATAACAAAAAAAGGTATCACTATGCGAATGGACAAACTCACTACAAAGTTTCAAACAGCTTTAGCTGATGCACAATCATTAGCATTAGGACGAGACAATGGCTTTATTGAACCAGAACACCTGATGAAAGCACTGCTCGATCAACAAGGTGGAAGCTGCCGTCCGCTATTAACCAAAGCCGGAGTAAATCTATCACAACTTCGCACGCTGATTGATCAAGCGCTAGATCGCATGCCAAAGGTGAGCGGCACTGGTGGCGATATCCATATATCCAATGGCCTGAATCGCTTACTGAACCTCACTGACAAATTATCACAGCAACGTAAAGACGATTATATTTCCAGTGAATTGTTTATTTTAGCCGCAATGGAAGAAGGGAGTACGCTTGCTAAATTATTGAAACAAGCTGGCGCTGAACCCAAAGCCATCGAAAAAGCAATTGATGATATCCGCGGCGGTGAAAAAGTGCGTGATCAAAATGCTGAAGAACAACGGCAAGCCCTGGAAAAATATACCCTTGATTTAACAGAACGTGCTGAACAAGGCAAACTTGATCCGGTTATTGGCCGCGATGACGAAATTCGTCGTACCATTCAAGTCTTGCAACGCCGCACCAAAAATAACCCCGTACTCATTGGTGAGCCTGGCGTTGGTAAAACCGCGATTGTTGAAGGCCTGGCACAACGAATTATTAACGGTGAAGTGCCAGAGGGATTAAGAAATAAACGCTTACTATCTCTAGACATGGGCGCACTCATTGCTGGAGCAAAATTTCGCGGTGAATTTGAGGAGCGTTTGAAGGCCGTATTAAATGACCTGTCCAAACAAGAAGGGCAAGTGATATTATTCATTGATGAATTGCATACCATGGTTGGAGCGGGTAAAGCGGAAGGCGCGATGGACGCAGGCAACATGTTAAAACCTGCACTCGCCCGCGGTGAATTGCATTGTATCGGTGCCACAACGCTGGATGAATACCGACAATACATTGAAAAAGACGCAGCCCTTGAGCGCCGTTTTCAAAAAATATTAGTCGACGAGCCAAGTGTAGAAGATACCATCGCTATTTTACGCGGTTTAAAGGAACGTTATGAAATTCATCATGGCGTTGAAATCACCGACCCCGCCATTGTTGCCGCAGCCACTCTATCGCATCGCTACATTACCGACAGACAATTGCCTGACAAAGCCATTGATTTGATCGACGAAGCCGGCAGTCTGATTCGCATGGAAATTGACTCCAAACCGGAAAGCCTCGATAAGCTGGATCGCCGCCTGATTCAGTTAAAAATAGAACGCGAAGCCTTAAAAAAAGAAAGCGATGAAGCATCGAAAAAACGTTTGGAGGATCTGCAGAACAGCATCGATGAGCTAGAAAAAAATGCCTCCGATCTGGAAGAAATATGGAAATCCGAGAAAGCTATGCTGCATGGAGCGGCACACATCAAAGAGGCGCTGGAACAAGCCAAAGTTGAAATGGATACAGCAAGACGCGCCGGTGATCTCGCCCGTATGTCCGAATTGCAGTATGGCCGTATTCCTGAACTGGAAAAACAATTAACTCAGGTCAGCGATAGTGAACCACAAGAAACCAGCTTGGTGCGCAACAAAGTCACTGAGGAAGAAATCGCTGAAGTCGTTTCCAAATCGACAGGCATCCCTGTGGCCAAAATGCTGGAAGGGGAAAAAGAAAAATTATTGCAGATGGAAGATGCGCTGCACAAACGCGTTATTGGTCAAAATGAAGCCGTTGATGTGGTCGCTAATGCCATTCGCCGTTCACGTGCCGGTCTTTCTGACCCCAATCGCCCTATCGGCTCATTCCTCTTTTTAGGACCAACCGGTGTAGGTAAAACCGAACTGTGTAAAGCCTTGGCAACCTTCCTCTTTGATACTGTCGAGGCGATGGTTCGTATTGATATGTCAGAGTTTATGGAAAAACACTCTGTCGCAAGGCTTATCGGCGCACCCCCAGGCTATGTTGGTTATGAGGAAGGAGGCTATTTAACTGAAGCGATTCGTCGACGTCCCTACTCGGTTATTTTGCTTGATGAAATCGAGAAAGCCCATACTGATGTATTCAATATTCTCTTGCAAGTCTTAGATGATGGGCGTTTAACTGACGGCCAGGGACGCACGGTTGATTTTCGTAATACCGTGATTGTAATGACGTCTAACTTAGGCTCTCACCTGATTCAAGAGATGTCCGGAAAAAGCGATTACAACCAAATGAAAACCGCCGTGATGGAATTGGTCGGTCAGCATTTCCGACCGGAATTCATTAACCGTATCGACGACAGCGTGGTCTTCCACCCGTTGAGCAAAGATCAAATCGCCAACATCGCCACTATCCAGATCAACTATTTGCAACAACGCTTACAAAGCCAAGATATTAGCCTGGATGTGGAGCCCACAGCACTTAGCTATCTTGCTGCTGCGGGCTTTGATCCCGTCTATGGGGCAAGGCCTTTGAAACGCGCCATACAGCAACAGTTGGAAAATCCACTAGCGCAAGCTCTACTGACCGGCAAGTTTAAGCCGGGTGATACCATTGTGGTCACAGAAGCGGATGGGAATTTGCAGTTCAAGAACAGCTAGAAAATCAAAGTAAGTTTGATTCCGCGCCAATAATCAAGGGTGTTATTGGTATTTTTAAATACGCTCACGCCCATAGAGCACTCGCGAAAAACATTGCTGTTTTTCGCCGATTTAAAAATACCAATAACACCCTTGCTTTCCATAACCACTTTACGCCGTGGCGGGTTTTACTAGGATAGTTTTGTCGAATGCCCATCTTCTGTATTTTTAGCATCATTCTTATGCGAATCATCTGTCTTTTCTTCATCCTTTAATGACGACAATGCACCTTTATAATTTAAAAAACCTTGAGCCGCGTGCCCTACATCTTCTGTCTTCGTAGTCTTAAGTGCCGTGCCTGCGTCAAGTAACCCTCCCCCAACTATTGGCACTAGTATAAGTGCAAGGCCAATCAGTTGCATAATACTACCCACGAACCATTTCAGTGCATTACCTAGCCCTTCTCCGCCTGGCGTTGGTTTATTGATAAATTTATCTCCTAACGTCTGCAGTTTTCGAGACGCGTCAATGAATTGTGGTAATTTGCCATCTTCAGTCGCCTTATTATTTAAAGTACTGGTACTAGTAGCATCGTTTGCACTAAATTTATACAATTTATTTTTTTCATCGGGCGTTAACTCCTCAAGTAAAGTAACCATTTTTCTAGATAATGCTAGAACGCTAGTTAAATCTTCTTTATCCTCATCGCTACCATTTTTTAAAGTTTTCTTGGCCATTTGAGTAACCCTATACTCAATATTGCTTAACTGAGTATCAATTAAATAATCTAATATCCAGCTGCCATCTTGTATAGGTTTTGTATTTTTTTCTTGTTCTGTTTTTCTTTTTATTTGTGCATCTGTGAATTGGTGCAATGCATCATTATATTCACGTTCTAAATTCCTTGACATGTGATTCTCCTCACAATTAGTTGAACATGAGAGTATTCCAACAAAAGACTACTAGTACCGTTTCCATTTAGTTTTGACGGGTTATTGTAGGTTGGTGCAGAGCGGTAGCGAAGCCCAACAAGGGAGCCTCCTGTGCCACGACTGTTGGGCATCGCTACCGCTCTGCACCAACCTACGGTACTAATAAATAATAACAATTTTGTACAGGGCAACTTGTCATAACTAAATGGAAACGGTGCTAGTGTTAATTATAGTCCAATAATCCAAAGCCACTGGAGAGCCTTTATTCGCAATAGCTTGTTAGTTAATTTGTTTGGGAGTTTAAAGCGGGTGATACCATTACAGTCAAAGAAAAAGATGGACATTTACAGTTTAAAAAATGAGTAAGCCTCAAGCAGCACCTTGATAATTTATACAACAAGAGCAGGAAATGAAGTGGCTTTAAGCGGTTGTAAACTGCGCATCAATGGCCGTTATCAACTGATGATGAATATCATCAAACCCTCGATTACTCATCACTAACACCGCATCACCCTGGCGCACTTCTTTCATCAATGCAGTAACGATAGCATTAGTACTGGGCAGTAATTGATACGGACAAGTCCAGCTTTTGGCTACTTCAGTGAGATTAAAATCGGTGGTGGTTAACACGTAAGCGCCATCTACATTCGCCAGCGCTTGTGCCATTGCCTCGGCGTGAACGCCAGTGCGCATGGTGTAGGATGCAAACTCCAGAACCACTAAAATGCGTTGGTGTCTGCCGCTTTGCTTTAACGCATTGATGGTTTTGGTGATAGCTGTGGGATGATGTGCGAAATCATCATAGACCGTGATTCCGTGGCAACTGGATTTAACTTCTAAACGACGTTTAACCGGAGTGAATTGTGCTAATGCTTGGGCCGCAACATCCGGTTTAACACCAGCATGAACACTGGCGGCTAGTGCTGCCAAACCATTTTCAACATTAAAGCGCCCGATCAAAGACCAATTGACCTCGGCGACCTGCTTGCCGTTATGCCATACACGAAAAGCCTCGCCACTTTCGACGAGTAACTCAGCACGCCAGGCCGCATCACCGGCCAATGCCAGCTCTTGTACCTGACTGAATTTTCCCATAGTTAACACCTGATTTAATGCCTCATCATCACGTGGTTTTATCACTAAGCCATTACCAGGTATTGTTCTTAGGAAATAATGAAATTGTTGTTGAATCGCCGCGAGATTGGCGTAGATATCGGCGTGATCAAATTCAAGATTATTTAAAATCGCAATTTCTGGACGGTAGTGCATGAATTTGGGGCGCTTATCAAAAAATGCACTATCGTATTCATCCGCTTCAATCACAAACCACGCACCTTGTCCTAGACAGGCACTAGTATTGAAATCGCTGGAAACACCACCAATCAAAAAGCCTGGTTGCAGTCCCGCATGATGGAGAATAAAGGCAAGCATTGACGTTGTGGTCGTTTTTCCGTGGGTTCCAGCCACCGCAAGCACGCGATAACGCGGCAGAATATTCTCAGCCAACCATTGCGGGCCTGATGTATATTTTTTCCCGGCATTAAGCACGTCGTCGATCACTGGCATGCCACGCTTTATCGCGTTGCCAACAATCACCAAATCTGCTTTCAAGGCTTGCGTGCTGTCTTCATAGCCGTCGGTCCAACTTATTCCTTTTGCGGAAAGTAAATCGCTCACCGGGGGATAGCAATTAGCATCACTTCCTGTAACCTGAAACCCCGCATCGCGTGCCAAAAGTGCTAAAGCGCTCATGAATGTGCCGCTTAACCCGAGAATATGTAAATGCATATGCCGATCACCAAATTGAAATGATTAATATATTCGCCGCCAGTAAACCTAAACTTGCAAATACAGCCGGCAGGTACTCTATCTCTAACGCGTGTTTGTAAATATAAGCCGTCAGCATAAATTGCCATACGGTCAAAAGCAACGTCAAAATTAAATACACGACTGCGAATACGAGACCAAGCGATGGATTTGTTTTTTCGGCGGCAAGGATTGGCATCGCAAAAAGCAATGGTGATGCGCATAAATGTACGATGGCATGACCGGCAAAAAGACACGATAAGGTTTGTACCAGGCGATTATTTTTTTTAAATATTGATAACAAAAGATAGGTATATATCACATAAGACAGGACAAGTGCTGTACCCTCAAAAAGCGCCCTTGCCAGGGTAACTTCGTTTTTAACATCTGCAATAATCCACTGCGTGGTGATCAATACGAGAAAACAAACAGCGATGGCGACTAACAGCAGCGGCGAGTAGGGTGTATTCGCCGGAGTCTCTCTAAACAGACTGACTTGCCAATATCGTTTTAATATTACATCCCACATAGTGTTATCCATTAAGTAGTAAAAACCAATATGAGCTGCTGTTAAATTAAGGGGGGTTGGGGGTTTCCTTCTTGAAAATACTCACCTGCTGCACCACCGGATCCAACCATGGCCCTGATACTTTATAAGTATAGCCGCTGATTTTTTGCATGCCGCTATTAATGATTTTGCTCGCCACCCAGGTTGCGATTCCGGCAATGGGGCCTCCGGCAATGGTCGCGACGATAGGTAGACTGGCAGTAATGTGGGGGGAGACAAACAATTCCAGATTATATAGATGCTTGACCAAATCCAAATCCCCTTTCATGCTCGCATAAGCGACGGGACCATCGATAGAACTATCACTGGTCGTCATCACGCCGTTTTTAAGCACAAAATTACCTTTAAATTTATCGAAGCTATATCCACCCTCTGCCAGATCACTAAAATCAAGTTTGAGACGGCGGGGTATCGTTTGCAAACTCAGAATACTGAGCAATTTTCCCAAACCTAATTTCTCTTCAGTTTCACGGCTCAGGTTCGTGATACGACCATCTTTAAACGTTATCGACATGTCGCCGTTAACTGTTTTCATGGAAAAGTCACTCATAGCGCCCTGCCAGCCGCCTTCGAATTGAATATCACCTTTACGCGCTTCTACAACCGGTGAGATATTCCAACGTTGTAAACTTTTTTGCAAGTTAACAATGATCAAACTAGCCTGTAAATTCGTGCGATTCTGTTTGTCATTCTTCGTCCAATCACCCTTAAGCGTCAACTGATAGTCAGGCGAATTAATATTACAATTTTCAAGCCTCCAATTAGTGCTGGTACTCGTGCTCTTTAACACAACACTACCCATATCTATCTCACCCACCTTAAAGTCATCAACCGTGATGTTGAGGTTTGGAATTTGCGACGGATTCAATTTCGATAAGGTGGAATTGTTATCCTTGTTTGTCAAAACAGTTTTCGGAATAGATAAGCGCTTGAAATTTCCCCCAACGATGTTATCAGCAAGTTGGTAGCGCAGGCTTGCATCGATGGCCTTTTGATTAATCGCTATCTGCCAATCATCCTTGGCTATTTTTCTTGCCTTAATTCCTACCTGCGTGTAGTTATGATTTAAGACGGAGATGGAACCAAAAATAATATCAACCAACTTGACGTTATCGAACAAGTTTAAAGAGGATACATCGGCGGGCAACCTGGCCATCACCTTCTGCCATTGTTGAATTTCAAGTCCCGGCAGAGAGCCCACTATTTGCACACCCGCAACGTTTTGATCTGCAGCCTGACCTTTGCCCAAACGAATTTGACCTTTCTGCAAAAGATATGTCTTGTTCGTGCTTGCAAACCATAAATCACTACTCAAGCGGTTACCGTAATTGGCGCGTATCCTAAAGCCTTTTTTAGGATTAAAGTCTACATGAATTTTTAATGGTTCTTTTATGGACAATGCCTTGCCCAATGGTGCAGGGAGATCGATAGCAACATCATGCAATGAGGTATTCACGCTAATGTGATCCAAGTCATTTGGATCGTCGGTTATAGTCAATATAGTCTCAATTTGTAAATGACCTTCCATAAAGGTAAAAATAGGTAGGTTTAGTTTTGTTTTTAACAAATTGATTGTGGTATTTCCCTCAACACGCACCTCGGTATAGGGATGCGGTTTACTAAATGATTGAACATGCATGCTAACAGGATCATCCAGAAGAACAGCGGTCAAAGCGCTATCAGTAACCCCGTGCTCATCAAAATCGAGCATCCCTGATAAATTGCGCAATTCAATGTCAGTTACCGCATGATGGATGGTAAGCAGATTATTATTGAATGCAATTGTGCCACGTGCTAATACATCATCGTTCTCAGAATAAAGCGGTACTTCCAAACGCACGTCCACCCCCAAGTCACCCTGCATATCTAACATGCTTAGCCTGGATAAATGAGAGGCAAGCGGTGTAGCGAGAATATAGGCTTTGGTTTTTTCTGCGGGCGCCATAACTTTTGCATGAAGCAGCAAGGTTTCGCGGTCCAGACCGAGATCATCAATGCGCAAATGCGCGTTATCTATGATAATCCCTAACAGATCTGAATGGAGAATATCAAACTGCAAACTTCTTTTATCCAATCGTAAATTAGCATCAACATCTCGTGTTAAGGGCCAGTGCTCATTGATCAAGAAATCAAGACCGCTGATGTTGCTGGTAATGTTGAATTCACCTGGCTGCTTATCAAACGGAAAATCAGCCAACAAACCATTGACCGTTACCTTCCCGGCGATGTTGCCTATACGCTTAATATCATGCTGCAGCCAATCATACAATTTAGGTTTTATGTATTTTACAGGGAGATAAGCAAACCATTGTAGCGCTTCTTTGGCGGAAAAATCAGCTGCGAGCTGTAGATGACCGCCCGCTGGGGATAATGCCTCGTCCAGGCTACCGCTAGCGCTAAGCGTCAGATCAGCGTTATCGAGCACCAAACGCTCCATGCTGATGCGCAAGCCTTGACTCAACGATTGCCAATCAAATGCACCATTAATTTGCTCAAATTTCACTGCAGGCATTTTTTGTGGGGTAATCACCGTATTTTCCCCATTAAATTCCAAACGTCCCGCCGTAGGATGCCAATAAAGGACACCAGAGAGATCACTCACGGCAGGAATATCCTTCACCCGCTTCCAGGATAAATTCGCGAAACGTGTCAGGACTAAATCGACCTGATTGTCTTTAATTTCCAGCTGGCTATCATATAACTCACCCTGCGGGTGGGCTGCTAAAATAGGCTTCATCTGCTCCGGCCACTCTAAGTCTAGTGCGAGAAACGGCTGCAACCATAATTTTTCCACAAACAAGCGGTAGGCTTGTTGGGACTTTATATAATCCAGCATGAGCTTGTTTTCAGGCCAACTTCGATCGGAGGCACTAAATTTAATATTATCACCACTCACCTGCCAGCCATCGGCGGTGGGTTTCCACGCCAAATTCGCTTGCAAAGATTGGATAGCATGGCTACGGGGTTTTCCAGACTGAATCCAGACCACGTTATCAAAATTAAATTTGGTTTGTAATCCTTTCAATCGACCCTTGGCCAGATCAAACCAAAATTCAATGTCTCCGGCTCCGCTCTCGATACGGTAATCTTTTTCTGGGAAAAAAGTCTGCCATTGGGCTGGTACGAAATTTTCAACGGAGAGATAAATCCGACCTTTGCTTTTATTTAACGCAGAAGGGGTGATTTGCAAATCAGCCAGAATAGATAACTTGGTAGGCGTTTCATGTGCCAGCTCAGCGCCACCCTTAAGGCGATAATGACCATAGTGATTAACGGCACTGAGATGGAATTTATTAACCGGTAGTACACTTCCATCCTTTAAATAAATTAAAGCAGAGGCGTTTTTAATTATGATGCGATCTTGTGATAATACCCAGCCCAGTATCGGCAAATACGACTCGGAATTTAAAGTCGTTGTCTGCTTATCTTGACGCAAACCATCAATTTCCCAATGATCAATACCCTGCCTTAACGTAAGATGCACATCACCAACATAAAGTATCCCTGGCTGAAGCTGCCAATGCCACAACGAGCTCAACAAATTGATACCAACCAGCAACTTATTTAATTTCAGAACCTGGTGTTGTGCGTCAGCGATACTAACTTGATCTAATTTCAGCACCGGTTCAAACCAGTACCAGCTCGTTTCCATGGTGCTTATGGTAACGGGTTGCCCGAGCAATACTGACAAGTGCTGTTCAATGTCACCTTTATATTGTTTCACCCACGGGGTTAACGCCCGAAATAGGCTAAACAGAATGGCCATAGTAATGATGAGGATAGCAACCGGTACCCAGCATTTTTTTATAAATTTAATCACGTTATTATCGCGCTTGCTCGTCAAGTTTTTTTAAAAAATCCATTTTTGTTGCGATTTTACTTTCCAGTCCTCGGTTTACCGGACGATACCAATTCTGTTCTTTCAGACCTTCGGGCAAATAACTAACCCCAGCGGCATAGCCATGAGGCTCATCATGCGCATATCGATATGCAGCACCATGACCCATTTTCTTCATTAATGCTGTAGGTGCATTGCGTAAATGAACAGGCACTTCATGTGACTTGTCTGTTTTAACAAAACTCGCCGCTTGCTTGTATGCCATATAACCGGCATTACTTTTCGCAGCCACCGCTAAATAAATCACAGCTTGGGCAAGTGCCAATTCACCTTCTGGTGAACCTAAACGCTCATAAGTACTGGCGGCATCATTAGCAATTTGCATGGCACGTGGGTCGGCAAGGCCAATATCTTCCCATGCCATTCTGACTATCCGGCGCGAGAGGTAACGCGCATCAACCCCGCCATCGAGCATGCGACATAACCAATATAGCGCACCATCGGGATTAGAGCCACGTACTGATTTATGCAATGCCGAAATTTGATCATAAAAATTATCCCCGCCCTTATCAAAACGACGAGAACCTAAGACCAGTGAATTACGAACAAACTCTTGGTCGATATGAGTAGCGCCGAGCGTGCTTGCGGCGGTATGGGTTTGTTCCAACAGATTCAATAAACGGCGAGCATCACCGTCAGCATAACTAATTAACGTATCGATTGCTTGCTCATCGAATTGCAGATTTGAAAAAACTTGTTGTTGTGCGCGCAGTAGCAGCTCCTTGAGCTCATCATCGGCTAATGATTTCAGTACATAAACCTGGGCGCGTGAAAGCAGCGATGAGTTCACCTCAAACGAAGGGTTTTCGGTAGTCGCGCCAATAAAGGTAAACAAACCGGACTCGGTATAAGGAAGCAAGGCATCTTGTTGCGATTTGTTGAAGCGGTGAATTTCGTCGATAAATAAAATTGTGTGACGATTGTTTGATTGATAATTTTTGGCCGTCTCAACTGCGGCGCGGATGTCTTTAACACCAGAAAAAACAGCAGACAGTGCAATCCACTCACAATCAAAAGCGTTTGCAGTTAACCTTGCCAGTGTTGTTTTGCCTACTCCAGGCGGGCCCCATAAAATCATGGAGTGCAACTTCCCTGAGTCAAAAGCAAGCCGCAATGGTTTTCCAGGACCTAGCAAATGCCGTTGTCCAATCACGTCATCGAGCGTAGTCGGTCTTAGTAATTCAGCAAGGGGCCGCGCTGTGGTCATTGCTCCACCAGGTCTACACCCTTCGGGGTTTTAAATTTAAATAAGTTTTCTGCAAGGGTTGGGTTGTTTTTTATATTACTCAACTGTACTTGCGTGAACTGACCCAATTGGTCATATAACTCGATACCATTCAATGTGCTACCAACAAATATTAACTTTACACGTTGAAAATTTGCCTTGCTTGATTTGGCGTGCATATCGAAATAGTCTTTATTTCCCTGCTTGCCCGCTGTCACTTCAAAATCACGACTGACTGTATCATCATACCCGCTTAAAAATAGACCAGCCGTGCCGCCAATCCCTTTTTCCTGTTTCTTTACGGTGACTTGCTCTAAATCCACATCATAAACCCATAAACGCTTGCCATCAGCGACTACCAGTTGAGGCATAGGGCTTTTAGTGTCCCAGCGGAAGCGTCCCGGGCGTGCCAGAGCCATTGTGCCCGTAGTGCGTGATATTTCGCGTCGCTGAGCTTTGACGACCTGAGTAAACTTAGCACTCATGGTCCGTATCGCGTTTAATTTAGCCTGGGCATCCGCAGCCGCATCACAGAATGCGGGTTGTCCAAATAACAATAAAGCTGGCAGCACTAAATTACGCGCTAAATAATTTATTTTCATGCTTAATCCTCAGTTACGGCTGACACCAAAACATCTCGAAACCCACCCTCCAGCGGGCCTACTATACCAGTACGCTCCATCTCTTCGACTAAACGAGCGGCGCGGTTATAGCCAATCTTAAGACGGCGTTGTACCGCTGAAATACTGGCTTTACGTGTTTGAACAATAAATTCAACGGCCTGATCATAAAGCGGATCAGCGTCTTCTGTTTCTTGGCCTTCCTCGCCCATGCCACCATCAAACCCATCACCCATGGTTTGTGTAATCTCATCAATATATTGTGGTTCACCCCGAGCACGCCAATCATCAGCAATGCGATGCACTTCCTTGTCATCCACAAATGCGCCATGTACTCGCAGAGGAGCACCGGTACCGGGCGCTAGAAAGAGCATATCCCCGTGGCCCAATAATTGTTCTGCACCCTGCTGGTCGAGAATGGTACGTGAATCAATTTTTGACGAAACCTGGAACGAGATACGCGTCGGAATATTTGACTTGATAAGTCCGGTCAATACATCGACTGATGGACGTTGCGTTGCCAGGATTAAATGAATCCCTGCGGCGCGTGCTTTTTGGGCAATACGGGCAATTAACTGCTCTACTTTTTTACCGACAACCATCATCATATCGGCTAATTCATCAATCACGACAACAACATACGGTAACGATTGTAGCAAAGGTGCCTGGGTATTCATCGAATCAGTAGGCTTCCATAATGGATCGGTCAATGGCTCGTTACGCTCGATAGCTTCGGTGAGTTTAGTATTAAAGCCTGCCAAATTTCGCACACCTAACGCTGACATCAAGCGATAACGACGCTCCATTTCTGCAACGCACCAACGTAATGCACTGGCGGCTTCTTTCATATCAGTGACAACTGGGGTTAACAGATGCGGGATGCCATCATAAACGGATAACTCCAGCATTTTTGGATCGATCATAATTAAGCGAACCTGCTCCGGGGTCGCTTTAAAAAGCAGGCTTAAGATCATGGCGTTAATCCCTACGGATTTACCCGATCCTGTGGTTCCAGCCACTAATAAATGTGGCATTTTACCCAGATCAACCACCATAGGATGACCTGCGATATCAACACCCAATGCCAAGGTCAGCGGCGAGTGAGCCTGCTGATAAACATCCGCCGATAATACATCCGATAAACACACCATCGCGCGGTTACTATTGGGTAATTCAATACCGACGACCGTTTTACCCGGAATGATTTCAACCACACGGACACTGGTGACTGATAAAGAACGCGCCAAATCTTTTGCCAAAGCTGTAAGTTTGCTGACTTTAATACCTGCTGCAAGCTGCAATTCAAAACGTGTAATTACGGGACCTGGGTGAACTGCTACTACATCGGCCTGGATACCAAAATCCAGCAAATGCTGCTCAACATCACGCGAAAGCACTTCCAGTTGCTGAGGAGTATATCCGGCCAAAGGCTCGCCGGGTTGTCCTTTGTCGAGTAAATCAAGTGAAGGCAAACTGCCTGTAACCTGCACTTTAGGAATAAAGGTTTCTTTAGCAATTCTATCCGGTGCTTTTTCTTGCAGTGGCTTGTAGCTCATGATGTTAATTTTGGGAAGTGCTTTTTCTTTTTTGGCTTTTGCCACTTCAGGAACGACAATTTTGGTCGTTACGCGCTGCGTTCTTTCGCGAGCGTTAAAACGCGAAATAGTTGTAGTAAACAAACGTAAACCGCTTATGAAAGCACGTGGCATCCAGCGACAGACTTGTAAGGTATAGTAACCAATCACTTCCGTCGCATGTATCCAGGAAAGCCCTGTTAACCAGGTCATGCCCACCAAAAAAATCGCAAGCAGCAGCATCGTGGTCCCTTGCGTATTCAAAGCATGATTCAAAAACACGGCAATCGCCTGTCCCAGCATACCGCCTGGTTTATGAATGGTAGCCAATGCAGTTCCATGCAGCTGCAAGGCTAGCAAACTACAACCACCCGTTAGTAAAAACAACAGACCTATACCACGAAGCATCAGCGTGTGTTTATTAACGGCGCGTAGTGCCCGTTGATCTTGCAAAGTCATCCAGGCGAGATAAGCGAAACAAACCGGTATTAGGTAAGAAAGAAACCCAAACACCCAATAAAGCGCATCTGCAATATAAGCACCCACCTGACCACCTGCATTAGCAATATCGGCGGAAGTGGAGTTCACATGCGACCACCCTGGATCATTGGTCTGATAGGTCACGAGTGACAGCAAGACAAACAAAGCGGCCGTGAGCACTAAAATAAAACTGCCCTCACTGATACGCTTGATCAAAAATTGCGGCAAGGCTGTTTTAGGGCCGCCAGCCTGACTGCCCGTTCGTTTTTTTATCATGGTATTTAAGAACATCGTGAATTATCATAATATCCTTCATGTTAACATAAATCCTTTTGCATATAGTAAGGAATAATAATGAGTCCCTCAATTCATCATCGCCTGATTATCCTTGGCTCCGGCCCCGCCGGATACACAGCTGCAATTTACGCTGCCCGCGCCAATTTAAACCCTGTTCTCATTACTGGCATGCAACCCGGCGGCCAGCTTACCACAACCACTGAAGTGGATAACTGGCCTGGTGACGTGGAAGGATTACAAGGGCCTGCTTTAATGGAGCGCATGCATCGACATGCAGAACGCTTCGAAACTGAAATTATTTTCGATCACATCGTCAAAGCGGATCTGCAACAGCGTCCTTTTGTATTGCAAGGCGACAGTGAAACCTATACCTGTGATGCCCTGATTATTGCCACCGGTGCATCAGCCCGATATTTAGGTCTGGAATCAGAAAAAAGCTACCAAGGTCGTGGCGTTTCTGCCTGCGCTACCTGTGATGGATTTTTTTACCGCAACAAAAACGTCTGCGTGATCGGTGGCGGTAACACTGCAGTCGAGGAAGCACTGTATTTATCAAACATTGCCGCATCAGTCACATTGATTCACCGACGCGACAGCCTGCGCGCTGAAAAAATTCTACAAGACAAGTTATTTGAGAAAGCCCGTACCGGCAACATAAAGCTCATGTGGAATTACACCTTGGATGAAGTCCTTGGTGATAACATGAAAGTTACCGGAGCACGTCTACGTCAGTTAGTCACTGGTGAACGTGAAGAACTGCCATTTGATGGGGTATTTATCGCCATTGGGCACACACCCAATACAGAGTTATTCAAAGAACAATTGCTCATGAAAGAAGGTTATCTGACTATCCGATCGGGTCTTGAGGGAATGGCCACTGAGACAAATATTCCTGGCGTATTTGCCTGTGGTGACGTCGCAGACCATGTGTATCGTCAAGCGATAACCTCTGCCGGTTTTGGTTGTATGGCGGCATTAGATGCGGAAAAGTTTTTGGATGACGTATCTATACGTTCAGCGTGAATGCGTAGGAGTTTCTATTCATCCTTATTAAATTTGTGTCATTCCCACGCAAGTGTGAATGACACAAAACCTTCCACATTGTGTTTAAAAAACCCCAATCTCAACATTCACCTGTTCAACAAAATGACTTGATTGCCATTTTCCTCAATTTAGGGCACTATCAGCGATTTAGATTGTTAAATTCCTGAGAGAGCTATGGCAAAAGAAGATCATATTGAGATGCAAGGCACGGTAATTGATACCCTGCCCAACACTATGTTTCGTGTTGAGTTAGAAAACGGTCACATTGTTACCGCTCACATTTCTGGCCGCATGCGTAAAAACTACATCCGAATTTTAACCGGCGATAAAGTCAAAGTTGAGCTAACACCTTATGATTTGACGAAAGGCCGCATTACATTTCGCGATAAAAACTAAAAGTATTATTTTTTCCTGTTGTGTAACCTTTTTGCTAGCGCTGCATTATCAGCAAAAGCCAGCTAATTTCCCGTATTATCCAACGACCATCAGCAGTTGAAGCAACTGCTGAATTTGTCGGACATCACCCTAGGTCTGTGCATTAACTACCTGCAATCATCATTTGCTCAATTAACACCGAGCCACAACGTGTCGAAATATTAGGATTAATATCATTGCCAACTGCGGCTATCGCGCGAAACATATCTTTCAAATTACCCGCAATGGTAATTTCTTCTACCGGATATAGAATTTCGCCGCCTTCAACCCAAAATCCGCTGGCACCGCGCGAATAATCGCCCGTTAAGCCATTTACCCCATGCCCCATTAATTCAGTAACCAGCAAACCTGTTCCCATCTTGCGTAAAAGGTCTTGTAAATCACCCGCTGTTGGATCAACGGTTAAGTTGAATACGCCACCGCTATTCGCCGTGGTTTGCAAACCCAGTTTTCGTGCTGAATAGCTTCCAAGAATATATTGATGCAGTACACCATCATCCACAAATACATTATTGCGCGTCGGCACCCCCTCACTATCGAACGGCGAGCTGGCCAAACCGCGAAGAATATGAGGTTGTTCATATATACGCGTGCCTTTCGGGAAAATCTGTTGTCCAAGTGAGTCCAGTAAAAACGAGTTTTTACGATAAAGATTGGAACCACTGACAGCGCCAATAAAACTTGAAAATAAACCACTGGATAACCGTGATGAAAATAGCACAGGTACCTTTTGCGTTTTTATTTTCCTGGCCCCCAAACGACTGACAGCACGTTTTGCTGCACTTTCGGCGATCTGCTCTAAAGACAGCAAATCATCCGGTTTTCGGGCTGTCGTGTAATCATAATCGCGCTGCATCAGCTCTCCTTCTTTAGCGATTAAGGAGCAACTCACGCTGTGACGGCTACTGTGCACAACCCCTTCGCCACCATACGTATTCGCATAACCATGGCAAAACGTATAAGTAGATAAATTAACACCGTCTGAATTACTAATCCTTTTATCGTAAGCTAATGCCTGCCGCTCACAAGCCAATACCTTCTCAATGGCTTCTGGTGGTGTAATTTCCCATGGGTATATGAGATCCAAATCAGGGTATTGATTAGTCATCAACGCCCGATCCGCCAATCCAAAGCAGGGATCTTCAGCGCTTACCTTCGCAATATCACAGGCAGCAGCAACCATCATATCGATAGCCATTGGTGAAGTGTCCGTGCTGCTTGCTCCGCCTTTTCGCTGACCAAAATAAACGGTCACACTTGCCGCTTTATCTTCACTAAACGCTACGGTTTCAACCTCGCCCATACGGACATCAACTGAAAAACCACTATCATGATTCACGGCCACCGAGGCATCACTGGCTCCGTGATGACGGGCTCTAGCCAACACCATGTCCATAATATCGGTTAATTCATGAGTCAACTTAACCTGTGTTCTGTTGACATTTTGCGGTAATATTTGCATGATGACCTCGCCAGAGTGAAAGTTTGTACCCAAGAATACAAGATATGCTTCACGTGGTCATCATGCAGGAAGGATTAAAACCAATTATGAGACTGTTTATTACGCCAATATTCTTACTATTATTGGCCGGCGCGGCCATCGCCGATAATTGGCGCGTGCTTGCGCCCGGCATTGAGTACCAGGATCTGGGTGAGAAGTTATTATCACCCTGGTCGCATATTCATGTGTTTCGTATTGATCTTAAAAATAATGAGCTAGATTTAATCACGGCCAAGAATATAGATCGAAAATTTGCAAAGGTTGATGAATTTTCTCAACACAGTAACGCCTTAATCACCATCAACGGCGGTTTTTTTGATCATAACCATCATCCGTTGGGGTTGCGCATTAGCCATCAACAACAAAAGAATCCACTTAAACGAATTAGCTGGTGGGGTGTTTTTTATGTGGAAAATCAAAAACCTTACTTATCAAGCATGAACCAATATAAGAATGATAATAACATTGATTTTGCATTACAGAGTGGACCGCGCTTACTGGTTGATGGCACAATATTGTCATTAAAACCAGGACTCGCCGAGCGCACAGCACTAGGAATTTCCACTAATAATCGCATCATTATTCTTGTTAGCGAAAATAACCCCATGACCACGACTGAACTTGCCGAATTGATGAAATCATCACCGCTGGATTGTCTGGATGCTCTTAATTTAGACGGTGGTGGTTCTAGCCAAATAAAAGCGGATGTTGGTTCATTTAAACTGCATGCACCCGGTCTTTCTAATGTGAGTGACGCGATAATTGTGAAGGCTCGGGCGTAGGTTGGGTCGTAACCCAATAATCCAATAATCCATAAACCTCACAGTTTATCCACAGCATATCCTCAGAGTTATTCCTTGAAACCACACTATATTGTGAGTACAATCTCAATATATCACTATATATTGTGTCTTTAGCTATAATTAACAATAAGCAAGTGAATTGTTGCTGTAACCATTGACCATATAAACACCTTCCTTGGAGGAGACATGTCAGACACTCTAGCGCCGGTAAAAGAGGCACCCAGCATCAGTAGTCTCGAATTGGCTGGTAACACACCTGGTTTGATCAATACAATTAAACGTAATGGCAAAAGCGTTCGTTATGATGAGAACAAAATTAAAGTTGCGATTACCAAAGCATTTATCGCCGTTGAAGGCGGCAATGCTGCGACGTCTAACCGTATTTATCAGCAAGTTGATGAAATAAATCAAAAAATAACTCAAGCGTTCAAGCGACGTTTTCCTACTGGCGGCACCATTCATATTGAAGACATTCAAGACCGCGTCGAATTAGAGTTAATGCGCAGCGGTGAACAGAAAGTTGCGCGCGTTTATGTTCTTTATCGTGAAGAGCGCCGCAAAGCCCGCGATTTTCAAGTAAAACAACACCCAACTGACAGCAAAGTACCATTAATTACCATGCCGAATGGTGAATTAGCACCGCTAGATATGACGCGCGTTGAAACAATTGTAAAAGAAGCTTGCCGTGAACTAAATAATGTTAAAGCTGAGCCTGTTATCAAAGACGCTTTACGCAATCTCTACAATCAAGCAAGCCTTGATGACGTGCACAAAGTACTCATTATGGCAGCGCGCGCGTTGGTAGAAACAGAGCCTAACTATACATTTGTGAGCGCACGGTTATTGCTCGATAGCATGCGGGCTGAGGCACTTGCTAAATTAGAGATACAAAATGACGCCACCTTTGATGAAATGGCGAAACTGTATCCTGATTATTTCAAGCGTTATATTGCTCACGGCATAGCTCAGGGTATGCTTGACTCAAAGCTCAGTGAGTTTAATCTTGATAAGCTCGCTAAAGCGATATTACCCGAACGCGACATGCAGTTTACCTACTTAAGTTTGCAAACATTGTACGACCGCTACTTTATTCATGATTCCGGCGTACGTTACGAATTACCACAAGCCTTTTTTATGCGCGTTGCCATGGGGCTAGCTATTCGTGAACAAGATAGAGAAGCGAAAGCCATTGAATTTTATAGATTACTCTCATCTTTTGATTACATGGCATCTACGCCAACCTTATTTAACGCAGGCACAGTACGTCCGCAATTATCCAGCTGTTATTTAACAACTATTCCCGATCATTTGGATGGCATTTACAGTGCTATTAAAGACAATGCCCTGTTATCGAAATTTGCTGGTGGTCTGGGCAATGACTGGACATCTGTACGTGCTATGGGGTCACATATCAAAGGTACAAACGGCAAGTCACAAGGCGTTGTACCCTTCTTAAATGTGGCTGATGCTACAGCTGTAGCAGTTAATCAAGGCGGCAAGCGTAAAGGCGCTGTCTGTGCATACCTTGAGTGCTGGCATCGTGATGTTGAAGAGTTTCTTGAGTTGCGTAAGAACACCGGCGATGATCGCCGTCGTACCCACGACATGAACACTGCGCTGTGGATTCCCGACTTGTTCATGAAGCGCGTCCATGAGGAGGGTGATTGGACGTTATTCTCACCGGAAGAAGTACCTGAGCTCCATGACAGTTATGGCAAAACATTTGAAGCGTTGTACGCTGACTATGAGGAAAAAGCGAGTCAAGGAATAATCAAGAATTTCAAGACCGTTCCAGCAGTTAAATTGTGGCGTAAAATGCTATCCATGCTGTTTGAAACAGGCCATCCGTGGCTCACGTTTAAAGATGCTTGTAACCTGCGTTCACCGCAACAACATGCGGGCGTGGTTCATAGCTCGAACCTGTGTACAGAGATTACACTTAACACATCGCAAGACGAAATTGCTGTATGTAACCTTGGTAGTGTGAATCTGCCAGCACATATCAAAAATGGCAAGCTGGACACCGTGAAACTGCAAGCTACCGTACGCACAGCAGTTCGTATGTTAGACAACGTCATTGATATTAACTACTACTCCGTACCGCAAGCACGAAACTCCAACTTAAAGCATCGTCCTGTTGGCTTGGGATTGATGGGCTTTCAGGATGCGTTGTATGAGCTTCATCTTGATTACACCTCCAACGCTGCTGTCGATTTTGCTGACACATCGATGGAGTTGATCAGTTACTATGCTATCGAAGCGTCTTCTGAATTGGCTAAAGAACGCGGCCAATATCAAAGTTATGAAGGCTCTTTGTGGAGCAAAGGCATTCTGCCGATTGATTCAATCAATCTGTTGCAGCAGGCGCGCGGCAAGTTCCTGGAGCAGGATCGTTCACAACGGCTGGATTGGGAAGCATTGCGCGTTAAAGTACGTACCCAGGGCATGCGTAACTCCAATGTCATGGCTATAGCACCGACGGCGACCATTTCCAACATCTGTGGCGTTTCACAATCTATTGAACCTACCTATCAAAACCTTTATGTGAAATCGAATCTGTCGGGTGAGTTCACCGTCGTCAACCACTATCTGGTCGCTGATTTGAAAGCGCTAAAACTGTGGGATGAAGTGATGGTTAATGACTTGAAGTATTTCAATGGCAGTGTGCAACCTATTAGCCGTATTCCAGACGAATTGAAGGCCCGCTACGCAACCGCCTTTGAAATCGACCCGATCTGGCTGGTGGAAGCGGGATCTCGCCGACAAAAATGGCTGGATCAGGCGCAATCATTGAATGTATACATGGCTCAACCATCCGGCAAGAAGCTTGATGATCTGTATCGACAAGCCTGGTTACGCGGTTTAAAAACAACCTATTATTTACGCAGTTTAGGTGCAAGTAACGCCGAAAAATCAACCGTCACGGATGGCACACTTAACGCGGTAAAGCTCAGTGAACCGCAAGCGTGCTCTATTCTTGACCCAAGCTGTGAAGCATGCCAATAAAGGGGACACACATGACTAATGCGACTTTAGAACAGGTAGAAGCGACCCACCATATTGGTGCAACCGGCCTTGAATTATTAGAAATGGGTGCCGAACGAATCCACGTGGATGATAAAAAAATAATTAACTGCCGTGCCGACCTGAACCAACTGGTTCCGTTCAAATACACGTGGGCTTGGGATAAATACTTAACCGGCTGCGCAAACCATTGGATGCCTAATGAAATCAGCATGAGCGCCGACCTTGCCCTGTGGAACGATCCTAACGGCTTAACAGAGGATGAACGTTTAATTATTAAACGTAATTTAGGATTTTTCTCAACGGCAGACTCGCTGGTGGCTAACAACCTGGTGCTGGCCGTTTATCGCCACATCACCAATCCCGAGTGCCGACAATATTTGTTGCGTCAAGCGTTTGAAGAAGCCTTACACACACACGCATACCAGTATATTATTGAAAGCTTGGGTATGGATGAAGCCGAAGTATTTAACATGTACCGCGAAATACCCTCTGTGGCCACCAAAGCGTCTTGGGCCTTGCCGTTTACGCAAAGCTTGGGCGATGCGAATTTCCATACGGGAACACCTGAAAATGACCAGCGCTTGTTACGTGATCTGATTGCATTTTACGTGGTTTTCGAAGGCATTTTCTTCTACGTTGGTTTTACCCAAATTCTATCCATGGGTCGACGCAATAAGATGGTTGGTACGTCAGAGCAGTTCCAATATATTTTGCGTGATGAATCCATGCATATGAATTTTGGTATTGATGTCATTAATCAAATCAAAATTGAAAACCCCCATTTGTGGACCCCCGCCTTCAAAGATGAAATCATCAAGCTGATTAAAGATGGCGTAGCAATGGAATATCAATATGCAAAAGACACCATGCCACATGGTATTTTAGGTATGAATGCTGAGATGTTTGAAGAATACCTGCACTTTATCGCCAACCGTCGTCTCAATCAAATTGGCTTACCCGAACAATACCCTGGCGCTGAAAATCCCTTCCCATGGATGAGTGAAATGTTGGATCTGAAAAAAGAAAAGAACTTCTTTGAAACGCGCGTTATTGAGTATCAGGCGGGCGGAACATTGAGTTGGGAATAATTGCCAGAGGAATTTTAGTAAGCAACGTAACCTCGCTATAGGGCGAGGCAACATCCGATGTAGAATCACGTCCATCCCCGCGCAAGCGGGGTCTATTTCTGTCTTGGCACAAGCACTACCGTAACAATTTGTTTAAATACTATTAGCCCTTGCTTGATGCTCTCCCTTGCTTTCAGGCGTGTTTCCTTTCCAGGCTGAATCTACCCTGGCATTAGTAAAGAACCCGTATCTATCTTGTCTAGTTCGATCTGCCGGCATATCCTGAGCCGAATCGTTGATTTTATCTGTATTTATTTTAAGCCTAGTCAAAAACATATTGCACCGGTCACTCACAGAGCACGATACTTCTGCTTTCTGAGATAGTACTGTTTTAGTCAAATCATCATTGTTTGCTGCACTGTCTTGTTCTAAATCCAGAAAAACGTGTTTGACATTAATATTAACCAACCTATTAGCCTGATTATTTAAAATATTAGCTTTGTTGCTATTAGCTGACACACCTAGATATCCCTTCTCATAAACATCAGCAAGTTTGTACATGGCATCGATATTTTCAAGCTTAACTGCCTCATGATAAAGATTGATGGCCTTGTTAACATCGACCGTCACCCCCAAACGACCATCTTCAAAAAGTACTGCCAAGTTAAACATAGCCTCACTCAGGCCGTATGCTGCGGCCCGTTCGTATAAAGCAATCACATTTTTAACTTCGACTGGTACGCCATCACCTCCCCATTCATAAATAACAGCAAGGTTATACATCGCATTACTATTTCCACATATAACCGCTTGTTGATATAGACCTATGGCTTTGTCAATATCGGGTTTAACGCCCCCTCTTCCCTCATCATAAATAACAGCAAGATTATATAATGCCGCGCTATTTCCAAAGCTGATGGCTTGCTCATACAGACTGACAGCCTTGATAATATCAGGTGAAACACATTGGCAACCATGTTCATAAATAGAAGCAAGACTAAACATAGCATTGTTATTTGAACAATAAACAGCTTGTTCATACAAACTAATCGCTTGCTTAATATCTGCCGGCACACCTTTTCTACCCAAATTGTAAATTGCAGCCAATTTTACCATAGCAACGTCATTTCCAAGCTCCATGGCCCGTTGGTACAGACGAATTGCCTCATCAGTATTACTCGTCTCGTAAATACCAGCAAGTCTAACCATGGCGAAGGTATTTCCAACTGCAATTGCTTTCTTGTATAAACTAATGGACTTGCTAATATCAACTTGCAAACCTTCTCGTCCTTCTTCGTAGTCATGGGCAAGACTGAGCATTGCAAAACTATTTCCAAGTTCAATTGCTTGTTCGTACAAAAAAAGTCCTTTTTTAGCATCGACCGCCATTCCTTCTGCTCCACTTAAATAAATCAAAGCCAGATCAGTGCAAGCTTGGCTCTTAAGCACTTTATTGGACGAGGATAGATACTGCTCAGCTAATTTGATTGCTTCCAAAACACCATGATTTAAAATAAATCTTCTGATTAAACTTGATAAAGCATGCGGGTTTCCCTTATCAATGGCTTTTTGGTGCAATACGTCCAGGTCGTTAATATTAATAGGATCACCAATGCCACTTCCGCGCATAAGGGCTTCCAGATGTAAGGCATGCGGATTATCTTGTTGTTGTCCTATCCATTTAAAAACAAATTCTGCGTTTTCGCCTAATAACTGATAATGCCTGGCTTGATACCACTCCGTTAAATAGTAAGATTCCAAATCTCCCTGTGCGGTTTTTTCAAGAAAAGACAAAAACTCTTCAATTTTCATGGGATTCTCCTAGCTTAAGTTATGGCCAACATATCAAACAATGGGACACTAAGATTGAATACTCAATCGACGTACGTTGCTATGTTTTCTGGAATTTTTTTGAACGATACCTGATAATATAAAATGAAGATAGATGATCCTTAATAAGCAATACAAAACAACGCAGGAGAACACAATGGCATTGTTCCAACACCATACCAAAAAAGGATCGTTGCTATCACAACTTGCCTTGTTGCTCGTTATTAGCAGTCCATTTGCATACGCAACCAACAAAATCCTGACAGTCGATAGTTGTCACCCTCCAGTCGATGTCAATCAGTCGCAATATATAGTCGGCTATGGTTCATTAATACAAGAAAGGTCAAAACGTGAAGATGCCTCCGATATCGGCGATAACCAGCCCATATATATCACCGGCTTTAATCGAAGCTGGATAATGTATGGTACGCGTGGGAAATTAAACACAACATACCTGGCAGTAGTCAAAAAAAACGCCGCTAAAATGAACGCCGTCTATTTTAAATTGAATAACCCCAAGGAGATATCAAACTACGATGAGCGCGAGTATAAATATTGTCGCGCGATTGTTTCACCGCAACAAATCAAAACGATCAGCACTACAGTGCTTCCCACTGGACAATATTGGGTATACATCACCAAGGACGATGATAAAACGCTTCCGTCCACGCAATATCCCATTCTGCAATCATATGTCGATATCTTCCTCTCCGGCTGTCTTGAACAAGAAGAAAAACATCATTTACAAAATTTTGCTCATGATTGCATTAAAATGACATCAGGCTGGTCTAGACATTGGGTTAATGATCGTGCAGTTCAAGCTAACCCGTCGAAGAATGCGCCGTATACAAAAAAGGTTGATGCTTTGATTGCGAAAGAACTTCCGGTGTATTTTAAAGAAATAAAAATAGAAAGAGTGAGGCCGGTTAAACCTTAATTACTCTGCAGCAAGAGCTACTTGTTTAAATTACCCTATCGCTCATCTGCAGGGGTAGGCACACACCTCCTAATCAAAGCCCATGCAATTCCCTCCCCAAGCTCACCACCAACTATTACTTGATGTCCTGGTACAGGAGAGGGCGTGCATGTCGCGCCACTATATAGTGGTACACATAAGTTAGTCCCTATGCGCTATTGCTCTCACTTACTGTCGCAATTGCGGGAACAATATCACGTCACGGATTGATGGTGAGTTGGTGAACAACATCGCCAGACGATCGATACCAATCCCTTCTCCTGCAGTTGGCGGCATGCCATATTCCAGCGCCTCAATATAATCGCTATCATAATGCATGGCTTCCAAATCACCGGCGTCTTTATCTGCAACTTGCTTATGAAAACGAGCAGCTTGATCTTCGGCATCATTCAACTCAGAAAAACCATTAGCAAGTTCTCGACCTGCAATAAAAAACTCGAAACGATCGGTAATCGTTGGATCATTATCATTACAACGCGCCAAAGGTGAAACTTCTTTCGGGTACTCTGTAATGAATGTCGGCTGTATTAATTGATGCTCAACAGTTTCCTCAAACAAGATCATTTGCAATTTACCTAAACCATCCGTCTTGTTGTAAGTGAACTTTAAATTATCAAGCAGCGCACGGCAATTATCTTCCGTTTCAAGCTGTGCTGCCTCTATTTCAGGATGAACGGTTAATATCGCCTCTTTAATACTCATCCGCGCAAATGGCTGAGCAAAATCAAGCATATGACCTTGATATTCTATTTGACGTGAACCCGCCACTGTATCACACAGGTAACGCAACAATTCTTCGGTGAAATCCATCATGTCGTAATAATCAGCATAAGCTTGATAAAATTCGATCATGGTAAATTCAGGATTATGCCGCGTTGAGATACCCTCATTACGGAAATTACGGTTAATTTCATAAACACGTTCAAAACCACCAACAATCAGGCGCTTCAAATAAAGCTCAGGCGCGATACGCAAATACATTTGCATATCAAGCGTATTATGATGCGTAACAAACGGGCGCGCTATGGCACCACCTGGAATGGGGTGTAGCATGGGTGTTTCAACTTCGAGGAATTGATGGCTATCCATAAACTGACGAATGGCTTTAATCAAATTCGAACGCATTAAAAATGTTTTACGTGTCTCTTCATTTGCAATCAAATCAACATAACGTTGACGGTAGCAGGTTTCCCTATCAGCTAAACCATGAAATTTATCGGGCAATGGACGTAACGATTTTGTTAATAACTCAATCGTCTCAGCGTGAACTGACAGCTCACCCGTATTGGTAACAAACAGCTCACCATGCACCCCAACGATATCGCCTAAATCCCAATGTGTGAATTCTTCATACAGTTCTGGCACATCATTTTGACGCACATAAATCTGTAAACGCCCGGAAACGTCCTGGATATGGAAAAAACTCGCCTTCCCCATCACTCGGCGCAATACGATACGGCCAGCAACGGATACCTTAACGTGTTTTTCAGCCAGATCTTCTTTGCTGATACCAGCATAGTCCTTGCTTATTTCACTAGCTAAATGTTCGCGATGAAATTGATTGGGAAAATTAAATCCACGACCGCGCAATTCACTTAATTTTTGCTTGCGTACATGCAAAACTTCACTTTCATCCACTTGTTCTTCTATCATGTTGCATCTACTCCTGCTTTCAAACTGGCTTCAATAAATTGATCAAGAGCGCCATCAAGCACCGCTTGGGTGTTGCTTGTCTCCACCCCAGTACGTAAATCTTTAATACGCGACTGATCGAGCACATAAGAACGAATCTGCGACCCCCAACCAATATCAGATTTAGTCGCCTCAAGGGCTTGCTGCGCAGCGTTTTTCTTCTGCATTTCCATTTCATAAAGCTTGGCACGCAATTGCTTCATCGCCTGATCTTTATTTTTGTGCTGGCTTCTATCATTTTGACATTGTACAACAATACCACTAGGCTCATGCGTTAACCGCACCGCCGAGTCAGTACGGTTAACGTGCTGACCACCAGCCCCTGATGCGCGATAAGTATCAATTCGCAGATCAGCTGGATTAATTTCAATTTCAATATCATCATCAATTTCCGGAGAAACAAACACTGCCGCAAACGAGGTGTGCCGTCGATTGCCTGAGTCAAATGGTGATTTACGCACCAGCCGGTGCACGCCTGTTTCGGTTCTCAGCCACCCGTACGCATACTCACCAGTAAAATGAATGGTAGCACTTTTAATTCCCGCGACTTCACCAGCCGAGCATTCAACCAGTTCGGAAGTAAACCCATGCTGCTCACCCCAACGTAAATACATGCGCAATAAAATCTCCGCCCAATCCTGCGCTTCTGTTCCACCAGAGCCCGATTGAATATCAACAAACGCATTCGCTGGATCCATCTTTCCGGCAAACATTCGACGAAACTCCAGCGCTTCGACCTGGCGCTCAATTGTGGCCATTTCGTCAGCAACGATATGAATGGCATCTTCGTCTTCTTCGGCGCGAGCCAACTCAAAAAGCTCGCTCAAATCTGCAACAGACTGACTTAACACTTGCAATTGATGTACGACAGACTCCAGCAGAGCACGTTCACGCCCTAAAGCCTGAGCATGCTCCGGCTTATTCCAAATATCAGGCAGCTCCAACTCCCGAACAACCTCTTCTAAGCGCTCACGCTTGCTATCGAAGTCAAAGATACCCCCGAAGGCCATTAATACGCTGCTCTAAATCGGCTAAAGTAAGATTGATCTGGTTCACTTCCAGCATAGATGCCTCTTCGTCATAAATTAGGACAATAGTTTACAGTTAAAGGAAAAAAGTGGCCAGAGCAAAGAATTACATATTCGAGCTATCACGCATCAAAAGCACTGCAGCTCTATAAAAAACTAGAACAAAGCATTTACTATCCTAGTGAAACTATAAACAATACAGCGCATCCTCGTTATTCACGCTTTATGCGGTATTGTTTGACTCAGCTCCGCCTGACTTAAGCCGCTCAATGACACTCACCCACTCCAGTGACAAGGCCACTCACATATAAACCTGCCGCCGTGCAGATACCCACAAAGCAACCGGTACTCGTGAATTTACCATTATCAAAGAACTCGATGAGATATGAAGCTCTTTTTCATCAGGGATCCTTAAGCCAAATAGGTAAGATTAAATAACGCAGCATTTGTGTATAGGTGATTGAGTCCAATCCCCATATTTAAGCTTTGGCCCACTGCCCTATCCAACTGGTTTTTCCCCCAATCTGCGAATTCATAACCAACGCCCACCGAGCAGCGAGTACTTAATGCTTTTTGTATACCTACGCCTAAGGTGTAGGTCATCGCCGTTTGACTATTAGGTGAGAAATTAGCATTTGGTGTTGCCTCAAAAATAGTCGGCGTATTTGTAAAATCATACGACCGATTTGATCCCACCCCAATACTGCCACTGATCCAGGGCATGACAATATATCCCCAGTCAGCGATTAATTTTCCTTTTAAGGCAACATGGCTTTGTCGTATCTTGTAGTTGTATGTGTAGTTATTAAATTGCGGGTCGGCGTCATCCCAAATAGCCCCGGTGAGTCGTGCGCCGTTTGTAGCAGCAAATGCCACGCCAATCTGCCCTTTGTAAATGTTATTTAAATCGCGCTGCAGCCCCAGAAAAATTTCGCCATCAACGAATACACTCGTCGCTTTGTTAGCAACATAACTTTTTTCAATCCCTGGTGCTAAATAAAACGTTTGCGTCTTACCATTGCTTTGCCATACCGGACCCGCACTGAACGTGGCAACATAGTTGGTGCGTGGGGACAGTCCCATTGTGCCTGATATAACAAGTGTGGGGGTTAAGCTCGTTAGTAAGACCAATAACACAGGCACTAATAGTTGTTTTTTGATATTCACAAATAACTCATTTTATTTTATGATGTTCGATAAGAAATAATACAAATAATACAAATAATACAAATAATACAAATAATACAAATAATACAAATAATACAAATAATACAATGTATAACGATACAATACTATCCGTTTTTGCCCAAGTAGTGCCCCGGATCCACCCTGTTTCCCTTGATAATATGAATGATGAAAACGATGATACAACGGAACTGGAATTTTCTACTTTCGCTCGGTGCTACCCTGGAGAAAAAAAATGAACCGTGTGTTTTTGATATAAAAAAAACGCATCAAAATCTCATTGCCATTAAAAATATGGTTCGATAAAAACGCGCAAAAAATCTAACTAATAGCGATATGGTTATCAAAACAAAACCTTTTCAAAGCTCCGGTAACCTTGACTTGATACGATGTGTTGCCTGCGAGTGAATTTGTGAAACCCTGGACTCAGACACACCAAGAACTTCGCCTATTTCTTTTAAATTCAGGTCCTGCTCATAATAAAGAGACAGCACTAAGCGCTCTTTTTTCGGCAAACCATCAATGATTTGTGACAAATGCATCGACATATCAGCTTGCAGTGCTCGCGTATGCGGTTCAGTCGAATCACCCAAGCCATTATCTTTCAATACATCCTCGGTGACGCCCAAATCACCAAAACCATACAAATGACCACCCGCCGAGTCACTTAGCATCGCATGATATTCATCAAGCGCAATGCCAATCTCTTCAGCGATTTCATGATCTTTGGCATCACGACCCAAACGATTCTCTAACGTTTTTACTGCAGCGGAAATCATACGGGCGTTACGATAAACCGAACGTGGCACCCAGTCATTACGCCGTACTTCATCCAGCATATGACCACGAATGCGAATTCCTGCATACGTTTCGAAAGACGCGCCTTTTGTTTCATCGTAATGAGTAGCGGCTTCTAACAAGCCCAGCATGCCCGCTTGTATTAGATCATCGAGTTGGATTGAATGGGGTAGTCTGCCCATCAAATGATGCGCTATTCGCTTCACCATTGGCGCATGCAATTTTATCAATGCTTCCTGCGTTTGCTGATTCACTTTGCTGTATGCAGCCAAAGCATCCACGACTTTCTCCTTTATTTTCAAACAGCAATATCCAGCCCTTTCTATTAGATTAGCACCAATTTAACTATCTTTACATTATTCAGAACAAAGCAAATCAAACCACCGTGCTACCAACCGTTCCAGGAATAACAGGTATTACTCGCTGAGGTCAAATTCATTGGCCACTCATCAACAATCGTGACCAATTGATGCATTGATCAAAGCTCACTCGGTTTGCGCTTCACACGCATCTTCCGCATCTTTTTGACATTGTTGTGAACAATCAAGCTCGTCTGAGTTGAGGCACTCAGAATTTATGCAAACATTTGTGGCGCGTTGAACACACATCGCTTCACTCGTATTTTCATTGACAATAACAACATCAGGATCATCAGCTGCCTGGGATAATTCAGGCGACAACGCAAGCAAAAATAACAAGATAATTCGTTTCATTTTTATACCTTCCATCTAAACCTACTTATTTAATTATAGTCAAAATTTGCCATAAGTACGGCCAGCATTTTGTTGTTGATAAAAAAATGCGACACTAGTCATTGTTGTCATTCGTTCGCATTGTAGAAACCTAATGGATAACTATGCACTCTAAAACCCGAATATTTTCAAACTTCAGCCACGCGGTCAAAACCACTTCTACTTGCTTTCGTCCTGATAGCGAAGAGCAGATCGACACGGCTTTTAATAACATTAACTCAGTGGGCATCCTCGCTCGCGGTAATGGCTCAAGTTACAGTGACTGCTGCATGCTGGATGGCGGCTTGGTTATCGACACGTCTCGTTTAAATCATTTACTTTCGTTTGACCCTGCATCTGGGATTGTGGTCTGCCAAGCATCAGTCACCTTTGCCGACCTGTTTCTGCTCGACCCGCAATTTATCCCGCCTGTTCTCCCTGGCACTTTACATGCGACGTTAGCGGGTGGTGTTGCCAATGACATACACGGCAAAAACAATCATCTATTGGGCTGTTTTGGTCATCATGTGGAATGGCTTGAAGTTCAAATCGGCAGCAAGACCTTGCACTGTAATCGTGAGAAAAACAGCGACTTATTTTTTGCAACAATAGCAGGCTTGGGTTTAACTGGAATCATAAAACGCATAGCTGTCCGCCTGCGTAAAGCGAGCCGTTTTGTTAACAAAACAACAGAAAAGCATATCGGCTTCACGAGCGTGCTACAACGGATGCAGGAAGAAGGGGTGCTCCATGAGTATCAAGTTGCCTGGCTTGATTTGCTCAATGAACCACGCGCGCTGTTATCGTTTGCTGATCACAACAATTCATTGGATAATTCACAAACGCTCAGCCCACCTAAATCAACGCACCGCGTGCCCCAATTACCTATGCGCCTTATATACCCTTGGCTGATGAAACAATTTAATCGCATCTATTACCATCAAACAAAAACCCAACAGCAAACGCTGCCCTTATGGCAATTCAATAACCCCCTTGATTGCATAAAAAATTGGAGTTACCTGTATGGCAAACAAGGCTTATTACAATTTCAGGCGGTGTTTGAAGCCGCAGAAGCTGAGGCTTCTTTGCAGAAATTGCACTCATTAATTCAACGCCATAAAGCGCCTGCGACCCTTGCTGTGCTCAAATATTTTACGAAGCCAGGGCCTGGTTTATTATCATTCGTCAAACCAGGATTTACATTAGCGATTGATTTCATTAATAATCAACCAGCACGCCAAGCGATTGACGCGATGAATCAATTGATGAGTGAATCAGCCGGCAGAATATATCTGGCAAAAGATTTGCTCTTAAACTGCGAGCAATTTAACACGATGTATCAATCCCGTGATGAATTTTGTGCTGTACTGACCAAGCATAATAGCCCAATGCGTTCAGATTTGGGCAACCGTTTAGGATTAAACCTATGAGCACACGAACCTGGTTCATGCTGGGCGCCACGTCAATCATCGCTCAGGAATTTGCGCATCTTGCGGCTCGCGCAGGCAATAAGCTCGTTCTTGTAGGCCGAGGCGAACAACATTTAGCGATAATTGCAGCCGACATTCGCTTGCGCCATCATGTGGATTGTGCCGTGATATCGGTTGATTTTGGTGCCGATATTACTCACTTAATCAATGCATTACGGGATGACACACAAGAGATTGATCTCTTTGTTGCTCATACGCACATGATAAGTAATGATCAACTGGATGTAGGTGCCATTTCCAAATCAATCCATGTCAATATCGTCAGTACAATTCAACTTATCTATACTTATTTACACAAACCACAAAGCCAGCACCGCCTAATATTCCTAAGTTCCGTTGCTGCTTGCCGCGGTCGGGCTAAAAATAGTTTTTACGGTGCGAATAAAGCTGCTGTTGAACTCTATTTACAAGGCTTACAACAAGCGGCTTCAGCTAATCAACACATTACTATTGCAAGGCTTGGTTTTATCGATACAAAATTGACTTATGGTGAACCTGGTGTTTTCTATGCAGCATCGCCAGAAGGCTGCGCCATGGCATGCTGGAAGGCATCATTTTCCAATAACCGATTGTTCTATTATCCTTTTTTCTGGCGCATGCTCATGGGTGTTATTATGGGATTACCGTTTTTTATTTATAAGAAGATGCGCAGTGTTTAGCAACATTAAACCTGCATGACTATTTTGGGCTCGGAGTGCTAAACCGCTCTGCTAAAGAGGTTGTTATTGGGGAACGCGGCAAGCCTGGAGGCGTAGAACTAATCGGTCTAAAAAACAATTTGTGAATGACGCATTTATCAGGCGGTGGACTAGTTGATGTTATATCCGGTGCGATATTCGTCAAAAAATGTGGTAACGGCTTGAGAATCAACGCATCCCCTGAATCATCCATCAAAGGAATCCCATCCAAATCCGCTGCTATTGGTCTAAATTTTGGAGATGATGGTACGAACTTCATTTCTCTTCCGGGCATTATTATTTACTCTTCGTTTTATGTAAAAGTTGATTTATTATTATACTTATTGCTGAACATACAGCTTACCATACTCGACGACAGAAGTCCAAATAACGATCACCATGGACGACAATATTACATGCAAAAAAGTTTGATGGGATCCACTTATCAGAAAGCATTCAAGAGCGTCCAGGATGACCTGTAGTGGTGCGGAATTGAAACGGCATCATGATTGGAAAATTCTTGCCAATCTTCATGGCTTTATACAGTTAACGCTTTGCAGCTTGTTAATCAACACGATAAGCTGCCCCTGCTTCAGTGCCGAAAATTTACAGTAAATACCCATCGCCTCTTGCAGAGAAAGCGCACAGCGATGGATGAAAAAAAATTCACCGAATAATCCTTACCATCGGGATTAGCGTTGGGATAATGCCAAAAAACTGCAATATATAGATAATCACCACGATAACCGCCAAAAGATTCAACAAGCTTTTAATTGCTCCCGCCATGGGAATAAAAACATTAATCAGCCATAAAACCAAGCCAATGACGATAATCACCGCAAAAAGATTCAACAGCCCGTTCATAGATATCCTTATTTATGGGTTACGCATTGATTATAGCACCAAAACAACACAAAAAGATTATTATTCTAACAAATAACAGGGCTATAAATTAGAAACTATAATACAGATCAATCCGTTATTTCATCACTAGTATGAGGCTCACCAAACAGTTTCCCTTCCATTACATGACAACCCAATGCTTCCAAATAATTTTTTTGATCATCATTTTCTACGCCTTTAGCCATGATTGTAATCTTCATTTCTGTAGCAAGCCCAATCATCGTAAGAATAATGGGTTCCTTAGCTTGATTTTCAGCAGAATTATCAAACAATGATGCCTCGATAATTAAGAAACTGATTGGCATTTTATTTATTTTTTGTAACGCAAAATGACCCAAAGAAAGAACGGTAATGGCAATTTTAATACCTAAATTTGATAACATGGTAAATGCATTTTCCAAGGACTCCTTAGTATTCAGAATAGTTGACTCAATAATCTCAAACGTTAGCTGGTTTGGCAGGATGTCAAACTCCTCTATCATCTTGGCGACTTGACTGAGAAAATCACTATCTTCAACCTGCCGCAGCGTTACACTTATTAATAAGGAGTGCGGATTTAAACCATTTTGATGCCATTTTTTAAATTGTTGAATCGCATGTCTAAACGTCCACAAACTGATCTCTGCCATCTTCCCACAGCGCTCAGCAACAGCCACAAATTCGACAAAAGAGATCAATCCATAATCAGGATGATTTATATAGGGAATAGCTTCAATACAAACCGTTTCATTAGTACTGATATTCATGTGTGAGTGGTAGTACACAGAGAATTTTTGTAAAAAATCCCAGCTAGTTAAAAGCGCATGCAAACTAATTTCCCGCTCACTCATTCCAAACAATTCCTGATGATAAAAACAAAATTTTCCTATTCCTAACGCTTTCGATTTTATATAAGCCTCATTTGCCTTATTCATCATCGTATTGGCATCCAATCCATCCTGCGGAAAAATTGCAATACCAATATTTGCGGTAATTGATAGGGTTTTATTGTCAATCTGAAAAGGCTGTGCTAGACAATCAAATAATCGTTGCGCCACATATGCGGCTGTTTCAGCCCGCGATAATTGTAGAATCAGGCATACAAAAATATCCCCTGCAAAACGCGTCATAGTATCAACTTGACGAAGGGTCGGTTGCAATCTTGTCGCAACAGCCTTTAACAACTTGTCACCTATATCATAACCCTGCACATCATTAATCAGATGAAAATCATTAATGTTTAGTAAAAGCACTGCAAATTGAGTTTTTGTCCGGTTGCTTTGGTGTACTGCCTGTAACAACCTGTCTTCGAATATCTCCCTCCCGGGGAGTCCAGTCAAAAGATCAACCGCAATCGGGGTATTTAAATCAGAGCTAGCAACTAACCTTTCGAGTTGGCTATTTGTTTGCGGCTCAGCTTCAGGTGGTAAATATTTTTCTTTGAATCTATTTAGATTGGTTTTAGCCTGAATATATAGCCCGATAAATAATAATAAGCATATTGTCAGTAGCGTGATTATAATTAGCAAAATATTACTCCTGTAATAAAAATATATCCGGATTCAAAATCCACTTTGTTGAATCATAATTGTCTTAACCTTGAAAAAGGCATACTGTGCTAACGAGTATTTATTTGGCCTAATCACTAAAGTACCTCGTTCAACTTTGTTTAATTGGACAGGCTTATTTGCTGAAAATTCTATCCGAAATATTGAATTTACCGGGATAAGATCCCCTTCTTCAGTAGAGTAAACAGCGATCTCCCCTCCTAACGTATTAGCATGGTAACATGATGATTTAACAACAATATCTTTCTTTTTTTCTTGGATAATGTCACCGGCATAATAACAGTTGAGTTTGTTTGAGTTTAAAACCTCGATCACTCTAATTGTTACGGCTACTGGAGATTCTGTTATATCTTCTGGATAAAAATAACCGGGTAGACCGACTTGCACTTTATTAAAGTCAGATTGCGATACATAAGCCTCCCCATGGACAACATTCGGGTTAATAACATCCCCTAACCACTCATGAGTCATCACGACAGTACCTGGGCTAAGTTCTGGTGCAATTTCGGCAACAACCCCATCAAATGGTACACTTAAAGTAAACTTGGAAAGCACGTGCATTAATTTACTGTATTTGGCCTGTTCAGCAGTCATATCAGATAATATAACTCCTTTTTGTAAACCCTGTTTTTTGTTAATAGATGCTCGGCGAAATTCTATCATTTTCTTCTCATAATCAAGCATAACCTGTCGAATTTCATGACTTAAATCTTCAGGAACTATTTTAACAATAGGCTGCATGGCAGCCACATGCGTTCCTTTAATTGGAAGGCTTGTTTCAAGTATCCCTTCAGCTGGTGCAATTAAAAACTGATGCTGATAACTAAGTGTAGCTGGCAACTCTAAAGTTTCATGGATAGGTAAAAAAAATAAAGCGCAAACGACTGTTGCGAAACAAACAGTAACAATAGTATGCGCATTAAATGAAAATTTATTTCTTTGCGAAATCCATTGACCTATTTCCGAAACAAAAGGACCAATAATGAAATAAAATAACTCCACACCAAATAATACGATACCAACAATTTTTATAGCAAAATGATAGACCAGTAACGCAATTCCAAAATAAACCACTAACCGATATAACCAGGTAACTATCGAATAGGCGACAAGAAAGTGGTGTCGTGAAGAAATAAATTTTTCTGGAGGGGGATCGGACCAATCAAATAACCAACGGCGAATTTGCCAACGTGTAAGCGCAAAGGCTCGTGGTTGCAGATTGGGCATTTTAAGATAGTCAGATAAAATATAATACCCGTCAAACCGCATAAATGGGCTCGCATTAATCAGCAAGCTTGCCATCCAATTGATAGTGATAGTTACATAGCAAATTGCCTGCAAAGTCTGGTTATCTACATTGCACCAGATAAGTGCTGCAATAATAGTAACATATGTTTCTACCCAGATGCCGCCCAACGCGATCCGTAACCTTTGGTTACTGTTTAGCGTCCAACTCAGTGTCGTATCTGTATATAAAACCGGCCAAAACACTAAAAAGGCAACACCCAACGTCGGCACAGACACGCCATATTGCTTACACATATAGGCATGACCAAGCTCATGTAACAGCTTACAGATCATATAGGCAATGAAATAATAAAATAGGCCTTGAAGAGTAAAAATGGTGCTAAATGTGTGAGTGAATCTATCCCATTGTGTACTGAGTTGGTATAACGAGATAATTGCAAGTGCTGACATAATATAGAGCATCATGCGGCTGAACACTAAGGTGCCCACCCATTTCGTTCGTTCAAGAAATTTATCTGGGTGCAACAAAGGGACTCGGAAAAACAAATAGTAACTGATTAACCAATGGAATAAATTGTCTTTTTTAAAGAGCTTTTGCTCCTTAGCAGCTTGGTATATCTGATAGCCACTCTGTTTTATTAAATAATTATGAGCGAGGAAGCGCAATACGTGTTCGACATCTTCCAATTCAACGTGTAGCGTGGTTTCGCTATTAACTGAATCCACCACCAGCTCTGCACCACCCAAAGACCATCGTAGTAGTATTTCGTATTCTACCCAGCCGATAATAAAAAACTTATTCCGTCCTGAATCATGGATCAACCATTGTGGTTTACCTTCACTATCGTAATCACTAAATGAAAAGGTAATGCCTTGTCGCAATGGCGGTAATTTGAATTTGGGTGGATTTACTGCATCTATGCTCATGCGTTTAAATCCCCAATGATTGCCGTAAAGACTGCAAAGGTCGCCTAATTAAATAATATATTAGGGGAACACGATGGCCATATATTTTTACTGTACCTTGTGTGCCTAGCTGCGGTAATTCGCTTGGGTTGAGGGCATCAAATGTTGCATGCAATTCGTAAGCTAGCGTTTTATTGGGCATTAATTTTGCGTTGTAACCGAGAGAAGCTATCTTTACTGACAACGAACTTAAGCTTCCATACATATAAAACTCACCTTTGTCCCCGACGGATAGTTTCATGCTATTGGCAATTGGTAGGTTTATTTTCAGCTCAACCTGCTTAGGTTCTGCGACAACAAGAATGCGCTCCCCTGCTCTAACGGGCTGCCCCACCCAGTCATCCTTGCTTTCAAATATGACAATGCCATTAATTGCACTTGTTATCTGCGTTTTTGCAAGTAGTTCTTCTGCATACTCTAAATTAGCCTTATCAATTGCCAATTGTGCTTGGATAATCGGTATTTCAACCCGGGCATCCTTGTCAGTAAATCCTTCGTTTGTCGTCGAACGCAGCTTGGTCTCAGTTAACAGAAAATTCTTTTTATTCACATCAACAGCAGCTTGAAAATCGGTCTTATCCATCGTCAACAAAAGTTGACCCACCTTGACTTTATCGCCTGGATTAACCGCAAAAGATTTAATGACTCCCTGCATTGGAGCGTTCACCAAGATGGGTTTTCTGGCAACCACGGTGCCATCTCCCAAAACAGAAAGTCGTGTTGGCATAAACAACACGAGTAATAAGACCACACAAATCGTGATTACATATGGCCTTTTTTTTAGTTGTGCTAATGTGGGTAATTTTTGGGGCTTGGCAATAACAAGCCATGTATATTGATAGCTTGCAATAAGCCAGCCAAGCATTTTAATTTCTGATGTTGAAAAAGTCGTCTCACGAAAAAATACTAACCCACCGGTAACATCATTCAACTTATTCAGTAATGGACACCACAGAAGATAGGGAGAAATATTTTCCGGAATCTCTTCTGTTGGAACAGATTCCGGCAATACTTCTTCCAAATTTATTTGGTGTATTTCCTTTGCAGAAGCACTTGCGCGGATTTCATTTATTTTATGAATCAACCATTGGTTGGTTGGTGCATGAATATCAATTTCAGCCGAGCCTGATTGGGCGACAATATGTGTCCCAATAATTTCTTTTAACTGCCAAAAATAGGCGGTGTGGTATGGAACAAGTCGATGTGTTTCATTGGTGCTGAAAAAACCAAACTCACGAACAGTCGCAAGCGTTCTAATTTCCTCAGTTAATACCAGGAGAGTCGCCAAACTCTCCATTTGGGTTTGTTTCGACTCATCAACCATGCTAATTTTTAGTCCCCGACTTACTATTTTCAGGATCTTCCGGAAATTCCGCCTGCCCACTCATTCCAGGCAATAAGGATTTATCCGAAGGGCTAATTGTAGCTGTCATTTTCACAGACTCGCTAACCGGCTCAATCTCCGGATTAATTCTGGTAATTTTGGCAGTCACCTTTTTATCTATTTCATTCAGGTGAACATTCACAGGAGACCCAACATGCAGCCAGGCTAACCACGATGATGGAATCTGAATTTCGAATTCCAAATTTTCAGTGCTGATAATTTTTAGCAACGGATCACCTGGTTTAACTGTTTCATGGGCATGAACCATTACTTCCGAGACGGCACCATTGAATGGGGCAATAATGATGCATTTGTCCACCATTGCCTGCAATTTATCAACATCAGCATTTGCCATTTCTGAATCAGCCGTTGCCTTAACCAACTCATACTGACTAATCGAGCCAAACGACTGTAATTTTTTAGCGGACTCAAGAGCCATTTTAGCTTGCATTTGCACGGCAAGTGCTTTGCTCAAGTCCGCTTTTTGCAAACGACAATCGAACTGCAATAAAATATCTCCCTTTTGGAAGCTGACGCCCTCTTTGACATTCATGCGATCAACACCCGCGACAATCTCACTGGAAAATGTTACTTGTGCACTAGGTCGAATAATGACGTATTCAGGTGTGTTTATTTCTGTTGCAATCGCCGTCATGGGTGGCAATGGAAGAGAGGTTGGGAAATTAGCTGTTAAGCTTTCAGCGCTTGATTTCTGTGTGGTACTTGCGCCGGATATCAGTGGAAAACCTATCATAACCACACCGATACAAACCAACGCCTTGAAAGAGGTTCTGGCACGGGTTGGTCCGAATTCAAGCGTTATTAATCGTTGCGGAAAATCCAGAATATTCATGCCAATCCCTTGTTGTTTTCAATTATGCTATCAATTTTATCCCCTTTGTTTCTCTGACCCATGGGGAGAGATCGCGGAGATATTTTGGCAATTCTTTGAGTTTCCTATAAGCCTCAGCACTCGTGGCATATTGCCCCATGATTAATATATAAACGTCCTTTCCTTTAATATTAAACTGCGCATAATGTGTAATATTAGCTAACTTTAGGTTTTTTTGCACATTTTTGACAGCATCCACCTTGTAGGCTGCAAAAAACTGGATGCAATAGCGAGATTTTTGCAGCTTTTGGATCATTTGTACCTTCTCAATCTCCGGTATCTTATGCACCCTATGTTTCTTCTGAATCATTTGTTGTGATTTTTTGATTTGTTTTGATTTGGTCGCTAGTTTAGGGAGCAAATTCTCAGGAAATATCATGTCATAAGAGATATTTACATACGTTTTAAAATCCCAAGTTTTTTGCAGAATAAAATTATTACTAACTAACCGTGTCATATCTTCCAACGGTTTATTAAGAATATCGGCTGGAAGGATATCAAAGCCTGCAGAGGTATATAACTGCCCCAATGAACTCGACAGATTTGCTAACAACAAATCTTCATCCATTTTTGCAGTGAGAACACGAAGCTTTGCAATGATCACTTGCTGATCATTCGCCAATGACGCAAGTTCGCGGTCCCTATTAAGTTTATAGATAGCCGTTGCATTTTCAGTCTGTTCATGTGCAATAGTATATTCCCGACGCAAAGTCTCATAATTTGAATAAGCATATCGTGTCTCAATTAACGCACCAAGGGCCAAAGCCATCTGCTTCAATTTTTCATAGTTAACCTGGATTTTAGCGGCCTTGTAGGCTGTAGGCAAAGATGCCAAATTGAGCAGGTTCCAAGCCGTATCAACTGAACGATCAATCCAAATTTTATTTAACAAGTAGGTATTGCTGTTGTAATTCCAAGCGTCATTTAAGACCAAACCAGGCAGAGCTTGTAAAAGAACCAATTTAACGCCCAACTTTGCAATACGCTCCTGATAATTTTGCCCACGCAGCTCCGGACGCTTGACTAAGGTAATTGCATCAAGCTTCTTAAAATCAAGGTTCGTTAAATCTTGTGTTTTGGTGAGTGATACGGGTAGCGGGGCCAAAGTGAATGTCACATTTACAGGTAAATTAAGAAGGTGCTTAAGGTCTAGCATTGCTTTGTCGTATTTATACTTTAATTGAATAAGACGACAATCACCCTCAAGCAGTGCCGCTTGATAGTTAAGAATATTTTCCTTAGGAATGGTTTTATCTTGCATTGCCAAGACCATTTTTCTTTTTGCATCTTGTAAAATTCGTTGGAATTCTTTGGTCTCTTTTGTTAATTTCTGTGCACTATAAGCACTCCAATAAGCAATTAACACATCTTGCGATAACTCCTGAATCTGTTTACGTGCTTCTTCATCCGCGATTAGGACACGCTCACCCTGCTGCCTTGCTTTTACATAACCCATACCAAAATCCAGCACATTCCAACTAATGGCTGTACGAGCAGAGCGAATCGTATTGGGAGTCGAGGTTAAAACATCCGTGGGTTGGCCTGTAGAGGTAACACCCGAACTTGCATATTTATTATTACGATTGTAAACCGAGCCACTGGCATTTAACGCAGGAAACATGGTGAAGGTTGCAAGCTCTAACTGACCAGCTTGCAACGCCGTATTAATTAATTTGATTCGATAATCAAGATTGTATTTTAATCCGCGGGCCAAGGCTTCATAAAAATCAAGATTTCCATGCAGCTCTTCCTGCCGCGAAAATAACTCAGCCAACTCCTTGCTCGCTTCTTCATACCGCTCTTTGTCTTTGATTGGAATAGGCTTCACAGTGCAAGCAGTCAAAAGACATATCAAACATAGGGTTACTACTTTTTGAAGCATTAAAAATCCCTTTATGTCAATTTAAATAAAATGAAATTACAACGTATTTTATCTGCTAATCGAAATATACCTTACCATAGTAAAATAGATCTTAAAACAGTACTTTTACCAGCTAACCATTTGACCTTAAATACTATCCTCTAGCGTTTTTTAAAAAAAACCGCTAGCCCTCACTTTTCATGTATCTATACTATAATTTAATTGTGGGTCAGAGGTAATATCATGAGTGAAAAGCGTTCGAAAAAGCGAAATCAGAGATATTCGCACCTAAAACATGCGCTCGAACCAAGAATTTTGTTCGATGCAAGTTTGGTGGTGAGTCCGCACGACCTTGGAATTACCAGTGACACGAGTTCACATGATGCAACCCAAAGCACAAGCCAACAAGATACGTCTCAAGATACCTCTCACAATACACCGGCACAAGTCGACGCCAAAACAACAGCGCCAGCCGATACTCAAGCATCAACCGAGACCGCTTCACAGCCCGCCCAAGCAGAACTGCAAGATGTATCTAAAACAGCCACATCAACGCGAACCGGCATAACCGATAACTCTGTCGATACCCAGCCCCTCGCCGTAACAGACCTACCAGCTAAAGAGCTGGTTTTTATCGATTACAGAGTGCAAGACCCACAAACATTGTTAAACAGCTTCTCGCCCAACGTAGAAGTGCATTATATCAATGCAGACCAAGATGGAGTTAATCAGATAAACCAAGTCATCAATTCAGAAAATTCCCCCATTTCAACAATCCATATCCTCTCGCACGGTAGCACAGGTACTGTTGATTTAGGCACAAGTGTACTGAACGAAAAAACGCTAAATGACAATTACGCACAAGAGATGGTTAGCTGGAAAACTCATCTTACCGCTGACGCAACCATACTACTTTATGGATGCGATATTGCACAGGATGCATCGGGCAAGCAATTTGTGGATGATTTAAGCCGGGATACTGGCGCTAGAGTTGGTGCATCAACCGACTCTACAGGTAGCGCTCATTTGGCTGGAAACTGGGATATTGAATTTTACAGCGATGGCACAGGTACCGCCGTAACAAGTTCATTCAATAAAGATATGCTTGCAGGTTACGATTATTTATTAGGTGCCGCCACCATTGATTTAAACGGCCCCACTGTTCTAAATGTCGCTGACAACTTTGCCACGGGAACATACACTGGCGGCACTAGCAATACCCCTATTACCTGGTCTGGTGGCTGGGTTGAATTTGACGGCTCACCAAACCGCGCCTTCAACCCCAGCGGGTCTACCAACAGTGATAATAGCCCCACGGGCGGTAATGTTATCATTCCCAATGTGGCCAGTGGCGGCTCTGTATCTGGCCTGGGTACTGGACTTGAAATCGCTATGGTAGGACATGGAACGCAATATGGTGATTACATTGCACGTGAAATCAATCTAGATGCCTATACCTCAGCGACCTTATCATTTTCATACCGCACAGCAGGCTTAACATCAGCTGATGCGGTTAGGGTCGATGTGTCAACTGATGGCGGTGCCACGTTTACTACGATTGGCACGCTTGCTAACGTCACGTCAAACACAACACTATCATTTGATATTTCAAACTACATTTCTGAAACCACTGTGATCAAATTTGCGATTGATCGTGGATTTTCAACCGCGTCCAGTCAACAATTTTTATTCGATAATGTCAGCATCTCAGCGGATGGCAATAACTACACAACCAGTTTTTCAGAGCAAGCAGGCACACCGGTTGCAATTGCAGGCGCTGCAATGACGCTGACTCATCCAAATAATGAACTGATTAAAACCGCCAACGTCACACTAGCTAATTTCAAAACGGGCGATCAATTTGCAATTGGTTCTATTCCAAATACAATTACCGCAAACATTAATAATATTACCGGTACTGTAACTTTGCAAAGCGTTTCTGGGTCTGGCGCCAGCACTGCTGATTTCGTTACGGCAATTAAATCCATCACATTTGCAAATACATCCGCTACAGCCGATGCCACAACGCGTATTGTTAATATTACAGCAACGGATGCCAGTGGTTTAACCAGCGCGCCTGCCGTTGATTACATCAGCATCGTTCCTTACGATAATCCATCTGTCGTTGCAAGCCACTCAATCAGCGCATCCTCACTTGGCACCACATCCGGTAGTTTATTTGATAGTTCCAGTCTTGCGGCCGAACAAACACCAAGTGCCACAATGGACTATGACCCAGATACGGCCGGTTTACACACAACGTTGCTGACCCAGGGATCAAAAGGTACAGCGGTAGTCAATGCCGATGGTACATTTACCTACACGCCCAACGCTGGTGCTAGCGGCAGTGACAGTTTCACCTATTCACTGGTTAGCCAGGCGCAAGTTATCGGGGTGAATTATCAAGAATGGAACATGGACACCTCCAATACCTCACTCATCAACAACTTTCCAACCAGCGCACCCAGCCATACTGGCTTTATTTCAGGCTATAACGTTGATCAAGTCGCCATTGACAGTGGCAACACTACCCTGGACAACTTTGTTGTGCGCTTTAACAATTCAATCACAATAACCACCGCCGGAACATACACGTTTTACGCCGGCTCTGATGATGGCTCAGCACTTTATATCGATGGACAATTGGTCGTAAATAACGATGGACTCCATTCTTTCATAGAACAGAGCAACACAGTCACGCTAAGCGCCGGAACTCACAGCCTGCAAGTTGATTTCTTTGAAAAAGGGGGGCAGGAACTTCTCTATGTCTCTTACCTTGGCCCCGATACGGCTGGTCTTAAAACCAACTTAAGTCACGTCGGCTCAGTGCTTGCAGACTCAACCACAACCGGTACTGTGAATGTCACTATACAAAGTTCCGGACCCGCTCTCGCGCTAGGTACGAATGTAAATGCATTAGATACTTTTACAACAAGGGCTTATAGCAATAACGACGGCACTTTCAATTGGGCAGGAAATTGGACTGAGCTCAATGATGGCACTCCGAGCGCTACCGGTGGCCAGATTAATGTCACCACAGCTGGCGTTTTACGCGTTTCAGATACAAGCACAAGTGCAACAACCCGCTCAATTTCACGCTCAATCGATTTACTGGCCTTATCAGGCATTACCCCAACCAGGGTAGGGTATCAATTATCATTTGACTATAACACTCCCGCCGCTAGCAACGGAGTCTATGTACAAATATCGTCTGATGGAGGCGCAAGCTGGACCACCATAGACACCATCAGCAGTACCGGTGCCACAGGTACAACTCATAAGAGCTACGACATATCAAGTTATGCTTCATCGAATGTCCAAGTGCAATTTATGCCCACATCGTCTAGAGCAACTGCCATTGTTAATTTTGACAATGTGCGCATTGATGCATCCACCGTCAATTACACTGCCGCAAATTTCATTGAAAATGGTGCACCTGTTGCAATTGCATCGTCCGGCTCTGTAATCTCAGACGCTGCCACAAGCACTATTTCTTCAGCAACGATTAGTATCTCTAATTATCAGGCCGGCGACCTACTCAGCTATGATAATTTTGTAGCGGGTATTTCCGCAAGTTTCAGTGGTGGAACGTTAACATTAGCGGGTGCGGCCACCCAAGCCCAATATGCAACCGCCTTGCAACACGTGTTTTATAGTAGTTCCTCTGACAATCCAAGTACCGTCAATCGTAATATCAACGTCGCAATCAAAGACAGCTTAAATAACTTTAGCAACGCCGCCGTGACGACTATCGGTGTAACCGCCGTCAATGATGCTCCAGTTGGCATAGCCCGAACAGTAAGCACCTCGCTTAATACATCCTATGTATTACAAACCAGTGATTTCTCCTTTACCGATATTGAGGGTGACGCTTTACAAGCGGTTAAAATTTCTACCGTACCCGCCTCGGTCGGAATTTTACAATATGACACCACAGGCAGTGGCAGTTGGACCACAGTGACCAGCAATCAATCAATAACCGCCGCTGATATTGCCGCGGGTAGACTTCGCTTTGTACCAACGACGGGCGCATCAGGCCCTGCCAATTTTACCTTCCAGGTTCAAGACACTGGCGGCACGGCAAATGGCGGTGTGAATACAGACCCAACAGCGAAAGCCTTTACGGTCAATGTATTAAGTGGCCCTAACACGGCGCCAACGTTAACGCGAGATTTAACGCTGGTTTCCAGCGCAGAAGACAACATGTCTCCTACCCCGCGCACCATCACCCAGCTGATGACCGACGGTGGACCTAGTGCGTTTAGCGATCCGGATGCAAATGCATCACTCACAGGGCTTGCAATCACCGGAAATACCGCAAATTCCCTGACTGAGGGCGTATGGCAATATTCAACAAATGGCTCCAACTGGTATAATGTAGGCACCGTCGGCGATAATGCCAGCACTTTGGCTCTCGTGTTATCAGCCTCAACACAAGTTCGTTTTGTGCCCGTCACCAATTACAATGGTAACCCGCCTGCACTAACCGTGCGGGCAATTGATGATACCTTTTCAGGATCGTTTACCAATGGTGCCACTCGTGCAACAGTAAACTCAGGAACCAATGGTGGCAGCTCAGCCATTTCCGCAACAACTCGCAATCTTAACGTGACGGTTACTGCGGTCAATGACGCACCAATCCTCACCGCATCAGGCCCAATTTTCAACTCTATCAATGCCACGCAAGTAAACAATAGCGGGCAATTGGTCTCCGACTTTGTTAAAGGCACATCCGGAGGAAGTTGGAGTTATGTGACTGATGTTGATGCGGGCGCTGTCCAAGGCGTTGCGATAATCAGTGCAGCAAGCACCAACGGAACCTGGCAGTACTCGACGGATAATGGTGCAACCTGGACATCCGTGGGAACAGTCTCGGTTAATTCATCTTTATTATTACGTTCAACGGATAAAATTCGATTCAATCCCGATGGTGTAAACGCAGGCACAGGTGCAATTACATATCGCGCCTGGGATCAAAGTTCAGGGGCTGTAGGTACTAAAGTAAATACCACCAACAACGGCGGCATCACCCCATTTTCAGTGATCACGGATACAGCTTCAATTATGACTTCCAGTGCATCAGGCCCAATATTAGCAAACACCAGCTCACCTCTTAATTACATTGAAAATAGCGCCGCTGGCGCGATTAATACCGCACTAACTGTGACTGATATTAGCAGTGGCACGTTATCCAGTTCGCAAGTTGCAATAACCAATTATGTATCAGGACAAGACGCTTTGTCGTTTACAAATAACGGCTCAACCATGGGCAACATTACGGCCAGTTTTAATACTACCACCGGTGTGTTATCACTATCCTCTGCCGGCTCAACAGCGACTCTGGCACAGTGGCAAGCTGCATTACGGGCAGTAAAATACTCAAACAGCAGTGACGCGCCTAACGTGACCTCGCGCGCAGTAAACTATCAGGTCAATGACAGTAATGGACTAGCAAGTAATGTCCTAACAGCAACCTTGTCAATTACTGCAGTGAATGATGCGCCCTCGGGAACCAATAAAACAATAACGTTAACCCAAAGCAGTAATTACGTGATTTCAGCAGCTGATTTTGGTTTCACCGACCCTTTAGATAATCCTGCAGATAGTCTAATCGCCGTCCAAATTACGACCTTACCTACCTCAGGAACTCTAAAAAACAATGGCGTTACAGTCACTCTCAATAGTTACATATCAATAGCCGATATTAACGCTGGCAAGCTGATATACACTTCAGCCACTACCAATGCATCCTATACCGTAAAATTTAAAGTACAAGACAGTGGCGGTACAGCAAACGGTGGCGTGGACCTGGATCCGACAGCAAAAACACTAACATTTACCGTAAATGCAACCAATACAGCTCCATCGTTGACTGTATTTGCACCCACGTTAACCACAATCACTGAAAAAGATATTAATAACACCGGGCAAGCTGTTAGCTCGTTTCTTGGCACAGTAACGGATCCAAACACAGGCGCTTTGAAAGGTATAGCCATTACATCCCTTGGCACAGCAACCAACGGAAGTTGGCAATATTCGTTAGACAATGGCGCAACATGGATTACTTTCCCAACGATTGCAACCTCAACATCACTACTCCTGCGTTCAACAGATACAGTTCGCTTTGTACCTAATGCAGTTAATGGTGGCGGCGGAACATTCACTTATCGCGCATGGGACCAAACAACAGGAACCGCCGGCACAACAGCAAACACGTCAACTACAGGCGGATCAACCGCTTATTCAACGAATACAGCCACCGCAACCATAACATCTACAGCCGTGAACGACGCCCCGACAGCAACAATAACTCCAACGTCCTACTCCGCCATCGAGCAAACCAATTTAACACTTTCTGGCACGGGAATTTCCATTGGCGACATTGACGCAGGATCATCTAATTTAACGGCCACATTCTCTGTCGGTGAAGGCGTATTAACAGCCGCTGCAGGAACAACCGGCGTATCCATTTCAGGTTCAGGAACAAGTACCATTACCCTGACAGGCACCATTACCCAAATAAATAACCTCCTCACGGGATCAAATGGGGGATCCTTTACCTATAACGACCCAAGTGACTCTCCCGCAAGCACCACAAACTTAACCATGACAGTCAATGATCTTGGTAACACGGGAACCGGTGGCGCACTATCAACATCCATAGTACGTGCTATCAATATTACAGCCGTCAATGATGCACCAACTCTAACAACCACCGGAACAATAGGTGGTTCATACACTGAAAATGGAACAGGTATTGCTGTTGTAACGGGAACAATTACAGCCGGAGATATTGATACCAGTAACTTTAACAATGGATCAGTAACTGCCAAGTTCACCAGTTATGTTACAGGCGATGTGCTTAAAGTTATTAATCAAGGGGTGGGAGCAGGGCAAATTGGCGTTAGTGGCGCTAATATCACTTATGCTGGAACAATAATTGGTACATACACCGGCGGCACTGCTGCTGATCTGGTGATTACCCTTAATAGCAACGCCACATCAACAGCAGTTCAAGCGTTAGTCTCCCAACTCCAATACTCAAGCACATCGCAAGACCCTACTTTTGGTGGCGCCTCACCAACCCGCGCTGTATCTGTGATATTAAATGATGGAGGAAATACCGGCACAGGAGGCCCACTGACGGCAACATTAGCAGGAACCGTTACAATTACCGCAATTGACACAGCCCCTACTGTTTCAGTAACCGCTACGGGAGGAACTTTTGTTGAAGGTGCAGGCATCTCAACGGGTACCGCGGTATCGTTTTTTAGTAACGCTGCAGTTTCAGCGATTGAATCCGGCCAAACCATAAAATCACTAACCTTCACAGTAAATAATATTTCTGATTCAACTGAGCAAATTAACATAGATGGTTCTGTCATAAATCTCACCAATGGATCCGGTACAACCGCAACCAACACCATAAGTTATAACGTAACAGTAAATAGTGGAGTTGCCACCGTTACCCTCAGCAAAACTGCAGGCGTATCGTCATCTATCATGAACAATCTTATCAATGGCTTAAGTTACCAAAATACAAGCCAAAACCCTACCGAGGCTTCACGTACCCTAACGTTGACCCAAATTGTTGATAGTGGATCGGGAACTCTGCCAAACGCAAACACTACAGCGCTATCACTAGCATCGGTTGTAACCGTACAAGGCGTACCCGAAACACCCACTATTCTATCTGTTCCAGAAAATGCTGGTGGCGGCATTAACGCTGCTGAAGCCACAAGTGGTGGTGGTACAATAGTAAACGTAGGACTTCCCATTGATGCAAAAACAGGAGATACCTTAACTATAAATTGGGGCAGCCAAACAGTTAACTACACACTCTTGGCAGGAGACATCACAGCTACCAATGCGGCCGTTCTTATCCCCACCTCGGTGATATCCACCCAAGGTGATGGTACTTTTAATATTACTGCCAAAGTTACACATTTAACACGAACCGGGCTAAGTTCAACACCCGTTAGTATAACTGTGGATACCATTGCCCCTACAGCCCCTGTTGTTGGATTAACCACCGACTCAGGCACCAGCGGCTCCGACAAGATAACCAATATAGGGACCTTGAGTGTCAGCGGCACTGAAAGTGGCGCCACCATCCAATACAGCAGTGACAATGTCACCTGGGGAAGTACCGCTCCCGCATTAACTCAAGGTGCTAATACCGTTTATGTCCGTCAAACCGATGTCGCCGGCAATATCTCTGCGGCCACCGCCTACACCTTCACTTATGATACTGTCGTCGCCGCACCAACAGTAGCACTAACGACTGACACCGGCAGCAGCGGCTCTGACAAGATAACCAATGTCGGCACCTTAAATGTCACCGGTACTGAAAGTGGCGCGCTCATTGAATACAGCAGCAACGGTACAACCTGGACAGGCACAGCACCCACACTAACCCAAGGCGCTAACACCGTCTACGTCCGTGAAACCGATGTCGCAGGCAACGTGTCCACACCGACCACCTTCACCTTTACCTATGACACAGTAGCCCCCGCGGCCGGCACGCTCTCCCTTAATAATTTTACCGATACCGGCATCAGTGCGAGCGACTTCATCAGTCAAGACAATACCTTTGATTTAACCCTTGCTGGCAACGAGGCAGGCAGCACCGTCGTCTATCAAAAATCAACCGACAACGGCGTCACCTGGACGACAACTACAACCGCCCAAACAAGCTTAACCGACGGTATCTATAAATTCAGAACGTCCGTCACCGATGCCGCCGGCAACAACGCCATCGGCAATGTAATCACCGTCACCATCGACACCGCAGCGCCCGCCGCAGGAACCTTGTCACTCGCGAACTTCATTGACTCAGGCGTTAGCGCCACCGACTTTATCAGCAATGACAAAACCTTTGACTTATCCCTTGCCGGCAACGAAGCAGGCAGCACCGTCATCTATCAAAAATCAATCGACAACGGCGTCACATGGTCCACCACCACCGCCGCTCAAACCAATTTAACCGATGGCCTTTATAAATTCAGAACATCCGTCACCGATACCGCCGGCAACAATGCCACCAGCAACATCATTACCGTGACCGTCGATACCACAGCCACAGCAGGCACCCTCTCACTCAATAACTTCAGTGATACCGGTGTCAGTGCGAGCGACTTTATCAGTCAAGACAATACCTTTGATTTAACCCTTGCTGGCAACGAAGCAGGCAGCACTGTCGTCTATCAAGTCTCAATCGATAATGGCGTAAATTGGGTCAACACAACCGCCAATCGAAGCAATTTAACCGATGGCGATTACCAATTCAGGACCCAAGTCACCGACGTCGCTGGCAATATCGCTTACAGCAATTTAATCAATGTCACCGTCGATACCACAGCTCCCGCTGCGGGCACGCTCTCACTCAACAACTTCAGTGATTCCGGCATCAGCGCCACTGACTTCATCAGTCAAGACAAGACCTTTGATTTGAGTGTTGCAGGCAATGAAGTCGGCAGCAGCATCGTCTATCAAGTATCCGTAGACAATGGCGCTAACTGGACTGATACCACTGCCGCACAAAGCAACTTAAACGATGGCGATTACCAATTCAGAACCCAAGTCACCGATGTCGCTGGCAATATCGCCTACAGCAACTTAATTAATGTCACCGTCGATACCACAGCTCCCGCGGCCGGTACCTTATCACTCAATAACTTCAGTGATTCCGGCATCAGTGCAACTGACTTTATCAGTCAAGACAAGGCCTTCGATCTGAGCATTGCAGGCAATGAAGTCGGCAGCAGTGTCGTTTATCAAATATCCACTGATAATGGTGCTAACTGGTCTGATACCACCGCCGCTCAAAGTAACTTAAGCGATGGCAATTATCAATTTAGAACCCAAGTCACCGATGTCGCTGGCAACATCGCTTACAGCAATTTAATTAATGTCACCGTCGATACGACATCCCCCGCTGCAGGCACCTTGTCACTCAATAACTTCAGTGATTCTGGCATCAGTGCGACCGATTTTATCAGCCAAGACAAGGCCTTCGATCTGAGCATTGCAGGCAATGAAGTCGGCAGCAGTGTCGTTTATCAAATATCCACTGATAATGGTGCTAACTGGTCTGATACCACCGCCGCTCAAAGCAATCTCGCTGACGGCGATTACCAATTCAGGACCCAAGTCACCGACGTCGCCGGCAATATCGCTTACAGCAATTTAATCAATGTCACCGTCGATACCACAGCTCCCGCGGCCGGTACCTTATCACTCAACAACTTCAGCGATTCCGGCATCAGTGCAACTGATTTTATCAGTCAAGACAAGGCCTTCGATCTGAGCATCGCAGGCAATGAAGTGGGCAGCAGCGTGGTTTATCAAGTATCAACTGACAATGGTGCTAACTGGACTGATACCACTGCCGCACAAAGTAACCTCGTTGACGGCGATTACCAATTCAGAACCCAAGTCACCGATGTCGCTGGCAATATCGCTTACAGCAACTTAATTAATGTCACCGTCGATACCACAGCTCCCGCGGCCGGTACCTTATCACTCAATAACTTCAGTGATTCCGGCATCAGTGCGACCGATTTTATCAGCCAAGACAAGACCTTTGATTTGAGTGTTGCAGGCAATGAAGTCGGCAGCAGTATCGTCTATCAAGTATCCGTAGACAATGGCGCTAACTGGTCTGATACCACTGCCGCACAAAGCAACTTAAGCGATGGCGATTACCAATTCAGAACCCAGGTCACCGATGTCGCTGGCAACATCGCCTACAGCAATTTAATCAATGTCACCGTCGATACCACAGCTCCCGCGGCCGGTACCTTATCACTCAATAACTTCAGCGATTCTGGCATCAGTGCGACCGATTTCATCAGCCAAGACAAGACCTTTGATTTGAGTGTTGCAGGCAATGAAGTCGGCAGCAGCGTGGTTTATCAAGTATCAGTAGATAATGGCGCTAACTGGTCTGATACCACTGCCGCACAAAGTAACCTCGTTGACGGCGATTACCAATTCAGAACCCAAGTCACCGATGTCGCTGGCAATATCGCTTACAGCAACTTAATTAATGTCACCGTCGATACCACAGCACCCGCTGCAGGCACCTTGTCACTCAATAACTTCAGTGATTCTGGCATCAGTGCGACCGATTTTATCAGCCAAGACAAGACCTTTGATTTGAGTGTTGCAGGCAATGAAGTCGGCAGCAGCGTGGTTTATCAAGTATCAGTAGATAATGGCGCTAACTGGTCTGATACCACTGCCGCACAAAGTAACCTCGTTGACGGCGATTACCAATTCAGAACCCAAGTCACCGATGTCGCTGGCAATATCGCTTACAGCAACTTAATTAATGTCACCGTCGATACCACAGCTCCCGCGGCCGGTACCTTATCACTCAATAACTTCAGCGATTCCGGCATCAGTGCAACTGACTTTATCAGTCAAGACAAGACCTTTGATTTGAGTATTGCAGGTAATGAAGTGGGCAGCAGTGTCGTTTATCAAGTATCCACTGATAATGGTGCTAACTGGTCTGATACCACCGCGGCACAAAGCAACTTAAACGATGGCGATTACCAATTCAGAACCCAGGTCACCGATGTCGCTGGCAACATCGCCTACAGCAATTTAATCAATGTCACCGTCGATACGACATCCCCCGCTGCGGGCACGCTCTCACTCAACAACTTCAGTGATTCTGGCATCAGTGCGACCGATTTCATCAGTCAAGACAAGACCTTTGATTTGAGTGTTGCAGGCAATGAAGTCGGCAGCAGCGTGGTTTATCAAGTATCTGTAGATAATGGTGCTAACTGGACTGATACCACCGCGGCACAAAGCAACCTCGTTGACGGCGATTACCAATTCAGAACCCAAGTCACCGATGTCGCTGGCAATATCGCTTACAGCAACTTAATTAATGTCACCGTCGATACCACAGCTCCCGCGGCCGGTACCTTATCACTCAATAATTTCAGTGATTCCGGCATCAGTGCAACTGACTTTATCAGTCAAGACAAGACCTTTGATTTGAGTGTTGCAGGTAATGAAGTGGGCAGCAGCGTGGTTTATCAAGTATCTGTAGATAATGGCGCTAACTGGTCTGATACCACTGCGGCACAAAACAACCTCGTTGACGGCGATTACCAATTCAGAACCCAAGTCACCGATGTCGCTGGCAATATCGCTTACAGCAACTTAATTAATGTCACCGTCGATACCACAGCTCCCGCGGCCGGTACCTTATCACTCAATAATTTCAGTGATTCCGGCATCAGTGCAACTGACTTTATCAGTCAAGACAAGACCTTTGATTTGAGTGTTGCAGGTAATGAAGTGGGCAGCAGCGTGGTTTATCAAGTATCTGTAGATAATGGCGCTAACTGGTCTGATACCACTGCCGCACAAAGTAACCTCGTTGACGGCGATTACCAATTCAGAACCCAAGTCACCGATGTCGCTGGCAATATCGCTTACAGCAACTTAATTAATGTCACCGTCGATACCACAGCTCCCGCGGCCGGTACCTTATCACTCAATAACTTCAGCGATTCCGGCATCAGTGCAACTGACTTTATCAGTCAAGACAAGACCTTTGATTTGAGTGTTGCAGGTAATGAAGTGGGCAGCAGCGTGGTTTATCAAGTATCAGTAGATAATGGCGCTAACTGGACTGATACCACCGCCGCTCAAAGTAACTTAAGCGATGGCGATTACCAATTTAGAACCCAAGTCACCGATGTCGCTGGCAACATCGCTTACAGCAACTTAATTAATGTCACCGTCGATACCACAGCTCCCGCGGCCGGTACCTTATCACTCAATAATTTCAGTGATTCTGGCATCAGTGCGACCGATTTCATCAGCCAAGACAAATCCTTTGATTTGAGCATCGCAGGCAATGAAGTGGGCAGCAGCATCGTCTATCAAGTATCCGTAGACAATGGTGCTAACTGGACTGATACCACTGCCGCACAAAGCAACCTCGTTGACGGCGATTACCAATTCAGGACCCAAGTCACCGACGTCGCCGGCAATATCGCTTACAGCAACTTAATTAATGTCACCGTCGATACCACCGCACCTAGTGCGGGCACGCTCTCACTCAACAACTTCAGTGATTCTGGCATCAGTGCCACTGATTTTATCAGTCAAGACAAGGCCTTCGATCTGAGCATCGCAGGCAATGAAGTGGGCAGCAGCGTCGTCTATCAAGTATCCGTAGACAATGGTGCTAACTGGACTGATACCACTGCCGCACAAAGCAACCTCGTTGACGGCGATTACCAATTCAGGACCCAAGTCACCGACGTCGCCGGCAATATCGCTTACAGCAATTTAATCAATGTCACCGTCGATACCACAGCTCCCGCGGCCGGTACCTTATCACTCAACAACTTCAGCGATTCCGGCATCAGTGCAACTGATTTTATCAGTCAAGACAAGGCCTTCGATCTGAGCATCGCAGGTAATGAAGTGGGCAGCAGCGTGGTTTATCAAGTATCAGTAGATAATGGCGCTAACTGGACTGATACCACCGCCGCTCAAAGTAACTTAAGCGATGGCAATTATCAATTTAGAACCCAAGTCACCGATGTCGCTGGCAACATCGCTTACAGCAACTTAATTAATGTCACCGTCGATACCACCGCACCTAGTGCGGGCACGCTCTCACTCAACAACTTCAGTGATTCCGGCATCAGTGCAACTGACTTTATCAGTCAAGACAAGGCCTTCGATCTGAGCATTGCAGGTAATGAAGTGGGCAGCAGCGTGGTCTATCAAGTATCAGTAGATAATGGTGCTAACTGGTCTGATACCACCGCCGCTCAAAGTAACTTAAGCGATGGCAATTATCAATTCAGAACCCAAGTCACCGATGTCGCTGGCAATATCGCTTACAGCAACTTAATTAATGTCACCGTCGATACCACAGCTCCCGCGGCCGGTACCTTATCACTCAATAACTTCAGCGATTCCGGCATCAGTGCAACTGACTTTATCAGTCAAGACAAGACCTTTGATTTGAGTGTTGCAGGTAATGAAGTGGGCAGCAGTGTCGTTTATCAAGTATCAACTGACAGTGGTGCTAACTGGACTGATACCACCGCGGCACAAAGCAACTTAAACGATGGCGATTACCAATTCAGAACCCAGGTCACCGATGTCGCTGGCAACATCGCTTACAGCAATTTAATCAATGTCACCGTCGATACGACATCCCCCGCTGCGGGCACGCTCTCACTCAACAACTTCAGTGATTCTGGCATCAGTGCGACCGATTTCATCAGTCAAGACAAGACCTTTGATTTGAGTGTTGCAGGCAATGAAGTCGGCAGCAGCGTGGTTTATCAAGTATCAACTGACAATGGTGCTAACTGGACTGATACCACTGCCGCACAAAGCAACCTCGTTGACGGCGATTACCAATTCAGGACCCAAGTCACCGACGTCGCCGGCAATATCGCTTACAGCAATTTAATCAATGTCACCGTCGATACCACAGCTCCCGCGGCCGGTACCTTATCACTCAACAACTTCAGCGATTCCGGCATCAGTGCAACTGATTTTATCAGTCAAGACAAGGCCTTCGATCTGAGCATCGCAGGCAATGAAGTCGACAGCAGTATCGTCTATCAAGTATCCGTAGACAATGGCGCTAACTGGACCGATACCACCGCGGCACAAAGCAACTTAAACGATGGCGATTACCAATTCAGAACCCAGGTCACCGACGTCGCCGGCAATATCGCTTACAGCAATTTAATCAATGTCACCGTCGATACCACAGCTCCCGCGGCCGGTACCTTATCACTCAATAACTTCAGCGATTCCGGCATCAGTGCAACTGACTTTATCAGTCAAGACAAGGCCTTCGATCTGAGCATTGCAGGTAATGAAGTGGGCAGCAGTATCGTCTATCAAGTATCCGTAGACAATGGCGCTAACTGGACTGATACCACTGCCGCACAAAGTAACTTAAGCGATGGCAATTATCAATTTAGAACCCAAGTCACCGATGTCGCTGGCAATATCGCTTACAGCAACTTAATTAATGTCACCGTCGATACCACGGCTCCCGCGGCCGGTACGCTTATCACTCAACAATTTCAGTGATTCCGGCATCAGTGCGACCGATTTCATCAGTCAAGACAAGGCCTTCGATCTGAGCATTGCAGGCAATGAAGTCGGCAGCAGTGTCGTTTATCAAATATCCACTGATAATGGTGCTAACTGGTCTGATACCACCGCCGCTCAAAGCAATCTCGCTGACGGCGATTACCAATTCAGAACCCAAGTCACCGACGTCGCCGGCAATATCGCTTACAGCAACTTAATTAATGTCACCGTCGATACCACAGCTCCCGCGGCCGGTACCTTATCACTCAATAACTTCAGCGATTCCGGCATCAGTGCAACTGACTTTATCAGTCAAGACAAGACCTTTGATTTGAGTGTTGCAGGTAATGAAGTGGGCAGCAGCGTGGTTTATCAAGTATCAGTAGATAATGGCGCTAACTGGACTGATACCACTGCCGCACAAAGTAACCTCGTTGACGGCGATTACCAATTCAGAACCCAAGTCACCGATGTCGCTGGCAATATCGCTTACAGCAATTTAATTAATGTCACCGTCGATACCACAGCTCCCGCGGCCGGTACCTTATCACTCAATAACTTCAGCGATTCCGGCATCAGTGCAACTGACTTTATCAGTCAAGACAAGACCTTTGATTTGAGTGTTGCAGGTAATGAAGTGGGCAGCAGTGTCGTTTATCAAATATCCACTGATAATGGTGCTAACTGGTCTGATACCACCGCGGCACAAAGCAACTTAAACGATGGCGATTACCAATTCAGAACCCAGGTCACCGATGTCGCTGGCAACATCGCCTACAGCAATTTAATCAATGTCACCGTCGATACGACATCCCCCGCTGCGGGCACGCTCTCACTCAACAACTTCAGTGATTCCGGCATCAGTGCAACTGACTTTATCAGTCAAGACAAGGCCTTCGATCTGAGCATTGCAGGTAATGAAGTGGGCAGCAGCGTGGTCTATCAAGTATCAGTAGATAATGGTGCTAACTGGACTGATACCACTGCCGCACAAAGCAACCTCGTTGACGGCGATTACCAATTCAGGACCCAAGTCACCGATGTCGCTGGCAACATCGCTTACAGCAATTTAATCAATGTCACCGTCGATACCACAGCTCCCGCGGCCGGTACCTTATCACTCAACAACTTCAGCGATTCCGGCATCAGTGCAACTGATTTTATCAGTCAAGACAAGGCCTTCGATCTGAGCATCGCAGGTAATGAAGTGGGCAGCAGCGTGGTCTATCAAGTATCCACTGATAATGGTGCTAACTGGTCTGATACCACCGCCGCTCAAAGTAACTTAAGCGATGGCAATTATCAATTTAGAACCCAAGTCACCGATGTCGCTGGCAATATCGCCTACAGCAACTTAATTAATGTCACCGTCGATACCACCGCACCTAGTGCGGGCACGCTCTCACTCAACAACTTCAGTGATTCCGGCATCAGTGCCACTGACTTCATCAGCCAAGACAAGACCTTTGATTTGAGTGTTGCAGGCAATGAAGTCGGCAGCAGCGTGGTTTATCAAGTATCAGTAGATAATGGCGCTAACTGGTCTGATACCACTGCCGCACAAAGTAACCTCGTTGACGGCGATTACCAATTCAGAACCCAAGTCACCGATGTCGCTGGCAATATCGCTTACAGCAACTTAATTAATGTCACCGTCGATACCACAGCTCCCGCTGCAGGCACCTTGTCACTCAATAACTTCAGTGATTCTGGCATCAGTGCGACCGATTTTATCAGCCAAGACAAGGCCTTCGATCTGAGCATTGCAGGCAATGAAGTCGGCAGCAGTGTCGTTTATCAAATATCCACTGATAATGGTGCTAACTGGTCTGATACCACCGCCGCTCAAAGCAATCTCGCTGACGGCGATTACCAATTCAGGACCCAAGTCACCGACGTCGCCGGCAATATCGCTTACAGCAATTTAATCAATGTCACCGTCGATACCACAGCTCCCGCGGCCGGTACCTTATCACTCAACAACTTCAGCGATTCCGGCATCAGTGCAACTGATTTTATCAGTCAAGACAAGGCCTTCGATCTGAGCATCGCAGGCAATGAAGTCGACAGCAGTATCGTCTATCAAGTATCCGTAGACAATGGCGCTAACTGGACCGATACCACCGCGGCACAAAGCAACTTAAACGATGGCGATTACCAATTCAGAACCCAGGTCACCGACGTCGCCGGCAATATCGCTTACAGCAATTTAATCAATGTCACCGTCGATACCACAGCTCCCGCGGCCGGTACCTTATCACTCAATAATTTCAGTGATTCTGGCATCAGTGCGACCGATTTCATCAGCCAAGACAAATCCTTTGATTTGAGCATCGCAGGCAATGAAGTGGGCAGCAGCATCGTCTATCAAGTATCCGTAGACAATGGTGCTAACTGGACTGATACCACTGCCGCACAAAGCAACCTCGTTGACGGCGATTACCAATTCAGAACCCAAGTCACCGATGTCGCTGGCAATATCGCTTACAGCAATTTAATTAACGTCACCGTCGATACCACATCCCCCGCTGCAGGCACCTTGTCACTCAATAACTTCAGTGATTCTGGCATCAGTGCAACTGATTTTATCAGTCAAGACAAGGCCTTCGATCTGAGCATTGCAGGCAATGAAGTCGGCAGCAGTGTCGTTTATCAAATATCCACTGATAATGGTGCTAACTGGTCTGATACCACCGCCGCTCAAAGCAACTTAAACGATGGCGATTATCAATTTAGAACCCAAGTCACCGATGTCGCTGGCAATATCGCTTACAGCAACTTAATTAATGTCACCGTCGATACCACAGCTCCCGCGGCCGGTACCTTATCACTCAATAATTTCAGTGATTCTGGCATCAGTGCGACCGATTTTATCAGTCAAGACAAGGCCTTTGATTTGAGCATTGCAGGTAATGAAGTGGGCAGCAGCGTGGTTTATCAAGTATCTGTAGATAATGGTGCTAACTGGACTGATACCACCGCGGCACAAAACAACCTCGTTGACGGCGATTACCAATTCAGAACCCAAGTCACCGACGTCGCTGGCAACATCGCTTACAGCAATTTAATTAACGTCACCGTCGATACCACCGCACCTAGTGCGGGCACGCTCTCACTCAACAACTTCAGTGATTCCGGCATCAGTGCCACTGACTTCATCAGCCAAGACAAGACCTTTGATTTGAGTGTTGCAGGCAATGAAGTCGGCAGCAGCGTGGTTTATCAAGTATCCGTAGACAATGGCGCTAACTGGTCTGATACCACTGCCGCACAAAGCAACTTAAGCGATGGCGATTACCAATTCAGAACCCAAGTCACCGATGTCGCTGGCAACATCGCTTACAGCAATTTAATCAATGTCACCGTCGATACCACCGCACCTAGTGCGGGCACGCTCTCACTCAACAACTTCAGTGATTCTGGCATCAGTGCCACTGACTTCATCAGCCAAGACAAGACCTTCGATCTGAGCATTGCAGGCAATGAAGTCGGCAGCAGTGTCGTTTATCAAATATCCACTGATAATGGTGCTAACTGGTCTGATACCACCGCCGCTCAAAGCAATCTCGCTGACGGCGATTACCAATTCAGGACCCAAGTCACCGACGTCGCCGGCAATATCGCTTACAGCAATTTAATCAATGTCACCGTCGATACCACAGCTCCCGCGGCCGGTACCTTATCACTCAATAACTTCAGTGATTCTGGCATCAGTGCGACTGATTTTATCAGTCAAGACAAGGCCTTCGATCTGAGCATCGCAGGCAATGAAGTGGGCAGCAGCGTGGTTTATCAAGTATCAGTAGATAATGGCGCTAACTGGACTGATACCACCGCGGCACAAAACAACCTCGTTGACGGCGATTACCAATTCAGAACCCAAGTCACCGATGTCGCTGGCAATATCGCTTACAGCAACTTAATTAATGTCACCGTCGATACTACAGCTCCCGCGGCCGGTACCTTATCACTCAATAACTTCAGCGATTCCGGCATCAGTGCAACTGACTTTATCAGTCAAGACAAGACCTTTGATTTGAGTGTTGCAGGTAATGAAGTGGGCAGCAGCGTGGTTTATCAAGTATCAGTAGATAATGGCGCTAACTGGACTGATACCACCGCCGCACAAAGTAACCTCGTTGACGGCGATTACCAATTCAGAACCCAAGTCACCGACGTCGCTGGCAACATCGCTTACAGCAACTTAATTAATGTCACCGTCGATACCACAGCTCCCGCGGCCGGTACCTTATCACTCAATAATTTCAGTGATTCTGGCATCAGTGCGACCGATTTCATCAGCCAAGACAAATCCTTTGATTTGAGCATCGCAGGCAATGAAGTGGGCAGCAGCATCGTCTATCAAGTATCCGTAGACAATGGTGCTAACTGGACTGATACCACTGCCGCACAAAGCAACCTCGTTGACGGCGATTACCAATTCAGGACCCAAGTCACCGACGTCGCCGGCAATATCGCTTACAGCAACTTAATTAATGTCACCGTCGATACCACCGCACCCAGTGCGGGCACCTTCTCACTCAACAACTTCAGTGATTCCGGCATCAGTGCCACTGACTTCATCAGCCAAGACAAGACCTTTGATTTGAGCATTGCAGGCAATGAAGTCGGCAGCAGTGTCGTTTATCAAGTATCCAGTGATAATGGTGCTAACTGGTCTGATACCACCGCCGCTCAAAGCAACCTCGCTGATGGCGATTATCAATTCAGAACCCAAGTCACCGATGTCGCTGGCAATATCGCTTACAGCAACTTAATTAATGTCACCGTCGATACGACATCTCCCGCTGCAGGCACCTTGTCACTCAATAACTTCAGTGATTCTGGCATCAGTGCGACCGATTTTATCAGCCAAGACAAGACCTTTGATTTGAGTGTTGCAGGCAATGAAGTCGGCAGCAGCGTCGTCTATCAAGTATCCGTAGATAATGGTGCTAACTGGACTGATACCACCGCCGCACAAAGCAACTTAAACGATGGCGATTACCAATTCAGAACCCAAGTCACCGATGTCGCTGGCAACATCGCTTACAGCAATTTAATCAATGTCACCGTCGATACGACATCCCCCGCTGCAGGCACCTTGTCACTCAACAACTTCAGTGATTCCGGCATCAGTGCGACTGACTTTATCAGCCAAGACAAGACCTTTGATTTGAGTGTTGCAGGCAATGAAGTGGGCAGCAGCATCGTCTATCAAGTATCCGTAGATAATGGCGCTAACTGGACTGATACCACTGCCGCACAAAGCAACTTAAGCGATGGCGATTACCAATTCAGAACCCAAGTCACCGATGTCGCTGGCAATATCGCTTACAGCAACTTAATTAATGTCACCGTCGATACCACAGCTCCCGCGGCCGGTACCTTATCACTCAATAACTTCAGTGATTCCGGCATCAGTGCAACTGACTTTATCAGTCAAGACAAGGCCTTCGATCTGAGCATTGCAGGTAATGAAGTGGGCAGCAGTGTCGTTTATCAAGTATCAACTGACAATGGTGCTAACTGGTCTGATACCACCGCCGCTCAAAGCAACTTAAACGATGGCGATTACCAATTCAGAACCCAAGTCACCGATGTCGCTGGCAATATCGCTTACAGCAACTTAATTAATGTCACCGTCGATACCACAGCTCCCGCGGCCGGTACCTTATCACTCAATAATTTCAGTGATTCCGGCATCAGTGCAACTGACTTTATCAGTCAAGACAAGACCTTTGATTTGAGTGTTGCAGGTAATGAAGTGGGCAGCAGCGTGGTTTATCAAGTATCTGTAGATAATGGTGCTAACTGGACTGATACCACCGCCGCACAAAGCAACCTCGTTGACGGCGATTACCAATTCAGAACCCAAGTCACCGACGTCGCTGGCAATATCGCTTACAGCAATTTAATTAATGTCAC